>NZ_JBDFMK010000001.1:0-3724147 GCF_047238215.1 Arthrobacter phoenicis
CTCACCGCGGGTTCCCCAGGTCGACCCGTTCCAGGTACTCCGGAACCCGGGCGCGCCAGCCCAGCTCCCGTTTGATCCGCAGCCGCAGGGCGTCCGCGGCGTCCGGCTCTCCGTGCGTGACGTAGGCGATGCGCGGGGCACTCGGTGCGGCCTTCATCCAGGCGATCAGCCCGTCGGTGTCCGCGTGGGCGGAGAGGTTCTCCATCTGGATGACCTCGGCCCGGATGGTCAGGTCCTCGCCGTAGACCCGCACGTTGCGCTCGCCGGCGGCGAGCGCCGCTCCCCGCGTCCCGCCGGCCTGGTAGCCGCTGAGGACGACGGCGTTCTTCGGGTCCGTCCCGTACGCCGCGAGGTGGTGCAGCACCCGACCACCGGTGAGCATACCGCTGGCGGAGATGATGATCATCGGTCCGCCGCGCAGGTTCAGCAGCTTCGAGTCGTCGACGCTGCGGGTGAACGTTGCCACGGTGTACATGCCCCGGTACTCCTCGGGCCGGAGCCGGTGTTCCTCCGGGTGGCGCTGGTACATGTCCGAGGCGTCGATGGCCATGGGGCTGTTGAGATAGATGGGGATGTCCGGGATGGCGTTCTTCCGCCGCAGCCTGGAGAGGTACAGCATCAGGGTCTCGGCGCGACCGACGGCGAACGCGGCGAACAGGACCACGCCCCCGCGTTTGGCCACCCGCCGAACGATCTCCCCCAGCTGTAGTTCCGGGTCCGCCTCCGCGTGCTTCCGGTTCCCGTAGGTGGATTCGGTGACCAGGACGTCCACCTCTCCCAGCGGCCGGGGCGGATACATGAACGGATCATCGCTCCGGCCAAGGTCCCCGGTGAAATGGACCGACTGCGAGCCGAAGCGGACGTGCACCTGGGCGGCGCCGAGGATGTGGCCGGCCGGCACGAACGTCAGTTCCATGCCGCCGCCGAGGTCCAGCGGGTCATCGAACTCCCGGACCTTGAAGCTGTTCAGCGAGCGGACCGCGTCTGCCGCCGTGTAGAGCGGGAGGGCCGGCGAGTGGCTGGCCGAGCCGCGGTGGGTGGCGTTCTTGGCCTCCTCCTCCTGGAGGTACCCGCTGTCCGGCAGGATCAGCTTGCACAGTTCCGCGGTGCCGTCGGTGGCGTAGACGGGACCCTTGAAGCCGTCCCGGACCAGGGCCGGGACATAGCCCGTGTGGTCCAAGTGGGCGTGGGTGAGGACGACGGCGTCGATGGAGTGCGGCGGTACGGGAAACGGGGCCCGGTTGCGTTCCCGACTGCGCTTGTAGCCCTGGAACAATCCACAGTCCACCAGGACGCGGCGGCCGCCGGATTCGAGCAGGTACCGGGAACCGGTCACGGTGTCTGTCGCACCGAAGAACCGCAGGGAAGGCCGGTCGTGTGTCATGGTGCGTTCCGTTCCCGAGTCCGTCACCCCCACCTTCCGCGCAATCGCCCACGCTCCGTAGGGCCGAAAGTCACGGCGCAGCGGAGCCCTGGCCCCCGTGCAGACAGCCCAATGGGACCACCGACTGGCATCGCCAATCGGGCACCGCCGTCCCCGGGACCCGATACCGGGCAGTAGGCTTTTTTGGGGTGGCCGACTTGTCCCGCAGCCGCCGCAAACCACTGCCCCCGGACCCGTCAGCGGCCGGACCCCCTCCCCACGGCAAGGACCAGGCATGAAGCAGAAATCTCTTCCGGAACCACAGGTGCCGGGCCTCCCGTGGGCGGACCGGCCCTGGACCGCCCACTACAGCGACGGCGTTCCGGCCGACCTGGTGCTGCCCACCGGGTCGCTGGTGGACATGGTGGAGGCGTCCGTCCGGCGCTACGGCAGCCGGACGGCGCTGGAGTTCTTCGGGGCGCGGACCAGCTACCGGGAGCTCGGCGCGCAGATCAACCGCGTGGCCGCCGGGTTGCAGAAGCTGGGAGTGGCCGCCGGGGACCGGGTGGCCCTGGTCCTGCCCAACTGCCCGCAGCACGTCATTGCCTTCTACGCGGTGTTGCGCCTGGGGGCCGTCGTCGTCGAACACAACCCCCTGTACACGGACCGCGAGCTGCGCCACCAGTTCGAGGACCACGGCGCCACCGTCGCAATCGTCTGGGACAAGGCCGTGGACCGGGTGCTGCGGCTGCCGGCGGACATTGGCCTCCGCACCGTGGTGTCGGTCGAGCTGATCCCGGCCATGCCGCTGGGCAAACGGCTGGCGCTGCGGCTTCCGCTGCCCTCCGCACGGAAGGCACGCGCCGCCCTGGCCGCCGGGAAGCCGGCGCGCGGAACCCGGGCCGCCGTCGTTCAACGGCAGGTACTGCCATGGCACCGGCTGCTGGACGCCGGGCGGCTCAAGCGGCGCCACCAGCGGCCCGCGCCCGGGGACCTGGCGGTCCTGCAATACACCAGCGGCACCACCGGCGCGCCGAAGGGTGCCATGCTCACGCACGCGAACCTGCAGGCCAACGCCGCGCAAGGCCGCGCGTGGGTACCCGGCCTCCAGGACGGCAAGGAAACCGTCTACGCCGTCCTGCCGATGTTCCATGCCTACGGGCTCACGCTCTGCATGACCTTTTCGCTGAGCATCGGGGCGCGGCTGGTCCTCTTCCCGAAGTTCGACGCCGGCCTGGTCCTGAAGGCGCACCGGCGCTCGCCGGCGACGTTCCTGCCCGCCGTCCCGCCGATCTACGACCGGCTCGCCGCGGAGGCCGCCCGCCGGGGCGTGAGCCTGCGGGGCATCAGGTACTCCATCTCCGGGGCCATGAACCTCCCGGTGGCCACGGTGGAGACCTGGGAAAAGGCAACCGGCGGGAACCTGATCGAAGGCTACGGCCTGACCGAGACCTCGCCGATCTCCATAGGCAACCCCTTCGGCCCGAGCCGCAAGCCCGGCACCGTGGGCGTCCCCTTTCCGCTCACCGACATCCGCGTCGTCGATCCCCGGAACGTCGCCGTCAACCGGGCGCCCGGCGAACGGGGCGAACTGCTGATCCGCGGGCCGCAGGTCTTCGCCGGGTACTGGAACCGCCCGCAGGACACCGAGGAGGCCCTGCTGGAGGGCGGCTGGTTCCGGACCGGTGACATCGTCTCCGTCGACAAGGACCACTTCGTGACCATCCGGGACCGGATCAAGGAACTGATTATCACCGGCGGCTTCAACGTCTCACCCACCGAGGTCGAGGACGTCCTGGCCAGGTTCCCCGGCGTCGCGGAGGTCTCCGTGGTGGGCGTGCCCCGGCCCGGCGGCGGCGAGGACGTGGTGGCCGCCGTCGTGCCCGACGCCGGCGGCACGGTGGACCCCGGCGCCCTGCGGGACTTCGCGCGGGAACACCTGGCAGCGTACAAGGTGCCGCGGCGGGTGGTGGTCATGGAGCGACTGCCGCGCTCGCTGATCGGTAAGGTCCTGCGCCGGGAGATCCAGGCAGCCCTCGCCGAACGCGCGGCCGAATAGCCCGCCCCCTTCGATTACCTGCGGCGCTCCGGTCCGGCTGAGAGTCGAGTCTCACGTGGGCGGGTAGGGTGCGTAGAGGAGTTGTGCCCGCCGCCGGGCTTACGGCGGCGTCTGCAGAAGGGAAGTTGTCGTGGCTCGCAAGACACCTGAGGTACAGGAACCGAACGAAAAGGACCTGGAGGTCGGCGACCGGCCCAAGCACTGGGCGGCCGGAGTTCCCGGCGTCTACCACTCCATGGAGCCGGCGATCAAGCGGATGGGTCCCAACCGGACCCGCAAAACGGTCCTGAAGATGAACCAGAAGGACGGCTTCGACTGCCCCAGCTGCGCCTGGCCGGACCCGCACCACCGCAAGGCGTTCGAGTTCTGCGAGAACGGCGCCAAGGCCGTCACCTGGGAGGCGACGCCGCTGGTGATTCCGTCGTCGTTCTGGGCCGAACACTCGGTCAGCGAACTGCGCGACCGGTCCGATTACTGGCTCGGCATGCAGGGCCGCCTCACCGAACCGGTGTTCAAAGCCGCCGGCGAGGACCACTACACGCCCGTGTCCTGGGATGAGGCAATCCGGATCGTCACGGACAAGCTCCACGGCCTGGCGTCCCCGGACGAGGCGTCCTTCTACACCAGCGGCCGCACCTCCAACGAGGCGGCCTTCCTCTACCAGCTGCTGGTGCGCGGCTACGGCACGAACAACCTCCCGGACTGCTCCAACATGTGCCACGAGTCCTCCGGCTGGGCGATGGGCCAGACCATCGGCATCGGCAAGGCGACCGTGAACTTCGACGACTACGCCGACGCCGACCTGATCATCATCATGGGCCAGAACCCGGGCACCAACCACCCGCGCATGCTGACCGAGCTGGAGAACTGCAAGCACAACGGCGGCGAGATCGTGGCCGTGAACCCGCTCCCCGAGGCCGGGCTGCACCGCTACAAGAACCCGCAGAAGGTCCGCGGCGTGATCGGCCACGGAACCTCCATCGCGGACCAGTTCATGCACATCCGGATCGGCGGGGACATGGCCCTGCTGCAGGCCGTCTCCAAGCGCGTCCTCGACGCCGAGGACCGCAACCCTGGGACGGTTCTGGACCACGCGTTCCTGGCCGAGCACTGCGAGGGCCTGGACGAACTGAAGGAACACCTCGCGCAGCTGGACGAGCGGGAGGTCCTGGAGGCCACCGGGCTGCGCTCCGAGGAGATCGACGAGCTGGCCGCCCGGTACCTGAAGGCGGACAAGGTCATCATCACCTGGGCCATGGGCGTCACGCAGCAGAAGAAGGGCGTGGCCACCATCAAGGAGATCATCAACCTCCTGCTGCTGCGCGGCAACATGGGCAAGCCCGGGGCCGGCGCCTCGCCGATCCGCGGCCACAGCAACGTCCAGGGTGACCGGACCATGGGCATCTGGGAGCAGATGCCGCAGTCCTTCATGGAGGCCCTGGGCAAGGAGTTCGACTTCGAGCCGCCGCGCGAACACGGCGTGGACGCCGTCGAAACCATCAACAAGATGCGCGAAGGCGAGATCAAGTTCTTCATGGCGATGGGCGGCAACTTCGTCGCCGCCGTCTCGGACACCAACGCCGCGGAGGCCGCCATGGCCGGCACGGAGATGACCGTGCAGGTCTCCACCAAACTCAACCGCTCCCACGTGGTGACCGGCGCCGAGGCGCTGATCCTGCCCACGATGGGCCGGACCGAGATCGACATCCAGGAATCCGGCGAACAGTTCGTCTCCGTGGAAGACACCGTCTGTGCCGTGCACCCCTCGTGGGGCAGCGTGGAACCGGTCTCCCACCACCTGCTCTCCGAACCCGCGATCCTCAGCCGCCTGGGCAAGGCGCTGGTGGGCGATAGGATCGCGGCGGACTGGGACGGCTTCGAGAAGAACTACGACCTGATCCGGGACCACATCTCCCGCGTGGTGGGCGGCTGCCAGGACTACAACGAGCGGATCCGCCAGGAAGGCGGCTTCATCCTCGAGAACGGTCCCCGCGATTCGCGCACCTTCGCCACGCCCACGGGCAAGGCTGTGCTGACGGTGAACTACCTCGAACACGTCGAACGCCCCGAGGGCACGCTGATCCTGCAGACCATGCGCTCCCACGACCAGTTCAACACCACCATCTACGGGCACAACGACCGGTACCGCGGCATCAAGAAGGGCCGCCACGTGGTGTTCGTCAACCCGGACGACATCGCCGAACTGGGGCTCGCGGACGGTCTGTACGTGGACATCCACGGCGTGCACGACGACGGCGAGGAGCGGGTGCTGCGCAAGTTCCGCGTGGTCTCGTACCCGACGTCGCGCGGCTGTGCCGCCGCGTACTACCCGGAGGCCAATGTCCTGGTGCCGCTGAACCACACCGCTGAGGGGAGCAACACGCCCATCTCGAAGGCTGTGATCGTGCGGCTCGAGGCCAGCGCGGACCAGGAAGCTGACGGCCCGGGCCGCCTGCACGCCGCTCCCGGTGCGACGGTGTCCGCCTAGCACCCCTCCGGAAAAGCCGGCAGGCCGCGTCCCTTCGGGGATGCGGCCTGCCGGCTGTTGTGTGTGGGTGCGTTGGGTGCGGGCTACTGGGCCCGCTTGGTCCAGCCCTTTTCGTCCGGGCCGCCCTCTTCGCCGTGCTCGCACAGCTCGATCACCTTATCCGCGGCCGCCGTGACAGCCTCGTCGACGCTCTTGCGCCCGTGGGTGGACGCCGTCCCGGCGGCGAAGCCGACGACGAAGGCGCTGACGGCGTCGGCGTGCGGACCCACGGCCTTGACCGATTCGTCGGCGAGTTGCACCAGCTTCTCGTGGTCCACCTCCAGGTCGAGGATTTGGAGGGCCTGGATCAGGCGCGCGCTCCAGTGCCGCAGTGAGCTGTCTTCATCCCGGGGCAAAGTCATGTATTACTCCTCTTCGTCGGTGCTGCATCGGTGCGTCCGTCGTGCGGTGTCCCTCAAGGGGTAGCACCGATCAGGGCGCAAATGAAACGCGACACAGCCCCCGCGCCGGAATGGATGTGCCCCGCGTGCCCGGGCGTAAGCTCATGCCATGGCGAGATTCTTCGATGTCCACCCCGACAACCCGCAGCCGCGCTCCATCACCCAGGTGGTGGAGCTGCTCAAGTCCGGGGGCCTGATCGCCTACCCGACGGACTCCTGCTACGCCCTCGGCGCGCAGCTGGGCAACCGGGAGGCGCTGGACCGCATCCGGGCCATCCGGCACCTGAACGACAAGCACCACTTCACCCTGGTCTGCAAGGACTTCGCGCAGCTGGGACAGTTCGTCCAGATCGACAACGACGTCTTCCGGAGCATCAAGGCGGTGACCCCCGGCAGCTACACCTTCATCCTGCCGGCCACCAAGGAGGTCCCCAAGCGGCTGCTGCACCCGAAGAAGAAGACCGTGGGGGTGCGCATCCCGGACCACACCGTGGTCCAGGCGATCCTGGCGGAACTGGGCGAACCGCTGCTCTCCAGCACCCTACTGCTGCCGGACGAGGAGGAGCCGCTGACGCAGGGCTGGGAGATCAAGGAGCGGCTGGACCACGTGGTCGATGCCGTCATCGACTCCGGCGAGTGCGGCGCGGAACCGACCACCGTGATCGACTTCTCCGGCGGTGCCGCCGAGGTGGTCCGACGCGGCATGGGCGACCCGTCCCGGTTCGAGTAGCCGCACGGGTTCACAGCGTTCGACCCCGGCCCGGCTAGGATCGGGGCATGGCCAGGCTTACCGCACCCGACACCATCTATCACGCCTCCTGGCTGGAGGCCTTTGCGGAGTTCGACGGCGCGCACCAGGATGGCGGCGGGATAGAGCATCGGCCGGACGCGGACCTGGCGGGTTCCGCCGCGTTCGCCGCTTTTGTTGAGGCTCTGCGCCGGGACGCGCGACCGGAGACTCCGCGGAAGCCCGGCTATGTGCCCTGCACGTATCTCTGGATTGTGGAGGGCGGCGACTTCGTCGGTTCACTCGCGGTCCGCCACCACCTGAACGAGTTCCTCCTCAACGAGGTGGGGCACATCGGCTACAGCGTTCGTCCGTCGGCGCGGCGGCGCGGTCATGCCGCGGGCGCCCTGGCGGAGGCGCTGCCGATCGCCCGCGGCCTGGGAATCGAGCGGGCACTCTTGACCTGCGACGAGGAGAACGCTGGCTCCCGCGCCACGATCGAAAGGAACGGCGGCGCCTACGAGGACACCCGGAACGGCAAGCGCCGCTACTGGATCGAGACGGCCTAGCGCTACGCCTGTTCGGCGGTGACGTCGCCGACGCGTCCGTCGGCTCTGAGAGAACGGCGTCGGCCCAGCAACAGCACCAGGGCGGCGACGACGATCACCGCCGCGCCGCCTGCACCCGCTACGGCGCCGGGCGAACTCCACGGTGAGGGCCCGGCGTCGTTCCCGACTCCTGTGCCGTTCCCTACCCCGGCACCGGCCGGGCCCGCAGGAGCGGAGGCCGGTACCGGCGCCGGCGGCGCGTAGCGGGAGACCGACCCGTTGCCCACGCCGGTGCCCGGCGTCGCCGCGATGATGCTGCCGTCCGGGGCCACCGCGAGGTGCCCGGGGCGTCCCTCGGTCGGGATGGTCGAGTCGACGGTCCGCGAACCGGGCTTGATCACGGATATTCCTTCTGCGAGCACACTCGAGACGTAAAGCGTCCCGTCGGGTCCGAGGGCCGCCTCGCTGGGGCCGCCCGGGACATAGATGGTGTAGCCCACCCGGTCCGCCCCCGTCCCGATGACCGCCACCTTGTTCGTGCTGATGTTCGTGACGTAGACCGTGCCGTCCGGGGCGACGGCGATGCCGTGGGGATTCTCCGTCGTACCGGCCACTGCCCCGGTGGGAATCGTGTGGGATGCCGCGGCCTGGCCGGCGGGAACGATCGAGACCGTGCCCTCGATCTGGTTGACCACGTAGGCGGTGCCGTCCGCGCCGACAGCGACTTCCACGGGCCCCACCCCGACGCCGATGACATGGTCCACCGCCGTGCCGCCGGGGGCCAGGACAAGCACCGTCTTGTTATCCGGGTTCGGCACGTACACTTTTCCGTCGGGTCCGACGGCGATGAAGTGGTTGCCCCTCCACACCGGGATGGTCCGGGCGACGGCCGCGGCACCGGGAGGCACGACGCCGATCTCGGCCCCGCCGACGGAGCCACCCTGCTGCTGGGCCACGTAGAGCGTTCCGTCCGGCGCCAGGGCCAGTCCGGCCACGTTGGGGCCGGTCGTGATCCGGCGCGTAGGGCCCGGCTCGCCCGGCGGAATCACCAGGACCCCGCCGAAGCCGTTGTAGCCGCCGTTGTAGCCGCCGATGTACGCGGTTCCGTCCGGGCCAACGATGACGTCGACCGGCGTCCCGCCCGTCGATACCACCTCCGCCGGCGCCAAGGCAGCCGGCGCCGCGGCATCCTGCGCCGCAACGGCCTGCCCTGCCCCGCCGCACAGGGCAGCTCCCACAGCCACAACCGCCAGCCAACGTCCTCGTGCCACCACTACCCCCAAACAGTGGGCCGCCCGGCGCGGCCAACCCCCGAAGCCTACTACCGAAGGGTTTCCCCCGGGCCAATGTCCGCCCCCGGGCTTACACTTAGATTCGAACATATATTCGAACTAAGGTGTGTTGTGGGCGCAATTATCGGACCCCGCGTGATAGACGCGGGCACTTCCCTCCTCTCGGTGCTGATCTCGCCGGTCCCGGTGGCGGCCGGCTATCCCTCGCCCGCGCAGGACTACTTCGACGGCCGCATCGACCTGAACGAGCACCTGATCAAGGACATCACCAGCACCTACGTGGTCCGGGTCTCCGGGGACTCCATGGAGGGCGCCGGGATCAGTGACGGGGACGAACTGATCGTCAACCGGGCGCTGACACCCGTGGACGGATCCGTCGTCGTCGCGGTCCTGGACGGCGAGCTGACCATCAAGCGGCTGAGGATCACCCGCAACGGCGTGGTGCTGCAGGCCGAGAACCCGGCCTACCCGGACATCAGGGTTCCGTCCCTGTCCGAACTCGTGGTCTGGGGCGTCGCCACGCGCTGCCTCCACGTGGTCTAGGCGGCCGTCATGGCCAGGCCCGCTCCGATGCGGCAGCTGCCCCAGATCGCCCACGTGGACGTCAACTGCTTCTACGCGTCCGCCGAGCGGGCATTCAACCCCGCCCTGGAGGGCCGTCCCGTCGTCGTGCTGTCCAACAACGATGGCTGCGCCGTCACACGGTCACCCGAGGCGAAGCAGCTGGGGATTGCCCTCGGCGAGCCGTGGTTCAAGCTCGCCCCACGGGCCAGGGAGTGGGGACTGGTGGCGCTGTCCAGCAATTACGAACTCTACGGCGACATCAGCGCCCGCGTGATGGAGCTGCTGGGCCGCTTCTCCGCCTGGCTGGAGGTGTACAGCATCGACGAGGCGTTCCTGGGGGTCAAGGGCACGCCCGCGGACCTGCTGGAGCTGGGCGGACAGATGAAGGCGGCGGTGCGGCGCAACGTCGGCGTGCCCGTCTGCGTCGGCATCGCCCCCACCAAGACGCTGGCGAAGCTGGCCAACAAGTGGGCCAAGAACAATCCTGCCTTCGACGGCGTCTGCCACTGGGAGTCCGTGCCCGCCGCCGCCCGCGAGCGCCTGATGCGAAGCCTGTCGGTGATCGAAATCTGGGGCGTCGCCACCCGGCTGACCAAGCGGCTCAACGCCCTGGGCATCCACTCGATCCTGGATCTGGCCCGCGCGGACCCGGTGATGATCCGCGACCGGTTCTCCGTGGTCATGATGCGCACCGTCCTGGAACTGCAGGGCATCCCGTGCATCCCGATGGAAGAGGAACGCATCGGACGCGATCAGCTGATCTTCTCCCGCTCCTTCTCCACCCCGCTGACCTCGGCCGCCGGGTTCCGGCAGGTCCTGAGCGTCTACGGGCAGCAGGCCTCCGCCCGCCTCGCCCGGCACGGACTGCAGGCGAAGCTCCTCACCGCGTTCGCTGGCACCTCGCACTTCAACGCCCGGGACGTCTCGTTCCCCACGGTCAGCGTGGTCCTGCCGATGCCGACGGCGGATCCGGTGATCCTGACGCGGGCGGCACATGCCCTGCTGCCCCGCATCGTGGACGGCGTGAAGTACGCGAAGGCCGGCATCATGGTCACCGACCTAAGGCCCACCGGGAACCAGGCACCGCTATCCCTGTTCGAGAATCCGCACGAGGAACGCCACATTGGGAGCCTGGTGGAGGACATCACGCGCCGCTACGGCCGCGGTTCCATCGGGTTGGGCTTCGGCGGTATCCGGGGCGGACCGGACTGGAGCATGAAGCGGGACATGCTCTCCCCCCGCTACACCACCCACTGGGACGAACTCCCCCTGGTCAAGGCCGCCTGACCGCACCGGCCCATCCGCTAAGCTCCCGGCATGCCTTCTTCACTGTTTGAAACGGCCGTCCGGGACGGCGTCGTCCTGAAACCCCTGGAGCCGTGGCACGCCCCGGCCTTCGCCGAACACATGGACCGGGCCCGGGACCACATCCGCCCTTGGGTGGGACCGGCCTTCGTCACCGACACCGTCGAGGGCGCCCGCGCCACCCTGCAGCGCTACGCCACGGCCACCGCCGGCGACGGCGCCCGCATCTACGGCCTCTGGGACGGGGACAGCATCATTGGCGGCGTCATGTTCGTGGCCTTCGACGCGGGCTCGGGCATCTGTGAGGTCGGCTGCTGGCTGGAACCCGGCGCGGTGGGCCGCGGACTCGTCACCCGCTCGGTCGCGCTGCTGATGGAATGGGCCTTCGAGGAACGCGGCATGTGCCGGGTGGAGTGGCGGTGCCGGACCGATAACCTCCGCAGCGTCGCCATCGCCCGGCGGCTCGGCATGCGTTCGGAGGGCGTGCTCCGCAGCAGCTGGGTGTTCGACGGTTCCCGCTACGACAAGGAGGTCTTCTCGATCCTTCGCGAGGAGTGGGACGCTGCCCGCCCGGGGTCTGGCTAGGACGGCGGGCCCCTCGCCGGCGGCCCCGGCCGCCCGCACCGCAATACCCGCCAAAAGGCCCGGCGCCTTCCGCACCGATGAGGAGCAGAATTAAGGCAGGTTGCTAGGTCAACTGTTTCGCCGGAGGTGGGTCATGGTCACCGGAAAATGTAGCGTCCTCGCTGCGCTCGCGGCCCTGGTGCTGGGTGTGGCCGGTTGCGGCTCGGGAGGGGGTACGGCTCCCCCGTCCGGCACGTCCGCGAGCGCCGCCATGCCGATGGACACGACGGGCGCCTCAACAAGCACGGGCGCTTCGACCACCACGGCCTCTGCCGGCGCGTCGACGGCGTGGTCCGCCGGGGCCGCCATCACCATCAAGAACTTCGCCTACGGCCCGGCCCTTGAGGTGCCGGCCGGCAGTACCGTCACGGTCACCAACGCGGACAGCGCCGCGCACACGGTCACCGCCGATCAGGGCGGCGCCTTTGATGTCACTGTCAAGGGCAGCGGCGGCACGGCCACCTTCACCGCGCCGGCGACGCCGGGCACCTACACCTATCACTGCACCTACCACCCCAACATGCACGGAACGCTGGTGGTCAAATGAGCGCCACCGCACACCGGGGCGTTGCCGGCCACCGGAGCCGGGGCTTTGCCCTGCGCCTGCTAACGGCCGGCTGCCTAGCCGTCGATGCCGGGGTCCATCTTCACCTCGCGCCCGGCTACCAGGCCGGCTCGCCGCAGGGACTCGGACAGGGCACGCTCTTTGTCCTGGAGGCGGCAGCCGCCGCGCTCGCCGCCGTCGCCGTCCTCTGGCGGGGTTCCCGGGCGGCCTTTGCCTTCGCGTTCCTCGTTTCCCTGAGCGCCTTCGCCGCCGTGGTGCTCTACCGGTACGTCGATATCCCCGCGTTCGGTCCCTTCCCCGCGATGTACGACCCGGTGTGGTTCTGGGAGAAGTCGATCAGCGCCGCCGCGGAAGCCCTAGGCGCCGTTGCGGCGGCCGCGGGGTTCGTCCGGGCCGGTCGGGGACGGACGACGACGGCGGCCCGAGCCTGACGCGGGGCTCAGCAATTTCGGGGCGCAGGGGCCTCAGGGCGCAGGGATCTCACAGTGTCGGGAGCTCAGGGAGTCCGGACTTCAAGGCATCACAGCAGCGGTCCGCACCCGGTCGCGGCGATAGCATGGCCGCATCATGACTGAACTCCGGACCGCCCCGCACCCGGCGGTGGCCGACCTTTCCGTGGCCGCCGTGGCGTACCTTGGCGCCGTCGTCGTGATTGCCGGCCCGTCACTTCCCGACGGCGGGGGCGCCTTCCTCGCGGTGGGCGCCGGCGCCGCGGTGCTGGCCGGAGCTGGCGCAAACCTCCTGGGCCGGGCCGTCCCATCCTGCACCCCCGCGGACCGGGTCACGCTTGCCCGGGCGGTGCTGGTGGCCTGTGCCGCCGCGCTCACCATGTCGGGGCTGCTGACCGGCGGCCCGTCGGGGTTGCCGCTGCTCGCCGTCGGGACGGCGGCCTTCGCCCTAGACGCCGTGGACGGGCCGGTGGCGCGCCGAACCGGGACTGCCTCGGCCGACGGCGCCCGCCTGGACACCTCCACCGACGCGGCGCTGACGTTGGTGCTGGCCTGCGCCGTGGCGGGCACCCTTGGCCTCTGGGTGCTCGGATCCGGACTTCTCTATTACGTGTTCCAGGCCGCGGGCCGGTTCCGGCCGTCGCTGCGCGCACCTTTGCCGCCGTCGGCCGCTCGGAAGGTGATCGGCGCGCTGCAGCCGGCGGCCCTGCTGTTCGCCATGGTCCCCGGCGTCCCGGGGGCTGCGGCGCCGGCGGCGGTTGCGGCCGCACTCGCCCTGCTGGTGCTGTCCTTCGGCCGCGACGTCGTGGTCCTGGAGCGGGGACGGCCGGGCGCCGGTTAGTCCTTGGCTTTGGCGCGGCTGGGCTGTACCCGCGGAGGTTCGCCCGGCATCTTGGGGAAGTCCGGCGGGAACGGCAGCTCGCCGAGGCCGGCCGCGGCGTCCCGTTCCCACCAGCCGAGCAGGCCCTCGATCGAGCCGGGGTTGGCGTGCATCCCGGCCCAGGGGTCGCCGGTGGACCGCAGCCGATCCGGCACCGTCGCGACGGTGAGGGCAGCCGGATCGGCATCGTCGAGTTCCTCCCACGTCAGGGGGCAGGACACAGTGGCCCCGGGCAGCGCCCGCGGGCTGTAGGCCCCGGCCATGGTGCGGTCCCGGTTGGCCTGATTGAAGTCGATGAAGACCCGTTCACCGCGTTCCTCTTTCCACCAGGCGGTGGTCACCTGCTCGGGCATCCGGCGCTCCAGTTCACGGGCCGCGGCGATCACGGCATGCCGGACGTCCAGGAACTCGTGGTCCGGCTCGATCGGCGCGAACACGTGCAACCCGCGGTTGCCGGAAGTTTTGATGAAGGCCTCCAGGCCGATGTCGGCGAGGACCTTCCGCAGCTCCCGCGCGGCGGGGACGGCATCCCTGAAGGAGGTGCCGGGCTGCGGGTCCAGGTCGATGCGGAGCTGGTCCGGGTTGTCCGGGTTCCCGGCCCGCGACGCCCAGGGGTGGAAGACCACGGTGTTCATCTGCACCGCCCAGACCGCGGCCGCTGCTTCGTCGATCACCAGCTGCGGGTGGGACCGTCCGCTCGGATAGACCACCGGCACCGACCTGACGAAGTCCGGCGCCCCCTTGGGCGGATTCTTGGAGAAGAACTGTTCGCCGTCGACGTCGCCGGAGAAGCGTTGCAGGGTGATAGGCCGGTCCCCGTTCGCGGCCAGGAATGCCTCGCCGACGTCGATCATGAACCGCGCCAGGTCCAGCTTGGTCACCCCCGCGGCGGGCCAGACCAGCCGGGACGGGCTGGAAATCCGGACCTCCCGCTCGCCGTGCGGACCCGGAACCGTCACCATCGTCTCTTCCCTTGCCATGAGGGCAGGCTACCCCGCGCCCGGTCCCGGCGACACCCGCCCGGAACTCGTCGCCGGTCCGATCGCCATGGTAGCCGCGGCCCGGCGTCTGGCTCCGGCTGCCGCCGCTGGCTAGGGTGGCTTGCATGGCTGAGGCATTGGCGTCCCTGGCGGACGCATTCAAGACGGTGGGGGTCTCCCGGGCGTACGGCGAGTCGATCGAACTCGCCGGAGAGCGGGTGGTGCCCGTGGCGCTGGTGTCCTTCGGGTTCGGCGGCGGCAGCGCACCGGCATCCGGGGAGGAACCCGGCGGGGCCGGCGGCGGAGGGGGCGGGTTTGTCCTGCCGCTGGGAGTGTATGCGGGCGGCCCGAACGGCCGGAGCGTATTCCGGCCCAACCCGGTGGTCCTGATGGCCGCCGCGGTGCCCCTGGTGTGCGCCGCGGGCTGGGCGCTGAGGGCACTCGTCCCCGGAACGCGCGCGGCAGGTGCCCGTGGTTGAGGAAACGCTGAGCATCGACGTGGACGGCACCGCGGTGTCCGCCCTCTACGCCCGGCCCGAGCACCCGGTGGCCACGCTGGTGGTGGCACACGGGGCCGGCGCCGGGATGGGCCATCCCTTCCTGGCCGGCTTCACCGCCGCCCTGAACGACGACGGCGTCGCCACCCTGCGTTTCAACTTCCCCTACCGGGAGGCCGGCCGGAAGTTCCCGGACCGCCCGCCGGTCGCCATCGCGACGTGGCGGGCCGCGATGGCTGCCGCACGCGACCGCTCCACCGGCGAGCCGGTCTGGGCGGCCGGGAAATCCTTTGGCGGCCGGATGGCGTCCATGGCGGTGGCCGAGGGGATGCCGGCGGCGGGCCTGGTCTACCTCGGCTACCCGCTCCACCCGCCGGGCAAGCCGGAGAAGCTCCGGGACGAACACCTCTACGGCGTGAGCGTGCCGATGCTGTTCCTGCAGGGCACCCGGGACACCTTCGCCACCGGGAACCTGCTGGACACGGTTGCCGCCCGGATCGGGCCCTCCGCCGAGGTGCAGTGGGTTGAGGGCGGGGACCACTCGTTCGCCGTGGCCGGCAGGAAGCGCCCCGCGGACCAGATCGGTGCGGGGCTGGCGGAACCGGTGGCCCGTTTCCTCCGGTCCCATGCCCCGGAAGGAGCCGGGAAGTGAGCGGCGGGCACGGTCGTGCCGCGCTGACCGACGCCGACGTCCCCGCCTGGTGGCAGCGGCTGGGCCTGCCCGGCCTGATCGACATCCACACGCATTTCCTCCCGGAACGGATGCTCCGCCGGGTCTGGGCCCACTTCGACGAGGCCGGCCCCCTGGTCGGCCGGCCCTGGCCGATCACCTACCGCACCGCGCAGGACCAGCGGCTCGCCACCCTCCGCGCCCTCGGCGTCCGGCGCTTCACCGCCCTGACCTACGCGCACCGGCCGGACATGGCGGTTGACCTCACCGACTTCGCCCTGGACCTCGCCGCCGCCGAGCCGGACTGCGTCCCCAGCGCGACCTTCTACCCGGAGGAGGGCGTGCTCGGGCAGGTGGAGCGGGCCCGCTCCCGCGGTGCCAGGGTCTTCAAGATCCATGCCCAGGTGGGCGGCTTCGACCTGCGCGAGCCCATCCTGGACCCGGCCTGGGGACTCCTGGCCGACGCCGGCATCCCCGTCGTCATCCACGTCGGCTCCGGCCCCGTTCCCCGGCAAGGGTTCACCGGCCCCGACAAACTCGAGGGGGTGCTGCGCCGCCACCCGGACCTGACCGCCGTCGTCGCCCACCTCGGCGCCCCGGAGTACGCCGAGTTCCTGGACCTGGCCGACCGCTATCCCCGCGTCCACCTGGACACCACCATGGCCTTCACCGACTTCTTCGAGTCCGTGACCCCGTTCCCGGCGGGCCTGCTCCCCCGGCTGGCGGACCTCGGTGACCGGGTGGTGCTGGGCAGCGACTTCCCCAACATCCCCTATCCCTACGCCCACCAGCTGGAGGCGCTGGAACGGCTGCGGGACCGGGAGCCGCGGCTCGACGACGCCTGGCTGCGGGCCGTGTGCTGGGACAACGGCGCCCGGCTGATCGGGGACGGCGCTGGTCCTTCAGCTGTTCCCTTATCCGCGCCGAGCCTGAATGATGGGTCCCATGACGAAACCCTATGAAGCGTCCCGCCCCATCGAGTCCGACAACCCGGAGGCGGTGACGTCCGCCGTCCGCGAGGCCACCAACGAACTCCGTGACACCCTGCAGCGCGACGGCATCGAGGTCAGTTTTCAGGACCTGGCGTTGCTGGGCCACTCGGAATCCTGGGACGACGAGGGACAGCGCTGGGTGCACGTCGCCTGGGACGGCGCCGAGGCCGGCTAGCCCCCGACACCGGACGCTGCACGGGCACCGACCGCTGCGACAGTACAGAAATCGCTGTAGTATTTTCGCATGCAGACACTGACCAGTACGGGCGTCCTGGCCCGGTTCGGCAAGGCGCTCGCGGACCCCACCCGGTCCTCGATCCTGCTGAGGCTCAAGGACGGGCCGGCGTTCCCGGGCGAGCTGGCCGAGTCCCTCGGCGTGAGCCGGCAGATGCTCTCCAACCACCTGGCCTGCCTGCGGGACTGCGGCCTCGTCGTCGCCGAACCGGCCGGGCGCAAGGTCCGCTACGAACTCTCGGACGCCAAGCTCGCCCACGCCCTCGGGGACCTGCTGGAGGTCATCCTCACCGTGGAGCCCATCTGCACCTGCCCGGACGAGGACTGCGCGCCGTGAGCGGGCACCACGACCACTCGCACGCCGTCGACGCCGACGGCAACCGCACCCGGCTGCTGCTGGTCTTCGGCATCACGGTCCTGGTCATGGTTGCGGAGATCACCGGCACGGTGCTCTCGGGCAGCCTGGCCCTGCTGGCCGACGCCGGACACATGTTCACGGACGCGGCCGGCCTGCTGATCGCGCTGATCGCGGCGTCCCTGGCGCTCAGGCCCGCCACCATGAAGCGGACCTGGGGTTTCAAGCGCGCCGAGATCCTGGCCGCGGCCCTGCAGGCGGGGCTTCTGCTGATCGTGGGCGCGTTCGTGATCGTCGAAGGCATCCGGCGCCTGTTCGAGCCCCCCGAGGTGGGATCCTCGCTGATGCTCTGGTTCGGCGTGATCGGCCTGGCCGGCAACGCCGTGGGCCTGCTGGTCCTGGCCGCCGGCCGGAAGCACAACTTCAACATGCGCGCCGCGTTCCTCGAGGTGCTCAATGACGCTCTGGGCTCCGTGGCGGTGATCGTCGCTGCCCTGGTGATCGCCTGGACCGGCTGGACCCGGGCCGACGCGCTGGTGTCCCTGCTGATCGGTGCGCTGATCATCCCGCGGACCCTCAAACTGCTGATGGAGACCGTGCACGTCCTGCTCGAGAGCACCCCTAAGGGCCTCGACCTGGGCCAGGTGCGGACCCACATCCTGGCGCTGCCGCACGTGATCGACGTCCACGACCTGCACGCCTCGCTGGTGGGGTCCGGCACCCCGGTCATTACCGGGCACGTCACCCTCGAGGACGAGTGCCTCACCGACGGCCACGCCGCGACCATCCTGGCCGACCTGCAGCGCTGCGTTGCCGAACACTTCGACATCTCCGTGGAGCACTCCACCTTCCAGCTCGAACCGGCGGCCCACCGGGACCAGGAGCACCTGCCCCACTAGGCGCCTACATCCGGTTCTTGACCTTCGCGGTGGCCGGGGCCGTCCACGGGTCCTCCGGCCACGGGTGCTTCGGGTAGCGTCCGCGCATCTCCGCGCGGACCTGGGCGTACGGCCCGGACCAGAACGAGGCAAGGTCGTCCGTGACCGCCAGCGGCCGCCGCGCCGGGGACAGCAGATGGAAAAGCACCGGCACCCGGCCCTCCACCAGCCGGGGCGTCCGGTCCCAGCCGAAGCACTCCTGCAGTTTGACCGCGACGACGGGCCGGCCGCCGTCGTCGTCCGCCGCGGGGTAGTCGATGCGGACCATCGAGCCGCTGGGAACCTTCAGGGATTCGGGCGCCAGCTCGGCCAAGCGGGACGCTTCGGGCCAGGGCAGCAGTCGCCGCAGCGGGGCCAGGAGGTCGACACCGGCAGTGCGGCCGCCCGCGGCCAGCGCCTCGAGTTCGGGCGCCAGCCAGTCCTCCAGCCGGGCCAACAGGGCCTCCTCCGAAACGTCCGGCCACGGCGCGCCGAGCTCCCGGTGGAGCAGGGCCAACCGGCGGCGGAGCGCGTCGGCGGCCGGTGACCAGCCGATGGCGCCCAGCCCCGCCCCGGCGAGGGCGCGGCCCACGGCCGCGCGGCCCGTTTCCGGCGTCGGACGCACCGGGGTGGAGGACAGCACGATCGCACCCAGCCGGCGTTCCTGGCGGGCGGTCACCCGGCCGCCGTCGAAGGCCGCGACCACCGTGTCGGTGAGCAGGTGCGCGGCGGCGGTTTCGGCATCTGCCGGGACAAGCGGCGCCGCGGCGCGGATGACGGCGCCGGTGCCCGCGGCCTCGTGACCGTCGGCGCGGCTGACCTCCGCGACGGCGAGCCAGTCCTGCCCGGAGAGGCGGCTGCTGCCGGGAAGGGCGGCGCGGGTGCCGGAGGCGAGCAGGTAACGGTCGCCGGGGCCGGGCACCCGGCGCGCCACCCGGTCGGGGAAGGCGAGGGCGACGACGTGGCCGGCCTCCTCACCGGGCGCCCCCGGGCCGGCCGGTTTCTTCCCGCTCTCCGCGGCGGCGGAGGGCGCCGGTTCGGGCGCAATTCGGCCACCCGCGCCCGCGGTACGGGCGATCGACTCCAGCCGCCGCACCTCGTCGGCCCAACTGCGCGCGCCGGGATCCCTGCCCGAGCGCAGTGCCGCCAGCAGCCCGGGCAGGTCCGCCCCGGGGGCGCGCTGGCCGCCGGACACGGCGGCGACGGTCTCGGCGGCCGCTCGGGGGCCCACCGCGGTACCGCCCTCCAGGAGCGCGCGGCCCAGCCGCGGGTCGGCGGGGATGCGTGCCAGGGTGCGGCCGAGGCCGGTGGCGTGGCCGTCGGGTCCGACGGCGCCCAGTTCCCGCAGGACCGCGACGGCGTCGGCCATCGCCGCGGCCGGCGAGGCATCCGGCAACGCCATGCCGCGGCCCTCGGGGGAACCCCAGCAGGCGAGCACCAGGGCGGCCCCGGTGAGATCCACGACGGTGATTTCCGGGGTGACATGCGCGGGGGCGGCACCGAAACTGCGCTCGTCGTAGCAGCGCACCACCCGGCCCGGGCCCAGGCGCGCTGCACGGCCGGCCCGCTGGCCCGCGGACGCCCGGGAACAGGACACGGTGACCAGGCCGGTCATGCCGCGGGCGGCGTCGCGGCGCGGTTCGCGGGCCAGGCCCGAGTCGATCACCAGGCGGACGCCCGGGACGGTGAGGGATGATTCGGCGAGCGCGGTGCTGACGATGATCCGCGGCTGCCCGCCGGGGACGCGCCCGGACACCGCCCGGTCCTGGGTCGCGGGGTCGGCCTGGCCGTGCAGCTCCAGCACCTCCGCCGTCGTCCGTCCCCGCAGCCGTGACGCCACGTGCGTGACTTCCCGGGCGCCCGGCATGAAGACGAGCGCGTCGAGATCGTCCCCGGCGGCGACGGCGGCGGCGTGCGCGGCGGCCGCCGTGTCCGCGACGTGGTCCAGGAAGGAGCGGGTCAGGCCGAGGGCATCCAGCCGCGGTCCCGGCGCGGGCGCCCACTGCACCTCCAGCGGATGGAGCGCGCTGGGGCAGCCGACGACGGGCGCCGGCGTGCCTGTCGGGCCGCCGTCGGTGTCGCCCAGCAGTTCGGCGAAGCGGCGCGCATCCAGGGTGGCGGACATCGCGACGAGGGCCAGGTCGCCGCGGAGCTGGCGCACCTCGGCCAGCATGCCCAGCAGCAAATCCGTCTCCAGCCCGCGTTCGTGCACCTCATCCAGCACGACGGCGGCGGTCCCCTCCAGTCCCGGGTCGGCGAGCAGGCGACGCAGCAGGATCCCGGGGGTGACGAATTCCACGAGGGTTCCCGGCCCAGTCCGCCGCTCGCCGCGCACGACGTAGCCCACCCGCTCCCCCAGCGGGCTGCCGTCCAGGGCGGCGAGGCGGCGGGCGGAGGCGCGGGCGGCGACCCGGCGGGGCTGGGTGACCACGATCCGGGCGGGCGCCCCGTTCATGTCGGCGGCCGCAGCGCCGGCCAGTGCCAGGTTCGCCAGCAACGGGGGCACCAGCGTGGTCTTTCCGGTCCCCGGCGGCGCCTCTACCACCGCGGCAGCACCGGGGCCACCGGCCGCCAGAGCACCGGTCAGCTCTCCGAGGGACCCGGCGAACACCAGGCCCGTGCCGATGGCTCCCATGTCAAAGGGACGGCGATGGGGGCGGGGATTCCGGGCGGGGGCAGTCACGCTTCCATTCTCCCCGCCACGGTGCACCGGGCCGCACGCCGACGTTCCCCACCCCCAGAACGGCCCGGCGGACGGAATAGGAACCCCCGGCGGCGCGTTGGGGCTGGTGTGAAAGACATTGGCTTCCTGTCCTTTGGCCACTGGACCGACCACCCGGAGTCCGGCACCCGCAGCGCCTCGGACGCGCTCCTGCAGGCGATCGACCTCGCCGTCGCGGCCGAGGAGCTGGGCGCGGACGGAGCGTACTTCCGGGTCCACCACTTCGCCCAGCAGTACGCCTCTCCCTTCCCGCTGCTGGCGGCGGTCGGGGCCAGGACCAGCCGCATCGAGATCGGCACCGGCGTCATCGACATGCGCTACGAGAACCCGCTCTACATGGCCGAAGACGCCGGGGCGGCGGACCTGATTAGCGGCGGACGGCTGCAGCTCGGCATCAGCCGCGGGTCACCCGAGCAGGTCATCGACGGCTGGCGGCACTTCGGCTACACCCCGGCGGACGGCGAATCCGACGCCGACATGGGCCGCCGCCACACCGAACGGCTGCTCGAGGTACTGAAGGGCGAGGGCTTCGCCGCGCCGAGCCCGCGGCCGATGTTCCCGAACCCGCCGGGACTGCTGCGGATTGAGCCGTACTCGGCGGGGCTCCGTGAGCGCATCTGGTGGGGTTCCGGCTCCAACGCCACCGCGGTCTGGGCCGCGAAACTCGGCATGAACCTGCAGAGTTCCACGCTCAAGGACGACGAGAGCGGCAAGCCCTTCCACATCCAGCAGGCCGAACAGATCGAGCTCTACCGGCAGGCCTGGAAGGAAGCCGGCCACGAGCGCGAGCCCCGCGTGTCGGTCAGCCGCAGCATCTTCGCCCTGACGGACGAGCGGGACTGGCACTACTTCGGCCGCGACCGGCGCAGCTCGGACCAGATCGGCAACATCGACGAGAAGACCCGGGCCATCTTCGGCCGCTCCTACGCCGGAGCCCCGGACGAACTCGCCGCCAAACTGGCCGAGGACGAGGCGATCGCGGCGTCCGACACCCTGCTGCTGACCGTCCCCAACCAGCTGGGCGTCGACTACAACGCCCACGTTATCGAGTCCGTACTCAAGCACGTCGCCCCGCAACTGGGCTGGCGCTGAGCCGGTCCCCCACAGAGAGCAGATCCCCTGATGCACTTCCAGCAGGACGACGAGGGCTTCATCCGGATGCCGCGGCACCTTCCGGCCGGCACCGCCGTCACCATCACCTTCAGCGACGGCTCCACCGGGGAGTTCACCGGACGCGACCTCAACGCCGCCTACGACCGGTCGCTGGCCGAGTTCCGTGCCGGCAACAACCTGGACGCCAAGGGCTTCTCCCGGACACCCAAAGCACGGACCAACTCCGGCAACCGGATCGAGTTCGTCCGCGTCCACCCGGACATGGCCCGCGGACGCGCCTGACCCGCCTTCCACGCACCTGACCCCGCGGCCCCGGCGTCGGACGTCTAAGAAAATTAATCAGCAAACTGCGGAACAATCCCGCCGGGCGTGCTGTTGTCTCCCACTGTGGCTCCGATCGGTTCGCCGGCCGGGGTCGCACTCCGGCGCAGCCTTGGCTGATCCCCCGCCGGCAGCTGTTGCTGATTCTCCCCAGACCGCTAACGAATCACAGATACACACTGGAGATACATGCTTACCGTTAACGCTTATGCCGCACCGTCCGCCACCGGCGACCTGGTCCCCACCAAGATCGAACGCCGCGACGTCGGACCCCATGACGTCCTGATCGAAATCAAGTTCGCCGGCATCTGCCACTCGGATATCCACACCGTCCGCGGCGACTGGGGCCCCCAGTCCTACCCGCTCGCTCCCGGCCACGAGATCGCCGGCATCGTCACCGAGGTCGGCTCCGCCGTCACCAAGCACGCCGTCGGCGACCGCGTCGGCGTCGGCTGCATGGTCAACTCCTGCGGCGAGTGCGTGAACTGCAAGGCCGGCGAAGAGCAGTACTGCCTGAAAGGCAACACCGGCACCTATGGCGCCGTCGACCGTGACGGCACCATCACCCAGGGCGGCTACTCCACCCACGTCGTCGTCACCGAAGACTTCGTGGTGCGGATCCCGGAGGGCATCGAGCTCGACGTCGCCGCTCCCCTGCTGTGCGCCGGCATCACCACCTACTCGCCGCTGCGGCACTGGAACGCCGGCCCCGGCAAGAAGGTCGCCGTCGTCGGCCTGGGCGGTCTCGGCCACATGGCCGTCAAGCTCGCCCACGCCATGGGCGCCGAGGTGACCGTGCTCTCGCAGTCGCTCAAGAAGCAGGAAGACGGCCTGAAGCTGGGCGCCGACCACTACTACGCCACGAGCGACGAGAACACCTTCAGCGAGCTCGCCGGCAGCTTCGACCTGATCATCAACACGGTCAGCGCCTCGATCGACATCAGCTCCTACCTGCAGCTGTTGCGCCTCGACGGCACCATGGTCAACGTCGGCGCCCCCGCCGAGCCGCTCCCGGTCAACGCGTTCGCCCTGATCGGCGGCCGGCGCTCCTTCGCCGGCTCCATGATCGGCGGCATCCGCCAGACCCAGGAGATGCTGGACTTCTGCGCCGAGCACCACCTGGGCGCCGAGATCGAGGTCATCCCGGCCGAGAAGATCAACGAGGCCTACGAGCGCGTCCTGGCCTCCGACGTTCGCTACCGCTTCGTCATCGACACGGCCACGCTCAGCTAGACACGTCCGCCACCCGGGACGGACCGCACTGTGCGACCCGTCCCCGGTACCGGCAGACGGCCCGGCGGCGCAGGAATTCCCTGTGCCGCCGAGCCGTTCCTGTGTCCGGGCTGCAGGGCAACCGAAAGATCTCCACAAATATCACCGGCCCGAAACCTGGGCGCAATATTGGCGGTACAGTCTGGATGGAAGGCCGGTGCGCACCGCCCCGGCCCGGGCATCCCCGGACTCCGCCCAGGAGAGAGTGCAGGTCGCCGTGAATCCCCTGTTCGTCCTCACCGCTGAAACGGCCGCCGGCGGCTCCACCCGCCGCGGCGTTCCCCTCCGCCCCATCAAGCCCGACGACGTCGACGAACTCTCGCGGATGTACCACGAGTCGTACGCGGAGAGCCTGCCCCAGCCGCCCGAGCGGGCCACCGGCTGGATCGACGCGCTCCTCGGCGGAGCGGAGGGCGCCCACCTCCCCGAGGCCTCCGCCGTCCTGACCGGACCCGAGGGCCAGCTGACGGCGGCCATCATCGTCACCGAACCTGCGCCCGGCAGCGACGGGGAATGGGACGCCGTGATCGCCGAACTCTTCACCCATCCCGACTTCCGCCGCCAGGGCCTGGCCGACGAACTGCTCAGCCACTGCCTCGACACCCTCCAGATACAGGGCCGCTCAACGGTGGCGGTCACGGTGGACAGCGGAAACTTCGCCGCCCTGGCCTTCTACCTCTCCCGCGACTTCCGCCGCCTCACCGACGACGACGCCTAGGACCCACCCGCCCCGGGTTTTGTAACGTCACTGGAGTTATTGCTACCGTGGCGGGTACGTTTCAACATTTCTTGGGGGAAATATGAATAAGGCACAGCGACGCGCCCACATGGAGCCGCCCTGTCCGGCCTGCGGATCCCGCGTGGTTCCGAACTGGACCGACCGGCGCCAGGCGTCCGCCCGGCAGCCCGACTGGCAGGTCAGCGACCGGCAGTGCAGTTCGCAGCTGTGCCGGCTCAACGACCCGCAGAACTGGTAGCGGCCGCGCGCCGGGAGCCCGGCCCCGGCGCTCGTCGGAGACGGATGGTTGGACTGCATGATCCGCCGGGATGATCCGGTGCCGCCCGCGCGTTGAAGCCCTCGGAAGAGCACACCACACCCGAGAGGAACCATCATGAGCATCGTTGTCACCGGCGCCACCGGCCACCTGGGCCGCCTCGTCCTGGAATCCCTGCTCCGCCGCGGCGCCCCCGCCGGCGAGCTGGTCGCCGTCGGCCGCGCCGTCGACAAGCTGGATGATTTCGCCGGCCGCGGCGTGCAGGTCCGGGCCATGGACTACGACGACGCCGGGTCGGTCGCCGCGGCCCTCAAGGGTGCGTCGAAGGTGCTGCTGATTTCCGGCAGCGCCGTCGGGCAGCGCCTGGAACAGCACCGGACCGTCATCGACGCCGCCCGGGCCGAGGGCGTGGAACTCATCGCCTACACCAGCATCGCCAACGCGGACAGCACGGGGATGAAGCTCGCCGCCGAACACCAGTCCACCGAGAAGCTCCTCGCCGAATCCGGGCTGCCCCACGTCCTCCTGCGCAACGGCTGGTACCTGGAGAACTACACCGAACAGCTGCCGGGCACCCTGGCACAGGGCGGCTTCGCCGGCAGCGCCAGTGACGGCAAGGTCAGCGCCGCCGCCCGCGCCGACTACGCGGACGCGGCCGCAGCCGTGCTGCTGGCCGATGACCAGGCCGGCAAGGTCTACGAATTCGGCGGCGACCAGGCCTTCACCATGGCGGAACTGGCGGCCGAGATCAGCGCGGCGGCCGGACAGCCCGTCGCCTACCAGGACCTCCCCGCCGCGGACTACGCCGCGATGCTCGCCGGATTCGGCGTCCCCGCGGACTTCGCCGGCATCCTCGCCGACTCCGACGTCGGAATTGCCCGCGGCGACCTCCTTGTCACCTCCGGCCAGCTCGCATCCCTGATCGGGCGGCCGGCCACCACCATGCCCGACGCGGTGCGCTCGGCGGTCGCCGCACTCAAGGACACCAGCCCGGAACACGGGACCGGCAACTAAGCGGACCCGGCAGCCCCATGACCGTCCACAGCGCCGGCCTGCTGCTCTACCGCCGGACCGACGCCGGGCTGGAGGTCTGGATCGCCCACATGGGCGGTCCGTTCTGGGCGCGGAAGAAGACCGCGTCCTGGTCCATCCCGAAGGGCATCCACACGGACCAGGAGGATCCGCTGGCCGCGGCCCGGCGTGAGTTCACCGAGGAGATCGGCACCCCGCCGCCCGAGGCCGACTACGTTCCGCTGGGCAGCTTCCGGCAGTCATCCGGGAAGGTGGTCACCGTCTTCGCCGCGGAGACGGACTTCGCCCCGGAGCGGATCGTCAGCAACACCTTCCCACTGGAGTGGCCCAAGGGCTCCGGCACCATCCGGGAATTCCCCGAGATCGATGCCGCCGAATGGGTTGGCGAGGACGAGGCCAGGGTCCGGTTGGTCCGCGGCCAGCTCCCCATGCTCGACGCCCTCGTCCGGCACCTAGGCGGGAAACCGGCCTGACGCCCCCCGACGCAGAACGTCTTGTCATTGAATGTCACAAAATCGACACGTAGTGTGACATGAATCGACAGACCTCTTCACCGGGAGCATTCATGAAAACACCAGGACGCAGGCTCTCCGCCCTGACGGCGGCGCTGGCACTCACCGTGGCCGGCGGCGCCGTCGCGGGCCCCGCCGTCGCCGATCCCCGCGAGACGGAGAAGACCCCCACCGCCACCGGGTACGGCGGCGCCGTGAGTACCGTCGATCCGGAGGCGTCCGCCGCGGCGATCGAGGTCCTCCGCAAGGGCGGCAACGCGGCAGACGCCGCGGTCGCGGCGGCCGCCACCCTGGGTGTCACCGAACCGTACAGCGCCGGCGTCGGCGGCGGCGGGTACTTCGTGTACTACGACGCCAAGAGCAAGTCCGTGGGCACCATCGACGGCCGGGAAACCGCGCCGGCCGGCATCACCCCCGACGCCTTCATCGACAAATCCACGGGGAAGCCCTACCGGTTCACCCCGGAACTGGTCACCAGCGGCGTCGCCGTCGGTGTTCCGGGCACCCCGGCCACCTGGCAGCGCGCCTTGGAACGGTGGGGCAGCCTGGGATTGGGCGAGGCCCTGAAACCGGCCATCAAGGTGGCCGACCGCGGCTTCGTCGTCGACCCCACCTTCCGCCAGCAGACCCTGGACAACAAGGCCCGGTTCGCCGCCTTCCCGGCCACCAGCGAGCTGTTCCTTCCCGGCGGCGACGCCCCCGCCGTCGGCAGCATCTTCCAGAACCACGACCTCGCCGCGACCTACCGTCTCCTGGCCAAGCAGGGCACCGAGGGCTTCTACACCGGGCCGCTGGCCGCCGACATCGCGGCCACCGTCCAGAACCCCGCCAAGGCGCCCGGCACCACGCTGCCAGTGCCCGCGGGATCGATGACGACGGCGGACCTGGCCGGCTACCGGGCCGCCGACCAGGACCCCACCCGGGTGGGCTACCGCGGACTGGATGTCTTCGGCATGGCTCCCTCGAGCAGCGGCGGCACCACCGTGGGCGAGGCCCTGAACATCCTGGCCCCCACCAACCTCTCCGGCCTGTCCACCGCCGGCGCGCTGCACCACTACCTGGAGGCCAGCGCCCTGGCCTTCGCCGACCGCGGCAAGTATGTCGGCGACCCGGCCAAGGTCAAGGTCCCGACGGCGGCCCTGACCGATCCGCTTTTCGGCAAGGAGCGCGCCTGCCTAATCGATCCCCTGCATGCGGCCACCAAGCCGGTGGCGCCGGGCGACGTCGCCAACTACGACGGCGTGTGCCCCGCCTCCACGGCGCCGGCGGCCAGCGACAAGGACACTGAGAACATCTCCACCACCAACCTCACGGTGGCGGACAAGTGGGGCAACGTGGCCGAGTACACGCTCACGATCGAGCAGACCGGCGGTTCCGGCATGGTGGTTCCCGGCCGCGGCTTCCTGCTCAACAACGAGCTGACCGACTTCTCCACGGTCTATGACGCGCAGGACCCGAACCGGATCGAACCCGGGAAGCGTCCCCGTTCCTCGATGTCCCCGACCATCATCCTCAAGGACGGCGCCCCGTTCGTCGCCCTGGGCTCGCCCGGCGGGTCCACGATCATCACCACCGTGCTGCAGACCATCCTGAACCGGGTGGACCTGGGCATGACCATCTCGGAGGCCATCGCCGCGCCCCGCGCCTCGCAGCGGAACACGGCGAAGGTCACCGCCGAGCCGGCGTTCATTGCGGCCTACGGCGATCAGCTCACCCCGTTCGGGCACCAGTTCACGCCCTCGGGCGACGCCTTCACGTCCGCGGCGGAGATCGGCGCCGCGACGGCCATCGAGTTCGGACCGGGCGGACGGCTGACCGCCGCCGCCGAACCGGTCCGACGCGGCGGCGGCTCGGCCATGGTGCTCAGCGCCGGCAGGTAACCGCCGGCGGTTTCACACGCAGCAACCAGCCTGACCAAGGGCCTGGGCGGATCAGCCGCCCAGGCCCTTGGCGTAGGCGGCCTGGCCCACGTGCTGGAGGCAGTCCGCCACGGTGCTGACCAGGCGCATGCCCAGGGTCACGGGCGGATCCCACCGCTCATCCACCACCCGGTCCAGCCCGCCGTCGTCCAGGCCTTCGATGAAGCCGGCGGTCTGGCGGTGGACGGCGTCGTAGTACTCCAGCAGCAGGTCCGGCCCGGCGGTCACGGCATCCACTTGGTCGGAGGAGTGGCCGTAGCCGGTGTCCCCCTCGGGCAGCGGGAGCCCGAACCTGCCGGCAAAGCCCTGGCTGGTCCAGACCTGCGGGAGGCCGGCGGCGGAGGAGACCTGGGCATCCTCCACCCGGGCCAGGTGCCAGAGAAGCCAGGCGATGGAGTTCCCGGTCCCTCCCGGGCGCCGGGTCAGGGTGCGTTCGTCCGCTCCGTCCAGCACGGCCTCCACCGTCTCGCGGATCCGACCGAAGGCATCGAGCAGCAGTTCGTTGGATTTCATTCCATTCCCTCCCTGGCGTCGTTCGTCCGCCCATGCTGGCACACGAACGGCCCGTTGCCCTATCACTTCCGGGTGCCAGGGGGTCATAGGCACCATAGGTAATAGGGCAACGGGCCGCCGTTGTCGTGCGCGGACAGGCGGCCGGCCGGGCCTAGCCTCCCAGGAGCGTGACGTCGCGGACGGCGCCCTTGTCCGCGGAGGTGGCCATGGCGGCGTACGCGCGCAGTGCGGCCGAGACCTGGCGCTCCCGGTCCTTGGGCTTGTAGCCGCCGTTGATCAGCAGCTTCTCCCGCCGCTCGGCCAGCAGTTCTTCGCTGACTTCCAGCTGCAGGGACCGCTGGCTGATGTTGATGCTGATGATGTCCCCGTCTTCGACCAGGGCGATGGTCCCGCCGGAGGCAGCCTCCGGGGAGATGTGCCCGATGGACAGGCCGGAGGTGCCGCCGGAGAAACGGCCGTCGGTGATCAGGGCGCACTTCTTGCCCAGGCCGCGGCCCTTGAGGAACGACGTTGGGTACAGCATTTCCTGCATGCCCGGACCGCCCTTGGGCCCCTCGTACCTGATGACCACCACGTCGCCTTCCTTGATGGTCTTGTTCAGGATCTTCTCCACGGCCTCATCCTGGGACTCGCACACCACGGCCGGGCCGGAGAAGGTCCAGATGGATTCATCCACACCGGCGGTCTTCACCACGGCGCCGTCCACGGCCACGTTGCCGCGGAGCACGGCCAGCCCGCCGTCCTTGGAGTAGGCGTGCTCCACGGAGCGGATGCAGCCTTCGGCGGCGTCGGTGTCCAGCGAGGTCCACTCGTTCGACTGGGAAAACGCCGTGGAGGACCGGACACCGCCGGGGGCCGCGTGCCACAGGGCGCTGGCTTCCTCCGTGGCCTTGCCGCCGCGGATGTCCCAGTCGTCCAGCCAGCCGTCCAGGTCTGCCGAGTGCACCGAGTGGACGTCCTTGTGCAGGAGGCCGCCGCGGTTCAGCTCGCCCAGCAGCGCGGGGATGCCGCCGGCGCGGTGCACATCCTCCATGTAGTAGGTCCGGTCCTTGGCCACGTTCGGGGCCACCTTGGCCAGGCAGGGTACCTGGCGGGACTTGGCGTCCATCTCGGCCAGGCCATAGTCCACGCCCGCCTCCTGGGCCGCGGCCAGCAGGTGGAGGATGGTGTTGGTGGATCCGCCCATGGAGATGTCCAGCGCCATGGCGTTGTCGAAGGCCTTGGCGGTGGCGATCGAGCGCGGCAGCACCGACTCGTCGTCGCCGTCGTAGTAACGCTTCACGAGCTCGACGACGGTGGTCCCGGCCTTCTCGTACAGCGCCTTGCGCGCGGTGTGGGTGGCGAGCACGGAGCCGTTGCCGGGCAGCGACAGGCCGATGGCCTCGGTGAGGCAGTTCATCGAGTTGGCGGTGAACATGCCGGAGCAGGATCCGCAGGTGGGGCAGGCGTTCTCTTCGATGAGGTTGATGTCGGCGTCGGAAATGGACTCGTCGACGGCGTCGGAGATAGCGTTCACCAGGTCCAGGGAGCGGACAGACCCATCGGTCAGGGTCACGCGCCCGGCCTCCATGGGGCCGCCGGAGACGAACACCACGGGGATGTTCAGGCGGAGCGCGGCCATCAGCATGCCGGGGGTGATCTTGTCGCAGTTGGAGATGCAGACCAGGGCGTCGGCGCAGTGGGCGTTCACCATGTACTCCACCGAGTCGGCGATCAGGTCGCGGGAGGGCAGCGAGTACAGCATGCCGCCGTGGCCCATGGCGATACCGTCATCCACCGCGATGGTGTTGAACTCGCGGGGAACCGCTCCGGCGGCCAGGATCGCGTCGGAGACGATCCGCCCGACGGGGGCAAGATGGGTGTGGCCGGGAACGAACTCGGTGAAGGAGTTGGCCACGGCAATGATCGGCTTTCCGATGTCCGAGTTGGCGACGCCGGAGGCGCGCAGCAGTGCGCGGGCTCCGGCCATGTTCCGGCCGTGGGTGACTGTTTTAGAGCGAAGTGCAGGCATGTCTATCATCCTGCACCGTGCCGCGGCCGGGGTGAAGACGGCCTTGATACTAGTAGTAGGAGTACCAGAGTAATAGTATTTTCGGGTGCAGCACGCCGATCGTCGCAAAGAACTGGGGCTCTTCCTCCGCGCCCGCCGGAACCAGGCCGTCCGGGTGGATTACGGCCTCCCACCCCTGTCCCGCACCCGCGAGCGGGGCCTGCGCCGCGAAGAGGTAGCCTTCCTCTCCGGCGTCAGCGTGACCTGGTACACCTGGCTGGAACAGGGACGGGACATCAATCCGTCCCGCCAGGTCCTCGAAGCGGTCGGCCGGGCCCTGCATCTTTCGGACGCCGGGCTGGACTACGTCCTGTCCCTCGGGGGCTACGCCGCCGTCGGGCCGGGAGCCGCCGCGGCGGCCACCGCCCCCGCCCATCTCCAGCGCCTGCTCGACGCCCTGGACCCGAACCCGTCGTTCGCCCTGTTCCCGGACTGGGGCATCGCGGGCTGGAACAGCGCCTACGCGGCCCTGTTCCCCAACATCGCCACCGTGCCCGCCGCCGACCGCAACCTGCTGTGGCTCGTCTTCACCGACCCCTACGTCCGGGACCTCCTGCCGGACTGGGAGGTGACCAGCCAGCGGTTCCTGGCCGAGTTCCGTGCCGAAACCGGGCAGCGCCTGGGCGACGTGGACGTCAGGAACCTGGTGGAACGGCTCAAGTCCGCCAGCCCGGAGTTCAAGGAAGGCTGGGACCGGTACGACATTCTCGGCTTCGAATCGCGGGAGAGGGTCTTCCACCACCCAGGCGTCGGCATCCTGCAGTTGGAGCACCATCAGCTCTCCCCCTCGGACCGGCCGGACCTTCACCTGGTGGTCTACACGCCGGCACCGGGCAGCGGGGCCGGGTCCAGGATGGGGCGCCTTGTCCCGGGGAGTGCCTAAAGGCGGACAGCCAGGAATCCGGCGCCCCCGCGGAGCGCGGCTGACGCAGCGTTAGGCCGCTCCCGTGCGCGGCGGTGTGCTACTTTCGGGCCATGACCAGCCAGCCCGTGACCCACGACGCCGACAGCCCGGCGGCCGCCGCCATCGGGCTTCTGGCCCGGCAGGGCTTCGACGCCACCTCCGTGGAGGAACTCGCCGAGGCCGCCGGGATGAGCCGGAGCACCTTCTTCCGCAAGTTCGGGTCGAAGGAGGATGTGGTCTTCGCCGACCACGAACGGATCCTGGCGCAGGTCACCGGCCGGCTGGCCGACTCCCGGCAGGATCCGCTCGCCGCCGTCGAGGACGCCGCCCTGCTGGTGTTCGAGCACCACCTGCGCCACCGCGAAACGTCCCGGGCACGCTACGAACTGATGCAGGCCGTGCCCTCGCTCCGCGACCGGGAACTGGTCACCTCGCACCGGTACGAACGCGCTTTCCTGGTGCACCTGCTCGATCGTCTGCCCACCCTCGCCTCCGCCCCCGGAACGGGTGACCGGCCGGCCGCGGAGCACCGCGAGCACACCGCCGTCGCCTACGCGGCCGCCGTCGTCGCCGTCCACAACGCTTTTCTCCGCCAATGGCTGCGCTCGCCAGCGACCGAGGACGCCGGCCAACGGGAGGACGCCGACGCCCGGCGGATGCGCGAACTCGCCGCGGAACTCCGCGGCCTGTCCGCCCTGTTCCGGCCGGTCCTGCTCGGCACCGCCCCGGCAGCGACCGCCAGCACCGTGGTGGTGACCGTGCTGGCAGGAGCCGCAGACAAGGACGCCGTGGCCCGCGCGGTCCGCGACGCGCTCCCCTGAGGAGTTCCCCCCGGACGTACCGGATCCTTGGAACGGAGTTTCTTGACGTGGAACTGCGTTTCATTGCATCCTTGATCGACGTGGTGTGAGCCACGCCACGGGCGGCGCTCAGCCGCCGACGCTATCGACGAGGACCACCACGCACATGACGACGACGTCGCCCGCCTCCGCGGCCACCGAAAACTCCAGCACCGTCCCGGCCGGCTTCCCCGCCGGCACCGTGGAGCCGGACTATCTCCTGACCGAGGCGCTGGGAACCGACCCGGCCGCCCTCTTCACCGGCATCAGGGATGAGGACCGCGCCTACTGGGACCGCGCCCGCGGCTTCGTCCAGGACGAGGTCCTCCCGGTGATCGACGGTTACTGGGAACGCGCCGAATACCCCGTGCACCTGCTGCGCCGCCTCGGCGAACTGGACCTCCTGCGCGACGGCATCGACGTCGAGGGCCACGCCCCGATGAGCAGCATGGCCGCGGGCCTGGTCACCATGGAGATCAGCCGCGGCGACGGCTCTGTGGCCACGATGATCGCCGTTCAGGGCGGCCTGGCCCTCCGCTCGGTCGCCGAATGCGGCTCCGAGGAGCAGAAGCGGCGCTGGCTGGCCCCGATCGCCGAGGGCACCGAGTACGCCGCCTTCGCCCTCACCGAACCCACCCACGGCTCCGACTCCGTGGGCCTGGAATCCACCGCCACCCCCACCGACGGCGGCGTCCTGCTCAACGGCGAGAAGAAGTGGATCGGCAACGGCTCCATCGGCGGTCTCAGCGTGGTGTGGGCCCGCGGCGAGGACGGGCAGGTCCACGGCTACCTCGTCCCGCAGGACTCCCCCGGCTACACCGGCACCACCATTGAGGGCAAGCTTGCCCTGCGCGCCATCTGGCAGGCCCACATCCGCTTGGAGGACGTCTTCGTTCCGGAGGAGAACATCCTGCCCGGCGCCCGCACCTTCAAGGACACCGCCCGCGTCCTGCTGGCCACCCGGCTGAGTGTCGCCTGGTCCGCCGTCGGCCACGCCACCGCCTGCTACGAGACCGCCGTCCAGTACGCCAAGCAGCGCAAGCAGTTCGGCCGGCCGCTGGCCTCCTCCCAGATCGTGCAGGAACGGCTGGCCCGCATGCTCAGCGAGCTCTCCACCATGCAGCTGATGGTCATGCAGATGACCCGGCTGGACGAGGCCGGCACCCTGACCGCCGAACAGGCCGCGCTGGCCAAGTACACCTGCACCCGGCTGGCCCGCGGCATCGCCTCCAACGCCCGCGACCTGCTCGGCGGCAACGGCATCCTGCTGGCCAACCGCGTCGCCCGGCACCTGGCCGATATCGAGGCCATCCACACCTACGAAGGCACCGAGACCATGCAGGCGCTCATCATCGGGCGCGGCATCACCGGCACCTCCGCGTTCGCCTGACCCGCCCATTTCTTCGCTTGATCCGCCGTCCCCTGACAGACGCCACCCACCAAAGGACCCACCCATGAACCAGAACGCCATCACCCCGGTCATCCTCGGAGGCGCCCGCACCCCCTTCGGCCGCTTCCGCGGCGGCCTGTCCGCCTTCTCCTCCAGCGAACTGGGTTCCCACGCCATCCGCGCCGCACTGGAGCGCACCGGCGTCGCTCCCGAACAGGTCGGCGCCGTGATCGTCGGCCAGGTCATCCAGGCCGGCGCAGGCCAGGGCCCCGCCCGGCAGGCAAGCCTCGCCGCCGGCATCGGCTGGGACGTCCCCACCGTCACCATCAACAAGCTCTGCCTCTCCGGCCTCACGGCCGTGATCGACGCCGCCCGGATGATCCGCGCCGGGGAGGCCGATTTCATCGTCGCCGCCGGCCAGGAATCCATGACCAACGCCCCGCACCTGGTCCCCGGACTGCGCGCCGGCGTCGTGATCGGCGACGCGCCCATGCTCGATTCCCTGAACCACGACGGCCTGCAGGACCCGGTCAGCGGAAAGCTGATGGGCGAGGCCACGGATGCCGGCAACGTCGAACGGCAGATCAGCCGCGAGGAACAGGACGCCGTCGCGGCCCGCTCGCACCAGCGCGCCGAGGCCGCCCGCGCCGCCGGGATCCTCGCCGAGGAAATCGCCCCCATCGAGGTACCCCAGCGGAAGGGCCCGGCCCTGACCCTGGAGCACGACGAGGGCATCCGCGCCGACACCACCGCCGAGTCCCTCGCGCAGCTGCGCCCGGCGTTCTCCAAGGACGCCGCCGCCACCATCACCGCCGGCTCCGCCTCGCCGCTCTCCGACGGTGCCGCGGCCCTCGTCATCGCCAGCAAGGAAGCCGCGATCGCCGCCGGCCTCGAGTGGATCGCCGAGATCGGCGCCCACGGCCAGACCGCCGGTCCGGACGGCTCCCTGCACTCCCAGCCGGCCCGGGCCATCGACCGCGCCCTCGCCCAGGAGGGGCTGCACGCCAAGGACCTGGACCTGGTGGAAATCAACGAGGCCTTCGCCTCCGTGCTGATCCAGTCCGCCAACGACCTGGGCATCGACACCGACGTCGTCAACGCCGAAGGCGGCGCGATCGCCCTCGGCCACCCCGTCGGCGCCTCCGGGGCCCGCCTGGTCCTGCACCAGGCACTCGCCCTAAAGCGCCGCGGCGGCGGCACCGGCGTCGTCGCCCTCTGCGGCGGCGGCGGCCAGGGCGACGCCCTGGTCCTCAAAGCCTAACCACCCCCTCAGACGAAGAAGCAGGACATGACCAACACCACCAGCGGCGACGGTTTCGCCACCATTTCCGTCGCGGCGATCCTGGCGGAATCCGCCCGCCGCTCCCCGGACCGCACGGCCCTGATCGTCGGGGAGGACCGGACCAGCTACGGCGATCTCTGGCGGCAGACCCGCGAGTACGCCGGCGCCCTGCGCGCCCGCGGCATCGGCCCGGGCGACGCCGTCGCCGTGCTGATCCCGAACGTGCCGGACTTCGCCCGCGTCTACTACGCGGTGCTGGCCCTCGGCGCGATCGTGGTGCCGGTGCACGCCCTGCTCAAGGCCCGCGAAATCGAGTACGTCCTCCAGGACAGCGGCGCGCGGCTGATGATCTGCGCCGATGCCCTCCTGGCCGAGGGCGCCGCCGGGGCCGCGGCCAGCGGCGTCGACGTCCTGACGGTCATGTCGCCCGAGGGCGGCGACCTGCCCCGGCTCGAGGCGGAAGCCGCCGCGGCGGAACCGATCCGCAGCTACGAACCCAGCCGCCCCTCGGACACCGCCACGATCCTCTACACCTCCGGCACCACGGGCAAGCCCAAGGGTGCGCTGGGGACACACTTCGCACTGGTGGAGCAGACCTCCGTGATCCTGACCAGCGTGATGGACTTCAAGCCCGGGGACGTGCTGTTCGGCGGCCTGCCGCTCTTCCACACCTTCGGCCAGACAGTGGTCCTCAACGCCGGACTGCGCGCCGGCGCCACCGTGGTGCTGCTGCCGCGGTTCACCGGCCAGGGCGCCCTGGAGCTCGTGGCCAAGCACAAGGTCAACGTCTTCGTCGGGGTGCCCACCATGTACGTGGCGCTGCTGGAGGCCGCGAAGTCGACGTCGGTGCGGCCGGCGGACCTGCGCTACGGCATCTCCGGCGGCGCGTCGCTGCCGCTGGCGGTGATGGACCGGTTCCGCGACGTGTTCGGCATCGAGATCCACGAGGGCTACGGCCTGACCGAGACCTCCCCGGTAGCGGCGTTCAACCACGTCGGCATGACGCCGCGGCCGGGCACCATCGGCATCCCGATCTGGGGCGTGGACATCGAAATCGCCCGGGCCGAGACCGTGGAGAGCATCGAGCTGCTGCCCAACGGCGAGCTCGGCGAACTGGTGGTCCGCGGCCACCTGCTGATGAAGGGCTACCTGAACCGTCCCGAGGCCACCGCGGACGCCGTCGTCGACGGCTGGTTCCGCACCGGCGACCTGGGCACCAAGGACGACGACGGCTACCTCACCATCGTGGACCGCAAAAAGGACATGATCATCCGCAACGGCTACAACGTCTACCCGCGGGAGGTCGAGGAGCTGCTGCTGACCCACCCGCAGGTTGTCAGCGCCGCCGTCTACGGTGTCCCGCACGAGGTCCACGGCCAGGAGGTCGCCGCGGCGATCGTGCTCGACGCCGGGGCCACGGTGACGGAGGCGGAACTGGTCGAGTTCGCCAGCTCGCAGCTGGCCGCTTACAAGTACCCGCGCATCATCCGGCTGCTGAATGAACTGCCGCTGGGTCCCAGCGGCAAGATCCTCAAGCGCGAACTCGCCGCCGACCCGGCAGGGTAGGCGCCTACGCCGGCGCGGCGGGCCGTCCCGCGCCGGAACGCAACAGCGGGATGAAGACCAGCAGGGCGGCCACCTGGGTGGCGATCGTGAAGAACGCCAGCCCCGCAGGGGACGTCGCGTACAGGGCGCCGATGATCGTCGAGCCCGCGAGCCAGGCGAGGCCATAGACGGCGGTGAAAATCCCGTACCCGGTGCCGCGCCGGGCGGCCGGGACCAGGTCCGCGACGGCGGCGCGCAGCGTGGATTCGTGGATGCCGAGCGCCGCGCCCCAGACCGCCGCCCCCGCCCACACCAGGGCTGGCGAGTCCGAAAAGGACAGGAACGGCACGGCGGCGGTGAGCGGCAGGGCCACCAGCAGCCCGCGCAACCCGATCCGGTCATACAGCGCGCCCGAGGCCAGCGCCGCCAGGGCCGCCGCGCCCATCGACACGGCGTAGGTCACGGGGATCAGCGCCGGCGCCAGCACCTTCGCCACCTCCAGGTGGTAGGAGACCACGCCGAAGGTGGAGAACCCGAACATGGACACGGCAGTGAAGCCGCTGTACCACCAGAACCGGGCCGGCAGCGGCGTTCGGCCAGCCGATGCCGCGGGCACTATCACGCGGGCGGCTGCATTGGCGGCCTCGCCGTCGCCGGCCAGGCCGGCGTCGAACCGCTCGGGGGCCGGGACGAAGCGCCGGAGCAGGACGACCGCGGCGATGGCCAGCGCGCCCGGGATGGCCAGGATGCCGAAGCCGAGCTGGTAGCCGGAAACCGCGATCATCAGGCTTACCAGGAGCGGGCCCACCAGCGCGCCGGACTGGTCCAGCGCCTCGTGGATCGCGAAGGCCCGGCCGCGGCCCAGCGTCGCCCCGGCGTGGGAGAGCATGGTGTCGCGCGCCGGGGTCCGGACGGCCTTGCCGAAGCGTTCGGTGATCACCAGGGCGGAGGCCTGCCAGAGGGACCCGGCGAGGGCCAGCAGCGGGACGGCGACGGCGGTCAGGGCGTACCCGGTGATGGTCAGCGGCCAGTACTTGCGCGTGCGGTCCGCCAGCGGCCCGGTTCCGAGCCGGAGGACCAGCGCCACGGCCTCGCCGACGCCGGTGATGAAGCCGACCATCACGGCGCTGGCGCCGAGGGTGGCCAGATACGGTCCGGTGATGGCGCGGGCGCCCTCGTAGACGACGTCGGCCAGCATGCTGACCACACCAAAGGACAGGACGAAGCCCATCGGGCCGAACCGGTTTTCCCGGCGCGCGGCCGTTGCCGGCGCGGCCTGTGCCGGCTGGTCGGAGGAGCTCACAGCAGCCCGCCCAGGATAAGGCCGGCGGCGGCCGCACCGACCGCGGCGAGGGCCGTGCCGAGGCCGTTGACCAGCGCCAGCCCGGACCGGCCGGACTGGACCAGGCGCACCGTCTCGAAGCTGGCGGTGCTGAAGGTGGTGTAGCCGCCCAGGAACCCGGTCCCGGCGATCAGCTGGAGTTCCGCCGGTGCGGCGTGGGCTCCGACGGCCCCGGCGATCAGGCCGAGGAGGAAGGAGCCGGTGACGTTGACGACGATGGTGGCCACGGGGAGGGCGGCGCGGACCCGGCTGCGGATCAGTCCGTCCAGCAGGAACCGGGAGGCTGCGCCGAGGCCGCCGGCCAGGCCCAGCAGGGCGACGGTGACCAGGCTCATTCGGGTGCCCCCTGCCGCGCGGAGGCCAGCCGGATGCCGGCGAAGGTGGCGAGGAAACCGCCCACCAGGGAGGCTCCCACGTACGCCAGCGCGTCGAGGGAGCGGCCGGCGGCGAGCAGTCCGTTGCTTTCCAGGGCCAGGGTGCTGTAAGTGGTGAAGGCGCCCATGAACCCGGTACCCAGGAGCAGCCGCATGACGCGCAGCCGTCCGGCGTCGGGGCCCCGGCGGATCAGGGCCTCCAGCAGCAGGCCCAGCAGGAATGCCCCCGCCAGGTTGATCACGAGCGTGGGCAGCGGCCAGCCGCCGGGGGCGGGCAGGATGGAACCGAGCCCGTAGCGGGCCAGCGTTCCGGCGATCCCGCCGGCCACCACCAGCAGCAGGAAGCCCGGGTGCAGGTGCAGCGGGCGCCGGCTGCGTGCCGGCTCCTGCGCGGAGTGTCCGGTGCCGGGGGCGACGGCGTGGGTGCCGTCCGGCCGGGCGCCGGGAACGGTGTCCGGGGTGCGGGGTTCCATTACCGGTCCTCCCGCGCGTGGTGCCGGGGCTGCGGGGCGAGCGGGACCACCAGGACAGGGCGGTGCTGGCGGTGGGTCAGGTGCACCGCCACCGAGCCGACCAACAGCTCCTCGAAACGGGCGCCGAGGCCGCGCTCCCGCGTCCCGACAACGATGATCGAGGCGCCGCTGGCCTCGGCGAGCCGGCCGAGTGCCCGCGCTGGGTCCCCGGCCAGGGCGACAAAGGACCAGGGCACGCCGCCGGCGTCCAGGGTCTCCCCCAGCCGGTCCTTCAGCGCCGCGGCGATCCCCTCGACGTCGTCGTCGATGCCGTCGGGATCGATCGGCCGGGTCCCGTCGTGGCCGGCCTGGTCGTCGGCGAGGTAGCTGCTGACATCCACGTAGGCGCAGATCAGGGGAACACCCAGGCTGAGGGCAAGCTCGGCGGCCCGGTGGGCGACGGCCTGGGGCTGTCCCGGGACCGCGCCCATGACGACGGGCCCGGCGATGCGATCGACGGGGCCGGAGGTGTGTTCGGAAGCGGAATGCTGCCCGGCGGCGGGGTCCGCCGGACCGGGGACGGGTCCTGTAGGTGTCATGATGCTCCTGTCCTGTGGCGTCTGTGTGAGGCGTCGCGGCGACGCGGCTGTCAGCACGGGTCACCCACCTTCGTTGGTGCAAAGGCAGGAACCATCAGCCAGGAGGCGGTTCGAACGGGGTGCGGAGTGCAGGCCGTTCCGGCGGGATCCATCGCCGTGTTCAGAGATTACACGCCGCACCCGGCCCCGCGCCACGCCGCACCGCAGGGCGGACGGCCGGTTGAGTAGCCCGACGGCGGCGGGTGCGGCTCCGGGTCGCCCGCCAATCGTTTCGCCGACGGCCCGCTGTTCTGTGACACGCTGGTGGCATGGACCTGGAGGTGAACCATTCCCTGACAATCCCGGCGTCGGAACTGCGCTGGCGGTTCTCGCGTTCCTCCGGCCCCGGCGGCCAGCACGTGAACACCTCGGACAGCCGGGTGGAACTGTCCTGGGATATCACCGGATCGCCCTCGCTGCGGGAAGACCAGCGGGAGCTGCTGGCGCGCCGGCTGGAGGGCCGGCTGACCGGCGGTGTCCTGACCGTCGCCGCCTCCGAGCGCCGGTCCCAGCTCCGCAACCGGGAGGCCGCCGCGGCCCGCTTGGCGCACCTGCTGGCGGAGGCGCTGGCGCCCGGGCCCGCTGCCCGGCGCAAAACCTCCCCCACCCGCGGCTCCACCCGGCGGCGGCTGGCCGGGAAGAAACTGCGCTCCGCGACGAAGCAGCAGCGCCGCCGGCCCAGCGCCGAGTAGCCGGGAAGGCACCCGGAATTTTCGGGCTACCGAAATTCAAGGGGAACTCACAGGCTTCACGCGGGAGCGGAGCCTCCGCGGCATGGCACAGTTTTTGAACCGGGTACCCCGTTGCTCCTCCACCCGGAGGCGCGGAAACGTCTTCCCCGGCGGTCCCGAGAGGAGCTGACCGTGACCCTGCTTCCGCACCGGAGCGCGCACCGCCGCACTGCACGGGCCGCCTTCCTGCTCGCCCTGCTCCTCACCGCGGTCACGGCCTGCCAGTCCCCCGCCGCCGCGCCGCAACGGACCGGGACGCCCGGGCACATCTTCGTGATCAACCTTGAGAACAAGGGCTTCGACCGGGTCTGGGACAGCGGTTCCCCCGCCCCCTACCTGGCCGGTACCCTGCGCTCCCAGGGCGTCCTGCTGGACAGCTACTACGGCATCTCCCACAACTCGCTGCCGAATTACCTGGCCCAGATCTCCGGCCAGCCGCCAAACACCAGCACCGAACATGACTGCCACACCTACACGCCCTTCAGCGGCACGGGGCTGGACTCCCAGGGCCAACTGCTGGGCGACGGGTGCCTCTTCCCGGCCGACGTTCCCACCCTCGCCGGCCAACTGGACGCGGCGCACAAGACCTGGCGCGGCTACATGGAGGACATGACCTCCCCGTGCGAACACCCTGAAACGGGCGCCGTGGACACCCACGTCGCCGCCTCCGCCGGCGACCAGTACGCCACCCGGCACAACCCGTTCGTCTACTTCCGCTCCATCACGGACGGCTCCAGCTGCGGCCGGAACGTCGTCAACTACTCGTCGCTGGCGCATGACCTCACCTCCGCCGCCACCACCCCGAACCTGTCCTACATCACGCCAAACCTCTGCCACGACGGCCACGACAGCCCCTGCGTGGACGGCACCGCGGGCGGCCTCGGCACCGCAGACGCCTGGCTGAAGAGCCAGGTCCCGGCCATCCTCGCCTCCCCCGCCTACCAGCAGGACGGGATGCTGGTGATCACATTCGACGAGGCCGACGGCGGCGCCGTCGGACCGTCGTCGGGCGTCACCGGCGGCACGGCGGGAGGCAAGGTCGGGGCCCTGGTGCTCTCGCCGTTCACGGTCCCGGGCGCCAGCTCGGACCGGGCGTACAACCACTACAGCCTGCTGGCCAGCATGGAAGACATCTTCGGCCTGCCCCGCCTGGCCGGCGCGGCCGAGCCCGGGGTCAACGCCTTCGGCAGCGACGTCTACCGCTCCGGATCCCAGGGGCAGCCATGAGCCGGCGCACCCTCCACGGCCCTCTCGGCCGGTTCGGGCGGCGCCGCCTGGTGATCGCCGCCGGCTCGACCGTGGCCCTGCTGGTGCTGGTAGCGGTGCTCGCCGGCGCCGGAATGGGCGGCACCGGGCTGATCGGAAACGTCGTGGGCGGACTTCAACTGCTGCAGGCACCGCCCCAGGGCATCGCCAAGATCAAGCACGTGGTGATCATCACCCAGGAGAACCGGTCCTTCGACAGCTACTTCGGCACCTACCCCGGGGCGGACGGGATCCCCATGCAGGACGGGAGGCCGTCGGTCTGCCTGCCGGATCCGGGCCGCGGCGGCTGCATCCGGCCGTACCACAACCCTGAGGTCAACAACGCTGGGGCGCCGCACAGCCACTCCGACGAGCTCGCCGACGTCAACGGCGGCGCGATGGACGGCTTCGTGGCCCAGGCGGAGAAGGGGCTCTCCGGCTGCGCCGCCACGGCCACGGCCTGCCAGTACAACTCCAAGGCCACCGACGTCATGGGGTACCACGACGGCAGCGACCTGCCGAACTATTGGGCCTACGCCCAGAACTTCACCCTGCAGGACCACCTCTTCGCCGCGGCGTCCGCCTGGAGCCTGCCCGCCCACCTCTACCTGGTCTCGGAGTGGTCAGCGAAGTGCAGCAAGGCCGGGGACCCGTCGTCGTGCGTCAACGAACTCCAAAACCCGGACAGCGGACCCGACCCGGAGATCATCCGCAACACCCTGATCGGCAAGTGCCAGACCGGTCTGGACCTGCAGCCGTGCCAGGATGCGCTCAAGGCGGCCGGGATCAGCCCTGACCTGGCCACCGAAATCGACCAGCTGATCAGCGCCAGCTGCAAGCCCACCGACTCCTACCCCAGCTGCCAGGCCGCCGTGGACGCCGCCCAGGTCCCGGACGCGCTGAAGAAAAAACTCAGCGACGCCGCCAAGAAGCTCGAACTCCCCGATTACGCCTGGACGGACCTGACCTACCTGCTGCACCAGCAGCACGTCCCCTGGGCCTACTACGTTTTCAACGGCACCGAACCGGACTGCCGGGACGACGCCGCGACCTGCGCCCCGGTGAAACAGGACGCCAAGACGCCGGGCCTCTGGAATCCACTGCTGTACTTCGACACGGTGAAGCAGGACGGCGAGCTGGGGAACATCCAGGCTCTGGGGAACTTCTACGACGCCGCCAAGAAGGGCACCCTGCCGGCCGTCAGCTGGGTGGCGCCGACCGACAAGGTCAGCGAGCACGCCCCCAACAGCATCGCCGCCGGCCAGGCCTACGTGGCCGGCCTAATCAACGCCGTCATGTCCGGCCCGGACTGGGACAGCACCGCGATCTTCCTGACCTGGGACGACTGGGGCGGCTTCTACGACCATGTGGCTCCGCCCGTGGCGGACGTGAACGGCTACGGGCTCCGGGTGCCCGGGCTGATCATCAGCCCGTACGCCCGGAAGGGTTACATCGACCACCAGACCGCCAGCCACGACGCCTACATCAAGTTCATCGAGGACGACTTCCTGCACGGCCAGCGCATCGACCCCGCCACCGACGGGCGCCCCGACGGCAGGCCCAGCGTGCGGGAGAACAGCCCCCTGCTGGGCGACCTGACCAAGGCGTTCGACTTCAACCAGGCACCGCAGCCGCCGCTGATCCTCTCGAACGCCGCGACGTACTGACGCGCGTTCGGAGGAGTGTCCCTGAACGGGCCCGCTGGACGGCTGGTCTACTGAACGGCCGCCGCCTGGCCGGGTGACAACTGGCCGGTTGCCCGCTGGTCGACTGCGTCGCGGCCGGTCCAGACCTTGATGATGGTCCAGCCGACGGCGGCCAGCGGCACCGCCAGCAGGGCCCCGATGACCCCGGCGAGCATGGTCCCGGCGGCCAGGGACAGCAGGATCACCAGCCCGTGGATGTTCAGTACCTTGCCCATCAGCAGCGGCTGCAGCACGTGGTGTTCGAGCTGGTTGGCGCCCACCAGCACGGCGAGGACCACGACGGCGGGCACAGGGCCGTTGGAGACCAGGGCTACCAGCACGGCCAGGCTGCCGGCGGCGGTGGCGCCGATGATCGGGATGAATCCGCCGATGAAGACGAAGACCGCCAGGGGCACCGCCAGGGGGACGCCGAGGATCAACAGCGCGACGGCGACAATGGCGGCGTCGATCGCGGCGATCAGCGCTGTCCCCCGCACGTAGCCGCCGAGGACGCGGGTGCTGGCCGCGGCAGCGCGGTGCGCCCGGTCACGGTGCCGGGCCGGGAGGAATCCGAAGAGGAAGCCGCGGATCACGGCGCCGTCCTTGAGGAAGAAGAACAGGATGACGGCCATCAGGACCATGCCCGCGAGGATCTCCCCACCGGTGCGCAGGCCGGTGAGGGCGTCGGAGCCCAGGTTGCCGCTGCTGAAGAACTTCTGCACCGACTCCTTGGCGTTGGCGAGCTCCTGGTCCGAGACCGGGACCGGCCCGTTATTCAGGAAGGCGTGCAGCTGGTCGATTCCGGCCAGTGCGCGGGTCACCAGCTCCTTGAACTGCATCCGTACCAGGGCGACGACGGCGGTGACCACGCCGCCGAACACGGCCAGGACCGCGACAAAGGAGGTCAGGACCGCCAGGGCCCGCGGCCAGCCGTGGCCGGCGAGCCAGCGCACCAACGGGGAGATGGCGGCGGCCAGGATGACCGCCAGGAGCACCGGAATGACCACGAGCGGCACCAGGGTCAGGACCCGGATCACCACCCACGCCAGGCCCACCAGCAGCAGCACCTGGGCGGCCCGGGTCCCGGCGCGGCCCAGCCCGTCGGACCAGAGGGCCGCCGGGCCCTTCGCGGGCGCGGTGGGCTCCGGCGCCGGATTCGGGTTTTCCTGCTCGGACATGGGGAATCCTCCTTCGTCACCGCCGGCGCAGCCCGCGGACCGGGCGGACGTGGTGTATACCGTTGCTGACTGCGAATTATCCCGGCAGAACCTGATGGCCGGCTGGCAGCCCGCCGCGGCGGCCTCTGGTTGGGGCACGGGAACGTTGCTAGCGTGGCCGCATGAGCCCGTCGAAGACTCCGCCAGAGATCATCACTGCGGCCGGGCACGAGGTGAGCATCTCCAGCCCGGACAAGGTGGTCTTTCCCGGGCCGGGGCTGACCAAGCTGGACCTGGTGCACTATTACCTCGCCGTCGCCGACGGCGCCCTCCGCGGCGCGGCCGGCCGGCCGATGGTCCTCAAGCGGTTCCCCAAGGGCATCGACGCGGAGCCGTTCTTCCAGAAGCGGGTCCCGGAGAACCACCCGGACTTCATCGATACCGCCACCCTGCACTACGCCTCCGGGACCTCCGCGGAGGAGGCCGTGATCCGGGACGCCGCCGGGCTGGCCTGGCTGGTCAACCTCGGCTGCCTCGACCTGAACCCGCACCCCGTCCGGGCCACGGACCTCGAGCACCCGGACGAGCTGCGGATCGACCTGGACCCGATGCCGGGCGTCGGGTGGGAGCAGATCGTCGACACCGCGCTGATCGCCCGGGGCGTGCTCGACGACGTCGGACTGGTGGGATGGCCGAAGACCAGCGGCTCCCGCGGCCTGCACATCCTGGTTCGCATCACGCCGGACTGGTCCTATCCGCAGGTGCGCCTCGCCGCCGAGGCCCTGGCCCGGGAGGTGGAGAACCGGGCCCCGGGCCTGGCAACCGCCCGCTGGTGGAAGGAGGAACGCGGTGAGAGCGTCTTCGTCGACTTCAACCAGAACGCCAAGGACCGCACCGTGGCCTCCGCCTACTCGGTGCGGCCGCTGGCCGACGCCCGGGTGTCAGCGCCGCTGACATGGCAGGAGGTGCCGTCCGCCCGTCCGGAACAGTTCACCGTGCTGACCGTTCCGGACCGGTACGCGAGGGGCGGCGACCCGCATGCGGGCATCGATGAGGCCGCCGGCAGCCTGGCGGCACTGCTGGATCTGGCCGAGGCGCTGGGCCCTGCGGAGAAGGCGCCGCGAGTCGCCGCAAAGGACGGCTCCGGCCGGCGCCAGTCCGTGATGCCGCTGATCGAGGTGGCGAGGACCAAGACCAAGGCGGAGGCGCTCGCGGCCCTCGAGGTGTGGAAGGCGGGCCATGCCGGGACGGCGGCGGCCCTGCACCCCGCCGACGTCATGGTCGACGGGATGCGCGGCTCCAGCTCGCTCTGGTACCGGGTCCGGATCAACCTCCAGCACATCCCGGAAGACCGGCGGCCGCCGCAGGAAGAACTGCTGGCCGACTACGATCCCTGGGCCGGCAGGTCCTGACGGTTACCGTCAGTCCCCCGACCCGCCGTCCGCCGGCGTGCTGGCGTAGTACGCGGCGGCCATGTCCTGCTTGGACCGCCCTTGGGCGGCCACCCGCTCCAGCCGGGCCGCCGCGGCCTCGGTCCCGTCGAGCCGGATACCCTGTTCCTCCGCCGCCGCGAGGATCAGCCGGGCGTCCTTGAGCGAGGTGTCCACGGCAAACGACGCCGGGTCCAGCTTGTCGCCGAGGATGAGGCCGGCCTTGCCCCGCAGGAAGGGCAGGTCCAGTCCGCCGCCCTCAATCAGGTCGAGGAACTGCTGCGGCTCCACCCCGAGCGCCCCGGCCAAGGCCAGGATCTCGCCGGTGGCGTTGGAGGCCGCAATCACCCAGCTGTTGGCTACCAGCTTCAGGCGGGTGGCGGTACCGGCGGCGGCATCCTCGCCGGTCCAGGTGGTGCGCGCCCCGATAGCGTCCAGGACCGGCGCCACCGTGTCCCGGACCGTGGGCGCACCGGCGGCGATGACCAGCAACTGGCCGGCCTCGGCGGGTTCGCGGGTGCCGGAGACCGGCGCCTCCACCAGCTCCAGCCCGACCTCCCGGGCAAGCTCAGCCAGCGCACCGGCGTCGTTGACGCCCACCGTGGTGGACTGCACCCAGGCCGTGCCGGGCGTGATGCCGGCGGCTGCCTGCCGGATCACCTCCGTCACCGCAGCGGCGTCGTAGAGCATCGTCAGGACCACGTCGGCCCCCTCGACAGCCTCGGCGGGGGTCGCGGCCGCGTGCGCACCGTCCTCGGCCAGGGGGCCGGTCTTGGCCGGGTCACGGTTCCAGACCCGGACGTCGAGGCCGGCGCGGAGCAGGTTGCGGGCCATCGCGGCGCCCATGATGCCCAGGCCGAGCACGGCCACGGTGCGGGTGGTGTTCTTCGTCGTCTCGTTCATGCGGCCATGCTAGCCGCACACCCTGACAGCCGTTGACGGACTCCGGGCGTCGGCGTAGACCCATACCAGGGCCGGGCACCGGCGGGGACAACGGCGGGGAGGACACATGGACACCTTTCGGGAGCTTCACCACGGCGGGTCACCGTTGCTGCTGCCCAACGCGTGGGACGTGGGCTCCGCCGTGGCTTTCGTGGCGGACGGCTACCCGGCGATCGGCACCACCAGCTTCGGCGTCGCGGCCAGCGCCGGGTATCCCGACGGCGGGCGGGCCAGCAAGGCGGCGACGGCGGCGCTGGTGCCGCTGCTGTGCCGGCTGCCGGTGTTAGTGACGGCCGACGTCGAGGACGGCTACTCCACGGATCCCGGCGAGGCGGCCGATTTCGTCGCGGGCCTGGTGGAGGCGGGCGTGGCCGGCATCAACCTGGAGGACAGCCTCGACGGGCATCTGGTGGATCCGGAGGACGCCGCCGCGAAGATCGCCGCCGTCCGGCAGCGTTGCCCCGGCGTGTTCATCAACGCCCGGGTGGACAACCTGTGGTTCAAGGAGGACCCGACCGTGGATGCCGTGCTGGCACGGGCCAGGCGCTATGCCGACGCCGGGGCGGACTGCATCTTCGTCCCGGGGCTGGCCGACCCGGCCGAGATCGAGGCCATCACCGGGGCCCTGGAGCTGCCGGTGAACGTCCTGCCCCATCCCACGCTGACCGTGGCGGAACTTGGCAGGCTCGGGGTGCGGCGCATCAGTTCCGGGTCACTGCCCTACCGTGCGGCGGTGGACGCCGCCGTCGCGTCGGTCGCGGCCCTGCGGGACGGACGCACCGCCCCGTCAGCCACCCCGTACTGGGACATGCAGCACCGGCTCGAGTCCTACGCAGCGGCGCTCCGACCGCAGGTAGAAGGTCAGTCGGGAGGTCGGGACGGTCCGGAGTAGACCGGAAGCAGGCCCGCGAGGGGCCTAGGCGAGGCTCAGTTCCGCCGAGATCGCGGCGGCGGCCTCCTGCAGCAGGGGGACGGCTCGGTCGGCGAACGCCTGATCCACGCGGGAGACCGGGCCGGAAACGGAGATCGCCATCGGCGTCGGGGCATCCGTCACCGCGGCGGCGAAGCACCGCACCCCGAGCTCCTGTTCCTCCTCGTCGATCGAGTAGCCGCGGCGCCGGATGGTGTCCAGGTCCTGCAGCAGGGTCTCGACGTCGCCGATGCTCTTCGGCGTCGCGGCCGGCATGCCGGTCCGGGACACGATCGCCCGCACGCGCTCGTTGTCGAGCTGGGCGAGGATCGCCTTGCCGACACCGGTGGAGTGCAGGTGCGCGCGCCGGCCCACCTCGGTAAACATCCGCATGGAATGCCGGGAGGGAACCTGGCCGATATAGACCACCATGTCCCCGTCCAGCATGGCCACGTTGGCGGTCTCACCCAGCCGGTCCACCAGGGGCTTCAGCTGCGGCCGGGCGAGGACACCCAGTTGCTTCGATGCCCCCTCGCCCAGCCGGATCAGCCGCGGCCCCAGGGAATACCGTCGGTTGGGCAACTGGCGGACATAGCCCAGCGTCACCAGCGTCCGCAGCAACCGGTGGATGGTGGGCAACGGCAACTCGGTGGCCGAGGAGAGCTCGCTGAGCATCACCTCTCCCCCGGCGTCGGCGATCAGCTCCAGCAGCTCGAAGACGCGCTCCACAGACTGCACGCCACCCGCGGCCCGTTCCGCCATGCCACCCCTCCTCCACGGTGCCGGCCGTCGCCGGCCGGCACCTTCTCCGTACTTACGTTGAGTGGACACCCGTCGCGCCGCGTGAATGCACCCGCGGAGCGAAATATCCGCATCGTGAAAGTTTCCGATGCCCACGATACCGCAGGGCCACGCGCCCGCCCCCGGAGCTCCGTATCGATGCCCCTAGATGCCCTTGCCCGGGTTGAGGATGCGCAGCGGATCGAAGACGCCCTTGATGGCGTGCTGCAGCCCGAGGGAATCGTTGCCCAGTTCGTCCACCAGCCAGTCGCGCTTGAGCAGTCCCACCCCGTGCTCTCCGGTCAGGGTTCCGCCCAGGCTCCGGGCCAGCTCGAACATCTGAGCCAGCGCGGCCTTCGCCGGGCCCTCGGTGGAGGGCTGTCCCTCGTCCAGGACGATCATCGGGTGCAGGTTCCCGTCGGCGGCGTGCGCCACCGTGAAGATCCGCACGCCGGTGCGGCGGGAGATCTCCTCGATGCCGGTGACCATCTCGGCCAGCCGGCCGCGGGGAACGCCGACGTCGCCGATGCAGACGGTGCCCAGCAGTTCCAGGGACGGGATGGCCTCGCGGCGGGCCCGGAGCAGCTCCGCGGTGTGGTCCGGGTCCGTGGCCTTCTCGTACGAGGTGGCGAACGGTTCGATCGCCTTGATCAGCACGTCCTGTTCCAGGAACGCGCCGTAGCCGTCGGTCTGGGCGAGCAGGAAGGCTCCGCCCCGGCTGCGGTAGTCGGTGCCGAGGGCGGCGTCGACGGCGGCGAGGGTGGGCCCGTCCATCAGTTCCAGCACCGAAGGCGTGATGCGGGAGGCGATGATCGCCGACGCCGCCTCGGCCGCGGCGACGATGTCCGGGAAGTAGGCGGCCACCGTGGCGGTGGAGACCGGCATGGGCCGCAGCCGCAACGTCGCCTCCACCACCACGCCCAGGGTGCCCTCGGAGCCGATGAACAGCGCGTTCAGGTCGTAGCCGGTGACGCCCTTGATAGTCTCGCGGCCGGTGACCAGGATCCGGCCGTCCGGCAGCACCACCTTGAGCGCCAGCACGGATTCGCGGGTGACCCCGTACTTGGCGCAGCGCATGCCGCCGGCGTTGGTGGCGATGTTGCCGCCGATCGAGCAGATGGCCGTGCTCGCCGGATCCGGCGCATAGAAGAGGCCGTGCTCGGCCGCGGCGGCGTTGACCTCGGCGTTGAGCACCCCTGGTTCGACGACGATCAGCTGCTCCAGCGGATCGATGCGCAGGATCCGGTTCATCCGCGAGAGGTCCAGGACGATCTCCCCCGCCTGGGCGGAGGAGCCGGCGGCGAGGCCGGTCCCCGCCCCCCGGGCGACGACGGGGATCCGGTCCGCCGTCGCCCGGACCATGGTGTCCACCACGTCCTCGACGGCGGTGGCGTACACGACGCCGTCCGGCAGGGACGCAGGCGTGTAGCCGGAGCGGTCCGTATTGACGCTCCGGCGGTCGGCCTCCTCGGTGGAGCCGTTCCGTGCCGCGGCGATCAGGCCGGCGGCGGAACGGATGGCGGTGGTGTCATTGGCGGTGGTGCTCACGGGGACTGCTTTCTATCGGGTGCAGGAGGTGATCGGCGCGGCGGGGTCCCTAGGGGACCATCCAGCCCAGGACCGGGGTGGACTGCAGCAGGACGAGGATGGTGATGAAGGCCAGCAGGCCGAGGCTCCAGCCGAGCAGCTTGCGGAACAGGACACTCTCGGCCCCGTCCAGGCCGACGGCGGCGGAGGCCACCGCGAGGTTCTGGAGGGAGAGCATCTTGCCCAGCACGCCGGCGGAGGAGTTGGACGCGGCCATCAGGACCGGCGAGAGGCCGGTCTGCTGCGCGGCGGTGACCTGGAGCTGGCCGAAGAGCGAGTTGGACGAGGTGTCGGACCCGGTGAGGGCCACGCCGATCCAGCCCAGCAGCGGGGAGAGGAAGGCGAAGAAGCCGCCGGCGGAGGCGAGGGCGAAGCCGAGCGAGTTGGTCTGGCCGGAGACGTTCATGACGAACGCCAGGGCCAGGACAGAGGTCACCGAGACGATCGTCCAGCGCAGCTGGAAGAGGGTGTCGCGGTAGATCCGCAGTCCCTGCAGCGGCTTGAGCCGGTACAGGACCATGGTGATGATGCCGGAGATCAGCAGCAGGGTGCCGGTGGCCTTGAGGTGGTCCAGCTTGAACTTGTGGGCGGAGACCTGGTGGCCGGAGGGGTCGACGGCGTCGATGCCGGGCCAGTCGAAGGTGACGGAGCCGACGGCGGTGAGCCAGTTCTTGACGCCGGGAAGCTGGGCGATGGAGAAGACGGCCATGATGATCAGATACGGGGCCACCGCCATCCACACGTCGCGGGCCGGCGGCCGGGCAACCGTGTCCGTGCCGGTCCCTGCCGCGTCCGATCCGGCGGCGCCGGAGGAGGCTGCGTTAGCCGGAACGGGCTGGCCGTTGCGGCTGACGCCGCCCAGGCCGGAGGAGGTGCCGTAGCCGGTGCGGCCGGTGGCCGTGGCGCCCACCAGCTCGGCTTCGGCGGCGTCGCTGCCCTTGACATTGTGCATGCCGACGATCTCGGCGGGCTGCCAGAAGCGGAGCATCACCAGGACGACCGCCACGGTAGCGATCGCGGCGATCACGTCGGTCAGTTCCACCACCAGGAAGTTCGAGGCCAGGAACTGGGCCACGCCGAAGACGACGCCCGAGACCAGCGCGACGGGCCAGGTCTGGCGCACGCCGCGCTTGCCGTCGACGATGAAGACCAGGATCAGCGGGACCAGGACCGCGACGAACGGGGTCTGCCGGCCGGCCATGGAGCTGAGCTCGTGCAGCGGGATGTTGGTGACGCCGTTGAGTGCGATGATCGGCGCGGCCATGGCCCCGAACGCGACGGGCGCGGTATTGGCCAGCAGCGCGACGATGGCCGACTTCAGCGGCTTCATGCCGGCCGCCATCAGCATGGCGCCGGAGATGGCCACCGGCGCGCCGAAGCCGGCGAGGGCCTCGAGCAGGGCGCCGAAGCAGAACGCCACCAGGATGGCCAGGATCCGCAGGTCGTTGGAGATGGAGCGGATGGTCCGGCCCAGGGCCTCGAACCAGGGGGTGGCCACGGTCAGCTTGTAGACCCACAGCGCGTTGATGAGGATCCAGAGGATCGGGAAGATCGCGTAGAAGGCGCCCTGGGCCGTGGCGCTGAGGACCTGGACAATCGGCATATGCCAGCCCACGATCGCCAGGACAATCGAGAGCAGCAGGCTGGCGATGGCTGCCTTCGGCGCCCTGACCCGGAACACGCCAAGGAGGACGAACAAGAGGAGCAGCGGCAGCGCGGCCACCACGGCGGAAACAGCAAGGGACCCGGCAATCGGGTCTACGACCTGCTGAAACGGCTCAAACCTGGGACTCACAAAAACTCCTTTGTTTTACGAGTGGTGGCGGGCCTCTGACCCGGGCGTCACGGGTGACAAGAAAGTTTTCCGCATGGCGAAATAAATCTCTTATTGTGTGGATAGACCATATGTGCGATCCACATCACAGTCAACAGCTTGCCGCAGAATGGTCGGACCACCTCCGACGGTCCGCGGACAGGCGTTGACAGCCCGCCGCGGGGCTGGATAGTTTTTACTTATTGATATTTTATTTCCGCATTACGGAACTGCAAGGACACCGCAGAGGCACCGCAATGCACCACAGCAACTGAACGGAGCGTGACCGGAATGTCGAATCACCTGGAGACCAACGGACTCCACGTCGCGGAGGAGCTGTACTCCTTCGTACGGGACGAGGCGCTGCCCGGCACCGGACTCGACGCCGGGGAGTTCTGGGACGGCGCGGCCGGCCTGATCGCCGAATTCTCCCCCCGCGTCCGCGAACTCCTCGAGGTCCGCGACCGGCTGCAGCAGCAGATCGACGAGTACCACCGCACCCAGGCCGGCGCGGAGATCGATCCCGAGGCGTACGAGGAATTCCTGCGCTCGATCGGCTACCTGGTGGAGGAACCGGCCGACTTCAGCATCAGCACCGACGGCGTGGACAGCGAGATCGCCAGCGTCTCCGGCCCGCAGCTGGTGGTCCCGCTGCTGAACGCACGGTTCGCCGCCAACGCCGCGAACGCCCGCTGGGGTTCGCTCTACGACGCGCTCTACGGCACCGACGCCATCGACGATGCCGACGGCCGCGGGCACACGGAAGGCTACAACCCCGTCCGCGGCGCCGCCGTCGTCGACTTCGGCCGGCGGCTCCTGGACGAGCACACGCCCTTGGCCTCCGGCTCCCACGCCGACGTCACGGCCTACCGGATCACCGACGGCGCGCTCGCCGCCGAGACCGCCGGCGGAAGCACCGGCCTGGCCGATCCCGCCCAGTTCGCCGGCTACCGCGGCAGCGAAGACCAGCCCGAAGCCATCCTGCTGGTCCACCACGGGCTGCACATCGAGATCCAGGTGGACCGCGGGCACCCGATCGGCTCCGGTGACGCGGCCGGCGTCAAGGACATCGTCCTCGAATCGGCGTTGACCACCATCATGGACCTCGAGGACTCCGTGGCCGCCGTCGACGGCGGCGACAAGGTGGACGGCTACCGCAACTGGCTGAAGCTGATGCAGGGCACGCTCACCGCCGAGGTGTCCAAGGGCGGCCGCAGCTACACCCGCCGGCTGAACGAGGACCGCAGCTACACCGCCCCGGACGGTTCCGAGCTGGTCCTGCCCGGCCGCTCCCTGCTGCTGATCCGCCAGGTGGGCCACCTAATGACCAGCGACGCCGTCCTGGACGCCGACGGGCAGCCCGTCCCCGAGGAGATCCTGGACGCGCTCTTCACCGGGCTGGGCTCGGTGCACGACCTGCGCGGCGCTACGGCCGGCCGGAACTCCCGGGCCGGGTCCGCCTACGTGGTCAAGCCCAAGATGCACGGTCCCGAGGAGGTCGCCGTGGCCTGCGCGCTGCTGGCCGGCGCCGAGAAAGTGCTGAAGCTCGAGCCGCTGACCCTGAAGATCGGCATCATGGACGAGGAACGCCGCACCTCGGCCAACCTCAAGGCCTGCATCAAGGAGGCCCGGGACCGCGTGGCCTTCATCAACACCGGCTTCCTGGACCGCACCGGCGACGAGATCCACACCTCCATGCTCGCCGGCCCCATGGTCCGCAAGGCGGATATGCGCAACTCCAGCTGGATCAAGGCCTACGAGGAGTCCAACGTGGACACGGGCCTGGCCTGCGGCTTCGCCGGACGGGCCCAGATCGGCAAGGGCATGTGGGCCGCCCCGGACAACATGGCGGACATGCTGGCGCAGAAGGCCGGCCACCCGCAGGCCGGCGCGGACTGCGCCTGGGTCCCGTCCCCCACCGCGGCGACGCTGCACGCCATCCACTACCACCAGGTGGACGTCGACGCCCGGCAGGCCGAACTCGCCGGCAAGCGCCGTTCCACCCTCCGCCAGCTGCTCACCATCCCGCTGGGCGACCCGGCCGGCTGGTCCGCCGAGGACCGCCGGAACGAGCTGGACAACAACATCCAAAGCACCCTGGGCTACGTGGTCCGCTGGGTCAACGACGGCGTGGGCTGCTCCAAGGTCCCCGACATCCACGGCACCGCCCTGATGGAGGACCGCGCCACCTGCCGGATCAGTTCCCAGCACGTGGCCAACTGGCTGCTCCACGGCATCGTGACGCAGGAGGAGGTGGAAGCCTCGCTGCGGCGGATGGCCGCCGTCGTCGACGGGCAGAACGACGGCGACCCCGGCTACCGGCCGATGTCCCCCGCGTTCGACGGCGAGGCCTTCCTCGCCGCCCGCGAACTGGTCCTCGAGGGGGCCGCCCAGCCCTCCGGTTATACCGAACCCGTGCTGCACCGCCGCCGGGCCGCCCACAAGCACGCCAACGACCTCGCAAGGAACGCCTCATGACCCTGACCCTGGACACCGCCCGCACCATCATCGACCAGGCCCTCGCCACGGGCGCCGAACACGGCTTCAAGCCGCTTACGGTGGTCGTCCTGGACGCCGGCGGCCACGTCACCGCGGCCGCCCGCCAGGACGGCGCGTCGAACAACCGCTTCGAGATCGCCCAGGGCAAGGCCTACGGGGCGCTGGCCCTGGGCATGGGCTCCCGCTCGATCATGGCGCGCGCCGAGCAGCAGGCGTACTTCATCGCCGCGGCCGCCGCGGCGATCGGCGGCCGGCTGATCCCGGTCCCGGGCGGGGTCCTGATCCGCGACAGCGACGGCGCACTGCTGGGCGCCGTGGGCATCAGCGGGGACACCTCGGACAACGACGAGACGGCAGCCGCAACCGCCGTCCGGGCGGCCGGCCTGACCGCCCAGGTGGACTGAGAAACCACTCGCTCGTTGACAACGGCACCGGCAGGGACATCTCGCCCCGGCCGGTGCCGCTGGCGTTTTCCGGGCAAATCTCCAGCGACGGCCAGTATCATGGCCGGGTTCGAGAGTCTGTCGAGAGGTTGCTCCATTGCGTCACGAATCGTCCGCCCCGGGCAAGGGGACCCCTGAGCCCTACCCGGGCTACGGCACCCTGGTGGAGGGCAGCAGCAACTACCGTCGGGCCCGCCGGCCGCACTGGCTCAAGATCACCGGCATCACCGCGGCCGTGCTCCTGGTGGGCGTGATCGCCTTCGGCGGCTACTGGCTCTGGCGGCTCCAGTCCAACATCAGCACCTCTGCGCTCGGCGCCGGCGGGGTCCGCACCGAGGGCCCGGTCAACGACAGTAAGGACCGGCTGCAGATCCTGGTCCTGGGCAGCGACACCCGCAGCGGCAAGAACGGCCAATACGGCTCGACGGCCGACTCCTCCGGCTACGGACAGTCGGACGTGATGATGCTGCTGGACATCTCGGCGGACAACAGCCACGTCAACGTCGTCAGTTTCCCCCGCGACCTCCTGGTGGACGTCCCCGCCTGCAAGGACAGCACCACCAACGAACAGCACGCGGCCCGCTCCGGAGTCATGATCAACTCCGCCATGGCCGAGGCCGGCATCGGCTGCGCGGTGGACACCGTCAACAAGCTCACCGGCATGGAAATCGACCACTTCATGATGGCCGACTTCAACGCCGTGAAAGAACTCTCCAACACCGTCGGCGGCGTCGACGTCTGCGTGGACACCGCCGTCAACGATCCCGACTCCGGCCTGAAGCTGCCCAAGGGCACCTCCCAGGTCCAGGGCGAACAGGCCCTGGCCTTCCTGCGCACCCGGCACGCCTTCGCCAACGGCGGGGACCTCGGCCGGATTAAGGCCCAGCAGTCGTTCCTGGCTTCCCTGACCCGGAAGCTGAAGGCCGACGGCACGCTCAGCGACCCGCAGAAGGTGCTCAGCATTGCCGACACCATGACCAAGAACCTCACCGTCGACGACGGCCTCGCCTCGGTCCCGACCATGCTGACCCTCGCCAACCGGCTGAAGAACATCGACCCGGCCAAGGTCAACTTCATCACCACCCCCACCGTACCGGCGCCGTCGGATCCCAACCGGCTGACCCTGGACGAGCCGGCGGCGGACAACCTCTTCGCCGCCCTGCGCCGCAGCCCGGACCTGTCCCAGCCCGCGCCGGCCTCCGCGGCCCCGGAGACCTCCAGCGCCCCGGCCGCCCCCGCCTACAACAAGGCACTGCAGCCGATCACCGTGGCCAACGGCACCAACGTCGCCAGCCGCGGCGCCGAGATCGGCACAATCCTCTCCGACACCGGGTTCACGAAGCTCTCCCGCATCCCGGCCCAGCCGCGCCAGCAGACCATGGTCTACTTCGGCGCCGGGTTCGAGGACGTCGCCGCCGACGTGGCGGCGGTGTTCGGCCTCCCGGCCTCCAGCGTGCAGCAGGTCCCCGGGGTGCAGGGCGTCCAGCTCTACGCCGGCGAGGACTTCGCCACGGGTTCCAAGCCCGCGGCGCCGCCGTCGCAGGCCGGCGGGGCGGTGTCCCAGACCGGCAGCGACACGACCTGCCAGGCTACCGCCGGCGGCTAGCGGGCGACACGAGGCGGGACCCCGCGTCACCGGGGCGTCAGCACGCCCCGGCGTCCACTACGATGGGCGAGGTTTGAGACGACAGGATTCCGCAGACTACCCAGTAGACGGGCCGCGAAGAGAACGGACATGCACGTGGCGTGGACCCCTGACCGGAGGTCATTCCTGGTGGCGGCCGCCGCCCTTTCCCTCGGGGGCCTGGCGGCGCTGCCGCAGGACAGCCGCCCGAAGGATCTCCGCGAGCCCGACGCAACCCCGGCCGACGGGCCTCTGGTGGAGACGGCCGGCGCCGACGCGCAGCCTGCCCCGGTCCCGGCCACGGCCCAGCCCCAGGGTGCCCCGTCCCGCGACCAGGTCATTGGGGCCTTCTCCCATCGCACCGCCGGCTACTGGGGGCTTGCCGCCCCGGGCGTGCTCTCGCGCCTGCCCGCGCCCGCCGGCGTCGCCCTGACCTTTGACTTCTGCGGCGGTACCGGCGGCAACGCCGCCGACACCGGCGTCCTCACCGAACTCCGCCGCCACGGGGTTCCGGCAACGCTGTTCCTCAACCACCGCTGGATCGCCGCCAATGCCGCCCTGGCCGCTGAACTCGCCGCGGATCCCCTCTTCGAGCTCGCCAACCATGGCACCTCACACCGGCCGCTGTCCGTGTCCGGCAAGAGCGCCTACAACATTCCGGGCACCCGCAACCCGGGCGAGGTCTACGACGAGATCATGACCAACGACGCCCGCATCGCGGAGCTCACCGGAAAGCGCCCGCTCTTCTTCCGGCCGGGGACCGCCTACCTCGACGATGTCTCCGCCCAGATCGTGCATGCCCTCGGAGTCACGCCCGTCGGCTTCTCCGTCAACGGCGACGCCGGTGCCACGCTCCCCGCCCCGGCCGTGGCCAAGGAAATCTCCGGCGCACACGCCGGGGACATCGTCATATCCCACGGCAACCACCCCGCCGGCGGGACCGCGGCCGGCCTGGCCCGCGCCCTCGATGCGATGAAGCAGCGCGGCGAGGTCTTCGTCCACCTCCCCCGGCCCGCAGCCGCCTGAGGCTCCCACCCCCGTCGCCCTATCGCCCACAGCGCAACCCTGTTGTTTCCGCATATCGGGACGTATCGTTAAGTATCGTTAGCGAACCCTTGGAGGAGAGCACCATGCGTAACTCATACCCGATGGGCGGCTTCGGCGCCCCCAGCTTTGATGGCATGTGGCAGGCCGTCGAGGACCTGCGTTCACGCTTCGAAAAGCGCACCGGCAGCCGCGCCGGCCGCGGCGAGGTCCGCTCGGCCGTACTGGCGCTCCTGGCGGAGCGGCCCATGCACGGCTACCAGATCATCCGCGAGATCGAGGAGCGCAGCAGCGGCAGCTGGAAGCCGAGCGCCGGCTCCGTCTACCCGACCCTGCAGCTGCTGGCCGACGAGGGCCTGATCCGCGCCGAGGAGTCCAACGGGCGGAAGATCTATTCCCTGACGGACGCCGGCCGCGACGAGGTCTCCGGCGGCACCTCGGCTCCCTGGGAGTCCGCCGACGCGGACCAGGCCCCCGGTTTCGGGGCACTGCCGAAGGCCGGCATCGAGCTGGCCCAGGCCGCATCCCAGGTGGGCCGCACCGGCACGCCGGAGCAGGTCAAGCAGGCCGTGGCCGTGCTGGACGAGGCGCGCCGCCGGCTGTACTCGATCCTGGCCCAGGACTGACGCGGGTGGCGGAGGCTGGCCGGGCCCGGGCGGACCCGGCGGCCGGGACCGGGAGCACCCGCGCCCGCTACCGGAGGATCCTGCGCTTCGCGGCCTGGCACCTCGCCGTGACCTGGTGGCACGAGCTGCTGCTCCCCCGCCTGGGCCTGCGACGGATCACCGAGCGCAGCCGGACCCGACGGATGATCCGCTTCGCCCGGCGCTTCCGCGCCCTAGCCGTGGAGCTGGGCGGCCTGATGATCAAAGTGGGCCAGTTCCTCTCCTCGCGCCTGGACGTCCTCCCGCCGGAGATCACCAAGGAACTCGAGGACCTCCAGGACGAGGTTCCCCCGGTCCCGTTCCCGGCCATCCGGGACCTGGCCGAGGCAGAACTGGGCACACCGCTGGAGAACATCTTCGCCGTCATCGAGGAGACGCCCATCGCCGCGGCGTCCCTCGGGCAGGCGCACCGCGCGACGCTGCTGCCCGCGGCGGCGGAGGATGCCGGCATGAGCGGCGTCGTGGTGAAGGTTCAGCGCCCCGGGATCGAGGCGATCGTCGACGTCGACCTGGCCGCCCTGCGCCGGGTGGGCGGCTGGCTGAGCCACTTCCGGCTGGTCTCGGACCGCGCGGACATGCCGTCCCTGGTGGAGGAGTTCGCCCAGACCAGCCTCGAGGAGGTCGACTACCTGCAGGAGGCGGCCAACTCCGAGCGGTTCGACGCCGACTTCGCCGGCGACGAGCGGGTGGCCGTCCCCCGCGTCGCCTGGGAACGGACCACCCGCCGGGTCCTGACCCTGGAAGACGTCACCGCCATCAAGATCACGGACACGGACGGCCTCCGGGCCGCGGGGATCGACCCCGTGGAGGTGGCTCCGGTCTTCGCATCGGTGATGTTCGACCAGCTCTTCACCACCGGGTTCTTCCATGCCGACCCGCACCCGGGGAACATCTTCGTCACCCCGACCCCCGGCGCCGGAGGGTTGCCCTGGCGGCTGACGTTCATCGATTTCGGCATGATGGGCGAGGTGCCCCCGGGCACCCGGAGCGGGCTGCGGAAGCTGCTCATCGCGGCGGCCGCGCGCGACGGCGGAGGCCTGGTCTCGGCGATCGGCGAGATCGGGGTGCTGCTGCCCACGGCGGATACCGCCGAACTGGAGCGGGCCATGTCCCGGCTGTTCACCCGCTTCGGCGGCATGGGCTTCGCCGAACTGCGCGAGGTGGACCCGCGGGAGTTCCTGGCCTTCGCCAACGAGTTCGGCGAACTGGTCCGCTCGCTGCCGTTTCAGGTCCCGGAGAATTTCCTGCTGATTATCCGGGCGATGTCGCTCACCTCCGGGGTGTGCAGTTCCCTCGACCCGCGCTTCAACCTCTGGGACTCGGTGGAGCCGTACGCGGCACGGCTGCTGCGCGAGGAGCGCGGAAACCTCCTGCAGGACGCCGGCCGCCAGGTCTTCGACGCCGCGGCGGTGGCCTTCCGCCTGCCGCAGCGCCTCGACCGCCTGGCGGCCCGCGCCGAGGAGGGTTCCCTGACCGTGGGCAACCCCCGGCTGGAGCGCCAGGTGGCCCGGCTGGACCGCACCGTGCGCCGCGCGGTGTCCGCCATTCTCTTCGCCGCCCTGCTGATCGCCGGCGCCATTCTCCGGCACGACGATCCGGCCCTCGCGACGGTACTCCTGGCCGTCTCCGTGCTGCCGCTGCTGCATTCGGCCTGGCCGGGACGCCGCGGCCCCTGAGCCGCGCCGTTGACTCGGTTCCGGCCGCACCTCAAGCCGCCACGCGGAGGCCGGTGACTGCCGTTACTTAATTGTGATTAACCGGCTCAATGCCGTACGGTCGACGGGTGGACCGTCAACGTTGGTCCCAATTCCGTGCGTCGCTGAGCTCTGCCGCGCCCGGGATCCGCTAGATATAAGGCAGAGGCGGGGGACCCAAGTGTCCCGGGTATGGCGTTGGCCTGCCCTCGGGGTGAAGCCGTGATTTCCCACGGCCGGATGACCTCATCCGAACCCGACAGCTAACTCCGCAGGCGTCGAGAGGTATACCTTCCATGTCTGCACCCCAGGATCAGACTTGCGCCCCCGCGCGCCGTCGTGACCAGACCGCCCCCTCCCCGCTCCGGCGCACCGCCCTTCGGCTGAAGTCCCCCCGCGCCCTGACCCTCGCCGCGGCGGCGGCCGTCGCCGTCGTGGGCCTCGGCTCACTCGGCCAGGCCACCCTGAACAGCCTGTCCCAGGCGCAGGCGTCGGAGGTCTCCCAGGCCGCCCCCGCCTCCGCCCCGGTCTCTCCGGCAGCAACCCCCGCCGCACCCGCCACCACCGCGGCCGCGGCCCCTTCCGCCCCTTCCCCCCCGGCAACGACGGCGGCCCCCGCACCGGTGCAGGCCGCTCCCCCGGCAGCCGCCCCCGCGCCCGCCGCCGTACAGGCCGCCCCGGCACCGGCCCTGGCCATAGCCTCCACGGGCGGCCCGGCACCCCTGGGCGTCCCCGGCAACTGGACCCTGGCGTTCAACGACGACTTCAACGGCACCGGCCTGGATACCAACAAGTGGGCCGCCTGCTGGTTCGCCCCCGGCTGCGGAACCATGAACAAGGTCAGCACCAGCCCCGCCAACGTCTCCGTCAGCAACGGGAACCTGGTCCTCAACCTGGCCTCGGCCTCCTCCGGTGCGCTGGTCTCCTCCAACCCCCGCGGCGGCGCCGGCACCGGCTACCAGTTCACCACCGGCTACGTCGAGGCCCGGATCAAGTTCCCCGGCAACGCCAACGGCCTCTACAACTGGCCCGCCTTCTGGTCCACCGGCCAGTCCTGGCCCGCCACCGGCGAGAACGACATCGCCGAGGTCCTCAAGGCCAAGATGACGGTCAACTACCACTCCACCAGCGGCGCCCAGAACCAGGGCGGCGTCGGCGGCAACTGGGCCAATGAGTACCACACCTTCGGCCTGCACCGGATGGCCGGCTCCTCGGACGTCTACTTCGACGGCGTCAAGGTCAAGTCCTACCCGACCAACGACGGCAACGCCCCGCAGTACCTGGTCCTGAACGTCGGAGCCTCCTCCACGAACCCGGCCTACGGCCCGGCGTCTCAGGTCCTGGTGGATTACGTCCGCGCCTGGCAGTAACCGGGACGTACACTGGCTCCCATAACGCCGCGTCAACCACGGAGGAGCCAGCATGTGCCGACTGTTCGGGCTCCACGCCGGCGCCCGAACGGTCCGCGCCACCTTTTGGCTGCTGGACGCGCCGGACAGCCTGTCCGTCCAGAGCCGGCGCGAGCCGGACGGGGCGGGCATCGGCACCTTCGATGAGCTCGGAGAGCCGCACGTGGCCAAGCAGCCGCTCGCGGCGTGGGAGGACCACGCCTTCGCCCGGGAGGCCAGGACCCTGCGGAGCACCACGTTCCTCGCGCACGTCCGCTACGCCAGCACGGGGGCCCACACCGTGGCCAACACCCACCCGTTCGAGCAGGACGGGCGGCTGTTCGCGCACAACGGCGCCTTCGGCGGCCTGGACCGGCTGGACGCCCGGCTCGCCGCGCTGGGGGTCGCGGACCTGGTCCGGGGGCAGACGGACAGCGAACGCCTCTTCGCCCTGATCACCGCCGAGACCCGGCGGGCGGACGGCGACGTCGGCGCCGGGATCACCCGGGCGGTGGCCTGGGCCGCGGCGGAGCTGCCGGTGCTCAGCCTGAACCTGATCATCACCACGGCCACGGAGCTGTGGGCGCTGCGGTACCCGGAGACCCACGAACTGCACATGCTGGAGCGTGATCCCGGGCGCATCCACGGCCCCGCCGCGCCGCTGGAGGCCCGCAGCCACCGCATCCACGCACGCAGCGAGGACCTTGCCGCCGGGCCGCAGGTGCTGATCGCCACCGAACCGATGGACCACGATCCCGGCTGGCGGGCGCTGGCCCCCGGTGAGCTGCTGCGCGTGGGACCGGACCTGGCGGTCAGGTCCACGTTTCCGTTCCCGGACGGGCCCCGGCACCGGCTCGACCTCTCGGATCTCAGCCCCGAGGCTGCCGCCGCGCAGCGTCCCTAGCCCGCCCCGTCTCTCACCAGCCCCGTCTCAACCAGCCTGGCGCCTAGCTGCGCTCCGCCACCGCGGAATCCGCGGCGTCACCGGCGTGGGCCTGCTCGGCGGGTTTCCGGCCCGTGGCGGGCATCGCGACGACGGCGATCACCGTCAGCACCGCGCCCACCAGTACGGCCAGGAACACCGCGCCGGAGGCGGTGACGACGGTCCCGGGATTCGTGTCCCCGCCCGGGGTCCCGGCGTAGATGGCGTTCGCGACGGCGCCGAAGACCGCCACGCCGATCGAGCTGCCGATCGAGCGGGCGAACAGGTTCGTGCCGGTCACCACGCCGCGTTCGTTCCATTCCACGCTGGACTGGGCGGCGATCAGCGTGGGCGTGGCGACGAGGCCCAGGCCCAGCCCCACGATGAAGCAGCTGGCCGCGACCAGGAGCACACTCGGCGAGGAGGCGGTCAGCGCCAGCACCGCGGTCCCCACCACGGTGATGCTGATGCCGATCAGCGCGGTGGTCCGGAAGCCCAGGCGCAGGTAGAAGCGGCCGGACTGGGAGGCGCTGATCGGCCAGCCGATGGTCAGGGCCGCCAGGGCGAGTCCGGCCAGGATCGGTGACGTGGCGATGGATCCCTCGAGGAAGGTCGGCACGTAGGAGGTCAGGCCCAGCATGACGGCGCCGACGCCGAAGGAGACCAGCGCCGTCGTCGCCAGCAGCCGGCGGGAAACCACCCACGGCGGCAGGACGGGCTCGGCCGCGCGGCGTTCCACCAGCACGAAGACGGCCAGCAGGACCGCGCCGCCCGCGAAGACGCCGATGCTGGGGGCGGAGTTCCACGCCCAGGCCTGGCCGCCTTCGAGAGCGCCGAGGATCAGCAGGGTCAGCGCCGCCGTGAGCAGCGCGGAGCCGAGGTAGTCCACGGTGTGGCCCTGGCGTTTGACGTCCTCCCGGAAGGAGCGCAGCAGCATCCAGCCGGCCAGCAGGCAGAGCGGGATGTTGACCAGGAAGATGCCCCGCCAAATGCCGAGGGTGGAGAACACGCCGCCCAGGGTGGGGCCGACCACGGAGGAGATGGCCCAGACGCTGGCGAGGTAGCCCTGCACCTTGGCCCGTTCGGTCAGGGTGTAGATGTCGCCGGCGATGGTGATGGCCATCGGCTGGACGGCGCCCGCGCCGAGGCCCTGCAGCACCCGGAAGGCGATCAGTGCGGGCATGCTCCACGCGATGCCGCAGAGGATGGATCCGAGCAGGAACAGGCCGATGCCGATCAGGATGATGGGTTTGCGGCCCACCACGTCGGAGAGTTTCGCGTAAACCGGCACGGAGACGGCCTGGGCCAGCAGGTAGGCGGAGAACAGCCACGGGAAGGACGAGAAGCCGCCCACGTCGCGCACGATCGAGGGCACGGCGGTGGCCACGATCGTCGAATCGATCGCCACCAGGCCGGTCGAGAGCATCAGGGCAATAAGGATCGGTCCCCGGGTGGAGCGGAAGCCGACTCCGTCGCTTGTTGTCGTCACTGGTTTCGTTCCCGTCGTCGTCCACGCCGTACGGCGCCCGGAACCGCGCGGTTCCGAGGTCATAACTCCGGCGGGACGGGAATTAGTCCCGCGGACGCCGGGTAAAGACCAGGTGGGTGACGCCCGACGGCGAGGGCGTCGCCTCGATCTCGAAGCGCTGCTCAAGATCTTCCAGCCCGTCCCAGAGCCGCTCCCCGCGGCCGAGGAGGATCGGCACCAGGACCAGGTGCAGGTGGTCGATCAGGTCGGCGGCGAGGAACTGACGCACCGTGGCGACCCCGCCGCCGATCCTGACGTCCTTGCCGCCGGCGAGCTCCCGGGCCCGTTCAAGCGCCTCGGCGGGGCCGGCGTCGAGGAAGTGGAACGTGGTCCCGCCCTCCATCTCCAGCACGGGCCGGGGGTGGTGGGTGAGGACGACGACGGGCGTGTGGAAGACCGGGTTGTCTCCCCACCAACCCTTCCAGTCCTCGTCCTGCCAGGGTCCGCGCTGCGGTCCGAACTTGTTGCGGCCCATGATTTCGGCGCCGATGCCGGGCGCCCAGGTGCCGGCGAACGCCTCGTCCACGCCGAAGGATGGTTCGCCGTCGCCGGGCAGGCCCATGGCGCGGAAGGTGCGGGTGCCGAACGCCCACTGCATCAGACGGGTGCCGGCGTGGCCGAAGGGCGCGTCGAGACTTTGGCCCTCGCCGGTGCCGTAGCCGTCCAGGGAGATAGAGAAGTTGTGAACGCGGACGAGGGACATGTGAGCTCCTTGGCGGGTGGCCGGGTTTCCGTGCCCACTCTAGGAGCGGCGGGCGGCCCGCTCAAGGGCTTCGGTACTGCGGTCTCGGCCGGCGGCGGCCGCGGTGCGGTCCGGTGCGCTGCCGTTGCCGGGCTCTCAGCCCTGGGCGGCGTAGGCCGTGGCCCGGGCCTGGACGTTGCGCATGTAGGCGTCGGACTGGTTATAGGCGTAGATGGCGTCGGTCCAGCCGCGCGGGGTGGTGAGGTCCCTGCCGCGCCCGCAGAGGTAGTCGGCGGCGCTGAGGGCGGCGTCGTCGATGTTGAAGGGGTCGGCGACGCCGTCGCCGTTGCCGTCCCGTCCCGCCAGCCGCCAGGTGGAGGGGATGAACTGCATGGGTCCGACGGCGTGGTCCCAGTGCGGGTCGCCGTCGAGCGCCCCGCCGTCGGTGTCCGGGATCGCGGCGAACCCGTCGCCGTTGAGGCTGGGCCCCACGATCGGGCCGCTGACCTGGCCGGCCGCGTTGAGGCTGCCGCCGCCGTAGCTGCCGTGCGCCGTTTCGACGAAGCCGATCGCCGCGATGGTGTTCCAGCCGATGCCGCAGCCGGGGGTGGTGGCGTTCGCGGTGACCGCGGCAGCGACGTAGGCCCGCAGTGCCCGGGCCGGCACGCCGGTCCGGGCGGCGGCGCCCGTCAGCCACTGCGCATCCGGGCTGGGGGTGACGTTGACCGCCGTGGTGATGTCGGCGCCCTCGAGTTTCGCTACCGCGCTCGGCGGTGCGGCGACCGCGGTCCGGATGCCCTCCCCGGACCGGCCCACCGCCCAGAACGAGAAACCGGCGATGACGGCCACGGCCAGCAGGCCGAAGACGAGGAGGCGTTTGAGTCGGAGCACCGACTAATCAAACCATCCGGCACCGACGTGGGAAGACTCCCGCGCCCGGGCCGTGGGCGACGCCCGTACGCCCTGTCCCGGCGCCGCGTCCTCCGAAGTGTCCCGGGACCCCTGTCCGGGACGGCAGCGCGTTGCTAGCATGGGCGCGGACGCCGCCGAAACCCGGTCAGGCGTCCGCATCCCGGAGTCCCACCCCAGCCCGCAAGGAGAACCGCCATGGCCACACATCTCAACCCCTACCTGAGCTTCCGCGACAACGCCCGCGAGGCCATGGAGTTCTACCGCGATGTCTTCGGCGGCCAGTTGACCGTGAGCACCTTCGCCGACTTCCAGGCCAGCCAGGATCCGTCCGAGGACACCCTGGTGATGCACGCCCAGCTCGAGTCCCCCAGCGGGTTCGTCCTGATGGGCTCCGACACCCCGGCGCGGATGGACTACACGCCGGGCAATACCTTCAGCGTCTCGCTCAGCGGCGACGACGACGCCGAACTGCGCGGCTACTGGGACAAGCTCTCCCAGGACGGCACCGTCACGATGCCGCTGTCCATGTCGCCCTGGGGCGACGCGTTCGGCATGTGCAACGACAAGTACGGCGTCGCCTGGCTGGTCAACATCGCCGGGAAGAAGGACTAACCGCCGATGCCGGGAGCGGCGTCGCCGGGGACTCAGATGATGGTGTGCCCGGCGACGGCGGTAACCAGCGTGGAGACCTTGATACCGATCAGTGCGGCCGTCAGGACGATCATGCCGAGGGTCACCCAGACGGGTGCCAGCCCGCGGCGGGGAGCGGCCTCGTGCACCACCACCGACCGGCCGATCACGTAGAGCTCCCGGCTGAGGAAGACCCAGGCCCAGTGGAACGGGCGGACCACGCCGTCGCGGCGCAGCCTCTGCCAGTCCAGGTAGGCAAGCACGGCGGAGACGGCGTAGATGACCAGGCCGGTGCCCAGAGCCAGCAGGTAGGGCAGGGTGAGGATCGATGCCGGGTCCATGGTCTGCACCCGTCGCAGCCCCGTCGTCCTGGTCCGGAGCACGGGATTCCAAAATGCCAGGCTGATCAGCGGGATGATCGGCAGGGTGGCGATGAGCCAGATGAACGGGTTGTAGACCGGGGTGGAGGGGCTGATATGAGGGCGCCCGGTGCGGTACGGGTTGGCAGGGGCGCTCTGGTGCCCCGCGCTGAGGTGGCCGGTCCAGGCCGTCCCGTCCCACCAGCGCAGGGAACCGGATCCCGCGGGGTCCGTGTACCAACCCGGCGCGGGCAGGTTACCAGGTGCGCCGTACCCGGGATTTGGGGTGCTTGGCGGGACAGTCATGGCCGGTCCTTCTCGAGCTGTTGTATCTCCCCCGAACCATACCGTGCGCCACCATCTGGTGGTGTCGACCCCATTGTCGGCCTGCCGGGTGGGAACACACTCCGTGATTCCTGGGGACACGCTGGGTACTGCCTCCTCCTGTCGTGCGGCCCGGCGGAGGCCGCCCGGCAATGACGAAGCGACGAGAGCGGCCCGCCCACGCCGAAGCGCGGACGGGCCGTTGGAGGAGCCGTCATTCGGACGCCGAGCCGCCGGCGCCCCCTGGAGTCAGAGCCCTGGCGTCAGGGCCGGAAGAGTTCCTCGAAGGTGCCCGAGGTTTCCGGTGAACAGGTGTTTGCGAGGCACCCCAGGTGCCACATGTGCTCGATCGTGGACAGCAGGGTGTAGTGATCCGACACGCGGTTGGTGCTCTTCTGCGGTCCGGCGGCCGAATTGATCACGATCATCGGGGCGTGGCCTCCGCCCAGCACGTCACCGTTCTGGCCCACGGGGCTGCCGGGACCGCCGGTGGAACCGGAGTAGTCGTTCTCGTCCCAGGCCAGGACGATGCTGGACTTGCTGGTCTTCCACGTCGTCGAGTCCATGATCTGCCGGACGGTGCTCTTGACGTAGTTGTCGCCGCGCTGGATCACGCTGTGGTCCAGGCCGGATGCGGGGTATCCGCAATCGGGCATCCCGATCAGGTCCGCGCCCGAGGGTGCCATGCCGTGCATGTCGTGGCACTGGTTGGGGCTGATCCAGACGAAGTTCGGCACCTTGCCGCTGGACAGGTCAGCGGTGAGGTTGTTTTCCTGCGGCACGATGTGCTGCAGCCGGGGGCTGCCGGGGTAGTTGATGTTGGAGAAGTACATGAAGGGGTTGTGCTTCTGCGCGTACAGCTTGACCGGGCTGGACCCAACCGTTGGGGCGTATTCCACCTGGGAACCGGTGGCCGGCAGGCTCTCCATGTAGGCCTTCCAGCTCAGGCCCTTGTCCTCCAGCTGGTCGACGATGGTCTTTCCCGCGAACATGTGCGGGGTCGACGCGGCGCTCGCGGCCTGGGCGGCGGTAAGGCTTCCGGTGGCACCGGGGTCGCTGGAGCCCGGCACGAATTCCTCGGGTGCGCAGGTGACGTCGGCTCCGGCCTTGCAGTCGTCCCAGATTCCCTGTGAGCTTCCGGAGATGCTGGCCAGGTAGTTGGGCAGGCTGGGGTGGGTGACGCCGTGGTAGTTCGTGGCCGTGTTGTACCGCTGGGCGAGGGAGTTGATGTACGGGGCGTCCGCCGTGTTGCCGATCACCTGGTCGTAGCCGTGGTTTTCCATCATGATGACGAAAACGTGGTCGGGGCCGTTGGCGCCCTGGCCCTCGGACGGTGCGGCGGCGTTCGCAGGCGTCCGTGCGTCAGCGGGAGCGGCGGCGCCGGTTGAGGCAAGGCCGGTGAGGGCGACGGCGGCGGCGAGAGCCGCTGCCTTCGCCCGCCTGTTCTTCGTGATGGTGGGCATGGGTGGTCCTTTCGGGGCGCGCCGGGGTGAGCCGGCGCAGGAGTTGTGGAGTGTCGCTGAGGGGCCGCGCGATAACCGCGGCAGGCCGGGCCGGGTTTAGCGGCCGGTGGAGGCGGTGCCGAGTTGCGGGTCGCTGGTGAGCCCGGCGCCGTTTTCGAACCGGCCGGCGAGGACCCGGACCAGCGTGGGGTCCGCGGCCGAGGTGATGGTGAGGTCGTACCAGCCGCCCTGGGTGGGGATGGTGACCGTTTTCGCCTGGCCCGGGTTGAGCGTGAGGGACTGGTTGCCGGCGCCATAGGCGTCCTTGAGGGTCAGCGGCGCGGCGGAGCGGCCCTTGTTTTCGATCCGGAACTGGGCGTGCGGGGACTTGCCGTCGGAGGCCACGCTGACGCGGAGGTCCGGGGACGCCGTCGTTCCCGCGAGGCGCCGGAACCAGCCCGCCGGGCCATGCAGCTGCACGTCGTAGGAGGGACCGAGGGCCCACGACGCGTCGAGGGCTGCGCCGGCACCGATGGTGTACGAGTACGGCGCGGCCGGCAGCAGGTTCGAGCGGACCTGCACCTGCGCCCCGAGCGTGCCCCGGTTCGTCCAGCGGGCGGCGAGCTTCCCGCCGTCGAGGGTGGTCTCGACGTCGAGCGCGTAACCGAGGCGGCGGGACGGGCGCGTTCCGCTCTCCTGCGTCGGCACCGTGTTCGTCGCCGGGGGTTTCGGTACGTAGCTCGGGTGGCGGGCGTGGTCGGCAGGCTTGTACCCGGAGGTGTCCGGGAGGGCCGGCGCGGCCCCACCCGCGGCCGAGAAATCGAAGGCGCTTGTCAGGTCGCCGCTGACCGCCCGGCGCCACGGCGTGATGTTGGGCGACGCGACGCCGAAGCGGGTCTCCAGGAACCGGATGATGGACGTGTGGTCGAAGGTCTCGGAGCAGACGAATCCGCCCATGCTCCACGGTGACGCCACGATCATCGGCACGCGGACGCCCAGGCCGAAGTGGCCCGGCACGTCCTTGCTCCCGTAGAAGGTGGGGGTACCGTCGTACCACTCGCCGTCGGTCGGGACGGTGGAGGCGCCCGGGATCTGCGGGGTGTTCGGGTGCGGCGGGACGATGTGGTCGAAGAAGCCGTCGTTCTCGTCGTACATGAAGAACACCGCGGTCTTGCTCCATACCTCCGGGCTGGAGGTCAGGATGTCCATGACGTTGGCGGCGTACCAGGCGCCGAAGTTGGGCGGCCAGTTGGAGTGCTCCGAGTAGGCTTCGGGGGCCACAATGTAGGACACCTGCGGGAGCTTTCCGGTCTTGACGTCCTCCCGGAGGATCCCGAACAGGTCATCGCCGGCCTTGGCGTTGGTCCCGGTCCGGGCCCTGTCGTACAGCGGAGAACCGGGCTTCGCGTCCTGGTACTGCTTGAAGTACAGGAGCGAGTTGTCGCCATAGTTGCCGATGAACGCGTCATCGGTCCAGCCCTCGTAGTGCGCCGGGTCGAGGCCCTGTCCGATGTCCTGGTAGACCTTCCAGCTCACCCCGGCCTTCTCGAGCTCTTCGGGGTAGGTGCTCCACCAGTAGCCCTTTTCCCCGTTCCACAGGTCGGGGCCGCCGCCCTTCCGGCCCGGGTCGTCGCCGCCGGTGAACATGAAGTATCGGTTGGGGTCCGTGGGGCCGAGCACCGAGCAGTGGTACTGGTCGCAGACGGTGAACGCGTCGGCCAGGGCGAAGTGGAACGGGATGTCCTTGCGCCCGTAGAACGCCATGGTCGCATCGGTCTTCTCCGGCAGCCACTTGTCGTACCGGCCGTTGTTGAAGGCTTCATGGGTGAGCTGCCACGAGTGGTCGAGGTCCTCCATGAACTGCATGCCGAGGTCGGGTGCCGGCGGGTGGAAGGGCGTGACTTCGCGGGTGGCGTTGGCCTGGTGGAAGGCATCCTTGCCGGAGGGCAGCAGGGCCGGGTGCGGGTCCGAGAAGCCCCGCACGCCCTTGAGCGTGCCGAAGTAGTGGTCGAAGGCGCGGTTCTCCTGCATAAAGATCACGACGTGTTCGACGTCTTTGATGGACCCGGTCGCCCGGTTCGCAGGGATCCCGGCGGCGCGGGCGATGCTCTGCCCCATCATCTGCGAGATCGCGGTGGCCGCACCGGCGGCGGCGGAGAGTTGAAGGAAACGACGGCGGTTCACGGCTGGCACTGAGTTGCTCCTCATGCATTGTTCTACAGTTGATCCCCGCCGCACTGTTCCAGTGCAAGTAACGGCCGGGCCTACTGCCGGCGAACATCACACTGCGCGGCGGTGGCCGTCTCGCATCGCCCCCTCACCCGGCCCCGCCGCCGTCGTCGCCTTCTGCGTTGTCTCCCTACAACGCGTCGTCTCCTTATCCCTTGCCGTCCGCCAGCGTGCGGCGCAGTTCCCGCTTGAGCACCTTGTGGCTTGGGCCCAGCGGGAATTCGCCGGTGAACCGGACGTGCCGGGGATACTTGTGCTTGGCCAGGTGCTGCTGGCTCCAGTCGATGATGTCCTGCTCGGTGGGCGGGTTGTCGGTGTGCGCGGGGTCCAGGACCACGACGGCGCAGACCTCCTCGCCGCGGAGTTCGTCGGGCAGTCCGACGACGGCTACCTGGGCGATGGCGGGGTGCCGGGAGAGCACCTCCTCCACCTCGCGCGGGTAGACGTTGTAGCCGGAGCGGATGATGACGTCCTTGGTCCGGTCCACCACGTAGATGAAGCCGTCCTCGTCCATGGTGCCGAGGTCGCCGGTGCGGAACCAGCCGTCCACCATGGCCTCGCGCGTCGCCTCCGGGTTGTTGAGGTAGCCGGCGAAGACGTTGTGGCCGCGGACCAGGATCTCCCCCAGTTCGCCGGTGGGCATGGGGACCACGCGCTCGGGCTCGCGGTGGTCGGCAATGGTGACTTCCACGCCCCAGACCGCCTGGCCCACGCTTCCGGGCCGCGCACCGGCGTGGGGCGTGTTGGTGGAGACCACCGGGGAGGTCTCGGAGAGGCCGTACCCCTCGTAGATGGTGACGTCGAAGGCGGCGTTGAATTTCTCCATCACGGCCAGCGGCATCGGCGCGCCGCCGGAGACGCAGAGCCGCAGCGCCGGCAGGCCCGCCCGACCCTCGGCGGCGGCGAGCAGCTGCATGTACATCGTCGGGACGCCGTGGAAGATGTCCACCTGATGCGTGGTGATGAGCTCCAGCGCCGCCTCGCCGGTGAATTTGGGCAGCAGCACCAGGGTGCCGCCCAACCGGAACAGGGCGTTCATGCTGGCCGTCTGCCCGAAGACATGGAACAGGGGCAGGCAGCCGAGGGCGACGTCGCTGGAGCGGACGTCGTTGGCGTCGACGGCGGAGACGGTGGCGTTCATGACCATGTTCAGGTGCGTCAGGATGGCACCCTTCGGGCGGCCGGTGGTGCCGGAGGTGTAGAAGATGACCGCGGGGTCCTCCGCCTCACGGCTCACGTAGGTCTCGCGTCCCCCGGGGGCCTCGGGGTCGAGGTGCCGGATGCCGCCGTCGCCGTTCCCGCCCGTGGCGCCTGAGCCCGGTCCGCCGTCGGCCGCAGCGGGGCCGACCAGCAGGAGGGGAATCCCCGCCTCCCCCGCCGCCTGCCGTCCCACCTCGAGGAACGCCGGGTGGCAGACGAGCGCCGTGGCGCCGCTGTCGCGGAGCACGTGGATGACTTCCCGGACGGTCAGCAGCAGGTGCACGGGCACCACCACCCCGCCGGTTGCCTGGATGGCGTAATAGGCGGCCGGGAATTCGACGACGTTGGGTGCCATCAGTCCCACCACGTCCCCGGGGCGGACCCCGGCGTCCTCCAGCTGGCCGGCGTAGCTGAGGGCCTGCCGCCACAGGGTGCCGTACGAATAGGACCGGCCACCGCTGATCACGGCGGTCTTGTCCGGGTACTTGCGGGCGGATTCGGCCAGGATCGAAGCGAGCGACAACGCTGTCATGGGTTCTGCTTTCTCTCGTGTTCACGTCCGGTGAGGGGTCCGGCCAGGACGGCCGTCAGGGTGTTCTCCAGGACCGCGCGGGCGTGCTCCGGGGACTGCCCCAGCTGGTCCCGCAGCAGTTTCCAGGTGGCCCAGTCCGCCGCGGCGCAGACGGAGAGGACCGTGCGGTCGCGGTGTTCCGGCTCCAGGGCGGCCAGTTCCGCGCCGAACAGCCGTTCGACGTCGGCCCTGATCCGCTCCAGGTTCCCGCGCAGGTTCTCCTGCAGCGCCGCGGAGAAGGGCCGCTGCACGTCCGCCGCCCGCGCCAGCGGCGCCAGGGCTTCCAGCACGGCGGCGCGCTGGGCGCAGTAGGCCTCTATCCGCTCCGCCAGCGGGAGCGCCGCCGGGACGGGTTCGACGCCGGCGTCCTGGTCGTCCAGTTGCCTGGCCGCCGTCGCGGCCATGAGGCTTTCCAGGTCCTTGAAGTGGTCCCAGAGGGCACGGACCGAGACCCCGGCCCGCGCCGCGATCTGCCGGGCCGAGGGTTTGAGTTCACCGTCCCTCAGGAGGGCCATGTGGGCGTCGCGGATGACCTGCCGGGTCCGCAGGGTCCGTGCGTTGCGCCCGTCGGTGGCGGTCATGCGCCGGCGAGGAACCCGGCCGGGAGCAGCGTGGCGTCACCGGTCTGCTCGGCGTAGTGCCGCAGTCGTTCGGCGACGTACCCGTGGCCCACGTGGCCGGCATACCAGAGGGGTCCGCCGCGGTAGGCGGGCCAGTTGTAGCCCTTGACCCAGATAACGTCGATGTCCCCGGCGCGCTCGGCGATGCCCTCGGTCAGGATCCGGGCGCCCTCGTTGATCATCGGGAACAGCAGCCGCTCAAGGATCTCGGCGTCGGAGAGGTCCCGCCGGGTGACCCCCTGGGTGCGGGAGACCTCGACGATCAGGCGCTCCACCTCAGGGTCCTCGCGGCCTTCCCGCCCGTCGTAGGCGTAGTAGCCGGCGCCGGTCTTTTGGCCGAACCGCCCCGCCTCGCAGAGCGCGTCGGACACCGGGGCGGTGGTGCCCTCGGCCTTGCGGTTGCGCCACCCGATGTCCAGGCCGGCCATGTCCCCCATCTCGAAGGGGCCCATCCGGAATCCGAAGTCCTTGAGGACCCGGTCCACCTGGCCCGGCAGCGCCCCCTCCAGCAGCAGCTGCTCGGCCTGGGCGGAACGGACCTCCAGCATCCGGTTGCCGACAAAGCCGTAGCAGACCCCGACGACGACGGGCGTCTTGCCGATCCGGCGCGCCGTGGCGACCCCGGTGGCCAACGCCGCGGCGTCGGTGGCGGCCCCGCGCACCACCTCCACCAAGGGCATGACGTTGGCCGGGCTGAAGAAGTGCAGGCCTAGCACCCGGGACGGCAGGCGGGTGCCAGCCGCGATGACGTCGATGCTCAGGTACGACGTGTTGGAAGCGAGGGTGCACTCGGGACGGGCAACTGCGTCCAGGGTGGCGAAGATCCCCCGTTTGACGCCCAGGTCCTCGTAGGCGGCCTCGATGACCAGGTCGGCGTCGGCGAAGTCCGCGTAGTCGAGGCTTCCGGTGATCAGGGACCGCAGTGCCGCGGCGTCCTCCTCGCTCCGGCTGCCGCGGGAGACGGACACGGCAAGGTTTTTGTCCACCTGGGCGAGGCCGCGGTCCAGGGCTGAGCGTTCGGCTTCGACCACCGTGACGGGGATGCCGGCGGAGGCCAGTGCCATGGCGATGCCTCCGCCCATGGTTCCCGCGCCTACCACCCCGGCCCGGCGGACGGGCCGGGCCGCCTCCGGGTCCAGGCCGGCCGGGCGGCGGGCCGCACGTTCGGCGGCGAAGAGGTGCCGCTGGGCCGCCGATTCTGCGCTGGCGAGCCGTTCCTGGAACTTCTCCCGCTCCACCTCCAGGCCGCGGTCGAAGGACTGCTCGATGCCGGCCGCGACGGCGTCTACCGCGGCACGGGCGGCGAACGGGTCCTTGGCCTTGCTGAGCGCTGCCCCGGCGAGCCGTTCCACCGTGCCGGGGGCGGCAGCCGCCTCCGCGATCCTGTCCCCACGGTCCCGGGTGCGCCGCGCTGTCAGGGCATTGACGCGCGCGATGGCTTCCGTGACGGCACCGGGTGCGCCGGGGTCTTCCGCCACCGCGTCGATCAGCCCGTCGCGGAGCGCATCGGCCGCGGTGACGTCCTTGCCCGTGAGAATCATGGCGAGGGCGCGGCCGGGGCCCACCAGGCGTGGCAGCCTGACGGTGCCGCCGGCTCCGGGGATCAGGCCCAGCGTGATTTCCGGCAGTCCGAGCCGGGCCTCAGGGGCGGCGATCCGGGCGTGCGCGGCCATCGCGAGTTCCAGCCCCCCGCCCAGGGCCACGCCGGTGATCCCGGCGATGACGGGTTTCGGGAAGTCTTCGACCTGCGCCACCAGCGCGCGCAGGTCCGGGCCGTCCGCGTGGCCGGCCTGCCCGGCGCCGGCACTTTCGACATCGGCACCGTGTGATTCGGCTCTGTGTGATTCGGCTCTGTTGAACTCGGTGATGTCCGCGCCGGCGGAGAACGCCCGTGGCTGGCCGAGCAGCAGGACGGCGGTGACGTCCGGGTCGGCGGCGGCGCGGTCCAGCGCTGCAGCCAGTGCACGGCGCAGGTCCCGCCCCAGGGCGTTGACGCTGCCGCTGCGCATGGTGAGGCGGGCGACGCCGTCCGCTACTGAGACGTCGACACTTCGATCTGCAGGTTCGCCCACGGGGTGCCTGCCTTTCTGCCGGCGGCCGAGGCCGTTCCGGCGTGGAGGGGTCAGCTGAAGGCGGAGATGCCGGTGATGTCCCGGCCCACCAGGAGGGACTGGATGGAGTCGGTGCCCTCGTAGGTGCTGACCACGTCCATGTCGGTCATGTGGCGGGCGACGTGCCGCTCCAGCAGGATGCCGTTGCCGGCCAGCATGTCCCGGGCCTCGGCGCAGATCCATTTGGCCTTCTGTGCGGTGGCCATTTTGACCATGGACGCCATTGGCCCGGTCAGCCGCCCGGACTCGGCCAGTTCGGCCATGCGGTGGCACATCAGCTGCATGGCGGTCAGTTCGCTGAGCATGTTGGCGAGCTTGTTCTGCACCAGCTGGAAGGAGCCGATCGGCCGGCCGAACTGCTCCCGGTCCAGCGCGTAGCGGGCGGCGATCTCGTAGGCGGCCATGCCGTGGCCCATGGCCTCCCAGGCGGCACCGCCCCGGGTGGCGGACAGGACGGTGGTGACGTCCTTGAAGGAGGTGCAGTTCTCCAGCCGGTTCCCGGCCGGGATGCGGAGGTTGTCGATGACGATGTCGGCCTGCTGGATGGCCCGCTTGCCGATCTTGCCGGTGATGACGGTGGGTTGGTAGCCGGCCGGGTGGTTGCCGTCGTCGTCCCTTTCCAGGACGAACGCCTTCACGCGGCCGTCGGCGTCGTCGCGGGCGAAGATGACGACGACGTCGGCCATGTGGCCGTTGCCGATCCACCGCTTGTGGCCGTTGAGGATGTAGCTGTCCCCGTCCCGGCGGGCGGAGGTTGCCAGGGCGACGGAGTCGGAGCCGTGCAGCGGTTCGGTGAGGGCGAAGGCGCCGATCTTCTCCATGGCCGCCATGGCCGGGAGCCAGCGGCGGCGTTGGTCCTCGGAGCCGAGCATGTTGATGCTGCCCATGGCCAGGCTGGAATGGACCCCGACGAAGGTGTTGATGGAGCCGTCGCCGCGGGCGATCTCGCGGGCCACGATGCCGGCGGCGCGGCGGCTCAGTCCCGGGCAGCCGTAGCCCCGGATGGTGCTGCCGATGATCCCCAGCCCCGCGAGGCCGGGGATCAGACCGGAGGGGAACTCTGCCCGCTCCCAGTGGTCGTTGATGACGGGAAGGATGTCCGCCTCGACGAAGGCGCGGACCCGGTCCCGCAGGGCGCGTTCCTCCGCGGAGAGCTCGTCATCGAGCAGGAAGTAATCACTGGTGATTTCCGGTCCGGACACTGCGGGCTCCTTTGCCTAGGGGTTGCGGCCCATGCGATCCAGGTCACATCGGGACAACAATTTGCATCGTAACTGCAAATTGTTGGCAGCCCAAGGGTTTGGCCGCGGCGTTCCGGATGACGGACCGCTTTCGCCGTCGTGCGCCGCGTCCCGCCGGTGCGCGGCGGATCCCCTGCCGGATCACAGCATCCGCCCAGTCTTCTGCCCTTAACTTGGGGCGGAAACTTCACGTTTTGAGGAGAAATACCGTGGACGAACAGAGCTACCCGGAGGGAGCCGGCCAGGCCCCCGGCACCCCGCACTATGGCCCCACCACGCCGCCCACAATGCCGGTGCCGCACACCGGGCAGGCTGCACCGAACGTCGGGCCGGCTGCATCGAACGCCGGACCGCAGCCGGTGTCGTCGGCCCCGGCGGCCCCGGTGTGGGGAACCCCTGGCCCGGCTTACCCGGGCAACGGGTCCGCAGGTCCCGGAACCCCCGGTCCCGGAGCCCCTGGCCCCGGCTCCCCCGGGCCGGGACGGCCCGCGAAGAGGTCCTGGTGGAGCCTGCCGAAGGTCCTGGTGGCCGCCGGAATCGCCGTGTTGCTCGCCGGTGGCGGCGGTGCCGCGATCGGGTACTCCCTGGGTAAGTCGGACGCGGCGCACCAGGCCGCGCAGCGGTTCCAGAACGGCCGCCAGGGCGGCTTCAACGGCCAGGGCCGCCGCGGCGGCGGGCAGGGCCAGCCGACGGGACCGGGCTCACAAAGCGGCTCCCAGGACGGCGCCCAGGGTGGCGGTACCCCGAGCGGCGGCACCAACCCGTAGCCCTGCCGGAGCGGGTCAGCGCACCACGGTGCGGTGACCCGCGTCCAGGCGCCGGGTCCAGCCCCGGGAATCAAGGTGTTCCAGCAGCGGAATCGCCACCCGGCGGGTCGTGTCGAGCGCCTTCCGGGCCTGGCTGGTGGTGAACGGCTGGTCCAGGCGGGCCAGCGCGCGCATGGCAAGAGCCGGCGCTGCGGGAAGCAGCACCACCCCGTCCCTCAGCCGCAGCAGCCGCCCGGCGCGCTCGGCGGCGGCCAGTTCGCGGCTGCCCAGGCGCAGCCTGGCGAGGTCCTCTGCCTCCGGCGCGTGGAACGGGTCCGCGGCGAGGCGGCGTTCGATCTCGGCGACTGCGGGCTCTGCGGCGCCGAGGTCGTCGCGGCTGCCGGGCACCCTGATGTGGCCGGCGTCAGCCTCCAGCGCGGCACCCTCGATCACGTGAGGCAGCAGCCGTTCGTCCGGCAGGTTGAGCAGCCCGGCCGCGGCCCCCATGGAGAGCCCGGGGGCCAGCGGGTCCCGTTGCCGCAGCTCCTCGACGGCCGCGCGCAGCCGCTGCTGCCATGCCTCCAGGACGGGAGCGTGCACCCACCAGTCCCCCACGACCCGGATGTCGTCGAACGCTGCGGGGTCCTGGCTGGTCAGCAGCCCCAGCCGCCGCAAGTGGTCCTCCCGGACCGCCCCGCGGGCCGCGACCGCGCCGGGGACGTCGCCGGCCGGGTCCATCGCGGCCAGCCGCCTCGCCCATTTCGCCCCGTCGCCGCGGCGCTCCAGTGCGGGCGGGTCGGCGTCGAGGATGCGGGCGCCGCCCAGGACGGAGTGCCGGCCGGGGTCCCGCAGCACCAGCCGGTCCCCCAGCACCAGCGGCAGGGCCCGGTCGAGGACCAGACGGGCAAGGTCGGCGCCGAAGGGACGCAACCGGGCCGGGACCGCGGCGGTTCCCACGTGCACCATGATGTTCTCCGGCACCTCCGTGTACTCGAGGCCCGAGGCGCGCTGGATGCCGACGACGGCGGTGGTGGGCCACGCGTCCGGCGTGACCAGGACATCGCCCCGGTGGATCTCGGCGGGGCCGACGTCGCGGAGGTTCAGGGCCACCCGGCTGACCGGTTCCACGGAAGCCCGTGCGGTATCGCAGCTTTGCAGCCCGCGGATGGCCACCGGCCGTGCGGTGGCGTCGCCCAGCAGCATCAGCCGGTCGCCGCGGGCAAGGGTTCCGGCGGCGAGAGTCCCTGTCACCACGGTCCCGGAGCCGGTGATGGTGAAGGACCGGTCCACCCAGAGCCGCACCCGTCCGGTCATGGTGGGCGGCGGCACCAGGGCGAGGACGTCGTCGAGCGCGGCCCGCAGCTCGTCCAGTCCGGTGCCGTCGATGGCGGAGACGGCGACGGCGGGCGCGTCGCGCAGGCCGGTTCCGGCGAGTTCCGCTCGGGTCCTGGCCAGGACCTCGGCGCGGCGCTGCTCCGTGGCACGGTCGGACCGGCTCAGGACGATCACGCCGTGCTCGATGCCGAGGGCAACGACGGCGTCCCGGTGGTCGCCGGACTGCGCCTGCCACCCCTCGTCGGCGGCCACCACAAAGCAGACCACGGGCGCGGGGCCGATGCCGGCAAGCATGTTCCCAAGGAACCGCTCGTGTCCCGGAACGTCGACGAAGGCCACGTCCCGGCCGGAGGGCAGCGCGGTCCACGCATAGCCCAGGTCGATGGTCAGCCCGCGGCGGCGTTCCTCTTCCCACCGATCCGGTTCCATCCCCGTGAGGGCGCGGACCAGGGTGCTCTTGCCGGAATCAACGTGTCCGGCCGTGGCGATGACGTGCATGCGTCAGGCCGCGCCCCCGGCGTCGGCGGCGGCGAGGCCTGCCCGGGCCTGGCGGACTGCGTCGAGGATCCGGTCGTCGTCGGCGGCAGGCACGCAGCGGAGGTCGATCAGGCAGGCGCCGTCGTGAACCCGCGGCAGCACGGCGGGTGTGCCGGTACGCAGCGGCTTGGCGAGCCGCTCCGGCAGCTGCAGCGCCCAGCCCGGCAGCGGCACGCCGGGGGCTCCGCCGCCGCCGACCCTGCCGTCGTGGGCCACGACCGGCACGTCGAGGGCGGCGGCGAGCCTGTCGGTACGCCGTCGAAGCTCGTCGGCGTCGGCGTGCAGGGCCTCGGACACAGGCGTGGCGCCGGCGGTGACGGTGGCTTCGAGGGCGGCGAGGGCGAGTTTGTCGGCGCGGACCGCGCGGGCGAGCGGGTGCCGGGCCAGTTTGTCGATGATGTCCTTGCGGCCCAGCAGCAGCCCGGCCTGGGGGCCGCCGAGCAGCTTGTCGCCGCTGGCGATCACGACGTCGGCGCCTTCCAGGAGTGCCGAGGTCACGTCGGGCTCATCCGGCAGCAGCGGGTCGGGCTCCATTAGTCCGCTGCCGAGGTCGGCCACCAGGGGCACGCCGCTGGAACGGGTCAGCCGGCTCAGTTCCCGGACCGGGACGGCCGAGGTGAACCCGTCGACCCGGAAGTTGCTGGGGTGGACCTTGAGCACGCATCCCGTCTGCGCTCCCATGGCGTTCTCGTAGTCGGCCAGATGTGTCCGGTTGGTGGTGCCGACCTCACGCAGCACGGCGCCGGTGGATTCCATCAGGTCCGTCAGCCGGAAGCCGGCGCCGATTTCGACCAGTTCGCCGCGGCTCAGGACCACTTCCTTGCCGGCCGCCAGGGCAGTGGTGGCCAGGACGAGGGCTGCCGCTCCGTTGTTGACCACCAGCGCGGCCTCCGCGGCGGGGCAGGCGGCGAGCAGGGCCGCGCGGGCGCCGGCTCCCCTGCTGGAACGGCTGCCCTCCCGGAGGTCGAGTTCGACGTCGACGTAGCCGCTGGCGGCCAGCAGAGCTTCCTTCGCGGCGTCCGAGAGCGGGGCGCGCCCGAGGTTGGTATGGACGATGACGCCGGTGGCATTGAGTACCGGCCGCAGGGTGGTGGCCCGGCGGGCGTTGACCGCCGCGGTCAGTGTCGGTTCCACCCGGTCGGGGACCAGTTCGCCGCGCCGGGCCCGGTCCTGGACGTCCCGGACCAGCTCGCGGATGACGTGGCCGCCGAGCCGCCCGGCGGCTTCCCGGACGGCGGGCAGGGCAAGCAGGTCGTTCGTCCGCGGAATGAATCGCCGGGGGTCGATCTGGTCCACGGTCCTCCTCGGCCGGCGGCAGTTACGCCTGAAAGTTGGCGGTGGCGGACGGGAATCGAACCCGCCAGGCCGAGATGCTCGGCCGCACCGGTTTTGAAGACCGGGGGGCCCACCAGGACCCGGACGCCACCGCGCATCAATATAGCAGGGTTGCCTTGGGGGTACGCTGGGCGGGTGACCGAGGCCCAGACAACTATCCGGGAGCCGGAAGAGGGCGCCGAGCCCATCCGGCTCACAGGCTTTGCCCACGGCGGAGGATGCGCCTGCAAGATCCCGCCGGGCGAACTCGAGGACGCTGTCCGCGGCCTGATCGGGCACCCCGGGCCGGAGGTGCTGGTCGGTCTGGACAGCGGCGACGACGCCTCCGCCGTCCTGGTCCGCGAGGACCTGGCGGTCCTCACCACGGCCGACTTCTTCACCCCTGTGGTCGACGACGCCTACGACTGGGGCCGCATCGCCGCGGCCAACGCACTGTCCGACATCTACGCCATGGGCGGCCGGCCCGTGACGGCCATCAACCTCCTCGGCTGGCCGCGCGGCGTTCTCCCGATGGAACTCATGACCGAGGTGCTCCGCGGCGGGCTCAGCGTCGCCACCGAGGCGGGCTGCCCGGTGCTTGGCGGGCACTCCATCGACGATCCGGAGCCCAAGTACGGCATGGCCGTCACCGGTATCGCGCACCCGGACCGCCTGCTGCGCAACGACGCCGCCGCGCCGGGCTTGCCCATCACCCTGACCAAGCCCATCGGCGTCGGGCTGCTCAACAACCGCCACAAGCAAACCGGCGAGGTCTTCGCCGAGGCGGTTGAGACGATGGCGCGCCTCAACCGGGATGCCTCCGACGCGGCCGTCGCCGCCGGGGCGAAGGCAGCCACGGATGTCACCGGATTCGGCCTGCTGGGACACCTCTACAAGATGGTCCGCGCCTCCGGAATCGGCGCCGTGATTGACCTGCAGTCCGTCCCGCTGGTGGACGGGGCCCGCGAGGCGCTCCGCGACGGGTTCGTCTCCGGCGGCACCAAGCGCAACCTGGACTGGGTGCGCGCCCACCTCGACGCCGGCGCCGGGATCACCGAGGACGACCTGCTGCTCCTGGCGGACGCGCAGACCTCCGGCGGACTGCTGGTGGTCGGCGAGGTGCCCGGCTACCCGGTGATCGGCCAGACGACGGCGGGCCCGGGCATCCGGATCAGCTAGACCCGGCGCGCCGACGGCCCGCGTCGGGCGGCCTGCGCCGCGTGGTAGGCCCGGGCCGCTCCGTCAGCTGCCGGTGGTGATGGCGTCTCCGGTGATCCCGGCGGCACGCCGCTTTTCCAGGCGCCGCTTCTGCGGTTCGATCGTGTAGCGGGGATCCTTGGCCGAGGCGAGCCCGGCCTCGAACACGCCGAAGCGGGTCAGCGCCGAACCGGCCAGCAGCGCCAGTCCCGATGCCGCCGCCACGATCCTGTTGCGGCCTCCGAGCAGGGTTCCCAGTCCCCCGGCCAGGACAAGCCGCTCACTCCACGTCAGCATGGTGCCGGCCTTGCCCTGGTGCAGGGGCTCTGCGGCCACCGGGTCCATCCGGCGTTCCATGATCTTCATGGCCACGACGTCCCCGACCACGCCGAGGAGCGCGAGGTTCCGAGCGGGGCCGGCCTCTCGAACCGGCGTCGTCACCATCGCTAGCCCGGCGGAGGCCAGGCTGGCGGAGCTGACGAACACGAACGGCAGTTCTCCGTGCATCTCGTTCCAGGTCGGCGTCGCGGTGTCGCCGAGGAGGACGGCAGTGTAGGCCGCCAGCGGGCCCGCGAAGACGGCGGCTTCGAGGCCGGCCGGGCCTTCGACGGCGCGCAGCACGCCCCGCAGCGGTCCCAGCGGCAGCCGTTCACCGGTCAGCCGGTCGACCTCCGCGGCGGCGGCGACGCCGGCCCCGGCGCTGAAGGCGCTGAGGATCCAAGAGCCGACGCTCATCGGGGAGGTTACCTTGAAGGTGCGCAGCATGTGCAGGAAGCGTTCCGGGCGCCCGAGGTCCTTGACCAGGGCGACGGCGCCGAGGCCGACGGCGCCGAGGGCACCGAGCCGGGCGTTCCGCCGCAGCAGCAGCCGTCCGCTCAGTTGGGCGCCGGCGGCCAGCAGGGCCGAGCCGCCGGCAACGCCGCCGAGGAACAGGTACGCGGCGACGTCGTCGCCCCACGGCGCCGGCTTGACGACGGGGCGGCCGTAGTAGGAGGTGAACTCCGGCTCCGGCACCATCGGCATTTCGCGGGAGCCGTCACCGTTGTCCCTGCGTCGGCCGGGTCCCCGCTTGCCCCCGTTACGGCGGCGTCGGGCGGGTTCCGCGGGACGGAAGCTGTCGAATTCGGAAAGCGTCACTCGCGTCCTCCAAGGAATGCCACGGCGGCGGCCGCCGCCATGCCGGCGACCGCGACGGCGGCGCGCCGGTACATCTTCGGCAGGTCGGCGGTGGGAACCCGAGGGTCCGGCGGGAGGCCGTAGACCTCGGGTTCGTCGAGCAGCAGGAAGACCGAGCCGGTGCCGCCCACGCCGTCGTTCTCGTTCGCGCCGTAGAGCCGCGCCTCGGTCATACCCTCGGCGTGCAGGGTGGCGACCCGTTCCTTCGCGGTCTCCACCATGTCGTCGTGGTCGCCGAACTTGATCGACGTCGTCGGGCAGGCCTTGGCGCAGGCGGGCGTCTCGTCGGCCACGAGCCGGTCATAGCAGAGCGTGCATTTCTGCGCGACGCCGGCGTTCGGGACCTCTGGGTGCCCGGCGTGCTGCTCCTCGCGGCTGGTGGCAACCTTGACGGTGCCGTTGCTGCGCCGTTCGATGACGCCGAAGGGGCAGCCCGCCACGCAGGTGCCGCAGCCGTTACAGACGTCGTCCTGCACCACCACAGTGCCGAATTCGGTACGGAACAGCGCCCCGGTGGGGCACACGTCCAGGCAGCCGGCGTGCGTGCAGTGCTTGCACACATCCGAGGACATCAGCCAGCGGAAGTCGGCGGTGTCCGGCGGCGTGGTGTCCGCACCCGCGACGACTGTCCCGGGCTGCGGCGGCGGCCCGATGCGCGGCATGCCCAGGCTCACCAGCGCACGGCCGGATTCCCGCGCCTCGGCGATGCGTTCCTGGCCCTGCTCGATGAAGGCGACATGCCGCCAGGTGCTGGCACCGAGGGACCCGGTGTTGTCATAGGAGGAGCCCAGGAGTTCCAGGTTCCCGTCCTGCGGGTTGTGGTTCCATTCCTTGCACGCCACCTCGCAGGCCTTGCAGCCGATGCAGATGGAGGTGTCGGTGAAGAATCCCTTGCGGGGATGGTTGTGTTCCCAGTGCGCGTCGGTGGTGGGGTCGGTCGGTCCGGTCAGCTGGCCCATGCGGTCCTCCAACGTCGGGTCGGTGTCCGGGCGGCGGCGAGGTGCCGCCGCCCGGACCGGGCAAGATTTGCTGCGTGCCGGGCAGCTCCCGGGGCGCGGGTCACGGCGTCGGCCCGCCAGGATGCTGACCCGGGTGCTCACCTTCGACGTCCGGATGGGTCACCGTGCTGTTGCTGGTCTCCACGGTGAGCCCGGCGCGCTCCTGGTACTCGGCGACGAGCGCCAGCAGTTCCGGTCCCCGCGGCCTGCGCCCGGGGCGGATGTCGCAGGAGGCCACCTTCGATTCCTGGATCTGGACGTTGGGGTCGAGGGTTACGCCCAGCAGGTCGTTGGCGGCGTCGCCGCTGACGACGGCGCTGTTCCCGACGCCCCAGTGGTAGGGCAACCCGATCTGGTGAACGGTGTGGTTCCCGACGGTCAGCGGCGTCATTCGCTCCGTGACCAGCACCTTCGCCTCGATGGCCGACCGCGCCGAGATGATGGTGGCCCAGCCGTAGGGCTCCAGTCCGCGCTCGGCGGCCAGTTCGGGCGAGACCTCGCAGAACATCTCCGGTTGCAGCTCGGACAGGTACGGCAGCCAACGGCTCATGCCGCCGGCCGTGTGGTGCTCGGTGAGCCGGTACGTGGTGAACACGAACGGGTAGACGTCAGCGCCAGGGTCGCCTGCGCTGGGCGCGCTGAGGTTGTCCTTCCGGGGGTATTTCAGGCGTGACGGGCTCTGCTGCTGCGGGTAGAGGCCGTTGGCGACCGGTGATTCCTGGGCCTCGTAGTGGGTCGGGAGCGGCCCGTCCACGAGTCCCTTCGGCGCAAAGAGCCAGCCCTTGCCGTCGGACTGCATGATGAACGGATCGTCTCCGCTGAGCGCGGCCGGCCCGCCCACTGACGGATCGGGCTTGGTCCCGGGGGCGAGGGTCGGCGGGAAGTCGGGGACGTCGTCGCCCACCCACTTGCCTTGTTCCTCGTCCCACCAGATGTACTTCTTGCGCTCGCTCCACGGCTTGCCGTCCGGGTCGGCGGAGGCACGGTTGTACAGGATCCGGCGGTTGGCCGGCCAGGCCCAGCCCCACTCGGGGGCCGCGGGGCCCTGCTCCTGGCCCGGCTTCCGGTTGGCGGCGTGGTTGATCCCCTCGGCGTAGACACCGGTGTAGATCCAGCACCCCGCCGTCGTCGAGCCGTCGGCGCGGAGTTCGGTGTAGGCCGAAAGAGGCTTCCCGGCATCCGGTCCGGTGAGGTGACGGCCATTGATCTCGGCCAGCACCGACTCAGGATCTGGGTCGCCGTGCTCGTCCGTCGGGTAGTCCCAGGTCAGGTCCAGCAGCGGCCGGTCGCGTTCGTCCTGCGAGTCCGCGAGCTTCTCCCGGATCCGGTGGCCGAGTTCGTAGAAGAACTGCAGTTCGCTCTGGCACTCCCCCGGCGGGGCCACCGCCTGGTGGCGCCACTGCAGCAGCCGCTGGGTCTGGGTAAAGGACCCGGCCTTCTCCACGTGGGTCGCTGCCGGCAGGAAGAAGACCTCGGTCTCGATGTCCTCGGTGCGGAGTTCACCGGACTCGATCTCCGGGCCGTCCTTCCACCACGTGGCTGACTCGATCATGTTCAGGTCGCGGACCACCAGCCACTTAAGGTGGGACATGCCCAGGCGCTGCATACGGCCGTGGGCCGAGCCCACCGCCGGGTTCTGGCCCAGCAGGAAGTAGCCTTCCACCTCATCCCGAAGCATGCTCATCACGGTCTCATAGGTCCCGTGCGCACCGGTCAGGCGCGGTAGATAGTCGTACGCCCAGTCGTTGTCCGCCGTGGCCGCGTCACCCCACCACGCCTTCAGCAGGCTGATGGTGTACGCGTCGGCATCCGCCCAGAAACCCTTTTGGTTCTTCGAGGCGTTGGCCTTGAGGTACTCCTCGAGGGTGTCGTGGCGGCCGGCGCTGGGCATCGGCAGGTAGCCGGGCAGCAGGTTGAACAGCGTGGGAATGTCGGTGGAGCCCTGGATGCTGGCGTGGCCGCGCAGAGCCATGATCCCGCCGCCCGGGCGCCCCACATTCCCCAGCAGCAACTGGAGGATGGCGGCGGCACGGATGAACTGGGCTCCCAGGGAGTGCTGGGTCCAGCCAACGGCGTAGGCGAAGCAGGTAGTCCGGTCGCGGCCGGAGTTCTCCGTGATGGTCTTCGCCAGGTAGGCAAAGTCCGCCTCGTTGATGCCGCACATGTCGCGCACCATGTCCGGGGTGTAGCGGGCGTAGTGCCGCTTCACGATCTGGAAAACGGTCCGCGGGTTCTGCAGCGTGTCGTCGCGGAGCACCTCGGCGTGTTCGAGGGGCGGGCCGCCGCTACCGAAGGCGTCGCCGGATGCCCGGGCACCCGCCTCCGCGCCGTGTTCCGGTCCGCCGGGTTCGCTGATGGAGCCGTCTTCGGCTTCGTCGTAGGCCCAGGACGAGTTGTCGTAGGCACCCTTCTCCGGGTCGAAACCGGAGAACAGGCCGCCCAAATCCTCGGCGTCGCGGTAATCCTCGTGGACCAGGGTGGCCGCGTTGGTGTATGCGGACACGTACTCCTTGAACCACAGGTCATTGGCGATGACGTAGTTGATCAGGGCGCCAAGAAGCACTACGTCGGATCCGGCCCTAATCGGCACGTGCTTGTCAGCGACCGCCGAGGTGCGGGTGAACCGGGGGTCGATGTGGATGACCTTGGCTCCGCGTGCCTTCGCCTCCGCCACCCACTGGAATCCGACAGGATGGCACTCGGCCATGTTGGATCCCTGAATGATGATGCAGTCGGCGTTGGCCATGTCCTGCAGTGATTGCGTTGCACCACCGCGTCCAAACGAGGCTCCCAAACTGGGAACCGTGGCGGAGTGTCATATACGGGCTTGATTCTCCGTCTGTACCGCTCCGGCCGCGGTGAACAGCTTCTTGATCAGGTAGTTCTCTTCGTTATCCAAGGTGGCGCCGCCGAGCGAGGCGATGCCCATGGTCCGGCGCAACAGGCGCCCGTGGTCGTCGGTCTGCTGCCAGGTCCGGCGGCGGCTTTCGATGAAGCGGTCGGCGATCATGTCGACGGCGGTGGAGAGTTCCAGCCGCTGCCATTCCTTGGCGCGCGGGGCGCGGTAGAGGACCTTTGTCTGACGGCCGGGAGAGTTGACGAGCTGTTCGCTGGCGGATCCCTTGGGGCAGAGCCGGCCGCGTGAGATGGGCGAATCCGGGTCACCCTCGATCTGGACGACGCGTTCGTCTTTCACGTAGACGCGCTGGCCGCAGCCGACGGCGCAGTACGGGCAGACGCTCTGCACCACCTTGTCGGCGGTGGCCGTGCGCGGGGCGATGCTTCGGGTCTTGGGCGAGGTCACGGAGGGACCGCGCCCCAGCAAATCGCCGGTGCTGAGCTGCCGGATGACCGGCCATTCAAGAAAACTCCGCGGTGCCATCTTTGGAGCTTATCCCAGATCACATTCGGCGCAACAGGAACGCGCCGGGGAGCCAAGAGAAGGACAGGACAGGACACTGTGCCCGCGACAGGAATCGAACGCGATGGGGGCGCCTCCTTCGCCCGGGAAGACCCGCCCGCTCAAGTGCAGTTAGCCGAGGAGCCCTACGCCGAACTCAGAGACCACGGCCCGCAATTCCCCGAGGTAACGCTTCGCCTGCTCCGTAAGAGGGATGGCGGCGTGTCCGATCCAGCCGATTTCGATGCGTTCGTCAACGTCGAGCGGGATGGCGACGATCTCGGGGTCCAGCTCCCCGCTGATGATGCCCGTCGAGATCGTGTAACCGTGGAGCCCGATCATGAGGTTGAAGATCGTGGCACGGTCGGAAACCCGGATCTCCTGCTTGCTGGACATGGTGGAGAGAATCTCTTCGGCGAAGTAAAAGGAGTTGTTCGCTCCTTGATCGAAAGTCAGCCGCGGCATGCCGGCGAGATCGTCGAGAGTCGCGCGTTCCTTGGATGCAAGCGGGTTATTCCGTGCAACGAAAATGTGCGGATCGGCGAGGAAGAGTGGAGTGAACGCGAGCCCGGATTCCCGGAGCAGCTTGTCGATGACCTTGCGGTTGAAATCGTTCCGGTAAAGGATGCCTATCTCGCTGCGGAGCGTGCGGACGTCCTCGATGATGTCCCAGGTGCGGGACTCACGGAGCGAAAACTCGTATTCGGCCACCTCAGTGGCCTTGACCATCCGGACGAAGGCGTCCACCGCGAACGAGTAGTGCTGCGTTGACACCCCCAGCAGGCGCCGCGTCGGCGGCCTGCCAAGGTAACGCTGCTCGAGGAGGGCGAATTGCTCGACGACCTGCCGCGCATACCCGAGGAACTCTGCCCCGTCGGCGGTGAGGGTGACCCCGCGGGCGGAGCGAACCAGGAGCGCCCGGCCCACCCGGGCCTCAAGGTCTTTCATCGCCGCGGACATGGTCGGCTGGGCTACGTAGAGAAGATCGGCGGCCGCGGAGATCGACCCCTCCGCTGCAACTTCTATGTAGTAGCGGAGCTGCTGCAGGGTCAGTCCGCTCGAAATCTGGGCCATAGGAAAATTCTATATGAATGCATAGTGAGCACTAGTTACCCGATACCCCCAGGGACACTGCACCATGGGTACATCCGCTTAGGAATGGCCGTCTCCGGCCCATCAAAGGATTGGCAGCACATGGCAGACGACTTCACCTTCAGCATCACCACGACACGCTTCGACGAGGACTACACCCCGTCGGAGGACTCCCGGATCACGACGAATTTCGCCAACCTGGCACGGGGCGAGCACCGCCGGGAGAACCTCCGCAACGCCCTGACAATGATGCGGCGCCGCTTCAACGATCTCGCAGACTGGGACAACCCTGACAGGGACCGCTATGCGCTCGAGCTCGACATCGTCTCCGTACAAATAGAGTTCACCGCGGATGGTACGGATCGGCAGTTCCCCCTGTTCGAGGTTCTCGACATCTCGATCGTCGACCGATTGAACGGGGTCCGCCACCACGGGATCGTCGGGAACAACTTCTCGTCCTACGTCCGTGACTTCGACTTCAGCGTCGTGCTGCCGGCGGCAGCAGCGGAGTCCGGCAAGCCCACCATCCCCGAGGACTTCGGCGATCTTCACGGCAAACTGTTCCAGCAGTTCCTCGCTTCCCCGGCATGCCAGGAACGCTTCCCGCAGCCGCCGGTGGTGTGCATCAGCGTCTCAACGAGCAGGACGTACCGGCGGACGGAGAACCGGCACCCAGTCCTGGGCGTCGAGTACCAACAGGACGAGTTCTCGCTGACCGACGCATACTTCGCAAAGATGGGGTTGCAGGTCCGCTATTTCATGCCACGAGGCAGCGTTGCGCCGCTTGCCTTCTATTTCCGCGGCGACCTGCTCAACGACTACTCCAACCTGCAGCTCGTCGGCACGATCAGCACCATGGAGACGTTCCAGAAGATCTATCGCCCGGAGGTCTACAACGCGAACTCCGCCGCCGCCGCCGTTTACCAGCCGAGCCTGGGCGAGCAGGATTACTCGCGGACCCAGATCGCCTACGACCGCGTCGAGCGCGGTCAGCTCGCGATCACTCAGGCGAAGTACACGGAAGAGCACTTCATAACGCCCCACAAGGATCTACTGCACCAGTGGACCGCCAACTACCCCGCCCTCGTCAGCTGACCCACGGAGAATCCTCACTCATGAACACACTCTTGCCCACCACCGTCGTCGGAAGCCTGCCGAAGCCGTCGTGGCTCGCCCAGCCGGAAACTCTTTGGTCCCCGTGGAAACTGGAGGGAGATGCACTGCTCGAGGGCAAGGAAGATGCGCTGCGCATCGCAATCCACGAGCAGAGCCGACGCGGCATCGACATCGTCGGTGACGGCGAGCAGACCCGCCAGCACTTCGTCACGACCTTCATCGAGAATCTCAGCGGGGTCGACTTTGAACAGCGCAAGACCGTACGCATCCGCGACCGCTACGACGCGAGCGTACCGACCGTCGTCGGACCGGTGCGCCGCGAACGGCCGGTATTCGTCGACGACGCAAAGTTCCTTCGCGCAACCACCGACCGCCCGATCAAGTGGACCCTTCCCGGCCCCATGACAATGGTGGACACCCTCTACGATGACCACTACAAGAGCCGCGAAAAGCTGGCCTGGGAGTTCGCCACGATCCTGAACCAGGAGGCGAAGGAACTGGAAGCGGCCGGTGTGGACATCATCCAGTTCGACGAGCCCGCGTTCAATGTCTTCCTCGACGAGGTCAAGGACTGGGGCGTAGCCGCCCTGGAGAGAGCGGCAGAGGGACTTCGTGCGGAGACCGCCGTGCATATTTGCTACGGCTACGGGATCAAGGCGAATAACGACTGGAAAGCGACGCTCGGCTCACAGTGGCGGCAGTACGAGGAAACGTTCCCGCTGCTGCAGAGCTCCAGCATCGACATCATCTCGCTGGAATCCCAGAACTCCCACGTGCCCATGGACCTCATCGAGCTCCTCCGCGGCAAGAAGGTCATGCTCGGGGCCATCGACGTCGCAAGCGAGACCATCGAGACCCCGGAAGAAGTGGCCAACACGCTCCGCAAGGCCCTGCAGTTCGTGGATGCGGACAAGCTGATCCCCAGCTCCAACTGCGGCATGGCGCCGTTTCCCCGGGATGTGGCACTGGCGAAGCTGAGTGCCCTGAGTGCCGGGACGAACATCGTTCGGGAGGAGCTCGCCCGCTCCTCCCCCGGGGCGTCGTAACCGTGTTCCACGCCTACCCTCCGGATACCTGGCTACAGCCACCCGAGCAACGCTTCCCGTCGTCCCTCACGGCCGACGAATTCAAGGCACTGTTCCTTGGCCACCCGGGAGGTGTCGCCGTCATCACGGCGGACGCCGGCGATGGACCGGTGGCGCTGACGGTATCGTCGGTCGTGTCTGTGAGTGCCGAACCTCCGTTGCTGATTTTCTCGGTCTCGGCGCTTTCCTCGGCGTCGGAGGTACTTCTGCGCGCCAACACCGTCGTCGTGCACCTGCTGGACGCGCACGACGTCGACCTGGCGAAGCGTGGAGCGACCCCCGGGGCCGACCGCTTTGACCAGACGCACCGCTGGGCGCCCCTTCGAACCGGCGAAGCGGTGTATGAGGATGTCCGCGCCTGGGTGCGCTGCGCCGTCATCGATCGCATGGAGGTAGGGACCTCCACCATCGTCGCCGTTCACGCCCTGGAGTCCCGTGTGATGCGTGAGGTCCAAGCGGGCGAACCCGGCGACGCACTGGTTTACCACAACCGTTCATGGCATCGGCTGGGCGAGCATTCCAAGCTTGAGGACTGATTCAGGCTCTAGCTGGAGCGTGAAGTCTGGGGAGTCTCAACGCAGTCGACCTGCGGAAATACTGTGCCCGAGGTGGGACTCGAACCCACACACCTTTCGATACCGCATTTTGAGTGCGGCGCGTCTGCCAATTCCGCCACTCGGGCGCGGAGACACCGGCTGTCATAATCGGCCGCTCCAGGGGTCCTGTGAGCAACGCGATCGCTTCCGGTGCGCGGATTTACTCTACATGCAGATAGGCTGAATTCCAGAATCGCGCCAGTGAAGCCGCATCGATCCCCAACGGCCCCAGTACACCCGCGGACGCGCCACAGAATGGCACAACGCCCGCCGTACCTTTTCAAGGAGTTCCCGTGTCAGAACAGACGGATTCCACCCCCGCTTCCCAGCCCGCCCGCCGCGTCGTGGTGGCCGAGGATGAGACCCTCATCCGCCTGGACATCATCGAGATCCTGCGCGGCGAGGGCTACGACGTCGTCGGCGAGGCGGACAACGGCGAGAAGGCCGTGCAGCTCGCCGAGGAGCTGAAGCCGGACCTGGTCCTCATGGACGTGAAGATGCCCGTCATGGACGGCATCTCCGCCGCCGAGAAGATCGTCAAGGCCCGCATCGCCCCCGTCGTGCTGCTGACCGCCTTCAGCCAGAAAGAACTGGTCGAGCGCGCCCGCGACGCCGGCGCCATGGCCTACGTGGTCAAGCCCTTCACCCCCGCGGACCTGATCCCCGCCCTGGAGATCGCCCTCTCCCGGCACGAGGAGATCAAGGCCCTGGAGAGCGAGGTCAGCGACCTGCAGGAGCAGTTCGCCACCCGCAAGCTCGTCGAGCGCGCGAAGAGTCTGCTGACCACCAAGATGGGCCTGACGGAGCCGGAGGCGTTCCGCTGGATCCAGAAGACCTCGATGGACCGCCGCCTGAGCATGCGCGAGGTCGCCGAGACCATCATCAACCAGGTCAACTAAAGCCCGGACGGCACCACAGAGACATAACAAGGAGGGCCCCGCCGCTGGATTCCAGCGGCGGGGCCCTCCTTGTGCGTCCGAAGAACTAGATCTTGTTGTTCTTCTTCTTCTTTTCCGGCCACGGGCCGAGCTTGTCCTTGGTGACGGTCGCGTCGCCCTGGCTGCCGGCGTCGGCGAGGTCGCCCACGCGGTGCACCTTGAGCATGTTGGTCGAACCGGCCTTGCCCGGAGGCGAACCGGCGGCGATGACCACCATGTCGCCGTCGTCGACGAGGTCCATCTCGAGGAGGTTGCGGTCCACCTGGGCCGTCATCTCATCCGTGTGGCCCACCATCGGGACCAGCACCGGCTGGATACCCCAGGTCAGCGCCAGCTGGTTCCACACGTGCTCCACCGGAGTGAACGCGAAGACCGGGCGCGTGGGGCGCAGGCGGGAGAGGCGACGGGCGGAGTCACCGGACTGGGTGAAGGTACAGATGTACTTCGCCTCCAGCTGGTCGGCGATCTCGACGGCGGCACGGGTGATGGCGCCGCCGCGGGTCTTGGGCTTGGTGCCCAGCGGGGGGACGCGCTCCAGGCCGTGGACCTCGGTGGATTCAATGATCCGGGCCATGGTCTTGACGGTCTCGATCGGGAACTTGCCCACGCTGGTCTCGCCGGAGAGCATGACCGCGTCGGCGCCGTCGAGCACGGCGTTGGCGCAGTCGGAGGCCTCGGCGCGGGTCGGACGCGGGTTGTCGATCATGGATTCGAGCACCTGGGTGGCGACGATGACCGGCTTGGCCCAGCGGCGGGCCAGTTCGACGGCGCGTTTCTGCACGATCGGCACTTCCTCCAGCGGAAGCTCCACGCCGAGGTCGCCACGGGCCACCATGATGGCATCGAACGCGTCGATGATCTCGGGCAGCTGCTCGACGGCCTGCGGCTTCTCGATCTTGGCGATGACCGGAACCCGGCGGCCCTCCTCGTCCATGATCTCGTGGACGCGGGTGATGTCAGAGGCGTCGCGGACGAAGGACAGCGCCACCATGTCGACGCCGCGCTTCATGGCCCAGCGGAGGTCATCCTCGTCTTTTTCGCTCAGCGCCGGAACGTTGACGGCCACGCCGGGGAGGTTGATGCCCTTGTTGTTGGACACGAAGCCGCCCACGACCACCTGGGCGACGACCTTGACGTCGTCGACCTCAAGGGCGCGCAGTGCCACCTTGCCGTCGTCGATCAGCAGGGCATCGCCCGGGTTGACGTCCTCGGTGAGGCTCTTCAGGGTGGTGGAGCAGATGTCCTTGGTGCCCGGGACGTCCTCGGTGGTGATGGTGAAGATGTCACCGACGGCCAGCAGGTGCGGGCCGTCGACGAAGCGGCCGAGGCGGATCTTGGGACCCTGCAGGTCGGCCATGATGGCGACGGCCTTACCCAGCTGCTTGGCGGCCTTGCGCACGTTCTCGTACGTGTTGTCGTGCACGGAGTAGTCGCCGTGGCTCATGTTCATCCGGGCCACGTCCACGCCGGCTTCCAGCACGGCGAGAGTGTTCTCGAAGCTGGCGATCGCCGGTCCAAAGGTGGCCACAATTTTAGCGCGTCTCATATACCTACCCTAGTAGTCTCTTGGTTGTTTAAGCTGACGGGGAGAAGAACGGCAGGCGTCCTTCACGGGCCGGCGAGGGATCGCCCCGCCGGCCCGGAGCCGGGTTAGAGGACCGAAATGGCACGGTCCGTCGGCGCGACTGGCGCGGGCAGCGTGGTGCTGCCCATCAGGAACTTGTCTACGGCGGCGGCGCAGGCCCGGCCCTCGGCGATCGCCCAGACGATCAGCGACTGGCCGCGGCCGGCGTCACCGGCGACGAACACGCCCTCGGTGTTGGTCATGTAGTAGCCGTCCCGGGCCACGTTGCCGCGGCCATCGAAGTCGGCGTGGACCTGCTCGGTGATGCCGGCCGGTTCGGCGCCGGTGAAGCCGAGCGAAAGGAACACCAGGTCAGCCGGGATGATCCGCTCGGTCCCGGCCTTGGGCAGGCGCTTGCCGTCGACGAACTCAGTCTCGGCGACCTTGACGCCGGTGAGCTTGCCGTTCTCGCCGACGAACTCGACGGTGGACGCCAGGTAGGTCCGCTCGCCGCCTTCCTCGTGGGCGCTGGCCACCTCGAACAGGGTCGGGAAGGTGGGCCACGGCTGGTGCGGCGCACGCTCGGCGGCCGGCTGCTTGCCGATCGCCAGGGTGGTCACGGAGGCGGCCTGGTGCCGGTGGGCCGTGCCGAGGCAGTCCGCGCCGGTGTCGCCGCCGCCGAGGATCACCACGTGCTTGCCCGCGGCGTTGATCTGGTTCTCCACGGTCTCCCCCGCCACCACGCGGTTCGCGGGCACCAGGTAGTCCATGGCGAAGTGCACACCCTCGAGCTCGCGGCCCGGGATCGGCAGGTCACGGGGCACGGTGGCGCCGGTGGCGATCACGACGGCGTCGTAGCGGCGGCGCAGCTGTTCCCAGGTCACGTCGGTGCCGACGGCGACGCCGGTGCGGAAGCGGGTGCCCTCGGCCTTCATCTGGTCCAGCCGGCGGTCGACGTGGTCCTTTTCCATCTTGAAGTCGGGGATGCCGTAGCGCAGCAGGCCGCCGATCTTGTCGTCGCGTTCGTAGACGGCAACCGTGTGGCCCACCCGGGTGAGCTGCTGGGCCACGGCCAGGCCGGCCGGGCCGGAGCCGACGACGGCGACGGTCTTGCCGGTGAGGCGCGCCGGCGGCAGCGGGGTGACCCAGCCGTTGTCGAACGCCTGGTCCACGATCGAGACCTCAACCTGCTTGATGGTCACGGCGGGCTGGTTGATGCCCAGCACGCAGGACGCCTCGCAGGGGGCGGGGCAGAGCCGGCCGGTGAACTCGGGGAAGTTGTTGGTGGCGTGCAGCCGCTCCATCGCCTCTTCGCCCTTGTCCCGCCAGACCAGGTCGTTCCATTCGGGGATCAGGTTTCCCAACGGGCAGCCTTGGTGGCAGAACGGCACGCCGCAGTCCATGCAGCGGCCGGCCTGGGCCTTCAGGACACCCTTTTCCTGCGCCTCGTAGACCTCTTTCCAGTCCATGATGCGGACCGGGACGGGGCGGCGCGGCTGGGTCTCACGCTGGCGTACTTTCAAAAATCCGCGTGGATCAGCCACCGGTAACCTCCAGGATTCGAGACCAAACTTCTTCGCCGTCGGGGTCCAGGCCCTCTTCGATGGCGTCGAGACGGGTTTGCAGGACCGCCGCGTAGTCGCGCGGCAGGACCTTGGTGATGCGGGCGGCGGTGTCGTCGAAGTCCTCGAGCAGCCGGGCGGCGTGCTGGGACTCGGTTTCCTCCACGTGCCGGGTCAGCAGCGCGCGGACGATCTCGCGGTCCTCGGCGTCGAGCTCGCGCAGCAGCAGCTCGCCCGCGTCGAGGGCCTGCTTGTTCACCCGTTCGGGCTGCAGGTCCAGAACGTAGGCGGTACCGCCGGACATGCCCGCGCCGAAGTTCCGGCCGGTCCGTCCGATGATGAGCGCCTGGCCGCCGGTCATGTACTCGCAGCCGTGGTCGCCGATGCCCTCGACGACGGCGGTGGCGCCGGAGTTGCGGACCATGAACCGCTCCCCCACCTGGCCGCGCAGGAACAGCTCGCCGCTGGTGGCGCCGTAGCCGATCACATTGCCGGCGATGACGTTGCGCTCGGCCGGGAAGACGTTGGTGCGGTCCGGGCGGACGATGACGCGGCCGCCCGAGAGGCCCTTGCCGACGTAGTCGTTGGAGTCACCGAACATCCGCAGCGTGATGCCCGCGGGCAGGAACGCGCCGAGCGACTGGCCGGCGGTGCCGGTCAGGGTGATGTCGATGGTGTCCGGGGCGAGCACGTCGGTGCCGAAGGCCTTGGTGACCTCGTGGCCCAGCATCGTACCCACGGAGCGGTCCGTGTTGATCACGTCGACGGAGATCTTCACCGGCGTCCGGTCGCTGAGGGCCTCGGCGGCCATCCCGATCAGGCGCTGGTCGAAGTGCTTGTCCAGTTCGTGGTTCTGGCCGGTGAGGTTGCGCAGCGGCGCGTCGTCGTCGAACTCCAACCCGTGCAGGATGGGGTCCAGGTCCAGGCCCTCGGCCTTCCAGTGGCTGATCGCCTCGCGGGTGTCCAGCATCTCGGCGTGGCCGATTGCCTCCTCCAGGCTGCGGAAGCCCAGTTCGGCGAGGATCTCGCGGACTTCCTCGGCCAGGAACTCGAAGAAGTTGACCACGAACTCGGGCTTGCCGTTGAACCGGGACCGGAGTTCCGGGTTCTGCGTCGCGACGCCCACCGGGCAGGTGTCGAGGTGGCAGACGCGCATCATGATGCAGCCGGAGACCACCAGCGGCGCGGTGGCGAAGCCGTATTCCTCGCCGCCGAGCAGAGCGGCGATCACGACGTCGCGGCCGGTCTTGAGCTGGCCGTCCACCTGGACCACCACGCGGTCGCGCAGGCCGTTGAGCATCAGGGTCTGCTGGGTCTCGGCGAGGCCGAGTTCCCACGGCACACCCGCGTGCTTGAGCGAGTTCAACGGGGAGGCGCCGGTGCCGCCGTCGTGGCCGGAGACCAGCACGACGTCGGCCTTGGCCTTCGTCACGCCGGCGGCCACGGTGCCGATACCCACCTCGGAGACGAGCTTGACGTGCACCCGCGCCGAGGGGTTGGCCCGCTTGGCGTCGTAGATCAGCTGCGCCAGGTCCTCGATCGAGTAGATGTCGTGGTGCGGCGGCGGGGAGATGAGTCCGACGCCGGGCGTGGAGTGCCGGGTCCGGGCCACCCAGGGGTAGACCTTCTGGGCCATCAGCTGGCCGCCCTCGCCCGGCTTGGCGCCCTGGGCCATCTTGATCTGGATGTCGTCGGCGTTGGTCAGGTAAAGGCTGGTGACGCCGAACCGGCCGGACGCGATCTGCTTGACCGCGGAGCGGCGCGTGGGGTCCAGCAGGCGTTCGACGTCTTCGCCGCCCTCACCGGTGTTGGACTTGCCGCCGAGGCGGTTCATCGCGATGGCGAGGGTTTCGTGGGCCTCCTGGGAGATGGAGCCGTAGCTCATCGCGCCGGTGGAGAAGCGCTTGACGATGCTGGAGACCGGTTCCACTTCTTCCAGCGGCACGGCCGGGCGGAGTCCGTCCTTGAACTTCAGCAGCCCGCGGAGGGTCATCAGGTTGGTGGACTGGTCGTCCACGCCGCGGGTGTAGGCCTTGAAGATGTCGTAGCGGCGTTCCCGGGTGGCGTGCTGCAGCCGGAAGACCGTCTCCGGGTTGAACAGGTGCGGTTCGCCGTCGCGGCGCCACTGGTACTCGCCGCCGCCCAGTAGCGGCTGGTGCGGCTGCTCGATTCCGTTCTCCGGGTAGGCCATGCGGTGCCGGGCGGCCACCTCGGCCGCGATGACGTCGAGGCCGACGCCGCCGAGCTGGGAGTGGGTGCCGGCGAAGTATTCGTCCACCAGTTCCTGGCCGAGGCCGAGCGCCTCGAAGGTCTGGGCGCCGGTGTAGGAGGCCACCGTGGAGATGCCCATCTTGGACATGATCTTCAGGACGCCCTTGCCCAGGCCCTTGATCAGGTTGTAGACGCCGTCCTGCGGGGTGACGCCGGTGACGTCGCCGCAGGCGATGAGCTGTTCCACGGATTCCATCGCCAGGTACGGGTTGACCGCGGACGCGCCGTAGCCGATCAGCACGGCCACGTGGTGGGTCTCGCGGACGTCTCCGGCCTCGACCACCAGCGCGGTCTTGGTGCGGTTGGCGCTGCGCAGCAGGTGGTGGTGCACGGCGCTGACCAGCAGCAGGGACGGGATCGGGGCCCACTGGGCGTTCGAGTCGCGGTCCGAGAGCACGATGTACTGCACCCCGCGGTTGATCGCGCCGGAAACCTGCTCGCAGATCTCGGTCAGCCGGGCCCGGAGCGCGTTCTCGCCGCCCTCGGGCCGGTACAGGCCGCGGACCTTCATGGCTACGCGGTCGCCGTCGGCGTTCTCGATGTTCGCGATCTTGGCCAGCTGGTCGTTGTTGATCACGGGGAACGGCAGCGAGACCTGCGGCTGGCGGACCCGCTTGGTGTCCAGCAGGTTGCCGTTGGGGCCGATCGCGCAGGTCAGCGACGTGACCAGTTCCTCGCGGATGGCGTCCAGCGGCGGGTTGGTGACCTGGGCGAAGGACTGCACGAAGTAGTCGAACAAGAGCCGGGGCCGCTTGGAGAGCACGGCCACCGGGGTGTCCGAACCCATGGCGCCGAGGGGTTCGGCACCGGTCCGGGCCATCGGGCCGAGCAGGATCTTCAGTTCCTCGGTGGTGTAACCGAAGGTGCGCTGGCGGATGTTCACCGACGCGGCGGTGTGCACCACGTGCTCGCGCTCGGGCAGATCCTTGAGGTCGATCAGGTTGTCCTTGAGCCATTCGGCCCACGGGTTCGCCGCGGCCACCTCGGCCTTGACCTCGGAGTCGTCGATGATCCGGCCGGCCTCGGTGTCCACCAGGAACATCTTGCCGGGCGAGACGCGGCCCTTCTTGACCACCTTGGCCGGTTCGACGTCGATCACGCCGACCTCAGAGGCGAAGACCACCAGGCCGTCCTCGGTGATCCAGTAACGGCCCGGACGCAGGCCGTTGCGGTCCAGGGTGGCGCCCACCAGCGCGCCGTCGGTGAAGGACACCGCGGCGGGGCCGTCCCAAGGCTCCATCAGCAGGGAGTGGTACTCGTAGAACGCCCGGCGGGCGGGGTCCATGGTGGCATGGTTTTCCCAGGCCTCGGGGATCATCATCATGATCGAGTGCGTGATGGGCCGGCCGGAGAGCCAGAGCAGCTCGGCGACCTCATCGAACGACGCCGAGTCCGAGGCGCCGGGGGTGCAGATCGGGTACAGCTCCTCGGGGCTGTCGCCCAGCAGCGGGTTGGCCAGCTGCGACTGGCGGGCCCGCATCCAGTTCCGGTTGCCCTTGACGGTGTTGATCTCGCCGTTGTGCGCGATGGTGCGGAACGGCTGGGCAAGGGGCCAGGACGGGAAGGTGTTGGTGGAGAAGCGCGAGTGCACGATCGCGAGCTTGGTCTTGAAGCGCTTGTCCGAGAGGTCCGGGTAGAACGGCTCCAGCTGCGCGGTGGTGAGCATGCCCTTGTAGACGATCGTCCGGGACGAGAGCGACGGGAAGTAGACGCCGAACTTGTTCTGCGCGCGCTTGCGGATCCGCCAGGCCCGGGAGTCCAGGTCATTGTGGGAGAGCACCTCACCGGTGCTGGAGGCCAGGAACGGCTGGGAGAAGTAGGGCATGCAGGCCCGGGCCATGGCGCCGACCAGGTCGGCGACGACTGGCACCTCACGCCAGCCGAGGACGGTGAGGCCCTCATCGGCGGCGAGGGCTTCGATGCCTGCCTTCGCGGCGTCGGCTTCGCGCTGTTCGGCGGGGAGGAAGGCGGTGCCCACCACGTACTGGCCGGCGGCGGGCAGCTCGAAGCTGGTCACGGCACGGAAGAACTCGTCCGGGATCTGCATGAGGAGGCCGGCACCGTCGCCGGTTCCCTCATCGGCTCCGACGGCGCCGCGGTGTTCGAGGTTGCGCAGGGCGGTGAGAGCGGCATCGACGATGTCGTAGCCGGGTTCGCCGCGGAGGGTGGCAATGATGGCCAGGCCGCAGGCGTCCTTCTCCTGCTCCGGGTTGTAGAGGCCTGCGGCGTCGGGCAGTGCCGCGAAGCGCCGGAAAGGCGAGAGTGCCGTCGCGGGCTGGTCCGGTTCGGACCAGCTGGGGCTGTGCAGAGTTTGGGTCATGGGAGACGTCCTTCCTCCTGATCGAGCGTATGGGAGGGACAACATTGGCCCGTGACGCTGCGCCGGTGTGACGGGCACAACAGTGTGATTTTCCTACTGGAATTGTAGGCCAGGGCCGCATACTGCACGAACAGTTACGCGGGCCGCCGGCCGGACTTGCGCGCGGCTGTTATGTGCCGGACGCGCTGTCCTATGAGACCACGACGCTGTGGGTAACGGGCCCGGCCGGGGGTTTCCCTGCAGCCCGAATGCCGGTCCTGAACTATGGGGTGGCGTCAGTCTCCGGCGCGGTTCCGGCGGCGCGGCGGCCGGTTTTCCCGGTTGCCGGCTTCGCGGCGGCGGCATCGTGGCCGCCGTTGGGTTCGCCCGCGGCTACGGCCTGGGCCGAAGCCCGGTCCGGACCGCTGGTATTCACCGGGAGATTATCACGGGATTCATTATCTGAGACAGCCGAGTCCGAATGGCGGACGGCCGGGACGGTGGCCTTCTCGGCGTCGCGGCCGCCCTCGACGGCGTCGCCGTCGCGGTCCTCCGCGTCCCGTTCGCCGTCGCGCTCTTCCGCACTGCCTTCGGCGGCATCGCGCTCCTCCGCGCTGCCTTCGGTGACGTGGTCGTCGTCGGCATCCTCAGCGTCACCCTCGACGGCGGCGGGTTCGCGGCCGGGCAGGTACACGGTGTCCTCGCCCGTCTTCTTCCGCAGCCCCAGGAGGATGAAGGCCAGCAGCGAGCCGGCCAGGACCAGGAGGCTGGTCCAGACGTTGAGGCGGGTGGTGATGCCGAACAGGCTGATCTGCTCGGCATCGTCGATGCGCATGGCCTCGATCCAGACCCGACCCAGCGTGTAGTACATGGCGTAGAGCCAGAAGAGCCGGCTGCGGCGGAAGGAGAACCTCCGGTCCAGGGCCAGCAGGATCACGACGCCGACGAGGTTCCACAGGGACTCGTAGAGGAAGGTCGGGTGGAAGAGCGTGTCCGCCGGCATTCCTGCCGGGAAATTCGGGTTGGTGGGGTCCACCTGGAGGCCCCACGGCAGGGTGGTGGGCCCGCCGAAGAGTTCCTGGTTGAAGTAGTTGCCCCAGCGGCCGATGGCCTGGGCCAGCAGCAGGCCGGGCGCGGCGGCGTCGACAAAGGCGCTGAGCTTGACGCCGGCGCGGCGGCAGCCGATCCAGGCGCCCACCGCGCCGAGCAGCACGGCGCCCCAGATGCCGAGGCCGCCGCGCTGGATCTGCGGGATGAGCGAGAGGTCGCCGGTGCCGTCGAATCCAGGGCCGAAGTAGGCGTCCGGGGAGGAGACCACGTGGTAGAGCCGGCCGCCGATGATGCCGAACGGGATGGCCCAGATGGCGATGTCCCAGACGCTGCCCTCAGGGGCACCGCGCTTGGCCCAGCGCACGGAGGTGAGCCAGAGGCCGGCGATGATGCCGGCCAGGATGCACAGCGCGTAGGCGTGGATCCGCAGGGAGCCCCAGGGCAGCGGGATGTCGAACCCGGACCAGACCGGGCTCGGTATGCTCGCGGGAACCAGCGCTGCCGCGTGGAGGACTGCCTGCATTGACTACGCTTCTTCCTTGATGAGGCCGGTGCTGAGCTCTTTCGTCAGGGACGCTACCGCATCGACGCCGCCCTCACCGATCGCCGCGACCAGCGCGGTGCCGACGATCACGCCGTCCGCGTAGGCGGCGATCTCGCGGACGTGGCCGGCGTTGGAGACGCCCAGGCCCACACAGACCCGCTCGGCGCCGGCGGCACGGGCCGCGGACACCACGTTCTTCGCGGCGGAGCTCACCGAGGTGCGGGCACCGGTGACGCCCATGATGGAGACGGCATAGACGAAGCCGCGGCTGGCGTCCACGGTCCGCTTCATGCGCTCCGGAGTCGACGACGGCGCCACCAGGAACACACGGTCCAGGCCGTATTCATCCGAGGCGGCCATCCATTCGGCGGCCTCGTCCGGGATCAGGTCGGGCGTGATGAGCCCGGCTCCCCCGGCCTCGGCCAGGCGGCGGGAGAATTCGTCCACGCCCATCCGGACCACGGGGTTCCAATAGGTCATGACCAGGACGGCGGCGTCGGTCTTGCTGGTGATGCCGCGGACGACGTCGAAGACCTGGCTGACCTGGAACCCCTTGGCGAGGGCCTCGGTGGTGGCGGCCTGGATGACCTGGCCGTCCATGACCGGGTCGGAGTAGGGGATCCCGATTTCGATCAGGTCGGCGCCGTTTTCGGCCAGCGCGATGCCGGCGGCGATGGTGTCCTCGACGGTGGGGTACCCGGCGGGGAGGTAGCCGATCAGCGCGGCGCGGCCCTGGGACCGCGCGCGGTCGATAGCGGCGGCTGACTTGCTGGCCGTTGCAGGCGTCTCGGAGCTCACAGCTGCTCCCCTTCCTTGGCGATCTCCGCTTCCGGAGAGTTCTTGTCCAGCAGGTCGAACCATTCCGCGGCGGTGGCCACGTCCTTGTCGCCCCGGCCGGAGAGGTTTACCAGCACGATCTTCTCGTGCACGCTCTCCGGGTTGCCGGACTCTGCCGCTTCCGCGGCGAGGCGCTGGCCGATCTTGATGGCACCGGCAAGGGCGTGGGCCGACTCGATGGCGGGGATGATGCCCTCGGTGCGGCACAGCAGCCGGAACGCGTCCATGGCCTCGCTGTCCGTGATGGGCTCGTAGCTGACGCGGCCGATGTCCGAGAGGTAGGAGTGCTCCGGGCCGACGCCCGGGTAGTCCAGGCCGGCGGAGATGGAGTGCGATTCAACCGTCTGGCCGTCCTCGTCCTGCATCAGGTAGGAGCGGGCGCCGTGCAGCACGCCCGGGAGGCCGAGCGTGATGGTGGCGGCGTGGCGGCCGGTCTCGACGCCGTCGCCGCCGGCCTCGAAGCCGTAGATCTTCACGGAGGGATCGTCCAGGAAGCCGTGGAAGATGCCGATGGCGTTGGAGCCGCCGCCGATGCAGGCGCAGACCGCGTCCGGCAGCCGGCCGGTCTGTTCCAGCATCTGGGCGCGGGCTTCCTCGCCAATGACCTCATGGAAGTAGCGCACCATGGCCGGGAACGGGTGGGCACCGGCGGCGGTGCCCAGCAGGTAGTGGGTGCTGTCCACGTTGGCCACCCAGTCGCGGAGGGCCTCGTTGATGGCGTCCTTGAGGGTCTGGGAGCCGTTCGTCACGGGGACCACGGTGGCGCCGAGCAGCTCCATCCGGGCGACGTTGAGGGCCTGCCGGCGGCAGTCCTCGGCACCCATGTAGACGACGCACTCGAGCCCCAGCAGGGCCGCGGCGGTGGCGCTGGCCACGCCGTGCTGGCCGGCGCCGGTCTCCGCGATGACGCGGGTCTTGCCCATCCGCTTGGCCAGCAGGGCCTGGCCGAGGACGTTGTTGATCTTGTGCGAGCCGGTGTGGTTGAGGTCCTCGCGCTTGAGGAAGATCCGCACTCCCCCGGCGTGCTCGGCGAACCGCTTGGCCTCGGTCAGCAGCGAGGGCCGGCCGGAGTAGTTCTTGTTCAGCTCGGCGATCTGGGCGGTGAACTCGGGATCGGCCTTGGCCTTCTCGAAGGTGTCCTCGAGTTCGTCCAGGGCGGCGATCAGGGATTCGGGCATCCAGCGGCCGCCGTAGGAACCGAAGTACGGTCCCGGGGCGTGCCGCAGCGAGGGCGTGCCCTGCGCTGCTTCATCGGGCCGGTTACCCTGCAGGAACGCGTCCGCGGGGCTTTCCTCTGAGCCGGTCATGGGTGCATCGACCATCAGTCTCACCATCCTGTTCCACTGCTAACTAGATCTTGGGGGCCGCACGGAGGCGCCGGAGGGCCGGACCGCAGAGGCCCGGCGCCTTCCCGGCGTCAGGACCGTGCTGCGATTTCCTCGGCGCCCGCGGCCATGAATTCGGCGATCCGCTCCTGCGGGGTCGCGTTCTTGACCAGGGCTTCGCCGACGAGGACGGCGTTGGCGCCGTGCGCCGCGTAGTGCCGGACGTCGTCGACGTCGCGCACACCGGATTCGCCGACGACGAGCGCGCCGGCGGGGATGGCGGCGACGAGGTCGGCGAAGACGGAGCGGTCGACGTTGAGCGTCTTGAGGTTGCGGACGTTGACGCCGATGATCCTGGCGCCCGCGGCCGCGGCCCGTTCGACTTCCTCCGGGGTGTGGGTCTCGACCAGGACGTTCATCCCCAGCTCGTGGCTCAGCGCCGCATAATCACGGAGCTGGGCGTCGGAGAGAGAGGCGACGATCAACAGGACCAGGTCCGCGCCGTGGGCGCGGGCTTCCCAGAACTGGTACTCATCGATCATGAAGTCCTTGCGCAACAGCGGGACGTCCACCGCGGCGCGGACCGTGTCCAGGTCCGCGAGGGAACCGTGGAAGCGGCGCTGCTCGGTCAGGACGCTGATGACGGCCGCGCCGCCGTCGGCGTACTGCCGCGCGAGCGAGGCCGGATCGCCGATGGTGGCCAGCGCCCCTTTGGAGGGGCTGCTGCGCTTGATCTCGGCGATCACCTTCAGCTGGTCCCTGGCGGAGTCCCCGCCCAGGGCGGCCCAGGCATCGCGGGCCGAAGCGACGGCCGCCACGCGGTCCTTCAGCTCGGCGAGCGAAACCAGCCGCTGGCGGGCCTCCATATCCTCCCGGACACCGGCATTGATGTCGTCGAGAACACTCACTCCTAGTGGCCGGAGTTCTTCAGCTTGCTGCCGCCCACGCCGTAGCCGGCCTTGCGCATGGCGAAGCCAACCACCAGGCCCACCAGCATGATGACCGCGCCGGCGACGAAGATCGGGGTGTTGGCGATCACGAAGGCGATCGATGCGATGAGTGCGCCCACCAGCATGATGATCACGGTGGTCCAGGCGGCGGGGCTGTTGCCGTGGCCGGTGGGCTCGCTGTGGTCGACGTCGTCGTAGATGCCGGTGCCGGCGGCGGGCTTCGGTGCAGACATGGGGGCTTTGCTCATGGAAATCTCCTCAGGATCAATACTGCTTACATTCTGCCATTTTTTGGCCGTGACAACGGCCGGGGACGCGGGAGGGCCGGTCGGCACGTGAGCCGGGCCGCGCGGGGCGCTGCCTACGTCGGGTCGTCGCCGCGGGTGAGCCGGTCCCAGCTGTCGATTTCGTCGGCGGGACCCCCGGTGCCGGCCTTGACGGCGGCGGCGTCATATTTCGTCCGGCTCTTCCAGTGCCGGCCGGCCGGGACGATCAGCAGCGCGGACAGGCCCAGGAGCGCCCCGGCGACAACGGCCAGGACGGGGAAGACCGTGGCGGCCACCGAGACGTTGCTGCCGCTGATGCCGGTGGCGGCGGCAATGGAACCTTGGGCGGCGGCCAGCGGGTCAGCCAGCACGGTGCCGGCGGCGGTGACGATTCCGACGGCGGCGAGCAGGATGATGACCGTGATGACCCAGCGGGCCACCTTGCCGGCGATGGCTGCGGCAAGTCCGCCGGCGAGGGCCACGAGGGCCAGCGCCGTGACCGCCGTCGCGGCCTTGCTCCCCTGCACCTGGAGGCCGTCACGGTTGGCCACCGCCTGGCCCAGTTGCCCGGCGTCCAGCCGGACGGTGAGCCAGGTCTGGGTGGTGGCGCCGAAGACCGCAAGGGCCAGCACCACGATCAACAGGACCAGGCTGGACTTGCGGGCCCAGCGGGGAACCACCGGGCTGGTGCTCTTGACGGTGCCGCTCATGCCCGGCTCCCCTCGGCACCCGGGAGGCTGTCCGGGGTGATGGTGTGCAGCGACTGGGCCGTGTGGACCGCGCGCATGGGGGCCGCGGCCTTGTTAATGGTTTCCTGGGCTTCCGCGGCGTTGACCGAGTCCGCCACGATGCCGCCGCCGGCCTGGACGTAGGCGCGTCCGTCGCGCAGCAGGGCGGAACGGATGGCGATGGCCATGTCCATGTCGCCGGCGAAGTCAAGGTAGCCCACCACGCCGCCGTAGATGCCGCGGCGGTGGGGTTCCAGCTCGTCGAGGAGGCGAAGGGCGCGCGGCTTGGGGGCGCCGGAGAGCGTTCCGGCCGGGAAGGTGGCCTTCAGGACGTCATAGGCGGTGGCGTCGGGGGCGAGCCGGCCGACGACGGTGGAGACCAGGTGCATGATGTGGCTGAACCGCTCCACTTCCATGAACTGGGTGACGTCCACGGTGCCGGCGACGCAGACCTTGGAAAGGTCGTTGCGGGAGAGGTCCACCAGCATCAGGTGCTCGGCGCGTTCCTTCTCATCGGCGAGCAGTTCCTCGGCCAGGGCCTTGTCCGCTTCCACGGTCTTGCCGCGCGGGCGGGATCCGGCGATCGGGTGGGTGATGACCTCGTCGCCGGTAACCGTCACGAGCGCCTCGGGCGAGGAGCCGACGATCGAGTATTCGCGGCCGTCGGCGTCGGCGAGGCTGAACAGGTACATGTAGGGGCTGGGGTTGGTGTTGCGCAGCACGCGGTAGACGTCCAGCGGGTCCGCGCCGCACTCCATCTCGAAGCGGCGGGAGATCACCACCTGGAAGACCTCCCCGTCAACGATCGCCTCCTTGCCGCGGTCCAGGGCGGCGAGGTACTGGTTCTCGTCCCAGCGCTCCTGGACGCTGGAGGCGAAGTCCAGGGCGGCGGATTCCAGCACCGAGACGGGCTGCGCGGTGGGGGTGCTGACCTTGGCGAGCAGTTCCTTGACCCGGGCGACGGCGTCGTGCCAGGCCTCGTCCACGCGTTCGGAGCTGTTGTCGAAGTTGATCGCGTTGGCGATCAGCAGGACGGTGCCGTCCATGTTGTCGTGCACGGCCATGTCGGTGACCAGGTTCAGCGCCATCTCGGGCAGCTGCAGGTCATCCTCGGGCGGGCTGGTGAGCTTTTCCCAGTGGCGCACGGATTCCCAGCCGAGGAAGCCGACCAGGCCCGAGGTGAAGGGCGGCAGGCCCTCGAAGCGTTCGGTGTGCAGGGCGCGGACGGTGTCCCGGACCGCGTCCACGGGGCTGCCGGACAGGGGGACGCCCACCGGCGGTTCGCCGAGCCAGTGCGCCTGGCCGTCCTTGGTGGTCAGCGTGGCGCGCGAACGGGCACCGATGAAGGAGTACCGGGACCAGGATCCGCCCACGGCAGCGGATTCGAGCAGGAACGTTCCCGGCTGGCCCTGGGCGAGTTTGCGGTAGAGGCCGATAGGTGTTTCGGCGTCGGCCAGCACTTTGAGGCGGACCGGGATGACGCGGTTGCCGGCCGCGAGCTCGCGGAACTCCTCCAGGCTGGGGCTGATGATTCCGAGGTCCTGCATGGCTGCGTACTTCCACCTGTTCTGTAGGTCTAAGGTGTGCGGGTTGGTTCGGCTGCGGTAGTTCCCGGCTGCGGCGGCGCCGGCTGCGCCGGATGGTGCCGGACGGGTCAGCCGGCGTGGCCGACGACGGCGTCGAGGTCGCGTCCGTCGAAGCAGGTTCGGGTGCCGGTGTGGCAGGCTGCGCCCACCTGGTCCACGCGGACCAGCAGGGCGTCGCCGTCGCAATCCAGCGCCAGCGACTTGACCCACTGGACGTGGCCGGAGGTATCGCCCTTGCGCCAGTATTCCTGGCGGGACCGGGAGTAGAAGGTCACCCGGCCGGTGGTCATGGTCCGATGCAGCGCCTCGTCATCCATCCAGCCGAGCATCAACACCTCGCCGGTATCGAACTGCTGGATGATCGCGGCGACCAGTCCGGCGGCGTCCCGCTTAAGGGACCGTGCGAGGTCCTCGGGGAGGGGGCCGGAAGGCGCGGCGGGGGCGGGGGCGGGCTGCTCAGACATCACCCCCAAGTCTAGTGCCTGCGCGGGACACGCCACCCGCCGGGTCCCAGTGCGAAGTCTTCGGCGCCACCGAACCACCTCCGGGCGACCTCGACGCCGTGCACCGGGGCACCCGCCGGGCTTGGCCCGCCGTCGTCGCCCTATCTCCTTCATCACCCGCACCACGGGTTACGGCCACGGGTTGCGAAATGACGGCCGTTTCCTGTGCGCAGGGAGGGGCGTCTCGTGCTAGTTTCACAAGTGATGCATTTCGTCGACCCGTCCCGAGAAGTCCTGGCCGAAACCCTGCTTGCGGCCGGCCCCGACTCCCCCACGCTCTGCAAGGGCTGGCAGACGCGTGATCTTGCCGCGCACCTGTACCTGCGCGAGCGTAAGGCGCGCGTTGGACTGGGCCTGCTGATCAAGAGCCTGAGGAAGACCTCGGATGAGGCGACGGCGGAACTCGCGGAGACCCTGAAGAGCCCTGAGGCGTACGCGACGCTGGTCAACACCTTCCGCGCCGGTCCGCCCGCCCTGTCCCCCATGCGGATCAAGGCGCTGGATGAGAGCTCCAACCTGACCGAATATTTCGTCCACACAGAGGACGTGCGCCGGGCTGTGGACCGCTGGGCCCCGCGGGCGCTGGACGAGGGCTATTCGGATGCGCTGTGGGATGACCTGATCAAGCGCGCCGCCATCCTCTACCGCGGCGTCGACCTGGGCATCGTGCTGGTCAGCCCGTCCGGACCCCGGCACGTCGCCAAGCGGGCCCCCGTCTCCGTGGCGATCGTCGGCGAGCCCGGCGAACTGCTGATGCATGCCCACGGCCGCACCCGGCACGCGCTGGTCACCTTCGAGGGCCAGCCCGACGCCGTCGCCCTCCTGCAGTCCGCCGAAGTCGGGCTCTAGGCGACTGCCCGCGGGCACGACTGCAGGGAAGCCATGAGCTGGGACAGCTCAAGGCTTGGTGGCGGCCAGCGTCCGGGCGAGCCTGGCAGCAGCTGCGGTCCGCCCCCCTGTGGCCTCGGATTGTGAAGGATCCTCGCTGACGCATTCCCGCAGTGCGGCCGTGACATCGGAGACCAGGTCGGGGAAAGCGCAGGACCGGTAGTCCGCGCCGTCGGCAGCGACGGCACGTGAACGGTTGAGCGTCCCGGCTACCATGACGGCCACCTCGGTTCTTCGGGCCATGCCAAGCTTGCTCAATATCGAGGAGACCATGTTCTTTACCGTCTTCTCCGCGATGAACATCTCCTGACCAATCTGCCGATTGCTGAGCCCGGTGGCGATGCCGAGGGCAACTGTTGATTCGCGCTTCGACAGGTCCCGTAGCCTCATCTCGTCAACCCCTGGATGCACATCCCGGGCCGGTCCCATGAGGGCCGGGTAAAACCTGCGGCTGTACGCGGCGTGGCCGGAGAGGACGCGGGAAATCAGCCTGAGCTGCTCACCGCTGTCATCCAGCTTCGAAAGGCAACCCCAGGCATCCGCGAGGATTGAGCGGATGAGCACCGATTCGTCGTCGCTGGCTGTCATGAGGATGCACCGGATAGATGGGTCGGCCGTGGTGACGGCACGGCATACTTCCGCTCCCGAGCCGTCCGGAAGATCATCATCGAGAATGGCCAAGGCCGGGCGCAGGGCAGGAATCCGGCGGGACGCCTCACGCGCCGACCCGGACTCGCCCACAACGACCAATCCGGCAGACTCCACCAAATAGCGCGCGCCACGCCGCACAATTTCGTGGTCGTCTAACAGGTACACTCCGCCGCCAGGAGCGGCAACGGGCAGAGGGAATTCCGGGTCAGCCATCATTGCTGTTCCGATCTGTCGCCTTTGCCTCCAAAGGCGCCGTCCATGAATCACTGGGCCCGCTTAGGACAACGCGGGTAGTTTCCCGCCCGGGGCTAGCAGGCCCTCCCGGGAACCGCGCACCGCCCCCACGACGCCGACCAAGAGGGTCCAAACCCTAGACCCCACCGAGCCCACGAGACAGTGCCCAACGTCCCGAGAGCAGGCCGCCGCGGATTCCCGCCGTCGCATGACCGCGCAAAGGACGCTTCCCTAGCTGTCAATTGTCAGGTGCCGCGGCAGGTTACTGCGCACGCGTCGGTTGGCGGCGGGCAACCAGGTCGGCAACACCTACTCCAATGAGAGCCAGGATTAGCGGTGATTTGGCACCTTCTGCAGCGATCACCAGGATCAGGGACTGCTGCTCCCCGGCGGGGTGCTGTCCAGTCGTCATCGTAGTGCCGATGAACGCAACAGCAGCCAGGGTTGCCAGCGCTACGATCCGGCCGGCTGTGCCCCGGAGGATATTGCGGTGCACCATCACCGCTGCGAGGGCGAGGAGAATCAGACTCAGCCGCCACACGTATGGCAACCAGCCGGCTGAGATCCCAACGGCGCGGGAATCAAAGGTCATGAATGCGCTCATCCCGGACATCACAAGCTGCATCGTGAGATAGCCCGTCAAGAGAATGAGCAGCAGCGAACCCGCCACAGCGGTGACAACAGCAATTGCCGGCCCACGTTCCGGCGCCGGCGTTGTATTCGGCCTGTTCTGACCAGTCAGCTGCTGCACCGAGACTCCCCCCATTAGTTGTGCCTCGACTCTAAACCCTCGGGAACGGTCCGATAGGAATCAGGGAAATCCGGTGATTCACGTCATGGTGTTCGCCTTGGCCGCGGTCGGAGGACACGCAGTGCCGATCGTGGGTCGCTGCCCGGACCTGTAGGCCGAGGCTATGACGGGTCCAAGCTCATCCATCACCGTATGGTTCCCGGGGAGCACCACATGGGCCAGAAATTCGGACTCCAGCGTTGCAACGCCCGCTGTCGCTGCCGCGAGTTTGGCATCCGTCGACAGGGCTAAGGCGTGCCAGAAGCGACGGGCATCGAGTTCGAGCACTCGTGCGGAAGCGTCCCGGCCGGGGACCTCGGAGACTCCATCCGGAGCAGTAGCGTGCGCCTTTGCCGGCACCAGCGGAAGCACCATCCGGAATTGCCTTCCGCAGGCCCTGAACGAAATAGCGTTCAGATGGCCACGTTGGCTGAAAATAATCTCGGTTGCCCCAAAGTTCAGCAGGGAACGTTCGATGTGTTCCCGTGAAGCACCGACGCTAATGGAATCACCCCGCGTGTAAAAACTCCGGGAGTCGTGAATTGCCACACCTCCAACTATCCCCCGCCGAGCCGTCTTCTCAGCAACGTGCGGATCTGTTTGTTTGCTTCTTGAGCGGGCCCACATGATTCGGGCACGAGGGAACCGGCCGGCCTCAATCCTGGGTGGCCGCCGGCAGCAGTTCAGGGCTGCACGGAGTCGAAGAACCGATAGGGCGGCTGCGCCATGGAAGGTTCTTCCGGGTGTGTTTTGGATCGGATGAAATCGATATTTTCCTGCGACAGGACCGTTTCGCCGTGTCTATCAGAATCGGCGTTCTCTCCGGATTCGGCATTGATTTCGGCCGAGATGGTCCGGGGTAGAACTACACAACCAGGGTTGTCGATAAACCACTGCTTGCTGGCCGGAGACAGGCGGTGCCAGTGTTCCTCAAGATGCATGGAAGTCATTGTTTCCTTTTCCGTTGCGGGTCGTTCCAGGACGATGCTTTCTCGGCCCCCAACTACGTGCCGAGAAAGCAACCCGCGGCGCAGAATTCGCGCCAGTGCGCCTGGGAGTATTAGTCGAAGCTGATGTCGGCCGCGGACCGGCGGACTGCTTCGATTCGCTGCTCTTCGAGAAGCCCCAAAGTATCCAGTTCTTCTGATCTATGCGCGCGTTCCGCGTCGGCTTGCACTGAGATCTCGCGCAGGATCGTGCCAACCAGGTGCGCAAGACCTGACTTAAGGTCCTGCAGATTGGTGTTGGTAATGAGGAGGCGGCGGTCAGAGACTCGCAGCTCGACGTCGCTGTAGCCCTCTTCCGCCAAGCGCCGGGTGACGCTCTGATCATGAAGCAGGTCCAGTTCCCGGGGCTGGGGCCTACGGGAGAAGACGACAGGGACAATGTATCGAGACGCGGCCTTCGCCGTGCCGAGGTCGTGAGGCAGGGCGGAGGCGAGAACCCCGCTGAGGGCGAGTCTCCCCACGGTTTGGACGGGCTGTACTGGGGTGGTGGTCATGGCATAGCGCCAACATTTCTTGGAGATGCGCAGTCGACAACGCCGGAAAACGGGCGGATCAACGGCGGCTGGAGGTCGACGAACCCGAAACCGGGCCTATCGGTAGGGAGGGCAGGGCCGCAAGAGTCCGGCCTGCACGCGGCAGAACGGTGGGGCCGCCCTCGTCATCCCAGCTCATCACCACGAGGTTGCAGTGACCGGATGTCGCAGCCGCATGGTGCCGGCGGCGGGCGCGGAGCTGGTTTCAAATAGTCGGAATACCGGATGTCCAGTCAGGCCGTCCCGATACTCTGACTGTACGCCCTCGTCCGCTGAGATAGGTGGAAACTGACACATCAATGGTCGAGCGGTGGGTTCGGATCGCCCGGCGGTCCACCATCCAGCGACTGGGGCAAGGCCTCAGGAGTCACACGACTGCCAAGGCCCCCTTGGCGCTCTCCACCAGCACGTGCGTTGCCGCCGGAAGGTGAAGGACCTCGCCGTCGATCTGGCACGGAACGGCGTCCCTCGTGGTGAAGGCGTAACTGCTCACGCTTGGCTGGTGGCCGAGGCCCAGCGTCACAGCCCGCAGCGTCATCAACGCCATCTTCCACCGCCCGGCATGTGGCAGCGTCACCACCTCGAACATGCCGTCGTCCGGAGTGCCCATTTCGCTGACCGTTCCGTACTTGGCCATCCGGGAAATGTTGGCAAGGATCAGGCTGTCAAAGCGCGCAGTGGCTCCGTCTCCCCGAATGAGCTCAAACGGACTCAACGCCGAAAGGGTGCGGGCCACGGATATGAGTTCGAGGATTTTTCCCTTGCGGCCCTTCTCGATGCCGATCGCCATCAAGGGTGTGAGTCCGAAGCCTATATACGAATGGGCGTACTGCGTCTGCTCGCCGTGTTCCCCGCTGAATCGGATGCGCAACAAGTCGATGTGGCGGATCCGGCCTTCACGCACGGCAGCAGGCAACGAACGCGCGGGCATGCTGCGGTGATGATCATTGGCGTTGCCGGCCGCGACGACGGTACACACAGCCCTGCTGTCGCGTACATCCATGACCCCGTTGACGACCTCGTGGTACCCGCCGTCGCCGCTGATGGAAACAATAAGGGGCGCACCCCTGGCGGCCGCGGACCGCGCCAGCTCCCGGGCATGCCCGGCGAACTCCGATGGCATCGACTCAACCGGCAGACCCGGCAATCCGTCAGCCAGGCTTCGCCGCACCTCATCGATCTTGGCACCCATCCCGGGCTTGCCGGGATTGAAGATCAGGACAATCCGGTCAAAGCGCTCGGCGGCTACCCGCTCATCAATCATGGCTGCCCTTCCACGCCGCTGTTACCGAAACAGTCACACCCCTGTCCCATGGGCGCCGTGCAGCTCGGCCCCACCGGCTTTCAGACCATCATGACACTTCTGCGGGTGATGCTCCCCGCCGAGTACCGCAAGCTCGCCTTCTCGTTCCCGCGGGCCAAGCCGAGGCGGCGTCGCCGTCGTCAGCCCCTGGTCGCACCGTCCTTCACGTGCGCCTCAAGGACGTCACGGACGCTGGTCCACGCCTGCGGCCCGTAGCGGTCGTTGTTCACGTGATGCAGCTGGCCCTCGCCACTGAACATGCTCACGAAATATTGCATACCCTGCCAGGCAGGGAACGTCGCGTCCTCGTCCCTTGATATGCGACGTCCGATCCGGGCCATGCCGGACAGCAATCCCGTGGTGCCCGCCCACTGGGTGCTGAACGCGGCGCCGGTGAGCTCGGACATAATCCGCGCGATATCCCGGGCTGTCACCCGGCTCCCGGCCACCTCGACGACGCGTGGCGCGGCGCCGTCCAGTGCCACGCGAGCGACGGTGCGGGCGACGTCGTCTTTGGTTGTGAAGTCGAGCAGCTGGTCCGACGAGGACCAGTAGAGGACCTTGTGCCTCCTGAACAGGATCATCGGAGCCTGACCGGTCAGCATGTCCGCGAAGGCCCCGTTGAGCACGGACGTGGCGCGGAGCGGAGTGGCATCGACGGCGGCGGCGAACTCCCGGCGCAGCTCGAAGTTGCGGTTGCTGCCAGGGGTTACCCGGCGATAGTCAGCGGAGTAGTCGGACGGGATGAAGCGTGCCACACCGACCTCAACGGCCGCTGCCAGCAGCGCCTGCTGGACGTCGACGATGACGGAGCGCGCGCCGCTGACGGCAGACACGACGACGTCGGCGCCGCGGAGGGCGTCGACGAGGCCGAGGTGGTCCGCATAGGCCGCCGCCCGAACCTCAACGCGGTCACGCCCGCCGTATTGCGCCTGAGCGGCGCCGCCGCCTGGGCGGGTCAAAACACGAACAAGGACTTCGGCGTCGGCGGCGAGCAGCTCGCGGACGATCCGATGGCCGAGATCACCGGTGGCTCCGGCAACGAGGACAGTGGTCATGAGGTTGCTCTTCTCTGTTCGTGTGGCGGGGCGTTCAATGCGTAAAAACATGCCCTGAGGTATCAACAGGCCGGGCGTCACGCCCAAGGGAATCGCTTGTCCCACCGGATAGACCGCGAGCTGGGCCACGGAGGGCGGCTGGCCCCGACTGGCCCCAAGACCGCCCTGCGAGTACATCAAAGCAGGCTATCCACTGGATTCACCGCATGATTCCGGTTCTCTTGACCTGCGTGGCTGGGGATTCCTTCTGGCAGCTCATCACCCGATCCTACGCGCGGAGGCCGGGCGGTTCCCCTCTGTGCTGCCCTCCAGTCATCACCGACCCGCCTGGTCCATCACGACTTTCGGGGCCAGTGAATCTTCCCTCTGGCACGCTCCGGTTCATTCGCCGTTGGCGGTTCCCTCGATCCAATCGACGGCTTCGTCGGAGAGAAAAATTCCTTCGGAATTCCGTTCCCCGATCCACCAGGCGTTCGATGCAACGTCGCCGCCGGCGGCCGCGATCTTGATCACGACATCAGCGGCGATAGCCTCGCCGTTGTGTTCGATCAACCATGCCCGTGCATCGGCGTCCAAATTTGTCCACCACTCGATGGTGTTCATCCTGTCATTCTCCGCCCCGGTGTGGCGGATGGATAGCCACAGAGATCGAGCAGCGCCGCGAGACCCAACATGGTGGCCCGTAGGCCGGCCGTTGGTCCAGGGTCCGCTGCGGGACCCTGAACCAACCATCGCGTCAGTCGTGGGCGAGGACCGTGTTGATCAGCTTGATGAGCTCGGCCGACGCCGTTTGAGTCACCGCCGGCCCCGCCTTCACCGCAGTGACGGCGAGATTGCCCTTGACGCCGGTGACGGTCAGTGCGGTCTGGGCTTGTCCGGTGGCAAGGTGCTGGGTGGTGAGCGCCGCAAAGGACGCGTCGCCGTCGGACTTGGCGTCAACGGGCGTGGTCTCAGTGGTTATTTTCTGGCCGCCCACCTCGATGGTGAACGACTTGCACGGAGCGGCCGCAGCCTGTGAGGCAGCAAGCTGTTGGGTCATGGTTTTGGTGTCCTTCAGTGCGATGACCGTCACCGCGATCGTCGTTTTGTCGGCCGCGGAGATGGACGTGCCTCCGGCGTAGGTACTGCCGTCCGGGACATTTGCGTTGCTGTCGACGAGAGGTTTGCAGGTTTCGGGGCTCACCACTGCGGTCTTGAGCAGCTCTTTGGCCCTGAGAATGCCTTGATCGATCTGCGCGGCCGGAACGACGGTCAGGGGCTGGCCCTGGTCATCCCTGAGCGTGGAGAGCAAGCCGCTGAGGTCTGCGTTGCTGAAGGTCTTCACGGGGGTCGGTGTGGACGAGGATGGCTGGGCCGCCGCCGGCGTAGCCTCCGCCGTCGCGGTACCTCCTCCGGTGCCGGACCCCGTTCCGCAGCCGGTGAGGGAAAGCAAGGCGGCCGTGATGATCGCCGCCGTGGTGGATGTTCGCTGCATGAGGCGTCCCTTCTCGGATCACCGGTCCGCCTCCCGATCCGGGGGGGGCGCGCTCCGGCACCACCCGGATGCGGTGCCCCGATAGGAGCCGGACCGTGCGGCGTCTAGCTCAACGCAGGTAAGCAGCACGCGGGTCCGGGCCCCGCAGACTCAACGGCAGGTGCAGCGCGTCCCCCTCGCGCGCCGCTCGCTGGCGCGATGGCGCCCAAACTATCCAAAGCGACGGCGAGGCAACAGAGAGTGCACTACTTGTTTTTTTGGCCGCCCGACGCAAGTAGGGACGCTACTCAGCCGGCCCTCTGTTCTTCGTCAGGTCCTCGGCCACCATGACCAAAATGCCGCTCGGACCGCGGAGGTACGTGAGCTTGTAGATGTCCCGGTACGTTGCCACCCCGCGAAGCGGATAGCAGCCGTGCCGGGACGCTATGTCCAGCGCCGCGTCGATGTCGTCCACGGAGAACGCAACGCGGTGCATGCCAATCTCGTTGGGCAGGGTGGGGCCTGTCTCGATGGCGTCGGGGTGGAGGTATTCGAAGAGCTCGATCTGCCCGTGCCCGTCCGGCGTCGTCAGGACGGCGATTTTGGCGTGGTTACCGTCGAGGCCGACGGCGGTGTCCGCCCACTCCCCCGCAATGGTGTCCCGGCCGACAAGTTCGAGGCCCAAGTCAACAAAGAAGGCGATCGCCGCCTCGATGTCGCGGACGGCAATCCCAACGTTCTCCAGTTTGATCGTCATCCTCCGCATGCTACCCACCGACGTGCTGCGCATGTGGGAAAGCCCTGATTCAAGGCGGCCCGCAGGCCCCGGGCTAGACTGATGACCTAGGGGGAAGTCATGGAATGGATTCTTTTAGGCATTGCCGCTCTGGTCATTATCGTTGCATCTATTTGGCGCGATGTCTCAAGAAAGTCGCTACGGCCGCCAGCGGTATCGGGCCCGGATTCGGAACGGGCGCTTCGCGACTTTCACCGCGGCCAGACCCTGGGCAATTCACATTTTGTCGGCCTGGATAATACGGGCCACCGCCGATAATCCCGGGCCGCAGCGGGTCGTAACCGCGGAAGTATCCGCCGCCCTAATCCAACGGCGTTACGGCGCACTGACTGTTTATGCGATTTTGGTGAAGGCGCCAGCCACATGCCGGCGGAATCCCATTCGCCTCACCGTAAGGTTGTGCCCAATGGACCAGGAAAGGGCGCATGTTGTGAAAGCGGACGAAGTGACTGTGGGGTGTTATCCGCGCGACGACGTCTCCTGGGCGAAAGATGGCAGGGTCCGGGAAGGTAGCGCCACGATTTTGGTCCGCCAGGCTGACGGGACCCTGGAGCCTTCAGGAGAAGTCGTCTTGGGCGAACTGCGCATCCTGCATCCTGATGTGAAGGTGGGTGGCGAGTTTGTCATCGAGCTACGCGCCCGTTTCGACTCGGAGACATTCCACCGTCGGGTGACCTTCGTCGCCAGTGGTGACGAGGCCCGTGACGTCTTCATATCGGCGGTCGGGCCCGGCGGGCATGCTGAGCCGAAGGCCGGCCCATTTAAGCGGAGGCGGTACTCGGGCTTCGAGTTTGGAGTGATGGTCATGGGCGCAACAACCGAGAAGGGTACCCGGATCGGAGACGTCTTGGGCCCGCTCATCGAGCATGGACCCAACGATGGCGTCGGGGCCGCCGCTTCTGCCTAGCAGCGGCAAGAGCCGTTGTTGGCGCCGACGCTGCTGTCGTGGCTCAGTCACGGAGCGGTGACCCGACAACCTCGAATCGGAACCCTCCAAATGCGCCGGACAGTAGCGGGCGTGCGAGGGCGATAGACGCCTGAACCTCCGGCAATGTGAGGGACGACCGATGCGCCTCCTCGTTTTCCCACAGCTCCACGACAAACACGGTGTCCGGGTCATCCTCGTTGACTCCCACCTCGTAGGCAAGGCAGCCGACCTGCCGAAGGGTCTCGCTGCGCCGCGTCAAATGACGCACCAGTTCGTTGCGCTTACCAGAGACTGTGCCAAGCGTTCCCACATTCGCAAATGTCATGGCCCCACAGTAGTAGGACAGTGCACGATTCACGGCGCATGTCTTCGGAGGATGATTCACCCCGCTCCACCTTGCGTCCCACCGGCTCCGAAATCCCCGCCGTTGGCCGATCGCTAGACGTGCCCTTAGGGTGTCGGGTCCGGCCTGTTGTCCGATGAATGTGCGCGCTCTCGAAGATAGGCGAGGTACGAAGAGCCGTCCGGCTGCGTCACACCGAGAGGCTCACAGTAAGAAGCTCCAGCCTCACTCGCGGGCTCGAGGATCTTGTCTTGGAATTTCGCCCACGTACCCTTCCACTCCAGGCCCTCCACAACCTCACTAAGTCCAGCAGCAACAGCCGGTTAGAGACCTGGTGAGCAGGTGCCGCGGCCGAGGGCTGCTAAGCCTGTGAGGTCCCCATCGGCGTAGGTGGGCCGTTGGTAGCTTGATTCGGGGTACATCAACTGGGTCGGGTCATTGACGTGGTCCAAGCCGACAAGGTGAGCGAGTTCGTGTGCGATGACTGACGGTGTAAGTGCGGGGCCTTCGACGGCGGACGCTTCGGCAAGAGCTTGGGTGTTGAGGACGACTTGACCCGTGACGTATACGTAGCGATCTCTAGAGCTGGGTAAGACGGCGCCGCTGCCGGCATAGCCGAGCGCCTCCGTGAATCGCTCACCGCTTTGCTCACGCGAGAGCCTAGGTGACTCCTCAGAGTTGGACCATGCGAGTAGAACGGGCGCCCAGCGGTCGCCGTAGCTGTCCGGCTGGTATATGGGCCGCTGCTCTGAAGGGGCTTCGAGAGTTTCGCCGTCGTTGATGAATTGAAGTCCAGTGATGCGCGAGAGATCGTCGAACCCTTGGTTAATCATCTCCTGGCCGCCTGCCGGGGAGTTCGCTGCCCTCGTGACGTAGTGGATGGGTCGGCAAGGGTCGTAAGTGACAATGTCCTGTTTCAGTTCAGGAATGCCGAGGAATGCATAGGAGTCACTTCTCGTTGGGACCGGTGCCGGGGTTCCGAGTGGCGTGGGCTGGGATTCCCTTCCGGGTGTGGGTGCGGTCCTGTAACGGCTATTTGGCTTGGCTGAAGCGGTCGTTGTCGGCACTGCTGCTTCGCTGACGGGAGCAGTAGCAGATGGTGCTTCGGGCGTCGGAGCCGGACCTACTGGCAATGCTAAAACTTGGCCCTCCGGGCGACGGGCCGCTGGCCACCCACCAGACAAGTCCCCTGCCTGGTAGGCCTGCAGGGCGATGACCAACCCGGCCGCGGTAAGTGCCCAGACAAGCCGGGCGTCGAATCGTTTCTTCAAGGGGTGAGGTCGACTGGATTGCTGACCAAGCTCCGCGCTTGGTTCTTCACGTATCTCACCGTAGGCAGGGCGCGGCCGGGCAGGTGTAGCCGCAGGCACAACCTCTGCCGGCGTCGTCTCGTGAACTTCCTCTGAAGGCACCCGGCGCGTTGATGGTGGCCTTCCCGGGCCTTCGCTAGCCCTCACTGCACGGTCAAAGCAAGTACGGTGACGGTACCTTCGTCCGCTCTGTCGTCACAGATTGTGCGCTCCATCGCATATGAAGAGCAGCCGGATCCCATTTTCGTTGGTCTCATATTTCCCCCGTTTATTGACCGCTTTGGGCGGCATATCTGTAGTGAACAATACCTGAAGCGAAAGCGGAAGTTCTCGCGGCGAAGCCCGCAAAGGTCGTTACGAATTGTGCCCTGTTAAGACGAGAGAATGCCTTCGCCGCCGTCGTCCTTCCGGCCCAGATGCCTGTCCACCGAACTAAGAGCGTCACCGTCACTCCGACGATGATCGCCGCCACAATTAATGCCGACACCAACAGCGCTTTAACGTGGCAGCCCGTGCAAGAGTCAGTCTGCGCGTTGCCGAGAACGTGAGCAAGGTTCGGTGCATCACGACACCGAGAAGTCCTTAAGCATTTCCGGCCACACGAGAATGTAGTGATCACCTTCTGTCGGCCTGTACGCCGCTCGTACTTCTTCCCATCTTGGGTGAGACCCAAGGGACGACAACGCGTCCCCGAACGCTTCGAGGGGCTCGTCGGTGTGGACGAAGATGTTCATCTCGCCTGCACCGAAGTCATGCCCATCCACGAAGCCATGGGCAGCGGGGAGCGCACCCTCCAGCGCGTCCTCCATGGCGATGAGGGCGTCGTAGTCTGCCTCCAAGTCGGCTGGCCACTGCAGAACGAGAATATATTGCACAACTGCCCACCAAGGTTATGGAGGTGGCCGAAGACTCAGGGTCACCTGCTTCTGAATGTAGAACAACGGCTCTCTCCGGGTCCGCCGGGCCGAGTCGCCTGGAGCGATCACTGAAGGCCGAGCCTACCTAGCTTTGTGCACGGGTCAAGACGCGGGGAGTAGATCATGTTGCACTTAGGGTCGCGGTCATGTCGTGGCCTAGCTGCTGTCCGTCAAGCAAATGCCTCACCTCTTCTAAAAAGTTCTTAGAGTGCGCGCGAAGGGCGTCCTTATTTGCACGGTCTTTGGCGGCTGGTGACTCGACAATGATTTCCATCGTGAAAGAGCGGCAGGACATCATCGGGGATGATTTGAGTCATCACCTCCGCGCTGTGAGATTCAGTTTAAAGTCGTTCTTGGTTGGCGGAATTCCGCATGCCCGGGGTGACCGGGTAGGCGAACACCTTCTCGCGTTTGACCGCTTTCGGCTTCCGCATCCGTCAAGATGGTGCCATGATCGCGAACGAAATCCGGCGCTGGGGCAACGCCACGTTCAACGCCCCACCGTCGCCGGGGGCTCTGAGCGCGTGCGAAGCCCGACTGGGGCACCGACTCCCCCATCACCTTCGCCAGCTCCTGGAAGAGACCAATGGCATCCAGGGTGACTACGGTCTGGGTCTGCTGTGGAGCGCCGAACGGATCGCAGAAGATAACGACCGCTTCAGGAACAGCGCCGAATTCCTCCAGCTCTATATGCCATTCCATGGACTGGTCTTCTTCGCCGACGCCGGCAACGGCGACCAGTTCGCCCTATCGTTGAGCGGCAATCACGAGGTCTACGTCTGGAATCACGAGGATGACAGCCGGCGATGGGTCTCGAGCTCTGTACTCCAGTATCTCGAGGACTGGATGACCGGGGCGCTCACGGTCTAAACACCTCTACCTCCGGCAAACGACGCGGAGCTCCGTTTCCGACAGATCGAGTTGTCTGCCGGCGATCTCCAACATGGTGCCCAGTGCGTCCGGGTGGGCTTCTTGGCTCGAACGGAACTTCTGGCCCGGACAGGCTAACAAGCTAGTCCTGAGTTCCGAGTACACTCGCCGTGGAGTACAGGAATTGGGGGGATCAATGGTTTTCGGCAAAAAGAGCTCGTGCCAGGTATGCGGGCAGAGTCTGGCGGCACACGACAGGGACGTTCGATTCAGGCTACCGGAGCCTGTCCTGAGCAGTCCTGAGCAACATCGGGCTGAGGGCAGCTGGCTGAGCGACGCAGAGCCGGCCAAAGCAACGCTGATGCAAATCCCGAACCTTAGCCCGTTTGTCCGCGCGTTGCTGCCGATTAAGCTGCAGGGCGGCCACGAGTTCCGGTTCGGGGTATGGATTGCCATTCACCCCAACGACCTTCAGAGGGCCTGCAAAGTCTGGAACGCTCCTGAATACAGTGACCTTCGACTTACTGGCTATCTAGCCAACCGGATCCAGCCATGGGGCCTCTACAAGGTCCCCGTGAATCTCGCCGTTTTAAACCCGGACCACACACCCTACTGTGTAAGCAGCCCTAACGACGAGCTGAACGACGTGCTTGAAAGAGAATGGCCGCATGACATCCTGACTTCCCTGCCGGCCTGACTCCTCATCCAGCCTTTCAGGTCTGGCCTATCTCGTCCTGGTTGAGGATCCTCCAACGAACCCGAGGAACGGGCCTGCTTCGTAGGTAGGCTTCGAGGAGCTAAAAGTGATCACGAAATATTGGGGGAAGAATTGAGTAGCCGGAGCGGCAACGAATGGCACTGTGGGACGTGCGGAGAGCAGCATCAAGGGCTCGCTACGGTTTTCGGAGCCCAAGCTCCGGACGTTTGGCTGCAGGCCAGCGCAAACGAACGGAAAGCGGGCGAATTGAGCGGCGACATGTGCGTGCTTGAAGTCGGAGGAGAACGGCATTATTTCCTTAGGGGACACATTGAGATCCCTCTCATTGATTCCCCCGGTGACGTCTTCAGCTGGTCTGCTTGGGTCTCCCTGAGTGAGGAAAGCATCCAGATGATTGCTGACCACTGGGATGATCCTGCGCGAGCCTCCATGCTCCCGGTGGTCGGCTGGCTATGCAACGAGTTGCCCTACGAGACGCCTACGACCTCAATCGCGACGCACGTGCACAATAGGGTGCCAGGAGTGGTTCCCTACATTGAGCTCGACCCGTCCGTCGACCACCCTCTGGTCAGAGAACAAGCTTCCGGAATCTCGTTGCATCGGCTGGCCGAAATCAACAAAGCGGTACTGGGCTAGGTCTCACGCCGGTAAGCCAGCGAGGAGCTCACCCAAATCAGCAACGCAGTCAATGAACTTACAGCACGCACCAACCCGACAGTTGACCGGTAAGGGGATCCTTTAAAGGTCAATTGGCGGGGCGCGAGAACAGGTTGACAAGGTTGCCATCAGGATCGCGGAACAGCGTCGACCTGTTGCCCCACGGCATGGTGGTCGGCTCGAGCACGATGCTCTCCAGCGACTCGCGAAGTCGAGCAAAATCAGCGTCCACGTCCGGGACGAGGAACTCGATGACGAGGCTGTCATTGCTAGCCGGCTTCGGAGCCTGGTCGCCAAGCATACTCACGGTCGCTGTGCCCCCGATCGCGACAACACACGTGCCGGTGCGGATCTCTGAGAAAACGGGAGCCGGCCTTAGAGCGGTCGTGCCCGTGACTATCTCATAGAAACGGGTGAGCCGCTCTACGTCGTGGGTGATAATGCGGATTGATGCGAATTCCATGGGTTCTCCAGTCTGTAGGGTCTTGCCTTAACCCGTCCAGCCTAAAGTGATGTCCCGACACCGTAGTGTCGGTGTTTAGCAATTTCTCCGCCGGGGGTGATCTCGCGGAGAACCCCATGGACAATGCCGAGGTCCTCTGGTTTCAGTGGGCGTTGCGGCGGCTTTTCGCCGGTCGGTTCAGCCATGCTGATGCGATCGCCACGGAACGCACGAACGCCGTCTCGGAGGCGGCACCAGGCAACCAGGTACCAGTCGCGGCCCTTCCCGACGTAGCCCATCGGTTCGACTTCGCGTGAAGTAGTGACGGTGTTGCGGTCGACGTAGGCGATGCGAAGAACCTGCCCGGATCGAAGCGCCGTTGCGAATTGGTCAGGCACCACTGCCCTGGTCTCCTCGTCCAGGAGATGGATGCGCGCAGCAAGTCCCGCAGTCTCACTAAGATTTCGATCTTCCATGACTGCAGCGACTTTCCGCTGCGCGGAACTCGCGGCGTCTCCGAACGGAGACGCCGCCAGCATCCCGAGCGCGATCGTCACCGCGAGAGCTTCGTCAACGGTGAACCCGAGCGGCGCCAGGGTATGCGCCCTATCAAGGCAGTAGCCACCGGAACGCCCGGGTTCCGCCCAAATAGGGACGCCACCTTGTTGCAGCGCCGACAAGTCCCGCTCCATGGTGCGTGTGCTGACGCCAAATTTCTCGGCAAGCCAACGGGCACTCCTGGGGCGTGGTGCCACGGCACGCAACTCCTCAACGAGGGCATAGAGCCGGTCCGTGCGAGTCACGTCTCGATCCTACAATCCCCACGACGCTGAAACTCCGTTGCAGCGTCCGTACGCCGGTCCCCTAGCCAGCAGCCAGAGTGAATTCCTCGCTCGACGTCGTCGCGTGCCTCTGTTCGCTCGTTTACCCGCACGGTGAAGGTGCCCTAACCGCTACGCTGCCGGCTGTCTCATAACTCTAGGGTTTTGAGGCACCGAGGTTATGAGACAGCTCGGTCAGCCCTGACAGCCGGTTCCGGAGTCCGCAAGAAGATCCTCCGTCGTGCAAAGTGACCTTCAAAGGCCAGCGGCGTCGGACTCCGAGAGCTTGAGCTCGCAGTACCGTCCGGTTGGCTGCCCATCGATGCTGAACTCAAAACGAAGCGTCCGGGCCTCCGCGGGTGGAGCCGGGGTGTAGATCCAATGGGCTTCCCATTCCGTGCCACCGCCCGCTACCTGGCCTCCTGACCACTGGTATTCGGTCCCGAGATCATCCGACACGACGGTGGTCAGCCGCTCAAAGACAGCGACACCAGGCATCGCCGGAGCGTTCTCGGTTGCATCCGCTCCCGCAGCCTTGCGCCGTTCCGCCCACTCATAGCGGTCCCGTTCAAACAGGACGTCCCGAGACATCGTCTCTTCACCGCGCACACCACTGAGAAACAAGTGGATACCGATCCTTCGTGCATTGGGACCACCGACGTCGCCCGGCGTGTCTTCCAACTGGGCTCCGGCAAAGCGCACGTCGACACCATCGCTCGTTCCGATGACGAGATCAGCAGGAGCATGTGTGAGTACCTTCATGCAGTCACCCTAACTGCGCTCAGGCGTCTAATCACGACGGCCAACCTCCGAAGTTCTGCGTCCGACGAGCTCATCTGCTCGAGATGTCCCGGTGAGGGATCGCTTACCGGGCACTTTGTTGGGTACCTATGAGCCGGGATTTTTCGAAGCACAGAGATTCGGCTGTGGTTGAGTAGCCCTATGAATGACTATTCGACTGGAGGCGCAGCCTGGTTCGCCATCGCGTTGATCAACGCTGGGTTGGCTGAACAGAAATACCGAAGCAGGATCGCATGGTTTCTTATTTCCGTCTTCGTCGGCCTTTGCCACCCTGTTCATCGTGGTGCTTCCGCCACCGCAGCCGGTCCCGAAAGTCAATGGTGGGCAAGCACACCGGCAATGATTCAGACCCTATAAGTGAAAGTCCCGGCAGCGCACTCCGCCGAAGGGAACCAGGACTGCCCGTGCCTCTGGATGCTGCGGTGCCCGCTTGGGGATCCGCGTGTGGGCGCGCGACGGTGCACAAACCAGCCATCAGCCCGTCCGTTGGGGGGGATCCCTCACTGGGACACCTCAAGTCATCCGGCGCCTAGGAGTCACCTAAAGCCGGAGCAGTCCCCAGTGCGCAAAGGGCTGCATCATTTGACCGTTATCTAGAACCAAAGTCGGAGACGGAAGCGAAATCTATCTCCGAGAACTTTTTCGAGTTCATCTCGGAGGCGAACCCCTTCCAGGTCAAAGTGTTTGCGGCGTTGTTCACTCCCAAACATCCCTGTCTCTTCATTGGCATGTTCGTTGAAGAATTTTGCCCAGGCCTCAAGATCTTCGTACAGAGCCTCTGGAAGTTCACTCTTCCAATCAGGCACATCTTCTAGCGCCCAAAATATGGTGGACATCGGCCAGGTGTACCCGTAATCGACGTCGACAAGGATCTCGGGTCGAGGATCTTGCGAAGGCGTAGCCACAATACGACTCTATCCTCGGCGGCCGTGGCTGTTCGACGGGTATGAGGTTAGATTTTTCGGTTGGTTTCGGAGAATATGACCGTCAGATCGAGCCGTATGGGCCGGACATGAAAATCGGCGTTGTGTAGCAAAGCCTTCCGCCGCCCTAACTCCGCGGATATCCGCCCGCGGGATACCCTCCACGGCCTGTCCCGTCGCCCAGACCAGCAGATCATCCCACAGACCTCCGGTACCCACGTGATTGATTCGATCCTGCCACTGGCCTTGGTGAAAGAATCAGAGCTTGCCCGTTAGCCGATCCCCTTCCGGACAGTAAGAAGGCCCCTGGAACAGTTCAACGATTACTCTCCGGGGGACCGCCGCTTTTCTTTGAGTCCTGCACGCAAGGTCGCGAAGATCAGGATGCCCATTGCCGTTGCGGTGAACCAAAGGCCCGTGGAACCCTGAACAGCGAGAACTACGGAGACGATCAGGACCGCTACTGCAACGACGAGTAGTCCCCATCGTCCGGCGGTCATCTTTTCCCCAGTTCTGCGGGCTTTTGGATCATGCCATTGTCGAACCATGCCAGCGGTATATGGGAGGGCGCCATGCCGCGAGCCTACCCCCTCGAGCATCCGCCGCAAGTCACAGCCGCAGGATGCTCCTCAAAGGGGAGCCCGTGAGCCGGTTGCATTCCGGAAGCCTTGGCGCCCGGAATGGGATCGGCTAACGGACGCGTCGATCACCCAGTAGATCGACCGTCGTCACTGCTTTGCTTCCTGCTTTCCCGCCACGCATTCATGAGAACAAGACCCAGCAGGAAGGCCGCACCCTGCCCCGCGATGCCGCCGAGCCCCTTGAGTTCCACGTTGGACCGCTCCCGGCTGAACGACCGACATACGAATTCAACGGGTTATCAGCATAATAACTATCGCCACTCCAATGAGGACAGCACCTAGCCCAACAACGACCATGTACCCAGGCTCTGGCCGCCCCATCAACTTGGTGCCCGCCTTGCCAAACGCTGATCGTTGAGAGTCTTCCATCAATTTGCTGAACGCTCTGCGCTTTACGATCAAGAGAACACCAATAACGACGGCGATTCCCGCAACGAGGCTTCCAATGAGTAGCTCCATGATTCCGGCATCCCATCCTAAAGATTGCGGCCAGCCTAGCCGTAAACCTCGGATATCTACACCTGTTCTTCACCGGAGGTGGAGTACAAACTTCACTGCTCGCTCCATCACGATCACAATCTCACACGAAAGACCGACATACCCTGCGATAGCTGTCTCGAACTGCTGAGCCGCCAAGTGTCCCCGTAAGACGGTCCCCTACTGCGACACCCGTCTCGGACGCGCTGCAATACAGGAGCGCGGTTTGAGGTGTCCCGTATGCCCCGCCCACAAAATTGCCCGGTGAAGGTGCCATAAACGCTACACACCGCGGCGTCTCAAAGCCCTTGGGATACGAGGCGCCTCATTCGCCTCTCAGGTGACCACGCCGAAATGCGGCGGTCCCCAAGCGCCAGCGATTCTCATAACTATGTCTCGAAACCATGCGGAGAAATCGGAGTATCCGACGTTAGTTATGAGACACGCTCAGCGGGGCCTGGAGGCGGACGCAATCGGCGCGACCCCCTAGAACGGAAGTCTGCGGGACTCCCCGGACCCCACGCAGGAGCGGTCCGACCTAACGGACCTCGAACCCTGCCTCGCGGATTGCAGTCTTGACCTGGGCGATCATGTCCAGCGGGCCGAAGTGGAAGACGGAGGCTGCCAGCACGGCGTCGGCCCCGGCGGCCACGGCCGGCGGGAAGTGTTCGGGCCGCCCGGCGCCGCCGGAGGCGATCAGCGGGACCTTGACGGCGGCGCGGGCCAGCCGGATCAGTTCAAGGTCGAAGCCGTCCTTGGTGCCGTCGGCGTCGATCGAGTTGAGCAGGATCTCCCCCACTCCCCTGTCCGCAGCTTCCCGCGCCCACTCGAGCGCGTCGATGCCGGTACCCTGGCGGCCGCCGTGGGTGGTGACCTCGAAGCCGGAGGGCGTGGGCTTGGACCCCGGCCGGGTGCGGCGTGCATCCACCGAGAGCACCAGCACCTGCGAGCCGAAGTGCCGGGTGATCTCGTCGATCACGTCCGGCCGGGCCACGGCGGCGGTGTTGATCGCGGCCTTGTCCGCGCCGAAGCGCAGCAGCTTGTCCACCTCGGCCACGCCGCGGACCCCGCCGCCGACGGTCAGCGGGATGAAGACTTCCTCGGCGGTGCGCCGGACGACGTCGAACGTGGTCTCCCGGTTGCCCGAGGACGCGGTGACATCGAGGAACGTCAGCTCGTCAGCGCCGCCGTTGTCGTAGCGGTGCGCCAGCTCCACCGGGTCTCCGGCGTCGCGCAGGCCCTCGAAGTTGATGCCCTTGACCACACGGCCGGCGTCGACGTCCAGGCACGGGATGACGCGTACAGCGACTGACATTTCTGCTCCTGACCTGGGCCCACGGCTGGCGGGCTGCGGAAAAGTTGGTGTGACGGCGGGCGGCTAGATCCGGCAGGCGTGGATGCTGCTGACCAGGATCGCGCGGGCGCCGAGGTCGTAGAGCTCGTCCATGATCCGGTTGGTGTCCTTCTTCGGCACCATCGAACGCACGGCAACCCAGTCGGAGTCACGCAGCGGCGACACCGTGGGCGATTCCAGGCCCGGGGTGAGGGCGGCGGCCTGCTCCACGAGCTCGTTGCGGATGTCGTAATCCATCAGCACGTACTGGCGGGCCACGAGCACGCCCTGGAGCCGGCGGATGAGGATCTCGACGGCGGGGTTCTGCTCGCCCTTGCGACCGATCAGCACCGACTCGGACTTCAGGATCGGGTCGCCGAAGATTTCCATGCCGGCGGCCTTAAGCGTGGTGCCGGTCTCAACGACGTCGGCGATCGCGTCGGCCACACCCAGGCGGACCGAGGATTCAACCGCGCCGTCAAGCCGGACCACCTTGGCGTTGATGCCGCGCTCGGACAGGTATCCGCGGAGCAGCCCGTCGTAGCTGGTGGCCAGCCGCTTGTCCTCGAGCTGGTCGATGGAGCTGAAGTCGCCCACCGGGCCGGCAAAGCGGAACGTACTAGCCGCAAAACCGAGCGGCAGCAGCTCTTCGGCGTCGACCTCGGCGTCCAGCAGCAGGTCGCGGCCGGTGATGCCGACGTCGAGCGTTCCCTGCCCGACGTAGACGGCGATGTCGCGCGGGCGGAGGAAGAAGAATTCGATGTCGTTGTCCGGGTCGACCATGACCAGTTCGCGGCTGTCGCGGCGCTGGCGGTAGCCGGCCTCGGCGAGCATGGCGGAGGCGGCTTCGGACAGGGATCCCTTGTTCGGGACGGCAACTCTCAGCATGGGAGGTTTCTTTCTGGGTGGATCGTCATGGGGTAACAGGCACTGCGGGCCACGGACTGCTCCGCGTCCGCCGGCGTGGGCCGGGGACGCGGAACCTCGTGGCTAGAGATGCTTGTAGACGTCTTCCAGGGTCAGTCCCTTGGCGAGCATCAGGACCTGCAGGTGGTACAGCAGCTGGGAGATCTCCTCGGCTGCGGCCTCGTCGGATTCGTACTCGGCGGCCATCCAGACTTCGGCGGCTTCCTCCACGACCTTCTTGCCGATGCCGTGGACGCCGGACTCAAGTTCGGCGACGGTGCGGGAGCCTGCCGGGCGGCTGGCGGCCTTCTCACTCAGTTCTGCGAACAGCGACTCGAAATTCTTCACACCCTCCAGCCTACTTGCTCGGGACGTAGCCCCGCCTGCCGGGTCTCCTGATGACTCCCCTGATGTGAGGGATTCCACAGCCTAGCTGTACTGCTTGAGCGTGACGGCGGAGGCGACGGCGGCGGTGAACGCCTCGTGGCCCTTGTCCTCGTTCGAGCCGGGCAGGCCGGCCCGGTCGATGCCCTGCTGCTCCGTGTCGCAGGTGAGCACGCCGAAGCCCACCGGAGTGCCGGTGCGGACGCTGACCTCGGTCAGGCCCATGGTGGCCGCCTCGCAGACGTATTCGAAGTGCGGGGTGCCGCCGCGGATGACGACGCCGAGGGCGACGACGGCGTCAAAGTGCGGTGCCAGCCGGGCGGCGGCGACGGGCAGCTCGAAGGTGCCGGGCACGCGCAGGACGGTGGGCTCTGCGATGCCGGCGTCCTTGGCTGCGCGCAGGGCGCCGTCGAGCAGACCGTCCATGATGGTGGTGTGCCAACTGGCGGCGACGATGGCCACCTTGAGGTTGCCGGTTTCCGCGGACTGGGTGGTCAGGTCGATCGTGGGGGCGCCGTGGCCGCTCATGGGGTGTCCTTGCTGTTGGTTCTGTGGGAAAAGTGGGTGGGGATTCCGTGCGGCCTAGCCGGCCTGGACACCGGATTCGACGCCGGCGGCCCCGGCTCCCGGGTCCAGCGCGGTCGGCTGCATGTCGAGGACCAGGCGGTGGTCCATCCGGTCCTTCTTGGTCTGCAGGTACCGCAGGTTCTGCTCGCGGGAGGGCACCTCGGTGGGCACCATTTCGACCACGTGCACGCCGGCCTGGGCCAGCCGGTCCTGCTTGTCAGGGTTGTTGCTGAGCAGCCGGACCTCGTTCAGGCCCATCTCCGCCAGGATCTGGGCCGCGGCCTGGTAGGAGCGGGCGTCCACGGGCAGACCCAGCTGCTCGTTGGCCTCGACCGTGTCGAAGCCGGCTTCCTGCAGCGCGTAGGCCCGGATCTTGTTCGCGAGGCCGATGCCGCGGCCTTCCTGGCCGCGCAGGTAGAGCAGGGTGCCGCCGTGCTCGTGGATCAGTTCCAGGGCGTAGGCCAGCTGCTCGCCGCAGTCGCAGCGGTAGGAGCCGAACACGTCGCCGGTGAGGCACTCCGAGTGCAGCCGGACCAGGGGCGCCTTGCCGTCGGTGGCGGGCAGCGGGGAGCTCACCGCCAGGTGCTCGGCGCCGGTTTCCAGGTCCGTCCAGGCCTGGGCCACGAATTCGCCGAAGGCGGTGGGAAGCTGCACGATCGGGCCGCCGCTGACCGGGTGCGGCTGCTGCGCCGGGGTGGCCGGCTGCGCTGGGGAAGTCGTCATTGTTTCTCCTCTGTCCAAGGTCCTAGGCGGAGGCCGCCGCGTGGCTACCGGTGTTCCCGGCCTCAAGGTACGCCACCAGGTCGGCGATCGAGATCAGCGGGCAGCCGTGCTCCAGCGCGAAGCTGCGAAGTCCGTCCAGCCGCATCATCTCTCCGTCGTCGTGCACTACTTCTGCGATCACACCAACGGGTTCGACGCCGGCCAGCCGGCACAGCTCGACGGCTGCTTCGGTGTGGCCGGGCCTCTCCCGCACACCCCCCTTAACGGCGCGGAGCGGGAAAACATGCCCGGGCCGGGTCAAGGAGCTGGGTTCGCTGGTGGGATCGGCCAGAATTCGGGCCGTGAGGGCCCGATCCGTGGCGGAAATTCCGGTGCTGACACCGATCGCGGCATCGCAGGAGACGGTGTAGGCGGTGCCCTTGGCGTCCTCGTTGATGGTGACCATCGGGGGCAGGGCAAGGGAGTCGGCGCGGTCGTCCTCCAGCGGCACGCAGATCACGCCGGAGCTGTGCCGGATGGTCCAGCCCATCAGCGCCGGGGTGGCGTGCGCGGCGGCGAAGATGATGTCGCCCTCGTTTTCGCGGTCCTCGTTGTCGACCACCAGGACCGGACGGCCTTCCGCCATGGCGCGGACGGCGTCCTCGACCGGGTCCAGCACCCGGACACCCGCGCCGGCGGCGCGAACGGCGTCGTCCTGGCGGTTCTGCAGCGTGCTCATGATGCGTCCTCTCCGGTGATCCGGGCGGGTGCGAAGGCCAGGAGCCGTTCGGTGTACTTGGCCAGAACGTCCACCTCCAGGTTCACCGGGGCGCCGACCTCTTTGGCGCCCAGCCCGGTTTCGGCCAGTGTGGTGGGGATCAGTCCCACCTCGAACCACGGCTCGGATGCCGGGGCGGGGCTGACCGCGGTGACGGTGAGGGAGACGCCGTCGACGGCGATGGAACCCTTCTCGGCGATGTAGCGGGCCAGCGGCGCGGGCACACCGAAGCGCAGCCGGTCCCAGTTGCCCAGTGCCTCGCGCTCCACGAGGTGTCCGACGCCGTCGACGTGGCCCTGGACGACGTGCCCGTCCAGCCGGCCACCCGCCGGGAGGCAGCGTTCCAGGTTGACCTGGTCCCCCGCGGCGAGGCTGCCAATGGTGCTCCGGACCAGGGTCTCGCCCATGACGTCGACGCTGAAGTCGGTCTCGTCGATGTCCGTGGCGGTCAGGCAGACGCCGTTGACGGCGATGGAGCCGCCGTGGGCCAGGCCTTCGGTGCTGGTGGGTGCGTGCAGCCGGAGGGTGGCGCTGGTGTCACCGTCACGGGAGACCGAGAGCACCTTTCCCTGTTCGGCGATGATTCCGGTGAACATCAGTTGCCTCCTGGGGCAGTGACCGCGGCATGGCGCGGGGTGGTCTCGGATGAAGAAGGGGTGGCTGTTTCTTTGGCGGCGTTGCCGGTGCGGGGCCGCAGGTGCAGCCGCAGGTCGCGGCCGAGCCGCTGCACGGAGCCGCCCGTGGCCTCGTCCCAGTACCAGTGCTGGGCGTCGGCGAGGGTGCCGATGCCGAGGTCCTCGAGGGCGGCCGTGCCGGAGCCCAGCAGGGTGGGCGCCAAATAGAGGATCAGCTCGTCTACCAGGCCGGCTGACAGGAACGCGCTGAGGATCCTGGAACCGCCTTCCACCATCAGGTGCCGGACGCCGGCGTCGAACAGCTGTTCCAGCGCCTCGGCCGGCTCGCGGGTGGGCAGGTGCAGCACCTTGCCGTCGTCGCCGTGCACGGCGGCGTCCTCCGGGATCCCCCGCAGCCCCATCACGGCGCGCAGCGGCTGCTTGTCCGCGTTCCGGCCGTCGGGAGTGCGGGCCGTCAGCCGCGGGTTGTCCACCAGGACGGTCTGCGTGCCCACCAGGATCGCGTCGATCCGGCCGCGCAGGGCGTGGTTGTCCTCAAGCGACTCGGGGCTGGAGATCCACTGGCTGGTGCCGTCCGCGGCGGCGATCCTGCTGTCGAGGGTCTGCGCGATGTGCAGGGTGACGAACGGCCGCTGGGCGGCGACGGCGTCGAACCACCGCCGGTTGAGCTCCAGCGACGTCTCCTCTGCCAGGCCGGAACGTACGGTGACCCCGGCGGCGCGCAGGGTGGCCGCTCCCCCGGCGGCGGGATCATGCGGGTCGTCCACGGCGTACACGACGTTGGCGATGCCGGCGTCGATGATGGCCCGGGCACAGGGGCCGGTGCGGCCCACGTGGTTGCAGGGTTCGAGCGTGACCACCATGGTGGTGCCGGTGAGATCGAACCCGGCCAGCTTCGCCTGCTCGATCGCGTCGGCCTCGGCGTGCGGGGTGCCGGCGCCGCGGTGGTAGCCGGTGACCAGCGGGGAACCGTCGGGGGCGATGATGACGGCTCCCACCAGCGGATTTGCGCCGCGGGGGCCGAGGGCGGCCGCGGCGAGGGCGGCATCCATGGCAGCGGATTCTGCTGCGCTGAAGTCAGGTGTGGTGGGGTGAACGCTCATCGGCCGCCCGCCCGATCCCGGAGGACCGCGGTGCGGTTGAAGAGCCATCGCAGGGGGTTCATGTGTCTGTCTATACCTTTCCTCTGAACCGCGATGGCTCCGGGGGTATACGACAGCGCAGTGCCGCGGCGCGAAGGGGCGCCGCAGTAACAGCTGTACGTGCTTCTCTCATCCAGACTTTAACTGTCGGTACCGGAATTCCACCGGTTCAACCGTCCGCCGTTGCCCTCCTGCTGGAAGGCGCCGGCTCGCGGGTCGCGGACTGTCACCGCCGGTTCGGACTTACACCGACCCCGGAGCACGTATGTGTGTAGCTATTCTGACACAACCGCGACTGACGGCAGGGTATTCCGGGCCCACGGCCGTCACCGGACGCAACAGGCGCCGGGCCCGGTGTCAGCGCTTTCCGGCCTCGCGGAGCCGCTCGATCGCCTCGGCCGGATCGTCGGCCCCGTAGACCGCGGAACCGGCGACGAAGACGTCCGCCCCGGCCTCGGCGGCGCGCCATATGGTGTCCTCGGTGATGCCGCCGTCGACCTGCAGCAACACGTCCAGGCCGGACGCGTCGATGGCCGCGCGGGCCCGGCGGATCTTGGGCAGGGTCAGTTCCAGGAACTCCTGGCCGCCGAAGCCGGGCTCCACGGTCATGATCAGGATCATGTCCAGTTCGCCGAGCATGTCGAAGAACGGCTCGACGCCGCTTCCCGGGCGCAGCGCCAGCCCGGCCTTCGCTCCCCTGGCCCGCAGTTCGCGCGCAAGCTTCACGGGGGCGATCGACGCCTCGGCGTGGAAGGTCACGGAGGCGACGCCGGCGTCTGCGTAGGCGGGCGCCCAGCGGTCCGCGTGCTCGATCATCAGGTGGGCGTCCAGCGGGATCGGGCTGATCTCCTGCAGCCGCTGCACCACGGGCAGGCCCAGGGAGAGGTTGGGCACGAAGTGGTTATCCATCACGTCCACATGCACCGCATCCGCGGTCCGGATCTTCGCCAGCTCCGTCTGCAGGTTCGCAAAGTCGGCCGAGAGGATGCTGGGGTTGATGCAGGTGTGCGTCATGAAAGTCCTTTGCTGTGGTGCCGGTGTGGTGCCAGTATGACCGCTGGATCAGGCCTTTTTGTGGATGAGCGCCAAGAACATTGCATCCGTCCGGTGCAGGTGCGGCCAGAGCTGGGCGGTCGACTCATGGCCGGCCTCCAGGTGCCCGGTGAGGCTAACGGCGTCCAGGGCGGCACCGGCGTCGAGCAGTTCCAGGTCCTCGCGCTTGCGCAGGGCGTCGCTGACGACGGCGGTGGTCTCGGCCGGGTGCGGCGAGCAGGTCACGTACGCGACGACGCCGCCGGGCTTGACCGCGTCGAGTGCGGACTTGAGCAGCTCCCGCTGCAGCGGGCCGAGGTCCGCGAGGTCCTTGGGAGTGCGGCGCCAGCGTGATTCCGGACGGCGGCGCAGGGCGCCGAGGCCGGTGCAGGGCACGTCGACGAGGACGCGGTCGAACTGTCCGGTCATCTCGGTTCCCACCTCGCGGCCGTCGCCGGTGCGGACCTGCCAGGACTCGCGCGGGACTGCGTTGAGGGCCTGGCTGACCAACTTGGCGCGGTGCGGGGCAGGTTCATTGGCCAGCAGCGTGGCACCGTGCTGCCGGGCGAGGGCGCCGAGGAGGGCCGCCTTGCCGCCGGGTCCGGCGCAGAGGTCAAGCCAGCGTTCGCCGTCGTCGTTCCTGTCGTCGCCGTGGCCTGCCTCTCCGAGGTCCACCGCGGCGAGGGCGCGGGCCACGAGCTGGGAGCCGACGTCCTGGACGCGGGTGCTGCCGTCGCGGACGGAGGCGAGCCGGCCCAGGTCGCCGCCGCTGGAGAGCGCTGAGCCCTCCACCAGCTCACCGGGCGTGGCGCCGTTCTCGAGTGCCTCGTCGAGGCTGCCCAAGCCGGGCAGGGCCACCAGGTTGACCACCGGGGCGTCGTTGTCCGCCTCCAGCAGGCTGTTGATCTCGGAGACCGGCCGGCCGTGCGCCACCAAGGACTGGCGGAAGGCCCGGACGATCCATTCCGGGTGGGCATAGCGGATGGCGGCGCCCTTGGTCTCGTCCGCTTCGCCGGCGAGCAGGAGCTCGAGCCACTCGTGGAGGGTGTGGGCGGAGACCTTACGCAGCACGGCGTTGATCAGGCCGGAGGGGCCGGCACCGATGACGGCGCGGGCCAGGCCGACGGTCTCATCCAGGGCGGCGTGCGCCGGGACACGCATGGCCAGCAGCTGGTGTGTGCCGATCCGCAGGGCATCGAGGATCGCCGGGTCCAGCTGGTCCAGCGGCCGGTCCACGCAGCGGGCCAGGATGGCGTCATAGGTGCCCTGGCCGCGGAGGGCGCCGTAGCTGAGTTCGGTGGCGAAGCCGGCGTCGCGCTTGTCCAGGCCGTGGTGGCGGATCCGGGCCGGGAGCACCAGGTTGGCGTAGGCGTCTTCGGCGGCGACGGCGCGGAGCACCTCGAACGCCACCAGCCGGGCCGGGTCGGCGCGGCGGGTGCGCTGGGCCGGAGCGTTCTCGGTGAAGTTGCGCTTGGGTCCCCGGTTGCGTTCGCGGCCCTGCGCGTCGCGGCGCACGCCGGCGCGGGAGCTGTCGGCCCCTACGCCGCCCTTACCGCGCTGGCTGCCGGAGTTGCCTTGGCCGCGCTGGTTGCCCGCGCCGCCTCCGCTGCGGCCGCGGCCGTTTCCGTTCGATCCGGACTCGCTCATTCGAAGACCACGCTTTCCAGTGTTGCCTGCCCGCGCGCCCAGTCGGCGGCGGCCATCATTTTCTTGCCTGCGGGCTGTACCCGGGTCAATTCCACCGGGTGCGAGCCGGTTCCCACCAGGACGGCCTTGCCATCCAACGCCAGGTGTCCCGGCGGAAGCGCCGTTGCCTGGGGCCGGAGCCGGACGGGTTCAAGTTTGATCCGCTGGCCGTCCAGCATGGTCCACGCCCCAGGTTCCGGGGTGACGCCGCGGGAGCGTCGGCTGATTGCCAGCGCCGGAAGCTGCCAGTCCAGGCGGCCGTCCTCGAGGGTGAGCTTCGGGGCGAGGGTGACGTCGCCCTGCTGCGGGACCGCGGCGGCCTTGCCGGCGTCGACCGCGGAGAGTGTTTGGGCCAGCAGCACGGCGCCGCTGTGGGAAAGGCGTTCCAGCAGGTCCCCCGCGGTGTCCTCGGGTCCGACGGCCTCGGTGAGGGTGCCGTAGACGGGGCCGGTATCCAGGCCTTCCTCGAGCCGGAAGGTGACTGCGCCGGTCACGTCGTCGCCCGCGATCAGGGCGCGTTGGACCGGGGCGGCACCACGCCAGGCCGGCAGCAGCGAGAAGTGCAGGTTGATCCAGCCGTGGGCGGGGACGTCGAGCGCGGCCCGCGGGATCAGGCCGCCGTAGGCGACGATCGCGGCGACGTCCGGGGCGGCCGCAGCAATCCTGGCCGTCACGTCTGCGTCGACCCTGGCCGCGTGGATGATCTCGATCCCGAGCTCGGCTGCCCGCGCCGCCACCGGCGACGGGGTTAGGATGCGCTTGCGCCCCAGCGGCGCGTCGGGGCGCGTCAGGACTGCGACGACGTCGAACCCGGCCGCGACCAGTGCGTCCAGCGAGGGGACGGCTACGGCGGGAGTGCCGGCGAAGAGGACCTTCACTGGGCGGAACCGAAGGAGGCGCCGGCGCCGAAGCTGGAGCCGACGGTCTTGGCGCGCTTCGACGTCGTCTTTTCGGTGATGGAGTCGTAGTTGGCGTTGCGGATGGCGCGCAGGGCAGTCTTCCGGTCTTCGCCCTCCAGACGGTCGGTGAAGAGGATGCCGTCCAGGTGGTCCGTCTCGTGCTGGAAGACGCGGGCAAGCATGCCTTCGCCTTCGAGTTCCACCGGGTTGCCGCGGACGTCGACGCCGGTGACCCGCGTGTGGCGGAAGCGGCGGACCGGGAAGCCCAGGCCGGGGATGGAGAGGCAGCCCTCCACCTCGTCGGGCTGGAAGTCCTCGCTGTTTTCGAGGACGGGGTTGATGATGTGACCTTCGACGCCGCGGATCCGGTAGGTGAAGACGCGCTGGCTGATGCCCACCTGCGGGGCGGCCAGGCCGGCGCCCTCGACGTCTTCCATGGTTTCGAGCATGTCCGCCACCAGCTTCTCCAGCTCGGGCCCGAACTCCGTCACGGGATCGGCAACTGTGCGCAGCACAGGGTCCCCGATGATGCGGATGTTCAAAATGGCCATGGGTGATCTGTCCTTCGAGCTGGGCGGTCAGGGATTCCATCCAGTTTAGTGCCAGATTCGGTGCCGAGGATTTTGGGGGGATGCTTCTCCCCCCGCAATGTCCATGGGCCGCCTAAAATGTCAGACCCCCGCAGGAGACTCGATACATGGAAGCCATCGGGGGTTTCATCGCGGAGATCGATTCCGGACCGACGTCGGTCGCCGGAGTGTATGCGGCCCTGTCCCTGATGCGGGAGGCCGGTCCCGCGGGGGCTAGGGATGCCTCCCTGCTCGATCTACAGGACGCGGCCGATCTGGCGGATGCAGCCGAGGAGCTTTCCCGCCTTACCGAATACTGGCAACTTGTGGCCGCGGCGGCGGTGAACCGGAGCCGGAAGCTGGCCGCGCCCGAAGCCCGCGCCGTTCCCGGCTGGACCACCGGCTGGCAGGAGTCGGCCACGCCCACAGTCTCAGCCACTGCGGCTGCAGCACCGACGGCGGCAACCGGGCGGTTGATGGACGACGAGCAAGCCGGCGCCACCGCGTCTTGCGCCGCCGACGACGGCTTCCGGAATACCGCGGAATTCCTCCGGGCCAGGCTGCACATCTCTCTCGCCGAGGCGCGGAGCAGGCTGCGGCTGGCCGAGGCAGTGCTGCCGCGGCAGGACCTCACGGGGAAACTCCTGCCGCCGGTCCGCGAGGAACTCGGAGCCGCGGTGGCAGCGGGCGACGTCTCCGCTCGGTCGGCCGGCGTCACCGTGGCGGCCCTGGAAAGGGCCAAACCCGTCTGCGACGCCCGGACGCTCGAACGCATGGAACACGCGCTCACCCGCAGCGCCGTCGAGCATGACCCCGATTTTCTTGTCCGGATCGCCCAGCGGTGGCTGAACGCGGTGGACCAGGACGGGAGCGAACCGTCGGAGGAACTGCTCCGGCAGTTGCAAGGCGCCTTCATCCGGAGGCGGAGGCACGGTCTGCACCACCTAGAGATTTTCGCCACGGATGAGCAGTGCGAACACCTCATCACCGTCATGAACACGGCGACGAACCCGCGGATCGGGAGCGACGACGGCGTGTCCCTGGACCTGCGTTCCGTTGCCCAGAAACGTCTCGATGGATTGGTAGGCGGCTGCAAGCTTGCCCTCGGTTCCGGCGGTCTGCCTGCTGCGGGTGGACTGCGGCCCCAGGTGATGGTGACGATCGACTATCGGGACCTGCGGGAACGGATCGAATCGAGCGAGGGCACGGCGTCGATGCTTTTCGCCGGACCGGTCACAGCATCCACGGTGCGGAAGATCGCGTGCGACGCGGACATCATTCCCGTGGTGCTCGGCGGTGAGGGCCGCGTCCTGGACATCGGCAGGGCGTCCCGGGTGTTCCCGCCGCATATCCGGAAGGCACTGGTTGCCCGGGATCAAGGGTGCGCCTTCCCCGGCTGCTCCATCCCGGCACCGTGGTGCGAGGCGCACCACATCGACTACTGGTCACGCGGCGGGGCCACCAGTACGGACAACGGAGTGCTGCTGTGCTCGCATCACCACCACGTGCTCCATAAGGAGCAGTGGGAGCTCCGTGTCCGCCTGGGGGTGCCGTGGTTCATCCCGCCGCCGCACGTTGACCCCGACCGAAGACCGCGCCGCAACGGATTCTTCCGTCCCGTTGCTGCCTAGCCGGTTCTTCCGTCCCGCTACCTCGGTGCTGCTACTTCCGTCCCGATACTTCCGTCCCATTGTCGCCGGCATCCCCGGCCACGCTGTCTTGGCCCGGGCGCGACCATAGGCATCCGGTAGGCATCCGGCCGGCGCGGCAGTGCTGTCGCACTCCGGGGAACCCTTGTCACGAACACATGTTCAGGAAACCGGTGGCTCCCGGCCGCGAACGGAAAGTCACTGTGTGTCCCGCGTCGTCCCGGAAGACCGCTGTGGAGCCACTGACCGTCATCGTGCCGGCCTGGTAAGGGTTGTCCCAGCCGCCGGGAGGGTTGCCATTGCCGTCGTCGAGGATCTTATCGGCGAGAAAGTACGTCCCGTCGACCAATGCCTCGCGGATACCGCAATGCGTGAAGAGGTTGAACGGCACGGCCACAGGAGTCTCAGACGCCGGCACGGCCGTAGTGGCTGGGGCGCCCGACCGGGATGCCGGCGTGGTCGCTGGTCCAGGAGCCTGAGCGGTCGGGGATCCCGATTCCACGGTGGGTGCTGCGGATGCCGTCCCCTCTCCCGGCCCGCCGGGAGCCGCGCAACCGCTTAGCAGTGCCATGGTGAGGGCACCGACCATGCAGTGATAAAGAGAGCTACGCCGATTAGCCATGCCCTAGGGTGCTTACCCGGCGCCGCTTCGCGGAAGGGCGTTTCGGCCCGAAAGACGCGCTAAGGCGAAGGGTTAGCGTGCCATCGGCGGGGCGATCGGCAGCAGAGCCGGACCTGCCGCCACGGTGTCGGCCGACATCTCCCAGACCCTGCGCAGCGCGCAGAACTTCCACCAGTGGTGCTTCAGCACATTCGGGTTGGCGCGTTCCGGGCGGACCTCGGTCTCGCCGATCGCCACGGCCAGCAGGATGGGCGAGTCACCGTGCTGCCAGGGCTCCCACTCCCCCGCCACCGGGTCCACCAGGCTCTCCTCGGCCTTCATGCCGGCCACCAGCTGCATCACCACTTTGGCGTCCAGCGGCTTCACCATGCCGTCCCGCGTGGTGCCCTTGGTCTTGTAGTCGATCAGGCAGGTGCGGCCGTTGATCTTGGCCACCAGGTCGAGCGTGCCCGCGTATCCCACCGTCTGATTCCAGACAGTGATCTCCGGTGCGATCGGTTCGACCTGGAAGAGCTCCCACCATTCGTCGAAGCGGGCGGCGAAGGCTTCCTCGCCGTTGGCCGCCAGTGCCTCGCGGGTCTCCTTCATCTGGTGAGGGCGGCCCAGGGCGCGCAAGGCAACCTGTTCGCAGTAGTTGTGGACCCGGTCGCCGCGCTTGGCGGCGTCGTCCCGGTATGTTTCCGCGGCCTTCGCCGCCCGGCTGACGGCCTGGCGGACCTTTGCCGGGCTGCCCAGAATCTCCGGCAGGGACGGATCGGCGGCCAGGCTGTTGGCGCCCATGTAGCCAAACCAGCCATCCAGTCCGTGCGGCTGCTGGCCGATCACTGTGGTGATCGAGGGAACCGTGAACTGGGCCGAGGTGGAACGGGCGTACATCCGTCCGTACTCGGTGGCGTGGGCGAGGAGTGGGGCTGTCATGGCAAAAACTCTTTCACAGGGGTCTGACGCGATATGAAAACTGTGGAGGCGACCAACGACGACGGCGGTTGCGTGCGCCGGTAGCCGGTAGCCGGTAGATAGCCGGGAGGCGCTGCCCGCGGTCGGTATCCGCCGAGTTGCCCAAGACCGCCCTGGCCTCGGCCCGACCGGCCCAGCCGATAACGCCGCCTGACCGCCAAAAAACAATGGTCCGTCCCGCTCTACGAGCGGAACGGACCATCTGTTGGTGGGCGATACTGGGTTCGAACCAGTGACCTCTTCGGTGTGAACGAAGCGCGCTACCACTGCGCCAATCGCCCCGGGTGCCCTTGAATGCTAGCCCACCCCGGCGGAAATCTAAAATCGGCCTTCAACTGCGGCGAGGCAGCCCGTTGAGTGCCCTGTCGACGCTGCGCGGGGTCGTCGAATGAGCGTCCGCCGCGGCCGAGTGGCATCGGGGAATCGAGGAATCGAGGCGACCTCGTACCCCAGGCCTGCGCTGCTTCCCGGTCCCGCGTCGTCTTTAGGCCACGCGTCGTATCCCCGGCCCGCGTCGTATTCGCGTCGCGGGTTGCCATAGTGTCGGTGTCGGGCGTTCCCGAGCAGATCCGGGACCCGCTATCCCGAGGCGCCCGGGGCAACCCATCGTCGTCGGGGACTTCGAGGCGACTTGGTTTCGCCTCACATCGGGTCCGACTGCGGGTGTGTACCCGGACCGCTTGGCGTCGGATCCTCCGTGGAACCCGCGGAGCTGCAAAGCAAGGGTTCGAGAGCGCCCGACCAACAAAGCGGACCCCCCGAATTGCGCCATGCCGAGCATGGCCCCGCTCAACCCGCACTCTCAACCCCATTTGGCGCTCCCTGAAACGGCCTCGAATTACAGCCCTGTAATTAGCAAAATCCGCGTGGTTACAGGGATCCGCGGGGGTAGGAAGCCGGCGCAGCGCCGTCGATTTGTAGATTGCCTGAACCTCCTATAGAGTTCTTACTCGTTGGAACGCGAGGAACTGCCGAGTGCGGCGGGAAATCAACAATCAACACTGCGGACGTAGCTCAGCTGGTAGAGCACCACCTTGCCAAGGTGGATGTCGCGAGTTCGAATCTCGTCGTCCGCTCGCAGGACACTGTCACGGATAAGAATCTTCACGGATTCTGTCTACACGGTGGGTTGGCCGAGAGGCGAGGCAGCGGCCTGCAAAGCCGTATACACGGGTTCGAATCCCGTACCCACCTCGGTGAAAACCCTGGTTTCCGGTTCCGGCCGGATGCATAGGGGCGATTGGCGCAGCGGTAGCGCGCTTCCCTGACACGGAAGAGGTCACTGGTTCGATCCCAGTATCGCCCACCAAAGCAAGGCAACTTGCTTGATCCAGTACCGCCGGCATTGCCGGACGGACTAAATGCGGACGTAGCTCAGCTGGTAGAGCACCACCTTGCCAAGGTGGATGTCGCGAGTTCGAATCTCGTCGTCCGCTCTCTTTACCATCCACTCCGGATTCTTCCGGTTGCGGGCGATTGGCGCAGCGGTAGCGCGCTTCCCTGACACGGAAGAGGTCACTGGTTCGATCCCAGTATCGCCCACTCTCACAGCAGCTCCCCCGGGAGCTGCTTTTTTCGTTTCCACCCTTCCTGGCCCAGCGGCCGGCCGCCGTCGTGATGACCATCCCGCCATGGCTTTCTCCTCTGGGCGTACAAACCGTCAGCACCCTTGGCATGCCTCCGGGCCGGGGCTAGGATCGAAAGCGCTAGGAGCGATCTGGCTCCGCGACTGAAAGGAGGTGCCCGTGGGTTTACTTGACGATCTAAAGGGCAAGGCTCAGCGGCTGATTGATGGCAACGAAACGGCTATCAAGGACGGTATTGAGAAGGCCGGTGACTTCGTCGATTCCAAGACCGGCGGAAAGTACGCCGACCGCGTCGACACCGTCCAGCGGGGCGCCTCCGATTATGTGGACAACGCCAATGGCCGGCCCGAAACGGGTCCCGCCAGCGAACCCCACGTCGCGGGAGTCCCGCCAGTAGCCGGGGAACCCCGGCAGCAGGGCCTCTAACCCAGGTACGTCAGCGAGGTGCCGGTCCCGCCGATAGGTGGCGCCGGCACCTTCGTCGTTTAATCAGCTGGGCTGAGAAGCCGACGCCGTACGCCCTACGACGGCTCGTGGTTCTGGCCCTCGCGGGCCAGGGCGGTCAGGCGCGAGACCGCCCGGAAGTATTTCTTCATGTAGCCGCCGGTCATCATCTCTTCGGTGAAGAGCCGGTCGAAGGGCACGCCGCTGGCCAGGATCGGGACGTCCTTGTCGTACAGCCGGTCGGCGAGCACCACGAAGCGCAGCGCGACGGCCTGCTCGGTGATGGTCTCCACGTTGCGCCACACCACGGCGTCGATCCCGTCGATCAGCTGCCGGTAGCGGCTGGGGTGCACGCCGGCCAGGTGGTTGATCAGCGTGCTGAATTCGTCCTTGGCCACGGTCTTGCCGTCGAACTCCCGCTGCATGTGGTGCGTGAGCTCGTCGTTGCGCAGCGGCGACGGTGCCTTGGGCAGGCCGCGGTGGCGGAAGTCCTCGCCGTCGATCCGGACGACGTCGAACTGGTCCGCCAGCACCTGGATCTCGCGCTGGAAGTCGACGGCGGCGAAGCGGCCGTCGCCCAGGGAACCGGGCAGGGTGTTGGAGGTCGCCGCGAGCTTGACGCCGGCGTCGGCGAGCTCACGCATCAGCCGGGACATCAGCACGGTGTCCCCCGGGTCGTCGAGCTCGAACTCGTCGATGCAGACCAGCTTGTAGCTGCTCAGGGCCTCCACGGTCTTCCGGAAGGACAGCGCACCCACCAGATTGGTGTACTCCACGAAGGTGCCGAACGCCTTGGGTCCAGGCGCCGCGTGCCAGAGCGAGGCCAGCAGGTGGGTCTTGCCGACGCCGAACCCGCCGTCGAGGTAGATGCCCGCGCGGGACGTCTCCTTCTTGCCGAAGAGCCGCTTGAACAGGCCATCGCCGCTTCCGGCGCCGACGCCGGCCGCGAAGGTTTCCAGCGCCCGGACCGCGTGGGCCTGGCTGGGCTGGGCCGGATCGGGGCGGTAGCTGGCGAAAGAGACCTCACCAAAGCGCGGCGATGGATAAAAACCCTTGAGGAGTTCATCCACGGAAACCGCCGGGGTTCTGGCGGCGAGCTGTTCGATCTGTACCAAGGTGGTCCGTTCTGCTGGTCTCGTGTCCCCAGAAAGACTACCGGCAAAGCCGCAGTGGCCACCGGCGGCGACCGCGGCCGTGACGAAGACCATATTTCCCCCTGAGAACCCCGAAGGAACAATCCTGCGCGCCCGTGGTTAGTGTTGTCATAGGCCCGGGGCCGCGACACGCGTCCGCCCGGCACCCCCCCGACTTCCAGTGAAAGGCGCTCTTGATGCCCTACCCCGTTGAGCAGAACGAGAAATTTGCCGGCTACGCCCACCCCGAGCGGCTGGTCTCCACCGACTGGCTCGCCGCCGCGCTGGAGGACGGGGCTGTCGGGAACGGCCAGCTTGTGGTGGTCGAATCCGACGAGGACGTGCTGCTTTACGAGACCGGCCACATCCCGGGCGCCGTCAAGATCGACTGGCACACGGACCTGAACGATGAGGTCACCCGCGACTACGTCGACGGGGAAGCGTTCGCCGCCCTGGCCTCCGCGAAGGGCATCTCGCGTGACAGCACCGTGGTCATTTACGGTGACAAGTCCAACTGGTGGGCCGCCTACGCACTCTGGGTCTTCACCCTCTTCGGCCACGAGGACGTCCGGCTGCTCGACGGCGGGCGCGACAAGTGGATCGCCGAGGGCCGGCCGCTCACCACGGACAAGACCGCCGTCGCACCGGCCGAGTACCCCGTGGTCGAGCGCAACGACGCCCCGATCCGCGCCTTCAAGGACGACGTGCTGGCCCACCTGGGCAAGCCCCTGATCGACGTCCGCTCCCCCGAGGAATACACCGGCCAGCGCACCCACATGCCGGCCTACCCCGAAGAGGGCGCCCTCCGCGGCGGCCACATCCCCACCGCCGCCTCTGTCCCCTGGGCCCGTGCCGCCGCCGCGGACGGCACCTACCGCGACCGCTCCGAGCTTGAGGCGCTGTACCTGGGCGAGGCGGGGCTGACCCCGGGCGACGACGTCGTGGCCTACTGCCGGATCGGCGAGCGTTCCAGCCACACCTGGTTCGCCCTGAAGTACCTGCTGGGCTTCGAGAACGTCCGCAACTACGACGGCTCCTGGACCGAGTGGGGCAACGCCGTCCGCGTCCCCATCGCCAGGGGCACCGAGCGCGGCACCGTCCCCGCGGGAAAGTAAGCTGGAATCGTGACTTCCACTGCCCTGCCCACCGCCCTGGCGGAGATCGTTGACGACTTCCAGGCACTCGAGGAATCCGAGCGCCTGCAGCTGCTGCTGGAGTTCTCCCGCGAACTGCCCGACCCGCCGGCCCGGCTCCAGGACCACCCGGAGTTGATGGAACAGGTGGTCGAGTGCCAGTCGCCGCTGTTCCTCACGATCGAAACCGAGCCCGCCGCGGATCAGTCCGGGGCCGAGAGCGTCCGGCTGTTCTTCAAGGCCCCGCCGGAGGCTCCGACCACCCGCGGGTTCGCCGGTGTCCTGCACGAGGGACTGGACGGGCTGAGCCCCGCGGAGATCCTGGCGGTGCCGGACGACATGCCCGAGCTGCTGGGCCTGACCCGCGCCATCACGCCGCTGCGGATGCGCGGCATGACCGCGATGCTCGGCCGGATTAAGCGCAAGGTCGCCGAACTGCCGCAGCAGGGCTGAGCGGCACCATGGCACGTAAGACTGCCTCCCAGGGAACCCCGGCCACCGCGGCACTCGCGGCGGCCGGGGTTTCCTTCACCGCGCACCCCTACACCCACGATCCGGCGGCCGCCAGCTACGGCATGGAGGCCGCCGAGGTGCTGGGCATTGACCCGGCCCGGGTGTTCAAGACCCTGATGGTCGACGTCGACGGCCGGCTTGCCGTCGGCGTGGTGCCGGTGAGCGGCAACCTGGACCTCAAGGCCATCGCGGCGGCCCTCGGCGGGAAGAAAGCTGCCATGGCAGACCCGGCGACCGCGGAGCGACGCACCGGATACGTCCTCGGCGGCATCTCACCGCTGGGCCAGCGGCAGGCTTCCCCCACCGTGGTGGACGAGAGCGCCCTGGCCCTCGAGACCATCCTGGTTTCCGGCGGACGGCGCGGCCTGGACCTGGAGCTCAGCCCGCAGGACCTGATCCGGTTGACCGGCGCCCGCACGGCCCGGATCGGCACCGGCCGCTAACGGCCGGACGTTCTGCCTAATCCACCGGGGTGGCCCGCGGGGCCAACTGCTGTCCCAGCCAGGCCGTAACCAGCGCTTCCCAGCGTTCCGGGTCCACGTTCCACTCCTTCGTGTGCCGCGCGGTGTCGAACGATTCGAAAGTGACCATCTCCGGGTTCTTCTCCGCCAGCACCGCGGAGGGGCCGTACGGAACGTACTCGTCGTCGACAGAGTGGATGATGAGCGTGGGCGTCCGCAGCTCCACCGCGCGGGACACCCAGTCCATCGCCTTGAGGTCCACCGGCGCGGCCAGCCCGGTGAGGCGCCGGCCCAGCGGGTGGCTCATCATCAGCTGCCCGTAGCGTCCGATGCCCGAGGGGATCCGGTTCAGCTGGGCGTGGTGGGCCAGCACGTCCACCCAGTTGATCACCGGAGCGTCCAGCACCATGGCGCGGATCAGGTGGTGGTAGCGGGAGAGATCCGCGGTCTGCAGGCCGATGGCGCCGCCCATGGACCAGCCAAAGAGCACCACCTCCCGGGCGCCGTGCTCCAGGGCGTAGCCAATGGCCGCCTCGACGTCGCGCCACTCGGTCCAGCCCAGCCCGTAGCGACCGTCCGGGGCCGAGGGCGCCTGGCCGTCGTTGCGGTAGGTGATCAGCAGGCTGGTGAGACCCAGGTCGCGGGCCACGCGGACGGCCCGCAGGCCCTCCTGCCGTGAGGCGCCGCGGCCGTGGACCATGATCGCCCACACGTCCGACGACGGCGCCGTGGCACCAGGAGCGGCGGGGGCTTCACCTGCGGCGGGAGCGGCGGCCGGGTCGTCGAGGGCCGGCGCGTCGACGGCCGGCGCGTCGACGGCCGGCGCTGGCCGCACCAGCCATGCCGGCGCCGTGCCGCCGTCGACCTCGATCTCGACGTCCTCAGCGGGCAGGCCCAGCGCCGCGGGATCCGGATGCACGGCGCCGCTCCAGTAGGCGCGCCGGACCTGGCTGAGGTCTCCGCCATAGACGGCCTCCACCTCGCGCAGCACGGTCTGTTCCGCCGGGGAGTAGGAGACGATCCGGCCGATCCGGGCGTGCCCGCGGCCGCCGTCGAAGAACAACCCATAGACGCCGTCCACCACGGCGTCCGGGGTGGCCTTGAGGATGACCTGCGGCTTCCCGCCGCCGTCGCGGATCACGGCCAGGACCTCCTGGTCCTCCTCCCGTACCCGGACGGGGGTTACCACGCGGCGGGCGAAGTACAGCGCCAGCGCCGACGATCCGGCGGCCAGCAGTCCGGCAGCGGCTCCGCCCCCGGCAATCCCGGCCGCCGCCCACTTCGCATTGCGGGTCAGGGACGCGGCCGGCGCGGGGGCAACCGCCACGGGCAGGACGCGGCGGCTGGTGCCTCGGCGGAACGCACTGCCGGAAGAACGCTGCATGGTGCGAGACGCCGGAGACGGACTCTGCCCGGCGAGGGCGGCTGACATCGGTGCCGGCGCCGGACGCCGGGAGGGACGCGGAAGGGAGACCATGCCATCATTCTCACCCACCCGGCACGCCAGTCCGGCATCGGGCGCGGGACCGGCCCGGATGCTGACCGCGGGGACTAGGCTGGGGGCATGAGCGACCCGATTGTCATCCTGACAGAAGAGCCCCTGAACGCGGACGACCGCGTCAACATCGAGACCCTGGTCGCCGACGGCGACATGCCGCTGGTGGTCCTGGTCCCGGCCAACACCGAACGGCACCTGCTGGTGGACTTCCTGGAGAACCTCTCCATGCTGGAGTTCGCGAAGGCATTCCGCGAGCTCTCCGGCAAGCAGCCGGATCCGGAGCACGAGCGCACGGCCGCCGCGGAGACCCTGGCGGCCTCGCTGACCGCCCTGGGCGGCATCGGCGGCGGCGTGACCGGAGAGGTGGTCGAGGGCAAGCCGGTGGATGCTCTGGTTGCCAAGGCACGGGAACTCAACGCAGGCCAGGCCGTGGTCATCACCCGCCCGCACGCGGTGGCTGATACCTTCCACACCGACTGGGCCAACGAGGCGCAGGACAAGCTGGGCCTGCCGGTGCTGCACCTGTATGCCGGCTCGGGATTTATCGGGGACTCCTAAGCGTTATGGATGCCATGAGTATCTTTGGCAACAAACCCAAGAATTCACCCGTCACCTCCCCCGTCACCGAACCGGAGTCTGCCGGCACCGGCGTGCAGCCGGTGGTCAAGTCCGAGGATGAGTGGCGCCAGGAACTGAGCCCGGCCGAGTACCAGGTGCTCCGTCAGGCCGGCACCGAACGGCCCTACACCGGCGAGTACTGGGACACCCACACCCAGGGCGTCTACAAGTGCCGCGCCTGCGGTACGGAGCTGTTCACCAGCGCAGAGAAGTTCGACTCGCACTGCGGCTGGCCTTCCTTCTGGGCACCCCTCGCGGAGGGCAACGTCCGCTACATCCGTGACCGCACCCTGGGCATGGAGCGCATCGAGGTCCGTTGCGCGGCCTGCGATTCGCACCTCGGCCACGTCTTCGAGGGCGAGGGCTACGGCACCCCCACGGACCAGCGGTATTGCATCAACTCCGTGTCACTGACCCTGGTCCCGGCCGAGGACTAGCCAAGGGCGCGGACAGCTTGAGCTAGAAGACTGGGGCTACCACGGTTGCCCCAGTCTTTCTTATGCTCGCGCTAATTTTGCGTTAGGGATGCTGCTTGCTTGCTACGCTCGCCGTAGATTCCCGAGCAACCAGAAAGGCCGCCGACGTGACCGCTACCGCCCTCACCGTTTCCGCCCCGATCACCGCCGAGTCCCCGGACTGGCAGCGCCTGAAGTCCGCCGCCACCGCCCTGCAGGCCCTGCAGATCAAGGACGGGTCGGTGCCCGAGGCCGCGGACCACGCCGCCGCAGCGGACCACGTCGCCACCATCACTGCGGCCATCACCTCGCTGGCTCCGGCCTTCCCGCACGACGCCGCCTACCTGGACCTGCTCGTCACGGACTTCCGCCGCTGGGCCGACGGCGGGTTCGGCGTCCCGGACTTCCTGGACTCGCTGCAGGCCTTCCAGCCGCAGCAGCACCGGGTCAACGGACTCCAGCACCTGGTGGTCTTCCCGATGTACACCCAGAACGGCAGCACCAACCGGCTTGTCGAAGCCGTCCTGATCGAGGTCATCTGGCCCGAATTCATCGACGGTCTCGAGGCGGGCGAGTACTCCAACAAGCTCTTCGTGCCGATCCGCTTCCTCGACTTCACCCCCGGCTACGACACCAACTCCGCGGTGCTCTTCCCGGAAACCGTCGCCGTCCGCGAAACCCCCACCTTCACCTGGGGCGCCATCTTCGCCGACCGTGAGGCCGCCCGCTTCCGCCGGGTGCTGCGCGCCGCCGCGGACATCACCTCCCTGGAGCTGCCGGCCGACGCCGCGGCCCTGCTCGAGGACCAGGAGCTAACCCAGGAAACCTTCGTGATGTGGGACCTGATCCACGACCGCACCCACATGCGCGGCGACCTGCCCTTCGACCCGTTCATGATCAAGCAGCGCATGCCCTTCTTCCTGTACTCCCTGGAGGAACTCCGCTGCGACCTGACCGCCTTCCGCGAGTCCGTAAAGATCGAAAAGGACGAGGACGCCGATCCGGAGGCCCGCCGGCACGCCAAGCTGGTGCAGTACGCCGTGATCTTCGACCGCATCTTCCGCTTCGCCATCACCGGCAGCCGGGTCCGCAACTACGACGGCCTGGGCGGCCAGCTGCTCTTCGCCTGGATGCACCAGCACCACGTCCTGCACTGGACCGACAGCAAGCTCAGCATCGACTGGGACGAGGCCGCCGACGTCGTCGTCGAACTCGGCGCCCGGATCGAGGAACTCTACTGGCGCTCCATCGACCGGCCCAAGACCGCCCACTGGCTGGCCGCGTACGAGCTCATCTCCTCGACCGTCACGCCCAACCCGGCCTCGGTCTGGGCGAAGGGCCCGGAGGCACTCCCCCTGGACGGCCCGCCGCGCGGCCTGACCGACCAGGTCCTCGATGATGAGTTCCCTCTCTCGATGTTCTACGAGGCGCTGGAGAAGAAGATGCGCACCGTCATCGAGTCCACCGCGGGCATCACCGGCACCTCCGAAACCGCCGCATGAGCGCTGACGTGTTGAACGTCCTGGTCGCGGGCGGCAGCGGCGCCTCCGGCATCGCCGTCGCCCGCGCCCTTCGCGGCGCCGGGTACACGGTCTTCACCGTGGGCTCGGACGCGGACCGGATCGCGGCCGCCGCGGCCTCCGCCGGCGAGGGCGTGGTTCCGCTGACCTGTGACCTGGCCGACCCGGCCGCCGTCGCCGCCCTGCGCGAGGACCTCGCCGGGCGGGGCGTCCGGCTCGACGGTGTCATCCACCTGGTGGGCGGCTGGCGCGGCGCCAAGGGCATCGCGGACCAGCCCGATGAGGACTGGGACTTCCTGGAACGGAACGCCGTGACCACGCTCCGCAACGTCAGCCGCGCCTTCTACGCCGACCTTGCCGCCTCCGGCACCGGCCGGCTGGCGATGGTCTCCTCCACCACCGCGGCCGCCCCGACCGCCGGCGCGGCCAGCTACGCCGCGGCCAAGGCCGCCGCCGAGACCTGGACCCTGGCCGTGGCCGACGGCTTCCGTCGGGACCAGTCCGGCCACAAGGAACACCCGGTGGAACAGCACAGCGCCGCGGCGGTGTTCGTGGTCAAGGTGCTCGTCGACGACGCCATGCGCGCCGCGGCGCCGGAGCGGAAATTCCCGGGCTACACAGACGTCGCCGACCTGGCCGCCGCCGTCGTCCGGCTCTTCGACACCCCCGCCGGGGAAATCAACGGCCGGCGCCTGCCGCTTAGCCGCTGAACCGGCACCTGCCTACACTGAAAGCGTGAACGAAACGATGACCAGCGCGGTCCACACCCCCGAACAAGCACCCTCGATCGCCCGGCTGCACGACCCCGCGGTCCGCGGCTTCGCCTCCGACAACTATTCCGGCGTGCACCCCGAGGTGCTGGCCGCCCTGGCCGCCGCCAACGAGGGCCACCAGGTCTCCTACGGCGAGGACGACTACACCGCCCGCCTCCAGCAGCTGATGGAGGAGCACTTCGGCACCGGCATCGAATGCTTCCCGGTGTTCAACGGCACAGGCGCGAACGTGCTCTCCCTGCAGTCGCTGCTGCCCCGCTGGGGTGCGGTCATCTGCGCCTCCACCGCCCACATCAACATGGACGAGAACGGCGCCCCGGAGCGGATCGGCGGCATCAAGCTGCTGCAGGTCCCGACGCCGGACGGCAAGCTGACCCCCGCGCTGATCGACCAGGAGGCCTGGGGCTGGGGCGACGAGCACCGCGCGCAGCCGCTGGCCGTCTCCATCACCCAGACCACCGAACTGGGCACCTGCTACACCCCGGAGGAAGTCCGGGCCATCGCCGAGCACGTGCACGCCAAGGGCATGAAGCTGCACATGGACGGCGCCCGGCTGGCCAACGCCGCCGCCCACCTGGGCGTGCCGCTGCGCGCCTTCACCCGCGACGCCGGCGTCGACATCCTCTCCTTCGGCGGCACCAAGAACGGCCTGCTGTTCGGCGAAGTGGTGGTGGCCCTCAACCCCGAGGCCGCCCACGGCCTGATCTACCTGCGCAAGATGAACATGCAGCTGGCCTCGAAGATGCGGTTCATGTCCGCGCAGTTCATCGCCCTGCTGGAGGGCGACCTGTGGCTGCGCTCCGCCTCGCACGCCAACGCCATGGCGGCCCGGCTGCGCGCCGGCGTCGAGTCCGTCCCCGGTGTCGAGCTGAGCCAGAAGACCGAGTCCAACGGCGTCTTCGCCATCCTGCCTCCCGGCGTGGCGGACCGACTGCGCACCTCGTTCCGGTTCTACGACTGGGACGAAGCGCGGCGCGAGGTGCGCTGGATGTGCTCCTTCGACACGACCGAGGACGACGTCGATGCGTTTGTCGCCGCCATCCGGCACGAACTCTCGGACCACTAGGCGTCCCTCCGCTCCGGCCCGGCGGCGAGCCTGCCCGGCCGGGGCGGACCCCGTGCTTACCCTGTCCCTGTGACTGCACTCGACCAGGCGCCGGCGGATTTCCTCTTCGCCCTGGGCACCCTCCGCGAAGCCCGCTGCCGCAGCGAATTGCGCCTCGACGAGATCCCCGCCCCTGCCCGGCTGGCCCCCTTCTCCGTCGCCCTCGGCGCCGAAGTGGTGGGACCCGGCGACGGGGCACCGGGCGCGGTCCACGGCCCCGCTGCCGCGGCGCTGGCACCGGCTGCCGGGAGCGACGACGTCGAACTCGCCACAGGGCGCTTCATCCTCCTGCACGACCCGGACGGTTCCGAGGTCTGGGCCGGCGAATTCCGGATCGTCACCTACATCCGTGCCCAGCTCGAACCCGATATGGGCAACGACGAGATGCTTGGCTCCGTGGCGTGGACCTGGCTGGTCGAGGCGCTGGAAAACCACCGGGCCCCGTACCGCTCCGCCGGCGGGACCGCCACCCGCGTTCTCTCGGAAAGCTTCGGCACACTGGCGGACCGTCCCGGCACCATCGACATCGAACTCCGGGCCTCCTGGACCCCGGAGGGACGGGACATCGGCGCCCACCTGGAGGCCTGGGCCGACATGGTCTGCACCTTCGCCGGGCTGCCGCCGCTCCCCGAGGGCGTGGCCGCGCTCCCGCGCCGGCGCCCCCGGCCCGCCTGAACCCCCTGCCGGCGTCCCTTGCGGCCCGATTTAGACCCCTCGCCGGACCCTGCCGCGGGGTCCCGTCCAGCGGCTTTCGGCCTGCTCAGCGGGGTTATCGGTAAACTGGAGTCACCATGACCGCTCAGATACCGGACTCCAGCCCCGCAGACACGGCTGACGCACCAGCCGCCGCCCCCACCGCCGCCGCCACAGCGGCCGGCACGCCGGAGCCCGGAGGAGCCGAGCACATCACGGTCGAGGGCTTCGACAGCCTGGTCCCCGCGGTCATCGACCTAGACGCCCCGCGCGACGGCGTACCCCTCGTGATCGAGACGCAGGCCGGCCTGGAACGCTGCGCCGCGGCCCTCGCGGCGGGCCACGGCCCCGCCGGCGTCGACGCCGAACGCGCCTCCGGCTTCCGCTATGGCCAGCGGGCCTTCCTGGTCCAGATCCGCCGCGAGGGTGCCGGAACCTGGCTGATCGACCCGGAACCGTTCCGCGACCTGACCATCATTAACGACGCGCTCCGCGGCGTGGAATGGATCCTGCACGCGGCAAGCCAGGACCTCCCCTGCCTCTCCGAGCTGGGCATGTGGCCGGACAAACTCTTCGACACCGAACTCGCCGCCCGGCTGGCCGGACTCCCCCGGGTGGGCCTCGCCGCCGTGATCGAACAGCTCCTGGGCTTCGGCCTGGCGAAGGAACACTCCGCCGCCGACTGGTCCACCCGGCCGCTGCCCGAGCCCTGGCTGCGCTACGCCGCCCTCGACGTCGAGGTCCTCACCGAGCTCCGTGAAGAACTGATCGAACTGCTGACCTCGGACGGCAAGCTGGAGTACGCCGAGCAGGAGTTCGCCGCGATCCTTGAGGCCGGGCAGGCGCCCCCGCGGGTGGACCCGTGGCGCAAGACCTCCGGCCTGCACCAGATCCGCGACCGCCGGCAGCTCGCCGCGGTCCGCGAACTCTGGCTCGAACGCGACTCCCTGGCCCAGAAGCGCGACGTCGCCCCCGGCCGGCTGATCCCCGATTCCTCCCTGGTGGCCGCGGCGAAGGCGATGCCCACCACGGTCCCGCAGCTGCTGGGCACCAAGGGCTTCCACGGCCGCGCCGCCCAGCGCGAGGCCCCGCGCTGGCTCCGCTGCATCAGCACCGCCCGCAACCTCGAGGACCTTCCTCCGCTGCACCTGCCCACCAACGCTCCCCCGCCGCCGCGCGTCTGGGCCGACCGTGACCCCGAGGCCGCGGCCCGCTTGGCCACTGCGCGTCCCCGGCTGCAGGCCCTGGCCGAGGAACTGAACCTGCCGGTGGAGAACCTGCTCACCCCCGACTTCCTGCGCCGAGTGGCCTGGCGCCCGCCGGCCGAGGTCAGCGAGGAGGGCATCGCCGAGGAGCTGCAGAACCTCGGCGCCCGCCAGTGGCAGATCGAGCTCACCGCCGGGCTGATCGCAGACTCGTTCCTCAACCCGCAGCCGCTGCCACCCAAGGAACCGAAGCCGGTCACGCCGCCCGCTGTCTGACGGACGGGCGCCTGAGGGCAGCCGCCTGAGGGCAGGCGGCCGGACTGCGCACCCTCCGGGACGTCACACGTCGGACCGAAGACACTCCGACATCATTGAACAGGCTCCTTGCTTGTGATGTTACTCACGAGTAACATTGCTAGCGATGCCGCCAGGGCCATCCCGCGCACCAGCCGTCACCGGCCGCGGGGACGGGCCCGGCACCCCTGTCTCAATGAGGAGTTACACGTGAGCCAAGCCAGCCCCAGCGGAGCCCGCAACAGCGGCACCCCCCGCTCCGCCCACCGCGCCGTGCGCGACGTCGTCTTCGTCGATGGCGTGCGCACCCCGTTCGGCCGCGCCGGCGAGAAAGGCATCTACGCCGGGACCCGCGCCGATGACCTGGTGGTCAAGTGCATCCGCGAGCTGATGCGCCGCAACCCCTCCCTCCCGGCCGAACGGATCGACGAGGTCGCCATCGCCGCGACCACGCAGACCGGTGACCAGGGCCTGACGATCGGCCGCACCGCCGCCCTGCTCGCAGGACTGCCCCGCACCGTTCCCGGCTTCGCCATCGACCGCATGTGCGCCGGCGCCATGACCGCGGTGACCACCACGGCCAGCGGCATCGGCTTCGGCGCCTACGACGTCGTCATCGCCGGCGGCGTCGAGCACATGGGCAACCACCCGATGGGTGCCGGCGCGGACCCGAACCCGCGGTTCATGTCCGAGCGGATCGTGGACCCAGCCGCCCTTAATATGGGCAACACGGCCGAGAACCTGCACGACCGGTTCCCCGCCATCACCAAGGAGCGCACCGACGCCTACGCCGTCGCATCCCAGGACAAGCTCGCCGCGGCCTATGCCAAGGAGCAGATCCAGCCGGATCTGGTCCCCGTGGCCACCATGAAGCCGGGCCAGGGCTGGACCGTGAACTCCGTGGACGAACCGCCCCGCCCCGGCACCACGGTCGAGGACCTCGCCGGGCTGCGCACCCCGTTCCGCGCGCACGGCCGTGTCACCGCCGGCAACGCCGCCGGCCTCAATGACGGCGCCACCGCCGCGCTGCTGGCCTCCGCCGACGCCGCCGAGGAACTGGGCCTGCCGGTCAAGATGCGTCTGGTCAGCTACGCCTTCGCCGGCGTCGAACCCGAGGTCATGGGCATCGGCCCGGTCCCGGCCACCGAGAAGGCGCTGAAGAACGCCGGCCTCGGCATCGAGGACATCGGCCTGTTCGAGATCAACGAGGCCTTCGCCGTGCAGGTGCTCAGCTTCCTGGACCACTTCGGGATTTCCGACGAAGACCCCCGGGTCAACCGCTACGGCGGCGCGATCGCCGTCGGCCACCCGCTGGCCTCCTCGGGCGTGCGCCTGATGAACCAGCTGGCCCGCCAGTTCGAAGAGGACCACAGCGTCCGCTACGGCATGACCACCATGTGCATCGGCCTCGGCATGGGCGCCACCGTCATCTGGGAGAACCCGCACCACGCCGACTACGGCGCCGAGACCACCACCACGGGCGACACCGCCACCGAGACGGGAGAAGCAGCATGAGCGCCGCCGATTTCCAGAAACTTGCCACCCTGTTCCCGAACGAGACGGTCACCCACTCGTACGTCCAGGACATCGCGCTTCCGGCCGTGAACGGCACCAGCCCGGGCACGTTCGCGCTGGTCACCCTGGACAACGGACTGGACCACTCCAAGCCCACCACCCTGGGCCCGAACACCCTGGTGGAGCTGGGCACCGTCCTCGAGGGCCTGCGCGAGCGGGCCGCCCGCGGCGAGATCGTCGGCGTCGGCGTCACCGGCAAGCCGTACTTCCTGGTCGCCGGGGCGGACCTGTCCACGGTCAAGTCGGTCAGCGGCCGCGAGCAGGGCCTCTGGATGGCCCAGTTGGGCCACGACGTCTACTCCACCCTGGCGAACCTGGGTGTGCCGAGCTTCGCGTTCATCAACGGCCTGGCCCTGGGCGGCGGGCTTGAGATCGCGCTGCAGTCCACCTACCGCACGGTCTCTACCGGCGCGGGTGCCCTGGCGCTGCCGGAGGCGTTCATCGGTCTGGTTCCGGGCTGGGGCGGCGTGTACATCCTGCCGCGCCTGATCGGGCCGGAGAACGCCGTCAAGGTGATGATCGAGAACCCGCTGAGCAACAACCGCACCCTGACCGGCCCGCAGGCCTTCGAGCTCGGCGTCGCGGACGCCATCTTCGAGCCGGCCGACTTCGTGGAGCAGTCCGTGGCCTGGGCCGCGAAGGTGATCGCCGGCGTCGAAACCCCGGCACGCGCCTCCGCCGTCGACCCGGCCGATCCCGCCGTCGCCGAACGCTGGGCGGGCGCCGTCGCCGCGGGACGTGCGTTCGTGGAGGCCAAGACTTCCAACGCCTCCCCCGCCCCGGCCAAGGTCCTGGACGTCCTTGAGGCCAACCGCACCATGACCCAGGCCGAGTCGGCCGAGCTGGAGTGCCAGACCCTCGCCGACCTGATGCAGACCGACGAGTTCCGCTCCACCGTGTACGCCTTCCTGGACCTGGTGCAGCGCCGAGCCAAGCGGCCCGCCGGAGCCCCGGACCGCAAGCTCGCGCGGCCGGTGACCAAGGTCGGCGTCGTCGGCGCGGGCCTGATGGCCGGCCAGCTGGCGCTGCTGTTCGCCCGCCAGCTCAAGGTCCCCGTAGTGATGACGGACATCGACCAGGCCCGCGTGGACAAGGGCGTCACCTACGTCCACGGCGAGGTGGACAAGCTGCTGGCGAAGAAGCGGATCAGCCCCGACGCCGCGAACCGCACCAAGGCACTGGTCAGCGGTTCCGTGTCCAAGGAAGCCTTCGCCGACGCCGACTTCGTGATCGAGGCCGTCTTCGAGGAACTCAACGTCAAGAAGCAGGTGTTCAAGGAGGTCGAGGCGATCGTCTCGCCCGAGTGCATCCTGGCCACCAACACCTCCTCGCTCTCGGTCACCGCCATGGCGGAGGATCTGGAGCACCCGGAACGCCTGGTGGGCTTCCACTTCTTCAACCCGGTGGCCGTGATGCCGCTGCTGGAGATCGTCCGGGCGCCGAAGACCGACGACGCCGTGCTGGCGACCGCGTTCGTCCTCGCCAAGGGCCTCAAGAAGTCCGCCGTTCTGGTCAAGGACGCCGCGGCGTTCGTGGTCAACCGGATCCTGCTGCGGCTGATGGGCGAGGTCACGGCCGCGTTCGACGAGGGCACCCCGGCGGACGTGGCGGACAACGCCCTGCGCCCGATGGGCCTGCCGATGACGCCGTTCGTCCTCGGCGCCATGGTGGGACTGCCGGTCGCGCAGCACGTCCAGGAATCCCTGCACGAGGCCTTCGGCGACCGCTTCCCGGTCTCGAAGAACCTGCAGGCCCTGATCGACAACGGCGTGACCTCCGTCTGGGACCCCGCCTCGGTGAAGTCCGGCTCCCCCCGCATCCCCGAGGAAACCCTGGCGCTGATGAGCTTCAGCGACTCGCCCTCGACCGGCGAGGAAGTGCTGCACCGGGTGCAGGACGCACTGGCCGAGGAGATCGGCCTGATGCTCTCCGAGGGCGTCGTCGCCGGGCCGGAGGACATCGACCTCTGCATGATCCTGGGTGCCGGCTGGCCAATGTTCCTGGGCGGCATCACCCCCTACCTGGACCGGGTGGGCGCCTCGGAGCGGGTCAACGGGAAGAAGTTCCTGCCCGCGGGCGTGGCCTCGGAGCCGGCCGCGTAGGCTGCCGGCCTCCCACGTTGGTTCGCCGGACTATTCCGGCTACAGAGCGCCGCCGTTCCCTGTCCTCACAGACGGGAGCGGCGGCGCTTTGCTGTGCTCTCTTTTTACTGTGCTTTCTTCCTGCTGAGCCTGCGTGGCGCGGCCAGGGTCCGGCCTACTTGCTTCCGCTCTGGGCCGGCGCCGACGCCTGTCCGCCCGCGCCGGTTCCGCCGGCGGTGCCGGTGGTCCCGCCGGTGCCCGTCTGGCCGCCGCGGCGGCCCTGGCCCGGCGTCGTACTCCCGGTGCCTCCGCCGTTCTGGGAGCCGGCATTGCCGCCGTTCTGGAAGGTTCCGAAATTGGCCCGCTGGGAGCGGTTGCCGGCGTCGATCTGCTTTTGCACCGCGGAGCCCGCGAACATACCGCCGGCCACCAGGGCGACGCAGACGAGGATCTTGGTGGACCGGCCCATGACGTAGCGGCTGCGCGGGACGAACGGTTCGTCCGCGGCGTCCGGCAGTTCCGGGGCCGCCGCCGGCAGCGCCTCGGTAGGCACCGCGGCAGTCGCTGGGGCCCCGGCTGGCAGGGTCTCGGTGGCCGGGTGCGGACCTCCCCAGGACCCGGTATCCGCGGTCACCGGCAGCGCCTCGGTACCGGCCGTTTCGGCGCCAGGGCTCCAAAGGTCGGCCCCGCCGTCGTTCTCCCCCACGGTCCCCCGGCGGCGGCGCGCACCGTCGGCGCCGGCAAATACGTTCTTCATGGCTGTCCTATTCATAGCGGAGGGCGTCGATGGGCCGCAGCTTCGCGGCCTTGTTGGCGGGATAGACCCCGAAGACCAGGCCGATCACGGCGGAGACGGCCAGCGAGAGCCAGACCGTCCACGGCTGGACCTCGGGCTGCACGCCGAGCACCGGGAAGGCGCTGCCGGCGAAGCCGATAACGATCCCGGCGACCCCGCCGATCACGGAGATGATCAGCGACTCGATCAGGAACTGGGCGACGATGCTGCCGCGGGAAGCACCGATGGCCTTACGGATGCCGATCTCCCGGGTGCGTTCGGTGACGGTGACCAGCATGATGTTCATGACGCCGATGCCGCCCACCAGCAGGCTGATCGCCGCCACGGCGCCCAGCAGGATGGTCAGGGTCTGGGTGGTGTTGGTGGCGGTAGTGAGGATCTGCGCCTGGTTCCGGATCTGGTAATCGCGGTTGGTGGCGTCCACACCGTGCCGGGCGTCCAGGATCATCTGCAGTTCGTTCTGCGCCTGGTTCATCACGTCCGCGGACGCCGCCTGGACGGTGATCGAGGCGAGCGTCGGGGCGTAGCCGGTGAACTTGCTCTGCGCCGTCGAAAGCGGGACCACCACGATGTCATCGGGGTCGTTCAGGCCGGAGGAGCCCTTGGCGGTGAGCACCCCGGACACAGTGAAGTTCTGGCCGTTGAGCTGGATGGTCTGGCCGACGGCGGAGGCGGTCGCGGTGCCGAAGAGGTCCGAGGCCACCGTGGCGCCGATGACCGCGACCGGGGCGGCGCCCTGCTGGTCCGCGTCGGTGAAGAGGCTGCCGGCGGCCACCGTGCTGTTGCTGATGGTGAAGTAGGGCGCCGTGGTGCCGAGGAAGCTCGCCACCGAGTGGGTGGCGTTGTTGTACGTCCCGGTCACCCCTTGGGCCTGCACGATGGGTGCGGTGCGGGCGACGTCGGGAGCCAGCACCGGGTCCGTCAGCGCCTTCTCGTCGTCCAGGGTGAGGTTGGTGCTCCGGGTCCGGGTGCCGCTGACCGCGGCGCCGGCCCCGGCGCGGCCGCCCACCGACGTGGACCGGCTGACGGTCAGGACGTTGGTGCCAAGCTTGCCGATCTGCGCCTTGATGGCGTTGCTGGTGCCGGCACCGACGGCGAGCAGGACGATCACCGCCGCGATGCCGATGAGGATGCCCAGCGTGGTCAGCACCGAGCGCAGCTTGTTGGCCGCGACGCCGGCGAGGGCGAAGCGCGCGGACTCCAGGAGGCTCACTGCGCGGCCGCCAGGGCGGGGATGCGGAGCGGACGCTGCCGGACGTCCGAGATGATCCTGCCGTCCTGCATCCGGACCACCCGGCCGGCACGCTCCGCCACGTCCATCTCGTGGGTGATCATGACGATCGTCCGGCCGGCCGCGTGCAGCCGTTCGAACAGGTCGAGGATCTCGTCGGAGGACCTGGAGTCGAGGGCCCCGGTGGGTTCGTCGGCGAGGAGCAGCACGGGGTTGGTGACCAGCGCCCGGGCGATCGCCACGCGCTGCTGCTGGCCGCCGGAGAGCTGGGAGGGTTTGTGGTCGGCACGGCTGGCGAGGCCGACGGCGTCGAGCATCGCCAGCGCCCGGGTGTGCCGTTCCTGCCGGCCAACGCCCGCGTAGGCCAGCGGCATGGCCACGTTGTCCACGGCCTTGGTGCGGGAAATGAGGTTGAAGTTCTGGAAGACGAAGCCGATCTTGCGGTTGCGGATCTGCGCCTGCTGGTACTCGTCCAGGTCCGCGGTGCGGATGCCGTCGAGGAAGTAGCCGCCCGAGGTGGGGGCGTCCAGGCAGCCGATGATGTTCATCATGGTGGATTTCCCGGACCCGGAGGCGCCGATGATGGCCACGAAGTCGCCGCGTTCAATCCCGATGCTGACGTCGTCCAGGGCCCGGACCTCGGCCTCTCCCCTGCCGTAGACCTTGCTGACGTTGGTCAGGTCGATGACCGCCGCCATGGTCTACTGGCCCCCGTTCCGGCTGCCGCCGCCGCGGGTGCCGCCGCCGAACCCGGAGCCGCCGAAACCGCCCTGCTGGGTGGTTCCGGTGCCGCTGTCCAGCGTGTTGGAGATGGCGGGCAGCTCGATCTGGTCGCCCTCAGAGAGCCCGGTCAGGATCTGCGTCCTGCCGTTGGCGGTGATTCCGGTGGTGACCTTGGTGGGGGTGGTGACTCCGTTCCGGATCACGTTCACGGTCTGCCGGTCGCCGCTGGTGGTCACCGCGAGGCTCGGGACCAGGAGGGCGTTGTCCGCGACGGCGGTGGTGACGGTGATGTTGGCGCTCTGGCCCAGGCGCAGGCCGGCGGGCGGGTTGGCGATGGACACAGTCACCGGGTAGGTCACGACGCCGTTGGTGGTGCTGGAGGTCTGCGCGATTGAGACCACCTTGCCGGTCACCGGTGCGGCAGTGGCCGGCTGGGCGTTGCCCTGCGCGTTCAGGGCCGGGAAGACGAACTGGGCAGTCTGCTCCGGCTTCATGGCGGCGATGTCCGACTCGGAGAACCCGGCCACCACCTGGAGGTGCGTGGTGTCGCTGATGGTGACCAGGCCCGCGGAGGAGCCGCCGCTGGTCCCGGTGGCACTGATGCCGGCGGAGGCGGCGGACCCGCCGGACGCCCCGCCGCTGGTTCCGCTGCTTCCGGTGGACCCCGCCGCCGCGGAGCCTGAGCCGCCGGAGGACCCGGCGAGGGCGCCCACCGTGGCGTTGACGGCTGTGACCGTGCCGGCGGCCGGGGCGTTGACGTTGCAGGAGGCCAGGTTGGCCTGCGCGGTCTCCACCGCCACCTGGGCACTCGTGATGTTGGTGCCGCCGGCGGAGGCCGCGGAGTTCTGGGCGTTACCCAGCGCGGTGGAGGCGGTGGCGAGCTGCTGCTTGTCCTTGAGCTGGGTGGAGGAGGACTGGTTTTGCGCATTGGTGAGCGCCTGCTGGTCCTTGGCGAGCTGGTTCTGGGCCGCGACGACGGGGTCCGTCCAGTTGGCCGGCTTGGGGTTGGGCACCGGCTGTGTCTGGGCCGCGGTGACGGCGGCATTGTCCGCGTCCACGGCCTTCTGCGCCGCTGCCACGGCCGCCGCCTGCTGGGCGGCGTCCAGGTTGGCGGACTGCTGGGCGTTGACGAGGCTCTGGTTCGCCGAGGACACCTGCCCGGCGGCACTGACCTCCTGCTGGTTGGCCTGCGCGGTGACGGAGGCGAGCTGGGCCTCGGCGGTCTTGAGCGCGTTCTGGGCGTTGGTGGGATCGATGGTCAGCAGCTGCTGGCCCGCGGCGACCTGCTGGCCGGCGGCGGCGCTGACGGAGATGATGGCGCCGGTGCAGTTCTGGGCATTGACCACGGTGGTGGTGGCGGAGGTGACGTTGCCCGAGGCGGTGGCCACCGAGGAGATGCCGGCCTTGGTCACCGCAACCGTCCGCACCGAGGCGGCCGGGGTGGTGGACCCTGCGGCCGTGACGGAGAGGTAGGTGCCCGCTCCGAGCGCGAGAATCAGGGCGCCCAGGGCAGAGTTGATGACAAGGGTTTTTGAGGTCATGGCTGGACGGTATCGGCCGTGGCTGGGGGAATACCGGGAAAAGGGTTGGAGATCGCCAGCGATCAGGGTGCGGGCCGCCGCCACGTCTCCCGGAGTTTGCCGCCGTCGAGTTCCAGGACCCGGTGCGCGGCCGCGCGTGCGTAGGCGGCGTCGTGCGTGACCAGCAGGACGCCGGCGCCGCGTTCGGCCGCGTCCGTGACGGCGGCGTGCAGCCGGTCCAGGCCGTGCCGGTCGAGGCCGACGGTGGGTTCGTCGAGCGCCAGCAGGGCCGGGCGCCGGGCCAGCACGGTGGCCAGGGCCAGGAGCCGCTGCCGGGACGAGGGCAGCTCGGCGGGGTGCGCGGCGGCGGCGCCGGCCAGGCCGACGGCGGTGAGGGCGTCCAGGGCGCGCGCCGTGGCGTCTCCGTCCGGGCCGGCCAGCCGGCGCAGGCCGAAGCCGACCTCGCGCAGCACGGTCCGCTCGAACAGCTGGTCCCGGGGCTGCTGGAAGAGCAGGCCCACCGAGTCCGCCACCCGGCCGGCGGGGACGCCGGCGATGGGGGCGCCGAGGACCCGGACCTCGCCCTGCCGCGGCTGCAGGAGCCCGTTCGCCAGGCGCAGCAGGGTGGACTTTCCGGCGCCGTTGGGCCCGGTCACGGCAACGATCTCGCCGGGCCGGACCGCCAGGTCCAGCCCGCGCAGCAGCGGGGGGATGTCGGCGTCGTCCGCGCGCTTTTTCTTAGGCCGGAGCCGGGACAGCAGGGGCCCCGAACGCGCCGGGCCGGTGCCGCCGGGCGCGTAGCCGAAGCCGACGTCCCGCAGTTCCAGGACGGGGGCGGCGGCAGGGTCGACGGGCGCCGGGTGCCGGACTCCCCCGGCCGCGTCGCCCGCCAGGACCCCGGCGTCCCGGAGCAGCTGCCCTGGGATGTCGCGGGGTTTCCCCGCGGCCACGGCCGTTCCGTCCGCCATGACCAGCCAGTAGGCGGCGCTGCGGGCGAGCCCGTCGGCGGCCTGGCCGAGGACAACGACGGCGGTCCCGGCGGCCCGGAGGTCGTCCACCAGGCGGGCGATGCCCTGCGCCCCGGCGGGGTCCAGCGAGGCAAGTGGTTCGTCCAGGATCAGCACCTCGGGCTCGCCGATCACGGCGCAGGCGACGGCCAGGCGTCGGAGTTCGCCGCCGGAAAGCCGCTCCGGGTTCCGTTCCAGCAGGCCGCCGAGCCCGGTCCGTTCGGCCGTGAGGGCCACCCGCCGGAGCGTCTCCGGGCGGGGCACGCCCCGGTTTTCCAGGCCGAAGGCGAGTTCCTCGGCCACGGTGTGGCGGACGGTGGAAAGCATGGTCGCGGCGTCCTGCGGCACGTAGCCCACCCGGCCGGACCAGGCGGCGGGGTCGATCCGGGGGTCGCCGTCGCCGCCGGTGAATTCAAGGCGTTCGCCGCCGAGGGCCAGGGCGCCGCGGAGGCTGCCCGCGGTGCCGGCGCGGAGCCAGCCGGCCAGGATCTTGCCGAGGGTGGTCTTGCCGCTGCCGGAGCCGCCGAGGACGGCGGTGAGGGTGCCCGGCCGCAGGGTGAGGACAACGTCGCGCAGCGCCGGGGCGTCGTCGCCGTGGTAGGTGAAGCCGCGGATCTCGGCGGCGAGGAGGCTCACGCTCCCACCCCCAACCAGCCGCTAACCGACCAGCCAATAGCCAACCAGCCGCCGGCAAGCCGGAGCGCAACGGCGGCCGCCGCGATCAGCAGGGCGCAGGCGCGGAACACCCGCTGACCGGCCGGGTCCTCGAGTTCCCGGTAGCTGGTCCGCGGTCCGGGGTTGCCGAAGCCGCGCGCGTCCAGGGCCTGGGCACGGACGCCGGCGTCGTCGACGAGGGCCAGGACCAGCGGGACCGCCTGCAGCCGGGCGGCGACGAGCCGGGCGAGGAAGCCGCCGGAGACCACCAGGCCGCGGGCTTCCTGGGCCTGCCGGATGCGTTCCAGCCTGGCCGCCATCCCGGGCGCCAGGGTCAGGGCGGAGGCGAGCACGAAGCTGAACTGCGGCGGGATCCGCCGGGCGGCGAGGGCGGCCAGCAGGTCGGGCACGCTGACGGTGAAGGAGAACAGCAGCAGCACCAGCACCGAGGCGGTGGTGCGGGTGGCCAGCTCCAGGGCGAAGCTCAGTCCTTCGGTGGTGACCCGGGCCGGGCCCCACTGGGCCAGGACGGTGCGCCCCTCGGGGAAGAAGAGACCGTGCAGCACCAGCAGGGAGAGCACGAGCGGGGCGAGGATCACCGCCGCGGAGCCGAGCACCCGTCCGGCCACGCCGGCCCGCGCGGCCAGCAGCGCCGCGCCGGCGGCGACCGCCAGGGACAGCGGCCAGCTGCCGGCCGCCGTCGTCACGACGGCGGTGCAGGCCGCCGCCGTGAGCGCGGTGAGCGGGTGCAGCCGCACCCTAGGCGTCGGGCGTGGCCGGGGCCTTGCCGGCCAGGACCCGGAAGCGGCGGACGAAGGGGAACTGGAAGGTGGTGCGGCGCGGCAGGGCGTAGGCCAGGAGGGCGGCGATGGTGAAGACGATCGCCTTGTCCATCGGGTCGGAGATCAGAGCCTGCTTGGTGATGGCGGCCAGCAGGGTGTCGCCCATGACCCGGAAGGCGCTGACGAGGGCGCCGGTGCCCAGGCCTGCGGTGCCGCCGTAGACGAAAGCCGCGATGGGCGCGGAGACGACGCCGGCCAGGATGCCGGTGACGAACCCGGCCACGGGGGCGAGGTAGAAGCGGCGGAACAGCCCGGCGCGGGCGGCCATGCCGGCGAGGAAGCCGATCAGCGCGGCGCCGGCGGCGAACGGCAGGACGGTGGGGTTGAAGAAGGACCAGATGATGCTGCCCAGGACGCCGGTGGCGGCGCCCGCGGCCGGTCCGGCGAGGACCGCGACCAGGACGGTACCGACGGCGTCAATGTAGAACGGCAGCCCGGTGGTGCCGATCAGCTGGCCGAGGACGACGTTGAGCACGATCGCGACCGGCATCAGCACCAGGGTGGAGGTGGGCAGGGTCGGCAGGACGGCCACGAGCAGCAGCACGGCGCCGAGCAGGAAGCCGCCCAGGGCCACGAGGGCGGAGGCGCTGGTGGGGCCGTCGGCCAGTTCCACGGGCTGGGTCAGGACCAGGTAGACGTAGGTGGCGGCGATGGCCACGGCGCCGGCGATCTCCAGGAGCAGGCGACGGCGGCCGCGGGGTTCACCGGCGCGGGGTCCGGTCGCGGGGAGAGTCAGGGGCTGCTGTGACATGGGGATCCTTCGGCTGGGGTCGGCAAAGTCCGCCTGATGTCACCTCGGCGCAGCTACCATCTTAGCCTTTGCGGACCCTGGTGACCGGCCCGGGGTTCGGCCCGGGTTCCGGCTTCGGGTCCGGGCCCAGGGTGCGGGCCAGCGCCCCGACCGAGTCGACCACTTCGGCGAAGCAGGCATCGGGGTCGTTGCCGGAGACAATCCGGGCGTTCGGCGGCAGCCCCCAGAGGCCGCGGAAGTCCGCCACCGTGGTTCCCACCAGCAGCGGCGAGTCCGTTTCGACGTCGACCGTCGCCAGCCGGGTGCTGAACGGGGTGCGCCCGGCGGCGGCGCAGGCGGCGAACGCGTCGTGCACGTGCGCCACGTAGCCTTGGTCGTAGAGCCGGTGGAACTCCATGTAGAACCGGAGCGCGTCGGAAAGGCAGGCAACCAGCGGGTTCGCGGCGGTGCTGCGCAGGCCCTCAGGCTGCTCCGGCAGCACCAGTTCCGGCTCCGGCAGCCCGGCGGCCTCCCCCAGCCGGCGCAGGTGCTCGGGCCGCATCTCGATCCGTTCCGTGGTCTCCAGCGCGCAGACAATGGGCAGCTTGTCCTCGGGCAGGCCGCGGTAGGCCGCGTAGACCTCCTTGGCCGCATGCGGGTCCACGTGGGTGTTCCACTCCGCCGTCGGCGTCGTGTTGCCCTGGTAGTAGAAGCTGCCGCCCATGATGACCAGGGACTTCAGCAGCCGCGGCAGCTCCGGTTCCCGGCGCAGGGCCAGGGCGAAGTTGGTCAACGGCCCGGTGATCAGGCCGGTGAGCTCGCCGGGATAGGCGCGGGCCTCCTCGATCCAGAGGTCGACGGCGTGCCGGTCCGACATGGGCTGGGCCGGGGCGGGGAGCTCGGCGTAGCCGATGCCCTGCGGCCCGTGGGTTTCCTCGGTGGTGACCAGCGGGACCTGCAGCGGGACCTCGGCGCCGGTGGCCACCTCGATCCCGCTGCGGCCGCAGAGTTCCAGCAGCGAGAGGGTGTTCAGCGCCACCTGCCGGGCGCCCACGTTCCCGGCGGTGCAGGTGATCGCGTGCACCTCCACCTCGGGGCGGGACAGCAGGTAGACGATGGCGAGGGCGTCGTCGATCCCGGTGTCGACGTCCATCAGGATGCGGGGACCGGCGGCCGGGGCGCCGGGGTCTGCCTCGCTCAGAACAGGGCAACCTTCGGCGTGCGTGGGAAGATCTCGTCCAGCTCGGCCCGTTCGGCGGCGTCCGGGACCCAGGCCACGGCCGCGGCGTTCTGCCGGACCTGTTCGGGGCGGGTGGCGCCGGCGATGACGCTGCTGACCGAGGGCTGGGCTGCGAGCCAGGAGAACGCGACCTGGATCTCGGTGAGGTCCCGTTCCGCGGCGAAAGCGGAGAACCGGCCCAGCTGGTCCCAGTCGGCGTCGTTGACCAGGTTGGTGCGGGTGTGGCTCAGGCGCGAGCCCTCGGGGGCCTGGCCCTTGGCGTACTTGCCGGTGAGCAGGCCGTTGGCCAGCGGGAAGTAGGGCAGGACGCCCAGGCCGTAGGCCTCCGCGGCGGGGGTGACTTCCTGTTCGGCGCGGCGGTCCAGCAGGTTGTAGTGGTTCTGGCTGGAGATGAAGCGGGCGCCGCCGCGGGCGCGGGCCACGTATTCGGCCTCGGCGATCTGCCAGCCGGCGCGGTTGGAGTGGCCGATGTAGCGGACCTTGCCGCTGGTCACGAGCTCGTTGAGCGCGTCGAGGGTTTCCTCGATGGGGGTGTGCGGGTCCGGCGTGTGGAACTGGTAGAGGTCGATCCAGTCGGTGCCGAGCCGGCGCAGGGAGGCCTCCACGGCGCGGATGATGTACCGGCGGGAGCCGCGGGCGCCGAAGTCGTTGCCGTTGGCGCCGTTCATATCGAGGCCGAACTTGGTGCCGATGACGGCGTCATCGCGGCGGCCGGCGAGGGCCTCGCCCAGCATGGTTTCGCTCAGGCCCGGTTCGCGGCCGTAGACGTCGGCGACGTCGAAGAAGGTGATGCCGGCGTCGAGCGCGGCGTGGACGACGGCGTCCGTTCCCTCCTGCGTCTCGGTGGCGGTGCCGGCCCGGCCCAGGTTGTTGCAGCCGAGGCCTACGGCGGAGACGGTCAGTCCGGAATTTCCTACGCGTCGGTAATCAGTCATGGAATTCAGCCTATAACGCCCGCGCCGGGCACCCGGCCGGAGCGCGCAGCCGCCGCGGGTGGCAGGCAGGACCCGACGGCAAAGTGGTGAGAACTACCCGGCGGGAAGCTCCAGCCCGTGCTCGTCCATGGCGTCCTGCAGCTGGGCCAGGGTGCGCGGGCAGATGCCCGGCATGCCGGCGAGCTGGCGGCGGCCCAGCGGGACAAGGTGTTCCAGCGTCTCCACCCCGGCGTGGGCCAGGGAGCGGCGGGCCGGGGCGGCCAGTCCGGCGGGGAGGGGGGTGCTGCCGGGTCGTGGGGATTTGCGCGTCATTGCGTGTCCTTCCAGTCGCTGCCCCCAATTCCAGGTGAGCCGGGTCCGGCTCCTTGCAGGTGCCGCCGGTTACAGCGAGAAGCTGGAGGCCGGCTTTGCGGAGTGTTTCAGTTTATAGTCCGTGGAGCCATAAGGCGCCGCCCCGATGCTGAGTTTGGTGAAGTCCAGGGCCTCGCCGCGGATGCAGACCTTGATCGCGTTGACCGTCTTGGCCACGTCCGGGGTCAGGCAGAAGATGTTCAGCTTGGCGTCCGAGAACTCGGACCGGTCCACCACGCCCAGGCCGCGCCAGGCGAGGTGGCTGATCAGCGCGTCCTTGGCCTTCTCCTCGAGGTAGCGGTCACGGCTGGTGCCCTCCTTGGTTTTGAGGGCGTACTGGGCCACCACCCAGGACTGTTCCTCCTCGGGGATCTCGGCGTAGCCGTCCTCGGCGCACTGCGCGGCGAAGGCCTCCATGAGGGATTCGCCGGCGTCCGGGTCTGCGACCTCGGTTTCCTCGGTCTTGCTCTGGTGTCCCACCACGCCGTGGTTCATGACGAACTCGGAGTATTCCTCGTCGATCCAGGCCTCCCGGAAGTGCAGGACCCCTTCCTCGTCGCGCTTGTAGACGCGGATGATGCCGCTCATACTGTGTGTCCTTTGGTGGTTCGGTCAGAGGATCGGCAGGCTGCCGGTGCTGGGGTGTTCCTGGCCGGGCAGCGGGCGCGCGAACGGCACCTTCGTGCCGAGGACCTGCGCGACGACGTCGTGCGTGATCTGCTGGGCGGTCAGGCCGACGCGTTCCAGCACCTGGCTGCGGGTCCCGTGGTCCAGGAATTCGACCGGCAGGCCCACCTCGTTCAGGGCAGTGTCGACTCCGGCGGCGCGCATCTTCTGGCGGATCCGGGAGCCGACGCCGCCGGCCCGGACGCCGTCCTCGATGCAGATGACCAGGCGGTGGTGGGAGGCGAGGGCGATCACCGAGGCGGGTACGGGCAGCACCCAGCGCGGGTCGATGACGGTGGAGCTGATGCCCTGCGCCCCGAGCCGGCCGGCGACGTCGAGGGCCAGCTCGGACATCGCGCCGACGCTGACGATCAGCACGTCGTTGTCGGTGGAGCCGGCGGGCCGGCGGGCGAGGACGTCGACGCCGTCGGCCAGGCGTTCGAGCGCCTCGACCTCGGCACCGACGCTTCCCTTGGAGTAGCGCAGCACGGTGGGCGCGTCCTCGATGGCGACGGCCTCCCGGAGTTCTTCCTTCAGCCGGGTGGCGTCCCGCGGTGCGGCCAGGTGCAGGCCGGGGACGATCTGCACCATCGCCATGTCCCACATGCCGTGGTGGCTGGCGCCGTCGGGGCCGGTGACGCCGGCGCGGTCCAGGACCACGGTGACGCCGGCCTTGTGCAGCGCCACGTCCATCAGCAGCTGGTCGAAGGCACGGTTGAGGAAGGTGGCGTAGACCGCCACCACTGGGTGCAGGCCGCCGAACGCCATGCCGGCGGCGGAGGTGAGGGCGTGCTGTTCGGCGATGCCGACGTCGAACACGCGGTCCGGGTGCCGCGCGGCGAACTTGTGCAGACCCACGGGGATCAGCATCGCGCCGGTGATCCCGACGATGTCCTTGCGTTCGTCCGCGATGTCGGCGATCTCGTCGGCGAAGACGGAGGTCCAGGACTTGGCGCCGCCGGCCTCGGTGGGTTCGCCGGTTTCCGGGTCGATGATGCCGACGGCGTGGAACTGGTCCGCCTCGTGGGCGCGGGCAGGTGCGTAGCCGTGGCCCTTCTCGGTCATGGCGTGCACGATCACGGGCCCGGCGTAGTTCTTGGCCGTGGAGAGGGCGTTTTCCATCGCCTGGAGGTTGTGGCCGTCCACGGGGCCGATGTACTTCATGCCGAGGTCCTCGAACATGCCCTGCGGGGCCCACCAGTCCTTGATGCCCTTCTTCATGGCATGCAGGCTCTTGTAGGTGAACTGGCCCACGGGTCCGCCGCTCTGCAGCCGCTTCTTCCACCAGTCCAGGGCGCCCTCGTAAGCGGGGGCGGCGCGGAGCGAGTCGATGGTGGGGCGCAGCGAGGCGAGGTAGTCGGCGACGCCGCCGACTGTCGGGGCGTAGGAGCGGCCGTTGTCGTTGACGACGATCACGACGCGGCGCTTCTTGTCCGCGGCGATGTTGTTCAGGGCCTCCCAGGCCATGCCGCCGGTCAGGGCGCCGTCGCCGACGACGGCGATCACGTACCGGTCGCCGTCGCCGGTAAGCCGGCGGGCGCGGGAGATGCCGTCGGCCCAGGACAGCGAGGATGAGGCGTGGGAGCTTTCGACGATGTCGTGCTCGGACTCGCCCCGGTCCGGGTAGCCGGAGAGGCCGCCCTGCTGGCGGAGGGTGCTGAAGTCCTGGCGTCCGGTGAGGAGCTTGTGCACGTAGGACTGGTGGCCGGTGTCGAAGACGATGCTGTCGCGCGGCGAGTCGAAGATGCGGTGCACGGCGATGGTGAGTTCGACGACGCCGAGGTTGGGCCCGAGGTGGCCGCCCGTCTGGGACACATTGCCGATCAGAAATTCCCTGACCTCGGCGGCCAGCTGGTCCAGCTGCGCCTGGGACAACGTGTTCAGGTCCTGCGGACTCCGGATGCTCTCCAAGATTCCCAACGGCCCTCCTTGCGGGTAGTAGACATGCCTTACAACTCTAACGCCTCGGCGTGTCCGCCGGTTGCGCATCCCGGGCCGCCGGCCGCGCGCACCGCTCCCCCGCCGGGCCCGGGAACGCCGAAGCCCCGGCCCGTCAGTGACGGTCCGGGGCTTCGGGTGGCCTCGCCGGGAGGCTCGGCCGGTGGTGCTAGCTGGCCGAGACGATCTCGGCGATCCCGTGGTAAACCCGGCGGAAAAGCGTTGCCGGGTTTACCACGGGGCCCTACGCCGAGATCTGGCGCAGCACGTACTGCAGGATGCCGCCGTTGCGGTAGTAGTCGGCTTCACCCGGGGTATCGATGCGGAGGACCGCGTCGAAGCTCGTGGTGGTGCCGTCTTCTGCCGTGGCGGTGACCTTGAGGGTCTTCGGCGTGGTGCCTTCGTTGAGGGCGGTGACGCCCTCGACGGAGAAGGACTCGGTGCCGGTCAGGCCCAGGCTGGCGGCGTTCTGGCCGGCCGGGTACTGCAGCGGCAGGACGCCCATGCCAATGAGGTTGGAGCGGTGGATGCGCTCGTAGCTCTCAGCGATGACGGCCTTGACGCCCAGCAGCGCGGTGCCCTTGGCGGCCCAGTCACGGGACGAACCGGAGCCGTACTCCTTGCCTGCCAGGACGACCAGCGGGGTGCCGGCGGCCTGGTAGTTCTGGGCGGCGTCGTACACGGCGGCCTGCGGGCCATCGGCCTGCGTGAAGTCGCGGGTGAAGCCACCCTCGACGCCGTCGAGCAGCTGGTTCTTGATCCGGATGTTGGCGAAGGTGCCGCGGATCATGACCTCGTGGTTGCCACGGCGGGAACCGTAGGAGTTGAAGTCCTTGCGCTCGACACCGTGCTCCAGCAGGTACTTACCGGCCGGGGTGTCCGACTTGAAGGAACCGGCCGGGGAGATGTGGTCGGTGGTCACCGAGTCACCGAGCTTGAGCAGCACGCGGGCTCCGCTGATGTCCTGGACCGGCTCCGGCTGGGCCTTCATGCCCTCGAAGTACGGGGGCTTCCGGACGTAGGTGGAGTCCTGGTCCCAGGCGAAGGTGTCGCCGGCGGGGGTGTCGAGGGCCTTCCAGCGCTCGTCGCCTTCGAAGACGCCTTCGTAGCCGCGGGCAAACATGCCCTTGTCGATCGAGGAGTCGATGGTCTCCTGGACCTCGGACGGGTTCGGCCAGATGTCCTTGAGGAAGACGTCGTTGCCGGCTTCGTCCTGGCCCAGCGGGTCGTTCTCGAAGTCGAAGTCCATGGTGCCGGCCAGGGCGTAGGCAATAACCAGCGGCGGGGATGCCAGGTAGTTCATCTTCACGTCCGGGTTGATCCGGCCTTCGAAGTTGCGGTTACCGGAAAGCACGGCGGTGACGGAGAGGTCGTTGGCCTGGATGGCCTCGGAGATCTCGGCGTCCAGCGGGCCGGAGTTGCCGATGCAGGTCGCGCAGCCGTAGCCGACGATGTAGAAGCCGAGCTTCTCCAGGTACGGGGTCAGGCCCGACTTGTTGTAGTAGTCGGTGACGACCTTCGAGCCCGGGGCGACGGAGGTCTTGACCCACGGCTTGGCGGTGAGGCCCTTTTCGACGGCGTTGCGGGCCAGCAGTGCGGCGGCCAGCATCACGGACGGGTTGGACGTGTTGGTGCAGGAGGTGATCGAGGCGATCGACACCGCGCCGTGATCCAGCTCGAACTCGCGGCCGTCGGCGGTCTTGACCGCCACGGTCTTGGACGGGCGGCCGTTGGCCTTCGGTCCGTGCGAGTGCGGGGCCTCCTCGGTGAGGTGGCTGGCGCTGGCGGTGAACGACGGCGCGTCCGAGGCCGGGAAGCTCTCATCGATCGCTTCGTCCAGGCTGCCGTCGGCCAGGTCGACCTTGACGTAGTTGCGCAGGTCCTCGCGGAACTGTGCCTTGGACTCGGAGAGGATGATGCGGTCTTGCGGGCGCTTCGGGCCGGAGATCGACGGGACGACCGTCGACAGGTCCAGTTCGAGGTACTCGGAGAACTGGATCTCGCGGGACGGGTCGTGCCAGAGGCCCTGTTCCTTGGCGTAGGCCTCGACCAGGGCGACGTTCTCGTCCGCCCGGCCGGTGAGGCGCAGGTAGTCGAGGGTGACGTCGTCGATCGGGAACATCGCGGCGGTGGAACCGAACTCGGGGCTCATGTTGCCGATCGTGGCGCGGTTGGCCAGCGGCACGGCCGCGACACCCTCGCCGTAGAACTCGACGAACTTGCCGACCACGCCGTGCTGGCGCAGCATCTCGGTGATGGTGAGCACCACGTCGGTGGCGGTGGCGCCGGCCGGGATGGAGCCGGTCAGCTTGAAGCCGACGACGCGCGGGATCAGCATGGAGACGGGCTGGCCGAGCATGGCTGCCTCGGCCTCGATGCCGCCGACGCCCCAGCCGAGCACGCCCAGGCCGTTGACCATGGTGGTGTGGGAGTCGGTGCCGACGCAGGTGTCCGGGTAGGCGCGCAGGGTGCCGTCAACCTCGCGGGTCATGACGGTGCGGGCCAGGTATTCGATGTTGACCTGGTGCACGATGCCGGTTCCCGGCGGGACGACCTTGAAGTCGTCGAACGCGGTCTGGCCCCACCGGAGGAACTGGTACCGCTCGCCGTTGCGCTGGTACTCGATCTCCATGTTGCGCTCCAGTGCGCCGGAGTTGCCGAAGGCGTCGATCTGCACGGAGTGGTCGATGACCAGTTCGGCCGGTGCCAGCGGGTTCACCCGGGTGGGGTCGCCGCCGAGGTCCTTGACGGCCTCGCGCATGGTGGCGAGGTCGACAACGCAGGGCACGCCGGTGAAATCCTGCATGATCACGCGCGCCGGCGTGAACTGGATTTCAGTGTCGGGCTCGGCGTTGGGATCCCAGCCGGCCAGGGCGCGGACGTGGTCGGCCGTGATGTTGGCGCCGTCCTCGGTCCTCAACAGGTTTTCAAGCAACACCTTGAGGCTGAACGGAAGGCTGTCTGCGCCTTCGACGGAGTTCAACCGGAAAATCTCGTATTCGGTACCGGCTACATTAAGTTTGCCTTTTGCACCGAAGCTGTCCACAATGCTCATCGCAGGACTCCTCTCGCAACTGTTTCATCTTTGTCGCGCCGCAGACCCCTAAGCTAGTTAGGCAAGCCTAACCAGCTGCCGGACAAGCCGGCCGGGACGGTCCGGAGCGGGATGTTCTCCGCGGGACCGTCGGGAAACGGGGTGCTGAGCCCGCGCGACGTCGGACTACTCCGCCCATCCTAGTGGTCCGGGCCCCCGGGAGTCAGCAACGCCACCGTCTCCAGGTGGTGCGTATGCGGGTACAGGTCGAGCCCGCGTAGGGACCTCAGTGCCCAGCCCCGCTGCTGGAAGTAGCCGACGTCGCGGGCGAACGACGCCGGGTCGCAGGAGACGTAGGCGATCGCGCGCGGCGCGGAGTCCACCAGCTGGCTGACCACGGCCTTGCCGGCGCCGGCCCGGGGCGGATCAAGGATCAGCGCGTCGAAGCTGCGCGGTTTCTGCCGCAGCACCCGTTCGACCTTGCCCTGGACGATTTCTACCTGCGGGGCGTGGTGCAGGTTCTTGCGGGCGTCCCTGCTGGTGCCGGGCGATCCTTCGACGGACAGCACGGAGCCGGTGACACCGACGGCGTCGGCCAGCGCGGCGGTGAAGAGTCCGGCACCGGCGTACAGGTCCGCCACGGCCGAGCCGGGGGCGAGGTACCCGCCGTCGTGCAGGGCCTCCTTGACCGCGCCCACCAGTGTTTCGGGGGCGTGGCGGTGGATCTGCCAGAAGCCGTCGCCGGTGACGCGGAAGTCGTGGCCGGCGGCGGTTTCCTGCACCCAGGTGCGGCCGCGCAGCTGGGTGACCTCACCGGTGGCGGGATCCAGCCGGGCGACGGAGACCGTCTCCGGGAGGCGGGCCGCGATGGCGGCGACCCGCTGCGGGCGGGTGCCGGGTGCGGGGACCAGCAGCACCAGTGGCCGGGAGCCGTTGGCCGGGGCCGCGACCTCGATCCGTTCGATGCCCTGCAGATCGTGGTCCCAGAGGCGGAGGTCGTTGATGCCGTCCACGGCCAGCGGCATCTCGCGGACGGCGAGGACGGCGTCGGAACGGTAGGCGTGCATGCCCAGCTGGCCGGACGGGGTCATCGCGAAGCCGGTGCGGGTGCGCCAGCCTAGGCCCGGCGCCGCCGAGGTCGCGTCCTCCCCCACCGCCTCGACGCGGCCGGCGCCCGGGAGGCCGGCCAGGGCGTGGGTGTCGATGCCGGCGAGGCGGTGCAGCTGCTCGGCCAGCACCTCGGCCTTCAGCCGGCGCTGGCGGGGCAGGGAGATGTGGCCCAGTTCGGCCCCGCCCACCGGCGGGTGGCCGTGGGCCCAGGCGCGGCGCGCGTCAGCGGCGTGCCAGAAGTGCTCCACCCGGTCCTCGGAGGCCTCGAGCACCTCGATGACGTCGCCGCGCCAGAACTTGGCGCCCTCGGCGTCGTCGGTGAGCCTGATGCGGACCTTCTCCCCCGGGATGCCGTGCCGGACGAAGATGACCCGGCCCTCGTGCCGGGCCACGGCGTGGCCGCCGTGGGCCACCCGGCCGACGTCGACGACCAGTTCGGTGGCGGCGGGGGTCCGGGGGTCGGTGCTCATTGAATATCCTGCAGTCTCTTGGCTTCTTCGGACGATTTCAGCTGCCACGGCACGCTGGCGACCATCACTCCGGGTTCGAAGTGCAGCCGGGTCTTGATCCGCAGGGCGGTCTGGTTGTGCACCAGCTGCTCCCACCACTTGCCCACCACATACTCCGGGATGTACACCACGATCAGGTCACGGGGTGAGTCCCGGCGCATGTTCTTGATGTACTCCATGATGGGCGTGACCGTCTCGCGGAACGGGCTGGCCAGCACCGTGATGGGCACCGGGATGTCCAGCTTCTCCCAGTCCGCGAGGGTCTGCTCGGTCTCCTCCGGGCTGATGTCCACGGTGATGGCGTCCAGCCGGGAGGGCCGGGACGCGCGGGCGTAGGCCAGGGCGCGGAGCACGGGCTTGCGGACGTGGGAGACCAGCAGCACGGCGTGGACGCGGGTCGGCAGGGCGCGCGGCGAGGAGTCCTCGTCCACGGCGAGTTCCTTGGCGACGTTGTCATAGTGCGCCCGGATGCTCCACATGATCAGGAACAGGATGAACATGGCCAGCAGGGCGATCCAGGCGCCCTGTTCGAACTTCGTGATCAGCACGATCACCAGCACCAGGCCGGTCATGCCGAAGCCGATGGTGTTGATGGTGCGGGACTTGAGCATCCGCAGCTTCGCGGCCGGGTCCTTGGCGAGCTTCAGCTCGCGGCCCCAGTGCCGGATCATGCCGAGCTGGCTGAGGGTGAAGGAGATGAAGACGCCCACGATGTAGAGCTGGATCAGCTTGGTGACGTCGGCGTTGAAGGAGATGATCAGTACCAGCGCGCCGGCGGCGAGGGCGAGTACGCCGTTGCTGAAGGCCAGCCGGTCGCCGCGGGTGCGGAGCTGGCGGGGTAGGTAGCCGTCCTGGGCCAGGATGGAGCCGAGCACCGGGAAGCCGTTGAACGCCGTGTTGGAGGCGAAGACGAGGATGACGCCGGTGGCGGCCACCACGATGTAGAACGGGATGGAACCGGCGCCGAAGACGGTCTGCGCGATCTGGCTGATCGCCGGGTTCTGGATATAGCCCTCGTCCACGGGCTGGCCGTTGAGCAGGAACTCCTTGGCCGGGTCCTGCACGATGTGCACCTTGGTGGCGTTGGCCAGGTAGATGATGCCGGCCAGCATGGACGCCGCGATGACGCCGAGGAGCAGCAGCGTGGTGGCGGCGTTCTTGCTCTTGGGCTTCTTGAAGTTGGGTACGCCGTTGCTGATCGCTTCGACGCCGGTGAGGGCGGCGGCGCCGGAGGAGAAGGCCCGCAGCAGCAGGAACGCGCCGGTCAGGCCCACCAGGCCCTCGTCGAAGCCGGGCGCCGGGACAATCTGGAACTCGGCGGACGGCGCCTGGCCCAGCTGGCCGGTGACGGCCTGGAAGACGCCGACGGCGGTCATGCCGAGGATGGAGACCATGAAGATATAGGTGGGGACGGCGAAGACGCTACCGGCCTCGCGGATGCCGCGAAGATTCACCAGGGCCAGGATCACGACGCCGATGGTGGCGATCGCGGCCTGCTGGCCGTGCAGCGAGGGCACGGCAGTGGTCAGGTACGCCGCGGCCGAGGACATGGACACCGCAACGGTCAGGACGTAGTCCACCAGCAGGGCCGAGGCCACGGTCAGGCCCGCGTACTTGCCGAGGTTCTCGTTGGCGATCTCGTAGTCGCCGCCGCCGGAGGGGTACGCGTGGACGTTCTGCCGGTAGGAGGCCACCACCGTCAGCAGCACCACCATCACCGCCAGGCCCACCCACGGCGAGAAAGCCACCGCGCTGACGCCGGCCAGGGCCAGGGTCAGCAGGATTTCGTCCGGGGCGTACGCCACCGAGGACAGCGCGTCCGAGGCGAAGATCGGAAGCGCGATCCGCTTCGGCAGCAACGTGTGGGCCAGACGGTCGTTGCGGAAGGGACGCCCCACCAGCACCCGCTTCACGGCATTGAAAATTGTCAGCACCAGACAAAGTTAGTCTGATTCGCACCCGATGTCATGGCGGCCGGGGCGCGGCTGCCGGGCCCCGGTGGCCGGTAGAGTTTACGCAGCAACGTGAGACAGACGCTTTAGGAGGCACATGTGGCGCACTTCGTGATCATGGGTTGCGGCCGGGTGGGTGCCACCCTGGCGCACACCCTTGAGGACGCCGGCCACTCGGTCGCCATCATCGACCAGGACGACCGTGCCTTCCGGAGGCTCCGCACCGGCTTCACCGGCCGTAAGGTCACCGGCGTCGGCTTTGACCGCGAAACGCTCAAGCGCGCCGGCGTCGAGGAGGCCTACGCCTTCGCCGCCGTCTCCAGCGGTGACAACTCCAACATCCTGGCCACCCGCGTGGCCCGGGAAACTTTCCACGTCCCGCACGTGGTGGCCCGCATCTACGACCCGGGCCGGGCTGAGATCTACCAGCGCCTGGGCATCCCCACGGTCGCCGCCGTGCGCTGGAGCGCCGACCAGGTGCTGCGCCGGATCCTGCCCGAGCAGCACCTCGCCGGTGACTTCCGCGACCCCTCCGGCCGTCTGGTGCTGGCCGAGGTGGACCTCGACGCCGGCTGGGTCGGCCACCCGCTGACCGCCATTGAGAAGGCCGCGGACATCCGCATCGCCTACCTCACCCGCTTCGGCGAGGGGATGCTCCCGACGCCCGGCATGTCGCTGCAGGACGGCGACACCGTCCACGCCATGCTCAGCGTGGACCGCACCTCCGAGGTGGCCCACATCCTCGCCAAATCCCCCGCCAAGGAGTCCTAAGTGAAGGTCGTCATCGTCGGTGCCGGCAGCGTCGGTTCCTCGATTGCCCGCGAACTGCTCTCGCACAAGCACGAAATTCTGCTGATCGACCTCAAGCCGGAGGTGATCGGCCGCAGCGGCCTGCGCGGCGCGCACTGGCTGGTGGGCGACGCCTGCGAGCTCAGCACCCTCAAGGACGCCCGCCTGGAGGACGCCGACGTCGTCGTCTCCGCCACCGGCGACGACAAGGTCAACCTGGTGGTCTCGCTGCTGGCCAAGACCGAGTTCGGCGTGGGCCGCACCGTGGGCCGGGTGAACAACCCGAAGAACGACTGGATGTTCGACGATTCCTGGGGCGTCGACGTCGCGGTCAACACCCCGCAGCTGATGACGGCGCTGGTGGAGGAGGCCGTGGAGATCGGCGACCTGGTCCGGCTGCTGACGCTGCAGACCGGCGTCTCCTCGCTGGTGGAATTCACCGTGCCGCACGATTCGCACGTGATCGGCCTGACGGTGGGCGCCATTGAATGGCCCGAGGACGCGACCCTGGTGGCAATCCTCCGCGACCAGGCCCCCATTACCCCCAGCCGGGACGACGTCATCGACGGCGGCGACGAGCTGTTCTTCGTCACCACAATCGCCGCGGAGGACGAGCTGCGGGCCCTGCTCTCGGCCCCGGATGCCGGCGAAGGCGACGCCGCTGCGGATGCCGCAGCCGGGTCCGGCGATGGGTCCGACGGCCGCTCCGGCCAGCCCGCGCACAGCCACGCCATCGAAGACGACGGCTTCGACGGCTAGGCCCCTAACCGCCTACGGGCCGACCGCGGGCCGACCCAACTAACTCGCAGCTGAGGCCGTTATGAGCATTCATAACGGCCTCAGCTGCGAGCTAGTTGGGTTCCGCGGAAGTCTCGGTCGCGGGGGCGGCGGGCCGGGTCAGGAGCCAGGCGACCCAGAGGCCCAGGATGTAGAGCGGGGCGCCCATCAGCAGCCGGGTAGTGGCGAGGGCGGCGAGGCCCTGCTCCCCCATGTAGTACAGCGGCACCTGGACCAGCAGGCGCAGGGCCAGAACCGTGATGATCACCCAGGTGCCGATCCGGTAGGCCTTCACGCGGGCCGGGTCCTTGCGCCAGTGCAGTCCCTCGTTGCGGATGAAGCCGAACAGCAGCCCGGCGATCGGCCAGCGGACGGCGATCGAGATGCTCATCGCCACGATGTAGCCCAGGTTGGTGAAGAAGCCCAGGACGTAGAAGTCCTCGGCCTTGCCCGTGGTGTTGGCCAGCCAGGCGGAGAGGCCGACGCCGGCAATGCCGGCCAGCGCCTGGGTCAGCGGCTTGCGCTGGACAAGCCGGGCGACGGTGAAGGCGGCGGCGACGGCGAGGGCGGCCACCAGCGCCGGGGTCAGCTCCCGGGACACCGTGAAGACGATCAGGAAGACCAGGCCGGGCAGGATGCTCTCGGCCAGGCCCTGGACACCGCCGGCGCTTTTCAGCACGTCGATGTTGCCGTTGCTGGTGCGGTGCAGGCCCGCCTTCGCGGCGTAGTCCTCGGCGAGCTGGGCCGCGGTGGGCTGGGTGCCCGCGGGCTGCGACTCAGGGGGCCGGGTGGAACCGGGCTGGGATTCGCGCGGGCGGGGGTCCTGGAACGGGGAGGTCTCGGGCATGGTCAGTGTTCCTCCAGGCGGGACAGGATTTCGTAGCGCGGGTTGAACATGGTGGGCAGGCCGTCGCGGACGGTAACCATCCCCTCCAGCTTCAGCTCCAGTCCGGCGTGGACGCCCGGGATGCGCCGGCGGCCCAGCCACACCACGCGGAGCCGGTCCGCTGCCACCTGGCGTCGGCGACGGGCGGTGGGCGGTGCGGCGTCGGCCGTGACGCGGCGGGGCCTCGCCGCCGGGGCGTCGTGGTCCGTGATGATCGCTGTGAATGCCGCCACCTCGCCCGCGGGGGCGTAGGTGACGGATTCGATGAAGCCGCGGCAGAGGACGCGGCCGCGCTCGGGCAGGCCGCGGACCGGGACGGCGTCGGAGGACAGGCCTCCGGGGGCGTCACCCAATCTGGGTGGTCTCCGGTCCGCGTTCGGGCTGGTCCAGGGTGGGGCGTCCGGCCGGGCCGGGGGCCGTGGCGCTGGTGTCCTTGGGCAGGCGCAGCTGCAGCAGGTCCCGCGGCGGCATCGGGTTGTCCCCGCGCACCACGACGATCTTGCGGAACAGGTCCTCCAGGTCCCGGGAGGCTTCCCGGTCAATGGCCGCTTCCCCGCCGAGCACGCCGCGCAGGAACCAGCGCGGGCCGTCGACGCCGATGAAGCGGGCCACCCGGTAGCCCTCGCTGCCGTCGCCGGCGGGGAGCTTCGCGACGAGTTCGATGCCGAAGTGGCCCTCGATCTCCTCGACCTGGCCGCCCTGGCTTCCGACGGACTGGCCGATCTGCTCGCGGATCTCGTCCCACAGTCCTTCGGACCGGGGCGCCGCGAAGGCCTGCAGCTGCAGGCTGGAGCCCTCCAGGTCCATGGTCACGGCGACGACGCGCTGGGTGGCCTCCTCGACCTCAAGCCGCAGCTGCAGGTTCTCCCGCGGCGCGATCAGCAGGGCGCCGAGGTCGACGTAGCCGTCCTGGTTCTCAATCTCCGAGACGTCGTACGGGCCGGACCCGCGGACGGCCGTGTCCGCGGCGGCGTCGGCGCCGGTCTCCGGTGCCTCGACGGCCCCGCTCGGCTGTTCCTGCTTGGCTTTCCTGCCACGCCCAAAAACCATGGGGTTGTCTCCTTCGTAGTGTTCCGCCGCTGCTCGTCCGGGACGGACCGGGTGTGCCGGCCTGACGGGCCGGGCGGTGTAGCTGGGACCGGTCAGGCCTGCGTCGCGCCGAACCCGCCGGTGGAACCGAACCCGCCGGTGCCGCGGACCGAATCGCTGAGCTCCTGGACCGGAACGAACTCCGCGTGCTCCACACGCTGGATGACCATTTGGGCAATTCTATCGCCGCGCCGCAGCTCGATGGACTCGGAGCGGTCCGTGTTCAACAGGGTTACCGCAATTTCTCCGCGGTAGCCGGCGTCGACGGTGCCGGGGGCGTTCACCACGGTCAGGCCGTGCTTGGTGGCGAGGCCCGAGCGCGGGTGGATCAGCGCCACGTAGCCGACAGGCAACGCGATGGCGACACCGGTGGGCACCAGTTTCCGGTCGCCGGGTTCCAGGACGACGTCCTCGCGGGCGCGCAGGTCCGCGCCTGCGTCGCCGGGGTGCGCGTATGACGGCGGTTCCAACCCGTCGTCGAGCATCTTCAGCTGGACCGTCAGGGTAGGACCCTGGCCGGCGGGTGCGGGGGTTGTTTCTTCAGTCACAGTCCCCCACTGTAACGCCAGCGGAAAGGTTCGGCCTACCGAGGCGCCGGGCGGGATGATGCCTTGCGGGCCCGGGCGTCGGGGCACTCCCGGGACGTCCCGCCAAGGTGAAATAGCCCGGGAAAAGTGGAAAGCTGGCCTCATGCCCGAATCCAGCGCCGCTGTGCCTGCCTCCAACCAGACCCCCGACGAATCCACCGTCCTGTTCAGCGAAAAGCTGTGGCCGAGCTTCTGGATCTGGCTGGTGGCGGCGGGACTGTCGGCGGCCGGCATCCTGGTGTTCGCTCCGATCAGCATGACCGCGGGCATCACCGCGGCGGTGGTGCTGTTCGTGATCCTGGCCGTGCTGTTGATCGTCTCCACCCCGTCCCTTCAGGTCACCGCGGGAACCCTGCGCGTGGGCCGGGCGACGATCGAGCGCCGCTTCGTCGGCACCGTGGAGGCCTTCAAGGGCGGGGAGGCGACGGCGGAACGTGGCCCCCGGCTCAACGGGCTGGCCTTCATGTGCATCCGCGGCTGGATCGACCCGGTCGTGCGGATCGAGATCACCGACCCGATGGACCGCACACCGTACTGGCTGGCCTCGACCCGCCATCCCGCCGAGTTCGTCGCCGCGCTGAAGCGCTAATCCGCTGAGCTGCCAACCCCCGGACCCCTTAGCCGCTCATCCGCCGCCGGGGCGCTTCGAGGGGTTGCCTCAGCCCTCGCACTCCACGCAGTACTTCAGGCCGTCCTTTTCCCGGGCGATCTGGGAGCGGTGCCGGACCAAGAAACAGGACGCACAGGTGAATTCGTCCGCCTGGGCGGGCATCACCCGGACCAGCAGCTCCTCACCGGAGAGGTCCGCGCCGGGGAGCTCGTACCCCTCGGCCAGATCGGTCTCGTCCTCGTCCACCACCGCGGAGGGCTTCTCGGTCCGACGGGACTTCAGTTCCTCGATAGAGTCTTCGTTGAGGTCCTCTTCGCTCTTCCGCGGCGCGTCGTAGTCTGTCGCCATTACTTTTCGCTCACACTCCGCACTTGTTGGGGGTCGTCGCCGTCGCCGTCCGCCGGGGTCTTGCTCTTCCCCGGCCGGTCCGGGTCCGGTTCACCGGCGTCAACGCCGGACGGGTGTTTTTTGTGCCCGGCGTCGGGTCATTCTTGCCTACGCGGGTTCAGCGCGCCAGAGTCCGGCGGACGCGGTCGGGACGTGGGGTCCCGGGCGTTCACGCAATGCCGGCCGACGGGGCCCGTGAAGGGCGGAAAATGCCGGAAATTCGCGGCGCGCCCTCCCTCTTCACCGCTTTTGGTCCCCGGCAGTGGCAGAGTTTCGAGTGTTAGCAATGCCAGGGTGGAGGATTTGTATGCAGGATCTACGGCTTGTAGGCGTCCACGACGATGGAGAGCATCTCCTGTTCAGTGGCGCCGGCGGCGAGATGTTCCAGCTGCCGATCGATGAAACGCTTCGGGCTGCCGTGAACCGGCCCTCGAAGACTGCCCCGGGCCCGGCGCCGGAGCCCATAGCCATGTCCCCGCGGGATATCCAGGCCCGGATCCGGAGCGGCGCAACTGCCGCGGAGGTCGCCGAGCTCTCCGGCATGCCGCTGGCCAAGGTTGAGCGCTATGAAGGTCCGGTGCTGGCCGAGCGCGAATACGTCGCCCAGCAGGCGCGCCGGATCGAGGTTGCCTCCCCCACCGCGGGCCACGAGGGTTACCGCTCGCACTTCGGCGACCAGCCCGCCACCCTGGAGGAAATGGTCAGCCACCGGCTCCGCGCCTACGGCGTCGCGCCGGAGACCGTGGAATGGGACTCCTGGCGGCGCCCCGACGGACTGTGGAACGTGGTGGCAGCCTTCTCGCTGCCGGCCGGCGGCCACACCGCCATCGGCGAGGAACCGCCCGCCACGTGGACGTTCAGCCCGGCGCTGAAGTCCCTGCAGAACGCGAACCGCTGGGCGCAGCAGCTCAGCGAACTCGAGCCGATGGACGGGCCCGTCCCGTCCCGCCGACTCTCGGCCGTTTCCGACCGGCCCTTCGATTTCGAGACCGACGCCGAGGCCGCCGCGCGCACGGCGACGGCGCAGCTCAGCATCGTCCCCGCCGACAGGTCACTGCCCGGGGATTCCCGCCAGGACCGGGACAACGACGGACTGCTGGACATGCTCCGCTCCCGCCGCGGGCACCGGATCGGGGTGGACGAGGACGCGGATGACGCGCTGGCGCTCATGCTGAGCCAGGGCGTCCCGGCGGCCCACCCTCGGCCCTCCGAGGTCCCCGCCCCGGGCGATGCCTCCGACAGTGAAAGCGACACAGTCACCGCGTCCGACGCCGGTACCTCCGATGACGCCGACCTTCACACTCTCAACGGCAGCGGCACGGATGCCACCAGCGAGACGGAAGCCGCCGACGCCGACAAGACCGTCGAGCCGGAGACGTCCGCCACTCCGGTGCCCACGGCTGAGCCGCATTCCATTCCCGGGCCGGATGCCTTCACCCGCCGCCGCGATGCCCGGCCCTCGATGCTCTCACGGCTGACGCTGGCGCCGCGGCACGATGCCGCAGACGCCGGCGACGCGCTGCGTTTGCACGACGGGGTCAGCACGGAAACCCGGGAAATCACCATCGCGGCGTCGCAGCTGCGCCCGGTGCGCGGCAACGGCCAGGGGCCGACGTCGAGCCCTGGACTCGACGAACTGCTTGGCGGCGGAACCTCCCGGCGCGCGGCCCGGCCGGAGTCCCCCGAGCAGCCCCGCACCCCGGACAGCATCATCCCCGCCGGCAACCGCACTCCGGAACTGTCCCGGTCGGAGGCGCGGGCCGAGCGTGCAGCGGAGACGCCCGAACGCCAGCCGGCCAAACCCAAGCGCTCCAGCGTGCCCAGCTGGGACGACATCGTCTTCGGCACCCGCAGCGAGTAGCCACCGAGTGATCGACCTGTCGCCGGCCCCGCTACGGATTGTTAGCGGCGCCGGGCCTTGGGGCTGCCGGACTTGCCGGCGGCGCTGAAGCACAGCAGCGGGACTTCCCGCTCGGCCTTGGTCAGCGAGCCGTGCTGGCCCACCACCTCCAGCGCCCGCGCGGGGACCCGCCGGGTGTCATAAAGCGCCAGGGTGTCGCGGGCGGCAATCATCACGTCCCCGATCCGGGGCCCGACGGCGTCGCGCACGTCGCCAAACAGCCCCGCCGCAATGGCCTCCTCGCGGGTAAAAGCCCAGATCCGCTCGCCGAACCGCGCCCGCCAGGCCGCCACCAGCCGGTTGCTACCGGCCTCCCCCGCATCCTCCTCCAGGTAGAGGTGGACCATCCGGGGCTCGCCTGCGGTGTGCCGGACACCCTCAATCAGGGCCGGTTCGGCGGAGTAGTCCAGACGCTGGGACTCGGGCACGTCCACCATTCCGTGGTCGCCCGTGACCAGCACGGTGGTCCCCGGGGGCAGTGTCGAGTTCAGCCGGCTGACGGTCGCGTCGAGCTCCTCCAGCTGGTGTTCCCACTGGGCCGATGCGGCACCATAGCGGTGGCCGGCTTTGTCCAGCTCGTGCACGTAGAAGTACATCAGCGCGGTCTCCGCCCCGGCCATCGCCTCGGCAGCGGCGGCGGTGCGCGCGTGCGCGGTGGTGCCCGCGATGAACCGGCCGCCGCGCAGGGCCGCCTGGGTCATGGCGGAGTCACTGAAGCGGGGCAGGGCGACGGTGCTGACGTCGGCGTGCTGCGCGGCGCGTTCGAACACGGTAGGCAACGGCTGCCAGCGGCGCGGGTCCACGCCGTCGTCCCAGTTGCTGAGCATGTTGACCACGCGGTCCTGGTCCGGATCCACGACGTCGTATCCCACCATGCCATGCTGGCCGGCGGAGCGGCCGGTGCCGAAGCTGGCCAGCGACGCCGCGGTGGTGGACGGGAAGGCTGCATCGACGCCGGCGGGGACCTCACCCTGCCCGGACTGGAGCACCGAGCGCAGGAACGGCGTGTGGGCGGCGCGCTGCTTCAGCAGCTGCCGGCCCAGGCCGTCGGCCAGGACCACGCAGACCCGCCGCGCCGGGGGCAGCGACAGCCGGTTCTCAAAGCCTGGCACACCGATGCTGGCCGCCGCGCTGCCGAAAACCTCGGCGATGGACTTCCTGCCGTAGGCCGGCGGCGAGGGCAAAGCTGGGCCGGTGGACAGGGCGGAGCCGCCCGAAACCGATGCGGAACCGGCGGTGCTGTCGGCGCCCATCTCAGCGCTGATGGCCGCGGCTCAGGCGGTTGGCGAAGACGCCGGCGCGGGAGCGCGGCGGCAGGGTGGAGACGCCGTGGCCGGCCGGGGCACCGGATCCGGTGTTCACGGCGCGCAGGGCGCGGGCGAAGAGCTTGGCGTCCTGGACCGCCTGGAGGCCGTCCGCCTCGGCGCTGATCCGCAGGACGATGTCCTCCTGGGCGATGGTACCGCTGTAACCGTGGTCCGCCTCGCACTGGGGGTCCCCGCAGCTGGCCGGGCCCATGTCCAGCCGCTGGCCACCCGACCAGGCGATGGAAAGCGTGAGTTCGCGGACCGGGTCCGAGGGCTTGTAATCCTGCGGCTGGGCGTAGATGTAACTGAGCACCACGGAGCGGATCTGGGCCACCGGGACGGACTCGGTGGAGACCTGGGCGACCATCTGCTCGCCGGCCTCGTCCAGCTGCTGGTCGTCCACGTGGGTGATGACCAGCATGTCCTCGGTAAGCACCAGCACGGTGATGTGGCGGCGGACCTCGGCCCGGTCGAAGTGGGTTTCGAGGTGCACCAGGTGGGAGACGCAGTCCCGCCCGTCGAGGGCATCGGCCACTACGTCGGCGACCAGCCGCGGGTAGAAGCCGGCCTGCTCCAGCGCATCCGTGAGGCTCTGTCCCTGCGCGCTGTGGTCGTGCAGGCCGGCGTGCGGCGCACCGTGGCGGGCGGAGAGGGAAGCCTGTGGCTGGGATGCTGGGGGCTGGGAGGTCATGGGTTCCATTTTCACAGATCGGCTAGTCACTTGCTAACCGCGGCGCCCCGATGTGGACAACGCCGGGGCGGTCCGGAGCCTCAGGCGCGCATGGCACGCCGGGCCGTGTCGGTGCGCTGGGCGGCGTTGGCGATCCGCACGTCGGCGGCGAGGATCACCGCCCCCTCGGTGCCCGCGAGGACCGGGTTGAACTCCACGAGGGCGATTTCCGGGTGGTTGTCCTTGAGCCGGGTGAGCCGGGCCGCGAGGTCCTCCAGCGCGGCAACGTCGACGGCGGGCAGCCCCTGGTAGCCGAAGAGCTTCCGCGAGGCCCGGGGTGAGCGGATGAAGTCGTGTACGTCCGAGCCGGAGAGCGGTGGCACGCGGTGCGCCCAGTCGTCCAGCAGGTTCACTGCGTCCCCGGCGAGGCCGAAGGAGACCACCGGTCCCAGCAGCGGGTCCTCGATGGCCCGGAAGGTGCACGCCTGGCCCACCGGCGCCATGGTCTGCACCTCCAGGGAGGGCGAGCCGTAGCGTTGCAGGGACCGGCGCATCTGGGCGATGTTGGCCCGCAGCGAGTCGGCGTCCTGGATGTCCAGCCGCACCCCGCCCAGGTCCAGCCGGTGCCGGAGCGCCGGGTCGGTGGTCTTGATCGCCACCGGCCAGCCGAGCCTCTCGGCCGCGGCGACGGCGTCGTCGTCGGTCTCGAACCCCGTCGAGGGCAGAACGTGGATGCCGTAGTGGCCCAGCAGCCGGTCCGCGGCGGCCGGGTCCAGCCGGACCAGCTGCTCACCGCCGACGGGACGCAGCAGTTCTTCGAGGTCGTGGTGCGCGGCGTCGGGGTCGCAGCCCTCGGGCTCGACGAAGAGGCCCTGGTCCCGGACCTTCCACTGGGCGTAGCGGACGACGGCGGCCAGGGCGGCGACGGCGGCGCCCGGGTTCGAGTAACAGGGCACGGGCGGGGCCTCGCCGGCGTCGCCCACCATGCCTTCGACGTAGATGGAGGGGTCCAGGATGCCGGTGAAGGCGGCCACCACGGGTTTGCCGGCGGCGGCCGAGCATTCGGCCAGCACGGCGCCGATCTTCTCCACGGTCAGGCCCCGGGCGGGCAGCAGCGCCACGACTACGGCGTGCACGTTCTCCAGCGTCAGGGTTTCCTGCAGGCTGCGGCGCAGCGCCGGGAGGGCGCGGGACATTCCGGTGTCCAGGTCGACGTCGGCGACGATCCGCTCGACGCCGAGCCCGGCGGCCTCGGCGCTGTCCGAGACCACCTTGCCGAGGGCCCGGGAGTTGCTGAATACGGCCACGCCGGGGCCCTGCGGCAGCGGCTGGCTGGAGACGATCTGGGCGACGTCCATGAGTTCCTCGATGGTCCCCACCCGGATCACGCCGGCCTGGCGCATCATGGCATCGAGCGCCTCCGGCGGCGCCTGCGTGGTCCGGACCGAGTGGCCGGGCGGCAGGTTCAGGCCCATCGCATCGGACTTGGCAACGATCACGGGCTTGGTGCGCGCCAGCCGGCGGGCCAGGCGGGAGAACTTGCGCGGGTTGCCGATCGATTCGAGGTAGAGCCCGACGGCGGTGGTGTCCGCATCGTCCTCCCAGAACTGCATCAGGTCGTTGCCGGAGACGTCGGCGCGGTTGCCGGCGGAGAGGAAGGTGGAGATCCCCACCCGGCGGCGGCTGGACGCGGCGTAGAGCGAGACGCCGATCGCCGCGGACTGGCTGAACAGTCCCAGGCCGCCGCGGCGGGCCAGCGAGGGGGCCATCGAGGCGTTGAGGGAGACGGCGGGGTTGGTGTTGACGATCCCGAGCGACGCCGGGCCGATCACCCGCATGCCGTTGGCCCGGGCCTGGCGGACCAGTTCCCGCTGCCGCGCCAGGCCGCGTTCGCCGTCGTCGGCGTAGCCGGCGGTGGCCACCACGATGCCCTTGACCCCGGCCTCGCCGCACTCCTGCACCACCTTGGGGACCTCGTCGTAGGGCACGGCGATGATAGCGAGCTTCACCGGGCCCGGCACCTCGGAGAGCCGGGCGAAGGAGAGCATGCCGGCCAGTTCCAGCGCCTCGGGGTTGATCGCATAGACCGGACCGGTGAAGCCGCCCTCGATGATGTGTTCAAGCAGCTGGTAGCCCACGGTCCCCCAGCGGCGGCTGGCGCCGATCACGGCGACCGAGTCGGGGGCCAGCAGCTCCTGGATGCTGCGGGCCTCGGCGCGGTGCTCGCGGGATTCCATCACGGCGCGGGACTTGTCCGTGGGGTCGATGTTGAATTCGAGGCTGACGACGCCGTCGTCGAAGTGCCGCTTGACGTCGTAGCCGGCGTCGGAGAAGACCATCAGCATCTTGCGGTTCTCCGGCAGCACCTCGGCACTGAACTTGCGGATGCCGTTTTCCCGGGCGGCGGCGGCGAGGTGTTCGAGCAGGATGGAGCCGATGCCGCGGCCCTGGTGGGCGTCGGCGATGTTGAAGGCCACCTCCGCCTCGGCCGGGTCATCGAGCCGGTCGTAGCGGCCGATGCCGATGATGTCGCCGCCGATGGTGATCACCAGCGCCACCCGGTCCTTGTAATCGACCTCGGTGAAGCGCTTGAGTTCCTTGCTGGAGAGCTTGGACTTGAAAGCGAAGAAGCGCATGTAGATGGACTTCTGCGACTGGCCGACGTGGAAGGCCTGCACGGCGTCGGAGTCGGCGGCGTGGATGGGCCGCAGGTGGGCAGTGCCGCCGTCGCGCAGCACGACATCGGCTTCCCAATGTTCCGGATATACGCCGTCCACGGGCTGATCCACCATAGGCTTAGCCTAGCCATAAACTTACGCAGCACCCGTTGAGCACCACGCAGAAGGACCCACCAGCCCCATGGCACGCCGCCAAACCACGCCCCCGGCAGGGGAAGCCCAGGATTATCACGAGAACATCGTCGACATCGATGTCACCTCCGAGATGGAAGGGTCCTTCCTGGAGTACGCCTACTCGGTGATCTACTCCCGGGCGCTCCCGGACGCCCGCGACGGCCTGAAGCCGGTGCAGCGGCGCATCCTCTACATGATGAGCGAGATGGGCCTGCGCCCGGACCGCGGCCACGTCAAGAGCGCCCGCGTGGTGGGCGAGGTGATGGGCAAGCTGCACCCGCACGGCGACACCGCCATCTACGACGCGATGGTCCGCATGGCGCAGGACTTCTCGCTGCGGCTGCCCCTGATCGACGGGCACGGCAACTTCGGTTCTCTCGACGATGGTCCGGCCGCGCCCCGGTACACGGAGGCCCGGCTCGCGGCGGCGGCGCTGACTCTGACCGACCACCTGGACGAGGACGTCGTCGACTTCGTCCCGAACTACGACAACCAGCTCACCCAGCCGGACGTGCTGCCGGCGGCGTTCCCGAACCTGCTGGTCAACGGCGCCACCGGCATCGCCGTCGGCATGGCCACCAATATGGCCCCGCACAACCTCGGCGAGGTCATCGCGGCGGCGCGGCACCTGATCGCGCACCCGGACGCCACGCTGGAGGACGTGATGAAGTTCGTCCCCGGCCCGGACCTGCCCACGGGCGGCCGGATCGTGGGCCTGGACGGCATCCGGGACGCCTACGCCACCGGCCGCGGCTCATTCAAGACCCGGGCGAAGGTCGACGTCGAGCAGCTCTCGGCCCGCCGCACCGGCCTGGTGGTCACAGAACTGCCATACATGGTGGGCCCGGAAAAGGTGATCGAGAAGATCAAGGACGCCGTCAACGGCAAAAAACTCTCGGGCATCAGCGACATCGTGGACCTCACCGACCGCAAGCACGGGCTGCGCCTGGTGATTGAGCTGAAGAACGGCTTCAACCCCAACGCCGTGCTGCAGCAGCTGTACCGCTACACGCCGATGGAGGACTCCTTCGGCATCAACAACGTCACCCTGGTGGACGGCCAGCCGCAGACCCTGGGCCTCCTTGAACTGCTCAGCGTCTACGTCACCCACCGCATCACCGTGGTCCGCCGGCGCACCGCGTTCCGGCTGGCGAAGAAGCAGGACCGGCTGCACCTGGTGGAGGGCCTGCTGATCGCGATCGTCGACATCGACGAGGTCATCCAGATCATCCGTTCCTCGGACGAGGCGGCCGCGGCCCGGACCCGGCTGATGTCCATCTACGACCTCTCCGAGATCCAGGCCAACTACATCCTGGAGCTGCGGCTGCGGCAGCTGACCAAGTACTCCCGGATCGAACTGGAGAAGGAACAGGACGAGCTGCGGCGCGAGATCGCCGAACTGCAGGCCATCCTGGACTCCCCGGAACTGCTGCGCGGCCTCGTCTCCGACGAGCTCGGCGGGATCGCGGAGAAGTACGGGACGCCGCGCCGGACGGTGCTGCTCGAATCCGAGGCCGTCTCCCCCACCCAGGCCGCCGCGGCCGCCGCCCCGGTCAAGGGCAAGGCCGCGCCGCTGGCCCTGGAGATCGCGGACGACCCGTGCTGGGCCATCCTCACAGTCTCCGGCCAGATTGCCCGGACCGCCAACCAGGACAGCCTGGCCGAGGCCGGACCGCGGGCCAAGCACGATGTCTTCCGCTCCGTGGTGAAGACCTCGGCCCGCGGTGAGATCGCCGCCATCACCTCCCAGGGACGGATGCTGCGGCTGCAGGTGGTGGACATGCCCGTTCTGCCGCCCACGAACGGCACGCCGAACATGGCCGGCGGCGTCCCCGCCAAGGACTTCATCACCCTGCTCAAGGGCGAGACGCTGGTGGCCTTCGCCCCGCTGGACCGGGTCCTGGCCATCGGCACCGCGCAGGGCGTGGTCAAGCGCGTCCAGCCGGACTACCCGCTGAACCGCGAGGACTGGGAGGTCATCGCGCTCAAGGACAAGGACACCGTGGTGGGCGTTGAGGCGGCCGACGGCGACGACGTCGACCTGGTCTTCATCACCCGGCAGGCCCAGCTGCTCCGCTTCGGCGCCTCCTCGGTCCGTCCGCAGGGCCGGACCGCCGGCGGCATGGCCGGGATCAAGCTGGCCGCCGGGGACCGGGTGCTGCACTTCGGCACCGCCCGCGCCGATGACGAGGCCGCCGTCGTGGTCACCATCGCCGGAACCGAGGGGGCCCTGCCGGGCACCGCCCCGGGCACCGCGAAGGTGACAGCACTCTCCGAATACCCTTCCAAGGGCCGCGGCACCGGCGGAGTCCGGGCGCATCGGTTCCTCAAGGGCGAGGACACGCTCCTGCTGGCTTGGGCGGGCCACGGCCCGGCCAAGGCGTCCTCGCTGGCCGGTGTGGCGCGCTCCCTTCCGGTGGAGCACGGCCGCCGGGACGGTTCGGGCATCCCGCTCTCCCAGGCCGTCGACGCGATCGGGCCGAGCATGGCGTGGTCCGAGGCCCCCTCCGGGGCCGCCCCGGCACCCGCGGAGGGCTGACACGGCCGGTCGCATCCGGGCCGCACTGAGCCACTTGGCGGACGGGCCGAGTCACTTAGACTGCTGGCATGCCTATCGTCCCGGACGCAAAAGACTGGACCTGGGTGCTCGGCACCCCCTGCCCCGAGTGCGGCTTCCAGGCCTCCGCCTGCTCGCCGTCCACGGCCCCGGACCACATTGCCGCCATGCTGCCACGCTGGCAGGCCGTCCTCCGGCGACCGGACGCGGCCGTGCGACCCGACGACGACACCTGGTCGCCGCTGGAGTACGCCTGCCACGTCCGCGACGTCTTTGCGCTCTTCAACCAGCGCCTCCACCTCATGCTCAGCCAGGATGATGCCCGCTTCGAGGACTGGGACCAGGACCGGACCGCGATCGAGCTGGATTACGCCGGAGCCGACCCGGCCACGGTGAGTGACGAGCTGACCGCCCGCGGTCAGGAGATCGCGGCGTCCTTCGCCGGTGTCCCGGAGGGCGACTGGGGCCGGAAGGGCACCCGCAGCAACGGCTCGGAGTTCACCGTGCTGACCTTTTCGCAGTACTTCCTGCACGACGTCGTCCATCATCTGCACGACGTGGCCGGCTAGCGCGGCTGGATCGCCGGCGGCACGGCCCGCGCCGGTCCGCACCTCGCCGCGCCCGTTTGCCGGAAACGGCGGGTGAGGGGCCGCCCGTAGCGACCCTTTGTGGGAAGCGGCGGGATTCAGGCCGGGATGTCCCGGCGCCGGAAGCCTACGACGGCGGAGGCAGGCGTCACGTGCCGGAGTTGAGGTTCAGGATGTTGCCCTCACTGTCCAGGAACCAGGCCGCGGAGTTGCCGTCCGGCAGGGTCGCGATGCCGTTCTCGGTTTTCAGGCCCGGGAAGTCGTAGTCCTCGAAGACCACGCCCTTTCCGCGCAGTTCTTCGACGGCGGCCGGCAGGTCCGGCACCATCCAGCCCATCTGCGTGTTCTTCGCGGACCCGGCGTTCGGCGTGAGGTAGAGCATGAATCTGGTCCCGGAGCCGCAGGTGTACTGCAGGTTGTCCTGGGCATCCTGGTTGTCAGGTTCGAGCCCGAGCTTGTCGCGGTAGAAATCGCGGGCGCGGGCGATATCCGCGGCCGGCAACACGGCGCCGACCGGCTGGTCTTTGAGCATGGTGATATCCCTTTCCAGGCCCTTCCCCCAGCTAAGATTTTACGCCTCCGCGGGGCTCAGAGCTCCTTGTCCCAGGCCATGCTGCGGTTGACGGCCCGGTATCCCAGCGCGGTGTAGAGCGCCAGGGCGCCGGTGGGGTTTTCGGAGTCGACGTCGAGCGAGGCCTTGTCCATACCCGCCGCGGCGAAGCGGCGCATCGCCTCGGCGAGCAGCGCCCGGGCGACGCCCCGGCCGCGGTAGTCCCGACGGACCCCGAGCAGATCCGTGTAGCCCTCGGTGAAGCCGCGTTCCACTGCGATGTCCGGGTCGTGGCTGGCCAGCTGGTAGCCCGCGACCCGGCCGTTCGCGGTGTCCAGGACGACGCAGCTCAGATCCGGCCGGGCCAAAGGGTCGTTCACGACGAAGCCCCAGGCTTCCTCGTCGCGCGGTTCGCTGCCCCAGTGGTCGCGGAAGGCGTCGTTGTGGGCCTGCCGCACCTCCTCGTGCAGCGCGGGACCGAAGTCGGCCAGCTCGAGCCCGCCGTCGAGGCGGTACCCGGGCGGTGGGTCCGCCAGGGGGCGGTGCATCTCGTTGTAGTAGCGGACCACCCGGTAGCCGTGCCGTTCGAAGAGACGGGCCTGGCGGGCGTGAGCTTCCTCGGAGTGGAGCCGCAGCCTGGGAACGGCCCGGCCGGGCGTCCGGGACGCTCCGTCGGCGGGGGTGTCGCCGGGGGCATGGTCCCGGACAACTCTGCCGTCGGCGCCGCCGTCGTCGGCAAAGCGCCGGCGGGTCCGCTCCTCCAGCCAGGCCAGGACGCCGCCGCCCACCCCGCTCCCCTGCCAGTCGGGATCCACGCAGCCGAACCCGTCGGCCTTCCCGCCGTCGGTGTTCTTGGTCAGCCGGCCGTAGGCACGCGCGGTTCCCTGCCCGTCGAAACCAAGGATGGTGTTCGCGGCGGCGGGGTTCTGCCGGGAGGACAGGATCTGCGCCAGGTCCTCGCGGCGTTCATACCAGACAGGGTGTTCGACGGCGGCGGTCCGGGCGATCAGCGCCGCCCAGGCGTCCAGGTCCCCGGGCCCTGCGGGGCGCCAGGACAGCCGGTTATCCAGGGCGTGGCGGGCGTCGACGGCGTCGCTGTCGTCATGGCTCATCATCGGGTCAGGCTATCCGACCCCTCGGGTCCGGCTCCAGGGGTCTCCGGCACCCGTCCGAGGGTCGGGTCATAGAGTAAGTACCCTGACCATCCGCGCGGCGTCTGGCCGTGGGAGCCGTAGCCGGACATGTGTCCGGCCGGGAAGGGAGCATGTGATGGAGTCGTTGCCGCTGTGGGCCCTGGCCCTGATCTTCGCCGGGGCAGCCGCCGTGATTTGGGTGGCCGGCATCCAATTGTCCAAACAGACGGATGTGCTTGATGCCCGCTTCCGACTGGGCTCGGCCCTGGGCGGGTTGATCCTGTTGGCGCTGGCCACGAACCTGCCGGAGATCGCCATTACCGTCAGCGCCGCCCTGGCAGGGAACGTGGGCGTGGCGGTGGGCAACATCCTGGGTGGCATCGCCATCCAGACGGTGGTCCTCGTCATCCTCGACGTCGTCGGCACCAGGGGCGGCAAGCCGCTGAGTTACCGAGCCGCGTCCCTGACCCTGGTCATCGAGGCCATCACGGTGGTGGGTGTGCTGGGCGTTGTCATCGCGGGGAGCCAGATGCCTCCGGGGCTGGTCCTGTTCCGGCTCACCCCGGCCGCGGTGCTGATCGCCGTGATCTGGCTGCTGGGCCTGTTCCTGGTGCAGCGGTCGCAGAAGTCGCTGCCCTGGCATGCCCAGGGTCAGGCCCCCGATGGGCAGTCCGTGCCCAAGGGCCATGCCAAGGCTTCAGCCCACACGTCGGCAAAGAAATCGGGACCGTCCGACGCCAGGTCGTCCCGGAAGAAGACCGGCACCGGCAAGGCGCTGGGGATCTTCCTGGTCGCGGCGGCCGCCACGCTGGGAGCCGGTGTGCTGCTGGAACGCAGCGGCGACGCGATCGCCGGCCAGATCGGCCTGTCCGGTGTCCTCTTCGGCGCGACGTTCCTGGCTCTGGCCACCTCCCTGCCGGAAATCTCCACCGGCCTGGCCTCGGTCCGGGAGGGCGACTTCCAGCTGGCGGTCAGTGACATCTTTGGCGGCAACGCCTTCCTGCCGGTGCTGTTCCTGGTGGCCGTCCTGATCTCGGGTACCCCGGTCCTCCCCCAGGCCCACGCCTCGGACATCTATCTGACGGCGCTGGCCATCCTGCTGACGCTGGTCTACATGCTGGGGCTGCTGTTCCGGCCGGCGCGCCGGGTGCTGGGCATGGGTGTGGACTCGCTGGTGGTGCTGGTGCTGTACGCTGCCGGCGTGGCCGGGCTCTTCGCGGTCGCCTCCTCGGGCTGAGCACCCGGCCCGGCTGGGCGACTGGCGTCAGGCCCGGCCGCTCACGCCGGCCGGTTCCCGCACCGCGGCGTTGTCGTCCAGGTCCAGCCGCGCGTCGGCCGGATCGACGTCGTCCGGGTTGTGAGTGACCAGGACAACGGTACGGTCGGCCAGCCCGCGCCGCAGTTCGGCCAGCAGGGCGCGGCCGGACTCCGCGTCCAGGTGGGCGGTGGGCTCGTCGAGCAGGATGATGTCCGCCCCGGTCAGCAGGGTGCGGGCCACGGCCAGGCGCTGGCGTTCGCCGCCGCTGAGGAAGGCCCCGCCGGGGCCGACGGGGGTGTCCAGTCCACGGTCCAGGCGGGCCAGCAGCGGCGCCAGGCCCACGGCGGCCACCGCGTCCCTCAGGCGGCGCTCAACGTCCGCGCTGCCAGAGGCTCCGTCAGACGCTCCGTCAGGCGCATCCTCGGCCGCGCCGTCGGCGGGGCGGGTAGCTTGGGGCAATCCCAGCATCAGGTTGCCGCGGATGGTCGAGTCGAACAGGTGGGCCTCCTGCGGGCACCAGGCGGCGCGGCCGGTCAGCCGCAGTTCGCCGTCGGCGGCCGGGAGGAACCCGAGCAGGACGGCCAGCAGCGTGGACTTCCCGGAGCCGGATCCGCCTGTGACGGCGAGCCATTGGCCGGGTTCCGCCGTCGCGGTCAGGCCCTCGAACACCGCCGGGCCGCCCGGCCAGGCCGCGGCCAGGTCAACGGTCGACAGGCCGGGACGGCCGTGCTGCCGCGGCGCCAACGCAACCAGGCCCCCGTCGGGACCGCCGGCGCGGGACGCGCCCCGGGCCTCGTCCAGGACGCCGGACTCCCCGATCCGCCGCAGCACGGTGCGGAGCGCGGGGTACTGCCGGACCGCCGTCGTCATCGCCGCATAGGGTTCGATCAGCGCCAGTTGGAGCAGCACCACCACCGCCACCATGGCCGGCTGGGCGGACCCGGCGAGGGCCTGCGGGGCGGCCAGCAGGGCACATCCCAGCGCGGCGGATCCGCAGGTCAGGACCGTCAGGGCGTGTCCCAGCCCCTCGGCCACGGCGGAGCGCCGGACCGCGTCCGTGGCGGCCCGGTCATCGCGCTGGATGGCGGCCAGCACGGGACCGCCGACGCCGTTGGCGTGGAGTTCGGCGCGCGCGTCCAGGGCGGCAGCTACCCGGCGCAGCACGCCCGAGCGCAGGCGCTGCTCGGCGCTGGCGGACTTGCGGTCGGCGTAGAGGGCCAGCGCCGGTGCGGCCACCAGGCCGGCGATGGCGGCGGCGGCCACCGCCGGGAGCGCCTCCGGGAGCAGGAGTCCCACCCCGGTGAGGGCGGCCGCCGCGACGGCGATGGAGGTCAGCGGCGGCAGCACCACGCGCGGGAGCAGGTCCCGGACGGTGTCGACGTCGTCGACGACGGCACCCAGGACGTTGCCGCCCTGCAGCAGGCGGCGCAGGGACAGGGCGCGGCGGCTAAGCGACTCCCAGAGCTCGCCCCGGAGCCGGGTCAGTGCGGTGAAGACGGCGTCGTGGAGCAGCAGCCGTTCGGCGTAGCGCAGAGCGGCCCGGCCCACGCCGAAGAACCGCACTCCCACGATGGCGGTCAGCAGGTAGAGGATGGGGGGCTGCTCACTGGCGCGGATGATGAGCCAGCCGGAGAGGCCGGCGAGGGCGACGGCGAACAGGGCGGTCAGCACACCCACGACGCCGGCGGCGGTGAACCGTCCGGCCACGGGCGCCAGCAGCCTCCCCAGCCGGGCGAGGGCGCCGGGGGTCTCTTCGGAGGCCGAGGGGTCGTCGGATTGGTCCGCCTTCAGGCCAACGGAGGATTCCAGGCGGCCCGTGGCGGGCAGGCCGGCGCGCGCGGCGAGGCGGTTCACAGCGGCTGGGCTGGTAACGGCCGCGGTGGCGGGGCGCGTCGTTGCGGGGCCGGTCAGTGCGGGGCCGTCCGGTGCCGCGGCCGTTACGGCACCGCCGCCGGTCCTACCGCCGTCGGAAGCGGCCACGCCGATCCGCACCACGGTGTCGGCCAGTTCGCGGGTCTGCCGGTCGTGGGCCACCAGCAGCACGGTGACCCGGCCGCGCAACCCGGTGAGCGCGGCGCTGACGGCGTCGGCCGAGGTCCGGTCCAAGTGCGCCGTGGGTTCATCCAGCAGCAGGACGGCGGCGCCGGCGGCGATCCGCGCCAGGCCGCGGGCCACGGCCACCCGGCGCAACTCGCCGGGACTCAGCTCAGCGGGGTGCTTCGCGGCCAGGTGTTCCGCCGCGCACGCGGCCAGGCAGCGCCGCGCCCCAGCCTCAGCCTCGCGGGACCCGTCGTCCGGGGCCGTGTCAGCGCCGCCCAGGTACAGCAGCACCTCGTCCAGGACTGTGTTGGCCACCATGACCGGGTGCTGCGGCACCCACGCCACGTCGGCGGCCGCAAACCCGGACACCTTTCCTTCCAGCACAGTGCCGGCGTCGGCGCCGATGGTGCCCGCCAGCACGCCAAGGATGGTGCTCTTACCGGCGCCGCTGGGGCCATCGAGGGCCGTGATGCGTCCCGCGGGTGCGGTGAAGTCCAGCGGCCCGACGGCGTCGCCCTCCCGGCCCGGGTAGCGCACCCGCAGCCCGCTGACGGCGACAACGGGCGGCAAAGCGGCTGCGCGCGCGGGAGTATCGGCTGCCGGCAGCAGCGGCTCCTGCCGGGGCGCGTCAAGTACTTCGGTGGTGTCGGCGAGCGCGGCACGGCCCTCGTCGCTGGCGTGGTGCGCGGTGCCGAGTTCGCGCAGCGGGAGGTAGCAGTCGGGGGCGAGAATCAGGGCCAGCAGGCCGGCCTCGAGGCCCATCTCCCCGTGGACCAGCCGGACGCCGATGAACACCGCCACCACGGCCACGGACAGGGTGGCGATGAGTTCCAGTGCCAGGGCAGAGAGGAACGCGGTGCGCAAGGTGCCCATGGTCCGGGTCCGGTATTCCTCGGAGATGTCCTCCAGGGCCTTGCGCTGGGCACTGGCCCGGCCCAGGCCCACCAGCACGGGCAGGCCCTTGGCGAGTTCCAGCATGTGGCCGGAGAGCCGGGCCAGCGTGGACTGCGCCTCCCGCACCCGTTCCTCCGTGTACCGGCCGATCAGGATCATGAACAGCGGCACCAGGGGCACGGTCAGGACGATCACCACGGCGCTGACCCAGTCGGCGAAGAGGATCCGGGCGCCCAGCAGCAGCGGGATGGCCGCGCAGTTCACCAGCGCGGGCAGGAACTGCGTGTAGTAGTTATCCAGCGCGTCCAGTCCGCGCGTGGCGAGCACCGCCAGTCCGCCGTCGGACGGCCCGGCGGACCGGGTCCCCGTCTGCAGGGCCCGCTCCAGCAGCTGCGAGCGCAGCTCCTCCTTGACCCCCAGCGCGGCACGGCGGGCGGCGACGGCCTGGCCCCACGTGGTGAGTGCCCGTAGCACCACGCCCGCCAGGCCCCAGGCCAGCTGTTCGGCCCACGCCTCCTGGTGGCCGGCCAGTCCCGTCAGCATTGCGGCGACCGCCTGGCCCATCAGCACCAGGGACAGGGCCTTCAGGGCGGCGAGGAGCCCCAGCAGGTAGAGCGCGGAACGGGTGGCGGGGCCGGAGGGGAACTGCGGTCTCATCGGCGCCTAGTCCTTGGGCGCCAGGGCCCGGGAGGCGATGGCGGGCAGGAAGCTGTGCGCCTCCGGGATGTGGGCGCTGCTGACCCGGCGCCGGAACACCCAGTAGGTCCACGCCTGGTAGGCGAGCACCAGCGGCAGGCCGACGCAGGCGACGATCGTCATCAGGCCCAGCGTGTAGTCCGAGGAGGAGGCGTTGGAGATGGTCAGGTTGAAGGCCGGATCCAGGGTGGAGGGCAGCACCACCGGGAACGCGGCGCCGAACACCGAGGCGGTGCCGAGGACCAGGAACACGCCCAGGGACAGGAACGCCTTGCCCTCGGCGCCGCCGCGGGCGAAGTTCCAGGCAGCGGCGGCCGCGATGACGGCCGCCACGACGGCGGCGACGGTCCAGGCCTTGCCGCCCTGGAACTGCATGACGACCGCCCAGCCGGCGATGGGCAGGAGCAGTACCGGCAGCAGCCGGACGAACCACTGCCGTGCCCGGTGCCGGACCTCGCCGTCGGTCTTCAACGCCAGGAACGCCAGCGCGTGGACCAGGGAGAAGCCGACGACGGCGAGCCCGCCGAGCACGGCGTAGGCGTTGAACCAGGCGAAGGGGCCGCCCACGCGGTCACCGTTGGCGTTCACCGGCAGGCCGGTGGTGGTCAGGCCCAGGGCGGCGCCGACGCCGAAGGCGGCCACCAGGGAGCCGAGGGCGATCGCCCAGTCCCAGCGGGCGCGCCACTGCGGGGTGTCCACCTTGCCGCGGTACTCGAACGCCACGGCCCGGAAGATCAACGCCACCAGCACCAGCAGCAGCGGCAGGTAGAGGGCGGAGAAGAGCGAGGCGTACCAGAGCGGGAAGGCCGCGAAGGTGGCCCCGCCCGCGGTCAGCAGCCAGACCTCGTTGCCGTCCCATACCGGGCCGATGGTGTTCAGGAGGACGCGGCGCTCGGTGTTGTTCCGGGCGAAGAGCTTCATCAGCATTCCGACGCCCAGGTCGAAGCCTTCGAGGAAGAGGTAGCCGGTCCACAGCACCGCAATGGCGATGAACCAGATCGTGGGGAGCAGTTCCATGCTGGGTGTCCTCTGTCAGTATCGGGTCGGGTACGTGGTGGGCGGGGCGCTCAGTAGGCGAAGGCCAGGACGTCGTCGGCGCCCGACGCTCCGGGGGTGCCGCCCGGGGGCGTCTTGTCCTCGTTCTCGTCCGCCGGGACATGCGCGAGCTCCGGCATGGCGGAGACCACGCCGCCGCGGACGTATTTGACCAGCAGCTTCACCTCCACCACCAGCAGCAGGGCGTAGACGGCGGTCAGCACCACCAGCGAGGTGATCAGTTCCCCGGCGGACACCCCCGGGGAGACGGCGGCGGCGGTGAACATGAAGACCTGGTCGATGCCGCTGGCATCCGGGTTGGGGGCGACGACGAAGGGCTGGCGGCCCATCTCGGTGAAGATCCAGCCGGCGGCGTTGGCGCCGAAGGGGGCGAGGATGCCGAAGACGGCCAGGCGCATCAGGCCGCGGGAGGCCGGGACGGTGCCCTTGCGGGTGGCCCAGAGCGCGGCGGCGGCGGCGGCCGCGGCGAGGCCGCCGAAGCCGATCATCATCCGGAAGCCCCAGTAGGTGACCTCCATGACGGGGACGTACTGGATTTCCTTGCCGGCGCGGTCGCCGTAGATGGGGCTGTCCGGCAGGTGGGTGCCGTAGTCGGCTTTGTACTGTTCCAGCAGGCTGTTGACGCCCTTGACCTCGGTGCTGAAATCGCCCTTGGCCAGGAAGGAGAGCAAGCCCGGCACCTCGATGACGGCGACGACGTCGTCGCAGTTCTTGGAGCCGACGTTGCCGATGCTCAGGATGGAGAAGCCGGTCCCGTCGTGGCAGGCGGCCTCCGCGGCGGCCATCTTCATGGGCTGCTGGACGAACATCAGCTTGCCCTGCAGGTCGCCGGTGACGGCGGTGCCGGCGAAGGAGATCATGGCGACGACGGCGCCGATCCGCAGCGAGCGGATCCAGACGGCGTGGTCGGCACGGTCCCGGCCCGGCACGGAGGACTCGCCGGGGATGACCCGGCCGTCGGCACCGACCGTATCGATGCCGTCATACCGGCGGCGCCACAGGTGGTACCAGGCGATGCCGAGCAGGAACGCGCCGGCGACGGCGAGGGCGCCGAAGAGCGTGTGGGGCACGGCCACGAGGGCGGTGTTGTTGGTGAAGACGGCCCAGGCGTCGGTCATGACGGGGCGGCCGTTGATCATTTCGACGCCTACCGGGTGCTGCATCCAGCTGTTGGCGACGATGATGAAGTAGGCCGAGAGCGCGGAGCCGATGACGGCGATCCAGAGGCAGGCCAGGTGCACGCCGCGCTTGAGCTGCTTCCAGCCGAAGATCCAGAGGCCGAGGAAGGTTGACTCGACGAAGAACGCCAGCAGCGCCTCGAGGGCCAGCGGGGCGCCGAAGACGTCCCCGACGAAGCGGCTGTATTCGCTCCACGCCATGCCGAACTGGAATTCCTGCACGATGCCGGTGGCGACGCCCATGATGAAGTTGATCAGGAACAGCTTGCCCCAGAACTTGGTCATGCGGAGGTATTCGGGCTTGCCGGTGCGGTACCAGAGGGTCTGGATCACCGCCACCACCAGGCCCAGGCCGATCGTCAGCGGCACCATCATGAAGTGATAGACGGTGGTGATCCCGAATTGCCAACGTGCAATTTCCAAGGCGTCCATGGCAGTCCCTTTGGTTAGGTTCCCGAGAGTTTTCTACAGTTCGTAGAATTGCTACTTCTACAGAGTGTAGAACATCGGCCCGCTCGTACGCACCCAGCGTGGCACGGCTCACCCCGGGCCGCAACGGATCCCCACCAGGGCCCGCGGTGACACGCCGGGGCACTGTTCTACTGCATGTAGAAAGTCGGGCGAAAAAACGGTAAATTGAAGGCTGTAGTAATTAACGTCCTCCCGCGGCAGCCGCCGGCCAGGAGGCATCTTAGAGGGACACAGGCAATGGCAAGTCTTGGGGAACTGGAACGGGCAGTCATGGACCTGCTCTGGGCAGGACAGGAGGCCGCGACGGCCAACACCCTGCGCGACCTGCTGGCCACAAGCACCCGCGCCCCCGGCGGTACCGAGGGCCACGAGGGCAAGGACCTGGCCGTCACCACGGTTCTGACCGTCCTCTCCCGGCTGGAGCGCAAGGGCCTGGTGGAGCGTGAACGTGGCACCCGCCCGCACCGCTACCAGGCCGTGTCCAGCCGAGCGGACCATACCGCCGAACTGATGCACGAGGTCCTCGGCTCCGCCCCGGACCGTGAGGCCGTTCTGGCCCGCTTCATCGGCTCCGTCTCCCCCACCGAGGCCGAGACCCTGCGCAAACTGCTGGACCACAGCTAACAGCGGTGTTCTGGACCTCATATTTTCTGGCGGTCCTGGCGATAGCGCTGGCCTGGCCGGTGCCTATCCTCCTTTCGCGCGCCCACTGGCCCGCCCGCTCACCCTCGACGGCGATGCTGCTCTGGCAGGCGATCGCCCTCGCCGGTGGCCTGTCCATGATCGGCGCTATGCTGGTCTACGGGCTGGAACCCATCGGCGACAACCTGATTGCCGGCCTGCGCGGCCTCGCCGGCATGGTTTTCCGAAACGAACCCACCACCGAGCTGGGCTTCTGGCACATCTTCGCGCTGTCCGCGGCAGCGCTGCTGAGCGCGCACCTGGTCTTTACGCTGCTGCTGACCTACTACAAGATCCAGCGGCAGCGGCGGCGGCACCGTGAGCTCCTGACCCTGCTGGCCTCCCCGTCGGCGGAGGCGGCCCGCACCATGGTGATCAGCCACGACTCCCCGGTGGCCTACTGCCTGCCGGGCGGGGCCCGTTCCGTGACCGTCCTCTCCGACGGCCTGATGGCGGCGCTGGAACCCGGCGAACTCCGGGCGGTCCTGAGCCACGAGAACGCCCACCTCAGCCAGCGGCACCACCTGCTCCTCTGGGCCTTCGCGGCCTGGCGCCAGGCCCTGCCCTGGCTGCCGACCACCCGGCTGGCCCAGGAGGCGGTCAACTCCCTGATTGAGATGCTGGCCGACGACGTCGCGCTCAAGACCGAGAGCAAGGCAACGCTGATCAAGGCGATCGCCATCGTGGCCAGCGGCTCGGCCACGGGCACCGGACCCGGCGCGGCACCGGCGGCGCGGATGGCCTTCGGCAGTTCAGAGGCGGACAGCAGCCAGCCCGGCGCCACCGGCGGCGCGGGCGCCATGGTGACGACCGCGACCCGGGTCAGCCGGTTGCTCTCGCCTCAGCCGCCACTCCCGCAGGGGCTCCGCTACGCGGTGCTGGCCGCCTGCATCCTGCTGCTCGCGGCGCCGACGGCGCTGCTGATAGTGCCCGGCCTCCTCGGCTGAGCTGGTGCCAGCGGCGCACACCACCCTGCCGCGTTAGGCGTCGATGCGTTCCCGGTCCAGGCTGGCGGCGCCGGCGATGATGAAGTCCTTGCGCGGGGCGACGTCGGAACCCATCAGCAGGTCGAAGATCTCCTCGGCCTGGCGGGCGTTCTCCACCCGGACCTTCCGCAGCGTGCGGTGCCGCGGGTCCATGGTGGTCTCCGCGAGCTGCTCGGCGTCCATCTCGCCCAAGCCCTTGTAGCGCTGGATCGGTTCCTTGTAGCGCTTGCCTTCCTTCGCCAGGCGGCCCAGCAACTGGTGCAGCTCGGCCTCCGAGTAGGTGTAGATCATCTCGTTGGCCTTCTGTCCCGCGTTGATGACCTCCACCCGGTGCAGCGGCGGGACGGCGGCGAAGACGCGGCCCTCGTCAATCATGGGCCGCATGTAGCGGAAGAACAGCGTCAGCAGCAGCGTGCGGATGTGCGCGCCGTCGACGTCGGCGTCGGTCATCAGGATGACCTTGCCGTACCGCGCGGCCGAGATGTCGAAGCTGCGGCCGGAGCCGGCGCCCACCACCTGGATCAGCGCGGCGCATTCGGCGTTGGAGAGCATGTCCCCCACCGAGGCCTTCTGGACGTTGAGGATCTTGCCGCGGATCGGCAGCAGCGCCTGGAAGTCCGAGGAACGGGCCAGCTTCGCGGTGCCGAGCGCGGAGTCGCCCTCGACAATGAACAGTTCGGAACGTTCGACGTCGTCCGTGCGGCAGTCCGCGAGCTTGGTCGGCATCGAGGAGGTTTCCAGGGCGTTCTTGCGCCGCTGGGTTTCCTTGTGGACGCGGGCCGAGATGCGGGATTTCATCTCGCTGACGACCTTTTCCAGCAGCAGCGCCGACTGGGCCTTGTCGTTGCGGTTTGCGGAGGTGAGCTTGGCGTTGATTTCCCGCTCCACCACCTTCGCGACGATCGCACGGACCGCGGAGGTACCGAGGATTTCCTTGGTCTGGCCCTCGAACTGAGGCTCGGCCAGGCGGACCGTGAGCACGGCGGTGAGGCCGGCGAAGATGTCGTCCTTCTCCAGCTTGTCGTTGCCGGCCTTGAGCTTGCGGGCGTTGGCCTCGACGGCCTTGCGGAAGGTCTTCACCAGGGCCTGCTCGAAGCCGGACTGGTGGGTGCCGCCCTTGGGGGTGGAGATGATGTTGACGAAGCTGCGGACCGTGCTGTCGTAGCCGATGCCCCAGCGCAGGGCCACGTCCACTTCGCAGTCGCGTTCTACCTCGGCGAGCTGGCTGTGGCCGCGCTCGTCCAGGACGGGGACGGTTTCCTTGAACTTGCCGGCTCCGTGCAGCCGCCAGACGTCGGTGACGGCAGGGTCGGCGGCGAGGAATTCGACGAACTCGGAGATGCCGCCGTCGTGGTGGAAGACCTCCTCGTGCGGGCCGGCCTCCCCGGGCGTGCCCGGAACCTTCCGCTCGTCGCGCACGGTGAGTTTGAGCCCGGGCACCAGGAAGGAGGTCTGCCGGGCGCGGGCGGTGAGGTCCTCGTAGGAGAATTTGGCGTCCGGGATGAAGATCTGACGGTCCGCCCAGTAGCGGATGCGGGTGCCGGTGACGCCCCGCTTGGCCTTGCCGACGACGTCGAGCACGGACCCGTCGACGAAGGGCTCGAAGACGGCGGCCGGGTCGGGGCGGGTGCCGGGGTCCTTGAAGCGGCCGGGTTCGCCGCGGCGGAAGGACATCTTGTAGGTCTTCCCGCCGCGGTCCACCTCGACGTCCAGACGGGAGGAGAGGGCGTTGACCACGGAAGCGCCGACGCCGTGCAGGCCGCCGGAGGCGGTGTAGGAGCCGCCGCCGAATTTGCCGCCGGCGTGCAGCTTTGTGAAGACGACCTCGACGCCGGTGAGGCCGGTCTTGGGTTCAACGTCGATCGGAATGCCGCGGCCGTCGTCGTGGATCTCCACCGAATTGTCCGCGTGCAGGATGATCTTGATGTCGTGGCCGAAGCCGGCCAAGGCCTCGTCGACGGAGTTGTCGATGATCTCCCAGAGGCAGTGCATCAGGCCGCGCGAGTCCGTGGATCCGATGTACATGCCGGGGCGTTTGCGGACGGCCTCCAGGCCCTCCAGCACGGAAAGGTGCCGGGCGGTGTAATCAGAACTTGGTGCCACGGGTGGGGAACTCCTTCGGTGAAACGCGAAAAATACGCTCTTCCTAGCGTAGTCCGCCGCTGGCCGCTCTTCCGGTTGCCACTCCCCGGCTGAATGTGGCCCGGCGCACGCCGTTACGGGGACGTGATACGCGCACAGCGAAAGTGGCCCATCCGTGCCATGGATTGGGAGCGAATGCTGGTTATATAGACGTATCGATCTACTAAGGAGGCCGAACATGACCACAGCAGTTGCGGACCGCACACTCACTACCGCTGACCGGTGTGACCGTTGCGGAGCTCAGGCATATGTCCGCGTTGTCCTCGGAGCCTCCGGCAGTGAGCTTCTCTTCTGCGCCCACCACGCACGCGCCGTTGAACCGAACCTTCGCCCGCTCAGCTCCGACTGGCACGACGAGTCGGGCCGCCTCAACGAAAAAGAACCGGTTCCGGTCGACTAAGACCTCCACTGCGAAGGGCCCCTCCACTGCGGAGGGGCCCTTCGTCGTTTAACCCGGCGGCGCTGCCCGGCAGCGCCGACAGGGAAAGCCTCCGCAGCCCGGCGCATACGACAGCGGGGCCGCGCCCTGCCAGGCCCCTGATGGGCCCGGGCGGGACGCGGCCCCGCTGTGGTGTGCCGGCAGTGCCGGCGGTGATGCTCGGGACTTAGTCCAGGTAGTCCCGGAGGACCTGCGATCGCGACGGGTGGCGCAGCTTGGACATGGTCTTCGATTCGATCTGGCGGATGCGTTCGCGGGTCACGCCGTAGACCTTGCCGATTTCGTCTAAAGTCTTCGGCTGGCCGTCGGTCAGGCCGAAGCGCATGGCCACGACGCCGGCCTCGCGCTCGGAGAGGGTGTCCAGCACCGAGTGCAGCTGTTCCTGCAGCAGGGTGAAGCTCACCGCGTCGGCGGGGACGACGGCCTCGGAGTCCTCGATCAGGTCGCCGAACTCGGAGTCACCGTCCTCACCCAGCGGGGTGTGCAGCGAGATGGGTTCGCGGCCGTACTTCTGGACCTCGACGACCTTTTCGGGCGTCATGTCCAGCTCGAGGGCCAGCTCTTCCGGCGTGGGTTCGCGGCCCAGGTCCTGCAGCATCTGGCGCTGGACACGGGCGAGCTTGTTGATGACCTCGACCATGTGCACCGGGATACGGATGGTGCGGGCCTGGTCCGCCATGGCGCGGGTGATGGCTTGGCGGATCCACCAGGTGGCGTAGGTGGAGAACTTGAAGCCCTTGGTGTAGTCAAACTTCTCGACCGCGCGGATCAGGCCCAGGTTGCCTTCCTGGATCAGGTCCAGGAACAGCATGCCGCGGCCGGTGTAACGCTTGGCCAGGGAGACCACGAGACGGAGGTTGGCCTCCAGCAGGTGGTTCTTGGCGCGCTTGCCGTCGTGGATGATGTATTCGAGTTCGCGCTTGAGCTTCGGATCCATGGATCCGTCGTCCGCGGCGAGCTTCTCCTCGGCGAACAGGCCGGCCTCGATGCGGAGCGCGAGGTCGACTTCCTGCTCGGCGTTCAGCAGGGCGACCTTACCGATCTGCTTGAGGTAGTCCTTGACGGGGTCGGCGGTGGCGCCGGCGGACATGACCTGCTGGACCGGGGCGTCGTCGTCGTCCGCGTCGGAGTAGACGAAGCCGGATCCGGTAGGGGCCGCGGCGGTCTTGCCGGCCGCCTCCTCGCCCTCCTCGGTCAGTTCGGTGGCGTCGGGCGTGACATCGTCGAGGTCCTCGTCGACCTCAACTTCGTCAATGTCCTCGTCCTGGGACTTGTTGGCGGCCTCGGCGGCGGCCTTCGCGCCGGGCTTGGGGCCGCGCTTCTTGGGCGCAGGCTTGGCGTCGGCGGCGGAGTCGTCGCCCGCGGCGGCGGCGGCATCCTTGGCAGCCTTGTTCGCTGCACGGGTGGCGGCGCGCTTGGCATTCGCCGCCGCCTTCTTCTCCTCGGGGGACAAGACGGCCTGGTCGGCGGGGTCCTTCTTCTGGGAAGACGGGGTCACAGAAAACCTTTCTAGCGGTGGTCTGTGGAATCGCCATACGGGCAACACCACTATGACCCTGTCAAGTCCGTGTTTTCCATCAGGTGAAATCGGGACCAGCAGAGCCACTAGGTAGAACTGCCGGAGCGACCGTAATGTTCCCTGTTTCCAAGGTTCGCTACACACACCAGATACACGGACCCAACCGGGTCTCGGCCTCCATTGTCTCATGCTTTTCCGAATCAGGGGCCCCGCCGGCGTCCGGGCTAGGCTGCGTCCGGATCGAATTTCTGCCAGGCGGACTCCTTCCTGGCCGCCCAGCCGCAGAGGGTTCCGCGCCGGGCCAACTCCCCCAGCAACTCCGCGAGCCGGTACCCCGGATACTCGGCGGTGGCCGCGCTGTAGAGTGCCGCGGCGTAGGAGCCGCGGCCCCGGCACCACTCGATCCAGCCACGGCCGGTGAGGGCCGCGGCCCGGGATTCCCCGGCACCGCAGGCGTAGAGAACATCCAGCACAGCGTCCAGTCGCGCGAGCCGCCGCCAGTCCGGGGTGACGGGCTCCAGGCCGAGGAGGACCTCCCCATACCCCGGCGGGGGCGGAAGGGGCCGCGCTACCGGTCCGGGGCCTCCCGCCAGGGCATTTCCGCTCTGGCTCAGCCCCTCCGGCAGCAGGGGGTCGCCGCCCGGTCCGTCGTCCAGCAGCCCGAAGTCCTCCGCTCCGGCGACGGCCGCCCGACGTCCGGCCGCGGCCAGGACCAGCACCGCATCCCGCCAGGCCGCCACGCACAGGGTGGCCCGAAGGTAGCCGGCCAGGTCATCCGCGAACCCGGCGGCCTGGCCTGCAGAAGCGCTATGGCCCGGGGTGTCGAGGGCGGGGTCTGACGTGAGGGTCCCTGGAGTCAACGCCACACGGTCGGCGGCCTGGTCCGCAGCCGTGCTCGGCACGGGACCCCGATCAGGCGTGGCCGCCTGTCCGTCGAGGACGTGTTCCCAGACGTCGAGGACCGCCTCGAACTGCCGCCGGTCCCGCCAGCGCGTGCCGAACCCGTCGAGGAACCGCCGCTCAGCCGCGAGCACTCGGGCCGGGTCACGGCCCGGCCGGCTGGGGTCCGCGGAACTTCCCTTTCCCGCCGGCCCGGACAATCCGGACGCCCCGGCAGAAGCGGCGGTTCCCGGTGCCGCACCTACCCGGCTGCCGCGGAACACCATCTCGGCGCTGAGGACGCTGTCCCGGATCTCCGCGATGGGCCGGCCCGGTGGTGCGCAGCAGCCCGGGTCCGAGCAGTGGGCGTTCCTCCAGTACCGCTCCCCCACGATCCAGGCGTCCCGAACCGGAAGCCCTTCGGAGGCCAGCGCGGTCTCCAGTTCCCGGAGCAGCCGGTCCAGGGACTGCTGCGACGGGGCCGGGTGAGTGACGGTGTCCGGTTCGGAGCCGTCGTCCCCGGGTGGCGGTGCGGTGAAGAGGGCCACGAGAGAGCCGTCGGCGTCGCGGTCCGCCACAAGGTAGCCCGCGACGGACCGTGCGAAGGCCCGCAGGTGTGTCCGGTCGAATCGGCCGGGGCCGGGGAGGTCTACCCTGAGGGTGGCGCCGAGGCGCTTTCCCTGCATGGTCATAGCCACCACGCTGCTGGCCGGCCAATAGCCCAGTGAGTGCGGGATGAAACCGAGGACGTCGGCGGGACCGGAAATTGTCAGGTGATCGGGAGCTGTCATGCCGTCAGCTTCGCCCCGGGCACCGCACCCGGTCAGCCCAACGGCGGTGCTATGTGGATAAGCAGCAGGAAGGAGCGCCCCCGCAGCTAGCGGACGGTGCCGCCGTCGCGCCGTCGTTCCGCCACGACGCGCCGCTGCCGGGCGATCGCGTCCCGCAGCGGCGGGACCACCACGCCCTGCGCGGCCATCTGCCGACGGACCTTGCGGCGGATGATGAGGATCGCCGTCGCGCCGCCGCCCAGCAGGACGAAATGCACGCAGAGGGCCACCCGGAAGGCGTCCAGGCTGTAGAGGCCGCCGGGCGAGAGCCCGGCCCCGTGCTGGAAGTCGAGGGCCAGGCCGATCAGGAAGATCGCCAGCAGCGCGGCGATGAAACCGCCCACGTTCACGATGCCGGTGGCTGTCCCGATCCGGTGGGCGGGGTTGAAGGTGCGGGCGAAGTCGAAGCCGATCATGGAGCCCGGGCCGCCGATGGCCAGCACCACCACCAGGACGGACAGCAGCCACAGCGGTGACCGCCCGGGCTGCAGCAGGACCGCGGCCCACGCGGCGGCGGTGGCCCCCGAGATCAGCAGCACCATGGTGGAACGGCGCAGCGGGTGCCGGGCGACGAAGCTCCCCATCAACGGACCGGCCACGATCGCGGCCGCGACATAGAGGGCCATCAGTGCGGACACCGTCCCGGCGTTCAGCCCCTGCGCGGAAATCAGGAAGGGGTAGCCCCACGTCATCGCGAAGACGGTGCCGCTGAACTGCACGGTGAAGTGGCTCCAGAGGCCCAGTCGGGTTCCCGGCTGCCGCCAGGCGTCCCCGAGCGATACCCCCGTGGCGCGCAGCCCCTGTGCGGGGGCCGGCGCCGGGTGCCCGGGCGGCAGGTCCTGGAGCAGGACCACGGTCAGGACCAGGGCGAGCCCGGACATGCCGGCGAGGGTCAGGAAGGCGGGCGTCCAACCGGCGGAATGCAGGATCAGGGCGAAGGGCACGACGGAAAAGAGCTGGCCGAGCTGGCCGGACATGCCGGTGAGCTGGGTCAGCAGGGGAACGCGGGAGGCGGCGAACCAGAGCGGGATGAGCCGGATCACGGAGACGAACGTCATCGCATCGCCCGCACCCACCAGGACACGCCCCAGCACGCCGCCTGGAATGCTGTCGGCGAAGGCGAGCTGGAGCTGGCCCAGGCCCATCAGGAGGGCGCCGCCGGCGAGCATGGCCCGGGAGCCGAAACGGTCCACCAGGATGCCTACGGGAATCTGCAACGCCGCGTAGACCAGCAGCTGCAGGACGGTGAAGAAGGAGATCTCGGCCGCGCTGGCGTGGAAGCGGGCGGTGGCCTCGAGGCCAACAACCCCAAAGGAGGTGCGCTGGCTCACGGCAACCAGATAGGCGAAAACCCCGATGATCCAGATGAGCCAGGCACGGGGGTACGTCACTCCCCCATTATGCCCCCGCGACGGATAAAGATTATTTATTCGCCGGGTTCTTTACGGGCCAGGTAGGCCTCCACCGCGGCGCCGAGGTCGTCGGCGTTGGGCAGCTGGTCGTTCTCGTCGGCCAGCAGCGAGCGGCGGACCGTGCCCTCGGCCTTCTCGTCGTACCGGGTCTCGAGCCGGGACACCACCTGCTGTACGTCCTCGGAGGCCTCGATCTGTTCGGCGATCTGGCGGCCGACCTCCCGGCCCGCCTCGCGGAGCCGGTCGGTGGGGAGCATCAGCGCGGTCGCGGCGCCGAGGTATTCCAAACCGGCGACGGCGGCGTTCGGGTATTCGGCCTCGGCCAGGTAGTGCGGGACGTGGATGACGTAGCCGGCGACGTCCCGGTGGGCCGCCTCGAGGCGCAGCTCCAGGATGTGGCCGATGGCCGCGGGAACCTCAACGGTGGGCTTCCAGACGGAGATGCCCTCGATCAGGTCCGGGCGGTTGCCGTGGACCGTCACGCCGACCGGGCGGGTGTGCGGCACGGGCATGGGGATGGAGTGGATCCAGGCGGTGAGGTTGACGTCAAGTTCTTCCACGATGCCGACGACGGCGCGTGCGAACCGCTCCCACTGCAGGTCCGGTTCGAACCCGGCGAGGAGGAGGAAGGGTTTGCCCAGCCCGTCGCGCAGCCGGTACAGGGACAGCCGCGGCGCCTGGTAGTCCTGCAGGTGGTCCTCGACGAAGCTGATCTGCGGGCGGCGGGACCGGTAGTCCATCAGCTGGTCGGCGTCGAACTCCGCCACCAGCTCCGCGTCCAGGTTGTCGACCAGTTCCGTGGTGATCTGCCGGACCACGTGGCCGGCATCGGCGAAGCCGGTGAAGCCCATCAGCAGATCAAGGCCCCTCAGTTCGGGGCTGTGGAACAGCGCGTCGTCACGGACGTACAGCGTTGCCGGATCCAGCAGGGAACCTGTTATCCGTTCCATCACGTATTCCTTTCCTCCATGCGGCCCCAGCGGGGCCGTCTGCCGGGCACAGCGGGCGCCCGGCGGGGCTGCAATGCCGCTGCAATGTCTTGGGCGCAGTGCCCGCGTCGCCGCGGCATTCTGTCCCTTTGTCAGGTCCAACGTCCCGGGCGCCGGGCTAATTCCTGCCCCTTACTGTGGGCCACGTCTCAGAAAATGCGGTTCCGGCCGCGGCAAGAGACTACGATCGAAGCTGGCCTGAGGGCCGGCCCGGGTGCTGCCGGCGGGACGTACGTCGTTCCCGGTGGCCCGGGTCCCATGGCAGGGCGCCAAACATGCAGTCCCTGCTTACGAAGCACAGAGAATTGAGGACTGTCCTGGTGGTCAAGAATACCGAAGTCAAACTGAGCGCCGTCGCCGGAGACGTGAAGAAGTCCCCCTCCGATGCCCTCGTCGTGGGCGTCGGACAGGGCACCGACGGCCCCGTCCTGCTGGAGAACCCGTTGACCGCCAAGGCCGCCGAGGCCCTCGCCGACTCACTGGCCGCCCTCGGCGTCACCGGTGCCGCCGACCAGGCACACCGCCTGCCCGGCCTGCCCGAGGCCGGAGCCCCGGTCCTGGTCCTCGCCGGCGTCGGCAAGGTCACGCCCGGCACCGCCCTGGGCGAGGAGGCCCTGCGCCGCGCCGCCGGCTCGGCCATCCGGCAGCTGGCCGGCCTGGGCACCGTGACCCTGGCCCTGCCCGCCCCGGACGCCGCCGCCGTCGCCGCGATCGCCGAGGGTGCGGCCATGGGTGCCTACGCCTACACCGAACACCGCTCCTCCAAGGACGGGCTCAAGGAGCCGGTCCGCAACGTGCGCATCCTCACCGACCTGGCCGCCACCAAGGGCCTCCTGCAGCCGGCCCTGGACCGCGCCGCGCTGATCGGCAAGGCCGTCAACGCCACCCGCACCCTGGTCAACCAGCCGCCGAGCCACCTCTATCCGGAGACCTTCGCCGAGGCCGCCAAGGACCTGGCCAAGGGCCTGCCGGTCAAGGTGACCGTCTGGGACGAGAAGCGCCTCGAAAAGGACGGCTTCGGCGGCATCCTGGGGGTCGGCAAGGGCTCCACCCGCCAGCCGCGCCTGGTCAAGGTCGAGTACGCGCCGGCCAAGGCCACCGCCAAGGTTGCCCTGGTGGGCAAGGGCATCACCTTCGACACCGGCGGCATCTCGCTCAAGCCGCACCTGGGCATGGGTGAGATGAAGTCGGACATGGCGGGCGCCGCCGTCGTCCTCAATACCGTCCTGGCCCTGGCCGAGATGGGCCTGCCGGTCAAGGCCACCGCCTGGCTCTGCATCGCCGAGAACATGCCCTCCGGCGCGGCCCAGCGCCCCGCCGATGTGCTCACCATCTTCGGCGGCAAGACCGTCGAGGTGCTGAACACCGACGCCGAGGGCCGCCTGGTCATGGCCGACGGCATCGTCGCGGCCAGCGAGGAGCACCCGGACGTGATCATCGACGTCGCTACCCTCACCGGCGCGCAGCTGATCGCCCTGGGCAACCGCACCGCGGGCGTCATGGGCTCCGAGTCCGTCACGGGCGCCCTGAAAGCCGCCGCGGACCGCGCCGGCGAGCTGGTCTGGCCGATGCCGCTGCCGGAGGAACTGCGCCCCAGCCTGGACTCCCAGGTGGCGGACATCGCCAACATCGGCGAACGCCACGGCGGCATGATGACCGCCGCCGTGTTCCTGAAGGAATTCGTCGGCAAGGGCAAGAACGGGGAGCAGATCCCCTGGGCCCACATCGACATCGCCGGCCCGTCCTTCAACAACGGCAGCCCCTACGGCTACAACCACAAGCAGGGCACCGGCTGCACCGTCCGCACCCTGGTGGCCTACGTCGAGGACGTCCTCGCCGCCAAGTAAGCCCTCTTCCGCGGGCCTGTGGCCGGGGCTGATACCCCGGCCACAGGCCCGCGTGAGACTGGACACAAGCGCTCCACAAACGCCACGGCAAGGTGGAGCATGGATTAGTGGTTCGCTAAGGTGAACCGTAGTTTCAAAGCATTCAGCTTCATGGAAGCAATTCCACACGAAAGGGAAGCCGCCTGCTGGCATAATCACGGCAGACAGATTCCAAGACCAGATGATGCGTACTCTCGCGTCATCGTTCACGCGAGGGAGCGTTTTAGTGGCCGATCAGGCAACTGCGCAAGAATTCGACATCCTGGTACTCGGCGGCGGCAGCGGCGGCTACGCCACCGCCCTCCGCGCCGTCCAGCTCGGCCTCACCGTCGGCCTCATCGAAAAGGGCAAGCTCGGCGGCACCTGCCTGCACAACGGCTGCATCCCCACGAAGGCCCTGCTGCACTCCGCCGAACTGGCCGACCACGCCCGTGACTCCGCCAAGTACGGCGTCAACGTGAGCCTGGACAGCATCGACATCTCCACGGTCAACTCGTACAAGGACGGCATCATCGCCGGCAAGTACAAGGGCCTCCAGGGTCTGATCAAGTCCAAGAAGGCCATCACGGTCATCGAGGGCGAAGGCAAGCTCCAGGGCACCGACACCGTCGTGGTCAACGGCACCGCGTACAAGGGCAAGAACATCGTCCTGGCCACCGGCTCCTACTCCCGCACCCTGCCGGGCCTCGAGATCGGCGGCAAGGTCATCACCTCGGACGAGGCGCTGACCATGGACTTCATCCCGAAGAGCGCCATCATCCTCGGCGGCGGCGTCATCGGCGTCGAGTTCGCCTCGGTCTGGAAGTCCTTCGGCGTGGACGTCACCATCATCGAGGGCCTGCCCTCCCTCGTCCCGAACGAGGACGCCACGATCGTCAAGAACTTCGAGCGCGCCTTCAAGAAGCGCGGCATCAAGTTCTCCACCGGCACCTTCTTCCAGGGCGTCGAGCAGAACAACGACGGCGTCAAGGTCACCCTGGTGGACGGCAAGACCTTCGAAGCCGACCTCATGCTCGTGGCCGTCGGCCGCGGCCCGGTCACCGCCAACCTCGGCTACGAAGAGGCCGGCCTGACCATCGACCGCGGCTTCGTGATCACCAACGAGCGCCTGCACACCGGCGTCGGCAACATCTACGCCGTCGGCGACATCGTCCCCGGCGTCCAGCTGGCCCACCGCGGTTACCAGCAGGGCATCTTCGTCGCCGAGGAAATCGCCGGCCTCAAGCCGGTCGTCGTCGAAGACGTAAACATCCCCAAGGTCACCTACTCCGAGCCGGAGATCGCGACCGTCGGTTACACCGAGAAGGCTGCCAAGGCCAAGTTCGGCGATGACCAGATCGAGACCCAGGAATACAACCTGGCCGGCAACGGCAAGAGCTCCATCCTGGGCACCTCCGGCCTGGTCAAGCTGGTCCGCCAGAAGGACGGCCCCGTCGTCGGCGTCCACATGATCGGCTCCCGCATGGGCGAGCAGATCGGCGAGGCCCAGCTGATCGTGAACTGGGAAGCCTACCCGGAGGACGTGGCCCAGCTGGTGCACGCCCACCCGACCCAGAACGAGGCCCTGGGCGAGGCTCACCTGGCCCTCGCCGGCAAGCCGCTGCACGGCTAACAGCCCCCACCGCAGCACCGCAAGACCACCGCGCTTAGTGCACCCGGCCCGAAAAACCGGGTGCACTAAGCTCGAACCAGGCAGCAATCATCCGCACTAAAGATCAATAAGGAGAACGGGGACGACATGTCTGAATCCGTTAACTTGCCCGCCCTCGGTGAGAGCGTCACCGAAGGAACCGTCACCCGCTGGCTCAAGCAGGTAGGTGACCGGGTAGAGGTGGACGAGCCCCTGCTCGAGGTCTCCACCGACAAAGTAGACACCGAGATCCCCTCTCCGATCGCCGGCGTGATCGAGGAAATCCTCGTGGCCGAAGACGAGACCGCCGAGGTCGGCGCCCCGCTGGTGCGCATCGGCGACGGCTCCGCTGACGCCGCCCCGGCAGCTCCCGCGGAAGCCGCCCCGGCCGAGGAAGCCCCCGCCGAGACCCCGTCCGGTACCGAGGCTCCGGCCCCCGAAGACGAAACCCCGGCCGCTGCCGAGGCCCCGGCCGCCGCTCCCGCCGGCGAAGGCCACGAGGTCACCCTCCCGGCCTTGGGCGAGAGCGTCACCGAAGGCACCGTCACCCGCTGGCTCAAGAGCGTCGGCGACTCGGTCGAGGTCGACGAGCCGCTGCTCGAGGTCTCCACCGACAAGGTCGACACCGAGATCCCCTCCCCCGTTGCCGGCACCCTGCAGGAAATCCGCGTCGCGGAGGACGAGACCGCCGAGGTCGGCTCCGTCCTGGCCGTCATCGGCTCCGGCGCCGCTGCCCCTGCCGCCGCTCCGGCCCCCGAGGCCCCGAAGCAGGAGGCTCCCAAGCAGGAGGCACCGAAGCAGGAAGCACCGGCTCCCGCCGCCGCCCCGGCTCCCGAGGCACCGAAGCAGGAAGCTCCGAAGCAGGAGGCCCCGAAGGCTGCCGCCCCGGCCGCCGCCCCGGCTCCCGCCGCCCCCGCCAAGCAGGAGTCGCCCGCCGCCTCCTCGAGCGAGTCCGGCTACGTCACTCCCCTGGTCCGCAAGCTGGCCAACCAGCACGGCGTCGAGATCTCCTCGCTGACCGGCACCGGCGTCGGCGGACGTATCCGCAAGCAGGACGTCCTGGCCGCCGCCGAGGCGAAGGCCGCGCCGGCCGCCGCCGCCCCGACTGCCGCAAAGACCCCGTCCGCGGCCCCCACCGCCGAGGCTTCCTCGCTGCGTGGCACCGTCCAGAAGGCCCCGCGCATCCGCCAGGTCATCGCCCGCCGCATGCGCGAATCCCTGGACGTCTCCACCCAGCTGACCCAGGTGCACGAGGTCGACATGACCAAGGTCGCCAAGCTGCGTGCCCGCGCCAAGAACTCGTTCCAGGCGCAGAACGGCTCCAAGCTGACCTTCCTGCCCTTCATCGCCAAGGCCGTCGCCGAGGCCCTGAAGCAGCACCCGAAGCTGAACGCCTCCTACGACGAGGACAAGCAGGAGATCACCTACCACAACGCCGAGCACCTGGCGATCGCGGTGGACACCGACAAGGGCCTGCTGGTTCCGGTCATCTCCGATGCCGGCAACCTGAACCTCGCCGGCCTCTCCGGCAAGATCGCCGACGTCGCCGACCGCACCCGCAACGGCAAGATCGGCCCGGATGAGCTCTCCGGTGGAACCTTCAGCATCACCAACATCGGTTCCGTGGGCGCCCTCTTCGACACCCCGATCATCAACCAGCCTCAGGTCGCTATCCTGGGCACCGGCGCGATCGTCAAGCGCGCCGTGGTGGTCTCGGACGAGAACGGCGACGACTCGATCGCGATCCGCTCGATGATGTACCTCTCGCTGACCTACGACCACCGCCTGGTGGACGGCGCAGATGCGGGACGCTTCCTGCAGACGCTGAAGGCACGCCTCGAGGAAGGCGCCTTCGAGGCCGACCTGGGCCTCTAGCGGCAGGCGGTCCCCGGTCCCGGGGGCTTTGAGGCACCAACGGCGACGGCGGTGCGGACCACGGCGGGAAACCCACCGGCGGACCGCGCCGCCGTCGCCGTCTTACTACGGACCGTAGAATTCTCTGGTTAGACTGAAGCCATGAAAATTTTGTTCGACATCCTGGTCTTCCTCCACATCATCGGCGCCACCATGATCGTCGGCATCTGGATCGGCCAGATGAAGAAGCCCACGGTCCACCCGCGCCAGTTCGACGGCGCCGTGCTTCAGCTGATCACGGGCATCGCCATGATGGGCCTGATCCCGGCCCTGGACATGGACGTCAACTACGCCAAGCTGGGCATCAAGTTCGTCGTGGCGCTCGTGGTCGCGGTCCTGGCCTTCATCGGCCGCCGCCGGTACAAGAAGGACGAGCCCGTCGGCAAGGGCCTCGCCCACGCTGTCGGCGGCCTGGCGCTGCTGAACATCGCCATCGCCACCATCTGGCAGTAGTCCCCCGCATCGACGGCGGCGGCGCACCCACCCGGGTGCGCCGCCGCCGTCGTTAACCCTAGGATGGAGAGCGGCAGGGTCCGGACGCCGGACTCCTGGATCAACGACGCTGAGGAGTGGATATGGCAACGACACGCACCGCACACACTGTATGGAACGGCGACCTGATGACCGGGGCAGGGAACACCAGCCTGGACAGCTCCGGGCTCGGCACCTTCGATGTCACCTGGAAGGCCCGCGCCGAGTCCGCCGAAGGCAAGACCAGCCCCGAGGAACTGATCGCCGCCGCGCACTCCGCCTGCTTCTCGATGGCTTTCAGCCACGCCCTCGCGCAGGCCGGCCACACCCCGGACGAGGTCAACACCAAGGCCGATGTCACGTTCGAGCCGGGCACCGGCATCACCGGCAGCCACCTGACCCTGAACGCCAAGGTCCCGGGCCTGTCCGAGGAGGACTTCCAGCGCATCGCCGAGGAAGCCAAGACCGGCTGCCCCGTCTCCGCCGCGCTGACCGGGATCACCATCACCCTGGACGCCACCCTGGCCGTCTAGCCTGAAGCGCCGACACAAAGGCCCCCGCCCTCCGGCTTCCCGGTGGGCGGGGGCCTTTTCCGTGCCTACGTGCGGCCGGCCTCTGCGGGCCGGGGCCGCCTCTGAGGCTCTAGCCCTGCCGGCGGGGCGGCAGCGGGGCAGGCCGGACGTTCCGGTAGCCCTCGCGCAGCGGCGGCCGGTCCGTGGGCAGCTCCTGGATCATTTCCTTGAGCGCGCCGATGCCGTATTCGAGCTGCGGGTCGCTGCCGGCGGCGTACGCGTGCGGCGGGAACGTCACCTCGATGTCCGGGTCCACGCCGTAGTTCTCGACGCCCCAGCCGACTCCCCCGGCGAACCAGTTCGCGTACCGCGGCTGGGTGACGCCGGTGCCGTCCGCCAGCGAGAACCGGTTGTCGATGCCGACGACGCCGCCCCAGGTCCGGGTGCCGATGACCGGGCCGATGCCGCGGAGCTTGGAGACCTGCGTGATGATGTCGCCGTCGGACCCGGCGAACTCGTCGGCGAGGATGATCACCGGCCCGCGCGGTGCGTGGTGCGGGTAGGTCCGGGGGCGTTCGCCGCGGGGCATGCTCCAGCCGGTGACCTTGCGGCCGATCAGCTCGGCCACGAGCTGGGAAGTGTGGCCGCCGCGGTTGCGCCGGACGTCCACGATCAGGCCGTCCAGAGCGGTCTCGGTGTCCAGGTCGCGGTGCAGCTGTGCCCAGCCGTTGGCCATCATGTCCGGGATGTGCAGGTAGCCGAAGGTCCCCTGCGAGGCCTCGCGGACCGTGCGCCGGTTGCCGGCGACCCATTCCTGGTAGCGCAGCCGCTCCTCGTCCTTGACGGGGACGACGGCGACGCGGCGCTGCTCCCCGGCGCGTTCGCCGTGGCGGGGACCGTTGCGCAGCGTCAGTTCGACGGCGCGTCCTGCTGCTCCGGCCAGCTGCATCGAGGGCGAGAGTTCCGGGCTCAGTTCGATCCCGTCGACGGCGAGCAGGACGTCGCCAGGGCGGGCGTCGACGCCGGGCCGGGTCAGCGGCGAGGTGGCCAGCGGGTCGGAGGACTCCCCGGCGAGGATCCGGGTGATCTCCCAACCCTCGGCAGTGGCGGCGAAGTCGGCACCGAGGCGGCCTTGCCCGTTGCTTCCGTTCTCGGTGACCATCGCGGGCCGGACGTAGGCGTGGGAGGTGCCGAGCTCGCCGTTCATCTCCCAGAGCAGGTCCACGAGGTCGTCGTGGGAGCCGAGGCGGTCGACGATCGGGCGGTACCGGGCGTGGACGGAGTCCCAGTCCTGGCCGGCCATGTCCTCGGTCCAGAAGAAGTCGCGCTGCAGCCGCCAGGACTCATCGAATGCCTGGCCCCAGACGCTGACCGGGTCCAGGCGCACCCGGATCCGGTTCAGGTCCACCTTGACCAGCTGGCCGGACTCCTCGTCGGCCTTGGTGCGGGCCGGGCTGACGCGGACCTGCTTGTCCTGGATGAGGACGACCTTCTCGCCGTCGCCGGTGAGCCGGTAGCTGTCGAGTGCCTCGACGATGGTGGTGCAGCGGCGCTTGGCCAGGTCGAAGCGGACCAGGCTGGGGGCCGCGTTCTTGTCCTCGAGGCTGGCCCGGCCGTCGCCGGTCACGCCGGCCAGTTCGTGGTCCAGCCAGAGCAGGGCGCCGGTGGCGGCGCTGAGGTGGGAGTAGTTGCCCTGCGGCACGGGGACACTGATGACGCGGTGCGCCAGGCCCTCCGGGTCGACGGTGACCGCCGGGACGGTGTCCGAGCTGTCAGCGCCGGTCGTCTTGGCGGCGGGGCCGCCAGTCGTACCGGAGGCGTCCGCGGCGCCGTCGGCGGCTACCGCCTCGGCCAGGGCGACGCTGGGGCCGAACGGCGACGGCGTCTCCGCGGCGAGGGCCACCAGGTACGGCTTGATCGGGCTCGGGAAGGAGAGGTCGAAGGAGTGACCGTCGTAGACCGGGTCGAAGCTGCGGTTGGAGAGGAAGGCCAGGAACTTACCGTCCGGGGTGAAGACCGGGGAGTCGTCCCGGAAACGGCCGTCGGTGACGTCGATGATCGCCTGGGCGTCCTTTTCGCCGCCGTCTTTCGCAGTGGAACCCGGCACCGGTGCGAGGCGCAGCCTGGTGCGGGCGCCGAAGGAGGTGACCGGTTCGGCCCAACCCAGCCAGGCCGAGTCCGGGGACCAGGTGAAGCCCTCGATGGTGCCCTCGCCGATGCTGGTGAGCAGGGTCAGCTCGCCGGTGCGGGTATCCGCGAGGTAGATGTCGCCGAAGGAGGTTCCGACGGCCAGCCAGTTGCCGTCCGGGCTGGCCTCCAGGGCGCTGGGGCGGCTGGGGCGGGGGAAATCGATGCGCGTGGTGCCGGCGGACGAACCGGTCCGGGCCTCGGCGGCGAGCTCGGCACCGGCGGTGCCGCCGGCCGCGTCCGCGGTGGCGCCGGCCGCGTCCGCGGTGGCGGCGGTGGCGTCATCGGCCTGCGGGGCTGCCGCCTGGACCCGATCTGCAGCGTCGCGGCCCGCACTCTCGGACCCGGCACGGGTGAGGGCGGCGGCCGAGACGGGGCGGGGCAGCGCCGGGGCGCCGTCGTCGGAGTCGTTGGGGGTGGCGGGTGCGGCGGCCGGTGCCGTGGCTCCGCGGCTTCCGGCGCTGCTTCCAGCGTCGCTTCCAGCGTCGCTTCCAGCATTACTTACCGAGAGTGGCGCGGCGATCGGGCGCAGGTAGAGCGCCTCGACGCCGTCGTGGTCCGCGATGTAGGCGATCTTTCCCTCGCCGAAGGGGCGGGGCAGCCGTGCACGGACCCCCGGGGTGGCCTCGAGGATGCGGGAGGGGCCGTCCTTGTGCCGCAGCCAGTGCAGCGTGCCGTGGGACTCGACGGCGCTGGAGTCGCCGGTGCGGTCCGGGATGACCTCGCCGAGGTGGCGGGAAACCTTCAGCGGCGTGGAGCGGCGGCCCTGCGCGGCGGAACCGAGGGTGATGTTCAGCTTGACGGCGTCCGCGTCGAGGCTGCTCAGGAGCCAGAGCTCGCCGGCGTACTCGAAGATGACCCGCTCGCCGTCGGTGGTGGCGTGCCGGACGTAGAAGTCCTCGTGGTCGGTGTGGCGGCGCAGGTCCGAACCATCCGGGAGCACCGAGTAGAGGTTGCCGTAGCCCTCATGGTCGGAGAGGAACGCGATGCGGCCGCCGACCCAGAGCGGGTCGGTGAGGTTGCCGTCGAGGTCCGGGACCAGGCGTTCGAATTCGCCGTTGCCGTCGGCGTCGATCCAGAGCTTGCCGGCGGTGCCGCCGCGGTATCGCTTCCACCAGGCCGGTTCGCGGGAGAGCACGCTGGCGAGAACGAGGGGACGCTCGTCGCCGACGACCGTGCCGTACGCCAGGGACTCGACCGGGCCGTACGGGAGTTCCTCGGCGGAACCGCCCTCCAGGGGCAGGCTGTAGCCGTGGGTAAGGCGGCTGTCGCCCTGGCGGAAAGCGCTGGTGACGACGACGTTGCCCTCGGGCGTGAAGCCCTTGACCCGGGTGGAGCTATGGCCGAAGTAGCTCAGCTGGCGATACCCGCCGCCGTCGACGTCGGCCGTCACCACCTCGGGCGCCGTTCCCTGCACCACGGTCCACACCAGGCGCCGGCCGTCCGGGCTGAACCGCGGGTTGCGGGCCGGCAACTGCAGCGAGGAAACACGCCAGGCGCGGCCGCCCTCGAGCGGGGCTACCCAGACGTCGTCCTCGGCCACGAAGGTGACCAGATCGCCGTGCAGGTGCGGGAAACGGAGGTAACTCGAAGAGGTCATCGTTCGATCATAGTCAACGGCGCGCCGCACCCCGGGGAGGTTTCCCTGCCGCGCCGGGCATGGTGAGATGAACCATGAGAATCCTCGTCGCCGGCGCCTCCGGGCTGATCGGAACCGCCCTCACCACCCGGCTGCGCACCAGCGGCCACGACGTCGTCAGCCTGGTCCGTCGGCCCGCCGCGACGGCCGCGGAAATCGAGTGGGACCCCTCCAGCGGCCGGCTGGAGGACTCCGCACTCCGCGGCGTGGACGCCGTCATCAACCTCTCCGGCGCCGGCATCGGCGACCGTCCCTGGACCAGCCGACGGATCGCCGAGCTGAAGTCCTCCCGGCTGGAGCCCACCACCACGCTGGTGGCCGCGATGCAGCGCTCCGCCACTCCGCCGCCGGTCTTCCTGAGCCAGTCCGCCTCCGGTTTCTACGGCGACGCCGGATCAGCCGTCCTGCGCGAGGACTCCCCCGCCGGCCACGGCGTCCTCGCCGACATCTGCACCGAGTGGGAGGCCGCCGCCCACCAGGCACCGGCCGGGGTGCGGGTGGTCACGCCGCGCACCGGCGTGGTGCTCAGCCGCAAGGGCGGTGCCCTGGGCAAGCTGCTCCCGCTGCTGCGCGCCGGCCTGGGCGGCCCGCTGGGCAACGGCCGGCAGTACTGGCCGTGGGTCACGCTGCCCGACGTTGCCGGGGCCTTCGAGTTCCTACTGACCTCCCCGCTGGAGGGCCCGGTCAACCTCTGCGCCCCCGAGGCCTCCGACGTGTCGGGGCTGATCCGGTCGCTGGCCGATGCCCTGCACCGTCCAGCCCTGCTGCCGGCACCGGCGCCGGCGTTGCGGCTGGCGCTGGGCCGGCTGGCGAACGAACTGTTGCTCGCGAGCCAGCGGATGGAGCCGGCGGCCCTGGCGGCCGCGGGATTCGAATGGCAGCATCCCACCGTGCGTGAGGCGGCCGCCTGGGTCGCCGCCGGGCAGTAGCTCGGCTGCGGGATAGCGCCGCGGTTCTCTCCGGACATCGACTCCGCGCCGGCGCCCGGGCGGCTCAGACGGCCGGCAGGATTTCGCGGATCCGCCACCTCCCGTCGACGGCGGTCATCACCAGAATCAGCCGCTGGTCTCCGGCTGCTGCCGCCTCCGCCACGAGCGCACCGTTCCGGTCCAGCTCCCGGTAGGCCGGAGTCGCGACCGTGACCGCCAGCTGAACCAAGGCGCCATCGTCCGGGACGGCACCGGCCCCGCCCGTCCACGTGCTGCCTAGGGGCCTGGCCCGCACCTCCAGCAGCCGCTGCTCGAACCCGCCGAGAACGTGCCCGTCCTCGGCAAGCCGGGCGGCCACCTCCGCATCCGCCGCCGCGGCGGGTGACCCTGGCTCCGTGACCCGCGCCAGCAGGGCATGGTTTCCGGTCCGCAGTGCCATGCCGCGCAGCCGGGCCAGACCCTGCACCGCCTCCTCGGGCCGGGCGGCGGAGAGCAGAGGCGCCACATCGGCTGGGATGCCATCCCGGGTCCCGTCCGGTGCTGCGTCTCCGGTAGCGGCCGCGGGAGCCGTTGCCTGCACCGCCTGCCTCAACGAAGCCTCCGGGTCGCCCAACGCCGGCAGGAACACCAGTCCGGCCGCGGCGGCCACCGCCACGAGTGCCATGAGGATGGCGCGGCGAAGTGCACCCCGTCGGCTCACGGCCCGGTGCCGGGTCCGCCTTATCGTCCCCCTGATCTTCTCCGCGGGTACAGCCGGCCTCCGCTGTGACCACACCTCCGCCCGCCGCGTCCGCTCACCGGGGACTCCGGTCCGGAGCCGTGCCGGGTCATCCCCGGCTCCTGGTCTGAGCTGCGCCCCATCCCCAGGACCACGCCGTCTGAGCCGCGCCCGTGCGGCGGCGGTCCCGCGCAGCAGCGCCAGGACCGCCGCGGAGCGCCGGGCGGCCCGCCGCTCCCGGGGCGTGGCCGGGCCGGAGCGACGCGTCAGGAGTTCCGGAAGAACCGTGGGATGGGCCGAGACGGTCAGGTCCACCGGGGCCGCCGTCGCCGAGCGGTACACAGCCGCCGCGAAGTCGGCCGCGGAGGGGCGAAGCCGGCGGTCCAGCCGCAGGCCCGACTCCAGGGCAGCGGTCAGGGCGGCCGGAACGCCCGGCACCAGCAACGGCAGCGGGGCACGCTGCGGCTCCGGCGGCGGCGGGGAACCGGTGAGGCAATACCAGCCGAGCGCCGCGACGGAGTAGACATCCGCCTCAGGCTGCAGTCCGGCGCGGAACGGATCCACCGGGGTCGGGTCCTGAAAGCCGCCGGTCCCGGCCGGGTGCGCGTCGGCGGCGTCGGCGATCATCCGCCCGACGCCCAGGTCCGAGAGCAGCGGCTTGCCGTGCGCCGTGAAGAGCACGTTCCCGGGTGAGACGTCCCCGTGGGTGAAGTCCCTGCCGTGCAGGTAGCTCAGGGCCTGCGCCACCGGGGTGAGGATGGTGACGGTCTCCCCAGGGCCCAGGCTGCCCCGCGCCGCGATCAGCTCCGCGAGCGAGCCGCCCGGCGCGTAGTCGAGCACCAGCGCCAGCCCGGTCCCGCCGTCGTCGCCCGCCCGGAAGCGCACCACATCCCGCACCCCCACCAGGTGGCCGTGCTCCACCACCGAGAGGATGCGCACCTCCCGGCGGACCGCCTCCTCCGTCTCGGACCCAGGCTCCGTCCCACCGGCGGCCCCGGACGGGCCACGCTCAAAACACTTAAGCGCCACGCTTGCCCCGGAGGCGTGCTCCGTGGCGAGCCAGACGACGGCGGAGCTGCCGCGACCCAGCATCCGGCCCACCCGGTAGCCCTCGACGTCGGGGCGCCCGGGCTCCCCGTGATTCGTGCGCGCAGATTCGTCCATAGCCCATGGATACGCGCTTTTTCGCGACGCCGCAGAAGTTATCCACAGGCGTGAGAGTTTGGCCACAGAATCGGTTGGCGCACGGGGCGAGGTCTAAGCTGGATTCCATGACTCTTGAGTTCCAACAGCTGGGTCTTGCCCCGGACTTCATCGACTACACCCGCGGCTGGGAGATCCAGCGCGAACTCCACGCGAAGGTCCTCGCCGGCACGGCGCCCAGCACCGTCCTGCTGCTTGAACACGCTGCCGTGTACACCGCAGGCAAGCGCACCGAAGACCACGAACGTCCCTTCGACGGCACCCCGGTGGTGCCCGTGGACCGCGGCGGCAAGCTCACCTGGCACGGCCCGGGCCAGCTGGTGGGCTACCCGATCATCAAGCTGAAGAACCCCGCCGGCATCCGCGATTACGTCGAGCGCCTGGAGTCCGTGATGATCGCCGTGCTGGCCGACTACGGCATCGATGCAGTCCGGATCGAGGGACGCGCCGGCGTCTGGATCGACGCGGACGAGAAGGGCCCCGCCCGCAAGATCGCGGCGATCGGCATCCGCGTCCACGAGGGCGTCACCATGCACGGCTTCGCCATCAACTGCAACAACGACCTGGCCCCGTACGGCCAGATCATCGCCTGCGGCATCACCGACGCCGGCGTCACGACAATCGCGCAGGAAACCGGCCGGGACGTCACCCCCGCAGACCTCGTGTCGCGGATCATCGAAGAACTACGCAAGAATGAAGAAGCCCTCGTCGCTACCCATGAAGGAGCCCTGCTGTGACCCTGGCACCAGAAGGACGCAAGCTGCTGCGTATCGAGCAGCGCAACGCGGCCACCCCGGTGGAACGCAAGCCGGAATGGATCAAGGCCAAGGTCCAGATGGGCCCGGAGTTCGTCCAGCTCAAGAACCTCGTAAAGAAGGAAGGCCTCCACACCGTCTGTGAAGAGGCCGGCTGCCCCAACATCTTCGAGTGCTGGGAAGACAAGGAAGCCACCTTCCTCATCGGCGGCTCCGAGTGCACCCGGCGCTGCGACTTCTGCCAGATCGACACCGGCAAGCCCTCCCCCGTGGACATGTTCGAACCCACGAAGGTGGCCCGCTCGGTCCAGTCCATGCAGCTGCGCTACGCCACCGTCACCGGCGTGGCCCGCGACGACCTCGCCGACGAGGGGGTCTGGCTCTACGCCGAAACGGTCCGCAAGATCCACGAGCTGAACCCCGGCACCGGCGTCGAGCTCCTGATCCCGGACTTCTCCGGCAAGCCCGAGCACATCGCCGCGATCTGCGACTCCAAGCCCGAGGTCTTCGCCCACAATGTCGAGACCGTGCCCCGGATCTTCAAGCGGATCCGCCCGGCCTTCCGCTACGAGCGCTCCCTCGACGTCATCACCCAGGGCCGCAACCTGGGCATGGTCACCAAGTCCAACCTGATCCTGGGCATGGGCGAGACCCGCGAGGAAATCTCAGAGGCACTCCGCGACCTGCACGAGGCCGGCTGCGACCTGATCACCATCACCCAGTACCTGCGCCCGTCCGAGCGCCACCTGCCGGTGGACCGCTGGGTCAAGCCGCAGGAGTTCGTGGAGCTGCAGCAGGAAGCGGACGAGATCGGCTTCCTGGGCGTCATGTCCGGCCCGCTGGTCCGCTCCTCCTACCGTGCCGGCCGCCTCTGGGCCACCGCGATGCGCAAGAAGGGTTGGGAAATCCCGGCCGAACTCGCTCACATCGAGAGCTCCGGAAGCACCCGCCAGGAAGCCAGCTCGCTGCTCGCGGCACACTCCTGAACCACCCGCACCGCACTGCCAGCTCAGGGCCGGCGCCGGAGAGATCCGGCGTCCGGCCCTGAGCCGTGCATCACGTAGAATTTAGGCATTATGGCGAATTCCTCCGACTCCAGCACGTCCACCTCTTCAGCCGATGAGCCGAAGCGTGGCCTTTTCTCCCGTAAGACCAAGGAAGCCAAGGTCAAGAAGCCGAGCCGGCTGAAGCAGATCAAGGACGTCTTCCAGATGACCCGGCGCCACGACCCGATGGTCACGTGGCTGATCCTGCTGGCGTTCCTCGGCACCGTCGCGGTTGCCCTGCTGGTTGGTTTCCTGCTGGAGAACTGGATCACGGGCCTGATCATCGGCATCGTGCTCGGTGTCCTCGCCGCCACCCTGGTGCTGTCCCGCCGCGCCGAGCGCGCCGCCTTCGCCCAGATCGAGAACCAGCCCGGTGCCTCCGGCGCGGCGCTGGGAACCCTCCGCCGAGGCTGGATCACCGAAGACCAGCCCGTGGCCGTCAACCCCCGCACCCAGGACGCCGTCTTCCGCGCCATCGGCCGGCCCGGCGTCGTGCTGGTCAGCGAGGGCCCCAGCCACCGCGTCAAGCCGCTGATCGACGGCGAACGCAAGCGCCTGGCCCGCATCCTGCCGAACGTCACCATCCACGTGATCGAAAGCGGCCGCGGCGAGGGCCAGACCCCCATCAGCCAGGTCGCCCGCAAGATGGGCAAGATGAAGAACGAGCTCACCAAGACCGAGGTGAGCACCGTCTCCAAGCGCATCTCCTCGCTCGGCAACCGCCTGCCGATCCCCAAGGGCATCGACCCGTACAAGGCGCGCCCGGACCGCAAGGCAGCCCGCGGCCGCTAAGCACCGCAGCTCACCGGACGCCCCGGTTCCAGGCCATTGGTCAGGAACCGGGGCGTCCTGCGTTTAAGGCCTGGTACTCGGCCGGTGGGAGCCGGCGCTGGATCCGCCGCGGGTGAGGGTTCGGCTCGCGGATTCGGTTCGGACTCGCTGGATGGATCCGACGAGCCCGGGCGGAATGCACGAGTGGAAAGGCATGCGGCACAGCGGCGAGGACGACGACGGCGGCCCGGGTGCCAGACCGCCGCGCCGGCCCTCGTCAGCGGCGGATCAGGATGGTGTTGACGGCCTTGTCGTGCAGGCCGCGGTGGTCCGGGTCGAAGATGACAGCGGGGATCACCAGGCAGAGCAGGAGCGCGCGGACCGCACCGGCCAGAGGTCCGGCCGGGCCGCCGCCGAGCCGGACGACGTGGATGTTCACGACCCGGTGGCCGATGCTGTAACCCAGGGTTCCCACCAGCAGGGCCTGCTCCACCGCGAACACGGCGAGGGTGGCCCAGGAGTTGCCGGCGAAGGCGAAGTTGCTGATCAGCAGGGCGATGCCCCAGTCGATGCAGATGGCGATGATCCGGCGGCCGGCCCGGGCCATCGAGCCGGGGCCGGATTCGGGCAGGCCCAGCCGCTCCCCCGGGTACTTGGAAATGCCGGAGGTGTCCGGTCCACTGAGCCAGGAGCCAAGGTCTTTACGATCTACCACCTGCCAAGTTTACCGGGCGCCGGCAGGCCGCTGGAGCGTTCGCAGTGTGGACTCAAACGGTTCGAATCGCGGACATGGATAGGCCACAGTGTGGACACCGGCTAGGTTTGGAGGGTCAGCGCGGTTTGTAACCTGCGCGAAACAAAGCTGACACCGCGGGGAAACTCCCACTCCCTAGGGTGGTAACAGTTGTTAGCGGGATCCTGAGCGGGGACGGCAGTGCGCTGTCCCCGGCGTCGGACTGCGCTGGCCCGTACGGCCCCTGGGGCCCGACCTTTCATATGCGTAAGGAGCATAGATGTTCAAGACTGCGGACGAAGTCCTCAAGTTCATCAAGGACGAAGACATCAAATTCGTCGATATCCGCTTCACCGACCTCCCCGGCGTGCAGCAGCACTTCAACGTCCCGGCCAAGAGCGTCGACGCGGACTTCTTCGTCAACGGCCAGCTCTTCGACGGTTCGTCGATCCGCGGCTTCCAGGGCATCGCCGAGTCGGACATGCAGCTCATCCCGGACGTCACGACGGCATTCGTCGACACCTTCCGCATCGAGAAGACCCTCGCGCTGAACTTCTCCATCGTCAACCCGCGCACCGGCGACCCGTACCACCGCGACCCGCGCGGCGTGGCCGAAAAGGCCGAGGCCTACCTGGCCTCCACCGGCATCGCCGACACCGCATTCTTCGCCCCCGAGGCCGAGTTCTTCGTCTTCGACAACGTCCAGTACCAGTCCTCCCCGCAGGGCAGCTTCTACAAGATCGACTCCGAGGAAGCCCACTGGAACACCGGCCGCGAGGAAGAGGGCGGCAACCTGGGCTACAAGACCCCCGTCAAGGGCGGTTACTTCCCGGTCTCCCCCACCGACAAGCAGGCCGACCTGCGCGACGCCATGTGCGTGGCACTGGACGAGGCCGGCCTTGAGGTCGAGCGCAGCCACCACGAGGTTGGTTCCGCCGGTCAGGCCGAGATCAACTACAAGTTCACCACCCTGACCCACGCGGCCGATGACCTGCAGAAGTTCAAGTACGTCATCAAGAACACCGCCGACGCCTGGGGCAAGTCCGTGACCTTCATGCCGAAGCCGGTCTTCGGTGACAACGGCTCGGGCATGCACTGCCACCAGTCGCTGTGGAACGGTGGCGAGCCGCTGTTCTACGACGAGAAGGGCTACGCCGGCCTGTCCGACACCGCCCGCTGGTACATCGGCGGCCTGCTCAAGCACTCCTCCGCCGTCCTGGCCTTCACCAACCCGACGGTGAACTCCTACCGCCGCCTGGTCAAGGGCTTCGAGGCCCCGGTCAACATGGTGTACTCGCAGGGCAACCGCTCCGCCGGTATCCGTATCCCGATCACGGGTTCCAACCCGAAGGCCAAGCGCATCGAGTTCCGCGCTCCGGACCCCTCCTCCAACCCGTACCTGGCGTTCGCCGCTCAGCTGATGGCCGGCATCGACGGCATCCGCAACCGAATCGAACCGCCGGCTCCGATCGACAAGGACCTCTACGAGCTCCCCGCCGAGGAAGCCAAGGACATCCCCAAGGCTCCGGGCACCCTTGAGGAGGCCCTGGAGGCCCTGGCCGAGGACAACGAGTTCCTGCAGGCCGGCGGCGTCTTCACCCAGGACCTGATCGACACCTGGATCGAGTACAAGTACGAGAACGAGATCCGCCCGCTCTCGCTGCGCCCGAACCCGTACGAGTTCGAGCTCTACTACGGCGTCTAGTCCCTGACATAAACGCAGGTAAGACACAGAACGGCCCCCGCCTTGTGGCGGGGGCCGTTCCTGTTTTAAGGCTTTCTCGTCAAGGGCTTCCCGTGAATGCGCGACTATTCGCCGGTGGCGCCGTCGATCTGTTCGCGCAGCAGGTCGGCGTGGCCGTTGTGGCGGGCGTACTCCTCGATCATGTGCACCAGGACCCAGCGGAGTGATACGTCACCGCGGCGGTGGTCCCTGCCGGTGACGTCCAGGTCCGGCGCCGCGGCGACGAAGGCGTCCGCAAAGTCCACGGCCGTGCGCCAGGCTGCCCAGGCCTCGCCGACGGCTTCCGCGGTGGGTTCCACGCCATTGAATTCGTGGTCCGGGTCCTCGTCCGACTCGAAGGGGGCCGGGACACTCTCGCCGGCCAGCATGCCCCGGAACCAATGATGCTCGACGTAGGCCAGGTGCCGCAGCAGGCCCAGGAGGGACAGGGTGGAGGGCGGCACCGCGGCCCGGGCCAGGTCCGCCGGGGCCAGGCCGGCGCACTTGAGCTCGAGTGTCTTGCGGTGCCAGGTGAGGAAGCCGGTGAGGGTGGTGCGCTCATCGGCGGTGGGGGCCGGCTCGGGACGTGGGTCGTTGACGGGGTTGGCGGTCATGGCCGCCAGTCTAAGGCGGGGCCGTCAGAATGCGCGGTACATGATGCGCTGCGGCCCGGCGTCCCCGCCGAGGTACTGCCCGCGGTCCTCGAAGCCGGCCTTGCGGTAGGCCGCCTGCCCGGCCGGGTTGGCCTCGTTGACCGAGAGGACGACGCCGCGCTGGGTCCCGCCGAGGGCCGCGGTGAGCCTGGCGGCCTCACGGACCGCCCCAGTGGCCGCGGCGGTGCCGTAGCCGCGACCTTGGGCCCGCCGGTCGATGGCGAAGCCACGCAGCAGCCAGGCCGAATCGTCGTCGGCCCAGCCGGCGGAGCGGGCGGCGCCGGACTGCAGGGTCGCGGCGCCCACCGCGGTGCCGTCGACGTCCAGCACGTACGGGTGCCGAGACTCCTCGGCCAGGCCCACCAAGGCCATCCGTAGCGGCTCGCCGACGAACCGGTCCTGGCCGGCGCCGAGTTCGACGCCGGCCAGTTCCCCGAGCTTGACGGCGCGGGCGTCGTCGTCGAGGTCCTTCAAAGGGATCAGCCACACGTGCGGGGCGGCCGGGGGTCGTGCCACGGTCCTAGAGCACCTTGGAGAGGAAGTCCCGGGTGCGCTGCTGCTGCGGGTTGCCGAAGAGGGCCTCCGGCTCGCCCTGCTCGCAGATGACGCCGTCGGCCATGAACAGCACCCGGTCCGCCACCTCGCGGGCGAAGCCCATCTCGTGGGTGACCAGGACCATGGTCATGCCCTCGGCGGCGAGGTCCTTGATGACCTGGAGCACCTCGCCGACCATTTCCGGGTCCAGCGCGGAGGTGGCCTCGTCGAAGAGCATGATGTCCGGATTCATCGCCAGGGCGCGGGCGATCGCGACGCGCTGCTTCTGGCCGCCGGACAGCGACGCCGGGCGGGCGTCGGCCTTCTCGGCGAGCCCGACCCGCTCCAGCAGCTTCAGGCCGTTGGCGCGGGCCTCGTCCTTGGTCTGCTTCTTCGATTCGACGGGCGCCAGCATGATGTTCTCGATGACCGACATGTGCGGGAACAGGTTGAAGTGCTGGAAGACCATGCCGATGTGCCGGCGGACCTCGTTGATGTCCACCTTCGGGTCGGTGACGTCGAAGCCGTCCACGGTGACGTGGCCGGCGGTGATGTCCTCGAGCTTGTTCAGGCAGCGCAGGAACGTGGACTTGCCGGAGCCGGAGGGGCCGATCACGCAGACCACCTCGCCCTCGGCCACCTCGGCGTTGATGCCCTTGAGGACCTCATTGCTGCCGAAGGATTTCTTCAGTTCCCGGACCGAGATCTTGCTGGCGGGGGTTGCTGCCGTGGTCATTTGTTGAACCTCTTATCCGCGAAGTTGGCCAGCCTGGTCAGGAGCATGATGACGACGAAGTAGAGCACCGCGACGATTAGCAGGGTTTCGGTGATCCGGAAGTTGCCGGCGTAGATCTGCTGGCCCTGGTAGAGCAGTTCGGCGAAACCGATGGCCAGCAGCAGGGAGCTGTCCTTGAGCATGATGATCAGCTGGTTGATCAGCGACGGGGTCATGATCTTGAACGCCTGCGGGACCACCACCTTCTGCATGGACTTGGCGTAGCCGAGGCCCAGGCTGCGGCTGGCTTCCAGCTGGCCGGGGTCCACGGACTGGATGGAGCCGCGGACGATCTCGGTGATGTACGCCGCCGAGTTCAGACTCAGGGTCAGGACGGCGGCGACCCAGATGTCGATGGGCTGGCCGGTGAGCTGCGGGATGCCGAAGTAGAAGAAGAACGCCCAGACCAGCAGCGGGGTGCCGCGGAAGATGTTGACGAACGTTGTGGCGATGCCGCGCAGGATGATCGAGGTGGAGATCTTGAAGAAGCCCATGAACAGGCCGATCAGCATGGCCAGGGCGAAGGAGATCGCGGTGACCAGGACGGTGTTGCCGAGACCCTTCATGAGCGCCGGGAAGCTGTTGGCCAGCAGGTCCCAGAAGCTGGAGGAGGTGGCCTGGGTGGGGTCCTTGAGGTACTTGTCGAGGATCCTCTGGTACTCGCCGCTGGACTTCAGGTCGGCGAGGCCGGTGTTGAAGGCCTTGAGCAGTTCGGGGTTCCGGCCCTTGTTGACGGCGAAGCCGTAGGAGCCGCCCTTTTCCTTTTCGGTGACGGACTTCAGTCCGTTGTTCTGGCTGATGCCGTACGCCAGCACCGGGTAGTCGTCGAAGACGGCGACGGCGTTACCGGACTTCACCAGTTCGTACATGGTGGCGGACTGGTCCAGGGACTTGACCGTGAAGCCGTACTTGCCGGCGATCGACTTGGCGAATGTCTCGCCCTCGCTGCCGGTCTTGGCGGTGACGGTCTTGCCCTTGAGGTCCTCGTAGCCCTTGATGTCGGTGTTGTTCTTGGCCACCGCCATCTGGACCCCGGATTCGAAGTAGGGGTCGGAGAAATCGTAGATCTGCTTGCGCGGCTCCGTGATGGACATGCCGGCGATCACGCCGTCCACCTGGTTGGAGGAGAGCGCCTGCAGCGCGGCGTTGAAGCCGAGGGACTTGATCTCGACGGAGAAGCCCTGGTTTTTGGCGATCGTTCGGATGATGTCCATGTCGATGCCGGTGAGGTCGCCGCCGGCGTCGCGGAACTCGAACGGGGCGAACGTGGTGTCCGTCCCGATGACGTAGGTCTTCCCGGCAACGCTCGACGGCGCGGTTCCCGGCTGTGCGGCGACGGGAGCGGCGGGGGCGGCCGCGGCGGGGGCGGCCGCGGAGGCCGGCAGGGCGGGCGCCGCGGCAGCGCCGGGGGCTCCGAGGATCAGTGCGGCGAACGCGAGCAACGCCCCGAGGAGGGTGGCCGTCCGCGGCCGGGAGGTCCCGGCCTGCTGGAGTCTGGGCAAGGTAGAACAACCCATAGGTAAGTGCGGGTGACGGCCCGTGGGACCGGCAAAGTACCCCTAGAGGCTACCCGCATTTGGCCTCCGGCGGCACGGGAGGGCGCCGGATGGGGCTGAAGGGGCGCTACTGGCCGTAAAAAACGCGCTCGAAGACGGCCCGGGCGCGGCGGCTGAGCCGGAGGTAGTCCTCCTCGAGCGCGGCGGCGTTGCCCTGGCCGTAGCCGCACCAGCGCGCCACGGCCTCGAGGTCGCGGCGGGAGGAGGGCAGGAGGTCCGAGGCGCGGCCGGTCCAGATGACATTGGCGGAGCGGATCCTGCTGGCCAGCCGCCAGGCGCGCAACAGCAGCACCACTTCCCCGGCCTCCAGCAGTTCGAGTTCCGCGGCCGCCTCGAGGGCCTGCACGGTGGAGGTGGTCCGCAGTTCCGGGTGCCTCCCGGCGTGCCGCAGTTGCAGCAGCTGGGCCAGCCACTCGACGTCGCTGAGGCCGCCGCGGCCCAGCTTCAGGTGCCGGGCGGGGTCAGCGCCGCGGGGCAGCCGCTCGGACTCCACCCGCGCCTTGATCCGCCGGACCTCCCGGACGTCCTGCTCGGCGAGGGACTCGGGGTAGCGGATCGGGTCGATCAGGGCGATGAAGTCCGCGGCGAGCTCGTCGTCGCCGGCCATCGGGCGCGCCCGGAGAAGAGCCTGAGCCTCCCAGACCAGGGACCAGCGCCGGTAATACTCCGCGTAGGACTCCATGGACCGGACCATGGGCCCGTTCTTGCCCTCGGGGCGCAGGTCGGCGTCGACCATGAGCACCCGCTCGGCCAGCACCGCGGGCTTCAGCGGCTGGGTCAGCAGGCTGGAGAGCTTGCCCACGATCCGGGACGCCTGCTGCTGCGCCTCCTCCTCGGGGACGCCGGGCAGGCCGCGGTGGACGTACATGACGTCCGCATCGGAGCCGTAGCCGATCTCCCGGCCGCCCTGCCGGCCCATGGCCACCACCAGCACCCGGGTCTTCAGCGGCTCTCCGGCCGCGACGACGGTCTCGGCCACGCGCAGGGCGCCGAGGACCGCGGCCCGGTCCGTGTCCGCCAGGGCGGCTCCCACCTGGTCCTGGTCCAGCAGCCCGGCGCTGTCCGCGATGGCGATCCGGAGGATCTCCCTGCGCCGGATCAGCCGGATCAGCCGCATGGCGCTCTCCGGGTCTGAGTGGCGGGACATCTTCGAGGTGATTTCCAGCCACTGCGCCTCGTAGCTGAGCGGCACCAGGTCCTTGTCCGAGCCGAGCCAGGCCACCGACTCGGGCGAGACCTCCAGCAGGTCCGCGATAAGGCGGGAGTTGGAGAGCACGTGGCAGAGCCGCTCGGCCGCGGCGGTGGAATCCCGCAGCAGCCCGAGGTACCAGTGCGTGGTGCCCAGGGCCTCGCTGACGCGGCGGAAGGCCAGCAGGCCGCCGTCGGGGTCCACGCCCTCGGCGAGCCAGCCCAGCAGGATCGGGAGCAGCTGGCGCTGCAGCGCGGCGCGGCGGCTCACCCCGGCGGTGAGCGCCTCGATGTGCCGCATGGCCCCGGGCGGGTCGAGGTAGCCCAGCGCCGCGAGCCGGCCCTGCGCGGCCTCCGGGGTCAGCCGGGCCTCCTCGGTGCTGAGGGCGGCGGCCGTGTTCAGCAGCGGCCGGTAGAAGATCCGTTCGTGGAGCTCCCGGACCGAGCGTTTGGTCTTGCGCCAGTCGGCCAGGAGCGCGTCCGGGTGCGGCCGGTCGTCGGAGAGGGAGCCCAGGACCGCCTTGGCCAGGGACCGCAGCGAGGCCTCCTTGACCGGCATGAGGTGGGTGCGGCGCAGCTGGAAGAGCTGGATCCGGTGCTCCAGCAGCCGCAGGTAGCGGTAGTCGCGGTCGAATTCCGCGGCGTCGGTACGGCCGATGTAGCCGCCGGCGGACAGCGCGGCGATCGCGGCGGTTGTGTCCCGGCAACGCAGCGACTCGTCGGACTTGCCGTGCACCAGCTGCAGGAGCTGGACGGTGAACTCCACGTCGCGCAGGCCGCCGCGGCCCAGCTTGAGCTGCCGCTGCTCCTCGTCGGCCGGGATGTGCTCGGTGACACGCCGGCGCATCGACCGGACGGATTCGACGAAGCCCTCGCGGCCGGCGGAGGACCAGATCAGCGGCGCGACGGCCGCCTCGTAGCGGGCGCCGAGGTCGGCGTCGCCGGCGATGGCCCGGGCCTTCAGCAGCGCCTGGAACTCCCAGCTCTCGGCCCAGCGGGCATAGTAGCTCTCGTGCGAGGGCAGGGTGCGCACCAGCGGCCCGGACTTCCCCTCGGGCCGCAGGTTCGCGTCGACCTCCCAGAGGCCGGGTTCCTTGCCGGTGGACATGATGGCGCGGGAGAGGCCGGAGGCCAGGGCGGTGCCGATCGTGGCGGCGCGGGCGTCCTCCAGCGGGCCGCCGTCGATCACGTAGATGACGTCGACGTCGGAGATGTAGTTCAGTTCGCGGGCGCCGCACTTGCCCATGCCGATCACGGCGAGTCCGACGGCGGCGACGTCCTCCGCCCCGAACTGCTCCGCCGCCTCGGCCCGGGAGACGGCCAGGGCCGCCTCGATGGCGGCGGCAGCGAGGTCCGCGAGTTCGGCGCCGACGGCGGGCAGGTAGTCCAGCGGGTCCGCCGCGCAAAGGTCTTTGATGGCCAGGTCCACGACGCCGCGGCGGTACGCGGTCCGGAGCGCGGCGTAGCCGTCCTGGCCGGTCAGGGCCGCGACGGGGCGCGCGGCCTTTGGGTCGGCGCGGACGGACTGCAGGAGCCGCGTGCGCAGCGCGGCCGGATCCGCCGGGACCGGTTCGGGGCTGACGGCCGCGTCGAAGGCGGCCAGGTGCCCAGGGTGCCGGAGCAGGAACTCCCCCAGCGCCTCGGACACGCCCAGCACCCGGTAGAGCGGCTCGCTGCGCTCCGGGTCCGCCGCGAGCCGGCGCAGGTCGGGGTTCTTCTCGATCAGCCGGACCAGGGACAGCAGGGCGGTGTCCGGGTTGGCGGCGAGCCGGAGCCCGGCGAACAGCGCCTCCCGGTCCAGCCCCTCGAGTTCGGGGGCGGCCAGGAAGCGTTCGCCGCGGTCGAGGTCGTCAAACCCCGCGGCGATCAGGCGCCGTGCCAGGCTCACCGCACGCCCCTAGAGGATCGCCAGGTTGCGCTGCAGCTCGTAGGGCGTGACCTGGAGCCGGTAGTCCTGCCACTCGGCGCGCTTGTTGCGCAGGAAGTGCTCGAAGACCTGCTCGCCAAGGATCTGCGGCATCAGCTCCGAGTCCTCCATGGTCCGGATCGCGTCGTGCAGGCTGGCCGGCAGCGGGTCGTGGCCCATGGCGCGGCGCTCGGCCGAGCTCAGCGACCAGATGTCGTCCTCGGCGGCGGCCGGCAGCTGGTAGCCCTCCTCGATGCCCCTCAGTCCGGCGCCCAGCAGCACGGCGTAGGCGAGGTACGGGTTCGCGGCGGAGTCGATGCCGCGGTATTCGATCCGCGCGGACTGGCCCTTGCCCGGCTTGTACAGCGGCACCCGGACCAGGGCGGAGCGGTTGTTGTGGCCCCAGCTGAGGTAGCTGGGCGCCTCTCCCCCGCCCCAGAGCCGCTTGTACGAGTTCACGAACTGGTTGGTGACGGCGGTGAACTCGGGGGCGTGCTTGAGGATGCCGGCGATGAACTGGCGCGCGGTCTCGGAGAGCTGGAATTCCGCCCCGGCCTCATAGAACGCGTTGGTGTCGCCCTCGAAGAGCGAGAAGTGGGTGTGCATGCCGGAGCCCGGGTGCGCGGTGAACGGCTTGGGCATGAAGGTGGCGTACGTGCCCTGCTGCAGCGCGACCTCCTTGATTACGGTGCGGAAGGTCATGATGTTGTCCGCGGTCTGCAGCGCATCGGCGTAGCGCAGGTCGATCTCGTTCTGGCCGGGGCCGGCCTCGTGGTGGCTGAACTCCACCGAGATGCCCACGGATTCGAGCATGGTCACCGCGGTGCGGCGGAAGTCCTGGGCCACGCCGCCGGGGACGTGGTCGAAGTAGCCGCCCTCGTCCACGGGAACCGGGGCGCCGTCCGGGCCGGGCTGCTGCGACTTGAGCAGGTAGAACTCGATCTCCGGGTGGGTATAGCAGGTGAAGCCCATGTCCGCGGCCTTGGCCAGATTGCGCTTGAGGACGTTGCGCGGGTCAGCGGCGGAGGGCTCGCCGTCGGGGGTGAGAATGTCGCAGAACATCCGCGAGGTCGCCTCGGTCTCGCCGCGCCAGGGCAGGATCTGGAAGGTGGAGGGGTCCGGCTGGGCCAGCATGTCGGATTCGAACACGCGGGCCAGGCCCTCAATCGAGGAGCCGTCGAAGCCCAGGCCCTCCTCGAAGGCGCCCTCGACTTCGGCGGGCGCCAGCGCCACGGACTTGAGCGAGCCGACGACGTCGGTGAACCACAAACGCACGAAACGCACGTCGCGCTCCTCGATCGTCCGCAGGACAAACTCTTGCTGGCGGTCCATAGTGCCTCTTTCCGGGTCTTCGTCCTTGCCTCGGCGCACCCCGACCCATGGCCGGCGGCGGCGCCCGCAGCTGCTCACGGTTCACTCTACTAATCATTACCGCCGATTGCTGGCCCGGCCCGGGCGCGTAACCCAGCGTTAACACAACGCCCCGGTCCGGTCACCCGTGAGTGTCCCGACGGCGTCCCGGACTGCCCGCCGGAGCAGGCGACGCCGGCCCCTCCGGTAGCTAGGACCCCCGGTATCGCACTACGCTCATTCCATGGCCCCCAGCACCAGCCCCGATTCCGGCATGTCCGCAGAACTTCCCGCCCCCTACGGCGCCGGCCCCGCGCAGGCAGCGCCGCCCGCCGCGAAGCCCGCCGGCCGGATCCGCACGCACCACCTGCGCCAGGCGAAGGAGAAGGGCGAACGCTTCGCCATGCTCACCGCCTACGACCAGTACTCCGCGGAGATTTTCGACGACGCCGGCATCGAGGTGCTGCTGGTCGGTGACTCGGCCTCGAATAACGTCTTCGGCAACGAGACCAGCCTGCCGGTGACCGTCGATGAGCTGCTGCCGCTGTGCCGGGCCGTGACCCGCTCCGCCCGCCGCGCCCTGGTGGTGGCGGACCTGCCGTTCGGCAGCTACGAAGTCTCCGCCGAGCAGGCCGTCGCCACCGGCGTGCGCTTCCTTAAGGAGGGGCTGGCGCACGCGGTCAAGATGGAGGGCGGGGCGTTCTACGCGGACACCGTCCGCGCCATGGTCCAGGCAGGTATCCCGGTCATGGCCCACATCGGCTTCACGCCGCAGAGCGAACACGCCTTGGGCGGCTACCGGGTCCAGGGCCGGGGCGACGATGCCGCGCGCCTGATCGAGGACGCGGTGGCCCTGGCCGACGCCGGGGCGTTCTGCGTGCTGATGGAGATGGTCCCGGCCGCGACGGCGGCCGCCGTCGACGCCGCCCTCGACGTCCCCACCATCGGCATCGGCGCCGGCAACGCCACCACGGGGCAGGTGCTGGTGTGGCAGGACATGGCGGGGCTGCGCGGCGGGAAGATGGCCAAGTTCGTCAAGCAGTACGCGGATCTCCGGAGCACCCTGACGGACGCCGCCCGCGCTTACGGCGACGACGTCCGTTCCGGGCAGTTCCCGGGCCCCGAGCACTCCTTCTAGGCGGCGTTCGCCCTATGAGGGGTCCTCGACCTTGATGGCGGAGACCTCGAACTCGAGGGTGATCTTGTCCGAGACCAGGACGCCGCCGGAGTCCAGGGCGGTGTTCCACTTCAGTCCGAAGTCCTGGCGGTCGATCCGCCGCGATCCCTCGAACCCTGCGCGGAGGTTGCCCATGGGGTCCCGCTCGACGCCGATGAAGTCCAGCGGGATGGAGATCTCCTTGGTCACGCCGCGGATGGTCACGTCGCCGATGACGATGAAGTGGCCCTCGTCCACCTGGTCCACCCGGCTGCTCTTGAAGGTGATCTCCGGGTAGGTAGGGGCGTCGAAGAAGTCGTTGGTGCGCAGGTGCTGGTCCCGGTCCGCGTTGCGGGTGTCGATGCTCGCCACCTTGACGGCCAGTTCCACCGTGGAGCGTTCCGGATTGACAGCATCGACGGTGATGACGCCGTCGAAGTCGTTGAAGGCCCCGCGGACCTTGGTGACCATCGCGTGCCGGGTGGAGAACCCGATCCGCGTGTGGGTTGGGTCGAACCGCCACTGTCCCGCGTATTCCGGCGAGAGTTCGGCCATGATGAACCTCCTAGCGGCACCGGTCGTGCCGGCACCCGGATATGGATGGATAGTACTGCGAACGGTGTCCCGGTCCTGGCCGGTGCCGCCGACGGGCGCCGGAGCGCGCCCGTCGTGCTGTTTAGTCGTCGTCGCCCTTGTCCCACGCCTCGTTGCGTGCCTTGACCTTCTCGAGCGCGTGTTCGGCTTCCTCACGGGTCTTATACGGACCGATGAGCTGGCTCCAGTCCGACATCGCGTCCTCCTCGATCTCGTGGGTGTTGACGTTGTACCAATACTCGGCCATGGGGTCTCCTTCTGCACGTGCCGGGCGGCTGCATTTTTTTCGGCTTGGGCCACTGCTTATAGAATCAATCTATGCCTTCCCTCACCTCGACTGCACCCATTGGCACCCTTGTCCCGGGCACCATCAGCCCGCAGCGTGCCGTGCCGGCGTCGATTCCCCGTCCCGAGTACGTGGGGAGGCCCGCACCGGCCAAATTCACCGGGTCCGAGGTGAAGTCCGCGGAGACCATCGAGAAGATCCGCGTCGCCTCGAAAATCGCCGCCCAGGCGATCGTTGAGGTGGGCAAGCACATCGAACCGGGCGTCACGACGGACGAACTGGACCGGGTGGGCCACGAGTTCCTCCTCGACCACAAGGCCTACCCCTCCACGCTGGGCTACCGGGGCTTCCCAAAGTCGCTGTGTTCCTCGCTGAACGAGGTCATCTGCCACGGCATCCCGGACAGCACCGTGGTCCAGGACGGCGACATCCTGAACATCGACATCACCGCGTTCATCGGCGGGGTCCACGGCGACACCAACTACACCTTCCTGGTGGGCGACGTCGACGAGGAGTCCCGGCTGCTGGTGGAGCGCACCGAGGAGTCGCTGCGCCGGGCCATCCGGGCGGTGGCACCGGGCCGGGAGATCAACGTGATCGGCCGGACCATCGCCTCCTACGCCAAGCGCTTCGGCTACGGCGTGGTGCGCGACTTCACCGGCCACGGCGTGGGCGAGGCGTTCCACACCGGCCTGATCATCCCGCACTATGACGCCGCGCCCGCCTACAACACGGTGATTGAGCCGGGTATGGTCTTTACCATCGAACCCATGCTCACCCTCGGCACCATCGAGTGGGACATGTGGGCCGACGACTGGACCGTGGTGACCCGCGACCGGAAACGCACCGCGCAGTTCGAACACACGCTGCTGGTGACCGACTCCGGCGCCGAGGTCCTCACCCTCCCCTGACCCGCAGTCCCCCGCACCACCTTTCAGCACGAGCCGCGCAGCGCGCGTCCCCAGCCCCTGCCCCCAGCCACGAACGGACACACATTGGCCAAGAAGGACGATAAGTCGAAGAAGAACGCCCCGCTGATCGGCATTGATATCGGCGGCACCGGTATCAAGGGCGGCATCGTCGACTTGAAGAAGGGCAAGCTGGTGGGCGACCGGCTCCGGGTTCCGACTCCGCAGCCCTCGACGCCGGAGGCCGTGGCCGACGTCGTCGCCCAGGTGGTGGCCGAGCTGTCCAAGCGCCCCGACGCCCCCGACGCCGACAGCCCCGTCGGCGTGACCTTCCCGGGCATCATCCAGCATGGCGTCGTCCACTCCGCCGCCAACGTCGACCATGCCTGGCTGAACCTGGACATCGACGCGCTGCTCACCGCCAAGCTGGGCCGCCCGGTGGAGGTCATCAACGACGCCGACGCCGCCGGCCTCGCCGAGGCCCGCTACGGCGCCGGCAAGGGCGTGGACGGCACCGTCCTGGTGATCACCCTCGGCACCGGCATCGGCTCCGCGTTCATCTTCAACGGCAAGCTGGTCCCCAACGCCGAGCTCGGCCACCTGGAGATCGACGGCTTCGACGCCGAGAGCAAGGCCTCCGCCGTCGCCCGCGAACGCGACGGCCTGAGCTGGACCGAATACAGCGTGCTGCTGCAGCGCTACTTCTCGCACGTGGAGTTCCTCTTCTCCCCCGAGCTGTTCATTGTCGGCGGCGGCATCTCCAAGCGCGCGGACGAGTACCTGCCGCACATGTCGCTACGGACCCCGATCGTTCCCGCCGAGCTGAAGAACGACGCCGGCATCGTGGGCGCGGCCATCGAGGTGGCGCTGACGCACAAGCTGGCCAAGTAACCGGCTCACCTGGGCAGGCAATAAGACCCGCACGGAAACAGAGAACCGGCCCGCAGTTGTCCAACTGCGGGCCGGTTCTCTATGTGGAGCCGGTGGTGGCTGAGGCTTCCCCTCCGTTGCCACCACCGGAGTCTGTGGGTGCCTAGAGCGGGCTCTTCTGGGCCGGTTTTCCGTCGAGGCCCTTGGTCTCCGCCTCGTGCCGGAGCAGGGCGATCGCGGACTCGAAGTCCTCCAGGGATTCGAACGCCTGGTAGACGCTGGCGAACCGCAGGTAGGCGACCTCGTCGAGGCGCTGCAGCGGGTTCAGGATAGCCAGGCCCACCTCGTGGGCCTCGATCTCGGCGGCGCCGGCGGCGCGGATGGTCTCCTCGACCTCCTGCGCCAGCATGGCGAGGTCATCCTCGGTCACCGGCCGGCCCTGGCAGGCCTTGCGGACACCATTGATGACCTTGCTCCGGCTGAACGGCTCGCCCACGCCGGACCGCTTGATCACGGTGAGGCTGGTGGTTTCCACGGTGGTGAAGCGGCGGCCGCACTCGGGGCACTGGCGGCGGCGGCGGATGGCCGAGCCGTCGTCGGCGATGCGGCTGTCCACCACGCGGGAGTCAGGATTACGGCAGAACGGGCAATACACGTCTCTTCCTTTCCTGCCGCAACTCCGGAAGGAGGCACCGCTGGCGGGGCTTCCGGATTCAGTCTACGACTAGATCTGGGTGAATAACAAGCCTGTAATTACTACATGTTGTGGTTGGCGAACCGTGCGGTCACGGCCTCGCCGTGGGCCGGCAGGTCCTCGGCCACCGAGAGGCTGACGATGTGCCGGCTGACGTCCTCCAGCGCGGCCCGGTCGTAGTTGATGACCTGGATGGCGCGCAGGAAGGTGTTGACGTTCAGGCCCGAGGAGAAGGCCGCGGTGCCGCTGGTAGGCAGCACGTGGTTGGACCCGGCGCAGTAGTCGCCCAGGCTGACCGGGCTGTAGTCGCCCACGAAGATGGCGCCGGCGTTGCGGATCCGGGCGGCGACGGCGGCGGCGTCCGCGGTCATGATTTCCAGGTGCTCGGCGGCGTAGGCGTCGCAGGCGGCGATCCCCTGCTCCAGGTCCTCGACCAGGACGACGCCGGACTGCGGGCCGGAGAGGGCTTCCCGGACGCGGGCGCTGTGCTTGGTGGCGGCGGCCTGGGTATCGAGCTCCCGGCGCACGGCCGCGGCCAGGTCCTCGGAGTCGGTGATCAGGACCGAGGCGGCCTTGGGGTCGTGCTCGGCCTGGCTGATCAGGTCCGCGGCCACGAGCCCGGGGCGGGCGGTGGCGTCGGCCAGGATCGCGATCTCGGTGGTGCCGGCTTCCGAGTCGATCCCGACCGCGCCCTTGACCAGGCGCTTGGCGGTGGCCACGAAGATGTTTCCCGGGCCGGTGACGACATCCACCGGGTCGATGCCGGGCAGGGCGGTGCCGGGTGCGTCTGCCGGGGAGGCGTCGGCGGGGACGCCGTAGGCGAAGGCGGCGATGGCCTGGGCCCCGCCGATCCCGTAGACCTCATCAATGCCCAGCAGCGCGGCGGCGGCGAGGATGGTGGGGTGCGGAAGTCCGCCGAAGTCCTTCTGCGGCGGCGACGCCAGCGCGATCGAGGGCACGCCGGCGGCCAGCGCCGGGACCACGTTCATGATCACCGAGGAGGGGTAGACGGCCAGGCCGCCGGGAACGTAGAGGCCCACGCGGGAGACCGGCACCCAGTTCTGGCTGACCACCGCGCCGTCGCCGAGGGCGACGTCGGTGTTGGCGGGGCGCTGGGCGTCGGCGAAGAGTCGGGCGCGGCGGATGGATTCCTCCAGCGCCGCGCGCACCTCCGGGTCCAGGCCGTCCAGCGCGGTCTGCAGGGCCTCGGCGGGCACCCGCGGATGGGTCTGCTCGACGCCGTCGAACTTACTCGCGAGGTCGCTCAGCGCGGCGAGGCCGCGGCCGCGGACGTCGGCGATGATCTCCTGGACCTTGCCCTCGGCGTCGGCCACGGTGCCGTGCTGGGCCCGCGGGACGGCGGCGCGGAGGCCGGCGAGGGTCAGCTGCCGGGCGCGGACGTCCACGGTCCGGAAATGGAGGCCGGTGGAGGCGGGTACCAGGGACGCGGGGCGGTCGGCAGAGGAAGTCACCCGCCTATTTTACGGCTCCTGGTCCGGGTGGCCGAACAGGGAGGCGACGAAGATGGACAGCGCGGTGGCCGCGGGCCAGACCAGCAGTACGGCGTAGGCCCGCAGCGAGAAGGCGATGCTGGCGCTGGCCGAGGTGTCCCGGGCCGGGGTGAAGACCGCGCCGGCCAGGACGCCGGTCCCCCACGCCAGGAGTGCCCCGACGGCGCCCGCGGCGACGGCGCCGATGACGGTCAGCGGGGGCAGGCTGGCCGGCTTGCTGCCGGCGGCCAGGATCCCGCCGACGCAGCCGGCCGCCAGGTACAGTCCGGCCAGGACAAGGTCCCGGGGCAGCCAGGTGGAGGGGTTGCTGCCGCTGGCCAGGGCCGGGTCGCGGCTGATCAGGTTCAAGCCGGTGGGCGCCAGTGCCCACCAGAGCAGCCCGACCGGGATGCCGGCCAGGGCGATGACCAGCAGTCCGCGCCACGGCACCCGCCGGCGCCGGGGCGTGGGGGTGTCGGCGCCGTCGCCCCATCCCGGCCCGCCGGTGCCGGCGGTATCCCCCGGCATGCCGCCGGTAGGCGCGGCGCCGGAGCCGTGGCCGGAGGGGTCGACGGGCGGGTGCACCGCGGGTTGTGTCATGCAACAAACCTTAACCCAGGATTCCGTCCCCTCCGGCATGCCAGCCGGCCCAGGATGACGCCGAGCGGCACCCCGGGGACCGGTCGAATACCGCCGTCGGCCGTTGCGGGAATACGCTGGCACCAGCAACAGCCGCACCACAGCAGGGAGATGGACCGCCGTGTCGTCAGCCGAAGAGCCCTTCGAGGGAACGTTCAAGGAAATGTTCCGCCGGCACGCCGCGGGCGTCGCCATCATCACCGCGAGCTACAACGGGGCTCCCTACGGGTTCACGGCCACCTCGGTGGCGTCGCTGTCGGCCAAGCCGCCCCGTTTCACCTTCAACATGGCCCGGACATCCAGTTCCTGGCCCGCCGTCGCCAATTCCAGCTACATCGGCGTGCACATGCTGGGCCTTGAGAACCAAACCCTGGCCGACCGCTTCGCCCGCGGCCGGGACCGCTTCGAGGGCGACCACTGGGAGGAGGGACCCCACGGGGTCCCGGTCCTCAAGGACGTCTCCGGCTGGCTGATCGGAAAGATCCAGATGCGCCTCTCGTTCGAGAACAACGCCGTCGTGGTCGTCGAAGTGGTCGACGGCGCGGTCGGCGGGGCCTCGGTGCCGCTGCTCTACCACGGCGGCGCCTACTCCCAGCCGGTGCCGCTCGACTACGAGATCTGAGCGCCTACCCGTCCAGGCACGTCGGCCCGAGGAGGACCTTCAGGTCGCCGTAGAGCGACGGGCTCGGGTTGACCCGCAGGTGCACCGGCAAGCCCATCACCTCAACGCGTGAGTCGCCGTGCAGGTGCAGCCGCACCTCGGACTTGCCCCGGTGGGTCTTCAGGACCTCGCCGAGCTCGTTCACGACGGCCTCGGTGGCCTTGTGCGTGGGCATGGTGATGACGAGCGGCCCGTCCAGGCCCTCGCTGAGGTCCGGCACGGAGAGTTCCATGCAGTTGACCGCGATGGCCCCATCGTCCCGGCGCTGCAGGCGGCCCTTGACGACGACGATCAGGTCCTCGGCGAGGACGGACGCGATGGGGCCGTAGACCTGGCCGAAGAACATCACCTCCACCGAGCCGCCGAGGTCCTCGATCTCGGCGCGCGCGTAGGCGTTGCCGCTGGCCTTGGCGATCCGCCGGCTCAGCGAGGTGATCATGCCCGCGATGGTGATGATCGCGCCGTCGTGCGGGCCATCCTCGGCGATGATCGAGGTGATGGACTGGTCCGCGTGCTGGGTCAGGACGCCCTCCAGGCCCTGCAGCGGGTGGTCCGAGACGTAGAGGCCCAGCATGTCCCGCTCGAAGGAGAGCTTGTCCTTCTTCTCCCACTCGGGGAGGTCCGGGATGTCGATGCTGAGCGAGGACTCCGATTCGGTGTCCTCGATCCCGGCGAACAGGTCGAACTGGCCGATGGCCTCGTTGCGCTTGAGCGTGATGACGGAGTCGATCGCCTCTTCGTGGACCATGGCGAGGGCGCGCCGGTGGTGTCCCAGCGAATCGAAGGCGCCGGCCTTGATGAGGGATTCGATGGTGCGCTTGTTGCAGACCACGGCCGGGACCTTCATCAGGAAGTCCTTGAAGGAGGTGAAGGCGCCCTCGCGTTCACGGGCGGCCACCATGGCATCGACGGCGTTGGCACCGACGTTGCGGATGGCGCCCATGCCGAAGCGGATGTCGTTGCCCACCGGGGTGAAGTTCAACGCGGACTCGTTGACGTCCGGCGGCAGCACCGTGATGCCCATCCGGCGGCACTCGTTCAGGTAGATGGCCGACTTGTCCTTGTCATCGCCGACGCTGGTCAGCAGCGCCGCCATGTACTCCTGGGCGTAGTGGGCCTTCAGGTAGGCGGTCCAGTAGGAGATCACGCCGTAGGCGGCCGAGTGGGCCTTGTTGAAGGCGTAGTCGGAGAACGGGAGCAGGATGTCCCAGAGGGTCTTTACGGCATCCATGGAGTAGCCGTTGTCCTGCATGCCCTGGGAGAAGCCGGCGAACTGCTTATCCAGTTCCGACTTCTTCTTCTTACCCATGGCGCGGCGGAGGATGTCGGCCTGGCCCAGGCTGTAGCCGGCGAGCTTCTGCGCCACGGCCATGACCTGCTCCTGGTACACGATCAGGCCGTACGTGCCGCCGAGGATCTCGGCCAGCGGTTCCTCCAGCTCCGGGTGGATGGGGATGACCGGCTGGATGCCGTTTTTGCGCAGGGCGTAGTCGTTGTGCGCGTTGGCGCCCATCGGGCCCGGCCGGTAGAGGGCCAGGACGGCGGAGATGTCTTCGAAGTTGTCCGGCTTCATCAGCTTCAGCAACGACCGCATCGGCCCGCCGTCGAGCTGGAAGACGCCCAGGGTGTCGCCGCGGGCCAGCAGTTCGTAGGAGTCGGCGTCGTCCAGGGCCAGGGATTCGAGGTCCAGGTCCACCCCGCGGTTCATTTTGATGTTTTCCAGGGCGTCGGAAATGATCGTCAGGTTCCGCAGGCCCAGGAAGTCCATCTTGATCAGGCCCAGGCCCTCGGACGTCGGGTAGTCGAACTGGGTAATGACCTGGCCGTCCTGGAAGCGGCGCATGATCGGAATGACGTCGATGATGGGGTCCGAGGACATGATGACGCCGGCGGCGTGCACGCCCCACTGGCGCTTCAGGCCCTCGATGCCGAGGGCGGTCTCGAAGACCTTCGCAGCCTCCGGATCGGTGGCGATCAGCTGCCGGAAGTCCCCGGCCTCGCCGTAGCGCTTGGCCTCGGGGTTCTGGATGTCCGCCAGCGGGATGTCCTTGGCCATGACCGCCGGGGGCAGCGCCTTGGTCAGGGTCTCGCCCATGCTGAACGGGTAGCCCAGCACGCGGGAGGAGTCCTTGAGCGCCTGCTTGGTCTTGATGGTGCCGTAGGTGACGATCATGGCCACGCGCTCGTCACCGTACTTCTTCGTCACGTAGTCGATCACCTCGGACCGGCGGCGGTCATCGAAGTCGACGTCGAAGTCGGGCATGGAGACGCGGTCCGGGTTGAGGAACCGTTCGAAGATCAGGCCGTGGTGCAGCGGGTCCAGGTCGGTGATGCGCATGGCGTAGGCCACCATGGAACCGGCGCCGGAGCCACGGCCGGGACCGACGCGGATGCCGTTGTTCTTGGCCCAGTTGATGAAGTCCGCGACCACCAGGAAGTAGCCGGGGAAGCCCATCGAGGTGATGACATCGAGTTCGTAGTCGGCCTGGGCACGGACCTTGTCCGGGATGCCCTGCGGGTACCGGTAGTGCAGGCCCTTGTCCACCTCCTTGACCAGCCAGGAGGTCTCGTCCTCGCCCTCGGGGCAGGGGAAGCGGGGCATGTAGTTGGCGCCGGTGTTGAAGGAGACGTCGCAGCGCTCGGCGATCAGCAGGGTATTGTCACAGGCGTCCGGGTGGTCCCGGAACAGTTCGCGCATCTCCTGCGGGGATTTCAGGTAGTAGCCGCTGCCGGAGAACGCGAACCGCGAGCCGCCGTTGTCGTAGGTGGGTTCGAGCAGGGTGGAGCCGGACTGGATGGCCAGCAGTGCCTCGTGGGCCTTGGCGTCGTGCTCGTGGGTGTAGTGCAGGTCGTTGGTGGCCACCAGCGGGAGATTCAGTTCCTTGGCCAGGCGCAGCAGGTCACCGGTGACGCGGCGCTCGATGTCCAGGCCGTGGTCCATCAGCTCGCAGAAGTAGTTTTCCGCGCCGAAGATGTCGCGGAACTCGGCCGCGGCCTCCACGGCCTCCCGGTACTGGCCCAGCCGGAGCCGGGTCTGCACCTCGCCGGAGGGGCAGCCGGTGGTGGCGATCAGCCCCTCGGAGTAGGTGTTCAGCAGCTCCCGGTCCAGCCGCGGCCACTTGCCGAAGACGGAGTCCAGCGAGGCGATGGAGGAGGCGCGGAAGAGGTTCCGCATGCCGGTGTTGTTGTAGCTCAGCAGCGTCATGTGCGTGTACGCGCCGCCGCCGGAGATGTCGTCCTTGCGCTGGTTCTCCTCGCCCCAGCGCACCCTCGTCTTGTCCGTGCGCGCGGTCCCGGGCGTCACATAGGCCTCGACGCCGATGATCGGCTTGATGCCGGCGTCGGTGGCGCGCTTCCAGAAGTCGAAGGCGCCGAACAGGTAGCCGTGGTCCGTGGTGGCCAGCGCCGGCATGCCCAGCCGTCCGGTCTCATCGAAGAGTTCCCCGAGCCGGGCGGCGCCGTCCAGCATGGAGTATTCGGTGTGGTTGTGGAGATGGACGAACGAATTGTTGCTGGAAGTCACCGGTTCATTCTAGTGCCGGGCTCGGACGGTGGGCGTCAGGCGTTGCCGGAGGCGAGGACCTCGAGCGCGTACTGCAGGTCCTGCGGGTAGTCGCTGGTCACGGTGACCCGCTCCCCCGTCCGGGGGTGGTCGAAGGAGAGCTGCCGGGCGTGCAGCCACTGCCGGGTCAGGCCCAGGGTGGCGGCCAGCCGCGGGTCGGCGCCGTAGGTCAGGTCCCCGGCACAGGGGTGGCGAAGCGCGGAGAAGTGCACGCGGATCTGGTGGGTGCGCCCGGTTTCCAGGTGAACCTCCACCAGGGACGCCTTGCCAAACGCCTCAAGGACCTCGTAGTGGGTGACCGAGTCGCGGCCGTCCTCGACGACGGCGAAGCGCCAGTCGTGGCCGGGGTGGCGGCCGATCGGCGCGTCAATGGTGCCGGCAAGCGGGTCCGGGAGGCCCTGGACGACGGCGTGGTAGACCTTGTCCACGGTGCGGTCCTTGAAGGCCCGCTTGAGCTTGGTGTACGCGTCCTCGGTCTTGGCGACCACCATGACCCCGGAGGTGCCGACGTCGAGCCGGTGCACAATCCCGGCGCGTTCGGTGGCGCCGGAGGTGGAAATCCGGTAGCCGGCGCCGGCAAGGCCGCCGACGACCGTGGGCCCCACCCAGCCGGGCGAGGGGTGCGCGGCGACGCCGACGGGCTTGTCGATCACGACGAAATCATCGTCGTCGAGCAGGATTGTGAGGCCTTCCACGACTTCCTCCACCACTTCCAGGGGGTCCCGGCGGTCCGGGACGACGACGTCGAGTCCGGCGCCGGCGCTGAGCTTCAGCGACTTTCCGACCGGCTTGCCGCCGGTGCTGACGTGTCCCTCGGCGATCAGCGCCGCGGCCTGGGACCGGGAGATGTCCATGAGGCGTGCCAGCCCGGCGTCGATGCGGGCGCCGGCGAGCTCCTCGGGGACGGTGTAGTGCCGGGCTGCGGCTGCTGCCGGCTCAGACATGGTTGCCGCCGTCGTGCTTGTCGCCGTCGGCCTCTTCGGCGTTGCGCTCGGCGGCGGAGTGCTCGTCGGCGGCGTGCCCGTTGCCCTCGGGGCCCTCCTCGCGGCGCCGGACGCCGTCCAGGGGGATGCCGCGCAGGGTCAGGAGGCAGATGATCACCACGGAGGACACGACGGCGGAGTCGGCGATGTTGAAGATGGCGAAGTTGGGCAGCTGGATGAAGTCCACCACGTGGCCCATGCCGAAGGACGGGTCGCGGAAGAGCCGGTCGGTCAGGTTGCCCAGGGCGCCGCCGAGCAGCAGGCCCAGCGCCAGCGCCCACCACGCGGAGCCGAGCTTCCGCAGCTGCAGCAGGATGGCCACGGAGACGGCGGCCATGATGATGGTGAAGACCCAGGTGACGTTCTCCCCGATGGAGAACGCGGCGCCGGAGTTCCGGATGTAGTACCAGTGCAACAGCGGCGGCAGGACCGGCGTCCGCTCCCCCTCGATCATGGTGGAGGTGACCCACAGCTTGGTCAGCTGGTCGAAGACGTAGGCGAACACGGCAAAGCCCGCGAACAGGGAGAGCAGGAGCCCGCGGCGCGGCCTGCGGGCGGGTGCGTCCCGGGGGACGGCGGGGGTTGGTGCGTTCGTCATAGTGCTTTCGTTCCGGTTCCGGTCTTGCCACATGCAAAAAGCCGGTGGCCGAGGAGTCCTCAGCCACCGGCTTTCAGAATACGTGCTGAAGCTGGTGATCCGCTTCGACTAGTTCGCTTCGACCTCGGGGGCCGCGACGGAGCCGCGGGCGTCCAGGTCGCGCAGCTGGCCTTCGATGTAGGCCTTCAGGCGGGAGCGGTAGTCGCGCTCGAAGCCGCGCAGCTGCTCGACCTTGCGTTCCAGGACGGAGCGCTGCTGCTCGAGGGCACCCAGGATCTTGCGGGACTTTTCCTGCGCGTCGTTGACCAGGCTGCTGGCTTCGATCTGCGCCTCGGCGATGATCTTGTCGCGCTGCTGCTCGCCGTCGGCGATGTGCTTGTCGTGCATCTGCTGCGCCATGGCCAGCAGGCCGGCGGCGGATTCCGCGGAGGCGGAGGCGGCGACGGGGGCCGCAGCGGCGGGGGCGGGAGCCTTCTCAGCTTCCTTCTTCTTGGCGGCTTCGGCGGCCTTCGCGTCGGCTTCAGCCTTAGCCTTGGCCTCGGCCTTGGCGCGGTCATCCTGCTCGGCCTTGACGGGTGCGGGGACCTTTTCCACGACGGGGGCGGCCGCGGCGGGGGCCGCAGCGGTGCCGGAACCGGCCTCGGCAAGCTTCTTGCGGAGCTCGTCGTTTTCCTGGTTCAGGCGTCGGAGTTCGACGACGATTTCGTCCAGGAAGTCGTCAACCTCGTCCTGGTCGTATCCCTCGCGGAACTTGGTCGGCTGAAAGCGCTTGTTGACAACGTCTTCTGGCGTCAAAGCCATCTGGTCACCTCGTTGGTCTAGTTAGTCAGGAGGCCTTCCGGCCGTCAAAACTACGGTACCTAAATATGGTCTGGTTCCTCTAATTCAACACCGCAGTGTTGGACCGGAGTTTTATCTGATGATGGTGCTGTCCGCGGGCCGCGTCAGATGGCGACGGCCGTCGCGTAGGTCAGTGACCTGGCCACTCCCATGGCGATCGATACCGCCAAAAAGAGCACCAGGAAGGCAAGGTCCAGGGAGATCCCGCCGAGCCGGAGCGGTGGAAGGATCCGGCGCAGCAGCTTCAGCGGCTTGTCCGTCACGGCGTAGACCGCGTGGGCCGTGATCAGCGCCGCGCCGCGGGGGCGCCAGCTGCGGGCGAACATCTGGACCCAGTCGAAAACCAGCCGCACGATCAGCGCGACGAAGAAGAGCAGCAGCGCGACATAGATCAGCCCGAAAACAATTCCCATGAGTTAGTTCAGTTCTCCATGTTCGTTCCGGATACCGCAGTGTCCTGGCCGGGGGTGCGCTTCTATTTCAACACGAAAATTCCGGCGGGGCGGCCGGGCAGGTGATCCTGCCTGGCCGCCCCGCCGGAATCCGCGACTAGCTTTGGTTGAAGAAGGAGGCCGTGGTCTCGCTGGCCTTCTTGTCGTCGCCGATCACCTCGACGTAGGAGGGCGAGAGCAGGAACACCTTGTTGGTGACCCGTTCGATGCTGCCCCGGAGGCCGAAGACCAGTCCGGCGGAGAAGTCGACCAGCCGCTTGGCATCCGCCTCCCCCATGTCCGTGACGTTCATGATCACCGGGATGCCGTCGCGGAAGCTCTCACCGATCAGTTTCGCGTCGTTGTAGGACCGCGGGTGGATCGTGGTGATCTGCCGGAGGCCGGAGGTCTCTTCGCGGCTGGCGGCCGCTCGCTTGATGGGTGTCACGGGTGCGCGGTATTCCTCTTCGGCGGCATAGGGCTCTTCCCGGGGGGCTTCGCGGACGGGGGCCGGCGCGCGGCGCTCCTCGCGGTCGTGCTCCATAGGTTCGTCCTCATCCTTGTGCGGGGTGTGATGGTCAGACTCGTAGTGTTCATCGCCGTCGGCGAGCCCAAGATAGATCATTGTCTTGCGCAGAGCGCCAGCCATGGGTCCACTCCTAATCGTGTCAGTATTGCCCCGCCATTACCTTCCAATACGTTGAACCTACCGCACGGCCGGACGCGGACCGAGAATATCGGAGCCAATTCGCAGGTGTGTCGCCCCGTGCCGGATGGCGGCCTCCAGGTCCTGGCTCATTCCCGCGGAAATGCCGCTGGCCTGCGGAAAGTCTGCGCGCAGCGCCGCGGCGATGCCGGCGAGTTTTTCGAAGGCGGGTTCGGGCGGTGCGCCGAGGGGTGCCACGGCCATAACGCCGGCCAGCCGGAGGCCGGGTGCGGCGGCGAGTTGGGCGGCCAGCTCCGGAACGGTCACGGGCAGCGCGCCGCCCCGGTTGCCGTCGGCTTCGTCGGCGTCATCGGCCAAGTTGACCTGGATGAAGCAGTCGAGGTCGTCCCGTCCGGTGCGGCCCTGTTCGACGGCGATGGCCTTCGCGAGGGCGGTGGCCAGCTGCGGCCGGTCCACCGAGTGCACGGCCGCGGCGTAGCGAACCACGGACTTGGCCTTGTTGGTTTGGAGTTGTCCGATGAAGTGCCAGCGGAGGGCCAGGGTGGAGAGCTCGGCCGCCTTCTCCGCGGCCTCCTGGTCGCGGTTTTCGCCGACGTCGGTGACGCCCAGGGAGGCCAGGCGTGCCACGTCGGCGGCAGGGTGGAACTTGGTGACCACGATCAGCTGCGGCAGGTCCGCGCCACGGCCGGCGGCCTCCGAAGCCGAGGCGATGCGCCGGCGCACCGCGGCGAGCCGTTCGGAGAGCTCCGCGGTGCGTGGATCCGCCCCGGACTCCGGGGCCGGTGCCCCGCTCATGCCGCGGCCCAGACCAGGCCGGCGAAGCGCCCGGTGGAGGAGTCTCGGCGGTAAGAGAAGAGCTCAGGGTCTTCGAGCGTGCAGCCGCCGCTGTACATGACCTCGACGCCGGCGGCCTCGAGCTGGCCCCGCACCCCGGCGGGGAGATCCAGGCCTGGGGTCCCCTGCGCGGTGGTGGTCCAGGTGGCGGGAACCACGGAGGCCACCTCCTCGCGGAGCTCCGCGGGCACCTCGTAGCAGCGGCCGCAGACGGAGGGGCCGATCCAGGCCCGGATCTCCCCGGCACCGAGGGCGCGCATCCGGTCCACGGCGGCGGGAACAACCCCGGCGGCGGTGCCCGGACGGCCGGCGTGGGCGACGCCGAAGACGGGGACCGGGGCTCCGGCGCCGTCCTCCGCGGCCCGCTCCCCCACGAGGACGACCGGCACGCAGTCCGCCACCATCACGGCCAGCGGCGCGCCGGTGGAGACCAGGGCGTCGGCCGTGGGCGCGGAACCCTGCCCGGCGTCCGCGGGAATCTCGGCGACGTCATTGCCGTGTACCTGTTTCATGAAGGAGAACCCGCCCGGGCCCACGCCGGCCTCCGCCGCAAGGTCCCTCCGTCGCCGGCGCACCTCAGCGGGGTTGTCGCCGACGTGCAGGGCCAGGTTGCCGGCCGCCGCGTTCGTGAAGGCCACCCACACGCCGGGGCTCACCTCTGCCCGCCAGGAAAACACGTATCTCACCACTGTTCCGGTTGTTGCTGTCTTTCGTGAGCGGATGTCCTCCGCCCACACCACGGTACCGCCCGCAACGCAGCATGGCACCGCCGGGGCGGTGCCATGCTGGGTGCTGCGGGTGGTGCCGGTGGCCTACTTCAGGAAGTCGGGGACGTCCAGGTCATCGGAGTGGCGGCCGGACAAGTCCGGCTCCACGACCGAGGGCAGGTCCACGTCGAAGCCCGAATCGGCGGGCACGGCGGAGGGTCGCTGCTGGCCCCAGTTGCCCAGGCCCGAGGCGCCGACGCCGGCGTGCATCGGCTGCGCCGGGGCTGAGGCCGGAGCCTGGGCCGGGGCGGGAGCCGGAGCGGCCTGGCGTACGGGGGCCGGCTGGGACTGGTCCATCGACGGCGAGGTGGCCTTGACGTCGTCGAAGCCGGCGGCGATGACGGTAACGCGGGCCTCGTCGCCGAGGGCGTCGTCGATCACGGCACCGAAGATGATGTTGGCTTCCGGGTGCGCGACTTCCTGCACCAGGCGGGCCGCCTCGTTGATTTCGAACAGGCCGAGGTCGGAGCCGCCCTGGATGGAGAGCAGGACGCCGTGGGCGCCGTCGATCGAGGCTTCCAGCAGCGGGGAGGCGATGGCGAGCTCGGCGGCCTTGACCGCACGGTCTTCGCCGCGGGCCGAGCCGATGCCCATCAGTGCCGAACCGGCGCCCTGCATGACGGACTTGACGTCGGCGAAGTCGAGGTTGATGAGGCCGGGGGTGGTGATCAGGTCGGTGATGCCCTGGACACCGGAGAGCAGCACCTGGTCGGCGGAGCGGAAGGCGTCCAGCACCGAGACGTTGCGGTCGCTGATCGACAGCAGCCGGTCGTTCGGGATGACGATGAGGGTGTCGACCTCGTCGCGCAGGGCGTCGATGCCGGCCTCGGCGGAACCGGCGCGGCGCCGGCCCTCGAAGGTGAACGGGCGGGTGACGACGCCGATCGTCAAGGCGCCGAGGGACCGGGCGATGCGGGCCACGACGGGCGCGCCACCGGTGCCGGTGCCGCCGCCTTCGCCGGCGGTCACGAAGACCATGTCCGCGCCGCGGAGCACCTCTTCGATTTCATCGGCGTGGTCCTCGGCGGCCTGGCGGCCCACCTCGGGGTTCGCGCCGGCTCCGAGACCACGGGTCAGCTCGCGTCCGACGTCGAGCTTGACGTCTGCATCGGACATCAGCAGCGCCTGCGCATCGGTGTTGATTGCGATGAATTCGACGCCGCGAAGGCCCACCTCAATCATGCGGTTGACTGCGTTCACGCCACCGCCGCCGATGCCGACGACCTTGATGACGGCCAAGTAATTCTGCGGAGCTGCCACGTTACGTGTCCCTTGTTCGTGTTCTATTGCGAAATCTGATGGAGTCCAGCTTGAAAGGCTAACCTTAACCTTCGACTTGAGGGTTATAGTTATGTCAACTAACTCGTACTTGGAACGCTATTGGCTAGGCCGGGGACATTCAATGACCGGCTCCGCGTGTCGCGCTAATACCGGCTAAATGGCGAAATTCCCCGCCCGGCCCTCAGCGGGTGACGGGATGGCGCGGGACGCTGACGTCGTACACCTTCACGGGGTTCTTGGGGTCCGCCGGCGCCTTCAGCAGGGCGGCCAGCACCCGGGCCTTGAGGTCCTTCTCCCCCGCGTTGCCCCAGACGATCGTCTGCCCGTCCACGAGCTTGAGTTCGACGGCGTCCACCGACTTGGCGGAGGCGTCGGAGAGCCGGGCCAGGATGTCCGGCGGCAGCGCGCCGAGCACTCCGGTGATGGCGTGGAACAGATCCTGCGGCAGGGCCCCTCCCCCGCCGTCGATGACGGGAAGCTTCACCGCGGCGGCGTCCGGCGCGGTTCCGAGCGGCACCCCGTCCGGGTCCACCAACTGGAAGGCCTGGCCCTGCTTGAGCAGGGCCACCGGGACGCGCTCGACGATGGTCACCTGCAGGGTGGACGGCGGCCGGGCCTGGCTGGTCACGGACTTGACCTGCACCAAGGGCTGCAACAGCGCGGTGACGTCACTTTCGCTGACCTGGGGCAGGGGCTTGCCCTGCAAGGGCGCCAGCGCGGCTTGGATCTGGTCCTGGCTGAGCATCCGGGTGCCCTGCACGGTGACCGTGCGGACCGCGAGCCACGGCGAATAGACGGCGGCGGCAATGATCCCCGCGATCAGGACAGCGACGACGGCGATGGTGCCGAGGACGATCCGGCGGCGCCGCCGGGCCTTCGGTTCGGGGAAGGCCAGGACCTTGCCGGGTGCAGGCTCCGTCGCCGGGCCCGGGGCCGTGCCCGGTCCCTGGTCCGACTTCGTCGCCGTGATGACGCCGGGGCGGGACGCCGGCGTGCCGTCCCGGCCTGTACCGCGCTGGCTTGAGCTGCCACGCTGGCTTGAGCTGCGCTGGTTCGAGGTGTCGGGCGCGGGCGGGTAGCCGGGCCGTCGGGAGCTAGGCACCGGGGATCCCGGCGGTGAGCGCCTCCACCAGCAGCGGCCCGTAGGCGGTGACGTCGCCGGCACCTGCGGTGAGGACGATGTCACCGGGGCCGGCGGCGGCGAGCACGGCCTGGACCGCGTCCGCGCCGGGGCCCACCAGGTGCCCGTTGGGGCCCAGGTGGTCGGCGATCAGCTGGCTGGTGACCCCTGGGATGGGGTCTTCGCGGGCAGGGTAGATGTCCAGGACCCAGGCGGTGTCCGCGGCGTTGAGGGCTTCGGCGAACTCCCGGGCGAATTCGCGGGTCCGGGAGAACAAGTGTGGTTGGAAGAGCACGTGGACCCGCTGGTCGCCGGCCACCGAGCGGGCCGCGGCCAGGGCGGCGCGGACCTCCGTGGGGTGGTGGGCGTAGTCGTCGTAGACGCGGACGCCGCAGCCTTCGCCTTTGTACTCGAAGCGGCGGGCCGCGCCGGTGAAGCCTCCCAGTGCTGCGGCGGCGTCCTCCGGCGCCACGCCCAGCTCCAGCGCCACGGCGAAGGCGGCCGCCGCGTTCAGCGCGTTGTGCCGTCCGGGGACCTGCAATTCGACGTCGTACCGTCCGGTGGCGGTCTCCAGCGTGAGGGCGCCCCGGCCGCCGTCGTGCAGGACCACGTCGACCTCCGGGGAGGTGCCGTAGAGGAGCACGCGGGTGGTGCCGCGTTCGCGGGTGCGCCGGGCGAGGTCCCGGGCGCCGTCGTCGTCGGCGCAGGCGACCAGCAGGCCGTCGGCCGGAAGCAGCGCGGTGAAGCGGTCAAAGGATTCGTAGACGGCCTCGGCGGTGCCGTAGTGGTCCAGGTGGTCCGGTTCGACGTTGGTGACCACCTCGATCTGCGGGCGGTAGTTCAGGAACGAGGCATCGGATTCGTCCGCCTCGGCAATGAACACCGGCGAGGACCCGGAGGCGGCGTTCACGCCGAGCGCCGGGACGTTCGCGCCGATGGCGAAGGAGGGGTCCAGGCCGGCGCCCTGCAGCAGAACCGTAATCATGGAGGTGGTGGTGGACTTGCCGTGGGTGCCGGCGACCGCGACGGCGGTGTCCCGGGCCATGGCGGCGGCCAGCGCCTCGGAGCGGTGCAGCACGGGGAGTCCGGCGGCCTTGGCAGCGGCCAGTTCGGGGTTGTCTGCCCGGATCGCGGACCCGGCCACCACGGTCTGGGCGTCGCCGAGGTTGGCCGCGTCGTAGCCGACGGCAATCCTGGCACCGGCGGCGGCGAGGTCGGCCATCACCGGCAGGTCCTTGGCGTCGGAGCCGCTGACGGGCACGCCGCGGGCCACCATGATGCGGGCGACGGCGGACATGCCGACGCCGCCGATGCCGATGAAGTGGACCCGCCCCAGTGACTCCTGGGTGCGTTCGGCCCTCTGGCCGGTACCGGTTTCCTGTGCCATTGCTTTACCGCTTCCTGCCGTGCCGGTCACTGCTTGTCCTGCGTCGTGGGGTCTGTGGTCGGGTCGGTGTCCGTGGTGCCGGTTGCCGCGCCGGCGGCCTCCAGCACCAGCGCGGACATCCGCCGGTCCGCGTCGCGGATCCCGAACTGCTCCGCGGCGTGGGCCATCCGGTCCAGCCGCGCCGGGTCGCCCAGGAGCGGGAGGATGGTGCCGGTGATCCACGCGGCGTCGAAGGCAGCGTCGTCGACCAGCAGAGCCGCCCCGGCGTCGACCAGTCCGGCGGCGTTGAGGGCCTGCTCGCCGTTGCCGATGGGCAAGGGGACGAACACCGCGGGGAGCCCGACGGCGGCCACCTCGCAGACGGTCGCGGCGCCGGCGCGGGCCAGCAGCAGGTCCGCTGCGGCGTAGGCCAGTTCCATGCCGTCGATGTATTCGACCTGGCGGTAGCCCGGCGCCTCGAGGAGGCGGCCCTGGGCGTCGTGGACGGCCTTGTCCCGGCCGGTGATGTGCAGGGTCTGGATGCCGGCGGCGCCGAGGGCGTCCGCAGCGGCGGCGATGGCCCGGTTGATGCTCTGGGCGCCGGAGGAACCCCCGGTGACGATCAGGGTGGGCTTGTCCTGCTCGAGACCCAGCGCGGTGCGGGCCGCGGCGCGCGCTGCGGCCCGGTCCAGCCCGGAGATCTCGCGGCGCATGGGCATACCGACATGGCGGGCGCCGCGCAGCCTGGTGGCCGCGAAGGCGACGCCGACGTGCCGGCTTAGCCGTGCGCCGACCCGGTTGGCCAGGCCCGCGCGGGTGTTGGCCTCGTGGACGACGATGGGGATCCGGCGCCGCCACGCGGCGAGGTAGAGCGGGGTGCAGACGTAGCCGCCGACGCCCACCAGCACATCGGCCCGGGCGTCGTCCAGGATGACCCCGGCCTGCCGGACGGCGCCGGCAAGCTTGCCCGGCAGCTGCAGGAGCGCCTTGGACGGCTTGCGCGGGAAGGGCACGCGGTCCACGGTGGCGAGGTCCAGCCCGGCGGCGGGCACCAGCCGGGTTTCCATGCCGCCGGGGGTGCCGACGGCCAGCAGGGCGGCGTCCGGCCGCTCCTCCTTGACGGCGTTGGCGATGGCCAGCAGCGGGCTGATGTGGCCGGCGGTGCCGCCGCCGGCAAGGACGACGGACAGGGGCGGTGGGGTCTTCATCAGGTCTGGGTACGCTTCCGTGCGGGGTTCTTGGGGCTGGGGGTCCGGGTGCCGGCGGGCCGGGGGGCCGGTGCCGTGGGTGCCGGGCTGGCGGGCTTAGCGGTGGCCTGCTTCGTGGCGGCCTGCCTCGTGCCGGCGTGCTTAGTGCCAACTTGCTTAGTGCTCGGCGGCTTGCGGGCGGCTGCTGAGGCCTTGGTGGCCGTCTTAGTGGAGGGCTTCTCAGCGGCAGACGCCGCCGTCGTCGTCTCCCCCTCGCGCCGGGCGACGACCTTGCGGCGCAGGATCCGGGTGAACCCGGCGGGGCCGAAGCGGAGCAGGCCCTTGGGCTGCATGTCCGGAGCCATCTGCGCCCGGGCCAGGGACAGGACGACACCGACGGCGCTGAGGGACATCAGGAGCGCCGAGCCGCCGTACGAGATGAACGGCAGCGGCAGCCCGATCACGGGCAGCAGGCCGGTGACGACGGCCATGTTGACCGTGGCCTGTCCCAGCAGCCAGACCATGATGGCGCCGGCGAGGACGCGGTGGAACAGGTCCTGCTGGGCCACCACCACGCGGTAGATCGCGGTGCCGAGGACGGCGAAGAGGATGAGGACGACGATCGTGCCGATCAGTCCGAGTTCCTCGCCGATGATCGCGAAGATGAAGTCGTTGTGCGCCTCGGGGATCCAGCTGTATTTCTGCCGGCTCTGGCCCAGGCCCACGCCGAACCAGCCGCCGGAGGCCAGGCCGTAGAGGCCGTTGGTGGACTGGTAGTTCAGGTCCGAACCGTCGGAGCAGGTCTGCCCGGTCCAGGAGAGGATGCGGCACATGCGGTTGGGGCTGGTCACGGCCAGGACGGCGGTGCCGATCGCCAGCGCCACACCGGCGATCCCGAACAGGTAGAGCCGGACCCCGGCGAAGAACAGCCCGGCGGCCATGATGATCATGATGATCATGGCGGTGCCGAGGTCGTTGCCGGCCAGGATCAGGCCGAGGACGACAGCAGCGCCCGGGAACACCACGGGGACCAGCACGTGCCGCCACTGGCTGAGGAACGCGGCCTTGCGGTTCAGCACGGTGGCCATCCAGAGCGCCAGCGCCAGCTTCGCGGCCTCGGAGGGCTGGAAGGTGAACGGGCCGACGTCGATCCAGTTCTGGTTACCCAGCGTGCTGCGGCCGATCAGGAGCACGAGGCCCAGCAGGAGGATGGCCAGGAAGATGGCCGGCCATGCGAAGCGCTTGAGCCAGACGACGTTAACCCGGGAGAGGACGAACATGACGAAGACGCCGATCGCGGCGAAGAGTCCTTGCTTCAGCGCCGCCGAATAGGGTGACTCCCCCGCGGCGATGGACTCGACGCTGGAGGCCGAAAGCACCATCATGATGCCGATCGCCGTGAGCGCCAGGGTGGATCCCAGGATCAGGTAGTAGGTGGAGCCGTTCCGGGACCGGCCGTTGCCCTCGAGGGCGGACCAGAACATCCGGTACCAGCCGCGGAGGCGGCCGGCGGCCGCGCCGCCGGAGGGTGCCGCGGCGGGACGGGTGGGCGTGCTGACCATTGCTACTCCTCGGTGGTCTGAGCCTGCCCTTCCACGAGCTCGCGGACAGCTTCGATGAAGGCGTCGCCACGGTGAGCATAGGAAGAGAACTGATCCATGGACGCAGCTGCCGGGGCCAGGAGCACAGTGTCCCCCGGGGCGGCCAGCTGTGCGGCGGACGCTACGGCCTGGGCCATCACAGTCTCGCCAAAGATCGGCGAGGGGGCTGCGTCGGCGTCGGCCGGTCCGGCAGTCTGCTCCTTTTCAGTCTCACCCTTGGCGTGGCCGATCACCGGGACATCCGGCGCGTGTCGCTCGAGCGAGGCCATTAGGTCCGAGGAGTCGGCCCCGATCAGCACCACGGCCTTGAGCCTGGCGGCGTTGTCGCGCACCAGTGAGTCGTAATTCACACCCTTGGACAGGCCGCCGGCGATCCAGATGACGTGCTCGAACGCGGCCAGCGAGGCGGCCGCAGCGTGCGGGTTGGTGGCCTTGGAGTCGTTGATCCAGAGCACCCCGCTCTGCTTCGCGACCGGCTGGATGCGGTGGTCCCCCGGGAGGTAGTTCTGCAGACCCTGCCGGACGGCGGCGGGTTCCACCCCGTAGGCGCGGACCAGGGCGGCCGCGGCGAGGGCGTTGGCCACCATGTGCCGCGGGGCCACCGGTCCGAGGTCGCTCATGGCGGCGAGCTCGGCGGCGCTGTCCTTGCGTTCGGCGATGAAGGCGCGGTCGACGAGGAGGCCCTCGACGACGCCGACCATGCTGATCGCCGGGGTCAGGGTGGTGAAGGCGACGGCACGGCAGCCCTCGACGACGTCGGCGTCCTCGACCATCCGCTCGGTCTCGATCTGCTCGGCGTTGTAGACGCAGGCCTTCCGGGTCCGTTCGTAGACCTTGGCCTTGTCCGCGAGGTAGGAGTCGTAGGAGCCGTGCCAGTCCACGTGGTCCTCGGCGACGTTGAGGCACACGCTGGCCACCGGGGAGATGGAGTGGCTCCAGTGCAGCTGGAAGCTGGAGAGTTCGACGGCGAAGACGTCGTAGTCCACCGGGTCGCGCAGCGCGTCCAGGATGGGGGTGCCCACGTTGCCGACGGCAATCGCCTTGAGACCGGCGGCCTGCAGCATCGACTCGGTCAGGCCCACCGTGGTGGTCTTGCCGTTGGTGCCGGTGATGGTGATCCAGTCGGCGGTCTTGCGGCCCTCACGGACGCGGACCCGCCAGGCGAGTTCGACGTCGCCCCAGATGGGGATGTGCGCCCGCGCGGCGGCGGCGAGCAGGGCCTGGTCCGGGCGCCAGCCCGGGGACGTGACAACCAGGTCGGGAACCTCGCCGTCGACCCGCGGCACCGAGGCGACGGCGTCCTCGCCGAGCAGCACGTCGGCCGCACCGACGATCTTCAGCGTGTCCGCCTGGGCCAGGGCCCTGGGGGTCTCGGCGGCGTCCACCACCACTACGCGGGCGCCCAGTTCGATCAGGGTGTCCGCGGCGGCGAAGCCGGAGATGCCGATGCCGGTCACCACCACGCGCAGGCCGGCCCAGTCGGCGTCCCAGCTGGTGAGTCCATCCAGCCGGGGTGAGCTGGCGAGGGGTTCGGGAATCGTGCCGATCACAGCAGTACCACCCATTCCGCGTAGAAGATGCCGAGGCCGGCGGCGACGAACAGCCCGCAGAGAATCCAGAACCGGACCACGACCGTGACCTCGGCCCAGCCCTTGAGTTCGAAGTGGTGCTGCAGCGGCGCCATCTTGAAGAACCGCTTGCCCTTGGTGATCTTGAAGTAGCCCACCTGGATGATGACCGAGAGGGTGATCAGGACGAACAGGCCGCCGATGAAGGCCAGCAGCAGTTCGGTGCGGGAGAGGATGGCGAAGCCGGCCACGGCGCCGCCGATCGCGAGCGAGCCGGTGTCGCCCATGAAGATCTTGGCCGGGGAGGTGTTCCACCAGAGGAAGCCCACCAGGGCCGCGCTGAGGATGGCCGCCAGCAGGGCCAGGTCCAGCGGGTCGCGGACGGTGTAGCAGCCGCCGCCGGCCTGCCGGGGCGAGCCGCAGGACTGGTTGCTCTGCCAGATCCCGATCAGCGTGTAAGCGCCGAAGACCATCACGGAGGCGCCGGCGGCGAGGCCGTCCAGGCCGTCGGTGAGGTTCACGCCGTTGGTCGCGGCGGTGACGATCAGGTTGGACCAGAGGACGAAGAGGATCGCACCCACCACGGTGCCACCGAAGGCCAGGTTGAGCCAGGGAATGTCGCGGACCAGGGAGATCTGGTACGACGCCGGGGTGACCTTGTTTTCGTCCGGGAAGGTCAGGGCGAGGACGGCGAAAATGATGCCCACCGCGGCCTGGAGGATGAGTTTGGCCTTGGCATTCAGGCCCAGGCTGCGCTGGGCGGAGATCTTGATGAAGTCATCCAGGAAGCCCACCAGGCCCATGCCCACCATGAGGAACAGCAGGAGCATGGCCGAGGCGGTGGGTCCGGGCGAGGCCGGGTTCATCCACCACATCACCAGGTGCGTGGCGAAGTACGCGATCAGCACGCCCACCACCACCACGGCGCCGCCCATGGTGGGGGTGCCGCGCTTGGTGTGGTGCGAGGTGGGTCCGTCGTCGCGGATGAACTGCCCGTAGCCCTTGCGGACCAGGAAGCGGATGAAGAGCGGGGTACCGAGGAAGGACAGCAGCAGTGCCAGTCCGGAGCCCATCAGCAGTGCGATCACGGCAGGGTGCTCCCGTCGGTGGCAGGGGTGGCGTCCGGGCCGGTGCCCGGGGCGGCGTCCGGCGCCGGTGCAGCTAATCCTATCCGGTCCCCCAGGTGGCGCAGGCCGATGCTGTTGGAGGACTTGAAGAGGACAAGGTCACCGGGTTCGAGCTCAGACTGGAGGATCCCGTAGGCCTCCTCGACGTCCTCGGCGAAGAGGCATTCGTCGCCCCAGGAACCCTCGTTGACGGCGGAGACGTACAGGGCGCGGGCTTCCCGGCCGATCACCAGGAGCCGGGAGATGTTGAGCCGGACCACCTGGGTGCCGACGGCGGTGTGCTCGCGGATGGAGTCCTCGCCGAGTTCCAGCATGGCGCCGAGCACGGCCCAGGTGCGCCGCCCACGGCCGAGGTCCGCCAGGGTGCGGAGCGCGGCCCGCATCGACTCGGGGTTGGCGTTGTAGGCGTCGTTGATGATGGTGACACCGTCGGCCCGTTCGGTTCGTTCCATCCGCCAGCGGCTCGCGGCGCTCTGGCTGCTGAGGGACGCGGCGATCTGCGCGCCGGGGATGCCGGCGGCGAAGGCGGCGGACGCGGCGGCGAGCAGGTTGGTCAGGTGGTGGGCGCCGATCAGGCGCGCGGAGACGTGGTGCGTGCCGCCGTCGGGCAGTACCAGGTCGAATTCGGGGCTGCCGCCGGCATTGAGCTCGACGTTGGTGGCGAGGACTCCCCCGCCGGTCTGCCCGGATTCGCCCGAGAAGCCCAGCACGGTGGCCTGGGTCCTGGCGGTCATGGCCGCAACGCGCGGGTCGTCGAGGTTCAGCACGGCGGTGCCGCCGGCCGCGAGGCCCTCGACCATTTCGCCCTTGGCGCGGGCGATGTTCTCTACCCCGCCGAATTCGCCGGCGTGGGCGGTGCCGACGCAGAGCACGACGCCGAGCTCCGGGCGGACCATCTCGGAAAGGTAGGTGATGTGGCCGATGCCGGTGGCACCCATTTCGATGACCAGGTAGCGGGTGCCGAAACCGGCCTTGAAGACTGTCAGCGGGACGCCGACCTCGCCGTTGTAGGAGCCCTGCGGCGCGACGGTCTCGCCGGAGCCGGAGAAGATGCCGGCCAGCAGGTCCTTGGTGGTGGTCTTGCCGGCGGAGCCGGTGATGCCCACCACGGTGAAGTCCTCGCCGGCGGCGGCGCGGTGCTGCCGGATCCGGCGGACGGCCTCGGCGGCGAGGGCGCCCATGGCCAGGACCGCGTCCTCGACAATCACGGACGGGAAGGTCTTGCCGGCGTCGTCGAAGACGTCGCGCTCGGCCAGCGCCAGGACCGCGCCGCGGTCGAAGGCGGCGGCCACGAAGTCGTGCCCGTCGGCGGCCTCACCGGGCTTGGCCACGTAGAGGGAACCCGGCGTCACTTCGCGGGAGTCGGTGACCACGGACCCGGGCGTGAGCTCCGGAGCGGCGGCCAGCCGGCCGTTGGTTATGTCGGCGATTTCCGCCGCGGTAAATGCAATCATCTCGGTTTAGGACTCTATCCGCTAGTCGTCGAGAACGGTGAATCCCCGGGCTGTCAAGGCAGTGCGCAGTTCCACGCGGTCATCGAGGGCCAGGTTGACGCCCTTGACCTCCTGCCAGACCTCATGGCCGCGGCCGGCCACCAGGATGGTGTCATGCGGCGCGGCCAGCTCCACGGCCTTGCGGATGGCCTCGTCCCGCGGGAACACCTCCAGGACGGTGCTGGCCAGGGCCTCGTCGCGGACGGCAGCGTGGGCGCCGGCCAGGACGTCGGCCCGGATGCCGGCGGCGTCCTCGTCGTGCGGGTCGTCGTCGCTGACGATCACGACGTCGGACAGCCGGGCGGCGATTGCGCCCATCGCGGGGCGCTTGCCCTGATCGCGCTGGCCGGTGGCACCGAAGACGATGATCACCTTGGAGCCGGGCTCCGGGGAGCGGACGGCGGCCAGGGCGCGTTCGAGTGCGTCAGGGTTGTGGGCGAAGTCGACGACGGCGGCAGGCTCGGTGGCGACCAGCTGCATGCGGCCGGGCACGGCGACGGTGAACGGGTCGGCGGCGTCGAGGGCGGCCTGCACCGCCTCGACGGTGGCCCCTCCGGCCAGGACCATGACGGTGGCCAGGGCCGCGTTGGCGACGTTGAAGCCGCCCGGCAGGCCGGTGTGCACGGTGAGGGCCGCGCCGTCCCGGTGCCGGAGCACGAAGTCGGTGCCGAGCCCGCGCGGGGTGGTCCCGGTGACGGTCCAGTCGGCGTCATTCCCGGCGGCGTGGGTGTTGGTGCCGGCGTCGGTGGCCAGCGTGGTGACCGGCAGGCCGGTCCCCGCGGCGAGGCCCGCGAGCCTGCGGCCCCACTCGTCGTCGACCGTGACCACGGCGGCGCGGGCCAGCTCGGGCGTGAAGAGGCGGGCCTTGGTCTGGAAGTACTCCTCCATGGTCCCGTGCAGGTCCAGGTGGTCCTGGGTCAGGTTGGTGAAGCCGGCGACGTCGAAGTCCACCCCGTCGACGCGGTGGAAGGCGATAGCGTGCGAGGAGACCTCCATGGAGGCCGCGTCGAGGCCGCGTTCGCGCATGAGCGCCAACAGGGCGTGCACGTCGGTGGATTCCGGGGTGGTCAGCAGGCTGGGGATCGGCTCGCCGCCGGCCAGGATCTCGATGGTGCCGATCAGCCCGGGGCGCCGCCCCAGGGCGCGCAGCAGGGCGTTGGTGAAGTACGTGGTGGTGGTCTTGCCGTTGGTGCCGGTCACGCCGTACAGCGCCGGCGCCGGGTTTGCAGCGCCGTCAGAGGTGCTGTCAGTGCCATGGCTGTCGGTGCCCTGCCCGATGCCGCGCTCGGGGCGGCTGCGGTAGATCAGCGCGGAGAGCCGGCCCACCAGGGTCCGTGGCTCGGAGGTGACCAGCACAGGGACGGCGATGTCATTCGAGAGCGCCAGCAGCCGCGCCCCGGCGTCGTCGGTCAGCACGGCCACGGCACCGGCCTCAACGGCCTGGGCGACGAAGTCGGCCCCGTGCCGGGAGGCTCCGGGCAGTGCGACGTAGAGATCCCCCGGCAGCACGGTACGGGAGTTCAGCGAGATGCCGGTGACGTCGACGGCGGCCGAGGCGCCCGGAACCACGACGCCGATCCAGCCGCCAAGGGTTTCCAGGGGCACGGGGGCCACGGCGGCCGGGCGGAACGCCGCGGCGGCGGCCCGGCCCTCGTTCTCGGCGGCCGGATCCTGGGCGGTGGGTTCTGACAAGGGGTTCTCCGTCGGTGGTGCGGGCAGCGCGCGCTGCGCGCGGAGGATTGCCCCGCGCCCAGGCCCGGCTGCGTGAATAACGTGCTGCTGGCTGGTGGTCTCGTGTGCTACTTGGCGTACTGCGGCAGCCTGACCGGCGCGCCGGTGGAGGGCTGGACGTTGTAGGTCCGCAGCGTCTGGCCCATCACCGAACGGAAAACGGGCCCGTTGGTGATGCCGTAGATGCTGCCCTTGGGCCGCTGCAGGACCACTTCAACAATAAACCGCGGATCGTCCATCGGCGCCATCCCCACCATGGAGGCGGTGTAGCCGCAGAAGCCGGGCTTGCCGTCGTCGCACGGGGACTCGGAGGTGCCGGTCTTGGCGCCCACCCGGTAGCCGTCGATCGCCGCGTCCTTGATCTCGCCCTCGGTCACGGCGCTCTCCAGGATGTCCCGGACCTGCTTGGCGGTGTCCTTGCTGACCACTTGCCGGCTGTCCTTGGCGGGGACCTTTTCCTCGTGGCCGTCCGGGTCGATGTAGCTGTCGATCAGGCGGGGCTGGAGCATGACGCCGTCGTTGGCGATGCTCTGGTAGGCCCGCACGGTCTGCAGGGTGGACTGCGCCACGCCCTGGCCGAAGAGGACGGTGTACTGCTGCCGGCCGTCCCACTGGTCCGCGGGGGTGAGGATGCCAGGCGTCTCGGCGGGTAGCCCGATGTCCGGGGCCTCGCCGATGCCGAACTTCTGCAGCCAGTCGTGCCGCTTTTCCTTGCTCAGCTTCTGGCCGACCATCACGGTGCCGGTGTTCATCGAGTAGCCCACGATCCCGGCCAGGGTCCGCTGCTCGGTGCCGTGCTCGAACGCGTCGGAGAAGGTCTGCCCGTCCACGGTGTAGGTCGGCGGGATGGTGTAGGTGTCCAGCGGGTGGGAGGTGCCCTCCTCGATGGCCGAGGCGGCGGTGATCATCTTCTCCACCGAGCCGGGCTCGTAGGCGGCGGTGACAGCGCGGACGCCGCGGTCCTTGGCGTCGACCTTGCCCGGGTCGTTGGGGTCCGGGGCGTTGGTGTCCGCCATGGCGATGATGTTGCCGTTCTTCACGTCGGAGATGACGATGATGCCCCACTCGGCGCTTAGCTTGTCCTTCTGGCTCTGGATGGCCTGCTGGGCGAAGTACTGAAGGTCCGAGTTCAGGGTGAGCTTGACGTCCTTGCCGTTGACGGCGGGGGTCAGCTGGTCCACACCCACCGGGATGCGGAGGCCGTCGGCGCCGATCTCAAAGACGCGCTTGCCCGGGGTGCCCTTCAGCACGTCGTCCTGAGTCTGTTCGAGGCCGGCCTGGCCGGTGGTGCCGTCCTTGAGGAAGCCGACAATACCGCCGGCCACCGAGCCGTTGGGGTAGACGCGCTTGCTGGTGCCCTCCGAGGCCAGGCCCGGGATCTGCAGCTTGGAGATCCGGTCCTCGACGTCGGGCCGGATGTCCTTGGCGACGATGTAGTAGCGCTGGGTGCCGGTCAGGGCGTTCTTGACGTCGTCCTTTTTCATGCCGAGGACGTTGGCGAGTTCCTCGATGCCCTGGTCCCGCGGGATCTTGACGATCGTGTCCTTGCCGTCCACCGTCTCGAGCCGGGGGAAGGTGGCGGTGGCGGTGTTGACGGTTTGGTCGACCACCACGTTGTAGCGGATGACGCTGCTGGCCAGCACGTTGCCGGAGGCGTCGAGGATCTTGCCGCGCTCGGCCGGGAGCACCGTGGGTGTGAGCCGGTTCTTCAGGGCCGCCTCGGCCATGCCGCCCATGTCCAGGCCCTGGACCAGGAAGAGCTTGGCGCCCACCACCAGCAGCAGCGCGAGCATCAGGCAGAGCCCGATCCGCAGCCGCCGGGTGGCGCTTGAGGTCCGGGATGAGCGTGCCTTGCCGGTGTTCTGCGCCACGGTATTTCCTTGCTGGTCGGCGGTGCGGGGTGGTCCTGTCCGTTACCGGCCGGGGCTACTTGCCGGGGGTCTTCTGGGCCGGCGCCGGGATGGAGCCGCCGTGCAGTTCGACGGCGGGCACGGCCGCGGCGGCCTTGGCTGCGGCCTGTTCCGCCGCCTGCTTGGCTGCGTCGGCCGCGGTCTTCGCGGCGGCGTCGGTGGCGGAAGCCGCAGCGGCGGTGCTGTCGGCCGGCTTGCGGTTGGCGAGCGGATCCTGGGCGGTCGGTGCGGGAACGACGGCGACCTGGCCGGCGATGGCCGGGGCGGCGATCACGGCCGAGGGCGCGTCCGACTTCGCGGCGGGCTTGGCCTTTCCGGTGACCGAGAGCGTGGACAGGTCGATCTGGCCCTTGGCGGTGGAGGCCACCATGCCCAGCTCCGTGGCCTTGGCGGCCAGGTTCTGCGGGGCGTCGTAGTTCTGCACCTGCTGGGTGAGGTCCTGGTTCTGCTTGGTCAGCGTGTTCTGCTTCGCCCGCAGCTCCACCAGCTGGTACTGGGCGGAGGAAACGGAGATGTTCAGCACCAGCACGGCCATCAGGGCCAGGGCCAGCAGGCCGAAGCACATGACGACGAATGGGGCCCGACGGCGGCGGCGCGGAACGGACTGGACCACCGAGAGCGGGGTGCGGTTCTTCCGGGCCGGCTGCCCCGGCTGGAGCTCCGGCAGTGCACGCGCGGTCGCAGCGGTGGACACGGGGTACGTGGTGGCGGCGGCAGCGCTCATGCGTCTCTCCTGGCTTTGATGCGTTCCACGGCGCGGAGCCTGGCGGAGGCAGCGCGTGGGTTTTCGGCGATTTCGGCGGCGGTGGGCACCTCGGTGCCCTTCGTCAGGGTTTTCAGTTCCGGCTTGTGCTCCTCGAGCTCCACCGGGAAGCCCAGGGGCGCGGAGGACTTCGAGCCGGCCCGGAAGACGGCCTTGACGATCTTGTCTTCCAGCGAGTGGTACGACATCACGACGACCCGGCCGCCGAGGGCGATCGAGGCCACGGCGGCGGGGATGGCGCGTTCCAGCACGTCGAGTTCCTCGTTGACCTCGATGCGCAGGGCCTGGAAGGTCCGCTTGGCCGGGTGTCCGCCGGACTTGGCGGCGCCGGCGGGGACGACCGCCCGGATGGTGTCGACCAGCTGGGCAGTGGTGGTGAAGGGACGCTCGGCGCGGGCGGCGACGATCCGGTTGGCGATCCGGCCGGCGAACTTTTCCTCGCCCCACTTCCGGATGATCCGGACCAGGTCCTCTTCACTGTAGGTATTGACGACGTCTGCCGCGGTGATTCCGCGGCTGGTGTCCATCCGCATGTCCAGCGGCGCGTCGAAGGAGTAGGCGAAGCCCCGCTCCCGCTCGTCCAGCTGCAGGGAGGAGACGCCGAGGTCCATCAGGATGCCGTGGACTTTGCTGAAACCGAGGTCCTCGATCACCTCGGCGATCTCGTCGTACACCGCGTGGACCAGGTCGGTGCGGTCGGCAAACGGGGCGAGCCGCTCCCCCGCCAGGGCAAGGGCTTCCTCGTCCCGGTCGATGCCGATCAGGTGCAGGTCAGGGAACCGCTGCAGCATCGCCTCCGAGTGGCCGCCCATGCCGAGCGTCGCGTCAACGACGACGGGCGTCTCGCCCCGGCGCCGGGCCGCGTCGAATCCCGGGGCCAACAAATTGATGCACCGGTCCTTGAGGACCGGTACATGGCGTTCGGACGTAGGCTTCGCCTGGTGGGAGTCGTCACTCATGCCTGCGTCCTTTCCTGGTTGGCGGTACTGGAGGGGTGCTTCTTAGTCCAGATCCCCATCCGCGCCTATCCTGCGGTCCGCCTGGCTCCGGGGAAGTGAGCCAGGTGGGGTGCGGGATGGGCGGCTGGAGATCTCGATCAAGAAGCGATGGTTCGGCGGCGGCGCCGGGGGCTAGAGAATCCCCGGGATGGCGTCGTCGGTTTCCGAGAAGGCGGTTTCCTTCTCAGCCAGGTACTCGTTCCAGGCCTGGGCGTCCCAGATCTCCGCTCGGGTGCCGGCGCCAATGACGGCCAGCTCCCTGCCGAGTCCTGCGTACTCCCGGAGCGCCGGCGGAATCGTCACGCGCCCCTGCTTGTCAGGTACCTCGTCCGAGGCTCCAGAGAGGAAAACGCGGATGTAGTCACGGGCCTGCTTGGAGGAAATTGGAGCCTCCCGCATCTGCTCGTGAACCCGGCCGAATTCCGCCTCACTGAAGACGTAGATGCAACGCTCCTGGCCCCTCGTGAGAACCAGACCCCCGGCCAGTTCCTCGCGGAACTTCGCCGGCAGGATGATGCGGCCTTTCTCGTCCAGGCGTGGTGAATGAGTGCCGAGAAACACGGCCCACCACCCGTCTGTCCTAGGAAGTCCAACGTCCCCTGTGCTGCCACTACCCTCTTACGCGCTCCACATTACTCCACTTCGCTCCCCCGTCAACGACATTCCGGCCTTTTGGCCACAATTTCGACACATTTTTCCTGGCGGTGTCCCGCGCCAATAAAGGGAAGGAGCCAAAGTGGGGTGCGGTGGAGGGCGAAAGGGGCCGGGTGGAGGCCAAAAGGTGGGTTAAAAGGCGAAAGGCCCGCCGAAGCGGGCCTTGGTCGCGGAAACCGGGTGCCGGTGGTGTGAAGTGGAGGCAGTGCCGGTGGAGCGGAGTGGAGCAGGGTCTGCGGTCAGGCGTCCCCGCCGCGGTGCCGTTCTTCCCAGCGTTCCTCGAGGTTACTCATGAACGAACTGCGGGGCTTGCCGGGCTTGCGGGGCGTTCCGCCGGCCTTGGCCTTGACGCCGCCGTTGCGCATGGTGGCGTAGTAGACGCCGGCTCCCATCACCACGAAGCCGAGGACCCCGACGATGATGTTCTGCAGCGAGACGCCCAACAACAGCAGGAGGACGCCCGCGAGGGTGCCGAGGATTCCGATCACCAGGTGCCGGGTGGACCAGGAGCGGACCGGGTCCGATCCCATGGAACTGGCAAACTTGGGATCGTCCTCGTGCAGCTGCTTCTCAAGTTGCTCAAGCAACTTCTGTTCGTGCTCCGAGAGCGGCATCACGACCTCCTTTAATCGGCCAACGTCCGGATCTGACGCGGCCCTGTCCTACCTGCCCAACGTCCGGAACTCCCCGTCGGTTCCCGTCGTCCACCATCGGACGACTGGCACCCTCGAGGCCGTTCACGGTCGCTTCCCCTGACACAGCCGGCAGTCCGAACGTTCCATCCAGCCGTTCGAAATCTACGTATAAATAAGGATAGTTTGTCGGGGCCCGTTCTGAAAGACGCCGAAAGTCCTCCGGCGGCGCCCCGCCGGGGTCTCCGCCGCGTGGTCAGTCCGTACCAGGCGACGGGTCCAGCAGACGGGCCGGAAGGACCGAACTGGCACCGAATTTCCGGGTCACTTTATCCAGGGCCTGCTCGGCGGCGCGCCAGTTGTCATCCCGCCGGTCAAGACTCAACTGCAGCGGCGCCTGCGCGGCCTCCTCCAGCTGTTCGGCCCGGATGCCGATGAGGCGGACGGCCATGGGCCGGTCCCCGACTGAGTCGAGCAGCTGCACCGCCACTCCGTAGAGCAGCTGGGCGCTGTCCAGCGGGGTGCTGACGGTCCGGCTGCGGGTGATGGTGGAGAAATCGGCGTAGCGCAGCTTGAGCGCGACGGTCCGCGCGTGCATACCGGCGCTCCTAAGCCGTCCCGCAGTCCGGTGGGAGAGGCGCAGGAGCTCACGGTGCAGCAGGGCCGCGTCGGTGGTGTCCACGGCGAACGTCTCCTCGGCGCCGATGCTCTTCTCCAGCCGCACCGGGGTGACCGGCCGCGGGTCGATGCCCCAGGAGAGCCGGTGGACGTGTTCGCCGGTGGCCCCGAGGATCTTCCGCAGCGAGGGCAGCGGGGTGGCGGCCACATCCGCCACGGTGCGGATTCCCATCCGGGCCAGGACCTCGACCGTCTTGGCGCCCACGCCCCAGAGCGCGTTGACCGGCAGGGTGTGGAGATAAGGCACGGTCTCCTCCGGGGCAATCAGCAACAGCCCGTCCGGCTTGCAGCGGGTGGAGGCGATCTTCGCCACGAACTTGCTGGCGGCGATTCCCACCGAGGCGGTGATGCCGAGTTCGGCCGAGACCCGGCGTCGGATCAGGGCGCCGATCTCCCGCGGCGGGCCGAGCCTGCGGATGGCGCCGCCGACGTCGAGGAACGCCTCGTCGACACTGAGCGGTTCCACGAGGTCGGTGATCGAGCCGAAGATGGCCATGATTTGCCCGGAGACTTCGTAGTAGAGCTTGTGGCGGGGTTCGATGATGACCGCGGCCGGGCACATCCGTGCTGCGAGGGCCATCGGCATGGCCGACTTGACGCCGAACTTGCGTGCCTCGTAGGAGGCGGAGAGGACGACGGACCGTTCCCCGGGGTAGCCGACGATCACCGGCCTGCCCTTGAGTTCGGGCCGGGTCCGGAGCTCCACCGAGACGAAGAAGGCATCCATGTCCACGTGCAGGATGCTGCTGCCGCGCAGCTCACGCAGCGCATCGGCGCTCAACGCCGTTCCGCCGGATGATCCGCTGCCCGTTCCGGCACTGCTGCCGCTCTCCTGCCCCACCGGATCAATCCTAGCCGCAGGGCCTGACTAAACTGGAGGCTGGATCCGGCATCAACACCAGGAGGAATGTCTTCGTGAAGGTAATTGGAGAGCGTACACGGGCCGTGGCCGCAGTCGCCGCGGCAGGGGCCCTGCTGGCCCTGACGGCCTGCACCTCCGGGGCGGGAACGCCGGCCGCATCGTCGGCCGCCGCTCCGGCACCCACCGCTACGGCCTCCGTCACCGCCTCCCCCAGCCCGTCCGCCACGCCGGGCACCTCCGCGACCGTAGGTGCCCTGGTGGCCGGCTTCCCGCAGCAGCTCCTGCCGCTGATGCCGAACGCCAAGGTGGAATCCAGCAGCTTCGACAAGACCGGCTCCCCCGCCACCGTCGCCCTGGTGGGCAAGGTGTCCGCGCCTTCCTCCGACGTCGTGGCCTATTACACCCAGCAGCTGGAGGGCCAGGGGTTCAAGGCCGTTCCGGGCGAGAAGGTCGGCGCGGTGGCGTCCAAGGACTTCGTCCGGGGCGACAACGAGACCGTTAACCTCGCCGTCGTCGAAGCCGCCGGGGTGTCCACCTTCACCATCGGCGCCAACGTCGCCCCCGGGTCCGTCAAGTGAGCCTGGCCGAACAACTCCGGGACGAACAGGCCGCCTACGTCGCCGCAGTGGCCGGAAAGCTCACCGAGTTCCTGACCGGGCGCGCCGCGATCATGTCCACCATCTCGCCGGACATCGACCCGCTGATGGGGTCCATCTCCAACCTGGTCACCGGCGGCAAGCGGCTCCGCGCACTGATGTGCTACTGGGGCTGGCGGGGTGCCGGCGGGGACGCCGCGGCCCCCGAGGTGATCACCGCAGGCTCGGCGCTCGAGCTGTTCCAGGCGGCCGCGCTGATCCACGACGACATCATCGACCGCTCCGATACCCGGCGCGGCGGCCCCAGCGTGCACCGCCGCTTCAGCGAGCTGCACGGCGAGCAGGGCTGGGCCCTGGATCCCGAACGCTTCGGCCACGCCGCGGCCATCCTCACCGGCGACCTGTGCCTGTCCTTCAGCGAGGAATCCTTCACCGAGATCGGCAACCGCGCCGCCGCCGGCAGCCGGGCCCGGCTCATCTTCAACCTGATGCGCGCCGAGGTCATGGCGGGCCAGTACCTGGACATCCTCGAGGAGGTCGCCGGGCCGCGCCGCGACCGTGCCGGTGCCGTGAGCCGGGCGCAGTCCATCATCCGGTTCAAGTCCGCGAAATACTCCACCGAGCATCCGCTGGCCCTGGGCGGGGCGCTGGCCGGCGCCACCGACGCCCTGCTGCGCGGATACTCGGCCTTCGCCTTGCCGCTCGGCGAGGCCTTCCAGCTGCGCGACGACGTCCTGGGCGTGTTTGGCGACCCGGTGACCACCGGCAAGCCCGCGGGCGACGACCTCCGCGAGGGCAAGCGCACCGTCCTGGTGGCTTTTTCCCTGGAGATGGCCACCCCGGAGGAGTCCGGGTTCATCGACGCCCGGCTGGGCAGTCCCGGCCTCGGGGACAACGACGTCGAGGAAATCCGCCGGATCATCGTCGAGTGCGGGGCCCTGCAGGCCACCGAGACGCTGATCGAGGAGTTCGGCCAGGCCGCCTTCGACGCGCTGGAGTCGCTGGAACTGGACGAGCTGCCGAAGACGGCCCTGCGCCGGCTCGCCGAGGCCGCCGTTAGCCGCGCGGCCTGACGCGCGTTAGCGGCAGTAACAGCGACAACAGCACCGACGACAAGAGCAGCGTCAACAAAAAAGCGAAGGCCGTGCCCCGGGCAGAGTGTCTGCCCCGGGCACAGCCTTCGCCGCTCATGCCGAAAGTGGATCCAGGAAACCCGCAGTCCGCTACCAGGCCATCGTCTGGGCGCGGCGGCGGATCTCGGTCTTGCGGCCCTCCCGGAGGGCGTCAATCGGACGGCCGCGCAGGGATTCGTCAGCGGTGAACAGCCAGGTAATCAATTCCTCATCCGAATAACCAGCGTCGGAGAGCACCACAATCGTGCCCTTCAGGCTTTCCACCGCGTGGCCGTCCTGAATAAACGCCGCGGGCACCGAGCGGATGCGGCGGTCTCCAACCCGGATCGCCGCCAGCGCACGCTCGTCCAGCAGCGCGTGAACCTTGGTGATGGAGACATTCAGCAGCTCGGCAACATCGGGCAGGGGCAGCCATTCGCCTACAAGGCTTTCTACATTACTCACGCGTCAAGAGTGCCATGTCGGGACGTATTGCGCCTAGTTAGCCGCGTCCCGGACGGTAATTCACCCCGCTCCGTTGCACCCGTCCACGACACACCCACTAAACGGGTTTACGGAATGTCAAACAGTTCTTGTGCTATTTCCCAATTCATGAGAGATTCACATAGATCACATTTGTAACTGGGGTATCTAGAGTCACACTGGTAACACCAGTAACACCGGCCTGACCTGCAGCGTTCGCCGCTGAGAAGAGGATCTTTCCCATGACGACGTCCCGTGCGCCGAAGCCAACCCCTAGGCCCGGCCTCCCGCTGATCGCGGCCACGACGGCGGCCCTGCCCGCCGTCGTCCTGTCTTCGCTGGCGATCGCCCAGCCGGCCGCCGCGGAATCCCGGCCGCGCGCCATCCCGGCCACCCTGGCCGCCGCCATGAAGGCCCAGGCCGCCGGACTCACCGCCCAGGCCCTGCCGTCCGCAGTCATCCCGGCCGCCGCCGTCTCCACCACCATCCCGGCAGCATTCCAGCCGGCCCAGACGCCGGTTCCGGCCGAGTACACGATTGCCCGCGGCGACACCGTCAGCGCCATCGCCGGCAAGTTCGGCCTGGACACCAACGCGGTCCTGTCGCTGAACAACATGCAGCCGAACACGATCATCTACCCGGGCCAGAAGATCAAGCTCAGCGGCAACGCCGTTGCCTCCCCCCAGGCCCCCGCCGCGCCGTCGGCCCCGGCCCCCGCTCCCGCCGGCGGCCAGTCCTACACCGTGAAGTCCGGCGACACCCTCAGCGCGATCGCCGCCCGCAGCGGCGTCCAGCTCTCCGATGTCCTGAACTGGAACGGGCTGAACATGCGCTCGATCATCTACCCGGGCCAGCAGATCAAGGTGGGCGGCAGTTCCGCCCCCGCCGCCCCGGCACCGGCGGCCCCCGCACCGGTGGCAGCCCCCGCGCCGTCCGCACCCGCCCCGGCCCCGGCTTCCGGCTCCTACACCGTGAAGTCCGGCGACACCCTCTCCGGTATCGCGGCTAAGAACGGCGTGAAGCTCGCCGACATCCTCTCGGCGAACCGGCTGACCATGAGCAGCATCATCTACCCGGGCAACAAGCTGGTCATCCCGGGTGCGGGTTCCTCCACCACGGTCAACCCGAGCTCCAGCACGCCGCCGGCCACGGTCACGCCGCTGGTCCCGAGCACCTTCCTCGGCTTCAGCTACCCGGAAGCCGTGGTCAGCTCCGCCAACGCCAACAAGGCGATCCTGAACGCCTCGCCGGTGCCCAGCACCGCGCAGATGAAGCAGATCGTCGCGGACACCGCGCGGCGGATGGGCGTCGACCCGTCCCTGGCCATGGCCTTCGCCTTCCAGGAGTCCAGCTTCAACCAGCGCTCGGTCTCCCCCGCCAACGCCATTGGCACCATGCAGGTCATCCCGTCCTCGGGACAGTGGGCCTCAGACCTGGTGGGCCGCAAGTTGAACCTGCTGGACCCGTACGACAACGCCACGGCCGGCGTCGCCATCATCCGCCAGCTGGTCCGCACCAGCAAGGACCTGGACAACGCGATCGCCGGTTACTACCAGGGTCAGTACTCGGTGAGCAAGAACGGCATGTACGACGACACCAAGGCGTACGTCGCGTCCATCAAGCGGCTGCAGCAGCAGTTCAGCTGACCCCGGCTTCGCGCGGGGCTGAGCCCTCCGTCGCGTAACGATACGGGCCCGGATTGCATGTCAATCCGGGCCCGTTTCTGTGCAGAACGTAGGATCGAATGGTGCAGGACTACACTTCGGATGCTCTCGTCGGGACCCTCGTGGACAACCGGTACCTGGTTCGTTCCAAGCTGGCCAGGGGCGGCATGTCCACCGTTTACCTCGCCACGGACCGCCGCCTGGAGCGGGACGTGGCGCTCAAAGTCCTGCACCCGCACATGGCCGGCGACCCGCAGTTCCTGGACCGCCTGGGCCGGGAGGCGAAGGCGGCGGCCCGGCTCTCCCACGCCCACGTGGTGGGCATGCTGGACCAGGGCGAGGACGGCCCGCTGGCCTACCTGGTCATGGAGTACATCAAGGGCCACACCCTCCGGGACATGCTCAAGGAACGCGGCGCCCTCACGCCGCGGCTGGCCCTGGCCTACATCGACCCCGTGGTTGAGGGCCTCGCCGCCGCGCACGCCGCCGGGCTGATCCACCGGGACGTGAAGCCGGAGAACGTCCTGATCGCCGACGACGGCCGGATCAAGATCGGCGACTTCGGCCTCGCGCGGGCCATCACGACGTCGACCAGCACCGGCGCGCTGATCGGCACGGTGGCGTACCTCTCCCCCGAACTCGTCATGGGCCGGCAGGCCGATGCCCGCAGCGACATCTACTCCCTGGGCATCATGCTTTACGAGATGATCACCGGCCGCCAGCCGTTCGACGGCGAGGTGCCCATCCAGGTGGCGTACCAGCACGTGAACTCCAGCGTGGGCGCGCCCTCGCTTCTGGTGCCGGGACTGGCCGGGGAAATCGATGAGCTGGTGCAATGGTGCACCGCCAACGACCCCGAGAAGCGCCCGGTGGACGGGCAGGCCCTGCTCTCCGAGCTGCGCCACATCCGGACCAACCTCAGCGACGCCGAACTCGACCTGCAGCCGCCCGCCGCCCGTCCGCTCTCGCCCGCGGTGCCCGGCGCGGCGGCGGGTGCGGCGGCCGGTGTCGTTGCGGGTGCTGCTGGCGCCGCTGCGGGCGCCGCTGCCGGCGACGGCGGGGCGCACACCGAGTTCCTCGGCGCCCTCCCTCAGCCCACCGAGGTGATCGGCCGTGGCGGCAGCAACCCCACCACGGTGATCCCGGGGACGTCCCGTCTGCCGGCCCGGGAAGCCACCGCAGGCGGCTTCGGCCCGCTGACCGCACCCGGCGACTCCGATGATGGCGGCTCACACTTCGGCGACTCCGGTTTCGGGGCGGAGGCCTGGGCCGGGGACGCCGCCGCGCCGCCGGCCAGCAAACGCGCCCAGCGCAAGCTCGACCGGGACGAGGAGAAGGCCCGGCAGCGCGCCGCCGCTACGCCCAGCCGCGCCCTGCGGCCCGGCAACCCCCGCCGCCGCGGCCTGGTCTGGATCGTGGTGCTGGTGGTGGTGGCGGTCCTCGCCGCCGGGGCCGGGTGGTTCTTCGGGATGGGTCCCGGCTCGCCCGGCACCGTGCCGCAGGTGGGTAACAAGACCGTCGCCGAGGCCCAGGCCCTGCTGCGGACGGCGGGCTTCAACTCGACCACCCGGGACGTCTTCGACGACAGCGTCTCCCCCGGCCTGGTGGTCGGCTCGGAGCCCCCGGCCGGCAAGGTCATCCGCAAGTTCGAACCCGTCTCCCTGGCCGTCTCCAAGGGCCCGGAGCTCTTCCCGCTGCCCGAACTGACCGGCAAGTCCCTGGACGAGGCGAAGACGGCGCTCAACGGCGCCGGAATGGCCCTCGGTCCGGTCACCCAGACCTTCGACGAATCCGCCCCGGCCGGTGCCGTGCTGGCGCAGGACCCGGCCAAGGGCACTCCCGCCAAGCACGGCACCCCGGTGGGCCTGACGGTCTCTAAGGGCCCGCAGCCCATCCCGGTTCCGGATGTGCGGGGCAAGGACCAGGACGCCGCAGCCAGGGCCCTGCAGGCCGCCGGACTGCAACCCGTCGTCGCCCCCGAACCCGTGTTCGACCGCTCGGTGCCCAAGGGCGCCGTCGTCAGCCAGGATCCCGCGGGCGGCGCCAACCTCACCCGCGGCGGCTCGGTCACGCTGACCATCTCGAAGGGACCGCGGATGGTGGATGTGCCCAGCTTCGTGGGCAAGCAGGCCAAGGAGGCCCGCGACGCGCTGGAGAAACTCGGCTTCAAGGTGCAGGTGGAGAACATCCTTGGCGGGTTCTTCGGCACCGTCCGGGCCCAGGATCCGGTCAACCGGAGCGTCCCGGAGGGATCCACCATCACCCTGACGGTGGTCTAGCCGCCGGACCGGACCCCGTCCGGCTCCAGCCCGGACGCCGCCCGCAACCCAGCCCAGCCGGACGCCGTCCCAGACGCTTTAAACGAAGGGACCCCCGGTCGCCGAATGGCGGCCGGGGGTCCCTGCGTTGAAGCTGGGCGTGGTCCTAGCGCTTGGCGAGGGACCCGGCGACGAGGAACGCCATCTCGAGGGACTGCATATGGTTCAGGCGCGGGTCGCAGACGGACTCGTAGCGGTCCAGGAACGCATCCTGGTCGATCGGGTCCGCGCCGCCGAGGCACTCGGCCACGTCGTCGCCGGTCATCTCCACGTGCAGGCCGCCCGGGACGGTGCCGAGGCCGTGGTGGACCTCGAAGAAGCCGCGCACCTCGTCGATGACGTCGTCGAAGTTGCGGGTCTTGTAGCCATTCGGTGAGGTGACGGTGTTGCCGTGCATCGGGTCCGTGACCCAGAGGACCTGCGCGCCGGAGGCGGTGACCCGCTCCACGATGGGCGGCAGCTTCTCGCGGATGTTGCCGGCACCCATGCGGGTGATGAAGGTCAGGCGGCCCGGTTCCCGGTTCGGATCCAGCTTGTCGATCAGACGCAGCGCGTCGTCGCCCGTGGTGGTGGGGCCGAGCTTCACGCCGATGGGGTTGCGGACTCGGGAGAGGAAGTCCACGTGGGCGTGGTCCAGCTCGCGGGTGCGCTCCCCGATCCAGAGGAAGTGCGCGGAGGTGTCGTACGGCAGGCCGGTGCGGGAGTCGATGCGGGTCAGGGCCCGTTCGTAGTCCAGCAGCAGCGCCTCATGGCTGGCGTAGAACTCTACGCGCTTGAGCGCCTCGAAGTCGGCGCCGCAGGAGGACATGAACTTGATGGCCCGGTCGATGTCGCGGGCAAGCGATTCGTAGCGGGCGTGCGCAGGATTCTCCGTGAAGCCCTTGTTCCACTGGTGCACCAGCCGCAGGTCAGCGAAACCGCCCTGGGTGAAGGCCCGAATCAGGTTCAGGGTCGACGCCGAGGTGTGGTACGCCTTCAGCATCCGGCCGGCGTCGTGGGCGCGGGACTCGGGGGTGAAGTCGTAGCCGTTGACAATGTCGCCGCGGTACGCCGGCAGGGTCACACCGTCGCGGGTCTCGTCGTTGGAGGACCGCGGCTTGGCGAACTGCCCCGCCATCCGGCCCATCTTGATCACGGGCATGGCCGCGCCGTAGGTGAGCACCACGGCCATCTGCAGGATGGTCCGGACCCGGGCGCTGATCTTGTCCGCGGTGGCGGCCTCGAAGGTTTCGGCGCAGTCACCGCCCTGGAGCAGGAACGCCTCGCCCCGGGCAGCGGCGGCGAGCCGTTCCCGGAGGATGTCCACCTCGCCGGCGAACACCAGCGGCGGCAGCACGGAGAGTTCCTTGACCGAGGCGTCGAAGACGGCAGGGTCGGACCAGGTGGGCTGCTGTGAGGCCGGAAGCTTTCGCCAGTCATCCAGTCCGGGATAGTTGGCCGCCCCGCTCTGGGAGATACCGGCGAAGGCGCCGGCAGCGAACGCGGGGGCCATGGGGGCGCCCGGCATCGGGGAGGAGGTGAGGGGGGACGTGGAGGGTGCGGATAGCTCAGTCACCCTCCTAGGATAGTTCGCCGGGAGCGGTTCAACGGCGCCGGGGCGTCAAAGTCCGGGCCCCTCCCGTCACACTGTTCCCGGCGCCTCCGGGCCCGGGCCGGGCTCCCGTGTGGGCGCCTCGGTGGCCTTGCCGGCGAGCCGGAGCTTGACGACGGCGGCGTACTCGTCCACGTACTCCTGCCCGGAGAGCCGCATCAGCTCGTACATGATCTCGTCCGTCACGGAGCGCTGGATGAGCCGGTCGTCCTCCATGCCGTAGTAGCGGCTGAAATCCATTGGCTCGCCGAAGATCATGCCGATCCGGCGGATGTTGGGGACCCGCTTGCCGATCGGCTGGACCTTGTCCGTGCCGATCATCGCCACCGGGATCACCGGGACCCGGGCCTGCAGCGCCAGCCGGGCCACGCCCACCTTGCCGCGGTACAGCCGCGAGTCGGGGCTGCGCGTGCCCTCGGGATAGATGCCCAGCAGCGAGCCGTTCTTCAGCACGTCCATGCCGGCGTTCAGCGACTGGGCGGAGGCGGCTCCCCCGGACCGGTCCATCGGCAGCTGGTTGGTCAGGCGGAAGAACGCGGCCGTGAGCTTGCCCTTAACGCCCTTGCCGGTGAAGTACTCGGACTTGGCCAGGAACACCACCGGCCGGGGCACCATCAGGGGCATGAAGATGGAGTCGGAGAAGGAGAGGTGGTTGGAGGCGAGGATGGCGGCGCCGCTGGCGGGAACGTTGTCCAGGCCTTTGACCCACGGCCGGAAGAGCGTCTTGAGGACCGGTCCGAGGACGAACGTCTTCATGAACCAATAAAACACGTGGTGTACCTCTCCGGCAGGCGTCTGGCCGGCCCTTCTTCGGGTCCGGCCAGGACTTCAATGACACCCTACTCTAGTGAGTTTTGTCCCGAACAGTGACACGATGGGCTCATGAGCGACAGCAGTACTCCCTCCCGGCCTGCCGCTTTCTCCTACCCCGGCCACGGCGCCAATGCGCGCACCGGCGTCGCCATCTGCCACGGCTTTACCGGCAGCCCGTTGAGCGTGCTGCCGTGGGCCGAACACCTTGCCGCCGCAGGCTACGCGGTGAGCGTTCCGCTGCTGCCCGGCCACGGCACAAACTGGCGGGACCTGGCTCGCCGGAGCTGGCTGGAATGGTACGGCGCCTTCGAGGATGCCTACCGGGAACTGGCCGCCACCAGCGGCACCTGCTTCGTCGCGGGCCTGTCCATGGGCGGCACCATCGCGCTGCGCACCGCCGCCCGGAACCCGGTGGCCGGCGTCGCCGTCGTCAACCCGGGCCTGAGCTTCTACGACCGGCGCGTCCGCTACGTCGGCGTCCTTAAGTACCTGCAGCGCACCACCGTTCCGCTGCAGGAGGCGGAGTCGACGGCGGCCGCCACCGATGACGGCGACTACTCGCTCACGCCGCTGCAGGCCGTGCACCAGTTGCGCAAGCTCTTCTCCACCACGCTCCGGGAACTGCCCTCGGTCACGGCGCCGGCCCTGGTGTTCAAATCGGACACCGACGCCGTGGTGCCGGCCTCCTCGCTGGCCCTGCTCGAGCGCCGGCTGGGCCCGTCCGCACCGGAGGTGGTGCGGCTGCCGGACAGCGGCCACGTTGCGACCCTCGATGTTGATGCGCCGCTGATCTTCGAACGCTCGCTACGCTTCTTCCAGGACCACACCCCCGCCCCCTCAGGAACCCCGGAGCAGCCATGACGCCAGCGCCCGACCACTCGCCGTTCAGCCACCCCTTCAGCGGGGAGGGCCCCAGCGTCGGCGTGGTGGTGTCCCATGGCTTCACCGGCAGCCCTCACGGGGTCCGGGCCTGGGCGGAGTCCCTCGCCCGGGAAGGCTACGCGGTGCGGATGCCGCTGCTGCCGGGCCACGGCACCAGCTGGCAGGAGCTGGCCCGGACGCGCTGGCAGGAATGGCACGCCGGCCTGGAGGCCGCATACCTGGAGCTGGCGGAGGAATGCGAGCACGTGGTGGTGGCCGGACTCTCGATGGGCGGGGCGCTGGCGTTGCGGCTAGCCGCCACCCACCCGGTGGCGGGCGCCGTGCTGGTCAACCCGGGCCTGGTGATCGACGATCCCCGCGCCCCACTGGCCGGCTTCCTGCGCTTCGTCCTCAAGAGCACACCGGCGATCGCCGGGGACATCCTCAAGGAAGGCGTCGACGAGGGTGCCTACGCCCGCACCCCTGTGGCGGCCGCCTACGAGTTGAACAAGATGTTCAAGGACACGGTACGGCTGCTCCCCCGTGTGACCGCCCCGGTGCGCGTCTACCGCTCCGCGGTGGACCACGTGGTCTCGGAGGCCAGCATGACAGCGCTACGCCGCGGACTGGTCAACGCCCCGCTGGAGGTGGTGCCGCTGAGGAACAGCTACCACGTGGCTACCATGGACAACGACGCGCCGCAGATCTTCAGCGGCACGGCTGAATTCATCCGCTCGATCGTGGCAGCCCACGAACCGGGCGCCAGCAGCAGCCAAGGAAGAAACGGCAGATGACCCACTCAGATCCCAAGTCCCCGGACCCGGATTCGGGCGCGAACCAGGACGACGCCGTCTGGCTGGACCTGGTGGCACGGCTGGAGCAGACCGACTCGGGCCTGGCCCCGGAACCCGCCGCAGGCGGGGAAGGGACAGGCGGGGAAAAGACTGGCGGGGACGGGACGGACGGGGATGCGGCCGGCAAGGGCGGAGCCTGGACCGGAGCCGCCGGGGATTCTGCCTCGCCGCGGCGTTTCAGCGACTTCGACCCGCTGGGCCTGGCCGCGCCGGGACCCGGACCGACCCCGGGGTCTGCCCCCGCATCGCGCGGCGCCGCGGGCACCGGGCCGCGGGACTACGAGGCCGACGACGACGGCGACGGCGAGTTCGTGCCGGAGGAGCCGCCGAAGCTCTCGGACACGGACCCCTTAACCATGCTGGCGTGGATCGGGGCGGTGGGAGGCCCGATTGCCCTGCTGCTCTCCGTGATGTTCTGGCGCTCGGCCCCGCTGCTGGCGATCATCGGCATGGTGGCCGCGTTCGCGGTGTCCGTGGTCTACCTGATCACCAAGCTCCCGCACGAAAAGGACGAGTACGACGACGGCGCCCGGGTCTGACCTGATTCGGGGGCGCTAGCTCCGCATCCGGCTGCTGACCCGGGACAGATCTGCGGCGCCGATCAGGCCCGCGTTGGGGCCGAGCGCCGCGAGCTCGATCCGGGCCGCCGGGCGGAAGCCCCGCCCGGTGAGATTGCGGGCGAACGCCGTGCGGGCCGGACCGACGAGCAACTCGCCGGCGTCGCAGAGCCCGCCGCCGATCACGAAGGTTCCCGGGTCCAGAGCGGCCGCCAGGTTGGCCAGGCCCAGGCCCAGCCACTCGCCCACGTCTTCCAGCAGTTCCCGGGCGGTGGGATCCCCGGCCTTGGCCAGTTCGGTCACGGTGACGCCGGTGATGTCCCCGACGCGGCCGCCGACGGCCTTGAGCAGTTCCTGCGCCATCGGGGAGTTGGCGGCGGCAAGTTCACGGGCCTCGCGGCCGAGGGCGTTGCCGGAGGCATACTGTTCCCAGCAGCCCCGGTTTCCGCATTCGCAGCGGTGGCCGCCGGGCTGGATGATCTGGTGGCCAAATTCGCCGGCGACGCCGAAGCGTCCGCGTTCCAGCCGTCCGTCCATCACCATCGCCCCGCCGATGCCGGTGCCCAGGGTGATGCAGACCAGCCGGTCTTCTCCGCGGCCGGCGCCGAAGCGCCACTCGGCCCAGCCCGCGGCGTCGGCGTCGTTGGTCAGCAGCACGGGCCGGCGCAGCAGCCGCTGCAGGTTCTCCCGCAGCGGCTCGTTCCGCCAGGCGAGATGGGGGCTGAAGAGTACGGTGGCGCCGTCGAGGTCCATCCAGCCGGCGGCGCCGATGCCCACGGACCAGATCCGGTGGCCCTGGCCCAGTTCCTCGACCAGCTCCACGATGACCTGCTCCACGGCGCGTGGGTCGTTGCCAGGGGTGGACCGCCGGGCCTGCTTGAGGATCCTGCCCTCGGCGTCGACCACGCCCGCCGCTACCTTGGTGCCGCCGATGTCGATGCCGATCGCCAGGCCCTTGCGGCCCAGCCTCAGGTGTTCGCGGAAGCGGCCTGCCGGCTCGGCGCCCGGGCGGCGTGTGGTCCGGTGCCGCCACATGGGGCTCCGGCGGGACGGGGCCGGCTGCGGGCCCGGAAGTGGAGTGTGCATCGCTCCTCATTCTAGGGCCCGCCGCCCCACAGTCCCGGGGCGGCGCGGCCCGCCGGGAGGGCCTCCGGGTGGCATTAGGCCCCCACCGGCCGTAAAGTTACTGGCCAGTAGGTGAAGTGCGCCACACCCGTAACAAGCCCGCGTACTAGTCTTAGTCGTACCCCTCGGGGGTTTACGGATATCAAAGGAGCTATCGTGCGAGAAATTATTGTCCCGCCCCTGGTCACCGTCCCGCCGGAGACAAACATCACCGACCTGGTGCTGCGCCAGGCGGCGAAGCAGTCCAACCCGGCACTGTTCTCCCGGCTCGACGCCGCCGGGCAGTGGCAGGACATCCGCGCCACCGAGTTCCTGGCCGACGCCTCCGCCCTCGCCAAGGGACTGATGGCCAGCGGCGTGGGCGCCGGCGACCGGGTGGGCATCATGTCCCGCACCCGGTACGAATGGTCCCTGATCGACTTCGCGATCTGGTTCGCCGGTGCCGTGTCGGTGCCGATCTACGAGACATCCTCCCCCTCCCAGGTCGCCTGGAACCTCGGCGACTCCGGCGCCGTCGCCGCGTTCGGCGAGTCCGCCCACCACGAGGACATCATCCGCCAGGCCGCCACTTCCGAGGGCCTGACCGCGCTCCGCCACGTCTGGCAGCTCGAGGGCGACGCCCTGGACGAGGTCCGCGCTGCCGGCGCCGGGATCAGCGACGAGGAGCTGGAGCAGCGCCGCTCCCGCGCCGGACTCGCCGACCTGGCCACCATCATCTACACCTCGGGCACCACGGGGCGGCCCAAGGGCTGCGAGCTGACCCACGGCAACTTCGTGGAACTCTCCGACAACGTGCTGGCCACCTCCCTGGGCCTGACCGTCAACGAGGACGCCCGCACTATCATGTTCCTGCCGCTGGCCCACGTCTTCGCCCGGTTCATCTCGGTCTTGGCCGTGGCGGCCGGCGTGACCGTGGCACACACCCCGGACATCAAGAACCTGCTCCCGGACCTGCAGAGCTACAAGCCGACCTTCATCCTGGCCGTCCCCCGGGTCTTCGAGAAGGTCTACAACTCGGCCCTGACCAAGGCGGAGGACGGCGGCAAGGGCGCCATCTTCCACCGCGCCGCCGAGACCGCCATCGCCTACTCCCGGGCCCGGCAGGACGGGAAGGTGGGGCTGGTCCTGCGCGCCAAGCACGCCCTGTTCGACAAGCTGGTCTACGGCAAGCTCCGCGACGCCATGGGCGGCCAGGTGGCCCATGCGGTCTCCGGCGGCGGCCCGCTGGGCGCCCGGCTGGGCCACTTCTTCCAGGGCATCGGCCTGCAGATCCTTGAGGGCTACGGCCTGACCGAGACCACCGCCCCGGTTACCGTGAACACGCCCTCGCTGATCAAGATCGGCACCGTCGGCGCGCCCATCCCGGGCAACGCGGTGAAGATCGCCGACGACGGCGAGATCCTCGCCAAGGGCGTCTGCGTGATGCGCGGCTACTTCAACCGGCCGGACCTGACGGACGAGGCATTCACCGACGGCTGGTTCCGGACCGGCGACATCGGCCAGCTCGATGACCAGGGCTTCCTGACCATCACCGGCCGGAAGAAGGAAATCATCGTCACCGCGGGCGGCAAGAATGTGGTCCCGGCGCTGCTCGAGGACCAGATCCGCGCCGACGCCCTGGTCTCCCAGGTGCTGGTGGTGGGCGACAACCGTCCGTTCATCGGCGCCCTGGTGACCCTGGACGAGGAGGCCCTGCCGGGCTGGCTGCAGCGCCATAACCTGTCCGCGTCCGGCGTGGCCGAGGCCGCGGAGCTCCCGGCGGTGCAGGCCGCGGTGCAGGAACTGATCAACCGGGCCAACCAGTCGGTCTCCCAGGCCGAGGCGATCAAGTCCTTCCGGATCGTTCCCTCGGACTTCACCGAGGCCTCGGGCCACCTGACTCCGTCGATGAAGGTCAAGCGCGCCCAGGTGCTCAAGGACTTCGACGCCGTCATCGAGGAGATGTACACGGCGAAGCGTCCCACCCACGCCTGAGCCGCCGTCGCACGGTCCATGGCAACCAGTGGGCAGCTTCCAGTAGCCAGCAACAGGTAACCAGCAAACAGAAAGGGCTCCCCCGGCGTCAGCCGGAGGAGCCCTTTTTGGTGCGTGGGTCCTACTCCCCGATGACGAGCAGCAGGTCCCCGCCCTGGACCTGTTCGACGGCGGCGACGGCCAACCGTGCCACGGTGCCGGCCACCGGCGTCGTGATGGAGGCCTCCATCTTCATCGCCTCGATGGTGGCCACCGTGTCGCCGGCGTTGACCTTGTCCCCGGCCTTGACGGTCAGGGTGACGGCGCCGGCGAACGGCGCGGCCACCTGGCCCGGCTGGGCGGCGTCGGCGCGCTCGGCGGCCTTGACGTTGCTGACCACGGACCGGTCGCGGACCACGACGGGCCGGGACTGGCCGTTCAGGGTGCACATCACGGTGCGCATGCCCTTCTCGTCGGGCTCGGACACGGCCTCGAGCGAGGCGATCAGGCGGACGCCCTTCTCCAGCTCGATCTCGTGCTCGGCGCCGCGCTGCAGGCCGAAGAGGTAGTCGCGGGTGTCCAGGACCGAGAGGTTGCCGTAGGTGTCCACGCTCTTTTGGTAGTCCTTGGTGGGCCCGGCGAAGAGCAGACGGTTGAGGGTCTGCTGCACCGTCCTGGAGTCACCCTTGAGCGCTGCGCTGTCCTCGGCGCTGAGCTCCACGTCCCTGACCTTGACGCTGCGGCCCTGCAGGGCCTTGGTGCGGAACGGTTCCGGCCAGCCTCCGGGCGGGTCGCCGAGTTCGCCGGAGAGGAAGCCGATCACCGAGTCCGGAATGTCGTACTTCTGCGGGTTCTCGTTGAAGTCCGCCGGGTCGGCGTTGAGGCCCACCAGGTGCAGGGCGAGGTCGCCGACCACCTTCGAGGAGGGCGTGACCTTCACGAGCCGGCCGAGGATGCGGTCGGCCGCGGTGTACATGTCCTCGATGGCCTCGAAGCGCTCACCCAGGCCCAGCGCCATGGCCTGCTGGCGCAGGTTGGAGAGCTGGCCGCCGGGGATCTCGTGCTGGTAGACCCGGCCGGTGGGGCCGGGCAGGCCCGACTCGAAGGGGGCGTAGACGCGGCGGACGGCCTCCCAGTAGGGCTCCAGGGAGCAGACGCTGTCCAGGTCCAGGCCGGTGTCCCGCGGCGTGTGCGCCAGGGCGGCGACCAGGGCGGAGGCCGCCACCTGGCTGGTGGTGCCGGCCAGCGAGGCGGACGCGACGTCGACGGCGTCGACCCCGGCGTCCACGGCGGAGAGCAGGGTGGCCAGCTGGCCGCCCGCGGTGTCGTGGGTGTGCAGGTGGACGGGGAGGTCGAAGCGTTCCCGCAGCGCGGCGACCAGCTTCGCCGCGGCCGCCGGACGCAGCAGGCCGGCCATGTCCTTGATCGCGAGGATGTGCGCCCCGGCGTCGACGATCTTTTGCGCCAGCTCCAGGTAGTAGTCCAGGGTGTAGAGCTTCTCCTCGGGATCGAGCATGTCCGAGGTGTAGCAGAGCGCCACCTCGGCCACGGCGGTCCCGGTCTCGCGGACGGCGCGAATGGCCGGGGCCATCTGGTTGACATCGTTGAGGGCGTCGAAGATGCGGAAGATGTCGATGCCGGTCTTTGCCGCCTCGTTGACGAACGCCACCGTCACCTCCTCCGGGTACGGGGTGTAGCCGACCGTGTTCCGGCCGCGGAGCAGCATCTGCAGGCAGACGTTCGGCAGCGCCTTGCGCAGCGCGGCCAGCCGGTCCCAGGGGTCCTCGCCGAGGAAGCGGAGCGCGACGTCGTAGGTCGCCCCGCCCCAGGCCTCGACCGAGAGCAGTTCGGGCAGCAGCTTGGACACGGCGGGGGCGGCGGCGACGAGGTCGCGGGTGCGCACCCGGGTGGCCAGCAGCGACTGGTGCGCGTCGCGGAAGGTGGTGTCGGTGACGGCGACGGCGTTCTGCTCGCGCAGGGCGCGGGCGAAGCCCTCCGGCCCGAGTTCCTGCAGCCGCTGGCGCGAGCCGGGGCGGGCCTCGGCGTCGGGCAGTGCGGGCAGCTTGTCCGCGGGGTCGGTGTGCACGGTCAGTTCGCCGTTGGGTTTGTTGACGGTGACGTCGGCCAGCCAGGTCAGCAGCTTGGTGCCGCGGTCCGCGGACACGCGGGCCTTGAGCAGCTCGGGACGCTCATCGATGAAGGACGTGGCGACGTTCCCGGCGATGAAGTCCGGGTCGTCCAGCACGGCCTGGAGGAAGGAGATATTGGTGGAGACGCCGCGGATGCGGAATTCTGCCAGGGCCCGGCGGGCGCGGGCGACGGCGGTCGGGTAGTCGCGGCCGCGGCAGGTGAGCTTGACCAGCATGGAGTCGAAGTGCGGGCTGATCTCGGCGCCGGAGTAAACGGTGCCGCCGTCGAGCCGGACGCCGGCGCCGCCGGCGGAGCGGTAACCGGTGATCTTTCCGACGTCGGGCCGGAAGCCGTTGGCCGGGTCCTCGGTGGTGATGCGGGACTGCAGGGCGGCGCCGCGCAGCCGGACGGTGTCTTGGGAGAGTCCGAGGTCCGCGAGCGTCTCGCCGGAGGCGATGCGCAGCTGGGCCTGGACCAGGTCGACGTCGGTGACTTCCTCGGTCACGGTGTGCTCGACCTGGATGCGCGGGTTCATCTCGATGAAGACGTGCTGGCCGGCCCGGTCCCCTACGGTGTCGACCAGGAATTCGACGGTGCCGGCATTGACGTAGTTCAGGGCCTTGGCGAACTTCACGGCGTCACGATAGAGGGCCTGGCGGATGCCCTCGTCCAGGTTCGGCGCCGGGGCGATCTCGATGACCTTCTGGTGGCGGCGCTGGATGGAGCAGTCGCGCTCGAACAGGTGCATGACGTTGCCCTCGGCGTCGGCCAGGATCTGCACCTCGATGTGGCGGGGCCGCAGGACGGCCTGCTCCAGGAACATGGTGGGGTCGCCGAACGCGGCGTCCGCCTCGCGCATCGCGGCCTGCAGGGCCTCGGGCAGCGCTTCCCGGGTGTCGACGCGGCGCATGCCGCGGCCGCCACCGCCGGCGACGGCCTTGGCGAAAACGGGGAAGCCGATCTCATCCGCGGCGGCGATCAGTTCGTCGACGTCCTTGGACGGCTTGCTGGACTTCAGGACCGGGACGCCGGCCTTGCGGGCGGCCTCGAGGGCGGCGACCTTGTTGCCGGCCAGTTCCAGGACCTCGGCGGGCGGGCCCACGAAGGTGATTCCGGCGTCCGCGGCGGCCCGGGCCAGGTTGGGGTTTTCCGAGAGGAAGCCGTAGCCGGGGTAGATAGCGTCGGCGCCTGCCTCCTTGGCGACCCGGACTACCTCGTCGACGTCGAGGTAGGCACGGACCGGGTGGCCCTCCTCGCCAATCAGGTACGCCTCGTCGGCCTTTTGGCGGTGGATCGAGTTGCGGTCCTCGGTGGGAAACACCGCAACGGTCTTGGCTCCCAGCTCGTAGCTGGCACGGAAGGCGCGGATCGCGATTTCGCCGCGGTTAGCCACCAGAATCTTGGAAAACATACTTCTCCCTGCATCTTCGCGGGCGGTTCGGTAAGTGGTCACAGTTTCTAAGACGGTGGCGGCCAACACAAATCATTGTGGCCGTCATCACAGAATTATCCGTCATGTGCCCGGGATGCGGCAGGCGGCGTCCTCCGCCCTCCGGGGCGGGGTTGTCCCGCGGCCGGGCGTAGGCATAGACCCGGCCGGGGCACGATCTCCTTCCCGGGCGACGGCCCGGCCCGAGGAACCGGACTTCCGCCTCTGCCGGGGTGGATGAGGCGGGTTTATCGTGCGCCGCCGCCTATGATGGATGGGTGGGTGGCGCATGTCCGCCCCGGCCCGGAGGAACGCACGGGCCGGCATGACCCAGTCTCGGCAACCGGCGTTAGGTATTGGTTTTCAAGTGCACGTAGTCAGCATCAGCAGCCTCAAAGGCGGAGTCGGCAAGACATCGGTGACCACCGGACTGGCCTCGGCCGCCCTCGCCGCCGGCATCCCCACCCTGGTGGTCGACCTTGACCCGCACGCCGACGCCAGCACCGCCCTGGGCGTCCGCGCTGGCGAGCAGCTGGACATCGGCCGCATGCTGAAGTCCCCGCGCCGGGCACGCCTGGCCGAGAACGTGGTCCCCAGCGGCTGGCTGGAGCGCGGCAACTCCACCGCCGGAACCCGCGCCGGAAACAGCGAAGAATCCATCCTGGACGTCGCCGTCGGCTCCGCCTACACCGGCATCTACGACCGCCCGGACCTGGGCCGCCGCGATCTGCGCCGCCTCTCCACCGTCCTGGCGGGCGCCACCCGGTACGAGCTGGTCCTGATCGACTGCCCGCCGTCCCTCAACGGCCTCACCCGGATGGCCTGGTCCGCCAGCGATAAGGTGGCCCTGGTGGCCGAACCCGGACTGTTCTCCGTGGCCGGCACCGAGCGCACCATGCGCGCCATCCAGCTGTTCCGCCAGGAGTTCGCCCCCGGGCTGATGCCGGCCGGCATCGTCGCCAACCGCGTCCGCACGGGCTCGGCGGAGCACGCCTTCCGCCTCTCCGAGATGGACTCGATGTTCGGCGAGCTGCTGCTTACCCCGCACATCCCGGAACAGGCCAACTGGCAGCAGATCCAGGGTGCCGCCCACGCCGTGCACTCCTGGCCGGGCGACTCGGCGAAGAACGCCGCCGGCCTCTTCGACGAGCTGCTGGCGAACCTGCTGGGCAACCGCGGCGAACTCGTCGGCGCGGGCCGGGTCCGGGACCGCAGCAGCCGCTGACGCCTTCCCCGCCGGGGCCGATCAAACGACAGAAGCGCGGGGCCACCTGGTGGCCCCGCGCTTCTGTGTATCAAGTGAAAGAATCAGCCGGTCTTGCGGGCCGCCCGGCGCTTGCTCAGTTCGTCGTCGGGAAAGGACTGGTCGGCTGCGTGCTCGCTCGGAAGGGCCGCGAGGCTGCCCTCCACCTCGCGCCAGACCCGGCCGACGGCGATGCCGAAGACGCCCTGGCCGCCCTGGACCAGGTCGATGACCTCGTCGGCGGAGGTGCATTCGTAGACGCTGGCGCCGTCGCTCATCAGGGTGATCTGGGCCAGGTCCTCCACACCGCGTTCGCGCAGGTGTTCGACGGCGGTGCGGATCTGCTGCAGGGAAACTCCGGTGTCCAGGAGACGTTTGACGACCTTGAGGACCAGGATGTCGCGGAAGCCGTAGAGCCGCTGCGAGCCAGAGCCGGCGGCGCCGCGGACGGCGGGTTCCACCAGTCCGGTGCGGGCCCAGTAGTCCAGCTGGCGGTAGGTGATACCGGCGGCCTTGCAGGCGGTCGGTCCGCGGTAGCCGGCATCTTCGTCCAGGACGGGGAGGTCCTCGGTGAAGAGCAGGCCCTGCGCGCCGGTAGCGGGCACGGCAACACCTGCCGTCGAGGCCTGCTTGAGCTCGCCTGCGTCGCCTTTCGGACTCACGTGGATCCTCCTCATTCTGAGCTCCCGCGGGGAATTGCAGCCTTAGCGCGCTTTCCTGCCGCCGTCGGGCCGTCCCGGCGCGGGAGTGATCCGCGCCGTTCGGGTCCGGCTGCTCAGTCCAGTGTGACGTGCGCACCTGTTGTCTGCAATGGGAACTTGTATCTCTGACGTTAGGCTGACCGGCCCCTCAGGTCAAAGACGTTGGGGCTATAGCCGGGGCGTGTCGAAAGTTTCGACCTCAACTTGAGACTTCGGCGGGGTCAGCCCGCGAAATCCTCGGGTTCGACGTCGTCCAGGAATTCCCGGAAGCGGCGCATCTCCCCCTCTTCGTCGACGGCGGGACCCGGCTCGGTGTCCTCGCCCTCGTCGTGTTCGGTGATCCGCACGCCGGCCTCGTCCATGACGGCGTCGGCGCACCAGATCCGGCACTTGGCGCGCAGCGCTAGGGCGAGGGCGTCGGAGGCACGGGAGCTTACGGTGGTGCCGTCCTCGAACTGCAGCTGGCCGTAGAAGACGTTGTCCTCCACCGCGACGATGTTGACGCTGACGATTGTGTGGCCAAGCGCCTCGACGACGTCGATCAGCAGGTCGTGGGTCATCGGCCGCGGCGGGACGACGCCCTGCTGGGCCAGGGCGATGGCGCTGGCCTCGGGGGTGCCGATCCAGATCGGCACGTGCCGTTCGCCGTGCATCTCCTTGAGCAGCACGAGCGGCTGGTTGGAGGGCAGTTCGATCCGAACGCCTACGATCTCGACCTCAATCATCAGATGTCCATCCTCGAGATGCGGTCCTGGACCAGAGCCCGGTGCAGCGAGAGGCAGAGGTCGCTGATTTCCCGGGCCGCCTCGGCGGCGCGGGCGTGCGAGGCGGCGTCCTTCCGGGACGTGAGGGTGGCGACGGCGCGTTCCACGAGGCCGAACTCGCGGTCCGCGGCGGCCTGGAAGGGGCGCAGGTGGCGGGGTTCGAGGCCGTGGCTTTCCAGCTGGACGCAGGCCTTGGCTACCTGCAGGGCGTGCTCGTCGAAGTGGCCGTTGACGTGGCCGATCAGCCCGTAGCTCAACAGGGATTCCAGCAGCGGGACGCTGGCCCCGGATTCGGTCCGGAGCTGTTCCTCGCTGAGCCGGCGCACCCGGTTGTTCAACTCGGAGGCGAGCTCGTCGGAGACGATCCGCGGCGAGACGGTGACGCCGGGCGGAAGGTTGTCCGGGCGTTCGCCGCGGTCGATCGCGTCGAGGTAGTCCTTGATCACCTTCAACGGCAGGTACTGGTCGCGCTGGAGGGCCAACACGAAGCGGAGGCGCTCGACGTCGTTCTCCGAGTACTGCCGGTACCCGGCGGGGGTCCGCTGCGGGTTGATGAGTCCCTTTTCCTCAAGGAACCTGATTTTCGACGCGGTCATGGACGGGAAGTCGTCACTGAGTTGCCCCAGGACCTCCCCGATGTTCAAAACCTGGGGTCCGCGCCGTTCGGCTTGTGCCATGGCCACCGGAAAGTACTCCGATATCAGACGTTGCCTGCGGTGCGGACAGGGCTCAGGTAGAAGGTCAAGCGGAACTTGCCGATCTGCACCTCGTTGCCGGACTTGAGTTCCACGGCGTCGACGCGGTCGTTGTTGACATAGGTGCCGTTCAGGCTGCCGGTGTCCACCACTTCGAAGCTCCGGGCCGTGCGGCGGAACTCGACGTGGCGGCGGGACACCGTGACGTCGTCGAGGAAGATGTCCGCGTCGGGGTGCCGGCCGGCGGTGGTGACGTCCGAGTCCAGCAGGAAGCGGGCACCGCTGTTGGGACCGCTGTGCGCGATCAGCAGCGCCGAACCTGCCGGCAGCGATTCAATCGCGGTGCGCTCCTCGGAGGAAACCTTCGGGGCGATCGTCGGCTCGTCGCGGACCGGGGTGAGGTGGATCGAGGTGGTCTCCGAGGCTTTCACTCCACCCGTGCCGTATTCACCGGTGTCGTTCTGTCCGTGCCCAGCCATTGAATCCTCCTGATTCGTTGCAGGTTCCCCCCTGCAAACAACGCATGCCGTCCGGAAAAGCCTGGCAGATCCGGTAGTCGGTCCGCCGTCCGGCAGCTGTCTCCAGCGGCAGGGCCGGGCGGCCTTGCCTTTAGCCTACCTGCTGTTCGTACTCCGATGCACTGAGCAGCGACTCGACCGCGTCGGCCTCGGCCAGCTTGATTTCCAGCAGCCAGCCCTCGCCGTAGGGATCGGAGTTAATCAGGGCCGAATCGGTGTCCAGCGCCTCGTTGCGGGCCACCACTTCGCCGCTGACCGGGGCGTAGATGTCGCTGACGCTCTTGGTCGATTCGACCTCGCCGACGACGTCGTTGGCGGTCAGCTTGGTGCCCACCTCCGGCATCTGGGCGTAGACCACGTCACCGAGGGCGTCCTGGGCAAAATCCGTGATGCCTACCCGGACGACGCCGTCGGCGTTGGGGGCGGTGACCCACTCGTGTTCGGCGGTGTAGGAGAGGTCTTCGGGGATGATGCTCATGACGGGCCTTTCGTCGGGTCAAGCACTACAGGTCAAGCACTGCGGGCGAATCATTGGGGTCATACGTTGGGGTCCAGCGCTGGAGATGCGGCGGCCGGAGGAACGGGCCGCCGCTGAAAGTATAGGCATATCGGCACCGGCCCGGGAGGTCTCTGGCATGATGGGGCCATGGCCGCCCCCGCACCGGAACGGAACGTGTTTGCCCATGCCTGAACTGCCCGAAGTCGCGGCGCTGGCGGACTTCCTCGCGGCCCGCCTGGCCGGCTGCGAGGTCGCCGGCATCCAGGTGGTCTCCTTCGCCGTGCTGAAGACCGCCGATCCCCCGATCAGCGCACTCGAGGGCCGCACGGTGACGGGCGTCCGGCGGTACGGGAAGTTCGTGGCGGTGGAGGCGGGCGGGCTGTTCCTGGTCTTCCACCTCGCCCGTGCCGGCTGGGTCAGGGTGACGGAAGCGCCCACCGGTGCAGTCCTGAAGCGCGGCGGCGGGCACATCGCGGTCCGGCTGTCCCTGACCGGCGGCGCCGGTCCCGCGGACGTGGACCTGACCGAGGCGGGGACCCGCAAAAGCCTGGCCGTGTACCTGGTCCGGGACCCGGCCGAGGTACCCGGGATCGCGGCGCTGGGGCCGGATCCGCTGGGCGCGGATTTCGACGTCGACTCGCTCAGCGCGATCCTGGCCGGCCACTCCCAGCAGGTCAAGGGCGTGCTGCGCAGCCAGAGCGTCATGGCCGGGATCGGCAACGCCTACAGCGACGAGATCCTGCACGCGGCACGGATCTCCCCGTTCGCGATCGCCGCGTCCCTGGACCGCGACGCCGTCGAACGCCTCTACCGGGCGATCCATGCGGTGCTCGGCGCGGCCGTGGCGGAGGCGGCCGGGAAGCCGCCGGCCGAGCTCAAGGACACCAAGCGGACCCACCTGCGGGTGCACGGGCGCGCCGGCGAGGCCTGCCCGGTCTGCGGGGACACCGTCCGGGAGGTCTCCTTCGCGGACACGGCCCTGCAGTACTGCCCCACCTGCCAGACGAAGGGGAAGATCCTGGCGGACCGGCGCACCTCGCGCTTCTTGAAGTAACCGGTCCCCGGAGCAGTCTGCGCCGCGGCAGAATTCCCGCGAAAGCAGAAAACCCCGCCCCTGCCGTTTCCGGCAAGGACGGGGTTTTTTCTGTTGGTCGGGCTGACAGGATTTGAACCTGCGACCCCTTGACCCCCAGTCAAGTGCGCTACCAAGCTGCGCTACAGCCCGCTGGTTCCGTCGTTCTCCGCTTCGTGCCTCCGGAGGGATTTCTCCCTGCCGTATTCACTGAGCAGTCCGGCCGAACCACCTTGAAAAGCTTACACGATCCCGGAGGGTGCCCGTGACATTTCGCCGCCGCCACGGGCACTTTTCCCTCCGGTGTGTCCGAATTAACGCTTCTTGCTGCGCTTTTCGCGGACCCGCATGTTGACCTCGATCGGGGTGCCCTCGAAGCCGAAGGTTTCGCGCAGGCGGCGGGTGATGAAGCGGCGGTAGCCCGGGTCCAGGAACCCGGTGGTGAAGAGGACGAACTTCGGCGGGCGGCTGGAGGCCTGGGTGCCGAAGAGGATGCGGGGCTGCTTGCCGCCGCGGACCGGGTGCGGGTGCGCCGCGACCAGTTCGCCGAGGAAGGCGTTGAGCCGGCCGGTGGGGATGCGCTTGTCCCAGCTTTCCAGCGCGGTGTCCAGGGCGGGGACCAGGCGGTCCTTGTGCCAGCCGGTCTTGGCGGAAATGTTCACCCGGGGGGCCCAGGCCACGTGGGCCAGGTCGCGGTCGATCTCGCGCTCGAGGTAGATCCGGCGTTCGTCGTCCAACAGGTCCCACTTGTTGAACGCCAGCACCAGCGCCCGGCCGGATTCGATGGCCAGCTGCAGGATGCGGACGTCCTGCTCGCTGAGGACCTCGTCCACGGCGAGGAGCACGACGGCGACCTCGGCCTTTTCGAGCGCGCTCTGGGTGCGCAGGGAGGCGTAGAAGTCGGCGCCCTGGGCCATGTGCTGGCGGCGCCGGATGCCGGCGGTGTCTACGAAGCGCCAGGTGCGGCCGCCGAGTTCGATGAATTCGTCCACCGGGTCGCGGGTGGTGCCGGCGGTGTTATCGACGACGACGCGCTCGGAGCCGGCCAGCTTGTTCAGCAGCGAGGACTTGCCCACGTTCGGGCGGCCGATCAGCGCGATGCGGCGGGGGCCGCCGCTGCGTTCCAGGCCCTCGATGGTGGAGAACTCGGGCAGGGTGTCCATGACGTGGTCCAGCAGGTCGGCCACGCCGCGGCCGTGCAGGGCCGAGACCGGGTAGGGCTCGCCGAAGCCGAGGCCCCAGAGCGCGGCCGAGTCGGCCTCCTGGGCGAAGTCGTCCACCTTGTTGGCCACCATGATGACCGGCTTCTTGGACTTGCGGAGCATCTTCATGACGCCCTCGTCGGTGGCGGTCGCACCGACGGCGGAGTCCACCACGAAGAGGACGGCGTCGGCCAGTTCCACGGCCATCTCGGCCTGCTCGGCGACGCGGGCGTGGATGCCGCGGGCGTCGTGCTCCCAGCCGCCGGTGTCCACCAGGGTGAAGTTGCGGCCGTTCCAGTGCGCCGAGTACATGACGCGGTCGCGGGTCACGCCGGGGGTGTCCTCGACGACGGCCTCGCGGCGGCCCAGGATGCGGTTGACCAGCGTGGACTTGCCCACGTTCGGCCGGCCGATGATAGCCAGGACCGGGTCCAGCTTCAGCGGCCCGTCGAAGTCCTCGTCCTCAAAGTCGCCGCTGAGCAGCGCGGCGTCGTCCTCGTCGAGCTCGTAGTCCTCGAGGCCGGCGCGCAACGACGCGGCGCGGAGATCGGCCTCGTCGTCGTCCAGGGCGGCGAGGTTCTCCGCCACCTGGTCCGTGCCGGTGGGCGTGTATTCGTCTTCGCCGGCGCCGAAGTTGCCGGAGGTTTGAGTCGTATCGCTCATTGCACTTTCCTTAGGTGGTGATCTGCCGGCTCTCCGGCTACTGCTGTCTGGCGTTCATGCTGTGTTTTTGGTGGTTCGGGTGCCGCGGTTTCTGTTTCCGCGTCGGGCAGGCGGTGTCCGCTGGCCTGGATGGTGTCCTGGACGTGCCGCGCCAGCGCAGCACGGATCCCGGTTCCCACCCTGTCCATTGAAGCACGCCCGGTCTCCCCCGGCCTGCGGTCCGCGGTCAGCGCCGGGCCGAAGCTGACGTGCAGCCGGCGGCCCGGGCATGGCACGGTGTTGAGGTGTTCGTCGCCGGTGCGGGTTCCGAGGATGGCGACCGGGATGACGGTGGCCGCCGAGTTCAGCGCCAGCCAGGCCACCCCGTTGTTGATCGCCGCCGCCTGGCCGCTCCCCCGGGTGCCTTCGGGAAGGATGCCCACGCAGGATCCGGCGTCGAGGATGGCCTTGGCGCGCTGCAGCGCCGCGCGGTCCCCGGACCGGTCCACGGCCAGCTGGCCCGCGGCGGTGAGCACCCGGCCCAGGATGCCGCCGAACATCTCCTGCTTGACCAGGATGTGCATCGACCGCGGGGCGGCACCGAACATCACCGGCCCGTCGAGGTAGCTGATGTGGTTCCCGGCGAAGATTACCGGGCCGGCCTGCGGAACGTTGGCCCGTCCGCTGACGGTGGTCCGGTAGACGAGGTGGTCAAGCGCCCAGCCCACGGGTCGGCTCCAGGCCATGGTCCCGGTGAGGAACAAGCGTCCGGGGCCCGCGGCCGCGCGCTCAGTCACGGGTGAAGGGCGCGTGCTCGACGACCCGGCGCACGATCCCGAGGGCCGCGTCGACGGTCTGCTCAAAGTCCAGGTCCGAGGAGTCCAGGGTGACCACGCCGTCGGCGGCCCGGGTGAAGTTCACCACGGTGGAGTCCTTGGCGTCCCGCGCCGTGACCTGCGCGGCGAGCTGTTCTGCGTTCTGGGTGCCGCCCAGCTGCAGGCCGCGGCGGCGCAGCCGGGCCTCCTCGCTGGCGGTCAGCAGCATGCGCACCTCGGCGTTGGGCGCGACGACGGTGGTGATGTCCCGGCCCTCCACCACCATGCGGCGGTGGTGCTTGTCGATCAGTGCGCGCTGGCGGCGGATCAGTTCGGTGCGTGCGCCCAGGTTGGTGGCGACGGCGCTGACCGCGGCGGAGATGGAGGGTTCACGGATGGCGTCGGTGATGTCCACGCCGCCCACGCGCACGTACTCCTCCCCCGCGCTGGTGCTGATGTCCAGGTCCAGGACCTCGGCGGCGTCCTCGACGGCCTGCCCGTCGGCCAAGTCGGTCCCGGCGTCGAGGCAGTACCAGGTCAGGGCCCGGTACATGGCGCCGGTGTCCAGGTAGGCCAGCCGGAGCCGGCGGGCTACCTCCTTGCTGACACTGGACTTGCCCGACCCGGAGGGCCCGTCAATGGCGACGACGAGGCTCTTGCCGGGACGGACCACGTCCGTCGCTACTGCTGCTGTTTCCTGGGTCATTACTGGAGTACCCGCCATCCGCGGTCGTTGAGGGCTTCGATGAGCATTTCGTGTTTGTTGGGCAGGACGGAGATCTCCACCATGCCCACATTCTGGCCGGACGAGTGGTCCAGGCGCAGGTCTTCGAGGTTGACGCCGATCTCGCCGATCTCGGTGAGCAGCCGGGCGATCTGCCCCGGCGTGTCGTCCACCAGGACGGTGAGCCAGGAGTAGGCCTGCGGCGGCCCGCCGTGCTTGCCCGGGATGCGGGCCTGGCCGGCGTTGCCCTCGCTGATCAGCTGGGCCAGGTCCAGCCGTGCGCCGGGCGCGGTGGGGTTCTCCAGGGTGCCGATCAGGCGGTTCAGGTCCTCCCGGACGCTGTGCAGCAAACCCACCATGGGCCCGGCGTTGGCGCCGAGGATCTGCACCCACAGCGTCGGGTCGCTGGCGGCGATCCGGGTGGTGTCCCGGAGCCCGTTCCCGGCGAGGGACAGCGCGTGCAGGGGCGTGCCCTGCAACCGGCTGGCCAGCAGCGAGGACATCACTTGGGGCAGGTGCGAGACCAGCGCCACGGCGTCGTCGTGTTCCTGGGCGCCGAATTCGGCGACGACGGCGCCGAGGTCGCCCGCCAGCGCGCGCGCCGTCGTGAGAGCCTCGGGCCGGGTCTCCGGCGTCGGGCACAGCACCCACGGCATGGAGGTGAAGAGTTCACCGCGCGCGGCGACCGGCCCGGACTTCTCCCGGCCGGCCATCGGGTGGGTGCCGACATAGCGGCCCAGGTCGGCCCCGCGGTCGCGGAGCTCGGCCTGGATGCCTGCCTTGACGCTGGCGATGTCCACCACGGTGGCGTCCGGGTAGTCCGCCAGGGCGCGGGCGACGACGTCGGCCGTCACGTCCGGCGGGGCCGCCACGACGACGAGCTCCGGCGCTTCCCCCTCGAGCCGCTCCAGCGGCAGGCCGGCGCCGATGTCGACAGCGACGGCCTGGTTGGTCGGCGAGGGGTCGGTCAGGTACACCGGGACGCCGCGGCCGCGCAGTCCCAGCCCGACGCTGGTGCCCAGCAGCCCGGTGCCCACGACGACCACGGGGCCGTTGAGGTGCCCGCGGCCGTGGGTGCGGAAAGCGGACATGCCTACAGCCCCACGGATGCCAGCAGGTGGCCGACTTCCTGCTTGCCGAGGTTGCGGATGCTGCCCTGGCGCTGGTCGCCCAGGCCGATGGGGCCGACCTTGACGCGGACCAGGCGCAGCACGGGGAACCCGACGGCGTCGAAGAGGCGGCGCACGATCCGGTTCTTACCCGAGTGCAGGACCACCTCGATCAGCACGTGGCCCGGGGTGGAGTCGACCAGCCGGAAGGAATCCACCGAGGCCATGCCGTCCTCGAGCTCGACGCCGGCCTTCAGCTGGGCGCCGACGCCCTGCGGGAACGGGCCGCGGACCTGGACCAGGTAGGTCTTGGGCACCTCGTAGGAGGGGTGCGTGAGCCGGTTGGCCAGTTCGCCGTCGTTGGTCAGCAGCAGCAGGCCTTCGGTGGCGACGTCGAGCCGGCCCACGTGGAAGAGCCGCTCGCCGTGGTGGTTGCGGACGAAGTCGCTGATGCAGGGCCGGCCGTCCGGGTCTTCCATGGTGGAGACAACGCCCTTGGGCTTGTTGAAGACCATGTAGACCATGTTTTCGTCCAGCTGGATGCGCAGGCCGTCGACGTGGATCACGGAGGTGGCGGGGTCCACCCGCATGCCGAGTTCGGTGACGACGCGGCCGTCCACCTCGACGCGGCCCTCGGCGATCATCTCCTCGCAGACACGACGGGAGGCGACGCCGGCGGAGGCCATGACCTTTTGCAGCCGGATACCGTCTTCGTCGTGCAGCTCGGACTGCGGCACGGCGCCGCGGGGGCCGCGCTTGCGGGTGGGCTTGCGGACCGGGCCGAGGTTCTGGCCGAAGCGTTCGCTGCCGAAGGCCTTCGAGCCGGTGGCCTTGGCGGCGCCGGCCCCGATGCGGGGCTTGGGCTTCAGGGCGCCGGGAGTGCCCGGGGCCTTGCCCGCGCCGGGCTTGCGGGCTCCGGGCTTCTTCGCCGCGGGCCTGCCGCCGCGCTGTGCCGGCTCCACCGGACCCGGGTTCAGGTCCGGGTCGATGAAGGCTTCCTCGCGCGGCTTGGGCCGCTTGAAGCCGCGGTCCGCACCGCCGGGGAAGCCGCCCTTGCCGCCGTCGCGCTGGCCGCGGCCGGCGCCGCCGGCCCCCTGGCTGCGCGGTGTGTTGTGTCCGGCCTTGTTGCCGGCTCCGGTTCGTCCTGAACCGTTACGTGGTGAACCCTGGCGTCCCGCCTGTGTCATGACCCGTCCTTCGTTGTGGTGAAATCTGTGTGCAGGCTGCGTGGCTGCCCGCTGGTGTGTGGTGCTGTTACATGCGTCCGGCGTCGTAGTACTCCGCGATGCCCTCGAGTCCGGGAAGGTGCGGGGAGAGCTGGGGCAGTTCCGCCACCGACCCGATTCCCATCCGTTCCAGGAAATACGAGGTGGTGCGGTAGAGGACTGCTCCGGATTCGGGATCATGTCCCGAGTCCTCGATCAGTCCGCGCTGCACGAGCGTCCGCACCACGGAGTCGACATTGACGCCTCGAATTGCCGAGACCCTGGCCCGGGATACGGGCTGCCGGTAGGCGATCACGGCGAGCGTTTCGAGCGCCGCCTGCGTCAGCCTGGCCGTCTGGCCTTCGAGGACGAATCCGCCAACCACGTCGGCGAATTCGGCCCGGGAATAGATCCGCCAGCCACCGGCGATGTTCCGCAATTCGAAACCCCGGGGGGCTGTGGCCACATCCGGGGAACTTCCAGTATAGCCGTCATACTCCCGCCGCAGGTCCTCGAGCAGGTCCTCAACGACGTCGACGGGCTGGCCGAGGCCCACGGCGAGCTGCTCCGCGGTCGCCGGTTCGTCGATCACCATCAGCACGGCCTCCAGCGCGGCGCGGACGCCGCCGGGAAGATCCGCGACGTCGGGCGTTCCCGGGTCCGCCTGCCCGGCGGGGGTGCCCGCCGGTCCGGGGCGCGGGTCTGGTCCGGTGGTCATGGCTGGTCCTCGTATTCCTCGCTCAGGGCCGCGCTGTTCCATTCGGGGTCGGCGGCCGTCCAGTGCACGGAGAGTTCGCCGAGGGGCTGCAGCTGGTCGAAGGAGACCGCCTTGTCGCGGAACATCTCCAGCAGGGCCAGGAAGCGGGCCACTACCACCAGGGTGGATTCGGCGTCGGCGGTCAAGGCCCGGAAGGTCAGCGGCCGGCCCTGCCGCAGGCGCAGCCCGAGGATCTCCGCCTGCTCCCGGACGCTGACGGGGCTGCCGTGCAGGTGCGCCAGGCCCACCTCGGTGGGTGCGGCGGCCTTGGGGGTCAGTGCGGCGCCGGCGAGGGCGGCGAACTGGGCCGGCGTGTGTTTCCAGACCAGGTCGGGCAGCAGCGCGGCCAAGTGTTCCTCGAGGGCCACCTGGCGGGGGTAGCGCTGCGCCTCCTGTTCCAGTGTGGCGCCGAGCAGGCCGGCGACGTGCTTGAAGGCCTTGTACTGCAGCAGCCGGGCGAACAGCAGGTCCCGGGCCTCAAGCAGCGCCACGTCCTCGGCGTCCTCGACCTCGCCGGCGGGCAACAGCCGGGCGGCCTTGAGGTCCAGCAGGGTGGCGGCCACCACCAGGAACTCGCTGGCTTCGTCGAGGGCCCAGTCCTCCCCCTGCTCCTGGAGCTTCCGGGTGTACTTGATGAACTCGTCGGTGACGGTGGCCAGCGCCACCTCGGTGATGTCCAGCTGGTGCTTGGAGATCAGGCCCAGCAGCAGGTCGAAGGGGCCGGTGAAGTTGGCCAGCCGGACCTCGAAGCCGGGCTTCTTCGCCGCCGGTGACAGCTCCTCCGGCGCGGTGAGCGTCGCCGTCACGGTGCCTAGGGCGCGCCGCCGCGCGAGATGAGTTCCTTGGCCAGGCGGCGGTAGGCGTCCGCGCCGGCGTGGTTCCCGGCGTAGCTGGTGATCGGTTCCGCGGCGACGGTGGCGTCGGCGAACTTGATGGAGCGCTTGATGACGGTTTCGAAGACCTTGTCGCCGAAGGCCTCGACCAGCCGGGCGATGACCTCGCGGCCGTGCAGGGTCCGCGCGTCGTACATGGTGGCGAGGACGCCGTCGACCTGCAGGCGGGGATTGAGCCGGTCCTGGACCTTGTCGATGGTCTCGACCAGCAGGGCCACGGCGCGGAGGGCGAAGAACTCGCAGATCAGCGGGATGATGACGCCGTGCGCGGCGGTGAGGGCGTTGACCGTGAGCAGGCCGAGGGAGGGCTGGCAGTCGATGAGGACGACGTCGTAGTCGTCCTCGACCTTTTTGAGCGCCCGGTCCAGGACCTGTTCGCGGGCCACCTCGTTGACCAGCTGCACCTCGGCAGCGGAGAGGTCGATGTTGGCCGGGAGCAGGTCCACGTTCTCGACGCCGGTCTTCTGGATCGCGTCGCGGATGTCCACCTTGCGGTCCATCAGAACGTTGTAGACCGTGAGGTCCAGCTCGTGCGGATTGGTGCCGAGGCCGGCGGACAGCGCACCCTGCGGATCGAAGTCCACCAGCAGGACGCGGCGGCCGTACTCGGCCAGGGCCGCGGCCAGGTTGATGGTGGACGTCGTCTTGCCGACGCCACCCTTCTGGTTCACCATGGCGATGACGCGGGCCGGGCCGTGGGAGGACAGCGGCGCGGGCTCAGGGAACTCCCGCAGGGGACGCCCGGTGGGCCCCATGACGGCGTCGTCCAGGTCGAGTCCGGTGCCTTCCAGGGTGGCTGACCCCTGTTCGCTGCTCACGTATCTATCCACACTTTCGATGACGGTGATATTTGCTGCCCGATCCCGCCGCAGTTCGTCGGCGGCGATCGTTATTCCTCCCAAGGTTACAGCCCCCGACACGGTATTCGACGGACCTTGACAACCGCCGTTTTGCGCGCCTTGACCTTCTGGTAGAGGTCGAGGGTTGTCTTTGGGCGGTCCGCCCGGGCGCAGAAAACCGCCCGGACGCAGCGGCTGCCTCCGGGCGGTTTCGGGATGGTGCGGGGCGTTCCTTAGGCGTTGGCCGGGACCGGCTGGTGTGCCGGCTCGACGGCGGGCTGAACGGCGGAGTGACCGGCGATCATGGTCTGCTCGTCGAAGGGAAGGGCGCCGGAGAGGACACGCTCGACCTGGCCGCCGTCGATCTCCTTGACCCAGGTGCCGATCAGGATGGTGGCGACGGCGTTGCCGGTGAAGTTGGTCAGCGCGCGGGCCTCGGACATGAACCGGTCGATGCCGACGATCATGCCGACGCCGCCGAGCAGCTCGGGGCGGTGGGCCTGGAGGCCGGCGGCCAGGGTGGCGAGGCCGGCGCCGGTAACACCGGCGGCGCCCTTGGAAGCGATGATCATGAAGATCAGCAGCGAGATCTGCGCACCGAGGTCCAGCGGGGTGCCCATGGCGTTGGCGACGAACAGCGACGCCATCGTCAGGTAGATGGCCGTGCCGTCCAGGTTGAACGAGTAACCGGTGGGGACGGTAACGCCGACGACCGGCTTGGAGACACCCAGGTGTTCCATCTTCGCGATCAGCCGGGGCAGGGCAGACTCCGAAGAGGAGGTGGAGAAGATCAGCAGGTATTCGCGGGCCAGGTACTTCATCAGCCGGAAGATGCTGACGCCGGAGACCACCTTGAGCACACCGCCGAGGATCACGATGATGAAGACGGCGCAGGTGATGTAGAAGGCGACCATCAGCGTGGCCATGCTGATGATGGCCTGCACCCCGGTGGCGCCGACGACGGCGGCGATGGCACCGAACGCACCCACCGGGGCCAGCCACATGATCATGATCAGGAGGCGGAACACGAGGGTCTGGCCGTGGCCGATGGCCTTGAGGATCGGGGCGCCCTGGGCGCCCATCTTCTGCAGTGCGAAACCAATGAGGATGGCCGCAAAGAGTGTGGGCAGTACGGGGATGTCACCCGGGATGATGCCAAGCAGGAAGTCGACGGTGCTGTCTGTCGCGGCCTTCTTGTTCGGGTCGTAGGGGGCCAGCTTGAGGCCGGTGCCCGGGTGGATCAGGTTGCCGACGACGAGGCCGATGGCCAGGGCGAAGGTCGACATGACGATGAAATAGCCGAGGGCCAGGCCGCCGACCTTGCCGACCGTTGCCGCCTTGGCGATCGAGCCGATGCCCAGCACGATGGTGCAGAAGATGACGGGGGCGATCAACATCTTGATGAGCTTGACGAAGCCGTCGCCGAGCGGCTTGAGGGACTTGCCAACCTCGGGGAACATCAGGCCAACGACGGCGCCGAGGACGACGGCCACGATGACCGCGATGTACAGGTAGTGGGACTTGTCCAGCCCCTTGCGCTTGACCGGCGCCGCGGCCGTTGCCGCTGACTCTCCTCGTTGAGAGGCCATGGTATTTCTCCTTGGATAGGCTGGACGTCGATGCTGTCCGTGGACGCATCCGTCTTTTCTGCGTGTTCCTCCATCATTGGGTACGGAGTGACGCGCATCACCGTTGCGTTCATATTGGTCATGGAGGGTGCACTTTGATCCACCACTGGAGCATCGCCCGGCGCCTTTTCGTGGCCCATCTGCTGTTCATGCTGGCGCTGACCGCCGTCGTCGGCACCGCCACCTATGTGGACGCACGGGACCACGCGTACCAGGAGGCCGGGCGGCGGATGGCCGGAATCGCCACCTCGGTGGCGGACAACCCGCTGGTCCTGCAGGCCGCCGCGGCGCCGAACCCGTCGGCGCTGCTGCAGCCGTACGCCATGGAAGTGATGCGGGACGCCCAGGCTGACTTCATCACGATCATGGCCCCGGACCGGACCCGCTGGACCCACCCCCGGGACGAGGAGCTGGGCAAACCGTACATCGGGTCGATTGATGCGGCGTTGCAGGGCCGGGTCTTCACCGAGATCATGGCCGGGACGCTGGGCCCCTCGGTGCGCACCATCGCCCCGGTCAAGGACGCCAACGGCACGGTCAAAGCGCTGGTGGCCGCGGGTGTGACCGTGGGGACGGTGGACGTGGCGTTCTCCGGCCGACTGCCGGCACTGCTGGTGATCGCGGCGGCGCTGCTGGCCGGCGGGTCGGTGGCGTCCTGGCTGCTGGGCCGGTACCTGCGGCGCGTGACCCGCGGCTGGGGCCCGGAGCAGCTTGCCCAGCTGTTTGCCTACTACGAGTCCGTGCTGCACTCGGTGCGTGAGGGCGTGATCCTGATCGACCCGCGCGGCCGGGTGGTGATGTACAACGACCAGGCGGCGGCGCTGCTGGGCGTGCCGCCGCGGCCCGCGGATGCGGCGGTGGACGCCGACGGCGGTGCCGCCCGAGGCGCAAACCGCGGCGGCGTCGGCCGCCCGGCCGACGCCCCCACGCTGGCGGAGCTGCCGCTGGCGCCGAGCCTGCGGGAGCTGTTCCGGTCCGGGCGGGTGGCCCAGGACGAAATCCATCTCACCGGCGAGCGCGTACTGGTGGTCAATCAGGGCCCCGCGGTGGGTCCCGCGCCGGGGCCGCTGGCAGGCCCGCGACCGGCCCGGCGGCAGCGGGGGGCGTCGCGGCGGCCGGTCTTCGGGACGGTGGCCACCATCCGGGACCGGACCGAGATCGAGTCCCTGGGCAGCGAGCTGGAGACCATGCGGACGCTCTCGGACGCGCTGCGGGCACAGACGCACGAGCATGCCAACCGGCTGCACACCATGGTGTCGCTGATGGAGCTGGGCCGGGACGCCGAGGCGCTGGACTTCGCCACCAAGGACCTGGAGCTGTCCCAGCGGCTCACCGATGACCTGGTGGGTTCCATCGAGGAGCCGGTCCTGGCGGCCCTGGTGATGGGCAAGTCCGCCCAGGCGCACGAACGCGGCGTGGAGCTGATTCTCACCACAGCCGGCTCCACCTCCGTGACCGGCCTGGCCGTGCAGGATCTGGTGACAATCCTGGGCAACCTGCTGGACAACGCGATCGACGCCGCTGCGGACGCTCCCCCGCCGCGGCTGGTGGAGCTGAGCGTCACCGCCCCGCCGGAAGGCCTGGAGATCACCGTGGAGGACAGCGGGCCAGGCATCGACCCGGCGGCGGTGGACGACGTCGTCCGGCACGGCTTCAGCACCAAGGAGTCCGGGCCCTTCGGCCGCGGGCTGGGCTTGGCGCTGGTCCGGCAGGCGGTCCGGCGGCTGGGCGGTACCATGACAATCACCAGCCCGGCCGGGGCACTGTTCCGGGTCAGCCTGCCGACGGGGCAGGCCGCGGGGAACGCGGCGGCCGGTATTGCAGAGGGACACCATGAATGAGATCCGTGTGCTCGTCGTCGAGGACGAGCCGATCGCGGCCGCCGCGCACGCCGCGTACATCGGCCGGTTGGAGGGCTTCACCCTCGCCGGGTCCGCCCCGGACGGGCAGTCGGCCCTGCGCCTGCTGACCGAGCTCAACGCCGCGGGCCAGCCGGTGGAGCTGGTCCTGCTGGATATGAACCTGCCGGACCTGCACGGCCTGGACATCGCCCGCCGGATGCGCACCGCCGGGCTCTTCGCGGACATCATCGCCATCACCGCCGTGCGTGAACTGAACATTGTCCGCAGCGCCGTGGCCACCGGCGTCGTCCAGTACCTGATCAAGCCCTTCACCTTCGCAACGTTCGCGGACAAACTGCGCAGCTACCGGCAGTTCCGTGAGCAGCTGGCCTCCCCCGGTGGCGGCGGACCAGGGAGCGGCGCGTCGCAGAGCGACGTGGACCAGGCGTTCGCGAGCCTGCGCGCCCCCTCGGAGCTGCCGCTGCCCAAGGGGCTCTCCTCCTCCACTCTGGAGTCGGTGCAGGAGTTCATGAAGCGCCAGGCCGGGGCCGTGTCCGCCAGCGAGGTGATGGAGGCCCTGGGCATGTCGCGGGTCACCGCCCGCCGCTATCTGGAGTACCTGGCCGACGCCGGGACGGTGGCCCGCACGGCCCGCTACGGCGCGCCGGGCCGGCCGGAGAACGAATACCGCTGGAGCCGGCCGGCGTCCTAGGACGCGCTTTCCAGGAACCGCAGTTCAGGGCCGCGCGGTGTCGGGCCGCAGGGTGTCCAGCAACTGCTCTATCACGCCCGCGTCCTCGATGGTGGAGGGCACCACGTAGTCCTCGCCGTCGGCGATCTGCCGCATGGTCTTGCGGAGGATCTTGCCCGAGCGGGTCTTGGGCAGCGCCTCCACCACGGTGACGTGCTTGAAGTCGGCCACGGCGCCGATGTCGCGCCGGACCAGAGCCACCAGCTCCTTGGCCAGCACCTCCGCCGGCACGTCGACGCCGGATTTGAGGACCACGTAGCCGCTGGGCCGCTGCCCCTTGAGCGGGTCGGCCAGGCCGATCACGGCGCACTCGGCGACCGCGGGGTGCTGGCCGATCACCTGCTCCATCGCCCCGGTGGAAAGCCGGTGGCCGGCCACGTTGATGATGTCGTCGGTGCGGCCCATCACGAACAGGTAGCCGTCCTCGTCCCGGTAGCCGGAGTCGCCGGTGGCGTAGTAGCCCTCGAACGCCTGCAGGTAGGAGGAGACGTAGCGTTCGTCGTTGCGCCAGAGGGTGGCCAGGGTACCCGGCGGCAGCGGCAGGCCCAGGACGATGTTTCCCTCCGTTCCCGGTTCCACTTCCTCCCCGGAGCCGTCCAGGACCTGCAGGCGGAAGCCAGGCATCGCAACGCTCGGGGATCCGGCCCTGATGGGCAGTTCCGCCATGCCGCGCGGGTTCGCGCAAATGGCCCAGCCGGTCTCGGTCTGCCACCAGTGGTCCACCACCGGCACCCCTAGGACCCGGGCGGCCCAGTGGAACGTGTCCGTGTCCAGCCTCTCCCCTGCGGCGAACAGGGTCCGCAGGCTCGAGATGTCGTAGTTCTTCAGCAGCTCCGCCTCCGGGTCGGCCTTGCGGATGGCCCGCAGCGCCGTCGGGGCCGTAAAGAGGACGTTGACCTTGTGGTCCTGGATCACCCGCCAGAAGGCGCCGGCGTCCGGGGTGCCCACCGGCTTCCCCTCGTACATGACTGTGGTGGCCCCGGCCAGCAGCGGACCGTAGACGATATAAGAGTGGCCCACCACCCAGCCGACGTCGGAGGCGGTCCACATGACGTCGCCGGGGCCGACGTCGTAGATGTTCTCCAGCGTCCAGGTCAGCGCCACGGCGTGGCCGCCGTTGTCCCGCACCACGCCCTTGGGGGTGCCGGTGGTGCCGGAGGTGTAGAGGATGTACAGCGGGTCGGTGGCCTTGACGTTGACCGGGGCGGCCGGTTCGGCGGCCGCCATCTCGGTGTCCCAGTCCAGCCAGCCGTCGTGGTTCGCGGCGGTGTCGGCGAAGCCGTCCCGCCCCCTGACCAGCACAGGGGTGTCCGTGGTTCCGGCGAGCTCCAGCGCCTCCGCGACGGCGGGCAGGTATTCGATCCGTCGGGCCGGCTCGATGCCGCCCGAGGCGGTGACGACGGCGGCCGGACCGGCGTCGCGGATGCGGGCGGCGAGCTCCTTGGGCGCGAAGCCGCCGAAAACCACCGAGTGGACGGCGCCGAGCCGCGCCGTGGCGAGCATGGCGATGGCCGCCTCGGGGATCATCGGCATGTAGATGACCACCCGGTCGCCGCGGCCCACGCCCCGGGCGCGGAGGACGCCGGCGAACCGCGCCACCTGGTCCGTCAGCTCTGCGTAGGTGAAGCTCTTCCGGAGGCCCAGCATGGCGGAGTCGTAGATCAGCGCCGTCCGGTCGCCGTGGCCGGCTGCCACGTGCCGGTCCAGGGCATTGAAGCAGGTGTTCAGTTCGCCGTCGGGGAACCAGCCGTAGAGCGGGGCGCGGCTCGAATCCAGGGCGCGGGTGGGCGGGACGCTCCAGTCGACCTTGCGGGCCGCGTCGAGCCAGAAGCCCTCCGGCTGGTCGATGCTGCGCGCATAGCTGCTCCCGTAGCTGGCGGTGCTGCGTTCTTCAAAGCTGTTGGTGTCGGAGCTGCGTTCCGAGGTCTCCCGGTTGCCGGCGTTGCCCATGGCGTTCTCCCGTTCCACGACGTTGTGATGCAGACCATGCTAGACGGATGCTCCGACGCTCACAAGGGCTTTGTATACACGAGGTAGGCCTATCTAGGTTTTTCTGCCGGATTACTTGGATGCGAAGCAGTCTGTGTATACACTGGTGGGGATTCGGCGAGGAAGGAGAGCACCATGCGCGCCAGCGACAGGGCCTATGCGGCACTCCGCGACGACATTATCGAGTGGCGGCTGGCTCCCGGCACGGTCCTCGCCGAGGTGGAACAGTCCGAGCGCCTGGGCGTCTCGCGGACCCCGCTGCGGGAGGCGCTGAGCCGGCTCACCGCGGAGGGGCTGACGACGACGGCGGGCGGCCGCGGCGTCGTCGTCACCGACATCTCGCTGGAGGACATCGACGAACTCTTCGAGCTCCGCGAAACCCTGGAAGGCAAGGCCGCGGCGCTGGCGGCAGAACGCGGCGACCCGGCCGTCTTCGCCGGACTGCAGCGCGAGCTGTTGCGGGCGCCGGAGCTGATCAACGGCGCCGACCCCGCCCGGCACGACTACTACGACCTCGTCGGCCGGCTCGATGCCGCCGTCGACGCCGCCATCTCCAACGCCTACCTGGCCCAGGCGATGCGCAGCCTGCGCGTGCACCTGGTCCGGGTGCGCCGGCTCGCCGCCGACGACGCCGCACGCCTCACCGCCGCGGCCGCCGAACACGCGGCGATCGCCGAGGCCATCGCGGCGGGCAACCCCCGGCTGGCCGAGGCCGCCACCACGCTTCACCTGCACCGCAGTCTTTCCCACGTCAAAGCAACCCACGTACCGCACTAGGTACGGACCCCCTCAGAAGGAGCACCATGGTCAAGGAACACCACGTCCGCGTCTACAAGAGCGAGGAAAACCTGGCCCGCGAGGACCAGCTGGCCTACAAGATCGCCAAGGTCGCCGCTGACCCGGTGGAGGTCACCGACGAGGTCACCGACATGGTGATCAACCGCATCATCGACAACGCGTCCGTGGCCATCGCCTCGCTGAACCGCGCGCCGATCGTGGCCGCCCGCGCCCAGGCCCTCACCCACGGCCCCAGCACCGGCGGCAAGGGTTCCAAGGTCTTCGGCATCGAGGAACGCGTCTCCCCCGAATGGGCTGCCTGGGCCAACGGCGTGGCCGTCCGCGAACTCGACTACCACGACACCTTCCTGGCCGCCGAGTACTCCCACCCGGGCGACAACATCCCGCCGATCCTGGCCGTCGCCCAGCACGTCGGCTCCAGCGGCCGCGACCTGATCCGCGGCATCGCAACCGGCTACGAAATCCAGGTCAACCTGGTTAAGGCCATCTGCCTGCACAAGCACAAGATCGACCACGTCGCCCACCTGGGCCCCTCCGCCGCCGCCGGCATCGGCACCCTGCTGGGCCTCGACGTCGAGACCATCTTCCAGTCCGTCGGCCAGGGCCTGCACACCACCACCGCCACCCGGCAGTCCCGCAAGGGCGAGATCTCCACCTGGAAGGCACACGCCCCGGCGTTCGCCGGCAAGATGGCCGTCGAGGCCGCAGACCGCGCCATGCGCGGCCAGACCTCCCCTGTGCCGATCTACGAAGGCGAAGACGGCGTCATCGCCTGGATGCTGGACGGCCCCACCGCGGACTACCTGGTACCGCTGCCCGAGGAGGGCGAGGCCAAGCGCGCGATCCTGGACACCTACACCAAGGAGCACTCCGCCGAATACCAGGCGCAGGCCTGGATCGACCTGGCCCGCAAGCTGCACGGCGAGCACCCGGAGGTCACGGACCCGGCCAACGTCGAGTCCGTCCTGATCAAGACCAGCCACCACACGCACTACGTGATCGGCTCCGGCGCGAACGACCCGCAGAAGTACAGCCCCACCGCCAGCCGGGAAACCCTGGACCACTCCATTCCCTACATCTTTACCGTCGCCCTGCAGGACGGCCGCTGGCACCACGTGGACTCCTACTCCCCCGAGCGCGCAGGCCGGCCGGACACGGTGGAACTCTGGCACAAGGTCACCACGGTGGAGGATCCCGAATGGACCCGCCGCTACCACAGCCTGGACATCGCCGAGAAGGCCTTCGGCGGCTCGGTGGAGATCACGCTCAAGGACGGCACCGTCATCACCGACCAGATCGCCGTCGCCGACGCCCACCCGCTCGGCGCCCGGCCGTTCGCCCGCGAGCAGTACGTGAACAAGTTCCGCACCCTCGCCGCGGGCCTCGTGGCCGAGGAAGAGATCGAGCGCTTCCTCACCGCAGCCGCCCGCCTGCCCGAGCTCGCCGCCGGTGAGCTGGACCAGCTGAACATCAAGGCCGCCGACGGCGTGATCGACCTGACGGCCGCACCGAAGGGACTCTTCTAATGCTGTACTCGAAGACCACGCCGGAGCAGAAGCGGATCCGTTTCCGTGAGCTGCTCTCCTCCGGCACCATCGCGCAGTTCCCCGGCGCGTTCAGCCCGCTCTCGGCGCGGCTGATCGAGGAAAAGGGCTTCGCCGGGGTGTACATCTCCGGCGCCGTCCTGGCCAACGACCTGGGCCTGCCGGACATCGGGCTGACCACGCTCACCGAGGTGGCCACCCGGGCCGGGCAGATCGCCCGGATGACGGACCTGCCGTCGATCGTGGACGCTGACACTGGCTTCGGTGAGCCGATGAACGTCGCCCGGACCGTCCAGGAACTCGAGAACGCCGGCCTGGCCGGCCTGCACATCGAGGACCAGTTCAACCCGAAGCGCTGCGGGCACCTCGACGGCAAGAACGTCGTGGACCTGGACACCGCCACCAAGCGGATCCGCGCCGCGGCCGACGCCCGCCGGGACCCGAACTTCCTGATCATGGCCCGCACCGACATCCGCGCAACCGACGGCCTGGAAGCTGCCCAGCAGCGCGCCAAGGCCCTGGTGGAGGCCGGTGCGGACGCGATCTTCCCGGAAGCCATGAAGGATCTCTCCGAGTTCCAGGCCATCCGCGACGCCGTGGACGTACCGATCCTGGCGAACATGACCGAGTTCGGCAAGAGCGCGCTGTTCACGGTGGACGAGCTGGCCGGCGTCGGCGTCAACATGATCATCTACCCGGTGACCCTGCTTCGTAGTGCCATGGGCGCGGCGGAGCGTACTCTGGAGACGATCAAATCAGACGGCACCCAGGAGGCACAGGTTCCCGACATGCTGACCCGTGCACGGCTGTACGACCTCGTGGACTACGAGGCCTATAACCGCTTTGACACCGGGGTGTTCAATTTCCAGATCCCCGGCATCTGACACCCCACCGGACCGCCGGCCCCGGCCGGACAACAGGCGTTAGGAACAAAGGAGTTCAGCATGGCTGACAACGAGATCAAAAAGGGCCTTGCCGGCGTCGTGGTGGACTACACCGCGGTGTCCAAGGTCAACCCGGAAACCAACTCGCTGCTGTACCGCGGCTACCCCGTCCAGGAGCTGGCCGCCAAGTGCAGCTTCGAGGAAGTGGCCTACCTGCTCTGGAACGGCGAGCTGCCGACCGACGGGCAGCTGGCGGAGTTCACCGCCAAGGAGCGCGCCGGACGTGCACTGGACCCGGTGCTGAAGACCGTCATCGACGCCCTTCCCGTCACGGCGCACCCGATGGATGTCTGCCGGACGGCGGCGTCGGTGCTGGGCGCCCGGCACCCGCTGGCGGAGGACTCCTCCCGGGAGGCCAATATGGCCAAGGCCGTGGACCTGTTCGCCGCTATGCCCGCTGTTGTGGCGTACGACCAGCGCCGGCGGCACGGGCAGGACGTCGTGGAGCCCCGCGACGACCTGGGCTACTCGGCCAACTTCCTCTGGATGGCGTTCGGCGAGGAGCCGGTCCAGGAAGTCGTCGAGGCGTTCAACGTCTCGATGATCCTGTACGCGGAGCACTCCTTCAACGCCTCGACCTTCACCGCGCGGGTGATCACCTCGACGCTCTCTGACCTGCACTCGGCCGTGACCGGGGCGATCGGTGCGCTCAAGGGACCCCTGCACGGCGGCGCCAACGAGGCCGTCATGCACACCTTCGACGAGATCGGCATCCGGCAGGAAGAGTCGCTCGAGGAGGCCGCCGCCCGGGCCAAGGCCTGGATGGAGGACGCCCTGGCCAAGAAGAAGAAGGTCATGGGCTTCGGCCACCGCGTCTACAAGCACGGTGACTCCCGCGTCCCGACCATGAAGGCGGCGCTGGACAAGATGATCGCGCACTACGGACGGCCCGAGCTGCTGGGGCTGTACAACGGGCTGGAAACCGCCATGGACGAGGCCAAGGCCATCAAGCCGAACCTCGACTACCCGGCCGGACCGACCTACCACCTGATGGGCTTCGACACCCCGACGTTCACTCCCCTGTTCGTCGCCAGCCGGATCACCGGCTGGACGGCGCACATCATGGAGCAGCTCGACTCGAACTCCCTGATCCGCCCGCTGAGTGAGTACAACGGCGTGGAAGAGCGGCACGTGCCGTAACTCCCGTCTCGCTTCCCCGCCTCAGGCGGTAAAGCAAAGACAACGGCCCGGCCACCCCTTTGTGGGTGGCCGGGCCGCTGTGTTTGGTGGGGTTTCGGGTAGCGCGCCGGGGCTAGCCCTGGATGACCTTCAGCGAGGTGATCATGCGCTTGGCGTTGAGGTACTCGGCGCTCTGCATGTAGGCCCGGGCATCGGCCATCGAGGGGAATGATTTGGGACCCTTGTGGCCGGGGATCTGCTGCTGGACTCCGGTGGTCACCTGGTAGGCGTCCGCGAAGGAGAAGAGCGGCGAGTCGGAGGGCCCGCTGACAATGTTGTAGAACATGCAGGTGCTGCCGTTTTGACCGGCCGGGGAGCTGGTGAGTCCGTAGGACGCCGTGACGTGGTCGGCTTCCTGCAGTGCGCGGAAGGCGAACCTCGGGCTCACGGAGCCCTTGGTCGGCTGGTAGGGGACGTCGACGTTGACCGAGTCGAGGACGGTGTAGGGCACCGGTCCCTCGCAGGCTCCCCCGACGCCGCCCGACGGTCCGGAGTGCAGGGATGCCACGATCACGCCGGATTCGTCGGCGACCTCCACGTCCGTCGACCCGGTGTTGGCGGGCGGGGCCTGGGTCGCCGTCCAGGTTGCGGGGTACTCGAAGCTGATCCGGCGGTCGGCGCTGGTGAATGTCCGCCACTCGGCGGCGGCGTCGGTGGGCGGCTGAGTGTTGGCGGCGGCCGGGGTCGTGGCGGTGGTGGTGGGTGTTGCCGTTTGCGACGGGGCGGCCGCGGCACTGGTCGACGGCGCCACGGCTGGCGTCGTCGGGGTTTCGGAGGGCGTCGGTGATGAGGCTGCCGCGGGCGCCTTGGACCCCATGGTTGCCGCGACGGCTACGCCGCCTCCCACCGCCGCCAGGGCGAGCACGACGACGGCGGCGGCCAGGGGCCAGCGCCGTCGAGCGTCTCCCGAAGTGTCTCCGCGGTCGGCAGAGTCGGGATAGTCGCCGTCGTCGTCGCCGGGGAGGTGAAGGTTGTTGCCGCTCATGCCGGACCTCCAGGGTGCGCGGATCGGGTGCCGGCGGATCCGGCGTTTTCACGCCTAGGCTACCGGCCTGGGGAATGACTGCAGGTGTCGCCCCGCCGGTTAGTATCGTTTCCCGGCGCGAAGCGCCTTGGCGCTACGCGCCGGTCCCCTTCGTACCCTTCCCTTGCTCATCGGGGTAGCGGACGGAGGCCACCGTTTCGTTGTCGTCATTCAGGACGACGACGACGTCGATCGTCTCGCCGGAGAGCGTCGGCGGCAGCCAGTGTTCGGCGTCCTGCCACATGCGTTCGAGGGGCAGGGCGGTGGTGCTGAACCATTCCGGGGTGATCTCGCGGCTTTCGGCGGGTTCGCCGTCCCAGCGCCGGGTGGTGAAGAGCCGGCAGGACATGTTCCACTCGGGCCTGGCCGGGAAGATGAACTCCACGAGGCCGGCGTGGCTGAGGTCGGGTTCGGCGACGATCAGCCCGGTTTCCTCGAACACCTCACGGACGACCGCCTGGGCGTCGGTCTCCCCGGGTTCGACGTGGCCGCCGATGCCCACAATTTTTCCCAGCCCGAACCCGGTTCGCTTGAGGCCGAGCAACACCTCGGTCCCGTCGGGCGTGTCCCGGAGGGCGAAGCAGAGGGTCACGGGTGCGGCTGTCATGGTTTCAGCCTAGTAGCTGCCGTCCGGGCGCCTCTCTATTTGCCGGCCGGGCCTTCGCCGACCAGCTGCGGCCGCAGAGTGACCGGAATACCCTTCTCGGCAAACTCCTTGTCCATGGCCTGCTGCGCCGTCAACCCCTGGTTGTTCAGCGCCTGGAAGTCCCAGTCAAATACGCTCGACCAGACTTGCCGGTAGTCACAGAGGAAGCGCCCGTTCTGAAGCTTGGCGAGGTGGAACCAGACATTGCCGCCGTCGAGTTTCATGGCCATCGCCCCTTCCTCCGAGGTGGAGTAGGCGAGCCAGCCGTCGGCGCAGCCCAGCACGGTGTAGTACTGCTGCTGGTTGGCGGGCACGGGGATGATCGCCCGCTGTTGGTCGTTGCGTTGCTGGTCGACGTTTGCCATGGTGCAGGCCACGCCCCCGGTGCTGAGCGGCACGGACTGGCTGTGCGAGGGCTGCCCGGATTGCACGGGAGCGGACGACGGCGATGCTGACGGCGACGCCGGGGCCGGGGGCGGGGCGCTCTCACTGATCGTGATGTTCGGCCCGGCGGGTACCGGCTGCGCGGGTCCGGGGGCCGTCGGGAAGTTCCCGCCCACGACGACGGCGCCCGCAACCGCGGCGGCGGCGAGGCCGGCGGCAGCCACGGTGGCAATCCTGGTGCGGCGTTTCCGGGTCCGCTCGCGGTGCCCTGGACTGCTCAGTGCCGAAGCGCCCCGGGCCCGATGGGTCCGCGGCATGGTGACCACGTTCGGGTCCGTGGACGTCACCTCCGAGCGGAGGACCCGGTGGTCCGGGACCGTGACCGACGGCTTGATGTCCTTCATGAGCTGTTCGATGCGGTCCATGGCTAGTCTCTCCGTTCTGTCATCAGGTTGGCGGGTGCGGCATTCGCGAAGGCACGCCGGGCCCTGTGCAGCCGGACGCCGGCGGCCGATACCGAACAGCCGAGGGCCGCGGCCAGTTCGGCGCCGCTGAGGTCCTCCCAGTACGTCAGCATGAGGATTTCGCGGTCCTTGTCCCGGAGTTTCAACAGCACGGCGGCCACAACGGAGCGCTGGTCACCGGCGGTGGTGGCGTCCTCGGTGCGCGCCTCCTCGGCGAGGCGTTCGAACAGTTCCTGCCGACGGCGGCGGCCCTTGTATTCGTTGCCGAGGACGTTCCGGGCGGTTGCCAGGAGCCAGCCGATGCCGGGCGGTTCAGGCAACTGTTTCTCCCAGGCGATGCGGAAGACGTCCGCGGCCAGCTCCTCGGCCCGGTGGGCGTCGTTGATGCGGCGGGCAATGTAGCCGTAGACACGGGCGGCGTGCTGGTCATGCAGCTCAATGAATGCCTGCTCCTTCGCAGCCAACATGATGTTTCCCCCGAACAATCGATGACGTGGTTCTACCCAATCAGTGTCCCGGGATGCCCGGATCCTTACACACGGGCGTGTCGAAAATCAGGTGCCGCAACGTCTGGGGAACGCGCCGGGAGAGCGCCGGCGGCTACCCGAGGGCGCGCGGGTGAGCGGCGGCGTAGATCTCGCGCAGCGTGTCGGCGGTGACCAGGGTGTAGACCTGCGTGGTGGTCACGGAGGCGTGCCCCAGCAGTTCCTGCACCACGCGGACGTCGGCACCGCCCTCCAGCAGGTGGGTCGCGAAGGAGTGCCGCAGCGTGTGCGGGGAAACGTCCTTGGTGATGTTGGCCTTCTCGGCAGCCGTTTTCAGGATGGTCCAGGCGCTTTGGCGGCTGATCCGGCCGCCGCGGGCGTTGAGGAACAAAGCGGGTGTGCCCCTGCCCTTGGCCGCCAGGAGAGGCCGCCCCCGGACCAGGTAGGCGTCGAGCGCGCGGGCACCGTAGGACCCCAGCGGCACCAGCCGTTCCTTGGAGCCCTTGCCGAAGAGGCGCACGATCGCCGGCCCTCCGCCGTCGTCGGGAGCGCTCCCGGCCAGTGCGATGTCGTCCACGTCCAGTCCGACCGCCTCACTGATGCGGGCCCCGGTGGAGTAGAGGAATTCCAGCAACGCCCGGTCGCGCAAACCCGTGGCGGTGTCCGTGCCCGCCGCCTCCAGGATGCGGGTCACCTCGTCCACCGTGATGGCCTTGGGCAGCCGCTTGCCGGGCATCGGGGGGTGGACGTCGCTGGCGGGATCGGTCGGGGTAAGGCCCTCGAGGGCCCAGAACTTGTGCAGCCCCCGGACAGCGACGACGGTTCGGGCGGCGGAACGGACGCCCAGCGCGGTCCCGCCGTCGGAGCCGTCGGAGAGGGCCTGGACGAAGGCGGTGACGTCGCGCCGGGTGATGTCCTCGGGTCGGTTGCGCCCGGCGGCCGCCAGGTGGCGGGCGTAGCGGGCCAGGTCCCGCCGGTACGCGGACAGGGTGTTGGCGGCCAGTCCGCGCTCGACCCCCATGTGCTGCAGGTAGTCGGTGATGGCACGGTCGACGGCGGTGGGCGGCCGGGGCGGGTCAGCCGTCGCGGCCCCGGTTGCCGGTGCCGCCGGGTCGGTAGCGGAGGCGGCCGCCGCGGGAGGCTCCGCCGCCAGCAGGCCGGTCATCCGCGCTGGCTGGGGTGCGCGGGCCAGGGCGCGTCCGCGGGCCGGAGCCGGTCGAAGCCGTCGGCCTTGGCCGCGGCAGCGGCGAGGATGCCGACGACGGCGGACGGGTTGTGCAGGCGCCCCTCCAGCACTGCCGAGACGGCCGCATCCAGCGGCAGCCAGTGCAGCTCGATCTCGGCTTCCTCGTCGGTGCGGACGTGCAGTTCGTGGCCGGGCACGTCACTCAGCCCGCGGGCCAGGTAGATCCTGATGGCCTCGCTGGAGGAGCCCGGCGAGTTGAAGAAGTCGGCCAGCACGTTCCATTCCGCGGCCACCAAATCGGCTTCCTCGGCCAGTTCCCGGGCGGCGCCCGCAACGAAGTCTTCGCCCTCGACATCGAGCAGCCCGGCCGGGATCTCCCACAGCGCCATGCCCACCGGGTGCCGGTACTGCTTGATCAGCAGGATCTCGCCGTCGTCGTTCATCGGCAGCACGGCCACCGCGCCGGGGTGATCGATGTAGTCGCGGGTCAGGGCGTCGCCGTCCTCGTTCAGCTGGAAGCTGTCGCTGACCACGTCCCAGATCCGGCCCTCATAGACCTTCTCGGACGACAAAAGACGGCGCGGGCTCGGCTCATCTGAAACCTGCCGTGCAGCATCATGGGTCTCAGACATTCCGGGCATCGCGCCGTCCTTTGATGTAGTTGGTGTTACTTGGCCTGCGCCGCGGCCTTTGCCGCCGGCTTGCCGTCCGTGCCCTTGCCGGCCTCGGCGGCAGGCTGAGCTGCGTCCTGCTGGCCGGCGCCGTGCTGGTGGTCCAGGGCGGCCCGGACCAGGCCCGCGAACAGCGGGTGCGGGCGGGTCGGCCGGGAGCTCAGCTCCGGGTGGGCCTGCGTGGCGACGTAGTACGGGTGCACCTCGCGGGGAAGCTCCACGTACTCCACCAGCTTGCCGTCCGGGGAGGTACCGGAGAAGACCAGGCCCTGCGCCGCGATCTGGTCGCGGTACTTGTTGTTGACCTCGAAGCGGTGCCGGTGACGTTCGCTGACCGTGGTGGTGCCGTAGGTCTCGGCCACGACCGAGCCCTCTTCCAGCTTGGCCTCGTACAGGCCGAGGCGCATGGTGCCGCCCAGGTCGCCCTTGCCGTCAACGATGTCCAACTGCTCTTCCATCGTGGCGATGACCGGGTACTTGGAGTCCGGCTCGAACTCGGAGGAGGAGGCGCCTTCGAGGCCGACGACGTTGCGGGCGTATTCAATGACCATGCACTGCAGGCCCAGGCACAGGCCCAGGACCGGGAGCTTGGTTTCGCGGGCGAACTTCAGCGCGCCGAGCTTGCCCTCGAGGCCGCGGATGCCGAAGCCGCCGGGAACGCAGATGGCGTCGACGCCGGCCAGGGCCTTCTTGGCGCCGGCTTCGGTGTCGCACTCGTCCGAGGGGACCCAGCGGATCTTGACCTTGGTGTTGTTCGCGAAGCCGCCGGCACGCAGCGCCTCGGTCACGGACAGGTAGGCGTCCGGCAGGTCGATGTACTTGCCGACCAGGGCGATCTCAACCTCGTGCTTAGGGTTGTGCACGGCCTCCAGCAGGGTGTCCCAGCTGGTCCAGTCGACGTCCTTGAACGGCAGGTCCAGCGCGCGGACGATGTAGGAGTCCAAGCCCTGGGAGTGCAGCGTCTTGGGGATGTCGTAGATGCTCGGGGCGTCCGGGCAGCCGATGACGGCGTCGAGGTCGACGTCGCACATCCGGCCGATCTTGTCGCGCATCGCCTGGGGAACCTCGCGGTCCGAGCGGATGACGATCGCCTCGGGCTGGATACCGATGGAGCGCAGCGCAGCCACGGAGTGCTGCGTCGGCTTGGTCTTCAGTTCCTGGGACGGTCCGATGTACGGGACCAGGGAGACGTGCAGGAAAAAGACGTTGTTCCGGCCGATGTCCTGGCGGACCTGGCGGGCGGACTCGAGGAACGGCTGGGACTCGATGTCGCCGACCGTGCCGCCGATCTCGGTGATGATGACGTCCGGGGCGTTCTTGCCCTCGGCGGGCAGCCGCATACGGCGCTTGATCTCGTCGGTGATGTGCGGGATGACCTGGACGGTGTCGCCGAGGTACTCGCCGCGGCGTTCCTTGGCGATCACGGTGGAGTAGACCTGGCCGGTCGTGACGTTGGCGGAACCCTCGAGGTTCTCATCGAGGAAGCGCTCGTAGTGCCCGACGTCGAGGTCGGTCTCGGCGCCGTCGTCGGTCACGAAGACTTCGCCGTGCTGGAAGGGGTTCATCGTGCCCGGATCCACATTCAGATAGGGATCGAGCTTTTGCATAGTTACAGACAAGCCGCGTGCCCGCAGGAGGTGGCCGAGGCTCGAAGCCGTCAGACCCTTTCCGAGCGAGGACGCCACACCGCCGGTGACGAAGATGTGTTTGGTCGTCTTGGACGAGCCCGGGAACCGGGAATTTACACGGGAATTTGATCGCTGCACCACGGAATTTGAGCCTATCATCAAATCGGTCTTCTGAGGGTCTGAATCGCGCCGCTGTGATAGTCATCCCAGCGGGGCGCGGGGTCACGCCTGCTGCGGCAGGAGCTTCGCGTCGTCGAGCAGTTCCTGGGCGTGGGCGCGGGCCGACTCCGAGTCCTCCTGGCCGGCCAGCATGCGGGCGAGTTCGCGGACGCGCTCGGACTCATCCAGGAGCTGCACGTCGCTGGAGGTGAAGCCGGTGGCGGTGGCGCCGTCGGATCCCCGGACGGAGGTCTTGGTGACACGGATGTGCTGGTTGGCGAAGGCCGCCACCTGGGGCAGGTGGGTGACCACCAGGACCTGGACGTGCCGGGCGAGCATGGCCAGCCGGCGGCCGATCTCGACGGCGGCACGGCCGCCCACCCCGGCGTCGACCTCGTCGAAGACGAAGGTGGGGACCGGGTCGACGGCGGCGAGCACCACCTCGATGGCCAGCATCACCCGGGAGAGCTCACCGCCCGAGGCGCCCTTGCCGAGCGGGCGGGCGGGGGCGCCGGAGTGCGGCTGGAGGAGGAATGCGATCTCGTCCGCGCCGTAGGGCCCGAGGCCGTCCCCGGCTTCGACGTTGATCACCAGCGTGGCGTCGGCCATGGCCAGGGCGGTCAGCTCGGCGCTGACGCGGGCGGCGAGGTCCTTGGCCGCCTTCTTGCGTGCCTTGCTGATCGCCGCGGCCTGCTTGGTCAGTTCGGCTTCGGAGCGGACGACGTCGGCCTCCAGGGCCTCGATCCGGGTCGAGTCGTCCTGCAGCTCGGTGAAGCGTTCCCGCGCCTGGTCGGCCCAGACCAGCACCTCGTCGATGCTCGGCGCGTATTTGCGCACCAGTGCGGCCAGGGCGGCGCGGCGGTCCTCGATCTGGGCGAGCCGCTCGGGGCCTTCGGTGTCGAGGCCGGCCTGGTAGCTGGCCAGCTCGCCGGCGATGTCGTTGAGCAGGAAGCCCACCTCGGACAGCCGGGCGGCCGCCGAACCGAGCTCGGCGTCGTGCTCGGCGACGTGTTCCAGGGTGCGCTTGGCGGCGTCCACCAGGGTGGTGGCGTCGGCTTCCTCGCCGAAGTCTTCGCTGATCAAGGCCTGGTGCGCGGTGCTCACGGCGATCCGCAGCTCCTCGACGTTGGCAAGCTTGACCGCCTCGGCCTTTAGCGCCTCGTCCTCGCCGGGCTGCGGCTCCACGGCGTCAATCTCGGCCAGGGCGGCCTCCAGCGATTCGGCTTCGCGGAGCCGTTCCCGCGCCGCGTTGCGCAGCTCGTCCAGCTCGGCCTGGCTGCCCTTCCAGTGCGTGTAGAGCTGCTGGTACGCCGCGAGCGTCTTGGCGAGAGGCTCCCCCGCGAACTTGTCCAGCGCCTCCCGCTGCGCCACGGCGCTCTTCAGCCGGATCTGGTCGGACTGTCCGTGGACCACCACCAGGGCGCCACCGATCTCGGCGAGTACCCCCACGGGGGCGGTCCGGCCGCCCAGGTAGGCGCGGCTGCGCCCGTCGGCACCGACGCTGCGGGCCAGGAGCAGTTCGGCGCCGCCGTCGAACTCCTCGACCTCGGCGCCGGCCTCACGGGCGCGTTCGACGGCGGCGTGGCCGGCGTCGAGTTTGAGGACCGCCTCGGCGGAGGCGCTTTTGGCGCCGCTGCGCACGGCTCCGGCGTCGGACCGGGCACCGAGGAGCAGGCCGACGGCGGTGACGACCATGGTCTTCCCGGCACCGGTCTCGCCGGTCACCACGCTCAGGCCGGGGCCGAGCGGGAGGGTGGCGTCCGTGATGACACCGAGGTCGCGGATTCGCAGTTCTTCAAGCATGGGTCACTTCGCAGTCGAGGGATCGGTGGGGTCGGGCAGCGGCATCGGCCGGGGCGTGCGCACCACCGGCATCGGCCCGGTGGGGACGGCGTCCGGTTGGGGCACCGGGCCGCGCCAGCCCTGGATGGGGAGCTCGAACTTCCTGACCAGGCGGCCGGAGAACGGGGTCTGGTGGGTGCGTGCCAGCCGGACCGGGGTCGCGGAACGGGTGACCTCCACGCGGGCTCCCGGCGGCAGGTCCACGGACCGGCGTCCGTCGCACCAGAGCACGCCCTGGGCGTCCGTCCGGCCGAGGATCTCGACGGCCAGCCGGGAGCGGGGCGAGACCACCAGCGGCTTGGCGAACAGGGCGTGGGCGCTGATCGGGACGATGACCAGGGCCTCCACTTCGGGCCACACCACGGGGCCGCCGGCGGAGAAGGCGTAGGCGGTGGAGCCGGTGGGCGTGGCGAGGACGACGCCGTCGCAGCCGAAGGACGTCAGGGGGCGTTCGTCCACCTCGGTGACCACCTCCAGCATCCGCTCGCGGTTGCCCTTCTCGATCGCCGCCTCGTTCAGCGCCCAGGTGTGCCAGATCTTCTGGCCCCGGACCCACACCTGGACGTCGATCGTCATCCGCTCCTCCACCGTGTACTGGCGGCTGGCGATCCAGTCCACGGTCTGGGCGAGGTCTGCGCGCTCACTCTCGGCCAGGAAGCCCACGTGCCCGAGGTTCACGCCCAGCATCGGCACGTCCACCTCGCGCACCAGTTCCGCGGCGCGCAGGATGGTCCCGTCACCGCCGAGCACCATGACGAGTTCGACGTCGTGCAGCTTCACATGGTCGTGCAGGACCTCCACGGGCTGGTCCAGCCGGCCGTAGAAACGCACCATGTCGCCGAGTTCGGACTTCTGCATCACGGGCACGATGCCTGCGGCGTGCAGCATGGCGCACGCGTCCCAGGCGGCCTTGAGGGAGTCCTCGCGGCCGGTGTGGGCAAGGATGAGGACACGCCTGCTCATCAGGTTCCGCCTTCTACTGCTTTGATTGCTGCATGGGCTGCTGGTTAGGTCCAGATGGTTCCAAGGAGCGCGGTCAGGGCCGCGTCCCGCTCTTCGATCTTAGGCAGGTCCGCCCGGATCGCGCGTTTTATCCACAGGAAGTACTCGACGTTTCCGTCCTGCCCGGGCAGGGGGCTCTGCGCCAGCCCGGCCAGTTCCAGTCCGGCGTCCAGGGCCGCGGAGGCCACCTTTTCGACGGCGAGCCGGCGTTCCCGCTCGGAGGTGACGACGCCGGTGCGGCCCAGCCGGTCCTTGCCGATCTCAAACTGCGGTTTGACCATCAGGACCAGGTCCCCGCCGGGTTCGGTGCAGGCGGCCAGGGGTGCCACCACCAGGGTCAGGGAGATGAAGGACAGGTCCGCGACGGTGAGCACGGCCGGCCCTCCGATGGTCTCCGGGGTCATGTATCGGACGTTCAGGCCCTCGTGCACGGAGACCCGCGGGTCGTTGCGGATCTGCGGGACCAGCTGGTCGTGGCCGACGTCGACCGCCACCACGTGCGCCGCGCCACGGCGCAGCAGCACCTCGGTGAAGCCTCCCGTAGAGGCGCCGGCGTCGAGGCAGCGCTTCCCGTCGACGGCGACGGCGGGGAAGGCGTCGAGGGCGCCGGCGAGCTTGTGCGCGGCGCGGCTGACGTAGTCGTCCCCCGGTGTGGCGGCGACGTCCAGGCCGGTCGCGTCATCCACTTGCTGCGAGGCCTTGGCCAGGACGGTGCCCGCCGAACTGACCTTGCCGTCGGCGATTAGCCGGGCTGCGTGGGTGCGGGAGCGGGCGAGTCCGCGGCTGACCAGCGCCTGATCCAGCCGGGTCATGCGCGGGCCTCCCCCGTCACGTCCTCATTCAGGGCGTCGGCCAGCGCGTCGTGCAGGGCCGCGTAGACGTCGCCGTGGTCGGCCACCGGGAGCTGAGGGAGGGTGTCCAGCGGTTCGAGCAGCGCCTCGACGGCGGGGTCGGCGGCCAGCGGTGCGTCCGCCGTGCGCTCGGGCCAGTCCGGGCGGGTGTCACCGTCGCCGGGTGTGCCCGCGGGTGCGGGCTCGGCGGGGCGGGGCGATTCGATCATGCCTTCCAGTCTAGTGACCGGTCCAGTGCAGCTCCGGCGCATGGGCGGTGGCGGCCTCCGGGGTGGCGGCCCACCACGCGGCGCACCCGGCGCGCCAGGCATCGAGGTCCGCGGGGTCCCCCGTGATGCGCAGGACCGTGCCGTCCACGACGGCGGTGGCGGCGCCGCAGCGGAACCCTGCCCCGCCGTCGTGCTCGATATCCGGGTAGGGCTGGAAGAGTCCGTTGAGGTCCTCGATCAGGTAGCCGGGGCGTTCGGCGGCCCGGGCGGCGAGGATGCTCTCGCGGGTGTCGACGCCGGTCAGGACCGCCACGGTGGCGAATCCGGCATTGTTGCCGCCGAGGATGTCGGTGTCCAGGCGATCGCCGACCACCAGGGGCCGGTCTGCGGCAAGCCGCTTGGCTGCGGTGTGGAAGAGCGGCGCTTCGGGTTTGCCCGCGACCAGCGGCGTGCTGCCGGTGGCGGAGGCGACGGCGGCCACGAGGGTGCCGTTGCCGGGGGCAATGCCGCGGGCCTGCGGGATCGACAGGTCCGTGTTGGTGGCCACCCAGAGGGCGCCGGCGGCGACGACATAAGCCGCCTCGGCCAGGTCCTTCCAGCCCAAGTCCGGGTGGAAGCCCTGGACGACGGCCACGGGCTCGTCGGCCTGGCTGCGGACCGGCACCAGGCCCGCGAGTTCGATCTCGCGGGCCAGGGCGGGACCACCGGTGATGAGGACGCGGGAACCCGGGGGCAGCTTGGCGGCCAGCAGTTCACCGGCGGCCTGCGAGGAACTGACTACTTGCTCATCCTCGGCGGGCGCGCCCAGTTCACGCAGGTGGGCGGCGACCTCGGCGGGGCTGCGCGACGCGTTGTTCGTCACGTAGCCCAGCCCGACGCCAATCCCCGCAAGCCGTCCCAACGCCTCGACGGCACCGGGGATGGCGTGCGGCCCCGCGTAGACGACCCCGTCGAGGTCCGAAAGGAGCGCGTCGAAGCGCGAGATCAGCCAGTTCTGGTCCATCGAGGCCTAGTCCTCCGTGTGGTCCCGGTTGCCGGCGTGGTCCTCGTGGCCGGGCAGCTCGTCGGCTTCCACCGAATCCTCGTCGGATTCGGCGTCGTCGGACTCGAAGAAGCCGGCTTCCTCGTCGTCGGAACCTGCGTCGACGTCGTCGGCCCGGCCTTCGGCGTTCTCCGGCAAGCCGGCGACCGCGGCGGCGCTGGCGGCCCGAGGAGCCTCGTCAGCGGTGATTCCTGCCTGGCGGTCCGCCTGCTCCTTCAGGAGGCGACGGCGGCGCTGTTCCTCGCGGGCTTCTTCTTCCTCGTCCCAGCCGAGATCGATGATGTCCGGTTCCTCGTCGACGCCGAGGCCCAGGGCGTTCTCGGCCACGACGGCCTGGCGCTGCCATTTGGCGGCCTCGGTTTCGCGGCCCACGGCAGTCAGCGCGTCCGCGTAGGCGCGGAACAGGCGGGGGCTGTAGGAGAAGGCGCGGTTGATGTCCAGCTGCGGGATCTCCAGCTCGGAGACGGCGGCATCCAGCTGGCCGAGGTCGGTCCGTGCACCGGCGGCCACGATGGCCAGCTCCACCTTGCCAGGGGCGTCCAGGTCCTTGGCTTCCTCCGAGCGGGCCATGTCGAGGGCCCGGTCCGGACGGCCCAGACCGCGTTCGCAGTCGGCCATGACGGGCAGATGCGTGTTGGAGCCGCTGATCCGGCGGTAGGTGCGGAACTCGCGCAGGGCTTCACCGTAGTGTCCGGCGGAGTAGGCGGTGAGGCCCACGGCCTCGCGGACGGCGGCGAGACGGCCGCCGCGGCGGCTGGCCGCGAGGGCGTGCTGGAAGGCCAGCTCCGGTTCGTCGTCGATCAGGCGCCCGGCCATGACCAGGTGGCGGGCCACCCAAGACGCGCTGTTGTCCTCGAGGGTCTTGATCTGGTGCTGCGTGGCGCGGTCCAGTTCCTTGCCCGTGACGTCCTCGTCGATTTCGGGCGAACGGTCCCGGTCGGGGCGGTTGGCGCTGCGCAGGTCGGCGGCGTTGGGCTGGCGGACCGGACGGTCCTCCGCGCGGTCGCGGCCGAACTGGCGCGGCCCGGAGTCGCCGCGGTCGAAGCTGCGGGCAGGGCGGTCCTCGCGGTCGCCGAAGGGCTTGCGGTTGTCTCCGCCGGAGAACGGCTTACGATCGCGATCGCCACCGAAACTGCGGCGCTCACCATCACGGGCCGGACGATCACCAAACGGCTTACGATCGTTCCCACCCGAGAAGGGCTTGCGGTCACGGTCACCGAACGGCTTGCGGTCACGGTCACCGTCGAAGTTGCGACGCTCACCATCACGAGCCGGACGATCACCAAACGGCTTACGATCACGATCGCCACCGAAACTGCGGCGCTCACCATCACGGGCCGGACGATCACCAAACGGCTTACGATCGTTCCCACCCGAGAAGGGCTTGCGGTCACGGTCACCGAACGGCTTGCGGTCACGATCGCCACCGAAACTGCGGCGCTCACCATCACGGGCCGGACGGTCACCGAAAGGCTTACGGTCACGATCGTCCCGGGCGCGGAAGCCGCGGGGGTCGCCGCCGGAGTTGTTGGCCCCTCGAAATCCGCCGCCGCCGGCGTTCCGACCCCCGCCAAAGTTGCCGCGGTCGTCGCGGCCGCGGTTACCGTCGTTGTGATCAGCCATGCTGGATTCCTCCTGTTGTGAGCCGACCACTGGCGCAATCGCAGCCGCTCTGTTTTTCGTGTTTCGTTCCTACGCAACCCGAAATCAAGCGCTTCGAAGTCCGTACATCTCATCCAATTCTAGGCGAGGAGCACTCCCCCGGCTAACTGTCGGCGACCCCGTGGGCTCAGCGGTGGCAAGCCTCACAGGACTGTCCAAGCAAGCAGGCCCGCCCAGGACTTCCCCTCGCGGAAACGGCGGTCACCGGGCCGGAGACTTCAGAATGTCTGGACCCGCTAGGGCGACGACGTGAACAACCACGACGACGGGCGGCCGGGTGGCTGCATCTGTTCAGGCTCCGGAACCGGAACCCCGGCTCAGTGCCGGCCTTCCCATGGCGCCCACCGACCCTAGGTCCGGCCTGTGGTGGTGGTTAAAGTGGGAGAGCCTCCAACCGTGTGGTTGGAGGCTCTCGACCTAATGGTTGTCCGGCGGTGACCTACTCTCCCACACCCTCCCGGGTGCAGTACCATCGGCGCTGTGGGTCTTAGCTTCCGGGTTCGGAATGGGACCGGGCGTTTCCCCCACGCTATGACCGCCGTAACCCTGTTACCCGGGCCAACCCTGGGGTTGGTGGGAAATCTATTGTGGTTACAACTCTGCTCTTTTAGGGCAGTGTGGTGTTGTATTCAATCATATTCATTCGGTTCGCCAGTCAACACAACCCGGTGGCGGGTTTGTTGGTTGGGAACCACATAGTGGACGCAAGCAGTCTTGTTCTTCATACCCACCCCGCTGTGTTCCAGTCGATGCTGGCGGGGGTGGTGTGTGGTGTAAGTTATCGGCCTATTAGTACCGGTCAGCTTCACGAGTCTTTAGTCCTCGCTTCCACATCCGGCCTATCAACCCAGTGGTCTGGCTGGGGGCCTCTCACACACAAGGTGTATGGAAATCTCATCTTGAAGCGAGCTTCCCGCTTAGATGCTTTCAGCGGTTATCCCATCCGAACGTAGCTAATCAGCGGTGCACTTGGCAGTACAACTGACACACCAGAGGTTCGTCCGTCCCGGTCCTCTCGTACTAAGGACAGCCCTTCTCAAATTTCCTGCGCGCGCAGCGGATAGGGACCGAACTGTCTCACGACGTTCTAAACCCAGCTCGCGTACCGCTTTAATGGGCGAACAGCCCAACCCTTGGGACCTACTCCAGCCCCAGGATGCGACGAGCCGACATCGAGGTGCCAAACCATGCCGTCGATATGGACTCTTGGGCAAGATCAGCCTGTTATCCCCGAGGTACCTTTTATCCGTTGAGCGACGGCCATTCCACAATGTACCGCCGGATCACTAGTCCCGACTTTCGTCCCTGCTCGAGATGTCTCTCTCACAGTCAAGCTCCCTTGTGCACTTACACTCGACACCTGATTGCCAACCAGGCTGAGGGAACCTTTGGGCGCCTCCGTTACTTTTTAGGAGGCAACCGCCCCAGTTAAACTACCCATCAGGCACTGTCCCTGACCCGGATTACGGGCCGAAGTTAGATGTCCAAAGTGACCAGAGTGGTATTTCAACGATGACTCCACCCGAACTGGCGTCCGGGCTTCAACGTCTCCCACCTATCCTACACAAGCCACTCCGAACACCAATACCAAACTATAGTAAAGGTCTCGGGGTCTTTCCGTCCTGCTGCGCGTAACGAGCATCTTTACTCGTACTGCAATTTCGCCGAGTTTATGGTTGAGACAGCGGGGAAGTCGTTACTCCATTCGTGCAGGTCGGAACTTACCCGACAAGGAATTTCGCTACCTTAGGATGGTTATAGTTACCACCGCCGTTTACTGGGGCTTAAATTCTCAGCTTCGCCTTGCGGCTAACCGGTCCTCTTAACCTTCCAGCACCGGGCAGGAGTCAGTCCGTATACATCGTCTTGCGACTTCGCACGGACCTGTGTTTTTAGTAAACAGTCGCTTCCCCCTGGTCTCTGCGGCCCCGCCACGCTCCGGACAGCTAGTGTCCATCACGATAGGGGCCCCCCTTCTCCCGAAGTTACGGGGGCATTTTGCCGAGTTCCTTAACCATAATTCTCTCGATCGCCTTAGTATTCTCTACCTGATCACCTGTGTCGGTTTGGGGTACGGGCGGCTAAAACCTCGCGTCGATGCTTTTCTCGGCAGCATAGGATCGCCGGATCCCCCCATACGGGGGTCCCATCGGGTCTCAGGCATCATGAACAGCGGATTTGCCTACCGTTCGCCCTACATCCTTAGACCGGGGCAACCATCGCCCGGCCCGGCTACCTTCCTGCGTCACACCTGTTAATACGCTTGCCTCCCAGGTTTCGGTCCCGCGCTCCACCAAAACCCTCACACCACAAGGGTGATCGGGCAGGTCTCGGGCGGTTAGTATCCCCTGTTCAACATGGGCGGTTTTTCGCCGGTACGGGAATATCAACCCGTTGTCCATCGACTACGCCTGTCGGCCTCGCCTTAGGTCCCGACTTACCCAGGGCAGATTAGCTTGACCCTGGAACCCTTGATCATTCGGCGGACGGGTTTCTCACCCGTCTTTCGCTACTCATGCCTGCATTCTCACTCGTGTAGGCTCCACCGCTGGTTTACACCGCGACTTCACTGCCCACACGACGCTCCCCTACCCATCCAGACGCCTGAACCACAAGGGCTTAGCAAAAATCTGAATGCCACAACTTCGGCGGTGTACTTGAGCCCCGCTACATTGTCGGCGCGGAATCACTTGACCAGTGAGCTATTACGCACTCTTTTAAGGATGGCTGCTTCTAAGCCAACCTCCTGGTTGTCTTCGCAACTCCACATCCTTTCCCACTTAGCACACGCTTAGGGGCCTTAGTTGGTGGTCTGGGCTGTTTCCCTCTCGACTATGAAGCTTATCCCCCACAGTCTCACTGCTGCGCTCTCACTTACCGGCATTCGGAGTTTGGCTGACGTCAGTAACCTTGTAGGGCCCATTAGCCATCCAGTAGCTCTACCTCCGATAAGAAACACGCAACGCTGCACCTAAATGCATTTCGGGGAGAACCAGCTATCACGAAGTTTGATTGGCCTTTCACCCCTACCCACAGCTCATCCCCTCCATTTTCAACTGAAGTGGGTTCGGTCCTCCACGACGTCTTACCGTCGCTTCAACCTGGCCATGGGTAGATCACTTCGCTTCGGGTCTAGATCACGCCACTGCAACGCCCTATTCAGACTCGCTTTCGCTACGGCTTCCCCACACGGGTTAACCTCGCGACGTAACACTAACTCGCAGGCTCATTCTTCAAAAGGCACGCCGTCACAACTACAAGGCTGCTCCGACGGATTGTAAGCACACGGTTTCAGGTACTGTTTCACTCCCCTCCCGGGGTACTTTTCACCTTTCCCTCACGGTACTGGTCCGCTATCGGTCATTAGGGAGTATTTAGGCTTATCAGGTGGTCCTGACAGATTCGCACGGGATTTCTCGGGCCCCGTGCTACTTGGGATACTCTCCAGGCGGCGTAAAAACATTTCGGTTACGGGGCTCACACCCTCTCTGGCCGGCCTTTCAAGACCGTTCACCTATGCCCACGCTCTCACCCCACTGTCCCGGCAGAGACAGAACGGAAAGTCCCACAACCCCGACCATGCAACGCCCGCCGGCTATCACACATGGAACGGTTTAGCCTGATCCGCGTTCGCTCGCCACTACTAACGGAATCACTATTGTTTTCTCTTCCTGCGGGTACTGAGATGTTTCACTTCCCCGCGTTCCCTCCACGCACCCTATGTGTTCAGATGCGGGTCACCAGGCAACTCGCGCCCCTGGCGGGGTTTCCCCATTCGGACACCCTGGGATCACAGTCCGGTTATCGACTCCCCCAGGCTTATCGCAGATTCCTACGTCCTTCTTCGGCTCCTAATGCCAAGGCATCCACCGTGTGCTCTTAAAAACTTGACCACAAAAGATCAAGGAGTAATTTCGAGAGAACCACAGAAACCAACCACACCACAACAACACCACCCCAAAGGGTGACACCATCGAGCGCAGCCAGATCCAGGTTCATATTCTTGGAAATTGCTTCTTATAAAAGATGCTCGCGTCCACTATGTAGTTCTCAAACAACAACCCCGTACCACACACCCCACACACCAACCCCCTGCCAAAAGCAGAAGGTCGACAGCGCGCAGGGCGTCGCAGCCAGGAAACCAGAAACACACAAAACCCACACCCCGCACCCACCCCCAAAAAGAGACGGACACAGAACATGGTCCTGTTGTCTCAGGACCCAACAGTGTGCCAAACACTACCCACCAGAACCCCACCGAAGCGTTCCAGGAACACCCACCCCACAAGGGAGCGCGTCTTCCGTACTAACCACCGGCAAAAACCCGACAGGCACCTATTCGTTGATATTCCACCCATGAGCACCCGCCGCAGAACAAACGTCTGCGCAACGGGCCTACTCCTGACAACACCACCACACAAACCATGCGGCCTGGCGGGGTTGTTGTAGGCGCTCCTTAGAAAGGAGGTGATCCAGCCGCACCTTCCGGTACGGCTACCTTGTTACGACTTAGTCCCAATCGCCAGTCCCACCTTCGACAGCTCCCTCCCACAAGGGGTTAGGCCACCGGCTTCGGGTGTTACCAACTTTCGTGACTTGACGGGCGGTGTGTACAAGGCCCGGGAACGTATTCACCGCAGCGTTGCTGATCTGCGATTACTAGCGACTCCGACTTCATGGGGTCGAGTTGCAGACCCCAATCCGAACTGAGACCGGCTTTTTGGGATTAGCTCCACCTCACAGTATCGCAACCCTTTGTACCGGCCATTGTAGCATGCGTGAAGCCCAAGACATAAGGGGCATGATGATTTGACGTCGTCCCCACCTTCCTCCGAGTTGACCCCGGCAGTCTCCCATGAGTCCCCGCCATAACGCGCTGGCAACATGGAACGAGGGTTGCGCTCGTTGCGGGACTTAACCCAACATCTCACGACACGAGCTGACGACAACCATGCACCACCTGTAAACCGACCACAAGTGGGGGACCTGTTTCCAGGTCTTACCGGTTCATGTCAAGCCTTGGTAAGGTTCTTCGCGTTGCATCGAATTAATCCGCATGCTCCGCCGCTTGTGCGGGCCCCCGTCAATTCCTTTGAGTTTTAGCCTTGCGGCCGTACTCCCCAGGCGGGGCACTTAATGCGTTAGCTACGGCGCGGAAAACGTGGAATGTCCCCCACACCTAGTGCCCAACGTTTACGGCATGGACTACCAGGGTATCTAATCCTGTTCGCTCCCCATGCTTTCGCTCCTCAGCGTCAGTTAATGCCCAGAGACCTGCCTTCGCCATCGGTGTTCCTCCTGATATCTGCGCATTTCACCGCTACACCAGGAATTCCAGTCTCCCCTACATCACTCTAGTCTGCCCGTACCCACCGCAGATCCGGAGTTGAGCCCCGGACTTTCACGGCAGACGCGACAAACCGCCTACGAGCTCTTTACGCCCAATAATTCCGGATAACGCTTGCGCCCTACGTATTACCGCGGCTGCTGGCACGTAGTTAGCCGGCGCTTCTTCTGCAGGTACCGTCACTTTCGCTTCTTCCCTACTGAAAGAGGTTTACAACCCGAAGGCCGTCATCCCTCACGCGGCGTCGCTGCATCAGGCTTCCGCCCATTGTGCAATATTCCCCACTGCTGCCTCCCGTAGGAGTCTGGGCCGTGTCTCAGTCCCAGTGTGGCCGGTCACCCTCTCAGGCCGGCTACCCGTCGTCGCCTTGGTGAGCCATTACCTCACCAACAAGCTGATAGGCCGCGAGTCCATCCAAAACCACAAAAGCTTTCCACCCCCCACCATGCGATGAGGAGTCATATCCGGTATTAGACCCAGTTTCCCAGGCTTATCCCAGAGTTAAGGGCAGGTTACTCACGTGTTACTCACCCGTTCGCCACTAATCCCCGGTGCAAGCACCGGATCATCGTTCGACTTGCATGTGTTAAGCACGCCGCCAGCGTTCATCCTGAGCCAGGATCAAACTCTCCGTTGAAAACAAACAGACACAACACGCACCACCGGGAAAACGGTAAACACGCGCTGCACAAAATTTGAAACCAGCTGAAAACCATGCCATCCACGGGGTGGACAACACAGCATAATCAACCAATCAATAAAACAATCGGTATCAACAAACTTGGCACACTATTGAGTTCTCAAACAACAGAAGCATTCGAATACTTTTTGAAACAAATTCTTTTGTTTCACATTTCTTCGCTGCGATGTTTACAGCTTATTTCATTCATTTCTACTTTGCAAATCCGCATTTTCATCCGGAATTCATCTGTAAAAGTGAATCCGCCCAGCAAAAGAAGAGCAATTTCGATTCCCAGCGTCCAGCGCCGGAAGAATTGCTTCTCAATGTTGGGGGTTGGTCACCGCTCAGCGGCGGCGACTCAGAAAACACTACACGCTCCCCTCCGGACGTGCAAATCCCGCGGGGGACGGACGTCTGGAGAGGAGCGTGCAGGAGGAACCGGCGGCCGAAGCGGCTAGCGCGAAACCTCCACCGTGGCGAGGTTCTTCTTGCCGCGGCGCAGCAGCAGGTAGCGGCCGTGGAGCAGTTCGGCGTCGGACACCACGGCGTCGGGATCGGTGACCTTGACGTTGTTCACGTAGGCGCCACCCTCCCCCACGGTGCGCCGGGCCGCCGACTTGCTGTCGGCCAGTCCGGTGGCGACCATCAGGTCGATGATGCCCAGGCCCGAGGCCGGCACCGTGGCGGACGGAAGTTCCGCCGTCGCCGCGCGCAGGGTGTCGACGTCGAGCCCGGCCAGCTCGCCGCCGCCGAAGACGGCGGCGGAAGCGGCGATGACCTTTTCGGTCGCCTCGACGCCATGTACCAGGGAGGTCACCTCGTAGGCGAGTTTCCGCTGGCCCTCCCGGGCGAAGGGACGCTCGGCGACAGAAGCCTCCAGCGCCTCAATCTCAGCGCGGCTCAGGAACGTGAAGACCTTGAGCCGGGCGGCAACGTCGGCGTCGGCCGTGTTGAGCCAGAACTGGTAGAAGGCGTACGGGCTGCACATCTCCGCATCCAGCCAGATGGCGTTGCCCTCGCTCTTACCGAACTTGGTGCCGTCGGAGTTGGTGATCAGTGGCGTGCCGAGGGCGTGGACGTGCTTGCCCTCCACCTTGCGGATCAATTCCGTGCCGCTGGTGAGGTTGCCCCACTGGTCCGAACCGCCGGTCTGCAGCATGCAGCCGTAGTCGCGGAACAGCTGGAGGTAGTCCATGCCCTGCAGGATCTGGTAGCTGAACTCGGTGTAGCTGATGCCCTCTTCCGAGTTCAGGCGGGTGGCGACGATGTCCTTCTTGATCATCGTGCCGACGCGGAAGTGCTTGCCGATGCCGCGGAGGAAGTCGATGGCGCTCAGGGGTGCGGTCCAGTCGAGGTTGTTCACCATCCGGGCGGCGTTCTCCCCCTCGAAGCTGAGGAAGCGCTGCACCTGCCCCTGCAACCGGCCCACCCATTCGGCCACGGTTTCGGGGGTGTTGAGCACCCGTTCCGCGGTCTGCCGCGGGTCGCCGATCAGGCCGGTGGAGCCGCCCACAAGGCCCAGCGGCTTGTGTCCGGCCAGCTGGAGCCGTCGCATCAGCAGCAGCTGGACCAGGTTCCCCAGGTGCAGGCTCGGCGCGGTGGGATCGAAGCCGCAGTAGTACGTGATCGGGTCGCCGGCGAGGAGCTTCTCAAGCTCCGTCTCGTCGGTCGAGACGTGGACGAGGCCGCGCCAGGTGAGCTCCTGCCAGATGTTGGCGAAGCCCGGGTCGTTCTGCTGGGACTGAAGATCAATTTGCTGGGACACGGAATCAAAGGTAGCAGGGGCGCGCCCCTGCCTACTCCTCGATACCGGCGGGAACCCCGGCGGCGGCGATCAGCCGCAGCCGCTGCGTGGGCCGGGTCATGGCGACGTAGAGGTCCCCCACCCGGCCGTGCTCGTGGTTGAGCATGGCCGAGGGCTCCAGCACCACGACGCCGTCGAACTCCAGGCCCTTGGCCTCGCGGGGGCTGATCACCACGATGTCCTGCTCGTAGCTGCCCGCCCCGGTGCCGATCCGGCGGCCGTAGACGGACCGGAGCGCCGCCGTCGCCTCGCCCAACAGCGCGCCGTCGGCGATGACGGCCAGCAGCCCGCCCTCGAGCGCCTCGATCTCCTCGGGCAGGACCTCCACCAGCCGCTCCACCACGGCACCCGGGGCGACCTGGTCGATCAGCGGGGCCCAACGGCCCTCGCGGACGGCCTTGGGCGCGGACACGACCAGACCGGCGGCGTTGGCCATTCGGGCCGCGGCCTCGGCGATCTGGGCGGGCGTGCGGTAGTTGACCGTGAGCTCCTCGAGCTGCCAGCGCTCCCCGAACATTGGTGCCAGCGCGCTCTGCCAGGACTTGGCCCCTGCGACGGAGCTGGTCTGGGCGATGTCGCCGACGATCGTGAAGGACTTCAGCGGGCAGCGGCGGACCAGCAGCCGCCACTGCATGGGCGAGAGTTCCTGCGCCTCGTCCACCACGATGTGCCCGAAGGCCCAGGTGCGGTCGGTGGTGGCGCGCTCGGCGGCGGTCTGCCGGGCCTCGCGTTCCTGGTTCTGGTCGGCCAGCTCCTCGGCGGTGAACAGGGCGTCCACGCCGGCCGCCTCCATGTTGACCAGGGTCTGCTTGGCGTTGGCCAGGTCCCGGGCCCGGTCGTGCTCCTGCTGGGCCAGTCCGCGTCCGGCCGCCGGGTCCAGTTCGCCCAGGAGCTCGGCGGCCTCGTCCAGCAGCGGCACGTCGGCCTCGGTCCAGGGCGCGTCCGCGGGGCGGAGCAGCAGGGCCCGCTCCTCGGCGGTGAGGTTCGGGGTGCAGGCCTCGAGGATCGCGGGCTTGGAGAAGAGTTCGCTGACGAGCTTCTCCGGCGTCATCGGCATCCAGCACAGGTTCAGGGCCACGCGCACGTCGCGGGCGGAGCGGACGTCCTCGGCCAGGTAGGAGCGGTCAGCATTGTTGCCGATGCTGCCGGCTTCGACCAGCTCGGTCATCTGCTCGGTCAGCTCGCGCAGCAGGATCTTCACGAACGTCACGCGCGCCTCGTTGTGCGGCTTGCCGGTCGCGCGGGCCTTGTCCCGGGCGCGGCGGACCTGCCGCGGGGTGAGCACGAGCTTGCGGCCGTCCACCTCGAGGGTGCGGTTGGCGGGGACGATCCGCTGCCGGTTGGCGACCGCGTTCGCGATCACCCCGGCCATGTCCAGGCGGCCCTTGAGCGCGGCGACGTCGGAGTTCTCCTCCGCGACGGCGTGGATGCCGGGCATCAGCCGGCCCAGGCTCGCCATCACGACGCCGGTCTCGCCGAGGGAGGGCAGCACGCGTTCGATGTAGTTCATGAACGACGACGACGGGCCGACCAGCAGCACGCCGGCGGTCTTCAGCCGGTCCCGGTGCGTGTAGAGCAGGTAGGCGGCGCGGTGCAGGGCGACGGCGGTCTTGCCGGTGCCCGGACCGCCCTGGACCACGAGGGCGCCCGAGATCGAGGAACGGATGATGCGGTCCTGCTCGGACTGGATGGTGCTGACGATGTCGGACATCCGGCCGGTGCGCTTGGAGTTGAGGGCAGCCAGCAGCGCGCCCTCGCCCTGGAGCGAGTCGTCGTCGGCGAGCATGTCGGCGTCGAGGACGTCATCCTCGATCGCCTTGACCTCCCGGCCCTGCAGGATCAGGTGCCGGCGGCGGCGGACGCCCTGCCGGTCGAACGCGGTGGCCTGGTAGAAGTGGCCGGCCTCGGGGGCACGCCAGTCGACCATCAGCCGCTGCAGGTCCTCGGTGGTGAGGCCGATGCGGCCGATGTACTGCTCCTCGCCGGAGTCGAGGTCGAGGCGGCCGAAGACCAGCCGGTCGTCGACGGCGTCGAGCTGGGCCAGGCGGTCCTCGTACAGGGCGGCGAACGCGTCGCGCTCGGAGACGTTCTGCATGGTGCCGACGGCGCCAGCGCGCCGGACCTGGGCCAGCTGGGCCCGCTTTTCGGCCCGCAGTTCATCCAACCGGGCGTACAGGCCGGCCACGTAGTCGCGCTCGTGGGCCAAATCAGCGTCGTGCATGGAACGTTCCCCTATCGAAAAAGACAGACCAACCATTCTACGGCAATTTCGGCAATCTCTCCCGAAATATGTCGGTTTTCTTCCGGCCGGACTTTGCAGGCATTCTACCGACGCGGCCCCGCCCGTCCAGTGACCCGGACGGTGGCCCCGGCGGCGTGGCTAGAGCCGCAGCAGGGAGTGGATCTGCTGCTGTCCCAGCGCGGCCCGGCCGGCCAGGTCCTCGAGCTCCATCACGACGCCGACGCCGGCGACGGTGATGCCGCAGCGTTCGAACAGCCGCGCCGCGGCGCCAAGGGTGCCGCCGGTGGCCAGCACGTCATCGAGGATGAGGACGCGGCTGCCCGGGGCAAGGTCGGTGGTGTGCAGTTCGAGGGTGGCGGTGCCGTATTCCAGCGCGTAGTCCTCCGACACCACGGCGCGGGGCAGTTTGCCGGCCTTGCGGACGGTGATGACGCCGGTGTCGGTGGCGTACGCGGCGGCGGCGGCCAGCAGGAATCCACGGGCTTCGACGCCGGCGACGGCGTCGAAGGTGCCAAGGAAGGGCCGGACCAGGGCGTCGACGACGGCCTTGAACGCGGCGGGGTCGGCAAAGACGGGGGTCAGATCCTTGAAGGTGATGCCGGGCTTGGGATAGTCCGGCACGGTGGCGCAGAGGCTGTCGATCAGGTGCTCGACGGCGGGGCCGGTCTCGGTGGTGCCGGTTGCGCTGGCGCCGGTGGACGTACTGGTGGGCTGCTCGGTGGAATTCACCGAATAATTCTACCGGCCGGTAGCCGTGCCGCGGGGCCGGGGTTTCGCGGCCTTGTAGCGGGAGACGGTCGGGTCCCCGCTGAGCCAGAACCGCCACGGATAGTCGGTGGTGCCGCCCGCCCCGGAGACGCCGACGCGCGGCCCGGAGCTGATGCCCGCGGCCGGACCGGCGGGCAGTTCGAGCCGGAAGGGTTCGGCCAGTGCGTCCCGGCCGCTGTCCGCCGTCGTCAGTCCCAACGCAGTGGCGAGCCGGGCTGGCCCGCTGGCCAGGTCCGCGGGGCTCTTCGACGTCGGCCGCCGCGAACGGGCCAGCTCCTCCCCCTCAACCACCTCGCCGGCGCGCAGCAGCAGGGCGGACGCCGTGCCCTCGGGGCCGCAGACGATGTTCGTGCAGTGGTGCATGCCGTAGGTGAAGTAGACATAGAGGTGCCCGGCCGGGCCGAACATCGGGGCGTTGCGCCGGGTCTGTCCCCGGAACGTATGCGACCCTGGGTCCGGGTGCAGTGAGTCCTCCGGGCCGAGGTAGGCCTCCACCTCCGTGATCCGGACGGCCACCGGCCCGGCATGGCTGACGTGGGTCAGGACGGCGCCGAGCACAAGCGGCGCGACGGTCCGGGCGTCCCCGGACAGCAGGGCGCGCACGGCCGCGGGCGTCAGCGAGGAGTCCATGCTCCGACCGTAGCAAACACGTCCCCGGGCCGGGTCTGCCGGGTGGCTCCGGCCGGACGCTGCCGGGGAGCCCTCACGTCCGTGTCCGATTTCCGCTAGCTTGGCCGGCCGGCGGCTGGCAGGATTGAGGAATGGATTTTTGGCAGCGCTACCGGGCGATCGACGCGCGGGACACCCGGTTCGACGGGCAGTTCTACACGGCGGTCCGCACCACGGGCATCTACTGCCGGCCCTCCTGCCCCGCCCGGACGCCCAAGGCTGGCAACGTCACCTTCTACGAGACGTCCGCGGCCGCCCACGAGGCGGGCTACCGCGCCTGCAAGCGCTGCCTGCCCGAAGCGGTCCCCGGCACCCCGGCCTGGAACGTGCGCACCGACGTCGCCGCCCGCGCGATGCGGCTGATCAACGACGGCGTGATCGACCGCGACGGCGTCGAGGGCCTCGCCGCCCGGCTGGGCTACTCGGCCCGGCAGCTGAACCGGATCCTCAGCCACGAACTCGGCGCCGGCCCACTGGCCCTGGCCCGGGCCAGCCGCGCGCAGACGGCCAGGACGCTGCTGGTCTCGACGCCGATGAAGGCCACCGATGTCGCGTTCGCCGCCGGCTTCAGCAGCGTCCGGCAGTTCAACGACACCATCGCGGAGGTGTTCGCCATGACGCCGTCGGCGCTGCGCGCCACCGCCCGCCACCACGGTCCGGCCCGCCCGGCACCGGGCTCGACGGCCCTGACCCTGAGCCTGCCGTACCGCGCGCCGTTCGACCCCGGGGTCTTCGGTTTCCTGGCCGTCCGCGCCCTGCCGGGGATCGAGGAGGGCACGGACCGCGCCTACGCCCGCACCCTGCGGCTGGCCCACGGGGATGCCCGGTTCCGGGTGGAGTACGCCGCGGACGAGCCCGGCCTGCCGCTGCGGCTCACGATCGGGGCGGTGGACCTGCGGGACCTGCCGGCCCTGCTCAGCCGGGTCCGCCGGCTGCTGGATCTCGACGCGGACCCGTCGGCGATCGACGCCGCACTGGGGGCGGACCTCCGGCTGCGGGGCTCGGTGGCCGAGGCGCCAGGGATGCGGATGCCGGGTGCGATCGATCCGCAGGAACTGCTGGTCCGCGCCATGATCGGCCAGCAGATCACCGTCGCGGCGGCCCGCACCGCCCTGGCCCAGCTGTCCGCCTGCGGGCAGGACAGCACCGTCCCCGGGGACGGGCTGGACCGGATGTTCCCCACCGCGGCGGAGATCGCCGAGGGCGGCCGGGAACTGCTGCGCGGACCACAACGGCGGATCGACTCGATCCTCGGGGCCGCGGCGGCCATGGCGGACGGCAGCCTGGACTTCGGCTACGGCGACAACCCGGAGAGCCTACGCTCGAAGCTCCTGCCGCTCGCCGGCGTCGGCCCCTGGACGGTGGGGTACGTGTCCATGCGCGTACTCGGCGCCCCGGACGTGTTCCTGGCCAACGACGCCGCCGTCCGCAACGGCGTCCGATCGCTCGCCGCGGCCGCCGGCTCCGGGGCAGCGCCCTCGCCCGCCCCCGGCCCCGGATCCGGCTCCGTCCCGGACTCCCCCACACTGTCCCCCGATTTCAGCGAGGTCAGCCCGTGGCGTTCCTACGCCACCATGCACCTCTGGCGCGCCGCGGCCGCAGCCCGGCCCGCCACCAAGCCACGAAAGAAAGCAACGACATGACGGCCCAGCTCCTGACCCTGTCCACCCCGGACGGTCCCTTCACCATCATCGCCCGCGACGGCGCCGTCCTGGCCTCGGGCTGGACGGCGGAACCGGGCGCCCTCACCGGCCAGATCCACCCGACCCTGCGGCCCACCGCATACCAGGATGTGTCCGGCCTCGGCGCGATCTCGGCGGCGGTCGAGGAGTTCTACGCCGGCAGCCCGCAGACGGCCATGGCGGTGCCGGTGCTGCAGAAATCGGGCCCGTTCCGTGCCCACGCCTGGGACATGCTCCGGACCGTCGCCGCCGGCCACCCGGTGACCTACACCGAGTACGCGGAACTCGCCGGCAACGCCAAGGCGGTCCGGGCCGCGGCCAGCGCCTGCGCGTTCAACGCCGCCGCGCTCTTCGTCCCCTGCCACCGGGTCATCCGCACCGACGGGACCCTGGGCGGCTTCCGCTGGGGCCTGCCCGTCAAGGAAAGCCTGCTGGCCCGCGAGGCCGGGCAGGCGCCTCGGGGTTAGGTGCCCCCCCGGGCCTTGATTGCTACTTGGTAACGGGGACTCCCGCCGGCCAGGGCAGCAGGGCCGGAAGGTCGACGCCGTCGGCCGCGGCGGTGGCACGCAGACTGCCCAGGGTGGGGGTGCGCCCGGCCAGCCAGGCCGCGATGTCGGTCAGCATTCCGTTGATGGCGGTGGAACGGCCGCCCGGCGCGCCGATGGCCACCGAGGGCAGGCCGAGCGGCTGCAGCACGAACCGCTGCCCCCCGGGCACCCGTGCGGCCAGGAAGTCGAAGAGGTGCTCGCAGAACGGCCGGCTCCAGGTCTCCGGGCCGCGGCCCGTCCCAAGGTCCGTGGCGTGGATGGTCAGCTCGCGCCAAAGCGCCAGGCCGCCGTCGAGGACGACGCCGTCCCGGAACGTGATGGGCGCCCGCCAGCCCGCCTCGTCGAGCGGCCCGAAGGCGGCCAGCGCCCGGTCAATGGCCGCGCCCACGGCGGCGCGGTGCTGGTCCGCGCCGTGGCCGGCGGCGAGTTCGATGGCGCGGTTGCGGCCTTCGAAGCCGCCGTCGTAGAGCTCGACGCGTTCCCCGCGGGTGGCGTACTCCACCTGGCGGGCCATGGCGTTGGCGATCCCGGTGATGTGGGCCAGGACGTGGCCCCGGGTCCAGCCGGGCAGTTCCGACGGCGCGGCCACCGCGGCGTCGTCCAGGCCGGTGGCGATTCCGGTCACGACGTCGGCGGCGCGGCGGAGTTCTGCCAGGAGGTTTTCGGGGGTGATGGAAGTCATGGCGCCCATCCTAACGGAGCACTTTGATTAATCCGGATTAACCGGGGCACTGCGCCGAAAACGTGATGCGCGGCGGTTAGAACGGGCCGTAACGGTGCCGGATGTGCCGCCGGTCGTGGCGGGCCTGCCAGAATTCGAGCTCCCTGGGCCGCAGCGCGTAGAGCTGCCACGCGGGGTTGGTGCTACCGTCGGCGCCGGGCCGGGCGTCCCAGTCCGCGGAGGAGGCCTCGGCGGAGAGTTCCAGGACCTCGCCGGCGACGCGGACCTGGCGTCCCAGCGGCTGCCAGAAGAAATTGAGCGCCGCGTTGGGGTTGGCCGCCAGTTCCCGGCCCTTGCGGGACTCGCAGGAGGTGGCGAAGTGCCAGCCGGCGTCGTCGATGTCCTTGAGGATCAACATCCTGGCCGAGGGGCGTCCCTGCGCGTCGGCGGTGGCCAGGCTGCAGGCATTGGGCTGCGGCACCCCGGCGGCCAGGGCCTCGTCGAACCACTGCCGGAACAGCTGGTCCGGGTCCTCCGGGGCCCGCTCCGGATCGAAATCGGGAAGCTCGGCCGGGAAGTCTGGCAGGGCGCGCAGCATGCGCCGGAAGGATTCGCTCATTCCGCCATGCTAGAGCGGGAAACTCCGGCGTCCAACGCAGAACGCTCCCTCACCTTTGGCAGGAATTCCGCCGACGCTCCCCCAACGAGTACGGGAGCGTCGGCGGGAAAGCCACCAGAGGTGAGGGAGCGTCGGTGGAAACACGACCGGAAGTGAGGGCGCGTCCGGACGGGCTAGCCGGCGTAGGCGCGCACGCCTTCCAGCTCGGCCTCGAGCGCCCGCAACTGGCGTTCGACGGCGGCCGGGGCGGTGCCGCCCTGGGAGTTGCGGCTGTTCAGCGACCCCTCCGTTGACAGGACCGTGCGGACCTCCGGCGTGAGGTGCTCCGAGATGGCCGCGTATTCCTCGTCGGTCAGGTCCCAGAGTTCGACGCCGCGGCTTTCGGCCTGCTTGACGGCGGCACCGGAGAGCTCGTGCGCTTCGCGGAACGGCACGCCCTGGCGGACCAGCCATTCGGCGATGTCCGTGGCCAGGGCGAAGCCCTGGGGTGCCAGGGACTCCATCCGCTCAGTGTTGAACGTCAGCGTCGCGATCATGCCGGAGACGGCCGGGAGCAGCAGCTCCAGGGTGTCGGCGGCGTCGAAGACCGGTTCCTTGTCCTCCTGCAGGTCCCGGTTGTACGCCAGCGGCAGGCCCTTCAGGGTGGCCAGCAGCCCGGTCAGGTCACCGATCAGGCGGCCGGCCTTGCCGCGGGCCAGCTCGGCCACGTCCGGGTTCTTCTTCTGCGGCATGATCGAGGAACCGGTGGAGTAGGAATCATCCAGGGTCACGAAGGAGAACTCCTTGGTGGCCCAGAGGATCACTTCCTCCGAGACCCGGGACAGGTCCACGCCGATCATGGCGGAAACCCAGGCGAACTCGGCGAAGACGTCGCGCGCTGCGGTGCCGTCGATCGAGTTGTGCGCTGCGGAGAAGAAGCCCAGGTCCGCGGCGACGGCCTCCGGATCAAGTCCCAGCGAGGACCCGGCCAAGGCGCCGGAGCCGTAGGGCGAAATGCCGGCGCGCTTGTCCCAGTCGGCCAGCCGCTGCACGTCGCGCAGCAGCGCCCAGGCGTGGGCCAGCAGGTGATGGCTGAGCAGCACCGGCTGGGCGTGCTGGAGGTGCGTCCGTCCCGGCATCGCCACACCGTGGTGGGCCTTCGCCTGGTCCACCAGCGCGTCGATCGTGGCGAGCACGCCGCGGGCGATGATCCGGGCGTGGTCACGCAGGAACATCCGGCCCAGGGTGGCCACCTGGTCGTTGCGGGACCGGCCGGCGCGGAGCTTGCCGCCCAGCTGGGGCCCGGCCCGCTCGATCAGGCCGCGTTCGAGCGAACCGTGCACGTCCTCGTCGGATTCGGCCGGGGTGTACGCGCCGGAGGCGACGTCCGTGTCCAGCCGGTCCAGGGCGTCCAGCATGCCGGCCAGCTCGCCGTCGTCCAGCAGCCCGGCCTTGTGCAACACGCGGGCGTGCGCCTTGGACCCGGCGATGTCGTAGCGGGCCAGCCGCCAGTCGAAGTGCGTGGACTTGCTCAGCGCGGCGAGGGCGTCCGCGGGGCCGCCGGCGAACCGGCCGCCCCACAGCGCGCCCTGATTGGTCGCGCCAGCCTTGGTGGTTGCAGACTCAGCCACGCGGGCTACTTTCCGGCGACGCGGATGTCGCGGCCGGAGGCGACCTTGGCGGACATGCCCCACAGCTCGATGAAGCCGCGCGCCATGGACTGGTCGAAGGTGTCGCCGGTGTCGTAGGTGGCGAGGTCGAAGTCGTACAGCGAGGTGTCCGAGCGGCGGCCGGTGACGACGGCCTGGCCGCCGTGGAGGGTCATGCGGATGTCGCCGGAGACGTACTTCTGGGTGTCTTCGATGAAGGCGTCCAGGGAGCGCTTGAGCGGGGAGAACCACTGGCCGTCGTAGACCAGCTCGGACCAGCGCTGGCCGACCGTGGCCTTGAAGCGGGCCTGCTCGCGTTCGATCGTGACGTCCTCGAGGTGCTTGTGCGCGGTGATCAGCGCCATGGCGCCGGGGGCCTCGTAGATCTCGCGGGACTTGATGCCGACGAGACGGTCCTCGACGACGTCGATGCGGCCCACGCCCTGGGCGCCGGCGCGGCGGTTCAGTTCCTTGATGGCCTGCAGCGGGGTGACCTTGACGCCGTCGATCGCGACCGGGACGCCGGCTTCGAAGGAGATGATGACCTCGTCCGGGGCCGGGGGGAATTCCGGGGTGGCGGTGTAGTCGTAGATGTCCTTGGTGGGACCGTTCCAGATGTCCTCGAGGTAGCCGGTCTCGACGGCGCGGCCCCAGACGTTCTGGTCGATCGAGTACGGGTTCTTCTTGGTGGTCTCGATCGGCAGGCCCTTTTCCTCGGCGAAGGCGATGGCCTTGTCGCGGGTGAGCGCCAGGTCGCGGACCGGGGCGATGCACTTCAGGTCGGGGCCGAGGGTCTGGATGCCGACCTCGAAGCGGACCTGGTCGTTGCCCTTGCCGGTGCAGCCGTGGGCCACCGTGGTGGCACCGAATTCGCGGGCGGCCTTGACCAGGTGCTTGACGATCACCGGGCGGGAGATCGCGGAGACCAGCGGGTAGTGGCCCTGGTACAGGGCGTTCGCCTTGAGGGTGGGCATGCAGTATTCGTTGGCGAACTCGTCGGAGGCGTCGGCAACGTAGGCTTCGACGGCGCCGCAGCCGAGGGCGCGCTGGCGGATGGTCTCCAGCGACTCGCCGCCCTGTCCGACGTCGACCGCCACGGCGATGACCTCGGCGCCGGTCGCTTCGCCGATCCAGCCGATGGCCACGGAAGTATCGAGGCCACCGGAGTAGGCCAGCACAATACGCTCAGTCACTTCAAATGCTCCTTATGTTGGGGGAATTCTGTTGGGTCGTTGGTACAAGTGTGCGCCACGGACGGCCGGGCTATTGGCCGGTTTCGTCGGCCATGGCGAGGAAGCGGGCGGCGACGTCGGCCCCGCCGGCCGGGTCGCGGGTGACCAGCAGGACGGTGTCGTCCCCGGCGATGGTGCCCAGGATGGACGGCATCACCGAGTGGTCGATCGCCAGGGCGAGGAAGTTCGCCGCGCCCGGCGGGGTCCGGAGCACGACGAGGTTTCCGGAGGCCTCGGCGGTGACCAGCAGTTCGCCGCAGAGCCGGGCGAGGCGCGCGTCCAGGATTTCCTGGGTGACGCCGCTCTTGGCGCCACGTTCGCCGCCCTCGCCGGGGACGGCATAGACCAGGACACCTTCCTTGCCGCGGACCCGGACGGCGCCGAGTTCCACCAAGTCCCGGGACAGGGTGGCCTGGGTGACCTGCACGCCATCGTCCGCCAGCAGGGCCGCCAGCTCGGCCTGGGAGCGGACGGATTCGCCGGTCAGGATCGCGGCGATCCGGGCCTGGCGGGCCGTTTTGGTGGCCGGGCTGGCCCCCTGCGCGGCGGGCTGGGCGGACATCAGTCCGCCCCGTCGACCGGTGCCAGGCCCTCGACGACGGCCAGGCCGGAGCGGTGCATCAGCCAGGCCATCAGGGCCTTCTGGGCGTGCAGCCGGTTTTCGGCCTCGTCCCAGACCACGGACTGCGGGCCGTCGATCACGCCGGCGGAGATCTCGTAGCCGCGGTAGGCGGGCAGGCAGTGCAGCACGACGGCGTCCGGCGCGGCGAGGGTCATCGCGTCCTCGTCAACGGAGTAATCCCGGAACAGCTGCATCCGGGCTTCCTTCTCGTCCTCCTGGCCCATGGAAACCCAGGTGTCCGTGGCGACGACGTCGGCGCCGCGCAGGGCCTCGGCGGCGTCGGCCGTGATGAGCACCGAGCCGCCGGTCTCGGCGGCGCGTTCCTCGGCGGCGGCGACGATCCCGGCGGCCGGCAGGTAGCCCTCAGGGCCGCTGATCCGCACGTGCATGCCGGCCGTGACCCCGGCCAGCAGGTAGGAGTTGGCCATGTTGTTGGCCGCGTCGCCGAGGTAGCTCATGGTCAGGCCGGCGAGCGAGCCCTTGTGCTCCTTGATGGTCAGCAGGTCGGCCAGGAGCTGGCACGGGTGGTAGTCATCGCACAGGGCGTTGATGACGGGGACGGCGGAGTTCGCGGCCATGGCGACCAGTCCGTCGTGCGCGCCGGTGCGCCACACGATCGTGGAGACCATGCGTTCGAGGACCTTCGCCGTGTCCTCGACGGATTCCTTGTGGCCGATCTGGGCCTCGCCGGGGTTGATGATCAGCGCGTTGCCGCCCATGTCCGCGACGCCGGTGGCGAAGGAAACCCGGGTGCGGGTGGAGGTCTTGTCGAAGATGACGGCGACGGTCTTCCGGCCGCTGGCCTCGGCGGCGTAGGGCTGCACGCTGTACGGCGCGGCCTTCATCCGGACGGCCAGGTCCAGCACCTCGGCCTGTTCGGCCGGGGTCAGGTCCGTGTCCTTGAGGAAGTGGCGGGTCTTCGGCTGTGACATGGCAGTCTCGGTCACTGGGCGTCCTTTGCGGTCTGGAGGAGGGCCGGCAGTGCGGCCAGGAAGCTGTCCGCCTGCGCCTCGGTGAGGATCAGCGGCGGGGCCAGGCGGATGGTGTGCGGGCCGGGGCTGTTGATGATGAACCCGGCGTCCAGGGCGGCGGCGACGACGGCGGGGGCGACGTCGGCGTCGAGGTCGAAGCCGATCAGCAGGCCTTCGCCGCGGACCTCGGTGACGCCGTCGATCCCGGCGAGGCCGGCGCGCAGGTGCTCCCCCACGTCTTTGACGTGCCCGAGCACCTGCTGGTTTTCGAGGACGTGCAGGGTGGCCAGGGCGGCAGCGGTGGCCACCGGGTTCCCGCCAAAGGTGGTGCCGTGCTGGCCGGCTGTGAGCAGCGCGGAGACCTCCGGGCCGTAGGTGATGAGGGCCCCGATCGGGAAGCCGCCGCCGAGTCCCTTGGCGAGGGTCACGGCGTCGGGCACAATCCCGGCGTCTTCGCTGGCGAGCCACTTTCCGGTCCGGCCGATGCCGGTCTGGACCTCGTCCAGGATCAGCAGGGCGCCGGCGGCGGCGGTGGCCTCGCGGGCGGCCTTGAGGTAGCCGGCCGGCAGGGGCCGGACGCCGGCCTCACCCTGGATGGGTTCGAGGATGACGGCGGCCGTGGTCTCGTCGATCTCGGCCAGCAGGGCGTCGATGTCGCCGAACGGGACGTGGACGACGCCGCCGGGCAGGGGCGCGAAGGGGGCCCGGTAGGCCTCCTTGTAGGTCAGCGCCAGCGCCCCCATGGTCCGGCCGTGGAAGGCACCCTCCAGCGCGATGATCTTGGTGCGCGGGGCCTCCCCGCTGTCCGGACCGGCGCCCGTGTTGCGGCGGGCGAGCTTGAACGCTGCCTCGACGGCCTCGGTGCCGGAGTTCGCGAAGAACACCTTGGACCCGGCGGGGGCCTTGGCGATCTCCAGCAGCTTCTCGGCCAGGGCCACCTGCGTGGGGCTGGTGAAGAAGTTGGAGACGTGGCCCAGGGTGGAGAGCTGGCTGGAAATCACCGAGGTGACGAAGGGGTGGGCGTGGCCGAGGGCGTTGACGGCGATGCCGCCGAGCAGGTCCAGGTATTCCTTGCCGTCGGCGTCCCAGACCAGGCAGCCCGCGCCGCGTACCAGCACCCGCTGCGGTGCCCCGAAGACGCCCAGCAGCGAGGAGGAGTAGCGGGAGAGCCACTGCGCACCGCTACCCTCTCCGGTCATGACGGCCGCTGAGGGCGCCGGAGCCGAGCCGGCGATGGGGCCCCGGGTGTGGTCGGGCACCGCGATGGGGCCACGGTCTCCGGGGTCCCCGTCCGAGCTTGCGAGGACGGGGTGAGACTGGGGACGGGCGGGGGCCCCATCGCCGGTCGGCGCCGCGTTCAGGGGTTCGTTCATGCGTTCACTTCCTCATCGGGGACGACCTGGGTGCCGATGCCGGCGGTCGTAAAGGTTTCCAGGAGCATCGAGTGGGCCAGCCGGCCGTCGACGATGTGGGCACGTTCGACGCCGTCGTCGACCGCCTTCAGGCAGGCCGCCATCTTCGGGATCATGCCTGACTCCAGGCGCGGCAGCATCCCGCGCAGCTCGGAGGCGGTCAGTGAGGAGATCAGCGAGGACTTGTCCGGCCAGTTCGCGTAGAGGCCCTCGACGTCGGTCAGGATGACCAGCTTGGAGGCGCCCAGGGCGGAGGCGACGGCGGCGGCCGCGGTGTCCGCGTTGACGTTCAGGACCTGCCCGGTGGTAGACCCGTCCTCTTCGATTTCGGGGGCGACGGTGGAGATCACGGGAATCCGGCCCGCGGCGATGATGTCCAGGATGCCTTCGGGGTTCACGCCGACGACCTCGCCGACCAGGCCCAGGTCCACGTCCTCGCCGTCGACCACGGTGCCGGTCCGGACAGCCTGCAGCAGGCCGCCGTCCTCGCCGGACATGCCGACGGCGTAGGGGCCGTGGGAGTTGATCAGGCCCACGAGTTCGCGGCCCACCTGGCCGGTGAGGACCATCCGGACCACGTCCATCGCCTCCGGCGTGGTGACGCGCAGCCCGCCCTTGAACTCGGATTCGATCCCGAGCCGGCCGAGCATGGCGTTGATCTGCGGGCCGCCGCCGTGCACCACCACGGGGTGGATGCCGACGTGGTGCAGGAAGACCACGTCCTCGGCGAAGGCGCGGCGCAGCTCGTCGTTGACCATGGCGTTGCCGCCGTATTTGATCACCATGGTGGTGCCGGCGAAGCGCTGGATCCAGGGCAGCGCCTCGATCAGCGTGCCTGCCTTGTCCTGCGCGTCCGCCATGGAGGTGGTCTCGCGGGCTTCGGTGCTCATGGTCGGTGGTCCCTTCCGGGTGGTGGGGGGTTCGTCGGGTGGTGTCCGGCGGCCGGTCAGCTGGAGTAGGCGCTGTTCTCGTGGACGTAGTCGTGGGTGAGGTCGTTGGTCCAGATGGTGGCCTCGGCCTCGCCGGCCTGCAGGTCGATCTCGACCAGGACCTCGCGCGGTTCCAGGTCCACCAGGGAGCGGTCCTCGCCGATGCTGCCGTTGCGGCAGATCTGCACGCCGTTCATCGCGACGTTGAGCTGGTCCGGTTCGAAGGCGGCGTCCGTGGTGCCGACGGCGGAAAGCACGCGGCCCCAGTTGGGGTCCTTGCCGAAGATCGCGGTCTTGAAGAGGTTGGAGCGGGCGACCGCGCGGCTGACCACCTCGGCGTCGCGTTCGTTAGCGGCGTTGAAAGTGCGGATGGAGATGTCGTGGCTGGAGCCCTCGGCGTCGCCGATCAGCTGCCGGGCGAGGTCCGCGCACACCTGGGTCAGGCCCGCGCCGAACGCCGCGGCGGAGGGGACCGAGCCGGAGGCGCCGGAGGCCAGGAGCACCACGGTGTCGTTGGTGGACATGCAGCCGTCCGAGTCGGTCCGGTCGAAGGTGACGCGGGTGGCGTCGCGCAGCACGACGTCGAGCATCTCGGGCTGGACCTCGGCGTCGGTCGTGAGGACCACGAGCATGGTGGCCAGGCCCGGGGCCAGCATGCCGGCGCCCTTGGCCATGCCGCCGATGGTGAACTCGCGGCCCTCGGCGTCGGTGCCGGTGAAGAGTGCCTGCTTGGAGACCGAGTCGGTGGTCATGATGGCGGTGGCGGCGGCCGGGCCGCCGTCGGCGCTCAGTTCCGCGGCGGCGGTACCGATCGCGGGGAGCAGCTTGTCCATCGGCAGCTGTTCACCGATCAGGCCGGTGGAGCAGACGAAAATGTCCGTCGCCGAGGCGCCGAGGGCCTCGGCGGTCTTTTCGGCGGTGGTGTGTGTGTTCTGGAAGCCCTGCGGGCCGGTGCAGGCGTTGGCGCCGCCGGAGTTGAGGATGACGGCGTCGACGCGGCCGTCCTTGATGACCTCGCGGGACCAGTGCACGGGGGCGGCGGCGACACGGTTGGAGGTGAAGACCGCGGCGGCGGCCTTGGCCGGGCCGTCGTTGACCACCAGGGCCAGGTCCGGGTTGCCGGAGGCCTTGAGGCCGGCCTTGACGCCGGCGGCGCGGAAACCCTTCGGTGCGGTGATGCTCACGGTGCGACTCCCTGCAGGTTGAGGCCGGCGGTCTCCGCCAGGCCAAGGGCGATGTTCATGGACTGGACGGCGCCGCCGGCGGTGCCCTTAGTGAGGTTGTCGATGGCGCAGGTGACGATCACGCGGCCGATCCGCTCGTCGAAGGCCAGCTGCATGGCGGCGTGGTTGGAGCCCTGGACGGACTTGGTGGTGGGCCACTGGCCCTCGGGCAGCAGGTGGACGAAGGGCTCCTCGTCGTAGGCCGCGGCCCAGGCCCGGCGCAGCTCCTCGGCGGTGACGCCCGGCCGCACCTTGGCGGTGGCGGTGGTGAGGATGCCCCGGCTCATCGGCGCGAGGGTGGGCGTGAAGGACACCGTTACGGGGGCGTTCAGCGCGTTGGAGAGGCCCTGCTCGATCTCCGGGGTGTGGCGGTGGCCGCCGCCCACGCCGTAGGGGCTCATGGAGCCCATGACCTCGGAGCCGATCAGGTTCACCTTGGCGGCCTTGCCGGCCCCGGAGGTTCCGGAGGCGGCGACGATGACGACGTCGTCGGCCTCCAGCAGGTGGTTGCTGAAGCCGGGCGTCAACGCCAGCAACGCCGACGTCGGGTAGCAGCCGGGCACGGCGATGCGGGTCGCGCCGCGCAGGGCCTCCCGCTGGCCCGGCAGCTCGGGCAGGCCGTAGGGCCAGGTGCCGGCGTGCGGGGATCCGTAGAACTTTTCCCACGCCGCCGCGTCCTGAAGCCGGTGGTCCGCGCCGGCGTCGATCACGACCGTGCCCGCGGGCAGCTGCGCGGCGATCGCGGCGGAGGCGCCGTGCGGCAGGGCGAGGAAGACGACGTCGTGCCCGGCAAGGTTCTCCACCGTGGTGTCTTCGAGGATCCGGTCTGCCAAACCATGGAGATGCGGCTGGAGTTCGCCTAGTCTGGAACCGGCGTTGCTGTGCGCCGTGATAGCCCCGATGGTGACGTCCGGGTGGCCGGCAAGCAGCCTGAGCACCTCGCCGCCGGCGTAACCGCTGGCCCCGGAAACGGCAACAGAAATAGTCATAGCCCCAGCATACAGCAAGACTATGCATCGCTGCTGATATTTATGCACGCCGTCGCGAGCCCCTGCCTGGCCGGTCCTGGCCGTCCGCCCCGTCATGGATGCTGGGCGGAGCCCGGGCCGGTCCCTAGGATGGTCACAGCACCCCGGGCACGGACCGCCCTGCCCGGAAGGCCCACACGAAGGAGTCACATGACGCACGCTATTGTCGCCCGGCAGGCCGGCGGCCCGGAAGTCCTTGAGCTCTCCCCCATCGACCGGCCCGTCCCCGGCCCCGGCCAGCTGCTGATCAAGGTCGCCGCGGTCGGGGTGAACTTCATCGACACGTACAAGCGCAGCGGCGTCTACAAGGTGGACTACCCCTTCATTCCCGGCTCCGAGGCATCCGGCACCGTCGAGGAAACCGGCGACGGCGTGACCGGCTTCTCCGCGGGCGACCGCGTGGCCACCGCCGAGGGCGTCGCCTGCTACGCCGGGTACGCGCTGGTGGACGCGGACAAGGCGCTGCCGGTGCCCCACGGCGTCGACGACTTCACCGCCGCTGCCCTGCCGCTCCAGGGCATCACCGCGCACTACCTGATCAACTCGACCTTCGAGGTGGAGTCCGGCCAGACCGTGCTGCTGCACGCCGGCGCCGGCGGCGTGGGCCTGCTGCTGATCCAGCTGCTCAAGGCCAAGGGTGCCCGTGTCATCACCACCGTTTCCACCGACGAGAAGGAGGCGCTGGCCCGCGGGGCCGGCGCAGACTACGTGCTGCGGTACGAGGGTTTCGGGGCCAAGGTGCGGGAACTCACCGACGGCGAGGGCGCGCACGTGGTGTACGACGGCGTCGGCAAGGACACCTTCGACGATTCGCTCGCGGCGCTCCGGGTCCGCGGCACCCTGGTGCTCTTCGGCGCCGCCTCCGGCCCGGTCCCGGCGGTGGATCCGCAGCGGCTGAACTCCGGCGGCTCGCTCTACCTGACCCGGCCTACCATCGTCCATTACCTGCGGGACGCGAAGGAACGCCGCTGGCGCTCCGACGAGCTCTTCGCCGCCGTCGCCGACGGCAGCCTCAAGGTGCGGATCGGCGCGAAGTACGACCTGGCGGACGCGGCGTCCGCGCACACGGACCTGGAACGGCGGCGTACCACCGGCAAGGTCCTGCTGGTCCCTTAACGCCCGCGTTATCCAGCCCCAACGAAAAGCTCCCCGCAACCGGCAGGTTGCGGGGAGCTCTTCGTTGTGCCGGTTCGTACCGACGGACCCTGTTACCGCTGAGCCCTACTAGCGCTGGACGGCGCCGAAGCGTTCGTGCGCGGCGGCCACGGCCAGATCACGGGCGGCCGAGGCCTCGTCCGCGGTCAGGGTGCGGTCGTCGGCGCGGAAGCGCAGGTTGAAGGCCAGGGACTTCTTGCCGTCCTCGATGCCCTTGCCGGCGTAGACGTCGAACAGGGACACCTCCTCCAGCAGATCGCCGGCGCCCTCACGGAGCGCCTCCAGCACATCCTCGGCCGGCACGTCGGCAGCCACCACAAGGGCGACGTCCTGGGTGGCCACCGGGTAGCCGGAGATGGGCCGGGCGACGATCACGTCGGCGGCCGCCTCGAACAGGGCGTCCGCGTTCAGTTCCAGCGCCACCGAACGGGCGGGCATGTCGTGCGCCGCGAGCAGCTTGGGGTGAAGTTCACCGGCGTAGCCGATCACCTCGCCGGTGCGCAGCGCCAGCTGCGCGGCCCTGCCGGGGTGGAACGCCTGGTGGCTGCCCTGGCTGACGACCAGTTCGACGCCGAGGACGTCGCCGGCCAGCCGGGCGATGTCCAGCGCGTCGGCGTAATCCCAGGCCCGCGGGGTGTGGGCCGGGGCGGCCGGGGTGTCGTGGCCGGTCAGCACGGCCGCCAGGTGCAGCGGCTGGTCCGGGACGCCGTCGAACAGTCCGTCGAGGACCTCCTCGGCGGGGCGGGCGCCCAGCGGCGGAATCGAGGCGGTGCCGAGGGTCTCCCCCGGCAGGAAGACCAGGCCGGTCTCGAAGAGGGCCAGGTCGCGGAAGCCGCGGGAGTGGTTCCGCTTCGCCACCTCGATCAGGCCGGGCAGGACCGAGGTGCGCAGGAAGCCCTGCTCCTCACTGATCGGGTTGGCCAGCTTGAGTCCGCTCCTCGGGGTTTCCGCGGACGGGGTGCCGAAGGTGTCGTTGGCGGCCTTGGAGACGAACGGGTAGGCCAGCACCTCGGTGAGCCCGGCGTCGGCGAGGGCCTGGACCAGGCGGCGGCGCTGCTGCTGCACCCGGGTCAGGCCGCGGCCCGGCGGGGCCACCGGCAGCGTGGCGGGGATCTTGTCGTAGCCCACCAACCGCGCGATTTCCTCAGACAGGTCTTCCTTGGTCTCCAGATCCGTCCGCCAGCTCGGGGCCGTCACGGCGTACCCGGCGTCCGTGATCCGGACGTCGGCGCCGAGGTCCCGGAGCGAGGTGAGGATCTGCTCCTCGGTGAAGTCGATGCCGATCCGCTCCGAGGCGAAGGTTGCCGGGAGGTCCACGGTGACGGCGTCGGGTGCGGTACCCACGTCGGTGCCCTCGGCGTCGGCCGTTCCGCCGGCGAGCTCCACCAGCAGGTCGACCACGCGCTGGGCGGCCACCGGGGCGACGTACCAGTCAACGCCGCGCTCGAAGCGCTTGGACGCCTCGGACGGCAGCTTGTGGCGGCGGCGGGACCGGGCAATCGAGACCTCGTCGAAGTGCGCCGACTCGACCAGGATGTTGGTGGTGGCGTCGGAAACCTCGGTCGCCGCGCCGCCCATCACGCCGGCGATGCCGATCGCGCCGGAACCGTCCGTGATCAGCAGGTCCTCGGCGTCGAGCGTGCGCTCCTTGTCGTCGAGGGTGGTGATCTTCTCGCCCTGGGCCGCGCGGCGGACCACGATGCCGCCGGTGAGGGTATCCAGGTCGTAGCAGTGTGTGGGCTGGCCCAGCTCGAGCATCACGTAGTTGGAGATGTCCACCGGCAGCGAGATGGACCGGATGCCGGCGAGCCGCAGCCGGGAGGCCATCCACGGCGGGGTCGGCTTCGTGGCGTCGACGCCGCGGACTGTGCGGGCCACGAACCGGTCGCAGCCGGCGTTTCCGTAGATCGGGGCGTCGTCGTTGAGCCTGACGTCGAAGCCGCCGGAAAGTTCCGCCGGGGCGGTGACCTTCGACGCCGGGTCCGTGAACGGCGTGCCGGTGGCGTGCGCGTATTCACGGGCCACGCCGCGGATCGAGAACGCGTAGCCCCGGTCCGGGGTGACGTTGATTTCCGCGGCCTGGTCGTAGAGGCCGAGCAGCTCCATCGCGTCGGTGCCGATCTCCGGGTCAAGCCCGATGCGGGAGAGCACCAGGATGCCGTCGTGGTCCTCGCCGATGCCGAGTTCCCGCACGGAGGCGATCATGCCGGCGGAGAGGTGGCCGTAGGTCTTGCGCGCGGAGATGCGGAAGTCGCCGGGCAGCACGGCGCCCGGAAGGGTGACCACCACCTTGTCGCCCTCGACGAAGTTGTGCGCACCGCAGATGATGCCCTGCACGCCGGAGGGGTCGATGCCCTCGCCGGTGAGGGTCTGCTCCTGGCCCTCGGGAACCACGCGGACCTGGCACCAGTTGATGGTCTTGCCATTGGACTGCGGTTCCTTGACCAGGGACAGCACCTGGCCGACGACGATGGGACCCTGCAGGGTGTCGGTGGGCCGGTGCACGGCCTCTTCTTCGAAGCCGACCTTCACGAGGTCGGCCATGACGTCCTCGGCGCTCGCACCGGCAGGAACGGCCGCGAATTCACGCAGCCAGGAAAGGGGGATACGCACTGTTAGATCTCCATCCCGAAGTGCTCGCTGAAACGTACATCGCCTTCGATCATGTCGCGCATGTCGCCGACCTCGTTGCGGAACATGAGGGTCCGCTCGATGCCCATGCCGAAGGCAAAACCTGAATAGACGTCCGGGTCGATGCCGGCCGCGCGGAGCACGTTCGGGTTGACCATGCCGCAGCCGCCCCACTCGATCCAGCGGGGGCCGCCCTTGGCGCCGGGGTGCCAGATGTCCAGCTCGGCGGAGGGCTCGGTGAACGGGAAGTAGTTCGGGCGCAACCGGATCTGGGCCTCGTCGCCGAACATCTGCCGGGCGAAGTGCTCCAGGGTGCCGCGCAGGTCCGCCATGGACAGCTTCTTGTCGATGGCGAGGCCCTCGAACTGGTGGAACACCGGGGTGTGGGTGGCGTCCAGCTCGTCGGTGCGGAACACCTTGCCGGGGCAGAGGACGTAGATCGGGACCTCGCGCTCGAGCATGGAGCGGACCTGCACCGGGGAGGTGTGGGTGCGCATGAGCAGGTGCGCCTCGGGCGGCTCGACGAAGAAGGTGTCCTGCATTTCGCGGGCCGGGTGGTCCGGCTTGAAGTTCAGTGCGTCGAAGTTGAACCACTCGGATTCGACCTCGGGGCCCTCAGCGATCTCCCAGCCCATGCCGACGAAGATGTCCGCGACGCGGTCCTGAAGGGTGGAGAGCGGGTGGCGGGCACCGGCACGACGACGGCGCGGGGCGGCCGTGACGTCGACGGTCTCCTCGACCAGGATGCGGGCGTCGTTCTCGGCCTCGAGTTCGACGGTGCGGTCCGCGAGCGCCTTGTTGACCCGCCCGCGGGAGGCCCCCATCAGCTTGCCGGCGGCGGCCTTCTGGTCCTTGGGCAGGCCGCCGATTTCGCGGTTGGCCAGGCTCAGGGCGGACTTCTCGCCCGTGTGCGCGAGGCGGGCGGCCTTGAGCTCTTCGAGGGTGGAGGCCGCGGCGATGGCGGCGACGGCCTGCTCTACGGCGGCGTTGATGGCGGCTTCATCCAGAGGGTTCGGGACGGCGGCGCCCGGCAAGGTGTCAGTCATCTACTGTTCTTCGCTACGAGTCGGGTGGTGTCTGAACCAGTCTAGTTGACGGCGCCGGAGCCCCGGCCGGGGTCTAGCATGGCCCCATGGGGACCGGAGCGAGGCTGCGGCAACTGGCCAACCTGCTCAACGGCAGCACCCTGCTGGGCCTGCTGCTGGCAGCGGCTGCCCGATGCCGGGTGGCGTCCGGGCCGCGCGGCCTGATCCTCGCCGCGGGCTATCGTTGGAGACTGCCCCATGCGGCGGCATTCACGGTGGGCAATGTCGTGCTCTTCAGGGCCGACGCGGACCGGGTCTTCGACGCCGCCTCTGCGCCGCCTCCCTCCCCTTCGTCGTCCTCCCCTTCTTCTAGCTCCTCCCCTGATTGGGCCGTCCCTGACGGGGCGGGCTTACCCTGGCTGCTGGGCCACGAGGAACGGCACAGCACCCAGTACGCGCTGTGCTGCGGAATCCCGTTCCTTCCCCTGTACTTCGCCGCGGCCGGCTGGTCCCTGTGGCGTGCCGGGAACCCCGGCACGGCAAACCCCTTCGAACGGCACGCAGGCCTGGCCGCCGGCGGCTACCCGGAACACGTCGACGCGCGGCCCCGGGTGGTGCGGCGTTTCCCCGGTTTCCGCGACGATCCCATCAGCCGCGGCCTCCCCGGCCGGCACGACGGAAAGTGAGACCACCATGAGCGACTCCCCCAGGACCCTGTCCGTGACGGGCACCGGCACCGCCGAGTCCGCGCCCGACCTGCTGACCCTCACGATCGGCGTCGAGTCCCGCCGCCCGGGCGTGGAGGCTGCCTACCGCGACGCCGGTGCCGCCGCGACCGCCATCACGGATGCACTGCGGGGCCACGGCGTGAAAGATGGGGACATCACGGGCACCGGCCTGTCCCTGCGCGCCGAGGTCACCTGGCAGGAGGGCCAGGGCCAGCGCGTGACGGGCTACCTGGCGACCGGGACGCTCCGGGTCCGGCTACGCGACCTGGCCGGTTCAGCGTCCGTCATCTCCGACGCGGTGAGGGCCGGGACCGACGACGCCCGGCTGCACGGGATCGGCCTCGGCTTCGCTGATCCGGCGGCCCTGGAGTCCGCGGCCCGGCAGGCGGCCTGGGAGGACGCACTGACGCGGGCGGGGCAGTTCGCCGCCCTGGCGGGGGCGCGGCTGGGCAAGGTCCTGTCCGTCACCGAGAATCCGGCCTCTCCACCTGCGCTGCCGCCGGTGCCGCTGCAGCGCACGGCCGCGGCCCAGCCCGTCGCGGTGGAGGCGGGCAGCGTCGCGGTCACCGCCGCCGTCGGCGTCGTCTGGGAGCTCCTCGACTGAGCCGCCGCAGCGCGGTATCCGGCGCGGCTCCCCGGCGTCAGTGGATGGCGCCGGCGGCGAGCTCAAGGTCGGTGGTGGTCGCCAGGGACGTCCGGACGACGACGGCGAGCGCCTCCCCCATCTGCGCCAGCGGCAGGGAGGCCGCGCCGCTTCCGGGCTGCACCTGATCCGGGCCGAAGGGAACGTGGACGAATCCGCCGCGCACCCCGGGCTCGTTGCGGAGGGCGTGCATCAGGCCGAAGAAGACATGGTTGCAGACGTAGGTTCCCGCCGTCTGCGACACCTCGGAGGGAATTCCGCGGCGGCGCAGTTCCTGCAGCGCGGCCTTGACCGGCAAGGTGCCGAAGTAGGCGGCGGGGGCATCGGGCAGGATGGGCTCGTCCACCGGAGCGTTCCCGGCGTTGTCCGGGATCCGCGCGTCGTCACAGTTGATGGCGACGCGCTCCAGGGAGATGCCGGTCCGGCCGCCGGCCTGCCCCGCGCATACCACCAGGTCCGGGCGGTGTTCCCGAAGCGCCGCGTCCAGCGCAGCCAGCGAATCGCCGAAAACGCATGGCAATTCCACGGTGGCCACCTCCAGGCCCTCGGCCCGAAGCACGTCGGCCGCGTGCTGCACCGCCGTCCAGGAGGGGTTGGTCGTTTCGCCGCCGAAGGGTTCGAAGCCAGTGAGGAGGATCATGGGGCCAGCCTAGCAACCGCCGCGGCGGCCACTGAGGGTCGGTACCCGTGGGTACCGCCAGCCGGGGCAGCCTGGCCGATGCTTGCCCGGCGCCGGGCGAGACGGGGCCGCGCCAGCCTTGACTTAATATCGAACATATATTCGAATGAGGTCATGAGGTGGGACGCACAGGCACTCAATCCACAAGCGACCGGCCGCCGGCCGTCCGGGTCACAGACCCTTGACGGGCACACGGCTCCGCTCCTCCCTGATGGGCTCGATGGGAGGACCGACGGCAAGGAAGCCGTCACTTCCCCGAGTGGTGCGGGCTCCAGCCCGGCCGGGACGTCCGTGACGGCTGACCGGTCCCCCTCCGCGCTGCCCGCACCGGCGCTGCTGCCGCTGGCGGGCCTGGTCCGCTCCGTCACCACCCCGGAGTTCGCCGGGGTCACCTTCCACGAGGTCACCGCCAAATCGGTGCTCAACAAGGTGGCCGCCGGTTCCCGGATGCCCTTCGAATGGACCATCAACCCCTACCGCGGCTGCAGCCACGCCTGTGTCTACTGCTTCGCGCGGAAGACCCACACTTATCTCGACTTCGACGCCGGCCCGGACTTCGACAGCCAGGTGGTGGTCAAGGTCAACGCCGCGGAGGTGCTGCGACGTGAGCTGGCGAAACCCTCATGGCAACGGCACCAGGTGGCCTTGGGCACCAACACGGACCCCTACCAGCGCGCCGAGGGCCGCTATCAGTTGATGCCCGGCATCATCCGCGCCCTTGCCGACTCCGGCACGCCCCTCTCCATCCTCACCAAGGGCACCCTGCTTGCCCGCGACATCCCGCTGCTGAAGCACGCGGCCACCCAGGTACCCGTGGGCGTGGGTATTTCCCTGGCCATGACGGACGAGCAGTTGTCCGAGGCGGTGGAACCCGGAACGCCCGGCCCTCGGGCCCGGCTGAAGCTGATCTCCCGGCTGCGCGAGGCCGGCCTGCCCTGCGGCGTGATGGCGATGCCGATCCTGCCGTGGCTCTCCGACTCGGATGAGGCCCTTGACTCCCTTTTCGGTTCGCTGGCGGCGGCCGGGGCCACGGGAGTCAGCGCCGGCGCCCTGTACCTCAAGCCCGGGACCCGGGAATGGTTCATGCAGTGGATTGCCAGGGAGCACCCCCAGCTCGCCGGAAAGTACCGCCGGCTGTACGGCGGCGGGTCCTACGCGTCCAAGGAATACCGCGCATGGCTGGCCGGCCGGGTCCGCTTCTTCAAGGCCCGCCACGGTTTCATTGGCTCCACGGGCTTCAGTCACGAGGACATTGACCAGGACCCGCGCGATGAAGAGGCCCGGTACCCGGCGGGCAGCCTGCCGGGCTCGGCGCGCATCAGGCACGGACGGGGCACCGCGGGCAGCGGCAGCGGAGGGCACTCCGATACCGGAGAGTCGGCCACCGAACCGGTGGCCGCCCAGCCCACACTGTTCTGAGGCCCGGTTGCCGGTGTAGGCCTGCGTCCGGGAGGGGGCCGGCGGGGTGGGTCCGGCGAGTTGGGCTTGGCGAGTTGGGCCTAGCGGGTTGAGGCCAGCGGGTTGAGGCCAGCGGGTCGCGGCTAGCGGGTTGAGGCCAGTGGGTCGCGGCTAGCGGGTTGAGGCCAGCGGGTCGCGGCTAGCTGGTTGAGGCCTGCGCGGCGACGGCCGCGAGCAGAGCCTCGACGATCGGCAGGTCCGCGGGGATCCAAGGCAGGGCCAGCACCTGCTCCGGGTTGGTCAGGGGTACCCACAACAGCTCGTCGTGGTCCTGCAGCGGCTGAGGGGTCCCGCCGTCGAGTTCGGCGAACCAGACCCGCATCACCGCCGTCGGGTTCAACGGCCAGCCCTCCGGCCCGTGTGTGGTCAGTTCCGGGCCCAGTACCACCCGGACACCGAGTTCCTCGGACAGTTCCCGGTGCAGCGCCTGCTCCGACGTCTCCCCCGGGTCCACCTTGCCGCCGGGAAACTCCCACATGCCCGCGAAACGGGGCGGCGCGGTCCGCCGCGCCACCAGCAGGGTCCGCGGCCGGGCCAGGGAATCGACGATCGCACCGCCGACGACGTTGATGAGTTCAGTCACGACCCCAGTCTAGGTCCCGCCGCACCCCCGCCCCGGGAGAGAATGGAACGGCCGCGCAGTCCGGATCCGGAATAGCGGGCCGCCCGCCACGCGTTGGCACTCACGGAACTGAGCGCAGACCCCTGATCCACGGCCACGGCCGGGCACTGACCACTCACTGAGCGAAAAGCAGATGGATGACTTTAACTAACGACGCCCCCACCACACACCGGGCCGGCTCCTACAACCTAACTCTCGCCATCATTTCGCTGGCCATGGGCGGCTTCGGCATCGGCACCACGGAATTCACGATGATGGGCCTGCTCAAGGAGGTCGAGCACGGTCTGGGCATCAGCACCCCGGAGGCCGGACACCTGATCTCCGCCTACGCGCTCGGCGTCGTGGTCGGCGCCCCGCTGCTCGCCGCCGTCGGCGCGAAGCTCCCCCGCAAGTACCTGGCCCTGGGCCTGATGATGTTCTTCAGCCTCGCGAACCTCAGCTCGGTCATCGCCCCCGATTACGGCACCATGCTGGTGTCCCGCTTCGCGGCCGGCCTGCCGCACGGCGCGTTCTTCGGCGTCGCCGCGGTGATCGCCTCCTCGCTGGTGGCGCCCACCCGCCGCGGCTGGGCCATCTCGATGGTGATGGCCGGCCTGACAGTCTCCAATGTCATCGGCGTCCCGTTCGGCACCTGGCTGGGCCAGAACTTCGGCTGGCGGCTGCTGTTCCTCCTGGTCGGCATCATCGGAATCGCCACCATGGCCATGCTGTGGAAGTTCGTCCCGTACCAGGCACCCCACGCTGACGCGAGCATCCGCCGGGAACTCGCATCCCTCAAGCGCCTGCAGGTCTGGCTGGCGGTGCTGATCGGCGTCGTCGGCTTCGGCGGCTTCTTCGCGACCTACACCTATATCGCCCACACCATGACCGACGTCGCCGGGATCCCCGCCGAATGGCTGCCCCTGGTCGTCGCGCTCTACGGTGTCGGCATGGTGGTGGGCAACATCGTCGGCGGCCGCATCGCCGACAAGTCCGTCATGGGCACCATCTACTGGGTACTCCCCGGCGTCGCCGTGGCCCTCGTGGTGTACGCCGTGGCGGTGCACTGGCCGTGGTCCGCGTACCTGATGGTCTTCGTCGTCGGCGGCGCGGGTTCCATGCTGGTCCCGGCCCTGCAGACCCGTTTGCTGGACGCCTCCCCCGATGCGCCGTCGCTGGCCTCCTCGCTGAACCACGCCGCCCTGAACGTGGCCAACGCCCTCGGGGCCTTCCTCGGCGGCCTGGTCATCGCCTGGGGCTGGGGCTATGTGGCCCCTGCCCTGGTCGGTGCGGTGCTGGCCTTGCTGGGCCTCGGCGTCGCCGTCCTCAGCGGGGCCGTGGAACGCCGGAGGCCGTTGGTCCGGTAACCGCGACCGCAGTCCGGCCCCGCTGCCTCCGGGTTGACCGGTGATTCCGTGGTGCGGCGCGGCCTAGACGGCCGCGCCGCGCTGCAGGTCCGGTTCCAGGTAAATCAACCGGGCGGTGGGGACCGCTTCGCGGATCCGGGCCTCGGCGGCGTCGATCGCGGCGGCAATCTCACGGCCGGAGTCGGCCGCGCCGACGCTGATCTTCGCCGCGACCAGGAGTTCCTCGGGTCCCAGGTGCATGGTCTTGAGGTGGATGATGCCGGTGCCGTCTGACTCGATCGCGCCGCGGATCTTCGCGACGTCCCCCTTTGTGGCCGACTCGCCCAGCAGCAGCGACTTGGTTTCGATGGCCAGTACCGCGGCGATCGACACCAGCAGCAGGCCGATCATGCCGGTGCCCAGGGCGTCCCAGATGCCGTTGCCGGTGATGAGGGTCAGCCCCACCCCCAGGAGGGCGAAGAACAAGCCGAGCAGCGCGCCGAAGTCTTCCAGCAGGATCACGGGCAGCTCGGGCTGCTTGGCGTTGCGGATGAACCGGACCCAGCTCTGGTTGCCGCGCAGGGGGTTGGACTCGCGGATGGCCGTGCGGAAGGAGAACGACTCCGCGATGATGGCGCCGAGGAGGACGGCCAGCGGAACCCACCAGAACCCGCCCTCGATGCCGTGCGGGTGCTGCAGCTTGCCCCACGCCTCGTACAGCGCGAACAGGCCGCCGACGCTGAAGAGCACGATGGCGACGATGAAGGCGTAGACGTAGCGTTCCCGGCCGTAGCCGAAGGGGTGCTCCGGGCTGGCCTGCTTGGCGGCGCGCTTCCCGCCCAGGAGCAGCAGGAGCTGGTTGCCGGAGTCCGCGACGGAGTGGATCGCCTCCGCCAGCATGGACGAGGACATCGTCAGGAGGAAGGCGACGAATTTGAGGACGGCGATCGTGAGGTTGGCGGTCAGCGCCGCCACAATCGCCTTGGTACCGCCATTAGCAGCCACGGGACGTTCTCCTTTAGACAAATGATCGGTGCCGCCGGGCGTTTTTGAGTCCCCGGACCAGATGATCACCCGTACCGGCAGGGGCCCCGTTTCCGCGTGCTGGCGGGGCCAAGGAGGGCACATAACGATTGGGGGTGGGACTGCTGACAGGCCGTGGGCCGTGTGTTAGCTTGAAGCCATAATCGGGATTCCTAAGGTGAATGCCGACGAATATGTAGGAGGAGACATGGGCTTTCTAGGCTGGATCATTCTCGGACTCATTGTAGGTGCAATCGTTAAGGCAATCATGCCTGGCCGGGTTGGCGGCGGCTGGGTCACCAGCCTCGTTCTCGGTGTGGTTGGTGCCATTGTCGGCGGCTGGATCGGCGACCTGCTCTTCGGTGGCGGCAAGATGGAATTCTGGAACCTCGGCTCCTGGATCCTGGCCATCGTCGGCGGCCTCGTCGTCGCCGGAATCTACGGCGCCATCACCGGTCGGAACCGGACTACGTAACTCTTATCCCCCGCCCGGGCCGCCGAGCCCCGCGGGACACCAAACGACGGCGGGGGCCCACCACACGGTGGGCCCCCGCCGTCGTTTGTTCGCGTCGTTGGAGGAAGAAAAGTTCCGTCAGCCGGCGGCGCGCTGGGAGCGCGCACTCGCGTACAGGCAGACGGTGGCGGCGGTCCCGAGGTTGAGGCTCTCCGCCGACCCGTAGACAGGCACCGCTACCCGATGGCCGGCCAGCGCCAGTTGCTCCTCGGACAGGCCCTGGGCCTCGTTGCCGAACAGCCAGGCGGTGGGGTGGGCCAGGTCGTAGTCCGATCCCGTGTCCGCGCCGCCGAGCCGCCGGGCGGCGCTCTCGTCCTGCAGCCGGTCCAGGTTCAGCTGTCCGTAGCCATCCGCTGCGAGGACTCCGATGCCGCGTGCCGTGCAGGCTGCGACGGTCTCGGCGATGTCTGCGCCGAGGACCACAGGGAGGTGGAAGATCGAGCCCGCGGTGGACCGCACCGCCTTGGGGTTGTAAATGTCCACGCTGGAGGAGCTGAGAATGACGGCGTCCGCTCCGGCGGCGTCGGCGGCACGAAGCACAGTACCGGCGTTGCCGGGGTCCCGGACCTCGCACAGGACGGCCAGGAGGCGGGGTCCGGCATCGAGGACGTCGGCCAGTTCGACGTCGAGGAAGCGGCAGACGGCCAGGATGCCCTGCGGGGTGACCGTGTCCGCCATGGCCGCGAGGACCTCATCTGTGGCGAGGAACGCCCGGGTGCCCTCCGCGAGGGTTTCGAGTTCCGGGTGCCGGTCCAGGCAGTCCTCGCTGGCGTAGACCTCAAGGACGACGCCGTCCCTGCCGTCGGCGAGCCGCTGCTGGTGCAGGGTCAGGGCCTCGCGGACCGCCTGCGGGCCTTCGGCCAGGAACTCCCGGCGCTTTAAACGCGCCGGGCGCCCGGCAAGCTGCGCCACCTTCCTGACCCGATCGGCTCGGGGATTGGACAGTGGTTCAGCGTGCGGGCGCCCGGTTTCGTTCATATAAGAACCTTAGTTGCTCCGAAGAGCGGTTCCTGAACTGAGCCGCGAGGCTCGGAGCGGAGCTCCGGTACTACTTGGCAGCCTTCTCGGCGGCGGTCTTCTTGGCAGCCGGCTTCTTCGCAGCCTTGGGGGCGGCGGCAGCCTCGGCCTGCACGGCCGGCGCGGAGGTGTCGGCGGGCAGCGAGTCCTTGGCGACCTGGACCAGCGCGGCGAAGGCGGTGGCGTCGGAGACGGCCAGCTCGGCCAGCATGCGGCGGTCAACCTCGACCTCAGCGGCCTTCAAGCCCTGGATCAGGCGGTTGTAGGTCAGGCCGTTGGCGCGGGATGCAGCGTTGATGCGCTGGATCCACAGGCGGCGGAAGTCGCCCTTCTTCTTCTTGCGGTCGCCGTAGCTGTACACGAACGAGTGCAGCAGCTGTTCCTTGGCCTTGCGGTACAAGCGCGAACGCTGACCGCGGTAACCCTTTGCGCGTTCAAGAACAACCCGGCGCTTCTTGTGGGCGTTTACCGCCCTCTTCACACGTGCCACGTGCGTACTCCTTCAAAATCTGATCCCAAGCGTCTACTGCCGGAAATCCCGGCTGGCCTGAGAAGCCTTAGTGGTAGGTGGACCGTTGCCGGCGGCAATCGGTCCGGGTACTTGGAACTTAGATGCCGAGCATCTTCCGGATGACCTTGGCGTCGCCCTTGAAGACGATCTTGTCGCCGGCGAGGCGGCGGGTCAGCCTGGAGGACTTGTGCTCGAGGTAGTGGCGGCGATTGGCCTGCTGGCGGCGCAGCTTGCCGCTACCGGTCAGCTTGAAGCGCTTCTTAGCACCGCTGTGGGTCTTCATCTTCGGCATGGGAACCGATCTCCTTACGTATCCGCAGAACGGGTCTGCAGTCTTTCGGGCAGCCGCCCCTCGGGGCGGCGTGCTGGTTGACTGCCACCGGACCTTGCGGTCCGGCGGCCGTGAATCAGTTGGTCTTCTTGCTGCCAGGCTTCGGCGCGGCCTTGGGGGCCGCGGGCCGTGCCGCCGGCTTGGGAGCCGCGGGCCGTGCTACCGGCTTGGGCGTGGCAACAGGCTTCGGAGCGGGCTTCGCGGCGGATGCCTCGGCGGCCGGCTTCGCGGCCGGAGCCTTGGGTGCCGCAGCCTTCGGAGCGGGTGCCTTCGGAGCCGCGGCCTTGGGAGCTTCCGCCTTCGGGGCTTCCGTCTTCGGAGCCGCAGCCTTGGGAGCTTCAGCCTTCGGAGCTTCCGTCTTCGGAGCCGCAGCCTTCGGGGTCTCAGCCTTGGGGGCTTCGGCCTTCGGAGCGGCTTCCGTGGCAGCCTCAGCCTTGGGGGCCTCGGTGGCCGGCGCCTCGGCAGCGGGTGCCTCTTCGGGTTCCGCAGCCTCGGTCCGGACCTGGTAGCCCTCCGGCAGCAGGTCCGCGAGGGACTGCGTCAGGGGGGCTTCGCCGCCGTTGGTGTTGACCCGCGCCGCCTTGGCTTCATTCTCGGCCTTAGCCTCGGCGCGCTGGGTGGCGCGGCGGGCTTCCGCCTTGGCTTCGGCCTTGTTCTTGAGCGGGCCGACCACCATGACCATGTTGCGGCCGTCGATGCGGGGGCTGGATTCCACCACGCCCACCTCGGCGACGTCCTCGGCGAAACGCTGCAGCAGACGGATGCCCATCTCGGGGCGCTGCTGCTCACGGCCGCGGAACTGGATCATGGCCTTGACCTTGTCGCCGGCGCCGAGGAACCGCAGCGCGTGTCCACGCTTGGTCTCGTAGTCGTGCTTGTCGATCTTGAGGCGGAAACGGATTTCCTTCAGGACCGTGTTGGTCTGATTCTTCCGGGCCTCGCGTGCCTTGACGGCGGCTTCGTACTTGTACTTGCCGAAGTCCATCAGCTTGCACACCGGAGGCTTGGCCTGCGGTGCAACTTCAACGAGATCCAGATCAGCCTCGGCAGCCAGACGCAGGGCATCCTCAATACGGACGACTCCTACCTGTTCACCTGCAGGGCCGACCAGCCGCACCTCGGGGACGCGGATACGCTCATTGATTCTTGGCTCGCTAATGTTAAAGCTCCTGTGATCGGGGGGGGTACTTCTCCGGCAAAAGAAGAAGGCCTCCCATTGCCGGTAGCAATCGAAGGCCTCGAAGATCGGAACTGCCGCCCTGTGGGGCAACATGCGCTTGTCCGGCACGCAGTGCGTGGGTCAAGCGCCCGACCAGGTACCCGGCAACCTTGACTCCCGAAGGAATTCGCGCGGCTGACGCGGGTGGGAGAGATCTCCGCTTGCAAACTGGACGCCGTCTTCACTGGAATCTGTGCGATTCCGGCAAAATAACGACATCCAGTCGGTCTGTGACAAGCTTACCAGCATGAGTACACCAGAACGTAATTCGCACGTCTTCCAGCCGGCGGGCGAGCAGGCGGACGTCTCCCAGCAGATCCGCGACATTTCCGAGGTCCCCGCGATCGAGGTCATCACCACCGCCGCCGTGCACCTGATGAGTGCCGCCGCCGTGAAGCTCGGCCTCGCCGCCGAGGACAATGCCGAAGAACTCAAGGACCTCGACGAGGCCCGCAAGCTCATCACCGCACTGGCGGGCCTGGTCACCGCGGCGGCGCCGGAGATCGGCTCCCAGCACGCCGGACCGTTGCGCGACGGCCTGCGCTCCCTGCAGCTGGCCTTCCGCGAGGAGTCCGTCATTCCGGACGCTCCCGGCAAGGGCCCGGGCGAGAAGTACACCGGCGCGGTCAACTGACCACAATTACACGGCGGTAACGACGACGGCAGGCGGACCAGTGCGGTCCGCCCGCCGTCGTCGTTAAGGCCGGGAGGCACTGGGCCCTCGTCAGGCGGCGGCGAGCCGGCGCCTGCGCCGCCGCTGGAGCACCAGACCCACGAGGCAGAGCAGCACCCCGGCCGCGCCGACCGAGACGAAGCCCGCCCCGGCGCCCACGCCGTCGATGAAGAGCCCGGCCAGCGGAGCGCCGAGCGCCACACCGCCGGTCAGGGCCGAGCCGTACCAGCCCATCGCCTCGCCACGTCGTTCCTCGTCAACCAGGTCGGCCACCTTCTCCGAGGCGGCCGAGAGTACCGGGGCGCAGAGCACGCCCGGCAGCAGGGACAGGAACGCCAGGGCCCAGGTGTCGTGGGCGAACGCCATCGGCAGGGTCAGGGCGGACATGCCGAGCAGCAGGAGCACCGGGGAAACGGGCCGGTGCATGGTAGACCACGCCGCCGATCACCGAGGCGGCGCACCAGAACAGAAAGACGATGCCGATCTCGGCCTGGTGGCCGCCGGTCTGCAAGGCGGCGACGATGCCGACGTCGGTGCCGCTGAGGACCATGCCGGAGCCGGCGGCGACGGCGAAGACTGCGGCGACCGAGGCAGTGAACCAGGCGAAGTTGTGCCGCACCTTGTGCCGCAGTCCCAGCCGATCCTGACGGCGGTGCTCGGCGGCGGCGAGGGGAGCCAGTTCCGCCGCTGCCTCCTGCAGGTGCGCGGGGGCGGCCGCGACGACGGCGGCCTCGGCGCCCTGCTGCTGATCCGCCTCGAAGGCGGCCTCGGGCTCGGCGTCGGTGGCGACGGACCGCGTGGGCGGGTTCATCCACATCAGGAAGAGCCCGGAGAGTGAGGTGGCAACGCCCACGATGCCGAGGCCCAGCACGGAGTAGCCGGCGGTGGCGACGATCGCGCCGGCGGCCGGACCGATCATGAAGACCAGTTCGGTGCTAATGGCGTCCAGGGCGAACGCGGTGCGGCGCTGGTCCCCGGTGGCCAGGATGCCCAGGGACTGCCGGACCACGCTGAAGATCGGCAGGGTCAAGAGGCCGCCGACGAACACCAGGGGCAACAGCAACTGGTAGCTGACGTGCGGGGCGATGGTCCAGATCACCGTCTCCGAGAGGACGGACGGGATCAGTGCCCGGCGCAGGCCCACGGTGTCCACCCGGCGGCCGCGCCACGGGGCGCCGACGGCGATGCCGATGGTCATGACGGCGGCGGCGGTCCCGGCCGCGGCGTAGCCCTGGCCCAGGGTGAGGACGATGTGCAGGGTCAGGAGCACGCCCGCGGCCGAGTGCGGGATGCGGGCCACCATCCCGACAATCAGTAGGTTCCTGATGGGCCGCACTGCCAGCAGCTCACGGTAAAGCGCGAAGTTCACGGGACGGCGTTCCTTTGCCTTGCATTTCTCTCGGTGGCGCGGCCCGTGACCGGCACCGCGGGAGAGGCGGGCCGCCCGGTCAGGGTGCTGCGCGCTGCAGCTTGATTTCGATCGAGTCAACCCGCTCGGCGAAAGCTTCATTCCGGGCCCAGTCCTCGTTCAGGCCGGCCACCAGGGATTGCACCTCGGCGGCACTGAGCCCATCTTCAAGGTACAGCACCACGCGCAGTTCCGGCCCGGCACCGCCGCCGGGCAGCTGCGTCCCGTCGGCCTGCGCCGAGGCCACTCCCCCGCCGGGGCGCAGTTCGACCCGGCGCAGCGCCCTTACCCCGGCCGCGGAGGCGACGACGGCGTCGGCCACCGTCTGGTCCCGGTAGCTGGGGACCCAGCCGTGCTGCTTGGCCAGCGCCCATACGGCCGGGCGGCGCACCACGAACGTGGCGGCCGAGCCGGGGTCCAGGACCAGCAGTTCGGCATGCTCGGCGACGGCGGAGAGCGCGGCGCGGGCGGCGTAGACGGCCACCGGGCGGGCCTCGGGGTGCCAGGCGGTGAGGTTCTCCGCGGAGGTGAAGACCGGCAGGGCGGTGCGGCCGTCCGGCGCCTTGAGGGTCACCAGCGCCATGTCGGCCTGCTTGTCCCCGTGCAGCTCGGTCCCGTGGGCCCCGGCCACGGCGTCGCCCTCCTCCGCGAGGCTGGCGACGATCGGCACGAAGACCCGGGCCGTGGCGAGGGCCGCGACGACACCGGCTTCGTCCCCGGTGCCTGCCGCGAGGGCCGCGACGGCGGCGAGGTAGCCGGCGTCGGCCGCGCCGTCGTCGTCCTCGAAGTTATGGATGGTCGCTCCGTCGCCGGCCAGGCTGCGTCCTGCCCAGGGCTGCCCGGCGGAGTCCGTCGCTCCCCCGGCGCCGGCGAGGGCGGCGGCGATGTGGCCGGGGAGGGCGCGGTGGCCGGGCTGGGGTTCCTGCGGCACTGGTTCCTGCGGCATGAAGGGACCGGCCTAGCGGCGGCCGGCGACGTCGAGGGCCTCGGGCAGCGTGAAGTTGCCGTTGTAGAGCGCCTTGCCAATGATCGCGCCTTCGACCCCGAGCGGGACAAGGGAGCGGAGGACCTTGAGGTCCTCGAGGCTGGAGATGCCGCCGGAGGCGACGACGGGCTTGCCGGTCTTCTCGACCATCTGGCGCAGCAGTTCCACGTTGGGGCCCTGCAGGGTGCCGTCCTTCGTGACGTCGGTGACCACGTAGCGGGCGCAGCCGGCTTCTTCGAGGCGGCCGAGGACTTCCCAGAGGTCGCCGCCCTCCTTGGTCCAGCCGCGGCCGGCGAGGGTGGTGCCGCGCACGTCGAGGCCGACGGCGATCTTGTCGCCGAAGCGTTCGATCACCCGGTCGGTCCACTCCGGGTTCTCCAGCGCGGCGGTGCCGAGGTTGACGCGGCCGACGCCGAGGTCCAGGGCGCGTTCGAGGGATTCGTCATCGCGCAGGCCACCGGAGAGTTCCACCTTGATGTCCAGCCGTCCGACCACCTCGCGCAGCAGCTCCGCGTTCGAACCGCGGCCGAAGGCAGCGTCCAGGTCCACCAGGTGGACCCACTCGGCGCCCTGTTCCTGCCAGTTCAGGGCCGCTTCCAGGGGGGTGCCGTAGCTTGTTTCGCTGCCGGCCTCGCCCTGGACCAGGCGCACGGCCTGGCCATTGACAACATCGACGGCGGGGAGCAGTTCCAGGATCGGCAGCGGGTTTTCGGTGGTCATCGTGAAGTCCTCACAAGGTAGGTGGCGGGGGCGGCGCGGGGCGTCAGGCGCCGGGCAGGGTCAGCAGGTAGGCGGCCAGCAGGGACATGCCGGCCAGGATGTAGAAGACGATCTGGACCCAGAGCGGGCTCTTCTGCTGGCGGAAGGAGAGCGCTCCGCCCACCAGCAGCCCGGCGAGGCCCATCAGTACCAGGGACCACATTCAGGCGGTCGCTTCCGGGGTAGCCGGGGCTTCCGCAGTGGTGCCTGTGCCGGCGTTGCGGGCGGGGCGCAGGCTCCCGACCCAGTTGCGCAGCAGGCGGGCGCCCGCGTCCCCGGACTTCTCCGGGTGGAACTGGGTGGCGCAGAGCGGGCCGTTCTCCACCGCCGCGATGAACGGGGCGCCGTGTTCGGACCAGGTCACCAGCGGTGCTGCCATCCGCGGCTGGATCACGTCGAAGTCCCAGTGCTGGACGCCGTAGGAGTGCACGAAGTAGAAGCGTTCCTTCTCCACCCCGTCGAACAGCAGCGAGCCCTCCGGCACGTCGACGGTGTTCCAGCCCATGTGCGGGACGACGTCGGCGGGCAGCAGCTCGACCTTGCCTGGCCACTCCCCCATGCCTTCGGCGACCGTGCCGTGCTCCACGCCGGCCTCGAAGAGGACCTGGAGGCCGACGCAGATGGCCAGCACCGGCCGGCCGCCGGCGACGCGGCGGCCGATCATCCGGATGGCATCGACGGCCTTCAGTTCGTTCATGACGGTTTCGAAGGCGCCGACGCCGGGGACCACCAGGCCGTCGGCGTTGAGGACGTCCTCGGGCTTGGAGCTGAGGATGACCTCGGCGCCGGCGCGCTCGAGGGCGCGCACGGCGGAGCGGACGTTGCCGGAGCCGTAGTCCAGGACGGTGACGGTGGGCTTGCCCTCCGGGGAGGCGGGCTTGCGGCCGGCCTCCGGATCGATGATGGCGCCGTCGCGCAGCACCTTCCCGGTCACAGTGCACCCTTGGTGGAGGGAATGCCCTCGACGCGGGGGTCCGGCTCGACGGCGGCACGGAGCGCCCGGGCGAACGCCTTGAACTGGGCCTCGACGATGTGGTGCGGGTCGCGGCCGGCGGTGACGTTCATGTGCAGGCAGATTCCGGCGTGCAGCGTGATGGCCTCGAAGACGTGGCGGGTCAGCGAGCCGGTGAAGTGGCCGCCGATCAGGTGGTATTCCTGCCCGGCGGGTTCGCCGGCGTGGACCAGGTAGGGACGGCCGGAGACGTCCACGACGGCGTGTGCGAGGGCCTCGTCGAGGGGCACGGTGGCCTCGCCGAAGCGGCGGATCCCGGCCTTGGTGCCCAGTGCGGTCTTGAGGACCTCGCCGAAGGTGATGGCGACATCTTCGACGGTGTGGTGCACGTCGATGTGGGTGTCACCGGTGGCCTTGACGGTCATATCGATCAGCGAGTGCTTGCTCAGGGCGGTCAGCATGTGGTCGTAGAACGGCACCGAGGTGCTGATGTCCGAGACGCCGGTGCCGTCCAGGTCGATCTCGACCAGGACGGAGGATTCGCTGGTGGTCCGTTCCAGGCGGGCGGTCCGGGCCCGGGCAGCGGCTGATCCGGTGGTGCTCATATGGGTGTCCTTTTGGCTAGGTGGCGGTCGCCCGGCCTGTGACGGCGGCGCGCGGGTCCTGGATCAAGTCTAGGGCCCGGCACGCCCGGGACGCCCGGCGGTCGCAGGGGCGGTCGCGCGGGGCCGGCGGGGCTGACCCGGCGGTGCGGAAGGTGGGGGTGGACGCGGGCTCAGCCGCGGTGGGCGGTGAGGATCCGTTCGAGGGCCTCCAGGAAGGCGGTGGTCTCCGCCTCGGTTCCGGCGGTGACCCGGAGATGGCCGGGGATGCCGACGTCGCGGACCAGAACGCCGGCGTCGAGTAGTTCCTGCCAGACCCGGTGCGGGTCCGTGAGCCCGCCGAAGAAGACGTAGTTCGAGTCCGACGACGCCGGGGTAAGGCCCATTCGGGTCAGCTCGGTGACGATCCGGTCGCGCTGCCGCTTGATGTCCTCGACGTCGGCCATCAGCGCCTCGCGGTGCCGGAGGGCGGCGAGGGCGGTGGCCTGGGTGATGGCGGAGAGATGGTACGGCAGGCGCACCAGGCGCAGCGCGTCGGTGACCTCGGGCGCCGCGGCCATATAGCCGATCCGGGCACCGGCGAGGGCGAAGGCCTTGCTCATGGTGCGGGAGACGATCAGCCGTTCCCGGCCCGGCAGCAGGGTCAGGGCGCTCGGGGTGCCCTCGTGGGCGAACTCGTGGTACGCCTCGTCGACGATGATGATGGCCTGGCTGGCCTCCCCCGCCTCGTAGACGGCTTCGACGACATCAAGGCCAAGGCCCGTGCCGGTGGGGTTGTTGGGCGAGCAGAGGAAGACGATGTTCGGCTGCAGCTCGCGGACCTGCCGGGCGGCGGACTCGGCGGTCAGGCTGTAGTCCTCGCCGCGGACGCCGGCGACGTAGCCGGTGTCCGTTCCGGCAGCGAGCAGCGGGTACATGGAGTACGTGGGAGGGAAACCGAGGGCGTTGCGGCCCGGACCGCCGAAGGCCTGGAGAATCTGCTGCAGCACCTCATTGGAACCGTTGGCGGCCCAGATGTTCGTGGCGTCCAGCCCGTGGCCAAGGTATTCGGCCAGCGCCCCGCGGAGTTCGGTGAACTCCCGGTCCGGATAGCGGTTGAGCCCGGCAGCCGCCTCGGTGACGGCCTCCGCGATCGCTGCCCGCACGTCGGCGGGGACACCATGGGTGTTCTCGTTGACGTTCAGGAGAATCGGAACGTCCAGCTGGGGAGCACCGTAGGGGCGCAGGCCCCGCAGATTGGTCCGGAGGGGAAGTCGGTTGAGTCGCTCAAGCTGGTCAGTCACGTCCCCAGTTTAAGTGAGAGGACTGTCTGGCCCGAAACCGTGACCAACGATGGCCCATCCCGCGGCCGGCGAATGGCCATCGCGAGGTCGGCGGACGCTCCGTCCCGGGGGATTCAGCTCAGGGGGTCGGAACGAAGAGCTGCTGGCCGGGCAGGACCGGTGCGGCGTCGAGGTTGTTCAGCTGCACGATCTCGGCGACCACGTCCCGCGGATCCCGTTTCGGGTCGACGGTGCCGGCGATGGTCCACAGGGACTCCCCAGGCTGCACGGTCACGGTGACCGTCGGGGTGGTCGCCAGCGATGCCGGGGAGTCGGCGGCCTTCGCCGGGGCGGTCAGGAAGCCGGCCAGGGACAGCAGCAGGGCCGCGAGCAGGATCAGGGGCAGTCCGAAGAAGACGAAGCGTCCCCGCCGGGTCAGCCGCAAGGGAGCCTGGGCCGAAGAGTGGGCCCGGCGTACAGCTGACGCGCTCCCGGCGGTCGCGTAAGCGTCGGCCGGGGCAGCGAACGGAGCCACCGCCCCGGAGAAGGCCGTGGCAGTATCCGGCACGAGATACAGTGCCGGCCTTCCGGCGTCGGAAAACTGCGAACCGGCGAAAGCGCTTCTTGCTGACATGAACTGAGCCCTCCTGGACTTGTCGTTGCCGCCCGGCGTACTCCTCGTACCTGCCGCCAACCGGCTGAACCATCATTCGCTTCGAACACAAAGCCGAAACCGGCCGTGGTTCTCCACTCGCAATCTTCGAACACATCTTCGAATCTTGCTGTTCTCTTTTTAGCACCTATGAACGAACTCTGTCGAGACTCGCTAGAACAAATGTTTGAAAAACACCGACGGCTGACCTATTTTTGAAGCACGGAACCGGTCCCTCGAGGGACCCGCACTCCGCACCTGCAGTCTGAAACCTGTCGAACACCCGCCAGCGGTGATCAAGAGCAGTCAAACGGCAGGCACTGACATTTTTAGGATTCGCAGCAATCGGGCCGCTTCACTCGGTCCGCTGGCCACGGATCCGCACCACGAACGGAAGGCACGGCGACCATGGCAGCACAAGCCACCGGCGGGAGGGCAACCCGGCGCGGCGCCCAGCCTGCCCGGGCGCCCAAGAGCCTCACCGTCCGTCAGAAGAAGATCCTCGAAACCATCCAGCGGTCCGTGACGGACAACGGCTATCCGCCGTCAATGCGCGAGATCGGGGACACGGTGGGGCTGGCCAGCCTCTCCAGTGTGACCCACCAGCTCTCCCAGCTGGAGAAGCTGGGCTACCTGCGCCGGGACCCCAAGCGTCCCCGCGCCATGGAAGTCCTGATGCCGCTGACCCTGGACGAGGGGTCCACCCCGATTTCCGGCGTCGAACAGCCCCGCGGGCTGAAGGCCGTCGGCGGACTCGCGGTGTCGGAACTGGCCAGCGCCACGGACACGGCGATGGTCCCGTTTGTGGGCCGGATCGCCGCCGGTGGCCCGATCCTGGCCGACCAGGTGGTGGAGGACGTCCTCCCCCTGCCGCGCCAGCTCGTGGGCCACGGTGAGCTGTTCATGCTCAAGGTCGCGGGCGATTCCATGATCGACGCCGCGATCTGCGACGGGGACTGGGTGGTGGTTCGCCGGCAGAACGACGCCGTCAATGGCGACATCGTGGCCGCCCTCCTCGATGACGAAGCCACAGTCAAGACGTTCCGGCAGCGCGACGGCCACACCTGGCTGCTGCCGCAGAACACCCAGTACGAACCGATCCTGGGCGACCACGCCGTCATCATGGGCAAGGTCGTCTCGGTCCTCCGCTCCCTGTAGCGCGGGCAACGCCGCCGGCCAGGGACCGGCTGAACGCGCTGAACGCCCGGACCTGAGGCCCCACGCCCCGGCCGAACGCCGAGGCGTGAGCGCCGCCAACCCCCGCCAAAACGTCCCTGCCCCGGGGGCCTACGACCCCTGCGCGGCCTCTTTCGCGAGCCGCTCCAGCGACGCCACGGCCACCGCCGGGTCCGTGGTGGCCCAGAACGGCGGCAGCGCGGCCCGGAGGAAGCCGCCGTAACGCTCGGTGGACAGCCGTGAGTCCAGCACCGCCACCACGCCGCGGTCCGACGTCGAACGGATCAGCCGGCCCGCGCCCTGCGCCAGCCGGATCGCCGCGTGCGTGGCCGAGACGCTCATGAAGCCATTGCCCCCGGCCTGCGCCACGGCCCGGGAGCGGGCCGTCATCAGCGGATCGTCCGGCCGCGGGAACGGGATCCGGTCGATCACCACCAGCCGGCAGGAGTTGCCGGGCACGTCAACGCCCTGCCACAGGGACATGGTGCCGAAGAGGCAGGTGTCCGGTTCGTCCGCGAACTGCTTGACCAGCGCGGTCATGGTGGATTCGCCCTGGCAGAGGATGCTCAGGCCCAGCCGCGGCCGGAGCGCGTCGGCGGCCTCCTCCGCGGCGCGCCGGGAGGAGAAGAGGCAGAGCGCGCCGCCGCCGGAGGCGCGGATCAGCTTCTCGAGCTCGTCCAGGGCCTCGGGCGCGGTCCCCCGGCCCGGTTTGGGCAGGTGCTTGGCGACGTAGAGGATGCCCTGTTTGGGGTATTCGAACGGCGACCCGACGTCGACGCCGGTCCAGCTCGGGGCGCCGGGGCCCACCAGGCCCAGGCCCCCCGCGGCCGGTTCGAAGGCCGAGCCGATGGCGAGGGTGGCCGAGGTCAGCACCACGGTGTGGTCCGCGAACAGGCCCTCCCGCAGCCGCCCGGCCACGCTGAGCGGGGCGATGTTGATCAGCACGGGCGCCGAATCATCCGGCTGCGAGTAGCCCTGCTGCGGGTCGAAGGTGCTCTGCCGCGAGAACCACACCACCTCGCGGTTCTCGCGGGCCGCGAGCAGGCGTTCGCAGAGCTCCAGGATCACCATCAGCCGGGAGCGCGCCAGCTGCCGGCCGCCGTCGGCCGTGGTGGAGCCGTCTCCCTTGGAGTCGGAGAGCGCCGCACGGCAGGCGTCCCGGAGCTGGTCCACGCAGTCGAGCTGTTCGCTGTTCAGGCCATTGGGCATCAGTCCGCCGGGCACCCCCGCAACGGCGAGCTCAAGGTTCGCGGCGGCGTTGTTCAGCGCGTCCACGGTGATGCCGGTGTGCTTGCGGGCGCCCGAGGCGGCGGCGTGGACCATGGCCACGGAGAGCTGGCCGGAGACGGCCCCGGTGACCCGGTCCTGGAGTTCGTGCGCCTCGTCCACGACGACGACGTCGTATTCGGGCAGCACGGCCAGGCCCTCGAAGGCGCTCACGGCCAACATGGCGTGGTTGGTGACCACGACGTCGGCGTCCGCCGCGTCCTGGCGCGCCAGTTCGCTGAAGCATTCGGCGGCCGACGGGCACTTCTGCGCGCCGAGGCATTCCATGGCGGTGACGGACACCTGCCGCCAGGCGCGGTCGGTCACGCCGGGGAGCAGTTCGTCGCGGTCGCCGGTGGCCGTGTCCTCGGCCCATTCCCGGAGCCGGACCACTTCCCGGCCCAGCTGCGAGGAGGGGCCGCCCATGGCGGCGGCGAAGTGCGGGACCGAGGTGTCCTCACCCAGGGAGAAGAGCTGGCCCTCGGCGGGTTCCTCGGACGGGAACCCACCCTCGAGCTTGTGCCGGCACACGTAGTTGGACCGGCCCTTGACCAGGGCGATCTTGACGGGCCGCTTCAGGGCAGGGGTGATGGCCTTGAGCAGTCGCGGCAGGTCCCGGCCGACGATCTGGGTCTGCAGGGCCAGGGTGGCCGTGGAGACCAGGGTGGGCTTGTCGCTGTCCAGCGAGTGGGCGATCAGCGGGACCAGGTACGCCAGGGACTTTCCGGTGCCGGTGCCGGCCTGGACCAGCAGGTGGTCGCCTGTGTCGATGGCGCGGGCCACCTGGCGGGCCATTTCGTGCTGGCCGTCACGGCTCTGCCCGCCCATCGCGGCGACCGCCCGGTCGAGGAGCTCGATCACGAGCTCCTCGCCGGTGGCGCCGCTGGGGGCCGGGCGTGCGTCGCTGTCCGCTTCCGCCACGGCCGGTTCAGTCATTGCGGATGAAGGGATCCAGCTCGGCCGCCAGGCCTTCGCGCACCATGACGACGGCGCGCGTGCCGGTCTCCTCGTGGTCCAGGCTGACGATCTCCGCCTCGGTCTCGTGCAGCTTGCTGAGCACGTCGCCGCGGCTGTACGGGATCATCAGTTCCAGCTTCACGCTGGGCCGCGGGATGCCTTCGCTGACGGCCCGCAGCAGCTCGGGGATGCCCTCGCCGGTGCGGGCGGAGACCACCACGTGGCGCGGTTCGCGCTGCTTCAGGCGCTCCACCACGAACGGGTCCGCGGCGTCGGCCTTGTTCAGGACGATGATCTCGGGCACCTTGCGGGCGTCGACCTCGCTGAAGACGGACCGGACGGCCGCGATCTGGCCCTCGGGGTCCGGGTGCGAGACGTCCACCACGTGCAGGATCAGATCCGAGTCGGCGACCTCCTCCAGGGTGGACCGGAACGCCTCCACCAGCTGCGTGGGCAGCGAGCGGACGAAGCCCACGGTGTCGGCCAGGGTGTAACCCAGGCCGTCGGAGGTCTCGGCCTTGCGCACGGTGGGGTCCAGGGTGGCGAACAGGGCGTTCTCCACCAGCACGCCGGCGTCGGTCAGCCGGTTCAGCAGCGAGGACTTCCCGGCGTTGGTGTAGCCGGCGATCGCGACGGACGGGACGGCGTTACGACGGCGGTTGGCCCGCTTGGTCTCACGCGCCGGCTTCATGGCCGCGATTTCGCGGCGCAGCTTGGCCATCCGGGTGCGGATCCGCCGGCGGTCCAGTTCGATCTTCGTCTCACCGGGGCCACGGGAGCCCATGCCGGCGCCGGCGCCGCCCACCTGGCCACCGGCCTGGCGGGACATCGACTCGCCCCAGCCGCGGAGGCGGGGAAGCAGGTACTCGAGCTGGGCCAGTTCCACCTGGGCCTTGCCCTCGCGGCTCTTGGCGTGCTGGGCGAAGATGTCCAGGATCAGCGCGGTCCGGTCGATCACCTTGACCTTGACGATATCCTCGAGCGCACGCCGCTGGGAGGGCGCCAGTTCGGCGTCGACCACAACGGTGTCCGCGCCGGTGGACATCACGATGTCCTTGAGCTCCTGGGCCTTGCCCGAGCCCAGGAAGGTTCCCGGGTCCGGCTTTGCCCGGCGCTGGACCAGCCCGTCGAGCACCTCGGAGCCGGCCGTCTCGGCCAGCGCGGCGAGTTCGCGGAGGGAGTTCTCGGCGTCGGCCAGGGTCCCCTCGGACCAGAGGCCGGCCAGCACCACGCGCTCCAGTCGGAGCTGCCGGTACTCGACCTCGGTGACGTCTTCGAGTTCGGTGGACAGCCCGGCGGTGCGGCGCAGGGCACGGCGCTCTTCGAGGTCCTGCTGGTCGCCGTCGTAGCTGCCGTGCTCGGTGGCCAGGCCGGAGATGGCCTGGGCCCGGCCCAGGACCGCGCGGGGTTCGGCGGTGTCCGCGTCGGCGGCGCCGGTGTCCTTGGCGGGGGAATCCTTGGAAAGAATCCGGTCGATCACAGCCTGGATCTCGGCAGGACTCATGTCCTGGGCTGCTGAATCGGGTCCGGTGTTGGGCTGACTGGTCATGGTCTCCTTTGAAGGGTCTGCCATTTCAGAATAATGCTGATCGGTGCGGTGCGGTGCGGAATTCGCGCTGGGCTGACGATGTGGGGTCATCCGTGCCTCCTGGCTGTCCTGCGGCGGCGGTGCCGCGGACGGGCGGGCTCCTCGGCGGAGCGGCGGGTGGGGTCCGTGGGTCCTGGAAGGTTTCCTCACGGGCGGTGCTGCACGCCGGTCGGTTCCGCGGGTGACGGCGGGGCCGTGCGGTGGGATCTTCGAGGCGTGGAGTTTCCGGCATTGCTGGAATGAGTGCCGGAACAGGCCGCGGGTCGCCGCGGCCGGAGGGGTCCAGCGGAGGGCGGGGCCTGCGTCGCTGGAGGGCGGATCACCCGCTGAGGCGGGGCGCCCGTGCCGGTGCCTGGTGGCCGGCTATTCGAAGATCAGGAACATGCCTCCAAGTTTACCAGAGCGCACCTTTCCGGTTTCCCAAGCCCGCGGACGGCCAACTACTCTGGCACGTTATGGAGTCTGCACACTATTTCAGCGCCCAGCCGGCCGGGCCGTTCACCCGCAAGCCCCTCACCGTGGAACTGGCCGGCGCGCCGCGGCAGCTGCAGACCTCCAGCGGAATCTTCAGTCCCGACGGCGTCGACAAGGGCACCGCGGTGCTGCTGGCGGATGTCCCTGCCCCGGCCCCGCAGGGAAACCTGCTGGACATCGGCTGCGGCTGGGGTCCGATCGCGCTGACGATGGCGCTGAAGGCCCCGCACGCGCACGTCTACGCCGTGGACGTCAACGAGCGCTGCGTGGCCCTGACCAACGAAAACGCGGCACTGCTGGGCCTGGAGAACGTCACGGCCAGCACCCCCGGCGAGGTGGACCCGGAGCTGCGCTTCGACACCATCTGGTCCAACCCGCCCATCCGGATCGGCAAGGACGAGCTGCATTCCCTGCTGCTGCTCTGGCTGCCGCGGCTGGCGCCGGGCGGGTCGGCGTGGCTGGTGGTGCAGAAGAACCTCGGCTCGGATTCGCTGCAGCGCTGGCTGGGCACGGAGCTGGACAGCAGCTTCACGGTGACCCGGGAGAGCACCTCGAAGTCGTTCCGGATCCTTCGGGTCAGGAAAGCGTCCCGCTAGCGACGATCACGGCCGGGCCGCTGAGCTCGACGTGCTCGTGTCCGTCCGGGGCGACGAAGAACTTCACGCCGACGACGCCGCCGGGCACCGTGACGTTCCAGGCGTCGGGCGCGCCCTGACCGGCCCAGTGCCGGATCGCGACGGCGGCCGCGCAGGCGCCGGTGCCGCAGGAGAGGGTCTCGCCCACTCCGCGTTCGTGGACGCGCATGCTGATGGCGCCGACGCCGTCGTGGACCAGCGGCTCGGCGGGGACGACAAACTCGACGTTGGTTCCGTGCGGCGGCTCCGGGTCCACGCGCGGTGCGGCGAACAGTTCGGTGGCGTCCAGTTCTGCCTGCTCGGCGAGGGCGACGACGGTGTGCGGGTTGCCCATGCTGACCGAGAGGGCGGGGCGGGCGACGTCGAGGCCGTGGGCGCTGACGAGGGAGTCCATGGCCCGGGCGGTGGCCTCGCCGGGGAAGATGAATTCCCAGGGGCCCATGTCCACGGCGTAGCCGGAGGCGGTGCGGACGACGGTCTTGATGCCGGCGCGGGTGCCGATCACGAGGGATTCCCCGGCGGGCAGGTCCACGAGGCCCTGCTGGACCAGGAAGTGGACGAAGACCCGGACGCCGTTGCCGCACATTTCCGACAGCGATCCGTCACCGTTGCGGTAGTCCATGAACCACTCCGCCTCCGGGTGCTGCGCGAGCAGTTCGGTGCCCTCGGGCAGGAACCGGGAGGGGACCGCGCGGATCAGCCCGTCGCCCCCGATGCCGCGGTGCCGGTCACAGAGGGCCGCGACCTGCTCGGCGGTCACTTCCAGTGCCCCGTGCGGGTCCGCGATCAGGACGAAGTCGTTGCCGGTGCCGTGGCCCTTGGAGAAGGCGAGCCCGGACAGTGCTGTGGTGTCGGCGTGGGCCGTGGAAGCGGCAGTTCCGGCGAGAGTGTCATCCATGGTCCAAGGCTACCGGGCCGCCTCCCGCCGGGACCAACGCCAGTTGCGTTGCCTTCGCCACGAGGTCAGGGTCCTGCCAGTCGAGCCAGGCGATCCGCGGGTCGGCGCGGAACCAGGTGAGCTGGCGGCGGGCGAACTTCCGGGTGGCTGCGATGGTGTCCTCGGCGGCGTGCGCGATGTCGGATTCGCCGTCGAGGACCTTCAGGAACTGGGCGTAGCCGAGGGCGCGGGAGGCCGTTTTGCCCCGGCGCAGGCCCTCGGCGTCCAGCCGTCGCACCTCCTCGAGCAGGCCGCGGTCCACCATGGCGTGCACCCGGGCGGCGAGGCGTTCGCGCAACTGCTCCCGGTCCACCTCGAGGCCGATCTGGACGGCCGGGCGGTGGTAGGTGCGGTCCGGCATGAAGGAGCTGAAGGGCCGGCCGGTCAGTTCGTACACCTCGAGGGCACGGATGACCCGCCGGGCGTCGCCCAGGCGCCCGGCCGAGACCGGGTCCACCTGCTCCAGGCGGGCCCGCAGCGGTGCCAGGCCTTCCGCCGCCTCCTCCGCCTCGAGCCGGGCACGGACCGCCGGGTCCGTGCCGGGGAAGTCCAGGACGTCCAGGACGGCCCGGACGTAGAGCCCGGATCCGCCGGCGAGGATGGCACGTTTCCCGCGGGCGTGGATGCCGTCAATGGCCTCCCGGGCCTGCCGTTGGAAGTCCGAGACGCTGGCCTCCTTGGTGACGTCCATGATGTCGAGCAGGTGGTGCGGGACGCCGCGTCGCTCGGCATCAGTGATCTTGGCGGTGCCGATGTCCATGCCGCGGTAGAACTGCATGGCGTCCGCGTTGACCACCTCGCCGTCGAGCGCCAATGCGAGGTCGACTGCCAGGTCGGACTTCCCGGAGCCGGTGGGGCCGACGACGGCGATTACCGGCGGCGGGGCGGCGGACAGTTCGGCTCCGGTCACGGCGTCAGCGGCCGCGCACGGGCAGCGCGGGCATGCCGAGGGACACCCCGGTCTTGCCACCGCCGGCCGCGGCGGGGCCGGGTGCGCCGCAGGAGTCGGCCTGGGACCGGTCCCAGGCGTCGCCGGCGCGGGAGCGGCGCAGCTGGTAGTCCTCGGGCGACGCGGGGTCAGCGATGAGGTGGAAGGACGCGGCTTCCGTGACCGTGACGGTGACGAGGTCGCCGGGGCGGGGGCTCTCGGCGCCGTCGGGCACGGAGAAGTGCACCAGGCGCTGGTCCTGCGCGCGGCCCGAGAGGCGGTGGGTCTCCCCCGCCTTCCGGCCCTGCTGGGCGGTGACCATGACCTCGACCCGGCGGCCTACCTGGCGGGCGTTTTCCTCGGCGGCGATCCGGTCCTGCAGGGCGGTGAGCCGTTCGAAGCGTTCCTGCACCACGGCCTTGGGCAGCTGTTCGGGCAGGTCGGCGGCGGGGGTGCCGGGCCGCTTGGAGTACTGGAAGGTGAAGGCGGTGGCGAAGCGCGAGCGTTCCACGACGTCCAGGGTGGCCTGGAAGTCCTCCTCGGTCTCCCCCGGGAAGCCGACGATGATGTCGGTGGAGATCGCCGCGTGCGGGATCTTGTCCCGGACCTTGTCGAGGATGCCCAGGAACTTGGTGGAGCGGTAGGAGCGCTTCATGTCCTTGAGCACCTTGTCCGAGCCGGACTGCAGGGGCATGTGCAGCTGCGGCATGACGTTGGGGGTCTCCGCCATCGCCTCGATGACGTCGTCGGTGAAGGCGGCGGGGTGCGGGCTGGTGAACCGGACGCGTTCCAGTCCGGGGATCTCCCCACAGGCGCGCAGCAGCTTGGAGAAGGCTTGACGGTCGCCGAATTCGACGCCGTAGGAGTTCACGTTCTGGCCCAGCAGGGTGACCTCGATGGCGCCGTCGTCCACGAGGGCCTGGATTTCGGCGAGGATGTCGCCGGGGCGGCGGTCCTTTTCCTTGCCGCGCAGGGCCGGGACGATGCAGAAGGTGCAGGTGTTGTTGCAGCCGACGGAGATGGAGACCCAGCCGGCGTAGACGGAGTCGCGCTTGGTGGGCAGCGTGGAGGGGAACACGTCGAGGGATTCGAGGATTTCCAGCTGCGCCTCGTCGTTGTGGCGGGCCCGGTCCAGCAAGGCCGGCAGGGCGCCGACATTGTGGGTGCCGAACACCGCGTCGACCCACGGCGCCTTCTTCAGGATGGTCTCTCGGTCCTTTTGCGCCAGGCAGCCGCCGACGGCGATCTGCATGCCCGGGTTCGCATCCTTGACCGGGCGGAGGATGCCGAGGTTGCCGTAGAGCTTGTTGTCCGCGTTCTCGCGCACGGCGCAGGTGTTGAAGACCACGACGTCGGCAAGATCACCCTCGGAGCGAACGTACCCGGCGGCCTCGAGCAGGCCGGACATGCGCTCGGAGTCGTGCACGTTCATCTGGCACCCGAAGGTGCGCACCTGGTACGTGCGGGCGGGCGCGGAGGCCGCCGCGTCCGACGCCGAGGAATCGGCGTCCGTCGAGGGGCTGTCGGCTGGGGAGGGAATGGTCAAACTCACCCGTTAAGGGTACCGGCTCTGCCCGGGGCGCGGACTACGCGGGCGGGGCGAGGGTGAGGATCTCGGCCCCGCTCTCCGTGATGGCGATGGTGTGTTCGCTGTGGGCGGTCCGGCAGCCGGTGGCGCTGCGGAGCGTCCAGCCGTCGGCGTCGGTCACCAGGGTGGCCGTGTCCTCCATGATCCAGGGCTCCAGCGCCAGCAGCAGTCCCGGCCTGAGCGTGAAGCCGCGGCCGGGCCGGCCGGTGTTGGGCACGTGCGGGTCCTGGTGCATGGTGGAGCCGATGCCGTGGCCGCCGAATTCGGTGTTGACCGGGTAGCCGGCCGCGGTGAGGACCCCGCCGATGGCGGCCGAGAGGTCGCCGATCCGGGCGCCCGGTCTCGCCGCCGCAATGCCCGCGGCCAGGGCGCGTTCGGTGGTCTCGATCATCGCGACGCTCGCGGCGGGGCGCGCTTCGCCGACGAGGAAGCTGATGGCCGAGTCCGCGGCGATGCCGTTCCTGGAGACGGCGAGGTCAAGGGTGAGCAGGTCACCGTCGGCCAGGCGGTAGTCGTGGGGCAGTCCGTGCAGGACGGCGTCGTTCACGGCCGTGCAAATGTAGTGGCCGAACGGTCCGCGGCCGAAGGAGGGCGCGTAGTCGACGTAGCAGGATACGGCGCCGGCCGCGGCGATGAGTTCTTTGGTCCAGCGGTCAACGTCCAGCAGGTTGGTGCCGACGGTGGTGCGGCTCTTGACGGTCTGCAGGATGCCCGCGACGAGGGCACCGGACCCGCGGGCCCGGTCCAGTTCGGCGGCGTTGAGAATCTCGATCATCCAATAACTATACCGTCCATATTATCCCGGTACACTGGGTGTCATGGTCAGACTCCCACTCTCCCCCGACGAGGTCCGCCGCGGCCAACGCCTGGGCACGCTGCTGCGCGAGGCCCGCGGCGACCGGTCGATGCTGGAGGTGGCCCTGGCCGCCGGAGCCTCCCCCGAGACGCTGCGGAAGATCGAGACCGGCCGGATCGCCACCCCTGCTTTCCCGACGATCGCCGCATTGGCCGAGGTCCTTGGGATGTCCCTGGACCGGCTGTGGGAGGGCGTCAGGGATGCCGAGCCCGACTTGTCAGCAGCCGGCCGCCCGACGGACGCGCCAGCGACGGACGTGCGCGCGGCGTCCTAGGACCTCGGACGTACCGAAACCTGCCGCGGCCGGCGCGCTCCGGAGGAAAACGCCGCCTTAGGGCCAGGCTCCATCATCGAAGGGCGGCCCGTCACCCGCGCCGCCATCCTGCAGCGACGCGTCGATGACCTCGTTGACGATCCGGAAGGCCTGGCCGGGCTGGTAACCCTTCCGGGCGAGCATGGACGCAAGCCGCCGGACGGCCTTGTCCCGTTCCGCCCGGTCCTCGAGGCCGTGCAGGGACCGGAGCTTCCGCTCCACCAGTTGGCGGGCGGCCGCGTCTTCCTGCTCGTCGGTCACCTGGGAGAGCGCCTCGGCCGCCGCGTCCTCCGCGACGCCCTTCTCGGCCAGTTCCCGGCGCAGCGCTCCCCTGGCGAGCTTCCGGTTCTCCGAGCGGCTCCTGACCCACGTCCGGGCGAATTCCGCGTCGTCTACCAGCCGGACCGCCTCGAAGCGGTCCAGCACGGCCTCGGCCACATCCTCGGGGATGTTCCGCTCGGCGAGTTTGCGCTCGAGCTGGTGCCGGCTCTTGGCGGAGCCGGTCAGCTGCCGCAAGATGATGGTGCGGGCCACCGACGCGGGATCCGCGTCGGCGTCCAGCTCCGGCGCCGGTGGCTGAGAAGCCCGTGGCTTAGAACCCGTCAACGGCCTTCAGCTTCGGCGACTCTTCCGCGTCGGCTGCCTTGACGCCGACGCCGAGCTTTTCCTTGATCAGGCGCTCGAGCTCCGCTGCCAGCTCCGGGTTGTCGCGGAGGAAGCGGCGGGAGTTCTCCATGCCCTGGCCCAGCTGGTCACCGTCGTAGGTGAACCAGGAACCGGACTTCTTGATCAGGCCGTGCTCGACACCCATGTCGATGATGCCGCCCTCGCGGGAGATGCCCTGGCCGTAGATGATGTCGAATTCGGCGATCTTGAAGGGCGGGGCCATCTTGTTCTTGACGATCTTGGCCTTGGTCCGGTTGCCGACCGAGTCCGCGCCCTCCTTGAGGGTCTGGATCCGGCGGACGTCGATGCGGATGGAGGCGTAGAACTTCAGCGCCTTACCACCGGTGGTGGTTTCCGGGGAGCCGAAGAAGACACCGATCTTCTCGCGGAGCTGGTTGATGAAGATGGCGGTGGTCTTGGTCTGGCTCAGCCGGCCAGTGATCTTACGCAGGGCCTGGCTCATCAGGCGGGCCTGCAGGCCGACGTGGCTGTCGCCCATGTCGCCTTCGATTTCGGCGCGGGGCACCAGTGCGGCGACGGAGTCGATCACGACGATGTCCAGCGAGCCGGAGCCCACCAGCATGTCCATGATTTCCAGGGCCTGCTCACCGGTGTCCGGCTGCGAGACGAGCAGCGCGTCCGTGTCCACGCCCAGCTTGGCGGCGTATTCGGGGTCCAGGGCGTGTTCGGCGTCGATGAAGGCCGCGATGCCGCCCTGGCGCTGGGCGTTGGCGACGGCGTGCAGCGCCACGGTGGTCTTACCGGAGGATTCGGGGCCGTAGATCTCTACGACGCGGCCGCGGGGCAGGCCGCCAATGCCAAGGGCGACATCCAGGGCGATGGAGCCGGTGGGAATGACCTCGATGGGGGCGCGGACTTCATCGCCCAGGCGCATGACCGAGCCCTTGCCGAACTGCTTGTCAATCTGGGCGAGTGCTGCGTCGAGCGCCTTCTGGCGATCCGGGGCTGCGGCCATGATTCACACCTCAAAAACTTTCTCATTGGAGAGTGGCCGTCACGGCCGTTGCTGTCATCACCGACGTTAGGGGCAGCCACTGACAAAGTTGCCGCCGTCGTCGCGTATGTGGAAAACGCTCTGAAAAAAGCATAGCCCGACCCGAACAGATATTCGAACAATCCCCCGGCGTGTCAGCTACCCCGGGAGGCCGGGCGCCCACGGGGCGGGCCTGGTTCACCAGACCAACGTCAGCGGGCCAACGTCGCCGGGCCTAGTTCAGCGGGCCTTGGTCGCGGGGCTTGATGTCGCGGCCCAGCCGGCGCTCCGCGGGCACGTCCTGGACGTCGCACATGGCCAGCCACACCTGTTTGGGCGGAATGCCGGCGCTCAGCGCCTGGTCCGCGGTGCGTCCTCCGACGCCGGCCAGGACCAGGGAGCTGCTGAGGACGCGGGAGTAGCCGGCACCGAACTCGTCGTCCATGAGCCGCCAGAAGTCGCTGATTCGCACCGCACAAGTCTCTCACGGAAGGGGACCCCGGTGCGGACCCTAGAATGGTTGCTATGAGCACCATTGACCACGCCGAGACCACGCCGGAGCAGGGTTCCGGGGCCGGCGCGGCCTCCCCCGACGAGTCCATTGCCGAGGTGGAACACCAGCTGAGCCTGCTGTGGCGGCGCGCCCGTTCCGTCTCGCAGCGGCTCTCCCGCGAGGTGCACCCGGACATGGAACCCGCCGCGTACGGCCTGCTCTCGGTGCTCCGGACGAGGGGTCCGATCCGCTTGACCGAGCTGGCGGCCTGGCTGGGCGTGGGCAAGCCGTCGGTCAGCCGCCAGGTGGCGTTCCTGGAGGGACTCGGCCTGGTGTCCAAGGCCGCGGACCCGCTGGACGGCAGGGCGCAGGCGATCAGCCTGACGGCCTTGGGCGAGGAGAAGATGCACCTGGTGCAGGACGCCCGGCGCGAGGTGTTCCGGGACCGGCTGGCGGAGTGGCCCGCCGGAGACCTGGCGGCCTTCGCCGGGTACATGGCCCGGCTCAACGCCAGTTACGAACGGGACGGCTTCCCGCGCGACGAAGAGCTCTAAAAGACCTACAGGGGCACGCAAAAGGTCCCCGGCACACCGCCGGGGACCTTTTCTATGCTTGTGGTGACGCTGGGTTTAGCGGGCGCCCGAGAGCAGTCCGGTTCCCAGTTCGTCGTTCAGTTCAGTGTCCAGGTCACGGCCGTACCGCTGGGAGAATTCCTGCGGAACGGTGTCCGGCACTGCCACGCCCTCGGCCACGGCGACACGGTCGCTGACCTCGCGGAGCATGCTGGAGAGCGGAACATCGAGGGCCGTGCAGATCGAGGAGAGCAGCTCCGAGGAGGCTTCCTTCTGGCCGCGCTCCACTTCGCTCAGGTAGCCCAGGGATACTCGGGCACTGTGCGAGACTTCGCGGAGGGTACGGCCCTGGCGCTGGCGGACGTCGCGCAGGACATCGCCAATTTCGTGACGAAGTACAACCATCTTGCGCTCCTTCTGTTCGCTCTTAGCCTGATCGGCGAGGCCCACATCCTTCCAGCGGACAACGCCGTTAACGGATACGGGCTGCTTTACCATCTGTATCGCCTTGCTCCCTCGTTGGTCGGTTCGCCGTTTCGGTGCGAACGTCTCGGTGACTTCATCCTATGCGCCGCCCTTCTTCGATGGCGACACAATGTAACAACTATTCGAAATCACGTTTTGTTCCCCGTTACTTTACGGGCCGGTAGCACCGCCGACGGCGTCGAGCAGCCGCTCGAGTGCGGCGCCGCAGGAGAGCGCCCGGATCTCCTGCCGGCTGCCTTCGAAGCGGTAGGGGTAGGACGCCGCTCCCTCCGCCGTGGCGACCCCGATGAAGACGGTGCCCACGGGCTTGCCGTCGTGGGCGTCGGGGCCGGCGACGCCGGTGGTGGAGACGCCGACGTCGGCGCCGCACGCGCGGCGGGCGCCCGCGGCCATGGCGGCGGCAACGTCGCCGTCGACCGATCCGGCCGTGTCGAGGAGGGCCTCAGGGACGCCCAGCAGCGCTGCCTTGACCTCGTTGGCGTAGGCGACGACGCCGCCGCGGAGCATCGCGGAGGCGCCGGGGGTGTCGGCGAGGACGGCGGCGACCATGCCGGCGGTGAGCGACTCGGCCGTGGCCACCGTCAGCCCGGCGGCCACGGACCGCTGCACGGCTTCGCCGGCAAGGCGGTGCAAGTTCGGGTGTGCTTCCGGGTGCAGGGGGCCGGTCACGGGGCGCCCTCCTGGATCTTCTGCTGCTGTGCCTTGATGCCGCGGGCGCGGAGCTTCATGGCCTCGATGACGTACTCGGCGCCGGTCCAGACCGTGATGGCGAGGGCCGCGAGCATCACGATGAAGCCGAGCACGCCCAGCCACGGGGCGATCGCGGCGAGCGGGACGACGTAGAGGAAGATCGCGGCGGTCTGCACCACGGTCTTGAGCTTGCCGCCGCGGGAGGCGGGGATCACTCCGTAGCGGATGACGAAGAAGCGCAGGGCGGTGATGCCCCACTCGCGGATCAGGATCAGGGCGGTCACCCACCAGGGCAGCTCGCCCAGCAGGGAGAGCATCACCAGGGCGGAGCCGATCAGCAGCTTGTCCGCGATGGGGTCAGCGATCTTGCCGAAGTCGGTGACCAGGCCGCGGCTGCGGGCGATGTCGCCGTCGAGCTTGTCGGTGTAGATCGCGACGGCGAAGACGGCGACGGCGGCCCAGCGCCACGGCCCGTTGCCGGCGTGCAGGCCGGGGGCGTCCGCGACGAGGCACCAGATGAAGAAGGGCACCAGCGCGATCCGCAGCATCGTCAGGATGTTGGGCAGGTTCCAGATCTGCGGGGCGGACCCCGGGTTGTTCTCTGCGCTAGTCACTCTCTTAGGCTACCGTCTGCACCGGTTACCGGCCGGTGAGCGACCAGGCGTCCTCGGAGCCCTCGTCCTCGCCGCCGTCCGCGCCGTCGTAGTATTCGACGCTCTGGGCCCGATTGTCCAGGTCCGCCGCCACCAGGTCCTCGGCGTAGCCGCCCTGGGCGATGTTGGCGTTGGCGTTATCGCTCAGCGCTGCGGTCTGCGAGTCGGCCGCGGCCGGGGCGTCCTGGCCCTTCATGGCCGCCAGCACGGCCGCGAGGTCGTCCGGCTTGACCAGCACGTCGCGGGCCTTGGAACCTTCGGAGGGTCCCACCACTCCCCTGGATTCGAGCAAGTCCATGAGCCGGCCGGCCTTCGCGAAGCCGACGCGGAGCTTGCGCTGCAGCATCGAGGTGGAGCCGAACTGCGTGGTGACCACGAGTTCGGTGGCCTGCAGCAGCACCTCCAGGTCGTCTCCGATGTCGTCGTCGATCTGCTTCTTCTCCGCCTCGGGGGCGACGTCCTCGCGGTAGACGGCCTGCAGCTGGCCCTTGACGTGCTCGACCACCTTGTGGATCTCGGATTCGGTGACCCAGGCGCCTTGGACGCGCATGGCCTTGGAGGCGCCCATCGGCAGGAAGAGCGCATCGCCCTGGCCGATCAGCTTCTCCGCGCCGGGCTGGTCGAGGACGACGCGGGAGTCGGTGACCGATGAGGTGGCGAACGCCATCCGGGACGGGACGTTGGCCTTGATCAGGCCGGTGACGACGTCCACCGAGGGCCGCTGCGTGGCGAGCACCAGGTGGATGCCGGCGGCGCGGGCCAGCTGGGTGATGCGCACGATCGAGTCTTCGACGTCGCGCGGGGCGACCATCATCAGGTCGGCGAGCTCGTCCACGATCACCAGCAGGTACGGGTACGGGCGGATGACGCGCTTGGAGTCCACGGGCGGGTGGACCTTCCCGGCGCGGACGGCCTTGTTGAAGTCGTCGATGTGCTTGAAGCCGTAGTTGGCCAGGTCGTCGTAGCGGGCGTCCATTTCGCGGACGACCCACTGCAGCGCCTCCGCGGCCTTCTTGGGGTTGGTGATGATGGGGGTGATCAGGTGCGGGACGCCCTCGTAGGCAGTCAGTTCCACGCGCTTGGGGTCGACCATGACCATGCGCACCTCGTCCGGGGTGGAACGCATCAGGATCGAGGTGATCATCGAGTTCACGAACGAGGACTTACCGGCACCGGTGGCACCGGCCACGAGCAGGTGCGGCATCTTGGCGAGGTTGGCCACGACGTAGCCGCCCTCGACGTCCTTGCCGACGCCCATCACCATCGGGTGGTCCGTGCGGCGGGCGTTCTGGCTGCGGAGGACATCGCCCAGGGAGACCGTCTCGCGGTCCGTGTTGGGGATCTCGATGCCGATCGCGGACTTGCCCGGGATGGGGCTGAGGATCCGGACGTCGGAGCTGGCCACCGCGTAGGAGATGTTCTTGGACAGGGCGGTGACACGTTCGACCTTGGTGCCGGGCGAGAGTTCGATCTCGTACCGGGTGACGGTGGGGCCGCGGCTGAAGCCGGTCACGGTCGCGTCCACGTTGAACTGCTGCAGGGTGTCGGTCAGGGCGGCGACGACGGCGTCGTTGGCCTCCGTGCGCTCCTTGGGGATGGAGCCCGGCGTCAGGAAGTCCGAGGCCGGCAGCGTGTAGGTGACGTCGCCGGCGAGGGAGAGCTGCTCGGTCCGCTGCGGGATCGGGGTGGGCTGCGGCACGGGGGCGACGGGGTTGGCCGGCACCTTGGCCGCGGCGGCCGCGGCGCCCGGGGTGACGGACCCGGCGGCAATCATGCCGGGGGTGATCTGCGGGATGGCTTCGGTGGCGTTCTCCGGAGCGGCGGCGCTGTCCGCCGCTGTGCCCAGGCCCTGGGCGGCCTTGATCTTCTCGACGGCGATCTCGGCCTGGGTGGGCCGGCGCACGCCGGGCGCGACGGCGGGTGCCTTGCGGCCGCGGCGGCCGCCGTCGTCGTGGGCGTCGTCGGGTTCGTCGTCGACGACGGCGTGCTCAAAGGCCTCGTCGCCGACGTAGCCCTCGAGGCGGGCGTCGGCGGCGTCCTGGTCCTTGCCGAAGAGCCGCCTGCGCTGCTTCTTCGGCGCGGGGGCGTCGTTCTCGTAGAGGTAGCTGCGGTCGTGGGCGTCGGTCTCCGGTTCGTCCCGGAGGTCGATGCCCATGAGGTGTTCGTAGGCGCCGCGGATCCGGGAGGGAATGGCGCCGAACGGCGTGGCGGTGACGATCAACAAGGAAGTGAACGCGAGCAGGCTGTAGAGGGCCACCGGGACCGCGGGGTGGATGGTGGCCAGCGGCGCGGCGGCGAGGTAGCCGAGCATGCCGCCGGCGCGGCGGAGGCCGTCGAAGCCCTCGGCGACGCCGGGCTGGCCGCCGATGATGTGGGCGAGGCCGCAGCCGGCGAAGGTCATGATGAGGAAGCCGATGCCGACGCGGTTGTTGCCGCGGCCGTCCACCGGCTGGCGGAAGAGCCGGAAGGCGCAGACGAACAGCATGAGCGGCAGCAGCAGGGTCATCCAGCCGAAGGTGCCGTTGACGATGCCGTAGACCAGGTCCGGGAACCAGCCGCGGAAGCCCCACCAGGCGAAGGTGGCCACGAAGACGCCGAGGACCAGGTTGAACAGGGCGGCGCCGTCGCGGCGGTCCTCGGGGTGGAGGTCGCTGACGTCGGAGCCGATGCGGCGGATCCCGGCGCCCAGGACGTGCCCGACGCCGAGCCAGGCGCCCGCGACGACGCGGACCAGCCAGGGCTGGTGCGGTTCGACGGCGGCCATCTGCCGGGTACGGGCCGTCCCCTGCGTGCGGGATTTGGACGCGGCTGCGCCGGAGCCTTTGGCCGAAGATGTGCCTGATTTGCCCCGCGGGCTGCCGCTTGAGTTGCCTCTAGGCGCGGAAGTAGTTCGTGTCGCCATACCTGCCACGGTACCCGAGGACCGGCCGGATGCCCCGGATTTCCGGGGCGGAGCGGGCCATGTTGGCGCTCCCCGGCCCGGCGGGCTCACGGCTCGGCGCTCCCCCGTCCCCGGCGGATTCACGGCACAGCGGGCTCACGGCACGGAGGGGCCGGTTAACGCCGGACGGCTCCCCCGGCCGGGCCGCGCGGGGGCGGAACCGGCGGGAGGAGCCGTTCTGGTGCTTCTGGTGCTGCCGGGGCCTACGCCTCGAGGACCACCGGGATGATCATCGGCTTGCGGCGCAGCTTGCGGTTGACCCATGTGCCGATGACCCGGCGGACGACCTGCTGCAGCTGCTGCGTGGTGTGGTCGCGGTTCTTGACGGCGTCCTCGAGCGCGGCGTTGATCTTCGGGATGATCTCGTCGAATACCGAGTCGTCCTCGGCAACGCCGCGGGCGTGGATCTCCGGGCCGGAGACGACCTTGCCGGTGGCGCGGTGGATGACGGTAACGATCGAGATGAAGCCCTCGTCGCCGAGCGTCTGGCGGTCCTTGAGGTCCGCCTCGGTGACCTCGCCGACGCTGGAGCCGTCGACGTAGACGAAGCCGACCTCGACCTGGCCGACGATGTCCGCCTCGTGGTCGCGCAGGTCGATCACGGTGCCGTTGTCGGCCAGCAGGATGCTTTCCTCCGGCACGCCGGAGTCCAGGGCGATCTTGCCGTTGGCGATCAGGTGCCGGGTCTCGCCGTGCACCGGCATGGCGTTCAGCGGCTCGAGGATGTTGTAGCAGTAGAGCAGCTCGCCGGCGGCGGCGTGGCCGGAGACGTGCACCTTGGCGTTGCCCTTGTGGATCACGTCCGCGCCGAGCTTGAGCAGGCCGTTGATGATGCGGAAGACGGCGTTCTCGTTGCCCGGGATCAGGCTGGAGGCCAGGATGACGGTGTCGCCCTGGCCGACGACGACGCGGTGGTCGCCGTTGGCCATGCGGGACAGCGCGGCCATCGGCTCGCCCTGGGAACCGGTGGACATCAGCACCACGCGGTTGTCCGGCAGGTTGTCGATGTTCTTGATGTCCACCAGGATGCCGGCGGGCACCTCGAGGTAGCCGAGCTTGGCGGCGATGGCCATGTTGCGGACCATGGACCGGCCCACGAAGGCGACCTTGCGGTTGTGGTTGGCCGCGGCGTCGAGCACCTGCTGGACGCGGTGCACGTGCGAGGAGAAGGAGGCGACGATGATGCGCTTGGACGCCTGGCCGAAGAGGCGGTCCAGGGTGGGGCCGATCTCCTTTTCCGCGGTGGTGAAGCCGGGAACGTCGGCGTTGGTGGAGTCCGAGAGGAACAGGTCAACACCTTCCTCGCCGAGCTTGGCGAAGTGGCGCAGGTCGGTGATGCGGCCGTCGAGGGGCAGCTGGTCCATCTTGAAGTCACCGGTGTGCAGCACGGTGCCGCCGGCGGTGCGCAGGAAGACCGCGAGGGCGTCCGGGATGGAGTGGTTGACGGCCACGAACTCGCACTCGAAGGGGCCGAACTTCTCGACCTGGCCTTCGTTGACGATCATGGTGGTCGGCTTGATCCGGTGTTCCTGCAGCTTGGCTTCGATCAGCGCCAGCGTCAGCTGCGAGCCGACGAGGGGGATGTCGTTGCGCAGGCGCAGCAGGTACGGGACGGCGCCGATGTGGTCCTCGTGGCCGTGGGTGAGGATGACGGCGACGACGTCGTCCAGGCGCTTCTCGATGTAGGAGAAGTCCGGGAGGATCAGGTCGACGCCGGGCTGGGTCTCCTCGGGGAAGAGGACGCCGCAGTCAACGATCAGCAGCTTGCCGCCGATTTCGAAGACCGTCATGTTGCGGCCGATCTCGCCGAGGCCGCCCAGCGGGACGATCCGCAGGGTATTGGCGGCCAGTTTCGGCGGCGTGACGAGGCCGGGGAGGGCGGTTTGGGTCATAGTGCACTACTTTCCAGGCGGGGCATGGCAGGTCGGGGCGTGATGCGGCGCGGGGCCGGATCAGGCGTAGACGAGCCCGGCCTCCGCCAAGTCCTCGCGGATTGTTTCGATCTCGGCTTCGCCCGGCTCCACGAGGGGCAAACGGACAACCGAGTTGGGCAGGACTCCCTGCCACTTGAGAACTTGCTTCGCAGCTACAGCGCCCTGAATGTGGGTCATCACTGCACGGACCACGGGGTCCAGTTCGAAATGTAGGGTGCGGGCGGTGGCGAAGTCGCCCGCAAGCGCGGCGTCGATCATGGCCCGGAACTGCCGGGTCGCGACGTGCGCGGAAACACTGACGAGCCCGACGGCGCCGGCGGCCATCCAGGGCAGGGTGAGGCCGTCATCGCCGGAGTAGACGTCAAGGTCCGTGTTGGCCAGCACCTTGGTGACGGCGGCGAAGTCGGCCTTGGCGTCCTTGAGGGCGACGATCCGGGGGTGGTCCGCCAGCCGGATCATGGTCTCAGGAAGGATCGGGACGCCGGCGCGGCCGGGGATGTCGTAGACCATGACGGGCAGGTCCGCCGCGTCGGCGACCGCCTCGATGTGAGCCTGGATGCCGGCCTGGCTGGGTTTGTTGTAGTACGGGGTGACGATCAGCTGGCCGTGGGCGCCGGCCTTGGCGGCCCGCTTGGCCATCTCGATCGAGTGCGAGGTGTGGTTGGTGCCGGTGCCGGCAATGACCTTGGCCCGGTCCCCCACCGCCTCGACGATGACGCGGAACAGCTTTTCCTTCTCGTCATCCTCCAGGGTGGACGTCTCGCCGGTGGTGCCGGAGATGACGAGGGCGTCGTTGCCGTCGTCGACGAGCTTGGAGGCCAGTTCGGCGGACTTCTGATAATCGACGTCACCATCGTTCGTGAACGGCGTGACCATGGCGGTCACGAGGGTTCCAAACGTGTACGAGCGAATGTCAGAGTCAGCCATGGCAAAAACGTTACCTTGTCCCCGCAGTGTTAGGACAATAACGGCAACGTGACGCGCATCATCCTCGTTCGGGCGCGGCGCCCGCCGCGGCGCCGGGTGCGGCGCAGTAGCGGCCCACCGCCTGCTCCCGCAGCGACTCCGCCCAGGCGGCCAGCCGCTGCGCCGCGCGGACGTAGTGGAAGAGCTCGATCGGCGTGAGCGCCTCGACATCGGTTTCGGCGAGCCGGCGTGCCAGTTCGGCGCCGGGCTGCTGGGCGGACAGGGCGGTTCCCTCGTTGTGCCAGGTGAGGTCCTCCGCGGCCTCCCCGGCCACCAGGCGGCGGAACAGGAAATCGACGACGCCGGGGCTCATGGCCTTGAGGACCCCGGAGGACGGCCCGAACCCGGACGGCTGCGGTTCGGGTGGATGGTTCATGCCGCCCATCCTATTCGAACATATATTCTAATACAAGAGTCGCGACCGCCCCTCGTGAGACCATCGAGGCATGACCTCCCGCGGTACCGCTGCCCGTTCCAGGACCGCCGGCGGAACGCCCCGGACGCCCCGCCTGACCGGCGTCGACGCCGCCCGGGGCCTGGCGTTGCTGGGGATGATGGCCACCCACATCCTGCCAACCTTCGAGGCCGACGCGGCGCTCACTCCCACTTGGGTGGGCCTGGCGTTCTCGGGCCGGGCGGCGGCGTTGTTCGCGGTCCTGGCCGGGGTGGGACTGGCGCTGTCGACCGGCAAGGAGCAGCCGTACGCCGGGCGAGAGCTGTGGGCGGCACGGCGCGGGGTGGCCCTGCGGGCGCTGGTGGTGGCCGCCGTCGGGCTCAGCCTCGGGGCCTTGGAGGTGAACATCGCCGTCATCCTGGTGCATTACGCCGTCCTGTTCCTCTGCATCCTGCCCTTCCTCGGGATGCGGCCCGGGCGCCTGTTGGCGTTCGCCGCCGGGTGGCTGCTGGCCAGCCCGGTGCTCGCCTACCTGCTGCGCCCGTGGCTGCTGGCACCGGAGCCGCCGCTTCAACTGGGGCACAACTCCGGCTGGGCCGATCTCGCGGAGCCCGCCCGGGTGGCCGGCGACCTGTTACTCACCGGCTACTACCCGGTGGTGCAGTGGCTGACGTACCTGTTGATCGGGCTCGCGCTCGGCCGCCTGTCTTTGGGCCGGGCCGGCCTGCAGGTCAGTCTGGTGGCCGCCGGCACGGCCGCCGCCGTGTTCGCGAAGTGGTTCGCAGGGGTGCTGATGGAGGACCGGGGCGGCCGGGCGGCGCTGCAGGCGGCCATCGGTGACCCCGACTATCCGCTGGCGTCCCTGCTGCAGGTCAATCTGGCGGGCGTGGACCAGTCGGGCTCGGCCTGGTGGCTGGCCACCGCCGCCCCGCACTCGGGCACAAGCCTGGACCTGCTGCACACCTCCGGGGTCGCAGCCGCCGTGCTGGGCGCGTGCCTGCTGCTGGCCCGCCTGGCGGACTGGGTGGAGCTGGACCTGCTCCGCCCGCTGCGCGGCGCCGGCGCGATGACGCTCAGCTTGTACACGGCGCACGTGTGCGTCATGGCGTCCCTGCACGGTCACCCGCTGCCGTCCGGATGGAGCCCCGACTGCGTCTTCTGGGCGCAGGCGCTGGCCGTCCTGGCGCTGGGTTGGGTCTTCGCGACGCTGTCCTGGCGCGGACCGCTGGAGTGGGCCGGCCACGGCGCGAACCTGCTGGGCCGGGGCCGGACACTCGCCGGCCGCTAGGCCGGGCGTTCCCCGGTGTTCCCGCCGTCGCGGTACAGGCGGACGGCGTCGCGCATGGCCGCGCGGGCGCGCTTCCGGTCGCCGGCGGCGTCGTAGGCGCAGCTGAGCCGGAACCAGGACCGCCAGTCCTCCGGCGCGGCTTCCGCCTCAATGCGGTACTTCTCGAATTCGGCGTCCGCGGCCTCGCGGATGATCCGCCCGGCGGGGGTGCGCGGCAGGGTGTCCTCCGGCAGGCCGCCCTCGGCCTCGAGGATCTTGGCCAGGCGTTCGGTCCGGGCGCCGAAGAGCAGTTCCCGCACCAGCGCCCAGGCCCCGACGACGGGCAGCAGCAGGTAGGCCAGGCCCAGGGCCTTGGCCACCACGTTGGGGTCGCCGAGCAGCAGCACCGAGCGCTGCAGCGAGACCACCAAATAGAAGACGAGCAGGAGCGTCACCGCGCCCACCCAGATCTTGGTGCGGTTTGCCTTGAAGGCGGCCAGGACGTTCGCCATCAGAGGCCCAGGTCCAGGTAGCCGTCCAGGCCCACGGTGAGGCCCGGGTGCGCCGCGACATTGCGGACACCCAGCAGCACGCCGGGCATGAAGGAGGCGCGGTCGAACGAGTCGTGGCGGAAGGTCAGCTGCTCGCCGGGGCCGCCGAGCAGGACCTCCTGGTGGGCCACCAGGCCGCGGAGCCGTACGCTGTGAACCCGGACGCCGTCGACGTCGCAGCCGCGGGCGCCGGGGCGCTCGCTGGTGGTGGCGTCGGGGCTGGGGGCGACACCGGCGGCGTCGCGCTCGGCGGCGATGAGCTGGGCCGTGCGCACGGCGGTGCCGGAGGGGGCGTCCACCTTGTCCGGGTGGTGCAGTTCGATGATCTCGACCGATTCAAAGTAGCGGGAGGCCTTGGCGGCGAAGGCGGAGGCCAGGACCGAGCCCAGCGCGAAGTTGGGGGCGATCAGCACCCCGGTCTCCGGCCGGCCGGCGAGGAGGGAGGTGAGCCGCTCCAGGCGCCCGGCGTCCCAGCCGGTGGTGCCGACGACGGCGTGCATCCCGTTCTCGACGGCGAAGCGGACGTTGGCCTCGGTGCTCTCGGGAACGGTCAGGTCGACGACGACCTGCGCGCCGGCCTCCGTGAGGGTCTCGAGGGAGTCGCCCCGGCCCAGGGCCGCGACGAGGGTGAGGTCTTCGGCGGCGTCGATGGCCTTGACGGCCTCCGCGCCCATGCGTCCGTTGGCGCCCAGGACGGCGACGGCGAGTTGTTCGGTCATGCCATCAACCCTACCGCCGGGGCGATGACCGGCCGGAACCGTTACCCCCGGACCGGCGGCCCCGCGTAACGGGGGCACAAGCCGCGGGTGGCGCTACTCCCCCGCCCCCACCCATTCGACGGTGCCGTCGCTGAAGAACTGTTCCTTCCAGATCGGAACCCGTTCCTTGATCCGGTCCACCAGTTCGGCGCAGACGTCGAAGGCCCGTCCGCGGTGCGCGGCGGAGACGGCGCAGACGAGGGCCGGGTCGCCGATTTCCAACATGCCGGTGCGGTGCGCGGCCCAGATCCGGACCGGCTTGGAGTCCGTGCCGGCGGCCGCGTGCTCGGCGACGAGCCCGGCGACGACGTCGGCCATCACCTGGTGGGCGGTGGGGTGCGCGCTGTAGCTCAGCCGGTCCACCGGCTTGCCGCCGTCGTGGTTGCGCACGACGCCGCTGAAGCTGACCACCGCGCCGGCCGTGTCCGACTCCACGGCGGCGATGGCCTGGTCGACGGAGATGGGCTCGGCGCTGAGGACGGCGTGGACGATGTCGAAGCTGGCGCCGCCGACGGTGCCGTTGGAGGTGGTGCTGCCAGAAGTGGTGCTGTCGGCTGCGGTGGCGTTGGGGTTGGTGGCGTCAGTGCCCATGGGTGCCTTCCAGCTGGTCGCAGAGGTGGCCGAGGATCGGGTCGAGGACGCCCAGGCCGTCCATCACGCCCTTGGGCGATCCGGGCAAATTGACGATGAAGGTGGTGCCCGCGGCGCCGGCGTGGCCGCGGCTGAGCAGCGCGGTGGGTGTCTTGGCGGCGCCGACGGCCCGCAGCCCCTCCATGATGCCGGGGATCTCGCGGTCCAGCAGCGGCAGGGTCTGTTCCGGGGTGGCGTCGGTGGGGCTGAGGCCGGTGCCGCCGCTGGTGATGATCACCGAGGGGCGCTGGCTGAGCAGGGCGCGCAGGGCTGCGCCAACCGGTTCGCCGTCGGGGACCACCATTGCCGGGTAGGTCTCGAAGCCGTGCTCGGTGAGCCAGTCCGCGATGACGGGGCCGGTGAGGTCCTCGTAGACTCCGGCCGCGGCGCGGGTGGAGGCGATCACGATGCCGGCCTTCCGGCCGGTCACTTCGCCGTGGGTGTGGGGCTCCCCGTGCGTGTGGGGTTCCCCGTGGGTGTGAGGTTCGGGGTGCTGGTGGGATTCGTGGCTGCTCACAGGGTCCAGTCCCCGCTCTTGCCGCCGCTCTTGGCCAGCACCTTGATGTCGGTCAGCACGGCGTGCTTGTCGACTGCCTTGATCATGTCGTAGACGCTCAGGGCGGCGACCGAGACCGCGGTGAGGGCCTCCATCTCCACCCCGGTCACGCCGCGGGTCTTCACGGTGGCGAAGACGGTGACGGTGTCCGTGCCGAGCTCGAAGTCCACCGTGACCTTGCTGATGGGCAGCGGGTGGCACAGCGGGATCAGCTCCGGCGTCTTCTTGGCGGCCATGATGCCGGCGACCCGGGCGACGGCGAGCGCGTCGCCCTTGGGCAGGTCCCCCGACCCAAGGAGCGAGAGGACCTCCGCGGTGCTGTGCACGGTGGCGGTGGCGGTGGCCTCGCGGGTGGTCTCGGCCTTGGTGGAGACATCGACCATCTGGGCGGTGCCGTCCCGGCGGAGATGGGTCAGCGCGGGCGGGGAGAGTTCTGCGTCGTTCACAGCACCCATACTTCCACCTCATCGCCGGCGGCGAGGTCCGCGGTACCGGCCGGGACGTGCACCAGGGCGTTGGACAGGGCCAGGGCATGCACCAGGTGTGAGCCTGCGCCGCCCTCCAGGTGCACGGTGCCGTCCGGGTTGAGGGTGCCGCGCCGGACCTGGTGTTTGGCAGCGGGCGAGGTCAGCGGTGCGGCCAGCCGGGCGCGGACGGCGGTCCGGGGTGCGGGGCTGCCGAGCAGTCCGGTGAGGACGGGACGGAGGAACATCTCGAAGGAGACCAGGCAACTGACCGGGTTGCCGGGGAAGCACAGCACCGGGACGCCGTCGAAGGTGCCCAGCCCCTGGGGCCCGCCCGGCTGCATGGCGACGGAACCAAATTCGACGCCGTGGCCCTCCAGGGCCTGCCGGACCACCTCGTAGGCGCCCTTGCTGACGCCGCCGGTGGTGATGATGAGGTCCACCGCGGGCGCGTGGGCGCGGAGCAGCCGCTCGAGGGTGTCCGGGTCGTCGGCGGTGATGCCGGCGCGGGTGACGGCCAGGCCAGCCTGCCGCAGCCCGGAGTCGAGCAGGGTGGAGTTGGCGTCGTAGATCTTGCCGGCCTCCAGCGGGTCGCCCGGTGCCACCACCTCGTCGCCGGTGGTGACCAGCAGCACGGTCGGGGCGGGGTGCACCGGCGCCTCGGCGAGGCCCAGGGCGGCGAGCAGTCCCAGCTGCCCGGGTCCCAGGTAGGTGCCGGCGGCCAGTGCCCGGGTGCCGGTGGCGATGTCGCTGCCGGCGGCGCGGACGTAGCTTCCCGCGGCCGTGCCGGGCAGCCGGACGGTGGCAGGGCTGCCCGGTTCGGGGAAGACGTCCGGCTCGGCCGCTTCGATCGGTACGACGGCGTCCGCGCCCGGCGGGATCATCGCCCCGGTCATGATCGGAGCCGCGGTCCCGGCGGCCAGGGCGGCGGGTTGGGCGCCCGCGGGCACCGGGTCGGTGACGCGCAGCTCAGCTCCGCCCTCGGCGACGTCCGCGCTGCGCACTGCGTATCCGTCCATTTGCGAGTTGGCGAACGGCGGGAGGTCCAGCGGCGCGGTGATGTCGCGGGCCAGTCCGCGGCCCAGCGCTTCGGCCAGCGGCACGAGGTCGGTGCGGACGGCGAGGCCTGCCAGCAGTGCGCGGACCTTGTCCCGGTGCGCCTCGACGCTGGCCGGTCCCGCCGCGGCGGGCTGGGGTCGGGAGTGCATGGGTGCGTGTCCTTCGGTTCGGCGGACTGGGGTTCTGGTGTGGCAGGGGTCTGGCGGCGCTCCGGCTAGGAGGTCACGTCAACTGTAACCGTGTGGTATCCGGTGGCTCCGTCCGGCGCGACGGGGGCCTGCGCCTCCACCTGAACGGCTCCGGTGGCGTCCGTGGCGCGGACCTGCACCTCGTAGCTGCCCGGCCCCAGCGGCAGGGCCAGTTTCCATTGCCGCCAGGTGTCAGCGGAGATGCCGGGGGCCAGCTCGGCGGCCTTCCAGTCGCCGCGGTTCACCCGCACCTCCACGCCGCGGATCCCCCGGTGCTGGGCCCAGGCCACCCCGCCGAAGGTCACCGTCCCGGCCGGGACCTTCCGGCCCGCGCGGGGCACGTCGATCCGGGACGAGGTCTTGATCGGACCTCGCTCGCTCCAGCCGCGCGGGGTCCAGTAGCCCTCGTCGGCGGCGAAGCGGGTGACCTTCAGCTCGGTGAGCCACTTGGTGGCCGAGACGTAGCCGTAGAGTCCGGGGACCACCAGCCGCACCGGGAAGCCGTGTTCCAGCGGCAGCGGGGCGCCGTTCATGCCGATAGCCAGGATCGCGTCCCGGTTGTCCGTGAGGGCCTCCAGTGGCGACCCGGCGGTCCAGCCGTCCACGCTGCGGGAGAGCACCATATCCGCGCCCTGTTGCGGGCCGGCCTGTGCCAGCAGCTCGCGGACCGGCCAGCCCAGCCACCGGGCGTTGCCGATCAAGTCCCCGCCCACCTCGTTGGACACGCACGCGATGGTCATGTGCCGTTCGATCAGGGGTTTGGCGAGCAACGCCTGGAAGTCGAGCTCCACCGGCCGATCCACCATCCCGGTGACCGTGAGTTTCCAGGTCCGGGGGTCCACCACGGGGACGCGCAGGGCGGTGTCGATCCGGTAGAAGTCGTCCGCCGGGGTCACCAGAGGGCCCTGGCCAAGCAGCTGCTGGTCCGCGCCGGCGGGAACGGGCGGGGCGGCCGAGGCGGGGGCGGGAAGCGCCAGGGTGCTGCGGTAGCCCGTGACAGCGGCGGTGGCGCCGCGGAGCGTGCCGGCGAGGACGCCGCCGACGGCCGCGCCTCCCGCCGTGATGGAGAAGCTGCGGAGGAACCGTCGTCGGGTGGCCGCAGACCGCGTGTCCGGTGCCGGCGATGTCTCGGCCACTGATGTCTCCGACGCCGACAATCTCTCCGACGCCGTCGTACCGCGCGTCTCCCCCGCCGTCGTCCGCCAGTCACGGAGCGCACCGATCAGCCAGCGCAGCAGCACAACGGCGACGGCGGCGGCCAGCAGCGGGGCGGGCACGGCAGCCCCGTCCGCCTCCGGCCGGCCCAGCACCGCGGCGAGTCCGGCGAGGCCGAACACCGCGACGACGGCGGCCCCGGCGAAGCGTCGGCGCAGTTCCAGGACCCCGGCGACGGCGGCCAGCATGGCGATCGCCAGACCCATGCCGGTGAGCAGGGCGAGCTTGTCGGCGGTGCCGAACAGGGAGATGGCCCATTCCTTGACGCCGGGCGGGACGGCGTCGATCACGGCGCCGCCCACGGCCGTCACGGGAGAGACCGAGGGACTCAGCAACCCGGCCGCGAGCTCCCCGGCGGCCACGCCGGCTCCTACCGCCGCCAGCCCGGAGGCCGCCGCCCAGCGGGACACGCGCGGGCCCACGAAATCCGGCCCGGACATGCCCGGTCGCTGTGCCAACGGCTGCTGCGGGGTCTTCATCCTCCCAGCATAGATTCGCTGTCCGGATTCACGGTGTGGGTTCCCTGCAGGATTCACAGCGTGGGTTCCCGGCAGGTCGCGGCGGCCGGGCGGTGATGCCCCGGCGCAGGTGGCGTAGCCTGACACTATGACTGTTCAGCTTGGCATGCCCCAGCCCCGCCCGGAGGGCGGCACCGGTCCGCAGGCGCCGCAGCCTGCCGGACGCCCGGCCGGGCTGCCCGCGGGCCTGGTGGACCGCTACGGCCGCGTCGCCACCGATATGCGCCTGTCGCTGACGGACAAGTGCAACCTCCGCTGCACCTACTGCATGCCCGCCGAGGGCCTCGAATGGCTGTCCAAGGCGGCCGTGATGAGCGCAGAGGAGATCGTCCGGATCGTCCGGATCGGTGTGGACAGCCTGGGCGTCCGCGAACTCCGGCTCACCGGGGGCGAACCCCTGGTCCGCGCGGACCTGCTGGAGATCATCGCCGCCCTCCGCCACGCGCACCCGGACCTGCCGATCTCCATGACCACCAACGCCGTCGGCCTGGACAAAAAGGCCCAGGCGTTGAAGGACGCCGGCCTGACCCGGATCAACGTCTCGCTGGACTCGCTGCACGAGGAGACCTTTACCCAGCTGACCCGGCGCCCGTTCCTGAACAAGGTGCTCGCCGGCGTCGACGCCGCCTGGGCCGCGGGCCTGGGACCGGTGAAGCTGAACGCTGTCCTGATGCGCGGCATCAACGACGCCGAGGCTCCCTCCCTGCTGGCCTGGGCACTGGGCCGCGGTTACGAGCTCCGCTTCATCGAGCAGATGCCCCTGGACGCCGACCATGGCTGGACCCGACGGAACATGATCACCGCCGCCGAGATCCGGGACCTGCTGTCCGTGGACTATGTCCTGTCCGCCGACCCGCGGGAACGCGACGGCGCCCCGGCCGAACGCTTCGAGGTCCGCGCCCGGGTCCCCGGCACGGACACCGCGGAGGGACCCGTCCTGGGCACCGTGGGCATCATCGCCTCGGTCACCGAGCCGTTCTGCGCCGACTGCCGGCGCACCCGGATCACCGCCGAGGGCAAGATCATGAGCTGCCTCTTCTCGCACGAGGAGACGGACCTCTTGGGGCTGCTGCGCAGCGGCGCCACCGACGAACAGCTCGCCGAACGCTGGCAGGACGCCATGTGGGCCAAGCCCAAGGCCCACGGCATGAACCACGTGGGCCTCGACGCCCCCGACTTCGTCCAGCCGGACCGCAGCATGAGCGCCATCGGAGGCTGACCAACCCGTGATCGTCCGTTACTTCGCTGCCGCGCGCGCCGCCGCCGGCGTCGACGAGGAAACTTTCCAGCTGCCCGAGGGCGCCGACGTCGCCGGCCTGCTCGAAGCCGTGCTCGCCGTCGACCGTCCGGTCCCGCCCGCCGGCACTCCCCCGCTGGCCCGGCTGCTGTCCCGTTCAAGCTTCCTGCTCAACGAGGTGGCCGTCCGGGACCGCGCCACGGCGCTGGCCTCGGACGACGTCGTCGACGTCCTGCCGCCGTTCGCCGGCGGCTAGGAACCCGCCGGGAAACTACTCCCCCGCGAGGGCGGCCCGGACGGTGTCCGCCACGGCGGCCGCGCCGCGCTCGCCCATGATGATTGTGTAGTGGTTCACGTCCGGGACATCCCGGACCTGCAGGGACGGCAGCTTCTCCGCCCAGGTCTCGAGGTAGCCCGGCGCGTACAAGCCGGCGGGTTCGTTGAGCAGCCCGCGCGGCGCCCGCAGCACCTGGGTCGACACCGTGAGGTCCGCCAGCGCCTTCAGCAGCGAGGAGCCCCGGTGCAGGTCCGCGGTGTCCTCCGCCATCGCCTCGTACCGTGTGGCCGGCTTCAGTTCCGGGGCCTCGCCGGTGAGGTCGTAGTCCACGTAGTCGTCCACGAACGGGCCCCAGTCGGAGGCGAAGGCCGGGTGCTTGCGCCAGAAGGAGCGGTAGACCTCGCGGCTGGTGAAGGTGGCGTTGAGCCGCTCCGCCGCCGGGCCCAGGATGGAGGAGACGATCTCGGCGTCGGAGAGCCCCTCAGGGACCTGCAGCGGCAGGCCGCCGTCCACCAGCACCAGGGACCGGACCCGCTCCGGGGACAGGTCCGAGAGGACCACGGAGGCGAAGCCGCCCATGGAGTGGCCCACCACGACGACGGGGCCGGGGGCGAGTTCGGCCAGCACAGCGGTGAGGTCCTCCGCGTGCGAGGTCATGCCGTACGGGGCGGGCAGGGCGTTGCTGCGGCCGCGGCCGCGCAGGTCCGGGGCGATGATCCGCACGTCGGGCAGCGCCTCGGCCAGGTACGCCCAGCACTTGTGCGAGGCGGTGACGCCGTGGACGGCCAGGATGGTCGGGGCGTCGGAGCTGTCCTCCGGGCCCCAGATGGCGGTGTGCATGGTGCCGCCGCGCACGGGGACCTCGACGGTCCGGTAGGTCTGCTGGCTGGTGGTCTGGGTCATGGGTTCGTCCCTTCCTGGGGCGGGGTGGGGTTCGCGGCGGTAGTGGGGGCGGGAAGGCCGGGGTTCGGGGCCAGCCCGCGTTCGATGAACTGCATCATTTCCTCGAAGACGTGCTCGGGAATCTCGGGCCTGGCGCCGGCGGCCGGTTCGGCGCCTTCCTCGTCCCAGAGCACCCAGCGCATGCCGATCAGCTCGCCGATGCCCATCAACGCCCAGGCCGCGACGGTGGGGTCCATGTCCCGGACCTCCCCCGCGAGCTGGGCTGACTTCAGGCCCTCGATGTAGCCATTGACGATCCGGGTGTAGTGCAGGCGGAGGGCGCCGGGCGAGACGAACTCGGCCTGGCGGACGATCCGGTACAGCGCGGGGTGCTCGGCGGTGAAGCGGAAGAACGCCCGGAAGCCGGCCCGTTCGGCGTCGATCCGGTTGCCGGCGCTGCGGGCGGCGTCGGTCATGGCGTGCCGGACCCGGCGGTTGAGGTCCTCCACCACCTCGTCGAAAATCGTCTGCTTCCCGTCGAAGTAAAGGTAGAAGGTGCCGAGTCCGACGCCGGCGGCCTCGGTGATCTTGACGATCGAGGCGTCGTGATAGCCCACCGAGGCGAACACGGCCTCGGCGGCCTCGAGCAGCTTGGCGCGAGTGCGGGTGCCGCGGGCGGTGCGGGGTGCGGTGCTCATCGCCGGCCTCCGGGGGTCGATGCAGTGGTGGTTGATGCGGTGGTCGGGGTGGCGCCGTCCGAGTGACGGGCGGCGAGATCCTGCCGGAGCCGGGCGCGCAGCACCTTGTTCAGCGCCGTGCGCGGCAGCCCGGCGACCAGTTCCACCCGCGACGGGACCTTAAAGCGGGCCAGCTGGCCGGCGCAGTGGTCCAGCAGGTCCTGCTCGTCGGTGGCCATCCCGGGCCGGACCACCACGAACGCCTGCCCGGTCTCGCCCCAGCGGGGATCTTCGACGCCGACGACGGCGGCCTGCGCCACCGCCGGGTGGGCCAGGAGGACGGCCTCCACCTCGGAGGGCGAGACGTTCTCGCCGCCGGAGATGTAGATGTCCTTGAGCCGGTCCACCACCTTGATGTACCCGTCGGCGTCGCGCTCGACCAGGTCACCGGTGTGCAGCCAGCCGCCGGCGAGGACCGCCGCCGTGGCGGCCGGGTCGCGGAAGTAGCCGGCGAAGACGCCGGGGCCACCCACCAGGAGCTCGCCGGCGGCCGCGCCGTCGAGGATCTCCCCGGTGGTGGGATCGGCGACCGCCACCTCGACGTGCGGGTAGGGCTTGCCGGAGTAGCCGACCATCCGCTCGGCGTCCTGGTTGGGCAGGCAGAGCACGTTTGGGGACGCCTCGGTAAGGCCGTAGCCCTGGCTCAGCGCCACCCCCTTGCGGTGCCAGATCCGCAGCAGTGGCGCGGGCATGGGCGCCCCGCCGACGACGGCGTGCCGGAGGCCGCCGAGTTCCGCGGCGGCGAAGTCGGGGTGCTCGGCCAGCATCAGGTACTGGGTGGGCACGCCCATCAGCATGGTGACGCCGCGTTCGTCGATCAGCTGCAGCACCCGGCCGGGATCGAAGCCGCGCTCCAGCACCACCGTGGCCCCCACCCACCAGGCCAGCAGCGGCTGGATGTTCCAGCCGCCCACGTGGAACTGAGGGAGGACGGCCAGGACCACGTCACTGCTGCCCATGTCCAGGGTGCGGGAGAGCGAGAGGTTGTTCCAGAAGCAGTTGGCGTGGGTCAGCACGGCGGCCTTGCTGGGCCCCTCGGTGCCGGAGGTGAAGATCATCAGCAGGGCGTCGTCGTCCTGCACGGACTGCCGCGGCAGCTCGGCCGGCGCCGGGGTGACCCGGGTAGGCGGCGGGACGGACTTCTCCACCCCGCCCGGACCCAGCGCCGCGGTCCGTGGCCGGTGCGCCAGCAGGGCGCAGGCGGCGGCGCCCAGGGAGTCCAGGTCCGCCTCGACGAGCAGCAGGTGCGGTTCGGCGAGTTCCAGCTGCACGGCCAGTTCCCGGGGCGAGAGCCGCCAGGACAGGGGCACCAGCACCAGGCCGGCCTTGGCGCAGGCGAAGAACGCCACCACGTGGTCGGTGCTGTTGCCGGTGAGGCTCGCCACCCGGTCCCCCACCCGGTACCCGGCTTCGCGGAACCCCTCGGCCAGGGCCGCGGCGCGGCGCTCCAGTTCGAGGTAGGTCAGGGCGCAGCCCCGGTCATCGATCGCGACCCGGTGCGGGGTGGCGTGGCTGCGGTCGGTGGTCCAGCGGCCCAGGGTGTGGAGCCCGTCCCCGCGAACAGAGCCTGCGATGTGGACCGCGGCGGAAGCCGTGTCGGTGGTCATGCTGCGTCCTCCAGAATTTCCCGCGGCGTCTCGGTGGTGCCGTTGCCGGCCCGGCCGCGGCGCCGTTGCGCCAGCCGCTCCGCGGTCCCGGCGATGCCGCCCGGGAGGAAGAGCACCACCAGGATGAACAGCGTGCCGAGGATGAACAGCGGTTCAGACAACGGTACCCGCAGGATGTCCGGAAGGCCCTTGACGGCCTCGGAGTTGGCCAGCGCGGTGAGCCGCTGGTCCAGGATGGTGTAGAAGACGCCGCCGATCACGGCGCCCCAGCGTGAGCCCACGCCGCCGAGTACCACCATGACCAGCAGGGTGATGGTCAGGTCCGAGGAGATGGCCCGGGGCACCGCGCCGCTTTGCAGCAGCAGGAACACCATGCCAATCACACCCACGAGGATCGCGGAGACCACGAAGATCAGCAGCTTCACCAGGTACGGCTGCAGGCCCAGGACGCGGACACGGAGTTCGTTCTCGCGGACCGCGGCGGCGGTGTGGCCGGCCCGGGAGGACTGCACCCAGGTGACGATGATGAAGACAACCACCAGCACGGCCAGCGCCAGCCAGTAGAGGTTCCGGGTGTTCACCACGCCCACCAGGGCCTCGGGCAGGTTGTCCGTGCGCAGGGTCAGGCCCTCGTCGCCGCCGGTCCGGCCGTCCGGGTTGCGGCCGACGATCACCGAGCCGGCCTGGGCGAAGGCGAGGGTGACCATGGCGAACGGGATGCCGCCGACGCGGAGGCTGATGCTGCCCACCACATGCGCCAGCACGATCACGATCAGCAGGGTCAGCCCCATGGCCGGCAGCAGCGGAATCTCCAGGTTCTTCAGGATGATCGCGAGCCCGTAGACGCCGGCGCCGAAATAGAGGGCATGGCCGAAGGAGAGCAGCCCCGCGACGCCGAGGAGCAGGTGGTAGGTCAGCGCGGCCGCGGCCATCAGCATGCTCATGGCCAGCAGCTGCAGCGATCCCGGGGTGTAGCTGGGACCGGGCAGGATCCCGGGCAGGGACAGGTTGAGCAGCGGCAGGAGGACCAGGAGCAGTACCCCGGCCAGGCCCGCGGCCCAGCCGGCAATCCGGCGGCCGGTGACGGGGCGGCCTCCCCTGCCGCGGCCGGCGCCGGGCGTGCCCGCGGTGCGTGCGCCGTCGTCGTGGGTGGCGCCCTGGCGGCGGGCCCGGCGGACTGCGCCGGTCCCGGCGGTGGTCCCGGCGTCGCCGCCGGTGGTGGTCTCGGTGTTGCTGCCGGTGGTGGTCATGCGGTTCTCCCAAGCAGGCCGGTGGGGCGGACGAGCAGTACGACGCCGAGGGCCAGCACTACGACGAAGTCGCCGGTGCCGCCGAGGTAGAAGTTGGCGAACTGCTGGAGGACGGCGACGGCGACGGCGGCGATGGCCGCGCCGGTCAGCGAGCCGAGCCCGCCGATCACCGTGACGATGAAGGCGAAGATCAGCAGCGAGCCGCCGAGCATCGGTGAGACGTAGCCGAAGTAGTGCGAGGCGAGGACACCGCCCAGTCCGGCGGCGGCGCCGCCGATGGTGAAGACCAGGGTGAAGGCCTTGCGGACGTCGATGCCCAGGGCGGTGACCATGGAGCGGTTCTCGACGCCGGCGCGGATGATCATGCCGTAGCGGGTCTTCTTCAGGAAGAAGACCAGGGCCAGCAGCACCAGGACCGCCGCGAGGATGCAGACGAACCGGTCGTTGGGGACGCGGGCGCCCAGGATGTCGGTGGTGTCCTTGAACCAGGCCGGTCCCTGGATGAAGACAGGGTCGGTCCCCCAGATGCCGTCGAACAGGGCGACGGTGGCCAGCGAGAGGCCAAGGGTGACCAGGACCTGTTCGATGTGGCGCTGGTAGAGGCGCCGGATCAGGACGAACTCGGTGAAGGCCGCGAACGCGGCGCCGGCGGCGGCACCGATCAGCAGGGAGACCAGGAAGATCCCCCAGTTGTCCGACCCGGCGCGGCGGGCGATCTCCCAGCCGGTGAAGGCGCCGAGGGTCAGGAAAGCCCCGTGGGCGAAGTTGAGCACGCCCATCAGGCCGTAGATCAGGGACAGGCCGGCGGCGACGAGGAAGTACAGCGCCCCGAGGCCGAGGCCGGTGAAGAGCAGGAGGATGACGGTACTCACTGGGCGGCGCCTTTCACGGCAGCGTGGGAGGCCTGGTCCGCACCCGGGTGCGGGTCGTTGGAGACGCCGAGGTGGCGCTGGATCAGGGCGGCGTCGTCGAGGAATTCCTGTGCCGGGCCGGTGTGGACCACGCGGCCGCCGGAGAGGACGACGGCGTCGCCGGCGAGCTGGCGGACCACCTGGAGGTTCTGTTCCACCAACAGGATCGGCACGGTCCGGGCGGCCTCGGCCAGGGTCTCGGCGACCTCGCCGACGATCTTGGGGGCCAGGCCCTTGGTGGGTTCGTCGACCAGCAGGACCTTGTTCGTGTTCAGCAGGGCGCGGGCCAGCGAGACCATCTGCTGCTGGCCGCCGGAGAGCGTCCCGGCCATCTGGCCGGCGCGGGCCAGCAGGTCCGGGAAGAGCTCCTCGACCAGCTGGCGGCGCGGCGCGGCGTCGCGTTCGGCCAGGCGCAGGTTCTCGGCGACCGTGAGCTTGGAGAACACCTCGCGGTCCTCGGGGACGTAGCCGACGCCGCGCTGGATGATCCGGTAGGTGGGGTCCTTGTCGATCCGTTCGCCGTCGAGCGTGACTGCCCCGGAGCGATCGATCAGGCCGATGATGGCCTTGATGGTGCTGGTCTTGCCGACGCCGTTGCGGCCCAGCAGCGCAGTGATCCCGGCGGCGGGGACGGAGAACGAGACGTCCTCCACCACCTGCTGGCCGGCGATTTTGGCGCTGAGGCGGTCAACGGTGAGGATCGGCGTGGCGGGGCCTGGGGCGGCGCCCGGGGTTTCGGGGCGGGGGTCCGCGGCGGGGCTCATACTGGTTCTCCGAGGTAGGCGCTTTGCACGGTGGGGTTGGCCATGACGGCGTCGGGGCTGTCCAGGGCCAGCAGGCTGCCGTGGTGCATCACGGCCACCCGGTCCACCAGGCCCAGCACCACGTCCATGTGGTGCTCGACCATCATGACCGTGCAGCCGCGGTCCCGGTGCATCCCCCGGATGATGGCGGTGAGGGACGGGACGTCCCCCGACGCCACCCCGGCCATCGGCTCATCGAGGAGGACGACGGCGGGATCCGTTGCCAGCAGCACGGCGATCTCCACCTTGCGCTTCTCGCCGTGCGAGAGGTCCCCGGCCGCCGTCGTGAGCTGGCCGCTGAGTCCCACCTCGGCGATGGTGCCCAGGGCGATCCGGGTGGCCTCGTCCGAGGAGCCGGGGAAGCGCAGGATGTTCAGGCTTCCGCCGAGCTTGGCCTGCGCGGCGAGCCGGACATTCTCCAGGACGGAGAGCCGGGGGAAGAGGTTGGAGGTCTGGAAGGTCCGGCCCAGCCCCGCCCTCGCGCGGCGGTGGATCGGCTCGTTGGTGATCGGCCGTCCGTTCAGGGCAATGCTGCCCGCGGTGGGGCGCAGCACGCCGGAGATCAGGTTGAAGAGGGTGGTCTTGCCGGCGCCGTTTGGGCCGATCACGCCGATCATCTCGCCGGCGTTGACGGTGAAGCCGACGTCCTGGAGGATGCGGGCGCCGCCGATCTGCAGGCCGAGGCCGTCCGCCTCAAGGGCGGGCGTGGCTGGGGTAGTCATACGGGTCCTTTGTTCTGGCTCGAAGGCCGGTGCGGCCGGGCCGGGGCGGAATTCTCCGCGCCCGGCCCGGCCGCCGCTGGCTACTTCTTCTCCGGCGGGGCGACGGTGTCGCCGGGCACGGCCTTGATCAGCTGCGGGGTCCAGGCGCCGTCCTTCTGGACGAGCTTGGCCTGGTACATGTCCTGGATCAGGGCGTGGTCTGAGGCACGGACCGTTTCCTTGCCCTTGGGGCCGTCGAAGCTGTAGCCCTCGAGGGCCTTGACCATGGCGTCAGGGTCGGTGCCGCCGCCCTGCTTGATGGCCTGGACGATCAGCTGGCCGGCGACGAAGCCGTCCGGGGTGAAGAGGTCGGCCTTGCCGCCGGCCTTCTCGACGCCGGCGATCATCTTCTTCTCGACGTCGGTGCCTGAGGCGCCCGGGAAGTAGTGGTTGAGGAAGCTGATCTTGGAGCTCGCCGGGCCGTAGGCATTGAAGCTGGAGGCGTCGCCGAGGCCGGTGACCACGGGAGCGGAGTCGAAGACGCCCTGCTGGCTCAGGGCCTGCCACATGGTTCCGGTGGTGGCACCGGCCCAGGCGACGAAGACCAGGTCTGCCTTGGCGTCCAGCAGCTGGCGCGCGAACGGCGTCAGTTCCTGGTTCTCCGGGACCAGCACGGAGCTGACGTTGGCGCCCTTGGCCCCGAGCACGGCCTTGACCGCGGCGACGTTGCCCTGGCCGAAGGCGTTGTCCTGGGCGAAGACGACGACCTTCTTGCCCTTGGTGTCGATGAACGTGCCCGCGGTGGCGACGTCCTGCAGGCTCTGCCGGCCGGAGCGGAAGGTGTACTTGTTGACGCCCTGGATCGCGTCGGTGGCGGCGGGGCCGGAAATGTAGAGGACCTTGTTCTGCTGGGCCTGTTCGGCGAGCTTGACGGCGATGCCGGAGGAGGCGGTGCCGCCGATGATCTTGTAGCCCTTGCCGATCATGTCCTTGGCGGCGGCGACGGCCTTGTCCGGGTCGCCGGCGTCGTCGGTGTAGGTCAGGTTGATCTTGGCGCCGTTGACCTCGCCGCTGCCGCCGGTGGCGTAGTCGATGCCGGCCTGTAGGCCCTGGTAGTAGGTGGCGCCGTAGGCCGCCAGGGCCCCGGTCTTGGAGTAGATGATGCCGACGTTGACGGGCTCGGCGGCCTTGCCGGAGCCCGCGGGGGCTGCCGAGCCGGCGGTGGGCGCGCAGGCGCTCAGGGCCAGGCCGGAGGCCATCACGGCTGCCATCAGGAACTTCTTTGTGTCCTTCACGGGATGCCTTTCGGTGAAAATCCGAGGAGTGGGAGCAGAGGAGATCTGAGTCCAACCTGAAAGGTGATTCAGATTACAGTCAATCTATGGCGCGACTCACACGCTGTCAACGGATTCCGGTGCCGGCTGTGCAACGAAATGGCAACGAAGTTGCCTCTCCCCCGCTTCGACCAACTGCGCCTTAGCGGCTCCCCGCGGCCGCCCTTTACTCCCGGTGCGGCCCGCGTGAAGATGATCCCGGGGCCGCAGCGCGGTCCGGGGAAAGACAGGGAAGGACCGAGAAGGAGCGGGGTGGTGCGGCATGAATCGACGCCTGACGGGCGCCACGCTCGGCGCCCTGGCTGATTTCCTGGGGCGCTGGAGCGGCACCACCCGCTGGGAGGCCACCGCGTGGGGTCCGGCAAGGAGCGCGGCGGCGGAGGTGGAGTTCGCGCGGGCGGCGGGTGGGCTGGCGGTCACGGTGGCGTTCCGGCACGCCGAGGCCGACGGCGGCGTCGCCACCGTCACGGGGGTGCTCACCGAGGATCCGCGCCACCCCGGGGCGCTCCTATACGAAATTCACGGCGCACGCGCCGGCGTCGTGGGCCTGCCGCTGGCGGGGCGCGCACCGGACGCGCCGGCGCGGGCGGGCTGGGACGACGGCGTGCTGACCATCGAGCGCCGCAGCGCCCGGGGCACGGCCCGGCACACGCTGCAGGTGCGCGATGGCGAGCTCATCCACTCCGCCGGGCTGCGGCTGGGAGCCGCCGGGGAATTCACCCCGTTCATGACGACGGTGTGCCGCCGGGCCCCGGCGGCGGCGCCGGTTTAGAGCCCGAAGGTCTCGGTTTCCTCGAAGGGTCCCACCACGGTGACGGTTCGCGGTGCGGCGGCGAGTTCGCGGGCGAGTTCCTGGACCTCGGCGGCGGTGACGGCCTGGATCTGCCGCAGGGTCTCGTCGATGTCCTGGTATTCGCCGGAGACCAGTTCGGCCCGGCCCAGGCGGGACATCCGCGAACCGGTGTCCTCCAGCGCCAGGACGATCCCGCCGCTGAGCTGGCCCACGGCCTTGCGGAGTTCCTCTTCGGTGATGCCGCCCTCGGCAAGCTTGTCCAGCTCCGCGCCCAGCAGGTCCAGCACCTGGCGGACCTTCGAGGGCGTGCAGCCGGCGTACATGCCGAAGTAGCCGGCATCCGCGTAGGAGGAGGCGAAGGAGTAGGTCGAGTAGACCAGGCCCCGCTTCTCCCGCACCTCCTGGAAGAGCCGCGAGGACATGCCGCCGCCCAGGACGGCGTTGAGGACGCTCATGACGAAGCGGCGGTCGTCGGTGGCCACCAGCGAGGGGCAGCCCATGATGATGTTGGCCTGCTCCACGGGGCGCTTGACCACGTGCAGCCCGGCGGTGCCGGTAATCACGGCGCGTTCGGTCGCGCGGCGCTGCACCGGGGCGGCGTCGGCCTCCAGGTCCCAGCCCGCGGTCTCCAGGGCGCCCACCACCAGGCGGCAGACGACGTCGTGGTCCAGCCCCCCGGCGGCGGTGATGACGAGCTCGTCCGGGCGGTAGTAGCGGCGGTAGTGATCCCAGACGGAGTCCCGCGCGACGGCGCGGATGGCCTCCGGGGTGCCGCCGATGGGGCGGCCCAGCGGGTGGGAGCCGAGGACGGCGGCGACAAAATGCTCGTGGGCGACGTCGGTGGGGTCGTCGCTGTCCATCGCGATCTCCTCGAGGATGACGTCGCGTTCCTGCTCCATCTCCTGCGGGTCCAGGACGGCGCCGGTGATCATGTCGGCGATGACGTCGATCGCCATCGGCAGGTCCGTGTCGAGGACCCGGGCGAAGTAGCAGGTGCTTTCCTTGGCGGTGGCCGCGTTGGATTCGCCGCCCACCTCGTCGAAGGCGGAGGCGATCTCCAGGGCGGTGCGCTTCCGGGTGCCCTTGAAGAGGAGGTGTTCCAGGAAGTGGGTGGAGCCGTGCTGGCCCGGGGCCTCGTCCCGGGACCCGACGCCGACCCAGAAACCGATGGTGGCGGAGCGCTGGCCGGGCATCGCCTCGGTCAGCACCCGGACGCCGCCGGGAAGCACCGAACGCCGCACCTCCGAACCGCCGTCGGCCCCGTGGATCAGGGTGTCGGCGTGCTGGTTCTGCTCGAGCGGCAGCGGGACGAGAGTCATTAAGGCCTTTCAAAAAAACCGTGTTGGAAGGGTGCCAAATCTGCCTGCCATCCTACCCGCGGCGGCGGCAGTTAACGGCAGCGGGGCCGGTGGACGAATCCACCGGCCCCGCTGCCGTTGATCGGGTGGGACTACTCCGCGGACTCCGCGGCGGCGTCGGCGCCCTCTTCCTCGGCCACGACGGGCGAGAGGGAGAGCTTGCCGCGGTCATCGATCTTGGTGATTTCCACCTGGATCTTCTGGCCGACGGAGACGACGTCCTCGACGTTGTCCACGCGCTTGCCACCGGCGATCTTGCGCAGCTCGGAGATGTGCAGCAGACCGTCCTTGCCCGGGGTCAGGGAAACGAAGGCGCCGAAGGTGGTGGTCTTGACGACCGTACCCAGGTAGCGCTCACCGATTTCCGGGACCTGCGGGTTGGCGATGGCGTTGATCGCGGAACGGGCGGCGTCCGCGGACGGGCCGTTGGTGGCGCCGATGTAGACGGTGCCGTCGTCCTCGATGGAGATATCCGCGCCAGTGTCCTCCTGGATCTGGTTGATCATCTTGCCCTTCGGGCCGATGACCTCGCCGATCTTGTCCACCGGGATCTTGACCGCAATAACGCGCGGAGCGAACTCGGAAAGCTCGTCCGGGGTGTCGATCGCGGAGTTCAGGACGTCCAGGATGTGGAGGCGGGCTTCGCGGGCCTGCTTGAGGGCCGCTGCCAGCACGGAGGCCGGGATGCCGTCGAGCTTGGTGTCCAGCTGGATGGCCGTGACGAACTCGGAGGTACCGGCGACCTTGAAGTCCATGTCGCCGAAGGCATCTTCGGCGCCGAGGATGTCGGTCAGGGCGGCGTAGCGGGTCTGGCCGTCAACCTGGTCGGAGACCAGGCCCATGGCGATACCGGCGACGGCGGCCTTCAGGGGCACACCGGCGTTCAGCAGCGACAGGGTGGAGGCGCAGACGGAGCCCATCGACGTCGAACCGTTGGATCCGAGAGCCTCGGAGACCTGGCGGATGGCGTAGGGGAACTCCTCGCGGGACGGAAGCACGGGCACGATGGCGCGCTCTGCCAGGGCACCGTGGCCGATTTCGCGGCGCTTCGGCGAACCGACGCGGCCGGTCTCACCGGTGGAGTACGGCGGGAAGTTGTAGTTGTGCATGTAGCGCTTGCGCGTCACCGGAGACAGCGAGTCGATCTGCTGTTCCATCTTGAGCATGTTCAGCGTGGTGACACCCATGATCTGGGTCTCGCCGCGCTCGAAGATGGCCGAACCGTGGACGCGGGGCAGGACCTCGACCTCGGCGGTGAGCTGGCGGATGTCCGTCAGGCCACGGCCGTCGATGCGGACCTGGTCCTTGAGGATGCGCTGGCGCACGACCTGCTTGGTGACGGAGCGGAAGGCTGCGGAGAGTTCCTTCTCGCGGCCCTCGAACTGGCCGGCCAGGGAGGAGAGAACCTCGTCCTTGAGCGCGTCGGAGGCGGCGTCGCGGTCCTGCTTGTCGGCGATCTGGAAGACCGCGGCAAGCTTCTCGGCGGCGGCGGACTCGACGGCGGCGTAGGTGTCGTCCTCGTAGTCCAGGAAGACCGGGAACTCGACCGTGGGCTTAGCGGCCCGGGCGGCGAGGTCGGCCTGGGCGTCGCAGAGAGCCTTGATGAACGGCTTGGCAGCCTCGAGGCCCTCGGCCACGACCTCTTCGGTCGGGGCGGTGGCGCCCTGTTCCTTGATCAGGTTCCAGGAGTTGTCGGTGGCCTCGGCCTCGACCATCATGATCGCGACGTCGTCACCGGCAACGCGACCGGCGACGACCATGTTGAAGACCGAGTTCTCCAGCTGGGAGTGCTTCGGGAAGGCAACCCACTGGGAGCCCTGCTCGTCGGCGACGAGGGCAACGCGGACGCCGCCGATCGGGCCGGAGAACGGCAGGCCGGAGAGCTGGGTGGACATCGAGGACGCGTTGATCGCGACGACGTCGTAGAGCTCGTCCGGGTTGATGGAGAGCACGGTGACGACGATCTGGACCTCGTTGCGCAGGCCCTTGATGAAGGCCGGGCGCAGCGGGCGGTCCATCAGGCGGCAGGCCAGGATCGCTTCGGTGGACGGGCGGCCTTCGCGGCGGAAGAAAGAGCCCGGGATGCGGCCGGCGGCGTACATGCGCTCTTCGACGTCGACGGTCAGCGGGAAGAAGTCGAAGCCTTCACGCGGGTGCTTGCCGGCCGTGGTGGCCGACAGCAGAGCGGTTTCTTCGTCGATGTAAACCATCGCGGCACCGGCGGCCTGCTTGGCAAGGCGGCCGGTTTCGAAGCGGATGACCCGCTTGCCGAAGCGGCCGTTGTCAATGACGGCTTCCGAGAACTGGATTTCGGGACCCTCCATAGAGAGTCACCTCCGTTTCTTGTGTCACGGAGTCCAGCCGCATCAACCCAGTCCGGCATCTGTCTACCTGGACTGCACTGCACCCGGTCATCGATCGAGACCCACGGGCCCGGGCTTCGGTTCCTTGAAGCCCTTCCCGGAGGTCACTACCGAGGACCGCGAATGCGTGATGCGGTTGATCCTCCTGTTGAGTTTTTTTGAAGGAGGCGGCCCCTTTCCGAGGGAAAGGGGCCGCCCCTAAAGCTGACTAGCGGCGCAGGCCGAGGCGCTCGATGAGCGCACGGTAGCGGTTGATGTCAGTGTTCTTGAGGTAGGTGAGCATGCGCTTGCGGCGACCAACCATGGCCAGCAGACCGCGCTGGGTGTGGTAGTCGTGCTTGTGCACCTTCATGTGCTCAGTCAGATCCTTGATCCGCTGGGTCAGAACTGCAACCTGGACCTCCGGCGAACCGGTGTCGCCCTCGGACGTTGCGAAATCCTTCATGATGGACTGCTTTACAGCGGCTTCAAGTGCCACAATAACTCCTTGAGATGTGCCGTGAGGCCCGAATCAGTAATTCACTGCCGGGGATGCCGGACGCGCTTTTCCGCCGGAGCGGAAGCGCGTGGCAGGGCCCAGCAACCACGGACTGCAGCCGGACCCACCGTTTAGTTTACGGGCACGCCGCGGACGTTGTCTAAACCGGCCCCGCCACTGCGTTTCTTAGGCGGCGTCGGCGAGCAGCCCGCGGATGGCCAGCACGCCGCGGTAGAGCTCGGCGAACGAGGTGCTCAGCGGCGAGAGGCCCAGCCGGATGCCGTGCGGGGCACGGAAGTCCGGGATGACGTCCTGGTTCCACAACACAGCGGTCATTTCCCGGAACGCCGGGTGGTCCACGGTGATGTGGCTGCCACGCCGCGCCGGGTCCCTGGGGGTGGAGAGCTTGACGCCGGAGGGTTCCAGCCAGGCGTCAAAGAGTTCCAGGGCGTAGGCGGTCAGCAGCTCGGACTTGCGCCGGATCGCCGGCATGCCGGCCTCCTCGATCAGGTCCAGGGTGCCGCGCATGGCGAGCATGCCGAAGATCGCGGGGGTGCCGCTGAGGAAGCCGCGGATGCCCGGGGCCGCCTCATAGCCGGGCCCCATTTCGAAGGCGTCCTTGCGGCCCATCCAGCCCCAGATGGGCTGCTGCAGACCGGGCAGGTGCCGGGCGTTGACATAGGCGAACGCGGGCGAGCCCGGTCCCCCGTTGAGGTATTTGTAGGTGCAGCCGGCGGCGAAGTCCACGTCGGCGGCGTCCAGGGCGATCTCCACCGAGCCCGCGGAGTGGCAGAGGTCCCAGACCACCAGGGCGCCGGCGTCGTGAATGGCGGCCGTGATCCCGGGCAGGTCGGCCAGGTGGCCGGAGCGGTAGGCGATCTGGCTCAGGACCACGACGGCGGTGGCGGGGCCGGTGGCGGCGCGCACCTGGTCCTCGGTGACGCCGGAGGCCTGGTCCGCCTGGATCCAGCGGATCGTCAGGTTTTCCTCGCGGGCGATTCCCTCGACGAGGTACCGGTCCGTGGGGAAGTTCTCGGTGTCCAGCACGATCTCGGTGCGGGCCGGGTCCGTGACGGCGGCGAGGGCGGCCCGGATGAGCTTGTAGAGCACCACCGTGGTGGAGTCGGCGATGATGGTCTGTCCCGGCGCGGCGCCGAGCGCGGCCCGGCCCAGCTGGTCGCCGATGGCCTGCGGAAGGTCCAGCCATTCCTCGTCCCAACCGCGGATCAGCCGGCCGCCCCACCCCTGCTCGATGAATGAGGAGATGTCCGTGACCGTGCGCTTGAGCGCCCGGCCCAGGGAGTTACCGTCCAGGTAGGAAAGCTCGGATTCCGCGCCGACGAACTGGTCCCGGTAGCCAGCCAGCGGATCGGCGGCGTCGAGGTCGAGGGCGCGCTGCCACAACGGGTCGGCGCCGCTGTGCACCTGCTGGTTTTCGCTCACTGGCCGATCTCCGTTCGTACGGCGAAAAGTTCGGGGAAGAAGGTCAATTCCAGGGCCTTTTGCAGGAACGCGGCGCCGCTGGAGCCGCCGGTGCCGGATTTCATGCCGATGGTCCGCTGCACGGTGCGGAGGTGGCGGAAGCGCCACAGCTGGAAGTTGTCCTCAAGGTCCACGAGTTCCTCGCAGGCCTCGTAGGCTCCCCAGTTGTCCGCCGCGTTTTCGTAGATGTACTTGAACACCGGGACCAGCTCGGCGGAGAACTCGTGGGCCTGGGTGACGTCCCGGTTCAGCACCGACTCGGGCACGTCGAAGCCCTGGCGTTTGAGGTAGGCGAGGAAGTCGTCGTAGATGCTGGGCGCCTCGAGCAGCTCCTGCAGCATCGCGTGCGCCTCCGGGTCCGATTCGAAGACCGGCAGCATCTTGCGGTTCTTGTTTCCCAGCAGGAACTCCACGGCCCGGTACTGGCTGGACTGGAACCCGGAGGAGTTGCCGAGAAAGCCCCGGAACTGGGAGTACTCGGTGGGCGTCAGGGTGGCCAGGACGGACCACTGCTCGGTGAGGGTCTTCTGGATGTGCTTGACCCGGGCGATGGCTTTGAGGGCGGAGCCGAGGTCGTCGGTCCGGAGCCAGGCGGCGGCGCTGCGCAGTTCGTGCAGCACGAGTTTCAGCCACAGCTCCGTGGTCTGGTGCTGGATGATGAACAGCAGCTCGTCGTGGTGCTCCGGCTGGCTGACCGGCTGCTGCGCGCTGAGCAGCGTGGGCAGCTGCAGGTACGAGGCGTAGCTCATCCGGGTGCTGAAGTCGCGGACGATGTCCTTGTCCAACTCCCGGGTGTTCTTCTCAAGTGTCACGTCTGGTGCCTTCCCCGCCGGCAGGGTGTCAGCCGGCGAACAGGATCTGGTGGGTCTGGACGACGTCCAGCCGCATCTGCTCGATCAGAGCCTCCGGCCCACGGTACGCGACCATGCCGCGCAGCCGGGCCACGAATTCGACGACGACTGTCTGGTCGTACAGATCGAAGTCCTCGACGGCTTCCTGGGGCCGGTCAATGACGTGTGCCTCCACTTGGCGGCTGACGCCGTCGAACGTGGGGTTGGAACCGACGGAGATCGCCGCGGGCCAGCGGGTTCCGGCCTCATCCACCAGCCAGCCGGCGTAGATGCCGTCCGCGGGGATGTAGCCAGTGGCGTCGGCGGCGAGGTTCGCGGTGGGGAAGCCCAGGTCGCGGCCGCGGGCGGCGCCGTGCACCACAGTGCCGCGCATCCGGTGCGGGCGGCCGAGGACGGTGGCGGCCGTGGCGACGTCGCCCTCGCGCAGCGCCTCGCGGACCCAGGTGGAAGAGCAGCGGCGGTCACCGGTGCCGTGCTCGGCCGCGCCGTCGTGGGTTCCGGCGTCGTGCGTTCCGGCACCATCTGTTCCGGCACTGTGGAGTGGGAAGCCCTCGGCGCCGAACTCGCTGATGACCTGGACTTCGAAGCCGAGCTTCTCCCCCAGGTCCTTCATGGTGTCCAGGTCTCCGGAGTTGCCGCGGCCGAAGCGGGTGTCGTGGCCGATGACGACGTGGCTGGCCTTGAGCGTGTCGACGATGATGGAGGAGACGAATTCTTCGGGCGTGAGGCTGGCCAGTTCCAGCGAGTACTTCATCACCAGGACGGCATCCAGGCCCACCTCGCCGAGTGCGACGAGCTTGTCTTCGAGCCCCATGATCAGCTCGGGTGCGGACTCCGGGCGGTGTACCTGGGCGGGGTGCGGGTCGAAGGTGATCACGACGGCGCGGGCGTGGTTCAGGCGGGCGGTGCGGATGAGCTGGGAGAGCACCTGCTGGTGACCGCGGTGAACGCCGTCGAAGTTGCCGATCGTGACGACGGTCGGGCCGAAGTCCGCGGGGACCTCGGACGGATCGTTCCAGATGTGGACCATCTACCTCGCCTTTTTGCTGCCTGCCAGAACACTTTTCCCGGAGGGATAGGGCCGGCTCCGGAACTCTCCTAGGTTACCCGCATTCCTCCGGCGCCCCCGACGCCGGCCGGGTCCCCGAAGGGGCGGTCGCCGCCGGTGGCGCGGATGGCAACCCGTTCAGCCAGGCCTCCAGTTCCCGCGGGCGCCGGAAGATCAAGACCTCGGCGGACCCGTCGGCGCTGCTGAGGGAGCGCATGACCTGCCGCTTGCGGGTAAAGGACCGGAAGTGCCAGGCGATGATTGAATCCTTGGCGAACAGGCGGCGAAGCGTCTCCCGGTTTCCGTTGCAGACCTCCTCCTTGGCGACGACCCGTCGGATGGACCGGCGCACGAGGCGGAGCAAGGAGAGCCACCGGGGGTAGTCCAGCCCGACGATGAGTTCAGCCCGGGGAACAATCAAATCCCGCCATACGCCGTAGGCGCTGTCCAGTACCCACTCGTCCAGGGCGGCGATCCGTGCGGCTGTCTCGCGTTGCTCGTCGTCGCCGGGTTGCTGCCATCCGGGCAGCCAGCCAATATCGTCATCCGCGGAGTACTCCGGGAGCCCGGTGCGTGCGGCGTAGGCCCGGGCGGCCGACGATTTTCCGCTTCCGGTGACACCGTAGAAGAGCACACGCGAAGGGCCCGGGGCCGGGGTGGGTGAGTTCATTCGCCCCAGCATGCCACACTGGGCGGATGCCCGAGTTCAGCCTCTCAGCGAGCCGCGATGTCTCCCGGTCGGAGCTGCTTGCCCTCTACGACTCCGTGGGCTGGGCCGCCTACACCAACGAACCCGACGTATTGGAACGGGCGGTTCGGAAGTCCTCCTTTATCGTCACGGCCCGGGTGGACGGCGCCTTGGTGGGCCTCGCGAGGGCTATGTCCGACGACGAGACTATTTGCTACGTCCAGGACATCCTGGTGCAACCCTCCTTCGATCGTTCGGGTGTCGGCCGGCAATTGCTGGCCGCGGTCATGGACCGGTTCGCCCATGTGCGGCAAACCGTCCTTCTGACCGACGACGAACCGGGACAACGGGCCTTCTACGAGTCGCAGGGCTTCATCGAGGGCGGCGACTCGAAGCCTCACGCCCTGCGATTGTTCATACTGTTCCGATAGCGGGACCTGCACCCACTCCCCTACCTCCCGAAGTCACTGATTGAAGTAGTGGTTTTGTCGGGGTTTTTGGTGGGGGTCGAGGTGGGGTGGCGGGATGTACCAGGGAGTCCCGGCCCGGGTTTGGATGGTCCATTGTTCTTTGTGGATCAGGTGATGGTGGTGCGAGCACAACAAGACACCGTTATCGGTGCTGGTTGCGCCGCCGTGGGACCAGTAGTCGATGTGGTGGGCTTCGCACCATGGGGCAGGGATGGTGGAGCCGGGGAAGGTGCAGCCTTTGTCGCGGGCGGTGATGGCTTTGCGGATGTGTGGCGGGAAGATTCTGCTGGTCCGGCCGATGTCCAGGATCCGGCCCTCGCTGCCGAGGAGGACGGGAATGATGTCCGCGTCGCACGCGATCTTCCGGATGGTCGCGGCGGTGACGGGTCCGGTGAAGGCCAGCGACCCGGTCCCGGCCAGGCCTAGGGGCCCGGAAGGTGTCATGTCTTGTGAGGTTGGTGCGTGACCTGTGGTGAGGCGGGTGAGGAGGTCGCGGTAGTCGATGGTGACCATGACCTGCGGGCGGAGGCCGCCCGCGGCGGGGAGCCCGCCACTCGCGAGGGCGGCTTTGCAGGCGCCGACAAGGCCGTCGAGGAGGGGCTGGGGCCGGGTCCGGAGATCGAGCCGCTCGTCGGAGACTCCCGGTTCGGTGGCGAAGGCCTCCTCCGCCGAAACTGTGCAGCCTTCGGCAGCGACTTTGTCAGCAGCGGCCGAGGTGGTCCCGCTGGCATCCACCTCGCCGGAACCGGTCGCGGCAGTGCGGGGGTTGGTCGCGGTGTTCATGACGGTGAGGAGGTGTTCGAACTGGTCGGTGGTCGCGAAGATTTCCAGGTGCTGGAGTCCGTGCCGGGGTCGGCGGATGAATGCGCCCTGTAGCTGGCGGAGGAGCTCTTCGGTGGGTTCGGCGCCGTCCTGGTCGAGGCCGTCGACCCAGCGGCGCGCGACCCGGGTGAGGAAGTCCGGGTCGTGAACCGCCGCGACCGTGGTCAGGGCCTCTTCCATCCGGGTCACGGTGGCGGTGTCCGTCAGAACCCGCACCCGGTCGAGTGCTTGAGTGATGATGGTCGCGGACCGGGACGGGACCTCCCCTTCAGCGAACGCCGTGGCGAGGTCCTCGTGAACGGCTGGGATCGGCTGGCCGGTCAGCCCCACTCGGGGCAGCAGATCCCCGGCCAGGCAGAGGCGCCGGTGGGCTTCGGCGGTGCTGATCCGTAGGCGGTCGCGCAGGAAGTCCGTGGTCCGCCGGTACCCGTCCCCCTCCGGCCCGGGCTTTGAGCGATCAGAAGCATCGGCTGCTGAGGCCTGGGTTCGCGTCCGGTCGACAGCGCCCGCCGCAACAACCTGCAGGAACTCCACGGCTCGGGCGAGCTCTTCCACGTCCCCGGCGAAAGCCGCGGCCTCAGTGAAACTCAGGAGCCCGGCGTCGTCGACCGCGGACGCGCAAAATCCCCGCAGCGAGGCGGCGATATCCCCCAATGCAATACCGCCGCACCCGCCAGCCACCGGTCCGGGGACCGGTAGAAACGAAAGCGCAGCCGTTGCGTTCATCGGTTAATCCTGCCGCCGACCACTGACATTTAAGTTCGCGCCGGTGAACCGAATATGCCCGTCACAGACCGGCCGGTGAACCGGTAATACCGAAACCGCAGCCGTTGCGTTCATGGGTTAACCCTGCCGCCGACCACTGACAATTAACCTCGGGTAGGCCGCCCGCATGCGCCCGTCACCCTCCGGCCAGTGAGCCGGTAGAAACGAATGCGCAGCCAGTGCTTCCATGACCTAATACTCTCGCCGACCTCCGACAATTAGCCGTGCCTCAAGGACCCGCAGAAGAAACCCGGGGGCGTGACTCCCGATGACCTCGCGTGCGCCTCCCCGGGGTCACGCCGTACTGCCCGCGTGGCAGACTAGCGACATGGACAGCTCAGCCGCTCCCCTGCCCGACGCCCCGCAGCCAACCCCCACGCCGGAGGTGCAGGAAAACCCCTACTTCGGGCCGCGCAGGCCTCACGGCCCCCGCGATCCGGGCGACGCCTGGGTGGAGGGCGACAAGGGCCGCTTCTGGGGCCGGTTCGGTTCAGCCGGGCTATTGGTCCACGACGCAGGCAAAGGCATTCTCCTGCAGCACCGTGCCACGTGGAGTGACCAGGGTGGGACCTGGGGCCTGCCCGGAGGTGCCTTGCACCAGGGCGAGGACGCCGTCAACGGGGCCCTCCGCGAAGCAAACGAGGAGGCCGCGGTGCCACCCGAGTCGGTGGAGGTGCTGTTCACGTCCGTGTTCGACGTCGGCTACTGGACGTACACGACGGTAGCCGCGCGAGTGATCGACCCTTTCGACCCGGCGATCAGCGATCCGGAAAGCCTGGACTTGCAGTGGATTCAACCGGCCAACGTCGATGAGCATGAGCTGCACCCCGGTTTCGCAGCCGCCTGGCCGGAACTGCGCCGACGGCTGGAACAAGCGTCCTAAAACCGGCGAACGACTAGGCGAACGACTGGAAGAGCAGCCTTAGCGCCCGGGAGTCTCGAAGGCGGAGAGGATGCGGCCGAGGTCGTGCTGCAGGTGGGTCCAGTTCTCCAGATCTTCCGGCAACGCCTCGCGCTCGATCTTGTGTGCCGCGTCCAGCGCGGCGGTGCCGGCGTCCGTCAGCGCCACGGAGAATTGGCGGCGGTCGCGTTCGTCGCGAGTGCGGGTGACCAGACCGGAGTCTTCCAGCCGCCCCAGGACACGTCCTAGGGTCTGGCTCTGCACGGCGATGCGCCGTGCCAACTGCTCCTGGTTCAGCGGTCCGGCCGCGAGGCCTTGGAGAGCAATGACGCCGGCGTGGGTGAGCCCCAATGCGGCCAGCGCGTTGTCCTTGCGGCGTTCAACAACCCTGGCTGCCATGGACAGCAACTGGTCGGTCCGCCATTTTCTAGAATCGGGGGCGGCGCTCATGCCAGGCACCCCGGGAGCGGCCGCAAACTGACCTCGCCCACCGGCGCTTCGCCTGTGGCTGCGCCCTCAAATTCCCATGTCGCTCCGGGAATGGCGTTCATAGTACCCATGATGCCTCCCTCGCTTCGGTTGACCAGCAGGAAGCGAAACCGTCATTGCCCGCATCCGAGTTCCACAATAAGCATGCTTACTATGAATCGCAAGTTTACTTATTATCGCGGGCTTGCGGCGGGGCGCCAAGCAGGCCGATCGGCGGGAAGGGATCGGGGTGGGGTCGCGGGAAATGACGGACGACGACGGCGGCCGTGGCCGCCCGGCGACGGCACGGGGCCTCGGGGTTCATGAGGTCAGTCAGACTCACCAGCGCGCCTACGCAACGCTCGGGGAGCGGGCGATTTTCAACGACGGGCAGCCGTCGGCATCCAGCCTCAGACCACCTGGAGTCGGGAGCGCCCGGTATCAGCGGCGGGACCGACGTCGGCCGGCACGCTCGAAGCGCCTAAAGTCGTGGCGCACGCTTCCAGGAGCGAAACCGCCGCCGGCCGAACGAGCCCGCTCCGCCTCAGTCGGCGGAAGGAGCCACCCGTGCCGAGGGGCGGCGGCGGTAGAGCCAGATCAGGCCAAGGATGGGCAGCAGCAACGGGATGAACCCGTAGCCCCGGCCAAACAGTGACCAGACCGTCTCGTGCGGGAAGTTCACGGCGTCGAAAAGGCTCAGGGCCCCGACCACGAGCACGCCGACCAGTTCCACCACCACGGCCGTGACGGACACCTTGAACCAGGTGGGCCCGGGCTTCGCGAGGGAGATGGTCGCCACGATATAGACCACGGCGGCGAAGGCGGACAGCAGGTACGCCAGCGGCGCCTCGGAGAACTTCGTGAGGATCTGGTAGCCGGCCCGCGCGGTCGCGGACAGGGCGAAGATCGCGTACACCGCGATCAGCAGCCGCCCCGGGCCGGTGTTGCGGGTGTCCTTCGCGGGCCGGTTGGACCGACCCGCCCCGGCCGAACGGCCAAGCCCACCGAGCCGACCCCCGCGGGCCCCAGATGCCCCAAGGGCCCCGGGGGCGTTGGGCGCGTCCGATGCCCCGCCGTTGTCCGTCGTGCCGGTGCCCCGCTCTGAAGCCGCCATGTTCTTCCCTGCCTCTTTCACGTCAGTACCAGATCTGATTCATCCGGGCGGCCATCACCAGGGCGGTCATGCCCACGGCCGCCAGCACAAAGTTGCTCCATCGCGTGCGTTCGGCGATGGCCCAGTACACGGCTCCCACCGGCAACAGCAGCGCCGTGAACAGGTAGCCCCAGAACTCCCACGGCTCGCCCGCGATGTGCTCGCCCGAGACAACACGGATGATCGAGCCCACCAGGTAGACCAGCAGGGCCAGCTCCACGGCGGCCACGGAGAGGATGGTGGTGTCGTTCGGGGCCCTCTTCAGGATGCCGGCGCCGGCGCAGAGCACGGTGGAAACCAGCCCCACCACCAGGATGATGTAGAAATACGCGTCCACCCTCAGGCACCCGGCTTTCCGGAGTCCGGGGCGAAGACCAGCACCGGCTTGGCGTAGTTGCCGGCGTCGGAAAGCAATGCGACGAGGGAACCATCGGGGGCAAAGGCCGCCGCCGGGTTCTCCGCCGTCGCAGCCTCCGGTGAACCGGCCGGCGCGCCGGCGGCGATCCGCCGGCCGAAGGAAAGCTCGACGGTCTCCTCGGCGCTGAGTTCGCGGTTGGGCATCAGCGCCCGGGCGGCCTGAGACATTTCGAGCAGGTCCAGCTCCTCGGCCAACTCCTCCAGGCTGTGGGCCTGGTCGAGGCCGTAGGGTCCCACCTGGGTGCGGCGCAGGGCCGTGAGGTGGCCGCCGACGCCGAGGGCGGCGCCCAGGTCGCGGGCGAGGGCGCGGATGTAGGTGCCGGAGGAGCACTCGACGGTGACGTCCAGGTCCAGCACGGCGCCGTCGGCGCTGCGCCGGAATTCGTGGATGTCGAAGCGGTGGATGGTGACCGGCCGTGCGGCGAGTTTGACCTCCTCGCCGGAGCGGACGCGCGCGTAGGCCCGCTCGCCGTTGACCTTGATGGCGCTGACGCTGCTGGGGACCTGCTGGATCTCCCCCGTGAGGGCGGCGACGCCGGAACGGACGGCGTCTTCGGTGACCCCGGCGGCGCTGGTGCGGCTGACCACCTCGCCCTCGGCGTCGTCCGTGATGGTCGACTCGCCCAGGCGGATCGTGGCGGTGTAGGTCTTGGACGTACCCACGATGTACGTCAGGAGGCGGGTGGCCTTGTTGACACCAAGGACCAGGACACCGGTGGCCATCGGGTCCAGGGTCCCGGCATGGCCCACCTTTCGGGTACCGGCAATCCGCCGCATCCGCCCAACCACATCGTGGCTGGTCCAACCCTGCGGCTTGTCTACTATCACCAGTCCAGAAAGCACGCCTCCCAGTATATCCGCGGCACACCGGCCTCCCGCCGCCGTGAAGGCACCCGCCCGGAGGCGCCATCACAGGACCGGGAAGCCATAGCCGGCAGGCACCGGCCCCTCGCCGGGCCGGCGGCTAGGATGGCAACCATGCCAGAGCTAGCCGCCCATGTCCGCGATGTTCCCGTCAACCAGATCCGCGAGATCACCGAGGCCGCGTGGCACACCCCCGGCGCGATCGTGCTGAGCATCGGCGAGCCGGGTTTCGCACTCCCCCGCCACGTCCTGGAGGCCGGTATGGCGTGTCTGGACCGGGACGAAACCAACTACACGCCCAACGCCGGGATTCCCGCACTGCGCGAGGCGTTTGCAGCCCGCTTCCGGGAGCACAACGGCGTCGACGTCGGCGCGGACCGCGTGTACGTCGTCGACGGCGCCCAGCAGGGCCTGCACTTCGCGATGAGCCTGCTGCTCTCCCCCGGCGACGAGATCCTGGTGCCCAACCCCGGCTACCCTACGTTAGCCATGACCTCCAGCCTGCTGCACGCCGTACCGGTCCGTTACCCGCTGTACCCGGACCACGCCTTCCAGCCGCGGATCGAGGACATTGAGGAGCTGATCACCCCGCGGACCCGCGTACTGGTGCTCAACTCGCCCTCGAACCCGCTGGGTGCCGTGCTCAGCGAGGACCTCACGCGGCGGCTGGTGGAACTGGCCCGGAAGCACGACCTCTGGATCATCTCGGATGAATGCTACGAGGCCTTCACCTACGACGTGCCGCACGTCAGCCCGGCCCGGTTCGACAGCGACGTCCCCGGCGAGGCGCGCGTCTTCACGTCGCTGACGCTGTCCAAGACCTACGGACTGACGGGCCTGCGGATCGGCGCACTGATCTGCCCTCCCGGCCTGGAGCAGCAGATGAACAACGTCATGGAGGCGATCGTCTCCTGCGTGGCCTCCCCCTCGCAGTACGCCGCCCTGGCCGCGCTCACCGGCCCGCAGGACTACGTGTCCCACGCCCACGCCCACTACCGGACCAACCGGGACTCCGCCTCACAGGTCCTGGAGGCGAAGGGCATCCCCTTCCTGACCGCCCAGGGGGCCTTCTACCTGTGGGCGGATATGTCCCACGTCAGCGGCGGCAACGTCCGGGCCTGGGTGCGGCGTTTCCTCGCCGAGTCGGGAGTGGCCTTCGCCCCGGGTACCGCGTTCGGTTCGATCGGCGAGGGCTGGATCCGGATCGCCCTCTGCGGCGGCACCGCTGAACTGGTCGAGGGGCTGGAGCGGCTGCCCGGCAGGGGCCAGTCCGGGGACGACACGGCCCCGGAGTCCCTACCGCGGGATGCGGCCAGGCAGTAGCCTGACCCGACACGTCCCAGCTGCGGGCGGCGGACAACGACAAGGAAAACGGAGGCGTCCATGTGGTGGCAGGACCTGCTGTGGGGCATCTGGAACGGGCTGACGGCCTGGATCATCCTGATCGCCCACGTCTTCGGGGCGTGGAAGGAATTCCCGTTCTACAACACGGCCCGCGCCGGCAACTGGTACGACTTCGGCTTCCTGCTCGGCATGGGGTCGCCGCTGCTGGGCCGACTGGGAGCCCGACGGCGTCGCTGACGCGGCGCGCCTGAGCTCGCCCCAGCTGCTGCCCACCGCCTAGCGAAGGATCCCGGTCACCGCCGGCTCCCCTGGTTCCGGGCGGCCAGCGCCCCGTCCAGCCAGGACCGCAGCGCGGCCGCCGGGGGCGCTCCGGCCTGGCGCGCCACCACCGTGCCGTCGATGATGACCAGCATGGTGGGGATGGCCTGCACGTCGAAGCGCCGGGACAGGGCCGGGGAGGTGTCCACGTCGACCTTGACGAGTTTGACCTGCCCGGCCCGCTCGCGCGCCAGCCGGTCCAGCACCGGGCTGACCATGCGGCAGGGCCCGCACCAGGCGGCCCAGAAATCCACCAGCGCCGGCACCGATGACTGCTCCGCGATCGCGGCGAAGTCCGCGTCCCCGGCGGTCACGATCCAGGGCAGGTCCTGCCGGCATTTGCCGCAGCGGGGGTGGCCGGCCACGGCGGCGGGGATGCGGTTGGTGGCGCCGCAGTTCGGGCACGTCACGAGCGCCGTGGTCATGGCCTGCCGCCGTCGTTCGGGTGCCCCGGAGTCATGGTTCCATGGGACCCTCCGGGCGCCGGAGCGCCTAGGGTCCAAAGGCCCCGCGGGCGGCGGCCGGCCTGCCCCGGATACGCCTCCGGCCGGACCCGCGAACGGGTCCGGCCGGAGATCCGGGGCGTGCCGGGACTACTTGTTGCTGTCCTCGTCGATGTCGCCGCCGGCGCGGAGATCGTGGTTCTCCTCGTCGAAGTCGTCCTCGTCAAAGTCCTCGTCGTCAGGTTCGACGTCGTCGGGGATGTCGCTCTTGTACGGGTCGGCGTCGCCGGCGTGCTTGGCGCCGGCCGCGAGGGCCGCCACCTCGGCGTCGCGCTTCTTCGCCTCGCGCAGCAGCTCCTCAAGGTTGGAGGCCACCACGGGGATCTGGTCGGCGACGAACTCCAGGGTCGGGGTCAGCCGGACGGTGATGTTGCGGCCGACTTCCTGCCGGAGCACGCCCTTGGCCTTCTCCAGGCCCTTCGCGGCGTCGGCCTGGGCGGTCTCGTCGCCGAACACGGTGTAGTACACCGTGGCGTGCTGCAGGTCGTTGGTCACCCGCGCATCGGTCACGGTTACGCCCTCGAGCCGGGGATCCTTCACCCGTCGGCCCAAAGCCTCCGCAACCACAACCTTGATCCGCTGCGCCAACTTGGCAGCCCGTGCGGGATCAGCCATTTCCACTCCTAAAAAATTTTGGATGTACGACGGCGCCTACCAGGCGGGGTCGCTCGTTTCAGTTTTCTGCCACGCACCGCGGTGAGTCAACGACGGACGCCGTTGGAATCTTTCCGGCGGCCTGGGAGTGGCATCGGGCCTGCCGAAGCTGGGCGGCAAAGGATCGCAGATCCTTTGCCGCCCAGCGAAGGGGCGGGGCCGCCGGAAAATTCCGACGGCCCCACCTGAAGCAACACGTTAGACGCGCGGCTTCTCGCGCATCTCGAAGGTCTCGATGATGTCGCCTTCGGTGATGTCGTTGTACGAGCCAAGACCGATACCACACTCGAAGTCCGTGCGGACCTCGGTGGCGTCGTCCTTGAAGCGCTTGAGCGTCTCAACGGTGAGGTTGTCGCCGATGATCTTGCCGTCGCGGCTGATGCGGGCCTTGGCGTTGCGCCGGATGATGCCGGAGCGGACGATCGAGCCTGCAATGTTGCCGAACTTGGACGAACGGAAGACCTCGCGGACCTCGGCCGTGCCCAGCTGGACCTCTTCGTACTCCGGCTTGAGCATGCCCTTGAGGGCTGCCTCGATGTCATCGATGGCTGCGTAGATGACGGAGTAGAAGCGCATGTCCACGCCTTCGCGGTCTGCCAGTTCGGCAACCCGCTCGGCGGGCTTGACGTTGAAGCCGATGATGACGGCAGAGTCGACCGTTGCCAGGTTGACGTCGTTCTGCGTGATCGCACCGACACCGCGGTGGATGACGCGGAGCTGGACACCCTCGCCGACGTCGATCTTGAGCAGCGCGTCTTCGAGGGCTTCCACGGCACCGGACACGTCACCCTTGAGGATGAGGTTGAGGGTGTCGATCTTGCCATCGGCGACGGCCTGGTCGAAGTCTTCCAGGCTGATGCGCTTGCGGCGCTTGGCCAGGGCGGCGTTGCGGTCGGCGGCTTCACGCTTCTCGGCGATCTGGCGGGCGGTACGCTCGTCAGCGGTCACGAAGAAGGTGTCACCGGCGCGCGGGACGTTGGACAGACCCAGCACCTGGACGGGGCGGGACGGACCGGCCTCGGTCAGGGCGCTGCCGTCGTCGTCAAACATCGCACGGACGCGGCCGTGGGCCGTGCCTGCCACGATGGTGTCGCCGACGTGCAGGGTACCGGACTGGACCAAGACGGTGGCAACCGCACCGCGGCCCTTGTCCAGGTTCGCTTCGATCGCGATACCGCGGGCGTCCTTGTTCGGGTTGGCGCGCATGTCCAGGGCTGCGTCCGCGGTGAGCAGGACGGCCTCGAGCAGCTCGTCGATGTTGAGGTTCTGGCGGGCAGAGACCTCCACGAACATGGTGTCGCCACCGTACTCTTCCGGAACCAGGCCGTACTCGGTCAGCTGGCCGCGGACCTTGTCCGGGTTGGCGCCTTCCTTGTCGATCTTGTTCACGGCCACGACGATCGGCACATTGGCCGCCTGAGCGTGGTTGAGGGCTTCAACGGTCTGCGGCATAACACCGTCGTCCGCTGCGACCACCAGGATGGCGATGTCGGTAACCTTCGCACCACGGGCACGCATGGCGGTGAACGCCTCGTGGCCCGGGGTATCGATGAAGGTGATCTTGCGATCGGTGCCCTCGTGGTTGTGCGTGACCTGGTAGGCACCGATGTGCTGCGTGATGCCGCCGTGCTCGCCCGCCATGACGTCGGACTTGCGGATGGCATCGAGCAAGCGGGTCTTACCGTGGTCGACGTGGCCCATGACGGTGACAACCGGAGGACGTGCCTCAAGTTCCTCGTCGCCCTCGGCCTCAAGCTCGGCGTCGAAGTCGATGTCGAAGCCGGAGAGCAGCTCGCGCTCCTCGTCTTCCGGCGAGACGACCTGCAGCTTGTAGCCAAGCTCCTCGCCGAGCAGCGCGAAGGTCTCTTCGTCCAGGGACTGCGTGGCCGTGGCCATTTCGCCCAGGTGGAAGAGGACCGTCACCAGTGCGGCGGGGTTTGCCTCGATCTTGTCGGCGAAGTCCGTGATGGACGAGCCGCGGCGCAGGCGCACCACGGTGTTGCCGTCGCCGCGGGGTACGCTCACGCCACCCAGCGACGGAGCGCTCATCTGTTCAAGTTCCTGGCGCTTGGCGCGCTTGGACTTGCGCTGCTTGCCGCGGCCTGCGCCGCCCTTACCGAAGGCACCCTGGGTGCCACCCCGTCCGCGGCCACCCTTGCCGAAACCGCCGCCGGCCGGGGCGCCGCCGCCACCGGGACCGCCGGTGCCGGGAGCACCCGGACGGCCCGGGCCGCGGCCGCCGCCGGGACGGCCTGCACCGGTGGGTGCGGGACGCTCGGTGCGGTTGGGCATCATGCCCGGGGTCGGGCGGTTTCCGCCGGCACCCGGACGGGCGCCGGGGGCACCGGCCGGACGCGGGGCGCCCGGACGGGGACCTGCAGCACCGGCGGGACGCGGTGCACCCGGACGGGGTCCACCGGCACCGGCTGCGGGGCGGGGGCCGCCGGGGCGGTCGCCCTGGCTGCCACCCGGACGCGGCATCCCCTGGGACGGCGCGAACGGGTTGTTGCCCGGACGGGCGGTACGTTCGTTGTCGCCGCCACGGCCGCGGGGCATGCCCTGCGAGGTGGCGAACGGGTTGTTGCCCGGACGGGGACCGCCGGGACGCGGCGCGGAGCCACCCTGGCGGGCCGGAGCGGCGGGCGCTTCAGCCTTGGGGGCCGGGCGTGCGCCGGGCTTGGCAGCGGTGGACGGCGCGGCGGGAGCCTCGGCGGCCGGAGCGGCAGCGGGGGCTGCCGGGGCAGGAGCCGACGGCGCCGGAGCGGCGGCGGGGGCTGCGGGAGCTTCGGCCTTCGGCGCGGCCGGAGCCGGCGCGGGGGCCGGGCGGTTGGCGGCGGGGCTGGCCTTGGGGGCGGACGCGGGCGCTTCGGTCTTGGAAGCGGCAGGCGCGTCGGGGAAGGCGTTGCGGAGTTTCCGCACCACCGGTGCCTCAATGGTGGAAGAGGCGGAGCGAACGAATTCGCCCAGTTCCTGCAGTTTTGTCACTGCATCTTTGGAAGTAATACCGAGCTCTTTGGCGAGCTCATGTACGCGGACCTTGGCCACATTTCTCCTGTCTCGGTCCGCACCGAGCCAGGCACGAACCGTCTACTTCTTACTGCGGGCCTCCGCCGCGGGTGCAGCTGAAAGGCCCATTGCAGAGCGCAACAAAGTTGTCATCGTTGCGTACTCATCGCTGGGAACTCATCGGGTTTCCATCAGTTTTCTGACCCGCTTTCAGGTTGGACGGTTGTTGCTGCGGCCACCGGAGGTGTCTGCAGCGTGCCTGCCAGGATCCGGCGTTCGACGTCGTCCGTTCCGGCGGCGCCGTTGAGGGCGCGTCCGAACGCACGGCGCTTGACCGCCAGTGCCAGGCACTTTTCGCTGGGGTGCAACCATGCTCCCCGGCCTGCCATCCGGCGTCGTTCGTCGACCACGACGGCGGTTGACCCGCCGGCGCCGGCGACCAGCCGGAGCAGTTCCGACCGCGTTCCCTTCTTGCGGCACCCGATGCAGGTACGTTGCGGCTGATTCCCGAGCTGCTGAGTTTCTGCCACTGCGAGTATCTTCCTGCCGTAACCACCTGCCGGCCCGGGCACGTCCGCTGGGAAAGCCGCACGCGCCGAGGGCACAAGGACGCCGGCCCGAAGGCGCGGTCACTGTCTATTCTAGCCCTCCGGCGCCCCGGTCCCGAAACGGGCGGGGCCGGGGAAACGCCGTTCGGCCCCGGGCAGGGGCTGCGCCGGGGCCGAACGTGGGGATGCGGGAGGGACTACTTGTCCTTGTTCTCCGCTGCGTCCGAGACAATGTCGATCCGCCAGCCTGTGAGCTTGGCGGCCAGGCGGGCGTTCTGGCCCTCCTTGCCGATGGCGAGGGAGAGCTGGTAGTCCGGGACCACCACGCGGGCGGACCGGGTGGCCTCGTCCGTGATGGTGACCGAATTCACCCGCGAGGGCGAGAGCGCACTGGCGATGAAGGTGGCCGGATCGTCGCTGTAGTCGACGATGTCGATCTTTTCCTCGTTCAGCTCGGTCATCACGGCGCGGACGCGGGAGCCCATCTCGCCGATGCAGGCACCCTTGGCGTTGACGCCCGGGATGTTGGCCTTGACCGCGATCTTGGTGCGGTGTCCGGCTTCGCGGGCCAGCGCCACGATCTCGACCGAGTGGTCCGCGATTTCCGGGACCTCGAGTTCGAAGAGCTTGCGGACCAGGCCGGGGTGGGACCGGGACAGCGTGATGGACGGGCCCTTGGTGCCGCGGTGCACGTCGATGACGAAGGCGCGGAGCCGGTTGCCGTGGATGTACTTCTCGCCGGGGACCTGTTCGGGCGGCGGCAGCAGCGCCTCCACCGTGCCGAGGTTCACCTGGATCATGTGCGGGTTGTTGCCCTGCTGGATGGTGCCGGCGACGAGTTCGCCCTCGCGGCCCTTGAACTGGCCCAGGACGTTGTCGTCCTCGGCGTCGCGCAGGCGCTGCAGGATGATCTGGCGGGCGGTGCTGGCGGCGATCCGGCCGAAGCCGGCAGGGGTGTCCTCGAACTCGCCGACGGGCTCGCCGTCGTCGTCGATCTCGGTGGCCCAGATGGTCACGTGGCCGCTCTTGCGGTCCAGCTCGGCGCGGGCCTTCTCGAAGGCGCCCGGCGTCTTGTGGTAGGCGACCAGGAGGGCCTGTTCGATGGTGGGGATCAGGAGATCCAGCGGGATTTCACGCTCACGCTCCAGGAGTCTCAGCGCGCTCATGTCAATATCCATTAGGCCTCCTCGGAAGGTCCATTGTCGTTCTCCAGCGGCGCCTCTTCGAGGTGGCTGAACTCTATCTCGACTTTTCCACTGCGGATCCTGTCGAAAGGAAGCTTCACGGGGTCGCCCTGCTTGGGCTTCATCCCCTTCTTGACGGCCAGTTCGGGGACCAGCGTCACGCCGGAGCTGTCCACGGACTGGATCCGGCCGGTGACGTTGTCACCCTGGATGACGTTGACGGTGACCATCCGTCCGCGGGCGCGGTGCCAGTGCCGCTCTTCGGTGAGCGGGCGGCCGACGCCGGGCGAGGACACCTCGAGCTCATACGGCCGGGAATCCGTGCTGGGATCCTCGTCAAGGATGTCCGAAAGGGTCTTGGAGATCTCCGCGATCACGTCGAGGCTGACGCCGCCGGTTTCCTCCTGGGGCAGGTCGACGACGACGTGGACCACCCGGTTGGCGCCGGCAATGTGAATGGAGACATCTTCCAGGTACAGCCGGTTGGCCTGGACCGCGGGGGCGAGGAGCGCGTAAAGCCGCTCGGCCTCCAGGTTGTGCGCGGGGGCGGCGTCAGCCTTCCCCGTCCCGGTCCGGTCTGTCGAAGTCGTGGCTTCTGCGTTGGTCATGATGCCGCCCGCCTCCTGCTAGATGATGTTGTGAGTACTAGCGTAGCGACAATCGCGGCCGGTGGCGCACTCCAGTTCCGGCCCGCGCACCGCCGTCGGGCCTCCCCGGGGCCCCACGGCGGTGGCTCGCGTGTGGGCCGTGCCAAAATGGTCTGTTGTGAACGAGGAGACCAGCGGAGAACGACGGCGGGCCCGCCTGCCCCGGAACCTTCCCCGGCTGGCGCTGATCGTCGTCCTCGCCGTGGTGGTGCTGACTTTGGGGCTGGTGGTGCGCCCCGGAAAGCCCGCGGAACCGGCTCCGCCGACCGCGTCCGAGCGGGCCCTGGCCGCCGCCCTCACCGACACCCTGGAGCTCCGTTCCGCCGCAGAACGGCTCACCGGAGCGGGGACCGCCGCGGACGGCACTGTGAGTTTCCTGACAACCCAGGCCCGGGCTCTCTGGCGGCCCGGGTCGGCCAGCACACCGGCTTCCACGTCCCTGGCGCCCTCCGGCGCTGCGTCCCCGGGCCAGTCCCCCTCGTCGGCGTCCCCGTCTCCCGCTTCGGCGTCCCCGTCTCCCGCTTCGGCGTCCCCGTCTCCCGCTTCGGTGACGGCCGCGTCGCTCGTCACCGCACTGGACGCCAGCGGGCGGCAACGCCTGGCCGACGCCGCCGCGGCGGATCCCGGGACGGCGCGCCTGCTCGCCTCGGTCGGCACCGGCCAGCTGCTGCAGGCCTCCGCGTTGGCCGCCGCGACCGGCACGCCGGACCCGTCAACCACGGGCGCCCCGGCGTCGGCCCCGACCAGCGCTGCCCCAGCCACCGGTTCCGCGACCCCGTCCCCCTCGGCCTGCCCGTCCGCTACGGACTCCCCCTGGGCCGCCCCGTCCGCGTCGGCGTCACCGGCGCGTGCGGACCTGGCGAACGCCCTCGCCGAGGTGATCAGCACCGAACGGGAAACCGTCTACGCCTACCAGGTGGCGCTGACGCGTCTGGACGGCCCCGGGGCCGCCGCGGCGGCCACCCGGCTGACCCGCCACGAGGCCCTCGCCGCGGCCGCCGAGGCACTTTCCCGGCAGCACTGCGCCGCCGCTCCCCCGCGCCAGGCCGGCTACGCGCTGGACCCCGCGTTCCTGGCCTCTCCGGCGGCCGGGCTCCGCGCGCTGGAGTCCGGCTCGCTGGCGGCCTACGCCGACCTGGTGGGCCTCAGCGACGGCAGCACCCGCCAGTGGGCCGTGTCCGGACTGCTGGAGGCCGGCCGCCGCGCCGCCGCCTGGGGCGCCGCACCGGAGCCGACCCCGGGCCTGTCGGTGGACCCCGCGGAACTGCCCACGCTTCCGGCTGCTGTTGCCGGTTAGTCAGCGCCGGCCGGATAGCCGCGGGATCAGGGTAGGCGCGGCTTACTTTGCTTAGCCTCCGGATACTGGCCGGGTTTGCGGCCGTGGTGGTTGGCTGTACGCATGGAAACCAGCCAGGCACCCGTCCTTCAAGACAATGAACCGCACCGCAACGACCTCGCGCACCGGCTGAACTGGCTGCGCGCCGGTGTCCTCGGTGCCAATGACGGGATCGTCTCGGTCGCCGCGATCGTGGTGGGCGTCGCGGGCGTGACCACCGACTCCGGCCCCATCCTGATCGCCGGTGCCGCCGGCGTCGTCGGCGGTGCCATCTCCATGGCCCTGGGCGAATACGTGTCCGTCAGCAGCCAAAAGGACAGCCAGGAGGCGCTGATCGAGAAGGAACGCCGCGAGCTGGCCGAACAGCCCGAGGAGGAGCTCGCCGAGCTCACCGCCATCTACCAGGCGAAGGGCCTCAGCCCGGAGACCGCCGGCGCCGTGGCCCGGGAACTGACCGCCCACGACGCGCTCGGCGCGCACCTCGCGGCCGAACTGAACATCGATGAGACCGACATCGTCAGCCCCTGGCACGCCGCCCTAGCGTCCGCCATCGCCTTCCTGGTCGGAGCGATCCTCCCGATGCTGGCGATTCTGCTGCCCCCGGAAAACATCCGCGTGCCGCTCACCTTCGCCGCGGTGCTGGTCGCCCTGGCCGCCACGGGTGCCGTGGGCGCCTGGATCGGCGGCGGCTCCAAGGGCAAGGCCGCGATCCGCGTGGTGATCGGCGGCGCCGCGGCGCTGCTGGCCACCTTCCTGATCGGCAACTGGCTGGGCGCGAGCGGCTTCGCCGGCTGACCGGCCGCCACTACGCTGGGACGGTGACCCCGCCCAGCCCCGTTCCGATCCCCGCCGCCCTAACCCGCAGGTATTCCCGGACCGCCGCGGGCCGTGCCTGGCTGGCGTCCCTGCCCGGCGTGATCGCGGACGCCCTTGGGACGTTTTCGCTTGTCCCGGACCTGGCGGCCGGCGCGGAACCGTGGATCGGCCACGGCGCCGTCGTCGTCCCGGTGCGGCTGAACGACGGCACGCCCGGTGTACTGAAGGCCGCCTACCCGCACGAGGAATCCCGGACGGAACATGTCGCTCTGAGGCTCTGGGAGGGCCGGGGCGCGGTCCGGCTGGTCGCCGCCGACCCGGACGCGGGCGTGCTGGTGCTGGAGCGGCTGGAGGCCGCTCGCTCGCTGCAGGAGGTGCCCCTGGCGGCGGCCGCCGCGGTGTGGGGCGGCCTGGTCCGCGAGCTCTCGATCGCCCCGGACGGCCGACCTGCGTGGCACGGCTTCGAGCAGGTGGCCGCCCTGGCCGAGCGGTGGAGCGACGAGTTCCCGGAGCGCTGGGAGGCTCTGGGCCGGCCCTTCCCCCGCTGGCTCCTGGAAGCCGCCCTGGAGGTCTGCCAGACCCGGGGCGTGGTGGGCCGGCGCTCCGGCGTCGACGTCCTGGTCCACGCCGACCTGCACTTCCTGAACATCCTGGCCCGTCCCGGGACAACGGCCGGGTCCGGGGATCCGGACGATTACCGTGCCATCGATCCGCACCCGCTGGTGGGCGAGGCGGAGTTCGCGGTGGCGCCGCTGCTCTGGAACCGGCTGGCCGAGTTGTCCGCCGCCGATCCGGCCGCGGCGCTGCTGGAGCGCTGCCACGATTTCAGCGCCGCCGCGGGCCTGGACGGCGACGTCGCCCGGCAATGGGCCCTGGGGCGGGAAGTCGAGAACGCGCTCTGGTACGCGGAGGAGCGGAACGACGGCGGCCGGACGCGTTCACTCTGGGTCGCCAGCACCCTCGCCGGGCAGACCCTCGACGGGCTGCCGATGCCAGCCGACCTGCCGGTCCCGGGCGCCTCCGGCCCCTCCCGCGGCTAGGCAACCATGACGAGGCTGCCGCGCTAGGTACCGCGCTAGGTGCCCGCCTGCTCCGGGACGCCCCGGACGGCGGCAAGCGCGTCCCGGACCGCCGCAACGGCGGTGGCCACGTCGCCGTCGTCGGTGCTCCAGTTACTCACCGAGATCCGCAGGATGTCCCGGCCCCGCCACCGCGAACCGGACATCCAGACCCGGCCGTCGGCGATGATCCGGTCAGTCACGGCCCGGGTGGTGGCGTCGTCACCGAAGGCCAGGGAGACCTGGGTGTAGACGACGTCGTTAAGCACCTCGACGCCTTCGAGTGCGGCCAGCGCCTCGGCCAGTTGGCGGGCGCGGAGCACCAGACCGCGTACCTGCGCGGCGACGCCGTCACGGCCGAGGGACTTCAGCGCGGCCCAGACCGGCACGCCCCGGGCCCGCCGGGACAGCTCCGGTACGCTCTCGAACGGATCGGCGGCCCCGTCCGCGGCCTGGATGAGGTAGCTGGTGTGCAGGCCCATCGCCGCCCGGAGCGCGGTGACGTCCCGGACCACCGCGATCCCGCAGTCATAGGGCACATTGAGGGTCTTGTGCGCGTCGGTCCCCCAGGAGTCTGCCCCGTCCAGCCCGTCGGTCAGGGCGGCCAGTTCCGGCACGGCGGCGGCCCAGAGACCGAAGGCCCCGTCCACATGGACCCACGCGCCGTGGGATTTGGCGACGGCGATGGCCTCCCGGAACGGATCGAAGGCACCCGAGTGCAGGTTGCCGGCCTGCAGGCAGACCAGCAGCGGCACGGATCCGGTACCCGGACCACCCTCCGCAACCGCCGCCCCGAGGGCGCGGTCCAGGGCCGCCGGGTCGATCCGGCCCTCCGCGTCCGCGGGTACGGCGGCGGGCCGGCCGAGCCCGAGGTAGCGGAGGCCCAGGTCAATGGTGTCGTGGCGTTCGGCGCCCGCGAAGCAGCGGATCCGCGGCGCGCCGGAGAGTCCGTCGGCGTCGGAGTCCCAGCCGGCGTCGTGCAGCAGGCGCCAGCGCGCGGCGGCCAGGCCGGTGAAGTTGGCTATGGTGGCGCCGGTGGCGAACCCCACCCCCGACTCCTGGGGCAGGCCCAGCAGCTCGAGCAGCCATCGGCCCGCGGCCTCCTCGATGGCGGCGGTGGCGGGAGTGGCGAAACGAAGCCCGGCGTTCTGGTCCCAGGCGCTGACCAGCCAGTCCGCGGCCAGGGCGGCGGGCAGCGTCCCGCCGATCACCCATCCGAAGAACCGGCCGGAGGGCATGGCCATCAGCCCGGGTTCGGCCTTTTCCGCGAGGTAGTCCACCACCTCGGCCGCGGGGGTGCCGCCGGACGGGAGCGGGCCGCCGAAGTCGGCGGCGAGCTCGGCAGCGCTCCGGGCGGGGCCGATGGGACGGGACTGCTGGCTCTCCAGCCACCGCCGGGCGTGCCCGGCCGCAGCGGCCAGGGCGTCGCGGTAGCGCTCACCGGGTGCGGACATAGCTGCATGGTACGCCCGGGCGCCGACGCAGCGGCAGGGTCCTGCGGTCCGGGCGGGCTCCAACAAAACGCGGAGCCCGGCGAATACCGGAGCCCGGCACATGAGTCTTAGCCGAGGGTGTCGTGCCAGACGTCGGAGCCGAGCTTGATGATCAGCACGCCCACCACCACCAGGAACACGATCCGGATGAACTTGCTGCCCCGGCTGACGGCGGTCCGGGCACCGAGGTAGCCACCGGCCATGTTGGCCCCGCCGAGGACCAGGCCGAGGCCCCAGAGCAGGGACCCGTGCGGCAGGAAGAACAGCAGCGCACCGGCGTTGGTGGCCATGTTGACGATCTTCGCCTTGGCGCTGGCTTCAAGGAAGGCGTAGCCCATGGCGGAGACCAGCGCGATGATCAGGAAGGACCCCGTCCCCGGGCCGATCATGCCGTCATAGAACCCGATGACGCCGCCGATCAGGCAGGCGATCAGATAGTGCCGGTGCCCGTCGTGGCGCAGCTTGGTCAGCTCGCCCACGTTGGGCCGCAGCGCCGTGAACAGGGCCACGGCCACCAGCGCGGCCACGATGATCGGCTTGAAGACGCTCGCCGGCAGGGTGGCGGCCAGGATCGCCCCGCCGAAGCTGCCGGCCAGGGCGATCACCGCCATCGGGATGGCGGTGCGCAGGTCCGGCCGCACCCGGCGGTAGAACGTCACCGCGCTGGTGGTGGTGCCGAAGATGGAGCCCATCTTGTTGGTCGCCAGCGCCTGCACCGGGCTGATGCCCGGCACCAGGAGCATGACCGGCAGCTGGATCAGTCCCCCGCCGCCGACGACGGCGTCGATCCAGCCGGCGGCGAACCCGGCCACCACCACCAGGATCAGGGTGGTGAGCTGGATTGATTCAAGACCCGAAAGCATCCCCGGGCCGGGTCAGGCGTTGCGGACGGCGTTGACCACGTAGTCCACCGCCCGGTCCACGGCGATGTTCTCGGCTGCGCCGCTGCGGCGGTCCTTGATCTCGACGACGCCGTCCACCAGGCCGCGGCCGACGGCCAGGATGGTGGGCACGCCGACGAGTTCGGCGTCGCCGAACTTCACGCCCGGGGAGACCTTGGGTCGGTCGTCGTAGATGACCTGGAGGCCGGCGGCCTCCAGTTCGAGCGCGAGCTTCTCGGCGGCGGCGAAGATCTCCTCGCCGCGTCCGACGGCGACGACGTGCACGTCGGCCGGGGCGACGGCGCGGGGCCAGACCAGGCCCTTCTCGTCGTGGTTGGATTCGGCCAGGGCCGCCACCGCGCGGGTCACGCCGACGCCGTAGGAGCCCATGGTGACGACGACCTGCTTGCCGTTCTGGTCCAGGACTTTGAGGTCCAGGGCCTCGGCGTACTTGCGGCCGAGCTGGAAGATGTGGCCCATTTCGATGCCGCGGGCGGTTTCCAGCGGGCCGGAGCCGTCCGGGGCGGGGTCGCCGGCGCGGACTTCGGTGGCCTCGATGACGCCGTCCCAGCCGAAGTCGCGTCCGGCCACCAGGCCGAAGACGTGCTTGCCGGCCTCGTTGGCGCCGGTGATCCAGGCGGAGCCGCTGACGACGCGGGGGTCCACCAGGTAGAGCAGCTTCGACGCGCCCTCGGAACCGAGCAGCGGGGCGTCCAGGGACAGGCCCGGGCCGATGTAGCCCTTGACCAGCGGCGGCTGCTTCTTGAGGTCCTCCTCGTTGGCGGCCTCCAGGGTGATCTCGCCGGCGATCGGCAGGAAGGATCCTATGGTGGCCTCGACGCGCTTGAGGTCCACGCCGCGGTCGCCGGGGACGCCGATGACGACGAGCTGGCGCTCACCGGTGGGCAGGGTGACGGCGAGCACGACGTTCTTCAGCGTGTCCGCGGCGGTCCAGGCGCCGCCGTCGGCCTCGCTGCGGGGTGCCAGTGCGTTGGCGGCCGCCACGAGGGTGTCGATGGTGGGGGTGTCCGGGGTGTCGCGCACCTCGGCGGCGGGGGCGTTGGTGAAGTCGATCTCCGCGGGAACGACGGTGGTGACGGCCTCGACGTTGGCCGCGTAGCCGCCGGCGGACCGGACGAAGGTGTCCTCGCCGATTTCGGTGGGGTGCAGGAATTCCTCGCTCTTGGACCCGCCCATGGCGCCGGCCGTCGCGGTCACCGGGATGACCTCGAGGCCGAGGCGCTCGAAGATCTTCAGGTAGGCGCTGCGGTGCGCGGCGTAGCTGGCGTCCAGGCCGGCGTCGTCGACGTCGAAGGAGTAGGAGTCCTTCATGATGAACTCACGGCCGCGGAGCAGGCCTGCCCGGGGGCGTGCCTCGTCGCGGTACTTGTTCTGGATCTGGTAGATGCTCAGCGGCAGGTCCTTGTACGAGGAGTACAGGTCCTTGACCAGCAGGGTGAACATTTCCTCGTGCGTGGGGGCCAGCAGGTAGTCGTTGCCCTTGCGGTCCTTGAGCCGGAAGATGCCCTCGCCGTACTCGGTCCAGCGGTTGGTCGCCTCGTAGGGTTCCTTCGGCAGCAGCGCCGGGAAGTGGACCTCCTGGGCGCCGATCGCCGTCATCTCCTCCCGGATGATCTGCTCCACCCGGCGCAGCACGCTCAGGCCCAGCGGCAGCCAGGTGTAGATGCCGGGGGCCGCGCGGCGGATGTAGCCGGCCCGGACCAGCAGCCGGTGGCTGGCCACCTCGGCGTCGGCGGGGTCTTCACGCAGGGTGCGCAGGAACAGCTGGGAGAGTCGAAGGACCACTGGAGAGGTATCCGTTTCTGAGAAATGCGGGGCCTCCGGGGAGGCACGAAATGTCCAGCTACCAATCTACCGCCTCGCCGCGGGGCAGGGTCCCGGTGCGGCGGGTTCCCGGGGCGGCATGTCCGGGCGGCAGACGTCCGGGAATGGGAAGGGCCGCGCCCCGGCGTGGAAGCCCCTGGCCGTTTCCGGCTGGTCATCCGTCGTGGCGCGGCCCCGCGACCCCAGTGCCGCTTTTATCAAGGCTGTTAACCCTGGCCCGAGCCTGCCCTTCCGGGCGGCTGCGGGGCCAGTTGGTGGTTTCCCCCTGAGACCGCTCGCGCCTTCTCGGCGCGGCTAGCTAGAACCTATGTGATCCCCGTCGCCAAAACAAGAGTGTGCCCTTATATTTTTGTCACAAGTCGGTGACATGACGTGTCTCGGGCGGGGTGGAACGGCACCGGCTTAGAAGGGCGCCGGCTTAGAACAGCACCGTCTTAGAACAGCACCGTCGCAAAGCTGCCGGTCTGTTCGAAGCCCACCCGCTCGTAGCTGGCCCGGGCGCGGACGTTGAAGTCGTTGACGTAGAGGCTGGTCACCGGTGCGAGCCGCTGGGCCAGGAGCACGACGGCGGCCATGTATCCGGCGCTGAGGCCGAGCCCGCGGTGGGTGGGGTTCATCCAGACGCCCTGCACCTGCGTGACGGCGGATGTGACCGCGCCGAGTTCGGCTTTGAAGATGACCTCGCCGTCGGGGCCGAGGTGGACCATGGAGTGCCCGGCCCGGATGAGTCCCTTGACCCGCCGGCTGTAGAACTCGCGGCCGCCGAGGTAGGGCGAGTAGCCCACCTCCTCCTCGAACATGGCGGCGCAGGCGGGGAGGATGCGGTCGAAGTCGGCCATCTGCCCGAAGCCCAACGCCGGGTTGGGCTCGATCAGCGGCGCGCCGCTGATGGTCATGAGCGGCTGGTCGGCCCTGATTTCCTGGGCGGTATGCCCGAGGTCCTCCATGGCCTCGTGCAGCGCCAGCACGGCTTCGGCGGGGCCGAAGATGGAGGCGTAGCGGCGCCCGGCGCGGTGTGCGGCGGCCGCGACGAGGGGGGCTAGGTCGGTGTCCAGTTCGACCGGCACCAGGTTGGCCCCGGCCCAGCAGGCCGAGACGAGCGTCCCGCCGTCGAACACGCCGAGGATGCTGGCGCCGCCTGCAGTTGGCGCGGCGCTACCGGTGGATTCGAGGTGGGACAGGATGAAGACGTTCGCGACGGGGTCGCGCCGCGCAAGATCGCGGAGGGTGCCGGTGTCGCCGGCGCCCAGGAGGCGGACGGCGGCACCGGCCTGGGTACCGTCCTTACGAAACGCTAACCACGGGGCCACCCTTGACAGCATCTTCGCCATCGGCTTCCCCCATCTCTTCGGCGAGGCGCATTGCCTCTTCGATCAGTGTTTCAACGATCTGGTTCTCGGGGACGGTCTTGATGACCTCGCCCTTGACGAAGATCTGGCCCTTGCCGTTGCCGGACGCCACACCGAGGTCCGCCTCGCGGGCCTCGCCGGGTCCGTTCACCACACAGCCCATGACGGCGACGCGCAGCGGCACCTCCATGCCCTCGAGGCCGGCGGTGACTTCCTCGGCGAGCGTGTAGACATCCACCTGGGCGCGTCCGCAGGACGGGCAGGAGACGATCTCGAGCTTGCGGGGGCGCAGGTTCAGCGACTGCAGGATCTGGTTGCCCACCTTGACCTCCTCCACCGGCGGGGCGGAGAGGGACACGCGGATGGTGTCGCCGATGCCCCGGGAGAGCAGGGCGCCGAAGGCGGTGGCGGACTTGATGGTGCCCTGGAAGGCGGGGCCGGCCTCGGTCACGCCGAGGTGCAGGGGCCAGTCGCCCTTTTCCGCAAGCATCTCGTAGGCGGCCACCATGACGACGGGGTCGTTGTGCTTGACCGAGATCTTGAAGTCGTGGAAGCCGTGCTCCTCAAACAGCGAGGCTTCCCAGACGGCGGACTCGACGAGCGCCTCCGGGGTGGCCTTGCCGTACTTCTTCATGATGCCGGGCTCCAGCGAACCGGCGTTGATGCCGATCCGGATGGAGGTGCCGTGGTCCTTGGCGGCGCGGGCGATTTCCTTGACCTGGTCATCGAACTTGCGGATGTTTCCAGGGTTGACCCGGACCGCGGCGCAGCCGGCCTCGATCGCGGCGAAGACGTACTTCGGCTGGAAGTGGATGTCCGCGATCACCGGGATCTGCGACTTCTTCGCGATGATGGGCAGCGCCTCCGCGTCGTCGGCGGAGGGGCAGGCCACGCGGACGATGTCACAGCCGGAGGCGGTGAGCTCGGCGATCTGCTGCAGGGTGGCGTTGATGTCCGTGGTCGGCGTGGTCGTCATGGACTGCACGCTGATCGGGAAGTCGGAGCCGACGCCGACCGAGCCGACCTTGATCTGGCGGGTTTTCCGGCGCGGGGCAAGAACGGGGGGCGGTGCCGACGGCATTCCGAGGCTGACCGAGGTCACGGGGACTCCTCTGGGATCGAAGCGTTGAGCGAAGGGCGGGCGGGCCGCTTAGGCGGAGTGGCCGGCCAGCAGGCCGGTCACCGGCGCCCAGGCCGTGGTGCGGATACCGGAGATGGCGCTGGCGGCGGCGAACGGGTCCTGCTTGAGCAGCTCGCTCAGGGCTTCCTCGTCGGCTGCCTTGAGGATCAGCAACGCGCCGGCGCCGTCGGAGTACGGGCCACTGGCCAGCAGGGTGCCGTCTTCGGCCAGGCCGGCGGTCCATTCCCGGTGGGCGGGACGGGCAGCGGCGCGGGATTCGGCGGACTCGGCGTCGTAAACGTACTCAACAGCAAAAACAGTCATACCGCTACCCTATCCCCCAGCCTGCCGGGTTCCCATCCATCGGCCCGCTTTCAGGCCTGCAGCAGAATCCTCGCCAGCGCGGCCACACCGGCGGCCCAGAGCATGGAGGTGAGGGTGCCGATGATGAATCTCTCGGCCGCGACCGGGGTTTCCTTCAGTTCAGCGAACCGGCCCAGACCCTTGATGGCGACCACGTAGGCGATGGCCACGGGCTGGCCGGCCAGGATGGCCAGGGCGACGGCGAGTCGTTCCAGCACGCCGATGATCGCCCCGCCGCGCAGGATGCGGGTGCCGACGGCGGCCGCCGGGACGGGCGCGGGGGCCGGGCTTTCGGGGGCGGGGGTCGGGGTTTCCGGGGTTGCTGCTGTCTCGGGGGTTGCTGCGGCCAGGGGCGCCGGGGTTTCGGCGGCCGTGGTTGCCGCGCCGTCCGAGGGGTCGTCGCTCCAGCCGGGACCGCCGTCGGCGTCCGCGTCGGCCGCCTGCCCGGCGTCGGCCTTGTCGTCGATGGTGCGGGCCAGGCGGAAGACCAGGGCGGTGACCGGCCAGCCGGCAAAGCCCGCAACAAGCAGCGCCAGTGTGATCCAGAGGGCGTTCACCGGTCTCCTTCGCTCGGGGTGCGCGCGGCGTGGCCGTCCGCGCCCGTGGTCTGGCCGTCGGCCAGGGCCAGCAGCATTTCCGCAGCGGGCCGTGCCGCCCATTCTTCCTGCCAGGCGGAGCGAAGCAGGGCACGGCTCACCGACTGCTCCGTGATTCCCAGCGCGGCGGCGGCGGCTTTCTGGCTGCCGTGGGTGCCGGCGCGCCCGTCGCGGACGCCGCGCAGCGCGTCCACCACCTTCCACTGGGCCGTGGTCCGGTCCTGGACCAGGCGGCCGATCAGCCGCAGGACCGCCTCGGCGTTGGCCGCCTCCCGCTCCCCCGGCGGCGCGGCTGCCGGCGTCCCGGCGGCGCCGTCCCCGGATCCGGCCGGGCGGGAGGCTGCCCCGCGGCGCGGGGTCCCCGCGGTACCGGCGGCGACGGCGAGGGGAACGTGCCCGGCAGCCTTGGCCCGCTCGACGGCGAGCCGGGCCGCCACGAACGCCGGCCCGGAGCCTTCACGGGGGCTGGCGGGCAGCGGCCGGTCCACGGCCCCGACGCCGATTCCGACGTACCAGTGGCCGTCCCGGAGGACATGCAGGGCGGTGTCCACCACCTCGGCCGGCGACCGCAGCACCCCTTGCAGCTCATCGCCGACGGAGCGTTCGAAGGTGGCTCCGGGGAGCAGCCGGGTCAGCTCCGCCAGCAGGCCGGGAACCCGGTCCACATCGGTGCTGCTGCCGCGCTGGTCGATCGTCAGGACGTACATACCGCAACCCTAGGCGGCTGATTTGCAAAGATCAACCATCAACAGCTGATTATCATAAATCAGCTCAAAATGGCTTAGAAGCAGAAATCAGCCGAAAAGGTTCACCGGTTTGACGATGTCCGCGTAAATCAGCAGCGCAGACATGCCCATCAGCAGCGCCGCCACCACGTAGGTCACCGGCAGCATCTTGGCGATGTCGAACGCCCCCGGATCAGGCCGGCCGAAGAGCTTGGCGATCCGGCGCCGGACACCCTCGTACAGGGCGCCCGCCACGTGGCCGCCGTCGAGCGGCAGCAGCGGGACGAGGTTGAAGACGGCCAGGGCGAAGTTCAGCCCGGCGAGCAGGCCCACCAGGGTGGCGAGCCGGCTCTGCAAGGGCACCTGTTCCATGGCGGCGACCTCGCCGGCCACCCGGCCGACGCCCACCACGCTGATCGGGCCGTTGGGGTCCCGGGGTTCCGAACTGAAGGCCGCCTGCGCGACGCCCACCACGCGCGCCGGGAGGTTCAGGACGACGCCGGCGATCTGCTTGATGTTCTCCCCCGCCATCGGGAGCACCGCCGACGCCGGCTGCTGCACCAGCGCCGACTGCGGGCCGATGCCGAGGAAGCCGACGTCCTGGTAGCGGAGCTTGCCGTCAGCGTCCTTGGCCTGGCGGCCGTCGGCGCCGACCACCGGGCGGGAGGAGAGCACCGGGGTCACCGTGGTGGTGACCGGGGCGCCGTCGCGCTGGACCGTGACACTGACGGTCTTGCCTGCCGAGGCCCGGATCCAGCCGGTGAGCTCGTCCCAGTTGGTGACCTGCTTGCCGTCGAAGGAGGTGATCGTGTCGCCCGGTTTGAGCCCGGCGGCGGCCGCGGGGGTGGGCTTGCAGTCCTGCGAGTTCGGGTCCACGGTCTCCCCGGCCTTGACCTGGCACTTCGAGACGTCGGCGATCGTGGTGGTGGAGCCCGCCACGCCGAAGCCCATCAGCAGCACGGCCGTCAGCACGAGGCCGATCAGCAGGTTCATGGCCGGGCCGCCGAGCATGATGATGATCTTCTTCCAGACCGGCAGCCGGTAGAACACCCGGTCCCGGTCTTCGGGGCCGATCTCCTCGTGCGCCAGCGACCGCGCGTCGGCGGCCAGGGACTGGAACATGCCGGTGCTGGAGGCCCGGACGGTGCCGTCCTCCGGGTTGGGCGGGTACATGCCGATCATCGAGACAAAGCCGCCGAGCGGGATGGCTTTGACGCCGTATTCGGTCTCGCCGCGGCGCCGCGACCAGAGGGTCGGGCCGAAGCCGATCATGTATTTGGTGACGCGGACCTTGAACAGCTTGGCCGGCACCAGGTGGCCCACCTCGTGCAGGGCGATGGACACGGCGATGCCGATCACGACAAAGACGACTCCGAGGATGAAGAGGAGAACGGGGCTCATGCTGGGTCTTGCTACTTCCTGGGCACGGACTGGCTGGGGGTGGCGGGGGTTCCTACGGCCAAACGCTCGAGGGTCCGCGCGCGTGCCCACTTTTCAGCATCCAGCACGGCCTCGACCGTCAGCCCGGAGGAACCTGAGTGCTCGCTGAGGACGGCCTCGACGGTGTCCACGATGTCTGGGAAGCGGATCCGGCCGGCGTGGAAGGCCATCACGGCTTCCTCGTTCGCGGCGTTGAAGACCGCCGGGTAGGTGCTGCCGCGGCGGGCGGCGTCCTTGGCCAGGCCGACGGCGGGGAACGCCCCGGCGTCCAGCGGCTCGAACGTCCAGCTGGTGGCCCGGGTCCAGTCGCACGGGGACGCCGCGCCGGGAACCCGGTCCGGCCAGCCGAGGCCCAGGGCGATCGGCAGGCGCATGTCCGGCGGGGAGGCCTGGGCGATGGTGGAACCGTCGGTGAACTGCACCATCGAGTGCACCACGGACTGCGGGTGGACCACGACGTCGATCTTCTCCAGCGGGATGTCGAAGAGCAGGTGCGCCTCGATCACTTCCAGGCCCTTGTTGACCAGGGTGGCGGAGTTGGTTGTGACCATCAGGCCCATGTCCCAGGTGGGGTGGGCCAGGGCGTCCTGCGGGCTTACGTCCAGCAGCTCGGCCCGGGTCCGGCCGCGGAACGGACCGCCGGAGGCCGTCAGGACCAGGCGGTCCACCTCGGCGGCGGTGCCGGAGCGCAGGCACTGGGCGATGGCGGAGTGTTCGGAGTCCACCGGGACGATTTGGCCCTCGCGGGCGGCGGCCTTGACCAGGGCGCCGCCGACGATCAGGGATTCCTTGTTCGCCAGGGCGAGCGTGGCGCCGGCCTTCAGGGCGGCGAGGGTGGGTGCCAGGCCGATCGAGCCGGTGATGCCGTTGAGGACGACGTCGGCGGGGATCTCCGCGATCCGGGTGGCGGCGTCCGGGCCGGCGAGGATCTCCGGCCGGTAGCCGGTCACACCGGCAGCGCGCGCGGCGTCGTCGATCAGGCGCTGCAGCCCGGCAGGGTCACCGGCGGCGATGCCGACGGCGCGGGCCCGGGTGTGGACCGCCTGCCGGGCCAGGAGTTCAAGGTTGCCGCCGCCCGCGCTGAGCGCCACGATCTCGAACCGGTCGGGCGCCCCGTCGACGACGTCGAGGGCCTGGGTACCGATGGACCCGGTGGATCCGAGGAGGACAATACTGCGCGGCTTCATGCCTCCAGTATCCCGCACCGGCACTGCCCCGGCCGCGCCTTGACGCCCTCCGGCGGCGGCGTACCGTGGGAATCGTGGAGTGGACGGCCTGGTTTGACGCGCCGGACTACGGATTCGCCCGGCAGGTACTGCAGCGCGGCGTCGCGGCCGTTTTTGTGGTCGCGTTCCTCTCCTCGCTGAACCAGTTTCCGGCGCTCCTCGGCGAGCGCGGACTACTCCCGGTCCCCTCGCTCCTGGCCCGCGCCCGGCGCCCGCTTCGACCCACCCTGTTCGCCTGGCACTATTCGGACCGTTTGCTGCGCGCGGTCTGCGCCGTCGGGATGCTGATCGGCGCCGCCCTGGTACTGGGCCTGCCGCAGCAGGGGCCGCCGTCGCTGCCGCTGCTGGCTTTCCTGGCGCTCTGGTTGCTGTACATGTCGATCGTGAACGTGGGCCAGACGCTCTACGGGTTCGGCTGGGAGATGCTGCTGCTGGAGGCTGGGTTCACCGTGGGGTTCCTCGGCTCGGAGCAGACTCCCCCGCCGCGGACCGTCCTGCTCCTGCTGGTGTGGCTGCTGTTCCGGCTGGAATTCGGGGCGGGGATGATCAAGATCCGCGGCGGCCGGGAGTGGCGGGACCTCACCGCGCTGTACTACCACCACGAAACCCAGCCGATGCCCGGGCCCCTGAGCCGCCAGGCCCACCTGATGCCGAAGGCCTGGCACCGGCTGGAGGTCCTGGGCAACCATGGCGCCCAGCTGGTCGTGCCGTTCTTCCTGTTCGCCCCGCAGCCGCTGGCGTCCGTGGCCGCGGGGATCGTGGTGTTCACCCAGCTGTGGCTGGTGGCCAGCGGCAACTTCGCGTGGCTGAACTGGATGGCGATTCTGCTGGCTTTCGCGGCGGTGAGCGATCCGGTGCTGCACGCCCTGTTCCCCGGCCTGCCGTCCGGCTGGCGGCCCCCGGGTGCGGCGGAGGGAGCAGTGCCGGCGGGAGGTGTCGTGTCAACGGAGGGCTCGCACGCGCCGCTGCCCTGGCTGGTGCTGGTAAGCCTGGCCACCGTGTTGCTGCTGGTGCTCAGCTACCGCCCGGCGGCGAACCTGGTCTCGTCGTACCAGCTGATGAATGCCGCGTTCAACCGCTGGCAGCTGGTCAATGCCTACGGGGCGTTCGGCTCGGTGACCAAGCAGCGGATCGAGATCGTGGTGGAGGGGACCCTGGACGCCGAGCCGGACGAGACGGCGGACTGGCGGGAGTACGGGTTCCGCGGCAAGCCCGGAGATGTCCGCCGGCTGCCGCGGCAGTGGGCGCCGTACCACCTGCGGCTGGACTGGCTGATGTGGTTCCTGCCGCTGCGCAGCGTGCACGAGCAGTGGTTCTACGCGTTCCTGGCGAAGCTGCTGGAGGCAGACCGGCCCACGCTGCGGCTGCTGCGGGAGGACCCGTTCGACGGCGCCCGGCCGCGCTGGGTGCGGGCCCGGAGTTTCCACTACCGCTTCGCCACCCGGGCGGAGTTCCGCGCCACCGGCCAGCGCTGGGTCCGGATCCTGCTGCAGGAGTCCATCCCGCCGCTGTCCCTGCCGCCGGAGGACTGAGTGCCCGCCGGGAACGCAGCGATCTGACACGAATGGCCGGAATGGTGGGTACCATTCCGGCCATTCGTGGCAAACAGGCGCGGTGGCCTGGCTAATGCTTTCGCCCTAGACGGACACGGATTCCTTCTCGGTGACCGCCTCCAGGGCGGCCTGCCGGCGGCGCAGCCACCAGGAACCCAGGAAGATCAGCGCCATGGTCGCGTAGACCACGACGGCGAACGGGGTGGAGAACAGCGCGGTGGGGTCGTTCTGGGAGAGCTGCAGCGAGCGCCGCAGCTGCACCTCGAACATCGGCCCCAGGATCATCGCCACCACCATGGGCGCCACGGGGTAGCCGTAGCGGCGCATGAAGTAGCCCAGGATGCCCACCACCAGCAGCACCCCGACGTCGATCGGCGAGAAGTTCACCGAGAACGCCCCGAGGGCCGCGAAGACCAGGATGCCGGCGTAGAGGAACGGCCTCGGGATCTGCAGGATCTTCACCCAGAGGCCCACCAGCGGCAGGTTCAGCACCAGCAGCATCAGGTTGCCCACGTACAAGGAGGCGATGAGGGTCCACACCAGGGCGCCCTGGTTTTCGAACAGGAGCGGCCCGGGCTGGATCTGGTAGCGCTGGAACGCGGTCAGCATCATCGCCGCGGTGGCGGTGGTGGGGATGCCGAGGGTCAGCAGCGGCACCAGGACACCGGCGGCGGCGGCGTTGTTGGCCGCCTCGGGACCGGCGACGCCCTCAATCGCGCCCTTGCCGAACTGGCGCCGGTTCTCGCCCTTGGCCAGCCGCCGTTCCGCCGCGTAGGACAGGAACGTGGAGACGTCCGCACCGCCGGCGGGGACCGTGCCGATCGGGAAGCCGATGAACGTTCCGCGCAGCCACGGCTTCCAGGACCGCTTCCAGTCCTCCTTGGACAGCCAGGCGTTCTTGCCCTTGCTGACCGGGATGACCTCCACCGGACCGTGCCGGAGCTTGGAGGCGACGTAGAGAGCCTCGCCCAGGGCGAAAAGGCCCACGGCCACCAGCACCATGTCGATGCCGTCCACCAGGTTGGGGTTGTCGAAGGTGAAGCGCTGCTGGGCGGTGCTGTCATCGATGCCGATCAGGCCGATGAACAGGCCCAGGGCCAGGGATGCGAGCCCGCGGAGCACCGAGGCGCCCAGCAGCGCGCCGACGGTGAGGAAGGCCACCACCATGAGTGCCACGTAGTCCACCGGGCCGAGGCCGACGGCGAATTCCGCCACGACGGGGGCCAGGAAGGACAGCAGCACCGTGGCGATGGTGCCGGCGATGAACGAACCGATCGCCGCCGTCGCCAGCGCCGCCGCTCCCCTGCCGGCCTTGGCCATCTTGTTGCCCTCGAGGGCGGTGACGATCGAGGCGGATTCACCGGGGGTGTTGAGCAGGATCGACGTCGTCGACCCGCCGTACATGCCGCCGTAGTAGATGCCGGCGAACACGATCAGCGCCGCGGCCGGATCCAGGGCATAGGTGATGGGCATCAGCAGTGCCACGGTCATGGCCGGGCCGATGCCCGGGAGGACGCCGACGGCGGTGCCGACGAAGACGCCGCCCAGGGCGTAGAGCAGGTAGACCGGCTGGAGGGCGTTGGCGAAGCCGTCAAGCAGGAACGTAATGCTATCCATGGAAGAACGGCACCCCCTCGAACAGCGGGCCCGGGGGCAGGGACACGCCCAGCAGGCCGCCGAAGACGTACTGCAGGAGCAGGGCCATGATCACGGCGACGACGATCGCCTTCCAGAGCGGCTTGGCCTCGAGGGTCCAGGCCGCCCCGCTGAACAGGACCGCCGCGGCCACGGGCCAGCCGGCGGGTTCGATCAGGACGATGTGCAGCACCACGAAGCCGACCAGCTTGGCCAGGGCCACCCAGTCGGTGGAGGCGTCGGCGTCCAGGTCCTCGCCCTCCTCGGCCTGGCCCACCTTGCCGCGCAGGACCTGGATGACGATGCCGGTGCCGACGGCCACGAGGGTGCCGCAGACGATGTAGGGGAAGGCACGGGGGCCGATGCCGGTCTCCGACGGCGGGATCGGGATGGATCCCGCCGTCAGGAGTCCCGCCGCGCCGATGCTGACGAACAGGAGGGCGAAGAGAATCTCCCCGAGAGGCCGCTTGGCGGGCGCCTCCACGTGGGTGGACTCTGTTGTTGGGGCGGACACTGTTACTTGACCAGGCCGATCTCGGTCAGCGTGGTCTTGACCTTCGTGATGTCCTCGCCCAGGAAGGTCTTGAAGCCGTCGCCGGCCAGGAATGCGTCGTCCCAGTTGTTCTTCTTGAGGGTGGACTTCCAGGCCTCGGTCTCGTGCAGCTTGGTGACGAGTTCGGTCAGCTTGGTCTTCTGGGCGTCGTCGATGGAGCCGGGGGCCACCACGCCGCGCCAGTTGGTCAGCACGACGTCGATGCCCTGCTCGGTGAGCGGCTTGATGCCGGGCAGCGCCGGGACCTCGCCCTTGCCGGAGACGGCGAGCGCGCGGACCTTGCCGGCCTTGACCTGTTCGGCGTATTCGCCGATGCCGGAGATGCCGGCCTGGACCTTGTTGCCCAGCAGCGCGGCAATGGATTCGCCGCCGCCGGAGTAGCCGATGTAGTTCAGCTTATCCGAGCCGACGCCCTGGGACTTGAGGATCTGCCCGGCCAGGATGTGGTCCGCGCCTCCGGCCGAGCCGCCGGTGATGGCCACGCCCTTGCCGTTGGCCTTGATGTCGTCCACCAGGTCCTTGACGGACTGGTACTTCGAAGAGGCCGGGACCACCAGGACCAGCGGCTCCTCGGTGAGGCGCGCGATCGGGGTGGTGTCCTCCAGGCGGGACTTGGCGCCGTTGGTCTCGACGGCGCCGACCATGACGTAGCCCATCACCATCAGGGTGTTGGCGTCCTTTTCGGTGGCCAGCTTGGCCAGGCCGTTGGTGCCGCCGCCGCCGCCGATGTTGGTGACCTGGGCGGAGCTGACGAGCTTGTTGGACTGCAGGTCGGCCTGGATGGCCCGGCCGGTCTGGTCCCAGCCGCCGCCGGGGTTGGCGGGGACGATGATGCTGAGCTTCTTGACCGGTTCGGAGGCGGATCCGTTGCCGGCGGCGCTGCCGGTGCCGGTGCTGCCGCCGCAGGCCGCGAGGGTGAGGGCCAGCCCGGCCGCTCCGGCGGTGAGGGCGGCGCGGCGGGTGAAAGTGTGGTGGAACGTCATGATCTCTCCTTGGACACATGTGATGCACATCATTGGAATCACTTCCCCGACCCTAGGAGCGGCCACGGTGGCGGGACAGTATTAGGACGTAGAGGTAGTAGTGGTCATATTGGTCACGGATCGTGGCCGGCTTCCGGCGCCGGGCGGCGGTGCCGGGTGGCAGACTTGTGAGGTGTTTCACAGCGTCCCGCTCCGCTTCCAGCTGGTGGCCCTCCAGCTGGCCATCGTCCTGGCCGTGCTCACCGCCGTCGGCGTCGTGACCATCCGCATGCAGGAGGCGCAGCTGCGCGACGCGTACAAGAGCCGGCTGATCGGCGTGGCCGAGTCCGTGGCGCGGCTGCCGTCGGTCGTCAACGCATTCGGCACGCCCGCCCCCGCGGAGACCATCCAGCCGATCGCCGAGGTGATCCGGCAGGCCTCGAACGTCACCTATGTGGTGGTGACGGACAAGTTCGGGGTGCGGCAGTCCCACCCCAACCCGGAGGAGATCGGCAAGCACGTCTCCACGGACCCGTCCGTCCCGCTGTCCGGGGACATCTACGTGGGAACCCAGACCGGCACGCTGGGCGAGTCCTGGCGGGTCAAGGTGCCCATCTTCGACCGGAACGGCGCGGTGATCGGGTCGGCGTCCGTGGGGGTCCTCGAGAGCACCCTCGCCGCCGACCTCTACGAGGACCTGCCGCAGCTCTTCGGCTGGCTGGTGGGCGCCGCGCTGCTGGGGTCCCTCGGCGCGATGTACATCTCCAAGCTGGTCTGGCGGCGGATCTACAAGCTGGAACCGGAGGACATCGCGGCGCTGCTGGAGACCCGGGACGCGATGTTGCACGGCCTGGGCGAGGGGCTGGTGGCAGTCGACACCGACGGCACCGTGGTCCTGGTCAACGACGAGGCCCGGCGGCTGCTGGGCGTGGGCGAGGAGATCCTCGGCTCCCCCGCCACCGCCTCCCTGGAGCCGGGCATCCACCGGCTCCTCGCGGCCGGGTCCAGCACCGAGGAACTGGTCCTCTCCGGCGAGCGGATCCTCCTCGGCAAGGTCAACGCCGCCACAGTGGACGGCCGGGAGGTGGGCAAGGTGCTGATCCTGCGGGACCGGACCGAGCTGCACGCCATGCTGCGGGACCGGGACGGCGCCCTGGACGTGACGCAGGCGCTCCGGGCCCAGGCGCACGAGTTCGCCAACAAGCTGCACGTCGTCTCCGGGCTGCTGGAACTGGGCCAGCAGTCGAAGGCGGTGGAGTTCCTGGGGCGCAGTGCTGCCGACGCCGGGTTCGTGAACCGACCGCTGGCGGCGGGCATCACCGACGACGGCGTCCGGGCCCTGCTGATCGCCAAGTCCACGGTGTGCGCCGAGCGCGGGATCGACATCGAGGTGGCGGAGGACTCGGTCTGCTCCCCGGACGGGACCGACGACGTCATCACCGCGCTGGGTAACCTGATCGACAACGCCGTGGACGCCGCGGGCTATGACAGCACCGTGGCCGTCGCCCTCGCCGAAACCCCGGGCGGCGGCCGGGTGCTCACCGTCGAGGACGACGGCCCGGGCGTGCCGGACGAGGACCGGCAGGCGGTGTTCGAGCCCGGGGTCACGAGCAAGGAGTCCGACGGCGTGAACACCCGCGGGTTCGGGCTGGCCCTGGTCCAGCGCGTTGCCCGGCGGCGCGGCGGGACGGCGGTGGTAAGCCGTTCGGATCTGGGCGGGGCGCGGTTTACGGTCACGTTCAGCACGACCAGTTCAAACACGGTTACTTCACACACGGTTACTTCACACACGGCGGGGAGCGCCGCGGCGGCTCCCCCGGCGGGGCCCGAAGCCCCACGGAAGGCGGCACTGGAACGGCTATGAGCGGCATACGCACCCTCATCATCGACGATGACGTGGCGGTGGCGGGGATCCATCACGGGTTCCTGCTGGCCCGCGGCGGCTTCGACGTCGTCGGCACCGCCCACTCGGGACGGCAGGGGCTGGACCTCGTCGCCGAGCTGCTGCCGGACCTGGTCCTGCTGGACATCCACCTGCCCGACATGTCCGGGCTGGAGGTGCTGCGGCAGCTCCGGAACCATTCGCACCAGCCCACGGACGTCCTGGTGATCACCGCGTCGCGGGAGCTGGAGACGGTCCGCGCGGCGATGGCCGGCGGGGTGCTGCACTACCTGGTGAAGCCGTTCACCTCGCAGGCCCTGAACGAGCGCCTGGACGAGTACGTGGCGCTGCGCGACGAGCTGGCCGCCGGGTCCTCGGCCGGGCCGCTGGACCAGGACCGGATCGACCGGCTGGTGGCACCCTCCCGCCGGGCCGTCGCCGGGGCAGGGGCAGGTCACGCGGCAGGTCAGGCGTCAGAGGCCGACGGCGGCGGGAGCGCTGCGGGGGCCGGTGCCGGCGCCGGCTCCGACGGGGTGCGACTGCCCAAGGGGTTGTCTCGGCCCACCCTGGACGCGGTGATCGAGGCGTTGCGGGCCAGTCCCGAGGACGTGTCCGCGGCCGGGCTGGCGCTGAGGCTGGGCCTCTCCCGGGTCAGCGCCCGGCGGTACCTTGAGTACCTGGTGGTCAACGGCTTCGCCCGGCTCACCCCGCGGTACGGCGCCGCCGGCCGGCCCGAGAACCGCTACCTCTGGCGCCGCTAAGCAACAGTCTCTGCACGGATTCACGATCCCCGGCCCGCCATGACTCCGGACCACCCGGTACGGCACCACCCATTGGACACAAAGGGCCGCTATGGAACTCTCCATAGCGGCCATCTGTGGCCATTCGGCGACGATCAGTAGGCCGAGGTGGCCAGAGTGCCAGGGAGGCGAAGAGTGCCCAGGAGGCCGCCCGGCTGAGAGCCCGAACAGTCCCGAAAGCTTGGGAGTCAGTGCCCGGCGCGGCGGAGGGTGGCCTCTGCGTGCTTGAGGATGGGACCGTCGATCATCTTGCCCTGGTGCTGGAACACGCCCGTACCGGCGGCAGCGGCAGCGTCGAGCAGCTCGCGCGCCGTGGCCACCTCCTCCTCGGACGGGGCGTAGGCCTCCCGGACCACGGCCACCTGGTTTGGGTGGATGCAGGCCTTGGAGCCGAAGCCGGAGGCGACGGCGTCACGGGACTCGGCGGCCAGGCCGTCCAGGTCCGGGATGTTGACGTAGACCGAGTCCACTGCTTCCTTGCCGGCGGCGCGGGCGGCCAGCAGCACGGTGGAGCGGGCGTGCAGGGCGACGGCCCGGTAGTCGCCGTCGTCGGTCCGGCTGGACGTCCCGCCGAGGGAGGCGATCAGGTCCTCGGCGCCCCACATCAGGCCCACCACATTGGGTTCGGCGGCGATGGCCGCGGCGTTGACGATCCCGGCCGCCGTCTCGCACAGGGCGATCACGCTGAAGCCCTCAAGCTCCCGGAGCTGGGCGGCGCTTTCGGCCTTGGCGAGCATCACGTGCCGGTATGGGGTGTGCTTGAGGCAGTGCAGGTCCTTCTCGAACTCCTCGGTCCCGGCCGGGTTGATCCGGATGATGGTCCGGCTGGGATCCAGTTCGGGAACGTCCCCGGCGGAACCGAGCTGGGCCAGGATCGCCCCGCGGGCGCGCTGCTTGTCGGCCGGCGCGACGGCGTCCTCCAGGTCCACGATGACCGCGTCGGAACGCTCGGCCGCCTTCTGGTAACGCTCGGGGCGGTCGGCAGGGCAGAACAGCAGGGCGGGGCCCATCAGAAAGGTCATGCCTCGATTCTCCCCTTTTCGGCGGCTTCCGGTGACGCGGCTTCCCGCGGCCCGTTCTGTTGCGACCCCGGCTGCGCCGCCGGCGTCCCCGACTGCTGCGCAGCGTGCGCGTCGCGGGTCCACATCAGGCAGCTCCGGGTGGCACGGGCCACCACGGTGCCGTCCTGGTTCCGGCCGGTGTGCTCCATGGTCACGATGCCCTGGCCAGGCCGGGACGAGGAGAGCCGCTTCCCGGTCACCACCGTCTCCGTGTAGAGCGTGTCCCCGTGGAAGAGCGGGTGCGGGAAGGACACATCCGTCAGGCCCAGCTGGGCGATGATGGTCCCCTGGGTCAGCTGCGGCACGGACTGGCCCACCATGGTGGCCAGCGTGAACATAGAGTTCATCAACCGCTGGCCGAAGGGCTGCCCGGCGCTCCACGCGGCGTCCAGGTGCAGCGACTGGGTGTTCATGGTCATGGTGGTGAACAGGACGTTGTCCGTCTCGGTCACGGTCCGGCCGGGCCGGTGGGCGTAGGCGACGCCCTCCTCGAGCTCGTCGAAGTAGAGGCCGCGCTGTTCGATGACGCGGCGGCCGGCTGCGGCGGCGTCCACGTGGGAGTGGCTGGTGGTCATACGGAGAGTTCCTGGTCTTCCTCGAAAAGTTCGGCGCCGGTGGCCGCGGCCACCTCTTCCGCGGTCACGTCCGGCGCCAGTTCCCGCAACACCAGCCGCGAGGTTCCTCCCTCGGTGACGACGTCGATGACGGCGAGGTCGGTGATGATCCGGTCCACGCAGCCCTTGCCGGTCAGGGGCAGGGTGCAGCGTTCCACGATCTTCGGGTTGCCGTTGCGGTCAACGTGTTCCATCATCACGATCACCTTCTTGGCCCCGAAGACCAGGTCCATCGCCCCGCCCATGCCCTTGACCATCTTGCCCGGGATCATCCAGTTGGCCAGGTCCCCGTTCTGCGCCACCTCCATGGCTCCGAGGACGGCGACGTCGACGTGGCCGCCGCGGATCATCCCAAAGGATGCGGCCGAGTCGAAGAACGCGACACCCTTGTTGACCGTGACGGTCTCCTTGCCGGCGTTGATCAGGTCGGGGTCGACTTTGTCCTCGGCCGGGTAGGGTCCGACGCCGAGGATCCCGTTCTCCGAGTGCAGTACCACCTCGACGCCGTCCGGAATGTAGTTCGGGATCAGCGTGGGCATGCCGATGCCGAGGTTGACGTACTGGCCGTTGTGCAGCTCCCGCGCCACGCGGGCGGCGAGCTCGTTCCGGGTCCAGCCCTTGGCCGGCGCGCCGGAGTCTGCGCCACCGGGAACGGCGCCGTGTTCGACGGCGGGCGGCCGGTATTCGTGCCGGACGGTTTCAGGCCGGGCGGGGCCGTCCGGGGTCTGGGTGCTCTCCACGGTCAGGCTCCTGTCGTTCCGGCGGGCGCCGCGGGAGCGGCGGCTGAGGCGGGCGACGCCGTCGCTGGCGCGCCGGATGCTGCGGCCACGGTGCGCTTCTCGATGCGTTTCTCCGCCTCCGGGGCGAGGACCACGCGCTGGACGAAGATGCCCGGGACGTGGATCTGTCCGGGATCCAGCTCGCCCGGTTCCACGAGTTCCTCCACCTCGGCGATGGTGATCTTTCCGGCCATGGCGCAGAGCGGGTTGAAGTTCATCGCGGCGGCGTGGAAGACCAGGTTGCCGTGCCGGTCGCCTTTCCAGGCGTGGACCAGGCCGAAGTCCGGGGTCAGCGCCTCCTCCAGCACGTAGTCGGCACCGTGGAAGCTGCGCACCTCCTTGGGCGCGGAGGCGACCGCGATGGTGCCGTCGGCGTCGTACTTCTGCGGCAGGCCGCCCTCGGCCACCTGGGTTCCGACCCCGGCGGGGGTGTAGAACGCGGGGATCCCGGCCCCGCCGGCGCGCAGCTTCTCGGCCAGGGTGCCCTGCGGGGTGAGGACCACCTCGAGTTCGCCGGACAGGTACTGCCGGGCGAACTCCTTGTTCTCCCCCACGTAGGAGCTGATGGTGCGGCGGATCCGGCCGTCTTTGAGCAGGATGCCCAGGCCCCAGTCGTCCACGCCGCAGTTGTTGCTGACGGTCTCCAGGTCCGTGGCGCCGCGCTCGTGCAGGGCCTCGATCAGCGCCACCGGGATGCCGCAGAGGCCGAAGCCACCGACGGCCAGCGAGGCGCCGTCGGGAATGTCCGCGACGGCCTCGGCGGCGCTGGCAACAACTTTGTCGATCATCGAAAGGATCCTTCCGTGCGGCTACAGGCCCAGTTCGCGGGCGATCAGCATCAGCTGGACCTCCGTGGTGCCCTCGCCGACTTCCAGGATCTTGGAGTCGCGGTAGTGGCGCGCCACGGTGAACTCGTTGATGAAGCCATAGCCGCCGAACACCTGGGTGGCATCCCGCGCATTGTCCATGGCTGCCTCGCCTGCGATCATCTTAGCGATGGCGGCCTGCGTCTTGAACGGCTTGCCGGCGAGCATCCGTGCGGCCGCGTCGTAGTAGGCCAGGCGGGCGGTGTGGGCCCGGGCCTCCATCCGCGCGATCTTGAATGCGATGGCCTGGTACTTGCCGATGTTCTGGCCGAAAGCGCTGCGTTCCTTCGCGTACTTCACGGACTGGTCCACGCAGCCCTGGGCGGCGCCGACGGCGAGCGCCGCGATGGCGATGCGGCCCTCGTCGAGGATGGAGAGGAAGTTGGCGTAGCCGCGTCCCTGGGTACCGAGCAGGTTTGCCTCCGGGACCCGGACATTGTCGAAGGTCAGCGGGTGGGTGTCCGAGGCGTTCCAGCCGACCTTGTTGTAGGCCTTCTCCGCCGTGAACCCCGGCGTGCTGGTGGGCACCAGGATGGTCGAGATTTCCTTCTTGACGCTGCCGTCCGGGCGTTCCTGCTGGCCGGTGACCGCGGTGACGGTGACGAGCCTGGTGATGTCGGTGCCGGAGTTCGTGATGAACGCCTTGTTGCCGTTGATCACCCAATTTTTTGCGTCTCCGACGCCTTCCAGCCGGGCGGTGGTCTTGGTGCCGCCGGCGTCCGAACCCGCCTCGGGTTCGGTCAGGCCGAAGCCGGCGATCGCCTTGCCGGAGGCCAGCAGCGGCAGCCACTCCTCCTTCTGCGCTTCGGTGCCGAAGCGGTGGATCGGCATGGCGCCGAGCGAGACGCCGGCCTCCAGGGTGATGGCGACCGATTGGTCCACCCGGCCGAGCTGCTCCAGGGCCAGGGCCAGGGCGAAGTAGTCCCCGCCCATGCCGCCGGATTCCTCCGGGAACGGCAGGCCGAAGAGGCCCATGTCGGCCATCTGGGAGACGACCTCGTAGGGGAAGCTGTGTTCCTCGTCGTGCTTGGCGGAGACCGGGGCCACCACCTGGTCGGCGAAGTCGCGGACGGTGTCGGAGAGGTCCTGGTAGTCCTCGCTGAGTTCAAAATCGGGCATGGGGATCACTCCTGTGGGTGGATGGTGGCGAGGACCTGGTCTGCCTTGACCAGGTCGCCGGTGGTGATGCTGAGGTGGACGGTGCCGTCCAGGGGTGCGTTGAGCTGGTGCTCCATCTTCATGGCCTCCACGGCCACCAGGGCCTGGCCCGCGGTGACGGCGTCGCCGTGGGCCACGGAGACGGACACCACGGTGCCGGGCATCGGCGAGCGCACCGCCGGGTCGGCGGCGCCTTCTTCGCGTTCGACGGCGGCCAGCACCCGGGCGAGCCGGGCCTCGCGGGTGAGTACCTCGAGGCGGCACGACCAGCCGTCGTTGCCGAGGAAGAGCTCTGACAGAACGCGGGGATCGGGAGCCATCCAGCTCTGGGCGGGAGGACCGGTGCGAACGGGTGCCAGTGCGTAACTGCTGGTCGCGCCCTCGAGTGTGAGCATCGGGCGGTCCCTCGCGTTGTATTGCAGGTGGGCCGTGAGCTGCGGCCCTCCGTTCACGCTCACCGTGACCTGCTCCCCGGCAGACCGCCCGCTCACCTCCACGGTGGCAACGCCCCCGTCGGCGGTTCCGAGGCTGATCCGGCGCGGCGCGGGCGCACCGAGCCGCCAGCCGTCGCGGCGCTGCCACGGGCTGCCGTCACGATCCGCCGGATTGGCCTCCTCCGCCATGGCCACGGCATACAGAGCCGCGACCACCAGTTCAGCGTCGCCCACCCGCCGGAAGCTGAAGTCCGGCATCTTGCGTTCGATCAGGCCGGTGTCGAGCCGTCCGGCGCGGACGTCGGCGTCGTTGATCAGCAGCCGCAGGTACTCGACGTTGGTATCGATGCCCAGCGCCGTGTAGCCGGCGAGTGCCTCATCCAGGGTGTCCAGGGCCGCGGTGCGGTCCTCACCCCACGCAATGACCTTGGAGATCATCGGGTCATAGTTCGAGGAGATCTCGAGTCCGTGGACCAGGGCCGAGTCCACGCGCACGCGGCCGTGGGCCGTTTCGGTTTCGGTGCGGGCCGGCGCGCTGGGGCGCTGGGCGGGGCCGGGGAGTTCGTCGAGCAGCAGCACCGTTCCCGTGGACGGCAGGAAGTTCTTCTCCGGGACCTCGGCGTAGACCCGGGCCTCCACGGAGTGGCCGGTGAGGACGACGTCGTCCTGGGCGACGGTCAGCTCCTCGCCGGCGGCGATGCGGACCTGCCATTCAACCAGGTCGATGCCTGTGACCATTTCGGTGACCGGGTGCTCGACCTGCAGGCGGGTGTTCATCTCCATGAAGAAGAACTCGTCCGGGGCGTCGTCCGAGACCAGGAACTCCACGGTGCCGGCGCCGGAGTAGTTGACGCTGCGCGCGGCGTTGCAGGCGGCCTCGCCGAGCCGGGCGCGGATGGCGGCGCCGTCGGGCAGGCCTTCGAGCAGCGGGGACGGCGCTTCCTCGATCACCTTCTGGTGGCGGCGCTGCAACGAACACTCGCGCTCACCGAGGTGGATGACGTTGCCGTGGTTGTCGGCGAGGACCTGGACCTCGATGTGCCGCGGGGTGGTGACCAGCCGCTCCAGGAACAGGGTGTCGTCGCCGAAGGCGCTGGCGGCGACCCGGCGGGCGGTGGCGAGGGTGGCTTCGAGGTCCTCGGGCCGTTCGACGACGTGCATGCCTTTGCCGCCGCCGCCGGCGGAGGGCTTGATCAGCAGCGGGTAGCCGACGGAGGTCGCGGCCTCGATCAGCTGCGCGTCGCTCATACCGGGTTCGGCGACGCCGGGGACCACGGGGACGCCGTAGCCGGTGACGTGGTTCTTGGAGCGGATCTTGTCGCCCATGATGTTCAGGGATTCGACGCCGGGGCCGATGAAGGTGATGCCGGCCTTCTCCAGGGCCCGGGCGAAGTCGGCGTTCTCGCTGAGGAACCCGTAGCCGGGGTGCACCGCCTCGGCGCCGCTGCGGCGGCAGGCGTCGATGATGGCCTCGATCTTGAGGTAGCTCTCGGTGGCCGCGGCGGGGCCGATCCGGACGGCGGCGTCGGCCTCCCGCACGTGGCGGGCGTCGGCGTCGGCGTCGGAGTAGACGGCGACCGATCGGATGCCGAGGGCGCGCAGGGTGCGGATCACACGGCAGGCGATCTCGCCGCGGTTGGCGACCAGGACGGTGCCGAAGAGCGGCGCCGGGGTCGAAGCGGCGGGGGTGCTGGTGGTTACTGTCACGGCGGGGCTCACATCCGGAAGAGGCCGAAGGAGGTCTCCGGCAGCGGGGTGCGGGAGACGACGTCGAGCGCCAGTCCCAGGACGGTGCGGGTGTCCGCGGGGTCGATGATGCCGTCGTCCCACAGGCGGGCGGTCGAGTAGTAGGGGCTGCCCTGGTCCTCGTACTGCTGCTTGATCGGGGCCTTGAAGGCTTCCTCGTCCTCGGCGGACCATTCCTCGCCGCGGGCCTCGTACTGGTCGCGCTTGACCGTGGCGAGGACGCTGGAGGCCTGGTTGCCGCCCATGACCGAGATCCGGGAGGCCGGCCACATCCACAGGAAGCGCGGCGAGTAGGCCCGGCCGCACATGGAGTAGTTGCCGGCGCCGAACGAGCCGCCGATCACCACGGTGAGCTTGGGCACCCGGGCGGTGGCGACGGCGGTGACCATCTTGGCGCCGTTCTTGGCGATGCCGCCCTGCTCGTAGTCCTTGCCGACCATGAAGCCGGAGAGGTTCTGCAGGAAGATCAGCGGGATCCCGCGCTGGTCGCAGAGTTCGATGAAGTGCGCACCCTTGAGTGAGGACTCGCTGAACAGGACGCCGTTGTTGGCCACGATGCCGACGGGGTGGCCGTGCAGCTTGGCGAAGCCGGTGACCAGGGTGGTGCCGTAGTTCTTCTTGAACTCGTGGAAACGGCTGCCGTCCACCAGCCGGGCGATGACCTCGCGGACGTCGTACTGGGCATTGACGTCGGTTGGGACGGCGCCGTAGAGCTCGGCTTCGTCCGCCTCGGGTTCGACGACGGTGTCGATCTCCCAGGCGGGGGCGGCCGGCCGCGGCAAGGTGGAGACGATGTCGCGGACGATCTGCAGGGCGTGCTCGTCGTTCTCGGCCAGGTGGTCGGTGACGCCGGAGATCTTCGAGTGCACGTCGCCGCCACCGAGTTCCTCGGCCGTGACGATCTCACCGATCGCGGCCTTCACCAGCGGCGGGCCGCCGAGGAAGATGGTGCCCTGGTTGCGGACAATCACGGTCTCGTCGCTCATAGCGGGGACGTAGGCGCCGCCGGCGGTGCAGGAGCCCATGACGGAGGCGATCTGCGGGATCTTCGCCGCGGACATCTGCGCCTGGTTGTAGAAGATCCGGCCGAAGTGCTCCTTGTCCGGGAAGACCTCGTCCTGGCGGGGCAGGAACGCCCCGCCGGAGTCCACCAGGTAGATGCAGGGCAGGTGGTTCTCCAGCGCGATCTCCTGGGCGCGGAGGTGCTTCTTGACCGTCATCGGGTAGTAGGTGCCGCCCTTGACGGTGGCGTCGTTGGAGATGACCAGTACCTGCCGACCGTGGACCAGGCCGATGCCGGCGATCACCCCGGCGCCGGGCGAATCGCCGTCGTACATGCCGTCCGCGGCGAGCGGCGCGATTTCCAGGAAGGGGCTGCCGTCGTCCAGGAGCCGGTCGATGCGCTCGCGCGGCAGCAGCTTGCCGCGGGCGACGTGGCGTTCGCGGGACTTTTCCGGCCCGCCGAGTGCGGCGGCGGCCAGGCGCTCCTTCAGTTCCCGGGCCAGGCCCAGCTGGGCCTCCCGGTTGGCGGCGAAGCCTGCGCTGCCCGGATCCACCAGGCTGGCGATTGTCTCCATTGACTGCTTCCATCCCCGGCCGGACCGGGGCCCTGAGGGCGGCCGGTCCGGCCATTTCGGTTAGTAACGCATAACTGAGTTTTAGGTTAGTCTCTACTAACTGTGATGTCCAACACAGGAGCGCCGGTGCGGCGGGTTGCAGCCCGGTGTACGGAGCCCATGCAGCACAGTGAATACCCAGACCAGCCGAGAAGAAGGGCGAGCCGGTGACCGAGTCCAGCCAGCCAACGCAGCGCAGCCGGGCCAAGGAGAGCCGCCGGCAGGCGCTGCTGCAGGCCGCGGCCGCGCTCTTCGCCGCCGAGGGCTTCAACCGGGTCTCCCTGGAGGATCTCGGCGCCGCGGCCGGCGTCAGCGGCCCCGCCGTCTACCGGCACTTCGCCGGCAAGCAGGCGGTGCTGGGGGCCATGCTGCTCAGCGTCAGCCAGGACCTGCTCGACGGCGGCCGGGCCGTGGTGGCCGGCGCCGGGACCGCAGAGACCGCCCTCGCCGGGCTGGTGGAATTCCATGTGGACTTCGCCCTCAGCCACCCGGACGTCATCCGGGTCCAGGACCAGGACTTCAGCAATCTCGCCGACGAGGATCAGGCTGAGGTCCGGACCCTGCAGCGGAACTACGTGGAGCTGTGGGTGGACGTGCTGTCCGGCCTGCACCCGGACACGGACCCGGCCGAGCTGCGGATGCGCGCCCACGCCACCTTCGGCCTGATCAACTCCACCCCGCACTCGGTCCGCACCCAGGGCCGCCGGATGGCACTCAAGCGTGCCCGGCCGCTGCTGGAGGGCATGGCCCTGGCCGCCCTGACGGCCCCGGGCAACGGCACGCGCTAGGCCCGCTCCCCGGACGGCCCTGCTCCCCCGGACACCCCTCCCCCGCGCGAGCCCTCCGCCGACAGCAGGTCAGCCGCCGCCCGGGGGCGGATTGACACGGACACGCCGGCGTCCGGCGCGCCGCCGTCGTTCTTCAGTCTCAAAGTGCCCCCGGACGGCCCTGCCCTCGAACGACAAAGGGCCGGGCACCCCTCCGGCAAGGAAGGGATACCCGGCCCCGTGGGCTGATGAACCTAGGCCATGGCGAGTGCCATGCCGGGGTCGGACAGCAGCGCACCGACGTCCTGCAGGAAGCGGGAGCCTTGTTCGCCGTCGACCAGCCGGTGGTCGAAGGAGAGGCTGAGGGTCATGACCTGGCGCAGTGCCACCTCGTCCCGGTACTCCCACGGCATCTTCCGCACCGCGCCGACTGCCAGGATGGCGGCCTCGCCCGGGTTGAGGATGGGGGTCCCGGCGTCGATGCCGAAGACGCCGATGTTGGTGATCGAAATGGTCCCGCCGGAGAGGTCCGCGGGGGCGGTCTTTCCGGCGCGGGCGGTCTCAGTCAGCTCGGTGAGCGCGGTGGAGAGCTGGGTCAGCGACATCCGGTCCGCGTCCTTGATGTTCGGCACGGTCAGCCCGCGCGGCGTGGCGGCCGCAATGCCGAGGTTGACGTAGTTGAACTGGACGATCTCCTGGTTGGCCTCGTCCCACCGGGCGTTGAGCGTGGGGTGGCTGCGCAGGGCGATCAGTACGGCCTTGGAGACCAGGGTCAGCGGGGTGAGCTTGTACCCGGCGAAGGCCCGGCTCTCTTTGAGCCTGGCCAGCAGTTCCATGGTGGGCGTGACATCCAGGGTCAGGAACTCGGTCACGTGCGGCGCGGTGAACGCGCTGGAGACCATGGCCTCGGCGGTGAATTTCCGGACGCCCTTGATCGGGGTCCGGGTTTCCCGCTCGCCCGACGCCGCGGTGACGGCGGCCGGTTGCGCGCCGGCCAGTTCCTGCGGGGCGACCGGGAGGTCCCCGCCGCCGACGAAGTTCCGCACGTCCTCCCGGGTGATCAGGCCGTGCTCCCCCGTGCCGGTGACGGCGGCGAGGTCGACCCCGAGGTCCTTGGCCAGCTTGCGGACCGGCGGGGTGGAGCGGGGCCGCTCGGCAGCAGGGGCGCCATCCTGCGGTGAAGGCGCGGCGATGGCGGGTGCCGGGGCAGGCGCGGCGGCAGCGGCGGGAGCAGGAGCCGGAGCAGGCGCGGAAGCAGCAGCCGGTGCAGCAGCGGCAGCGAAAGTCCGTGCCCGGCGGGCCGGCCGGCCGGAGCCTTCCGGCATGGCGCCGTACCCCACAAGCGTCGGTTCCCGCTTGGCGGGCGCCTCGCCCGAAGCCGCACCGGAACCGCCGCCGTCGTCGCCCTCGATCTCGAAGGAGACGATCGGCTTGCCGACCTCCACCACGGTGCCGGGCTGTTCGTGCAGCGCGGTGACGACGCCGGCGAACGGCGATGGCAGCTCGACGACGGCCTTGGCGGTCTCCACCTCGGCGATGATCTGGTTCAGGGTGACGGTGTCCCCCACGCCGACCTTCCAGGCGACGATTTCCGATTCCGTCAGGCCTTCGCCGAGGTCCGGGAGGCGGAATTCCTTGATCATGGTGGCGCTCATCCTTCCAGCCCGCTCAGGGAGTTGGGGCGGCCCAGGGCCCGGTCCACGCCGTCGAGGATCCGGTCCAGCCCGGGCAGGTGATGCATTTCCAGCTTGGAGTAGGGGTATGGGACGTCGAAGCCGGTGACCCGGACGGGGGCGGCCTCGAGGTGGTAGAAACAGCGTTCGGTGATGCTCGCGGCGACCTCGGCACCCAGGCCGCCGGACTGGCTGGCCTCGTGGGTGATGACCAGGCGGCCGGTCTTGCGGACCGAGGCCTCCAGCGTGGCGAAGTCCACCGGGGCGAGGGAGCGCAGGTCGATGACCTCGACGGAGACGCCCTCGTCGGCGGCGGCGAGCGCGGCGTCGCGGGCGGTCTTGACCAGCGGACCGTAAGCCACGAGGGTCACGTCGGTGCCCTCGGTGACCACCCGGGCCTTTTCCATCGACGGGGCGGCGGAGAGGTCCAGGGACTCATCCACCTCGCCCTTGTCGTGGTAGCGGCGCTTGGGCTCGAAGTAGAGGACCGGATCGTCGCAGGCGATGGCCTGCTGGATCATCGTGTACGCATCCTGGGGGTTGGAGACGCTGACCACGCGCAGGCCGGAGGTGTGGGTGAAGTAGGCCTCGGGCGACTCGGAGTGGTGTTCGGGTGAACCGATGCCACCGCCGAAGGGCACCCTGATTGTGATGGGCATCTTCACGGCGCCCATGGTCCGGTAGTGCATCTTGGCGACCTGGCTGACGATCTGGTCGAAGGCCGGGTAGATGAAGCCGTCGAACTGGATTTCCACCACCGGGCGGTAGCCGCGGTAGGCGAGGCCGACGGCGGTGCCGAGGATGCCGGATTCGGCGAGCGGGGTGTCCACCACGCGGTGCTTGCCGAAGTCCTTTTGCAGACCGTCGGTGACGCGGAAGACGCCGCCGAGGGTGCCGATGTCCTCGCCCATGAGGATCACCTTGGGATCGTTGTCGAGGGATTTGCGGAGGCCGGAGTTAATCGCCCGGGCAAAGGTCATCTGCGTCATCAGCGAGCACCTTCTTCGGAGGGGGCACCTGCGGGATCGCCGAAGGAGGCCAGGTAACGGGTGTAGTGGTCCTGCTGGCGGTCCAGCCAGGAGTGCGGGGTGCTGTAGACGTGCTCGAAGATCTGCAGCGGCTGCGGTTCGGGCATGGTGATGGTGCCCGAGCGCAGTTCCTTGGCCACGACGTCGGCCGTGGCGGCGACGGCGGTTTCCACATCCGCAGTCAGCAGGCCCTTGCGCTCCAGGAGCGCCTTGAGGCGGTGGATCGGGTCCTTGGCGGCCCAGTCCTCGAGCTCGTTGGCGTCCCGGTACCGGGTGGGATCGTCCGCCGTCGTGTGCGGGCCCATGCGGTACGTAACGGCCTCGATGAAGGTGGGGCCGCCTCCGCGGCGCGCCCGGTCCAGGGCGATCCGGGTGGCGGCCAGCACGGCGAGGACGTCGTTGCCGTCCACCCGCATGCTGGGGATGCCGAAGCCGGAGGCCCGGTCAGCGATCTGGATGTGGGACTGGAGCATCACGGGTTCGGAGATGGCCCAGTGGTTGTTCTGGCAGAAGAAGATGACGGGCGCCTGGAAGCTGGCGGCGAAGACCATCGCCTCGTTGACGTCGCCCTCGCTGGTGGCGCCGTCGCCGAAGTAGGCCACGGCCGCCGAGTCGGCGCCGTCGTTCTGGATGCCCATGGCGTAGCCGGTGGCGTGCAGGCTTTGCGCGCCGATGATGATCTGCTGGGTGGCGACGTTCACGGTGTACGGGTCCCAGCCGGCGAGGGCGTTGCCGCGCCAGGCCTTGACGATGTCCGCCGGCTTGACCCCGCGGACGTAGGCGACGCCGTTGTCCCGATAGCTGGGGAAGACGAAGTCGTCCTCGCGCAGGGCCCGGGCCGAGCCGATCTGGGAGGCTTCCTGGCCCAGCAGCGGCGGCCAGAGGGCGAGTTCGCCCTGGCGCTGCAGGGCGGTGGCCTCGGCGTCGATCCTCCGGATGGCCACCATGTCCTCGTAGAGGGAGGTCAGCACGTCGTCGCCGATGTCCTGGACCCAGGGGTCGAACTCGGGATGGCTGATGCGTTCACCCCCCGGGGTGATGAGCTGGACGAGATCCCCGCCCGTGCGCCTGTTCGATCCTGCACTGTTTCCGGGGCCGCCGGGGGCTGCGCCGCCCTGGCCCGCGTCGTCGGTAAACACAGTTTGTCCGCAACCTTCTGACGTCGTCTGACCCCTGCCCGCGGGACTCGTGATCCCAGCGCGCGGCGGCCACCCGGGCGCCGTTGCCCCGGATAATTGTGACCCTACTCACAAGTGCCATTGGGTACAACCACCCGTCAATATTTTGAGCATCCTGCCCGGTTCGCACCTCCCAGACCGTGCTAACCTTGCGCACTATGCAACCCTTGGATGGCACAGACACCCGCCTGCTTTCGGCCATGGCACGGGACCCCCGCGGCACCGTCGTGGCCCTGGCGCAGAAGCTGGGACTGTCCCGCAACACCGTGCAGGCCCGGATGGCGCAGCTCGAGAAAAAGCACGTGTTCCTCTCCTTCGAGCGCCGGATCAATCCGGCAACGCTGGGCTACCCGCTGATGGCCTTCATCTCCGTCCACGTCCAGCAGCAGAAGCTAGGCAGGCTGGCGGTGGAGCTGGCCGCGGTCCCTGAGATCCTGGAGGGCTACGGCCTGACCGGATCGGCCGACCTGCTGCTGCGTGTGGTGGCCCGCGACGCCGAGGACCTGTTCCGGATCAACGGCAAGATCCTCTCCTGCGACGGGGTGGACCGGACGGACACGGCGCTGGCGATGAGCGAGATGATTCCGTTCCGGATCCAGCCGCTGCTCGAACGGGGCCCGGCCGAGGGCTGACCCCTCACGCACAAAGGACCCCCGCGCCGGGCGGCGCGGGGGTCCTGTGTCGTTGGGTGATGCAGCTATGCGGTGGTGCGTTAGTGGTTGGTGGCCTTCTCGGCGCCCACCCCGGTCAGGGAGCGGACCTCCATCTCGGCCTGCTTGGTGGTGTCCTCGCGCCGCTTGTCCAGCACGGTGCCTAGCCAGCCCAGGAAGAACGCGAGCGGGATGGAGACGATGCCGGGGTTGCTGAGCGGGAAGATCGCGAAGTTCGCGCCGGCGATCATCGAGGTCTTGGTGCCGGAGACCACCGGGGAGAGGGCGATCAGGATGATGGCGGCGGCGAGGCCGCCGTACATGCTCCAGATCGCGCCCTGGGTGGTGAACCGGCGCCAGAACAGCGAGTACACGATGGTGGGCAGGTTCGCGGAGGCGGCGACGGCGAAGGCCAGGGCCACCAGGAAGGCGACGTTCTGGCCGTTGGCGAAGATGCCGCCGGCGATGGCGAGGATGCCGATGACGATCACCGTACGGCGGGCCACCTTGACCTCGGTCTCGGCGTCGGCCTTGCCCTTGGCGATCACGTTGGCGTAGATGTCGTGGGCGAAGGAGGCCGCCGCGGTGATGGTGAGGCCGGCGACGACGGCGAGGATGGTGGCGAACGCCACCGCCGAGATGAAGCCCAGCAGCAGCGGTCCGCCGAGGTGGAAGGCCAGCAGCGGGGCGGCGGAGTTCACGCCGCCGGGGGCGCCCTTGATGGTGTCGGCGCCCACGAGGGCCGCGGCACCGTAGCCGAGGACCAGGGTGAACAGGTAGAAGATGCCGATCAACCAGATGGACCAGACCACGGACTTGCGGGCCTCCTTGGCGGTGGGGACCGTGTAGAAGCGCATCAGCACGTGCGGCAGGGCCGCGGTGCCGAGCACCAGGGCCAGGCCCAGGGACATGAAGTCGAGCTTGGACGTGTCCGACTTGCCGTACTGCAGGCCCGGGTTCAGGACCGCCGGGTTCTTGGCCGTCTCCGCGGCGCCGCCGAGCAGGTCCGAAAGGTTGAAGCCGTAGATCGCGAGGACCCAGAAGGTCATCACGGCAGCGCCGGCGATCAGCAGCATGGCCTTGATGATCTGCACCCAGGTGGTGCCCTTCATGCCGCCGATCAGGACGTACATGATCATCAGCGCGCCGACGACGATGATCACCAGCGCCTGTCCGCCCCAGTCGCTGATGCCCAGCAGCAGGGAGATCAGACTGCCGGCGCCGGCCATCTGGGCGAGCAGGTAGAAGAAGCAGACGGCCAGGGTGGAGATGGCCGCGGCGATCCGGACCGGACGCTGCCGGAGCCGGAAGGAGAGCACATCGGCCATGGTGAACTTGCCCGTATTGCGGAGCAGTTCGGCTACCAGCAGCAGCGCCACCAGCCAGGCGACCAAGAAGCCGATGGAGTACATAAAGCCGTCGTAGCCGTTGACGGCGATCGCGCCGGTGATGCCCAGGAAGGACGCGGCGGAGAGGTAGTCGCCGGCGATGGCGGTGCCGTTCTGCGAACCGGTGAAGGACCGGCCGGCGGCGTAGTAGTCCGCGGCGGTTTTGTTGTTCCGGCTGGCGCGGAACACGATCACCATGGTGACCGCGACGAAGAGGGCGAAGATGCCCATGTTCAGGAGGGTGGTGTCCTTGAGCGCGGCGACGTTGACCGCGGGGACCGTCAGGGATGCGTGCAGTGTCATTGGGCCGTTCCGCTCACTCGGTTGCCGTGCTTGTCGAACTCGTGGCCTTCGATCTCCTGGCGGATCTCGGAGGCGATGGGGTCCAGCTTCCGGTTCGAGTAGCTGACGTACCAGCCCGTGATTGCGAACGTGGACACGAACTGCAGCAGGCCCAGGATCAGGCCGATGTTGATGTTGCCCCAGACCTTGGTGGACATGAAGCCCACCGCATAGTCGGCCAGCAGGACGTAGGCGAAGTACCACAGCAGGAACGCGATGGCCATCGGAAAGACGAAGCTGCGGTGACGTTTGCGCAGTTCCTGGAACCGCTCCGTCGACTGGACTTGCTTGAAGTCCACGGACGCCGCTGCGTCCGTATGCTGGGCGTCGTGACCCATCATTCCTCCTCATTGAGACTGGCGAGTCACCGCCGGGCACTCCGGCTTCCGGACAACACTCCTCCGGCATTGTGTGACTGGAATCACTGTGCAACGTGACGTGCGCTACATTCCAGCACCGGCGCGGGCGGCATCGCCCAGCGGTCGCCGCGCTGCGACAAACGGCGGACCGCCCGGCCGGGCGCTACGCTGGCAGCATGCCGGACTCCCCCCTGGTCAGCGCCGCGGCCGTCGCCGTGATCGCGCTGGCGATCGCCGTCGTCATCGCCGTCGGACTCAAGGTCCTGCGCTCCTTCCGCGACCTCGGCACCGACGCCGAACGCGCCACCTATAAGACCCTGCACGCCGCATCCCGGGCCGGCCAGCACCTGCGGACCGGCCTGAACCCCGCCGGTGCGGGCAAGGCCAGCCGGCAGCTGCGCGGGCTGCTCGGCTGCGACGGGTTCGCCATCACGGACACCACGGGCGTCCTGGCCTGGGACGGCGCCGCCGAGGAACTCCGCCCGGTCCTGATGGAGGTGGCCGCGAGCGTGCTGGCGGGCGGCCACACCGCCGTGATCCCCGCCGGGGAGCTGCGGGCCCCGGGCGGCCGCGCCCCCGCCGGCGCGCCCGGGTCCGGCTACGCGGCGGTCATTGCGCCCATCCGGGTGGGGTCCGGGGTGGCGGGCGCGGTGGCCGCGTTCGCACCCGAGGCGGGGTCCGGCCTGGTCCGGGCCACCGGCGAGGTGGCGGACTGGGTGGCCACCCAGGTGGAACTGGCCGAACTCGACGCCTCCCGGACACTTCTGATGGAGGCGGAGGTGCGGGCGCTGCGGGCCCAGATCAGCCCGCACTTCATCTACAACTCGCTGAACGCGATCGCGTCCTTCATCAACACGGATCCGGTGCGGGCGCGGGAGCTGGTGGTGGAGTTCGCCGACTTCACCCGCTATTCGTTCCGCCGGCACGGGGACTTCACCACCCTGGCCGAGGAGCTGCGCTGCATCGACCGGTACCTGCTGCTGGAGCGCGCCCGCTTCGGCGAGCGGGTGCAAGTCAGCCTGCGGATCGCGCCGGAGGTGCTGAGCACGGTCATCCCGTTCCTGAGCCTGCAGCCGCTGGTGGAGAACGCCGTCCGGCATGGCCTGGAGGCCAAGGAGGGGCCCGGACACATCAGCATCACGGCCAACGATTCGGGTGCATTCGCCGAGGTGACGATCGAGGACGACGGCGTCGGCATGGACCCGGAGCAGCTGCGCTCGGTGCTGGCCGGGCACAGCGGCGGCGACCACGTGGGCCTGCACAACGTGGATGCCCGGCTGCGGCAGGTCTACGGCGAGGACAACGGCCTGGTGATCGAGACGGCGCCCGGCGAGGGCACGCTGATCACCCTGCGCGTCCCGAAGTCCCAGCCCCGCCACGACGCCTGAACCGACGCCCGGCCCACGCCGCCATGGCGCCCGTCGGGGCGCCGGCACGGCGGTACCCTAGGACCATGATTAACGTCCTCGTCGCCGACGACGAGCTGCCCGCCGTGGAGGAGCTGGCGTTCCTGCTGGGACGGGACGACCGGATCGGCACCATCCACCGCGCCTCCTCCGGCGCCGAGGCGCTCCGCACTTTGGAGAGCGCCGACGTAGACGCCGTCTTCCTCGACATCCACATGCCCGCCCTCTCCGGCCTGGACATCGCCCGGGTGATCGCCCGCAGCGCCCGGCCGCCCGCCGTCGTCTTCGTCACCGCCGACGAGGACTGCGCGCTGGAGGCCTTCGAGCTCGCGGCCGTGGACTACCTGCTCAAACCCGTCCGCGCCGAGCGGCTGGCCCGGTCCGTGGGCCGGATCAGCGAGCTGCTGCGCGACGGCGGACCAGCCCCGGAAATGATCACCGTGGACCTCGGCGGCACCACCAAGATGATCCGCCGCGACGACGTCACCTACGTCCAGGCCCAGGGCGACTACGCCCGGCTGCACACCGCGGACGCCAGCTACCTGATCCGGGTGCCGCTGGCGGACCTGGAGCAGCAGTGGGCCGAGGCCGGTTTCCTGCGCATCCACCGCTCCTACCTGGTGTCGCTGGCCCACGTCGGGCACCTGAAGCTGGCGGCGGGCCGGCCCAGCGTGGCGGTGGCCGGCGCCGAACTGCCGATCAGCCGCCGGCATCTGCCCCCGGTCCGGGAAAAGCTGGAGGCCACCCGGATCCGGCCGCAGGCATGACCCGGGTCAGGGTCACCGCCCCGCGCCGCGTCACCACGGGCGCCGGCGCCGCTGCTTCGGGGGCCGGGTCCGCTGGTTCCGGCACTGCGGGGTCGGGCACCGCAGGCGCCGCCGGTTCCGCGCTGGGCAGAGCCGCGGGCGAGGCACGCAAGGCGGCGGAGGAGACCGACGCCGGGCAGGTCTTCGTCCGCGCCCTGATCCGGTCCCAGCTCCGGCTCGGGATTGTGGTGGCCGCCGGGTTCCTGCTGATCATGCTCGGTTTCGCGCTCCTGCTGGGCCTGGTGCCGGGACTCGCCGAGCTGCGGATCGCCGGCCTGCCCTTCGACTGGGTGCTGCTCGGCGCCGGGATCTATCCGGTGATCGGGCTCAGCGCCTGGCTCTATGTCCGGACCGCGGCCCGCAACGAGGCCCGCTACCGCGACCTCGCCGGCGAGCGGTGAGGCGGCCATGAACCCGGTGGTCGGCGTCGCCGCCTTCGCCGCCGTCACCCTCGCCACCGCCGTCATCGGCTTCTACGGCCTGCGGATCTCCCGCACCACCGGGGACTTCTACGTCGCCTCCCGCACCGTCCGGCCCTGGTGGAACGCTTCGGCCATCGGCGGCGAATACCTCTCCGCGGCCAGCTTCCTCGGCGTGGCCGGGCTGATCCTGCTCTCGGGCACCGACGCCCTCTGGTATCCGGTGGGCTACACCGCCGGGTACCTGATGCTGCTGCTGTTCGTGGCGGCCCCGCTGCGCCGCTCCGGCGCGTACACCATCCCGGACTTCACCGAGGCGCGGCTGGAATCCCGGGCCGTCCGCCGGGTCACCAGCCTGGTGGTGGTGATGGTGGGCTGGCTGTATATCGTCCCGCAGCTGCACGGCGCGGCGCTGGCCATCCGGATCACCACCGGGCTGCCGGCCTGGGTGGGCCAGGTGGCCGTGATCGCCGTCGTCTGCGTCACCGTGATGGCCGGCGGGATGCGCTCCATCACCTTCGTCCAGGCCTTCCAGTACTGGCTGAAACTCACCGCTTTGGCCGTGCCGCTGCTGTTCCTCCTGCTGGTGCTCGCCGGCACCGGCACCCCCGCCGTGGCCGAGGCGCCGGTGAACCCCACCGGGCTGCCGCCGGCGGGTCCGTACCAGAACATCTCGCTGCTGGTGGCGCTGCTCTTCGGGACGCTGGGCCTGCCGCACGTGCTGGTGCGTTTCTACACCAACCCGGACGGCCAGTCGGCGCGGCGGACCACCCTGATCGTGCTGGGGCTGCTGTCCGTGTTCTACCTCTTCCCCACCGCGTACGGGCTGATCGGGCGGGTCTTCGCCCCCGGCGCCGCGGGGGCGGGCCAGGCCGACGCGCTGGTGCTGCTGTTGCCGGGCCGGATGATCGGCGGCCTCGCCGGGGACCTGCTCTCCGCCCTGGTGGTGGCCGGGGCGTTCGCGGCGTTCCTGTCCACCACGTCCGGGCTGGTGGTCTCGCTGGCCGGCGTGATCAGCCAGGACATCCTGGGCGGCAGCGTCCGCGGGTTTCGGCTCGCGGCGCTGTTCTCGGCGGTGGTGCCGTTGGGGATCGCCGCGACGACGGATTCGACGGCGCTGGCCGGGAGCGTGGGGCTGGTGTTCGCCTTCACCGCCTCGACCATCTGCCCGGTGCTGCTGCTGGGGATCTGGTGGCGGGGCCTGACCGACGCCGGGGCGATCGCGGGAATGCTGACCGGGGCGCTGGCCTGCGGCGGTTCGATGCTGGCCGGCGCGGTGCTGGGTGCGGCGGGGACGCCGTCGTGGCTGGCGCAGCCCGCGGCCTGGACGGTGCCGGCCGCGTTCGCCGTCATGGTCCTGGTGTCCCGGGCCACCCGGGACCGGGTGCCGCGCAGCATCACCCGGCTGATGACCCGGCTGCACACCCCCGAGCGGCCGCTCGTGACGGAGCGCTAGCGCGGGTCAGCTAGCGGCCGGTCGCTAGAGCCGGTCAGTCGATCGCCGCCATGAGTTCGACCACTTTGTCCAGGAACGCATCCACCTGGGTTTCCTCGTAGCCGTCGCGGCCGACGGCGGGCCGGAAGGTGGCGCGGCGGACGTTGTCCACGCTGAGCGGCTGGTCCTCGTCCAAGTAGCCGATCAGCTCGTGGCAGAGGCCGTCGACGTCGGCGATGTTGTAGCTGCGGACCTTGGCCTTTGCCGGCCGGCGGAAGCGCTGCCCGTCCGGGCGGTGCAGCCGGCCGCGGAGCAGCCCGGCCAGCCGGCCGATCTCGCGCAGCCAGGCATCCTCGCCGCGTTCGCCGACCAGTTCGTCGCGTTCCCGGCGGGCCAGGGCGTCCTCGAGCCGGTCCAGGGCCGCGTCCACGGCGGCGGCAGCGTAGCCGCCCTTGACCGGGTCGAAGGTGACGGCGCGGACATCGGCGCTCTTGACCACGCGCTCGGCGGCCTGCGGGGTCTCGAAGGACACCCGGGCCTGCCGCAGGAACTGGTCCACCTGCTTGGCGTTGTAGCCGTACTGGTTGCGCTGGACGCGGTCAAAGGAGGCAGGGATCTGCCGGTTGAGGTCCACTCGGTTGCTGTCCACTGTTTACTTCTTATCCTTCGAGGCCGTGCGGCTCTTGTTGTGCGGCACTGGTTTGTCCGGCTGTGCCGGATCCGTGTACGGCGCTTTTTACGGGCACCATTGTAGGCGCCGGGGCGGGGTCGTCCGCCCGCTCAGCCACCCGCGGCGGCGGAGAAAATCATGAAGGCCACCGGCGAGGCGAAGACGATGGAGTCCAGCCGGTCCATCACTCCCCCGTGGCCCGGAAGGCTGTTGCCCATGTCCTTGATGCCAAGCTCCCGCTTGACCATGGACTCGGCGAGGTCGCCGGCGGTCGCGGCTCCCACCATGCCCACGGCCAGGGCGGCGCCGAACCACCACGGCTCGCCGAGGACGAAGATCGAGGCCAAAACGCCGACGACGACGGCCCCGCCCACGGACCCGGCGAAGCCCTCCCAGGACTTCTTCGGGCTGATCTTGGGCGCCATCGGGTGCTTGCCGAGGGAGGCGCCGACGAGGTAGCCGAAGGTGTCGTTGGAGACCACCAGCAGCAGCAGGGTGCCGATCTGCCAGGCCCCGACGGGCACCACGCCGTTCGGCCAGAAGCCCACCGGGGTGATCCCGCCGGAGGCATGCAGCGGCAGGACCGCGAAGCTGATCAGGAAGGGTACCCACGCCATGGTGAAGACGCCGGCGAAGATGCTGCGGGCCGAGCCCGCGGCGCCCTCCAGCGACCGCCACAGCAGCACCGCGACGCTGCTGAGCAGGAACGCGAACATGAGGCTTTCCGGGCCGCCGAAGTAGGCGGAGACCGGCATCGCCACGGTGCCGGTCATCGCGGGGATGATCGGCAGCCGGGTGCCGGAGGCCTCCAGGGCCCGGTAGACCTCCCAGACGCCGAAGACCGCGAAGGCGGTGACGATCAGGACGAAGGCCAGGGGCAGGAACAGCAGGCCGCCGAGCACCGCAAAGAGCATGGCGAGGCCGACGGCCGTTGCGGCGGGAAGATTCCTGCCCGCCTTGGGCGTCGGGTTCTTCCGCTCTTTCCCCCTCACCCGGACGCGCGGCCCGGGTGCCTGCTGTTCGCCTGTCATCAGACCTCGAGCAGCTCGGCTTCCTTGCGCTTGAGCAGCTCGTCGATGCCGTCGACGTGGGACTTGGTCAGGGCGTCCAGTTCCTTCTCGGCACGGGTTCCCTCGTCCTCGCCGGCTTCGCCGTCCTTAACCAGCTTGTCCAGGGTTTCCTTGGCCTTGCGGCGGATGTTGCGGATGGACACCTTGGCGTCCTCGCCCTTGGACTTGACGATCTTGACGTATTCCTTGCGGCGTTCCTTGGTCAGCTCAGGGATGGTGACCCGGATGACGTTGCCGTCGTTGGAGGGGTTGGCGCCCACCTCGGAGTCGCTCAGGGCGCGTTCGATGTCCCGCAGCGCGGTCTTGTCGAACGGGGTGATGAGGATGGTGCGGGCGTCCGGCACCGCGAAGGACGCCAGCTGCTGCAGCGGGGTCGGCGAGCCGTAGTACTCCACCATGACCTTGTTGTACAGGCCCGGGGTGGCGCGGCCGGTGCGGATCGAGGCGAAGTCTTCCTTGGCAACCTCGACCGCCTTGTCCATCTTGTCGCCGGCTTCGAGCAAGGTCTCTTCGATCACGTTCTCTCCTCAGAAATTTGGTGCGCGCCCCAGAGCCCGGGGAGCTGAACTGTCCTCAAACCATCCTAGCCGGAGCTAGGGGGTGACCACGGTGCCCAGGTCCTCGCCGCGGATCGCGCGGGTGACGTTGCCCTCGCCCTCCATGCCGAAGACGACCATGGTGAGGTTGTTGTCCTTGCACATGGTCATGGCGGTCTGGTCCATGACGCGGATGTCGCGGCGCAGGGCCTCGTCGTAGCTGAGCTTGTGCAGCTTCTCCGCGGTGGGATCCTTCTTCGGGTCGGCGGTGTAGACGCCGTCGACGCCGCTCTTGGCCATCAGGACGACGTCGGCGTGCACCTCCATGGCGCGCTGCGCGGCGACGGTGTCGGTGGAGAAGTAGGGCAGCCCCGCGCCGGCGCCGAAGATCACAACGCGGCCCTTCTCCATGTGGCGGATGGCGCGGCGCGGGATGTACGCCTCGGCGACCTGGCCCATGGTGATGGCGCTCTGCACGCGGGTCTCGACGCCGGCCTGCTCCAGGAAGTCCTGCAGCGCCAGGCAGTTCATAACCGTGCCGAGCATGCCCATGTAGTCGGCGCGGGAGCGGTCCATGCCGCTCTGCGAGAGCTCGGCACCGCGGAAGAAGTTGCCGCCGCCGACGACGATCGCGACCTCGACGTCCGGGACGGCCGCGGCGATCTGCTTGGCGACCCCGCGGACGGTATCCGGGTCGACGCCCAGCTTGCCGCCGCCGAAGACCTCGCCGGAAAGCTTGAGGAGGACGCGGCGCCGCGTCTTCGTTGGCTGGGCGGAATTGTTGACGGTATCCATGGTGCCTTCCCGTTGGTGAGCTCTCAAAAGGTTATCGTGCCGGGGCCCGGCGGCGGCATTCCCCGCCGCCCGGGTCCCGGCGCAGGCGCCCGGGGGTCTCCTGCGCATGCAAAAGGGGTGGCCACCGAAGTGACCACCCCCTGGCGTTGCCGGTTAGGAACCGACGCGGAAGCGTGCGAAGCCGGTAGCCTTCACGCCGGCCTCTTCGAGGACGGCGGCGACGGACTTCTTGGCGTCCTTGGCGAATGCCTGGTCAACCAGGACCTCGCCCTTGTAGAAGCCGGTGACGCGGCCTTCGACGATCTTGGTCATCGCAGCTTCGGGCTTGCCCTCGGCCTTTGCGGTTTCCTCGGCGATGCGGCGCTCGGACTCGACCAGCTCGGACGGGACGTCCTCGCGGGTCAGGTAGTTCGGGGCCATGGCGGCGATGTGGACGGCGACGTCGTGGGCGGCGGCGGTGGCGGCTTCGCCTTCACCGTCGACGGCGAAGAGGACGCCGACCTGGGCCGGGAGGTCCTTGGACGTCTTGTGCAGGTACGCGTCGACGGTCGGGGCCTCGATGCGGGCGATGCGGCGGACGACGACCTTCTCGCCCAGGATGGCGCCTTCTTCGACGACAACCTCGGAGAGCGGCTTGCCGTCAACGTCGGTGGCCAGCAAGGCCTCGAGGTCGGCAGCGCCGGACTCGACGGCGACGGTCAGGACCTTGTCGGCCAGCTGGATGAACTTGTCAGCCTTGGCAACGAAGTCGGTCTCGCAGTTGACTTCGACCATCACGCCGACGCCATTGGCGACCTTGGCGGCAACCAGGCCCTCGGCCGTGGAGCGGCCTTCGCGCTTGGTGGCACCCTTGAGGCCCTTGATGCGGATGATCTCGATGGCCTTCTCGGCGTCGCCGTTGGCCTCGTCGAGAGCCTTCTTGACGTCCATCATGCCAGCGCCGGTGCGCTCGCGCAGGGCCTTGATGTCAGCAGCAGTGTAGTTCGCCATGTGAACCCCTCTGTCTAGAAAATTTTGTCTGGTGTACGGACCGACAGGACGGCTGCTCACGCAGAGTGAGCGGCCATCCTGTCGGTACCCCCGCGCGCTGCGGGCAGCGCGCGGGGAAGTGCGGCTATGCCGGGGTGACTACTTGGCGTCGTCCGCGGCCGGGGCCTCGGCGGCTTCCGGAGCAGCTTCGGCGGCCGGAGCAGCGTCGGCAGCCGGAGCAGCGTCGGCGGCCGGGGCAGCCTCTTCGGCCTTGTTGCCTTCGAGGAGCTCGCGCTCCCACTCGGCCAGCGGCTCTTCCGGGGCTTCCGTGGTGCCCGTGGCGCGCTGGTTGCGGGCGATCAGGCCCTCGGCAACGGCGTCGGCAACGACGCGGGTCAGCAGGTTCACGGAGCGGATGGCGTCGTCGTTACCCGGGATCGGGAAGTCAACTTCGTCCGGATCGCAGTTGGTGTCCAGGATGGCCACAACCGGGATGTTCAGCTTCTTGGCTTCGTCGACGGCGAGGTGTTCCTTCTTGGTGTCGACAACCCACAGGAGCGAAGGCGCCTTGGTGAGGTTGCGGATACCGCCGAGGTTGGTCTCCAGCTTGGTCAGCTCGCGACGCAGGAGCAGCAGTTCCTTCTTGGTGTAAGCGGAACCGGCGACGTCGTCGAAGTCGATCTCTTCGAGTTCCTTCATGCGCTGGATGCGCTTGGAAACCGTCTGGAAGTTGGTCAGCATACCGCCGAGCCAACGCTGGTTGACGTACGGCTGGCCGACGCGGGTGGCCTGCTCGGCGATGGCTTCCTGTGCCTGCTTCTTGGTACCAACGAAGAGGACGGTGCCGCCGTGTGCGACGGTGGCCTTCACGAACTCGTAGGCACGGTCGATGTAGGACAGCGACTGCTGCAGGTCAATGATGTAGATGCCGTTGCGCTCCGTGAAGATGAAGCGCTTCATCTTCGGGTTCCAACGACGGGTCTGGTGTCCAAAGTGGACGCCGCTGTCAAGCAGCTGGCGCATGGTTACGACGGGCATGCCGACGCTCCTTCCGGCAGGTCATTCATGAGAGAGCCGTGAGGCACTCTTACCCTGCCAATAGTTGACGGTTGATTAGCAGCTCCCGGTTCCGGGAGCTCCTCCTGGTATCCACCGCGCTCCTCATCCGGACCATGGGGTCCGGACCGCAAGGGGCGCAGTCCTCGTAGGCCGGAGCGGTGCTTCGGCGGCAGAGGGCTGGATACGCGTAGTCAGCAAGCATTCCCGCACTCCTGAATGAGATGTGCTGCCTTCCGCGGCACGTCCGGGAAGGACAGCGCAACGAATCGGGGCATGAGGGAACAGCAAACTGCTCCACCTAGTGTACTACAGCGGGCCCCGCCCGACGGACGCGTTCGGGGCGCCGGGCGGGGGGTGCTTCGGGGTGCTGACGGGGCGCCGACTGCGGTGTCTTGAAGGGCGAATCCGGGGGCCTCGGTGGGGTTGTCCACATGGCGTCCCGGGCGCCTGTTCCGGCGCGGCCCCGGTCCCCATGCTGAAACCATGACCCTGTTCCCTGTGCTCCCGCTGCTGCTCGCCGTTGCGCTGGCCGGTTCCCTTGCGCCGGCGCCACCGCCGCGCCCTTCGGCAGCGTTTTCCGGCCAGGCGGCCGTCCGTGCTGCAGCCTTCGGAGCCGCGACGGCGTTGGCTTCTGGCCCCAAGTCGACGGCGGGCGGCGGGGCTTCGGCCCGCGGGGCGCGGGCGGTTCCGGCCCGCGCGGCGCCGGCACGGGGCTGGGCCTGGCCGCTCTCCCCCAGGCCCGCGGTGGTGCGCGGCTTCGATCCGCCGGACCGGCCGTGGCTCAGCGGCCACCGCGGGGTGGACCTGCGGGCCGAGGCCGGGGCTGTGGTCAGCGCACCGGCTCCGGGACGGGTCAGTTTCGCCGGCATGGTGGTGGACCGCCCGGTGCTGACCATCGATCACGGGGACGGTCTCCGGAGCAGCTTCGAACCCGTCGAGACGAGCCTGCGGGCCGGGGACCCGGTGGCGGCCGGATCCCCGGTGGGTGCGGTGGCAGCCGCGCAGTCCGGACCGCCCGGCCACTGCAGCGGCACGCCCTGCCTGCACTGGGGCGTCCGCCGCGGTGAGGAGTATCTGAACCCCCTCGGGTTCGTCCTGGACCTGCGGCCCTCGGTGCTGCTGCCGCCGGTCCGGGCGCCGGCGTCGGGTTTAGACGATCGCAGAGATTCCGGTGATGGCCCGGCCCGTGACCAGGGTGTTGATCTCGTGGGTGCCCTCGTAGGAGTAGATGGCCTCGGCGTCGGAGAAGACCTTCGCCATCTCGTAGTCGGAGACAATGCCGTTGCCGCCCAGGAGGCTGCGGCCAATCGCCACGGTCTCCCGCATCCGGGCCGTAGTGAAGGCCTTGGCCAGGGCAGACTGTTCGTCCTTGGCCTGGCCGGCGTCCTCGAGCTGGGAGAGCCGGACCATCATGCCCATCGAGCTGACGGTGTTGCCGAGCATCTGGACCAGCTGGTTCTGCACCAGCTGGAAGGAGGCGATCGGCCGGCCGAACTGGCTGCGTTCGACGGCATAGCGGCGGGCGACGTCGAACGCGGCCAGCTGCTGGCCGACGGCCTGCCAGGCCACGGAGAGGCGGGTGACCTTCAGGACCTTGTTGGTGTCGCGGAAGCTGTTGGCGTTCGCGAGCTTGAAGAAGTCGGGAACCACGACGTTTTCCAACGTGATGTCCGCGTTCTGGACCGTGCGCAGCGAGATCTTGTTCTCGATCTTGGTCGCGCCGTAGCCCTCGGTCTTCGTGTCCACCAGGAAGCCCTTCACCTGGTTGTCCTCGACATCGCGGGCGTAGATGACCACCCAGTCGGAGAAGGTGGCGTTGCCGATCCAGCGCTTGGCGCCGTTGAGGACCCAGTGGTCGCCCTCGCGCCGGGCGGTGGTGCGCGTGCCGCCGGCGACGTCGGAGCCGCCCAGCGGTTCGGTCAGGCCGAAGGCGCCGATCTTCTTCATCGAGTAGATCTCCGGCAGCCAGGCCTCCTGCTGCTCCTCGGAGGCCAGCGCCTCGATGGAGCCGGTGAACAGTCCGTCGTGGACGCCCATGAAGGTGGCGATCGAGGTGTCGGCGCGGGTCGTCTCGGCGTGCAGGATGCCGGCGAAGAGGTTGGAGTAACCCTGGCGCTTGACCGGGCTGACCAGGTCGATTTCGGCCAGCTTGGGGATCAGGTCCATCGGGAACTCGGCACGGTTCCAGCAGTCGACGGCGATCGGCTTGACCTCGCGGGCCAGGAACTCGCGGACCTCGGCCAGCCGGTCGCGCTCCTTGGCGCTGAGCAACTGCTCGAAGGCAAAGAAGTCGCCGTCGGCGTACGGGAGGTTGTTGACGTCGATTGCAGCCTTGGACATGGTGTTCCCTCACTTGTGATCAGCGGCGACCAGAACGGCGCGGGGAGATCCGCACCGATATGTTACTGGGCAGTAACTTACCGTGCGCGGAGAGGTGCCGCAAGTGACCTGGCCCACCCGCGGGGGCCACGGCATACAAAAAGAGCCGCGTCCGGGAGGCGGGCTTCCGGACGCGACTTGGGAATGCGGCGTCTGATGCGGGGAGGTGATGCGGACCGGCCAGGAGACCGGTCGATGGTAGGGCTACTCGGACTTGAACCGAGGACCTTAGGATTATGAGTCCCGCGCTCTAACCAGCTGAGCTATAGCCCCGTGGGACCCGGGGCACCGGCCGTGTCACGGCGGCCCCCGGGGCAAAACACTCTAGCAATAGTAGTCGCACCGGCCGGGCGCCACGGCCCGTGCGGGAGTGCTAGACCACCAGGTCGTCGTAGCTGGCGCCGCGGTAGATGTCCTCGAACGTCTGGAGGGTCCGCTCGATGCTGTGGTTCTCCACCATGCTGCGGCTGACCTTGCCCATGGCGGCGCGCTCGTCGGCCGGCAGCGACAGCACCGCGGTGATCTTGGCCGCCAGGTCGTCGCTGTCGTTCGGGGTGAAGAGGTAGCCGTTCTCGCCGTCGCGCACCAGGTGCGGCAGGGCCATCGCGTCGGCCAGGACCACGGGCGTGGAGGCGGACATGGCCTCAAGGGTCACCAGGGACTGCAGCTCCGCGGTGCCCGGCATGCAGAACAGGTCGGCGCCGAGGTACGCGCGGCGCAGTTCCTCGTCGCTGGCCAGGCCCAGGAAGCGCACCCGGTCCCCCAGGCCCAGGCGCTTGACCTGGGCCTCCAGGGCCGGTCGGACCTCGCCGCCGCCAACCACCTGCAGGTGGACGTCGAGGTTGGCCGGGGTCTTGGAGATGGCGTCGATCAGGACGTCGATGTGCTTTTCCTCGGCGAGGCGGCCCACGAAGAGCACGGTGGGGCTGGCGTTGACGGGAACTTCCTCCCCGGGCTTCAGCTCGTAGGCGGCGGCGTCGATGCCGTTGGAGAGCGGCAGCACCTTGCGAAGGAAGGCGTGGTCGTGCATCGCCTTGGCCGCGAGCGGGGTAGGGGTGGTCACGACGTCGGCCTGGCCCATGACCTTGCCCATGTCGCGCCAGGAGACGCGGCCCACGATGTCCTTGAACCACTGCGGGAACGGCAGGAAGGGGTTGAGGTTTTCCGGCATGAAGTGGTTGGTCGCCACGATCCGCACGCCACGGCGCACCGCCTCGTAGAGGACGTGCTCACCGATCATGTAGTGGCTCTGGATGTGCACGACGTCAGGCTTGACCCGGTCGAAGAGCAGCGCGATCTCCTTCTTGATCTCCCAGGGGAAGGTGATCCGGAAGCTCTCGTGCGTGGGCACGGAGTGGGAGCGCACGCGGTGCACGGTGGCCTCGTCGCGGAACTCGCTGTAGCTCTTGCCCTTGCTGGGGCGGGTGGCCAGGACGTGGACGTCGTGGCCGCGCCCGGTCATGCCCTTGGCGAGACGGTAGCCGAACTGGGCGGCTCCGTTGACGTCCGGCGGGTAGGTTTCGGCGGCGATCAGGATCGTCAGTTTCCTGCCGGGGTTGTCGGTCTGGGGCATGGTCACGGGGATGGCTCCTGGTGGTCACGGTGGGTAGCGGCGGCCGGCCGGCCGCCGGCGCAGGCGCGGCCAGCCGGCGCCTGAAGTCTGTGGCGTCGCCCTAGGGTCTCCGCGCCGCGGCCTTTCGCGCGTCTTTCTTGCGCTTGGTGACCTCGGGGTGGTGCCTGGACAGGGCGATCACTCCCACGATAGCAAGGAGAGCCGCGGCACCCATGGCGATCGCGGTCACGGCGTGGACATCGGGGCGCAGTTCGCCAAGGATCACGACGCCGATCGCGATGCCGATCATGGGATCGATCACGGTCAGGCCCGCGATGACCAGGTCCGGCGGACCGCCCGAGTAAGCGCTCTGCACGAACCACGACCCGAGGCCGCCGGCGGCGAGGATCGCCAGCAGGGTGTACCACTGCACGTTGAGCAGGAACAGCCCGTTGGGGTCCAGCAGGTGCCGGCCGATGATGCGGGTCAGGACGGCAACGAAGCCAAACAGCATGCCGGCGCCAATGATGTAAACGAAGGCGCTCATCCGGTGCTTGAAGAGCAGGGCCAGGGTGCCGAACAGGGCCACGACGAGGGCCAGCAGCAGCACCACCGTGAGCTCGTCCGCGGCGCTGACGTGGTGGTTCTCCTGGGTGACCGTGACGGCCAGGATCACAAACAGGGCGGAGCCGGTGACGCAGCAGCTGATCGCCACCACGGTGGCCCGGTTCATGCTCAGGCCCTGGTCCTTGGCGTTGATGACCGTGGTGATGACCAGCGCGATGGCGCCGATCGGCTGCACGACCGTCAGCGGCGCGGACACGAGGGCGATGGCGTTCATGGCCGTGCCGACGCACAGCAGCAGGAGCCCGAGGATCCAGCGCCGGTTGCGGATCAGCCGCAGCAGGCCGTTGGAGCTCAGAGCCAGGCCCCCGGTGTCTGCCTTGACCGCACTGCCCTGCCGTTGCGCGCCGAAAGCGAGGAAGAAGGCGCCGGCGACGGCCAGCACGACTGCCAGCCAGACCATCAGCGGGGCCCGCCGTCGTCGTTGGAACGTTCCTGCGGGTTCACGGCGGTGCTGCTTTCTGCGGCGGGCCGCTGTCCGCGGCCCTTGCGGATGATGGCCCAGAAGTAGTTGTAGGCGGCGATCCAGTGCCCGATCAGGCCGAGGCCCAGGCAGACCCAGGCCGCCACGAAGTAGCCCTCGGCGCCGGGCAGCTGCAGCTTCGAGAGCACCAGCAGGGGCGTGCCGAGGAGCAGCAGCGCGGTCCGGATCTTGCCGACCCGGCTGACCGGGAGGTCGGGGTGGCTGTGGAAGTAGTAGAGCGAGATGGCCATCAGGATCAGGTCGGGCACGAGGAGGGCGGTCAGGTACCACCACTCGACGACGCCGGCGATCACGAGGGTGACCGCGACGGCGATCAGGGCCAGCCGGTCCGCAATCGGGTCCATGATCCGGCCAAGGTTGGACATCTGGTTGAAGCGGCGTGCGATGTAGCCGTCCACCCAGTCGGTGCTGCCCATGAGGGCCAGGACCAGGGCTGCGGCACCGTACTCCTGTTTCGCGAGGACCAGCCAGATGAACAGCGGAACGCCGAGGAACCGCACCACGGTGAGGAGATTGGGGACGGTGAAGACCACATCCGAATGGATTTGGGGTTGGCCGGGACGCGCGCCAGCGCCGATGAACCTCATTCGGCCTCCCTTTCCGCTGCCGGTGTCCATTCGTCGTCGGGGTTTTCGGTCCTATCAGCCCTTGAGCAGGCGGCGCAGCAGGACGACGAAGGTGGTGGCGGCCGCCGCGAAGGCTGCCAGCGGCTTCCAGCGCTTGGCCAGTTCGGCGGCCGGAGCCGAGCCGGAGCTGCCGGTGGAGGGCCGGGCGCCGGGAGTGGTGGCGGAGGGGCCGCGGAGGGCGGCGATCCGGTCGTCGACCAGTTCCTTGCCCTCTTCGACGCGCTGCTGGCCGGCGGCGAGGAGGATCTGCGCCTGGGCCTTGAGGTCCAGTTCCTCGCCGAGTTCGTCGCGGACGCCGGTGAGGTGGCGGCGGCGCTGGTCCAGCCGGCGGCGCAGCTCATCTTCGGAGGGGGCGGGGCCGAGGTCGGGCTGTTCGGCCGCCTTCTTCGCTTCCTTCTCCGCCTTCGCCCGGGCTGCGGCCGCTTCCTTGGCGGCCTTCGCGGCCTTGGCTTGCGGCGTGTTCGGGTCGAGCACAGCCGGGTCGAAGGAGGAGCCCTCCTTGGCGATGCCGAGGTCGTACTTAAGCCCGCGGATGGTCTCCTCGGGGACCAGCGGCATGGCCTTCTTGAAGCGACTGACGCCGATCAGCCCCACGATCAGGGCGATGACCAGGAACAGGGCGCAGACCAGCAGGGCCGCGAGCCAGGCCGGCATGATCGTGGCCAGGCCCATGATGGCCGCCACGACGAGTCCGATGACCAGCAGCAGGACGAAAATCAGGGCGACGGCGGCGAAGGCCGCCGCGATGCCGAGCTGGATGCCCTTGCGCTTGAGTTCGGCCTTGGCGAAGGCAATCTCATCGTTGAGTTGCCGCGGTGCCAGCTTAAAGATCAGTTTCAAGGTCTTGGGCAACGCGGAAAGGCGCAGCCCCCCGCCGGTCCTGCCGGTGTGCCGTCCGCTCATCGGTTCCGCCTAACTGGTGCCATCTGTCGTTCTGCTTCCGCTGAAATGCCCGGGCCTGCGCGGCTGATTGCACGCCCAGGTGTCAAAACTATCATTCGGGGCGCCGACGGCGGCCAGCGGAGGGCGCGGGCGCCTGCGCGTCGGGTTTAGGCGACGCGCGCCGCGTCCTGCGCGGCGTCGTGCCCGGCGTCGTGCCGCGCGTCGTGCCCGGCGGCGGACGGCGGCGCTGTCCGTGCCGCCGCCCCGGCCCTAGGATTGACCTCTGTGCAGACACCCAGCAATCCGGGCGATTCCCTGACCCGCCGCCGCAAGCTTCTCTATATCCTCATGCTGGGCGCCCTGACGGCACTGGGACCCTTCACGGTGGACCTGTACCTGCCGGCCTTCCCGGCCCTGGAGGCCAGCCTCGGCGTCAGCGAGGCGGCGGTCCAGCTGACCCTGACCGGTACCACCGTGGGCTTCGCGCTCGGCCAGCTGGTGGTGGGACCGCTCAGCGACCGGTTCGGCCGCCGGATGCCGCTGATCCTCGCCACCGCCCTGCACATCGGCGCGTCCCTGGGGGCGGCCTCGGCCACGGACATCGGGACCCTCGGCCTGTTCCGGGTGCTCATGGGCATCGGCGCGGCGGGCGGCGGCGTCGTCGCCATGGCCATGGTGCGCGACCTGTTCAGCGGCTACGCCATGGTGCGGATGTTCTCCCGGATGGCACTGGTCAACGGCCTGGCCCCGATCCTGGCGCCGGTGATCGGCTCGCAGTTGCTCCTGCTGACGGCGTGGCCGGGCATCTTCCTGTTCCTGGCCGGCTACGGCAGCTGCGTGATCAGCGCGGCGCTGTTACTGGTCCGCGAGACGCTGCCGGCGCACCTGCGCGGCGCCTCTGGCATGACGATGCGCCAGCGCTACCGGGTGTTGTTCGCGGACCGCATCTTCGTGGGCACCCTGTTGCTGGGCGGCATGAACTTCGGTGGCCTCTTCACCTACCTCTCGGCCTCGCCCTTCCTCTTCCAGGACGTCTTCGGCTTCTCGGCCCAGCAGTACGGCCTGCTCTTCGGCATCAACTCCCTGGGGATCGTGGCCGGGGTGCAGACCAGCGCCCGGCTGATCAAGCGCGTCCCGCCCCAGTGGATCGTGGCCTGCTCAACGGCCTGGATGTTCCTGATGGCCCTGCTGATCGTCGTCTTCGACCGGGGCGGCCTGGGGCTGTGGGGCGTGATGGTGCCGCTGTGGTTCTACATCCTGGGGGCCGGCTTTACCTTCCCGTGCGTCCAGGTCCTGGCGCTGGCCAACCACGGCGCCCAGGCCGGCACGGCGGCGTCCCTGCTGGGTGCCGCGACCTTCCTCATGGCCGGGATCATCTCCCCCGTCGTGGGCTGGCTGGGCGTCGAGTCGGCGACGCCGATGGGCGCCGTGCAGGCCGGCTGTATTCTGCTGGCGGCGGCCGCGCTCTGGCTCGTGGTCCGGCCGCGGACGGTACCCTCCATCCACTGATCCGGCGCTCCTCGGGGGACTCTCCGGCTACGCGAGGGTGTCCCGCCCGGCGGCCCGCCCGGGTCCGTCCCTGGTGTTCGCCGGGACGCTCTGGGCGCCCGCTCGGGGCCGGTCCCGGCCCTGTTCCCGCCCGGCGGCGGGCGATAAGGTTGTGGTGTGCCCGAACGGCAGGACCTCCCTCCCCTCCCGGCCACGTGGCAGCGGTGCGATGACGGCATCCTGCCCCTGTGGTGGGAGCGGTTGTGTTCGCAGACCAGCCCCCAATCTGCGGCGCTCTACGCGGCCGGGCTCTTCACGGAGGACCGCCGTCGGCCGATCGCGCAGTGGTACAACCCCGCCGTCGACGCCGCCCTGTTGGTAGCCCCCGAGACGTCCCCGGAATGGCCGGTTCAGCGCTTCGGCATCTTCTACGCACCGCCGCGCGGCGGGTTCACCCGGGTGCATTCCGGCGCCCACGAATGGCATCCCCGCGAACCCCGGCAGTCCCCCACCGAGGAAGAGGCCTTCCAGGCCGCCGTCGGCGAGGCGGAACGCTTCCTGCAGGTGGAAATGTTCTTCGTCTGAGCGCAAGAAAAAGGCCCCGCAGCCGGCTGTTCGCCGGCCGCGGGGCCTGTCCGCTCCTCCTGCTGGACTTGAACCAGCAACCCTTCGATTAACAGTCGAATGCTCTGCCAATTGAGCTAAGGAGGAATGAAGCAGGTATGACATTAGCAAAGGTTTTACCGCTAAGGAAATCGGCCCCCGGCGCCTCGGCAGATACCCCCGCCGGGTATAAAAAAGTCCCCGCTCCGGCGGACCGGAACGGGGACTGTGCGCTCCTCCTGCTGGACTTGAACCAGCAACCCTTCGATTAACAGTCGAATGCTCTGCCAATTGAGCTAAGGAGGAATGAAGCGGGTACTAGCCTAGCAAACCCGCGGCCCGGAAGCGAAATCGACGGCCGCCGGGCCCCGGTTGCGGGGCAAGGCCTCAGGAATCGGCGCGCAAGGACCGCCGCTGCATCTCCAGTTCCATCAGCTCGCGGTTGAGTCGCTGGAACTCTTCCGGGTTCGCGGCGGCGTCGAGGCGCTGCAACTGGCCCATCTTGTCCGCCTTGACCCGCGTGATCTGCAGTTCGAACAGCCGCGCCAGGATGTCCCGGCAGTAGCGCTGCACGGCTTCCTCGGTGCTGGCCGGCAACGGCACCACCGAGAGCTCGGAGACGAGCGGACGGAGCGGTTCGGGCACCTCCTGGAGCAGCTCGGCGACCCAGCGGGCCGGATTCGCGGCCGAGGCCAGGCCCGTGGCGCGGATGGCCTCGTGGATGGCGAGGTAGGCCGGGGTGGAGAACCGCGCCTCGGAGAAGCGCTCCCAGGTGGTCCCCTCCAGCATCGAGGGTTGCTGCAGCACCACTTCCAGCGCCTGCCGTTCCATCGCCGCAACGGGGTCGCGGGGATCGGGGCGGTTGAACGCGGGCAGCGCGGCCGACGGCGGCAGCGGCGCCACCCCCGGTGCACCCGGGTTCTGGCCCTGCTGAGGGTAGCCACCCTGATTCTGGTAGCCCTGCTGGTTCTGTTGGTAGCCGCCCTGCTGGCCGGCGGAACCGAAGCCGTTGCCCTGGCCCGCTCCCCCGCGGCCGCCCTGCTGACCGGGACCGCCCTGGGTGCCGCGCTTCATGGCCGCGCCCACGGCCCGGCTGACGTCCTCCACGGGCATCCCGAGCCAGCCGGCGAGCTCGCGGGCGTAGGCCGGGCGCATGCCTGCGTCGCGGATCTGCGCCACGACGGGCGCGGACTCGCGCAGCGCCGAGATCCGGCCCTCCACGGTATCCAGGTTGTGCCGGCGCAGGGTAGCCCGGATGGCGAATTCGAAGAGCGGCCGGCGGGTGCCAATCAGGTCGCGTACGGCGGCGTCGCCCTTGGCCTGGCGCAGGTCGCAGGGGTCGGCCCCGGTGGGTTCGACCGCCACGTACGTCTGTGCGACGAACCGCTGGTCCTCCTCGAAGGCGCGCAGGGCGGCCTTCTGGCCGGCGGCGTCGCCGTCGAAGGTGAAGATGACCTCGCCTCCGCTGCCGTCATCGGAGAGCAGCCGGCGGGCGATCTTGATGTGGTCCGTGCCGAAGGCGGTGCCGCAGGTGGCCACCGCCGTCGTCACGCCGGCCAGGTGGCAGGCCATGACGTCGGTGTAGCCCTCCACGACCACCAACTGCCGGTCCTTGGCGATGGTGCGCTTGGCCAGGTCGATGCCGTAGAGGACCTGGGACTTCTTGTAGAGCGCCGTCTCCGGGGTGTTGAGGTACTTGGGGCCCTGGTCGTCCTCGTAGAGCTTCCGGGCGCCGAAGCCGATGGTGTCCCCCGCGATGTCGCGGATAGGCCAGATCAGCCGGCCGCGGAAGCGGTCATAGATGCCCCGGTTGCCTTCGGAAAACATCCCGGTCAGCTTGAGTTCAGCATCGGTGAAGCCGCGGCCGCGGAGGTGCTTGAGCAGCGAGTCCCAGCCCTGCGGGGCGTAGCCGACGCCGAACTGCTCGGAGGCCGCCCGGTCGAAGCCGCGGCCGTAGAGGAAGTTCCGGCCCTCGGCGGCACCCGGGGTCAGGAGCTGGGCGCGGAAGAATTCGTCGGCGATCTTGTGGGCGTCCAGGAGCCGCTGGCGGCGGCCGATCTCCTCGCGGTTGGGGCCGGAGCCGCCGTCCTCGTAGCGGAGCTCGTAGCCGATCCGGGCGGCGAGCTTCTCGACCGCCTCGTGGAAGGTGGTGTGGTCCAGCTTCTGCACGAAGGAGATCACGTCCCCGTCCTCGCCGCAGCCGAAGCAGTGGTACCGGCCCACCTGGGGGCGGACGGTGAAGGAGGGGGAACGCTCGTCGTGGAACGGGCAGAGGCCCTTGTAGGAGCCGAGGCCGGCGCCCTTGAGCGTGACGTAGCCGTCGACGACTTCCTTGATGTCGGTGCGCTGGCGCACCTCGTCGATGTCTTCGCGTTTGATCAGGCCGGCCACGGAGCCATCCTAGTCACTCCCGCTGTCACCACAGTGACGGTAGGCTGCCGACCAGCCGTTCATACATGGCCAGCGCGGAGCCGTCGGTCAGCGAGGCGACCTGGTCGATGACGACGCGCAGCCGCGCCCCGTCGTCGGCGGCGGCGCGCCAGTCCGCGGCGAACATCGGCTCGAGGTGCCGGTCGCCGGTGGCGTTCAGTGCCGTCACCAGGGCGTGCAGGACCTCGCGCTGGCGTTCGTAGATCGGCTGCCGGTGTTCGGTGGTCATCACGAAGGTGGTGGCCAGGCCCTTCATCACCGCGATCTCCATCACGGTCTCGTCCGGGACGATCAGTTCGGCGTTGTAGCGGGTGAGGTTCTCCGGCCCGTACACGGCGCGGGTGGTCTCCAGGGCGCTCTGGCAGAACCGGCCGATCAACTGGCTGGTCATGTCCTTCAGGGCCGCCATGGACTTGCGGCTGCCGTCGGCCTCGCGGACCCAGACGCTGGTGGCTTCGAGGCGGGCCAGGGCGGCGTCGATCGCGGCCGGGTCGTTGTGCGGCAGGTACCACTGTTTGGCGTAGCCGACCACGCGGGCGCGGTGGTCCGGGTTGTCCATCCAGCGCAACTGGAAGTGCCCCGCGACGATCGCGTCCTCGACGTCGTGCACCGAGTACGAGATGTCGTCGGCCAGGTCCATGACTTGGGCCTCGAGGCAGGAGCGCCGCTCCGGGGCCCCCTCCCGGATCCAGTCGAAGATGGGCAGGTCGTCCTCGTAGGCGCCGAACTTGCTGGTGCGCTGGCCGTGGATGACGGGCGCGTTTTCCGCCGACCAGGGGTACTTGGCGGCGGCGTCGAGGCTGGCCCGGGTCAGGTTCAACCCGGCCGGCCGGCCGTCTGCGGCGAGGACCTTCGGTTCCAGCCGGGTCAGCAGGCGCAGGGTCTGGGCGTTGCCCTCGAAGCCGCCGATCGCGTGCGCCACCTCGTTCAGGGCGGACTCGCCGTTGTGCCCGAAGGGCGGGTGGCCCAGGTCGTGGCTGAGGCAGGCTGTGTCCACGACGTCGGGATCGCAGCCCAGGGCACGGCCCAATTCACGGCCCACCTGGGCGACCTCGAGACTGTGCGTGAGCCGGGTACGGACGAAGTCGTCGGTATCCGGGGCGACCACCTGGGTCTTGGCGCCGAGCCGGCGCAGCGCCGAGGAGTGCAGGACCCGGGCACGGTCCCGTTCGAAGTCGGACCGGTAGGTGCTCTTCGGCGGCTCCTCGACCCAGCGGGCGGTGTCGCTCTCCACGTAGCCGTCCAGCACGGGGGCGGCGGTCCGGGTCTCAGCCACCGGAGACGTCCAGTTCGGCGGCGGCGATCTCCTGGGACTGCTCCGCGTTCAGGCGGCGGTCCAGCAGCCAGTCCTTGGGCAGGGCGGGTTTCTTCGGCGAGCCGGCGCGGCCGCGCGGACCCTCGGCGTCGACCCCCGGGTACGGCGAGTCGAGGTCCAACTCGTCCAAGGTGCCGCGGAGCACCTCCAGGCTGGTAACGAGGGCCAGCCGGTGGCGCAGGTCGCTGCCCACCACGTAGCCCTTGAGGTACCAGGCCATGTGCTTGCGGATCTCGCGCAGGGCCTTGCCCTCGTCCCCGAAGGTTTCCACCATCAGTTCGGCGTGCCGGTAGATACCCTCGGCTACCTGCCGCAGTCCGGGCTTGTGCCGGACGTCGCTGCCCTCGAATGCGGCCATCAGGTCGCCGAAGAGCCAGGGCCGGCCCTGGCAGCCGCGGCCCACGACGACGCCGTCGACGCCGGTTTCCCGGACCATGCGGACGGCGTCCTCGGCGGACCAGATGTCGCCGTTGCCCAGGACGGGGATGTCCGGGAGGGCCTCGCGCAGCCGGGCGATGGCGGACCAGTCGGCCTGCCCGGAGTAGAACTGGGCGGCGGTGCGCCCGTGCAGGGCGACGGCGGCGACGCCGGAGTCGCGGGCGATCCGGCCGGCGTCGAGGTAGGTCAGGTGGTCATCGTCGATGCCCTTGCGCATCTTGATGGTCAGCGGGATGTTGCCCTTGGAGGCTTCCTTGACGGCGGTCTGGACGATCGAGGTGAACAGGTCGATCTTCCAGGGCAGGGCGGAGCCGCCGCCGCGCCGGGTCACCTTGGGGACCGGGCAGCCGAAGTTGAGGTCGATGTGGTCCGCGCGGTCCTCCTCGACGAGCATCCGCACGGCCGCGCCGACGGTGACCGGGTCCACGCCGTAGAGCTGGACGGAGCGGACCTTTTCGTCGTCGTCGTGAGAGATGATGCGCAGCGATTCGGGGGTGCGCTCGACGAGGGCACGGGAGGTGACCATCTCCGCGACGTAGAGGCCGCCGCCGTATTCACGGCAGAGTCTGCGGAAGGCGGAGTTGGTGATGCCTGCCATCGGGGCGAGGATCACGGGCGTGTCCACCGTGATCGGGCCCAGCTTCAGGGGCGGCAGTTCCAGCTTGGGGGCGGGAGGGGTTGCTACAACAGTCACCCCTCCATTGTCTCAAAGCCGGACAAATCGAGGCCGCGCCGTGCCCGCTATGTGGAAACCGGGGCCGCGCGCCGTCCCCGGCGCTTCTCCGGCGGGGCATCCGGACCGGCGTCGACGGCCGGGGCCGGTTCCCGGCCGGCGGCGGGGCGCGGGTCCCGGTTGTCCGCGGGTCCCGGACTGCCTGCAACCGGCGCCGCGGGCCCTGCGCCCCGGAGGCCGGTGGCCTTGACCACCAGCACGGCGATCAGGGTGGTCACGGGGATTGCCAGGACGAGCCCGATCGACCCGACCAGGGTGCGGACCACCTCTTCTGAGAGTTCGGCGCTGGTCAGTGCGTCCCCGAGCGGGCGCTCGTAGAGCATCACGATGATCAGGATGGGCAGCGCCGCGCCCGCGTAGGCGAACGCGATGGTGTAGACGGTGGAGGCGATGTGGTCGCGGCCGATCCGCATGGCCGAGGCGAAGAGCTTCCGTGCCGAGGTCTCCGGCGCCAGTTCCCAGAGCTCCCAGACGGCGGAGGACTGGGTGATGGTGACGTCGTTGAGGACGCCGAGGCCGGAGATGATCAGCCCGCAGAGGATGATTCCGGAGATCGAGATGTGGTCCGAGACGTTGGCGAGCGTTGCGGCGTCGTGGTTCCCGACGCCGGCCAGGTTCGCCGCGTCCGTGGCCCAGGCTGCGAGCGCGGCGGTGATCGCCAGGCCGAAGATGGTGCCCAGCAGCGCCGTGGAGGTCCGCGCGGTGAAGCCGTGCGCGAAGTAGAGCACCCCAATCATGATCACGGTGGATCCGACCAGGGCCAGCAGCAGCGGCGGTTTGCCTTCCACGAGGCCGGGCAGCATGAAGGAGACCAGCACCGCGTAGGCGCCCACGAGGCCGATCAGCGCCCGCAGGCCGCGCCAGCGGGCGACGGCGATGACGACGACGGCGTAGAGCACCGCGAGCAGGATGATCGGCAGGGTCCGGACGAAGTCGACGAAGACGAACGCCGGGGAGCCGCCGGCGTCGGCGCCCTGGACCCGGGAGAGGTTGAGGTAGCGGATGTTGTCGCCGACCTTGACGCCGTGGGACTTGGCGACGTCGGGGTTGATCACCACTTTGACCGGGTTGCCGCCCTGGTCCGGTTCCGTCCAGGCGAAGGTGCACTGCGAGCCCGTTCCCGGTGCCTGCGGCTGGGGGGACGGCCCGTCGGCGGGCTGGCCCTGCTGCTGCGCCTGCGGCTGCCCCTGCGCTGGCGTTTGACCCTGTGTGGCGTCCATGCAGTTGCCCGTGACGACGCGCTGAATCTTCCCGGTGTCGAAGGTGACGCCGGGGGCGGCGGCGTAGGGGCTGGCGAGAGTGAGGCCTTCCTTGCTGCCGGAGGGCCAGAGGAGGATCATCGCCACGATGGTCAGGACGGTCAGTGGCGCCAGGACCGCGGCCAGGATCCAGTTGGCTTTCCGACGCGCGGCGAGGGCACGAGGCGACGGCGGGTCGGCCGGGTGCGGGGCGTGCGAGTGTCCGGCGCCCATCAGCAGGAGATCTCCATGCCGAAAATCCTACGGGGAGAACGTTGCCGCCCGGGCACGGTGGCACGGCGCACCCATCCCCGTCGTGGCGGGTTCCGAATCACCGCGGAACATAAACTCGGCGTGCGGGAACTTCGCCCGCGGGCCCGGTGTTGGTATGGGCAGGACAAGCAGGGTGGAGGACACTATCGTGGCCAGGCGAATTGCAGACGAGCGCGAACACACGGGCCCGGGCCCGGAGGCCCGGGCGGAGCTGAGCGTCGCCGACGCCGCGGGGCAGACCCGCGGCGTCGCACTGGTGCTGCACGGTGGACGGGCGGACAGCTTCGACCAAGTCCGTGCCCGGCACCTCAGCCCGGCCCGGATGCTGCCCTTCGCCCAGGCCCTGCGCAGCCAGGGCGGACCGCATGGCCTGGCGGTCTGGACCATGCGGAACCGGTACCGCGGCTGGAACGGCCCGGACATGTCCCCCGTGCAGGACGCCCGCTGGGCCCTGTCGCAGATCGCGCGCGAACACCCGGGCGTCCCGGTCTTCCTGCTGGGCCACTCCATGGGCGGCCTCACGGCCCTCTGCGTCGCCGACGATCCGCAGGTTGCCGCCGTCGTCGCCCTCGCCCCCTGGCTGACCGACGCGACGCCGGTGGAGCGCGTGGCGGGCCGCCGCGTCCTGATCGTCCACGGCGACGAGGACCGCTGGACCAGCCCGGTGAACTCCCTGGCCTACGCCCGCCGCGCCGAGGGCGTTGCCGCCTCGATCGACTACGTCTCACTCACCGGCGCCGGGCACTTCATGTTCCGCCGCGTGGGGCTCTGGAACTCCCTGGCCAACGGCTTCATCCTGGATTCCTTCGCCGCCAGCACGGGCGCCGAACCGGCTGGCACCGACGCGCTCCGCCAGGTGCTGCCGGCCACGGCGGCGCTGCCGGTGGTCCTCTGATGCAGGCTTTCCCGCCGGTGGACTTCCCGCTGGCAGCATTCCTGGCAAGCCTGCCGTGGGCCGCGGCGGGCATCGTGGCTCTGCTGGCCGTGACGTTCACCGTCGCCGTCCGGCAGCGCCGGCACTCGGTGATGGACGTGGTGTGGGGGCCCGGCTTCGTTGTCGTGGCGGCGGTGTCGTGGCTGCTCTCGGCCGGGCACGGCGACGGCGGCCGGCGGCTCCTTCTGCTGGCGCTCGTGTCCGTCTGGGGCCTCCGGTTGGGCGTGCACATCGGTGTCCGGGCCCGCGGCGGGCACGAGGACCCGCGCTACACCGCCATGCTCGATGGCGCGCCCGGCTCCCGGGATGTGTACGCGCTGAGGCGGGTCTATCTGCCCCAGGGCATCGTGCTGTTCTTCGTCTCGCTGACCGTTCAGGTGGGAATGTTCGCCACCGCTCCCCTGGGCTGGCTGGCCCTTGCCGGGGCGCTGCTCTGGGCCTTGGGCTTCGTCTTCGAGACCGTCGGCGACCGGCAGTTGGCGCAGTTCAAGGCCGATCCGGCCCGGCGCGGCACCGTCCTGGACACCGGCCTCTGGCGCTACACCCGGCACCCGAACTACTTCGGCGACGCGGCCGTCTGGGCGGGGCTGTTCCTGGTGGCCGCGGACTCCTGGCCCGGTATCCTCACCGTCCTCTCCCCCGCCCTGATGATCTGGACGCTCGCCGGCAAGACCGGCAAACCCCTGACCGAGAAGGCAATGGCCGGCCGCCCGGGCTACAAGGAATACGTCGAGGCGACCTCCGGGTTCCTCCCGTGGCCGCCGCGGACCCGGCGCGCGGCAACGGGCACGGGGCACTGATGGAACGGTTCCCGCACTGGCGCCCGGCGCCCAACGACCGGTTCTACCGCTCGATCGTGCGCACCGGCCAGGCCCTGCGCTGGTTGTTCCAGATCCGCATCATCGTCACCGGCCAGGAGCACCTGCCGGCCCCGGAACACCGCGGCACCGCCTCCCGCACCCCGGTTCCCGGCTCCGGCGCCGTCGTCGCGATCACCCACTTCGGGTACTTGGATTTCGCCGCCGCGGAGCTCCTGCTGTGGGCGCGCAACAAGGCGCAGATGCGCTTCCTCATCACCCAGGGCGCGGCGGACCACTGGTTCGCCGGCCCCGCCGTCAGCGCCGCCGGGCACGTCGTCGTCGGCTACGAGACCGGCTCCCACGCCTACGACGCCGCCGTGCAGAAACTGCGCGCCGGAGAGTACGTGGCGATCCTTCCCGAGGCCGGCGTCAGCCGCAGCTTCAAGGTCCGCGAGTGCAAGACCGGCGCCGTACGGATGGCCGCCGAGGCGGGCGTGCCGATCATCCCGGTCTCGGTCTGGGGCGCGCACCGGATCATGACCCGGCACCACGGCTTCTCGCCGCTGCGGGCCTGGCGCGCCCCCGTGCGGGTGCACGTGGGCGAAGCCCTCACACCGGGCCCGGGGGTCGACGTAGCCTCCGCCACCGAGGCGCTGCGGACGGTGCTCCAAAACGGGATCGACGTCGCCATGGCCGACTTCCCCCTGCGCCCCGCACCCGGGGCCTGGTGGATGCCCGCCGACCAGGGCGGCGGGGCTCCCACGGAGGAACAGCGGCGCCGGCTGGACGAGGCCGAGGGCCCCCGCCGAGCCCGCGCCCGCCGCCGCTGAGCTCCACCGGTGAGCTCCGCCGCCGAACTTCGCCGCCACTAAACGCCGCATACCGACCGCTCGGCGCTCCGCTGGCGGCCTGACGGCCCAGGGCCGGGCCAACACGCGCCGATGAACCCGGGACGGGGCGGCGTGCTGGCTAAACTCCATCGGGTAGAAAAACGCACTCAATGGAGAGGTACACCCCCGGTGGCAAACACAGCCCTGACCACAAGCACTATCGGCGAGGAACGCGGTCTCGCCCGCATCGCCCAACGGATGGCCGCCTGGACGGAGAAGTGGTTCCCGGATGCTTACATCTTCGCCCTCGCCGGGGTCATCATCATCGCCCTCGCCGCACTGGCCATCGGCGCCTCCCCGCAGTCGATCGCCGACTCCTTCGGCAACGGCTTCTGGGACCTGACCGCCTTCACCCTGCAGATGGCCATGGTGGTCCTCACCGGCTACGTCGTGGCAACGTCCCCGCCGGTGGCGCGCCTGATCAACCGCCTGGCCATGGTCCCGGCCACCGCGCGCACCGCCGTCAGCTTCGTGGCCCTGATGTCCATGTCCGTGTCCTTCCTCAACTGGGGGCTGAGCCTGATCTTCGGCGGCCTGCTGGCCCGTGCCATCGCCCGCCGCAAGGACCTGACCGTCGACTACCGGGCCCTCGGCGCGGCCGCCTTCATGGGCCTCGGCGCCGTCTGGGCCCTCGGCCTGTCCTCCTCCGCAGCCCAGCTGCAGGCCACCCCGGCCTCGCTGCCGCCGGCGCTGCTGAAGATCACAGGCGTTCTGGACTTCGGCACCACCATCTTCACCTGGCAGTCGCTGCTGACCCTTGCCATCCTGATGCTGCTGACCACCGTGATCGCGCACTTCTCGGCACCGCAGGGCGGCTCGATCCGCACCGCGCAGGACCTGGGCGTTGACCTCGACGACGCCCCGACCGAGCCGGCGCCCCGGTCCCGGCCGGGTGAGTGGCTCGAATACAGCCGGATCCTTCCGATCCTGGCCGGGCTCCTGACCCTGGGCTGGCTGGTCTCCCAGTTCCTGACCAAGCCGTTCCTGTCCGTGGTCAGCAGCCTCAACGGCTACCTGCTGGTCTTCCTCATCCTGGGCCTGGTGCTGCACGGCACGCCGCGGAACTTCCTGCAGGCGGTCACCAAGGCCGTCCCGGCCACCGCCGGCATCCTGGTCCAGTTCCCGCTCTACGCCGCGATGGCCGCGATCCTGACCAAGGCCACCGGCGCCGGCGGCATGTCCATCTCCGGGCACCTGTCCGAGTTCTTCGCCCAGATCGGCAGCGGCGGCGGGTTCGCCGTCGTGATCGCCCTCTACACCGCGTTGCTGGGGCTGCTGGTCCCCTCCGGCGGCGGCAAGTGGCTGGTGGAGGCCCCGTACGTGATGCAGTCCGCCACGGATGTGCAGATGAACCTGGGCTGGACGGTGCAGATCTACAACATCGCCGAGGCGCTCCCGAACCTGGTCAACCCGTTCTTCATGCTGCCGCTGCTCGCGGTGTTGAAGCTCCGCGCCCGCGACCTGGTGGGCTTCACCTTCCTGCAGTTCCTCTTCCACCTCCCGGTGGTGCTCCTGCTCGTCTGGCTGCTGGGCATGACGTTCGACTTCGTCCCGCCGGTGATCCCCGGGAAGTAGCCCTTAAACCACCTGACCCGCAGCTGTTGTCATCACGACAACAGCTGCGGGTCAGCGTGGTTTAAGGCGGCTTAGGCGGGGTCGGAGAGGATCAGCGTGTCCGCCTCGGCCAGCCGGGCGGTGCCGGCCTCCAGCAGGGGTTCGACGACGGCGGTCAGCGCCTCCATCGAATCGTCCAGTTCCAGCAGCACGGGGTACTGGTAGGCGATCAGGGCCAGCAGGTCGCGGACCGCGGCCCGGGCGTCCTCAGCGGAGAGCTCCGGGTCGTGGCCCAGGAACACGTCCGAGGGCTCGGCCCCGCCCGCAGCGGCCGCACCGGCGTCGGGGGTGCCCGTCTCCAGGGCGCCGGTCTCCAGGGCGCCCTGCGCATAGCTGACGGCGAAGGCCTGCAGCTTGCCCTTCTTGCTGGCCGGGACGCCGGCGCCGAAGGCACTGGCCTTGGGCGCGCGCAGCACGATAGCGCCGCGGGCCCCGGTCAGGTCATCCAGGAAGAGCCGCTGCACCGTCGCGATGCTGAGCTCCCCCGGGGTGTCCCAGTGGTGGACGGCGGTGTAGTACCGGCCCACAACGTCGCTCAGTTCCACCGAACCGGTGGCCAGGTCCTCGATCTGCTCGGAGGCCGCGGCCTCGGAGCCGTCGCCGAAGACGGGCAGCTTCAGCGAGCCGGGTTCGACCACCACCAGGCGGGAGCGCTGAATGGGGGTTAGACCGGCGGCCTCGGCGAAGCCGGCGCCGGGGGTGCCGGGTTCGACCTTGGTCCGCAGCCGGGTCACGCCGGAGGGCGACTGCTGGGCTTCGTGCCGGAGCATGGCCAGCAGCGTCGAGCCGATGCCGGCCCGGCGGTGGTCCCGGGCCACCTCGACGTACACCCAGAGACGTTCCGGGTGCAGCGTGGCCTCGTGCACGACGCCGGCCGCGACCGGGATGGCCACGCCGTCGACGACGTCCTCGGCCACGATGCAGCGGCGCCACGGGGTGTTGCTGGAGGGCGCCAGGGCGGCGCGGAACTGCCGGGCCTGGTCCGTTTCCGGGCCGCCCCAGATTTCCAGCAGCGCCAGGTCGTCGCCGTCGCGCCAGGGGCGGTACTCGATCGCCATGCTCAGGCGCCGATCAGCCGCGCGGCGAGGTAGCCCTCCACCTTGTCCAGGGCGACGCGCTCCTGGCTCATGGTGTCGCGTTCGCGGATGGTGACGGCCTGGTCCTCGAGGGTGTCGAAGTCCACGGTGATGCAGAACGGGGTGCCGATCTCGTCCTGGCGGCGGTAGCGGCGGCCGATCGCGCCGGCGTCGTCGAAGTCGATATTCCAGTTCTTGCGCAGCTGCGCGGCGAGGTCCTTGGCCTTGGGCGAGAGGTCCTCGTTGCGGCTCAGCGGCAGGACGGCGGCCTTGACCGGGGCCAGGCGCGGGTCCAGCTTGAGCACGGTGCGGACGTCGACGCCGCCCTTGGCGTTGGGGGCCTCGTCCTCCACGTACGCGTCGATCATGAACGCCATGAAGGACCGGGTCAGGCCGGCGGCGGGCTCGATCACGTACGGGGTGTAGCGCTCGTTGGTGGCCTGGTTGAAGTAGCTCAGGTCCTGGCCGGAGGCCTTCGAGTGGGTGGAGAGGTCGAAGTCGGTGCGGTTGGCGATGCCCTCGAGCTCGCCCCACTCGGAGCCGGAGAAGCCGAAGCGGTACTCGATGTCCGTGGTGCCCTTGGAGTAGTGGCTGAGCTTTTCCTTGGGGTGTTCGAAGAAGCGCAGGTTCTCCTCGCGGATGCCCAGGCCCGTGTACCAGGCCATGCGCTCCTTCATCCAGTACTCGTGCCACTGCTCGTCGGTGCCGGGCTCGACGAAGAATTCCATTTCCATCTGCTCAAACTCGCGGGTGCGGAAGATGAAGTTGCCCGGCGTGATCTCGTTGCGGAAGGACTTGCCGATCTGGCCGATGCCGAACGGCGGCTTCTTCCGGGAGGTGGTGAGCACGTTGTTGAAGTTCACGAAGATGCCCTGGGCGGTTTCGGGGCGCAGGTAGTGCAGGCCCTCCTCGCTGGCGACCGGGCCCAGGTAGGTCTTGAGCAGGCCGGAGAATTCCTGCGGCTCGGTCCACTGGCCGCGGGTGCCGCAGTTGGCGCAGACGATGTCCTTGAGGCCGTTCTCGGCCGGGCGGCCCTTCTTTTCCTCGTACTCTTCCTCGAGGTGGTCGGCGCGGTAGCGCTTGTGGCAGGAGAGGCATTCGACCAGCGGGTCGGAGAAGACCTCGACGTGGCCGGAGGCTTCCCAGACCTGGCGGGGCAGGATGACGGAGGAGTCGAGGCCCACGACGTCCTCGCGGCCGCGGACGACCGACTGCCACCACTGCCGCTTGATGTTTTCCTTCAGCTCGGCACCGAGGGGACCGTAGTCCCAGGCAGAGCGTGAGCCTCCGTAGATTTCGCCGGCCTGGAAGACGAATCCCCGTCGCTTGGCGAGGGAGATGATCTGGTCGAGTACGGATTTTGCTGCCATGGGAACTCCATTTTCTACAGGGCCGCTGGGTGCGGTCCGCGCGGTTGGCCCCGGGTCACCGGCTGGTTGCCGGGCGGGGTGGTACGAACGGGGTGATTCAAGGTCCTAGCCTACCCGTGTGGCCCCTACCGTTTCAGCGCGTTCCGGGACCAGGGCAGGCTGGCCAGGACGATCGCGGCAAGGGTGAGCAGGGTGCCCAGCACGGTGGGGAGGGCGACGACGGTGCCGGGGGCCGGCAGCGCGAGGTCCAGGCCGAGCGAGCCGAGGAGCTGCCCGGCGATCATGCCGAGGCCGGTGACCAGCACGCCCAGGCTGCGGACCAGGAACGCGGCGACGGCGATGAAAATGCAGCCCATGGGGCCGCCGAGGTAGTACCACCACTGTCCGGGCAGGCCGTTGCCGGCCCCGGCGATGGCCAGTTTGATGCCCCAGGCCAGCCACAGCAGCACGCTGCCGGCGATGAAGTTCACCAGGGTGGCGGTGATGGGGGTGCCGTAGTGGACGGTAGCGGTGCCGTTCATGGCCTGCTGGAAGCTCATCAGGAACCCGGCCAGCACGGGCAGCAGCACCGGCAGGATGAGCTGCAGCGGGTCCGAGGCTCCTGCGCCCCCGGAGAAACGGGGCGAGACGGCCCAGGCGACGGCTGCGACGGTGAGGACGCTGCCGATGACCCGGATGCCGGTGATCGGCCGCTTGCCCGCCGGGCCGATGCCCATCCGGTCCACCAGCAGGCCGCTGAGGGTCTGGCCGGTGACGGCCGCGACGGTAAAGAGCGCCACGCCGAGCAGGCCCACGGTGAAGGACTGCGCGAAGACGAAGAGCGCGCCGATGGCCCCGGCCAGCACGTAGTAGCGCGGGAAGCGGCGTTCCCGCAGGGCCGGCAGCACCGCCGCCAGCCCCGCCCTGCCCCTGGGCAGCGCCAGGGAGATGGCGATCATCAGGATCAGGCCGGTGGTGAAGCTCACCACCGCGGCGGCGAGGCCGTCGGCCAGCGCCATGCCGAGGGCGCCGTTGACGCGGGCCTGGACGGGAACCAGGAGGCCGGCGATGACGGCGGCGAGGAGTCCGAGCGGCAGCGGCAGCCGGGGTGTGTGGGTCATTGGTGGCACCTTTGGTCAGGCATTATTGCTTGTATGAGCAACCCGGAAATTGATGAGGTCCCGATCCGCGACGAGATGATCCGGCTGGGGCAGCTGTTGAAGCTGGCCAGCCTGGTCGAGGACGGGGTGGAAGCGGCGGAACTGATCAAGAACGGGCTCGTGAAGGTCAACGGGGAGATCGAGGAGCGCCGCGGCCGGCAGCTGCACCACGGCGACGTGGTCACGGTCAACGGCGAGTCCGTCCGGATCAGCACCCCCGCGGGAGCCTAGCGGAGCGTCACGGCAGGCCCCTAGGCGGTGAGTACCTCGTGGGTGAGGAACTCCCCCACATGGCCCACCTCCTGCTGGTTGATCCCGTGCCACATGCCCGTGTAGAGCACCTTGGTGAGCTTGACGTGCCTGCGCACCCAGCCCATGGTGAATTCGATCTTGTCCGCGGTGATCACCGGGTCCTGCTGGTCCCTGCCCCAGAACATCGGCACGGTGCCATCCAGCTCGGCGTCGTGGAAGGTGGGGTCACCGGCGGCGTCCACGGCGAAGCCGGAGAGGCCGACGACGGCGGCGTAGGCCCCCGGGCGGCGGCGCAGCAGCGTGGTCGCCAGGGCCATCCCCATCGAGAAGCCCAGCAGCGTCACCGACGGGTGTTCCCCACGGACCGAGTCGATCCAGTGCTCGGCGTAGGCGGCGGCTTCCTTGACAGCGTCGAGCGAGTACTCGATGGACGCTGTCAGCGGGAACCACGTGAAGCCGGGGCCGGTGGGCAGCGGTGCCCGCAGCGAGGCCACGACGAAGTCCTGCGGCAGCATATCCGCGAGGCTCATGAGGTCCTGTTCGTTGGCGCCGTAGCCGTGCAGCAGCACCAGCAGGGGCCGCCCGGCCCGCTCGGATTCGGGCCGGGACCAGAGGACGACGGGTTCGGGAAAGGTTGCGGGGTAGCCGGCGGCGTCAGTCATGGCTCCATTCTTACAGTTACCAATCAGTAACATGCGACGGTGGCGCGATTTGCGGGGCAAGGGGCAGGATGGAACGGTGAGCGAAACAAAAGCAACGGAGAACGATCCGGACCGCACGGTCAACCACCCCTGGACCCGTTATGTGGCGATGGGCGATTCCTTCACCGAGGGGATCGGCGACCCGGAACCCGCGAGCCCCGGCGGCCACCGCGGCTGGGCGGACCGTGTGGCCGAGGAGCTCAGCCGGGGGCACGATGACTTCGCGTACGCCAACCTGGCGGTGCGCGGCCGGTTGCTCCAGCAGATCGTGGACCAGCAGCTCGCCAATTGCCTTTCGCTGAAGCCGGACCTGGTCACCCTCTCCGCCGGCGGCAACGACCTCATCCGCCCAGGCGGCGACCCCGACGTGCTGGCCGAGCGGCTGGACTCGGTGGTGCAGATCCTGAGCCTGAACGGCGCCACGGTGGTGCTGTTCAATGGCCCCGACACGGGGTCCTCGGTGCTGGGCAGGATCCGCAGCAAGGTGGCGATCTACAACGAGAACCTCCGCACGGTGGCGGCCCGGCATGACGCGGTGATCGCGGACATGTGGTCCCTCCGGCAGCTGAGCGACCCGCAGATGTGGGACGCGGACCGGCTGCACTTCTCCCCGCTGGGCCACCACACGATCGCCGCGATGGTGCTCGATTCCCTGAATGTCCAGCACACCCTGGAACCGCTCTCCCCCAAGCCGCTGCCTCCGCAGACCTGGCGCGAGGCGCGCACCGGGGACCTGATCTGGGCCCGGGAGCACTTCGTGCCCTGGGTGGTGCGCCGGCTGCGGCACCGCTCCTCCGGCGACGGCATCACCGCCAAGCGTCCGCTGGCCGGGCCGGTGTTCGGTCCCGGCGTGCCGCTGGGCTCCGGTGAGGGGCCCAAGGGCACCGGGACCGGCGCCGCCGGGGGCTCGGCCGGCAGCGCGGACGCCGCCGACGCCCTGCGGTCCTGAACCCGGCACCGGCTGCGGGTGCCGGGCGTTAAGCTGGGAGATCATCTTCTGAGAGGCCCGGTACCGTGAGTATTTTCTTTTGGATCATCATCCTGTCCCTCGTGATTCCTGCCGCCATGCGCTACTACCGGCGCTCGGTGCAGAACAAGAACCGGGACCAGGGCATGCCGGGCGGCTTCGGGGGTTTCCCGGGCACCGGCCCGGGTCCCGGCCAGAGCAACCAGCCGCGGGACGGCTTCACCCAGCGGGACTACTACGGCGGCTTCGGCCAGCTCAATCCCCCGCAGCCGCCCACCGGCCAGCAGTACCCGGGAAACCAGTACCCCGCCGGCCAGCCCTACCCGGGAAACCAGTACCCGGGGAATCCTGCCCAGAGTAACCAGTTCCCCGCGCCGCAGCCGCCGGTCCCCTACGAGGACAGCGAGCAGTACCGGAACAACCCGCCCCGGCCCGCCCCGCAGCCGCAGGGTTCAAACAGCCCGCAGGACGTGCCGCCGGTCCTGCCGCCGTCGTCGAACGCGCAGGGCTACCGCGCCCGCAAGCTCGCCGAGCTGGACCAGATGTACAGCAACGGCGAGCTTGCGATGGAGGACTACATGGCCCGGCGCGCGGAGATCATGAAGGGCTGATCGGAACGGGCCGTCACCCTAGTCGACCTGCGGGAAGCCCAGGTCGATCACCGAGGTGGAGGGGTCCGGCCACCGGGTGGTGACCACCTTGCCGCGGGTGTAGAAGCGGATGCTTTCCGGGCCGTACATGTGGGTGTCGCCGAAGAGCGAGTTCTTCCAGCCGCCGAAGGAGAAGGTCCCCACCGGCACCGGGATCGGAACGTTGACGCCCACCATGCCGGCCTCGACGTCGAACTCGAACTGGCGCGCCGCGCCGCCGTCGCGGGTGAAGATCGCCACGCCGTTGCCGAACTCGTTGTCGTTGACCAGCTGCACGGCGTCGGCGTAGGTCTCGACCCGGACCACGGAGAGCACGGGGCCGAAGATCTCGTCGTCGTAGACCTTCATGCCGGGCTTGACGTGGTCGATCAGGCTGACGCCGATGAAGAAGCCGTTGGAGTTGAACTCCTGCTCGCGGCCGTCCACCACCACGGACGCGCCTTCGTCCGCGGCGCCCGCCACGTAGGATGCCACCTTGTCGCGGTGCTCGGCGGTGATCAGCGGCCCCATCTGGGAGGCCGGGTCGGTGCCGGGGCCGATCTTCAGCGTGGCCATCCGGGTCTTGATCGCGCCGACCAGGTCGTCGGCGATGTTGCCGACGGCCACCAGCACGCTGACGGCCATGCAGCGCTCACCGGCGGAGCCGTAGGCGGCGGAGACCGCGGCGTCGGCGGCCATGTCCAGGTCAGCGTCGGGGAGGACCACCATGTGGTTCTTGGCGCCGCCGAGGGCCTGGACGCGCTTGCCGTGGTCGGCGGCGCGCTTGTAGATGGACTGGGCGATCGGGGTCGACCCGACGAAGCTGACGGCCTTTACGTGCGGGTGTTCCAGTAGCACGTCCACGGCTTCCTTGTCGCCGTGCACCACGTTCAGGACGCCGGCGGGCAGACCCGCCTCTGCGAAGACCTGGGCGATGAAGACGGCGGAGGACGGGTCCTTCTCGCTGGGCTTGAGCAGCACGGTGTTGCCGCAGGCCAGGGCACTGCCGATCATCCACAACGGAACCATGGCGGGGAAGTTGAACGGGGTGATGCAGGCTACGACGCCGACGGGCTGGCGGACGGAGTGGACGTCGACGCCGCCGGAGACCTGCTCGGAGCGTTCGCCCTTGAGGGCGTGGGAGAGCCCGGTGGCGAACTCGATGTTCTCGAGGCCGCGGGTGATCTCGCCCTCGGCGTCGGAGAGGACCTTGCCGTGCTCGCTGGTCAGCAGCGCGGCCAGCTCCGGCCGGCGCTGCATCAGCAGTTCGCGGACCCGGAAGAAGATGGCGGTGCGGCGGGCCAGGCTGGTGGCGCGCCAGCCGGGCAGGGCGGCGCGGGCGGCGGCGATGGCTTCCTCGACCCGGGCGGCGGAGGCGAGGGCGACTTCCTTCTCCTGTTCGCCGGTGGCCGGGTTGAAGACGGGGCCGTAGCGCTCGGCGTCGGAGACCAGTTCGCCGTTGATGACGTGGGGAATGCGTTCCATGGGGGTTCTCTTTCTCGGGGTCCGGCGCTATTTGGCGGCTTCGAAGGAGCCGTCGACGAGCTTCACGATCGCGGAGCAGTCCGTTCCGGACTGGCCGCCGTCGATCAGACGCTGGAAGAGCTGCTGGACGTGCTGGCCGATCTCCAGCGGGGTGCCGGTGTCCTGGGCGGCGCTGATGGCCAGGCCGATGTCCTTGTTGGCCAGCTCGGCGGTGAATGTGGGGGCGAAGTCGTTGTTGGAGGCGGCGGTGGGGACGACGCCGGCCACCGGGTACCAGGTGCGCAGCGCCCAGCTGTCGCCGGAGGAGACGGAGGCAATGTCCCAGAAGACCTGTTTGTCCAGGCCCAGCCGGTCGGCCAGGACGGCGCCCTCGGCGGTGGAGGCGAGGTTAATGAAGAGCATCAGGTTGTTGCAGATCTTGGCGGCCTGGCCGGTGGTGGCGCCGCCGGTGGGGATGATGTTCGCGGCCATCGGGCGGATGAACTCGGTGGCGTCGGCGACGGCGTCGGGCTTGCCGCCGATCATGAAGGTGAGGGTGGCGGCCTTGGCGCCGCTGATGCCGCCGGAGACCGGGGCGTCGACGAAGCGGAACCCGGCCTCGGCCGCGGCGTCGTGCAGGGCCTGGGCGGAGGCGATGTCGATCGTGGAGGAATCCACCAGCAGGGTTGTGGTGTCCGCGTGGGCAAGGACGCCGTCCTCGCCGAGGTAGACGGCGCGGGCGTGCTCGCCCTTGGGCAGCATGGTGAAGACGACGTCGGCGCCCTTGACAGCCTCCGCGATGCTGCCGGCGGGGGTCACTCCCCCGGCCTCGGCGGCCGCGACGGCGTCCGGGTTGAGGTCGAATCCTCGGACCTCGTGTCCGGCCTTGGCGAGGTTGACGGACATGAATCCGCCCATGTTTCCCAGTCCGATCCAGGCGACAACTGCCATGGCTAAAGCTCCTTTGCTTGGTGTGGCTGATCGTTCCGTGCGGAACTCCCCGCGCTTCGGCGGGACACTGTGTCCACCATCACACCCTGTTACAGTGCAATCAAGACAAAAAAGTGAAGATGCCATGTGCAGCCATGCACATGGCGACCGTAAGCACCGAGAGGCCCGGACCGTGAACCGCCTGCCCAGCCCCGATGACCTGCTGATCCTGCTGACCGTGGCGCGGCTGGGCCGCTTCAACGCCGTCGCGGAGGCCCTGGGCACCACGCACACCACGATCTCGCGCCGGATCCTGGCGCTGGACAAGCAGCTGGGCGGCCGGACCCTGGAGCGCACCCCGCAGGGCTGGGAACTGACCGAACTGGGCGGCCAGGCGGTGGCGGCGGCGGAGGCGATCGAGGGCACCCTGGGCGCGCTGAGCGGCCGGATCGCCCGGCGGGATGACGTGCTGGCCGGGCTGGTGCGGATCAGCACCCCCGATGGTTTTGGCGCCGAGTTCGTCACGCCGGCGCTGGTCCGGCTGCAGCGCGAGCACCCGCAGCTGAACGTGGAGGTGCTCAGCGCTACCCGGAAGGTCAGCCAGAACCGCTCGGGGGTGGACCTGGAGGTGGTGGTGGGCAACCTGGAGGTCAGCAGTGCCCAGACCATCTTCCTGGCCAACTACTTCCTGCGGCTCTACGCCAGCCCGCAGTATGTCCGCGAGCACGGGACGCCGGAGACGCTCGACGACGTGCGCCGGCACGGCTTCGTCTCCTATGTCGAGTCCGCCCTGCAGGTGGCGGAGCTGGGCCACCGGTCCACGCAGCTGCCGATGCCCCGCTCCAGCTTCCAGGCCACCAGCATCTTTGCCCAGGTGGAGGCGGTCCGGCGGGCGGCCGGGATCGGGCTGCTGCCGAACTTCCTGGTGGTGGGCAAGGAGGGGTTCGTGCCGGTCCTGCCGGCCGACTTCCAGCGCCAGCTCCCCATCTGGGCCGCGGCGCGGGCCGAGTCGCTCCGCTCGGCGCCGGTGCAGGCCGTGCTGGCCGCCCTCCGGGCGGAGATCGCCGAGCGCCAGGACGTGCTGACTGGGTAAACCGGAACGGGGCCTCAGCCGGGGAGGATGGCGCGGAGCTGGGCGGTGATCTCGGCGAGGAGCTCCTCGACGCCCTTGGCGGCGTTGGCCGTCACGGCCAGGGTGACGAACATGACCGCGGAGACGACGTGGGCCAGGGTGGCCGCCGCGTCCGGGCCGAGCCCCTCGCGCCGCTGCAGGACCCCGGCCACGGCCTTCTCGGTCTCGATCGTGTAGCCCAGGGCATCGCGGTGGTGGGGTTCCCCCGGGTCGCCGAAGACGATTTCGCGCAGGTAGGTCCGGCCGTTGTCGACCTGGACCCGGTTGCACTCCACCACCGGACGCAGGATCGCCATCACGGCGTCGAGCGTTCCGGCGGCCCGCTCCGCCGCGGCCGTCCCGCGCACCAGCGCGTCGGCGTACGCGGAGTTCTGCACGAGCAGAAGCAGCTCGGCCTTGGTCCTGGCGTAGAGGAACAAAGTCCCGGTCCCGATGTCGGCCTTGTCGGCGATCTGCTGGGTGGTCACGTCGTCGACGCCGAATTCGGTGAAGAGTTCGCGGGCGGCGGCGGTGATGCGGTCGAGTTTGTCCTGCTTGTTGCGCTCGCGACGGCCGGGCCGCGGGGCTGCAGTGGGCATGGTGCGTCCTTCGGGAATGTGGTCTGACTGCGCTCAGCTCTGAGTATATTCACTGACGACGATGCGGGGCGCCCCGCTCCCCGGCACGCCACGGCTACTCCCCGGCCGGGCGGCCGCCGGGAGCTTCCCGGGGCGGCCGCCCGGCATCAGGGGTTGCTGATGACGGTCTTGCCGCGGATGCCGCCCTGCTCCACGCTGGCCACCGCCTCGACCGTCCGGTCAAAGGGGAAGACGCGCCCCACGACGGGGCGGATGACGCCGCGTTCCACCAGTTCGGTGATCCGGCCCAGCTGGGCGCCGTCGGCGTGCATGAAGAGGAATTCGTAGCTGACGCCGAGTTTCCTGGCCTGGGCACGGACCTTTCGGCTCAGCGCGGCGATCACGAGGCGCAGCACCGGATTCAGTCCGGCCTCGCGGGCGAACCGGGGATCCGGCGGCCCGGCGATGCCGATGGCCTTGCCGCCCGGGGCGAGGATCCGCAGCGACTTTTCCAGGTTCGCCCCGCCGAGGCTGTCCAGCACCAGGTCGAAGCCGCTGAGCGTGTCCTCGAAGTCCTCGGTCTTGTAGTCGATGACGATGTCGGCGCCCAGTTCGCGCACGAAGTCCGCGTTCCCGCCGCTCGCGGTGGTGGCCACGGTCGCGCCGAGGTGTTTCGCCAGTTGGATAGCGATGGCCCCTACTCCCCCGGCGCCGGCGTGGATGAGGACCTTCTGGCCCGGCTGGACGCCACCCCTCTCGACCAGCGCCTGCCATGCGGTGAGGGCCACCAGCGGCAGCGATCCGGCCTCCTCGATGCTGACCGTGGCGGGGGACGGCGCCAGGTCCGCCTCGGCGACGGCGACCACTTCGGCGAAGGTGCCGATGCGGCGGGCGTCGGGCCGTCCGTAGACGAGGTCGCCGGTCGCGAAGCGGCGCACCTCCGCGCCCACCCGGACCACCGTGCCCGCGACGTCGTTGCCCAGGATCAGGGGCAACCGGTACGGCAGGATCTGCTTGAACTCACCGGCACGGATCTTCTCGTCCAGCGCGTTGACGCCGACGGCCTGCATCCGGATGAGGACGTCCCGAGGGCCGACGGCGGGTTCGGGCGCCTCGATTTCCTGCACCGGGCCCTTGTACTTGCTGACGGCAAACGCTTTCATGGCTGATCCCTTGGTGTCGTGAAGGCCCGGATAATATTTACCGAGCACTCTCAATATTGAGTGCACTCAGTATTATTGCCAAGGCCCACACAAGGGCAGCCCCCGTCTCCGCGGTGCGGTGACGGGGGCTGCCGGTGAAGCGTTGTAGCGTTTGCCTGCTATTTCTTGCCTGTTACTTCTTGCCTGTTACCTCTTGCCAGCGGCGAGGAGGTCGGCCGTGCCCTGGGCGTCGGCGGCGTCGACGTCGTGCAGGGAGATGCCGCGGGTTTCCTTCAGGAAGAGCACCGCGACGGCGGTGATCGCGCAGGCGATCGCCAGGTAGATGGCAACCGGGACGGAGGACTTGTACTGACCCAGCAGCGCGACGGCGATGATCGGGGCGAGCGAGCCGGCCACGATCGAGGTCACCTGGTAGCCGAGGGAGACGCCGGAGTAGCGCATCCGGGTCGGGAACATCTCGGCCATGATGGCCGGCTGGCCGGCGTACATCAGGGCGTGGAACAGCAGGCCGATGATGACAGAGGCCAGGATGATGAAGTCGTTGCCGGTATCCATCATCGGGAAGGCGAAGAAGCCCCAGGTGGCACCGAGGACGGCGCCGGCCATGTAGACCGGGCGGCGGCCCAGGCGGTCGGAGAGCCGGCCCACCATCGGAACCACGGAGAAGTGGATCGCGTGCGCCACCAGCAGCAGGAGCAGGATGCGGGTGGTGTCCGCGTGGACCACGGTCTTCAGGTAGGTGATGGAGAAGGTCACCACGAGGTAGTAGAGGATGTTTTCCGCGAAGCGCAGGCCCATGGCGGTGAAGACGCCGCGGGGGTAGCGGCGGAAGACCTCGGCGACGCCGTAGCCCTTGTGGCCGGCTTCGACCTCCTTACGGGCCTCGAGGAAGATCGGGGCGTCGTTGACCTTGGTGCGGATGTAGTAGCCGATCAGGACGATCACGGCGGAGAGCCAGAACGCCACGCGCCAGCCCCAGCCGAGGAAGTCGGCGGAGGACAGGGTGGAGGAGAGGACGAAGAGCACCGCGGTGGCGAAGAGGTTGCCCAGCGGCACGGCGGACTGCGGCCAGCTGGCCCAGAAGCCGCGGGACTTGCTGGGGCTGTGCTCGGCGACCAGCAGGACGGCGCCGCCCCACTCACCGCCGACGGCGAAGCCCTGGGCGAAGCGCAGGAAGACCAGGAGGGCCGGGGCCCAGTAGCCGATCTGGGCGAAGGTGGGCAGGCAGCCCATCAGGAAGGTGGAGACACCCACCAGGATGATGCTCAGCTGGAGCAGCTGCTTGCGGCCGAACTTGTCACCGAAGTGGCCGAAGACGATGCCGCCGATGGGGCGGGCGACGAAGCCGACGGCGTAGGTCAGGAAGGCGGCCAGGATGCCGTCCAACTCAGTCTGGGAATTGGGGAAGAAGGCCTTGCCGAAGACCAGGGTGGCGGCGGAGGCGTAGAGGAAGAATTCGTACCACTCCACCACCGTGCCGGCCATGGAGGCGGCGACGACTTTCTTGAGGCCGGACGCCTTAACGTCGGTTTCCTCTGCGCGCCTCGCGGCGGCGTTTTCCGTGCTCATAAGAACTCCTTCGGTGTCGCCATCGACACCCTGCGGCTTACTGGGCTGACTCCGTGTGAGTTGGACCACACGCGGTCATTCTCCACGAGTATGGAGCGTCACCGCCGGAGCCTCAACGACCAATCGCGCAGAGCCTATCTGCAAAATTGCACATCAGTCCCCGGCAAGAGCCTGCGAAGAAGCCGTAAGGCTCAGGCGAAGAACGCCTCCCGGAGGACGCCGCCCAGCTGGCCGATCTCGGTCAGGAACCCGTCATGGCCGATCGGGGCGGAAATGACGTGCACGGGCACCTCCCCCGGCAGGGCCGCCGCGAGCTCCCGGGACTGTTCGGGAAAGTACAGTCGGTCCGAGTCCACGGCGGCGATGAAGAACTCGGCGGTGGCCCCGGCGAGCGCCTGCTGCAGGCTTCCGCGGCCACGGGCGACGTCGTGGCTCATCAGCGCCTCGGTGATGGCGATGTAGCTGTTGGCGTCGAAGCGCTGCACCAGTTTGTTGCCCTGGTGGTCCAGGTAGCTCTCCACCTGGTAGCGGCCGCGGCCGGACAGCGGGCCGGGTGCGAGCGGGGTCTCGCCGTCCTGCCCGGTCCGGCCGAAGCGGCCCTCCAGTTCGGCAGCGGAGCGGTAGGTGATGTGCGCGATGCGCCGGGCCAGCGCCAGGCCCTCGTGCGGCTCGGGCCCGCCGTAGTAGTCGCCGCCATTGAAGCGCGGGTCCTGCCGGATCGCGAGGGTCTGGGCCTGGGCGAAGGCGATCTGCTCGGCGGTGCTGTAGGCGCCGACGGCGATCACGGCGCAGCGGCCCACGCGTTCCGGGTAGCTGACGGCCCACTCCAGTGCCCGGGCGCCGCCGAGGGAGCCGCCGAGCACGGCGTGCCAGCGGTTGATCCCCAGCGCGTCGGCCATCCGGGCCTCGGCCGCGGTGCTGTCCCGCAGGGTGACGAGCGGGAAACGGGACCCCCAGGGCCGGCCGTCGGGTGCCGGCGTGGACGGGCCGGTGGAGCCGTAGCAGCCGCCGAGGATGTTGATGGACACCACGAAGTACCGGTCCGTGTCCACGGGCGCGCCGGGGCCGGCGAGCTGTTCCCACCAGCCGGGTTCCCCGCCGGCGCCGCGGGTGACGTGGGTGTCCCCGGTGAGGGCGTGTTCGATCAGGACGGCGTTGGAGGCGTCCGCGTTCAGGGTGCCCCAGGTCTCGTAGGCCAGCACCACCTCCGGCAGGACGGCCCCGGATTCGAGTTCCAAAGCGCCGACGGACACGTACTGCACGGTGCCGTCGGGGACGGCGGTGTTTCCTGCTGCGGGACTGGTGGCGGGTACACCCGTTCGGGTGACGGCAATCGTCATGTTAAAAGACCTCACTTCGCGCTTGCCTGCCGTCAGTTGACCGGCAGGCCAGGTCTTCACCCGGGGCACCCCGCCGCAAAAGGAGGGTTGCCGGCCAGCAAGCCGGGGCTGTCGCTGGCACTCATGACCTGCACCGAGTGTACGAAAGAGGGCGGTGCCGTGGCCAAGATTGTGACTTGCATGTGACAGCCGCCCGCCCGGCCGCGCCGTTTCCCCACCTTTGGGCGCCGCGGCCGGCGGGTCGCCGCGGACACGCCGCGCCGGCCGCCGTCGGGCCCGCAAAGGTGGGGAAATCCGGCAGGGGTCCCGGGACTAGCCGGCCTTCGCGGCGCGGAAGCCGGCGTCGAGGTCCGCCAGGATGTCGTCGATGTGCTCCAGGCCAACCGAGAGCCGGACCAGGCCCGGGTGGACGCCCGCCACCGCCTGCTGCTCCGGGGTGAGCTGGCTGTGCGTGGTCGACGCCGGGTGGATCACCAGTGAGCGCACGTCGCCGATGTTCGCCACGTGCGAGTGCAGCTCCAGGGCGTCGACGAAGCGCTTGCCGGCCTCCACTCCCCCGGCGATGACGAAGGAGACGACGGCGCCCGTGCCGCGCGGACCGTACTTCCTGCCGCGCTCGTACCAGGGGCTCGAGGGCAGTCCCGCGTAGGCGACCGATTCGACGTCGTCCCGGCCCTCAAGCCATTCGGCCACCCGGGTGGCGTTGGCGACGTGCCGCTCCACCCGCAGGCTCAGCGTCTCGATGCCCTGGGCGATCAGGAAGGCGTTGAAGGGCGCGACGGCGGAGCCGAGGTCGCGCAGCAGCTGCACCCGTGCCTTGAGGATGTAGGAGAGGTTGGCCCCCAGTGCGCCGTCCGCGCCCAGGTCCCGGGCGTAGACCAGCCCGTTGTAGCTCGGGTCCGGGGTGTTGAAGCCGGGGTACCGCTCCGGGTCCGCGCCGAAGTCGAACTTCCCGGAGTCCACGATCACGCCGGCGATCGCCGAGCCGTGGCCGCCCAGGTACTTGGTGGCCGAGTGCACCACGATGTCCGCGCCCCATTCCAGCGGCCGGATCAGGTACGGGGTGGCGAGGGTGTTGTCCACGATCAGCGGCACCCCTGCCTGGTGGGCCACATCCGAGATGCCCTCGAGGTCCAGGACGTCCTGGCGCGGGTTGGAGACCACCTCGCCGAAGAACAGCTTGGTGTTCGGCTGCACCGCCTCGCGCCACTGGTCCAGGTTGTCCGGGTCCGCCACGAAGGTCACGGAGATGCCGAACTTCTTCAGCGTGTGGGCCAGCAGGTTGTAGGTGCCGCCGTAGAGGCTGGGGCTGGCCACCACGTGGTCCCCGGCCTCGGCGATGTTGAGGATGGCGAAGGTTTCCGCCGCCTGCCCGGAGCTGAGCAGCAGCGCGCCGAGGCCGCCCTCCAGGCTGGCGATGCGCTGTTCGACGGCGTCCTGGGTGGGGTTGCCGATCCGGGTGTAGATGGGGGCGAGCTCGGCCAGGGCGAACCGGTTCGCGGCGCTCTCGGCGCTCGGGAAGACGAACGACGTCGTCTGGTAGATCGGCAGCGAGCGGGCGCCGGTGGCGGCGTCCGGCTGCTGGCCGGCGTGGATCTGGCGGGTTTCAAAGGACCAGGCGTTGGACATGGCGTCTCCTGTGACTGGGCTCAGGACGGCACCGGCTCCCGGGTCCAGCACTGCTGGCAGGTCCCGGACAATCGGCACGGCCCTGGCGCCGCGCTTGCCCCGCCGGCGGGCGCCGGAGGGCCAGGTCTTCACCCGGGGCACCCCACCGCGCAAGGAGGGTTGCCGGCCAGCGAGCCGGGGCTTGTCGCTGGCACTCATGACCTGCTCCCAGTGTAGGAAGCCGGAAACCGGCCCGGATAGCTTTGTGACAAAGATGAAGAAACCGATCCCCGGGACGGCTTGTCCGGCGGATTTCCGCGGCCGCGCCGGGCGGCAAGGGGGTCCGCCGGACGGTCCCGGCGAGGTTAGGACAGCCTAAGCTGAGAGGTCCATCACAAAGTGCCAAGATGAGGGCATGCGCATGGATCACGTCTCTTACGCCTGTGAAAAGGATGGCCTCGCGGCCACCACCGACCGTATCGCCACGGCCCTCGGGGTCGAGGCCGTCAAGGGCGGCGTGCACCCCCGTTTCGGCACCCGCAACATGATCATCCCGCTCGCCGGGCACAAGTACCTGGAGGTCGTGGAGGTCCTGGACCACCCGGCGTCGGATAAGGCACCGTTCGGCCAGGCGGTCCGCGCCCGCTCCGCCGCCGGCGGCGGCTGGATGGGCTGGTGCGTCGAGGTCGACGACCTGGCACCCTTCGAGGAACGCCTGGGCCGCGCCGCGGTCAACGGCAACCGCAAGTTCCCCGATGGCCGCGAACTGGTCTGGAAGCAGATCGGCATCCTGGGCCTCATCGCGGATCCGCAGGTGCCGTACATGCTCAAGTGGGAGGGCGACCCGGCACTGCACCCGTCCAACGCCTACGAGAGCTCGGTGAAGATGTCCGAGCTGACCATCGCCGGCTCCGCGCAGCGGGTCACCGAATGGCTGGGCGAACCGGTGGAGAAGCCGCTGGAGGACGTGGCCGTGAACTGGCAGGCCCCGCACGGCACGCCGGGCATCCTCTCGGTCACCTTCGAGACCGCCTCCGGCGCCGTCACCATCTAGGGCTCCGGCCCGCCACAACTTCGGCCGCCGGCCGCGGGTGTCAATGACGCCACCCGCCGCCGGGGGCCGAAACTCTTTAAGCCGATCCCCGACTCGTCAAGGCAGGTGACGGCACCGCAGGAGACCCCAGGACACCTCAGCCCAGGCCGACCGCCTTGCCGAACAGGCTGAAGCCCACGAACGCGACGATGTCCAGCAGCGCATGCGCGATCACCAGCGGCATCACCCGCCGGGTCCGGGTGTAGACCAGGGCGAAGATGACGCCCATGATGGCGTTGCCGATGAACGGCCCGAACCCCTGGTACAGGTGGTAGCTGCCGCGCAGGATGGAGCTCGCGGCGATCGCCGCCGGCAGCCGCCAGCCGAGTTTGCCGAACCGGTCCAGCAGGTACCCCACCACGATCACCTCCTCGACGATCCCATGCCGGATGGCGGAGAGGATCAGAACGGGCACGGTCCACCAGTAGGTGCCCAGCGCGCTCGGGATGATCGCCGTCGTGATGCCCAGGGCCCGGCCGGCGGCGTAGAGGCCCAGCGACGGGATGCCGATCAGCAGGAACAGGCCCACACCCTGCAGCAGGTCCTTTCCGGGGCGGGCGAAATCGAACCCGAGCTTCCGGAATGCCGAGCCGCCGCCGGGGGTCCCCGGCTCGCGGGGACCGGTGAGGAAGTAGAGCACCAGCAGCACGGGGACGAGCGCGAAGATGATGTCCAGCAGCTGGTAGGTCAGGTCGAAGTACTCGCGGCTGCTCTGGGAGCGGTTCAGCGTGGAGGTCCCCTCGGCCAGCGGCGCCTGCGAGAGCTTGTCCAGCAGCTGCACCACCGAGTACACCGCCGACTGCCCCAGCGAGAGTCCCAGCACAATCCATACTTCGAACCGCACGCGGCGGGGGGAGGTAACCAGCATGGTCCTATCTTGCCTGCCGTTGCCGGGAGTTGGCCGGACGCGCCTATGCTGGGGCTGTGAGCGCGCCCGGGAAAATCCTGATGATCCGGCACGGCCAGTCCGCCGCCAATGCCGATACCTCCATCTACAACCGGGTGCCCGATTACCGCATCCCGCTGACCGAACTGGGCGTCGAGCAGGCCCGGGCCGCCGGCGCCGAACTCCGCCGCCAGCTGGACGGGCAGCAGGTCTGCGTCTACGTTTCCCCGTACCTGCGGGCCTACCAGACGCTCGAGGCGCTGGGCCTGGGCACCCTGACCGAGCGGGTGATCGAGGAGCCCCGGCTGCGGGAGCAGGACTGGGCGAACTTCCAGATCGCCGGGGACATCGAGGACCAGAAGGAGCTCCGGAACGCCTACGGGCACTTCTTCTACCGGTTCCGCGAGGGCGAGTCCGGGTCCGATGTCTACGACCGGATCTCCTCGTTCATGGAGACCCTGTACCGGCACTGGTCCAAGCCGGACTACGCGCCCAACGCCCTGTTCGTCACGCACGGGCTGACCATGCGGCTGTTCTGCATGCGCTGGTTCCACTGGTCCGTGGAGTACTTCGAGTCGCTAAACAACCCGGACAACGCCGAGCTGCGCACCCTGCACCGCACCGGGGACGGCAAATATGAACTCGACAAGCCGTTCAGCCAGTGGGTGGAGCGGCGCGTGGACGAGACGGTGCTGCACGCCCCGCCCATGGTGTTCTAGGACGCGCTAGCGGGCGCGGACCCCGGCGCGCCAGACGGCGTGGGTCAGCGGCATGCCCGGCCGGTAGGCCAGGTGGGTGGCCGAGGGGGCGTTGAGCAGGTGCAGGTCCGCCCGGTGGCCGACGGCGATCGACCCCACCGCGCGTTCGCCGTCGACGTCGTTGCCCGACTCCCGGCCCAGCGCCAGCGCCCCTCCGTAGGTCGCGGCGCGCACCGCTTCGTGCACGCTGAGCCGCATCTGCAGCACCGCGGTGGTGACGCAGAAGGCCATGGAGCTGGTGTAGGAGGTGCCGGGGTTGGCGTTGGAGGCCAGGGCCAGCTGCACGCCGGCGTCGAGCAGTTCGCGGCCGGGAGCCAGCGGCTGCCGGGTGGAGAGGTCGCAGGCGGGCAGGCAGGTGGCCACCGTGCCGCGCTCCCCCGCGCCGGCCGCGGCTTCCCAGCCGGACCAGCTGTCCGCGAGGTCGCGCACGTCCTCCCGGGACAGGTAGTTCACGTGGTCCACGCTGGCGGCCCCGAACTCCACCGCCAGCCGCACGCCCGGGCCCTCGCCAAGCTGGTTGCCGTGCACCCGCAGGCCCAGGCCCGCCTCCCGGCAGGCCGCCAGCACGCGGCGGGACTGCTCCTCGGTGAAGGCGCCGCGTTCGCAGAAGACGTCGGCCCAGCGCACGTAGGGCCGGACGGCGGCGAGCATCGGCCCGCAGACCAGGTCCGTGTACTCCTCGGCGTCCATGCCGGCAGGGACCAGGTGGGCGCCGAGGTAGGTGACCTCGTCGGCGACCGTGGAGGCGATGCGGGCGCTGCGGGCCTCGTTGTCCACGTCCAGGCCGTAGCCGGTCTTGGTCTCCAGGTACGTGGTGCCCTGCGAGACGGCCTCCGCCACCCGGCCCAGCGCCAGGCGGGTGAGGTCGAAGTCGCCGGTGGCCCGGGTCGCGCCCATGGTCACGGCGATGCCGCCGGCGCTGTACTCCTCCCCCGCCATCCGCGCCTCGAACTCCGCCGTCCTATCCCCGGCGAAGACCAGGTGCGTGTGCGAGTCCACCCAGCCGGGCAGCAACGCGCGCCCCGCGGCGTCGACGGCGTCGTCCGCGGCCGGGGCGTCCGCGGCGGGGCCCAGCCAGGCGATGCGTTCGCCCTCGATAACCACGGCGGCATCGTGCAGGACCCGGTACTCAAGGTCCTGCGTCATCAGTTCGCCGATATTGGTGATCAGGGTGCTCATGGGTCCATTCTTCAGGCCCGGATGGACATCCGCGTCGCCGCCAACGCCGCCGCTGTCCGGGATGCCGGACTATCGGCCGGGAACGGCGCCCCCGCCGCCTGCCCGGCGAGGATCAATTCGGCGGCCAGTTCGGCGATCCCGGAAGAGGTCTGGAAGCCGTAGCCACCCTGGCCGGCGAGCCAGAAGAAGCCCGGCGCCTCGGCGTCGAACCCCACCACCGGGATGCCGTCGGAGGCCTCGGTGCGCAGCCCGGTCCAGGCCCGGCTGACGGCGTTGATGCCGAGGGTGGTCACCTCATTCAGGCGGGCGATCAGGGCCTCCACGTCTCCCGGGTACGGCCGGGCGTCCTCGGGACCGCTCGGGACCTTCTCCGAGGGCGAGATCAACACCTGATGCCGGCCTTCCGGGCGGAAGTAGAAGCTGTCCGTGGCGGCCACCATCGGGCAGCCGGGCGGGAGCGGATTCTCGACGTCGACGATCGCCGCGGTGCGGCGGTAGGGCTGCAGGCCCAGCTTCTCGACGCCGGCGAGGACGGCCAGCTCGTCCGCCCAGGCGCCCGCGGCGTTGACCACGACGGCGGTGGAGAGCGCCTCCTGCCCGGCGCCCAGTTCCCAGCCGGAGCCGGTGCGCTGCGCGGAGTGGATGCGGGCGCCGGTGATGATGTCCACGCCGCCGGCGACGGCCCGCTCCCGGTGGTCCTCCAGCAGCAGGGAGGCGTTGCAGGCGAAGGAGCCGGAGTCCAGCCCGGCGGCGGTGAAGCTCTCCGGTTTCAGCGCCGGGCAGAGCTTGAGCGCCTCGTCGTGGCCGATCAGGTGCATGAAGCCGCTGGCCTGCTCGCGGACCGCGTCCTCGTCGCCGATCAGCATGAACCGCCGGGGCGAGAGGACGGGTTCCGGGCGGGTGCCCTCGTGCGTGCCGATCAGTTCCAGGGTGCGCAGCGTCAGGTCCCTGACCACGGGCGGGCCGTAGCTGGGGATGAGCTGCCGGGCCGAGCGCGCCGAGGTGTGGTACCCCAGCGTCTGCTCGGCCTCGACCAGCGCCACGCTGCACTTGCCGGCCAGCGCCGAGGCCAGGGACAGTCCGGCGATGCCGCCGCCGGCAATCACAACATCGTATTGAGCTGACATGTCCCCCATCCTCGCACCCGCAGGGACATCCGTCAGCAGGTCTTGCGGACCGGGTTGCTACGCGGCGGCGGCGGCCTCCGCGCGGCTGGCCACGAATGCCTGGACGCAGCGTTCGACGTCGTCGGTGCTGTGCGCGGCGGAGAGCTGGACGCGGATCCGGGCGGCGCCCTTGGGGACCACGGGGTAGCTGAAGGCGGTGACGAAGACGCCGTGGCCGAGCATGGCGTCGGCCACCTTGGCGGCCATCACGGCGTCGCCGAACATGACCGGGACGATCGCGTGTTCGCCGTCGAGCAGCTCGAAGCCCTCCTCGGCCATCCGGCGGCGGAACAGCCCGGCGTTGGCGAAGAGCTTCCCGCGCAGCTCCGCGGAGTTCTCCACCAGGTCCAGAGCCTTCAGGGTGGCGGCGACGATCGCGGGGGCCAGGGAGTTGGAGAACAGGTACGGGCGGGCCTTCTGCCGGAGCATGGCGACGACCTCCCGGCGGCCGGAGACGTAGCCGCCGGAGGCGCCGCCCAGGGCCTTGCCGAAGGTGCCGGTGTAGATGTCCACCCGGTCCGAGACGCCCGCGTGTTCCGGGGTGCCGGCGCCGGTGGAGCCCATGAAGCCGACGGCATGCGAGTCGTCCACCATGACCATGGCGTCGTACTTGTCGGCCAGGTCGCAGATCGCCTCGAGCGGGGCGAGGTAGCCGTCCATCGAGAAGACGCCGTCGGTGACGATGATCTTGCGGCGGGCCGGGTTTTCCTGGTTGTCCGCCTCGATCAGGCGGGCCTCGAGGTCGGCCATGTCCCGGTTGGCGTAGCGGAAGCGGCGGGCCTTGCAGAGCCGGATCCCGTCGATGATGGAGGCGTGGTTCAGGGCGTCGGAGATGACTGCGTCCTCGGGGCCGAACAGGGACTCGAAGACTCCGCCGTTGGCGTCGAAGCAGGAGGAGAAGAGGATGGTGTCCTCTGTGCCGAGGAACGCCGAGACCCGCTCCTCCAGGGCCAGGTGCAGGTCCTGGGTGCCGCAGATGAAGCGGACGCTGGCCATGCCGAAGCCGCGGGAGTCCATGGCGTCCTTGGCGGCGGCGATGATCTCCGCGTGGTCGGCCAGGCCCAGGTAGTTGTTGGCGCAGAAGTTCAGCACGTCCGTGCCGGGCTGGCCGAGCTGGCCGGCCGTGATGCGGTTGGCCTGCGGCGAGTCGATGTGCCGTTCGGTCTTGAACAGGCCGGCGCTGCGGATCTCATCGAGTTCGTGCTGCAACTGGTCCTTGATGGCTGAATACATGGTCGGTGCGCTCCTGGGCTGGGTGGGTGGTTGTACGGTACCGGAAAGGGCCGCGGCCTAGAAGGCGGTCCAGTCGAGGACGACCTTGCCGCCGACGCCGGCGCGGGCAATCTCGAAGCCCTTTTCCCAGTCGGCGGCGGGCAGGGTGTCGGTGACGACGGCGGAGATGTTCGCGTGCAGTACCGGGTTGGAGGAGAGCATGGCGCTCATGGCGTACCAGGTCTCGAACATCTCGCGGCCGTAGATGCCCTTCATGGTGAGCATGTGGGTGACCACCTTGCCCCAGTCGATGTCGATGGACTGGCTGGGCAGGCCGAGCATGGCGATCCGGCCGCCGTGGTTCATGTTCTCGATCATTTCCGGCAGGGCGGTGGGGTGGCCGGACATTTCCATGCCGATGTCGAAGCCCTCGCGCATGCTCAGTTCGCGTTGGGCGTCCTTGACCCGGGTGGTGGAGACGTCGATCGCGAGGTCGACGCCGAGCGTGCGGGCCAGGGTCAGGCGCGGGGCGGAGACGTCGGTGATGGCGATCTTGCGGGCGCCGGCGTGGCGGGCGACGGCGATCGCCATTAGGCCGATGGGTCCGGCGCCGGTGATCAGGACGTCCTCGCCGACCAGCGGGAAGCTCAGGGCGGTGTGGACGGCGTTGCCGAACGGGTCGAAGATGGCGCCGAGTTCGGGGGTGACGGAGGGGTCGTGGTGGACCCAGACGTTGGTTTCGGGGATGACGACGTACTCGGCGAAGGCGCCGTCGCGCTGGACGCCGACGCTGACGGTGTTGATGCACATCTGCTTGCGGCCGGCGCGGCAGTTGCGGCAGATCCCGCAGACGATGTGGCCCTCGCCGGAGACGCGGTCGCCGACCTTCACGTCCAGGACGTCCTCGCCGACCTCCACCACCTCGCCGTAGAACTCGTGGCCGGCGATAAGCGGGGCGTTGATCATGCCTTGGGCCCAGGCGTCCCAGGACTGGATGTGCAGGTCCGTGCCGCAGATTCCGGTGGTCATCACCCGGATCTTGACGTCCCCGGCCCCGGTCTCCGGTTCCGGCCGGTCAACGAGGTCGAATCCGGCGTGCGCGCCGGACTTGTAGAGAGCCTTCATGGGCCTGCCTTACTGTGCTGTTGCCGCCGGGGAGATGGCGAAGTGTGGGTCAACTCACCCCATTACAGCCGCCTAAATGCATTAGCACAACCGAAAATTTCTCAATCGACGATTTAGCATTTCCTTAGCCATAGGATGGTGGGCATGGAAATCCACCAGCTCGAAATGCTCCGCGAACTCGGCGCCCTGGGCAGCGTCAAGGCCGTCGCCGAAACCCTGCTGGTCACCCCCTCGGCGGTGTCCCAACAGCTGGCGGCGCTGCAGCGCTCCGTGGAGGTGCCGTTGACCCGCAAGGAGGGCCGGAACCTGGTGCTCACCGAGGCCGGGCAGGTGCTCGCCGACGCCGGGGCCGCCGTCGTCAGCGCCATGGCCGAGGCGCGGGCAGCGATCGGCGAGTACCACGGCTCCCCCGCCGCGCCGGTGACCCTGAGCGGGTTCCACAGCGCGGGGCAGGCGTTGTTCGCGCCGCTGGCCCGGCTGCTGGCGGGGCCGGGCCGGCCGGAGGTGCGGCTCTCCGACGAGGATGTCGCCCAGCAGGACTTCCCGGCCCTGACGGCGCGCTACGACCTGGTCATGGCGCACCGGATGGACCACAGCCCGCGCTGGCCCGAGGAGCGGGTGGCGGTGATTCCGCTGGCGCACGAACCGCTGGATGTGGCCCTGCCGGCGGGCCACCGGCTGGCCGGGCAGCGGGCGGTGAGCGCGGACGACGTCGTCGGCGAGCCCTGGGTGACCAGCCACGCCGGGTACTCCCCGGCGGACGTGCTCTCCGCCGTCGCGGCCGTGGCCAGCCGGGAGCTGAACATCGTGCACCGGATCAACGACTACTCGACCGTGGCGGCGCTGGTTGCCGCGGGCAGCGTGATCGGGCTGCTCCCCCGCCACACCGCCCGGCCGGTGCTGAACCCCTCGATCGTGCTCAAGCCGCTGGAGGGGATCAGCACCCGGCGCCGGATCGACCTGCTGGCCCGGCCGGAGAACCTTAAACGCCGATCGGTCATGATGGTCTGCGAGGCGCTGCAGACGATCATGACCGATCTGGTGGGTGGTTGAGCCAACTAACTGGTAGCCGGGACCTAGCTCTCGACGCCGAGGCGTTCCAGGATCAGCTCACGGACACGGCCGGCGTCGGCCTGGCCGCGGGTGGCCTTCATGACGCCGCCGACGATCGCGCCGATCGCCTGGACCTTACCGCCGCGGATCTTGTCCGCGACGTCCGGCTGCGCGGCGAGGGCAGCGTCGATGGCTTCGAGCAGCGGCCCGTCGTCGGAGACCACGGCGAGGCCGCGCTTCTCGACGATTTCCGCCGGGGTGCCCTCGCCGGCGAGGACGCCGTCCAGGACCTCGGAGGCCATCTTGTTGTTGATCTTGCCGGCTTCCACCATGGTGTTCAGTTCCACGATGGTGGCCGGGTTGACGCCCAGCTGGCCGGGGTCGACGTCGGCGTTCTTGGCGCGGCCGACGATCTCACCCATCCACCACTTGCGGGCCACCGTGGGGGTGGCGCCGGCTGCGATGGTTTCCTCGATCTCGTCCATGACGCCGGCGTTGACGACGTCGCGGAACTCCAGGTCGGAGTAGCCCCAGTCGGCCTGCAGGCGCTTGCGGCGGGCGGCCGGCGGCTCGGGCAGGGTGGCCCGGAGCTCCTCGACCCATTCGCGTGAGGCGACCACCGGCACCAGGTCCGGTTCCGGGAAGTAGCGGTAGTCGTCCGCGTCTGACTTGGGCCGGCCCGAGGTGGTGGAGCGGGTGTCCTCGTGCCAGTGCCGGGTCTCCTGGATGACCGGTTCACCGGAGTCCAGGACGGCGGCGTGCCGCTGGATCTCATAGCGGACGGCGTGTTCGACGGCGCGCAGCGAGTTAACGTTCTTGGTCTCGGAGCGGATGCCGAAGCGTTCGCGGCCGTGCGGGCGGAGCGAGACGTTGGCGTCGCAGCGGACGTTGCCGCGTTCCATCTTCGCGTCCGAGACGCCGAGGTTCTTGACGATCTCGCGGATCGCGGCGACGTAGGCCTTGGCCAGTTCGGGGGCGCGGCTGCCGGCGCCTTCGATCGGCTTGGTGACGATCTCGACCAGCGGCACGCCGGAGCGGTTGTAGTCCACGAGGGAGTAGTCCGCGCCCTGGATGCGGCCGGCGGCGCCGCCCATGTGGGTCAGCTTGCCGGCGTCCTCCTCCATGTGGGCGCGTTCGATCTCGACCCGGAAGACGGTGCCGTCGGAGAGCTCGATGTCCAGGTAGCCGTCGTACGCGATGGGCTCGTCGTACTGGGAGGTCTGGAAGTTCTTCGGGGTGTCCGGGTAGAAGTAGTTCTTCCGGGCGAAGCGGCAGGTCTCTGCAATCTTGCAGTTCAGCGCCAGGCCGATCTTGATCGAGGACTCGATCGCGGTCTTGTTCACCACGGGCAGGACGCCGGGCAGGCCCAGGTCCACCTCGTTGACGTTGGTGTTCGGCTCGTCGCCGAAGACGTTCGGCGCGGAGGAGAACATCTTGGTCTTGGTGTTCAGCTCGACGTGGACCTCGAAGCCGAGGACGGGATCGTACTTCTCCATCGCTTCTTCGAAGCTGAGGGTTGCGTCAGTCATTAGTGTGAACCTCCGTGGCTCAGGGCGGCGCCAGCCGCAGAAGAATCAGCCGAAGAAGAAGCGTCGGTCAGGTCGGGGGCCTTCGCCAGCAGGGGTCCGCCCCACTGTTCCTCGAGCAGCGACTCGAGCACGGCGCCCACGCGGTAGAGGCGGGCGTCCTGCCGGGCCGGTGCCAGCAGCTGGACGCCGACGGGCAGGCCGTCCTCATCCGCCAGGCCGCCGGGCAGGGACAGGCCGGGGACACCGGCCATGTTCGCCGGGATGGTGGCGACGTCGTTGAGGTACATCGCCAGCGGGTCGTCGAGCTTCTCGCCGAGCTTGAACGCCGTGGTGGGCGCCGTCGGGGAGATCAGCACGTCGGCCTGGGCGAACGCGGCGTCGAAGTCGCGCTGGATCAGGGTGCGCACCTTCTGGGCCGAGCCATAGTAGGCGTCGTAGTAGCCGGCGCTCAGGGCGTAGGTGCCCAGGATGATGCGGCGCTTGACCTCGTCGCCGAAGCCGGCGGCGCGGGTGGCGCCCATGACGCGTTCGATCGTCAGCGGACCCTCTTCGGGCAGCACGCGCAGGCCGAACCGGACGCCGTCGAACTTGGCCAGGTTGGAGGAGGCCTCCGAGGGCATGATCAGGTAGTAGGCGCCCAGGGCGTACTTGAAGTTCGGGCAGGAGACCTCGACGATCTCCGCACCGGCGCCCTTGAGCAGCTCGAGGGCCTCGTTGAAGCGATTCTCGACGCCGGCCTGGTAGCCCTCGCCGTGGAGTTCCTTGATGATGCCGATCTTCATGCCCTCGACGTTGCCGGTGCGGGCTGCGGCCACCAGGTCCTCCAGCGGGTCCGGGAGCGAGGTGGAGTCGCGCGGGTCATGGCCGCCGATCACCTGGTGCAGCAGGGCCGAGTCCAGGACGGTGCGGGAGACCGGGCCGATCTGGTCAAGCGAGGAGGCCATGGCAATCGCGCCGTAGCGGGAGACGCCGCCGTAGGTGGGCTTGACGCCCACGGTGCCGGTGACGGCGCCGGGCTGGCGGATGGAGCCGCCGGTGTCCGTGCCGAGGGCCAGCGGGGCCTCGAAGGCGGCCACGGCCGCGGCGGAGCCGCCGCCGGAACCGCCGGGGATGCGGTCCAGGTCCCACGGGTTGCGGGTGGGTCCGTAGGCGGAGTGCTCGGTGGAGGAACCCATGGCGAATTCGTCCAGGTTGGTCTTGCCCAGGATCGGCATCCTGGCCGCGCGCAGGCGCTCGACGACGGTGGCGTCGTAGGGACTGTGCCAGCCCTCGAGGATCTTCGAGCCGGCCGTGGTGGGCTGGCCGATGGTGACGATCAGGTCCTTGACGGCGATCGGGACGCCGGCGAGCACGTGCAGGGCCTCGGCTTCGGCGCCGCCGGCGGCGCGGATCGCGTCCACCTCGGCGGCGACGGCGAGGGCTTCCTCGCCATTGACGTGCAGGTACGCGTTGACCTGGCCGTCGACGGCGGCGATGCGGTCCAGGTAGGCCTGGGTGACCTCGACGGCGGTGACCTCGCGGGCGGCCAGCTTCTCGGCGAGCGCGGCGGCGGAGAGGCGGATCAGTTCGTTGGTGTCAGTCATGTCTTAGTCCTCATCCAAGATGGCCGGGACCTTGAAGCGGCCCTCGTACGCGTCGGGGGCGCCGGAGAGCGACTGCTCGGCCGTGAACGTGTGGCCGACGACGTCCTCGCGGAACACGTTGGTCAGCGGGATCGGGTGGGACGTGGCGGGGACGTCGTCCCCGGCGGCTTCACTGACGGACTTGACCGATTCGACGATGACGGCGAGCTCGCCGGCCATCCTGTCCAGCTCTTCAGCACTCATCTCGATGTGCGCGAGACGCGCGAGATGCGCGACGTCGTCGCGGTTGATCGCAGCCATGGATCTCCCCTGCAAGGTTCGGATTATTTTCCGTCCCAGTCTACGTGTCCCCACGCCCTCCAGCCGTCGGGCGTCGAGCCTCAGCCGCCTCACCTTCCCTCCTTCCCGCCGCCTCGCCTTCCGTTGGTGGGCCGGACGATCCTTTGGCTGCTCGCTCGTGCCTCGCTTAGACGCAGCCGGCAGGATGTCCGTCCCACCACCGGAGTGCCGCACTCACCAACGACGGCTGCCCGGCCCGGAGAATTTCCGAACCAGGCAGCCTGGATATCGTTGGTGGGTTTCCCGCCTGTCGTCGTCCGCTGCCAGCGGCAGCGCGGGGGCATTCGGAAGCGTGCGTCTAAGCGAGGAACGAGCGAGCACGCGGAGAATGTCCGCGTGATGCCGCGGAGAGTTTCAGCCGATGCCGATGGCTCCGGTGGCCATGCCTACTCCGAGCATGACCAGGGAGATGACGGCGGTGCGCCAGAGGACCTTCTTGTGGTGGTCGCCCAGGTCCACCTTGGCCAGGGAGACCAGCAGGAGGATGGCCGGGACCAGGGGGCTCTGCAGGTGGAACGGCTGGCCGGTGATGGAGGCGCGGGCCATGTCCGCTGCGCCGACGCCGTAGTGGGCGGCGGTTTCGCTCAGGACCGGGAGGACACCGAAGTAGAAGGCGTCGTTGCTCATGAAGAACGTCATCGGGATGCTCAGGATGCCGGTGATGACGGCCATCAGCGGCCCCATGTCGGACGGGATGATCTGCACCAGCCACTCGGACATGGCCTTGACCATGCCGGTGCCATTGAGGACGCCGGTGAGGACCGCGGCGGCCATGACCATGCTGACGACGGCGACGATCGAGGGTGCGTGGGCGATCAGCTGCGCGCTCTGCTCCTTGATCTTCGGGAAGTTGACCAGCAAGGCCACGGCCGAGCCGACCATGAACACGAAGGGCAGGGGCATGATGTTGGCCACGAGGGTCACCATGACGGCCACGGTCAGGGCCAGGTTGAACCAGAACAGCTTCGGCCGCAGGGTGGCCCGGTTCGGGTCCAGGGCGGTGTCCGCCATGGCGGAGTCCCGCTCGTCCACGAGGTCCTCGGTGCGCTCCAGGACGGCGACGCCGGAGCCACCGGCGGGGGCGGGGGCGCCGCCGGCCGGGGTGCCGTTGCGGCCGGCGCGGCGGCCGGAGGTGCCGGAACCAGTGGTGCCCGTGCCGCCGTCGGCCGTTCCGCCGAACTCAACGCCCTCGGCCCAGATCTCCGGGGCGGTGGCGCGGAGGCGGTTGCGTTCCTGCAGGCCCAGCAGCCAGGCGAAGACCATGACCACGGCCAGGCCGACAACCAGCGAGGGGATCATCGGGACGAACACGTCGTTGACGTCGAGCTTCAGCGCGGTGGCGGCGCGGGCGGTGGGACCGCCCCAGGGCAGGATGTTCATGGTGCCGTTGGCCAGGCCGGCCACGCAGGTGAGGACCACCGGGCTCATCTTCAGCCGCAGGTACACCGGCAGCATCGCCGCGGTGGTCAGGATGAAGGTTGTGGAACCGTCGCCGTCGAGCGAGACGGCCGCGGCGAGGATCGCGGTGCCCAGGACCACCTTGGCGGGGTCATTGCCGAGCTTGCGCAGGATGAACCGCACCAGCGGGTCGAAGAGCCCGACGTCGATCATAAGGCCGAAGTAGATGATGGCGAACATCAGCAGCGCGGCGGTGGAGGTCATCGACTTCATCGAGTCGAGCACCATGGGACCGATGCCCAGGCCCGCGCCGGCAAAGAGTCCAAAAATAGTGGGGACGATGATCAGCGCCAGCACCGGCGTCAGCTTCTTCGTCATGATCAGCACCATGAACACCGCGATCATGGCGAATCCGAGTATTACCAGCACAGCCGGCTCCTTCTTCAGTGGTCCGCACCACTCCGCTGTGATGCGCACTACAGACGTTAGGGTGGCGTGCGTCACGGTGATGCCTTTGCCGCATTTGATTGGCATACTGCTTGTTGGACGCATTGTGCTCATTTTGCTCACCACCCGATCGACGACGCCGGACCGCCCCAGGAGGCCGCCATGGGACCCCTCACGGGCCGCACTCCCCTGCGCTTCAGCACGCAGACGCTGCTGCTGCAGCTCGGCGTCGTGGCGCTGGTGGTGCTGCTCAGCGGCGCCGTCCATGCCTGGCTGACCTACGACCGGCTGGGCCGCGAGGCCGAAAACCAGGCCCTGACCTTGGCCCGCACGGTCGCCTCCGACCCCGGCGTCCGATCCGAGGTGCAGCAGATCAGCGCCCAGCCCGGCACCCCGCCGCCGGCCGAACTGCTCACCGGCCCGCTGATGGCCGCCGCGGAGGGCGCCCGCGCCCGGACCGGGGCACTTTTCGTGGTCATCACCGACGAGACCGGCCTGCGGCTGGCCCACCCCGACGCGGACCGGCTGGGCGAGCGGGTCAGCACCGACCCGTCCGAGGCGCTCTCCGGCAAGGAGGTCACCACCCGGAACACCGGCACCCTGGGCCCCTCCGCCGGCGCCAAGGTCCCCGTCTACGCTCCCGGCGCCGGGGCGCCGACGGGCCAGGTGGTGGGCGAGGTCAGCGTGGGCTACTCCACCGAATCAATCGGCCAGAGCCTGGGCCGGGACATCGCCCCGATCCTCCTCACCGCCGCCGGCGCCCTGCTGGCCGGGGTGCTGGCCTCCTTCCTGTTGCGGCACCGTCTGCGCCGGCTGACCCTGGGCCTGGAGCCGGAGGAAATCAGCACCCTGGTCCACGACCAGGTGGCGGTGCTGCAGGGCGTGGACGACGGCGTCATCGGCATCTCCGCCGACGGCCGGATCAGCGTGTTCAACGCGGCGGCCCGGCGGATGCTGGACCAGCCGGACCTGGCCGGCACCGCCTGGGCGGACGCCCCCGTCCCCGGCGCCCTGCACGCGCTGACCCGCGCGGACGCGGCCGAGGCGGACGCCGTCGAGGTGGTGGCCGGGGGCCGGTCCCTCGTGGCCAGCGCCCGCAAGGCCCTGCACGGGCGCGAGGACCTGGGCTGGGTGGTCATGCTGCGGGACCGCACCGAGCTCCAGCACCTGACCCGGCAGCTGGACGCCGTCGGCACCCTCTCCACCGCGCTCCGGGCGCAGCGGCACGAGTTCGCCAACCAGCTGCACACCATCGCCGGGTTCATGAGCATCGGCCAGCACCAGCAGGCCCGCGACTATCTGGCCAGACTGGCCGCCACCGGCCCGTTGAAGTTCCCGGTGGACCAGGCCGAGCTGCTGCAGGATCCCTACCTCCAAGCTTTCCTGGGCGCGAAGGGCGTGGAGGCGGACGAGCGCGGGGTCAGCCTACGCCTCGGCCCCGAGACCCTGGTCCGCGGCCAGGTGGTGGAGCCGCAGGACGTCACCACTGTGCTGGGGAACCTGATCGACAACGCCGTGAACGCCGCCGTCGCCGGGTCCGGCCCGGACCGCTGGGTGGAGGTGGAGGTGCTGGACGGCCCGGGTGCGGACGGCGCCGCCGGAACCCTGCATATCATCGTGGCCGACTCCGGCGACGGGCTCCCCACATCCGACGGCGGGGCCGATGCTGGCTCGGACGGGGTCTTCGCCGAGGGTTTCACCACCGCCCGGGCCCCGGCACGTGCCGGTGCCGGTCAGGGGCTGGGACTCGCCCTGGCCCGGCAGCTGGCCCGCCGCCGGGGAGGGGACGTCACCGTCCTGGACCGCGGCAGCCACGGCGGCCCGGGCGCCGTCTTCCTCGCCACCCTGCCCGGCACTACCGCCATGACCCCGAACCCCGAAGGAGGGGACGATGCCTGAGGACTTCCGCGTCCTGATCGTCGACGACGACTTCCACGTCGCGAAACTGCACGCCGCCTACGTGGACTCCGTGGCGGGCTTCCTGGCCCTGCCGCCGGCCGGCTCGGCGGCCCAGGCGCTACAGGCCATCCACAGCCTCCGCCCGGACCTGGTGCTGCTGGATGTGTACCTCCCGGACGCCTCCGGCCTGGACCTGCTGCACCAGCTGGATGTGGACACGATCATGTTGACCGCCGCCGCGGACACCGCTTCGCTGCGGGTGGCGTTCCGGCGCGGGGCGCTGGGCTACCTGCTCAAGCCGTTCACATCGGAGTCGCTCTCCCAGCAGCTGCGCTCCTACGCCCGGTACCGCCGGATCCTCACCCAGCCGGGCGCCGTGACGCAGGAAACCGTGGAGCGGGCGACACGGGCCCTCATGCCCGGAGACGTCACCGCCTCGGCCCGGCCGCGGTCCGCGACGGAGGCCGCCGTGCTGGACTCCCTCGAGCCCGGCGAGCAGTATTCGGCGGCGGAGGTGGCCACCCGGGTGGGCGTCTCCCGGGCCACGGCGCAGCGCTACCTGTCCTCACTGGCGGACGACGGCGCCGTCGAGATCCAGCTCCGCTATGGCAGCACGGGCCGCCCGGAGCACCGCTACGGGGTGGCCGTCAGCCGCTGATGCTGCCGCCGGCCCGGAAGGCATTCTTCCGCGCGTGTTCGTGAATGCGGCCCAGGATCTCCATTTGGGCGTGGCCGTCCTCGATCAGCCGCTCGTAGGTGGCAGGGTCGAGGCCGAGCTCGGCGGCGTGTTCCAGGATGGTCTGCCAGCCGCCGATCTTGCCGAGGACGGCCGCGCGCATGAGTTCGGACTCGAGCACCAGGGTCATTGGGGAACGGCCCACGATCCGGCCGTTGAGCTTCAGCCGGCCGGCGTGTTCGGCCAGCCAGGCCGCCGCCTGCCGGTGCGGGCGCTGAGGGACGCCGAGCTCGTGGATAAGGTTCCGGAGCAGCTCCCGCTCGCGGCTGACCTCGTCCACCAGTCGGGCGAGCTCGGTACGAAAGGGGGTGTCGGTGAAGTCTTTCGCCATCCGTTCCAGCCGGCCCAGCCCGGCCGTGGAGCCGGTGAGGTGGTCCGAGAGGTAGATGCCGAGGAGCTTCCGGTCGATGGTCTCGGGGATGCGGGGTGCCATGCTGGCCACCCTACCCGAGGGCGGCCGGCAGAGGTCCAGTGCTGGAGATCCCGAGTCAGAGATCGAGGCGGTAGACCAGCAGCTTGATCTGGGTGTCCGGGACGAACCAGTCCCGTTCCGGAACCCGCTGGAAGCCGGTCTTTTGATAAAGGCCGTGGGCGCTTTCCCAGGTCAGGCCGGTGGTGAGGGCCACGCCGGTGACGCCGGGCAGGGTCCGTGCGTGGTTGATGATGGCTTCGACCATGGCCTTGCCGGCGCCGCTGCGCTGCACGGCCGGGTCCACCACCAGCATCCGGAATTCCAGTTCGTCGGGCAGGGCGATGTCCGCGTACGGCTCCCCCGCGACGGCCAGGGTGACGGAGCCAATGACCTCGCCGGCGCGTTCGGCCACCCAGATGACGGCATTGTCGTTGCGCTCGGCGACCTTCCGGATCTGGCGCATGTAGGGGTGGTCGGCGTCGTCGAAGTACCCCGCGGCGAGGTAGGCGTCGGTGGTGATGCGGGCGACGGCGTCGAAGTCGGCCGGGACGGCGGGCCGGATGAGGATCTGCGAAGGCACCTGACAATGGTACGGGCAGCCGTGCGGGCCACCCGGCCAAACGCCCCTTTCCGTGACTGAGGTATCAGAGCGGGAAGGTGCCGGAGAGCTCCAGCGGCCCGGCGCAGGTCCAGGCACCCAGGCGTTCCTCGTCCGAGGGCCCGCCGTTCAGCACGCTGGTCAGCCGCGGCCGGCGGACCCAGCAACCGGCCTCCTCCGCGATCAGGGCGCCGGCGGCGAAGTCGTGCTCGTTCAGGCCGCGTTCGCCGTAGGCGTCGTGCGTTCCGTCTGCCACCAGGCAGAGGTCCAGCGCGGCGGAGCCCAGCCGGCGGACGTCGGCGAAGCCGCCCATCAGGTGCGCCAGGCCGGCGGCCTGCTCGGCGCGGACCGCCGGGTCGTAGCTGAAGCCGGTGGCCAGGATCTGGCCGGTCCTGCCCTGGACGGGTCCGTTCAGCGCGGTCCGGCGGCCGTTCTCCTCGAGCCAGGCGCCCTGGCCGCGGGATGCGTAGTAGACCCGGCCGAGTGCCGGGGCGTGGACCACGCCGGCCAGCCAGGCGCCGTCGGGCCCGGCGACCGCCACAGAGGTGGCGTAGTAGACGATGTTGCGGATGAAGTTGGTGGTGCCGTCCAGCGGGTCGACGGACCAGCGGTAGCCGCTGGAGTCGGCGGGCAGCACGGTGCCGCCCTCCTCGCCGGTGATGGTGTCCGTGGGCCGGGCGCCCGTGATGACGCCCCGGACCGCGGCCTCGGCGGCGAGGTCGAAGTCGGTGACCCAGTCCCCCGCGTCGCCCTTGTTGCTGACGCCCAGGTCCGCCGAGCTGCGGCCGGCCAGCACGGCGGCGCCGGCGGCGGCCGCCTCCCGGGCCAGGGCGAGGAACGCCTCCGGGTCGGGGAAGTTCGCGTCCGCCCCGCTCATTCGGCGTCGGCCCCGGCGTCAGCCTCCGCAACGGCCTCGCCGCCGACGCCTGCCGGTCCCTCGGCCAGCAGTGCCCGGAAGCCGTCCTCGTCCAGCACCGGCAGGCCCAGCTGCTCGGCCTTGTCCAGCTTGGTGCCCGCGTTCTCCCCGGCCACCACGTAGTCGGTGTTCTTTGAGACCGAGCCGGCGGCCTTGCCACCGCGGATCAGGATGGCTTCCTTCGCCTCGTCCCGGCTGAAGCCCTCCAGGCTGCCGGTAACCACCACGGTCAGGCCTTCCAGGGTGCGCGGAGTGGAGTCGTCGACCTCGTCCTCCATCCGCACGCCGTCCGCGGCCCAGCTGTCCACGATCTCGCGGTGCCAGTCCTCGGCGAACCATTCCTTCAGCGCCACGGCGATCACCGGTCCCACGCCGTCCACCCCGGCCAGTTCCTCCTCGGAGGCCTGCCGGATCGCGTCCATGCTGCCGAACGCGGTGGCCAGCGCACGGGACGCGCGGGGCCCCACGTGCCGGATGGAGAGGGCCACCAGCACGCGCCAGAGCGGCTGGGACTTGGCCTTCTCCAGCTCGGCGAAGAGCTTGACGGTGCTGGCCGTGGGCTTGGACGGGTTCTTGGCCGTGCCCTTGGTGTAGAAGTACGGAACCAGTTCGTATTCGCCGGTGCCCACGCCCTTGCTGCGCTTCTCGCGCCGGATCCGGACGTCCGCGAGATCCTCGGGGGTGAGGCGGAACAGGGCCGCCTCGCTGGTCAGTGGCGGGGTCTCGGGCTCGGTTGGCTGGGTGAGCGCGACGGCGGCCTCCCAGCCGAGCGCCTCGATGTCGAAGGCGCCGCGGCTGGCGACATGGAAGACGCGCTCGCGCAGCTGCGAGGGGCAGGACCTGGCGTTGGGGCAGCGGATGTCCACGTCGCCCTCCTTGCCCGGGGCCAGCGGCGTGCCGCAGGATGGGCATTCGGTGGGCATGACGAAGTCCCGGACCGGCGGGTCCTGCTGGTCCCGGAGCGCCAGGACCGGGCCGACGATCTCCGGGATCACGTCACCGGCCTTGCGAAGCACCACGATGTCGCCGATCTTGACGCCCTTGGCCTTGACCACGTCCTGGTTGTGCAGGGTGGCCATGCTGACGGTGGAGCCTGCGACCTTGACCGGCTCCATGATGCCGAACGGGGTGACCCGGCCGGTGCGGCCGACGTTGACGGCGATGTCCAGCAGCTTGGTGTTGACCTCTTCGGGCGGGTACTTGTACGCCACCGCCCAGCGGGGCACGCGGCTGGTGTAGCCGAGCGCCCGCTGGGTGGCGAGGTCGTCGACCTTGACGACGATGCCGTCGATCTCGTGGCTGAGGCTGTGCCGCTTGTCCCCGTAGCGTTTGATGAAGTCCAGCACCTCGGCCAGGCCGGGCAGGACCTCGAAGTAGGGGCTGGTGGGCAGGCCCCAGTCTGCGAGCTGGCGGTAGGTGTCAGACTGGCTCCGGGTCTGCAGGCCCTCGCGGGCACCGATGCCGTGGACGTACATTTTCAGCGGCCGCTTGGCGGTCTCGGCCGGGTCCTTTTGCCGCAGCGACCCGGCGGCGGCGTTGCGCGGGTTGGCCAGCGGGGCCTTGCCCTCGTTGATCAGGGCCTCGTTGAAGGCGGCGAAATCCTTGGACGGGATGAACACCTCGCCGCGGATCTCCATCTCCGCGGGGAAGTCCGTGCCGGTGAGCCGCTGCGGGATTTCCTTGATGGTCAGGACGTTATGGGTGATGTCCTCGCCGGTGGTGCCGTCGCCGCGGGTGGCGGCGCGGACCAGGACGCCGTCGCGGTAGAGCAGGTTGACGGCCAGGCCGTCGATCTTGAGTTCGGTAAGCCACTGCGGCGGGGTGCCGCCGTTGCCGATTTTGGCGATGCCGGCCTCCGCCTTCGCGATCCAGGCCTCCACTTCCTGGACCGAAAAGACGTCCTCGAGGCTGTACATGCGGGTGAGGTGCTCGACGGCGGTGAACGCGGCGGAGACCTCGCCGCCCACCTCCTGGGTGGGCGAGTCGTTGGCGACCAGCTCGGGGTGGGTGGCCTCGAGCGTCTCCAGCCGCCGGTAGAGTTCGTCGAACTCGGCGTCGGAGATGACCGGGGCGTCCTCCTGGTAGTACGCGAAGCGGTGCTTGCGGACCTCCTCGACCAGCTGCTCGTACTCCTCGCGGATGGCCTCGGACGGGACGGCGCCGCCGTCGCTGCCGGGGGCGGTGGCCGTGGATTCGCTGTCTGCTGCGGTCTTCGCTGTGCTCACAGACCTATCCTGCCTTAGAACACTGACATTGTGGCGGCCTGGAAAAATTGTCAGGCCCCGGAAAAGCCGTCCGGCCCAGGGATGCGTCAGGCCCGGACGCGGGTGCGTCCGGGCCTGACGGTACTTCCTACGCGGGCCGTGCCCGCGAGAGCTGTTAGCGGGCGGAGGCGCTCTGCTGCTCGGTGGCGTTGCGGACCGCCTGCTGGCCGGCCTGCTGCAGCGCCTGGGACACCCGGGTCAGGGCCGCGACGTGCTCGCCGTTCCACTCGCTGCGGAACTTCTCCGCGTCCGGACCCATCCACTGCGTACCGGCCAGGACCTTGGTCAGCATCGACTTCTGGTTATCGATTTCCTGCGACCCGGCCTGCAGCTTGGACCCCAGCGCCTTCAGCTGATCAACATCTGCACCCCAAATAGCCATGCGAAAAATCTCCTTAGATCGTCGGACCCGAACCTCTCGGCGTCCCCAGCGGCCCCCGGCTGATCCGGAAGTTCCTATGCCAAGAACCTACCCTGCCGCCTCCGCGAGCGTCGATGGGGACCCCTGCCCATGGACCCTCCGGGCGTAGGTGAGGGAGCGCCGGCTGGTGAGGGCGATGATCAGCAGGATGTCCAGGGACAGGCCCACCAGGTTGGTCTGGAAGGTCACGGCGGGTCCGCCGGTGAGCACGTCGACGGCCTGGGCGATGATGGCAAGGGCGCTGAGCAGCATGGTGGCCACGCGGGCGCGGTTGCCGCCGCGGAGCACGAACCAGCCCAGCGCGAGCTCGGCCAGGCCGAACACGGCGATCACCGCGACGACTACCGGCAACTTTTCCCCGGCGCGGTCCGCCAGCGGCAGCGAGCCCGGGTCCGAGACGGCCATCAGGGCCGCGAGCGCCAGGGCGGCCAGGCCGCGGAGGACGGCGAGCCCGACGCCGAAGAGGGTGGGCGCGGGCGGCCGTGCGGGCGTCACGGCGGGCGGCGGCGCCGCCCCGGCGTCGGCCGTGACCCCGGTGAGGTCGACGACGGGAAGGTGCCCGTCGGTGGAGATGGTGTCTCCCCCGCCGTTGCGGGAGTGGTAGCCGGAGGAGAAGTCGCGCAGGATCCGCACCCCGACGGCCGGGTCGGCGGCACGCAGGCTGGCCAGGACGAAGTCCCGTTCCCGGTCGATGTCCTCCTCGATTTTGTGGGTGACCTGCAGGGTGAAGAGGGACAGGCCGACGGAGCGGTCGTAGGTGCCGGCGGCCACCCAGTCCACGGCGGCGCCGCCGGGCAGGACCCAGCCGGGCGGGCAGCGCCAGAACCGGATGTGGTGCCGCTTGCCCGGGTTGCCGTCCACCTCCTGCTGGTAGGCGAAGTCCTGCTGCCGGCCGAAGAGGAACAGCGGGCTGACCGGCGCCTCGTCGTAGCTGCGGCGGGTGAGGGTGGCGGTGATGATGCGCCGGCTGCTGGCCAGGTCGACGGGGTCGGCCAGGGTCCAGCCGGCCCGGCGCATGGCGGTGTGGACCTGTGCCGGGGAGCCGAGCAGCGCCACGTTCACCGGATCCCCCAGCAGGCCGTCGCTGGTCCGGGCGCGGCCGATGAAGTAGTCGGGCAGGTAGATGCGGGTGAGGATCCGGTGCAGCCGGGGCAGCACCAGGTACGCGAGCGCGGCCCAGAAGACGACGGCGAACCAAGCCCGGCTCCAGTCCAGGCTCGCCTCAAACAGGATGCTTGCCAGCCACAGGGCAGCCACACCGCTGAAGACGAAGAGAGTGTTGTCCAGTGCCGTGTCGCCGTCGGGGGCCACCCTCCGCGCGGCCACCGCCCGATTCCGTACCCGGGTCATGCCCACACCCTACCGCCGGAGACGACACTGCGTCCCGGCGGTAGGGCGAAAACCCGGACGTAGCTCCTAGGCCCGGTTTTCGGGCGGCAGGGCGACCTGGAGCTTGCGGACCTTGCCGCGGCCCACGATGTAACCGCGGCCCGGGATGAAGTCCCCGCTGACCCGGCCCAGGGATGTGTTGAGCAGGCTGTCGCCCTCGATGTCTCCGGGGTTGAGCAGCAGGCCCCGGCGGCCGGACTTGAACGGCTGGGCCAGGGACCAGGCGGAGGACCAGGTGGAGGTTTCGGATTCGCCCACCACCCACTGCTCGGCCTTGATCGAGGCGGTCACCAGCCGGGCCAGGCCGGATTCGGCCAGGGTGTCGGTGAACTCGGTGAGGCCCTCGATGAAGATCGCCAGCTTGCCGGGGGTTCCGGTGCTGTAGTCGACCAGTTCGTCGATCACCTCGTCGACGTCGTCGGCGCCCACCACGGACCGGTCCCAGAGCTTCAGCGACGCGGCCGCGGAGCGCCGGGAGCCCAGGTAGATCAGCTCCACGCCCGGGTTGGAGCGGCGCAGGGCGTGGGCCAGGGTCACCAGGGCCACGGTGCGGCCGGAACCCGGAGGGCCGGCCAGCAGCAGCGGACCCTTGGCCAGGATTTCGGCCGGCTGCAGGGTCTCGTCGTCGACGCCGATCACGGGCAGGTCCGGGCTGCCGGCGGGCAGCAGGTCCAGGTCCACCGAGTCCGGCAGGCGCTCGATCTGCGGGGCGCGTTCGACACCCTGGCGCAGCATCGCCTCCCGGAGCTTGTGCACCTCGCGGGCCTGGACGGCCAGGTTGGAGTTGCCGCCGAGGACGGCCAGCTGCACCTCGAGGCCGCCGAGCAGGCCGCGGCCGGGCGGGCTGCCGGCGCCCAGGACGTCGCGCGGGACGTCCATGGAGAGGTAGTCCTCCTCGGAGGACAGCCGCAGCACCAGCCGGCGCTGGATGGAGGCCAGCAGGGAGGCCGGGACGGCGTTGGGCCGGTCACCGGTGACCACCAGGTGGATGCCCAGCGGCCGGCCGTCGGTGGCCAGCTGCAGGAAGATGTCCCAGAGGCCGGAGAGCTTGCTGTACTCGAAGGTCTCCCGGAAGGCGGAGATGCCGTCCACCAGGATGAAGATGCGCTTCTCGTCCGCCATCCCGGAGAGCCGGCGGTACTCGACGATCGTGCTGGCGCGGACCTCGGCGAAGCGGGCGGACCGGTCGTCGGCCAGGTCGCGGAGCCAGCGCAGCAGGCGGCCGACGCGTTCGACGTCGTCGCCGTCGATCACCTCGCCCACGTGCGGCAGCTCGTCGAGCATCCGCAATCCGGCGGAGCCACAGTCGATGCCATAGACGTTCACCGGGCCGCCGCGCGGGGTGACGGCCGCGGCGATCGCGATACCGCGCAGCGCCGCGGACTTGCCGGAGCCGCCGGTGCCGTAGATGGCCATGTTCCCGTCCCGGTCCGGTTCGTAGAACACGGTGGGCTGGTCCTGGTGCGCGGGGTCGTCCGCCACGCCCAGGAGCAGCCGCTCGTCGGTGCGCGGGTTCGGCAACAGGGAGAAGTCGTAGGTGGTGGCCAGCTCGTCCAGCCACGGCTTGCGGGGAGGCTCGATGGCGAGCACGTCCGCGGCGCGCAGGATGTTTTGCGTCATCCGGGCGATGTCGTTCGGGCCGGCGGGCTGCTCGGCTGCCGGATCCGCCTCGGCCGGGGCGGCCCAGGCCGGGCCGGAGCCGAAGGCCATCTCCACGACGTCGATCCGGGGCCGCTGCGGCTTCTCCGTGGTCCAGCCGCCGGCGTAGCCGGTCTGGAAGCCCTGGATCCGGCCGGGGCCGGTCTTGACCGCGCCGCGGCCCGGGATGGAGGGATCGAAGTAGGCGGCTGTGGGGACGCCGAGGATGTCGACGGCGTCGTCCTCGTCTGCCATCCGCAGCGCCACGCGCAGGTTGGTGTTGGCGCGCAGGCTCTCCTTGATCACGCCGGCGGGGCGCTGGGTGGCGAGGATCAGGTGCAGACCCAGGGAACGGCCGCGGGCGGCGACGTCCACGACGCCGTCGACGAACTCGGGCACCTCGGTGGCGAGGGCGGCGAATTCGTCCACGATGATGATCAGGTACGGCGGCGCCTCCGGGTCGGCCCGGCGCTGCAGTTCCAGCAGGTCCTTGGCCTTCTTGCGGTTCAGCAGCTTCTCGCGGTGGTGCAGCTCCGCCCGGAGCGAGGTCAGGGCGCGGCGGACCAGGTGCGGGGACAGGTCGGTGACCAGGCCCACGGTGTGCGGCAGCTGCAGGCAGTCGGCGAACGCGGCGCCGCCCTTGTAATCCACGAACAGGAAGCTGACCCGGTCCGGGCTGTATGCGGCGGCCATGCCCATCACCCAGGACTGCAGGAACTCGGACTTGCCGGCGCCGGTGGTGCCGCCCACCAGCGCGTGCGGGCCCTCGTTCTTCAGGTCCAGGTAGAGCGGTTCGATGCCCTTGGAGCCCACCAGGGCGCGGAGCGAGCCGTTGTCCTTGCGGTTGGGCGAGGCGGAGGCGTGCACGGAGTTGTTCTCGCTCCAGCGGTCCGCGACGGCCTGCGGGTTGTCCAGGAAGTCCTTGCCGATCAGGGTGGCGTAGGAGACGGCGCGGGGCAGGTCGGAGTCGTCTTCGAGCGGCTTGCCGACGTCGACGACGGGGGCCAGCATGCGGGCCAGCTGCGCGGCGAGGCCGGCGTCGAGGCTCTCGCAGGAGACCGGGAAGGTGTGCCGGCCCAGGCGGACCTGGCCGGTGGTGGTGCCGTGTTCGCCGTCTACGGCCATGAAATCCCGGCACGCGGCGGGGAGCTGTTCCACCGAGGCGGCCACCCAGATCACGTGGACGCCGGCGTCGGGGCCGCGCTCCAGGACGCGGGTGAGCCGGCCACGGTCCACCGGGGCGTCGTCCTCGACCACCAGCAGCACGGTGGGCAGTTGCGGGGCGGGGACCTCCGCGGCGGTTTCGCCGGGCCGGTCGGTGAAGCCGGGGCGCAGCGCCGGGGCGGGTTCGCGGGAGGCGGCCTCGCGCTGGTCGATCAGGTCCTCGAGCCGGGACAGCAGGGCGGTGCCGCCGGCCGGACCGGCGGCCAGGTGGTCCCCGGCGAGGGGGCTGTGGCCGGAGCCGGCGTGCGGGAGCCACTGCAGCCAGTCCCAGCGGTCCCGGGACTGGGCGGAAGTGATCGCGGTGAGGACCACCTCGGCCGGCGAGTGCAGGCCCACCAGCTGCAGCACCATGCCGCGGGCGACGTCGTCCACCAAACCGCGGGAGCCGGCCAGGCCGAAGGAGCCGGCGGTGCGCAGCTGCGAGACGATCGGCACGCCCTCGACCTCGGCGAACCGGTGCAGGCACTCCTGGATCTCGGCCATGAACTCGGGATCGGTCTCGTTGTTCTGCGGTTCCTCGAACTGGATCCGGGAGGGGGCGGTGCCCAGGCCGAAGCGGAGGCCCAGGAAGCCGGTGTGTTCGGGGCGGTGGGTCCACAGCAGCGGCCCCAGCTTGTAGATCGAGTCCAGGGTGTCGCTGACGGAGGGAGCCTCCTGCAGCCGGACGGCCCGTTCCACCTTTTGCAGCCCGGTGATGTCGGCCTGGAACGCGGCCATGGCGGCGCGGAAGGACTTGAGCTGTTCCTTGCGTTCGCGCCGGGACTGCATCTTCTGGTCCATGTAGTGGCCCACGACGAACAGCGGCATCATCAGCATGAAGATCACGGACATCATGTTCTGCGTGACCGCGAAAACCACGGCGCCCATCATCAGCGGGGCGATCAGCATGATGTACGGGAAGGGCTGGCGTTCCTGGCGGGTGGGCCCGGACGGCACGGTGCGCTTGCGCGGTTCGAACCGGGGCACCACGCGGGGCGAGCGGTTGAAGTCGATCAGCGGGGAGCTCGGGGCGGCTCCCTGGCTGCCGCCGAGCGAGACCACCGAGACCGTGGTGTCGCCCAGGGTCACGGTGTCCGAGGAGGTCAGGGTGGCGCGGGTGACAGGCAGCCCGTCCATCAGCAGGCCGTTGGCGGAGTTAGTATCCACGATCTCGATGCTCTCGCCCACGGTGATCCGGGCGTGCCGCTTGGAGGTCAGCGGGTCGGTCAGCCGGATGTCGACGTCGCGGTCCCGGCCCACGTAGCTGGTGCCCGAGGGCAGCGGGAATTCGCGGCCGACGTCGGGCCCGGAGAGGATCCGCAGGGTCGCCGCCGCGGGGCCACGGTTCGCCCCGGGGACGGCAAACTGCTCGCTGACCTGGGTGAGGGAGATGATCGAGCCGGGCCGGAGGCCGGATTCGAGCAGTCCGTCTTCCCGGTTCAGGACGGTGCCGGTGGAGCCGCCGGCGGCGAAGGCCTCCTCGATCCGGAGCGAGAGGTTCGCCGGCGCGGGGGTGCCGCGCCGGGCCGGGTCCGCGGCCCAGAGTTCGGTGGCGATGTCCGCCACGGTGGCGAGACCGTCGACGGTGACGGCCAGGTCCTTGGCCTCGGCGGGGTCGCGCCGCAGGGTCAGCCGGATCCTCATGCGTCCCCGCTTCCGCGCTGGGTCTCCAGCAGCACCAGGTCCGCGGGGGTGACCAGGTGCGAGGTGACGGCGTGCTCGACGAGCCGGGCCCGGCGGTTGGTGGCGAGCTTGCCGCCGCCGCCGCGCAGTCCGGCGACTCCCACCCGGTCAAGTTTGTCGCACACGTTGTCCAGCTTTCTGTTGAATCGGGTCAGGGTCCAGCCCAGGGTCTTGGCCGCCTCCGCGGAGGAGGGGATGGCGCTGAAGCCGGTGCCCTCGCGGCGGAGCATGGGCTCGGCGAGGGCGACGATCAGGGCCTTTTGCGAGTCGGTGAAGACCACGGGCCCGATGGTGGTGTCGCCGCCGCTGTCCTCGCCGCGGGATTCCTGCCGGAAGGACGGGGTGCGCAGGTGCACGGCGAACTCGTAGGTGGTGGGGCCGGCGGTGAAGATGACGTTGGTGTGGCTGAAGACCAGCGGGATCCGGGCGCCGGGGGCCAGCCAGGCCTGCATGCCGCCGGAGGCATCGGCAATGGTGGCGCAGAGCATGCTGCCGACGTTGCTGAGCCACCAGATGCCGTCGTAGCGGGCGATCTGCAGGAACTGCCGGTGCAGGTACGGGTTGTCATCGACTTCCAGGTCGCCCTCGCGGCCGATGCTGAAGATGTCCTCGTCGGATGGTTCGTGCCATTCGCCGCAGAAATCGATCGCTAGGTCCCCCATGATGCTTCTCCTTCTCGGGTGGTGGTCACGGTTTCTTGGCGCAGCCGATGGACGGCTGTTCCATCGGTGAGGAGGCCCCGTCGGCGCGGACCATCATCACCTGGATGCAGGTCTCCCCCGAGGGATTCGGTTCCACCTGCACCTTGGGTTCGGCGGCCGCCTGGAACTCCCCCGTGCCCTGGAGGGAGTAGGTCCGCCATTTGTACTTGTCCCCCGGCTTGGGCTGCGGGTTCTTCCAGGTGAAGGTGACCTTCCCGGCCGCGTCCACGGCTCCGGCGAGGTTCTCCACGTCCGGGACCGTGCCGTTGTCCAGGGCGTCGGCGGGCGGACGGCTGACCTGTTCGGACGCTTTGGCGGCGGGCGCCGGGCGGGTGGTTCCGGCCACGACGCCGACGACGGCGGCCACCACCAGGACGGCGCCGGCAACGACGGCGAGCACCAGGTTGCGCCGGCGGTGGTCCGGGGCGGCGTCGGTGTCACCCGCGGCGTCGGCTGCGGCGGCGTCAGTGTCCCCCGCGGCCGCGGTCCGGCTGGAACGGCTGACGGTGGCCGCGACGTCGTCGTCCTCCGCGGGGGCGGCGGGCGTGAAGGAGGGCACCGTGCCCGGCTTCCGGACGGTGTCGGCCCCCTGCCGTGCGGCGGGCGCACCGGCGGGGCGGCGGACGGTGTCGCTTCCGGACCCACCCTGCGGAACCTGCTGGGGAGCCGTCGCGGGAGCCGTTCCGGCGGTGTTCGGTGCCGTTGCCCCGCCGAACCGGGTGGGGAACGTGGGCCCGTGCCCGGTGGCGTCCGGGTCGATCGCCGCGATGCTGCGGACCCGGGTCTCCTCGAAGCTGTCGTCCGGGTGCGGTTCGTCGGCGCGGGGTTCCTCGAGGACCTCGAAGGGGGTCACCGAGAGGTTCAGTTCGGCTTGGATCCGCTGCAGGGCCAAGGCGAAGGCGTGCGCCGAGGAGTACCGCGACGCCGGGGCCTTGGCCATCGCGGTCGCCAGCGCCAGTTCCAGGGACTCGGGCACGTCCGCGCGGCCAAGCTTGGGCACCGGCATGCTGGTGATCCGGGAAATCAGCTCGCGCTGGGAGTTATCCGCGCCCGGCAGGACGAACGGTGACCGGCCGGCCAGCAGGGTGTAAAGGGTGGCGCCCAGCGCCCACACGTCCACCAGGACGCCGTCGACTTGCCGATCGCTGAACTGTTCCGGCGGGGACCACGGGATGGACATGCCGGCGTCCTCGTCCTGGTCCCCGGCGAGGGTGCCGGAGATCCCAAAGTCCGTCAGCGCGGGCCGGTTGTAGTCGGTGACCAGGATGTTCGCGGGCTTGATGTCCCGGTGGGCGATCCCTGCGCGGTGCGCGGTCTCGACGGCGGAGGCCACCTGGATGCCGACGGCCAGGACCTCGTCCACGCTGAAGCGCTGACGCCGGTAGCGGACGTCCAGGCTGGGCCGGGAGCAGTACTCCATGGCCAGGTACGAGTGGCCGGCGTCGGTGATCTCCGCCTCGAAGATCGTGACGATGTAGGGGTGCGAGGAGAGCTGGGCCATCAGGTTGGCCTCGGACTCGAACCGGCGGCGGGCGCCCTCGGTCTTCAAGTCCGAGAGCAGTACCTTGACCGCCACCTTGCGGCGCGGGCGGTCCTGTTCGTAAAGGTAGACGTCGGAGAAGCCGCCGGAGCCCAGCAGGCTGACGTAGCTGAAGCCGGGGATGGTGGGCGGCGGGGCGGCGGGGCGTTTGGCGTTCACAGCAGCTCCTCGAAGCGTAGCTGGATGCCGTCGCCGAGTTCGGCGATGTCGCCGTCGAACACGATCGCCATCTCGCCCTGGGCGAGCCGGCGCGGGGCCTGGCCCTCGCGCAGCAGCACGGTGCCGTTGGTGGCCTTGAGGTCGCAGAGCATCACGTGCCAGCCCTCCAGCCGGACTTCCACGTGCGAGCGGGAGATGTCCCCGCCCGGGCTGGCCACCTGGATCAGGCGAGGCATGACCGCGCCCTGGACTCGGGACACCGAGGGCTGGCGGCCGATGATCAGGGACTGGTCCAGGTCGATCAGCTCGCCGGTGGAGAGCCGGACCCGGCCGAGGCGCGGGCGCCGGACCTGCACGCCGTCGCCGGGCAGTGCCTCGCCGCAGTAGGCGCAGGCGGCGCTGGTTGGCGGGTTCGCGTGGCCTTGGGGGCAGACCCGGGCCAGGACCATGGGTCCCGTGCCGGGAGCCGGCTCCGGGGGCGCCTGCAGCGGGGCCCCTCCCCTGCCGGGCAGCGCGCTCTTCATGATGGTCTGGCCGTCGTGGTCGGCATCGTCGGCTGCGCCCTGGGATAAGGCTGGTGATGCCTGCGACGACGGTGCGGGGCTTTCCGGGGCCGCGTCCGGCCGGGCGAAGGCGTGGATCAACGACGGCGGACCCTGCTGGGCAGGCGGCGCGGCGGCAGGAGCCGGCGCGGGGGCGGCGGCCGCACGGTCGCCGCCGGTGGCCCAGGGAACCGAATCGATCAGGCCACCGGGCACGGCGCGCGGCGCGGAAGCAGGAGCGGGCACGGGCTCCGGTTCCGGGGCAAAAACCGGCTCCGGTTCGAACGCGGGCTCCGGCTCGGCGGCGGGCGTTGCGGGTTCGGCCGCGGCCGTTGCGGGTTCCCCGTCGGCGTCCGGGTCCTCACGGACGGCGGCGTCCTCGATGGTCCGCAGCACAGTCTGTTCCCAGAGATGGTCGTAGCTGCTGGTGGGCTCGGCCTCGGCCGGCTCGGGGGTCTCGGCCGGCTCGGGTACGTCCTGGTCCGCGGGTTCGGATGCGGCAGGTTCCGAAGCGGCGGCTTCGGGCTCTGCCGCTTCGGGCTCCGCCGGTGCCAGGTCCTCCGGCAGTTCCAGCATGGTGTCGGCAGAGCTGCCGGCGTCGCCGGATTCGATCTGGGTCTCGTCCGAGGTCTCGTCGGAGGTCTCGGCGGCGGCCTCGTCGGCCAGCTCAGCCTCGACATCCGCCGCCGCGGCGGCGAGCAGCACGTCGTCGCGGGGTGCCGCAGCCGCAGGGGCCCCCGTTGCGGAGGTCTCTACCGCTGCCGGGGTCTGCACCGTCGAGGGCGTACCGCCGTCGAACGTGCAGACGAGCCCCCGGAGCATCACGACGCCCTCGGCCAGCGGCAGCAGGTCCCCCGCCGCGGCCGCAGCCGGGTCGCCCGCGGCCGCGGGCAGTACGGCTTCGAAACCCTCGGCGGCGGGCAGCCGGCGCTCGGTCCAGGTGGTCACGTCGCGGCCGCTGAGTTCAGTGGTGGCGCCGCCGTCGAGCCGGACGGTCAGGTCGATCTCGCCGCGTAGGAACACCCGGAGGGGCGCCGTCAGGCCCACCACGCCGAACCACGGCAGCCGGAACAGCGACCCGCCCGAGGCCGCGGTGACGGCGTCGAGCACCTCGTGGATCTCCGGTGACCGGCCCAGCAGCGCCCACAACGGCTCCACCAGGGAGCGTCCGGTGTCCGGCGGCAGCAGCACGACGGTGCCGCCGCGGATGATCCCCAGCCAGTCCCCCGGCAGGTAGCTCAGCTGTGCCCGTTCCTCAGCAGCGTGAGCTGCCGCGGCGTCAGCGCTTGCCATGGCTGTCCCGGTCCGGGGCGTCGGCCACCGCGGCGTCGGGGGCCACGTCCAGGACCTCGGTCGCGGCGGAGTCGGCGGTGATGTCCTCGGCCGGGAGCACGTCGGTGTCGACCAGTTCGGGCCGCGGGAGCGTGTTTTCGTCCTCGGCCTCGCCGGGGGTGCGCGGGGCGGTGTGGGCGCCGCCGTCGCCGGCCACGTTGCTGGCGTCCACCACGATGCAGGTGACGTTGTCGCGGCCGCCGCTGCGCAGCGCCGCCTGGATGAGCTGGTCCACCGCTGCCTGCGGGTCCGGCTCGCCGGCAAGGATGCCGGCGATCTGCTCGTCGTTGAGCTCGCCGTTCAGTCCGTCGGAGCAGACCAGCATCCGGTCTCCTTCCTCTACTGGCAGCAGCCAGTAGTCCGCCTCGGTCTCGTCGCCGGTGCCCAGCGCCCGGGTGACCACGTGGCGGCGGGGGTGCACGGCGGCCTCGGCCTTGGTGATCTCGCCGGCGTCGACGAGTTCCTGGACCTCGGAGTGGTCCACGCTGACCTGGCTCAGCGTGCCCTGGCTGAGCCGGTACGTGCGGGAGTCGCCGATGTTCATGACCAGCCAGTACGGCACGCCGCGCTGCTCCACCACCACGACGCCGGTGAGGGTGGTGCCGGCGCGGGAGCCGGTGGCCTCGCGGATGTCCGCGTCGGCCTGGACCAGATACTGCTGGAGGCCCGCCGCGGTGGCGTCGCGTTCCCCGGTGGCCAGCTGCGGGATGCCGGCGAGGGTGCGGACGCAGATGCCGCTGGCGATCTCGCCGGCCTCGTGTCCGCCCATGCCGTCGGCGACGGCGAAGACCGGGTCCGCGGCGATGTAGGAGTCCTCGTTCATTTCACGGCGGAGGCCCCGGTCCGTGCCGTAGCCGCAGTTGAGCCGCAGGCTGGGGGCGCTGCTGCCCGCACCGCTGGGGGTGCTGCCGGCTGCGCTGCTGGCGGCACCCGCGGGGGCTGCGGCGGAGGGAACGGGAGACGGCTGTGTTGTCATGCCTGTCCTAGGTAGAAGGAGCGGTCACCGAAGTGCACGGTGGAGCCGGGGCGGACGTGGGTGGGCTCTCCGGGGGCCAGCGCGGTGCGGATGCCGTCCGGGGTGGTGACGGCGCTGCCGTTGGTGGAGTTCCGGTCGGTCACCCAGATGCCGCCGTCGCCGGCCTGCAGGTGCAGGTGGGTCTTGGAGATGGAGCGGCCCGGGTCGGCCACCGGGATCAGCTGTACGGCGTCCTCCCCGGGGTGGCCGGCGGGGTTGCGCCCGATCAGCGAGGCGCGGTCGAGCTCGATTTCCCGGCCGTCGTCGATCCGGATCCGGAGCATGGCGAGGGTGATCGGCGCGGAGGAGTCGCCGCGGACCTGGGTGCGGTCATGGTCGTCGTCGGGGTGGACGCCGAAGGCGCGGTTGTTCGCCGGGGTGCTGCGGACGGCCTCGATCGGCGCGAACCCGGCGGGGGCGGGGACGACGGCGGGGGCGGGCGCCACGGCAGCAGGTTCGGCCGCCGGGGCCGGGGCGGGAGCAGCAGTCGCAGGCCGGCCATCCAGCCGGGCGGCACCCGCGACGGGCGAGGCGACCTGCTGCACCGGCGGCAGGTCGAGCGGGGCGAAGCTGTAGGGGCCCTGGATCCCGCCGGTGGCGATGGGGTTGCGTCCGGCGGCGACGTCGAACACCAGGGTCTTGGCGGCGGCGTCGTGCCAGCCGCGCAGCCCGTTGTTCTTGTCCCACCGGTTGGAGATGACCACCAGGACGGCCCACACGGCGGCGATCACGACGGCGGCCCCGAGGATCCACTGCGCGGCGCCGAACCATTGGAAGACCACCACCAGGACCGCGGCCACGGCGGCCAGCAGCACCCCGGCTCCGGTGATCAGCCCGCGCAGGAACACCGCGCCGCCGCCGGGGGCGTACCCGTCGGCGTCGGCGGTCCGGAGGCCCAGCACTCGGTTGCCCAGGGTGACGCCGGAACGGGACTCGAGCACCGCCTGGACGATCACGTACACCGCGGCGATGCCGAGGCCGATGCCGCCGAAGAGCACCAGCGAGGAGGTGTTGTAGATGATGGTTCCGTTGCTGCGGGTGCGGGTGACCTGCGAGAACCCGACGGCGAAGAGGATCGCCAGGACCGCCACCGGGCCCGTCCAGTCCAGCACCGCGGCCCCCAGACGCCGCTGCGCGGTCGCTGGAACCAGCTCAAGCTTGTTCGGCAACGCGGTACCTCCCCCTGGTCCGTGGACGACCGCGCCGGCCGGCCGGGCGTCCCGTAATGTCGCGCCGCCCGGACTGTTTGGCGCTACCGGGATAGTACCGGGTCCGGGGACGCTCCGCGGGGCGGAGTGGGCGGCGCGGTTGGCCACTGGCGTCCCGCAGGCGGGGCAAAATGTGGCGCCCGGGCGGATCGGCTGCTGGCAGCGCGGGCAGCGGTCGGCGTCGGTCATGGCTCGGTGCGGGTCTTCCTGAAGCGTCACTGTGGTTCCTGGGGCGGACCGGGCTCCACTGTACTAGCTGGCTTCCGGCCGGGCCGTTTTCTGCCGGGCAGCACGGGCCTGAGGCTGCGCAGCGTGAGTGCGGCGCGGCCCTCGGCCAGCAGCGAGCGGGGCGAGAACCTCGCCTGCTGGCGCCGCCAGAAGCCCATCGTCCCGGTCATTTCCTTGAGCGAACCGTCCACGATCTCCCAGTACTGGCGCACCTGGTCCTCGCTGGGTTCGCCCGCGCCGAAGATGGCGGCGTCCGCGCGGTGGGCGAGCAGCGTCGTCGTGCCCTTGCTGGCGGGGAACGCCTCGCCGAGCACCACGGAGGTTTCCCGCCGGGTGGCGCGGCCGTCCACGCCGGCGCCCAGGTCGGTGGCCAGGCTCAGCACCTCGCTCCAGCCGCCGCCCACGCGCTGGGAGGGGTTGCCTGTGGTGAAGCGGGCCTTCCGCCGCCGGGACTTCAGCAGGGCGATCAGCAGCAGCGGCAGCGCGATCACGGCCACCGGGATGAGGGCGACGCCGATCGCGGAGAGCAGCGGTCCCCAGAACAGCCAGGGGTTGTTCTTCTTCTCGTCCGCGTCGAGCGCGTCCGGGGAGGAGTCCGGCGGCAGCTCGGCCGGCTCCTGCGGCGGGGGCGGCGGCTGCAGCACCTGCGGCTTGGGCTTGGACTTGTTCTCCGGATCCGGCGGGATCGGGACGTTGTCCTTGGGCGGGGTGGGATCGAAGGCCACCCAGCCGACGCGGTCGAAGGCCACCTCCACCCAGGCGTGGACGTCCTTGCCGGTGATCTGCACCTGGCCGGCGCCGTTTTCCGGGCCCTTGGGGTCCGGGTAGAAGCCCATCACCACGCGGGACGGGATGCCCAGGTGCCGCAGCATCAGGGACATCGCCACGGAGTACTGCTCGTCGTCGCCGAGCATCTGCTTGGCGGTGAGCAGGGCGCGGATGCGGTTGGAGCTGTGGCCCGAGACGCTGGGCAGCTGGCCGTCGTCGATCAGGCCGTTGCTGAAGGCGCCCTTCTTCTGGAAGTGGGCCTCGATCTGCCGGACCCGGTCGATCGCGGTGGGTGCGTCCGCGGCGAGGTCGTTGGCCTGGGACCCCACCACGGGCGGGACTTCCTCGGGGTCAGGCAGGGTGTCCTTGGCGAAGTCGTACTGCGTGAGCTGGCCGTGTTCGAGCATCACCGGGTCGGCCACCTGGACGCTGTAGGAGTCGCCCTTGGCCAGGCCGCGGGTGGTGACGGCGGTGTCCGTGCCGGAGTTGAAGTACAGTCCGGACGCTGCGCCGGAGCCGTCGCTGCTGAAGCTGATGCCGGTGGTCTTCCGGCCGCCGGGGAGGAAGTAGCCCTGGTAGTCCTCAATGGTCACGTCGAGGGTGTAGTCCCGGGTGGGCACGACGCCGGAGGAGTCCGCCAGGGTGTTCAGGGACTTGGCGTCGCCCACCTTGCTGAAGCTGCCGGAGCCGTTGGGGTCCATGGAGTAGTTGGTGCCGTTGAAGGAATCGAGCGCGGCCAGGCGGACCCGGCCGTCCTTGGGCAGGCCCTTGACCAGGAAGAGGTTGTCGTCCTTTTTGTCCTTGACGAAGTTCCGGAAGCTCGCCAGCGGGGTGACGTAGTCTTTTGGGTCGAACGGCGGGACGACGGCGTTGCGCAGCACCCGCCGGTCGTCCCCGCCGGTGAGCAGCGGGGAGGTCACGGCGGTAGCGCCGATCGCCACGGCGATCACGCTGGCGGCGGTGCCGAGGCGCCGGAACCGGGCGGCACGGGCCGCGGCTGGGTCCGCGTCCGGCCGGTTCACCGCGACGGTGCGGGTGCTGTTGCGGCGCAGGGCGTCCCGGCGGAAGGTGGCCCAGGCGATCGCGATCACGGTCAGAGCGGTGCCGCGCTCCACGGTCAGGAACGCGGCGTTGGTGCTGAAGGCGATCCCCGTGATGAACAACACCAGGACCGGCAGCAGCGGCCAGTACGGGTTCTTCAGCCGCCAGATCAACAGCCCCGCGGCAAGGGCGGTGAGCAGCGAGCTGAGGAACGGCACGATCAGGGTGCCCCCCGCGGTTCCCACCGGCACGCCCACAGTGAGCATGTCCTTCCAGGCGAAGACGATGCCGGTCAGCAGGGTCCGGAGCGATTCCAGGCTGGGCAGCACGGCGGCCAGGGCCGCGCCCGGGACGGCCAGCGCCGTGCCGAAGACCAGGTAGGCGGCGAGGGTCAGCGCGGCGGTGGCGAGGCCGCCAAGGCGCAGGTACGCGGAGGCGGCGGCGACGCCGAGGCCCAGCAGGACGCCGCCGAGGCCGGCCACGAGGTAGTACGGGTCGCCGCCGAAGCTGAGGCTGAACCCCAGGACACCGAGGCCCAGCAGGACGGTGAGGACGCCGGCGTCGAGCAGGTAGTGCCAGGCCGGCTGCCCGTCGCTGAATCCCGACATCGTGGCTGCCGGACGAGGGGCGGGCTTGCGGCTGGCGGGGGTGCGGTCGCGGCGCAGCGGGGTGGCACTCATGCGGCCGCCTTTCGGAGCACGATGGCGAGCTCGGCGAGGTCGCCGAGGGTGAGGACTGTCAGGTCCGCGATGTTGGCGCGGGAGGGGGCGGCCCCGGCCTGGACCCGGACGGCGAGGCTGCGGACGCCCGGCGGCACGGACGCGGCCGCGGAGCGCAGCTGGGTGGGGGTGACATTGCTGCCGACGATGAAGAACACCACCGAGGCGTTCGGGACGGTATCGGCGAGCGTCCGGGCGAGGTCGACGGCGGTCTTCCGCTGCGACGCGCCGACGATCCGGGTCATGTCATCGAGCATGTTGCGGCCGGTCTCGCAGCGCAGCGGGCCCTGCTGGGTCAGGACGTCAAGGTTCCGCTGTTCCCGGATGGCCTGCAGGCCGATGGAGCCGGCGGCGGAGATGGCGAGTTCGAACTCCTCCTCGGAGGCGTATTCGTCCGTGTTGGTCGAGAGCGAGATCGCCAGGTGGGCGCGGCGGGTCTCCTCGAACTGCCGGACCATGAGCTTGCCGGTCCGGGCCGTGGTCTTCCAGTGGATGTGCCGGCGGTCATCGCCCGGCACATAGTCGCGCAGCGCGTGGAAGGACACGTCGGCGCTGGAGAGTTCGGTGGTGGGCATGCCCTCGAGGTCGCGAATGAAGCCCGCGGCGGACCCGGCGAGGGGCACGGTGCGGGGGTGGACGAACAGGTCACGCGGTTCGGTCCAGAGCACCTGGCGGCGCAGCAGATGCAACGGGTCGGCGCGCACTGAACGGACCGGGCCAACCACGATCACGGCGCGGCGGGCGGTGGGGATGGTGAAGAGGTCCTCGTGCACCTGCGCCGGCTTCATCCGCGGCAGGTGGAACACCGCCGTCGCGGACCCCACCGGCAGTTCCAGGGCGGCCGGCAGCAGCGGCCGCGCCGAGGTGTTGGACACCGCGATGCTGCCGACGGCGCTGTCCCCCACCGCCACCCGCATCCGGGCGAGGTCCAGCAGGACGCCGTAGGAGGACCGGCCCAGGATGAACCCGACGGCCAGCACAAAGAGCACGAACGCGGCGATCGCCGCCGCCTGCGCCTCCTGCCAGCCGTAGGCCTGGCCCAGGATCCAGAGCAGCACGGAGCCGGCCAGCACGGCCCAGCCGAGGACACTGACCACGGCCAGGACCGGCTGGACGTGCCGCCGGAAACGGTCGCGGACCAGCCGGCCGGCCGGGGCCAGCGCCATGGCGGCGGTGCCGCGGGCCTCGGCCCAGACGGCGGAGGGGTGCAGCCGGGCGGGCACGGCAGCCCGGGAAAAGGGCTGCTTCAGGCGGTCAGCAAGCCGGGTCAGCGGGGTGCCGGTGGACATAGGGGTGGCCTTCGTTCGTGCGGGAAGTGCGGGGTGAAGCGGGACGTTAGACGGCGGCGCGCTGCTGCGGGGCGGCGACGTCGGCCAGCACCCGGGTGAGCACGGCGTCGGCGGTGGCGCCGGAGAATTCCGCTTCCGGGTCCATGACCAGGCGGTGGGTCCAGACGACGGCGGCGAGGTCCTTGACGTCGTCGGGCAGGACGAAGTTGCGGCCCTGTGCGGCGGCCCAGACCTTGGCCGCCCGGACCATCGCGAGGGCGCCGCGGACGGAGACGCCCAGGCGGGTCTCCGCGGCGTTGCGGGTCTCCTCGCAGAGCCGCGAGATGTATTCGAGCACGGCGGTGTCCACGTGGGTGGTGGCGGCCAGGTCGGCCATATCCGCAACGGCCTGGGTGGTGATCACGGCGGTGATCTCCTTGGACCGGTCCTTGAGGTTGGCGCCGCCGAGCAGCTGCACCGTGGAGGCGTGGTCCGGGTAGCCGATGGAGGTCTTGATCAGGAAGCGGTCCAGCTGCGCCTCCGGCAGCCGGTAGGTGCCGGCCTGCTCGATCGGGTTCTGGGTGGCCATCACCATGAACGGCCGGCCGGCCTCGTAGGTGGTGCCGTCCACGGTGACGCGGGACTCCTCCATGACCTCCAGCAGCGCCGACTGGGTCTTCGGCGAGGCGCGGTTGATCTCGTCGGCCAGGACGATGTTGCTGAAGATCGGGCCCTTGTGGAACTCGAACTTCTGCGTCTTCTGGTCGTAGATGGTCACGCCGGTGACGTCGGAGGGCAGCAGGTCCGGGGTGAACTGGATGCGGCTGTTCGAGCCCTGCACGGTGGCGGCGAGGGCCCGGGCCAGGGAGGTCTTGCCGGTGCCGGGGGCGTCCTCGAAGAGCACGTGCCCCTCGGCCAGCATGGCCGTGAAGGTCAGCCGGATGACGTGTTCCTTGCCGAGGACGGCCTGGCCGACGTTGGCGACGAGCTTTTCGAAAGTGCCGGCAAACCACTCGGCCTGTTCGGTGGTCATGGTCATGGCGTGGTCCTCTTCTGGATCGGTTGGTTCATGGGTGGGGCCGCCGGGAGGGATTCCCGGCGGCGGCCGGCGTTCGAGGCGGTGTCGGCCATCAGCAGCCGCCGGGCTTCGGACCGTACAGGTCTACCGTGGTGGACTTCACGAACCAGCCCGGGTGGCTGCCCTCGGTCACGCGGTACCACGGTGTGCCGTTGCCGTAGATGTCCTTGGTGCAGTTGACGTTCAGCTTGCCCTCGGCCCGCTGCACCCAGCCGACGCCGCAGGTGGGGCCGCTCGGGTTATAGGTGTCCGGCTCCCCGGGCTTGCCCGGGCAGGTGCTGTTGTGCGCCTGGATCTGGGACAGCACCGGCGGCGGCGCCGGGTCAGACCCGGAGGTCGAGGCGGCGCTGCCGGAGCCGCCGCAGCTGGTGTCGTTGCAGGCCCGAACGGCCAGGGTGTGCCGCTTGTCCCAGCCGCCCGCGTTGTGGTCGTAGCTTCGGTTCAGCCCCACGCCGGTCCAGCCGCCGCCGTCGTAACTGACCTCGTATCGGACGATCGGCTTGCCGTTGTCGTTCGGCTGGCTCCAGGTCCAGTGCACCTGTCCGTCGCCCTTCGCGGACGTGCCGCCGTTGACGCTGGGTGCCCCGGGCGGGCCATAGGGAACTGCCGAGCCGATGGCCTGGGCATCGCCGGAAACGTTGTTCTTGGTGGACACGGCGATGATGTTCACCGTGACGTTCTTTCCGTTGGGCTGGCCGGAGATGGTGCCGCCGGGCGCGTTAATCGGACCGGACCCGTAGGCGGTGCTCCAGCGGTAGGCGATCTCGGAGGCCTGCGAGCCGTTGCGCTGCGCCTGCGTCAGCGGGGTGAAGGTGACCTTCAGTTCCCCGCTGTTGCCGGGAGCGGCCACGGTGCCGCTGCTCACCATGCCGGGTTTGCCGGCCGCGCGGACCGGGGCCGAGGACGGGCTGGTACCGGAGGTGCCGGCTTTGTTGGTGGCCGCCACCGTGAAGGTGTAGTCCGCCTCCGAGTTATCGACGGTCACGTTCTGCGAGGTGCCGGAGACCTGCTGGGTGTTCACCACGGATCCGCCCCGCAGGGTGGTGAGGGTGTAGGCGGAGATCGCGTCGCCGTTGTTGTTCGGCGCCGCCCAGGAGACCTTCATCTGGCTCTGCGAACCGACCGAGCCGGCCTGGCTGGCGCTCGGCGCCGCCGGGGTGACGGGCACGCCGGCGGGGGTTTCCGCAGCCGAGTAGGGGCTCCACTCGGAGGGGTCTTTGGCGTCGTTCCTGGCCAGCACGCGCACCGTGTAGGCCACGCCGTTCTTCAGGCCCTTCCAGACGTAGCTGGTTGTGGTCAGGTTCTGAATCTGGGCATTCTGGCCCGCGGGGGCCGGTGAAATCTCCAGGTCGTAGGACTTGATCGCCGATCCCTTGGAGGCGGGCGCCGTCCATGCCACGGCCAGCTGCTTGTCACCGAACTTCAGGGTCGGCGCGGCAGGGGTGTCCGGCTTGACGTCCGGGCGCACCTCGGCGGAGGCCGGGGACGGGTCGGAGGTGTTGATGGCGTTCGTGGCCGTGACGGTGAAGTGGTACTTGGTGTTGTTCGTCAGCCCGTTCAGGGTGCACGAGTTGGCCGGGCAGTCCTGGCTGAAGCCGCCCTCCCCCGTCACCGTGTACTTGGTGATCGGCGAGCCGCGGTCCGCCGGCGGGGTCCAGGTCAGCAGAGCCGTCCGGTCCCCCACGCTTTGGGCCTGCGGGGTTCCGGGGGCCAGCGGCTTGTCCTTGACGGTCAGCCTGATCCGGGCGGTCGCGTTCCGGGACGGGTCGCCGGTCTTGTCCGCCACCGTGTAGGACACCACCATGGTGCCCGACGCGGACGGGGTGATCTGCACGCTGTCCCCGGCCACGGAGACGTTACCGGAGCCGGTCTCCGCGGTGGCGGAGAGGATCTTCAGCGGTGTCTCCGGGAACGGGTTCGCGTCGTTGGCCAGCACGTTGACCGTCACCGGCTTGCCGACGGCGGCGTTTTCCTCGACGTCGTCGTTGGCCACCGGCTTGGGCCGGTTGGAGGCCGTCGCGGTCAGCTGGTAGGTGGCGGTGGACTCCAGGCCGCGGCGATCCTTGGCCTTGACCTGGACCGCGCCGGTGGCGCCGGAGGCGGTGCCGTCCTTGACCGTGACCTTGAGCGTCTTGCCGTCGATCGAGGCGTCGAACCCGGCGGGCGCGTTGCCGACGAGTTCGTACTTCATGGCGTCCACGTCGCCGTCGTCCGGGTCGGTGGTGAGCTTGGCCAGGTCGGTGCTGGCGGTGTCGCCCTTGGGCACGTCCACCTGGCTGCCCAGCAGCACCGGCGGGTTGTTCCGGTTGGGGTCCGGGAGCACCTTGGTGCGGATGCTCAGGGTGGACTTCAGGCCGGCCGGGTCGTCCGGGCCGGCGCCGTCGGTGACCTCGAAGCTCAGCGAACCGGGGCCCACGTAGTCCTGGCCGGCGGTGTACTTCAGCGCGGTGCCGTCGCCCGCCACCGGGTCGGAGCCGTCCGCGCCGATCAGCTTGATCCGGTCCGTCTGGGTCAGCCGCGGTGAGCGGCCGTCGCGGACCTTGACCCATTCCTTGAGATCGACCGTGACGGACTGCCCGGCGACCACCTCAATGACGTCGTTCTTGGCCAGGGTGGGAACCTGCTGGCCGATGCCGGGCACCCAGATGATGGCGGTGGACTTCAGCCCGTCCACGTCCTCCACGGTGTAGGGAATCAGCTGCGGCCCCTCGGTCAGTTCGACGATCACGTTGCCGTCGGTGCCGGGCCGGGCGGTGGGCGACTCGGTGGAGATCTTGAGGTTCTCGCCGACGCCGTCGGGGTCCTCGTCGTTCTTGAGCACGGGCACGTCGACGGCGGTCTTGCCCAGTGTCTGGGCGGAGGTGACCCGGTCGTCGCGGGCGATCGGTGCCTGCAGCGGCACGTCCTTCATGGCCTTCACGGCGATCGAGGCCTGGGCGGTGGCTCCGCGGTCGTCCGCCACGGTGTAGCGGACGTTGGTGGTGCCCTCCTCCCCCGGTGCCAGCACGATGATCCGGCCGCTCTGTTTGCTGACGGTGGCCTGCAGCTCCTGCGGGGCCTCGATCTCGTTCGCGAGGATCTTGATCGGGTCGCCGTCGGGATCGGTGTCGTTGCCCAGGGCGTCGACGGCGATCTGCCGGCCGGGCCGGACCTTGACTTCGTCATCCACAGGGGTGGGCTTTTGGTTGACGTCCCCGCGCGGGGCGATACCCACCGTCACGGTGCCTGTGTTCACGGCACCCTGCCGGTCCACCACCTTGTAGCGGAAGGTGTCGGTGCCCGCGCCGTCGCCGGCGGCGGTGAAGTCGATGAAGTTGCTTCCCACGGTGGCCGTGCCCATCGACGGGGAGCTGTCGATCCCGGTCAGCTGGACCGAGTCGCCGTCGGGGTCGATTCCGTCCAATTCCACCGGGATCCGGACGGTGCCGGCGGCCACCACGCGGGCGGTCAGGTTCTTCGGTTGTGGGCGGGAGTTCTGCGCCCCCTCCAGCGGCAGGATGTGGATGGTGACCGCGGCGGCGCTCTTCTGCCCCTGCGGGTCCACGGCGTTGTAGATGGCGCGGACGGTCTTCGGAACGGGTCCGGCGATGAAGCGCAGGGTGTTCTCGGAGACGAAGCTCTTGCCATCGGCCTCGGGGACGGGCTGCGGGAGCACCGGGTCCACGGTGAGTTTCTGGCCCTGCGGGTGGGTGTCGTTGGCCAGCACCGGAATCGTGACGACGTCGTTGACACGCACGTTGACCTCATCCGGCTTCGGCTGCGGGGCCTCGAGCACGGCCGGGGCGGGCACCGGGACCACGGAGACGCTGCCGGTGGCGGACTTGCTGCCGTTGGACATGGTGTAGCGGAAGGTGAACGGTTCCCGCGTGCCGACGATGTCGGTGACGCGCAGGACGCTGTGGTCGATCACGCTGACCGAGGCGGTGGAGTTCTCCGGCACCTGCACGGACTGCAGCACCAGGACACCGCCGGCCGGGTCGGAGTCGTTGGCCAGCGGGTCCACCAGAACGCTGCCGCCGGTGGGCATGAGCGCGACGTCGTGCACGGCCACCGGGTTGCCGGTGTCCTTGCCGGATTCGACGTCCACCCGGATCAGGCCCTGGGTGCTCTGCGGACCGTTGCTGGCGATGTAGGTGAGGTAGACGGGACCGGCGGTGTCGCTGCGGAAGGTGAAGGTTCCGCCGTCGGTCACCGGGCCCAGCTGGGCGGGGCCGGCGGCCTCCACCTGGGCCAGGCGCAGGGCGCCACCGTTGGGGTCTACGTCGTTCTTCAGCGGCGCGATCACCAGGTCCTGGCCGACGACGGCGGTGACGTGGTCCGCGTTGACCACCGGCTGCAGGGCGCCGGGCGGCTGGACGTTGACGATCACCTTGCCGGTGGTGGTGGCGCGGCCGTCCCACACAGTGACGGTGACGGTCTTCTTGCCAGGCGCGGCGCCGGAGTCCTGGTAGCTGAGGAGGCCGTCGCGGCGGACCTTGACCTGGTCCTGCTCGTTGTCCGCCTTGGCGTCCAGCAGCACCAGGTCATCGCCGTCGGGGTCGGTCCAGTCGGTGAGAATGTTCTGGCTCACGGACTTGCCCTGCTCCACCAGCATGGTGGTGGGCTCGCCGCGCTTGAAGAGCGGCGGCTTGTTCTCGTCGGGGCCGACGACGCTGAGCGTGACGGTGCCGCCGGCGGAGAGGCCGCGGCCGTCCGCGGCGTTGTAGCCGAAGGTTTCGGTGCCGGGCTTGGCGTCCGGCGGGACGGTGATCTGGAAGGCCGTGCCGCCGTAGATGCTCTCCAGGCTGCCCGACTTGGGGCCGTTGCCGGCCACGGAGGCGGTGAGGACGTCGCCGTCGGGGTCGGAGTCATTGTCCAGGACCGAGAGCACGGTGGTGCGGCCGGGCCGCACGCCCACGCTGTCCGGCTTGGTTTCCGGCGGCCGGTTCGGCTTGGTGCGGTCCGGGAGGATGTTGATGGTGTTGTTGTCCGCGGATTCCTGGTCCTGGTCGTTGGACTGGTTCTTCGGCGGGATGACGTCGTCCCAGTTGTTCACCAGCTGCATGTTCTGGTTCACCAGCCAGACGTTGCCGGAGTTCACGTCGTTCAGCACCACCAGGTCCCGGTTGACCCGGAAAACATAGCTCGGCGACGCCGAAGCCTTCGGCACGTCCGAGGTCTTGTCATCCGCGTTGTTCACGCAGTCGCGGACGTACTTATTCGCCCCCGACCAGGCCGCGTGCACACAACCACCCAACTGCACCGGCGCCGCCGGCACACCCTGCCCGCCGAACGTCACCGTCCGCGCCGTCGAACCATCCAGCGGAACCTCCAGCAACGCCTTCGGCATGGCCACGGCCACTGCATCCGAGCCCGGACCGGCCTGCTGCAGCTTGGCATCCTTCGCATCCGCCAGCGCCAGTTCCCGGCCGCCGGGCAGGAACAGCTTGGACCGGCCGGCATCGAGCACCACAGGCTGGTCCCCCACAACCGTCAGCTGCACCGTTCCGGCGCCCTTCAGACCGTCCCAGGTAGCGGACTGCGAGTCCGCCGTGGGCTTCCCGGCCGTGTCGACACCGGTGACCGTGACCTTCCCGGACTTCGGGTCGACGCTGTAGATCCGGTCGTCGGAGCCGACGACGGAGACCACGCCCTGGCCGCCTTGGAGCACCGGTTCCACGTTCTCCGGGTCAAAACTGTTCAACGAAGACGGCGAGAGCGCCCAGACCGAACCCTTCGCCGGGTCGGTCACGGCAATGACACGCGAGCCGAAGCTGACCTCAGCGGATCCGGGCAGCTTCCGGTCCCCGCCAAGGCGCATCTGCGCGGCCGAGACCTGGTTCAGCGTCGCCCCGTTGGCGTCGTCGACGAACACGGTGCCGGCATCCTGCAGGACGTCGAAAGAGGTCGACGCCGGCGTCACGGCGCCGTCGAGCACGCGGGACGGGTAGTTCAGCCGGCCCACGGCATTCTTCGACTTCGAGACCACCCAGACGCCGCCGTCGTTCAAATCCACCTCGGTGGTCTTGAACCCCGGGTACAGCACCGCGGCCACCACCAGGACGGCCAGCGACACCACGAACCCCACCACCGACAGCGCCCGGCGCCGGGCACGGCTCAGGCGCCGGAAACGGGGCAGCAGGGAGCCCGGTTTCTTGGCTTTCAGAGTGCTCAGCAGTCGTGTCACGGCGTCAGTAGTCCCTCAAGAAAAATGCGGCATTGGGTTCCGGGCGGATGCCCCGGGCAGGGCTCGACGCCCCGCGACAGCCTACCGAACGGCCCGCGGCGGCGCGATGGGGAGCTCTGCCCGCCGGCGGCTCCCCCCGTGGGCTCCGGCCCGGCTGGGCCTCCACGACTATGACATAAGACCGGCGACTTTAGAAACCCCGGGACTTAGTCCAGGACCAGGCCCTTGCCCTGTCCGCGCTGCAGTTCCACCGGCAGGATCTCGCCGAAACCACGCACGTTTTCGGCTTCCCGGGGCAGCAGGACGAAGCGTTCATCGTGCTCCAGGGCCGCAGCGGTCATGGAGTCCACCAGCACGGTGCCGGGGTCCGCGAGCGCGGTCAGCCGGGCCGCCAGGTTGACGGTGGGACCGTAGATGTCGCCCAGCCTGGACAGGATGCGGCCCCAGACCATCGCCACCCGGGCCTGGGGCAGGATCTCGTCGTCGTTGAAGGCCTGCGATAGGGCCAGGGAGATTTCGGCGCCCGCGGCGGGGGTCTCGGCAATATAGAGGACTTCGTCGCCCACGGTCTTGACCAGCCGGCCGCCGCCCACGGAGATGATCTCCGCGCACTTGTTTTCGAACCGCTGCACCAACTGGGCCAGGGTCTTCTCGTTCATCCGGCGCGAGAGGCTGGTGTAGGAGACCAGGTCGGCGAAGCCGACGGCGCGGGCCAGGGGCAGCGGCGCGTCGTCCTCGTCGCCCTCGCGGCCCTCCTCGCTGGAGGCCAGCCCGGCCTCGGCGCGGACGGCCAGGCGCTGCACGCCCGCGTTGAGCTGCCGGCGCCAGGAGTAGACGAGCACCTCCTCGAGGGCGTCCACCAGGGCGGGCAGCTGGCCGACCAGCTGCTTGCGGGCGACGGCGTCGCTGACGCCCTGCTGGTGGACCATGTCCTCGACCAGGGCCTCGATCTGCCAGACCACCATACGGTCCGTCATCTGGCCGATGGCGCGGGTGACGGAGATGGCCGCTTCCTCGGTAAGTGTGCCGGTGCGGACCAGGTCCACCACGGTGTTCAGGGCGGTCAGGTCCGCCTCGGTGAAGGCCACGTCCTCATCGCCCAGGTTCGGGAAGCCGAGGGCGCGCCACAGCTTCCGGGCGGAGAGCAGGGACAGGCCGGCCCCGGCGGCCACCTCGCGGCGGCGCAGCTTGCGTTCGCCGCCGAGCAGCCGCTGTTCGAGGGCCTTGATCGCCAGCCGTTCGGGCGACATGGTGCCGGTGGCGGGATGCGCGGCGACGGCCTGGGCGCGTGCGGTCTGTTCCGCCGACCGGTCTGCCTCGGACAGGTCTTCCGCGGGCGGTTCCGCCGCATCGGGGACGTCGGCGTCGGCCGGGTCGGAACCGGCATCGGCGGCGTCGTCGGTGAGGGTTTCGGGATCGACAGTCCCTACAGCAGCGCCGCGGGCCGCGTCGTCGTCGGCCGTGTCCAGCACCGCGGCCTCCAGGGCGGCGGGGTCAACGACGGCGTCGGGCACGTCGGAGGGCTCGGGCGCCAGGAGTCCGGTGTCCGGGTGCGCGTTCTCAGCGGTCATCTCGTCCACCTTCCCTCATCTCCCATGGCCATTCGTCGGAGCCGTCCTCCGTACCGCCGTCGTTCATCACTTCGCCCTCCGGAAGCTCTTCCATCGCCTCGAGGATGAAGCGCCGGAAGGTCATGACTTCCGGGACGTCGGGAATCACCGTGTTCGCGGGGTACCCGGTGTCCAAGGATATATTCCCGGACCGCAGGCTCCGTTGAAGCAACGACTGATCGACAAACACATTACGGACTGCGACGAGCGGAACCTGCTGGTCGCGGCGGCGGAGCATGCCGTTGCGGGCCACCAGGCGCCGGCTGGTGAGGATGTAGCGGCTGCCCTGCCAGGCCACCAGCCGGGGCAGCCCGTAGGAGAGCACGGCCCACGCCGCGACCACCAGGCACGCCCCGGTCAGCCAAGGCGTCCATTCGGCGGTCACCAGCGGCAGCAGCTTGCCCGGTCCGCCCTTGGTGATCCAGGCGCAGGCATAGGCGGTGAGGGCCGCGATGACGATCAGGAGCAGCGCCGGGCCGATCAGGGTCCGGGGCTGCGGGCGGGTGGTCACGATGACCTGCTCGCCCGGGAACAGCTCTTTACGCATAGCCGCTTTCGGTGCCGGGCGGGCTCCACGGGCGCAGGTGGACGACGTCGCCGGCGGTCACCACGTGCTCGCGGCCGTGCTCGTCGACCACCAGCAGCGAGCCGTACTCGTCCAGCCGGCTGGCGTGGCCGATGATCTCGTGGTCGCCGGGCAGCTGCGCCCGGACCTGCTTGCCGAGGGTGGTGAGCACGTGCTCCACCCGCTTGTGCAGGGCGGGTCCGCCGGCCAGGCCCGCGGAGGGGTCGCCGTCGGCATTGCAGAAGCCGCGGTACAGCGTGCAGAATCGGGACAGGTAGCTCTTGAGCAGCTCGGTCCGGTCCACGGTGCGGGGGTTCTCCAGCAGCACGGACGTGGCGGTAGGCACCGGCAGCTCCGCGTCGGTCAGGGTGACGTTCAGGCCGGTACCGAGGATCACCGGCGGGACGGTGCCGTCGCCCATGGGTCCCAGCTGGGCGAGGATGCCGGCGATCTTCTTCCCGCGCACCAGCACGTCGTTGGGCCACTTGAGTTCTGCCGGGATCCCGGCGGTTTCCAGCAGGGCCTCGCGCAGCGCCAGCGCTCCCAGCAGCGAGAGCCAGGAGTAGGAGTCGGTGGGCAGCGGCCGGCCGTCGGCGTTGACCGGGCGGAGCACGATCGAGACGGAAATCGAGCTGCGGGCGGGGGCCTCCCAGTGGCGGTCCAGCCGGCCGCGGGCCGCGCTCTGGTGCTCTGCGGTCATTACGGACAGGTCCGGATACGCGGCCGGGTCCACGGTCACGCCGCGCAGCAGGTCCGTGTTTGTGGAGCCGGTGGAGTCGACCACACTCACCCCGGCGAGCCCGTTGCCGGCCAGGAAAGCAGGATCGGTCAGGGCCGCCCGGTCCAGCGGCGGACGGTCAGGGTTTCGCTGCTCGGCTTCCATGCTTGAATCCTACCGAGTTGCGGCCTCCCCGGCGCCGGTGACAGCCCGTCACCGGCGGCATGGTCGGGGAACTCAGAGGAAAATGTCAGGAACCAGCTGATCTTCCGGGGCGCCCATGCTGTAAGGGGTGAAGTCCGTGACGCCGGCGGCCTTGAGGACCTGCTCGTCGGTGTAGAAGTTCCCGCTCCAGCTGCCCGATTCCGGGATGGCGTTGCCCGCGGTAAGGATGGCGTGCGCGGCGTCGGCCATGATCTCCGGGCCGCGGGCGCCGCGGACAATCCGGTCCCCGCCGGGCATGTTGCGGATAGCGGCGGTGTCCACCAGCGTGCAGGGCCAGAGCGAGTTGACGCTGATGCCGTCCACCTTGAGCTCCTCGGCCAGGCCCAGCGTGGTCAGGCTCATCCCGTACTTGGCCATGGTGTAGGCCAGGTGCAGGCCGGCCCACTTGGGGTCCAGGTTAAGCGGCGGCGAGAGGGTCAGGATCTGGCCGGCCTCGGACTCGCGCAGTGCCGGCAGGGACAGCTTGCTCAGCAGAAACGTGCCGCGTACGTTGATGTCCTGCATCAGGTCGTAGCGCTTCATGTCCACGGCGTCCGTCTTGGACAGGTCGATCGCGGAGGCGTTGTTGATGACGATGTCGATGCCGCCGAACCGCTCCACCGTGGACTTCACCGCGCCCTCGACGTCGGCGTCGTTGCGCACGTCCCCCACCAGCGGCAGCGCCTGGCCGCCGGCCGCCTCGATCTGCTCGGCGGCGGTGTAGACGGTGCCCTCCAGCTTGGCGTGCGGCTGGCCGGTCTTGGCCAGCAGCGCGATGTTGGCCCCGTCCCGGGCGGCGCGCAGGGCGATGGCCAGGCCGATGCCGCGGCTGCCGCCGGACATCAGGATGGTGCGGCCGGCCAGGGACCCGGTGGCCCGGTAGGGGCCCGGCTGCTGGGCGGCGGAGGTGTCCAAAGCGTCATTGCTGGAAGTCATGGCACTACCCTAACCGATGTTACCCGCCAGTAACATCCCCTTTTCCCGGTGTGCCGTACAGCCCCACCCGCCGCGGATCGGGCCGAAAATTGTAGGGTTTCTACAGCGGCAAGCACGAATACCGTTACTAGACTTGCCACAACGGCCCTGCTTTTGTGTGGATTCACCTAAATGGCGAACTCCCCGCACGGGGCCGGGCCAGCGGCCACAACCGACAGCAGAACAACAGAGCCGGAGACACACCTGATGAGCCACGATCTGACCACGACTGCGGGAAAGATTGCCGATTTCCGCGACCGCCAGGCCCGTGCCGAGCAGCCCTCCGGCCCCGAAGCCATCGCCAAGCAGCACGCCCGCGGCAAGAACACCGCCCGCGAGCGCATCGACCTGCTGCTGGACGCCGGCTCCTTCGTCGAGTTCGATGCCCTGGCCGTGCACCGCTCCACCGCGTTCGGCATGGAGAAGAAGAAGCCCCTCGGTGACGGCCTGGTCTCCGGCTACGGCACCGTCGACGGCCGGCCGGTCGCCGTCTACAGCCAGGACTTCTCCGTTTACGGCGGGTCCCTCAGCCAGGTCAACGGCGAGAAGATCGTCAAGGTCCAGGAATTCGCGCTGCGCAACGGCTGCCCCGTGGTCGGCATCCTCGACGGCGGCGGCGCCCGCATCCAGGAAGGCGTCGCCTCCCTGGCCATGTTCGCGGATATCTTCCGCAACAACGTCCACGCTTCCGGTGTCGTCCCCCAGATCTCCCTCATCATGGGCCCGTCCGCCGGCGGCGCGGCCTACTCCCCCGCCCTGACCGACTACGTGGTCATGGTGGACAAGACCTCGCACATGTTCATCACCGGCCCCGACGTGATCAAGACCGTCACCGGCGAGGACGTGGACATGGAGACCCTGGGCGGGGCGCGCCAGCACAACGCCAACACCGGTACCTCCACCTACCTCGCCGCCGACGAGGCCGACGCCGTCGAGTTCGTCCGCGAATTGCTGGACTTCCTGCCCTCGAACAACCTGGCCGAGGCCCCCGTGCTGGAGCACGCCCAGGAACTCGAGCTCGACGACGAGGACCTCGCCCTGGACGCGCTCATCCCGGACTCGGCCAACCAGCCGTACGACATGCGCAAGGTCATTGAGCAGATCGTCGACGACGCGCACTTCCTGGAGATGCAGTCCCTCTACGCGCCCAACGTCATCATCGGCTACGGCCGGGTCGAGGGCCACACCGTGGGCATCGTGGCCAACCAGCCGATGCAGTTCGCCGGCACCCTGGACATCGCCGCCTCGGAGAAGGCCGCCCGCTTTGTCCGGCACTGTGACGCCTTCAACATCCCGATCATCACCCTCGTGGACGTGCCCGGCTTCCTGCCCGGCAAGGACCAGGAGTTCCAGGGCATCATCCGCCGCGGCGCCAAGCTGCTCTACGCCTACGCTGAGGCCACTGTGCCGAAGCTGACCGTGATCACCCGCAAGGCCTACGGCGGAGCGTACATCGTGATGGGTTCCAAGAAGCTCGGCGCGGACCTGAACCTCGCCTGGCCGACCGCGCAGATCGGCGTCATGGGCGCCCAGGGCGCCGTCAACATCCTGTACCGCCGCGAGCTGGCGGCCGAGGCGGAGGCCGGCGGCGACGTCGAGGCCAAGCGCGCCGAGGTCATCCGGCAGTACGAGGAGGAGCTCCTCAACCCGTACCAGGCGGCCCAGCTGGGCTACGTCGACGCCGTGATCGCCCCGTCGGAGACCCGGCTGCAGATCATCAAGGGCCTGCGGGCGCTGCGGGACAAGCGCGCCAGCCTGCCCGCCAAGAAGCACGGGAACATCCCGCTGTGACGAACGCACCGGAACCGGCCGCCGCCCCGGAGGAGCAGCCCCTGCTGGCCGTCGTCAAGGGCGATCCCACCGCGGAGGAACTCGCCGCGCTCACCGCCGTCGTGCTGTCCCTGGGCAGCGGCGCGCCCGCCGAGGCGAAGCAGCCCAGCGCCCGGCACTGGATCCGCCGGCAGCAGCTGCAGCTGGCCCCGAAGCCCGGGCCCGGCTCGTGGAAACGCAGCCGCGGCTAAAAGTTCAGTAACCCTTTCATAACTGCGCGGGCCGGGCTAGTGTCGGTCGGGTGACTATCGAAACCAACACCCCCGCCGCCGGCACGCCGGCCCGCCCGCAGACCCGGATCGACGCCGTCGCCGACGCCTACACGGACACCCTGATCCGGCTCAACCCGAGCTTCGCCACCGAACTGGGCTTGCCCGGCCACGAGACCGAGTACCCGGACTTCTCCCCCGCCGGCCACGACGCGTTCGCCGCGGCGGCCCGCGAGGCGCTGGACGCCCTGGACGGGCTGGAGCCGGAAGACGACGTCGACGCCGTCACCCTGGACGCGATGCGCGAGCGCCTGGGCCTGGAGCTTGAAATCCACGAGTCGGGCTGGGGCCTGGCCGAGCTGAACAACATCGAATCCCCGGCCCAGCAGATCCGGGCCATCTTCGACCTGATGCCCACGGCCACCACCACGGACTGGCAGCACATCGCCGGCCGCGCGCACAACATCGGCGGCGCCATCGACGGCTACATCGAATCCCTCCGCGCGGCCAAGGCCGACGGCAAGGTCTCCGCCGCACGCCAGGTGCGGATCGTCATCGAGCAGACCACCAAGTACGCCGCCGAAGACGGCTTCTTCGCCAAGCTCGCCGCCGGCGCCCGCACCGACGACGGCCCGCTCCCGGCGGACCTGCAGTCGGACCTCGATGCCGGTGCCGCGGACGCCCGCGTCGCCTACTCCCGCCTGGCCGGGTTCCTCGAATCCGAGCTGCTGCCGGTCGCCCCGGAGAAGGACGCCGTGGGCCGCGAACGCTACGCCCTGGCCTCCCGCCAGTTCCTCGGCGCCGCCGTGGACCTCGAGGAAACCTACGCCTGGGGCGTGCAGGAACTGGACCGGCTGATCGCCGAGCAGGAGCGCGTGGCGGACCAGATCCGCCCCGGGGCCAGCATCGAGGAGGCCAAGGAGATCCTGAACAATGACCCGGCGCGCCAGCTCAAGGGCACCGACGCGCTCCAGGCCTGGATGCAGGAACTCTCGGATAAAGCCGTGGCGGACCTCGCCGGCGTGCACTTCGAGATCCCGGACATCATGAAGACCCTGGAATGCCGGATCGCCCCCACCGACGAGGGCGGCATCTACTACACCGGCCCGTCCGAGGACTTCAGCCGCCCGGGCCGCATGTGGTGGTCCGTACCCGCCGGCGAGGACACCTTCACCACCTGGGCCGAGACCACCACCGTCTTTCACGAGGGCGTCCCGGGCCACCACCTGCAGGTGGCCACCGCCGTCTACCGCCGCGAGCTGCTGAACAAGTGGCGCCGCAGCGTCTGCTGGACCTCCGGCCACGGCGAGGGCTGGGCGCTGTACGCCGAGAAGCTGATGCAGGAGCTGGGCTACCTCAAGGATCCGGGCGATCACATGGGCATGCTGGACATGCAGCGGATGCGCGCAGCCCGCGTGGTCTTCGACATCGGCGTGCACCTGGAGCTCGAGGTCCCCGAACGCTGGGGCAGCGGCACCTGGACGTCGGAGAAGGGTTTCGAGTTCCTCAAGGCCAACCTGCCCATCAGCGAGGGACAGCTGAAGTTCGAGTTCACCCGCTATCTGGGCTGGCCGGGCCAGGCACCGTCGTACAAGGTGGGCCAGCGGCTCTGGGAGCAGATCCGGGCCGAGCTGGAATCCCGCCCCGGCTTCGACCTCAAGGCGTTCCACACCAAGGCGCTCAACATGGGGTCGGTGGGGCTGGACACGCTGAAGCGGGCGCTGCTGGGCTAGCTTTTCGGGGCTAGCTCAGGCAGAGGCAGAAGGGGTGGCCGGCCGGGTCCAGAAAGACCCGGAAGGTCTCCCCCGGCTGGTGCTCGTGCCGGGTCGCACCGAGCCCGAGCACCGCCGCCTCGGCCGCGTCGAGGTCGTCAACGGTCAGGTCCAGGTGCATCTGCTGCGGCATCTCCTGGCCTGGCCACTGCGGCGGGACGAAGGATTCCACCTTCTGGAAATTGATCGAGTCGCCGTACTCGGCGCGGATGGAGCTCCACCCCTCGTCGTCCTGCTCGATGGTCCAGTCGAGCAGGGCGCCGTAAAACCGCGCCAGGGCCCGGGGGTCGGGGCAGTCGAGGACGACGGCGGGGAAGCGTGCGATAGCCATGGCGCCCACTCTAGGCCGCCGGCCCGGGAGAGACAATCACCACACCGCGGGCCGGAATAACTTCACAAAGCGACAGTCATTCGGCGTCTCTGCGCGATTTTCCGGAGTGCCCTGCAAAATCTACCGCGTAACATTTCTCAACATTCATTCGCCGTGGTAAAGGCCGTGGTCCTAGCGTATTCGGGTGACCACTCAGACAAGTACCCCCGCAACCGCAGGCAAGCCCGGTTTTCGGCTGCCACGCTGGGCCGGCTCGTTCGGCTTCCAGATCATCGCCGCGCTGATCGTCGGCCTGGGCCTCGGCCTGCTCGCGAAGTACACGGGCAGCACCAAGGCGGCCCCGAACGCCCTCGGCGCCACGCTGCAGACCATCGGCTCGAGCTACGTCTCGCTGCTGCAGACGGCCGTAGTCCCGCTGATCTTCACCGCCGTCGTCAGCTCCATCTCCAACCTCCGCGCCGTCTCCAACGCGGCCCGGCTGGCCTGGAACACGCTGCTCTGGTTCGCGATCACCTCGCTGATCGCGGTGCTGATCGGCATGGGCCTGGGCGTCCTGCTGCAGCCCGGCGCCGGCACCGGCATCACCCAGGAAGCCAAGTACACCGGCAAGTCCGGCGACTGGTGGGCCTTCCTGATCGGCCTCTTCCCGAAGAACTTCCTAGGCCTGGGCGCCAGCACCACCGTCGCCGACGGCACCGCCACCACGGCCGTGAGCTTCAACGTCCTCCAGATCCTGGTGATCGCGATCGCCGTCGGCATCGCCGCGCTCAAGGTGGGCAAGGCCGCCGAACCGTTCCTGAACCTTAACGCTTCCGCCCTGGCCGTCATCCAGAAGGTCCTCTGGTGGATCATCCGGATCGCCCCGCTGGGCACCGTCGGTCTGATCGGCAACGCCGTGGCCGTCTACGGCTGGGACACCATCGGCTCGCTGGGCAAGTTCGCCGTCGCCATCTACCTGGGCCTGGCCCTGGTCCTGTTCGTCGTCTACCCGGTCCTGATCCGCAGCCACGGCCTGTCCATCAAGCAGTACTTCTCCGGTGTGTGGCCGGCCGTGCAGCTGGCCTTCGTCTCGCGCTCGTCGGTGGGCACCCTGCCGCTGACCCAGCGCGTCACCGAACGGTCCCTGGGCGTCCCCCGCGCCTACGCCTCCTTCGCCGTGCCGCTGGGCGCCACCACCAAGATGGACGGCTGCGCCGCGATCTACCCGGCCGTGTCCGCGATCTTCGTGGCCCAGTTCTTCGGCATCCAGCTGGACTTCAGCCAGTACCTGCTGATCGCACTGGTCTCGGTCCTGGGCTCCGCCGCGACCGCCGGCACCACCGGCGCCGTCGTGATGCTGACCCTGACGCTCTCCACCCTGGGCCTGCCGCTGGCCGGCGTTGGCCTCCTGCTGGCGATCGACCCGATCCTCGACATGGGCCGCACCGCGGTCAACGTCGCGGGCCAGGCGCTGGTCCCCACGATCGTCGCGAAGCGCCAGGGCATCCTGGATGAGGCACTCTATAACGCCCCTCGTAACGGTGACCCGTTCGCCGACGACGACGCCGAGTCCAAGGGCTCCGACCCGACCGCCGCGGCCGGCAGCCGCGAGGCCGACGCCGACGAGTTCGAGGGCGGCCGCCTGGTGGGCAGCAACGCCTGACCCACCCGCCACAACGAAAGGTCCCCGGGAGATACGTCTCCCGGGGACCTTTCGTTTAAATTCGCCTGATCGGCGTCGTTGACTTTCGGTCAGCGTCCGCCGCCGATGACGCCCTTCTCGACGGCCTTGGTGACGGCGTCCGCCTCGGCCTGGGTGAGGGTGCCGCTGCTGACGGCCTTGTCCAGCTTCGTCTTCAGCGCGGCCGCGTGCTTGGCCTGGGCCTCGGACTTCAATTCATCCAGCGCCGCGGTGACCTTGGCTTCGTCGATCCCCAGCGAGGAGGCGAGCGACTTGGCCAGCTCCGTTTCCATGGCGGCGCGGTCCGGCTTGGTACCCTGGGCCGGCGGCGTGGACGGCTTGTGCGCGTCACGGAAGGCCTTCAGGGCATCGACCACCTTGGTCTTGTCAACGCCCAGCTTGGTGGCGAGTTCCGCGGCCTTGACGCCCGCCATGCCTTCGCGGTCGCCGCGGCCGTGGCCGCCGCGCATCCCGTCGCCGTCGCCCTTGGCGGTGCTGCCGTTGGCGGGCGCGCTGGAGCTGGCGCTCGGGCTGGGGGCGGGAGTGGTGGTGGCGGAAGCCATCCCGGCCACCCCGAGGCCTGCGCCCAGGGCCAGGGCGGTGGCCGAGACGCCGAGCGTGATTCTCTTGGTACGTGACATGCGATGTCTCCTGGATCTGCCGTCAGCGACGGCGGTGTCAGTCTTACGGTGTGCGGCGGCCCGGAAACCATGGTGGCTGACGGACCGGCCGCTCTTCCAGTCTGTACTGCCCGTTTCTGCGTGGGCTGTTGGGAACCTTTTAGCTTCCTGTGAATGCTGATCACTGGTTAGGCTCAGGGCATGCTGATCGTCACCACCAACGACATCCCCGGCCACCGCATCGACGCCGTCTTCGGGGAGGTCATGGGCCTCACCGTCCGCTCGCGCGACGTCGGCGCCCAGGTGGTGGCGGGCTTCCGGTCGCTGGCGGGCGGGGAACTGCGAGAACTGACCGACGTGCTCTACGAGAGCCGGCAGGAGGTCATGGCCCGGATGGTGGCCGAGGCGGCCCAGCGCGGCGCCAACGCGATCGTGGCGATGCGCTTCGACACCGCCCACATGGCCAACAACTGGTCAGAGATCTGCGCCTATGGGACGGCGGTCTACGCGATTCCGCTGACCAGCGGCGAGCCGGGAGCCACCGGACAGTCGATCCAGCTAACGACGCCGTCATAAAGTTGCCCGGAGTGCAAAGATGCACATAGTGTAATTCCATGCCCTCCTCCGCGACCGGTCCCGGCGCCCCCGCGGCCGCACCCTCAGCCGCGCCCTCCCGGCGTGAACTGAACAAGGCCGCCACCAGGCAGGCCATCATCGACGCCGCCCTCGGCCTCCTGCGCGCCAACGGCCCGGGCAACTTCACGGTCGAGGAAATCGCCGACGCCGCCGGAATCTCCCGCCGCACCTTCTTCAATTACTTCGGCAGCACCGACGCCGTCATCGCCTCGGTCACGCACGGCTTTCTGGACACCGCGCTCCAGCAGTTCCGGCTGCGTCCGGTCACCGAACCCATCCTGGAGGCGGCCCGGGCCTCGCTCATGGCCCTCGCCGATCCCATGACCATCGCCCCGCTGGCCGAGCTGTACACCCTGGGCCAGTCCAACCCGCAGCTGAACCGCTCCGAGCTGGAGGCCTGGGACCACTGCACGGCCGAGATCATCGAGGCCGCCCGGTCCCGCTTCACCGGCCCTGCCGGCGCGCTCGATGAGCTGTATCTGCGGGCGCTGGCCGGCTCGGTCATCGCGTGCGGCAAGGCCGCCATGGACCTCTGGTTCGACCGCTGCCACGGCGACCTCTCCCCCGCCTCGCTGTCCACCCTCCGCCAGCTCCTCATCGACTCGATGAGCCTGCTGGGATCCGGATTCGCTTCCCCGGCGGCCGCCCCGGCCGCCGCTTCCACCGCCACCCCTTCCCCAGATCGGTTCTGACATGGCACTCCTGCTGTACCGCCTCGGCAAGTTCTCCTACCGCCACCGCTGGCTGGTCATTTCGCTGTGGCTCGCCGTCATGGTGGCCGTCGGCGGGGCCGCCGCCGCCTTCCACGGCACCCTCAGCAACAACTTCCAGATCCCGGGCACCGAGACCCAGCAGATGGCGGACAAGCTCAAGAAGGACCTACCGTCGTCCTCCGGCGGGTCCGCCACGGTGGTCTTCGAGGCCAACGACGCGCAGTTCAGCCAGGCCGGCAAGGACGCTGTGTCCGCCGCCCTGGCCAAGCTCAAGACCATTCCCGACGTGCAGGGAACCGTGGACCCCTTCGCCACCCAGGCCCAGCTGGACAAGGCCGGCACCGACCTGGCCGCCGGCGAGCAGCAGGCCGCGGCAGGCAAGGCGCAGCTGGACAAGTCCGCCGCCGACCTCGCAGCCGGCAAGGCCAAGCTGGACGCAGCCGAGGCTCAGATGAAGGCCGCCGGCCTGCCGGATGCCGCCATCGAGGCGCAGCTCGGCCAGCAGAAAGCGGCCCTCGCCGCCGGGCAGGCGAAGCTCGACGCCGGCACCAAGGACCTCGCCGCCGGCGACGCCAAACTTGCGCTCGGCAAGCGCCAGCTTGAGGCCTCCAAGGGGCTGCGGTTCGTCTCCGAAGACGGCAAGGCCGCGATCGCCCAGGTGCAGTTCAAGACCTCGATCAACGGCCTGAAGCCGGAGGTCCGCCAGCAGGTCCAGGACATCGTCAACGAGGTCTCCGCCGCCAACGTCACCGCGCTGCCCAGCAAGGAGATCAGCGAGGACATCTCGGAGATCTTCGGCACCGCGGAGGTCATCGGTATCGCCGTCGCAGCCCTGGTCCTGATCGTCATGCTCGGCACCCTGGTGGCCGCCGGCCTGCCGCTGCTGATGGCGATCGTGGGCGTGGCCGTCGGCGTCGGCGGTACCTTCGCGCTCAGCGGCGCCGTGGACATGAGCTCCATCTCGCCGATGCTGGCCCTGATGCTGGGGCTCGCCGTCGGCATCGACTACTCGCTCTTCATCGTCAACCGGCACCGCGGCCAGCTGCTCTCCGGCATGGATACGGAGGAGTCCGTGGCGCTGGCCACCGGCACCTCCGGCAACGCCGTGATGTTCGCCGGGCTGACCGTGATCATCGCCCTGGCCGCCCTGGTAGTGCCCGGGCTGCCGTTCCTGGCCGTGATGGGCCTCTCCGCCGCCGCCACGGTGGCGGTCGCCGTCGTCGTCGCCCTGACGCTGACCCCGGCCATCCTGTCGCTGGTGGGCCGGAAGCTGATTTCGAAGCGGGCCTGGGCCAAGGCCGAACGGCACAACGCCGACCCTGGGCACGACTCGGAGGACCGGGAGCGCGACGAGTACCGCGGCAGCCACGGCTGGGGTGGCGTCGTCACCAAACACCCGTGGCTGGCACTCGTGGCCGGCGTGATCCTGCTGGGCGTCGTGGCACTGCCGGCAAGCCAGCTGCGGCTCGCGCTGCCGGACGCCAGTTCCGAACCGGTGGCCTCCACCGCATTCAAGGCCTACGACGTCACCAAGCGCAGCTTCGGCGAGGGCATGACCGGACCGATCATCGTGGTGGGCGACCTCCCCGAGGGCCTGGACGCGGCCGCCGCGCAGGCCAAGCAGTTCGACGTCGCCGACATCCTGCGGAAGACCGACAACGTGGCCGCCGCCGTGCCGCTGGCCCTCAGTGAGGACCGCCGGACCGCCGTGTTCCAGGTGCTGCCGAAGGAGGGTCCGGCCAGCGCCAGCACCGTCCAGGTGGTCGCCGATCTGCGGGCCGAGAAGGGCCAGATCAAGGACCAGACCGGGGTGTCCATCGGCCTGACCGGCCAGACCGCCGGCAACGTGGACGTCTCCACCAAGCTGGGCGACGCGCTGCCGCCGTACCTGGCGATCGTGGTGGGGCTCTCGCTCATCCTGTTGCTGCTAGTGTTCCGCTCCGTGGTGGTTCCGCTGCTGGCCACCGGCGGCTTCCTGCTCTCGCTCGCCGCGGCGTTCGGCGCCGTGGTGGCCGTGTACCAGTGGGGCTGGCTGGGGTCCGTGTTCGGTGTGGAGAACCCGGGCGCGGTGCTGAGCTTCCTGCCGATCATCCTGATCGGCGTGCTGTTCGGCCTGGCGATGGATTACCAGGTGTTCATTGCCTCCGGGATGCGCGAGGCGTACATGCACGGCGAGACGGCCAAGCACGCGGTCCGGGCCGGCTTCAGCCACGCGGCCGCCGTGGTGACCGCCGCCGCCATCATCATGGTCAGCGTGTTCTCCGGCTTCATCTTCTCGCACCTGAACATGGTCCGGCCGCTGGGCTTCGCCATGGCGTTCGGCGTGCTGGTGGACGCGTTCGTGGTGCGGATGACGATCGTCCCTGCGGTCATGTACCTGCTGGGCAGCAAGGCGTGGTGGCTGCCGCGCTGGCTGGACCGGATTCTCCCGGACGTCGACGTCGAAGGTGCCAAGCTGCGCAAGACAGACGCCGACGGCGGGGCCGCCGAGTCCGAGCCGGCCGGAGTCGCCGCCCGGTAAGGATTGCTTCCGCCGCTTCCCGGGCTGCGCGCCGAACCCGGCACCGCACCCCCGCGCCGAACTCCCCTAGACGCCGCCCGTCGATCCCTGTGATCGGCGGGCAGTGGTCGTTTGGGTTGTTTCTTCTTGATGGCCCTGTCTTGTCCAGACCCGCAGTGCCGGCACCCGGCCGGGAGAGATTTCTATCCGGCTCGGGGGACGGCGTCGGTTGCGATGCGCCTCTTGAGTTGTTTTCGCCGGCTCAGACTTCCGGGGACTCCCCTCAGGACCAAGGTCTGCCCCTCCCGTATGAGTAGCCGGGGCTTCAACCGCACCCCGGGAAGCGGCGGCGGGACCGAGAAGTAGGCGTGGCCCGTCGGAGTGGTGAGTTCCAGAATGTGGCGGATCGCGAAATCGGTTCGGTTGACCGGCCGTGCGGTCCATCCTGGGGCTTCTTTGGTGTGGTTGCAGGCTTCGCAGAGTCCGGCGCCGTTGGCTGCGGTGGTCTCTCCGCCCCGGTACCAGGGAACGATGTGGTCCAGGTGCCGGATGGGTGCGTCGCAATATGGGGTGCGGCAGGTATTGTCGCGGGCTTCGATGAACCGGCGCAGCCCTGCCGGGAAAAGCCGGGCCCGTGAGTCCATCCCGATCAGTTCACCGGTGCCGGGCGCGGTGTAAAGCCGCCGGATCCACGTTTTGAGCCCAGGATTGTCGCCTTTGCCGGCCACGAGTTTCCTGGCCCACCCGGCCGGGACCACGCCATAGCCCGCGAGCCTAGCGGGTTCGCTATCCCCGGCCAACAGGGTCCGGTCGGTCATGACGAGCTGGACTTCGATGCCGGTGATCCCCCCAGGTGTCCCGGTGACGCGTTCGACCAGAGCGTCGGCCATGACCTGGCCGCGGGATCGGGTGTCTCCGGTGGCGCGGGCGGTGTCGGCGTGCCGGGTCAGGGCCGCGTAGGCGGCGACTCCTGCCGCGACGGGAAGCAGCGCAGTGAGGTAGCACATGGTGTCCGGTGCCGGGCGGAGACTGACACTGCGTTCGGTCTCGGCGTGGGCGGCCCGTTGGGTGACCGAGCGTGGGTCGTGCCGGTACGCGGCGGCCTTGGCTGCGGAGATGATGGCCCGGTCGCCGGCGCCGTCGAAGGTGCCGGTGTCTGCCGCGAGTTCTTCGTCCACGGCGGCCCGGTCGGCGGAGTCCAGGCAGGCGGTCTCGCGGACCAGGAGCGTGGCACGCCATTCGTTCAGGAGCCCGGTGTCGAGCGCGGCGAGGGTGTGCGGCATCTCGGTCACCAGTGCACGGGCCAAACCCAGTAACCGTGAGCCATTGGCCGGGGATTCCCGCCGCGCCAACGCAACCTCCGCCCCGACCCCGGCGCCGAGCTGGTCCGGGGGCAAGCCGAGAGCGGCTTGTTCACGCCGCCGGACAAGATCCAACGCCACCCCCAACCGTGCCTGCCGGGCCGCGATCGCGGACTTCCGGTCCTCGAGGGCGCGGAGCTCATCGATGATCGCCGCCGCGTCTACCGCTGCTTGCGTCCTCGCCGACTGGTTGCCGTCCATGGCTCAAGTTTCCCGCAGGGCTACGACATTTTTGAGAGCAAGCAGGAGGCGGTCCACAGCTGCGGCTGCGGCCGGAGAACTTCCTACGTCTAATGCCGACACTGGCCCGTTACCTAGCGCCGTTGCCACCCGCAGCCGGGTCAGAACCGTCCCCAATGCGGACTCCAGCTCCTCCAGCCGCACCTCCGACTCGATCAGGCTCTCACGACTTTCGGGCAGGCGCATGTCGACAAGCGTGCGATAACACAACGCAATGACGCTGCGAAGATCGCCTTTAGCTCCTTGATTCTGATCCATGAATTGACTCTCCCAGCGACCTCCGACAACAAGGCGCATGAGACGGTGCAACGCCTCCGAGGCGGAGCACCCTGGCACACCGAACCCGCCACACTGTCAGCCCGAGGAACTACGCTGGTTCCGTGACCCGCCTGATCCTCGCTTCCCAGTCCCCCGCCCGCACCAAGCTGCTCAGCAATGCCGGCATCGCGCACTCCGTCCTCGTCTCGGACGTCGACGAGGACGCCGTCCAGGCCCGCTACGGCGTGACCGACCCGCACGACACCGCCCTGCTCCTGGCCCGCGCCAAGGCCGAAGCGGTCGCGTCGCTGCCCGAGGCGGAGGGCGCCCTGGTGATCGGCTGCGATTCCGTCTTCGAATTCGACGGCGAAGCCCACGGCAAGCCCTACACTCCCGAGGTCGCCAAGGAACGCATGCTCCGGATGAGCGGCAGCATGGGCGTCCTGCACACCGGCCACTGGCTGGTCGACTGCCGGGACACCGACGACTCGGACGACGACGGCGCCACGGGTTCCGGTGCGACGCTGGGCTCCGTCGCCTCGGCCGAGGTGCACTTCATGGACATGAGCGAGGCGGAAATCGACACGTACATCGCCACCGAGGAGCCGCTCCTGTGCGCCGGATCGTTCACCATCGACGGCTACGGCGGAGCGTTCATCCGCAAGGTCGACGGCGACCCGCACACCGTCGTCGGGCTCTCCATCTCCACCCTCCGCGGTCTCCTGGCCCAGGCGGGAGTGAACGTCACACAGCTGTGGACCTCCGGCGCCGCGAATCCCGCCGAGGTCCGCGCCGAGTGAGGCAATTCGCACGGCCTTGTAGGAACCCCACAAAGGACTAGCGGTTTACGCGCGGGATCCGCAAGGAATCTCGGCGGAACCCACAAAACCGCGCTAGGCTCCGTGGAGGAAAGAAGGAGACGCCTTGTCAGCTATTTCGGAGCAGTCCGTCCAGTCCGCGCCCGCCTCAACCCAGCCGGGCACCCGCCGCCTGAGCAAGGTGCTGATCGCCAACCGCGGCGAGATCGCGGTGCGCATCATCCGCGCCGCCCGTGACGAAGGCCTGGCCTCGGTGGCCGTCTACGCAGACCCGGACCGCGACGCGCTGCACGTCAAGCTCGCCGACGAGGCCTACGCGCTCGGCGGCAACACCGCGGCCGAGTCGTACCTGGTCATGGACAAGCTGATCGAGGTGGCCCTGCGCTCCGGCGCCGACGCCGTCCACCCCGGCTACGGCTTCCTGGCCGAAAACGCCGAGTTCGCCGCCAAGGTCATCGCCGCCGGCATCACCTGGATCGGCCCCTCCCCCGAGGCGATCTCCGCACTGGGCGACAAGGTCCAGGCCCGGCACATCGCCGAAAAGGTCGGCGCGCCCCAGGTTCCCGGCACCGCGGACCCCGTCAGCTCCGCCGAGGAAATCCTCGAGTTCGTCGACAAGTTCGGCCTCCCGGTCGCCATCAAGGCGGCCTTCGGCGGCGGCGGCCGCGGCATCAAGGTCGCCCGAACCCGCGAGGAGATCCCCGAACTGTTCGAATCCGCCGTCCGCGAGGCCACCGCAGCCTTCGGCCGCGGCGAATGCTTCATCGAACGCTTCCTCGACGCACCCCGCCACGTCGAAACCCAGTGCCTGGCCGACGCGCACGGCAACGTCGTCGTCGTCTCTACCCGCGACTGCTCGCTGCAGCGCCGCAACCAGAAATTGGTCGAAGAGGCCCCCGCACCGTTCCTCACCGACGAGCAGAACCAGCGCCTCTACGAATCCTCCAAGGCCATCCTCAAAGAGGCCGGCTACCTCGGCGCGGGCACCTGCGAATTCCTGGTCGGCCAGGATGGCACCATCTCCTTCCTCGAGGTCAACACCCGCCTCCAGGTGGAGCACTGCGTCTCCGAGGAAGTCACCGGCATCGACCTGGTCCGCGAACAGTTCCGGCTGGCCCGTGGCGAGGAGCTCGGCTACGGCGATCCCGAGGTCCGCGGACACTCGATCGAATTCCGCATCACCGGCGAGGACCCGGGCCGGAACTTCATGCCCGCGCCCGGCACCATCACCGCGCTGAAGAACCCCACCGGCCCCGGCGTCCGGATCGACTCCGGCGTGGAGCAGGGCGACATCATCAGCGGCAACTTCGACTCCATGCTCTCCAAGCTGGTCATCACCGGCGCCACCCGCGAGCAGGCCCTGCAGCGCTCCCGCCGCGCCCTCGAGGAAATGGTGGTCGAGGGCATCCCCACGGTCATCCCGTTCGACCTGGCCGTCGTCACCAACCCCGACTTCGCCCCGGCGGAGGGACCGTTCAAGGTCCACACCCGCTGGATCGAGACCGCGTTCGTCAACGACATTCCCGCCTGGACCCCCGGCGGCACCACCGCTGAGGCGGCCGACGCCGGCGAACGCCAGCGCGTCGTCGTCGAGGTCGGCGGCAAGCGGATGGAAGTTGTGCTGCCCGCATCGCTGGGTACCGTCAGCGGCGGCGGCAAGCCCGCCAAGGCCAAGAAGCGCTCCCGCAGCGCCGCCGGTCCCGCCGCGGCCGCCGGCGGGAACGCCCTGACCTCCCCGATGCAGGGCACCATCGTCAAGGTGGCCGTCGCCGAGGGTGAGCGCGTCGCCGAGGGTGACCTTGTGGTGGTGCTGGAAGCCATGAAGATGGAACAGCCGCTGACCGCGCACCGCGCCGGCATCGTGATCGGGTTGTCCGCCTCCGCCGGAGAGACCGTCTCCGCCGGTGCCGTGATCGCCATGATCGAGGACGGCGAGAGCGCCGAATAGCGGCCGCGTCGGCGGCGGTGCAGACTTAGGTCTGTGAAGCCCTTCCTGCTGCTCGCCTCCCGCGCGGAGGACGCCGCCGCCGACGACGAATATCTCGCCTACCTGCGTTACACCGGCCTGGCCGAGTCCGGGCTGCACCGGATCCGCATGGAGGCCGCGCCGCTGCCCCAGCTGGACCTTGAGCGGTACTCGGGCGTGATTGTCGGCGGCAGCCCCTTCACCTCCAGCGACCCCGCGGAGGACAAGACCGACGTCCAGCACCGGGTGGAAAAGGACCTATTCGCCCTGCTGGACCGGATTGTGGCCGAGGACTTCCCGTTCCTGGGCGCCTGCTACGGAGTCGGCACCCTGGGCCTGCATCAGGGCGCGGTGATCGACCGGACCTACGGCGAGGGGCTGGGCGGCGTGACCGTCAGCCAGACCGACGAAGGCCTGCAGGACCCGCTGCTGCGCGGATTACCGGAGCAGTTCACCGCGTTCGTCGGGCACAAGGAAGCCTGCACCGTACTGCCCGGCGGGGCCGTGCTGTTGGCCAGCTCGGAGACCTGCCCGGTGCAGATGTTCCGGATCCGGTCCAACCTCTATGCCACCCAGTTCCATCCGGAGCTCGACGCCGACGGCCTCACCACCCGGATCGATATCTACCGGCACGCAGGCTACTTCCCGCCCGAATCCGCCGAGGAACTCATGGCCCAGGCCCGGAGCCACAACGTAAGCGAGCCGATGACCATCCTGCGCAACTTCGTGGAGCGGTACGCGCGCTAGCCCCGCAGGCAAGCCCCCGCCGTCGTACGCTCCTCCCCGGTTACTTCCGGCCGCACCATGCCCGGACACGGAAATGCCCGGCGTGTCAGGTGCACACGCCGGGCATTTGCTGCAGTAACCGGGAAGGAGCGTCAGGCCACGTTGTTCTCGTAGTCCAGATCGCGGGTCTCGCGGCTGATGAACAGTGCGATCAGCGTCAGCACGGCCATGACCGAGAGGTAGACGCCCACAAGGACGGGGCTGCCCTTGGCGGACTCCCACAGCCAGACGGCGATGAACGGAGCCACGGCCGCACCCAGGATGGAGGAGACGTTGTAGCTGATGGCCGAGCCGGTGTACCGGACGTTGGTCGGGAAGAGCTCCGGCAGCAGGGCACCCATCGGGCCGAAGGTCAGGCCCATCAGGGAGAAGCCGAGAATCAGCAGGCCCATGGTACCGGCGAACCCGGCGCTGAACAGGGGCACGAAGAGCAAGCCGAAGACGAAGATGCCCGCGGTGACGGCCAGCAGCATCTTGCGGCGGCCGTACTTCTCGGCCAGCGGGCCTGAGACCAGGGTGAAGATGCCGAAGAACACGACGCCGGCGATCAGCATCCAGAGGAAGTCGTTACGGGAGTAGCCCAGGCCCGGAACGAACGCGGCCGCGGCGGCCTCGCTCATCGGCTTGCCGGCCTTCTCCGCGGCGGCCTGCGCGCCGGCCAGGGTCGGCTTGGTGCCGTAGGTCAGCGTGAACGTGGTCATCAGGTAGAAGAGCACGTAGGTGGCCAGCATGATGAAGGTGCCCAGGATCAGCGGGCGCCAGCTGGTCTTGAAGACCCGGCCCAGCGGCAGCTTGGCGACCTCGTTGGTCTCCAGGACCTTGGTGAAGGCGGGGGTTTCGATCAGCTTCAGGCGGACGTACAGGCCGATGATGACCATGACGGCGCTGACCAGGAACGGCACGCGCCAGCCCCAGTCGCTGAAGGCCTGCGGGGTCAGGGTGTAGCTGAAGACCAGGAAGAGGACGTTGGCGATGATGAAGCCGATCGGCGCGCCCAGCTGCGGGAACGTTCCGTAGATCGCGCGTTTGTTGGCCGGGGCGTTCTCCGTCGCGAGCAGCGCGGCGCCGCTCCATTCGCCGCCGAGGGCCAGGCCCTGGGCGAAGCGCATGACCACCAGCAGTGCCGGCGCCCAGAATTCCCAGCCCGGTACCAGTGCGGTGGGGAGGCAGCCGATCAGGAAGGTGGCGATGCCCATGGTGAGCAGCGAGGCCACGAGGGTGCCCTTGCGCCCGAACTTGTCACCGAAGTGCCCAAAGACGATCGAGCCGAGCGGACGGGCGACGAACGCGACGCCGAAGACGGCGAAGGAGCTCAGGAGCTGGGTGGTCTCGTTCTGGCCCGGGAAGAAGAGCTTCGGGAAGACCAGGACGGCGGCCGTGGCGTAGACGTAGAAGTCGTAGAACTCGACGGTGGTGCCGATCAAGCTGGCAACGATCACGCGGCCGCGCGAGTTCACCTGCTTGGCGGATCCATGCTCCGTCGACATGGCGGTGGGTGACATGTGAGAACGCTTTCATCAAGACCGGCGACCCGCGGGGGCCGTCCGGCAAAGGAGTGGAATATATCTGCCATATTACGCGGCGCTGTCCACGAGTTGGACATTTATTTCACTATTTGGACATCCGCGTGTCGCCCGGATCAGGGGTCGGATCGCCCGGGATGCCGCCGCCGCCTCACGCCCCGGCTGAGCCCCGGATAGGCAAACGTCACAGCACGTTTACATGCGGCGAGCGTTCCGGAAATGCGGCATCCCTAGCTTTGAGGGAACATCCCCAAGGAGGTCCCCGTGACAGAACGCATCGCAGACACCGCCACCCTCACTCCCCCAACCGTTCCCGCGCTGGAACACCGGCCCGGCCGGTGGATCGCCAACTGGGACGCCGAGAACACCGCCCAATGGGAGTCAGTGGGGCGCGGCATCGCCCGGCGGAACCTGAACTGGTCCATCTTTGCGGAGTTCCTGGGCTTCGTGGTCTGGCAGCTCTGGTCGATCGTGGTGGTGCAGCTGCCCGCGGCCGGTTTCCGCTTCTCCACCAATGAGATCTTCTGGCTCATCTCGATGCCCAGCCTGGTCGGAGCAACCCTGCGCATCCCCTACACCTTCATGGTCCCGCGCTTCGGCGGCCGGAACTGGACGGTGGTCTCGGCGCTGCTGCTGCTGATCCCCTCCACCGGGCTGGCGTTCTGCGTGGCCAACCCGGGCACCCCGTTCGGCGTCATACTGCTGGTGGCGGCCCTGGCCGGTTTCGGCGGCGGCAACTTCGCCAGCTCGATGGCGAACATCAGCTTCTTCTACCCGGCCCGGGAAAAGGGCTGGGCGCTGGGCCTCAACGCCGCCGGCGGAAACCTGGGCGCCGCCGTCGCCCAGCTGGCCGTCCCGGTCGCCGTCACCCTGCTGGCCGCCGGCACCGTCAACCTGCCCGTGGCCGGGCTGATGTGGGTTCCGCTGATCCTGGTGGCAGCATTCGGTGCCTGGAAGTACATGGACAACCTCACCAGCGCCAAGGGTGACGTGGCCGGGTCCCTCGCCGCGGTCCGGGAACCGCACCTGTGGGTGATGGCGCTGCTGTACATCGGCACGTTCGGCTCGTTCATCGGCTTCGCGGGCGTCTTTCCGAAGCTGATCAAGGATTACTTCCCGGCCTTCTCCACCTTCGGGGTCGGAACCGTGGCGCTCTCCCTGGCCTTCCTCGGTCCGCTGGTGGGATCCCTGGCGCGGCCCTACGGCGGACGCATGGCCGACCGGCTGGGCGGTGCGCGGATGACCGTGGCCGCGTTCGCGGCGATGGCCGCGATCACCCTGACCGTGGTGTGGACGCTGCCGCTGAAGAACTTCTGGCTCTTCCTGGTCCTGTTCCTGGCGCTCTTCACGGCCAGCGGCTTCGGCAACGGCGCCACCTACCGGATGATCCCGGTGATCTTCGCCCTGCACAGCCGGGCCGCCCGCACCGGGGCCGCTCCGGCAGCCACGCAGAAACTGGCATCCTCGGCGTTGGGGCTGATCTCGGCGATCGGCGCCTACGGCGGCTTCGTCATCCCGCAGGTGCTCAATGCCGCGAACACCGCCACCGGCTCCTACACGCCGGCCTTCTACGGCTTCGTCGCGGCCTACGTCCTGATGCTGGCCGTGTGCTGGGCCTGCTACCTGCGCCCCGCCGGGCACGGCAAGGGACACGTCTAGATGGCCGACGGCGCCGCGACCCACTGCCCGTACTGCGCCCTGCAGTGTGCCATGACGCTGACCGCGCCGGCGGCCGCGGAGGCCCCACTCGAGGTGACCGGGAGGGACTTTCCCACCAACCGTGGCGGGCTCTGCCCGAAGGGTTGGACCTCGACGTCGTTGCTTGAACACCCCGGGCGGGTCACCGAACCGCTGCTCAAGGGCGCCGACGGCGTGCACCGGCCGGTCGACTGGGACACCGCACTCAACCTCATCGCCACGGCGGTCCGGAAGACCCGGGCCGCCTACGGCCCGGACGCCGTCGGCGTGTTTGGCGGCGGCGGCCTGACCAACGAGAAGGCCTACCAGCTGGGCAAGTTCGCTCGTCTTGGGCTGGGGACCTCCCGGATCGATTACAACGGCAGGTTCTGCATGTCCTCCGCCGCGGCGGCCGGGATCCGCGCGTTCGGCCTGGACCGGGGGCTGCCGTTCCCGGTGGCCGACCTGGACGGCGCCGCCACCGTGCTCCTGCTGGGCTCCAACGTGGCGGAAACGATGCCTCCCTTCGTGCAGCACCTGCGCGGGGCGCGGGACGCCGGCGGCCTGATCGTGGTCGACCCGCGGCGCTCCGCGACGGCCGCTCTGACCTCCGACGGCGCCGGCCTGCACCTGCAGCCGCTGCCGGGCAGTGATCTGGCCCTGCTGCTGGGGCTGTCGCATGCGGTGATCCATGAGGGTCTGGCGGATCAGGCCTACATCGACAGGCGCACCGCCGGCTACCAGGCCCTTGCCCGCAGCGTGGCCGGTTTCTGGCCTGAGCGCGTGCAGTCCCTCACCGGTGTGCCGGCCGGCCTGGTCCGCGAGACCGCCCGGCGGCTGGCCGACGGTGCGCGCCGCGGCGGCAGCTACATCCTGACCGGCCGCGGCGTGGAACAACATGTGGACGGGACGGACACCGCCACCGCCGCGATCAACCTGGCCTTGCTGCTGGGCCTGCCGGGGTCGGCCCGGAGCGGCTACGGGACGCTGACCGGCCAGGGCAACGGCCAGGGCGGGCGGGAACATGGCCAGAAGGCGGACCAGCTGCCCGGCTACCGAAAGATCACCGACCCTGCGGCGCGCGCCCACGTCGCGGGCGTCTGGGGAGTTCCCGAGGCGCTGATCCCGGGACCCGGGGTCCCCGCCGTCGAACTCCTTGCCTCGCTGGGAGAGCCCGACGGCGTCCGCTGCCTGTTCGTGCACGGCGCCAACGTGGCGGTGTCCGCCCCGGATGCGAACACCGTGATCGCGGGCCTGCGCCGGCTGGATTTTTTGGTGGTCTGCGATTTCTTCGTCTCCGAGACCGCGGCCGAGGCGGACCTGATCCTGCCGGTGACCCAGTGGGCCGAGGAGGAGGGAACGTTGACCAACCTCGAGGGCCGGGTGCTGCGCCGCCGCCGGGCCGTGACTCCCCCGCCCGGGGTCCGCAGCGAATTGTGGATCATGGCTCGGCTGGCCGAGTTACTGGATGCCCCGTCCACCTTCAGCGAGGACCCGGAGACCGTGTTCGAGGAACTCCGCCGTGCCTCCGCCGGCGGACCGGCGGACTACTCCGGGATCGATTACGCGATGTTGGACCGCGGCGAGGAGGCCTACTGGCCGTATCCCGCGGGCAGCGCTGGGACGCCGCGGTTGTTCCTGGAGGCCTTCGCGCATCCGGACGGGCGTGCGGTGTTCACGCCGGTGACGCCCCGCCGTCGTGCGCCGTCCGCCGATTCCGGTGGTTCCGCAGGTTCCGGCGACGGCGGTGCCCCGATGACCCTGGTGACCGGACGCTGGCTGGAGCATTACCAGTCGGGCGCCCAGACCCGGCGTGTGCCTGCATTGGTGGATGCACGGCCCGGGGCGCGGCTGCAGCTGCATCCCTCGGCCGCCGCGGCGCAGGGCATCGACGACGGCGCCCTGATGCTCATGGCGAACAGCCGCGGCGAGGTGCTGTGCCGCGCCGACATCAGCCCGGACATCCGCCCGGAGACCGTATTCCTGCCGTTCCACTTCCCCGGTGTGGAGAGCGCGAACCGGCTTACGGAGGCCGCGACGGACCCCGTCTCCGGGATGCCGGAATTCAAGACCAGCCAGGTATGGGTGCGGCCGGTTGCTGCCGGTGCGCCCGCCGCGGCCCTGCAGAGTGAAGGTTCCTCATGAGCGAGCGTGTTGTGGTGGTGGGCTTCGGACCGGTTGCGGCGAGGCTGATCGATGAACTACTGCCGGCGGTGGCGTCCGGGGTAGTGGAGTTGACCGTGATCGGCGAGGAACCGGTTGCCGCCTACAACCGGGTCCTGGTGGCGGACCTGGGCGTCGGCCGGACCAGCGCGGACGCCCTGGCCCTTGCCGACGCGGCGTCCCTGGTCGCCGCGGGCGTCGATGTCCGGCTGGGCGTGCGGGTCCGCCGGGTGGACCGGGCCCGGCGCCGGCTCCTGCTCAGTGACGGCACCGCCCCGCGCTATGACAGGCTGGTGTTCGCCACCGGCGCCCGGCCCGTGATTCCCAACCTCACCGGGCTGAACCCGGATCCTGGCCGGCCCACGCTTCCGCCCGGGGTGACCGCGCTGCGTGACCTGGCGGACGCGGCGGCGCTGCACGCCGCGGTGGCCGGCGGCAAACGCGTGGTGGTCCTGGGCGGGGGCTTCCTGGGCCTGGAAACCGCTCTGGCCGCCGCCGAGGAGGGTGCCACCGTGACCGTACTGCACAACGGCCCGTTCCCGCTGGGCCGCAGCATCGACCGCGGCGGCGGGGCCGTGCTGGCGGCATCGCTGCGGAACTGCGGGGTGCGGATGGCCGGCAATGCGCGGTCCGTGGGCGTGGAGACAGACGACGACGGCGGCTTCTCGGCGTTGCTCCTGGACGACGGCTCCGCGATCGACGGGGACCTGCTGGTGCTGTCCTGCGGCGTGCGGCCCCGCGTTGAGCTCGCGGAGGGCTGCGGGCTGCCGACGGCGGCCGGCATCCTGGTGGACCACCGGCTCCGTACGCACCACGAGCCGCATGTCTTCGCCGTCGGCGACTGCGCGGAGGTCCGGTGCCCCGAACCGGACTGCGTGGACTGCCGCACTTCCCGTGGGCCGTCCGGACTGGTGGGGCCCGGATGGCGGCAGGCCGAGTGGCTGGCCGGCTACCTCACGCTGCTGGCCGCGGGTTCCCCTGACGCAGCCGAGGCGATGCCACCGCTGCCCCCTGAACAGCCGGCCGTGGTGGTGCTCAAGGCGCGGGGGCTGACCATGGCCGTGGCCGGCGACGTCACCGCTGATCCGTGGGACGAGGAGGCGCTGTGTTCCGGGTCGGCCGCCGGCCGGCCGCGGCTGCAGGTCTCCCAATGGGCCGACCCCGAGCACGGCCGCTACGTCAAGATGTCCACCCGTGCCGGGGTATTGGAGGGCCTGGTGGCCGTCGGGATGCCGCGCACGGCGGCCGAGCTGGTGCAGCTCTTCGAACGCGGTGCGGAACTGCCGGCTGACCGGTCACTGCTGCTCCGGTTGGACGGGCCGGAGGCTGATGCCTCGCAGTCCGTGGCCGACCCGGCGCGGACCGTGTGCCGCTGCGCCGGGGTCAGCGGCACTGCAATTGCCTCAGCCGTTTCCTCCGGCTGCTCGACGGTTGCCGAGGTCTCCGGGACCACCCGCGCCGGCACCGGCTGCGGCAGCTGCCACGACGAAATCAGGGGCCTGATCGAAAAGCACTTCCAGGCGGCCGTGACGTAGGGGTCTGGGTGCCCTGAAGCCGGTGAGGCCGAACTCTCCTCAAACGCAATACAAACTGGAGAACGGCTACACGTCCTGGGGAGCTGGTGAGCCTGTGATTTCCGGTAGCCCGGAAATCGCTGAAGCACAGTGCACAATTAGATCTCCTCCCCCTAGGGCTGCTCAGCCGGTTAGCTTAGGACCCGTCGCATCCCCGTTATGTGTCCATGTGGGGCGCAGGCTGCTGATCACATATCCAAGCAATTGATCGCCATCCCAGCAGCTGCTCGCTGTCGCACAGCCCCCGGCGGCGCAGCCGCAGCATGGAACCGGTGACCGGCGGGTCAGTCCTCGCGCGAATGCAGACACCTAACTATCCTTGAACGAGACTGGGTGGCGATAGTGCGTCATGCAGACTGATTCCCTATTCCCGAAAGGCGCCACATTGCAGGTATTCATTAGTTGGTCAGGCCGACAATCCGAGCACGTTGCAACAGCCCTCAGAATTTGGCTGCCAAAAGTACTTGACGGAAAAGTCAAGCCCTTTGTCTCTTCCGAGGACATAGATAAGGGCGACCGGGGCCTAAACAAGATTGCCGAAGAGCTTGAGGGATCAAGCTACGGCATTGTGGTAGTGACGCCCTCCAATCAAGACTCGCCATGGATCAACTTCGAAGCTGGAGCACTCGGTAAGTCCGTCAGTGACGCAAGGGTGGCACCACTTCTAGTAGGGCTGACCGACAGCGATGTAAAAGGGCCTATTAAACAGTTTCAGAACTCAGCGGCTTCTGACAAAAAGGCAGTGCTCAGCCTCGTTCGTTCCCTCAACAAGGCTCTAAAAGATCCGCTCGGAGACGGCACTGTAGAGGTTCTCTTCGAAGCGCATTGGCAGGAGATGGCAGCTGCGATCTCAGGCGCGCCCAATGACGCCAGCGCTTTACCGCAGAAACCCCGTGCAGAGTCTGATCTGCTTGACGAAGTACTGACCACCGTGAGGTCCCTACAACGTGACGTGGGACGCATGCAGAAAATGATGGAGCTCTCGACCCGGGCATCTCGGGAAGACTTCACAGACGAAGTGGCGGACATCCTCATGAAGGGCCTGAGCTTGAACTCGCTCTCTTTCTCACACGACCAAACGGGAGGGATCACCGTCGACTTGCCTGATGATGCAGGAGTCCTAAGCGGTGTCGTCCTGCGCAGGCTTCAGGAGGCAGCTCGAAGGAACAGCTCATCCGTCACGATCGTGCGTCAGAACGGGGCTTCTGTCGCCTACGATTCCGCCGGAATCGAGAGCCGTGTGAATGCACCCGAGGAGCAGTCCGTGAGTGAGTGAAATAGTGGTTCAGGCTCAGCCTGGCAGCCGTCGTAAGTACGACAACGGGCTTATTGCCCGCAGGCCCGGCAAGGCCGGACATCGTCGAGGCAGTGCAAATCCCGCTGACAGGAAACATGGCGAGCTTCCGGCTCTTTGCACGCGGTGCGTCGGGGGCCCTTGCCAGTGGGGACCGACTCCCACTACTCCCTGGCGATGGAGGCGTAGGCACCCAACGTCAGAATAAGAAGGACGCACGCCGCTAATCCATGGGTCGGCCCAACCCCCGGAAGACCCGCCACGTAGAGATCACGCTTCAGTCTGAGCTTTCTCATAGAGCAAAATATCTTCGGTACTTGAACTGTGTTCGTGGACAGCTTCCACGAGACGAGTCCTCAGATTCTCGTACCGCCTCTGCAGCTCCTCCATTCTCACTGAAGAGACACTTCCATCTACACTGATGGTGTTGGCATATTCTGCATCTTCATGTTCTGCGATTCTCAAATCGATTCCCAACTCCGACGCGCAGTCCTCCACCGTTTCGTTGCTTAGCACAATACCCGGGGTGGGCCTCCCATTCATGTATCGGAGGTCAGATACAGCTGAAGACTGGACCATATCCTGCAGCAGTCGGACGTAGAGCCGATCGGTCGAAGTGCCAACAGTCCGCAGAATCTGCTCTGCGATTACTTCAACGCGCTCATTCACATTTGTCAGAACCGCGAGAGTGTCTACCACCTGCGCTTCGCTACTCCCTTGCGTCAGAAAGCTGTGCATCATCCCAGCCCACTGCATTCGTAGATATGTCTCAATCTGGCTTGTGGATGAGAAAGGTACCAGAGCATTGTTATTCGCCCGCTTCTGGACAGACTCAATAAACTCAAAAATCTTGGGACTATCCGCGTTAGGAAATGACATGTTGTTAATAAGCTCGGGTTTGCTAACGTTTGCACGATAAAGGGCATAGTCGTTATAGGTTCCCTGTTCAACCAGAGCAAAAACAGGTATCTTCTTTTCCACCGCAGCTTGGAACTCAGCATTCGTTACCGACTGCCCCGATGCCGGGAGCTCCATACCGTAACGGCCGCCGATCAGTAGTACAAATATGTCGACATTTGATACTTCTTTCAGGCACGACTCTGCAGCCGTTGTCTTCGGGTCGTAAAACACTGCGCCCGCCTCACTGAGGACAGGAGAATACCCTAGGTTCTCAATAAAACGCTTCAGACTTTCGCGCGCATATTTAAGGTCATAAAAGGTCGAACTAACAAAGACTGTCGGAATGGCCATGTTCTTATCTTTCTGGACGATGAAGCTAATTGTGGCTTAGTAGTCTTCGCTTCGTTCCCGCCACCGACGGGCCTGGGGGCCGCCGGTGGGGTACGCATGAGCACAGGGGTGCCGGTCGGATGCGGAGCCTGGCTCCCTGCCAGCGCAACCTCCCATGATTCGGGGGGGGGCAAAGACCATGGTTCTGCCAGTGAAGGCGAGCAGAGCAGACAGCCGAGTTGGCACGGCCGGGATTCCGAGAACGCTGTCGAGACCCCTGACCACAGCGAAGATCACGAGCAGCACCATTGCCGCCACGACCCGGAAAGACGTCCCGGTGATGACTGCGGCGCCTTGGTCGCGCGGCAGCACCGGGACAATCAAGCACTTTCCCCCCATGAAAATATGATGCGGTTTGCGATGGGGTCACCATAACACCGCACGCCTGTCGACTGCGTCCAGATGGCCCATCATGCCTGCTGCGTCACCGAGTGGGCCGCTCCGCTGGGGCTACGCGGCCTACAGTCCGGGCCACCGCCGCAAACACATACAGGGTATAGCGGCGGACGAAGCGGATGCGACAGTAGCAAACAGCCCACTTACAAGGCGGATCGAAGCATCCGGTACCATGGAGTGGTTGAAAATCCGCTACACGATTGGATGGCCGTTGGCCCCCAAAAAAGTCTGTAGCAAGGACCGCGACGGCAACCCGATAGCTTGCACCACCGGCCGGCCGTACAAGGCGCAGGACCGGTGCACCACGCACTATCAGCAGTGGTGGCGGAAGCAACCTAAGTGTCTGCTCGCGGGGTGCAACGGTCTTCAAGCCAGACGGCATGGATACTGCCGTCAGCAGGAGGGCCGGGCGCTGACCACGAGGACGAAGGCCGCCCAGGAAAAGACGCTGGCGCGCTTTCTGGAGGGCATCTGTCCGGACTGGGTTACCGGCTGTTGGATTTGGAAGGAGACGCCCAACGAGGACGGCTACGGCATGATGTGGATCGGCCGGGACCGCTGGTACTCTCACCGCTTTGGTTACGTCTACTTCTACGGCGGCCACAAGCCCAAGCAAGTCTTGGATCACATTTGCAACCGGAAGCTTTGCGTCCGGCCGGACCACATGTGGGCGATCAGCAACACCCTGAACATCAAGCTGCGCCAGGACGGAGCCTTTGGAGGCTCGCTCTCCTACTGGCAAGATGCCAAGGGACTGCACGAGCCGATCACGCTTGGCCTGTGGGCGTTCCAGAACCAGCTTCCTTTCGGCAAGGAAGCCCCGTTTGGTAGAGATGGAACTGTAGAGGACCTTCGGAAGGTGGGTGTTCTGAAAGCCCCGCCGAGTGAGAATGGCCATCAGCACCGGACACGCCAGAGCTGATCGCCTCAATGGACCCATGCCACAGCAATGGCGGGGAATTCGGCAAAATGGCGGCTTCCTAACCCGTGCGCCCAATGAGGAGCTATGTACAACCGGACCCGGGGCCGGCCCTTCAAGGGGGGGGGTCCCCGGGGACCTGGCGGGCAGTAGCGGCGGCCACCGGCGGCGGCACTACTCGACTGGAACGAACAGCGACCAGATATTCGCTGCCGCCCCTAGCGCCAAGCCAGCACCGACGAGCCAGACCTGCAAGGCAAGGCCGCTGGCGGCATGGCTCTAGATCAGGTGCTTGACCAGCTCGGGCATGTTATCTATGTCGCCGTAGGTGAACATGGTCTTTCCGGCAGCCTGCTGCTCGGCCCGCATTTCATCGGTGCGCGAACCGCCGCCGAAGATCGCGGCTGGCTCGCTGGCATACGCCCGCTCAATCTCTTTCAACCGAATCAATAGCGCCGCATTCTCCCGCATGTCCTTGCGGACGATGTACCACGCCCAGAGGATCGCACCGAAGGAAACGACAAATGCCAGGACATTTATGATTACAAGCAGCGTCTTCATGGTCTTGAGTATGGCAGTCGCTTCCGGCACCCCTGTCTTACAACCCAAGGCATAAAGGACACCTCTCTTGCGAGACACATAAACGGTCCTGCACCCCTGATAAGTGGCTCACCTGAATGTCTCATTACTTCCTACAAATTTCGGAGTAGCAAAACACCGTTGCGAGACATAGGCAGCATGACACGGCAAAGCTGATTGGAATGCGCCCGAGTATCCACAAAGGCGCAGGACACCGACCAGCAGGTTACCGACCTGCTCACCGCCGGTGTGCGACGAGATGGTGAGGCCATCCGAGAAGTCGACAGTGTGTTGCGTTTCGTCTTACACCGGGAACGCCAGGCTTCAGGGCAATTTGAACCGTACCGGGTTTTAGGCCGTCTTCTTGCTGGTGGCCTCGTCGTCTGATGAGGCGTCTATTTGAGCATAGTAGTTCTGCTCGAACTCGTCGGGCGGGATCATGGACAAGGTGCTGTGCAGCCGCTCTGTGTTGTACCAGTGGACCCAGTTCATGGTCGCCTTCTCCACATCCGCCAACTGCTTTAGCGGGCCTGTCATGAAGGGACTGCCTTTGCGGACGCATTCGTTCTTGTACAGACCGATCGTGGATTCCGCGAGGGCGTTGTCGTACGCGTCGCCGACGCTGCCGACGGAAGCCGCCAAGCCTTCAAGCAGCAGTGCCTCTCCGAACCGGATCGAGGTGTATTGGGAGCCGGCGTCACTGTGATGAACCATGCCAGCAGGGACCGGCGTTCCGGCCTGGTCCCGGCGCCAGAGCGCCATCTTCAAGGTGGTGAGCACCATGTCCGTGTCCTTGATTGTGGAGCCGTGCCAGCCCACGATCGCCCGGGAGAAGACATCTATCGCGAAGGCCACGTACGCAAAGCCGGCCCACGTTCTGACATAGGTGAAGTCGGTGACCCACACGGCGTTCGGCCGGGCCGCGGTGAAGTCCCTGTTCAGTAGATCCGGGGCCCGCTGGGAGTCCTTCGCTGGCGCGACGGCTTTGGGTTTCCGGCCCCGGACGAGGCCGTTCATGGCTTCATCCCGCATGAGCCGGTCGACGGTACATCTGGCCACTTCGTGGCCCTCTCTGCGCAGCCAGGCTGTCATTTTCCGCCGTCCGTACAGGGACTCGGGTTTCTCTGCGGTGTCTTTCAGCGCGTTGACGATAGCAGCGTCCGTGACAGTCCGGGCAGCGGGTGCTTTGGATTTCCAGGACCGGTAAGTCCGCGGGGCGACCTGAACGCCCTGCTCACGCAGGACCTTGCAGGCCGGCTCGACCCCGTGGCCATCGGCACGCAGTTCGTCGATGAATCCGGCTATTTGCGGCGGCGAGGGTCGAGCTCCCTCGCGAAGAAAATCGAGGCTTTCTTCAGGATCTCGTTGGCCTCCCGCAGTTCCCGGTTCTCACTTTCCAGCTCCCTGATCCGGGTCTGCTCGGCACTGGTGACGCCGGGACGTTCGTCGGCGTCGATCTGGGCCTGGAGAACCCACCGGCGCAGGGACTCCCTGCCGATGTTCAGCTTGGGTCCGATGGCGGAGCAGGCGGCGAAAACGGAGTCGTACTCACTGAGGTGGTCCAGGACCATCCGCACGGCACGCTCACGCTGATCCTGGGGGTATCGCTTGGGCATGATCGCCATCCTTCACAAAAAAGGAAGCGGCATCAAACCCGGTACGGTTCAATTAGTCGGGGGTTCTTGAAGGCTCTCCCCGCAACACGGGGCTTCCTCCCCTTGGCTGCATTAGGCCGCACCGTTTCAATGGTCACAGGCCACCTCGACAGGAGGCACAATGTCCGTCCCCATCATCCTGGCCATCGCCGTCGTCGTCCTCGCGGTCGTGGTGGGGGTCGCCATCGGGCGGCAGAAAAACCCTCAGCGGAGGGCCGGCACCCTGATGAAAACCGGCCTGGGGCTCATGACGATCTTCACCCTTGTGGCCGGAGCGTTCATCTGCGGCTACGCGATGGACGAGCCCGGCGGCCAGGCCGGTCTGATGATGATCCTGTCCTGGGCGGCACCGGCTCTGGTCCTCGCTGCCCTCGCCTGGTTCTGGCCGGCCGGAAGCGCTCCGTTGCTGGTGGCGCTGACGGCGGTTCTCGTCGCCGTCTGTATATGGTTTGCCCTCGATCCGGCGGCGGCACGCGATATCCAGAATGCTCATGGTCCGGTGCTCGCCATCGGCGTCGTCGTGCTCGCGTTCGCTGCCGCCGTCCTGGGATTGGAACGGACCCGCACGGCCGGCTGGCTGCTGCTGGCGCTGGGGGCCGTCCCGCTGTTGATCACGGTCCTGGCCAGGTCCGGCCCGGCGGCCTCGCTCGCCGCGGCCAGTGTGTTCCTCTGGTCACCGGAGCCATCTACCTCGTGGCGTCCCTGATGACGCGCGGAAAGTCGACGCCGGAAAGCAAGCGGGCCGCCGCGGCCTAAGTCCCGGCGGCGGAGAAAACCAAGTAGTGAAGCCGTGAGAAACAAGTACCCGGCTTTCCGTATCCCGCCGCGGGCGTGATCTAGGGTTGCCTGAACTCCCGCCGCCGGAACCGCTCAGGTGCTTGCGCCGGGCCCGCCGACGTCGAGCACGGCGCCGGCCATTCCATCACTGGGGGAACCTTTGAAAAAGCCACTTCTTGCCCTGCTGCTGTCCGCCGGAGTCGTCGGAGCCGGCGTCGGCGCACCCGCCGCCACCGCCGCCGAACTGCGCACCGTCTGCACCGCCGGCTGCGACTTCAGCACCATCCAGTCCGCCGTCGACGCCTCGGCGCCCGGCGACACCATCCAGGTCCAAGGTCCGCTGACCGTCGCCGGCACCACGGTGATCACCAAAGACGTCACCGTCACCGGCTCGGGCGGCGCCACCCTGACCCAGACCGCAAACGCCGTGACCGTCCTGGTCACCGGGGCGGGCGCATCCCTGACGAACCTGACCATCACCAGCGACGTCCCCTACCCCAAGGAATTCATCCAGGTGGGCGCCGCGGACGTCACCATTTCCGGCAACACCGTGTTCGGACCGGCCCAGGCGCTGCCCATGAGCGGCTGGGTGACCAACCGCGGACTCGTCACCCAGGGCGGCATCCCCGGACTCACCGTCAGCGGAAACACCTTCCACTCCCTCCGCAGCGGCGCCTACCTGAACCCGAACGGCAGCGGCCTGATCGAGGGGAACACCCTCTACAACACCAAGGGCGACTTCCTGATCGATAACGCCAACTTCACCTTCCATGGCAACCGCCCCGGCGACGCCGCCCAACCGAGCGAGTGGGGCTTCGTCGTTTTTGGATCGACGGAGGCCGGCCGCTACCCGTCCATGGCCGCCCTCAGCGCCGCGAACAACGGCATGAGCGCCTGGGACCAGCGGACCGGAGAGAAAGCGGTCGTCCCCCTCTCGGCACAGGCCTGCAAGGACGACGGCTGGAAGTCCTTCCTGCCGTCATTCAAGAACCAGGGGCAGTGCATCAAGTTCGTCAACGCCGGCTGACGGCACCGCGCACCTAGCGTGAAACGGCTCTTGACGGCGGTGTCCGGACAGCATGTGATGGACGGGAACCGACCCCGGACCACCCATCTGCCGGACGCCCGCCGTCCGGAACGCCGAAAGGACAACGAATGTCCCTGCTCGACTCCGCCCTCTGGAACGGCAAGATCTACCTCAACGGCTGGCGCGACGGGGGCGGCGGGACCGGCACGGCCGTCGAACCGGCCACGGGCGAGGAGCTGGGCAGCTACGGGGTCGCCTCGGTGGATGACGTCCGGGAGGCCGCCGCCACGGCGGCGAAGGCGCAGAAGGAATGGGCCGCCCGGAACCCGGAGGAGCGCGCCGCCGTCCTGCGCCGCGCCGGGCAGCTCTGGGAGGAGCACGCCGCCGACATCCAGGACTGGATCGTCCGCGAATCCGGCGGCATCCCTCCCAAGGCCGGCCTGGAAACCCACATCGCCGCCAACGAATGCTACGAGGCCTCCGCACTGCCTTCGCTGCCGGCCGGTGACGTCCTGACCTCCAACGAAAACCGCTGGTCCTTTGCCCGCCGCCGGCCCGTCGGCGTCGTCTCCGTGATCGCCCCGTTCAACTTCCCGCTGATCCTCTCCATCCGCGCCGTCGCCCCGGCCCTGGCCCTCGGCAACGCCGTGCTGCTCAAGCCGGACCCGCGGACCACGGTGTGCGGCGGCGTCAGCGTCATCCGCATCTTCGAGGAGGCCGGGCTCCCGCCGGGGCTTCTCTCGCTCCTGCCCGGCGGCGCGGAGGTGGGTGCCGCCGTCGTCGAGGCCGAGGAGGTGAGCGTCATCGCGTTCACGGGTTCGACGGCGGCCGGGCGGAAGATCGGCGAGACCGCCGGCCGGCTGCTCAAGCGCGCCCACCTGGAACTGGGCGGCAACAACGCCCTGATCGTGCTGCCCGGGGCGGACATCGCCAAGGCGGCCTCCGCCGCGGCGTTCGGGTCCTTCATGCACCAGGGCCAGATCTGCATGGCCGCCGGCCGGCACATCGTGCACGAGGACATCTACGACGACTACGTCGCAGCCCTCTCCGAGAAGGCCGCCCACCTGCCCGTGGGCGACCCGAAGAGCGGCACCGTGGCGCTCGGGCCGGTGATCGACGAACGCCAGTTGCAGCGGGTGGACGGGATCGTCCAGGACGCCGTCGCTGCCGGCGCGAAGCTCGCCGCGGGCGGCACCCACGACGGCCGCTTCTACCAGCCGGCCGTCCTGGTGGACCTGGACACGGACAGCCCCGCCTGGAAGGACGAGATCTTCGGCCCGGTGGCCCCGGTGATGAAGTTCTCCACCGTGGACGAGGCCGTGGCGCTGGCCAACGACAACGAATACGGCCTCTCGATCGGCATCCTGGGCGACGTGGGCCTGGCCATGACCATCGCCGACCGGCTGGACTCCGGCAAGGTCCACATCAACGAACAGACAGTCTCCGACGAGGCCAACTCCCCCTTCGGCGGCACGAAGAACTCCGGCAACGGCTCACGGATCGGCGGCCATCACGCCAACATGGAGTCCTTCACCGAGATCCAGTGGCTCACCATGCGACCGGACATCGCGCCCTACCCCTTCTAGGAGCGGGCCGCCCGCGCGGCGGCGTCCGGACCGGGGGCGGCGCGGTGCTACATATGCACGTGCAGGCGGCGGGCCGCCTCTGAGATCGATCCGCTGAGGGACGGGTAGACCGTGAAGGTGCTGGCGACGTCGTCGACGTGCATCTTCTGCGTCACGGCCAGCGAGATCGGGAAGATCAACTCGGAGGCGTTCGGGCCCACCACGACGCCGCCGATCACGGTGCCGGAGCCCTTGCGCGCGAAGATCTTGATGAAGCCGTCGCGGTGGTTGCGCATCTTGGCGCGGGCGTTGCTGCGCAGCGAAAGCTTGACGACGTCGCCTTGGTATTTGCCGGAGTCGATGTCCGCCTCGGACACGCCCACGTTCGCGATTTCGGGCGAGGTGAAGATGTTGGAGGCCACCTGGTGCAGCTTCAGCGGGGCGACGCTGTCGCCGAGGAAGTGGGCGATGGCGATCCGGCCCTGCATGGCGGCGACGGAGGCCAGCGCCAGGACGCCGGTGCAGTCGCCGGCGGCGTAGATGTTCGGGGCCGTGGTGCGGGAGACGCCGTCGACCTTGATGTGGCCGCTCTCGGTCAGCGCGACGCCGGCCTCCTCCAGCCCGATGCCGGCGGTGTTAGGGATGGATCCGACGGCCACCAGGCAGTGGCTGCCGCGGACGGTGGAGCCGTCCGCCAGGGTGACAACGACGCCGTCGTCCGTGCGTTCCACGGTCTCGGCGCGGGCCCGGGACAGCACGGTGACGCCGCGGCGTTCGAAGACACCCTCGAGGACCTCGGCGGCGTCCGCGTCGGAGCCGGGGAGGACCCGGTCGCGGGAGGAGATCAGCGTGACCTTGGAACCCAGGCCGTTGTACGCGGAGGCGAATTCGGCGCCGGTGACGCCGGAACCCACCACGATCAGTTCCTCGGGCAGCTCGTCGAGGTTGTAGATCTGCGCCCAGTTCAGGATGCGTTCCCCGTCGGGGCGGGCGGTGGGCAGTTCGCGCGGGTGGGCGCCGACGGCGAGCAGGATCGCGTCCGCCTCGACCGTCTCCACGCCGTCCGCGGTCAGGACCTCGAGCGTGTGGTTGTCGAGCATCTTGCCGGAGCCGAGCATGACGCGCACGTTCTGGCCCTCGAGGCCGCGCTGGATGTCGGCGGACTGCTGCCGGGCCAGGCCCAGGAGGCGGTCGTTGATGTGCTTGAGGTCCGCGCGCATGGTGGGGATGCAGTCGCCGCCGTCGACGTCGAACTTCACGCCCAGCTCCCCCGCCTCGCCCACGCGGGTCATCAGGTCCGCCGTCGCGATGAGGGTCTTGGAGGGAACGACGTCGGTGAGTACGGCGGAGCCGCCGAGGCCGGCGCGCTCGATGATGGTGACCTGCGCTCCCAGCGAGGCGGCGACCATGGCCGCCTCGTAGCCACCCGGCCCTCCGCCGAGGATCGCGATACGGGGTGCACTGAAATCGGGATGCGTAGTCACAATCATCCATTGTCCATCATCCGGACCGGCGCCACCAAGCCACGGTGCTGGGCAGCGCGGGGGCGGCAGGGTAGCTTGTTCCAGTGAGCAACACGGAATTCCTGAACACTGACCCCTTCGACGCCGCCCGCGCCGCCGCCGACTACATCGCGGAGGAGACCGGCGTCGACAGCCACGACATCGCCCTGGTGCTGGGCTCGGGCTGGGGGGACGCCGCCGAACTGATCGGCGAGACCACCGCCACCCTGTCCGCGGACGAGGTCCCTGGCTTCTCCGCCCCGTCGGTTGTGGGCCATGTGGGCACCATCCGCTCGGTGCTCACCCGCGAGGGTAAGCGCGCCCTGGTGCTCGGCGCCCGCACGCACTACTACGAGGGCAAGGGCGTCCGCGCCGTGGTGCACGGGGTCCGGACCGCCGCCGCCGCCGGCTGCAAGACCCTGGTTTTGACCAACGGCTGCGGAGGCCTGAACGAGGACTGGGCTCCCGGCACGCCGGTGCTGATCAGCGACCACATCAACCTCACCGCCACCTCCCCGCTGGAGGGCGCCACGTTCGTGGACCTGACCGACCTTTACTCCTCCCGGATCCGCGGCCTGGCCCGCGAGGTGGACCCCACCCTGGACGAGGGCGTCTACGCGCAGTTCACCGGCCCGCACTACGAGACCCCGGCCGAGGTGCAGTACGCCAAGCGGATCGGCGCTTCCCTGGTGGGCATGTCCACCGCGCTGGAGGCCATCGCCGCACGTCACGCCGGCATGGAGGTCTTCGGCATCTCACTGGTGACCAACCTCGCCGCCGGCATCAGCCCGGTTCCGCTGAGCCACGAAGAGGTCCTCGAGGCCGGCCAGGCCGCGGGACCGCGCATCTCCAAGCTGCTCGCGGAAATCATCGCCAAGCTCTAGGCAGTCCGGTTCAGCCTGCCGCCAGCCGCGCCACGGTCCTGGCCCGGTCCTCCGGGAACCGCCGCTCCATCGAGTCGGCGATCCCGGCGATGGTCTGCCGGGCCAGGGTCTGCCGCCACACCAGTTCCGCCTGCCGCATCGTCTGGGCGACCAGGCAGGACCGGGTGAAATCGTCCCGCTCCCCGGCGCCCGGGACGTTGCCCAGGATGCCCTCGCAGCGGAAGGCCGGTTCCTGGCCCTCGACCGCCAGCACCACGTCCAGGACCGTGACGGCATCCGGCCGCCGGGCCAGCGCGAACCCGCCGCGCGGGCCCGAGACCGAGACCAGGATGCCCTCCCGGACCAGCGCCTGCAGCTGCTTGTTCAGGTAGGCGGCGGGCAGGCCGTACAGGGCCGCCAGCCGGCCGCTGTTGACGGCCTCGCCCGCGGGGGTCCAGGACATGGCGACGCACGCGTGCAGCGCCCACTCCACCCCTCGCCCCATCCTCACATTCCAGACGCTATGTGTCCGGAAATTGGGGTGTCAACGGGCCAAGGGGCCCGGTGGGGCTCTCCTGCGGCAATCCTGAGCAAGCCCTGCGGAGGGTCCGGACGTGATGGAACTGTAAGGCCGCGCGCGCTTGTCGCGGCGCGCCGGCCCCCGGTTTGCCGCTAGTTTGGTATCCATGACGTCTTCCGATGCCGCACTGAATGTTCTCCTGGGCGAAGCCCGCGCCTGGGCCGGACAGGACCCGGATCCGGCCACCGCCGCCGCCCTGGCCGAGCTCATCCGCCTCACCGAGGAAGGCGCTCCCGGCGCCCGCCAGGAACTCGCGGACAGCTTCAGCGGCACCCTGGAGTTCGGCACGGCCGGCCTGCGCGCCGCCCTCGGCCCGGGCCCGAACCGCATGAACCGCGTGGTGGTCCGGCGCGCCGCCGCCGGGCTCGCCGCCTTCCTCACCGGCGCCGTCGGCCGGGCCGCCGCCGGCACCCGGCCGCGCGCCGTCGTCGGCTACGACGCCCGGCACAACTCGGACGTGTTCGCCCGCGAGACCGCCGCCATCTTCACCGCCGCCGGCATCGAGACGTTCCTGATGCCCGCCGCGCTGCCCACCCCGCTGCTGGCCTACGCCGTCCGCGCCCTGGACTGCGACGGCGGCGTGATGGTCACCGCCAGCCACAACCCCCCGCAGGACAACGGGTACAAGGTCTACCTGGGCCGGCACGCCGTCGAGGAGTCCGGCCGCGGCGCCCAGATCGTGGCACCCTACGACGCCCGGATCGCCGCCGAGATCGACGCCGTCGGCGCACTCGAGTCGATCGCCCTCGCCGGGGACGGCTGGACGGTCCTGGAGCCCTCCATCGCCGCCGACTACCAGGCCGCCGTCGCGGCGCTGGTGATGCCGGAGCACTTCCCGGCCCGCGACCTGAAGATCGTCCTGACCCCCATGCACGGCGTGGGCGGGGAAACCGCCGTCGCCGTGCTGAACGCCGCCGGCTTCGCGGACGTCACCCTGGTCACCGAGCAGGCCCTACCGGACCCGGACTTCCCCACCGTCAGCTTCCCCAACCCCGAGGAACCCGGCGCCCTTGACCTGGCGCTGGAGACCGCGGCCCGGGTGGACGCGGACATCGTGATCGCCAACGACCCCGACGCCGACCGCGCAGCGGTGGCGGCCAAGGACCCGGACACCGGCGCCTGGCGGATGCTGCGCGGCGACGAGGTGGGCGCCCTGCTGGGCGCGCACGTGGCCGCCCGGCTCGCGGCCGACGGCGGGGCTGCCGCGGGTGCCGCGGGCGCCGCGCAGGACGGCGAAACCGCCGGCGTGTTCGCCAACTCCATCGTTTCCTCCCGGCTGCTGGCCCGTGTGGCCACCGCCGCCGGCTACGAGCACAAGGAAACCCTCACCGGCTTCAAGTGGATCGCCCGCGTCCCGCACCTGCTCTACGGCTACGAGGAGGCCCTGGGCTACTGCGTGGCCCCGTCCCTGGTCCGCGACAAGGACGGCATCTCCGCCGCCGTGCTGATCGCCGAACTCGCCGCCGCGGCCAAGGCCGCCGGCCGGACCATCTTCGACACCCTCGACGAGCTGTATCTGGTGCACGGCCTGCACGCCAGCGACCAGCTCAGCATCCGGGTGGCGGACCTGGGCCTGCTGGACGCCATGATGAACCGGCTGAGGGTCAGCCCGCCGGAATCCTTCGGCGGCTCCGCCGTGGAGACCGCCGCGGACCTGGCCGAGGGCAGCGAACAGCTTCCGCCCACCGACGGCCTGCTCTACCTGACCCGCGACGGCAGCCGCGTGATCATCCGGCCCAGCGGCACCGAGCCGAAGCTCAAGTGCTACCTGGAGGTGATCCGGGGCGTGGAATCCGCCGCCGGCCTGCCCCAGGCCCGGCAGGAGGCCCGCGCCGCGCTGGACGCGGTGCTGGCCGACGTGCGCGAGGCCCTGGGCCTCTAAACCCTCGGGCTGCCGTGCGGGGCTAAAGACGGATTTCGATGAAACCGTCGGCAGCGCGCGCCGGGTAGGTGGCCAGCCGCAGCTCCGGGTTGCCGAGGCACTCCCCGGTCAGCAGGTCGTAGACCTCCTTGTGCAACGGGGACGCCAGGGTCCGCCGGGTCCCCCGGGACCCGGTGATCCCCCGTGCCATGACGTGCGCTCCGGTGGCCGGGTCGGCGTGGTCGACGGCGTAGACCTCACCGCCGGCCGTGCGGAACACGGCCACCTGCCGCCCCGCGACCAGCGCCGCCTCACCCCAGCCCGGCTCCAGGTCCTGCACCGCGCAGATCCGGTGCCAGCCGGTCCCGTGCGTTCCCGCCATCTGCTCCGCAAAACTGCGGGCCGCGTCATCCAGTACGGCAGTCATCCGGGGCTCCTCCCTGCTTGCTGTCCGGTTTTCCGGCCGCCACTGCGGCCATTCCCCCACGCTAGGACTGTCGTGTAACGGCCGCATACAGCCCATGTGTCCGGCCGGTAAAAGAGACCTCACCCGGGCCGAAACCCGTCCGTGATGCAGAAGTTAAGACCACGAAACAATCGGGAAACTGACGCGAAACTGCCGCTGCCTAGGCTGGCCGGAGATGTTGCAGCACACCGCCTGCGGCCCAACGAAAGGCCACCCGTGACCGGACAGACCGCCAGCCCCCGCCCTTCCTCCTCCCCCGCACCCGCCGCGGCGCGCCGCGTCGTCGTCGCCGGCGGCGGCCCCGCAGCGCACCGTTTCGTGGAGGCCATGCACGCCCGTGGCCTGGCCGGCTGGCAGATCACCGTGCTGACCGAGGAGGCCCACCTGCCCTACGACCGGGTGGCGCTGAGCAAGGCGCTGACCGATACCGGCGTGGACCTCACCCTGGGCGAGGCCTCCCTGTGGGAGAACGAGGCGCTCACGCTCCGGACCGGCGAGCGCGCCACCGGCATTGACACCGCCGCGAAAACCGTGCAGACCGCCGCCGGCACCGTCTACCCCTACGACGAGCTGGTGGTCGCGACCGGCTCGGACGCGGCCCGCCTGCCCATCCCGGGCGCCGAACACACCCACGTCTACCGCACCCTGGAGGACGTCCGGGCCATCAACCAGGAAATCGCGGACCTCACCGCGGCGCTGGGCCGCACTGTCAACGCCGTCACCGTCGGCGGCGGGCTGCTGGGCCTTGAGGCGGCTGCCGGCACCGCCCAGCTCGGCGCCAATCCGATCGTCATCAACGGCTCCCCCTGGCTGATGAATACCCAGTTGGACGAGGGCGCCGGGCAGGCCCTCGGCCGGCTGATCGAGGCCAAGGGCTTCACCGTCCACGGCGGCGTCTTCCCCGCCGAGGTGCTCTCCGACGACGCCGGACAGGTCACCGGCGTGCTGCTGGCCGATGGGCGCGTGGTCGACGCCGACATCGTCATCACCGCCGTCGGCGTGCGGCCCCGCGACGAGCTGTTCCGCCCCGGCGACGACGGCCCGCAGCAGTTCCGGCTCGGCCCGCGCGGCGGCGTCGTCATCGGCGAGGACTGCCGCACCGAGGTCCCCGGGATCTGGGCGATCGGCGAGGTGGCCAACTTCGGCGGCATGTGCCTTGGCCTGGTGGCGCCGGCGAACACGATGGCGGAAATCGTCGCGGACCGGCTACACGGCGGCGCCGCGACCTTCCCCGGCTTCGACACCGCCACCAAACTCAAGCTCTCCGGCGTCGACGTCGCCAGCTTCGGCGACGCCTTCGCCCGCACCGGCCACGCGCTGGAGATCGTCTACGCGGACCCGGCCCGCGGCGTCTACCAAAAGATCGTCACCACCGACGACGCCACCACCCTGCTCGGCGGGATCTTCGTCGGCGATGCCGCCCCGTACACCGCGCTGCGGCCGCTGCTGGGCCGGACACTGCCGGCCGAACCCGGCGCCTACCTCACCGCGGCTGGCGGCGGGGTCGACGCCCTCGCGGCCGAGCTGCCCGACGACGCCGTCCTCTGCTCCTGCAACAACGTGGCCGCCGGGGCCATCCGCGATGCCGTTAACGGCTGCGGCGCCTGCGAGGGCAGCGAACCGGTCCGGGACCTCCCCGGGCTCAAGGGCTGCACCCGCGCCGGCACCAGCTGCGGGTCCTGCGTCCCGATGCTCAAGAAGCTCCTCGACGGCGAACTCACCAAGTCCGGCGTCGAGGTCTCCACGGCGCTGTGCGAACACATCGGACTCTCCCGCCAGGAACTCTTCGACGCCATCCGGGTGCTGGCACTGACCTCCTTCGAGGACGTCATGGCCCGCTACGGCAGCGGGGAGGGCTGCGATATCTGCAAGCCCACCATCGCCAACATCCTCGCCAGCCAGCACGGCGCCTACGTCCTCGACGCCGGCCGCGGCACCCTGCAGGACACCAACGACCGGGCCCTGGCGAACATGCAAAAGGACGGCACCTACTCGGTGGTGCCGCGGATCGCGGGCGGCGAGATCACGCCGCAGAAACTCGGCGTGATCGCCGCCGTCGCCGAAAAGTACGGCCTGTACACGAAGATCACCGGCGGCCAGCGGATCGACATGTTCGGGGCCCGGCTGGAACAGCTCCCGGAGATCTGGAAGCTGCTGGTGGACGCCGGGTTCGAATCCGGCCAGGCCTACGGCAAGAGCCTGCGCACCGTAAAATCCTGCGTCGGGTCCACCTGGTGCCGCTTCGGGGTGCAGGATTCGGTGGCCATGGCCATCCGCCTGGAACTCCGGTACCGCGGCCTGCGCAGCCCGCACAAGCTGAAGATGGGAGTCTCCGGCTGCGCCCGCGAATGCGCCGAGGCCCGCGGCAAGGATGTCGGCGTGATCGCCACCGCGGACGGCTGGAACCTCTACGTCGGCGGCAACGGCGGCGCCACACCGGCGCACGCCCAGCTGCTCGCCAAGGACCTCGACGACGAGACGCTGATCCGCTACATCGACCGCTACTTCATGTACTACATCCGCACCGCCGACCGGCTGCAGCGCGCCGCCCGCTGGCAGGAGGAGCTCGACGGCGGCATCCGCCACGTCGAGGACGTGGTGGTGCACGACAGCCTGGGCATCGCCGCGGACCTGGAGGCCGCCATGGCCAAACACGTGGACACCTACGTCGACGAGTGGGCCGAGACCCTGCAGGACCCGGACCGGCTGCGCCGCTTCCGCTCCTTCGTCAACGCCCCGGACCAGAAGGACGACTCCATCACCCTCGTCCCCGACGAGCGCGGCCAGATGCGGCCCGCCACCGCGGAAGAGAAACGCTCCCGGCTGATCGCCACGACCATCCCCGTCAGGTCGGCCGGCCCCGCCGCCGGCGAACCCACCGAAAGCAGGGTCTAAGCATGCAGCTCAGCATCGAACTCACCGGCCGGACCGTCCTGGTCGCCGGCTCCGACGCCGCCGCCCGGCAGGCCGTCCTGCGCTACCGGGCCGCCGGCGCCGTCGTCAGCCGCCTCACCGGCCCGGACGCCCCGACTGCCGCGGGTCCGCTGCCCTTCCTGGTGGCCGCGGTGGACGACGGCCAGCCCGGCTGGCCGGCCCGCCTGGACCGGTTCCGCGCCGCCGGGGTGCCGGTCGCCGCCGAACCCGCGGCCGGCCCGCCAGGGCACGTCACCCTGGTGGGCGGCGGCCCCGGAGCCGGGGAGCTGCTGACCGTCGCCGCGGTCGCCGCCCTGCGCGACGCCGACGTGGTCTTCTACGACCGGCTGGCACCGCACCAGGACCTGCCGTCCCTGACCACCGCTGACCTCGTGGACGTGGGCAAGACCCCCGGCCACCACAAGGTCAGCCAGGCCGGCATCGAGGAGCTGATGGTCGCCGCCGCCCTGGCCGGCGCGAACGTGGTCCGGCTCAAGGGCGGCGACCCGTACGTCTTTGGCCGCGGCGGCGAGGAGGTGGCCGCCTGCGTGCGCGCCGGGCTGCCGGTCCGGGTCATTTCCGGGGTCACCAGCGCCGTCTCCGTCCCGGCCGCCGCCGGCATCCCGGTCACGCACCGCGAGGTCAGCCGCCTGTTCACGGTGGTCTCCGGCCATGCCCCGCTGACCGAAGACGAGCACCGGCACCTGGCCGGGCTCGGCGGGACCATCGTGGTGCTGATGGGCATCGGCACGCTGCACCAGCTGGCGGCCGGGCTGCGCCGGGCCGGGATGCGCGCGGATATGCCGGTGGCGGTGATCGAGCGCGGCTACCAGCCCGGCCAGCGCACCACCATCGCGGACCTGGGCGGCATCACCACGGCCGCCGCCGGCTGCGGCAACCCCGCCGTCCTGGTGATCGGCGAGGTGGTCCGGGTCGCGGAGGCGAACCGGGGCTGCGACGCCGCCGCTGCCGAACTGGACCGCCTCGCGGCGTCCCTGGTCGGGGCGTGAGCGCCGTGACCGTGAACAGCCTGGCCGGCACCGCCACCGACGCCGCCGGATCCGCCGACCTGCCGCTGGAAGGCTTCCGGATCGGCGTCACCTCGCACCGCCGCTCGCAGGACCTGATCGAGGCCCTGGAACGCCGCGGCGCCGAGGTGCTGCACGCCCCGGCGTTGAAAATCGCCCCGGTGCAGGAGGACCACCGGCTGATCGAGGACAGCCGCGCCATCATCGAGGCCCGGCCGCAGCTGTGCATCGCCACCACCGCCTACGGCATGCGCCGCTGGTGCGAGGCGGCGGACAGCTTCGGCATCGGCGACCAGCTGCTGGAGACCCTGGGCGCCACCCGGATGTTCGTCCGCGGGCCCAAGGCCCGCGGCGCCGTGCGCGCGGCCGGCCTGGCCGACGTCGGGATCAGCAGCGACGAGACCACCGCCACCCTGGTGGACATGCTGCTGGCCGAGGGTGTGCGCGGCAAGACCGTCGCCGTCCAGCTGCACGGCTACACCGACGTCCGGCAGCTGGAGCGGCTCCGGATGTCCGGGGCGAACGTCATGACCGTCACCCCCTACCGCTGGGTCAAACCCGAGGGCGCCGGCCGGCTGCCCAAGCTGATCGAGGCCGCCTGCAACGGCAGCCTCGACGTGCTGACGTTCACCTCCGCCCCAGCCGTCGATGCGCTGTGGAGCACCGCGCACGAGATGGGCCTGTACAAGCAACTGGTCGCGGCGCTGAAGACCACGGTGGCCACCGCCGTCGTCGGCCCCATCACCGCCCAGCCGCTGGTCGACGCCGGCGTGCAGCCGCTGGTGCCGGAACGGTTCCGGATGGGCGCGCTGATCCGGCTGGTCTGCGAACACCTGGCCCTGAACCACGTCCGCCGGCTGGACACCGCCGCCGGCGCGGTGGAGCTGCGCGGCCGGTCGCTGCGGATCGACGGCGACCCCGTGGAACTGGCACCCGCGCCGCTGCTGCTGATGCGGGCGCTGCTGGGAGCCGGCGGCGCCGTGCTGTCCCGGGAGTCGCTCTCGGAACTGCTGGAACTGCGCGGCTCGGTGCACGCGCTGGACATGACGGTCAGCCGGCTCCGGTCCGCGTTGCCGGACGCCTCGCTGGTGGAAACTGTGGTGAAACGGGGCTACCGGCTCCGGGTGTGAGCCACGCCATTACCAGCTGGTAACAATTGGCGAACAGGGAGCGAAAATACCGCAACACCGAAGAAACGTGCGCGAAAAACCGGCCTCCTACGCTGGGGAACAACAGAAACAGGGGCCACACCAGCAGGCCCGCCAGCGAAAGGGCCAGCACATGTCCGCACCGAAATCCTCCGCCGCCAGCACCGCCGCAACCACCGTGGCCTCCTCGCCGCGGATCGTGATCGCCGGGGCCGGTCCGGCGGCGCAGGCCCTGGTCCGCCAGCTCACCCGCACCCCGTTCGGCGGCGCCATCACGGTCCTCAGCAACCGGGACGACGCCCCGGCGGAACTGCTGGAGCTGGCCGTCCTCCCCCAGGTCTCGGTCCGGTTCGGCCAGCCCGCCAGCTTCATCGACGCCGAGCAGCGGCGGGTGACGACGGCGGACGGCCTCGAATTCGGCTACGACCAGCTGGTCATCGCCACCGGCTCGGCCCCGGCCCTGGCCCCGATCGAGGGCTCGGGCCGGTGCTTGAGCTACTCCACGATCGACGACGCCGGCACCCTCGGCGACGCGGTCAAGGACGTCACCCGGGTCCTGGGCCGGCGGCCGCTGGGCATCCTGGTGGGCACGGGCACGGCAGCGGGCCAGGCCGAGGCGGTGCTGCGGGCCCGCGGCGTCCGCCCAGTCCGCACCACGCTGCGGCCCGCCGCCGTCGTCCCCACCCTCGCAGGGTCCGTACTGCCGGCCTCCGGGATCGTCTTCGAGGACGGCTCGAGCATGAGCGGTGACCTGGTGGTCCTCGCCGAGGAGCGGATCTCCCGGGACGCGCTGGCCCGCACCGCCGGGCTGGCCACCGCCGCCCAGGGCGGCATCCTGGTGGGCGCCGACTACCGCACCTCCGTGCCCGGGATCTGGGCGATCGGCGACGCCGCGGCGCTCGACGGCGTCCGGCTGGGCCTGCTGGTGGCCGCCGGGTCAGCCGCCAGCATCTGCGCCGCCGGGCTCGTGCAGGCCTGCCTCCAGATCCCCGTCGCTGCCGCCGCCTGAGCCCCGGCCGGCGTGTTCCCATATGGCAAGATGGTGCACTGAGAAGCCACGACGCGCGCCGCGTCAGCAGCCGGGCCGGCCATGATCCGTCCCGTCAGGAAAGGGACCACCATGAGCAACGACGCCACCACGGCCGGGGCCTCCGGCACCGGCCAGGACCTCCACCACGGCACCGGCAACATCGCCGCGTTCATCGACCACACCCTGCTCAAGCCGGAGGCCGGCGAGGCCGACGTGCTCAAGGTCTGCTCCGAGGCCGCCGAGTACCAGTTCAAGTCCGTCTGCGTGAACCCGATCTGGGTCAAGACCGTCAAGACCGCCCTCAAGGGCTCCGGCGTGCTGACCTGCTCCGTGATCGGCTTCCCGCTCGGCGCGACCCCCAGCGACGTCAAGGCGTTCGAGGCCCGCGGCGCCGTGCTCGACGGCGCGGACGAGATCGACATGGTGATCAACATCGCCGCCGCCCGCGCCGGCGACAAGGGCGCCCTGGTCGATGACATCCGTGCCGTGGCCGAGACCGTCCACGCCGGCGGCGCCATCCTCAAGGTCATCATCGAGACCTCCCTGCTGGACGACGCGCAGAAGGTCCTCGCCTGCGAGGCCGCCGTCGAGGCCGGCGCCGACTTCGTCAAGACCTCCACCGGCTTCAACGGCGGCGGCGCGACGGTCGAGGACGTCACCCTGATGCGCCGCACCGTGGGACCGGACCTGGGCGTCAAGGCCTCCGGCGGCGTGCGGTCCCTCGCCGACGCGCAGGCTATGATAGCTGCTGGTGCAACACGTATTGGCGCCAGCTCCGGCATCGCGATCGTCAAGGGCGAACAGGGTTCGTCCGCGTACTGAGCGCCGCACCGGAAGCACGCCGCCACAGTTTTTACAGCCCCGCGGGGCCGAGGAGGAACGAATGTCCAGCAACAACGGTAAGACCGCCAAAACCCGTCGGGGCGAGAACAACCTGGCATCCAGCGTGGTGCTGTTTATCATCATGATGGCGCTCTTCTTCGGCGCCCTGTACTCGCTGTCGTTCCTGACCCTGGGCAACCCCTGGCCGATGCTTGCCTGCCTGGTGCTGTTCGCCCTGGCGTTCTGGATCCCGCAGACCATCACCGGCCGCTCGGACTCGGCCGGCGAACACTAAGCCTCGTTCAACAACTGAAGCCCCGGTCCGCCGGGGCTTCAGTCGTTTAACGGCCGGTTCCGGACGGGCGCGGCTAGCTTCCCGTGCCGAGCAGACGGCCGACGACGGCGGAGCCGAAGGCGACCGCCGCCGGGAAGTGCCCGCGGGCGACGTCGACGGCGGCGACGCACATTCCCACCATGGCGTAGGCGCCGACGGGGATCAGCACCAGCCACTCGCGCCGCGAACCGGCCCGGCCCAGGAGCGGGATGGAGAACGCCCCGTTGGCCTTCCAGACGTCCTTGACCAGCGGCAGCCTCCGCAGGAACTTCGGCGGTTTGACCACGATCGGCCACAGCAGCGGCACTCCCCCGGTGGTGATCATGTCCCCGATGATGTGCACCAGCACGCCGGTCAGCATGGACACCGGCAGCCAGGACCACTGGTGCGGGGCGAACCAGGTCACCAGCCCGGCCATGGTGAGCGCGAAGATCCAGTTGCTGACCACCCCGTACTTGGGGAAGAGCTTCAGGGCCTTCGCGGCGATGTTGATCAGGAACATGCACAGCAGTCCGGCGCCCACCGAGAGCAGGCCCCAGTCGGTCTGCAGCTGGATCTTCCCGGCCAGCGCGGCTAGCAGCACGAAGAACGCGGCCCCCAGCACCGAGTGGGTGCCCTGGCGGTGGCCGCCGGAGGCGTTCTCGATCCCCACGGCGATCAGGTTCGAGAGCGGCGGCAGCGCGTGCGCCACCGTGGACGAGCGGTGGTCCCAGTCGCAGATCAGCGCCGTCCCCGCCGTCGCCATCCCGCCGATGACGATCCCGGCGGGGTCCAGCGGGTACCAGCCGAGCGTGTACGGCCCGGTCGAGGCAATAGCCACCCACGCCGCGGCACCTGACGCGGCGTGGTGTCCTCCCATCACGGCCTAGCCCGCGGCGGGCGGGGCGTCGGTGAAGATCGACTCGATGACGCTGTTGGCCCAGGCCAGGATCTCGGCGTCCTGCAGGTCGCGGCCGCCGATCCGGGCGGTCTTGGGCTTGGGAATCAGCACCGCGTCCAGCGCCGGCTTGGTCTGCGAGCCCGGGTACATGCGGGCCAGCCGCATCTGCTTGGACTCGGGCAGCTGGGCGGGCGAGAACTTGATGAAGTTCCCCTGCAGGGCGACGTCCGTCAAGCCCGCCTCGCGCGCCCCGACCCGGAATCGGGCCACGGCCACGAGGTTCTGCGCGGGCAGCGGCAGCTCGCCGTAGCGGTCCACCAGCTCGGCCTCGACCTCCTCGATGGCCTCGTTGGTCAGGGCGGAGGCCAGCTTTCGGTAGGCCTCGAGGCGCAGCCGTTCGCCCGGGACGTAGTCGTGCGGCAGGTGCGCGTTGACCGGCAGCTCGATCTTCATCTCGGCGGCCTTCTCCTCGGCCTCGCCGCGGTAGTCCGCCACGGCCTCGCCCACCAGCCGGATGTAGAGGTCGAAGCCGACGCCCTGGATGTGGCCGGACTGTTCGCCGCCGAGCAGGTTGCCGGCGCCGCGGATTTCGAGGTCCTTCATGGCCAGCTGCATCCCGGCGCCGAGCTCGTTGTGGGTGGCGACGGCCTTGAGCCGTTCCAGCGCCACCTCGCCCAGCGGCTTCTCCGAGGGGTAGAGGAAGTAGGCGTAGGCGCGTTCCCGGCCGCGGCCCACGCGACCGCGCAGCTGGTGCAGCTGGGAGAGCCCGTACTTATCCGCACCGTCGACGATCAAGGTGTTGGCGTTGGAGATGTCCAGGCCGGTCTCGATGATGGTGGTGCAGACCAGGACGTCGAAGCGCTTCTCCCAGAAGTCCACGATGATCTGTTCCAGCCGGCTCTCGGACATCTTGCCGTGCGCCACCTCCACGCGCGCCTCCGGCACGAGTTCGCGGATCTTCGCGGCGGTGCGCTCGATCGTGGAGACCCGGTTGTGCACGAAGAAGACCTGCCCCTCGCGCATCAGCTCGCGGCGGATCGCGGCGGAGGTCTGCTTGTCCGTGTACGGGCCCACGTAGGTCAGCACCGGGTGGCGCTCCTCCGGCGGGGTGGCCAGGGTGGAGGTCTCGCGGATGCCGGTGAGCGACATCTCCAGGGTGCGCGGGATCGGCGTCGCGCTCATGGCCAGGACGTCCACGTTGGTGCGCATCTTCTTCAGCGCCTCCTTGTGCTCGACGCCGAAGCGCTGCTCCTCGTCCACGATCACCAGGCCCAGGTCCTTGAACTCAAAGTCCTTGGACAGCAGCCGGTGGGTGCCGATCACGACGTCGACGGCGCCGGTCTTGACGCCCTCGGCCGTCTCCTTGGCCTCCTTGGCGGCCTGGAAACGGGACAGCGGGCGGACCCGCAGCGGGAAGCCGGAGAACCGCTCGGTGAACGTCTCGTAGTGCTGCTGCGCGAGCAGGGTGGTGGGCACCAGCACGGCCACCTGCTTGCCGTCCTGGACGGCCTTGAACGCGGCCCGGACGGCGATCTCGGTCTTGCCGTAGCCCACATCGCCGGAGACCAGGCGGTCCATCGGGATCTCCCGCTCCATGTCCGCCTTGACCTCGTTGATGGTCGTCAACTGGTCCGGGGTCTCCACATAGGGGAAGGCCTCCTCGAGCTCACGCTGCCAGGGCGTGTCCGGGCCGAAGGCGTGGCCGCGGGAGGCCATCCGGGCGGAGTAAAGCCGGATCAGTTCGCCGGCGATCTCCTTGACCGCCTTGCGGGCCTTGGACTTGGTGCTGGCCCAGTCGGAGCCGCCCATCTTGCTCAGCACCGGGGTGTCGCCGCCGACGTAGCGGGTGACCTGGTCCAGCTGGTCGGTGGGGACGAAGAGCCGGTCGCCGGGGGCACCGCGCTTGGACGGGGCGTACTCGAGCACCAGGTACTCACGCACGCCGTCGCCGCCACCGGCGACCTTGCGCTGGATCAGCTCCACGAACCGGCCGATGCCGTGCTGTTCGTGCACCACGAAGTCGCCCGCGAGCAGCTGCAGCGGGTCGACGGCGTTGCGGCGCTTGGAGGGCATCTTCCGCATGTCCTTGGTGGACCCGGCGGAGGTGCGGCCCAGCAGGTCCGCCTCGGTCAGCAGCGCGGTCTTGAGCCCGTCCAGGACGAAGCCGCGGCCCACGCACGCGGTGGTGACCTCGATCAGGCCCGGCTGCGGCTCGGCTTCCAGCGTCTCGACCCGGGCGCAGGGGATGTCGTTGTCGTGGAAGAGTTCGGCGAGACGCTGGGCGGGGCCGGGGCCCTCGGTGGCGACGACGATCCGCCACTGGTCGCGCACGTGCGAGCCGATGAAGTCCATCATCTCGGCGACGTCGCCCTGGTAGCCGCGCGGTTCGCGGGCGTGCAGGTTCACGACGTCGATGTCCGGCAGCAGCTCCTCGTCGCTGGCCAGGGAGCTGATCGACCACCAGGACACCTGGTGCTCCAGCGCGGTGGCACGGGTCTCGGCCAGGGACCGGAAGCTGGCCGAGTGCAGCGCCTCGGACGCGGCGGCGCTCAGATCCAGCGGCGCGGCCCCGCCGTCGGAGGCCGTGGACCAGGCCGCCTCAAGGAATTCCTCGTTGGTGGCGGCGAGGTCGTGGGCGCGGGTGCGGACCTTCTCGGGTTCGATCACGACGGTGATCGAACCGGCCGGGAACTGGTCCACGAACGGAACCATCGAGTCCACCAGCACCGGGGCGAGGGACTCCATGCCCTCGACGGCGATGCCGCCGGCGATCTTCTCCAGCATGTCCGCCGCGGCCGGCAGCTGGGACTTCAGCGTCGCGGCGCGGGACATCACGGAGGGGGTGATGAGGATTTCGCGGCACGGCGGCGCGTGCAGTTCGGTGGGGTGGTGCACGCCGGGGGCGGTCAGCGAGCGCTGGTCGGCGACGGCAAACCAGCGCATCTGTTCGACCTCGTCGCCGAAGAACTCCACCCGGATGGGGTGGTCCTCGGTGGGCGGGAAGACGTCCAGCATGCCGCCGCGGACGGCGAACTCGCCGCGCCGGGTGACCATGTCCACCCGGGCGTAGGCTGCGGCGGCGAGGTTCTTCACCACGTCCCCGAACGGGGCCTCCTGGCCCACCGTCAGGGTCACGGGCACCAGCTCGCCGAGCCCCGCCACGATCGGCTGCACGACGGCGCGGACGGGGGCGACAACGACGCGCAGCGGCGTGCCGGAGGCCTCCGGGTGGGCCAGCCGGCGCAGCACGGAGAGGCGGCGGCCGACGGTGTCCGAGCGCGGGGAGAGCCGCTCGTGCGGGAGGGTCTCCCAGCTGGGGAACTCGGCGATGCTGCCGGCGGGCAGGAACGCGTCCAGGGCCTGCACCAGGTCCTCCGCCTCACGCCCGGTGGCGGTCACCGCCAACACGACGGGGGCAGCCGCGCCTTCTGCGCCGGCGGCGTCGGACGCGAGCAGGCCGTCCGATACCTCGGCGAGCAGGGCCGCGCGCAGCCCGGCCGGGGCGCTGAGCTGGTAGCCCTCGCTGCGGGCGGAGACCGGCCGGGACGCCTCGGCCTGCACCCGGGCGAAGGTTGAGTCCCGGGCGAGGACGCGCCGCAGGCCGGAAAGTGAGGGGCCGGGAAGGCTCATGGCGGAAACTCCTGAACTGATCGCTGACGTGCAGGCAACACGAATACCCGGAATTCGCAAGAATCCCGGGTGATTCCAGCCTACCGCCACCGGAGCCGACCGGGCACCCGGGGGCTAAGCTGGCAGGACGGGCCCGGCCCGTTCCGGCTCCCTGCCACGCCTGTCCCATGGCAGCAGGGACGTCCGGCGGCCCCGCCGCTCCGAATGGCTAATATCCGCAACGAGAAGGAGCCACCCGCAATGACCGGCATCCCCCCTACCCCGCACCCGAAGACGGTCCTGGTCACCGGCGCCACCGGCTACATCGGCGGCCGGCTGGTCCCCCGGCTGCTGGAGGCCGGGCACAAGGTCAAGGTCCTGGTCCGGACGCCGGCGAAGATCGCGGGCGTTCCCTGGCTGGAGCAGGTGGAGGTGGTGCAGAGCAGCCTCGACGACGGCGCGGCACTCAGGGCAGCCCTGGCCGGCGTCGACGTCCTCTACTACCTGGTCCACTCGATGGCCGGCGGCTCCGGCTTCGAGGCCAAGGAAAAGGAGATGGCGGCCCTCACCGCGGAGGCGGCCGAGTCCGCCGGCGTGGACCGGATCGTCTACCTCGGCGGCCTGCACCCCTCCGGAGCCGAACTCTCCACCCACATGCGCTCCCGCGAGGCCGTGGGCAAGATCTTCCTGGACAGCCCCGTGGACGCCGTCGTCTTCCAGGCCGGCGTGGTGATCGGCTCCGGCTCCGCGTCCTTCGAGATGATCCGGCACCTGTCCGAGACGCTGCCGCTGATGCCCGCCCCCAGCTGGGTCCGGAACAAGATCGAGGCCATCGCCGTGCGCGACGTGCTCTACTACCTGGTCGGCGCCGCCTCGCTGGACGGCCCGATCAACCGCACCTTCGACATCGGCTCCCGGCAGGTGCTCAGCTACGCCGGGATGATGCAGGAGTACGCCGCGGAGGCCGGGCTGCCCTACCGGATGGTGCTGGCCCTGCCGGTCCCGGCCCCGAAGCTGGCCGGCATGTGGGTGGCCCTGACCACCCCGATTCCGCTGTCCATGTCGCTGCCGCTGGTGGAATCGCTGCAGCACGACGCCGTGGCGCGCGAACACGACATCGATGACTACATCCCGCTGCCCGAGGGCGGCCTGACCCCCTACCGCCGCGCCGTTGCCCTGGCCCTGGGCCGGGAACGCGACGGGCAGGTGGAGACCACCTGGGCGAACGCGGGCGCCGACGCCGACCCGCTGCCAAGCGACCCGGAGTGGGCCGGGCACCGGGTCTACGTGGACGAGCGCAGCTACTCCAGCCCGGCGGCCCCGGAGCACGTCTGGACCATCATCGAGGGCATCGGCGGGCAGAACGGCTGGTACTCCCTGCCGCTGGCGTGGAGCGTGCGCGGCTGGCTGGACAAGCTGACCGGCGGGGCAGGGCTGGCCCGCGGCCGGCGCCACCCGCGGCTGCTGGCCGAGGGCGAAGTGGTGGACTGGTGGCGGGTCGAGCGGATCGACCGCGGCCGGCTGCTCCGCCTCCGCGCCGAGATGCGCGCCCCGGGCCGGGCCTGGCTGGAGCTCATGGTGGAACCGGAGGGCAACGGCAGCCTCTACCGGCAGCGGGCCATCTTCTTCCCCAAGGGCCTCAGCGGCAAGCTCTACTGGCTGGCCGTGCTGCCGTTCCACAGCCTCATTTTCCCCGCCATGTCGCGGAACATCGCGGCCGCGGCCCAACGCCTCGCAGAGACAGAGCCCGGGACGGACCCCGGGACCCAACCGGAGCGGGAAACGAAGGCCGAATCGGAACCGGCCGGACCCAACGCGTAAGATGTTGGGAGCCCGAAACGACCCCTTCCACCCCCTGGAGGACCCTAATGGCCCTGAGCGCATCCACCACCCTTCCCCACACCGTCGAGAGTGTCACGGCAGTCTTCGCCAACGAGGACTTCCTGCGCCACACCAGTGAACTGGTCGGCGGCACCCTGGAATCGTTCGCCGTCGACGGCGATCCGGCCGGCGCGTTCAACACCACCACGGTGCGCACCATCCCCACCACCCGGATGCCGGACATCGCCCGGAAGTTCGTCGGCGAGAGCCTGAAGGTCACCCAGCTCGAGAGCTGGGGCGCCCCGGCGGCCGACGGTTCGCGCGAAAGCAACATCTCCCTCAAGGTCGCCGGCGCCCCGCTGGACGTCAACGCCGTGCAGCGGCTCGTGGCCGAGGGCGGCAGCACCCGGATCGAACTGGAGGGCACCGTGTCCTCCTCCGTGCCGTTCCTCGGCGGGAAGATCGCTGACGCCGCCGAGCCGATGGTCGGCAAGGCCCTGAACATCCAGGCCACCCAGGCGCAGGCCTGGCTCGAAAGCCACTAGGCCATGGAGCTTCCCGTCCTCGCCGCCGTCGTCCTGATCATCGCCGGCATCTGGTCGCTGGTGGTCTGGCCGCAGTTCCTGCGCCGCGTGCGCAACGATCCGCGGGCCCGTGACGCCAACGGCAAGGCCACCCGGTTCCTGACCGTGCACGTGGTGCTGGTCAGCATCTCGATGGTGCTCGGCGCGGCCACGGCCGGGATCGGGATCGCCGGTCTCTTCTGATTCCGCGGTCCCTTCAGGCCTCCACCCGGCCGTCGCGAAATGTGAGTAGGTAACCCGCTCACGTAAGCGGCGGCCGGGTCTTTTATTGCGTGGACCGCACGCTGTTTCCGGCCGCCGGCCCGCCGTCCAATGGTGCTATGGACATGGATGGAATGGAACGCGTCTGGCACGGCAGCCACCGGAAGCCGGGCGGACGGAACTGGTCGATGTACACCGCGCTGGCCATGGTCGCCCTGCTCTTCGGCATCATCGCCAGCTACGTGCCTTAGCTCTCCTGCCGGCCCAGCGCCTGGGTGAGGGCGTCCTCGGCGGCAACCCAGGAGAGCATGGCGCACTTGACCCGCGCGGCGTAGCGGGACACACCCTCGAACGCGGCGGCGTCGCCGAGGATCTCCGGATCCGCGGCCACCTTGCCGCGGGAGCGCAGCACCTCACGGAAGCTGTCGATGATTCGCTGCAGTTCGGCCGTGTCCAGGTCCTCGGCGAGCTCGGTCAGGACCGAGGCGGACGCCATCGAGATCGAGCACCCCTCACCGTCCCAGCGGAGGTCGCTGACCTTCCCGCCGGCCACGGACACCCGCACGGTGATCTCGTCGCCGCAGGTCGGATTCAGCTGGTGTGACTGGCCGGACGCGGCACCCGCGGGGTACTCCGCCCCCGCGTCCAGGCCGTTGCCGTGCCGTTCCTTGGCGTGCTCGAGGATGATTTGTTGGTACAGCTGGTCAAGGCTCACGGGCGGTCCTCAGGCTTTGAAGTAGGGACGGACGCCGGCGACGGCGTCCAGGAACGCGTCGACGTCGTCGGTGGTGTTGTACAGGTAGGTGCTGGCGCGGGTGCTCGCCGTCAGGCCCAGGCGGCGGTGCAGCGGCTGGGCGCAGTGGTGGCCCACGCGCACGGCGATGCCGCGGCTGTCCAGGAACTGCCCGACGTCGTGGGCGTGGACGCCGGCGACGTCAAACGCGGCCAGGCCGATCCGTTCCCGGCCGGCGGCGGGGCCGAGCACGCGGATACCGGGGATCGCCTCGAGGCCCTCGACGAGCCGCTGGCCGAGCGTGGCCTCCCAGGCATGGATCCGGGCCAGGCCGGTCTCGGTCAGGTAGTTCGCCGCGGCCGCGAGCGCCACCGCCTGGGAGATCCGCTGCGTGCCGGCCTCGAAGCGCTGCGGGCTGGGCAGGAAGCCGGCGCGGTCCATGGTGACCGTGGTGATCATGGACCCGCCGGTGAGGAACGGCGGCATGGCGTTGAGCAGCTCCGAGCGCCCGTAGAGGCCGCCGATCCCGGTGGGCCCAAGCATCTTGTGGCCGGAGAAGACGGCGAAGTCCACGTCCAGGGCCTTGACGTCCAGTTCCAGGTGCGGGGCCGACTGGCAGGCGTCGAGGACCACAAGCGCGCCGGCGGCCCGGGCCAGCGCGACGAGGTCGGCGACGGGGTTGATGGTGCCGAGGACGTTGGAGGCGTGGGTGAAGGCCAGGACCCGGGTGCGGGGGCCGATCAGCCGGGCGGCGGCCTCCAGGTCCAGGGCACCGGCGTCGTCCACGGGGATGTAGTCCAGGGTGGCGCCGGTCCGGGCGGCGAGCTGCTGCCACGGGATGAGGTTGGCGTGGTGCTCCATCTCGGTGACGACGATCCGGTCACCGGTCCCCAGGGCGAACCGGGCAGCCTCCGCGGGGGCGCCGGGCAGGGAGGCGTTGAGGAAGGAGTAGCTGAGCAGGTTCAGGCCCTCGGTGGCGTTCGAGGTCCAGATCAGTTCGTCGTCGCCGGCGCCGATGAACGCGGCAACGGTTTCCCGGGCGTCCTCGAAGACGTCTGTGGCCTCCACGGCCAGGTGGTGGGCACCGCGGTGCACGGCGGCGTTGCGCTGCTCGTAGAACTCCTGCTCGGCCTCGAGGACGCTGATGGGGTTCTGCGAGGTGGCCCCGGAGTCCAGGTACACCAGCGGCTGGCCGTTTACGGGCCGGTTGAGGATCGGGAAGTCGTTGCGGATCCTCAGGACCTCGTCGTTCCCCAGGGCCGGGGCCGGGCTGGGCAGGTGGGCTGGTGGTGCAACCATGGGTGGAACTCCTGATCGGCAGTCGCTGCGTCGGGTCCGCCCGGCGGGTGAGCGCGGCGTGGGCGGGCCGATTACGTTACACAGATTTAGCCTAATTATTCCACGGCCCGGCCGGATGCCCCACGGAGGGCCCCCTTACCGCCGGAACTGACCGTCGGAACGCGGGGCACTCCCGGGCAGCCAAACGCCCCGCCGGCGGGCCTTGGGTTCCCGGGCGGGGCGTTTGATTCCTGCGTCTGCCGCCGGATGAACCTGGCGGGAGACCGTAAAGGGAGCCGGCGGCGGCTGGGGGGAGAGCCTCGGTCTCAGAAGGCTCTGACGCCGCCGGCTCCGTCTGAGGGGTACGGCTGCCGTTTGCGGGCACCGTACGGTTCCATCGAGGGAAGCCGGATGAAGCGAAAGCCAAGTTTGTGGAGCGTTGTCCTTTCGGGCCGTTCCCTTGACTGAGTCAAGTTAATCAAATCCCGGCGGTGCTCCACACGAGTAGGACTTACCCGACTTCCCTCGGCCGCTACCCTGCCGAACTACTTAGGCGTACTCCCGGCCGGCCGGAGCGCCGGCCGGGAACTACGCAGGACCTCCCGGCGGCCTCGTCCCCGGCCCGAATCCGGATCCCGGAGGGGTGAGGATGTCCGGTTCCGCGTCGACGAGTTCGGAGCGCCGGCTGACACCAAGTTTGGCGAAGACCCGGTACAGGTGCCCTTCCACCGTGCGGGTGGAGAGGGTCAGTGCGGCGGCGATCTCGACGTTGCTGGCGCCCTGGCTGACCAACCGGAGGATCTCGGCCTCGCGGGCCGTCAGGTCCGCGTGGTGGTCCCCGTGGACAATGTTGATGCTCTCCGACATCCCGGCCGCGACCATGCGGTGGTGGACCTTGCGCTGGACCACCGTCAGCTTCCACTTGTGCGGATCGTTTTCCAGGCAGCGGGCAGCCTGCTGGGCGGCCTCCAGGGCCAGGAGCAGGTAGCCGGCCGCCAGCGCCTCGTCGCTGAGGGAACTGAGCGCGGTGGTGTCCGAGTCGGCCACGGCGCGGGCGAAGGCACGCAGCAGGGAGCCCTCGGGACCCTCGATCGCGGCGCTGCTGCGGGCCAGCGCCTCCGCGGCGGCCGGGTCGCCGTCGCGCACGGCCAGGCGCCGGACCTCCGTCTCGACGCCGAACAGGCCACGGTCCCGGGCACCGTCCGCCAGCCGGTCCAGCCGGTGCTGCCGCGCGGCGGGGCCGGCGCCGGCGTCGTCCGCGGCGGTGCAGTAGGCGTCGGCGAGCAGCCGCAGCGGGGCCGGACCGCCCAGCGGTTCCGCACGGTAGGCGCGCGCGTTGGCGGCGGCGTCGTCGTTCCGGCCGACGACGAAGGCGGCGTAGGCCGCGAGCGCGTGGGCCAGCGGACGCAGCCGCCACGGGTCGGCGACGGTCAGCTCCTCGACCCCGATCAGCAGTTCGGCCAGGCTCTCCGGGAACCGGCCCTGGCGCAGGCGGGAGAAGCCGCGCACCAGGTGCAGCAGACCGCCGCTGTAGAGCAGCCGGAAGGGCAGGGCCGCGGCGTAGCCGTCGACGGCGGCGGCGAGTTCGTCCCACTCCCCCGCCCGGACCAGGTTCAGGCAATGCCGGGCGAGCAAATCCTCACGCACGAGGGGCAACGCAGCCGTCGCCGGGCCCGCCTGCGGCCAGGCCTGCCGGTCCGTCCCGAGCCCTGTCACCACCAGCCCCCGGACCGACTGCAGCTCCGCCACCCGGAACGCAGCCGGGACGCCCAGCTCCTCCGGCACGCCGGGGAGGTTGGCCAGGGCTGTCCAGCGGCGCTGCAGCTCCCCGGCGGGGTCGTCGTCCGGACCCAGCAGCAACTGTGCGGCGAGACCGGGCGCCTCGGAACCGGACCACTCCCCGGCGGTGCCCCGGTCCCCCGAGGTGTCCTTCTCCCTTGCGACGTCGCCGTCGCCTGCCGGGCCTGCCGTGCCTGTCTCCGGGGCGGCTCCTCCCAGCCGCGCGGCGAGGAGGGCCGCCAGGTAGGAGGGCCGGCCGTAGGGAACGGCCCCGGCGGACCTCAGCTGCCCGGCGGCGGCCTCCGTCCGGCCCAGGAGATACTGCGCGTAGGCCAGCTGGATCTTCGCCTCCGGCGCGCGGTCACCCCCGACGGCAGCGGTGGCGGCACGAAGCGCGGTGACGGCGTCGAGGGCGGCGTTCGCTCTCGCGGCGCCGTACACCAGGTCTCCGGGGGCGAGCTCGGCGCCGGCGTCGAGCGCCCAGCGCAACCTGTTGAGGTAGGCCTCGGGATGGCCGTCGCTGAAGCCCGGCAGCTGCAGCAGGCTGGCCCGCAGCCCGGCGCTCCGTCCGGCGGGGACCCGGCCGCGGACGATCTCGCCCACCATGGGGCTTGCCGGCCGGACCAGCCGCTCCTGGTCCCGGGAGACGGCAATGATCCCCGCCATTTCGAGGGCGTCGACGGTCTTGGGGTTGCTGAAGCGCAGGATCTCTCCGAGCGAGAGCGGTCCGGCGAGGGAGACGATCGCGGCCACTGTCTGTTCCTCGGCGGGCAGGGACCGCACCCGGTGGTCCACCAGGTCCGCGGCCGGCACCTGGGCCAGATCGGGGGGCGCCAGGAGGATCCAGGTACCCCGGCGCAGCCCGATGGAGCCGGTTTTTTGGGCGTGCCGGAGCAGGGACATGAGCAGGGCCGGTAGCCCGGCGGTCACCGTGCCGAAGAGTTCGCTGAGCCAGGGCGAGACGTCCGCGCGCAGCGCCTGCTCGCAGAACTGGTGCACCTCGGAGCGGGTGAGCGGGCCGAGGTCGTACTTGGCGATCAAGCCGTCGTCCCAGAGGGCCAGGAATTCCTCAGGCGTGGACGGGCCGGTCCGGCAGGCGGCCAACAGCCGGGCGGCCCCGGTCGCCACGGCCTGGGCGATCAGCCGCACCGTCCCGGCGTCCAGGTCCTGGGCGTCGTCGATGACAAAGAGGGGCGGGGCGGGGCTGCCCTTCAGGCGCTTCGTGAAGGCCCGCGCGACGGCGGCAGAGGAATCGAGGTCGTGCACCGGAAGGTCGGTCAGGACGGGGCCGAGGGCGCCGAACGGCACGGCGGAGAGCATCGCCGTCGGGGCGAGCCGGATCACCTCGCCGCGGACGGGAAGTTCACGCAGGATCTCCCGCACAACGGCGGTTTTCCCGGACCCGGCGACGCCGACGAGAAGCGCCCCGGAGCGTTCCTCGTCGCGCAGGCACGCCACGGCGTCCCGGACGACACCGGACCTGCCGATGAGCGCCATCTGGTCCGTGAGGCTTTCCACCCAGGTCCTTTCCCCGCTGGCGGCTGGCGGCTGGCGGCCGCCAGGCCCGATGAGCTGTGGCGCCCCGCTAGCCGATGCGGGCGTTGCCGGTGGTTCCGGCGATGGCATCTTTGAGTTCGGACCGGCTCGCGAGGTGCAGCTTGGCGTACACCTGGTAGAGATGGCCTTCCACGGTCCGGACCGAGACCTGCATCTGTTCGGCGATCTTGCGGTTCGACGTCCCGGCCGCGGCCCGGACCGCGACCTCGCACTCGCGTGCCGTGAGGATGGACGAGGTCAGGGCCTGGACGCCGTTGCGGGGCCCGCCGAAGCGTTCGTCCAGCATGTGCTCGGTGCGCTGGGCGACCCGGAGGGCGATCCGGTTGCCGGCGTCGTTGGCGCAGGTGACGGCCTTGCGTGCCACGTCCCGGGCGAAGACTGCGTCTCCCGCGGCGTCGGCGTCCTTGGCCACGGTCAGCAGCGCCTCGCTGGCGGCGTCCTTGACGCCGTTGGCCAGGCGCAGGCAGAGCATCGCGAACTGGCCCGTGACGCTGCCGGCCAGGCCGCCGAGCTTCTGGCTGGCCTGGCGGTCGCCGAGCCGCGCGGCGGCGGACTGGAACAACAGCGCGGTGGCCACCGCTCCCGCCTCGAAGTCGGCGTCCGCCTCGACGCCCAGGGAGCGGATCGCCGCGGCCCGCTGGCCCAGTTCCGCGGTGGCGCCCAGCTCGAAGTAGCGGGTGAGCCGCGCGGTGAGCCAGGGAGCCGGTTGCTCCAGGGCGGAGAGTTCCGCCAACTGGATCGCTGCTTCGTCGGCGTTGCCGTGCAGGCCGTTGGCGTAGGCGCAGGCTGCCGTCGCGAGCCCGGTGAAGGCGTCCCGGTCGTTGGTCCGCAGCTGCCAGAGCCCGGCTTCGAGGCTGTGCAGGGCCTCCTCGAGCCGGCCGGCGTGCAGGCTGATGAGTCCCTGGCCGATCTCGAACATGCCGCCCAGGCGGCAATGCGGGTCCGGCACCTCGGAGGTGAGGGTCAGGAACTCGCCGGCCTCCTTGAACCGGGCGGAGAGCAGCATCAGCAGGAGCATCCGGCCGCGGAGTTCGCGCAGGTTCCGGTCTGTCATGGGGACCGCGGCCGCGGCGGAGAGGACCTGCTTGGCCAGGCCGCTGGCGCCCAGGACGTTGCCGGTCACCGCCATGGCCTCGCAGAGCAGTCCGCCGGCGACGACGCCCGATTCTGTGCCGAGGTCTGCGACGTCGAGGTCCTCGCGCATGGCCAGCACGTCGGTGTACCGGCCCTCGTGGACGGCCAGCCGGGCTTCGGCCAGTCGAAGCTGCGCCGCCGCGCGGTGTCCGGCGTCGGTGTCCGCGTCCGGCCGGGCCGCGAGCGACGGACGCAGGTCCAGCACCCGTCCGGAGGCCGCGGGGGCCGTCCCGGGGCTGCGGTGTTCCAGCTCGGCGAGCAGGATATTGACGCCCACCCACTCCGGCGCGGTCAGGTCGGACCCCTGGCCGCTAACCAGCGGGTGCAGCAGCCGGCGTGCGGCCTCGTCGTTGCCAAGGCCCAGATGGGCCCTGGCGGCCTCGATGACGGCCGCGGGCATCTCCGCCAGTTCCTCGACCGCATGCAGGAAGCGCAGGGCGGCGGCGGGATCGGAGGAGTCGTTGGCGCGCCGGGCCGCCGCGAGGGCCAGCTCCGGGCTGATTTGTTCGCCGCAGTCCAGAGCCCAGGCCACTCCGGTGGGGCCACCGGGTTCGAGGCTGTTGGCGGTTTCCTGCACCGCGGTGAGGCGGCGCCGCAGTTCGGCGCTGCGGCCCGGGGGGACGACGCTTCCGACGATGGCTGCGGTCACGGTGTTGGAGACCCGAACGGTCGGCGGGTGCTCGTGGCTGACCTGGATCAGGCCGCGTTCCTGGAGGGTGTCCATGTCGTGGGGGTTGAAAATGCTCATGAGCGTCTGCAGGGGCACGGCACCGGCGAGCGCCAGCAGCTCGAAGACGTCCCGCTGGCCGGGGCTGAGCCGGTTCAGGCGGGCCTTCACCACGTCCCGGACCTCGCCGGTGAGCGAGATCGGACGGCGGCCGAGGACCCAGGTGCCGTCCTGCTTGGCGATCGCACCCAGCTTGATCTGTTCGCGGGCCAGGGAGTGCAGGAAGAGTGCGTTGCCGCCGCTGGCGGTCCAGAGGGCGCGGGCCGCGGCGTGCGAGAACTGGCCGCCGTACTCCTGGTTGAGGGTGGCCGTGGTCTCGGCGAAGTCGAACGGCTCCAGGTCCACGCGGCGCAGGAGGTCGTCCTTCCACAGGCCCATGATGTCGCCGCCGACATGCGGCAGGTCGACGCAGGCGGCCAGCAGGGTCACGTGGCCGCCGGCGCTAAGCTGGGCCACCATCATGCAGGAGAGGTCGTCCAGGTCGTGGGCGTTGTCCACGAACAGGGCGATGGTGCGGCCCTGGGCCTTGGCGTGGAGCAGCTGGGTCAGGCCGCGCAGGACCATGAGCGGGTGTTCAAGGTGGGAGGAGTCGAGGTCGTTGAGCAGCACGCTGAGCGCCCCATAGGGCAGCTTCGAGGAGATTGAGCTGCCGCGGACCTGGACCACCAGGTAGTCCTCCCCCAGCTGCTCCAGCGCACGCTGGGCGATGAAGGACTTGCCGGCGCCGTGCTCGCCTACCAAAACGACGCCGCAACCGGACCCGGAGGTCAAGGTTTCCACGACGTCGTCAATAATGTGCTGGCGGGTTTGTTGTTTGTCGGGCCGCCCGCCGGCGGCATGGAGCGCGGGTGGAATCACATCTGTTTTACCGCTGCCGGCGGGCACGCCGGTGTCATGCTGAAACATGGGAGAGACCTTCGCAATCAATGGATAGCCAGTGATAGCTCCACCGTATGGATGAGCCCCAACGATGACACCCGTAAGTAGTACCCGATTGGAAGGCAGGTATTCGGAGGCCCTTACTTGGGTGTACTCAATTCGTTGACCGGAGGCCCCGGGATGGACCAAGTAGTCCCCCGCCGGGCCGCGTCACCGGGTACGTATCCGGTTGTCGGCGGGTCCGGCGGCCTGTCCGGTGCTAGGTCCAGTAGTTGCGGGGCCCGGCGGGCCGCACGCGAAACTGTGGCGGATTCCGGGTCAGTCGTCGGCGGAGAGGCGGCGCAGGTCCTCGCGGCCCTTGATGTTCAGCTTGGCATAGCTGCGGTAGAGGTGGCCCTCCACGGTGCGGACGGAGACCTGCAGTTCGGCGGCGATCTGGCGGTCGCTCAGGCCGCGGACGGCGCGGGCGACGATGTCCCGTTCACGCCGTGTGAGCAGTGCCAGGGCACCGTCCTGCGCCTCCGCTTCCTGACCCGGAGTGCTGGAAGCGCGGTCACGGCAGCGCTGGCGCTGCGCGGCCGCGACCCGTTCCCGCAGGGTGTCCCCCGTCTCGCGGTACGCGGCGGCGGCGTCGTCGTAGGCCTGCGCCGCGAAACCCCACAGCTCGGCCTCCTCGCAGCCCTTGGCAGCCGTCAGCAGCTCGCCGGCGTCCCCGGTGCCCAGCGCCGCGGCGTAGGCGCAGACCGCCGCCGGGCGCGGGCCGTCCAGTTCCGGTTCGAGTTCCCGTAGCCGTGCCGCGGCGCTCTTGTCGCCGAGGGCCAGCCGCCAGGCCAGCGACTCGAACTCGAGCCCGGCGCCCTCGGGTCCCGTGGACTCCCCAAGCCTCCGGAGCTCGCCGATGGCATCCGGGTGGTCTTCCAGCCTGCCTTTCCCGTAGATCACCGCCATCGCGGCGAGGGTGCGCAGGTAGCGGGAGGCCGGCGGCCTGGCGGATTCGTAGTCCGCCAGCAGCCCCGCGGCCTTGCTCTTGGCCCCCACCTCCGCCGCGGCGGCGAACGCCATGGCCGCGGTCAGGGCGAAGAGCTGCTGGGCATCGGCGATCCGCAGGGCCTCAAGGCCTACCCGCAGCGTCTTCTTCGCTTCGGCGGCACGGCCCTGGTAGAGCAGCATGATCCCGGCCGCGGTGTGGACGCCGCCGCCGAAGGCGATCAGGCTGGCCCCGTAGCTGGCCGAGAACCCGCCGAGCAGTCCCTCGGCGCCGCTCCAGTTTCCCCCGTGGACCATCGGCGTGGCGGCCCGGACGGCCAGGAAGTCGGTGAGGAAGGACACCTCCTCGTCGGCTCTCCCGGCGGCCTCGATCCCCTGGGTCGCGGCCGCGTAGGCGTCCTCGGTTTTTCCCCGGACCAGCAGCTGCTCGGCTGCCAGGGCCAGCTCGAAGGCGCGCTCCAGGTGGTTGTCCGGGAGCTCCTCACCCGCCGCAGCCGTGGCGGAGAAGGACCCGCCGGGCTCCGCGCCGCCGTCGTCCTCGCGTTCGCCCGCCAGCGCCCGCGCCAGCGCACGCAGGGAGCGGACCCGCGCGGCGGTCGCGGCCCGGATGCCGTCCGCCTCCGCCGGGCGCTCCCCGGCGAGCCGCTCCCCCGCGGCCAGCAACTCCTCCGAGCGCCGGACGATCTCGGCCGGCTTATGCCCAAGGGCGGTGAGGACGGCCGCCCACAGCAACGTGCCGGAGAGCAGGCCCGTGACGGTGCCGCCCCGGCCGAAGTCCGCCTCCAGGATGTCCCGGGCGGCGGCGTGGTTTGCGGTGTTGTAGTACGTGCGTGCGACGATCGCCCGTCCCGCCATGCGCAGGTCCGGGTCCTTCACCTGGCCGGCTGCCCGGCGGGCGAGGTCGTCCTCGAAGAGTCCGCTGGCCAGCGCGGCGGCGCGCAGCAGCTGACGGTCGCCGACCTCCATGCCGCACTCCAGCGACCAGCTCACCTGGCGGAGCAGCCCCTCGGCACTGGCCGGTTCCCGGTCCATCAGGCGGAGCAGGCCCTGCCGGAGCTGGAGGCTGCGGGCCGGCGAGACGAGGTTTCGCAGGGTGTCGCCGTAGGTGGTGTGCCAGAGCCGCAGCTCCGGCTCTGCCGCGTCGGTCACCCGGAGCAGTTCCTGTTCGACCAGTCCCGCGACCGTGTCCTCGTCCACCATGGCCTCGACGAGTTTCCGGGACACCGGCTCGGAGAGTGCCACCAGGTTCAGGGCGGTGCGCTCGTCCGCTGAGAGGCGGAGCAGCTGCCGGCGCACGACGTCGGTGAGCCGCTCGCCGTGGCTGTTCAGGACCCGGGTGAGGAGCCAGACGCCGTTGTGTTGCTTGAGCGTGCCGTCGTTCCGGGCGTCGTCGATCAGGCAGGTCAGCAGCAGCGGGTTCCCGGCCGAGGCGTGCCAGAGCATTTCCGCGGCGCTCGGCAGCACCTGCGGGCCGAGCCGCTCGGCCAGGAAGTCCTGCGTCTGTTCGAGGGTCAACGGTCGCAGGTCGTGCCGCTCCGCGATTCCCTCGAACCAGAGCTCCAGCAGCGGGGTGGGCAGTCCCGGTCGGACGGCCGCGCTGACCAGCAGCTTCGCCCAGCCCGCCGCCGCGAGCTCCACGAGCACCGAGGCGGTGGCCTCGTCCAGGTCGTGGGCGTCGTCGACGATCAGGAGCAGCGGCTGGCCGGTGACCCGCCGCTGGGCCTCCAGGTGGCTCCAGAAGGTCCGCAGCACGGCCAGCTGCGACGTGGCTTCCTCCACCGGAAGCTCCACAATGTAGGGCGCGAGGACACCGTAGGGGACGTTGCCCAGGGCCGGGCTCCCGTGCAGGCGCACGGCCGTGACCTCGTCCCGTAGCTCGGTGGCGACGGCCTCCATCAGGGTGGACTTGCCGATCCCGTGTTCGCCCACCAGCAGCACGGCCACGTGCATGCCGCCCCGCAGGGCCTCGGCCGCGGCGCGCAGGTCTTCGGCCCTGCCGGTCAGGCCCGCGCCCCGCGTCTCCCGGGAGCCGGCGGCGGCCTTAGATGAGTCCAAGCAGATCACTCCGCGAGGACACCCCGAGCTTCGTGAAGACCTGGTACAGGTGGCCTTCGACGGTGCGGACGGAGATGCCGATGTCCTGGGCGATGTCCTTGTTTGTGACGCCGTTGCCGGCCAGGGACGCGATCTGCCGTTCCCGGTCGGTCAGCAGCGGCCCCTTGTTCCTGGGCACCACCGGCAGCGACGGCACCGAGTCGGTGAGGGACTCCAGCATGCTGTGCGCCGCGGTGGCGAGGCTGGCCTGGCCGGCGCCCCGGGCGAAGTCGAACGCCAGCGCCGCGCAGCGGGCCTGGACGGCGTCGAGCTCCAGCGCGGCGGCCAGTGCGGCGGCGTCGAGCATGGTCTCGGCATCTTTTGTCCGGCTCCCGACGGCCACCACCCGGGACAGTTCGGCCAGCTGGCCCTGCCGGCGGCCCGCGATTTCCTCCATGAACAGGAAGTCTTTGACCGTGCCGTTGACGGTGGCGCCCAGCATGCTGATGCCGGCCAGGGTGTAGAGGCCGTCCCGGTCGTAGCGTTCGGCCGCGCGGACCAGGCGGTCCTTGGCGTCAGGGTCCCCGAGCCAGCGGGAAGCCATATCCATGCAGAAGTCCGCTGAGCTGCTGACGACAAACCGGCCCGGTCCGTCGGCGGAGCGTGCCCGGTCCAGGTAGATCGTGGCCTGGACCGAGTTACCCATCTGGGCGTAGGCGAAGGCCGCGGCGGCGTAGGCCTGGCGCAGCGACTGCAGACTGGGACGGACCTCCAGCTGGGCGATCGCGGCCAGCAGCGGGTCCAGGGCCAGGTGGCCGCGGCCGGCGTAGACGTAGGCGAGCCCGACGGCGAGGTCCGTGGCGGCGCTGCCGGAGTGCAGGCCGTGCCCGGCCCGGCCGCTGGCATCCTTGAGCATGTCGATGCTCTGGCGCCACTGTCCGGCCAGGAGGAGGACGTTGAAGGACCGCCAGGCGAAGTTTTCCCGGAGCCGCGGGACGTTGGCCCGCTCACCCAGCTGGCCGGCGATGTCCCGCATCACGGACCGGGCCTCGAGTTCCCGGCCGGTCATGCCAAGCGCCTCCATCAGGATGATGGCGGCCCGGAGCCGGAAGTCGCGGTCGACGGCATCCGCCGCGGTGTTCTCGGCGGCGTCCCGGAGGCGCTGCATCATGGGCACGTAGTCGCCGATGAAGGACAGGTAGTTGAACTCACACAACTCGAGGCAGAGGCCCGCGCAGGCCAGACCGTCGTCGTCGGTGTCGGGGCCGAACTCCTGGAGCCGGAGCCGGGCCTGCCGGAGCAGTTCCGGGACCTTTCCGGAGCGGTCCTCGAGCCAGGCCATGCAGTCGGCCTTGGAGGCGATGAAGTCGGCGAACGCCCGCGGCGGCAGCGACATCAGCTGGGCCTCGGAGATGTCGTCCAGGGCGGACATTGCCTGCAGCGGCAGGCCCAGCTGGAGATAGGCGGCGGCCTTTTGCTGTTGACCCTCGGCCCACTCGCGGTCCCGGGAGCGGATGCTGCCGGCGCATTTGAGCGCGAACTTTGGGTCGAAGAGCCGCACGGCGGCCTTCGCCGCGGCCAGGGCGTGGGCGGGCGCCAGTTCGGCGTTGCAGTCGTGGGTCCAGGCGGCATACGCCAGCAGGTCCTGGACGGTCAGCTCGTCCAGCTCCTCTTCCCGGTGACCGGGGACCTTGTCCCGCAGTTCCAGGCGGCGTTCCACACTGAGCCAGTTCCGGACGATGTCCCCCAGATAGCGGTCGCCGAGGGTGACGAAGTGCCGGTCGGTATGGTCGACGACGATCTGGCCGGCCTCCTCCATGTCCGCGATGAGGGACGGGCCGTACATCCGGGCCAGCCGGGACAGTGACATGCTCCGGGCGCAGGAAAGCACCTCGATCACCTCGCGGGCCTCCGGGGACTCGCGGGCATAGCGTGCCCGGACGATATCCTCCAGGGCGGTGCGGCCGTCCAGGACCACCTCGTCCACCAGGGTCCACACGGAGCCGGCGAGGACCAGGTTGCCGCGCTCGATCTGTTCGGAGACCACGGCCTGCAGCAGGGTGGGGCTGCCGCCGACCAGTTCGTGCAGCTGGCTGGCCAGCGCTGTGGACACCCGGTGCCCCAGGGCTGCCTGCAGCACCTTGCGGGTCTCCAGTTCGGTCATGGCGGAGAGCCTGACCTCGGCCAGCTGGCCTGAGGTGATGAGCCAGTAGAAGTCCGGCGGGAGGTCGGTGGTGCGCTGGGCGGTGGCGACCAGGCGGGCGGTGCCGGTCTGCAGCAGGTTCAACAGGACCCCGGTGCTCTGCTCGTCCAGGGCGCCGGCGTTATCGAGCAGGATGACGCATTTGCGGCCGGCGGCGTCATCCCGGATCAACGAGGTGATCCCATGCAGGATGGCCGTCGGCGAGCCCAGGGAGCTTTGCGGAAGGCGGGCCAGCGTGAAGGACAGGCAGCCGTAGGGGGTGGCGGTGCCGTTGCCGGGGCTTCGGAGCTGGAGGGTGTAGACATCCGGGCCGAAGGCGGCGAGGGCGCTCCGTCCGACGAGCGACTTGCCCACCCCGCGGTCGCCGGTGATAACCACACCCATGCCCTCGGGCGCGGTCAGGGCGCGGACCACACGGTCGGCGTCGGCCCCGCGTGCAAGGCCGGACCAGGAATGGCGCCCGGCGGATGGCACGGCCGCGCTTCGGTCGTTGCCGCTGGCTGCGCCGGCCCGGGCCGGCGTGGGTGGCCCCGTCACGGAGACGTCCCCCCAATTCAGCGTATCCCTCGACATCAAGCCCCCTCTTACCGCTTGCGGACGGCTTATCCCGTGCCGTCGGCATGGAAGTAGCGTAACCCTACCCCGCGACACGGAAGTATGGCGATCATATCGACGCGCCGGACGGTCCGGGAAGGAGACTAGGGCCCTTGCCAGCCTGGGACGGCGGGGCTATGGCCGGGAGGGGCAGAGGTCAGGCCTTCGCGGGGTGGAACTTCTGCTGCGCGGCGAGCAGGCCCTCGCGGATGAGGTCCTCCACGGCGTCGGCGGCGGAGCCCACCAGGAAGGGCAGCTCCTTCTTTTCGGGTCCGGCGAAGTCACGGAGCACGAAGTCGGCGGTGTCCATCCGGCCCGGCGGCCGTCCCACGCCCACGCGCACCCGGAGGTAGTCCTTGGTGGCGAGGGCCTTGGAGATGTCGCGCAGGCCGTTGTGGCCGCCCTCGCCGCCGCCGAGCTTGAGCTTGATGGTGTCGAAGGGGATGTCGATCTCGTCGTGGACGGCGATGACATGGGCGGGATCGATGTCGTAGAACTTCGTCAGCGCCGAGACCGGGCCGCCGGAGACATTCATATATGTCAGCGGCTTGGCCAGCACCACGCGGGGGCCGCCGATGCCCATGCGGCCTTCCAGCACCTGGGCCCGTGCCGCCTTGTGCGACTTGAAGCCCCCGCCCACCCGTGCGGCAAGGTCGTCGAGGACCATCTGGCCGACGTTGTGCCGGTTGCGGGCGTATTCGGCGCCGGGGTTGCCGAGGCCGACGATCAGCCAGGTTTCGCTCATGGGTGGTTCCTTTCAGGGCGGCCCGCCGGGGCGGGGTGGGCACAGACGACGGCGGCCGGGCCCCTGTGGGACCCGGCCGCCGGAAGATTCGCCGTAATTACTCGGCGGCAGCTTCGGAAGACTCTTCCTCGGCAGCTTCCTCGCCGGCTTCCGGAGCCTCTTCGCCGGTCTCTTCTTCCTCGAGCTCGAGCTCGACGGCCTCGGAGACGTTGACGACCAGGGTCTCGGCGTCGGCCAGCAGGGTGGTGCCCTTCGGCAGGACCAGGTCGGAGGCGAGAACGTGCTCGCCGGCGCCGCGGCCTTCGACGCTGACCTCGATGGCGGTCGGCAGGTGGGTTGCCTCGGCCTCGAGCGGAACGGTGGTCAGTTCCAGGTTGTGGACGTTGCCCGGGGCAACTTCGCCGGTGACGGTGACGGGGACGTCAACGGCAACCTTCTCGCCCTTGCGGACGGTCAGCAGGTCGAGGTGCTCGACGATCTGCTTGACGGCGTTGCGCTGGATGTCCTTGACCAGGGCGAGGTGGGATTCGCCGTTGATGTCCAGGTTCAGCAGGGCGTTCGGGGTGCGGACGGCCAGGGTGGTGGCCTTCGACGGCAGGGTCACGTGGATCGGCTCGGCGCCGTGGCCGTAGATGACGGCGGGGATGAGGCCGGCCATGCGGGCGCGGCGGGCGAAGCCCTTGCCGAATTCGGTGCGTACTTCTGCTGCGAGCTTCTGCTCAGACATAGTGTCTCCTCTGGTGGAATGGTGGTTCAGCAAGGGCGGAGGTCTGTCAGCGACCTTCGACGCCGGGCGCGTGGCCCACTTCAGAAGGAGATTCAGACCCAGTCGATAACGGAGACCGGCAATCCTGCCGGCGCTCTCCCTCGCCAAGGTATCGGGAAAAAGTCTAGCAGTGCCGGCCCCCGTTGTGCTAAACGGGGCCCGGCACTGCCGTGGTGGAGCGAGCGGTCAGGCGTTGCCGTCGAACAGGCTGGTGACTGAGCCGTCGTCGAACACTTCGCGGATCGCGCGGGCAATCAGCGGCGCGATCGAGAGCACGGTCAGTTGCGGGAAGTGCTTGTTCGCGGCGATCGGCAGGGTGTTGGTCACGACGACCTCGCGAGCACCGGACTCGGAGAGCCGCTTGGCGGCCGGGTCGGAGAAAACGGCGTGCGTGGCGGCGATGATGACGTCCTTGGCGCCGGCGTTCTTCAGCACCTGGACGGCGCCGGAGATGGTTCCACCGGTGTCGATCATGTCGTCGATCAGCACGCAGGTGCGGCCCTCGATCTGGCCGACGACGGTCTTGGAGACGGCCTGGTTCGGCACGGTCAGGTCGCGGCTCTTGTGCACGAAGGCCAGCGGGGCGCCGCCAAGGCGCTCGGCCCACTGTTCGGCGACCCGGACGCGGCCGGTGTCCGGGGAGACGACGGTGATGTTGTCGGAGCCGACCCGGGTGCGGATGTAGTCCGCCAGCAGCGGGATGGCCATCAGGTGGTCCACGGGGCCGTCGAAGAAGCCCTGGATCTGCGAGGTGTGCAGGTCAACGCTCATGATCCGGTCGGCGCCGGCGGTTTTGTAGAGGTCGGCGACCAAGCGGGCGGAGATCGGCTCGCGGCCGCGGCCCTTCTTATCCTGCCGGGCGTACGGGTAGAACGGGGAGACCACGGTGATGCGCTTGGCGGAGGCCCGCTTGAGCGAATCGATCATGATCAGCTGTTCCATGAGCCAGTTGTTCAGCGGTGCCGGGTGCGCCTGGATGACGAAGGCATCGGTGCCGCGGACGCTCTCACCGGCGCGGACGTAGATCTCGCCGTTGGCGAAGTCGTAGGCGTCCAGCGGCAGCAGTTCGGTGCCCAGCTCCTTGGCGATCTCGCGTGCAAGCTCCGGGTGCGCCCGCCCGGCGGCCAGCACCAGCTTCTTCTCGCCGTGTGCCGTAATTTCGCTCATGTTTGCTAGCCCTCTTCTGTTGGTGCCGGAGTAGTGGAGGAAGTTGTGGTGCCGGCCGCCTCGGCCAGGGTGGCCGAAATGGAGCCGGGGCGGTTCGCCGCGACCCAGCCTTCGGCGTTGCGCTGCTTGGCCAGCGAGAGGGCCAGGGCGCCCGCGGGAACGTCGCTGCGGATCACCGCGCCGGCGCCGCTGTAGGCGCCGTCGCCGACCTGGACCGGGGCGACAAAGACGGTGTTCGAACCGGTGCGGACGCCGGAGCCGATGATGGTGCGGTGCTTCTTCTCGCCGTCGTAGTTGGCGGTGATGTTGCCGCAGCCAATGTTGGTGTCCTCGCCGATTTCGGCGTCGCCGGCGTAGCCCAGGTGGGAGAGCTTGGAGCCGCGGCCGATGGTGACATTCTTGGTTTCGTAGAACGCGCCGATCTTGCCGGTCTCGCCGAGGTCGGTGCCCGGGCGGAGGTAGGTGAACGGTCCCACCGAGGCGCGGGCGCCGATGCGCGAACCGGAGCCGTGGGTGCGGATGACCTTCGCACCCTCCCCCACCTCGACGTCGGTGAGCGTGGTGTCGGGGCCGACGACGGCGTCGCGGGCAATACGGGTGGTGCCGTGCAGCTGCGTGTTCGGGAGCAGGCGGACGTCCTCGTCGAGGGTAACGGTCGCGTCGATCCAAGTGGTGGCAGGGTCGACGACGGTGACGCCGGCGCGCATCCAGGCCTCGACGGTGCGGCGGTTGTGCTCGGCGCCGAGTGCGGAGAGCTGGACGCGGTCGTTGGCGCCCTCGACCTGCCAGCGGTCCTCGGTGACGACGGCGGCGACACGGCCGCCGGCGGTACGGGCCAGGGCCAGGACGTCGGTGAGGTACTTCTCGCCCTGGGCGTTGTCGGTGGTGACGTGCGCCAGCGCGTCACGGAGGACGGCGGCGTCGAAAGCGTAGATGCCGGAGTTGACCTCGCGGATGCCGCGTTCGGCCTCGGAGGCGTCCTTGTGCTCGCGGATGCCGGTAACGGTGCCGTCCTCGGCGCGGAGGATGCGGCCGTAGCCGGTGGCGTCGTCGAGCACGGCGGTCAGCACGGTGACGGCGTTGCCGCCGGCCTCGTGCGCGGCCACCAGTTCGGCGAGCAGGCCGCCGGTGAGCAGCGGGACATCGCCGTAGGTGACGACGACGGTGCCGGTCAGCGGGCCGCCGGCATGCCGGGCATCGAGCGCCTCGAGGGCTGCCTCGACCGCGCGGCCGGTGCCGGGGATGTGGTCCTGGTCCACGATCAGCGCCTCGGGATCCAGCGCGGCGATGTGCGCGGCGACGAGGTCACGTTCGTGCCGGACCACGAGGGCCAGTTCCTCCGGGTGCAGGGCGCGCGCGGCGTTCAGGGCGTGGCCGACCAGGGAACGGCCGCCGATCTCGTGGAGAATCTTGGGGGTACGGGACTTCATCCGGGTACCGGCGCCTGCTGCAAGGACTATGACGGCGGCTGGGCCGGTGTTCTCGGGGCTCACGTACGGGCTCTCCTTGCTCAGCGGCCTGACTCGTGGCCGCTGCTCGGTGGATCTCGGCATCCTGTCCATCCTACTGGAATCCACAGGGCCCCCACCCGCTGCCGCAGTTCCGCCCATAGGACTCGAACCTATACTCCACGGCTCCAAAGGCCGGGGTGCTGCCATTACACCAGAGCGGACCATGCCCGGCGGTTAGGCCCTGGCACGAGAGCCAATTCTGCCACGAAGCATGTTGCTCGTGCGACTCGGCGGTCCGCGGCGGCCGCGCGGATTAGGGCATGATGGATGCTGTGAGTGAGAACGCAGGCGGGTCCGGAGGGGCGGACCACCGCACCGGCATGCCGGGGCGGGCGCCCGGCCATATCCCGCGGCCCCGGATGACCGGCGCCGCGCGGCGGCTGCAGTTGCTCGACGTCGGCCGCGCTCTGTTCGCCGCCCGCGGCCGGGACGCCACCACCATCGAGGAGATCGCCTCGGCCGCCGGTGTCTCCAAACCGGTGATCTACGAGCACTTCGGCTCCAAAGAGGGCCTCTACAGCCAGGTCGTCTCCCACGAGTTTGGGATACTGCTGGGTGCCGTCGGCGGGGCACTGTCCGCGGACGCGAAGCCCCGGGTCCTGGTGGAGCGGGCGATCCTGGCACTGCTGGGCTACATCGAGGACCGGGCAGAGGGTTTCCGGATCCTGGTCCGAGACGCTCCCCCGGCCCAGCCCGGCGGAGCCTTCCCCGCTCTCCTTGCCCAGGTCACCACCCGGGTGGAGCACATCCTGGCCGACGAGTTCTCCCGCCGCGGCTTCAGCGCCGCCGACGGCGCCATCTACGCCCAGATGCTGGTGGGGATGGTGGCGATGACCGGCCAGTGGTGGCAGGACACCCGTACCCCGAACAAGCACGAGCTGGCAGCGCACCTGGTGAACCTCGCCTGGAACGGTCTCACCGGCCTGCAAAAGGACCCGGGCCTGCAGATCGACGGCTGAGCTTGTGGTTGCCTCCGCGGAGCGGTGGCCCTTCGCGGTAGCGTGGTCGCCTTCGCTGCGCGGTGGCCGTTCGCTGGTGTTGTCACCTTCGCGGCGCGGTGGCCCTTCGCCGTCGCTTAGCGCTTAGTCCCTTCCCAGCACTCGCAAGCTCGCGCCGGGGCCCTCGGGACACGCTTCGCCGCAACAGGCCCCTGCGGTCGCTGAGCGACCTTTCGGGGCCCGTTGCACCGCGATGCGCGACTACGCGAAGAACCACAGCACCGCTCGCGGCAAAACGGCTTCTTCCCAGCCACGCGCGATCGGCGCGACGCGTCGCGCGCGGATACACCACGCGGCACTTGGCGCACCTAGAGCACGTCGCGCTGTCGTTCGCCACGCACTGGGGTGAGACGCGTCGCCGGAGGCGGTCCTTCCGAAAGGAGCGCATCGCGACGCTCCGGGGTCCGGAGGTCGCCCAGCGACCGCAGGACTCCGGAGCGTTGTGTCTAAGCGACGCGGAAGGGCCGTCTTCGGCACCCACGCCAACCGCGGAGAAACGGCCCGGAGCTACTCGCCGAGGGTTTCTGCGGCTTCAAGCCATTCGAGTTCGAGGGTTTCGCGTTCGGTGGCGAGTTCCTGGAGCTTGGCGTTCAGGGCGGCGAGTTCGTCGAACTTGCTTGCGTCGCCGGCGCCGGCCGCCATCTGGGCGTGGATCTTGTCCTCCTGCTGCTGCAGCTTGCCCAGCTGGCGGTCGATCCGGTTCTTGGCCTTGCGGGCCTCGCGCTTCTCCGCCTCGGACGGGCCGGATGCCGCGGACGCGGCCGTGCCGCCGCCGGAGGTGACCGGGTTGCCGCCGCCGGACACCGTGGAGCCGGCCAGGGCTGCCTCGCGCAGTTCCAGGTACTGGTCCACGCCCCGCGGCAGGGCACGGAGCTTGCCGTCGCCCAGCAATGCCATCTGGTGGTCGGTGACGCGTTCGAGCAGGTAGCGGTCGTGGCTGACCACGACGAGGGTGCCGGGCCAGCCGTCGAGGACGTCTTCGACGGCGGCGAGGGTGTCCGTATCCAAGTCGTTGGTGGGCTCATCGAGCATGAGCACGTTCGGCTCCCCCACCAGCAGGCGGAGCAGCTGCAGGCGGCGCCTTTCGCCGCCGGAGAGATCCTTGACCGGGGTCCACTGCTTCTCGTTCGTGAAGCCCAGCTGCTCAACGAGCTGGCCGGCCGTGAATTCCTTGCCGCCGACGTTGAAGGAGCGCTTCTCCCGCTCGATGACCTCGATCACGCGCAGGTCGGAGACGTCGTCGAGCTCCTTGACCTCCTGCGTCAGGACGGCGGTGACGACGGTCTTGCCGCGCTTGAGCTTGCCCGTGGTGGGTTCGATCTCGCCGTTGAGCAGTTTCAGCAGCGTGGTCTTGCCGGCGCCGTTGACGCCCACCAGGCCCAGCCGCTCCCCCGGGGCCAGGCGCAGGGTGATGTTGTCGAAGAGCTTCCGGCCGGACTCGTCACCGCGCAGGTCGAGGGAGACGTTCTCCAGGTCCAGCACGTCCTTGCCGAGCCGGGCGGTGGCCATCTTGCTCAGCGCGGTGGTGTCGCGGGGCTCGGGGACGTCGGCGATCAGGGCGTTGGCGGCCTCGATCCGGAACTTCGGCTTGGCGGTGCGGGCGGGGGCGCCGCGGCGCAGCCACGCGAGTTCCTTCTTGACCAGCTGCTGGCGCTTGGATTCGACGACGGCGGCGGAGCGGTCACGCTCGGCGCGCGCCAGGACGTAGGCCGCGTAGCCGCCCTCGAAAGGGTCGACGATGCCGTCGTGGACTTCCCAGGTCTTGGTGCAGACCTCGTCGAGGAACCAGCGGTCGTGGGTGACCACCAGGAAGGCGCCCTGGTTGGCGCGCCAGCGGGACTTCAGGTGCCGGGCCAGCCAGGCGACGCCCTCGACGTCGAGGTGGTTGGTGGGCTCGTCGAGCATGATGACGTCGTGGTCCTCGATCAGGAGCTTGGCCAGCGCCACGCGGCGCTTCTGGCCGCCGGAGAGGGAGTGGACGTTGGCGTGCCAGTCGACGTCGGAGACCAGTCCGCCCATGATCTCGCGGATCTGCGGGTTGCGGGCCCACTCGTAGTCGGCCTGGTCGCCGACGATCGCGGCGCCGACGGTGAGGTCGCCGTCGAGCACGTCGCTCTGGTCCAGGTAGCCGACGTTGACGTCGCCGCGCTTGGTGACGCGGCCGGAGTCCGGGGTGGAACGCAGGGCGAGCAGCCGCATCAGGGTGGATTTACCGTCGCCGTTGCGGCCCACCATGCCGATCCGGTCCCCTTCTTCGAGGCCGAGGGTGATGCCGTCGAGGACGGTGCGGGTTGCGTACGAAACCGTGAGGTTTTCGCCGCCGAGCAGGTGTGCCACGGGGAACTGCTTTCCTGGATCTGAAGGACCCCGCCGGGGTCCGTACTGCGAACGTTCTTAAAGGAGCGTATCGGAGATGATGCGGGCGCCGTGCACCGGGCCATGGACGGCCATGGCGTCCAGGCCGTGGTGGCGCAGCTCGGTGGCGAGCCCGTCGGCGGCCGAGGGGTTGTGGGCCAGCAGCGCCACGGTGGGACCGGAGCCGGAGACGATCCCGGCGATGGCGCCACAGGATTCGCCGAGGCCAAGAACATCGCGCAGCTCCGGGGCGAGTTCGATCGAGGCGCGCTGCAGGTCGTTGACGAGGACGCGGCTCAGGGCGTCGGCGTCGCCGCTGAGCAGCGCCGCGAGGACCCGGGGATCGACGGAGGTTGGCTCCTCGATGGCCTCGTCGCTCTCGGCCCGGAGCCGGTCGAGGGTGCGGAAGACCTCGGGGGTGGAGAGGCCGAAGTCCGCGGTGACCAGCACCCAGTCGGTCTGGGCCTTGACGAGCGCGGGCGAGAGTTCGTCGCCGACGCCGAGGCCGACGGCGGTGCCGCCGAGCAGGGAGAAGGGCACGTCGGCGCCGAGCTCGCCAGCGAGGTGGGCGAGTTCCTCGCGGGAGAGGCCACTGTTCCAGAGCGCGTCGCAGGCCAGCAGCGTGGCCGCGGCGTCCGCGGAGCCGCCGCCCATGCCGCCGGCGACCGGGACGCGTTTGGTGATTTCCAGGTGCACGCCGGTGGAGTGTTCGGAGACGTCGGCCATAATGGCTGCGGCCTTGTAGGCCAGGTTGCGTTCGTCGAGGGGGATGTCGACGCTGTCGAGGTCCAGGGTGCTGGCCGGGCTGATGCCGACCGTGATTTCACCCGTGTCCGTGCTGGTGGCGGCCACCTCTTCATAGAGCGAGACGGCCAGGTAGACGCTGGCCACCGAGTGGTACCCGTCGGGCCGCAGCGGCCCTACATCCAGTGAGACGTTCACCTTGCCTGGCGCCTTGACCCTCACGGTCCGCGCCGGGAAGCGCCCTCTCACTGCGTTCATGGCTCCACGCTATGGCATGGGCGGTGCGGTTCCAAGCCGCGGGCGCAGGTGATATCCACGCGGCCCGGGGGTTCGCACCGCGCTCTGCGGCCCAGGGCTCAGGCGTCCGCGGGCATGGTGGCGTTCCGCGCCTCGGCGATCCGGGCGAAGGCCGTCACGTCCAGCACCTCGCCGCGCGCCGTAGGGTCCACGCCCGCGGCGCGGAGGCACCGCTCGGCCTCGGCGGCGCTTCCGGCCCAGCCGGCCAGGGCGGCGCGCAGGGTCTTCCGGCGCTGGGCAAACGCTGCGTCGATCACGGCGAACACCTCTTCCCGGGTGGCGGTCGTGGCCGGGGGTTCGCGGCGGGTGAAGGCCACCAGGCCGGAGTGGATCTTCGGCGCGGGCCAGAAGACGTTCATGCCGATGACCCCGGCCTTGCGCATCCCGCTGTACCAGGCGGCCTTGACGGAGGGGACGCCGTAGGTCTTGGAGCCGGGCGCCGCGGCCAGCCGGTCCGCCACTTCGTCCTGGACCATGACCAGCCCGTGGCGCAGGCTCGGGAAGTGCTGGAGCAGGTGCAACACCACGGGAACGGCCACGTTGTAGGGCAGGTTGGCCACCAGCGCGGTGGGCTCCACCGGCAGCTCGGTGACCTTCATGGCATCGGAGAGGACCAGGTGGAAGTCCTGCGCGGCGTGGGGGCGCCAGCGTTCGACGGTGGCGGGGAGTTTCGCAGCGAGGACCGGATCGATTTCGACGGCGACGACGGTTTTGGCGGCGTCCAGCAGGCCCAGGGTCAGGGACCCGAGGCCGGGGCCGACCTCGAGGACGGTCTCGTCCGGGGCGATGTCGGCTACGGAGACGATGCGGCGGATGGTGTTGCCGTCGATGACAAAGTTCTGGCCCAGCGTCTTGGTGGGACGGACCCCGATCTCCTCGGCCATCCGGCGGATGTCGGTGGCGCCCAGCAGGGGTGCCGGGGCGGTCACGGGAGGCGTCGCGGCGGTCGCGGGAGTTGCCGCGTCAGGCCCGGCGGAGGTCGGTTCAGTCACCTAGGTATCCTATCCCGCGGTGTCGCCACCCCCGACGGGGAACGGCGCGGGAGACGGCTCAGGAAATGTCGCAGGGAACGGCGAAGGCCGGCCCCGGCTCTGTGCTGGACAGAGCCGGGGCCGGCCTTCGCGGGATCCCGCAGTATTCGATCCTTTTGAATTCGATCGCGCGGTGGTCGGCAGCGCGGTCGGTTCTACGCGGGTGGTCTACGTGGTCAGGTTAGCGCGAGGCCGCCCAGCCGCAGCCCCACGGGCCGAGGCCGGCCTTGGCGTAGTAGGTGTTCGCGACGGCGATCTGCTGGGCCTTGCTGGCCTGGCTGGCGTTGGGGGCGTATGCCCCGCCGCCGTTGGCGAGCCAGGACGGGATGTCGAACTGCAGGCCGCCGTAGTAGCCGTTGCCGGAGTTGATGGACCAGTTGCCGCCGGACTCGCACTGGGCGATCTTGTCCCACATGGCCTCGTTCATCATGGCCGGGGCGGCGGCACCGGTGTTGCCCGAAGCTGCCGGGGCGGCCGGGGCTGCGGCGGCCTGCGGCTTGGGCTTTTCCTTCGTTCCGACCGCGATCTTCTCGGTGACCGGCTGGAGGGTGACGTTCTGCGAGACGAGGGTGCGCGAGGCTTCGCGGCCGTCAACCAGGATCAGCTTGAAACTCTTGCTCATGCTGCCGTTGACGCCGGCCTGAAGGACTTTGGAATCGCCCTTGAACAGGGTGGCGTCGTCGGAGCTAAGGCTCTCGAACGGGACGGCTTCAGTGGTCTCGTCGGTCTTGGTGGTGTCCACCCGGGAGACCTTGACCACCATGTCGTTGACGACGGGGGCGTTGGCCGGCTGGGAGAGACGGTCGCTGGCGCCGAGCTTGATGCCGGCACCGTTCAGCAGCTCACCGACGGTGGCGGCGGTGGTGGTGGTCTTGGTGTCCTTGCCGTCGGCCACGAGGGTGACGGTCTTCGGCGTCGAGATGCTCACATAGGAACCGGAGACGGCCAGCTGGGCGTCCTTGGGGACGGAGACCTCCGAGGCCTTGGCGACGCCGAGCTCGGAGACCAGGCTCTCGACGGTAGGGGCGGTGGTGGTCACGGTCCGCTCGGCGCCGTCCACGCTGACCTTGACGGCCTTGGCGAGGTTGACGTTGATGACGGAGCCGTCCTGGACATGGGCGTCGGCGGCGGGCGTGACCTTGTCCGCGGACTGCAGTTCGACGTTGGCGGCCTTAACAACCTGGCCTACGGTGCCGCCGAAGGTCTGCACGGAGCTAACCTTGCCGTCAACGTTGAGCGTGACTGTCTTGTTGTTGCCGACGAATGCGACGAGGCCGAGCACGAGGGCCATGAGGACCACCAGCTGTGAACCGACCTTGACGACGCTGACCTTGCCGTCCGTTGTGAAGAACTTGACCACGATTGCCCGAATCTCTTGGACCATCCGGGCACGGGGAAAAGTGCACAGGCGTGTCCCATCAAACACCCTCGAGGGCTGGTCCGGACCGGGTCCGGATGCTTGCGGAAAACGCGGGCACCGCCACACCACCAAACGAGAGCGCGCACGTGGATCAACCACTGGAGCGCGCGTCCGCAAGGAGTGAAATTATCCGAAGGCCTTCCCCGACCCCGGCTAATAGTTGACCACTGTAACCGGAGCGTTATAAAGCGGCCAAGAAATTATGCATACCGGGTATTCATGGGCCGACACATCGGAGAGCGTGAAAAATCTTGGCGTCAGTCCCAGGATCCGTATGCCCGCACGGTATTTTCGGCCAGTCCCGCGCAGAGTCCGGCGAGGTCGCGGCCTGTCAATTCGGCCATGCCGCGCACCGTGTACGGGACCATGTAACTGGCGTTGGGGCGGCCCCGGTGCGGGTGCGGGGTCAGGAACGGCGCGTCGGTTTCGACCAGCAGCAGCTCCGGTTCGGCGATGGCCAGCGCGCTGCGCAGGTCAGCGGCGTTCTTGAAGGTCACCGTCCCGGCAAAGGACATGTACCAGCCCTGCCGGTTGCAGGTTTTCGCCAGCTCTTCGCCGCCCGAGAAACAGTGGAAGACCACCCGCTCGGGGGCGCCCTCCTCGCGCAGCACCTGCACGACGTCGTCGTGGGCGTCCCGGTCGTGGATCTGCAGGGTCAGGCCCAGCCGCTTGGCGATGTCGATGTGCCGGCGGAACGAGTACCGCTGGTGGGCCAGGCCCTCCCCCTCGGTGCGGAAGAAGTCCAGGCCGGTCTCCCCGATGGCCCGGACCCGGGGGTGGGCGGCGAGCGCCTCGATCTCGGCCAGCGCCGCCTCCAACTCGCCGCGGGCGGCGTACTCGGGCGCGTCGTTCGGATGCAGGGCGACGGCGCCAAGCAGCCGCGCGTCGAGGTCGACGGCCTCGACGGTGAAGCGGGAGGACTCCAGGTCGCAGCCGACCTGGATGGCGCCCTGCACGCCGACGGCGGCGGCGGCGTCGAGGGCGTCCTTGATGCCGACGGCGGGCCCGTCCGCGGACGAACCGGCGTCCGGGAAGTCCAGGTGGGTGTGGTTGTCCATGACCGGGACCGGCAGCGGCTCCGGTGCCGGCGGGTAAGCCTTGCGACCGGAGGTACCGGTGCCCTCGTCACTGATCGCGCGGAAGGGGGCCGGGGCCAGGGAAGGGGAGGACATACTTCCAGCCTAGCGGCGGCCCGGATCGGAGAATTACCGGAACTCTCTGTCTGCGCTGTGAGTTGTGTGAGTACGCTGATATCACACAGGCGGCCCACCGTGGTGCCCGGCAGCATCTGCCTGCCGCGGTGTTCCGGCCGCCCCAGGGCTGAAAGGCTGCCGATGGATTTCCACCGCCGCACCACCTTTGATGAGACCGTTGACGAGGCCATGGCCGCGCCGGAGCCGGCCGGCCATGTCCCCGCCGCCCGCACCGGGCAGGAGCCGATGGATCCGGCGGAGTTCAGCCGGGCCTGCGAGCGGATCCTGGCCGGCATCAACACGGTCATCGACGGCAAGGCCGAGGCGGCGAAGCTGGCCCTGACGGTGCTCCTGGCCCAGGGCCACCTGCTCCTGGAGGACGTGCCCGGCGTCGGGAAAACCATGCTGGCCAAGACCCTGGCCCGGACCATCGACTGCACGGTCAGCCGGATCCAGTTCACCCCGGACCTGCTGCCCTCGGACGTGACCGGTGTGTCCGTGTATAACCAGGCGACGCGGATGTTCGAGTTCCGTCCCGGCGCGGTCTTCGCCAACATCGTGATCGGCGACGAGATCAACCGGGCCTCCGCGAAGACCCAGTCCGCCCTGCTCGAATGCATGGAGGAGCACCAGGTCACCGTCGACGGGACCTCCTACCGGCTGGACGAGCCGTTCATGGTGGTGGCCACGCAGAACCCCATCGAGATGGAAGGCACCTATCCGCTGCCGGAGGCGCAGCGGGACCGGTTCATGGCCAGGATCTCGATGGGTTACCCGGACCGGGAGGCGGAGTTGGAGATGCTGGAGACGCACCAGTCCGCGTCGCCGCTGGCCACGGTGTCCGCCGTCGTCACCGCCGCCCAGGTGGCCGCCATGATCGCCACGGTCCAGCAGGTCTACGTCTCCCGCGCGGTCAAGGAGTACACGGTGGCGCTCGGCCGCGCCACGCGGGAGAGCCCGTTACTGCGGCTCGGCGCCAGCCCCCGGTCCATGCTGCAGCTGCTGCGCGCGGCAAAGGCCACCGCGGCGCTGGAGGGCCGCGACTTCGTCCTGCCCGACGACGTCGTCGCCGTCGCAGAGCCGGTGCTGGCGCACCGCATCATCCTGGACCGGAAGGCCGCCGGCGCCGGCGAGACTCCGCAGTCGGTCATCCGCTCCATCCTGGCCAAGGTTCCGGTGGGCGACGGGGCCGCCGGTCCGCCCGCGAGCCGGCGCCGCTAGGACCCGGCCGCCATGGGGGTATGGGACCGGATCCCGAAGCAGATCTTCAGCACCCGCGGCTGGGGGCTGCTGGCCGCCGGGGTGCTCTGCCTGCTGGCCGCCCAGGTGCTGGGCCGGCGGGACCTGCTCTCCCTGGCTCTGCTGCTGCTGATCCTGCCGTTGCTCTCCCTGGCCGGCACCCGGGTGCTGAAGCCGCGGTTCAGCGTTTACCGGGAGTTTGACCCGTCCCCGGTCCAGACGTCCGCCGCCGTCACGGTCCGGCTGGCGGTGGCCCGCACCGGACCGGGCACGGGGCACGCCCTGATGGAGGAACAGCTCCCGCCCAGGTTCGGCCAGTCCCCGGTGTTCCGCTTTCCGGCCCGCACCGCCACCGCCGGCAGCAGCCGCTACGAATACCAGTTGCGCAGCGCCACGCGCGGGCAGTTCGTTATCGGCCCGGTCACCGCCGAATTCAGCGACCCGTTCGGGCTCTCGGTCCACCGGCACGCGATCGACGCCGGCGACGTCCTCACCGTCACGCCCACCCCGGTCTACCTGCCGCCCACCTCGCTCGCCGGCGCGCGGGGCCACGACGGCGTCACCGCCACCCGGAGCCGGGCCAACCCCAGCGACGACGACGTCATGACCCGCGAGTACCGGCACGGCGACCCGATGCGCCGGGTGCACTGGGCCGCCACAGCCCGGCACGGGGAGCTGATGGTCCGCCAGGAGGAGTCGGTCACCACCCCGGAGGCGACCGTGATCCTGGACCACCGCTATCTGGCCCACTCCCACGGCACCGGTTACGCCGGCCCCGCGGACGGGCTGGAGCCGGTGAGCAGCGACTCGTTCGAATGGGCCGTGACGGCCGCGATGTCCGTCTGCGCCCACCTCGGCGAGCGCAGCTACGCGCTGCGCTGCCTCGACCCCTCCGGCGAGGCCGCCTTCCTCCACTCCCCCTCCGCCCCGGAACCGCACACCGAGGAGTTCCTGGGCGCGGCCGGGCTGCAGTCCATCGCCGAGAGCCTGGCCGCGATCGGGCTCACCGGCCCCCGGCATCCCGGCGGGGACGCCGGGCCCCGGCCCTTCGATGACCGGCTGCTGGACAAGCTCTCCGCCCACCGCCTGCGCGGTCCCGTCCTGGCCATCCTGGGCCGGCTCACCCCGGCCGAGGCCCGGGACCTGGCGCCGGCGGCCGCGTTCGGCGCCAACGCCTTCGCCCTTGTGGCCGCCGGGCGCGGGGCGGAGACGGAGGAGGCTCTGGCGGCACTGCGCCGCGGCGGCTGGCGGGCGGTGGCGGTCTCCCCAGCCACCTCCCTGCCCGCGGCGTGGTCCGCGTTCGACGACGACGGCACCGCTCCGGAGGCGACGGCCGCCGACGCCCGCCGCGGCGCGGGGGCCCGGCGATGACGCTGACGGATAAGCCGGCCCGGGGCGGCGCGGGGACCGGCCCCACCGGACACGGTCCCGACGCCGGCCGCGACGGCGCCGGTCGTGGCGAAACAGGCGGCGCTCCGGGCGGGCCGGCCGGCCGCATCCGCGGCGCCGGCCTGGAACCGTGGGCCATGGCGCTCTCCGTCGCCGTGGCGCTGGCCGGGGCGGCCCTGGGCATGAACGGCGTGCTGCGCGGCTGGGCCTGGTACCCGCCCGTGCTGACCACCGTCTTCACCGTCGCCCTCGCCACCGCCGCGCTGCGCTCGCTCCGGCTGCCGGGGGTGGTGGTCAGCCTGGGCGGCTTCCTGTCCCTCGCGGCTGTCCTGACCAGCACGTTCTTCCGCCCGTCCAGCATCGCCGGGGTCATCCCCACGGCCGAGACGCTGGGACAGCTGCAGGCCTACCTGCGCCGCGCCAACGAGACGATCCTTGGCGAAAGCACCCCGGTGGCGCCGAACGCGGGCATCGTGCTGCTGATCTGCGGGGTGCTGGGGCTCCTGGTGGTCCTGGTGGATACCCTCTGCGGCCCGCTGGCGCTGCCCGCCACCAGCGGGCTGGGCATCCTGGCGGTCCTGGTGGTCCCCGCCCTGGTCAAGCCGCAGAGCGTGGGCTGGCCGGCGTTCGCCGCCGCGGCCGCCGGCTACCTGATGATCCTGGCCTGCAGCCACTGGTTCCACCCCGGCTCGGGCCTGCGCGGGGATACCGCGCGGACCCCCGGGCAGCTCCGCCGCGCGGGTGTCCTGGGGGCGATGGCGCTGGCCCTGACGCTGCTGGTGCAGGCGGTGCTGCCGGGCTTCGACCAGGGCGCCTTCCCCCAGGGCTCCCGGCTCGCCCCCTGGGGCGGCGCCACCGGCCTGAACCCCATGATCAGCCTGGGCAACAGCCTCCGCAGCCCCTCCGGCGTCGGCCGGATCACCTATGCCAGCAACGCCGGCTCCGCGCCCTATCTCCGCTCGGTCACGGTGGACAGTTTCGACGGCGATTCCTGGTCCCCGGATGACCGGGACGCCACCCGCCGGCCGGGCACCGGTTCGATCGATCCGGGGACCGACGTTACCGCCGACGAGCAGGTCCGGACCGTCACCGCGGTCAACACCGGGCAGTTCACCAGCCCGTACCTGCCGGTCCCGTACGCCCCGGCGTCCGTCAGCGGCCTCACCGGCCGGTGGAGCTGGGATCCGGCGACGCTCAGCATCAAGGGCATCGATGTGAACTCCCGCGACCAGCAGTACGTCGTGGCGTCCGTGGCGCCGAAGCTGACCCCTGCCGTCCTGGACCGCGCCACGGAGCAGCCCCGCGGCCTGCCGGACCTCTTCACCCGGGTTCCGGGCAACGTCCCGGCGATCGTGCGGCAGACGGCGGACACGGTCACCGCCGGGGCCGGCACCGAGTACGCCAAGGCGATGGCCATCCAGGCCTACCTGCGCTCCCCCGCGTTCACCTACTCGCTGCAGGCACCGGTGCAGAACGGGTACGACGGGAACGGGCTCTCCGTGCTGGCCGACTTCCTGGCCCAGAAGAGCGGCTACTGCATCCACTTCTCCTCGGCCATGGCCGTGATGGCCCGGTTGGAGGGGATCCCCAGCCGGATCGCCGTCGGGTACGCCCCGGGCCGGCCCACCGGTTCGACGGTGTCGCTCGGCGGGCTGGGGGCGCTGCCGGAGTACGAGGTGGATGCCCGCGATGCCCACGCCTGGCCCGAGCTGTACTTCCAGGGACTGGGCTGGGTGCCGTTCGAACCCACGCCCTCCCGCGGCGTCGTCCCGGGCTATGCGACCGAGGCGGCGGCCCCGAGCGGGGCGAGCACCAACGAGAACAACGACGGGCTGATTCCCTCGGCCGATCCCAAGGCCACGACGTCGGCGGCGCCCCTCCCGGTGCCTGTTCCCGCCGCGGCCGGCGGAACCGCCACGGGCCCGGAGATCCCCTGGCCGCTGCTTTACGGCGCCGGGGGCGTGCTGCTGGCGGCGCTGCTGCTGGCCACGCCCGCCCTGGCCCGTGCCGGGTTGCGACGGCGGCGGCTGCGGGCAGCGGCGGAGGATCCGGCGGACGCCGCGGGGCCGGCCTGGGCGGAACTGCGCGACCTCGCCGCGGACTACGGCCTGCCGCCGCGCGGCAGCGATTCACCCCGGCTGTTCGCCGCCCGGCTGCTGGGCTCTCCCCTGCTGGGAGTCCCGGACGGGGCGGACGCACCGGCCCGGGACGCGGTGGAGACCCTGACGGCGGAGCGCGAACGGCAACGCTACGGCCGCCCCGGGTTCGAGGGGCGGTCAACGGGTGCGGACGGGGGCGGGTCCGGAAGTGCGTCCGGGGGTGACACGGCGGAGCGGATCGCCCTGATCCGCGGCAGCCTGCAGGCCAACGCCCGCTGGGCGGCCCGGCTGCGCGCCGGGTGGCTGCCGCCGTCGTTGTTCACCCGCTGGCGCAACGCGCTCACGCGCCCCCTGCGCCGCCTCCCGCGGCCGGCCCCGGACAACCGGGCCACCCCGCAAACGCCGAACGGCGCCGCGGAGACCCGTTCAGGGTTCCGCGGCGCCGTCCGCAGGCTTCGCCGGAACTAGCCGGCGTAGGGGTCGGCGATGCCGATGTACTGGGTGTAGAGGTACTCCTCGATGCCCTCGAGGCCGCCCTCGCGGCCCAGGCCGGACTGCTTCACGCCGCCGAACGGGGCGGAGGCGTTGGAGACGACGCCGGCGTTCAGGCCCAGCATGCCGGTCTCGAGGCGTTCGCCCATCCGGATGCCCCGGTTGAGGTCCTTGGTGAAGACGTAGGCCACCAGGCCGTACTCGGTGTTGTTGGCGAGCCGGACGGCCTCGTCCTCGGTGTCGAAGGTGATGATCGGGGCGACCGGTCCGAAGATCTCCTCGTTCAGGATGCGGGTGCCCTCGGTGACGCCCTTGAGGATGGTGGGCTGGTAGAAGTAGCCCGGACCCTCGACGGCGGCGCCGCCGATGACGGTCTCGGCGCCGGCGGCGACGGCGTCGGCGACCAGGTCGTGGACCTTGTCGCGGCTCTTCGCGTCGATCAGCGGGCCCACCTTGGACTCCGGCTCGGTGCCGCGCGCCGGGGTCATTTCCTTCATCTTGGCGGCGAACTTCTCGGCGAACTCGTCGGCGACGGACTCGTGCACGATGAAGCGGTTGGCCGCGGTGCAGGCCTCGCCCATGTTCCGCAGCTTGGCCAGCATGGCGCCGGTGACGGCGGCGTCGATGTCAGCGTCCTCGAAGACCAGGAACGGGGCGTTGCCGCCGAGCTCCATGGAGGTCCGGAGCACGTTCTCGGAGGCGTCGGCCAGGAGCCGGCGGCCCACCTCGGTGGAGCCGGTGAAGGAGAGCTTCCGGAGCCGTGAGTCCTTGATCAGCGGGCCGGTGGTGGCGCCGGCGGTGGAGGTGGGGATGACGTTCAGGACGCCGGCGGGCAGGCCGGCCTCCATCATGACAGCGGCGAACAGCTGCGAGGTCAGCGGGGTCAGGTTCGCGGACTTCAGCACCATGGTGCAGCCGGCGGCGACGGCGGGGGCGATCTTTCGGGTGGCCATGGCCAGCGGGAAGTTCCACGGGGTGATCAGCAGGCAGGGGCCCACCGGCTTCTTCGCCACGAGCAGGCGGGACTTGCCGTCCGGGGACACCGAGTAGCGGCCGAAGGCGCGGACGGCTTCCTCGGAGAACCAGCGGAGGAACTCGGAGCCGTAGGTGACCTCGCCGCGGGCCTCGGCCAGCGGCTTGCCCATTTCCAGGGTCATCAGCAGGGCGAAGTCCTCGGCGCGCTCGGTGACCATGTCGAAGGCCCGGCGGAGGATCTCGCCACGCTCGCGCGGCGGGACCTTGGCCCAGGACTCCTGCGCCGCGGCGGCGGCGTCCAGGGCGGCGGCGCCGTCCTCGGGGCCGGCGTCGGCCAGGCTCAGCAGCACCTTGCCGGTGGCGGGGTCTTCGACGTCGAAGGTCTTGCCGGACGCGGCGGGACGCCACTGCCCGTCAATCAGCAGGCCGGTGGGCACGGAGGCCAGCAGCGCGGCCTCCCGCTCGGCGGTAACGGTGGGCTGGGCAGTTACAGTCACAATGACTCCCTCGTCGGCATTGGATGGAAAAGGTCGGATGGCGGGCCCGGGGACTGGCGTCGCACTGGTGGTTCCGTCAGGCCGGTGGGGCGGGCCCGCCGGCGGGTGCGGCCGGGCCGAACTACTGCCCACGGTACTGCCGGTTTCTCGGGGGTGTCTACGCTTCTGCGCACTAGGAACCGGGCGGACCGCTGTGCAGCTGCACAAGGTGCGGCGGGCTGCCGCGGGGACCTCAGCGTGCGGCCAGGACGGCGGCGTAGAGTTCGCGTTTGCTGACCCGGGTGTCCTCCGCGACCGCGGCCACGGCCTCCTTGAGCCGTATGCCCTGGGCGACCAGGGCGTTGACGTCCGCCACGTGGTCTTCGGGCTTTCCCGGCTCGCGTTTGGGTGCCCCGGCGACAACGACGGCGATCTCGCCGCGGATCTCGGAGGTCTCGGCCCAGCGCAGCAGCTCGCGCAGGTCTCCGCGGATAACCTCCTCGTAGGTTTTGGTCAGTTCGCGGCAGACGGCGGCGCGGCGGCTGGCGCCGAAGCGTTCGTGCAGGGCCCGCAGCATCGGTTCCAGCCGGTGCGGGGCCTCGAAGAACACCATGGTGCGGGACTCGTCGTCGAGCTCGGCCAGCCGGCCCGCCCGCTCCCCCGCCTTCCGCGGCAGGAAGCCCTCGAAGCAGAAGCGGTCCGTGGGCAGGCCGGAGAGGGCCAGGGCGGTCAGCACGGCGGAGGGGCCGGGGGCCGCGGTGACGGTGATGCCGTCCGCCACGGCCGCCTCGACCAAGCGGAAGCCCGGGTCCGAGACCGAGGGCATGCCGGCGTCGGTCACCATCACCAAGGTCTTGCCGGACCGGACCTGGTCCAGGAGTTCGCCGGTCTTGGCCGCCTCGTTGTGTTCGTGGTAGCTGATCACCCGTCCGGCCACCGTGATGCCGAGGCTCTGGACCAGGCGGTGCAGGCGGCGGGTGTCCTCGGCCGCGACGATGTCTGCGGTTTCCAGAAGCCCGATCAGCCGCGCGGAGGCATCGCCGACGTTGCCGATCGGGGTGGCCGCGAGGACCACTTGGCCTTTGCCGGAATAACTGCCGGAAGAGGCTCCGGCGGACGTGCCTGCGGGGGCATCGGACTGGGGGCTGCTCGGCTCGGATTCCACAGCACCAGCCTACTGCCGCCCGGCGCGCGGGACCGACCCGGCCGGCTGCCGCCGGTAGCATGGGCTTCGTGACGCAGACCCCCATGCGGTCAGCCGGGGCCGCGCCGACCCCCGCCGACGCAAGCACGCAGCAGCCCGCCGCATCCCGCCGACGTTCGGCGGGTACCGCCGGCGGCGGCCGGAACCTCGAGGGGCACCGCTGGATTGCCCGGCCGAAGGAGGCGTACACCCTCCCCGCCCTCACCCGGCGGCTGGTCGGGGACCTCGGCAGCTGGAGGGACTACCCGCCGTCGTTGCGTCTCTGGTACTGGCTGATCCCCACCCTCACCGCGGTGCTGGGCGGCATCCTGCGCTTCGTCCGGCTGGACACCCCGCACAACCTGGTCTTCGACGAGACCTATTACGTCAAGGACGCCTACTCCTACCTGGTCAGCGGGTACGAGCGGGCATGGCCGGACAAGGCCAACGATTCCTTCATCGCCGGCAACCCGGGCATCCTGCTGGACAGCCCGGAATACGTCGTGCACCCGCCGGTGGGCAAGTGGATGATCGCCGCGGGCATGTGGCTGTTCGGGCCGGAGAGTTCCTTCGGCTGGCGCTTCGGCGCGGCCCTGACCGGCACCCTGTCCATCCTGCTGCTCGCCCTCGTAGCCCAGAAGCTCTTCCGGTCTATGACCCTGGGCGCGGTGGCGGGGCTGCTGCTGGCGGTGGACGGCCACCACCTGGTGATGTCCCGGACCTCGCTGCTGGATATCTTCCTGATGTTCTGGATCCTGGCGGCGTTCGGCGCGCTGCTAATGGACCGCGACGACGGCCGGCGCCGGCTCGCGGCACGGCTCGCCGCGCAGGCCTCCTCTTCGCCCGACGGTGTCCCCACGCGGCTGCAGCTGGCCGCCGGCCCCTGGCTCGGGGTGCGCTGGTGGCGGCTCGCTGCGGGAGTCTGCCTAGGCCTGGCCGTGGGCACGAAGTGGTCCGCACTGTTCTTCCTGGCCGGCTTCGGACTCCTCACCGTGTTCTGGGACCTCAGTGCGCGCCGGATCGCCGGGGTGCACGGCTGGATCGCCGGCGGCATCCTCAAGGACGGCCTGCCGGCGTTCCTGAGCATCGTCCCGGTCGCCGGGCTGGTCTACCTGGCCACCTGGACCGGCTGGTTCCAGTCCAGCAACGCCTACTTCCGGCACTGGGCCGAGGCCAACCCGTCCGCGCAATGGGGCTGGATCCCCAACGCGCTGCGGTCCCTGGCGCACTACCACCTGGAGGCGTACAAGTTCCATCAGGGCCTCAGCGCGGACCACCCGTACAAGGCCAGCGCCTGGAGCTGGCTGGTGATGGGCCGGCCGACGTCGTTCTTCTACGAGTCCCCCAAGCAGGGCACCGGCGGCTGCGAGCTGCCCAGCTGCACCTCGGCCATCCTCTCGGTGGGCAACCCGCTGATCTGGTGGAGCGCCGCCGTCGCCCTCGCCGTATTGCTGTTCTGGTGGATCGGCCGCCGTGACTGGCGTGCCGGGGCAGTCCTGGCCGGCGTCGGCGCGGGCTACCTTCCCTGGTTCATGTACCCGGAGCGGACCACGTTCTTCTTCTACGCGGTCTCCTTCGAACCCTTCCTGGTCCTCGCCCTGGTCTACTGCCTGGGGCTGGTGCTCGGCCGCCGGACCGACCCGCTGTGGCGGCGGCGCTCCGGTCTGCTCGTGGTGGCCGTCTTCGTCGTCGGCGCGGTGCTGCTCTCGGCGTTCTTCTATCCGGTCTGGACGGCCGAAGTGATTTCCTACCAGGACTGGCGGGCCCGGATGTGGATGCCGTCCTGGATCTAGGGCAGGATTACTAGCGGACACCCGGTCACCGGCCGGCCGACCCGGAACGGGAGAGACGCGACGTGAGAGAAGCCAGCACCGGACTGCTTGTGGAGCTCGATCCGGACAGTAATGTCACGGACCTGCTGCTGGAACAGTACGCCGAGGACCCGGTCCGCGCCCTGTATGCCCGCAAGGGTCCCAACGGCTGGACGGATGTGCCGGCCCGGCAGTTCGTTGATCAGGTCCGGTCCCTGGCCAAGGGGCTGATCGCCGGCGGCATCGTCCCGGGCGACACCGTTGCCGTCATGTCCGCCACCCGCTACGAATGGACCGTGGTTGATTTCGCCATCTGGTTCGCCGGCGGCGTGACCGTGCCGATCTACGAAACCTCCTCCGCCAGCCAGGTCGAATGGATCCTGCACGACTCCGGCGCCCGCCGCGTCTTCGTCGAGGACCAGGCCAAGGCAGACCTGGTCCAGGGCGTCCTGGACTCCTCGGCCCTGCTCGCCGAGCGCGTCCTCGGCGTGGTCAGGATGGACTTCGACGGCGCCGCCCCCAGCCTGGCCAGCCTGGCCGCCGCCGGCACCGGCGTCACCGACGCCGAGCTGGAACGGCACCGGTCCGCGGCGGGCCTGGACGACGTCGCCTCCCTGGTCTACACCTCCGGCACCACGGGCCGGCCGAAGGGCTGCGAGATTACGCACGGCAACTTCGCGACCGTGGCCAAGAACATCGTCCTGTTCCTGCCCGAGATCCTACTGAGCCCCTCCAACCGCACGCTGATGTTCCTGCCGCTGGCGCACGTGCTGGCCCGCGCCGTGCAGGTGGTCTGCCTGGCCGCCGGCACCACCCTGGGCCACACCGGCAGCGCCAAGGAACTCCTCGAGGACCTGGGCACCTTCAAACCCACATTCCTGCTGGTAGTGCCGCGGATCTTCGAAAAGGTCTACGCCGGCGCCTCGCACAAGGCCGCGGAGGCGGGCAAGGGCAAGCTGTTCGACGCCGCCGCCACCACCGCCGTCGAATACTCCCGGGCGCTCGACGCCGAGGCCCGCGGCGCGGGCCGCGGGCCCGGCCTGCTGCTGCGCGCCCGGCACGGGCTCTTCGACAAGGTGTTCTACCCGCGGCTGCGGCAAGCGTTCGGCGGCCAGCTGGGCTACACCGTCTCCGGCGCCAGCCCGCTGAGCGCCAACGACGCGCACTTCTTCCGCGGCGCCGGGATCCCGGTGCTGGAGGGCTACGGCCTGACCGAGACGACGGCCCCGTGCACGGCCAACACCCCGTCCCGGACCAAGGTGGGAACCGTGGGCATCCCGATCCCCGGCACCACCATCCGGATCGCCGACGACGGCGAGATCCTGGTCAAGGGCATCGGCGTCTTCAAGGGCTACCACGCGAACGAGACGGCCAACGCCGAGGCCTTCACCGACGGGTTCTTCCGCACCGGCGACCTCGGCGCCCTGGACGAGGACGGCTTCCTGACCATCACGGGCCGCAAGAAGGACCTGCTGGTCACCGCCGGGGGCAAGAACGTGGCGCCCGGGCCAATGGAGGAAAAGATCCGCGAGCACCAGCTGGTGGCCCAGGCGGTGGTGGTGGGCGATGGGCGGCCGTTCGTCTCCGCGCTGATCAACCTGGACCCCGAGGGCCTGGAGAACTGGTGCGCCGCGCAGCGCATCCCCGTGATGGGAGCCGCGGAGGCGGCCTCCTCCGAACTGGTCAGGGAGGCACTGCAGGCCGCCGTCGACGACGCGAACCGGCTGGTCTCCAAGGCCGAGTCGATCCGCAGCTTCGTGGTCCTGGACGCCGACTTCACGGTCGAGTCGGGCCACCTGACCCCGTCACTGAAACTGAAGCGCGCCGCCGTCGTCCGCGACTACGAGGAGCACATCGACCGCATCTACGGCTAAGCCTGCGGCGGGGCAGGGCCCCGCCGCAGGCTGCGGCCGTGTGTGGCGGCCGCGAGGTTCTGACTACGACTGCGCGGGGCCGGCGGGGGCGCTTGCGCCCTTGGATACCGATTCCGGGGCGGCGTCCGTAGCCGGTTCCGTCGCAGTGTCAGGCACAGCTTTGGCTTCTGCGGGCGCATCCGCGGCCGGGGCGCCGCGGCGCTTGAAGCGGCGGCCCTTGAGCGCCGCCTCGGTGGATGTGTCGGCGTCGGCGGGACCGCCGGCGGCCGATGCGTCGCTGGCAACGGTGTCCTTCGCCTTCCCGGTCCGCGGCGGCAGGCCGCGGCGGCGGCGGGTGGGCCAGGTGAGGATGAGGGTCAGCAGCGAGGCCAGCAGCACCAGGGCGCCGATCGCGATCCCGGCGTCGCTCCAGAACTGGGCCGGGAAGAGCCGGATCAGGGTGTCCTGCAGCGAGAACGTCCAGGTGCCGTTGGCGAAGAATATCTGGTGGAACTCGGTGAAGAACTGTTCCCAGCCGAGCACCGCCAGGACGCCCAGGCCGGTGATGATCACCAGGGTGGCGATGGAGCCGGCGAAGAGCCCACGGCGGACCCCGCCGGTGCTGCGGCGGCGCAGGTACAGGATGGCGACCAGGCTGACGATGCCCAGCAGCGTCCCCGCCGCGAAGGAGGAGAGCATCACGGTTTTGACGTCGGCCATGTGGCTGACCTCGCCGGCCTTGAACAGCTTCTCCCCGCTGCGGTTCACCAGTTCGCCCAGGTAGCGGGGGCCGGACCAGTTGCCCAGGTAGTCCACGGCGTAGGAGCCGTAGGTCATCCGGTCGTCGATGTTGAAGCCGTAGCCGTCGCCGGGGAAGCCTGGGCGGTTGTATTCGGCCCAGAGGAACAGCGGGCTGGTCACGGCGCGGACGGCGAGGACCAGCAGGATGACCGGGAAGCAGACGGCCAGCAGTACCTGCATGACCCGGGGCGCCACGGGCTTGGCGTTGGCGGCCTGCTCGCGTTCGGCGTTGCGGCGCTCCACCTCTTCCTGGGGCGGGCGCACATGCAGGGCCGAGGTGGGGAGCGCCTCGTGGTAGGCCTCTTCCCCGGCGGGTCGGCCGCCTGCGGGGGCACCGCCGGCGCGCTCGTCGGTGCGGCGTTCGGCGGCGAGCCGTTCGGCGCGGCGGCCCTGGCGTTCACCGGGTTCTCCAACGGTGTCCTTGCCCGGGGCCGGCTTCGAGGCCGCGGCGCCGGAGGGCTTCATCCACTCGAAGACGGGCTCGTCCGTGTCCCCGGCGGGGTCCAGGTCGGGCTCCGGCCGGTTCGGAGGGGTGGCACTCTTCTCAGTCACTGCTGCTTCGCTTCCGTCGGATTCCGCGCGTCCGGGCGTCGAGCCGGGCCGCACCTCATATCTGTTCTCGAGCCTACCGTCAGGGTTTCGGCCCCGGGGAGGTGCCACCCCGGACCGTCACCGATTCGTGGCCAAACTCCCCGGACTCCCCTAGCGCTTGGCATACACGTTCCAGGGGATGTTCCAGTCGCCGAAGCCCTCGAGGGGTTCCACCGGCGGAGCGCCCGTGTTCAGGGTCTGGACCACGTCGCCGGGCTTCATCGTGGCGAAGAACCACGCGGCGTCCGCCGGCAGCAGCCCTACGCAGCCGTGCGAGACGTTCGCCCGGCCCACCGCGCCCCAGGCTGACTCGAGGGCCTGGTGGACGTACACACCCGACGTCGTGAGCCGGTTGGCGTACTCGACCGTCAGGGGCGGGTAGTAGCCCTTGTCCCCCGGCTTAAGCCCGATGCTGCCGGCGTTGAACCGGGAGCTGCGCTCCTGCTCCATGATCACGGCGTACCCCGTCGGGGAGAGCCAGTCCTCCCCGCCGAGGGTGACCGGTGCGGTGCGGGCGAGGGCGCCGTCGATGTAGACGTTCATGGTCTTGGTGGTGTCGTCCACGACGGCGATCCGCTGCGGGCCCACTGTGTAGCCGATTCGGGTGTCCGCGTTGCCCACCATTCCGTTGCCGAAGTCCACCCCGAAGAGGCGCAGGTCCACGCTGACCGTGGCGTTGGCGGCCCAGAAGGTTTCCGGCCGGATCCGGGCGCGCCGGTCCGAGTACCAGCGCCAGGCCACGGGCTGGCCGGAGGATGCCGTGACCGTCACGGCCCGCTCCAGCGCTTCCTTGTTCTTCACCGGTTCGCTGAAGATGATCTCGAGCGGCTGGCCGGCCCCGAGGGTGCTGCCGGCGCGGGGGTAGACGGCGGCGTCGGCCTCGTTGGCGGCGGCCACCGTGGTGAACCGCTGCTCCCGGACGGTGGTCCGCCCGGCGCCGTCGACGATGGTGAAGCGGTACCTGTAGGCGGTGTCAAAGTCGAGCGGCTGCTCTGCCGTCCAGGTGGTGCCGTCGGCGCTGAGGCTGCCGGGGACGGGGCCGCCACCGGTCTCGGGGCGCAGCGTTACCTCCAGCACGCGGCCGTTCACGGCCTTGACCGCGGGCAGCGAGGCCGGGTTAACGCCGGTGGCGCCGTCCAGCGGCGTCACTCCAAGTTCCAGCGGCTGCAGCACGGGGACGGCGAGTCCGCTGACCGAGCGCATCGGCGCGGACGCCTCGGACGGCAGCTTTTCCTCGGCCCAGACCGGGGCGGTGGCGGATCCGATGCCGGCCACAGCCAGGAGGATGCAGATGACCGCGACGGCGGGCAGCCTGCTCCGGCGCTTTAGTTGGCGTACTGGGCCCATGGGATGTTCCAGTCGCCGTAGCCGTCGTCGAACGCGGCGAAGTCGCCCTCGGTGTTGACCACCTGGACCACGTCGCCGGCGGTCATGTTGTCGAAGACCCATTGGGCGCCGTCGGGTCCCAGCCCGATGCAGCCGTGCGAGAGGTTGGTCTTGCCGATGTAGGGCAGGGCGGAGTCGGTGGCCTGGTGGATGAACTCGCCGCTGGGGGTCAGCCGGGTGGCAAAGTTGACGTCCAGTTCGCCGTAGTAGGCCGGGTCACCGGGCTTGAGGCCGATCGAGGCGGCGCTCATGTGCTCCACCCGGTACTTCTCCATCAGGACCAGGTAGCCGCGCGCCGACGGGAACCGGGTGTCGCCCATGGTGGTGGGCCATTCGCCGACCTGCTGGTCGTTGATGAAGGCCTTGAAGGTGTGGGCGGTGGCGTCGGCGATCGCGGTCTTCTTGTCGCCGATGTGGATGGTGACCTTCTTGTTGAAGTTGCCGATCTGGCCCTTGCCGAGGTCGACGCCGAAGAGCTGCATGTCCATGGTGATGGTGCTGTTGGCGGCCCAGAAGTTCTCCGGCCGGTACCGGACCATCGTGTTGCTGAACCAGTGGAACTCTCCGGGCTGGCCGGAGGTGGAGGTGATCTTGATGGCCTTCTCTACGGCGTCGCGGTTCAGGACCGGTTCGCTGAAGGTGATCTGGATCGGCTGTGCGACGCCCACCTTCATCCCGTCCAGCGGGTAGATCGCGGCGTCGGCCTCGTTGGCGGTAGAGACCGTGGTGAAGCTGCGGGTGGAGGTAGTGCTCCGGCCGGCGGCGTCGACGACCGTGTAGGTGTAGGTGTACCGGGAGTTGAACTTCAGCGGCCCGGACGCGGTCCAGCTGGACCCGTCGGCGCTGAGCGTGCCGTCCACCGAGCCGCCGGATTCGCTGGTCAGGGAGGCCCGGTCGATCCGTCCGTTGCCGACCTTCAGGGTCACCGGCGAGGCGGGGTTCACGGCCGTGGCGGCATCCGCCGGGGCCGCGGTCAGCTGCACCGGCGGCAGCACCGGGTAGGCCAGTCCCGGGGTGGACCGCTCCGGCGAGGAAGCCTCGGAGGCAAAGGACGGGTGGGCCAGCGGCCCGGCCGCGGCGAAGACTCCTCCGCCGGCTCCCAGCACGCAGACAGCGGCCAGGACGATGGCCTTGCGGCGGGTGCTCCAGGTTTTTGAGACGGTCACGATACTCGGGTCCTTCCAGACGTCACCTTGCCAGCATAGGGGCAAACGGGCGCCGGACCGGGCCGGGCCGAGGCACGATACGGTCACAAAAAGGCCCCGGGCCCGCGGCGGGTGCCGTGGGTCCGGGGCCTTCCCGGGAGACTCAGGGGACGTTCCCAGGGAACTCCTAGTAGCGGTAGTGCTCCGGCTTGAACGGGCCGGCAACGTCGAGGCCGAGGTACTCCGCCTGTTCCTTGCTCAGCTCGGTCAGGGTTGCGCCGAGCGCGTCCAGGTGCAGCCGGGCGACCTTCTCGTCCAGGATCTTCGGCAGCACGTAGACCTGCTTCTCGTACTCCTTCTCACCCTCGGGCTGGCCGGCCTTGGTGAACAGTTCGATCTGCGCGATGGTCTGGTTCGCGAAGGAGTTGCTCATCACGAAGGACGGGTGGCCGGTGGCGTTGCCGAGGTTAAGCAGGCGGCCCTCGGAGAGGACGATGATCGACTTCTCCCCGTCGGTGCCCTCGTTGAAGACCCACTCGTGGACCTGCGGCTTGATCTCGACCTTCTTGATGCCGGGGATCCGGGCCAGGCCGGCCATGTCGATCTCGTTGTCGAAGTGGCCGATGTTGCCCACGATCGCCTTGTCGCGCATGCCGGCCATGTGTTCGGCCAGGATGACGTCCTTGTTGCCGGTGGTGGTGATGAAGATGTGGCCTTCGGCGAGCACGCTCTCGAGCGTGGCCACCTGGTAGCCGTCCATGGCGGCCTGCAGCGCACAGATCGGGTCGATCTCGGTGACGATCACGCGGGATCCCTGGCCGCGGAACGCCTCGGCGGCGCCCTTGCCGACGTCGCCGTAGCCGCAGACGACGGCGACCTTGCCGCCCATGAGGACGTCGGTGGCGCGGTTGATGCCGTCGGGCAGGGAGTGGCGGATGCCGTACTTGTTGTCGAACTTGCTCTTGGTGACCGAGTCGTTGACGTTGATCGCCGGGAAGAGCAGCTTGCCCTGTTCGGCGAGCTGGTACAGGCGGTGGACGCCGGTGGTGGTCTCCTCGGTCACGCCCAGCAGGCGGGAGCCGATCCGGGTCCACTTCTGCGGGTCCTTTTCGAGCGAGGCGCGCAGGACGGACAGGAAGACCCGGCCCTCCTCGGACTCGTCGTCGCCGGCGGCCGGGACGGAGCCCAGGGCCTCGAACTCGGCGCCCTTGTGGACCAGCATGGTGGCGTCGCCGCCGTCGTCGAGGATCATGTTCGGGCCAAGGTCCGGGTTGCTGTCCGCGCCGGGCCAGGTCAGGATCTGCTCGGCGGTCCACCAGTATTCCTCGAGCGTCTCGCCCTTCCAGGCGAAGACGGGGACGCCCTTGGGGTCCTCGACCGTGCCCTGGCCGACGACGACGGCCGCGGCGGCCTCGTTCTGGGTGGAGAAGATGTTGCAGGAGGCCCAGCGGACCTCGGCGCCGAGCGCGGTGAGGGTCTCGATCAGCACAGCGGTCTGCACCGTCATGTGCAGGGAGCCGGCGATCCGGGCGCCCTTGAGCGGCTGGCTGGGGCCGAATTCCTCGCGCAGGGCCATCAGGCCCGGCATCTCGTGCTCGGCGAGGCGGATCTGGTGCCGGCCGGCCTCGGCCAGGGAGATGTCGGCAATCTTGTAATCGAAGGTCATGAAAATCCTTTGGAGTAGCCGGGTTGGAAGCGTCGGGTTGAAAGCACGGGGCTGTCAGGGGTTCGGAGCCGCGGGCGGTTCCGATGGGAAGCGGGCCGGGCGCACCTCATTGGCGCGCCGCGTACGCCTCGGGGCAGGTGCTAGTCCGCGGCGTGGCGGGGTCCGGCGGGAGCGCCGCCGTCGTGCTGGTCGGACGCGGCGGAGCCGGCGGCGGCCAGGAGTTCGGGCGGGAGCAGCAGCGGGATGCCGTCTTCGATGCTGTAACGGAGGGTGCGGCCCTGCGCGTCGGGGCTGGTGGCAACGAGTTCCTCGCCCTCCTGCACCAGGGTGGAGCCGGTGACCGGGCAGCGCAGCACGGAGAGAAGTTCGGAACTGATCAATGGCACGTTAAGACCTGGCATGGCGAAGGCTCCCTGGGGGCGCCGCGTCGGGCGCCGGTGGCTTACGGAAAGTTCTTCCCCAGCCTACCGCTGATTCGAGGCTCAGGAGGGTTCGCGGAGGACGCGCAGGTGGCCGCGCCGGGTGCCCTCCGGGGTGGCCGGGGCCTCCAGGGCGGGATGGCTGGCACGCTGCCCAGGGGCCTGGGCCGCGTCGTTACCCTGTCCGGATGGGGCCGGGCGTCCGGCGGCCTCGCGGACGGCGTGGGCCAGGGCCAGCAGGTCGTCGGGGCCGGGCCCCGCGGGCGTCGCAGGCATGGCCAGGCGCAGGACCTCCCAGCCGCGGGGCACCGTCAGGGAGCCCGCGTGCTGTTCGCAGAGGTCGTAGCAGTGCGGTTCGGCGTAGGTGGCCAGCGGGCCGAGAACGGCGGTGGAGTCGGCGTAAACGTACGTCAAAGTCGCCACCGCCGAATTCCGGCAGGCGGACCTTGAACAGAGACGAATTGCACCCACGACACCACAGACTACTCCCCCGCACGGTTCCGGGGCCGCATTGAAACACCACAGGAGGGGCCCGCCCCCGCGTACGGCCCGTCATATCGCGGAATCAGGGCGCCGGGTTTAGAGTCGAGGTATGCAGTCTTTGCCCCACGATTCCGGCTTTACGGTGCGGCTCACGGAGCCCGGCGCCGCCGAGGGCGGCCGTGTCCGGGGCTTCCGCGAACGCCGCAGGAACCGCCATGGCCGTGGCCTGCGCGGTGAGCTGCTGATGCCCACGCTGCCGGGGTACCGGACCCGGGCGGAGCGCTTCGACGACTTCGTCCTCGATTCAGCCCAGCGCCTCCACGACATTTGGGGCAAGCCGCTGGATGGGGTCCGGTTCGCTGTTGAGGACATCCCGCCGCAGCTGGAGCAGCTCGTGGCCGAGGGCTCGCCCGCGCCGATGGGTGCCTACGCGCCGGCGACGGCGGGCGAGGGCCCGGTGATCACGCTCTACCGCCGCGTGGTGGAGCAGGCGTGCGGGAGCCGGGAGGAACTCGCCGACCTGGTGCACGACGTCGTCGTCGAACGCACCGCAGAGATGCTGGGTGTTCCGCCCGAGACGCTCGACCCCGTCTACCGCCGCCGCTACTAGTAGCCGAGGGTAACGGCGACCTTTTCCTGGCCGGCCGCGCCCGGGGACACCGGCACCGTGGCCACGTCCGCCTTGCCGTCGCGTTCGAGCAGGACCGCGCCGTAGGCCGCCTCCCCCGCCGCGGACACCAGGTAACCCACCACCGCTGAGCCTTCCACGTCAGCGGGGATCTGCACGGACGCGGTCGTGCCGCCGGCGATATCCGCCGTCGTGGCGCTGCGGATCTTGCCGTCCGCCGTGACCGGCGTGTAGGAGATGGTGGCGCGCCCGTCGGGGGCGCCGAACATCAGGAAGCGGCTGCCCGCCACCGGGACGGGCACCAGGTGCTGGCTGCCGAGCCGGATGGCAGACGGCGACCAGGCGACATCCGTGGGGTCCTCGGCCTTGAGGCCGCGGGTGACGCGGGCGGCCGCGGTAAAGGAGACATCCGAGCTGGCCGAGACGGTGTAGTGCCCGGCGGGGACCCCCGCGAGCGGGACGGTGGTGACGGAACCGGCCTTGGCGGTGACGACGCCGCCGCCGGGCAGCGGCTTCTGCCCGTCCCGGCCGTACATCTTGACTTCCACGACGGCGTCCGCGGCGCCGGGGACGGCGATCTGGAGTGCGGGGCCGGCGTCCTCGAAGCCTGACCTGGTCGTGAGCGGGCCGAGGGCGGCAGGGTCCTGGATGTCCAGCCCGGTGACGGCCTGCCGGGTGGCGGGGCCGGTACCGGGGGTGATGAAGTCGACGCCGCCGGGCGTCAGTCCGCGGAGCACGCTCTGCTGGATGACTGCGGCCACGGGGCCGCCGGTGCTGCGCACCCGCACGGCCAGGCTGTCCTGTCCCGGCGCGAGGCCGGCCAGGACGATCGAGCGGGTGGCGCCGGGGGCCACCAGCAGGCCGCGGCTGCCGGGGGCCTGGATGACGCCCTTGGCCCCGAAGAGGTCCAGGTTGACTGTCGCCGGGGTGCCGGAGGCATTGGTCAGGTTCAGCACGGCGGTCCGGCCCAGGGAGGTGTCCGCACCTACCAGCCAGAGATCGTTGGCGGGATTCTGGCAGGCCGCGGCGGCGGTGCCGCGGAGGTCGCCGTCGTCCGCGGCGTAGCTCATGGCGGCGGCGGCGGAGGGCTGCTGGTCCCCGAAAGCGTCCGCGCTGAGGACGCTTACGGCGTCGATCCCGCGCTGGGCGACGGCGGCGCGAGGTGTGGGCGGTGTGGTCGCGGGGGCCGGAGCCGGGCTCGCGGTGGCGGGCGCGGCCGGGACCTTGGCCAGTTCCACCAGGGGGCCGCCGGTGAGGCCGGCGAGGCGGCTGCCGGGAAGCACGCCGGAGCCGTTGCCCAGGACCAGGGCGGAGACGGCGCTCTTGGCCGTGGCGGACTCGGGGCTGAACTGCGGGTCGGTGCCCACCGGGGTGGCCTGGAGCAGCCGGGCCGGGGCGGGGCACACGGCCACAAGGTTACCGGCCGGGACCGCGGCCTGGGGTGCCGTCAGCGGGCTGCTGCCGGAAGTCCGGGGTGCCAGTGCCGTGGCGGCCACCAGGCCACCGCCCGCGGCCACCAGGATCACGCCGGCGAGGACTCCACCCAGCGGGCGGGCCAATGTCTTCAGCCGCTGCCCTGTGGGCCGGGAGTCAGTGGGGCGGGATTCCTTGGACTTGCGCTCTTTTCCCTGGCGCTCCTTGCCGCGGGCGCTGCGGTCCCGTTTGCCGTCCGCCCGCCCTTCGCCGGAGCTTTCGGGCCGGGCCGCGGGGTGCTGTTCGTCAGGCATGCTGGTGTTCCTTCCGCAGGGACGCTTCGTCCCGGGAGATGCCGGCATTGCGGCGGCGGGCGGGCATGGGGATGGCCAGCAGCACGGTCAGGCCGATCACGACCGCCTGCCCGATGCCGGTCCAGAGCGCCCAGGGGTTCTCGTAGCGGATGCTGAGCTGTCCGCCGCGGGCCGGCAGCGTGAAGGCCTGTGCCCAGTCCGAGGTGGTGGCGGTGAGCCGTTTGCCGTCCAGGAAGGCGCTCCATCCGGCGTCGGCCCGTTCGCTGAGGACCACCAGCCGGCCCTCGGGGCCGTCCGGAACGGGAGCCTCGGCGTCCAGCGGTCCGGCGGGCAGCAGGCCGGTGGTGGCGCCGGAGCCGTCGACGATCCGCAGCCGGTGTGCCACCTCCGCTGCGTCGGCGGGGCCCTGCTGGCTCCGGTGCAGCGGGGTGATGCGCCACAGCCAGCCGACGTCGGTCTGCCCGACGGCGACGAGGCCGGGGACGGCGTCCATGCGGCTGGCCGTCAGCTGGGCGGAGCTGTCCGCGGCCGAAAGCACCACGAAGCCGACGCCGAATTCCTCCAGCTGCTGGCGCGGATCCACGCCCTGGCCGGCGACGATGGTGGCGACCACGGAGCGGAGCGTGCCGTTGACGGTGTCGTCCAGCCGGACGGATTCCTCGCCCGGCGCCCCGATGACGGGCCGGGCGGAGGCGATCGCGGACAGTGCGTCCAGGGTGGTGCCGGAGCCGCGCATCAGCGAGGCGGCGAATCCGCCGTTGTCCTGCGTGGAGATCACCAGGGTCCGGGTCTGTTCGGGACCCTCGCCGCGGTCGATGGCGGTGGCGGGCAGCGCCGTGGCCCGGCCCGGCTGGAGCAGCCGGGATACGCCGAGCGCCCCGTTACCGGCGGCGGCATCTGCGGCGTCGGTGCCGGCGGCGGGACCCGCGGCCGGAGCATCGGTTCCCGCGGCTCCGGTGGAGGTGGCTCCGGCGGGGGCGGCCCCGGCAGGGGCAGTTCCGGCGGGGGCGGCCGCGGTCTGCAGTACGTTGTGCGCGGACCACGCGGCAAGCCCGGCCAGCGGTCCGGCGACCATGAGCACGACGGCGGCCGCGGCGGCTCCCTTCACCAGGAAGGCAGGGACCGCGGATGCGCCGGCCGGAAGCGGCCGGGAGGTGGTGGGCCGGTCTGTTGCGGTGTCGGCGGCCGGCTCGGTCCCCGGCTCTGCCTCGGCGGTGACGGGCCGGGTGCGGGCTGCGGCCGCGGCGTCCAGCAGGGCTTCGGCGCCGAGCAGCGCCGCGCCGAGCAGGAGGAAGGCGGCGGCGGACACGGCCGGTCCGGAGAACGGGGACACCAGGACCTCGGCGCTGGCGGCGACGGCGAGGTGGCCGGCGAGCCAGCTCCCGGCCAGCAGTACGAGGGCCGCGGCCCACAGGCTGCGCGCGAGGCGGGGCCGGCGGCCGGTGCCGCGGCGGCCCGGGAGGAACAGCGCGGTGAGCGCCAGCACCAGGACGGGGACCCCGGCGAGCAGGGCCAGCAGCAGCGCCCACGGCACGGGGCCGGGACCGAAGAGGGACAGCCCGGAGAGGCCCGCGCCGGCGTCGAAGCGCAGCGGCTGGCCGAGCGCCTGCTGCCAGAGCGGCGCGGCGTCGAAGCCGAGCGGCAGGCCCGGGTCGGCGAGCAGGGCGCGGGGGCGGTCCAGGGCGGAGAGGGCGAACGGAACGAAGAGCGCCAGGCTGGGAAGCAGCGACCACCAGAGCGTTCGTCCCCGGCGGCCCAGCAGGACCGCAGCGAGGACGATCAGGACCAGGGCGGGCACCAGGAGCGAGGGGGCGGCGGCGGTGACGACCGCGAGGGCGAGCCCGGCGGCGGCCGCGGCGGTCCACGACGGCGTCCCGTTGATGCCGGGTTTGATGGGGGGCTTCTCGGTAAAGCGGCGCTCCCCCGGCGCGGGCACCGCGAAGCGGCCGCGGCCGGGGACGGTGCCGGTGGCGCGCAGCAGCGCCAGGACCAGCAACGGCAGCATCACGTGCGCCACCAGGGCACCCAGTCGGCCCTGGTTCAGGGACACCTGCAGCGCCGGGGCGCCGGCCCAGGCCAGCGCGGCGATGAACCGCAGCCGCCGCCGCCGGGTCAGGGCCCCCGTGGCGAACCAGGCCGTCAGGGCCGCCAGCGGCATGGCCAGCAGCAGGAGCCACACGACCGAGGCGTTGGCGTTCCCGGCACCGAGGACGCCCAGGAACCAGAGCACGAAGCCGAAGGGATCCCCGCGCCCGGGCAGCCCGGCGCCGAGTTCCACCCACCAGCCGGTGGCGTGGTCCCAGATCCTGCCCAGCCCGGTGGAGAGCGGGATCAGCGCGCCGCCGGTGACGGCGTCGGCCCGGAAGATATTGAGCAGCCCTGCCACCGAGGCCGCGGCCGCGAGCAGCACCGCCAGCAGCGCGCCGGCTCCCACCCAGCCGCGGTCCGTAGCGGCAAGGGCGGCGAAGTCGTCGGCGGCGTCGCCGCTGGGCTGCTCCCCCAGCGGGTCGTGGCCCGCAATACCCTCGGCCTCATCGGAGCCGAGGGATTCAATCAGGGAGCGCCGGTGGGCCCAGACCTCGCGGCGGTGGGTCTGCAGGCCCTTGATCACGGATCGGCGGATCCGGCGGGTGCGCGCGGCGTTGCGGCGGCCGCGGAGAACGGCGGCGGGCCGGGCGAGGGCGCCGAGGGTGGCAACCAGCTGGGCCAGGCCGTGGCCGGGGTCCTTGAGCGCGATGCTCAGGACAAGTTTGAACAGGCTTCCCAGCAGGGCGCCGATGGCATGCAGGGGCACCTTCCAGGCCGAGGCGTGCTTGAGCCGAAGGTGGACCTGGGCCTTACGGGCGGCAGCGGGGGTGCCCTGGCCGTGCGGGCGGTGCGCCACGTGGAACATGCGCGCGGCCGGGACCACCACCACGCGGTGGCCGGCCAAGCGGTTGCGCCAGCAGAAGTCGACGTCGTCGCCGGTTCCGGGCAGGGCGGGGTCGAATCCGCCCAGTTCCTCCCAGACGTCCCGGCGGACCAGCATGCCGGCGGAGTTGACGGCGAAGGTGTCGCTGCGGCCGTCGTACTGGCCCTGGTCGAGCTCGTCCGCCTCGATCAGGGTGAGCCGCTCGGCCCAGCGGCTGATGGAGAGTCCGACGTCGATCAGGCGCCGCTCCGAGTGCCAGTCGAGCTGCTTGCAGCCCGCCACCGTCACAGAGGGCGCGCGTTCGACGGCGTGCAGCAGTTCCGCGAGGGCCTCGGGGGCCGGGGCCGCGTCGTCGTGGAGCAGCCAGATCCATTCGGCGTCGGCCGCCATGCCCTCCCGGCGCGGGGCCAGGGCGGACAGGCCGGCCTGCACCGCTCCGCCCATGCCGGTCCGGGAGTGTTCGACGGCGGTGACGTTGCCGGCGCCGAGCGCCTGCGCCAACAGGGCCGCCGAATGGTCGCGGGATCCGGTGTCGACCCCGATCGCGGCGTCCGCGGGGCGCGTCTGCGCCGCCAGGGCCGCGAGGGTTCTGGGGAGGTAGTCGCCGCCGTCGTGGGCTACCACGACGGCGGTGACTCGTACTTCTTGAAGAATTAGACTGCCCGCTTCCTAAGCCTGCGGCGTTCCCGCTCGGAGAGGCCGCCCCAGATGCCGAAACGCTCGTCATTGGAGAGTGCGTACTCCAGGCACTGCGAGCGGACGTTGCACGCGCCGCAGACCTTCTTGGCGTCCCGGGTGGAGCCGCCCTTTTCGGGGAAGAATGCCTCGGGGTCCGTCTGGGCGCATAGCGCGTCCGTCTGCCAGCCCAGCTCGCCTTCGTCGTCGAAGTCCTGCTGCGCGGGGAGGCCGATCCAGATCGCCTGGGTGACGGTGCCGGCGTCGGGGGCCTGCACCTCCATGGGCGGGTCCAGCGGATCGTCGTCGAGATCCGGGTTCCCCGCATGGAGAGCCTCATGGGCTGCGAGGAAGGCCGTGGCCTGGTCCTCCAGCGCGTCCTTGGTCTGGCCGTTGTAGCGGTCCGCGGCCTCCGGATCGGCCGGGTCCACGTACCAGTCGCTCGGCACCCCGCGTGAACGGTATTTGGCCGTCGCCTGGCCGGCGACAACTTCCTCTTCATGGATACGCTCTGCAAGCCCCATTGGCGTTCCCTCTCTGATTGGCAGCCCCTGCTTGACCCACGGACACTCGGTTGAGCGCCGGCTGTTGTGCGGTGGCTTTCGTTCCCTAATTACACGCGTGTAAGTATCGGGGAGTCAAGCGGCAGCAGGGATAATAATCAATTCCTTGGGAATTCCTGAGGCACGCCACGCCCGTGTTTTTTTGCGCGGCCTGCGGCCCGTCCCCGCCAAATGGGAAGCATGCTGACCACCTTTGGGGGCCTAATGGCCATTTCTGCTCCCTTTCGACCGATATTCCGGCACGATCGGCGGCATCCCCCTCCCCCGCGATGGCCGCGCAGATGACGGCATCGATATACCCGGCAGGGGGCGGCGTGACCGAGAACACTTGCTGCATGTTCGGGGCAGGTCCGGGCACCGCCACGCGGGGCGCGGCGGCCGCCGTGGCAAGATAAACGCCATGAACATCCCCGCCGCCGACCTGATGTCGGCCCTGCGTTCCGGCCAGTCCACCGCCCCGCGCCTGACCTGGTACGGCCCGGACGCCGAGCGCGTCGAGCTCTCCGGCCGGGTACTGGATAACTGGGTGGCGAAAACCAGCAACCTGCTGCAGGACGAACTGGACGCCGAACCGGGGACGCGGCTGCGGCTGGACCTGCCGGCGCACTGGAAATCGCTGGTGCTGGCCCTGGCCGCCTGGCAGTTGGGGATGGAAGTGGTGCTGACCGACGGCGAGGCCGAACTGCTCGCCACGGCGGATCCCGGCCCGGCCGCGGCCGGCGGCGCAGTCGACGCCGTGCTGGCCGTGGCGCTGCCGGCCCTGGCGATGCGCTGGCCGGGCGAGCTCCCCAGCGGCGTCCTCGACTTTGCGGCGGAGGTCCGCAGCCACGGGGACTTCTTTATGGCCTACGTTGACCCGGAGCCGGACCGGACCGCGCTGCGGGACGCCGCCGGCGTCGACCATTCGCACGGCCGGCTGGTCGAGGACTTCGGGGCCCTGCCCGGCGGTGCAGGCGACAGCGGCGCGGACGACGTAGCTGCTACTGACGGCGCTGCGCCGCCGCGGTTGCTGGTGCGGGCCGGGGAGGGCCTAGAGGCTGCCCTGTCACGGGCGCTGTGGGCCTGGTCCCGCGACGGCTCGGTGGTGCTGGTGCACCCGGACGTCGCCCTCACCGAGCGGCTGCTGGGCGACGAACGGATCAGCCACCGCTGACCCGTCCTGTCCTGCCCTGACCCGCCCGGCCGCGTCTGCGAAGCAGGCCTGCGGGGCTTAGCGGTTGTCCGTCGTCGCGCCCGGGGTTCCGGTTTCGCGGCCGGCCGGCAGTGTGCCGGCGGCGTGCGGGTGCGCGTGGCGTTCGATGATCTCGTGGTCGCCGGAGAACTCCGGCTCGTCGTCGAGTTCCTTGTTGAAGACCAGGAAGCGGTAGGCGAAGAAGCGCACCACGGTTGCGACCAGGATGCCGACGACGCCGGCCAGGAACAGCATGTTCTTGTCGGTGATGCCCATGCCGTACTTGGCGAGGGCGGTCATGCCGGTGGAGATGCCGATGCCGATGCCATTGATCAGCACGAACATCAGGAACTCGCGCAGCACGTTGGCCTGGCGGCGGTGCCGGAAGGTCCAGAAGCGGTTGGCGATCCAGGAGAAGATGGTGGCCACGGTGGCCCCGACGAAGCGCGCCTTGGCCTCGCTGTCGGACATGGGGCCGTGCATCAGGTAGTAGGTCAGACCGTTGTCGATGACAAAGGCGACACCGCCGACGGCTCCGAACTTCGCTACTTCGCGCCAAAAGAGCGAGGCGAGCCCGCGGATCCGGTCTGCAAGTGTGGTGATCATGACCCTCCGAGGGCGTTGCTGTCTGTGGGGCCGGGTGGCCGACGGCCTATTTTAGCGCCGTTTCCCCGGAGATTGCCCCGCCGCGGGGACTCACCGGCCCAAATCACGGGTCCGGGGCCTCGTCCGGCGCGGTGTTCGGTAGGCTGGTCGATGTGACTTTTCCAGTAATCGGCGTGGTTGGCGGCGGCCAACTAGCCCGCATGATGGCCCCAGCCGCGACCGCTCTCGGCTTCGAACTCCGTGTCCTCGCCGAGGCTGAGGACGTCTCCGCGGTGGCCGCGGTGGCGAAAGCCCCGGTCGGTGACTACAAGGATCTGGACCACCTGCTGGAGTTCTCCCGCGGGTTGGACGTCCTTACCTTCGACCACGAGCACGTGCCCACCGAGCACCTGCGCGCCCTGATCGATGCCGGCGTCAACGTCCACCCGGGCCCCGACGCCCTGGTCAACGCCCAGGACAAGCTCGTGATGCGCGCCGCGATCGACCGGTTGGAACTGCCGAACCCACGCTGGACCGCGGTGGACGACGTCGACGCCCTCGTCGCGTTCGGTGACGACGCCGGCTGGCCCGTGGTGCTGAAGACCCCGCGTGGCGGCTACGACGGCAAGGGCGTGCGCGTCATCGCCTCGGCCGGGGATGCCGCCGCATCGGCCGACTGGTTCGAGTCGATGTCCCCGCTGCTGGCCGAGGCCAAGGTTGAGTTCAGCCGCGAACTCTCCGCCATGGTGGCCCGCACCCCGGACGGCGAATGCCGCGCCTGGCCCGTCGTGCACACCATCCAGGTCGACGGCGTCTGCGACGAGGTGATCGCCCCCGCCCTGGAGATCCCGCTGGAGGTCGCCGCCGCGGCGGAAGACGCCGCCGTGCGGATCGCCAACGAACTCGGCGTCACCGGCGTCATGGCCGTGGAGATGTTCGAAACCCCCGGCGTCGGCTCCGGCTTCCTGATCAACGAACTGGCCATGCGCCCGCACAACACCGGCCACTGGACCCAGGACGGCTCCGTCACCAGCCAGTTCGAACAGCACCTGCGCGCCATCCTGAACCTGCCGCTGGGCGCCACCGACCTGCTGGGCCCGGTGGTGGTCATGAAGAACTTCCTCGGCGGGGCCAACCAGAACCTTTACTCGGCCTACCCCGCGGCGCTGGCCACCGAGCCGGCCGCCAAGGTCCACAGCTACGGCAAGGCCGTGCGGCCGGGCCGGAAGATCGGCCACGTCAACCTTGTCGGCGGCTCCACCGCCGACGTCGACTCCGTCCGGCAGCGCGCCGGCGCCGTCGCCGCCATCATCCGGGACGGCCGGCCCCAGGCCGCCGCGCCCGAGACCACCGGGGAGACCGAATGACCACCGCTGACACCACCGCCGCCCCGCTCGTCGGGCTCGTCATGGGCTCCGACTCGGACTGGCCGGTCATGGAGGCCGCCGCGGAGGCGCTGGCCGAGTTCGGCATCCCCTTCGAGGCCGACGTCGTCTCCGCCCACCGGATGCCCACCGAAATGATCCGCTACGGGCAGACCGCCCACGAGCGCGGCATCCGGGTCATCATCGCCGGCGCCGGCGGCGCGGCCCACCTGCCCGGGATGCTCGCCTCGGTGACCCCGCTCCCGGTGATCGGGGTGCCTGTGCCGCTGAAGACCCTTGACGGCATGGACTCGCTTCTCTCGATCGTGCAGATGCCCGCCGGCGTGCCGGTGGCCTCCGTCTCCATCGGCGGCGCCCGCAACGCCGGCCTGCTGGCCGTGCGCATGCTGGCCGCCGGGACCGACGCGTTCGCCGCTGAGCTGCGCGCCGAGCTGCTGCGCTTCGCCCAGGACCTCAACGACGCCGCCACCGCCAAGGGCGCCAGCCTGCGCGCCAAGGTGGCCGAGGTGTTCTCCGCCGAGAACACCGAACCGCGGGGCGGCCGGTAAGGATTCCCACCATGAGCGAAGGATCCGCCGGCGCGCCGGACACTGACCGGCCCGGGCGGACCCGGCTGACGGACCCGGTCCGATATCCGCGGGGAGCCGCGCCCGCCACCCTGACCCGCCGCGGGATCCTGCTGATCCTGCTGACCCTTCTGGTTCCCGGCAGCGCGCAGCTGGTCGCCGGCGACCGACGGCTGGGACGCGCCGCCCTGCGCGTCACCCTCGCCGTCTGGGCCCTGGTGCTGCTGGGGCTGATCCTGCTGGCCGTCGCACGGCCCACGCTAATCAACCTCGTCGCCAACCCGGTCACCTCGCTGATCCTCGTGATCGTGCTCGCGGCCCTCGCCGTCGGCTGGGCGGCCCTGTTCCTGAACACGCTCCGGCTGATCCGGCCCGTGCTGCTGCCCGCGGCCCGCACCCGCGCCGCCGTCGTCCTCGGCCTGGTCGTCGCGATGGTGCTCAGCGCCGGCGGGCTCGGCTACACCGCCTACCTGCTGAATGTTGGCCGCGAGGCGATCGGCACCATCTTCGCCGACGGCCCCGCGATGGAACCCTCCGAGGGCCGCTACAACTTCCTCATGATGGGCGGCGACGCCGGCGCGGACCGGACCGGCCGCCGCCCGGACAGCCTCTCGGTGATCAGCGTGGACGCCAAGACCGGCGCCTCCGCGATCATCTCGATCCCCCGCAACCTGCAAAACGCCAGGTTCAGCGACGATTCGCCGATGCGGAAGATCTACCCGGACGGCTACAACTGCGGCGACGAATGCCTGATCAACGCGATCAACACCGAGGTCACCAACGAGCACCAGGACCTCTACCCCGGCGTCGAGGATCCCGGCGCGCAGGCCACGCTCGAGGCCGTCTCCGGCACGCTGGGCATCAAGGTCCAGGCCTACGTCCTGGTGGACATGGACGGCTTCGCCAAGCTCATCGACGCGATGGGCGGGATCCGGATCAAGGCCAGCGGATGGGTGCCGATCAGCGGCGAGACCATAGACGAGGCCAACGGCATCCACGGCATGCCGCTGGGCTGGATCCCCGCCGGGGACAACACCCTGGACGGCTACCACGCCCTCTGGTACGGCCGTTCCCGCGAATTCGTCGACGACTACGCCCGCATCGCACGGCAGCAGTGCGTCCAGCAGGCCATGCTCAAGCAGCTCGACCCGGGCACCCTGCTGACAAAGTTCGAGGACATCGTCAAGGCCGGCACCAAGGTGGTGGACTCCAACGTCTCCGCCGGGCAGCTGGGCAGCTTCGTGGACCTCGCCATGAAGTCCAAGGGCCAGCCCGTCCGCCGCCTGACCATCGGGCCGCCGGACTTCGAGGCCTACTTCTCCACCGTCCCCGACTTCGACCGGATCCACCGGGCCGTGGACAAGCTCCTCGGCCCGGCCCCGCAGGCGGCCGCCGGCACCGATGAGCTGCTCCGCCCGGCCGCGGTCCCCGGACCGCTCTCCGCCGCCGGCGCCGTGGCCGGGCTGCCGGCTCAGACCGCACCCCGCACGGTACCCGGAACGTCGCCGGCGCCGTCGGCGTCGTCTTCGGACTTCACCCCGGTAACCACGACACCGGACGGTGAACCCATCACCGAGGAGATGCTCAACGACTTCAAGCGCCAGGGCGACGAGCAGTCGATCCGCAACCTGGTCGCCACCAACGGCCAGTGCGCCCCGCTTTAGGATAAGGATCCATGTACGCACTCGAGAACGTTCTCCGCCCCTACGCCTGGGGGTCCCCCAGCGCGATCGCCGGCCTGCTGGGCCGCCCGGCCTCCGGCGGCCCGGAAGCCGAGCTGTGGATCGGGGCGCACCCTGACTCCCCCTCCACCGCGGTGGGAGCGGACGACGGCGGACCGCTGGCACTGGACGCGCTGATCGCCGGCGACCCGGACCACTTCCTGGGCAGTGAGAGCGTCGCCGCGTTCGGCCCGCGGCTGCCCTTCCTGCTGAAGGTCCTCGCCGCCGACCACCCGCTCTCCCTGCAGGTGCACCCCACCCTGGAGCAGGCCCGGGCAGGCTTCGCGCGCGAGGAAGCCGCCGGCGTCGACCGGTCCGCGGCGACCCGCAACTACAAGGACGACAACCACAAGCCGGAGATGATCTTCGCGCTCACCCCGTTCGAGGCGCTCTGCGGCTTCCGGCCGGCGGCCGCGTCCCGCGCCGTGTTCGAGGACTTGGCACGGGCCTTCGAGCAGGCCGGCCGCGAGGTCCCGGCCCTGCTCCCCCAGCTGGTCAAGGACCTCGGCCGGCCGGAGGAGGACCAGGCACTGCGCGCCGCATTCGAGAGGCTGATCGGCGGGGGCGACGATGTCGCCGCCGCGACGGCCGCCGTCGTCGAGCTGCTGGACGCCGGCACCCCGGAGGGGCCCGACGCCACCGCCCTCGAGACCGTCGGCACGCTCAATGCCGAATACCCCGGCGACCCCGGCGTGCTGATCTCGCTGCTGCTGAACCGGATCTCCCTGGCCCCCGGCGAGGCCGTCTACCTGCCTGCCGGCAACGTGCACGCCTACCTGCACGGCCTCGGGATCGAGGTGATGGCCTCCTCGGACAACGTGCTGCGCGGCGGCCTGACCCCCAAGTTCGTCGACGTGCCCGAGCTGCTGCAGACCATCGCCTTCGAAGCCGTGGGCGTGCCGGAGCTGCGCGCCGAGCAGACCATGCTGGGCCAGGAACTGTACCGGCCGCCGTTCGAGGAATTTGCGCTGCAGCGCATCGAACTGGCACCTGGCGGCGAGGCCGTTCCGCTGGCCCAGTCGGGCGCGGCAGTGCTGATCGTGGTGGCCGGGTCCGTGACGCTCGACTCGCCGAAGGGCGACCTCCGGCTGGACCGCGGCGGCAGCGCCTTCGTGCCCGCCGCCGAGGCGCCGGTCAACGTCCACCCGGCCGGGGACACCGCCGAACCGGCCGTCGTCTTTGCCGTGACCACCGGAATGAAGGCCTGATCATGGACCACTTCCTGCAGGGCCCGGACTGGGCCCGCGTCCAGCGCGACCTGGGCCGCACCGTCCACGAGGAATCGGGCGACGGCTGGAACTACCTCGCCATCGAGGAAAGCAACCCGGCCGGCAAGCTCCTGTACGTCCCCTACGGCCCCGTGGCCGTGTCGGTGCCCGCCTTCGACGCCGCCCTGGCCTCGCTGACGGCCCGCGCCAAGGCCTCAGGTGCGGTCTTCCTCCGCGTCGAGCCGGTCAGCGCCGGGTTCTCCGCCGCCGAGGCCGACGCGGTCCTGCGCAGCCGCGGTCTGCGCCCGGCACCGGCGAACCTGCAGCCGGAGCTGAGCTGGATCGTGGATCTTGAGCCGGACTTCAAGGAGGTCCTGGCCGGGATGAAGCCCGTCAACCGGAACCTCTACCGCAACATCCACAAGAAGGGCGTGACCTTCCGGACCAGCCAGGACCCGGCCGAGATCTCGGTCCTGCTGGGATTCCTGCACCAGACGGCCGCCCGCAACGGCTTCAAGCCGCAGAGCGATGAGTATCTGACCCAGGTGGCGCGGACGCTGATGCCCGCGGGCGCCGCGACCCTGTTTATCGCCGAACTGGAGGGATCACCGATCGCTGCGGCCCTGACGTATGACTCGGCGGACACCCGCACCTACGCCCATGCGGCACTGGATGACACCCACCGCAAGCTCAGCGCCGGCATCCCGCTGGTGGTGACGCTGATGGCGGACGCCAAGGACAAGGGCCTGCAGCACGTCGACCTCTGGGGCGTCGCGCCGGCGGACCAGCCCGGGCACAAATGGGCCGGGTTCACGGCCTTCAAGAAGTCCTTCGGCGGCCGGGAGGTCGCCTACCCGGGCACCTGGGACCTGCCGGTGAACAAGTTGCGCTACGGCGGCTACCAGCTGGCCCGCAAGGGCGCCCAGGTCCTGAAGGGACTGCTCCGCCGGCTGCGGCAGTAGCCCCCGCGGCGGGTTTAGCCCTCCGACACGCAAAAACGCCCGCGCCCCCGGAATGTCCGGGGCGCGGGCGTTTTTGCGTGTCGTCAGGCTGCAGGGCGCCGTTACTTAGCCCCGGCGCGCTTCTGCGCCTCGTAGGCGCTGGCCACCATGTCCTCCACGGTGTGCCGCATCTTCCAGTCCAGGTCCCGGGCGGCGCGGGTGCCGTCCGCCACGATCCGGTCCGGGTCGCCGGGGCGGCGCGGGCCGATCTCCGGGTCGAAGTCGATGCCGGTCACGGTGGCCATGGCGGTCATGATCTGCTTGACGGACAGGCCGTCGCCGGAGCCCAGGTTGTAGACCCGCTCCAAGGGCTTGCCGGCGGCCAGGGCCTGGGCGGCGGCGACATGGGAGGCGGCGAGGTCGGCGACGTGGACGTAGTCGCGGACGCAGGTGCCGTCCTCGGTGTTGTAGTCGGTGCCGTTGATCTTCGGCGTCTTACCTGAGGTCAGCGCACGGAGCACGATCGGGAACAGGTTGTGGGGGCTCGTGTCGTAGAGCTCCGGCGAGCCGGAGCCCACCACGTTGAAGTAGCGCAGCGAGGTGTGCTTCAGGCCGCGGGCTACGCCCTGGTCCCGGATCAGCCACTCGCCGATCAGCTTGCTCTCGCCGTACGGGGACTCGGGTGAGGTGGCCGTGTCCTCCGTGACGATGTCCACCCGCGGCGTGCCGTAGGTGGCGGCCGAGGAGGAGAACACCAGCTTGTCGACGTCGGCCAGTTCCATCGCCTTGAGCAGGTTGGCGGTACCGGTGACGTTCTGTTCGTAGGTGAGCAGGGGTTCCTGCACCGAGACGCCGGCGTACTTGAAGCCGGCAAGGTGGATGACGCCGATGACGCCGTGGTCCACCATGCTGCGGGCCACCACCTCGGTGTCCAGAATGCTGGCGTGCACGAACGGCACGTCCTCCGGGACGAATTCCCGGTGGCCGCTGGAGAGCGAGTCCACCACCAGGGAAGGGATCGAGGCCGCGCGCAACGCCGCGACCACGTGGGAGCCGATATATCCTGCACCGCCGGTTACAAGCCAAGTCATGGCACCACCCTATCGGGGTAAAGCTGATCCCGGCACGCGGGCGCGTACCGGGATCAGGAAATGACGGGGCGGGTGGCCGCTAGTGCTTGCGGGCGTAGCCCTCCCACTTGCTGGCCTGGTGCTCGCCGTCGACGAAGCGGATGGTGCCGGACTTGGAGCGCATCACGATGGACTGGGTGAGGACCTTGTCCTTGGAGTAGCGCACGCCCTTGAGCAGGTCGCCGTCGGTGATGCCGGTGGCGGCGAAGTAGCAGTTGTCGCTGGAGACGAGGTCGTTGGTGGAGAGCACCCGGTCCAGGTCGTGGCCGGCGTCGATCGCTTTCTGCTTTTCCTCGTCGCTGGTGGGCCAGAGGCGGCCCTGAATGACGCCGCCAAGGGACTTGATCGCGCAGGCCGCGACGATGCCTTCGGGGGTGCCGCCGATGCCCATCAGGGCGTCGACGCCGGTGCCGGAGCGGGCCGCGGCGATGGCGCCGGCGACGTCGCCGTCCATGATGAACTTCGTACGCGCGCCGGCCTCGCGGATCTCGTCCACCAGCGGGCGGTGCCGGTCGCGGTCCAGGATCATGACGTTGAGCTGGTTGACCTTGACGCCCTTGGCCTTGGCGATCAGGTGCAGGTTCTGCTTGACCGGCAGGCGCAGGTCCACCATGTCGGCGGCCTCGGGGCCGGTCACGAGCTTCTCCATGTAGAAGACGGCGGACGGGTCGAACATGGAGCCGCGCTCGGCGACGGCCAGGACGGCCAGGGCGTTGTTGATGCCGAGGGCGGTCAACCGGGTGCCGTCGATCGGGTCGACGGCGACGTCGACCTCGGGGCCGGTGCCGTCGCCGACGCGTTCGCCGTTGAACAGCATCGGGGCCTCGTCCTTTTCGCCCTCACCGATGACCACGACGCCGTTGAAGTGGACGGTCTGGAGGAAGGAGCGCATGGCGTCGACGGCGGCGCCGTCGGCCTTGTTCTTGTCGCCGAAGCCCACCCAGTGGCCGCCGGCGATGGCCGCGGCTTCGGTGACGCGGACCAGTTCCAGGGCAAGGTTGCGGTCAGGCTCGTCGATGCCGACGGCAAGCGACGGGGAAAGCGTGGAGTACTGCTGGGTGATGGACGCAGGTGACACGTGAACCTCTTCTTCGAGTGGCAATCATCGAACCCGCCCGGCCGGGTGGCGGCCGCAACGGTCGTTCGTCTCTTACCGATCATAGTCACCGGCGCGTCCATCGGTCAGTGGATGACGGACCCTTACCTGAACCCGCGGCCCGGGACGGTCCCGGCAGGGTCCCGCCCCGGGGCCGCCGGAGGGCCGCCGCGGAATGGGAGATCGGTGCGCCATGGGCGACTATAGAAGGGTGAACGAATTGCAGGAAACGCCGTCCGAGGCGCCCCGAACGCCGGCCCCGGCGGACCAGCCCGTCAAACCCGTCATCCGCGCCGCCGCGGCGAAACGGGCCAACGCGTCGGTGATCGGCATGATCATCGCCCTGGTGCTGAGCATCGCGGCGTTCCTTCCGGTGGTGCTGATGAACCCGGCGCCCAAGAGCGACGGCTACCGTCCCAGCATCGACGTTGCCGGCATCGCCGCCAACGCCGCGGGAGTGGCAGGATTCACACCGGTCGCCCCGCAGGCCGGCGACGGGTACCGGGCCAATTACGCCCGCTGGGAGTCCGGCATCGCCACCGGCGTCGCCACCTGGGAGGTCGGCTACCTGACGCCCAAGGACTCCTTCATCGGCCTGGTCCAGACCAAGCAGTCCAATCCCACCTGGCTGCGGGACCAGACGAAGAGCGCCCCGGTGACCGGCACCCGGAACGCCGGCGGCAAGGACTGGGAACTGCGTGACACCGGCAAGGGCGAGAAGAGCATGGTCCTGAACTACCGCGGCACCACCGTGGTGCTCAGCGGCCCGGCCTCCCTGGCCGAGTTCTCCACCCTGGGCGCGGCCGTGGTCGCGGCGCTGGACAGCAACCCCGCCGCAACAGTTTCTGCGACGGCGGCACCCTCGACGTAAAGTAAGCAGGGTGACTACTCAACTGACTCCCGCCCTCGCCTGGCGCCGCCTGCAGGAAGGCAACCAGCGCTTCGTTGCCGGTGAATCCTCGCACCCGAACCAGGACGCCTCGCGCCGGTCCTCCCTGGTGGAGAACCAGAACCCGTTCGCCGTCATTTTCGGCTGCGCCGACTCCCGGCTCGCCGCCGAGATCATCTTCGACCTTGGCCTGGGGGACGCGTTCGTCGTCCGCACCGCCGGCCAGGTGATCGACGACGCCGTCCTCGGTTCGCTCGAGTACAGCATCGGCGTGCTCGGCGTGCCGCTGATCGTGGTGCTGGGCCACGACAGCTGCGGCGCCGTCATCGCCACCAAGGACGCCGTCGAATCGGGCGAGATGCCCGGCGGCTTCGTCCGCAGCCTGGTCGAGCGCATCACCCCGGCCGTCCTGACCTCGCTGCGCAACGACCGCACCGAGGTCAACGACATGGTCGAGGAAAACGTCAAGCAGATCGCCCAGCGGCTGGTGGACAGCTCGCGCACCATTTCCGACGCCGTCGCCAACGGCAGCACCGCGGTGCTGGGCGTGACCTACCGCCTCGCCGAGGGCCGGGCCGACCGGGTCTCCGGAATCGGTGAGCTCTAGGGTCTCCCCCTGCACGTTGTGGGGTCCGGTGGCGCCGGTTCACGGTTTTCGAAGCGGCGCCCCGGCCCAATAAGCTAGCCCCATGACTTCCACAGCAGATTTGACCAACGAAGAATTCCGCATCGAGCACGACACGATGGGCGAGGTCCGCGTCCCGGCCAACGCCCTGTACCGTGCGCAGACGCAGCGTGCAGTCGAAAACTTCCCGATCTCCGGCAAGACCCTGGAGCGCGCCCACATCGAGGCCCTCGCCCGGGTCAAGAAGGCAGCGGCGCAGGCCAACGCGGAGCTGGGGGTGCTCGACGGCGAGCTGGCCCAGGCGATCGCCGACGCCGCCGACGAGGTCGCCGCGGGCAAGTACGACGGCCACTTCCCGATCGACGTGTTCCAGACCGGGTCCGGTACCTCCTCGAACATGAACACCAACGAGGTCATCGCCGAGCTCGCCTCCCGCGCGCTGAAGGCCGGCGGCAGCGACAAGGTGGTCCACCCGAACGACCACGTCAACGCCTCGCAGTCCTCCAACGACGTGTTCCCCACCTCCGTCCACGTCGCCGCAACCTCCGCGCTGATCAACGACCTGATCCCGGCCCTGGGCTACCTGGCCGAGTCCCTGGAGCGGAAGTCGGTCGAGTTCAAGGACGTCGTGAAGTCCGGCCGCACCCACCTGATGGACGCCACCCCCGTCACCCTGGGCCAGGAGTTCGGCGGCTACGCCGCACAGGTCCGTTACGGCATCGAGCGGATCAACGCATCCCTCCCCCGCGTCGCCGAGGTCCCCCTGGGCGGCACCGCCGTCGGCACCGGCATCAACACCCCGGCCGGCTTCCCGGAGCGCGTGATCGAGCTGCTCGCCGCGGACACCGGCCTGCCGCTTACCGAGGCCCGCGACCACTTCGAGGCCCAGGCCAACCGTGACGGCCTGATCGAAGCCTCCAGCCAGCTGCGCAACATCGCGATCTCCTTCATGAAGATCAACAACGACCTGCGCTGGATGGGTTCCGGCCCCAACACCGGCCTCGGCGAAATCGCCATCCCGGACCTGCAGCCGGGCTCCTCGATCATGCCAGGCAAGGTCAACCCGGTCATCTGCGAGGCCTCCATCATGGTCGCAGCGCAGGTCATCGGCAACGACACCGCCATCGCCTGGTCCGGCACCAACGGCGCCTTCGAACTCAACGTCGGCATCCCCGTCATGGCCGCCAACCTGCTCGAGTCCGTCCGCCTGCTGGCCAACACCAGCCGCGTCATGGCCGACAAGATGATCGACGGCATCACCGCCAACGTCGAGCGCGCCCGCTTCCTGGCCGAGGCCTCCCCCTCGATCGTGACCCCGCTGAACAAGTTCATCGGCTACGAGAACGCCGCCAAGATCGCCAAGAAGGCCGTCGCCGAGGGCCTGACCATCCGCGAGACCGTCGTGGCCATGGGCTTCCTGGAGCGCGGCGAACTGACCGAGGAGCAGCTGGACACCGCCCTGGACGTCATGTCCATGACCCGTCCGCCGCACAAGGCTTAGGGCCCAGGGCCAGCAACAGGGCCCCGCAGGGGCAGAACGACGACGGCGGCCGGCACCTTTTCGCGAAGGTGCCGGCCGCCGTCGTCTGTGCGTTGTCTGCAGCGCCGGGTTCTAGCGGCGGAAGTGGGCTAGCGGCGGAAATGAGCGGGGCCGTCGGCCTCGCGGGCCCGCTCGATGTCCTCCAGGTGGCCCGGCAGCAACTCCGGGAAGTCTTCCGCGTGGAACCAGCCCACGGCGAGGGATTCGTCGTCGTTGACCCGGGCCTCCCCGGAGACGTAACGGCAGCGGAACACCAGGGTCAGGAAGTGGCAGCTGTCCCCGTTCGGGTAGACCGTGGGGCCCACGGTGTCCACCGAGACCAGCCGCTCGGCCTCGGCCACGACGCCCGTTTCCTCGAACACCTCGCGGAGCATCCCGGGCGCCGGTTCCTCGCCGGGTTCCAGGATGCCTGTGATCAGGCCCCAGCGGCCGTTGTCCGCGCGCTGGCCCAGCAGCACCCGGCCGGCGTCGTCGAACACCACCGCGCGGGCGCCGGGAATCCACAGCATGTCGTGGCCGACTTTTTCGCGCAGGGTCAGGATGAAGTCGGGGGTGGCCATGCCTGCCAGCCTATCCTGCGGGCAGGAGCAGCATGGCGGCCGCGGCGCCGGCCAGCATGAAGGGTCCGAAGGGGATGTCCGACTTCAGGGTCCCGCGCCGGGAGGCCAGCAGGGCCACGCCCCAGAGCCCGCCGAAGAGGAAGGCCGCGAAGGTGGCGGCGAACAGGTGTCCCCAGCCGAGGAAGCCTAAATACAGGCCGAGGACCCCGGCCAGCTTCACGTCCCCGAAGCCCATCCCGGCCGGGTATACGGCGCGCAACAGGAAGTAGAAGAGCCACAGCGCGGCCGCGCCGGCCAGGACCCGCAGGCCCGGAACGCCGAACAGGGCGGCGGCGGTTCCGCCGTCGTGCCCGGTCATTGCCGCCAGCAGCGCCGCGCCCAGCAGCAGCACCCCGGCCACCGGGTAGGCGGGGAAGACGATGCGGTTGGGCAGCAGGTGGTGGCGGACGTCGATCACGGTCAGCCGCACCGCCAGGACCAGGAAATAGAGGCATGCCAAGGCCGCCAGCCAGAAGGCCGGCGCCGCCGCTCCCAGCTCGCCCAGTCGTTGGATCACCCTCGGATGCTACTCGATGCTGCCCGGCGGACGCTGCTGGCGCGGTCCATTGGTGTGACTGGTGTGACTCCCCCGGCGTGGGTAGGCTTCCCCGATGACCGATTCCGCCGCCTTCTGGCCGCCCTTCGCCCTGAGTCTCCGCACCCCTCGCCTGACTCTGCGCCCCATTCAGGACGCCGACATCCCGGCAGCCGTCGACGCGGCCCTCTCCGGCGTCCACGAACCGGGGCGGAACCCGTTCAGCTCGCCGTGGGCCGAGAAGCCCGCCGAGGAACTGGGCCCGAATATGGCGAAGTGGTACTGGCGCTGCCGGGCCGGCATGACCCCTGAGGAATGGACGATGCTGCTGGGCATCTGGCACGACGGCGAATTCATCGGTTGCCAGGACGTCGCGGCCAAGGACTTCGCCACGCTGAAGACCGTCGGCACCGGCTCCTGGCTGAAGCGCAGCGTCCACGGCCAGGGCTTCGGCAAGGAGATGCGCGCCGCGGTCGCCCTCTACGCCTTCGACTGGCTGGGCGCCGAGGTGGCCGAGTCCGAGGCCGCCGCCTGGAACCAGCAGTCCCTGGGCGTCTCCCGCTCGCTCGGCTACGAACTCAACGGCACCGTCCGGGTCAACTGGGGCGGAGACTTCCAGGACTCCCAGCGCGTCCGCCTCATCCCCGCAACCTTCAAGCGCCCCGACTGGACCCTCACGGTCCACGGCCACGAACCCACGGCCCGGTTCCTCGGCATCTCGTAGGCTCTGTGTTTTCGGGCTTTTGGAGGTTCATCCAGGTGCTTGACGGCGGCGCACCGCCGGCGGATACCGCGGCTGGCTTTTGGAGGTACGTCCAGTGCGGTGCGGCGGCGCCCCGCCGTCGCTTAGACACCTCCCGTCGCTGCGCTGAGGTCGCTGGGCGACCTTCGCTCCGCTCTGGTCGGCGATGCGCTCCTTAGCGGACCCCCGCAGCCCCGCGGGGGTGGCACACAAACACGGCGCAGTCACCGATTAGATGCGGGCGTCCCACTGACGCTTGGGCGACTCACCCACGAGCCGCGCCGCGGGCTCTTCGCGTAGTCGCGCATCGCGACGGCGGCGGCCCCGAAGGTCGCCCAGCGACCGCAGCGGGTCGCCGTCGTTGTGTCTAAGCGACGGCGAAGGGCCCGTGGCCCGGCGAACCAGCCACGCCCACAAACGAAGGGTCCGTTGCCCGGCGAACCGGCCATGGCCACAAACGAAGGGCCCGCGGCCCGGCGAACCGGCCACGGCCACAAACGAAGGGCCCGTGGCCCGGCGAACCGGACCACGGGCCCCAGCAGACGGAGCCTAGATTTCAGCCCCCTCGAGCAGGTCCGTTACGAGGGCTGCGATCGGCGAGCGCTCGGAGCGGGTGAGGGTGATGTGGCCGAAGAGCGGGTGGCCCTTGAGGGTCTCGACGACGGCGGCGACGCCGTCGTGCCGGCCGACCCGGAGGTTGTCGCGCTGGGCGACGTCGTGGGTGAGGACGATCTTGGAGTTCTGGCCGATCCGGCTCATGACCGTGAGCAGGACGTTCTTCTCCAGGGATTGTGCCTCGTCGACGATCACGAACGCGTCGTGCAGGGAGCGGCCGCGGATGTGGGTCAGCGGCATGACCTCGAGCATGCCGCGGTCCATCACCTCTTCGACCACTTCCTGGCTGACCAGGGCACCGAGGGTGTCGAAGACCGCCTGGGCCCACGGGTTCATCTTCTCCGCCTCGGAGCCGGGCAGGTAGCCCAGTTCCTGGCCGCCGACGGCGTAGAGCGGGCGGAAGACGATCACCTTGCGGTGTTCCCGCCGCTCCAGGACGGCCTCAAGGCCGGCGCAGAGGGCGAGGGCCGACTTGCCGGTGCCGGCGCGGCCGCCGAGGGAAACGATCCCGACGGAGGGGTCCAAAAGCAGGTCGATCGCGAGGCGCTGCTCGGCGGAGCGGCCGTGCAGGCCGAAGACGTCCCGGTCGCCCTTGACCAGGCGCACCTGCTTGTCGGAGCCCACTCGGCCCAGCGCGGAGCCGCGGCTGGACAGCAGCACCAGACCGGTGTTGACGGGCAGTTCGCCGGCGGCGGGGATGAAGACCGGCTCGTGTCCGTAAAGGGTGGCGACGTCCTCCTCGGCCGCGTCGATCTCGGCCAGGCCGGTCCAGCCGGAGTCCTTGACGAGCTCGTTGCGGTACTCGTCGGCCAGGAGTCCCATGGCGGAGGCCTTGACGCGCATCGGCAGATCCTTGGACACAACGGTGACGTCCCGGCCCTCGTTGGAGAGGTTCTTGGCGACGGCCAGGATCCGGCTGTCGTTGTCGCCGCCGCGGAAGCCGGCGGGGAGCACCTCGGCGGAGATGTGGTTCATTTCCACCATCAGGGTGCCACCGTCGGCCCCCAACGGAATCGGGCGGTCCAGTCCGCCGTGCTCCACCCGCAGGTCGTCGAGCAGGCGGAGGGCTTTGCGGGCGAAGTAGCCCAGTTCCGGGTCGTGCCGTTTGCTTTCCAGTTCCGTGATCACCACGATCGGCACGATCACCTCGTGTTCGGCGAAGCGCAGCAGCGCCCGCGGATCCGAGAGCAGGACGGAGGTGTCGATGACGTAGCTTCGGGTGGTTGCGCCCTGCGGGGCGGCCGCGCCGGCGGTGGATTTGGCTCGCGTGGTGCGAGAGGTAGCTTGCGTGCCCTCGGTGGAACTGACGGTGGGCAGTGCTTCGGAAATAGCCACATCGACTCCAGCCCCGGGCCCCCAGGCCCGGAAAGGTTAGTGGTGAGGCGGTTCGGCCCTGAGGCCGGACGCGGCCTCCCATACACCCGGTGCGGACGTCCGCTCCATGTACTGGCCTCCCCGATCAGCCGGCGGTTTGCCCGCTGATGGGATTAACCTACGTCCGGGACCGGGGCTTTCGCCGCCTATTTTTCGGCGATTCCCGATGGCCATCGGGTGAACCCTGGCTGAACCGTGATCAGGCCCCGAAGCGGCGCTGCCGGCCGGCGTAGTCGCGCAGGGCGCGGAGGAAGTCGACCTTGCGGAAGGCGGGCCAGAGGGCCTCGCAGAAGTAGAACTCGCTGTAGGCGCTCTGCCACATCAGGAATCCGGAGAGCCGCTGCTCACCGGAGGTGCGGATCACCAGGTCAGGGTCGGGCTGGCCCCGGGTGTAGAGGAAGCGGGAGATGTCATCGACGGTGAGCTCGTCGGCAAGCGTGCCGATGTCGGCCCCGCGGGCGACGGCGTCGTGCATCAGTTCGCGGACCGCGTCGACGATCTCGCGCCGGCCGCCATAGCCGACGGCGACGTTGACGTGGATCTTCTCGTGCGCCGGGGTGCGGGCGGTGAGTTTGTTCAGCCGCTCGGCCAGGTAGTCCGGGAGCAGTTCGGGGGCGCCCATGGCGTGGACCGAGACGTCCTCGTCCTCGTCCAGCCGGTCCAGGGTGTTCGCGATGATGCCCATCAGCAGCTCAAGCTCTTCGCCGGAGCGGTTCATGTTGTCCGTGGAGAGCATGTAGAGCGTGACCACCTTGACCCCGAGCTCCTGGCACCAGCCGAGAAATTCGTGGATCTTGTCCGCGCCGGCCTGGTGGCCCTGGCTCGTGGGGGCGTTGAACTGCCGGGCCCAGCGGCGGTTTCCGTCGACCATCACGCCGATGTGCCGGGGGATCCGTTCCGGGTCCAGCGAGCGCTGCAGGCTGCGCTCGTAGAAGCCATAGAGGAATCCGGGCAGTTCCATCCGGGGATTCACCTGGCTTCCTTGGGTCTGACGGGAGTGCATTCCTAGGCTACCCGCCGCGCGGACCGGGCCGCGCACCCGGGCCGGGCGATTTACCCCTCCCGCTTGCTACCCGTCGGTAACTTATCCGCGCGTCGAATATTATTGGCGCATGGAACGCAACTCAGCGGAACCCGGACCGAGCCTGTCCCCGCACGGCGACCGTGCCGCGGGGACGGAACCCGAAGCAGGCGCCCCACGGGGCAAGGGCGGCGCCGTCGACGAGGCGGCCGTCCGGATCGCCGAGCTGCTGATGATCAAGCCCAAGTGGCGCGGCTGGATCCACACGGTCACCGCCCCGCTGGCCTTTGCCGCCGGGCTGGTCCTGGTGCTGCTGGCCCCCACGGCCGAGCTGAAGATCGCCTCCGCTGTCTACGCCTTCACCGGGGTGCTGCTGTTCGGCGTGAGCGCTGTCTACCACCGCGGCAACTGGTCCCCGGGCGTGAAGATCGTCCTGAAGCGTCTCGACCACACCAACATCATGCTCGTCATTGCCGGCAGCTACACCCCGCTGGCCTGGGCCCTCCTGGACCGGCCCAAAGCGGTGTTCCTGCTCTGGCTGATCTGGACCGGGGCGGTGCTGGGCGTGCTGTTCCGGCTGCTCTGGACGCACGCACCGCGCTGGCTCTACGTGCCGATCTACATTGCCCTGGGCTGCGCGGCCCTGTTCTACCTGCCCGACTTCTTCGCCGCCAGCACCCCCGCCGCCGTCCTGATCTGCGTGGGCGGGGCCCTCTACATCGCCGGCGCGGTGTTCTACGCCCTAAAGAAGCCCAACTTCAGCTACAGCCACTTCGGCTTCCACGAGCTGTTCCACGCCTTTACGGTCTTCGCCTTCGCGGCCCACTACATCGCCATCGCGATGGCCGTCCTGGGCTGAGTCGGTTCCCCCTGGCGTGCCGCCGGTTCTCCCCTCCTTCGGAGCACGACGGCGGGTTCGCGGCCCGGGCGCGCCGGGCACCGCCGTCGTAGCTGGGGAAATTCCGCGCGGAAACCAAAAGCCCCGCGTCCGGACCTGCAGCGAGGCCCCGGGGACAAACCCCGGTCAGGGGCGGCCGGCGGCGATCAGGTCCGGCAGCAGGCGCATGTCCTCGAACAGGGTGGTTCCGGGGCCGGCCAGCCGTTCCCCGGGGGTCACTCCCCCGGCGTAGGCGAAGGCGTGCATGCCGGCGGCCCGGGCTGCCTGCACCCCGTAGGCGCTGTCCTCGACCACCGCGCAACGGGCCGGGTCGACCCCAAGGGTCCTCGCCGCGTGCAGGAACAGATCCGGGGCCGGCTTGCCGTTGCGGACCTCGGTGGCGCTGAAGATGCGCCCGGCGAAGCGCGGCAGCAGCCCGGTCTGGCCGAGGGTGCGTTGCATCTTCTCGTGGCTGCCGCTGGAGGCCACACAGTGCGGCAGCTCCAGCCGGTCGAGCGCCTCCTCGATACCGTCCACCGCGGAGAGGTCCCGTTCGAAGGCCTCGCGGTACCAGTGCTGGTAGGCGCTGTCCCAGCCCTCGGCCAGTTCGATGCCGAGGTGGTTCTCGACGGTGGAGACGAAGTTTGCCTCGCTCTTGCCGACGAAGCGGGCGACGATTTCCTCCCGCTCCAGTTCCCAGCCGAGGTCCGCCAGGACCCGCTGGTCGACGTGGACGGAGATTACCTCGGAGTCCACCACGACGCCGTCGCAGTCGAACACGACGAGATCGAACGGACCTGGCTGAGCGGGGGCTGGTGTCATTCCGCCATGCTAGCCAGTTGGTCCCGCAGCTGGGCGACGGACACCGCCGGGGCATGGCAGACCATGGAGCGGCAGAGGTAGACGACCGGGTCCCCTGCGGTCGCCCGGCCGTGCAGCAGCGGGACCGGGCCCGGCGGGGTGTCAGGGCCCGGCTCGGCGTCCTGGACGGCGATGACCAGTCCCGGGCTGGGTGAGCGGAGCAGTTCGCGGTGCAGTGCGGAGCGGGCGGCCGACGGCGGACCGGCCACCGCGGCTTCCACGGGCCCGGCGACGGCGGCCTGGGCGGCGGCGAGCAGCCCGCCGGCGGCCCGCGGCGCCTGCCGGGCCAGCGGGGGCAGGAGGGCCAGGATTTGTTCGGCGAGGCTGCGGTGCCCGGTGGAACCGGTAAGGGCGGCATAGCTGAGCAGCGCACCGGCGAAGGCCGCCGCGCCGCTGGGGGTGGCGTCGTCGAACGGGTCCGCCCCGGCGCCGCCGCCCTGGGCGTTGCCCACCTGGACGGATTCCCCGGCGGCGTCACGCAGGGTGCCCCCGGCGGCGAAGCGGGCGCAGGCGGCCAGGAGGATCCCCTCGGCCAGGGTGTACCAGCGGGTCCGTCCGGTGGCGGCGTAGAGTGCGAAGAGGCCCTCGCTGCAGAAGGCGTAGTCCTCCAGCAGCCCGCCGATGCCGCGGGCCCGCCCGGCGTGCGAGACCCGGACCAGCAGCCCCGGCTCCCCGTCCGTCCCCGGCGTCCAGTGCACCCGTTCCAGGTACTCCGCGATCCTTTCGGCGGCCGCCAGGGGGTCTGGCCGGTTCAGGTCTGCTCCGTCCAGCACGGCGGCGGCGTCGGCCAGGGCGCCGAGGGCCAGGCCGTTCCAGCCGGCCACCACCTTCTCGTCCCGGTCCGGTTGCGGCCGCGCCGAACGTGCCGCACGCAGCGCCGGGCGCGCCCGCTGCCAGAGCCGGCGGTCCTCCCCGGTGAGGCCGGCACCGGCGGCCCCGCCGGGGTGCAGCGGAGCCTCGGACGGGCCGACGTGCATGAGCCGGGCGACGGCGGCGCCGTCCTCCCGGCCCAGGACATCGGCGAGTTCCGCCGCGGTCCAGAGGTAGGTTCCGCCCTCGTGGTGGACGCCGTCCACTACCGTGTCGGCATCCAGGGATGAGGCGAGGGCCGCCACTCCGCCGTCGTGGCCGGTCAGGCCCAGGGCCGCCAGCATCCAGTCCGCGGTCCCGGCCGCGGTCTCGGCGGCCTCCGCGGCCGGGTACTCCGCCGAGCCGCCCAGCCGGCCCCAGTGCGCGCAGGCGCGCAGCAGCAGGGCGTTGTCGTAGAGCATCTTCTCGAAGTGCGGAAGGGACCAGTCGCGGGTGACCGAATACCGGGCGAAGCCGCCCTCGAGCTGGTCATAAAGCGCGGAGCGGGCCATCGCAGCCAGGGTGCGCCCGGCGATCCCGCGGGCGGTGCCTGCGGTCGCGGACGAGACCGCGGCGTGCCTGATGAGGAATTCCAGGACGGCCGACGGCGGGAATTTGGGGGCGGCGCCGAAGCCGCCCCCGGCGTCCTCGGCCGCCGCCAGCGCGCGGACGGCGTCGGCAAGCACCGCTGGGTCCGGGGTGCCCGGCCCGACGCCGGTCGCGTCACTGCCGGCGGCGCCGGAGGGCTGCAGGCGCACGGCCGAGCGGGCATGCAGGCCGGCTAACCCGCGGGCCAGTGCCGAGGCGTTGGCTTCTACGGCCTCCCGGCGCTCCGCCCAGGCCTCGTGGACCGCTTCCAGAACCTGCCGGAAGGAGGGCCGGCCCGGCATGGGCCGGGGCGGGAAGTAGGTTCCGGCGTGGAAGGCCCGGCCGTCGGGGAGCAGGAACACGGACATCGGCCAGCCGCCCTCGCCGGTGAGCGCCTGGGTGGCGGCCATGTAGGCGCCGTCGACGTCGGGGCGTTCCTCCCGGTCCACCTTGACGGAGACGAAGTGCTCGTTCAGGTACCGGGCGGTCTCCGGGTCCCCGAACGACTCCCCGGCCATGACGTGGCACCAGTGGCAGGCCGCGTAGCCGATGGAGAGGAACACCGGGACGTCCCGGTCCGCGGCGGCGGCGAAGGCCGCGTCGCCGAAGGGTTGCCAGTGCACCGGGTTGCCCGCGTGCTGGCGCAGGTAGGCGGAGGGCTCGCCGGCCAGGGCGTTGCCCATTACCGGTGGCTCCCCCGCCGAGGGGGTGTCAGCGGCTTCCGGGTCCCGCGTCACCGTTGGCCTCCGGGCGGGCCGGTCCGGCCCCGTCCCTGCCGCCGTCGTGACTTCCGGCTGCGGAGCCGGTTCCGGGCTCGAAGCCGGGCTCGGTGCCAGCTTCCGCGTCGGCTCCGCCCTCGGCCGCGGCGCGCTCTTCCTCCACCTGGGCCCGGTAGCGGACCCGCCGGATCCGGCGCACCATGTCCACGATCAGCAGGGCACTGAGGATGACGATGAAGGCGGTGAGCACGAATCCCAGCAGGCCCGGGCTGACCTGGTCCTGGTCGAGCCCGGGGCGCAATGACGGCGTCGGGGAAGGCGCCGGGGCGGTGGCCAGGGCAATGAACAAGGAGTGCACGGGTAAACCTTCTGTGAGGAACTGGGGGTCAGGTCTCCGCCGCCGCTTTTCTACGCGGCATAGAAGTCTCTGCTGGGTCTATCTTAGCCCGGCGAAGAAGTCCGTTTCCGGCAGTTCTGCGGGCACGCGGGAGGTGATCAGCGAGTAGTCCTCCCACGGCCAGGTCTGCCGCTGCATCGCCGGGGAGACGGCGAAGAAGAAGCCTTCCGGGTCGATCTGCGTCCGGTGCGCGCGCAGGGCGTTGTCGCGGGCTTCGAAGTAGTCCCCGCAGTTGATCTGGGTGGTGGTTTCGTGGGTGGGCGCCGGCGGGGTGTGGCCCTCGGCGTCGGCCTCGAGCCAGGCGGCGATCCGCTCGGCGTAGGGCGACTGCAGGCCGGCCTCCTCCAGGGCGTAGTGCAGGGCTTTGAACCGTTCCGGGCTGAAGGCGCGGTCGTAGTAGAGCTTGCTGGGGGTCCACGCCTCCCCGGTACCCGGGTAGCGGTCCGGGTCGCCTGCGGCTTCGAAGGCCTCGACGGCGACGCGGTGGGCCATGATGTGGTCCGGGTGCGGGTAACCGCCGTTCTCGTCGTAGCTGAGGATCACGTGCGGCTTGAAGGATCGGACCAGGCGGACCAGCGGCGCGGCGGCGCGTTCCAGCGGCAGCGTAGCGAAGGACCCGGCGGGCAGCGGCGGCAACGGGTCGCCCTCGGGCAGGCCGGAGTCCACGAAGCCCAGCCAGTGCTGCCGGATGCCCAGCACCTTGGCCGCGTTGGCCATCTCCAGCCGGCGGGCGCCGGCCATGTCCCGCTTGGGGTGCGGCGCGGACTCCATCTGGGGGTTCTGGATGTCGCCGCGGGAGCCGTCGGTGCAGGTGGCCACCAGGACGTCGACGCCGGCGGCGGCGTACATGGCCATGGTCGCGGCGCCCTTGCTGGATTCGTCGTCGGGGTGGGCGTGGACGGCGAGGAGCCGAAGCGGGGCGGACGGGCTGGGGGACGCTGTCATCGTCGGACGGCTCCTCTTTCTTCTCTGGGTGGTTCGAGCCGGGTGATTTCGGGCTGACCGATCCACACTAAACTGGACTGGTGACTTCCGAGGAGCAGCCTGCAGCACCCGCACCGGCACCCACCAGCCTAGCCAATCGCTACGGCGGTCAAAAGCGCGCCCTTGGCGGCAGCTTCGGCAGGGCCGGGAGCACCGCCGGCACCACCGACGGACGCAAGCGCAGGCGCAACCTCCTGATCGCGGCCCTGGCCGTCGCGGTGGCCTTCCTCGCCTGGGTGGCCACCTCCGCCGCCACCGGGTCCGTTAGCTTCAAGGACATCGGCTACAGCACCCCGGACGCCACCCTCGCCCAGCTGGACTTCCAGGTCACGAAGAACCCGGACAGCACCGCCGCCTGCGCCGTGAAGGCCCTCGATTCGAAGTTCGCGGTGGTCGGCTGGAAGGTCGTCACCATCGGCCCGAACGATGCCTCGGCCGGGACCGACGGCGGCCACACCACCGCCCAGCGGGTGACGCTGCGGACCGAATCGCAGGCGGTCTCCGCCGTCGTCGACAACTGCTGGCTGCCCTCCGCCAGCAAGTAACGCCCGACCCACGCGTGTGACGCAACGCGTAACACGGTGTGACCTGCGCCGCTCGGGTTCTTTGGTTTATCCACAGCATTGACTACAATGGATCAATACCTTAACCCCGCTGAGCTGGTTGCTGAGTTCCATAAGTGGCCACCGTGGCGGGGTCTTTGCTTGTTTGACCAGTTCGTTTGACCCGTTTTGTTTGACCAGCTTGTTTATCCACCAAAGGAGAAGTCCGTGTCGACCACCAACAGCGCAACTGCAGCTTGGCTTACCCAGGAAGCTTTTGACCGCCTGAAGGCAGAGCTGGACCACCTCTCCGGCGCCGGCCGGGCGGACATCGTTCAGAAGATCGAAGCCGCCCGCCAGGAGGGCGACCTCAAGGAGAACGGTGGATACCACGCCGCCAAGGAGGAGCAGGGCAAGATCGAGGCCCGCATCCGCCAGCTGACCGTCCTGCTGCGCGACGCCCATGTGGGCGAGGCTCCCGCCGACGACGGAATCGTCGAACCGGGCATGATCGTCGTCGCGAAGATCGCCGGCGACGAGGAAACCTTCCTGCTGGGCTCCCGCGAGATCGCCGGCGACTCGGACCTGGATGTCTTCAGCGAGAAGTCCCCGCTGGGCTCGGCCATCGTCGGCCACAAGGAGGGCGACAAGCTCAGCTACACCGCCCCGAACGGCAAGGACATCACCGTGGAGATCATCTCCGCGAAGCCCTACATCGGCTAGCCAGCAACGGACGACGCCGGCCCTCCCCTCCCGGGGACGGGCCGGCGTCGGCGTTTAAGGCGTTGGCGTTTAAGGCGCAGGCGTTCAGGGTGTCGACGTGGCGCGCCGGCGCAGCAGCAGCGCCGCCACCACCCCGCCGGCGGCGCCCCCGAGGTGCGCCTGCCAGGAGACGTAGCCGGCCACCGTGGGGAGCACCCCAAAGAGGATGCCGCCGTAGGCCAGGAACAGCACCACGGAGAGCAAAATCTGCCCCCAGTGCCGGTTCAGGAAGCCGCGCACCAGCAGGAAGGCGAACAGCCCGAACACCAGCCCGGACGCGCCCACCGTGATGTTGTAGCCGCCGATCAGCCACACCGTCAGCCCGGAGCCAAGCCAACTGGCGGCCAGCGCGGTGAGGAAGACCCGCAACCCTGAGAGGAACACCAGAAAGCCGAAGATGATCAGCGGCAGGGTGTTGGAGAACAGGTGGGCCAGGCTGGCGTGCAGCAGCGGGAAGGTGAGGATGTCCACCAGGCCCTCGGGCGTGCGCGGCCGGAGCCCGAACACCCGGTTCAGTGAATGCAGCATCAGGGTGTTGACGAACTCCACCGCGTAGAGGAGCGCCACGAAGGACCCCACCACCGCCAATCCCTGCCGGGCGCGGGCAGCGGTGGCGTCCCGGCGCCGCTCCCCCTCGGGTGCTTGCAGCACGGCGGCTGCCTAGTGCACTACGATCGGCTGGAACCCCTCGGCCCGGAGCGCGGCCAGGACCTGCTCGCCGTGCTCGTGGCCCTTGGTTTCCAGGTTGACCGTGATGGAGACGTCGCCCATGCTGATCGATCCGCCCACCCGGGTGTGGTCCAGGCCGGTGACGTTCGCGTCGTTCTCGGCGATGATCCGGGCGATGGTGGCCAGCGAACCGGGCCGGTCGTCCAGCATCATCCGCACGGTCATGTACCGGCCGGCGGCGGAGAGGCCGCGCTGGATGACCTTGAGCATGAGCATCGGGTCGATGTTGCCGCCGGAAAGCACGACGGCGGTGGTGCCGGGGTTCTCGATCTTGCCTTCCATCAGCGCGGCGACGCCCACGGCCCCGGCCGGTTCGACGACCATCTTGGCCCGTTCCAGCAGGAAGATCAGGGCCCGGGCGAGGGCGTCCTCGCTGACGGTGACGACGTCGTCCACCAGCTCCCGGATGATGCTGAAGGGCAGCTGGCCGGGGCGGCCGACGGCGATGCCGTCCGCCATGGTGGAGACCCGCTTCAGCGGCACCAGGGCGTCCGCGGCGAGGGAGGGCGGGTAGGCCGCGGCGTTCTCGGCCTGCACGCCGATGATGCGGATGGTGCGGCCCAGTTCCTTGGCGCGGGCCTTGACGGCGACGGCCACGCCGGCGAGCAGCCCGCCGCCGCCGACTCCCATCAGGATGGTGTCCACGTGCGGGATCTGTTCGAGGATCTCCAGGCCCACGGTGCCCTGCCCGGCCACGACGTCGACGTCGTCGAACGGGTGCACGAACACGGCGCCCGACTCGTCGGCGTAGCGCTTGGCCTCGGCGAGTGCCTCATCGACGTTGTGGCCGTGGAGCACCACCTCCGCGCCGTGGCTGCGGGTCGCAGCGAGCTTTGGCAGCGCAACGCCCAGCGGCATGTAGATCCGGGCCTTGATGCCGAGGGCCTTCGCGGCGACGGCGACGCCCTGGGCGTGGTTGCCGGCCGAGGCCGCCACGACGCCCCGCTGCTTCTCGGCCGCGGAGAGCTTGGCCATCCGGACGTAGGCGCCGCGGACCTTGAACGAGCCGGCCCGCTGCAGGTTCTCGCACTTGAAGTAGACCTCGCCGCCCACCAGGCCGCCGAGGGCCCGGGAGGACTCCACCGGGGTCCGGGTAATAATCCCATCGAGCAGCTTCTGCGCCTCCAGGACATCGTCCAATGTGACGGGAAGGGTCTCTAGGGTATTCACGAACTAGTCTCCTTTTAGGGTTCCTGCGTCGGCGCGAGGGTGGCTTTCCTGCCCGTCGCCCGGGGTGGTGCCGGCGCCGGCCGGGGCGGAAAGGCCCGGATGGTTGGCGGCTGCCAGCTCTCCATCATGTTCCCACGTTCTGGCCGCGATGTACCGAACGGCCGAGTTTGCTACGGCGAGGATCGGGACGGAGAACAGCGCGCCGGGGATGCCGGCGAGGTAGGAACCGGCGGCGACGGAGAGGATGACGGCCACCGGGTGCAGCGAGACGGCCTTGCCCATCACCAGCGGCTGCAGGATGTGGCCTTCGAGCTGCTGGACCAGCAGCACGATACCGATCATGATCAGCGCGTTGACCAGGCCGTTGGCCACCAGGGCCAGCAGCACGGCGATGGCACCGGTGACCAGCGCGCCGACCACCGGGATGAAGGAGCCGATGAAGACCAGGACGCCCAGCGGCAGCGCGAGCGGCACCCCGATGATCGCGGCGCCGACGCCGATCCCGAGGGCGTCGACGAAGGCGACGAACATCTGGATCCGGGTGTAGCTGACCATCGAGGTCCAGCCGCGCCGGCCGGCGCCGTTGACCGCCGGGCGGGCCTTCCGCGGCATCAGCCGGACCAGGAACCGCCAGATCCGCTCGCCTTCGAGCAGGAAGAAGATGGTGACGAAGAGGGCGATGAGCAGCCCTGCGGCGAAGTGGCCGGCGGTGCTGCCGAAGGTCAGAGCCCCGCTGACGATGCTGCTGCTGTTCTTCTGCAGCGCGGCGGTGGCTTCCTCGATGTAGGTGTCGATCTGCGCGGCGGTCAGGTGCAGCGGGCCCTCGGAGAGCCAGGTCTGGACCTGCTGGACGCCGGTGAGCGCCTGGCCCCAGAGTTCGCCGAAGCCGGCGGTCAGCTGGCGGCCCACCAGGGCCAGGGCGCCGGCGATCACGCCGATGAAACCCAGCAGGGTGATGGCGACGGCGAGGCCGTTGGGGACCTTGCGCCGCCGGAGCCAGCGGGTGACCGGGCTGAGCAGCCCGGCGAGGAGGGCGGCGACCATGATCGGGATGATGAGGAAGCTGATCTTGCTCAGCAGCCAGATCAGCGCGCCGGAGACCAGCAGGATCAGGCCCACCCGCCAGGCCCAGGACGCGGCGATCCGGATGCCGTAGGGGATGTCCTCGTCCAGTTCGCGGTCGGTGCGGGCGCGCGGCCCGGTTCCGGCCGGGGCGGTCCCCTCCCCCGGAGTTCCCGTCGTTGCCGGCACTCCCGCCGGCGCGGCGGACAGTGCGGGATCTGCGTAGCCCGGGAGGGTGCTTCCGGGGCGGTCGTCGGGACCGGTGGTCTCGGTCGGGAGGGTGGGGCGGGCGTCATCAGCTGGCGTCATTACCCCATAATTCCCTAGCTTGCCTAGGAAAGGAAACGCTAGCCGCCCAGCGTGGCGCGGATCCCCCAGGTCATGGAGAACTCCTCGCCGGCGGCGAGCCAGCGCAGCCCGTCGCCGCTGTTGAACGCGTTTGCCGGGCCGGTCATCGGTTCGAGGGCCACGGCCCGGTTCAGCCCGGGCAGCCGGTCGGTGACGAAAACGTGGACGTAGCGGCAGTGCTCGTCCTGCCAGAGGGTGACGCTGCGCCCGTCGGGGGCGTGCAGCGTGCTGTCGGCCTCGCCGCCGTCGAACTCAAGGTCCGTGTAGGCGCTGTCCAGGTCCAGGTCTCCGGCGCGGCGCCCGGAGCGAAGGTCGTAGTCTCCGGCCACGGGCTCGGTGCCGTGCGGGATCTGGCGTTCGTCGGTGACCAGGCGGGTGCCGCCGGAGACGGTGACCGTGAGGTCCTCGGTGGGAACGTCGCCGATCCGCAGGTAGGGGTGCGCGCCCAGCACGAAGGGGGCTGAGTCCCGGCCGTCGTTGATGAGGGTCTGCCGGACGGTCAGTCCCAGGTCCTCGCCGAGGGAGTACCGGACCCGGTGCCGGAGCAGGAACGGGTAGCCGTGCTGCGGGAAGACCGCGGCCTCGAGCGTGACGGAGAATTCATCCTCGTCCACCAGGGCGTAGCCGGCATTCCGGAGCAGGCCGTGGCTGGCGTTGTTGTAGCTGACCTCGGTGATGTCCAGCTGGAGTTTCTTGCCGTCGAGGTACCAGATCCCGTCCTCGATCCGGTTGGCCCACGGGGCGAGCATGATGCCGGCGGCGCCCGGGGCAATCTCGTCGTCGGCGTAGGTCTCGGTCAGTGCCACGCCCGCGCGGCTATAGAGCCGCACGCCGCCGGCGAGTTCGGTGATGACGGCGAGCGCGTCGCCGCGCCGCAGTTCATACTGCCGGCCGGTGGCATAGCGGCGGGCCTCGGAGTCGGCGGCTGCGGAGGTGTCGGCGGGGGCGGAGGCGGTCGGTTCCATGAGCACCACCGTACCCAACCTGCTGGCTCCCCTCCTAGCGCGCCTTTCAGGTGCTGCGATAAAGCCCCCGATAAACGAAACGGGCCCCGCCGTGAGGCGGGACCCGTTTCCAACTACTTCGACGGCTGGCGACCGTGTCGCCCGACGCCGGCGTCGTGTCAGTCGTCGCCGCGCAGGATGGCCAGCAGGCGGATGATTTCCACGTACAGCCACACCAGGGTGACGGTCAGGCCGAAGGCTGCGGTCCAGGAGAAGCGCTGCGGGGCACCGGCGCGGACGCCGGCCTCGATGCTGGTGAAGTCCATGATCAGCGAGAACGCGGCCAGGCCGATGGCCAGCAGGCCGATGAAGACACCCAGCGGGATGCCGAAGATCTCGAAGGAGGTACGCAGACCGAACGGGGACTGCACGGCACCGGTCCACATCATCACCATGTTGATCAGCGCGAAGACGGCGTAGCCGATCAGCGCGATCATGAAGAAGCGCATGGCCCTGGGCGTGGCGCGGACCTTGCCGCTCTTGAACAGCACCAGGGTCACGGCGAAGACGGAGAGGGTGCCGATGACGGCCTGCAAGCCGACGCCGGGGAACATGCCGTCGAGGATCCGGGTCAGGCCCCCGAGGAACAGGCCCTCAAGGGCGGCGTACGCCAGGATCAGCGCCGGGGAGGGCTGCTTCTTGAAGGTGTTGACCAGCGCCAGGACGAATCCGCCCAGCGCACCGACCAGCATCAGCATCGAGGCGAGGCCCTGCGCGACGACCAGCGTCACGGCGGCGCCGGCGATCACGGCGGCGAGGCAGGCGGCGGTCTTCATGATGACGTCGTCGAACGTCATCCGGCCCGCGTCGGCAGGCCCGGCGGCCGGACGGTTGTACAGGTCCTGCAGCTGCTCGCTGCTCATGGCCTGCTGGCCCGCGTTCCAGCCGGCCTGCTGGCCGTACTGGGGCTGACCAAACTGGTTCTGGCCGTACTGGGGCTGTCCGTAGTTCTGGCCATAGGGTGCCTGGCCGTAGTTCTGGCCATAACCCTGGCCGTACGCCTGCGGGGCCGGCGGTGCCTGGGTGGCTCCACGGAAGTTCTTTCCGTTGAAGATCGGATTTCCGCCAAGTGCCATTGCTGGTGTCCTCCAAATAAGGGGGTTGAGTGATGAACTGCGGTGGAGCTCGGTAGTTTCCACGCTACCAATTCCCACGGCCCGCGGGCAGGGTTAGTTCCCGCCGTCGGGCGTCGCAACCCAACCGTGACCTCCCCCGCACGTCCCATACGGGGATTGTTTAGGACGCATGGAGATCAACAAAAGTTTTCATTAGCTGAACTAATTGGATACCTGCGTCCAGCTTCACGGTTGTTATGTGATCGCGACGTAATACCTGCTCGGAGCGGCAATTAGCGCCCCCCGGGGGCGGTAACATGAGCGCAACGGGGTGACGGACATCACAACCAGCTTCACCAACAGCTCCATCGCATCGCACCACCGGCTCCACCCGTCCCCCGAACGTTCGCAGCGGTTGCAATGGCGCAACCCAGACCATCCCCACGTGGAGGTTTTCACCTTTGAGAAGCACAACACGAGGCCTGCCCCCGCGGCGCCGCGGCAGAATCATGACAGGTGTAGGCGCGGTCTTCGCCGCCGTCGCAGCCCTTCTGCTCATCGTCGCGCCGGCATCGCAGGCCACGGCCCCATCGCCGACACCATCCCCGTCGAGCACCAACTTCCAGAACAGCATCAGCGGCTTCCTCCGCGGTGACGACAGGGCGCCGCTGGCCGGCGTGACCATCACCGCCAAGGGCGAGAACTTCACCGGCACCACCAAGTCGGCCGCCAACGGATCCTGGAACATCGGCGTCCCCACCCAGGGCACCTACGAAGTCGAGCTGGACACCAAGACCCTGCCGGAGGGCGTCAAGCTCGCCGAGGGCCAGGAAAACCCCCGCAAGGTGACCTTCAGCCAGACTTCCAACCTCTCCGTGGTCTTCGCCTTCGGTAAGGGCATCGTGGTCCAGCAGCAGGACTTCGGCCAGAACCTGATCAACCGCCTCGTCGCCGGCCTGAGCTTCGGCCTGCTGCTGGCCCTGGCGTCCGTTGGCCTGTCGCTGATCTTCGGCACCACCGGCCTGACCAACTTCGCCCACGGCGAGATGGTCACCCTCGGGGCCGTTCTGGTCTTCGCGTTCAACGCCATGAACCTGCCGTTCTGGCTCGCGATCATCCTGGCCCTCCTCGGCGGCGGCCTCTTCGGATACGTCCAGGACGCCGGGCTCTGGAAGCCACTGCGGCGCCGCGGGACCGGCCTGGTTCCGATGATGATCGTCAGCATCGGCCTGGCCCTGGCGGTCCGGTACGTCATCCAGTTCTACTTCGGCGGCGCCACCCAGCAGCTGCCGTTCGCGCAGAGCGCCGAGATCCAGATCGGCCCGATCTCCATCTCGCCGAACAACCTCTGGTCCCTGCTGATCAGCGTGATCGTCATCGCCGTCCTCGGCGTCGTGCTGCTGAAGACCCGCCTGGGCAAGGCCACCCGCGCGGTGGCCGACAACCCCGCCCTCGCCGCGGCCTCCGGCATCGACGTCGACTCCGTGATCCGCATCGTCTGGGTCACCGGCGGCATGCTGGCCTCCCTCGGCGGCATCCTCTGGGCCTACTACCGGCCGGGCGTCACGTTCGACATGGGATCCCAGATCCTGCTGCTCATCTTCGCCGGCGTCACCCTGGGCGGCCTCGGCACCGTATGGGGCGCACTCTTCGGCTCCATCATCGTCGGTATCTTCGTGGAGCTCACCACCGTGTTCGGCCTCGCCGCCGACCTCAAGTACGTGGGAGCCCTCTTCATCATGATCGTTGTCCTCTTGTTCCGGCCCCAGGGCATCCTGGGCCGCCGCGAGCGCGTGGGTTAGGAGACAAACATGGACTTCGGATTCATTCTTTCCAGCGCTGCCGGAGAAATCTTCAGCCCGACGACGGCGGCGTACGCACTCGCCGCGCTCGGCCTGGCGGTGCACTTCGGCTACTCGGGCCTGCTGAACTTCGGCCAGGCCGGTTTCATGGCGGTGGGGGCCTACGGCTTCGCCATCTCCACCCTGAGCTTCCACGTGCCGTTCTTCGTGGGCCTGCTGATCGCCGTCGTCTGCTCGGCGATCTTCGCCTTGCTGCTCGGCATTCCCACCCTGCGGCTGCGGGCCGACTACCTGGCCATCGTCACGATCGCGGCCGCGGAAATCGTCCGCTACATCGTCACCACCAACCAGCTGACCTCGGTCACCGGTTCGGCGAACGGCCTGGCCGCCTTCGAGGGCGACTTCTACGCCATGAACCCGTTCCCCGAAGGTTCCTACTTCGGCATGAACAACCGCGACTTCTTCATCCGGGTCGCCGGCTGGGCCCTCGTGATCGTGTGCTGCGTCCTCGTCTGGCTGCTGATGCGCAGCCCGTGGGGCCGCGTCCTCAAGGGCATCCGTGAGGACGAGAACGCCGTCCGCTCCCTCGGCAAGAACGTCTACGCCTACAAGATGCAGGCCCTGGTCATCGGTGGCGTCCTCGGCGCCCTCGCCGGCATGGTCTTCACCCTCCCCCGCGGTGCGGTGCAGCCGGCCAACTACGGCACCGAGCTGACGTTCTTCCTGTACACCTGCCTGCTGCTCGGCGGCCTCGGCACCGTGCTGGGACCGGTCGTCGGCGCCATGATCTTCTGGGTGGTGCTGTCCCTGACCCAGGGCGTGCTCTACGGACTGATCGAGTCCGGCGCCGTCACCTGGCTGAACACGGTCCAGGCCGGTCAGCTGCGCTACATCCTGGTAGGCATCGCCCTGATGCTGCTGATGATCTTCAGGCCGCAGGGCGTCTTTGGCAATAAGAAGGAGCTGGCGTTCGCATGAGCATGCACAGCGAAGAACCCAAGGCCGGCGCCGGCACCACGGCCGACGCCGAGACCATCGACTACATGACGGACTCCCGTCCGATCGCGGCCGGGGAGATAGCTCCCGGCTGCAAGAAGCGGGACCCGATCGTGGTGGCGGAGAACGTCACCCGCAGCTTCGGCGGCATCAACGCCGTCGACGTCGAATACCTGGAAATCCCGCGGCACAAGATCACCGCCCTGATCGGCCCCAACGGCGCCGGCAAGACCACCCTCTTCAACCTCCTGACCGGTTTCGATACCCCGAACACCGGCAAGTGGCAGTTCGAGGGCAACAGCCTGGCCGGCGTCTCCTCCTACAAGGTGGCGCGGATGGGCATGGTCCGCACCTTCCAGCTGACCAAGGTCATGGGCAAGCTCACCGTCATGGAGAACATGCGCCTCGGCGCCTCCAACCAGTCCGGCGAGAAGCTCTACAAGGCGCTGTTCAAGGGCATCTGGGGCGGCGAGGAGAAGCGCATCACCGAGCAGGCCGAGGTGCTGCTGCAGAAGTTCAAGCTCGACGCCAAGAAGGACGACTACGCAGCGTCCCTCTCCGGCGGCCAGCGCAAGCTCCTGGAGATGGCCCGCTCCCTCATGGTCCGGCCCAAGCTGGTCATGCTCGACGAGCCGATGGCAGGCGTGAACCCGGCGCTGACGCAGTCGCTGCTGGACCACATCAAGAACCTCAAGGCCGAGGGCATGACCGTGTTGTTCGTCGAGCACGACATGCACATGGTCCGCCACATCGCCGACTGGGTGGTGGTCATGGCCGAGGGCAAGATCGTCGCCGAGGGCCCGCCCGCCGAGGTGATGAAGAACCCGGCCGTGATCGACGCCTACCTGGGCGCCCACCACGACGTCGACCTCGGCGACTCCGAGGGCATCAAGGAACTCGCCGCCGAGCTCGAGGCCGACGACGAATCGATCGTCGGCACCGAGAACGCCGGCATCATCTCCTCCGATGTGATCGCGACGGAAACCGCCGACGCCGGCACCGCACCCGCTACGGGTGCGGCGCACGGGCGGCGGAGCGCCGAGGAGCCGAACCATGGCGAACAGCCGCCCAGCACAGTGAAGGACGCAGAATGAGCGCCACGAGCCCCGCCCCGGCCGCGCAGAGCGGATTCGACGGCGACTCGGTCGTCAAGGTCACCAACCTGGTGGCCGGTTACATCCCGGGCGTCAACATCCTCAACGGGTGCAGCATCGAGGCCCGCAAGGGTGAACTGATCGGCATCATCGGGCCCAACGGCGCCGGCAAGTCGACCCTGCTCAAGGCCATGTTCGGCCTGGTCAAGGTCCACTCCGGCTCCGTGGTGGTCCGAGGCCAGGACATCACCGGGCTGAAGGCGAACAAGCTGGTCACCAAGGGCGTCGGTTTCGTCCCGCAGACCAACAACGTCTTCGCGGCCCTGACCATCGAAGAGAACCTGCAGATGGGCATGTTCCAGCGGCCCAAGGACTTCGCCAAGCGGTTCGAGTTCGTGGCGGACCTCTTCCCGGAGCTGGCGAAGCGGCGGGCCCAGCGCGCCGGTTCCCTCTCCGGCGGCGAGCGCCAGATGGTCGCCATGGGCCGGGCCCTGATGATGGACCCGGCGGTGCTGCTGCTCGACGAGCCCTCGGCCGGCCTCTCCCCCGTCAAGCAGGACGAGACCTTCCTGCGGGTGCACGAGATCAACCGGGCCGGCGTCTCCGTGATCATGGTCGAGCAGAACGCCCGCCGCTGCCTGCAGATCTGCGACCGCGGCTACGTCCTGGACCAGGGCAAGGACGCGTACACCGGGACCGGCCGGGAGCTGATGAAGGATCCCAAGGTCATCCAGCTCTACCTGGGTACCCTCGCCGACACCGTCGAGTAGTTCCAGGCTCAGCCCCGTCCGAAGGGTCGTCACCGCACCGGTGGCGGCCCTTCTGCATGCCCGGGCGCGTGTGCGGTCCACGTGTGCCGTGCGGGCGCCTCCGCAGCCGCTCGCTCGGCGCCTGCGCTCGTTCCTCCCCGGCGGCCCCTCCCCTCGCAAGCTCGGGCACGGAACCTTGCCGCCGTGGGCCCAGCGCAACAACGGCGCTTTCGCAAGCGCCTGCCCCCGTCGCCTCAGCTTTCCGTTTCTCCGCGCACCTGCGTCCGCCCGGCGTCGAGGTTCCGCGCCGGAACCGGACCGACGCATCGCGGACCCGGGGTGCGCCTGTCCGAAACCGCCGCGCAGACCCGGAACCGCCGCGGCAGCGCCCGCCCCGCAGACGCAGGAAACCCCCGCCCAGATGGACGGGGGTTTCCTGTGTGTCCCCCGCCCAGATGGACGGGGGTTTCCTGTGTGTCGGTCAGAGGCGGGGCTTAGAGCTTGCCGAACTCTTCCTTGACGGGCTTGTAGCTGTTGTCATCCTGGTACTCGTAGATGCCGATGTAGGCTTCCGTCGGGTCACCGGCGTCGGAGAACGTTACGGGGCCGGACTGGCCGTCGTAGTCGATGTCCTTGCCGTTGCGGAGCAGGGTGACGCAGGTGGCGAAGCTGTTGCACTTCTCGCCGCCTTCGGAGACGTCCTTGAGGTGCTTGGCAATCTCCGTGCCCTTGGTGCTCTTGGCTTCCTCGGCGGCCAGGGCGACCAGGTTCACGGCGTCGTAGGACTCGCCTGCGTAGCTGTAATCCTTCAGCGCCGGGTCGATGCCGAGCAGCTTCTTCTTGAAGTCGTCCTTGGCGAAGGTACCGGGGATGGTGCCCTGGGCGCCCTTGAGGGTGCCTGCCTTGAAGTCTTTGCTGTAGTCGGACATGTTGCCGTCCACCATGAAGATCTGCGTGGGCTTGACGCCCTTGCCGGTGATCAGCGGGACGATGCTCTTGGCCTGGTCGAAGGTGATCAGTGCGATCGCGTCCGGCTTGGCGGCGAGGACCTTGTCCACCTGGCTGCTGAACTGCGAGTCACCCTCGTTGAAGAGTTCCTGAGCCACAACCTTGCCGCCGGCGGCCTCAACTGCGGACTGGATGTTCTTGGCCAGGCCGGTGCCGTAGGCGTCGTTGAGGACGATCATGCCGACGGTCTGGGCACCACAGGTGGTCATGTAGTTGCCCAGGACCTTGCCCTGCAGGACGTCGGAGGGAGCGGTGCGCCAGTAGAGGCCCTTGTCGTCCCAGGTGGTGAAGTCCGGCGAGGTGTTGGCCGGGGAGAACTGGATGACGCCCGCACCGGTGATCTGGTTGATCACGGTCTTGGAGACACCGGAGGAGGCGGCGCCGATGATGGCGCTGACACCCTGGCCGAGGAGGGCGGTGGTGGACTGCGTGGCGATGTCGGTCTTGGTGTCGCCGGAGTCGCGGTGGATGACCTCGACCGGCTTGCCCAGGACGCCGCCGGCGTCGTTGATTTCCTTGATGCCGAGGTTCACGCCGGCGATTTCCGGCGGGCCGAGGAACGCGAGCGAACCGGTGGTCGGCAGCAGCGAACCGATCTTCAACGGGGTATCCGTGGTGGTCGAGGAAGCGGGCACGGAGCCTGCGGCGCTGGCCGAGCTGCTGGCAGCCGCGGAGGAGCTGGGAGCCGGGCAGGAAATGCCGCCGGCCTGGCTGGAAGCCGAAGCCGAGCCGGAGCCGCTGGACGACGGCGTGGACGAACCGCCACAAGCCGTAGCCAGAAGGGCGACGCCGATGCTAAGCGCGGTGAGCTTAGCAATGCGCGGCGCCGCCTGGGGGAGTGAAGTCATAGAGAGGTCTCCTCGATCGAAAGGTGCGAACGGCCTTTGACGCGAAAGATCAGGTGTTCCTGATTTAGCTTCAAGCTAGTGCAATTTCAGCCCGAAAATAAGTGACTACGGTCACATCCTTATAACACTCGTTGCCTAGGGGGAATCAGGACCCCAAACCGCCCCCAGACCCCTCGCGGAGCCGCGACAGACCGCCGAACGGCGGCCCTTGGGATGACACAAAACCGCCCCGGCCCTTCACATAGGAAGGGCCGGGGCGGCGACGGGGTACCCCAGGTGGGACTCGAACCCACAACACGCGGATTTTAAGTCCGATGCCTCTGCCAATTGGGCTACTGGGGCGCCGGACAATCGTATCGTGCCGGCACGCCCTAGCAGTGGCCGCCGGCGGCGTCGAAGGGCGCCGCGTATCGGAAGGTGCCGTTCACTCCCCCGGGCCAGAGCGCCAGCGGCAGCAGCTGGAAGTGCTCGCCCCAGGCCGGGTCCGGCGGCTGCACGCCGAGGGACGTGGAGGGGACGAAGCCGAAGCGGGCGTAGTACTCCGGGCTGCCGAGGAGGGCGATGCCCCGCTCCCCCGCGGCGTTGGCCCGGCTGATGGTCTCCTTCATCAGGGCCGAACCGATGCCGTGGCGCTGCAGCCGCGGCGTCACGCCCAGCGGACCGAGCCCCAGCAGCTCCAGCTCCCCCACCCGGCCGCGGGTGCTGATCACGTGGCCCACGATCTCGCCGTCGACCTCGGCGACGACGCTGAACGCCGGCAGGTACTCCCCACACTCGAACAGGGCCGCCAGCAGCCCCACCTCTTCGGGTTCGCCCTCGACCGGCTCCCCGGTGACCGGCGAAATCGCAAACGCCGCGCGGGTCAGCTCCAGCAGAGCGGGGCGGTCCCCCGGCTGTTCGTCGCGCAGCACCAGCCGCGGCTCCGGGGCCGGGGTGCCGCCGCTGGCGGACCGGCTGGCAGCGGACAGTTCGTGGAGCACCTCGAGGGCACGTTCGGCGTCGGGGACCGGGACGAGCAGGTGGTCGTGGTGGAATCCGGCCAGGACTTTGACGCCGATCTTCGCCTCGGCCAGGGCGGCGCTGATGGCGGCGGTGAGCCCGGCGGCTCCGTCCAGGGAAGGGACCTGGGCGGTGATCCAGGCCGCCGCGTGATCATACGTCAGGTCCTGGGCGTCGGCGTCGGCGCGGGGCAGCACCACGGTCAGCCCGTCGGCCTCGCGGACGGCGGCGGCGATGTGGCCGCTCAGCGGCCTGCCCTCGGGCCAGCGGACGTAGACGTACTCGCCTTCGCGGACCGCCGGGTGCATCGTGGCGAGCAGGGCATGCAGGTCTTTCTCGGCTGGGGTCATGGCCCCAGTCTAGGCACGCGAGCAGGGCCCGGGGCCAGGAGTGCGTCCGCCACCAGCGGGACAACGACGACGGCGGCCGCTCCCCTGCGTGGGGAACGACGCCGGCGGCCGCTCCCCTGCGTGGGGAACGACGACGGCGGCCGCTCCCCTGCGTGGGGAACGGCCGCCGTCGTGGTTACTGCGGGTGGACTACTTGGCGTCGGCCGGCTTGGGGGCCGGGGTGGCCGCGGCAACGAATGCGCCGCGCGGGTTGTCCAGGTCCATGAGCTGGGTGGTGTCGCGGCCCAGGAAGAGCTGCCAGAACCAGCCGGAGATCACGCGGATCTTGCGCTCGACCGTGGGCATCGCCAGGCCGTGGTAGCCGCGGTGGGCGAGCCAGGCCAGTGGGCCCTTGAGGCCGATGCGGCCGATCAGGTTGATGTTGGCCACGCCCTTCCATTCGCCGAAGCCGGCGACGGCGCCCAGGTTCTTGTGCTTGTAGTCCTTGAGCTCCTTGCCCCAGCGGGAGGCCCACAGGTTCTTGGCGAGGCGCTTGGCCTGGCGCAGCGCGTGCTGGGCGTTGGGGACGCAGGTGCCGTCAGGGAGGCCCTTGCCCGTGAGGTCGGGCACGGCCGCAACGTCACCGGCGGCCCAGGCGTTCTCGATGATGCCTTCGTCGCCGGCGATGCGCAGGTCCGGGAGGACGCGCACGCGACCGCGGGGCTCGAGCGGGAAGTCGGTGGAACGGACCATCGGGTTGGCCTGCACGCCGGCGGTCCAGACGAGGGTGTCCGACTCGAACTCCTGCGCGGGGGTCTTGTCCGGCAGGTTGATCAGCTTGATGGCGCCCTCGGCGTTGTCCAGCGAGGTGTTCAGCAGCACCTCGATACCGCGGCTGCGCAGGTGCTCGACGACCCACTCGGCCTGCTGGGCGGTGACCTCGGGCATGATGCGGCCCATGGCCTCGACCAGCACGAAGCGGATTTCTTCCTGCTTGACGCGCGGGTTCTTCTTGACCGCGGCGCGGGCCAGGTCTTCCATCTCGGTGATGCACTCGATGCCGGCGAAGCCGCCGCCGACGACGACGAAGGTCAGGGCGCGGGCGCGCTCCGCCGGGTCGGTCATCAGGGAGCCGGTCTCGATCCGCTCAAGGACACCGTTGCGCAGAGCGACGGCTTCCTCGATGGTCTTGAGGCCGATGCCCTTGTCCGCGAGGCCCTTGATCGGGAAGGTGCGGGTGATGGCACCGGCGGCCAGGACGACGTCGAAGTACGGCATCTCGAAGTTCTCGCCGCCGTCGGCCGGGGCGACCACGGCGGTGCGGTTGGCGTGATCGATCGAGAGGACGCGGCCCTCGATGAGCTCGGTCTGGGTCAGGTGCCGGCGGTGCGAAACGACCGCGTGGCGTGCCTCGATGTTGCCGCCGGCAACCTCAGGCAGGAACGGCTGGTAGGTCATGTAGGGCAGCGGGTCGACGACGGTGACGATGCCACCGGCGTTTGCGATCTTCTTCTGCAGTTTGAGGGCTACGTACAGGCCGACGTACCCGCCGCCGACGACGAGTACCCTGGGACGGTCCTGGAGCTGAGGAGTGGTTGCCATGGGTCCAGAATACCGCACTTTGTGAAAACCTTCACTAACTATTCGGGGCTGTGACGTCGTCCGGCTCCGGGACCGTGGCGGCGGCCTCCGGGGCGCTCCCCCGGACCGCCCGGCGGAGCTGGATGGCCGCCCCCGCGATGATGCAGACGATCAATCCGCCGAAGCCCAGGACCACCATCGCGGGCACGGCGGTGTCCGCCGGGGACGGGGCCTGGGCCACCGGAACCGAGGGCTCCGGCAGGGCCGCGGCGGCGCTGGAGGGCGGGGGCGCCGCGGCGGCGCTGGAGGGCGGGGGCGCCGCGGCGGGCGCCGAGGTCGCCGGGATGCCCCGCCGGTGCACGCGGATCCAGTCGGAGATGGTGCCGAGCGGGTTGACCGTGGTTTCGGGGACGTCGGCCTTCAGTGCAGCCTCGGCATTGAGCACGCCGTAGCCGTAGAGCGGGTCCTTGCCGGGGGCGCCGGCGTCCTTGGCGGTGCTGACGATCCGGTTGATCACCTGGCTGGCGGTCATGTCCGGCCACTTGGAGCGGATCAGGGCGGCGACGCCGGCGACGATCGGGGTGGCGCCGGACGTGCCGGCCCACTCGGCGTAGCCGCCACCGGGCAGCCCGCCGATGAGGTTCTCGGCCGGGGCGGCGACGCCGATGCTGATGCCCTGGGACGAGGAGTCGATGCTGGCGGCGCCCTTCCGGTCCAGGCCGGCCACGGTCAGCACGCCGGGAATGGTGGCAGGGGCGCCGACCTGGACGTTGCCGCCCACGCGGTTGCCGGCCGCCGCGACGATGACGACGTCCTTTTGTTCGGCGTAGAGGAACGCGGCGTCCCAGCTCTGCGGCCATTCCGGGGAGGTGCTGCCGAGGGAGATGTTGATGACCCGGGCACCGTTGTCCACGGCCCAGCGGACGGCGGCCGGGATCTGATCCTGGTCGCTCTTGCCGCCGGGGTTGGCCGAGCCCAGCCAGGTGGAGACGGAGAGGATCTGGGCCTCGGGGGCGACGCCGACGATCCCGTCCGGTCCCGGCCCGGAGGCGGTGGGGCTCGGGCTGGGTGAGGGCGCGTCGGTGGCGGGGGCCGGCTGGTGGCCGCGGCCGGCGAGCATGGTGGCCACGAGAGTGCCGTGTTCGGGCTTGGCCCCGATGCTCTTCTGACCGTCGGGCGCCCCGGCACCGGAGATGTCCGTTCCGCCGGCCAGCGCCCCGGCGAGGTCGGCGTGCTTGCCGTCCACGCCGCTGTCGATCACGGCCACCTTCACGCCGGCACCCTTGGAGACCTCCCAGGCCTTGGTGATGCCGGATTCGGCGAGCCAGTATTCCTTGTCCCGCGTGCTGTCGGCGACGGCAGCCGGGGCCACCGTCAGGGTGGCTGCGGCACTGGCGCCGGCGAGGGCCACGGCAATCAGGGCTGAGACGGTCCGGCTCAGCCGGGCTGGTGCTCTGGTCATTCGGGTCCAATCGGCGCTTCGACTGCCGGAGCCCCAGCGAGGCGCGCGGCGCTAGCTGATGCTCAGGGCAATTCCGTCAAGAATATCGTGTTCGCTGGTCACGGCCGTGGTGATGACGCCGCCGGTGGCCTCCGCCATCCGTTCGGCGATCCGGCGCCACACGAGCCCGCCGGCGCCGATCACGTCCACGCGGCCCGGGTGCATGTAGGGCAGCGCGGCCCGGTTGTCCCGCGGCATGTCCAGCAGCGAGGTGCAGGCGGCGCGCACGGCGTCCAGTCCCAGCTCGGTGCCGTGGATGGCGTCCGCGGAGTATTCCGGCAGCTTCAGGGCGTGGGCCGTGATCGTGGTGACGGAGCCCGCGACGCCGATCAGGGCGGTGGCCCGTTCCAGCGGCACGGTCCGGGCGGCCTCGTCGATGGCGGCGTCGACGTCGGCGGTGGCGGCGGCGACCTGGTCCGCGGTGGGCGGGTCGGCCTTGAGGTGCCGCTCGGTCATCCGGACGCAGCCGACGTCGACCGAGCGGGCGGCGATGACGCCGTCGGCGTTGCCGAGGACGAATTCGGTGCTGCCACCGCCGAGGTCGACGACGAGGACGGGGTCGGTCCCGCGGAAGGGCAGGACGCTGCTGGCGCCGGCGAAGGACAGTGCGGCCTCCTCGTCGCCGGAGATGACCTCGGGCTCGACGCCGAGCAAGTCGCGCACGCCGTCGATGAAGACCTGGCGGTTCTTGGCGTCGCGGGTGGCCGAGGTGGCGACGAAGCGCACGCTCGTGGCGTCGTGCCGGCGGATCAGCTCAGCGTAGTCCGCGGTGGCGGCGAGGGTGCGCTCGAGGGCCTCGGGGGCGAACTCCCCCGTGGCATCGACGCCCTGACCCAGGCGGACCACGCGCATCTCACGGACGATGTCGGTGAGCTTGGGCGCGGCCGGATCGCTGGTGTCGACGTCGGCGATCAGCAGGCGGATGGAGTTCGTGCCGCAGTCGATGGCGGCGACGCGGCTCACTGGGCCGCCCCGTCGGTCGCGCCGGCAGCGGAGGCATCGGTGGTGTCGGAGCTCTCGGCCCGGTTCTTCCGCACGGGTGCCGGCCGGCCGACGATGTCGGGCAGGCCCTGCGGGCCGTGGCGGCTCAGGTCCCGGCTGGGGGCCTCGCCGTCGGTGTCCCAGGCGCCGTCGCAGTAGCAGCGGTCCCGGGTCCACCATTCGGCGATCGCGTCGATGGCCTCGTCGCCGAGAGGGTTGACGCCGGGGCCGGCGGCCAGGGAGTGGCCCACCAGGACGTGCAGGCATTTAACCCGGGTGGGCATCCCGCCGGCGGAGACGCCATCGATCTCGGGGACCGGGCCGGTGCCCGAGCGTTTGCCGATCTCGGCGCGGGACTGCAGGTAGGCCTCGTGGGCGGAGCGGTACCGGTCCGCGAGCTCGCCGTCCCCGACGAGCCGGTCGTTCATCTCGTTCATCAGGCCGGCCGCTTCGAGCCGGGACACGGCCGAGGTGATGACCGGGTGCGTCAGGTAGAAGGTGGTGGGGAACGGTGTGCCGTTGCTCAGCCGCGGGGAGGTGGCGGCGACCAGCGGGTTCCCGCAGACGCAGCGGGCGGGGATCTCGACGACGTCGCGCACCGGCCGGCCCAGCTGGCGGCTGAGGACGTCGAGGTCCCGGGCCGTCGGGGTGCGGTGGTCCGCGGCGGGGCCGCCGGTTCCGGACTGGGGGGCGTCCACTCGGTTCTGGTCCACGGGTGCGGCACCTTCCTGCCCTGTTGGGAGGACCGGGTCCGGCGCTCCGGCGGCGGGCGCCGCTTTTAGTCTGTTGCTGATCGGCGGATGGATTCCCAGAGGGAGTCCACCCACGGCAGGGTTTCCTGGCTGTCGCCGCTTGTCGCGGCGGCACCGGTGGCCGGGGTGTCGGCGGGAATGTCGCTGCCGAACACCCAGTACCCGGTTTCGCCGGGCATAACCATGTTAATCCGGTCGCGGGCCTGCTGTTTGACGAAGTTGGGGTCCTGCCAGCGTGAAATCTGCCGCTTCAGGTCCGCCTGCTTGGCCTGGCTGGCGGTGATGTCCGCCTGGAGGCCGGCGATTTCGGAGCGTTTCTCGAGGAAGATCTTGACGGTGGGGGCCAGCAGGATGGTGATGGCCACCATGACCAGGGCCAGCGCCAGCATCCGGCCGGAGAAGGCCTTGGCGGGAACGGGGTCGGTGGAGGCCGCGGCGCGCTCGACGACGGGCCTGCTGCCCGGCGTCGTGGCGGACGAGCCTTTGGAGGCGCCGGAAGCGGTGCCCTTGGCGGCCGGGCCTTTGGGGTTGCCGGGAGCGGTGCCCGACGAAGCTGCGCCCGGTTTCGCGGCGGCGGTTGCGCCGGTGGGGCCGGACGCGGCCCGGCCCGCGGCGGCGTGTGCGGTGCGTCCTGCACCCGGTCCGGGTACCTGCGCGGGGGCGTGGGCCTGGCGGGATCCGCCGAAGTCGGCCCGGATCACGTCGCCGCCGTCGGGCTCCCCCCGGCCGGCGGCCGGTGCAGGGGCGGCCGGCGCAGCTGCCCTGGGAACTTTGGGACGGCGGGTTGCCATGTCACTCCTTCACAACTGGCCGGCACATTGGCCGGACCGGGGCCAACTACGGCCGGCCAAAACAGAACCGGTGGCCATGGTTCTTTCCACCATAGCCACCGGTCACTGGTTTTTGCGGGTACTAGCCCTTGAAACGCGGGAAGGCGCTGCGGCCGGCGTAGCGTGCGGCGTCGTCGAGCTCCTCCTCGATGCGCAGGAGCTGGTTGTACTTGGCAACGCGCTCGGAGCGGGCCGGGGCGCCGGTCTTGATCTGGCCGGCGTTGGTGGCCACGGCGATGTCCGCGATGGTGGTGTCCTCGGTCTCGCCGGAGCGGTGCGAGGTGATGGTGGTGTACCCGTTGCGCTGGGCCAGGGAGACGGCGTCCAGGGTCTCGGTCAGCGAACCGATCTGGTTGACCTTGACCAGCAGGGAGTTGGCGGTCTTGGCGTCGATGCCGGTCTGCAGGCGCTCCGGGTTGGTGACGAAGAGGTCGTCGCCGACGATCTGGACCTTGTCGCCGATGCTGTCGGTGAGGGTCTTCCAGCCCTCCCAGTCGTTCTCGTCCAGCGGGTCCTCGATGGAGACCAGCGGGTAGTCGGCGACCAGTTCGGCGTAGTAGGCGCTCATCTCGGCGGAGCTCAGGGTCTTGCCCTCGAACTCGTAGGAGCCGTTCTTGAAGAACTCGGAGGAGGCGACGTCCAGGGCCAGGGCCACGTCCTTGCCGGGTGTGTAGCCGGCGTTCTTGATAGCTTCCTGGATCAGGTCCAGGGCGGCGCGGTTGGAGGGCAGGTTCGGTGCGAAGCCGCCCTCGTCGCCCAGGCCGGTGGCCAGACCCTTGGACTGCAGCACGGCCTTGAGCGCGTGGTAGACCTCAACGCCCCAGCGGAGGCCCTCGGAGAAGGTCTCGGCGCCCAGCGGGACAACCATGAATTCCTGGATGTCGACGTCGGAGTCGGCGTGCGAGCCGCCGTTGAGGATGTTCATCAGCGGCACGGGCAGGACGTGGGCGTTCGGGCCGCCCAGGTACTTGTACAGCGGCAGGTCGGCGGAGGCGGCGGCGGCGTTGGCCACGGCCAGGGAGACGCCCAGGATGGCGTTGGCGCCGAGCTTGCCCTTGTTGGCGGTGCCGTCGAGGTCGATCATGGCCTGGTCGATGCTGCGCTGGTCCGTGGCGTCGAAGCCGATCAGGGCCGGGGCGATCTGGTCGATGACGGCGTCGACTGCCTTCTGGACACCCTTGCCGAGGTAGCGGCCCTTGTCGCCGTCGCGCAGTTCCACCGCCTCGTGCTCGCCGGTGGAGGCGCCGGAGGGAACGGCCGCGCGGCCGATCTGGCCGTCGGAGAGCAGAACTTCAACTTCTACGGTCGGGTTGCCGCGGGAATCGAGGATCTCGCGGGCGTGGATGGCATCGATAAGCGCCATGGAAATGCTCCTTTGGGTGAAGCGGTGTGTTGGGTATCTGACTGCTGGAAACTCAGGGGGTGGTCAAGCCGTCGTGGACGTCCTCGTCACCCCCTAGCCTAGTCCAGAGGGGCCGGGGTTACGGAAAGTTATTAAGTCCCGGCTACGTCCCGGGCAGGGGCTCGCCGGCGGCGGGTTCCGGCGGCGCGGTCCCGCCCGTGGCGGCGGCCTGGAAGCGGCGGTTGGCCGCCCGGAGCGCCCGTTCGGCGTCCAGCCCCCGGGCCCGGGCGGCGGCCACCATGGCGAACAGGGCCTCGCCCAGTTCCTCCTCGGTATGGGGACCGGGATCGCCGACGGGTTCGGTGGCGGTTCCGCCTGGTGCGGGCACGACGGCGGGCGGCCGGGCAGGCAGGCCGGCCCGGTCCGCGCGGTCGAGCAGCTTCTGTGTCCGGGCCAGGGCGGGCAGCGCGGCCGGGACGCCCTCGAAGGCGTGGCCGAGCCCGGACTTCTCCGCCCGCTTCACCGCATCCCAGGTCTGCACGATCTCCTCCACCGTCGCGGGGAAGGTGTCCTGCAGGGTGCCGTCGGGACGGAAGACGTGCGGGTTGCGGCGGATCATCTTCTCCCGCAGCCCGCGGGCGACGTCGTCGAAGTCGAAGGCGCCGCGTTCCTCGGCCAGCCGGGCGTGCAGCACCACTTGGAGCAGCACGTCGCCCAGCTCGGCGCGGAGTTCAGCGTCACCGTGCCCGCCCTCGATGGTTTCCGCCGTCTCGAAGGCCTCCTCGAGGAGGTACTCCACCAGGGAGTCGTGGGTAAGGGCGCCCATCCAGGGGCAGTGGTCGCGCAGGCTGGCAATTACCCCTGCCAGCGCGTCCACCGCCCCGGAAGGGTCGGCCTCGGGGTTCCTAGCCAAGGTCGGCGTAGGCCTCGTTGATGTATTCGACCAGGGCTTCCTTCTCCTCCAGCGGGAGGAAGGCGGCCTCGGCGGCGTTGAGGGTAAGTTCCAGCAGGTCGTCGAGGTCGTAGTCGAAGGTTTCGACCAGCAGTTCGAACTCGTCGGTGAGGGTCACGCCGCTCATCAGCCGGTTGTCGGTGTTGATGGTGACGTTGAAGCCCAGCTGGTAGAGCATGTCCACGGGGTGGCTCTCGATGCCCTCGCCGAAGCCGGAGATGGCGCCGGTCTGCAGGTTGGAGGACGGGCAGATTTCCAGGGCGATGCCCCGGTCCCGCACCCAGCCGGCGAGGTCGCCGAGGGTGACCATGCCGATGGTGTCGGGAACCTCGTCGCCCTCGGTCCCGTCGCTCTCAGCTTCTTCGAATTCGATGGTGACGTCCTCGGCGATCCGGACGCCGTGGCCCAGGCGCAGGGCGCGGCCGTCCACCAGGGCGGACTGGATGCTTTCCAGGCCGGCAGCCTCGCCGGCGTGCACGGTAGCCGGGAAGTTGTGCTGGGCCAGGTAGGTGAAGGCGTCCTTGAACCTGGAGGGCAGGAAGCCGTCCTCGGCGCCTGCGATGTCGAAGCCGACGGCGCCCTGGTGGCGGTGGCGGACGGCGAGTTCGGCGATTTCCTGGCTGCGGTCGGCGTGGCGCATGGCGGTGATCAGCTGGCCCACCTGGATCTCGCGGCCGGTCTCGGAGACGGCCTCGACGCCGGCGTCGAGGCCGGCCTGGACCGCCTCGACGACCTCGTCCAGGGTCAGGCCCCGCTGCAGGTGCTGCTCGGGCGCCCAGCGCACCTCGCCATAGACGACGCCGTCGTCGGCGAGGTCCTCGACGAATTCCTTGGCGACCCGGAAGAGGCCTTCCTTGGTCTGCATCACGGCGATGGTGTGGTCGAAGGTCTCGAGGTAGCGGACCAGCGAGCCGGAGTCGGCGGACTCCCGGAACCACTCCCCCAGCGCGACGGGATCGGTGGAGGGCAGTGTGTGCCCGACCTCGGCGGCCAGGTCGATGATGGTGGCCGGACGCAGTCCGCCGTCCAGGTGGTCGTGGAGGGAAACCTTCGGCAGGACCTTCAGGTCGAACTCGAGGTCAGGGGCATCGTCAGCAATAGTCTCAGTCACGCTCCCACCATAGGGTCGGACGGCGCCGCGGCGCTACTTCCGCGAGGCGTCGCTTGGCGCGTGCCGGCCGGGGGCCGCGGCCTCGTGTGCAGGCTTCGGTGCGCCGTCGTGCGCGGCCTTCGGTGCCGCCTCGCCGGCGGCCTCGTCGCGACGGCCCAAGCGCTTGTGCCACCAGCGCAGCGCATGGTCCACGCCAACGCCGAGCACGATCGCGAAGACGACGGCGATTCCGGCGCTGAGCAGCGGGTTGTGGTGCAGCCACGGGAACGAGCTGGCGAGCAGGCCGATGCCCAGCGAGTACACCACCCAGGTCAGGCAGGCGAAGGCGTCGAGCAGGAAGAAGCGGCGGTGCGGGAAGCCCGTGGTGCCGGCGACGTAGTTGACCGCGACGCGTCCCCAGGGGATGTAACGGGCGGTGAAGATCAGCACGGCGCCGCGCTTTTCGAGCTCGTACCGGGCCCAGGCGAAGACCCGCTGCACCTTGGGTTTGCGCATCCAGCGGAAGCGTTCCAGCCCGATCCGGCTGCCCAGCAGGTAAGCCATGTTGTCGCCGGCGATCGCGCCGACCAGGGCCGTCAGGCCGAGGATCCAGAGGTTGGGCTCGCCGCTGTGCCGTGAGTACGCGGCCAGGGCCACGATCAGGGTCTCGCTGGGCACCACCATGGCGAAGCCGTCGACAAAGAAGAAGACCAGCAGGAGGGGATAAATCCACCATTGGCCGGCGGCATGGAGCACGGCCTCATTAATGAACTCCACGCGGGCTGTGCTCCTCGGAAACTGAACGGGTGCGGACAACGGAAAGGGTGCGGAACTGGAGGCTAATCACGCCGTCGTCGACTGGGTGATGTGCATCGCATCCCAGTGTCCCACGCCCGGCTCCCCCGGCGCTACGCGGGTTCGTCACGGCGCTGCGCGGGGTCGTCACGGCGCCTTCATCGGGGTTCCCCGGCGCAGCCGGTTCAGGACCAGGTCCACGGCAACGCCGAGCAGCACCGCGCAGATGATGGCGATGGTGGCGGCGAGCAGGTGGTTGTGATCGAACCACTGGCCGAAAAACAACCCGATGCCCACCGAGTACGCGCCCCAGAGGACCGCGGAGAGCGCGGTGAGGCCGACAAATTGGGGCCGGGAGTATCCGGTCGCCCCGGCGGTGAGGTTGACGGCAACGCGGCCGATGGGGATGAAGCGGGCCACCATGATCAGCGACGCGGGCCGCTTCCGCAGTTCCCGGCCGGCCCAGGCCAGCGCCCGCTGGGTCCGGTAGCCGCGCATCCAGCGCCAGCGGTCGGTCCCGGCGGAACGGCCGATGGCGTACGCAATGTTGTCCCCGGCGAAGGCCCCGGCGGCGGCCACGGCGAGCAGCAGAACCGGGTTGGGGACGCCGGCGGTGGCGGTGACGGCGGCCAGGCCCACCACCACCGACTCGCTCGGCACCGGTGGGAAGAAGCCGTCGATGAGGCAACAGGCGAAGACCAGGATGAGAACCCACGGCTGGCCTGCGGCTGCCAGGATGAAGTCGTTGATTGCCTGCACGATTTCCTAACGCACGGCGGGACCCGGTTTCTCCCGGACTGCTGTGCAGCCAGTGTACTGCCGGGTCCCCGCGGTGGTCTTAGGCGATGCGGTCGATGATCAGCTGCTGGGCCGGACGGGATCCCTCGGGGGCGATCACGGCGGCGTGCTCCAGCGCTTCCTTGGCCCTGTCGAACTTTTCCGGGGTGTCGGTCAGCAGCGTCATCAGCGGTTCGCCGGCGCGGACGGTGGCGCCGGGCTTGGCGTGCATCCGCACGCCGGCGCCGGCCTGGACCTGGTCCTCCTTGCGGGCCCGGCCGGCGCCCAGGCGCCAGGCTGCGACGCCGACGGCCATCGCGTCGAGTTCCACCAGCACACCGTCGGCCTGGGCGTAGATGGTTTCGGATTCCTTGGCCACCGGCAGCGCCGCGCGCGGGTCGCCGCCCTGGGCCTCGATCATCCGGTTCCAGACGTCCATGGCGCGGCCGTCCTTGAGCGCTGCCCGGGGGTCGGCGTCGTTGACGCCGGCGCAGGCCAGCATCTCCTCGGCCAGCCGGACGGTGAGTTCGACGACGTCCTCGGGGCCGCCGCCGGCGAGCACCTCCACGGACTCCTCGACCTCGATCGCGTTGCCCGCGGTCAGGCCCAGCGGGGTGTTCATGTTGGTCAGCAGGGCCACGGTGTTCACGCCCGCGTCCTTGCCCAGGGCCACCATGGTCTCGGCCAGTTCCCGGGCCCGCGCCTCGTCCTTCATGAACGCGCCGCTGCCCACCTTGACGTCCAGCACCAGGGAGCCGGTGCCCTCCGCGATCTTCTTGCTCATGATCGAGGAGGCGATCAGCGGGATCGCCTCGACCGTTCCGGTGACGTCGCGCAGGGCGTAGAGCTTCTTGTCCGCCGGGGCCAGGCCGGCGCCGGCGGCGCAGATGACAGCGCCCACGTCCTGCAGCTGGGCGAGCATTTCCTCGTTGCTGAGGTCCGCGCGCCAGCCGGGGATCGACTCGAGCTTGTCCAGGGTGCCGCCGGTGTGGCCCAGGCCGCGGCCGGAGAGCTGCGGGACGGCGACGCCGAAGACGGCCACCAGGGGTGCCAGCGGGAGGGTGATCTTGTCCCCCACGCCGCCGGTGGAGTGCTTGTCCGAGGTGGCCTTCACGCCGCCGTCGGGCCGGCGCAGGCTGGAGAAGTCCATCCGCTCGCCGGAGGCGATCATCGCCGCGGTCCAGCGGGAGATCTCCGCGCGGTCCATGCCGTTGAGGAGGATGGCCATGTTCAGGGCGGCCATCTGTTCGTCGGCGATGGCCCCGCGGGTGTAAGCGTCGATCGTCCAGTCGATCTGGGCGGCGCTGAGCGTGCCCTTGTCCCGCTTGGTGCGGATGATGTCGACGGCGTCGAAGGACTCCGTGTTAGCGGAAGAGTGGGTGGACGGGGTCATCGGGTTTCCTCCAGATGTTGGGGGCCAAAGGCGTCGGGCAGCACCTGGTCCATCGTCTTGATGCCCTGGGTGGTCATGAGTTCCATGTCCGGGGCGCGGAATTCGTAGAGCAGCTGGCGGCAGCGGCCGCACGGCATCAGGACGGTGCCGTGCGCGTCGACGCAGTAGAAGGCGCGCAACTGCCCGCCGCCGGTCATCTGCAGGTTGCCCACCAGGGTGCACTCGGCACAGAGGGTGAGGCCGTAGCTGGCGTTTTCGACGTTGCAGCCGCTGACGATCCGCCCGTCCGCGGTAAGGGCGGCAGCCCCCACCGGGAAGGACGAATAGGGGGCGTAGGCGTTCCGCATCGCCGCGATGGCGGCGGCCTCGAGGGCCGGCCAGTCCACCGCAGCGCTGAGGTCCACGGGCTCGACGGCGGGGTTTCCGGTCACGCCCGTCACCCCTTCACGTACGGTATGCCGCCGGCCGCGGGCGGCCTGGACCGTCCGACCAGCCCGGCGACGGCGATCACCGTCAAGGCGTAGGGCAGCATCGCCATGAACTGGCTGGGCACCGGCGAGCCGATGATGGTGATGATGCTCTGCAGGTTGTCCGCGAAGCCGAACAGCAGCGCGGCCAGGAACGCCCCGATGGGGTTCCAGCGGCCGAAGATCATGGCGGCGAGGGCGATGTAGCCGCGGCCGCCGGACATGTCCTTGCTGAACGCGTCCACGGAGACAAGGGTGAAGAAGGAGCCGCCGATGCCGGCGATCGCCCCGCCCATCAGGACATTGATGAACCGGGTGCGGTTGACGTTGATGCCCACCGTGTCGGCCGCCTGCGGGTGTTCGCCGACGGCGCGCACGCGCAGGCCCCACTTGGTGTGGAACAGCCCGACGTAGACCACGATCACGGCGATGTACATCAGGTAGCCCACCAGGGACTGGTGGAACAGGATGGGTCCGATGATCGGGATATCGGCCAGGAACGGGATGTCGACCGCTTGCAGCCGGCCGGGCTTGTTCAGGTGCTCCGGGTCCGCGGTGAGCAGGGTGGAGAACAGGAAGCTGGTGAGGCCGCTGATCAGGACGTTGAGCACGACGCCGACGATGATCTGGTTGACCAGGTACTTGATGCTGACCACGGCCAGGACCAGGGAGACCAGCGCACCGGCGATCGCGGCGGACACCAGGCCGATGTAGACGTTGCCGGTGATGGTGGCGACGACGGCGGCGGAGAATGCGCCCAGCAGCAGCTGGCCCTCGATGGCGATGTTGACCACGCCGGCCCGCTCGCAGAGCACGCCGGAGAGGGAGCCGAAGACCAGCGGCACGGCCAGGGTGACGGCGCCGGCCATCAGGCCGCCGAGGGAGATGGAGGGCTCGGGGTCGCGGCCGCCGGCGACGATCCAGATCATGAAGCCGACCAGGAAGACGACGGCGAAGAGCCCGCCCACCCAGCCGGGGGTGCGGCGGTGCTGCAGGGTCAGCCAGATGGTGTAGCCGGCCAGGGCCAGCAGCAGCACGGAGCAGATCCAGCCGAACACCATCGAGGGCACGGTGATCTTTTCCACCTGCGCGACGCCGAGGGCGGCCAGGCCCAGGACGACGACGGCGGCGATGGTGGTTGCGGGGATCCAGCGGTCCACGGGTCCGCCGTCGCGCCGCTGGCTGATCCAGCGGTAGCCGACGTAGGCCGCGGCGGCGAGGGCGACGGCCAGGGTGATCCAGGCCGCGGCGGAGGAGGCGTTCGGGTCGCGGGCCTCGGCGATCCGGAAGCCCGCTGACTTGGTGTTGGCCAGGAAGCCGAACAGGATGGTGCCGAGGACGGCCAGCAGGCCCAGGCCGATGCCGGCCTTCCAGCTCACCAGCTCGGCCGCGGCCGGGGTTCCGGCCTTGCCGCCGGGGGCGGTGGCGCCGCCCTTCCCGGTGCCCGGCGTGCTGGCCGGGGAGTGTGTGGTGGCGCTCATGCTGCCGCTCCGCTCTTCACGCCGCCGGCGTGCGTGCCGGCGGTCCCACTCGTGGTGGTCTTTTTCTTACGGGGGTTCAGTCCGAAGATCGCCCGCACCAGCGGGGGCGCCGCGATGAACAGCACGATCAGGGACTGGATGACCAGGACGATGTCGATCGGGGTCTGGGTCTGGGCCTGCATGGCCACGCCGCCGGCGCGGAAGGCACCGAAGAGCAGGCCGGCGAAGAACGTTCCCCACGGCGTCGAACGGCCCAGCAGGGCGACGGTGATGGCGTCGAAGCCGATCGAGGCGGCGACGCCACCGGAGAGGTACTTCTCGGTGCCGGAGACCTGGGCGATGCCGGCGAGGCCGGCCAGGGCGCCGGCGATCGCCATCACGAGGATGGTGCTGCGGGCGACGTTGATGCCGGCGGTGCGTGCGGCGCTCGGGTTCGCGCCGACGGCCCGGAACTCAAAGCCGATGGTGGAGCGGTTCAGCAGCCACCAGACGAACACGGTGGCCAGGATCGCGGCCAGGAATCCGGCGTGCAGGCGGAACTGCGGTCCGAGCAGTTCCGGGAACAGCGCGCTGGGGTCCAGGAACGGCGAGATCGGGTTGGTGGAGCCCTTGCGCTGGAACGCCGGGGTGGTCAGCAGGAACAGCAGCAGGAAGTTGGCGATGTAGTTGAGCATGATCGTGACGATCACCTCGTGGGCGCCGGTACGGGCCTTCAGCAGGCCGACGACGCCGCCCCAGACCGCGCCGCCGACCAGGCCGGCGACGATGACGACGAGCAGGTGCAGCCCAATGGGAAGGTGCCAGGCGAACCCGGCGTAGGCGCCGAACAGGGCCCCGAAGATGATCTGGCCCTGGGCGCCGATGTTGAACAGGCCGGCGCGGAAGGCGAGGGCGACGCCGAGGCCGGCGCAGATCAGCGGGGTGGCGACCGTGAAGGTCTCCGTGATCGGGTACAGCTGGGCGGACAGGTCGGCCCCGGCCCAGTTGAAGATTGAGCCCTGCACCAGCGCGGTGTAGGGCCGGATGACCTCGGTGAGCAGGTCTCCGGGCTGGGCGAAGAAGTACCCGGCCGCGGCGGCGACCTTCGGGTTGGTGACGGCCATCAGGATGCCGCCAAGCACGATCGCGAGCAGGACCGAGAGCACGGAGACCATGGCGTTGCCGGTGAAGATCCGGTGCATCACGGTGCCCTCGCGGTCACCGCCGTGCAGCTGGGTGGCGGCGGGTACGGCCGAGGGCTGCATCTGGCCGCCGGCGGTGTCGAGGGCGACGTCGGAGGCGACGGCCTCGGGGGTGGTCCCGCCGGGCGTGGTGCCGCCGGGCGCCTGGGGCTCGGGGGTTGTCTTCTCAGACATGGGTTTCTCCTTCGTGGCCGGCAGGCTCCGGGAGCGCCGTCGTCGTCGTGCCGCTGGGGGCGTGGGCGGAGGCGCTGGCTTCGGCTTCGGCGGCCGGGACGCCGGCCATCATCAGGCCCAGCACGTCGCGGGAGGTGGTGGCGGGCACGATGCCGACCAGCTTGCCGCGGTAGAGCACGGCGATCCGGTCCGCCAGCTGCATGACCTCGTCGAGTTCGGTGGAGACAATCATGACCGGGGTGCCGTGGTCGCGTTCGGCGATGACGCGCTTGTGCACGAATTCGATCGAGCCGACGTCCAGGCCGCGGGTGGGCTGGGATGCGATGAAGAGCCGCAGCGGGCGGGAGAGCTCGCGGGCCAGCACCACCTTCTGCTGGTTGCCGCCCGAGAGGGTGCCGACGGCGGCGGCGACCGAGGGGGTGCGGACGTCGAATTCCTCGACCTTCTTGGCCGCGTTCTCGGCGATCACGGAGGGTTTCATCCCGACGCCGCGGGCGAACGGTGCCTTGTCGTAGAGGTCCAGGATCATGTTCTCGGCGATGGTGAAGGTGCCGACCAAGCCGTCGAGGGTGCGGTCCTCGGGGACGAAGCCGACGCCGGCGCCGAGGACGTGCTTGACGCTCTTGCCCAGCAGTTCCTCGCCGTCGAGCGTGATCGATCCGGTGACGTGCGGCTGGACGCCGAGGATCGCCTCGGTCAGTTCGGTCTGGCCGTTGCCCTGCACGCCGGCGATGGCGAGGACCTCGCCCTTGGCGATGTCGAAGGACAGCCCGTCGACGACGTGCTGGCCGTTGTGGTCGGTCACGGTGAGGTTCCGGACCGTGAACGTCACGTCGCCGGTCCTGGCGGGAGCCTTGTCCAGGTTCAGGCTGACGGCGCGTCCCACCATGGCGGAGGCCAGTTCGGTGGGTGAGGCGGAGGGATCGGCCTGGCCGACGACCTTGCCGCGGCGGATGACGGTGATGGTGTCCGAGATTGCCTTGACCTCGCGGAGCTTGTGCGAGATGAAGACGATCGACTTCCCGTCCCGCTTCAGCTGCCGGATGATGTCCAGGAGTTCGTCCGTTTCCTGCGGGGTGAGCACGGCGGTGGGCTCGTCCAGGATCAGGACCTCGGCGTCGCGGACCAGGGCCTTGATGATCTCGACGCGCTGCTGGACACCGACGGGGAGGTCCTCGACCATCGCGTCGGGGTCGACGTCGAAGCCGTACTGGTCCGAGATCTGCCGGATCTTCTCGCGCGTGGCGTCCAGGTTCAGCAGCCCGGCGGCCTTGGTGGTCTCGTTGCCGAGGGCCACGTTCTCGGCCACGGTGAAGACCGGGATGAGCATGAAGTGCTGGTGGACCATTCCGATGCCGGCGGCCATCGCCTCGCCCGGATCCTTGAAGACCACGGGTTTGTCGTCCACCAGGATCTCGCCCTCGGTCGGGTCGTAGAGACCGTAGAGGACGTTCATCAGGGTGGACTTGCCGGCGCCGTTTTCGCCCAGCAGGCAGTGCACCTGCCCGGGTTCGACGACCAGGTCAATGTGGTCATTGGCTACCAGGGATCCGAAGCGCTTCGTGATCCCCTTCAGTTCGAGTTTCAAAACCCCAACCAATCTGTCTGTGTAAATGGACTGCTCCGGCGCCGTGGTGGGCGGCAGCGCAGTGGGTGATCCCAGCCTAGTGTCACGGGTGGTTACTGGGCAGGGTGGTGGCCGGGCGGGCTTCCCCAAACGCGGCCCGGCGGGGTGCCGGGAGGTCCCGGCAAAACAGAACGCGCTGCCCTTCGGCCGGGTGACGGCGGAAGGGCAGCGCGCCCCGCGGTGTGGTGCTTACTTGGTCGGGCTGGACTTCGACTCGACCTTGACGGTGCCGGAGATGATGTCCTTCTTCAGCTGGTCCAGCTCGCTCTTGAGGTCGGCCGGAACGGCGGAATCCAGGTCGTGGAACGGGGCCAGGGCCACGCCGCCGTTCTCCAGGGTGCCGATGTACGGGGCGGCGTCGAACTTGCCGTCTTTGTCGTCCTTGATGACGGATTCGACGGCGGTGGACATGGTCTTCTGCACGGAGGACAGGATCACGGACTTGTACTCGGCGGCGGTCAGGTAACCGTCGGAGTCAACCCAGATGAGCTTGGCGTCCTTGCCCTTGGACTTGGCGTCCAGAATGGCGCTGCCGGCGCCGCCGCCGACCGGGCCGGCGACGGGCAGGACGATGTCCGCGCCCTGGTCCAGGAAGCCCTGGGTCAGGACCTTGCCCTTGTCGACCTGCTTGAAGTCGCCGACGAAGGTGCCGTCCTGCTTGTCCTTGTCCCAGCCGAGGAGCTGGACGTTCTTGCTCTTCTTCTGGTTGTAGTACTTCACGCCGTCGGCGAAGCCGTCCATGAAGATGGTGACGGTGGGGATGTTGATGCCGCCGAAGGTGGCGACCTTGCCGGTCTTGGAGGTACCGGCGGCCAGGTAGCCGGCCAGGAACGCAGCCTGGGCCGTGTCGTAGACGATCGGCTTGACGTTCTTCGGGAAGGTCGGGTCGTTGTAGTCGATGATCGCGAAGTGGCTGTTCGGGTTGGCCGTCGCGATGGACTTGGTGGCGTCGCCGAGGAGGAAGCCGACGGTCACGGTGAGCTTGCAGCCCTGCTGGACCATGGAGCGCAGGTTCGGGTCGTAGTCCGTGTCAGCCTTGGACTGGACGTGCTTCTCGTTGATGCCGAGGTCCTTGGCGGCGTTCTGCAGGCCCTCGTAGCCGGACTGGTTGAACGACTTGTCGTCGAACCCGCCGGAGTCGGACACCATGCAGGCGGTGTAGTCGGACTTGGTGGCCGAGCCCGAGGCGGTGGACGAGGACGGGGCGGCACCGCAGCCGGTCAGCAGCAGGGCGGCCGCACCCGCGGTGGCGACGCCGGCCATGGAACCGCGCTTGAGAGTTGCGCGCAGTGAGTTCTTCAAAGTTCCTCCAGGAAGGGGTAGGCGCTACGACGGGGGTTCAATGAGTGTCCGCTTACGGTGTTGCTCCCGAAACACTGTTGTCACTGAGGCGTTCGCAGCACTGCGCCGAGGCGCACTGATGCCAGTTACTTTAGTGGCCTGCAACACGTCAAGTAACACAGTTCACAGCGGTTTCCCAGATCGTTGAGAAGTTGTTACCAACGCGCTCCCCTACCCTGCCCCGGCCCTTCCCTACCTTGCCCCCCGTGCGCAAAAAGGCCCCGGACGGTGAGTCCGGGGCCCTTTCGGAGCCGCGCGCGGTGCGCGGGGCGGTTGTCTGCTGAGTGGCCCGCTTAGATGCGGACGAGCATCTTGCCGGTGTTGGCGCCGTCGAGCAGGTCCATGAAGGCCTGCGGGGCGTTCTCCAGGCCGTCCACGATCGTCTCGTCGTAGCGGATGGTGCCGTCGGCGATCCAGCCGGAGACCTTCTCGACGAACTCGCCCATGTACTGCCAGTAGCCGCCCACCAGGAAGCCCTTGAGGGTCAGCTGCTTGCCGATGGCCAGCATCAGGTTCCGCGGGGCCGGCGTCGGCTCGGTGGAGTTGTACTGCGCGATGGCACCGCACATGGCGACGCGGCCGCCGACGTTCATCACCGAGAGCGCGGCTTCGAGGTGCTCGCCGCCGACGTTGTCGAAGTAAACGTCGATGCCCTTCTCCCCCGCGGCGTCCTTGAGCAGGTCGCGGACCGGGCCGTCGTGGTAGTTGAACGCGGCGTCGAAGCCGAGCTCGAGCAGACGGGCAACCTTCTCCGGGGTGCCGGCGCTGCCGATGACCCGGGAGGCGCCCATGGCCTTGGCGAGCTGGCCCACCAGGGAGCCGACGGCGCCGGCGGCACCGGAGACGAACACGGCGTCGCCGGGCTTGAAGTCGGCGACCTTCAGCAGGCCGGCGTAGGCGGTCAGGCCGGTCATGCCGAGGGCGCCGAGGAAGGCCGACGCCGGGGCGAGGTCCGTGCGGGCCGGCGAGGTGGCGCCGGCGTCCAGGACGGCGTATTCTCGCCAGCCGAGGCTGTGCACGACGGTGTCGCCGACCTTGCGGTCTTCGGAGCGGGAGGCGATGATCTCGCCGACGGCGCCGCCCTCCATGGCCGCGTCCAGGGCGAACGGCGCGGAGTAGGACTTCACGTCGTTCATCCGGCCGCGCATGTACGGGTCGACGGAGATGAAGAGGTTGCGGACGAGGACCTGGCCGTCCTGCAGCTCCGGCAGGGCCGACTCGGCCAGGCGGAAGTTCTCCGGCACGGGGCGGCCGTGCGGGCGGGAGGCCAGCTGGACCTCGCGGGTGCTGGTGGGAAGGGTGGTGTTCTCGGTGCTCATGCGGCGACCTCCATGATGGTGATGTCTACGGTGATGTTGCCACGGGTGGCGTTGGAGTAGGGGCAGACCTCGTGGGCCTTGGCCACGAGCGCCTCGGCGGTCTCGCGGTCGACGGCGGGCAGCGCGATCTCGAGTTCGGCGGCGATGCCGTAGCCGGCGCCGCCGTCCAGGGCGCCGAGGTGGATCTTCGCGGCGACGGCGGAATCGGTCAGGTCCGCCTTCTGCTGGCGGCCCACCAGGCGCAGGGCCGAGTGGAAGCAGGCAGCGTAGCCGGCGGCGAAGAGCTGTTCCGGGTTGGTGCCCTCGCCGCTGCCGCCCAGCTCCACCGGGCTGGCGAGCGTGACGTTGAGCTTGCCGTCGTTGGTCTGGGCGTTGCCGTCGCGGCCTTCACCGGAGGCGAGGGCCTCCGCCGTGTACAGGGGTTTCATGGGGATCCAATCTGTCGGGGTGGGGAAAGTCTTTGGTGTGGACCTGGGAACGGGCCGGACGCCGTCAGTGGCCGGGGTGCAAAGCCGCGGCCAGCCGGGTCAGGGTCTCGCGGAGCTGGTCCAGCTCCGCGGGGGACAGTCCGGCGGCGTCGGCGAGGCGCTGCGGAATCCCGGCGGCGCGGGCGCTCAGGGCGGCGCCGGCGTCGGTCAGGAAGACCTCGACCCGCCGCTCATCCTCGGCGGACCGGCGCCGTTCCACGAAGCCCAGTGCCTCGAGCCGCTTCAGCAGCGGGGACAGCGTGCCCGAGTCGAGGCCGAGCTCTTCGCCGAGGTCGCGGACGCTGCGCGGCTGGTTTTCCCAGAGCACCATCATGGCCAGATACTGCGGGTAGGTCAGGCCCAGCTCCTCCAGCATCGGCCGGTAGGCCGCCGTCGCGGCGCGGGATGCCGAGTACATGGCGAAGCACACCTGCCGATCGAGGCGGGGCGCCTCGAGGTGGGGCGCCTCGGGCCGGTTCACGGCGTCGGAAGTCTCTGCGGAAGTGGGCATGGTTCCACCGTACGGGCATTTTCAATTGTGCGCAACTCAGTTGTGCACAACCTAATACGCCAGGGCCGGAGCTGCCCCGCGGAATTTCCCCGCATTCGACGTCGTCGTGCGGCGTGTCCGGAGGATCCGACGGCGCCTCGCGGCGCCGGGGAGGCGAAGGTGGGGAATTCCGGCGGGGAAGTCAGACGGTGAGGCGGAGGCGCTACTGCTGCCCGAGGTCCCGGAGGGTGCGCAGGGCCGCGGCGGTGAGAACCCGGATGCCCAGGCCCAGGGCGCGCTCGTCCAGGATGTAGTCGCCGCGGTGCAGGTCGTATTCCTCGCCCCCGGGGGTCTTGGTGCCGAGCCGCATCATGGCCCCGGGCAGGTCGGCCAGGAACCAGGCGAAGTCCTCCCCGCCCATGGACTGCGGGGTGAGCACCACGGAGCTCTCGCCGATCTCGGCGCGGGCGGAGGCTTCGATCAGGGCCGTCTCGTGCTCGGAGTTGACCACGGGCGGGACGCCGCGGGTGTGCTCGAGGTGGACGTCGACGCCGTAGGGTGCGGCGATCTGCTGGACCACCTCGTCGAGGATCCGGCCGGCGCTGTGCCAGGCGTCCCGGTCCAGGCAGCGCATGGTGCCGGCCATGTAGCCGCTGGCCGGGATGGCGTTCGGGGCCGCGCCGGCGGAGATGTGGCCCCACACCACCGAGACGCCACTGCGAACGTCAACCCGGCGGGACAGGACGGCGGGCACGTTGATGGCGATCTGGGCGAGGGCGAAGACCAGTTCCTCGGTCAGGTGCGGGCGGGAGGTGTGGCCGCCGCGGCCGGAGAGTTCGATCTTGATGGTGTCCGAGGCTGAGGTGATGGCGCCGATGCGGGTGCCGATCTTGCCCACCTCGATCCGCGGGTCACAGTGCAGGGCCAGGATCCGCGGCACGCCCTCCAGGACGCCCTGTTCGATGCAGGCGTGGGCGCCGCCGGGCATGGTTTCCTCGGCCGGCTGGAAGATGATCCGGACCGTCCCGCCGAGCGGGGAGGCTTCGTGCATGCGCTGCAGGACCAGGGCGATGCCGAGCATGGTGGTGGTGTGCACGTCGTGGCCGCACGCATGGGTGACCCCGTGGTTCTTGGAGGCGAACTCCAGCCCGGTTTCCTCGATGATCGGCAGCGCGTCGATGTCACCGCGCAGCGCGGTGGCGATGGGCCCCTCCCCCACGTCCACGGTCAGGCCTGTGCCTTCCAGGCGCCGAGGCTTCAGCCCGGCGGCTTCCAGCCGGCTGGCGAGCTTGTCCGTGGTACGGAATTCCTTATAGGACAGCTCGGGGTGCGCGTGCAGGTCACGGCGGAAGTCGATCAGTTCCGGCAGGAGGGGCTCCAGCCAGGGTTCCACGCGGGTGGTGGGCTCGGCCTCGGTAGTGTAATTGCGCACCCAATCACTGTAGCCACAGTCCAAGAAATAGCGGCATCCCGGACGGCGCATTACGCACCGCCGCCCGGGTACCCATCGGGTCCCGGGCGGCAGTGAAAGCGCAGGTCAGCGGCGTTTAAGCGCGGCTTGGCTAGAGGACGTCCGTGTCGCCGCTGGCCTTGAGGGCGTCGACGGCGGCCTTGACCCGCTGCGAGTGGGCCTTGGTGGTGACCAGCAGGGCGTCCGGGGTGTCCACGATCACGACGTCCTTGATGCCGATCAGGGCGATGACGCGCTTGGTGTCGGTGACCACCACGCCGCTGGCGTTTTCGGTGAAGACCCGGGCGCCGGCGCCGATCACGGTGACCTCGTCGACCTCCTTGGCACTGTTGAGCCGGCCCACAGAGGCGAAGTCCCCGACGTCGTCCCAACGGAAGGTGCCGGGCACGACGGCGACGTCCCCGGCCTCGGCGGCGGGCTCGGCCACGGCGTAATCGATGGCGATCTTGGGCAGCGTGGGCCACACCCGGGCGGTGACCTCGTCACGCAGCGGGGTGTCCCAGGCCTTGGCAATCTCCTGCAGGCCGGCGAACAGCTCCGGCTGGTTGGCCTCGAGGTGCTTGAGCATCAGGGACACGGGCGCGACGAACATGCCGGCGTTCCAGACGTACTCTCCGCTGTCCACGTACTGCTGGGCAACGTCCTCGCTGGGCTTCTCCACGAACTCCACCACCGTGTGGGCGCTGGGGGCGTTCGGGACGCTCAGCTGCTCGCCGGCGCGGATGTAGCCGAACCCGGTGGACGGGTGCGTCGGCTTGATGCCGATGGTGACGATCTTGCCGTAGGCGGCGGTGTAAATGGCCTCCCGGACGGCCTCCTGGAACAGCTCGTCGGGGCTGATGACCTGGTCCGCGGCGAAGGAGCCCATGATGGTATCCGGATCGCGTTCGTAGAGGATGGCGGCCGCCAGGCCGATCGCGGCGCCGGAGTCCTTCGGCTCGCTCTCCAGCACCAGGTCGGCGTCGTGGATCTCGGGCAGCTGGCGGCAGACGGCCTCGCGGTGGGCGTTGCCGGTGACGACCAGCATCCGGCTGCCGGCCAGCGGCTCCAGGCGGTCATAGGTGGCGCGCAACAAGGTGCTGCCGGACCCGGTGAGGTCGTGCAGGAACTTGGGTGCGGCGGCGCGGGACAGCGGCCAGAGACGCGTCCCGACACCCCCGGCCGGGATCACCGCGATGAAACGGTCCAGGGGCGAGTCCGCGGCAGCATCATGCGGCTCGAGGCCGGTCACATTATCAGTAGTCATCACGGCCACTCTAACTGACACCCGCTCCACAGCCCCGGATCAAGGACCTCAAAATGGCCCTGAATGCCAGCGAATGTGGCGTTCGTCTCAAAACCGGGCAAAAACCGCGGAAGGTCCCCTCGGTACCGCCGCCCTGAATTGAATAAGCTGACAGCGAAGCCTAGATTTAGGCTTGAGCTTACGAGTGCTCTCGCAGCAGGCGTTCCCCCCGCGTGGATCCCATGCCAGCGCCGCTGTGTTGCAGGGAGGTTTATTCAGTGCCGACAAAACCAGCTGGCACCTTGTACCGCGGCCGTGAAGGCATGTGGTCCTGGGTTGGACACCGCGTTACCGGTGTAGTGATCTTTTTCTTCTTGTTGGTCCACGTGCTGGACACGTCGTTGGTGCGTGTGTCCCCGGAGGCGTACACCGCCGTGATCGGCGCTTACAAGAACCCCCTCATGGCCCTGGGTGAAACGGGCCTCGTCGCGGCGATCGTGTTCCACGCCTTCAACGGCCTGCGGATCATCGCCGTCGACTTCTGGAAGAAGGGCGCCAAGTACCAGCGCCAGATGCTGTGGACGGTCCTGGCCCTCTGGGTCATCGTCATGGTCGGCTTCTCCATCCGCCACCTGTCCCTCGCCCTCGGAGGTCACTAGCCATGAGTGCAACGCAGATCCAGAGCCCGCGCTCCGGCAAGGTCGGCGCGGGCCGCGTCGCCCCGAAGTACAACCGCAACGGTTCCTCGAAGGGCAACTTCGAGATGCTGGCATGGCTGTTCATGCGGCTCTCCGGCGTCGTCCTGGTGGTCCTCATCTTCGGCCACCTGTTCGTGAACCTGATGGTCGGCGAAGGCATCCACGCGATCGACTTCGGCTTCGTCGCCGGCAAGTGGGCCGACCCGTTCTGGCAGGTCTGGGACCTGGCGATGCTGTGGCTGGCCATGCTGCACGGCAGCAACGGTGTCCGCACCATCATCAACGACTACGCCGAGAAGGACGCCACGCGCCTGTGGCTGAAGATCGTGCTGTACGCGGCCGCCGCGGCGATCGTCATCCTCGGCACCCTGGTGATCTTCACCTTCAACCCCTGCCCCGTGGTCGACGGCGTGCAGCTGCCCGGCGGGTTCTGCCCCACCCCGTAGCCGCCCCGGTCCCCGGCCGCTGAGTCCCGCCTGCCCGTCGGGCAGGAACAGTGCGCCCCACCGTCCTGGTCTCGCCGGCGGTGTTCACAGCGAATTTTGAGAGAAAGAGCATCTGGTATGCAGGTCCATAAGTACGACGTCGTCATCGTCGGCGCCGGTGGCGCGGGCATGCGCGCAGCGATCGAATCCGGTCAGCGCGCCCGAACAGCGGTACTGACCAAGCTTTACCCCACGCGCTCCCACACCGGCGCGGCACAGGGCGGCATGTGCGCCGCCCTGGCCAACGTCGAGGAAGACAACTGGGAATGGCACACCTTCGACACCATCAAGGGTGGCGACTACCTGGTTGACCAGGACGCCGCCGAGGTCATGGCGAAGGAAGCTATTGACGCCGTCCTGGACCTCGAGAAGATGGGCCTGCCGTTCAACCGCACGCCCGAGGGCCGGATCGACCAGCGCCGCTTCGGCGGCCACACCCGCGACCACGGCAAGGCCCCGGTCCGCCGCGCCTGCTACGCCGCCGACCGCACCGGCCACATGATCCTCCAGACCCTCTACCAAAACTGCGTCAAGCACAACGTTGAGTTCTACAACGAGTACTACGTGCTGGACCTGCTGACGGTCGAGGAAGATGCGGTCCGCGAGGACGGCACCCCGTACAAGCAGAAGCGCGTTGCCGGCGTCGTGTCCTACGACCTGGCCTCCGGCGAACTGCACGTCTTCCAGGCCAAGTCGGTCGTGTTCGCCTCCGGCGGCGCCGGCAAGGTCTTCAAGACCACCTCCAACGCCCACACCCTTACCGGTGACGGCATGGGCATCGCGTTCCGCCGCGGCATCCCCCTGGAGGACATGGAGTTCTTCCAGTTCCACCCGACAGGCCTGGCCGGCCTGGGCATCCTGCTCTCCGAGGCCGCCCGCGGCGAGGGCGCGATTCTGCGCAACTCCGAAGGTGAGCGCTTCATGGAGCGCTACGCCCCCACCATCAAGGACCTCGCACCGCGTGACATCGTGGCCCGGTCGATGGCGAACGAGGTCCGCGAGGGCCGCGGCTGCGGCCCGAACAAGGACTACGTCCTCCTGGACCTGACGCACCTGGAACCGGCGCACATCGACGCCAAGCTCCCGGACATCACCGAGTTCGCCCGCACCTACCTGGGCGTCGAGCCGTACACCGAGCCGGTCCCGGTCTTCCCGACCGCGCACTACGCCATGGGCGGCATCCCCACGAACATCAGCGCCGAGGTCCTGCAGGACAACGACACGATCATCCCGGGCCTCTACGCCGCCGGTGAGGTCGCCTGCGTCTCCGTCCACGGCTCCAACCGCCTGGGCACCAACTCGCTGCTGGACATCAACGTCTTCGGCAAGCGCGCTGGCGTCGCCGCCGCCGAGTACGCCAAGACCGCCGACTTCGTGGAACTGCCCGCGGATCCGGAGGCCTACACGCTGAACCTCCTGGAGCACGTCCGCACCGCCAATGGCACCGAAAAGGTGGCCCAGATCCGCAAGGAACTGCAGGACACCATGGACGCCAACATGCAGGTGTTCCGCACCGCCGACACGCTGAACCAGGTCCTGAAGGACATCGCGTCCTTCGAGGAGCGCTACCAGCGGATCAACGTCCAGGACAAGGGCAAGCGCTTCAACCTCGACCTGCTCGAGGCCGTGGAGCTGGGCTTCCTGCTGGAGCTGGCCAAGGTCATGACCGTGGCGGCCCTGCACCGCGAGGAATCCCGCGGCGGACACTTCCGCGAGGACTTCCCCGAGCGCGACGACGAAAAATTCATGAAGCACTCCATGGCGTACAAGGATGAGCACGCTCCGGCGGACGGTTCCGCCGAGGCGATCGCCGGCATCCGGCTGGCTACCAAACCGGTGGTCTTCACGCGCTACGAGCCGATGGTGAGGAAGTACTAAGATGACCGCTGAACTCGCTGAGCCAGCCTCCAAGATCGAACTGCCCGCCGGCGTCGGCGGCGGCGGGGAAATCCCGTCCTTCGACGTGACGCTGCGCGTGCGCCGCTACAACCCCGAGGTCTCCGAGGAGGCCACCTGGGATGACTTCCAGGTCACCATGTACGGCACCGACCGCGTGCTGGACGCCCTGCACAAGATCAAGTGGGAGCAGGACGGCAGCGTCTCCTTCCGCCGGTCCTGCGCGCACGGCGTCTGCGGCTCCGATGCCATGCGCATCAACGGCCGCAACCGCCTGGCCTGCAAGACCCTGCTCAAGGACCTGGACACCACCAAGCCCATCACGGTCGAGCCGATCAAGGGCCTGCCGGTCGAAAAGGACCTGATCGTGGACATGGAGCCGTTCTTCCAGTCCTTCCGCGAGGTCATGCCGTTCCTGATCAACCGCGGCCATGAGCCCACCAAGGAACGCCTGCAGTCCGCCGAGGACCGTGAGCGGTTCGACGACACCACCAAGTGCATCCTGTGCGCCGCGTGCACCTCGTCCTGCCCGGTGTTCTGGACCGACGGCCAGTACTTCGGCCCGGCCGCGATCGTCAACGCGCACCGCTTCATCTTCGACTCCCGCGACGATGCCGGCGACATGCGCCTGGAGATCCTCAACGACAAGGAAGGCGTGTGGCGCTGCCGCACCACCTTCAACTGCACCGAGGCATGCCCCCGCGGCATCCAGGTCACGCAGGCCATCGCTGAGGTCAAGCAGGCCATCCTGTCCCGCAAGGTCTAAGCACCGCTGAGCCCTCGCGGGCACAGCAGCACCACGACGACGGCGCCTTCCACCTTTGGGTGGGGGCGCCGTCGTCGTTTTCCCGCCCCCTCCCCCTCCCCCTCCCCCTCAACTGTCTCCGTCGAAAGGCCCCCGTGTCCCGCTCCGAAAAAGTCACCTTCGAAGGTTCCACCGGCGAACTGCTCTCCGGGGTCATCGACCTGCCCGAGGGGCCGGTGAAGGGCTGGGGCGTGTTCTCGCACGGCTTCACCCTGGGCAAGGACAGCCCGGCCGCCTCCCGGATGTGCAAGGCGCTGGCGGACAACGGGGTGGGCATGCTGCGCTTCGACAACCTGGGCCTGGGCGGCTCCGCGGGCGAATGGTCGGCCGGGTCCTTCAGTCACAAGGTGGCGGACACGGTCCGGGCGGCGGAGTTCATGCGTGCCTCCGGGCGGCCGGTGTCGTTGCTGGTGGGCCACTCGTTCGGCGGCGCCGCCGTGCTCGCGGCTGCCCACAGCATCCCGGAACTGGATGCGGTGGCGACGGTGGGAGCGCCGTTCTCACCCAAGCACGTGGCCCACGTCTTCGACGCGGCCCTGGACCGGATCCTCAGCGAGGGCAGCGCCGAGGTGGACCTGGGCGGCAAGCGGGTGGAGATCCGCCGGCACTTCGTGGAGGACCTGGAGAACGCGGACCTCACCGACTGCATCCACCGGCTGCACAAGCCGCTGATGGTGCTGCACTCCCCCACGGACAGCACGGTGGGCATCGAGAACGCCAGCAGCATCTTCCAGACCGCGCGGCACCCGCGGAACTTCGTCTCCCTGGAGGGCTCGGACCACCTGCTCACCGGGAAGGGTCAGGCGGCACGGGCGGCGAAAATTATTTCGGCGTGGGCCGATCAATACCTCGACGCCGGAAACTAGCCGGCGCCCGCCGCGGGCGGACGCGCGGCTCGGCGGGGGTCCGCCCGGGCTGGACCTGGCGGGCACCCCAGCCGAGGGTCTTATCCGCCGGGCCGGCGGACCGGTCTGATTCGCGCACCGCGGACCAGGAGGCAGAGACCAGGTAGACCTGGCTGACCAGGTTGAACCAGACCAGCAGCCCGATGATGATGGCGAACGGGGCCAGGATCGGGTTGCGGCCCGAGCTGGCCAGCAGCTGGGTGCTGAAGAACTGCAGCACCGTGGTGCCGGCGGCGGCCATGATGGTGCCCTCCAGCAGCGCCCGCCGGGACAGCCGCACCCCGGCCGCCACCCGGAACATGATCAGGGCGGTCCCCCAGGCCAGCAGCAGGGGCACCACGATGGTCACCGACGTGGTCAGCGGACCGGCCAGCAGCGGGTCCAGGTGCAGCAGGCCGGCCACCCAGTCGGCGGCGGTGCCGAACACCAAGGAGGCGCCCGCGCTGACCACCAGGGCGGCGCCGAGCAGCAGCAGGGTTCCGGCGTCGCGCAGGATCTGCAGCACGGGCAGGATGGGCCGTGGGCCCAGTTGCATCATGCCGCGGACGCCGTCGCGGACCCCACTGATCCAGCCGAGCGCGGTGAACACGGTGACGGCGGCGGCGATGAGGGCGGTCCAGCCGAGGTTGGACGGGTTGAGCAACTGGTGCGGGTCCACCAGGCCCGGGCCGCCGTTGACCTTGAGCAGGCCGGGGGCGGCGCCTGCGACGCTGCGGATGATCTGTTCCAGCAGGGCGGGCTGGCCGTTGAGGATCAGCCCGGCGAGGGAGAATCCGGTGGCCAGCAGGCCGGTGATGGAGAAGAACATCCGGAAGCCGATACCAGCGCTCAGGAGCGGACCGCGCTGGAGGTTGTAGTGCATGAACGCCCGCTGCGGACGGAAGGTGTTGATCTTCGCGAACAGCAGCGGCAATCCCGCCAGGACGTTGCCACCGGAGCGGCGTGCCTTGACCCAGTCCATCCGCTTGTGGATGACCTCCAAGCGCAGCCCGGGCAGGTCCGTGGGTGCGGGTGGGCTAGCGGGGGCCTTCTGGGGCGCCTTCGCCTCGGTGGTGGTCACGTTCGCTGCCAAAGTCCAGTTCTTCCCGTAGCTGCCAGATGCCGTTGTCATCGTGCTCGTAAAGACCCATGCTAGCCACCGGGAAGCTTGCCCTGTAATCCTTCAGCGCCGTTTCGGCCTCATCGAGGCTTTCCGGGGCGACGTCGTGGGCCACCGTGACGTGCGGGTGGTAGGCGAAGGGCAGCTCGCGCTCCAGCGGGCCGCGCTGCAGCTGCCGGTGCAGGTTCACGCACTCGCCGAAACCCTCCTCCACCTTCAGGAACACCACCGGGGAGACGGGCCGGAAGGATCCGGTACCGGCAATCGTGACCGTGAAGGGCTCCTGCCGGCCGGCGACCTCGCGGACGTGCCGCCGGGTGGCCTCCCAGTCCCGGGTAGTGGTGGTGGTGACCAGCGTGATGTGGGCGGGCACCGTGGCGGCCAGCGGGTCCCCGAAGGAGGCCCGCCAGCGCCGCAGCTCCTCGGCGATCCTGGGCGGGAAGCCCAGGATCACACCGATGCTGATGCCGTCCTCCGAAGCGTGCATATCCTGTCCCGCGGGCGCGGCCGCCGAGGGGGCGGTGCCGCCGGTGTCCCGGGACAGACCCGTGGACGTGCCGGTTTCGCTCGCGGTGACGTTGCTGGCGGAGGACATTGCCCTAGATGTCTCCCCGTGCCCCGGCGTACGGCAGGAAGCCTACCTTGGCGTACACGTCCTTGAGGGTGGCCGACGCGGCTTCCCGGGCCTTGTCCGCGCCGACCGCCAGGAGGCGGTCCAGCTCGGCCGGGTCGGCCAGGAGTTCGTTGGCGCGGTCCCGGATCGGGCTCAGGTGTGCCGTCACCACCTCCGCCAGGTCGACCTTGAGGTGGCCGTACATCTTGCCCTCGTAGGCCTCGGTGAGCTGCTCGATGGTCTGGCCGGTGATGGCCGAGTAGATGGTCAGCAGGTTGGAGACGCCCGGCTTGTTCTCCCGGTCGAAGCGGATCTCAGTCCCGGTGTCGGTCACCGCGGACTTGATCCGCTTGGCGATCAGCTTCGGCTCGTCCAGCAGGTTGATCAGGCCGGCCGGGGACTCCGCCGACTTGGACATCTTCGCCGTCGGGTTCTGCAGGTCGTAGATCTTCGCTGTCCCCTTCTGGATGAAGGGCTGGGGCACCGTGAAGGTCTCGCCGAAGCGGGAGTTGAAGCGCTGGGCGAGGTCGCGGCTGAGCTCGACGTGCTGGCGCTGGTCCTCACCGACGGGGACGCCGTGCGGGTTGTACAGCAGGATGTCGGCCGCCTGCAGGATCGGGTAGGTGAACAGGCCCACGCTGGCCTGGTCGGAGCCCTGCTTGAGCGCCTTGTCCTTGAACTGGGTCATCCGGGAGGCCTCGCCGAAGCCGGTGATGCAATTCAGCACCCAGGCCAGCTGCGCGTGCTCGGGAACCTGGGACTGGACGAACAGGGTGCACTTGTCGACGTCGACGCCGCCGGCGATGTACTGGGCGGCGGTCACCCGGGTGCGCTTCGCCAGCTCGGCCGGGTCCTGCGGAACGGTGATGGCGTGCAGGTCCGGGATGAAGAAGACGGCGTCGTATTCGTCCTGCATCCGGACCCAGTTCACCAAGGCGCCGAGGTAGTTGCCCAGGTGCAGGGAGTCGGCGGAGGGCTGCATTCCCGAGAGGATGCGCTGGCGGGTGCCGGGGGCGGCCGCCGGTGCGGCGTCGGTGGAGGGGGTGGCGTCGGGGATCAGCGACGCGGTGGCGGGAGAGGTCATGGGGAAAGCCTTGAACTAGAGCCGGTAGTCCACTACCAGCGGGGCGTGGTCGGAGAAGCGGGTATCCCAGGACGGCGCCCGGTCAACGACGGCCTGCACCGCTGCGGCGGCGAGGGCGGGGGTGGCGAGGTGGTAGTCAATCCGCCAGCCCGTGTCGTTGTCGAAGGCCTGTCCCCTTTGCGACCACCAAGTGTAGGGGCCGTTGACGGTACCCGCCAGGCCCCTGTGAACATCCTTCCAGCCGATCTCCTCGCCCATGAAGCGGTCGAAATAGGCACGCTCCTCGGGCAGGAAGCCGGCACGTTTGACGTTGCCCTTCCAGTTCTTGATGTCCAGCTCCGTGTGGCCCACGTTCAGGTCCCCCACCACCAGGGCGTGGTCGCTGTGCTTGGACAGTTCCGGCAGCCGGGTCAGCATGAGGTCCAGGAAGCGGAACTTGTCGTCCTGCTTCGGGGTCCCGGCCTCGCCGGAGTGGACGTAGGCGCTGACCACGGTCAGCGTGGCGGGGTTCCCGGCGGCGTCGCGGACCATGTAGTCCGCCTCCACCCAGCGGCCCGCGGTAGCGAAGTAGTCCTCGCCGATGTGTCCCCGGGTGGCCGTCGGCTCGGTACGGGAGGCAATGGCGACGCCGGCGCGGCCCTTCGCCTCGGCTTCGGCGTGCAGGATGTGCCAGTCGTCGCCGAGCAGGTCACGGACCACAGCGTCGGGCGCGCGGACCTCCTGCAGGCAGAGGATGTCCACCTCGCGCGCCGCCAGCCATTCCGCCATGCCCTTTTTGTAGGCGGCGCGAAGGCCGTTGACGTTGACCGTTGCGATGCGAAGGTGGTCCTTCTCCAATGCCGAGCTCACCCGATCCACTCTAGTCGATGATGGTTCCGCTCACCGGCTCGTCGGAACCGCCGCCGGACTTGATCATGTCCCGGGCGTTGGTGGCGGTGATTTCGATCGTCTCGAGGGCACGGCGGATGGTGTCCTGGTCCGACGCCTCGCCCTTGGCCCGTTCCTGCTCGACGACGCGGACCTGCACCTGGACGATCTTGAAGGAGTGGTCCAGCTTCATGTCGCGGACCTCATCGGCCTCCCGGCGCTCCCCGACGACGCGGGTGCCGCCGTGGTCGGCGCTGCCGGCCGACGGCGCCCGGCCCACGGCGGAGTTGAAGGCGTTCTGCGCCTCGTTAATCTTGGCCCCGGCGCGCTTGGCGGCCCTCTGGATGCTGAAGACCACGAAGGAGGCCAGCGCCAGCCAGAAGAAGGCGATGACGGCGACAACCCACCCCACGACGTCGTTCTGGTTCGCCGCGAAGATCACGGCCACCAGGAAGGCGATGATGAACACCGTCATGCCGAGGCCGCCGATGCGGAACATCGGGTTCTTGCCGGCGGCGGCGAACGGGGACGTGGTGGAGGAAGGGTTGCCGAGGGATCGCATGGGTCCATTATCGCAAACGGCGCGCACCGCCAGCGGCGCTTCCACCCCCGGCGAACGGGCCGCCGTCGTCCGGGCCTGCTGCCGCTGCCGGGGCCCCTACTTCAGGAACAGCCGGCGCAGCCGACTGGTGGTGAGGGCGACGCCGAGCACGATCATCACCAGGTAGTAGCCGATGTGGAGCAGCGTGAAGGCGTCGAAGGCGCCCACGCTGATCTGGCGGAGCAGCTCCACCCCGTGCCAGAGCGGCATGGCCTGGATCAGCAGCTGGATGGGTCCCGGGTAGACGCTAAGCGGATAGAAGGTGGCGCTGAAGAGGAACATCGGCAGCATGATGAAGTTGATCCAGTCCATCTGCTGGAAGGTCTTCATGAAGCTGGTGATGCCCATGCCGAAGCTGGCGAAGCCGAACGCGATCAGCACCGAGGCCGGGATCATCAGGATGGCCCACGGGGTGGTGATCAGCCCCATCACGCCCATCACCGCGGTAAACCCGGTGGCGTACATGAGGCCGCGGAGCAGGGCCAGGAAGATCTCCCCCATGGCGACGTCGATCGGCCCCAGCGAGGTGTAGAGCATCCCCTGGTAGAGCTTGGCGAAGTTCATCTTGAAGAAGACGTTCCAGGTGGAGTCGTACACGGCGCCGTTCATGGCCGAGACCGCCAGCAGCGCCGGGGCGATGTAGGCGGCGTAGGAGATCTCCTGGCCGCCAGGACCCTGCACGGAGCCGACGATCGCGCCGAGGCCCACACCCATCGAGATCAGGTACAGCACGGGTTCGAAGAAGCCCGAGAGCATCACCATCCAATTGCTGCTCTTGGTGGCCATCAGCCCGCGGGCGACGACGGCGCGCACGTTGCGCGAGTACAGCGGGCCGAAGCGGCGGGCGCGGGCTGCGTCGGTGACGCTGGGGGCGCCGTCGTGCTGTCCGGCGGTGGCGAGCGTGCTCATGCACCCATCCTTTTCGCGAACTGGCGCCGGGTCAGGACCCAGCCGAGGACCGTGAGGCCGGCGAGGACAATCAGGTGGACGGCGCTTAGCCAGGCCGGCTCGGGGTAGCCATAGCTGACCACCCGGCCCAGCTCCGTGCCATGCCAGATCGGGGAGATCCAGCCGACCCAGCGCACGCCCAGCGGCAGGGTGTCCAGCGGGAAGAAGGTGCCGGAGAACAGGAACAGCGGCATGACGATGAAGCGCATCACCATGGCGAACTGGCCCTTGTCCTCCTTGATCCGGGCCGCATACGCCATCAGGGGCAGGCCGAAGGCGAGGCCGGCCAGGGTGGCGATGAAGATCGAGACCCAGCCCCAGCCGCTGGGTGAGGCGCCGAACAAGGTCACCACACCGAAGTAGATCGCGGATTGCAGCACGAACCTGACCGTCACGGCGATGATCTGTCCGGCGGCGATCTGCTCCGGAGTCAGCGGGGAGGCGTGCGGGCCGTAGTAGACCCGGCGCCACTTGAACCCGTCCATCACCGGGAAGGTGAACTCGTTCGCGGCCGTCATCACGGCGGCGGAGATCAGCAGCGCGGGGGCGATGAAGGTCAGGTAGCTGACGCCGCCGAAGGCCGCCGCGGAGTTCGAGTCCACCAGCGTTGCCAGCCCCACGCCCATGGCGAAGAGGTACGCGACGGGCTGGCCCACGCCGTACATCACGATGGTCCAGCCGTAGCCCTTCATCACCCGCAGGACCTGTTCGGCGTAGTAGAACGCACCCCAGCGGCGGGCCCTTGCCGCGGAGACCTGCGGCGCGTGGGCGCGCCCGGTCACGGTCGCGTCCCTAGTCAACGAGGCTCCGGCCGGTCAGGCGCAGGAAGACGTCCTCCAGCGAGGAGCGGCGCACCAGCGAGGTGACGGGGCGGAGGCCCCGGGCGGAGACCTCTTCCAGGGCGGCCTCGCCGTCGTTGGCGTAGATCAGGACGCGGTCCGGGAGGGTTTCGACCCGTTCGCCGATGCCTTCCAGTTCCGCCCCGACCGTGGCGTTGCGGGCGGAGCCGAAGCGCAGCTCGAGCACCTCGCGGGTGGAGTATTCGCGGATCAGGCTGGCCGGGGAGCCCTCGGCCATAATCCGGCCCTTGTCCACCACGATCAGCCGGTCGCAGAGCTGCTCCGCCTCGTCCATGTAGTGGGTGGTGAGGATCAGGGTGACGCCCTGTTCCTTGAGCCGGAACAGCCGGTCCCAAAGGATGTGGCGGGCCTGCGGGTCCAGGCCGGTGGTGGGCTCGTCCAGCAGCAGGATCTTCGGTTCGTTGATCAGGGAGCGGGCGATCGTGAGGCGCCGCTTCATGCCGCCGGAGAGCGCATCCACCTTCGCCTTGGCCTTGTCAGTCAGCTGCGCGAATTCGAGCAGCTCGTCGGCTTTGGGTTTGAGGTAGCTCATCGGCAGGCCGAAGTAGCGGCCGTAGACCAGGAGGTTGTCCCGGACCTTGAGTTCCTCGTCCAGGTTGTCCTGCTGCGGGACCACGCCCAGGTGCGCGCGGACCTCAGGGCCGTGCTGCTCCGGGTCCAGGCCCATGATGGTCAGGGAGCCGGAGGTGCGCTGGGAGACGCCGCCGATCATCCGCATGGTGGTGGACTTGCCGGCGCCGTTCGGGCCCAGCAGGCCGAAGGCCTCGCCGGCGGGCACGCGGAAGCTGATCCCGTCCACGGCAGTCATGTCGCCGTAGCTCTTGGTCAGGTTCTCTGCGGTGATGACGTACTGGGCGGGGCCGGATCCGGCGGCGCTTTCCACGGGCGATTCTTTTGCGGCGAGTTCAGGCACCCGAAACACGCTAGTCCATCCGGGCAAACCATGAAAGAGTCTTTTCGTAAATTCTTCGGACTTTTCAGGCCGGGATACCCAACTGACTCGCAGCTGAGGCCGTTATGGGTGCTGAAAACGGCCTGAGCTGCGAGTCAGTTGCGATGGTTAGCCCTGGAGCTGACGTTCGGCGGTCTCGACCACGTTGGCCAGCAGCATGGCGCGGGTCATCGGGCCCACTCCCCCGGGGTTCGGGGAGATCCAGGCGGCGACGCCGGCCGCGGCGGGCTCCACGTCCCCGGTCACCACGGCCTTGCCGTTGCCGTCGTCCACGCGGCTGACGCCCACGTCCAGCACGATCGCGCCGGGCTTGAGGTCCGCGGCCTTGATCATGTGCGGCTGGCCGGCGGCGGCGATGACGACGTCGGCCTGCCGGATTTCGGCCGGCAGGTCCACGGTGCCGGTGTGCGCCAGGATGACCGTGGCGTTGACGTCCTTGCGGGTCAGCAGCAGTCCCACGGGCCGGCCGATGGTGACACCGCGGCCCACCACCAGGACGCGCTTGCCCTTGAGCTCGATCCCGTGCCGGGTCAGCAGCTCAATGCAGCCCTTGGGCGTGCAGGGCAGCGGGGAGGTCATCGGGCCGGACACGTTGGCCACCAGGCGGCCAAGGTTCATCGGGTGCAGGCCGTCGGCGTCCTTGTCCGGGTCCATCGCTTCGAGGATGACGTCCTGGTCGATGTGCTTTGGCAGCGGCAGCTGGACGATGTACCCCGTGCACTCCGGGTTCTCGTTCAGCTCCCGGACCACGGCCAGCAGTTCCTCCTGGGTGGTCTCCTCGGACAGGTCGCGGCGGATCGAGGTGATGCCCACCTCGGCGCAGTCCTTGTGCTTGCCGCCGACGTACCAGGTGCTGCCCGGGTCGGAGCCGACGAGGATGGTGCCCAGGCCGGGGACAACACCGCGGGCCTTGAGGGCGGCGACGCGTTCGGTCAGTTCGGCCTTGATGGCGGCCGCGGTCGCCTTGCCGTCGAGGATGCGGGCGGTGTGGGTTTCGGTCATGTCGTTGGTCAACCGGATCACCACTGCTCGTGCTGCGGGTACAGCGGGAAGTCGGCGGCGAGCTTGTCCACGCGGGACTGGAGGGCCTCGACGTCGGCGCCGGTGCCTGCCTTGAGGGCGGTGGCGATGATGTCGGCGACCTCGGTGAACTCCTCGGCGCCGAAGCCGCGGGTGGCCAGGGCCGGGGTGCCGATGCGCAGGCCGGAGGTGACCATGGGCGGGCGCGGGTCGAACGGGACGGCGTTGCGGTTCACGGTGATGCCCACGGAGTGCAGCAGATCCTCGGCCTGCTGGCCGTCCAGCTGGGAGTTGCGCAGGTCCACCAGGACCAGGTGCACGTCGGTGCCGCCGGTGAGGACCGAGACGCCGGCCTCGGCGACGTCGGCCGCGTTCAGCCGGTCGGCGATGATCCGGGCGCCCTCGAGGACGCGCTCCTGGCGTTCCTTGAACTCCTCGCCCGCCGCGATCTTGAACGCCACGGCCTTGGCCGCGATGACGTGCATGAGCGGGCCGCCCTGCTGGCCGGGGAAGACGTTGGAGTTGATCTTCTTGGCCCACTCCTGCTTGGCCAGGATCACGCCGGACCGGGGGCCGGCGAGGGTCTTGTGCACGGTGGAGGTGACGACGTCGGAGTGCGGCACCGGGCTCGGGTGCAGTCCGGCGGCCACCAGGCCGGCGAAGTGCGCCATGTCGGTCCAGAGCAGGGCCCCGACCTCGTCGGCGATCGAGCGGAAGGCGGCGAAGTCGAGGTGACGCGGGTAGGCCGACCAGCCGGCGATGATGACCTGGGGCTTCTCGGCGAGCGCCTGCTCGCGGAGCTTGTCCATGTCCACCCGGAAGGTGTCTTCCTCGACCTGGTAGGCCGCGACGTCGTAGAGCTTGCCGGAGAAGTTCAGCTTCATGCCGTGGGTGAGGTGTCCGCCGTGGGCGAGGGATAGGCCCATGATCTTGTCGCCGGGGGTGATCATCGCGGAGAGGGCGGCGGCGTTGGCCTGCGCGCCGGAGTGCGGCTGGACGTTGGCGAATTCGGCGCCGAAGAGGGCCTTGACCCGGTCGATCGCGAGCTGCTCGGCGACGTCGACGTATTCGCAGCCGCCGTAGTAGCGGCGGCCCGGGTAACCCTCGGCGTACTTGTTGGTCAGCACGGAGCCCTGGGCTTCCATGACGGCGCGGGGGGCGAAGTTTTCGGAGGCGATCATTTCCAGGGTGCCGCGCTGGCGGCCGAGCTCCTGGTCCAGGACGGCGGCGATCTCGGGATCGAGTTCAGCGAGGGGCTGGTTGCTTACGGCTGCTGAAGAAAGGCGAAGGGAAGTAGTCACGAAGAACTCCTGGCTTGGCAACGGTCACTGCTGTGAGGTCAGGTTACCGGCTGGTCCGCGCCGGCGCCCCTAGATGACGGGGCCGCGGGAGGGCAGCGCGGGGCTGCCAACCGGAAAAACATGACCCTCGGCCCAGGCGTACGATCCGTGGTCTGCGTGCGTGCCGCTCCCTGGTGGTAAGCCACCCAACGCCAGTTGCGACAGGTTAAGCCTATCCCAGCCGCGGGTAGGCTGTTCTATCGTGACTGACGACCAGCTGACTGCCTCCTATATCCTCACCCTCTCCTGCCCGGACCGGCCCGGCATCGTGCACGCGGTGGCCGGCGCCCTGCTGGTGGCGGGCTGCAATATTACGGACTCGCAGCAGTACGGCAGCGAGGGGACGGGCACCTTCTTCATGCGGGTGGAGGCGACGACGGCGGCCCCCGAGTCGGAGCTGCTCGCCGCGCTGGAGCCGGTGGCGCAGGCCTTCGGCATGCAGTGGAACCTGAACCCGGCCGGCCGGAAGCTCCGCACCCTGCTGATGGCCAGCACCTCGGCGCACTGCCTTAACGACCTGCTGTTCCTGCAGCGCTCCGGGACCCTGCCGATCGAAATTCCCGCGATCGTCTCCAACCACCGCGACCTCGCCGGCCTCGCCGAGTTCTACGGCATTCCCTTCCACTACATCCCCGTCACGAAGGACACCAAGGCCCAGGCCGAGGACGCCCTCCGCGCCCTGATGGCCGAGCACGACGTCGAACTGACCGTCCTGGCCCGCTACATGCAGATCCTCTCGGACGAGCTCTGCACCGAGCTGACCGGCAAGGCGATCAACATCCATCACTCGTTCCTGCCCTCCTTCAAGGGCGCCAAGCCGTACCACCAGGCGCACGCCCGCGGCGTGAAGCTGATCGGCGCCACCGCGCACTACGTCACCGCCGCACTGGACGAGGGCCCGATCATCGAGCAGGAGGTCATCCGCGTGGACCACCGGCGCACCGCCGAGCAGTTCGTGCAGATGGGCCGCGATGTCGAGGGCCGCACCCTGGCCCAGGCCGTGCAGTGGCACGCCGAGCACCGGGTGCTGCTGGACGGGAACCGGACGGTCGTCTTCAGCTAGTCGTAACGTGGAAGGCTCTTGCTGCGCGCGCGGCCGGGGCCCTTTACTGGAGCCATGACCACACCCATGACCGGGCCCTGGACCATGGACGACGGGGCGCAGCGGCTGGACGACTTCGTGGCCCTGCTCAAGGAGGAGGGCCGGCACGCCGTGCTGGGCCTGGACTGCGGCACGGGCGCCGAGGGCCTCGCTTTCGTCCGCGCCGGGCTCCACTTCACCGGCGTGGACGCCTCCGAGGAGAACATCCACGCCGCCCGCGCCCACGGCCTCTCCGCCTCGGTGGCAACCGCCGCCGCCCTGCCGTTCGCGGATGCCGCCTTCCCGGCCGTCTGGGCCCTCGACGCCCTGGCCGGACTCGACGCCGAGGCGGCCGACGACGCGGCCCGCGAGCTCCGGCGCGTAGCCGCCCCCGGGGCACCGATCGCCGTCGTCCTCCCGCAGGCCGGCCCGGACGCCGGCCCCGGACCCGGACCCGGCTTCACGATCCTCCGCGCCTGATCCCTGCCGCCCGACGCTCCCTCACGTCCGGCGCGAACCCGCCCGACGCTCCCGCAGGTCCGGCCGCTGTCCTAGGCTGGGGTCCATGACTCCCGTTTACGCTTTCGCCGGCGATACCCCGGCCGTCCACGACTCCGCCTTCGTTGCCCCGAGCGCCTCGATTATCGGCAACGCCAGCCTCGCCGAGTACTCCAGCGCCTTCTACGGCGTCACGGTCCGCGCGGACACCGCCGCCATCAGGGTCGGCGCCGGCAGCAACCTGCAGGACAACGTGGTGCTGCATGCGGACCCGGACTTCCCCTGCACGGTGGGCGCCGGCGTCAGCATCGGCCACGGCGCCGTGGTGCACGGCTGCACGGTCGAGGACGACTGCCTCATCGGCATGGGCGCCACCGTCCTCAACGGCGCCGTGATCGGCACCGGCTCGCTCGTGGCGGCAGGCGCCGTCGTGCTCGAGGGCACGGTCATCCCGCCCCGCTCGCTGGTGGCGGGCGTGCCCGCCAAGGTGCGCCGGGAACTCACGGAGGAGGAGTTCGACGGCGTCCGCCACAACGCCGCGCACTACCGGGAGCTCGCCCGGGCGCACCGGGAGCTGCACGGCTGATCCGTGCGCTGATCCGTGAGCCGGTTCGTGGGCTGATCCCGGGGCGGGGCGCGCCGCCGCTTGCGTTAACTTCTTGACTACAAACCCCTGATGGTGCACGCTTCTTTGCATGCCCTCACCAACGCGCTCAACGAGGAGCCGCACGAAAAACCCCGGGTCGCAGTCCGCGCTCCGCCATTTGAACCAGCAACGGATCATCGAATGCCTGCTCGCGGGCCCGTCCACGCAGGCTGAACTGGCCCGGCAGACCGGACTTTCCACGGCCACGGTCTCCAACATCGTCAAGATCATGCAGGACGCCGGGCTCGCCTCCACGGAACCGACCACCAGCTCCGGCCGCCGGGCCCTGAACGTCCGGCTCAACAGCCAGGGTGCCGTGGCGGTGGGCATCGACTTCGGTCGCCGGCACCTGCGCGTGGTGCTGGCCTCACTGAGCTATCACGTTTTGGCCGAGGAGGCGGTGCTCCTGCCGCTGGGCCACCACGCTGAGGACGGCATCGCCGCCGCCGTCGCCGTCCTTGACCGGCTGCTCGATACCAGCGGCGTCGAACGCAGCGCCCTGGTGGGTGCCGGCGTCGGCATCCCCGGCCCCATCGACCGCCGCTCCGGGACCGTTGCGCAGGGCGCCATCCTCCCCGAATGGGTCGGCATCAACATCCTGGAACGGCTCGAGGAAGCCCTTGATCTGCCGATTTTCGTGGACAACGACGCCAATCTCGGCGCCCTGTCCGAGGTGACGTGGGGACCGCACAGCGGCACCAGCAACCTGCTCTTCCTCAAGATCGGCTCGGGCATCGGCGCGGGCCTGATCATCAACGGGATGCCCTACTACGGCAACGTCGGCATCACCGGCGAAATCGGCCATGCCACCATCCACGAACACGGCCTGGTTTGCCGCTGCGGCAACCGCGGCTGCCTGGAAACCGTCGCCTCCACCACCACCATGCTGGAGCTGCTCAGCCGCGGCGACGACCGACCCATGACCAGCGAGGACATCGTCCGCAAGGCCCTCGCCAAGGACTCCGCCACCCTGCGGGTTGTGGACGACGCCGGCCTCGCCGCCGGGCGTGCGCTGGGCAACGTGGCGAATCTGATCAACCCCGAAGTGATCGTCGTCGGTGGGCCGCTGGCGGGCCTCGGCGAGCTCCTGCTGGACCCCATCCGGCGGGGCCTGATCCGGCACGCCGTGCCCGTGATCGGCGAGACAACCACCCTCACCATGTCCTCCCTGGGCGACCGCGCCGAGGCCCTCGGGGCCACCGCACTGGTCTTCCAGCAGGCCGGAATCCGGCGCAACTAGCTCCACCGTTATCCGTCCGTTGCGTTAAAGACTTGACGACAACGACGTGATCCAGTTTACTTTTCCATCAGACGGCCCTGCGGTTTGCAGGGGCGGACAACGAAGTCATGCATTGGAGGCGTAAGGGCAGATGACGTCCCTCGACACGCACAGCGATCCCGTAATTCTCGAGATGCGCTCCATCACCAAAGAGTTCCCCGGCGTTAAAGCTTTGGCCGAGGTGAACCTGCGGGTGAAGGCCGGCGAAATCCACGCCATCTGCGGTGAAAACGGCGCCGGCAAATCCACCCTGATGAAGGTCCTTTCGGGCGTTTACCCCCACGGCAGCTACACCGGCGACATCGTCTACCAGAACGAAGTCCAGGAGTTCAAGGACATCCGGGCCAGCGAGCACGCCGGCATCGTGATCATCCACCAGGAACTGGCGCTGATCCCCGAACTGTCCATCATGGAAAACATCTTCCTGGGCAACGAACCCACCAAGCGCGGCGTGATCGACTGGGCCGAGGCCCGGCTCCGCTCCACCGAACTGCTCGCCCGCGTGGGCCTGCGCGAGGACCCGGACACCCCGGTCAAGGAGATCGGCGTCGGCAAGCAGCAGCTGGTCGAGATCGCCAAGGCGCTGAACAAGAAGGTCAAGCTCCTCATCCTCGACGAGCCCACCGCAGCCCTGAACGAGTCCGACTCCCAGCACCTGCTGGACCTGATCCTGGGCCTCAAGGGCCGCGGCATCACCTCGATCATCATTTCCCACAAGCTGAACGAGATCGAGCAGATCGCGGACTCCATCACCATCATCCGTGACGGCAAGTCCATCGAGACCCTCGATGTGAAGGCCGACGGCGTCGACGAGGACCGCATCATCAAGGGCATGGTGGGCCGCACCCTGGAGTCCCGCTTCCCGGACCACACCCCGAACATCGGCGAGACCTTCTTCGAGGTCAAGAACTGGACCGTCGGCCACCCGCAGATCCAGGACCGCCTGGTCTGCAAGAACTCCAGCTTCTTCGTCCGCCGCGGCGAGATCGTCGGGTTCGCCGGGCTGATGGGTGCCGGCCGCACCGAGCTGGCCCGCTCCCTCTTCGGCCGCTCCTACGGCCGTTTCATCTCCGGCCACATCTACAAGGACGGCAAGGAAATCCAGCTCAAGACGGTCAAGGCGGCCATCAACGCCGGCCTGGGCTACGTCACCGAGGACCGCAAGTCCCTCGGCCTGAACCTGCTCGACGACATCAAGGCCACCACCGTCTCGGCGGCGCTGAAGAAGATCAGCAAGCACAACGTGGTCGACGCCGACGAGGAGTTCACCGTCGCGGAGCAGTACCGCAAGTCGCTGCGCACCAAGACCCCGTCGGTGGAGGAAGGCGTCGCGAAGCTCTCCGGCGGCAACCAGCAGAAGGTCGTCCTGGCCAAGTGGATGTTCACCGACCCGGACCTGCTGATCCTCGATGAGCCCACCCGCGGCATCGACGTCGGCGCCAAGTACGAGATCTACGGCATCATCCAGCAGCTGGCCAACCAGGGCAAGGGCGTGATCGTCATTTCCTCGGAACTGCCGGAATTGCTGGGCCTCTCCGACCGCATCTACACCATCTTCGAAGGCGCCATCACCGGCGTGCTGACTAAAGAGGAAGCCAGCCAGGAAAGCCTGATGAAGCTGATGACCTCCGCCCGCAAGACTGCCTGACCCCGGGCGATCCAGAACAATCCGGACTACAAGGACTGACACAATGAACGCGCTCAAGAAGCTCTTTGGCGGCAACACCCGCCAATTCGGCATGATCTTCGCCCTGGTTGCGCTGATCGTCTTCTTCCAGATTTTCACCGAGGGCCGCACGCTCACCCCGGGCAACGTCATCAACCTCTTCAACGGCAACTCCTACATCCTGATCCTCGCGATCGGCATGGTGCTGGTCATCATCGCCGGCCACATTGACCTCTCCGTCGGCTCCGTGGCCGCGTTCGTGGGTGTCAGCGTGGCCCTGATGATCCGTGACTGGGGCATCCCGTGGTACCTCGGCATCCTCTTCGGCCTGCTCCTGGGCGCCCTGATCGGCGCCTGGCAGGGCTTCTGGACCGCCTACGTCGGCATCCCGGCCTTCATCGTGACCCTCGCCGGCATGCTCCTGTTCCGCGGATTCAACCAGTACGTCGGCAAGTCCAACACCATCCCGGTGCCCAACGACTTCCAGTACATCGGTTCCGGCTACCTGCCCGAGTTCGGCCCGAACACCGGCTACAACAACCTCACCCTGCTGCTGGGTCTGGCCGGCGCCGTCTTCGTGATCGTCAGCGAACTGCGCGCCCGCCGCAAGGCCAAGTCCCTCGGCGCCGACGTGCCCGAGGCCTGGGTCACCATCACCAAGCTGGTCCTGATCTGCGCGGCCATTCTCTACGCGACGTACCTCTTCGCCACCGGCCGCCCGGGCACCTCGTTCCCGATCCCCGGCCTGATCCTGGCCGTGCTCGTCCTTCTCTACGGCTTCATCTCCTCGAAGACGGTCATCGGCCGCCACGTCTACGCCGTCGGCGGCAACCGCCACGCGGCCGAACTCTCCGGCGTCCAGTCCAAGAAGGTCAACTTCCTGGTCATGATGAACATGTCGATCCTCGCCGGCCTCGCCGGCATGATCTTCGTCGGCCGCTCCACCGCCTCCGGCCCGTTCGACGGCGTCGGCTGGGAACTGGATGCGATCGCGGCAGTCTTCATCGGCGGCGCGGCCGTGACCGGCGGCGTCGGCACCGTGATCGGCTCGATCGTCGGTGGCCTGGTGATGGCAGTCCTGAACAACGGCCTGCAGCTGCTCGGCGTCGGCGCCGACCTGACCCAGATCATCAAGGGCCTGGTCCTGCTGATCGCCGTTGCGTTCGACGTCTACAACAAGTCGCAGGGCAAGAAATCGATCATCGGCATGATGATGAAAAACTTCGGCCGCGGCAACGAGATCAAGGCCGACGAGACCACTTCCACCAAAGAGGTCATCGCCAAGGAATCCTGACCGGATCCCTTCCCCTAAACCACCGAGTCTCCACACACCATCAAAAAGAAAGTGAACCAAGCAATGCAAATGATTGGTAAAGCAGGAAAGGCAGCAGCAATCGCTGCTATTGCGGCACTGGCGCTGACAGCCTGCGGCCGTGCCGACACCGGCACCTCCGGTTCCGCGAGCAGCGGCGGCGAGGCGTTCCCCAAGAACTCCCCGATCGGCGTCGCTCTCCCGCAGAAGACCAGTGAGAACTGGGTCCTGGCGGAGAAGCTGTTCAACGATGGCCTCAACGGTGCCGGCTTCAAGGCTGATGTTCAGTTCGCCAACGGTGGCGTTTCCGAGCAGCAGAACCAGATCAGCGCCATGGTCACCAAGGGGGACAAGGTCATCATCGTCGGTGCCATCGACGGTGCGCAGCTGGGTACCCAGCTGAAGCAGGCCAAGGACGCCGGCGCGACCATCATCGCGTACGACCGTCTGCTGCTGAACACCGAGAACGTCGACTACTACGTCGCCTACGACAACTTCAAGGTTGGCGTCCTGCAGGGCCAGGCCCTGCTGGACGGCATGAAGGCCAAGAAGCCGACGGGCCCGTACAACATCGAACTGTTCGCCGGTTCCCCGGATGACGCCAACGCGAAGGTCTTCTTCGACGGCGCAATGAGCGTGCTGAAGCCGAAGATGGACGACGGCACCCTCAAGGTCGTTTCCGGCCAGACCTCCTTCGAGCAGGCTGTGACCCAGGGCTGGAAGGCTGAGAACGCCCAGCGTCGCGCCGACACCCTGCTCAGCGGCAGCTACGGCAGCACCACCCTTGACGGCGTCCTGTCCCCGAACGACACGCTGGCCCGCGCGGTCCTGACCTCGGTCAAGGCTGCAGGCAAGCCGTTGCCGGTTATCACGGGTCAGGACTCCGAGGTTGAGTCCGTCAAGTCCATCATGGCCGGTGAGCAGTACTCCACCATCAACAAGGACACCCGCAAGCTCGTTGAGCACGCGATCACCATGGTCAAGGACATCCAGGCCGGCAAGAAGCCTGAGATCAACGACGACAAGTCCTACAACAACAAGGTCAAGACCGTTCCGGCGTTCCTGCTGGAGCCGGTCATCGTGACCAAGGAGAACGTCAAGACCGCTTACGTTGACGATCCGGTACTCGGACCGATCACCAAGTAGTCTTCCGCTCCACCATCAGGGCCCCGGCTCCCCCGCAGTTCGCTGCGGGAGGGTCGGGGCCCTGTTGCGTCCGGGGGCCTGGGGGCTCGGGGCGGCGGCTGGCCAGGGACGACGACGGCGGCGCCCCGGGTGAGAGGATGGCAGCATGAACGCCCCGATCGCCAGGCCCTGGCTCTTTGACCAACCCGACCAGGATCCCCGGACCGCCACCGGAGCCCGGCTGCGCTGGGGCGTCATCGCCACCGGCGGGATCGCGGCCACCGTCACCCGGGACCTGGAACTGCTCGCGGACGCGCAGCTGTACGCGGTCTCCTCCCGCAGCCAGGCCGCTGCGGATGCCTTCGCCGCGGACTACGGTTTCGCCCGCGCCTACGGGGACCGGGACGGGGTACCGGGCTACGAGCACCTGCTGGCCGACGACGCCGTCGACGTCGTCTACGTCGCCACCCCGCACGCCCAGCACCATGCCATCGCCAAGGCCGCTCTCACAGCCGGCAAACACGTCCTCTGCGAGAAGGCCCTCACCGTCAATGCCCGCGAGGCGGCCGAGCTGATCGACTTGGCCCGCGCCAACGGACTGTTCCTGATGGAGGCCATGTGGAGCCGGTTCCTGCCGGCGATGCAGCGGGCCTTCGAGATCGCCGCGTCCGGCGAGATCGGCGAGGTCCAGTGGGTCGGTGCGGATCTGGGGTTTCCGGCCCCCTACTCCCCCACCTCTCGGCTCTGGGCGCCCCGGGACGGCGGCGGAGCCCTGCTGGATATCACCATCTACCCGCTGCTCTGGGCGCTGGGCACGCTGGGCTTCCCGCAGACGGTCACCGCCGCCGGCTTCGTCAACGACGACGGCGTCGACGCCCAGAACGCCCTGACGCTCGGCTACCACCACGGGGCGCAGGCGCAGCTGACCTCGTCCCTGCTGGCGCACGGGCCGCGCACCGCCACCGTGGCCGGGAACAAGGGGTTCCTGCAAAGCCCGGGATCCATCAACAACCCCCGGGAGCTACTGGTCCGGGTGGGCTTCGACGACCCGCGGACGGAACAGTTCACCACGGTGGGCCGCGGCTACAGCTACGAGCTGCGCGAGGTCACCCGCTGCATCCAGCAGGGGCTAACCGAGAGCCCCGTGATGCCGTTGCAGGACTCCCTCGACACCATGCGGTTGTTCGACGGCGTCCGCGCCCAGCTGGGGGTCAGCTACCCGAACGACGTGCACGTTCGCTGAGGCGCGCCCCCGGCGGACGCCCGGTCGGCTGACCAGGCACCCGGAATCCGGGACTAATAGTGCCCTCCCGCTCTGGACGCGCCGCTACCCCTGGCTCTACGCTATAGGCCAATCATCGAGCCTTTCCGGGGAGGGGTGTTGCGCATGCGTGAAGCGGCGGGCCCTTCTCCCCTGCGTCTCCGGCTCCGGCGGCTCCTCCTGGCCCTGCTGGCGGTCTGTGCCTGGCTGACGCTGAGCGCCGCCGCGGCCAGCGCCGACGAGCCGGCCGCCATCACCGTTGCAGCCGGCCACGTGGAAACCTCGCTGGGCACCATGATCCAGCTGCCCATGACCGACGAGGCACTGGAAGCCACCGCGACGCCCACCCCGGAGCCGACGGCAACGGCCACGGCGCCCGCCGTTGAGGCTACGCCGGCGTCACCGGCACCCGCGCCCGCCGAATCGGCTCTTCCGGCCACCGAGCCCCAGCCGGACCCTGCCACCGCTCCCGTCGCCGCCCCGGAGCCGACCGTACAAGATCCACCAGTGCAGGAGCCGGCCCCTGCTCCCGATCCCACCCCGGTCGTCACGGCGCCCGTGCCGCCCGCGGACCCCGTCGTCGTGCCCGTTCCCGTCGTCACGGAACCGGCGCCGCCGGTGGTGGCCCCTTCGCCTTCTCCCGCGCCCGTACCGGCCCCGGCCCCCACCATGCCCGCACCGATACCGACGCCGACGCCCTCAGCCACGGCTCCCGTGCCGGTGGTCACCGTCCCAGTCGTCACCGTCCCGGTGGTTTCTGTCCCGGTAGTCACCGTCCCGGGGTCGCCCGTTCCGGTGCTGCCCGTCGTCGACCCGCTGGCCGGATCCACCGGCGCTTCCCCCGCAACGTCCCCCACCAGCCCGTCGCCCGCTCCCCCGGCCGCCGAGCCCGCAGCTTCCCCGGGCCGGCCTGCCGCCTCCGGCCAGCCCACAGGTCCCGCCAGCCCGGCCACCGCGGTGACAGTCGCCGCCGTTGACCCGGCGCTCCCCTGCAGCCCGGCCCCCGTGGTCGTGCGTCAAAACGTCGGCAGCATCACCAGTTACGCTGCCACGCATCCGTCGTTCAGCCCGGTCCTGGTCCTGCCGGAGCCGAATCTGCCAGCGCCCGCGCCCGCCACCGTCCCGACAGGGTCGGCCGGTACGGCCGCGCCCGCAGGTGACGGCGCCCCCGCCGCGCCCGCCGGCAACAACGACCTGCCGCACCCGTGGGGCGGGGGAACGGGCTTCCCGGCTCCCTCTGCGCTCCCGCCCGCCCCAGGCTCCGGATCCGGCGGCGGTTCCACCGCCGGCAGTGCGTCCGGCACCGCCGCCTGGCTGCCGGATGCCTTCCTTGTCGTACCGCCGCTGGGCTTCGAGCCCATTAGCGGCCCGCTCCAGCACGCCTACCGCGCCGTCACCGCGGATCCCGGCTCCTCTCCCGACTAGCTGGACCGTCCTCTGCAGCATCGCTCTGCAGAGAACCGTCCCGCGGGCCGCCTCTTGCGCCCGCCACCAGCTCGTCAGGAGATGTTTCCATGTGCCCCACCCCCCGCCGGACCCCGGCACCCGTTTCCCGCTTCAACCAGAGTCCCGCCGTCGCGCCACGCCGCCACCAGGTCCCGGGCGGCCGTCGCAGCCGTGTCCTCCCGGCCACTGCGGAACGCCCGCCGTGATACAGGCCGCCCCGCGCAGGTTCTCGTGAGCGCCGGGGCGTGGTCGTTGGGTCCGCTGGGGGATCCAACGGCCGTGCATGCCCCGGCGGAACCCTTCAATCCCGTGCCAGCAAGGCGCCGTTGCCGGAAAAGTCTCTATCCCCGGCGGCGCCCCTGTCAGAAAGGTCACGAACAGGAACAAGGGCACAGCACCCGTCAAGTACCAGCACCACCATGGGGGCCATTCCGCCCCGCGTCGGACCGCGATACCCATACCCGTATCATTTCCTTAGGACGCCACCGCGGCGTCGGATGCAACAGGGGGTACCCGTGGACACGTCGCCCAACGAGGTCACGGCCGAGATTCTCAGCGGCCGCTACCGACTGGGAGAGGTCATTGGCCGGGGCGGAATGGCCTCGGTCTACACCGCCAAGGATGAGAACCTGGGCCGCGACGTGGCGCTGAAGCTCTTCGCACCCCAGGCCTCCGATGCCGACGAACTGCGCCGGCAGCAGGCCGAAATCGAACTCCTGGCCACCCTCAACCACCCCGGCCTGGTCACCCTCTTCGACGCCGGCACCGACACCCGCGTCCCGGACGAGCCCCGCCCGTTCCTGACCATGGAACTGGTGGACGGGCAGGACCTCCGCACCCGGATCCGGCACAGCCCGCTGCCCCTGGACGAGGTGGCCGTGATCGGCGCCGGCCTGGCCGACGCCCTCGCGTACGTCCACTCCCTCGGCATCATCCACCGGGACATCAAACCCGCCAACGTCCTGCTGGTCCGGACCCGGCCGGGCGAGCCGCTCCGGCCCAAGCTGACCGACTTCGGCATCGCCAGGATCGCCGACGGGACCCGCCTCACCGCCACCGGGACCATGGTGGGCACTGCCGCCTACCTCAGCCCCGAGCAGGCCCGCGGCGCGGACATGGGCCCGGCCAGCGACATCTACTCCCTGGGCCTGGTGCTCCTGGAGTGCATCAAGGGAACCGTGGAGTATCCGGGAAGCGCCGTCGAATCGGCGGTGGCCCGGCTGCACCGGGCACCCGCCATCCCCGACGACGTGCCCGCCGCCTGGGCCGGCCTGATCCGGGCCATGACGGCCCTGGACCCACTGGAGCGCCCGGCCGCCGCGGACCTCGAGCCCGTCCTGCGCCAGGCCCTGGTCTCCCCGGATTACCTGCCCGGCCCGCTGGCCGAGCAGCAGACCCGCATGCTTCCCGCGCCCCCGGCCCGGCCGCCGAAGTCGGCCAAGGGTCCGGCCCGGGGCTGGTCCCGGAATGCCACGAGAGCTGCGGCCGCGGGTTCAGGTGCCGACGTCGCCGCAGGTTCAGGTGAAGCCTCGACGGCCCGGACGACGGCGCCGGGTACCGCCGCTCTGCCGCCCATCCCCTCGACTGCCGCACTGCCCGCCTCCCGGCCGGGCCTCTCAGCCGCACCGGGCCGCGCCACCGCCCGGCGGCCGCTGGGCCTGCGGGCCAAGCTCCTGCTGACCCTCGCCGTCGTCGTGCTGCTCGCGGTTGCCGCCGCCGTGCTGCTCTCCCTGACCGCGGCGCCCGCCGCACCGCCGCCGGTCCCGTACCCGGCCGTGACGGGAGACATCGGCGAGCACCTGAAGCAGCTGGAAGAGAGCGTGAACCCATGACCGGTCTGTCCTCCAACGACGCGCGCCTCGTGAACCGCCGAGTCGCCGGCGCGGTGTTGGCCCTGATCGTCGGGGCCGGCGCGCTGGGCGGATGTGCCTCCCCCGCCCCCGATTTGGATGCCGCCGCAGCCGGCCAGCTGCAGTCGCGCGTCCTCGCCGTCACCCAGGCCGCGGCCGCCGACGATTCCCCGGGCGCCCTGAAACAGCTGGATGAACTGACCACCGCCCTGGACACCGCCGCCGCGGACGGCAAGGTCTCCTTCAAAAGGCACCAGAGCATCAAATCCTCCATCGACGCCGTCCGGAACGACCTGAACGCCCGGATCGCCCAGCAGCAGGCCGCCAAGGATGCCGCCGCCAAGGCCGCCGAGGAGGAGAAGGCGGCGCAGGCTGCAGCCGACGCGGCGGCCAAGGCGGCCGCGGATCAAGCCGCCGCCGACCAGGCTGCCGCTAATCAAGCGGCCCAACAGGCCGCCGCCCAGCAGGCTCAACAGCAGGCACCCGGTAAGGCCAAGGGCGGCAAGAAGGGCGGCGGCTAGCCCGCGGGTCTTTGCCGTTGCCGCCCCGGCCATCGTGCCCGCCTTCGTGCCCGGACTTTGCCGGATACCCTGTTGCGGATAGCTTGTGAATCAGGCCGCAGAGAGCCGGGCTTTATCCGACCAGAGGAGTACAGAGCGCATGGCAACAGTGCAGGAATCCATCGACGTCAACGTCCCCGTCAAGCAGGCCTACAACCAGTGGACCCAGTTCGAGGATTTTCCCCAGTTCATGACAGGCGTCGACAGCGTCCGGCAGCTCGATGACACCACCGTCCACTTCGAGACCAGCATCCGGGGCGTCCAGCGCGCCTACGATGCCCGGATCACGGCGCAGGAACCGGACCGGCTGGTGGCGTGGGAGAGCATCGACGCCCCGCGGAATGCCGGCGCGGTGCGCTTCACCGAGCTCACGCCAGGCTCCGTGCGGGTCGACGTGGAACTCAGCTGGGAGCCCGAAGGTGCCGTGGAGAAGCTCGGCGCCGCCGTGGGGCTGGACTCCCGGCAGGTGGCCGCGGACCTCGAGCGGTTCAAGAAGTTCATCGAGGACCGCGACTTTGAGACCGGCGCCTGGCGGGAACGGGTCAACAACGGCGAGGTCGACTCCGGGCTGACCCCGGTGACGGACCCGGACTACGACGTGATCGGCACGGGCGCCCCGCAGTACACGGACCCGGACCTGGCCACGGAGCCGGCCACCGGACCCGCAGCGGACGCTGACGACGCCACCGCAGCGGGCGGTCGCCGCGCCGACGACTAGCGGCGGACGTCCGCTGCTACGACCACTAGCGGCGGATTTAAGAGAAGCTTAAACGCCGACGGCGCACCGGGAACCCGGTGCGCCGTCGGCGTTTGTCGCCTCAGGTGCCTAGCCCAGCAGGGACAGGGCCTTGCTGAAGGTGGCGGAGGGGCGCATCACGGCAGAGGCCTTGGCCTCGTCCGGGCGGTAGTAGCCGCCGAGGTCCACCGGGGAGCCCTGCACGGCCAGCAGCTCGCCGACGATGGCTTCCTCGTCGGCGCTGAGGGTCTTGGAGACCTCGGCGAACGCCTGGGCAAGTTCGGCGTCGTCGCTCTGGCGTGCCAGCTCGTCGGCCCAGAACTTGGCCAGGTAGAAGTGGCTGCCGCGGTTGTCCAGCTCGCCGGCCTTGCGCTTCGGGGACTTGTCCTCGAGCAGGAAGGTGCCGGTGGCGCGGTCCAGGGTGTCCGCGAGGATCTGGGCGCGGGCGTTGCCGGTGGTGGTGGCCAGGTGCTCGAAGCTCACGGCCAGGGCCAGGAACTCGCCCAGGCTGTCCCAGCGCAGGTGGTTTTCCTTGAGCAGCTGCTGGACGTGCTTCGGGGCGGAGCCGCCGGCGCCGGTCTCGAACAGGCCGCCGCCGTTGATCAGCGGGACGATCGAGAGCATCTTGGCGCTGGTGCCCAGTTCCAGGATCGGGAACAGGTCCGTGAGGTAGTCGCGGAGCACGTTGCCGGTGACGGAGATGGTGTCCTCGCCCTTGCGGATGCGCTCCAGGGTGAAGGCGGTGGCCTCCTCCGGGGACATGATCTCGATCTGCAGGCCCTCGGTGTCGTGGTCCTTGAGGTATTCCTCGACCTTGGCGATCATCCGGGCGTCGTGCGCGCGGGTCTTATCCAGCCAGAACACGGCCGGGGTCGCTGAGGCACGGGCGCGGGTGACGGCCAGCTTGACCCAGTCGCGGATCGGCACGTCCTTGGTCTGGCAGGCGCGCCAGATGTCGCCCGGGGAGACCTGGTGTTCGATCAGGACGGTGCCCTCGTCGTCGACCACCTGGACGGTGCCGGCGGCGGTGATCTCGAAGGTCTTGTCATGGCTGCCGTATTCCTCGGCGGCCTGGGCCATCAGGCCGACGTTCGGGACGGTGCCCATCGTGGTGGGGTCGAAGGCGCCGTGGGCGCGGCAGTCATCGATGACCACCTGGTAGATGCCGGCGTAGCTGCTGTCCGGCAGGACGGCGAGGGTGTCAGCCTCCTGGCCGTCGCGGCCCCACATGTGGCCGGAGCTGCGGATCATGGCCGGCATGGAGGCGTCCACGATCACGTCGGAGGGCACGTGCAGGTTGGTGATGCCCTTGTCGGAGTCCACCATGGCCAGCTCGGGGCCCTCGTTGAGGCCCTTCTTGATGGCAGCCTCGACGTCGCCGCGGATCTCCTCGGGGAGGTCCTCCAGGCCGTTGAGGATGGAGGCCAGGCCGTTGTTCGGGCTGAGGCCGGCGGCGGCGATCTGCTCGCCGTAGGTGGCGAAGAGGTCCGCGAAGTAGGCCTTGACCACGTGGCCGAAGATGATCGGGTCGGAGACCTTCATCATGGTGGCCTTGAGGTGGGCCGAGAAGAGGACGCCCTCTTCCTTGGCGCGGGCCACCTGGGCCTTGAGGAACTCGTCCAGGGCGGCGGCGCGCATCACGGTGCCGTCGATGACCTCGCCGGCCAGGACCGGGAAGGCACGCTTGAGGACCTTGACGGTGCCGTCTTCCTTGACCAGCTGGATCTTGAGGTTGGTGTCGGCCGGGATCACCACGGACTTCTCGTTGGCGCGGAAGTCGTCGGCCTCCATGTGGGCCACGTTGGTCTTGGACTCCGGGGTCCAGGCACCCATGCTGTGCGGGTTCTGGCGCGCGTAGTTCTTCACCGACAGCGGCGCGCGGCGGTCCGAGTTACCCTCGCGCAGCACCGGGTTTACGGCGGAGCCCTTGATCTTGTCGTAGCGGGAGCGGATGTCCGTCTCCTCGTCCGAGGCCGGGTTGTCCGGGTAGTCCGGGAGGGCGTAGCCCTGGCCCTGGAGCTCGGCGATGGCGGCCTTCAGCTGCGGCACGGAGGCGCTGATGTTCGGCAGCTTGATGATGTTGGCTTCAGGCTTCTTGGCGAGTTCGCCGAGTTCGGCGAGCGCGTCGCCGATGCGCTGGTCCTCGGTGAGGTAGTCGCCGAAGACGGCGATGATGCGGCCGGCAAGCGAAATGTCGCGGGTCTCTACCTCCACACCGGCCGTCGAGGCGTAGGCCTCAATGATCGGCAAGAACGAATAGGTAGCCAGCATCGGCGCTTCGTCGGTGTGGGTATAGATAATCTTGGCCATGCTTGGGCGTCTCCCTGAAAGTCTGCGGAAATCTTCGTTATCTCAACGGCTCTAACTTACCCGAGGTGGCGGCCTCGGCGCTTGTTCGGGACGGCCGGCGGCAGCCAAGTGAAGCGGGCACGACGGCGGACGCGGCCCGAAAAGCGATATGACAAGTTTTGACAAGATGCTTTACACGTCCGTCATGGTGCCGTAGGTTCGATGCCATCACCGCGGCCCGTCCCCACGGGCCGCACCGCATCCCGCACGCAAAAGGATCCCCATGCGCACACGCAAATCCCTGGGCACCAGCCTGCTCAGCCTCTCCGCCGCAGCCCTGCTCGCCGTCGTCGCCGCCGGCAGCGCCACCGCCTCCCCCGGCGGTGCCGGACGTGCCCCCTCGGGCACTCCGGACGTGGCCAGCCACACCGTGACCGAGGCCGCCGGCGCGGACTACTGGACGCCCGAACGGATGCGCAACGCGATCCCCGGTGACGTGCTGGCCGCCAAGGCCGTGAACCGTGGCGCCGCGAAGGCCGACGCGGGCAAGCCGGTGGAGGTGGGGGCGCCGGCGAAGGTGGAGGGAACCACCCCCACGCTGCAGTCCAAGCAGGTCCAGACCAAGACCAACGCCAGCGAGAACCCCGTCCCGCACATCGGCAAGGTCTTCTTCACCCTGGCCGGCGCCAACTACGTCTGCTCCGGCAACTCCGTGACCTCGGCGAACAAGAGCACAGTGTCCACCGCCGGGCACTGCGTCAACGAGGGCCCGGGCGCCTTCGCCACCAACTTCACCTTTGTGCCGGCCTACCTCAACGGCTCGGCACCCTACGGGAAGTGGACGGCCAAGGCCCTCTACACCCCCACCCAGTGGAGCTCGGGCGGCGACATGACCTATGACACCGGCTTCGCCGTGATGAACACCCTCAACGGGAAGACCCTCTCCGACGTGGTCGGCGCCTCAGGGGTGCAGTTCAACGCCGCCCGCGGCCTGAGCTACAAGTCCTTCGGCTACCCGGCCGCCGCCCCGTTCAACGGCGAATCGCTCAAGAGCTGCAGCGGCACCGCCAAGAACGATCCCTACAACCCGCAGTTCAACACCCAGGGCATCCCGTGCAACATGACCGGCGGCTCCTCCGGCGGCCCGTGGTTCATCGGCACCAGCTCTTCCGGCTACCAGAACTCGATCAACAGCTACGGCTACGGCAGCAACTCCACCACCATGTACGGCCCGTACTGGGGCTCGGTCATCCAACAGGCCTACAGCACCGCCGCAGCCTCCTAAGTACCAGTTCCCCGACTATCCGCGCCCTAGGGAAAGGAAAAGACAGGGCAACGCGGGGTTCCACGGCCGGCCATCCCCCTCGACAGGCCGGCATCGGGACCCCGCGTTCCCGCGTCCGTTGCCGTTCCCCAGGCATACAAAGCAGCGGCCGTGCCCTTCCCGTCGGGGAAGGGCACGACCGCTGTTTTTATGCAGGCTCCACGAGCCGCCCGGTCTCCCGGGCGGAGGTTCCTAGTGGAAGAAGTGGCGGGCGCCGGTGAAGTACATCGTGATGCCGGCGGCGTTGGCCGCGGCGATGACTTCCTCGTCCCGGACGGAACCGCCGGGCTGGACGACGGCGCGGACGCCGGCGTCGATCAGAATCTGCAGGCCGTCGGCGAACGGGAAGAACGCGTCCGACGCCGCGACGGCGCCGCGGGCCCGCTCGGGGGCGTTGGTGGCATCGGCGTTCGAGGCCCCGCCGGCGCCGTCGACGTCGGACTCCACGGAGACGCCCAGGGTGTTGGCCCGTTCGACGGCGAGGCGGCAGGAGTCGAGCCGGTTGACCTGGCCCATGCCGATGCCCACGGCGGCGCCGTCGGCGGCCAGCAGGATCGCGTTGGACTTGGCCGCGCGGCACGCGGTCCAGGCGAAGGCGAGGTCGGCGAGGGTCTTCTCGTCGGCGGCCTCACCGGCGGCGAGGGTCCAGTTGGCGGGGTTGTCGCCGTCGGCGTCGACCTTGTCCGTGGCCTGGACCAGCATGCCGCCGGAGACCTGGCGGAATTCGGTCGGGTACCGGCCATAGCCCTCGGGCAGGGTCAGCAGGCGGATGTTCTTCTTCTTGGACAGGATCTCCACGGCCTCATCCTCGAAGCCTGGGGCGATGACCACCTCGGTGAAGATGCCGGCCACGGTCCGGGCCATGCCGGCGGTGACGGTGCGGTTGGCCGCGATCACGCCGCCGAACGCGGAGACCGGGTCGCAGGCATGGGCCTTGGCGTGCGCGTCGGCGATCGGGTCAGCGGCGTCGGCGGAGCCCACGGCCACGCCGCACGGGTTGGCGTGCTTAATGACCGCGACGGCGGGCTGGTCGAAGTCGAACGCGGCGCGCAGGGCGGCGTCGGCGTCGACGAAGTTGTTGTAGCTCATGGCCTTGCCGTGCACCTGGTCGGCCTGCGCGATGCCGGCCGGGGCGGCCTTGTCCACGTAGAGGGCGGCCTGCTGGTGCGGGTTTTCGCCGTAGCGCAGCACCTCGGAGCGCTCCAGCGCCAGGCCGGCGTAGGCGGGCCAGTCGATGACGCCGTCGCCGTCCTCGTCCAGGAACTGGCTGGCAGTCCAGGTGGCGACGGCGGTGTCGTACGCCGCGGTGTGCGCGAAGGCCTTCGCGGCCAGCCGGCGACGGGTCTTCAGGTCGAAGCCGCCGGCGGCGGCCGCTTCCACGACGGAACCGTAGGCGGCCGGGTCAACCACGATCGTGACGGCGGCGTGGTTCTTCGCGGCCGAGCGCACCATGGCCGGGCCTCCGATGTCGATCTGCTCGACGACGTCGTCCTGCGCGGCGCCGGACTTCACGGTCTCCACGAACGGGTAGAGGTTCACGACAACGAGGTCGAACGGCTCGATGGCCATGTCCTCGAGGGTCTTCATGTGGGCGGGAACGCGGCGGTCGGCGAGGATGCCGCCGTGGACACGCGGGTGCAGCGTCTTGACCCGGCCGTCGAGCATTTCCGGGGAGCCGGTGACTTCTTCGACTTCCTGCACCGGGATCCCGGCGGCCGCGATCTTCTTGGCGGTGGAGCCGGTGGAGACGATCCGGACGCCGGCGTCGTGCAGGCCCTGGGCGAGCTCCTCCAGGCCGGTCTTGTCGTAAACCGAGATGAGGGCCCGGCGAATGGGGACACGGTCGATGGACACACGCTCATGCTGCGTAAAGCTCACAAAAGTCTCCGTCTTATATCGCGGCGCGGCCGCGGCGGGTGGGGATGCGGCCAGTTTATCGCGTTGCCCCCGGCTTCCCCGTCCCGGGGCCGCCGCCCGGGCCGAGTGTGAAGCGCCCCGCGCGCCGGGGCCGCCCACCTCCCGGACCGTCGGTTCGGGCACGTAGAGTTCTTGCAGGAGGCCAGATATGAACACGTACACCACGGTGCCCAGCGGCGAACAGGTGGTCCAGGAACTGCCGTGGCGGTGGAAGGTCCAGGGCCGTATTTTTCTGATCGGCGGGCTGGGTTTCATGTTCGACGCCTGGGACGTCACGCTCAACGGCATCCTCATTCCGCTGCTGTCCAAGCACTGGTCGCTCGGCCCCGGGGACGCCGCGTGGATCGGCACCTCCAACCTCATCGGCATGGCCCTCGGCGCCTTCGTCTGGGGCACCATCGCGGACACCATCGGCCGGAAAAAGGCCTTCTCCGCCACGCTGCTGATCTTCTCCATCTTCACGGTACTCGGCGCCCTCTCCCCCGACTTCACCTGGTTCGTGGTGTTCCGGTTCCTGGCCGGATTCGGCCTGGGCGGCTGCATCCCGGTGGACTACGCACTGGTGGGTGAGTTCACGCCGCGGAAGCAGCGCGGCAGGGTCCTCACCGCGATGGACGGCTGGTGGCCGGTGGGGGCCGCGCTCTGCGGGTTCGTCTCCGCCGGGCTGGTGGCCGCGTTCGCGGATTGGCGCCTGACCATGCTGATCATGGTGCTGCCGGCCCTGCTGGTGGTCTGGGTCCGCCGGAGCGTCCCGGAGTCCCCGCTGTTCCTGATCCGTAAGGGCCGCCGAGAGGAGGCGGCCGCCGTGATCGATTCCCTGGTGGCGGCCACCGGCGGCCAGGCCCGGGCCTACAGCCTGCCCGAGCCGCAGGACGTCCCCCGGCTCTCCGCCGGCAGCGCCTGGACCCAGCTGCGGGCGCTGTGGCGCTACGACTGGAAGATCACCACCGCGGCCTGGGCTCTGTTCTTCTCCATCCTGCTGGTCTACTACCTGTCCCTGACCTGGATGCCGCGGATCCTGATCGGCGCCGGGTTCGAGGAGTACAAGGCGTTCCTGACCACGGCCTCGATGGCCGCCGTCGGACTGCTGGGCGTGGTGGTGGCGGCCCTGCTGGTGGAGCGGACGGGACGCAAATGGATCCTGGCGGTCACCGGCCCGCTCTCGGCCCTGATCCTGGTGGTGGTCGCCGTCGTCGTGGACATCCCCACGGCCGCCGTGTTCTGGCTGCTGCTCTTCGGCTTCGTAGTGCAGGTGGCCATCCCGGTGCTGTACGCCTACGTCTCCGAGCTGTACCCGACGGAGCTGCGCGGCACCGGCTTCGGCTGGGCCTCGACCTTTTCCCGGGTGGGCGCCGGTTTCGGGCCGCTGCTGTTCGCGGCGGTGCTCTGGCCGCAGCTGGGCCTGGCCACGTCGTTCGCCCTGGCCGGCGGGCTGGTGCTGGTCTCGGTGCTGTGGATGGCGTTCTTCGCCCCGGAGACCAGGCAGCGCCGGCTGGACTGACGCAGCCCCTCTTCTGACCCGCTGCTGAGGCGGTCCACCCGGGACGTCAACCGTGGGCATGGACGCAGCTGTGCCGGTGGCAACGGTTCCCTCGATTTGGCTAGTCCTGAGGGTGGGGGGACATGATCAAGTCGACCAGAGACTTCACCTCATGAGGGCTCGAATTGAACCACTCGCTCCCGGGGGCGTCCTCGAGCTGCTGTCCTCTGTAGAACAAAATGGAGTGGATGCACCGCTCTAACCGGTGTGGGGTGTCTATGCGCCTCACATATGCCAGCAGGGGTGCCTCGGGCATGCTCGTGCCCTGCTGCTCACTGATCCGGATTCTCGCATCGCTGACGGCACTCATTCCGATCTTGACGGGCCACCGGCCTTGATGTTGTAAGTCGGCCAAGGCCTTGTAGCTGGGAAAGTAGTAGACGTAAACACAGCCAGATCCCTCACCCTCAATGATGGTCTGGTCGGTCAGTTCCAGGTCTTCCGCGTCTTCGTCTACCTCGTCCATGCCGGGACCGAGGTCAGTCACTTCCCCTGGCTCCGGAGGGACAACCCATCGCCAAAACCCGTATGCTCCGGTCTGCTCAAGAAAACCATCGCGCGCGAGCACTTGGAGTGCCTTTTTGGTAGACGCGGTGATATTGGAGCCGCTGGGTCCGCCGCCGTTGGCGTTGTGGTATTCCTGCACTGCTGCGACTAGTTCTGCCCGCCGAAACATCGGAGCCCGCATCAAAGTCTTGGCAAGCTCAGCTATTACGTTTGGCGTCAAAGGGATGCCCGCATAGACATAGCTCTGAGGTGGCGATTCCGTCATAACTCTGGCCCCCAATGGTTCCGCGCATCTTCCTATCGTGAATGCTACCGACAGCGGGGGTGCGCCGTATCGAGAATTGGCACAGATCGTTAGCCGGCAGGTGCGCACTTCTTGGCAGGCATGTTTGAAGGTTGAAGGTCACGGGATAACCCACTCGTCGGCGGCGCCGACGGCCACAGTGCCCGGCCGGGAGACGTCGATGCCGGGGTCAAGGCCCGCCGGGGGCCCGGGAACCTCCAGATCCGGAACGACGTTGCGTGCGCGCATACCGGGAACTCCGTCACGATCATCAACGATCTGACCAGCAGTTGACTCTCCGTCGAAACACCCGTCGGCACCCTGATCCCCGGCCCGGAACCAGAACGGCCTCTGCTGCGAGTTAGTTGGGTGCGGCGGCGAGGTCGCGGAGGGTGGACACCAGCAGTCGCCGTTCCACGGTCTTGATCCGCGCGTGCAGGGTCTCCTCGGTGTCGCCGTCCTCCACCGTGACGGCTTCCTGGGCGATGATCGGGCCGGTGTCCACGCCGGCGTCGGCCCAGTGCACCGTGCAGCCGGTGACCTTGACCCCGTACGCCAGGGCGTCGCGGACGCCGTGCGCGCCGGGGAAGGCCGGCAGCAGCGCCGGGTGGGTGTTGAGGTACTTGCCGTCGAACGCGGCGATGAAGTCGGCGCTGACGATCCGCATGAACCCGGAGGAGACGACGACGTCGGGCCGATAGGCGGCGACGGCCTCGGTCAGGGCCGCATTCCAGGCCGCGCGGTCCGGGTAGGCCTTGAAGTCCACCACGAAGGTGGGGATCCCCGCCGCGGCCGAGCGCTCCACCCCGTAGGTCCCGGGGCGGTCGGCGCCGACGGCGGCGAGCTCCACGTCCAGGTCACCGGCCCGGACTGCGTCGATGACGGCCTGCAGGTTCGAACCGGTGCCGGAAACAAGGACTACGATGCGCATTGACTTAGCTTAGGCGGCCGCTCGCGTACGCTGGAAACCATGAGTTTTTCCCAGGGCGGCAAGGCCGAATCGCGGCTGCGAACATTGAACCTTTTCCGCGCCTTCATCGTCGTGGTCCTGGGCTCGTTCTTCGTCTTCCAGCTCGACGTCGCCTACCTGTGGCTGGCCGCGCTGCTCACCCTCTGCGCGGTGGTGCTCGGCGTCGTCCTGCTGGTGCGGGCCCTGAAACTCCGGGAGTCCCGGATGGTGCTCTTCGGGACGATCTCCGGGCTGGTGGTTTCCACCGTGATGGTGCTGATGCTGCTGGTCAGTTCCGTGTTCTACACCCAGATCCGCGATTACCAGCAGTGCGCGCGGCACGCCCTCACCGAGCAGGCGGCGTCCACCTGCCGGGTGACGCTGGAGAAATCCCTGCCTGCCCCGCTCCGCTAGGGCACCGGCGTCCGGGCTCAGTTGCTCCGGGCGGACGGCGCCGAGGATGACGAGGCGGTCGACGCCGAGAGGTCAGCTTCCTGAAGCCGCTGGCGGCGTTCCAGCCAGGGTCCGGCCGCGTAGCCGATGACGACGCCGATCCCGGTTTCGGCGGCCACGAACAGCGCCGTCGCCACCGGGTCGGGCCCGATGTCGGTCAGTCGCCCGATCCCGGCCGAGCCGCGGGCCAGCCACGCCAGCCCGGCCGCGAGCGCCCCGGCCACGACGCCGATCAGCGCGCCGAGGACCAGGGTGGAGACGGTGGCGGTGAACCAGCGGGCCTTGACCTTGATGGAGAGCCATTCGTCGAAGTGGTTCTCCCCCTCACGCAGGAACCACCAGCCGGCCAGGGCTCCGGCCAGGACGGGAACCACCAGCGCCACGAGGGCGTAGTCCAGCGGGCCGGAGGGCAGTGCGGCGAACACGGGGATGGAGGGCAGCGGCCCGACGGCGGTGGCCAGCGGTCCGGCCTGGGAGCCGACGCCAAGGGCGAAACCGGACCCGGAGGCCCAGGCAAGGGCGAAGACCACCAGGTTGGGCAGGTAGCCCAGCTGCGCGATGGTCAGGGCCGCCCCGCCCACCGGCCCGGCGCCAAGGGCCTCGTAGACGTCGATGATCAGGTTCCAGTGGATCAGCAGGTCCACGGCCAGCAGCGCCGCGGCCATCGCCAGGGTGGCCAGCACGGCCACGTACCCGGCCTTGATGGCGGAGCCCAGGTAGGACCCGGCCCAGCGCGAGTGCTGGCTGGTGCGGCTGATCCAGGCCACGGCGTCGACGCCGATCAGCCGGCTCCAGGAGCCGGCCTCGCGGCGGGCGCCCACCACCATGCCGAGGGCGTAGGGAATCAGCGGGACGGCCGAGGCGGCCCAGAGGCTCACCCCTACCTCGGCGGTGCGGCAGAGGAAACCGGTGGCGAAACCGAACGCGGCGTAGGTCAGCCAGGACCCGACCAGTGCCTGCCAGAGCTGGTCCGTATAGGAAGCCCGGGCCAGCCGCCGGCCGGCCCGCCAGGCGAGCAGGAACGGGATCAGGGTCAGGCCCAGCGGGATCAGGGTGAGGGCGCCGGAGTCCGGGCGGGCGACGGCGTCGGCCCCAACCCCGTTCAGCAGCAGCGGGACGCCGTGGATCAGAAGCCAGGCCTGGCCGGCCAGGCGGGCCAGGAACTCGAACCCGCTCTCGCGGAAGCCGGCGCCGGCCCAGACGGCCACAATCGGGGCGATCACCACCAGCGCGGAGATCACCGCGGCCTGTGCGGACTCGAGTGCCCCCTGCAGCCACAACGGCATCGGAAGGCCTCGGTCCCCGGTCTGATCAGCGCGCAGTTTCATCGTGATCCATCGTGCCACGCGGCGGCGTCCGTCCCGGGTTCCGACAGGCGTCCGGGGCCGGATTCCCGGCGCTTTTTTGGCCCCGCCGCCGTAAAATTGAACTGTCCGCAATCAGTGGTTGGAGGCAGAAAATGACTACCGCATCCCCACATGCACACGGCGTCCATTTCGGACGGACAGACGTCCAGAACGTCGGCATGGGTGTGGGTATTGTCCTCATGGCCGTGGGTGTCCTGGGATTCATTCCGGGCATCACCACGCACTACGGCGAGCTCCGGTTCCTGGGACCGGATTCAAACGCCATGTTCCTCAATCTGTTCCAGGTGTCGATGCTGCTGAACATCGTCCAGTTCGCGATCGGCGGGACCGGCTACGTCATGTCCCGCAACAGCATGGGAGCCCGGAATTACCTGATGGGTTTTGGCCTGTTGTACATCATCTTCGCCGTCTACGGGCTGATCGTGGGCGTCGGCTCGGCGGCCAATTTCCTGGCCTTCAACACCATGGATAACTGGACCCACATGGTGCTGGGCGTGGCAATGATTGGCGCCGGCTGGCTGCTCGCACGGCACCTGGCCGAAGACGCAGATACCCGGTAAACCACCACCGGGAAAGGGAGCCGCGAATGAGGAGCGAGTTCAACTAATCCGATAAGTCGTAGTACCCGCTGGTGCGGGCCCGGGCAGCGTCCCGAAGCCCGCACCAGCCTTCTTCTGCCCAAATGCTGGACTTACCCGGCGCCGTCACCCCAGACTGGCCTGACGCACCGTCGCGAAAGGTTGGCCATGCCTGATCTCACGTCCCTCATCCCGTTCTTCGCCGTCGTCGCGGGGGTGATCGTCGTCGTCGCCCTCGTCTGGGTGGCGGTGAAGCTGATGTGGAAGGTGGCGGAGCCGAACGAGGCGCTGATCATCTCCGGCCTGACCCGTGGAACGCTGGAAACCCGGGACGGCATGGACTTCAAGATCGTCACCGGCAAGGGCGCACTGGTGGTGCCCGGCCTGCAGACGGTCCGGGCCCTCTCGCTGACCCTGAACGAGACCGAGCTCAAGGTCTCCTGCGTGACCTCCCAGGGCATCCAGGTGATCGTCGAGGGCGTGGTGATCTACAAGATCGGCGACGCCCCGCCCTTCATCGCCAACGCTGCCCGACGCTTTCTGGGCCAGCAGCCGAAGATGCAGAGCCAGGTCTACAACGTCTTCGAAGGCCACCTGCGCTCCATCATCGGCAGCATGACCGTGGAGGAAATCATCCGCGAGCGGGACAAGCTGGGCTCCCAGGTCCGCAGCGCCAGCGGCGTGGAGATGGAGAAGCTGGGCCTGGTGGTGGACTCGCTGCAGATCAAGGACCTGCAGGACCCCACTGGCTACATCCAGAACATCGCCAAGCCGCACATCGCCCAGGTCAAGATGGAGGCCCGGATCGCCGAGGCCACCCGCAACCGGGAAGCCGCGGAACGGGAGGCGGAGGCCGCCGCGCAGATCGCGGACGCCCAGAGCCTCTCCGCGATCAAGCAGTCCGAGGCTCAGGCCAACGCCGAACGCGCCCGCGCCAACGCCGCCCAGGCCGGCCCACTGGCGGACGCCACCGCCCGGCAGCAGGTGGTGGTGCAGGAGACCGAGGTGGCCAAGCTGGAAGCGGACCGGGAGGAGCAGAAGCTGCAGACCACCATCCGGAAGCCCGCGGACGCGAAGGCCTACGCCAAACGGACCGAGGCGGAGGGCCAGAAGTCCGCGGACATCAGCGCCGCCGAGGCCCTGGCCCGGCGCACCGAACTCGAGGCCCAGGCCAACGCCCGGCGCACCGAACTGCAGGCGCAGGCCAACGCCAACGCCGCGGCGGCCGCAGCCGGCGCCACCCGGGTGACCGGCGAGGCGGAGGCCGCAGCCACAAAGGCCCGCGGTGACGCGGCGGCGTCCGCCATCAAGGCCAAGGCCCTCGCGGAGGCGGACGGCATCAAGGCCCGGGGCGAGGCACTCGGCACCAACCAGGACGCCGTCATCTCCCAGCAGCTCGCGGAGAACATGCCCGGCATTGTCGCCGCGGCCGCGGAGCCGTTCGCGCACGTGGGGCAGCTGACGGTGCTCAACGGCGGCGAAGGACTGAACCGGATGGTCGGCGGCATCCTTGCCCAGGTGGGCGACTACCTCCCGGCGCTGCGGAGCTCGCTGAAGAACGGCCGCGACGGCGCCCGGGCGGACGGAACCCGGGCGGACGGTACACCGGGTCCCCAGGGCCGCACCGCCCCGAAGCAGCCGACCCCGGGCAGCTAGGAACGCAGGATGCCCAGGAACGTCGACCGGAGCCTGACCGGGCGGATCGGCCGGGTCTCCGGCCGGGTGGGTCCGGGGACGCTCGGGGAGGTGATGCTGCCGTTCCGCGGCGGCATCAGCGCCTTCCACGCCCACCCCTTCGACAAGGAGAGCAGCTTCGCGGTGGGGGAGGAGGTCCTGGTGATCTACTACGAACCGCCGCAGACGGTCTACGTGGACGAACTCCCCGACGTGCTCCGCGGCGGCAGCCGGCCCTGATCCCCGCCTGTTAACCCAGTCTTCCCCCGCACGCCACGCCCGCCACCCCGGGCCGTCAGCCGCGGCACCCACGGTGGAGGAGTGAGGATCGCACTCGTCGCCGAATCATTCCTGCCCCAGATGAACGGGGTCACCCACTCCATCCTGCGGGTCCTGGAGCATCTCCAGGCCCGCGGTGACGAGGTGCTGGTGATCTGCCCCTCCGGCCATGACACCGGCGTCCCGGACGAGGTCTTCGGGGCCCGGATCCACCGGCTCCCCGCGCTCCCCCTGGCCGGCTACACCAACGTTCGCGTGGCGATGGGAGGCGTGGCCCGGGTCAAGCGAATCCTTGCCGGTTACGCGCCCGACGTCGTCCACCTCGCCTCCCCCTTCGTGCTGGGCTGGCGGGCTGTGCAGGCAGCGCACCAACTCGGCATCCCCACCGTGGCCATCTACCAGACCGAGGTCCCCGGCTATGCGGCCCGCTACGGCGTCCCCTACCTCGAGAACTGGGCGTGGAACCGGGTGGAGCAGATCCACCTGCTGGCCACCCGGACCCTGGTTCCCTCGACCTTCGCACTGCAGCAGTTCCGCGGCCGGGGTATCCCCCGGGTGCAGATGTGGCGCCGGGGCGTGGACACCGCACGGTTCCACCCGGCCAAGCGCGACGACGGCTGGCGGGCGGCCGTCGCCCCGGCCGGCGAGCGCATCATCGGCTACGTGGGCCGGCTCGCTTCCGAAAAGCAGGTGGAGGACCTGGCAGTGCTGGCGGACCTGCCCGGCACCCGGCTGGTGATCGTGGGCGACGGCCCGCAGCGGGCCGCCCTCGAGGCGGCGCTGCCGGGCGCCGTGTTCACCGGATTCCTGGGCGGCGAAGACCTGGCCCGGACCGTGGCCTCCTTCGACCTGTTCGTCCACCCCGGCGAATTCGAAACCTTCTGCCAGACCATCCAGGAGGCGATGGCGTCGGGTGTGCCCGTGGTCGCCACCGGCCGCGGCGGCCCGCTGGACCTGGTGGAAAACTCCCGCACCGGCTGGCTGTACGAGCCCGGCGACCTCGCCGGGCTGCGTGCCCGGGTCGCGGACCTGGCCGGCGACGGCGCCAAGCGCCGGGCCTTCGCCGAGGCCGCCCACGCCGCGGTCCAGGGCCGGACCTGGCACGCCCTCGGCGAGGAACTCGTCACCCATTACCGCGAGGCTTCCACCGGCGTACCGGCACCCGCCGGCGCCGCCTCCACCACCCGCCCCGGAAGAGGAGAAACCCTGTGAAAATTTCCGTGATCGGCTGCGGCTACCTCGGCGCCGTACACGCCGCCACTCTCGCCTCGATGGGCCACAGCGTGGTGGGGATCGACGTCGACGCCGCCAAGGTCGCCCAGCTGGACCGCGGCACCGCGCCCTTCCACGAGCCGGGACTGGACGAGCTGCTGCGCGACGGGCGGGCCAACGGCCGGCTCACCTTCTCCACCAGCTTCGCCGACGCCGCCGGGGCGCAGCTGCACTTCCTCTGCGTCGGCACCCCGCAGTCCAAGACCTCCGACGGCGCGGACCTCAGCTACCTGGTCGCCGCCACCGAAGCCCTGCTGCCCTTCCTGGCCCCGGGCTCCGCGGTCATCGGCAAATCCACCGTCCCGGTGGGCACCGTGGACATGCTCGGCGGGGTGCTGGCCGCCAGGCCGGACGTACTGCTGGGCTGGAACCCCGAGTTCCTGCGCCAGGGCACCGCGGTCAAGGACTCCCTGGTCCCGGACCGCCTGGTGTATGGCGTCCCCGGCGGCGCGGACGCGGCGGATCAACCGGGCAGCGCGGCGGCCGCCGTCGCCGGTGCCTTGGACGCGGTCTACGCCCCGCTCTTGACGGCCGGGATCCCCCGGCTGGTCTGCACCTTCGCCACGGCCGAGCTGATCAAGTCCGCCGCGAACGCCTACCTGGCCACGAAACTGAGCTTCATCAACGCCATGGCCGAACTCTGCGAGGCGGCCGGCGGGGACGTCAATGAGCTGGGCGCCGCGATGGGCCTGGACCCGCGGATCGGCGGCCGGTACCTGCACGCGGGGCTGGGCTTCGGCGGCGGCTGCCTGCCCAAGGACATCCGCTCGCTCCGCGTCCAGGCCCGGGAGCTGGGAGTGGACTCGGTGGACGACTGGATGGCCACGGTGGACGGGATCAACCGCAACCAGCGCTCCCGCACGGTGGCCGCGGCCCGGGAGCTGTGCGGCGGCAGCCTGGCCGGGCGCCGGGTCACGGTGCTTGGGGCGGCATTCAAACCGGACACCGACGACATCCGGGACTCCCCCGCCCTGGACGTCGCCCGCCGGCTGGCCGACGACGGCGCCCACGTCACCGTCACGGACCCCGCGGCGGTCAACAACGCCTGGCTGCACCACCCGCAGCTGCGCTTCGAGACCGGCACGGACGCGGCCCTCGACGGCGCAGAGCTCGTGCTGTTGCTGACCGAATGGGAGCAGTACCGGACCCTTGAACCCCGTGCCGCCGGGGACCGGGTCCGCCGCAGGGTCCTGCTGGATGCCCGCAACGCGCTCGACGCCGGGGCCTGGACCGCGGCCGGCTGGACCGTGCGGGGCCTCGGCCGGGCCGGGGCCGGGTCCGCCCACGGCGCCGCCGTGCCGCGCTAAGGCGCGAGTCGCCAAGGCCCAGTCGCTACGACGCCGCCCGCGAAGGCCTGGCCCGCTGAAGAAGGCCCGTCCGGCGCCGCATCCCGCCCGCCCGGCGCGCCGTAGCCCGCCGCGGCCCCGCCGTGGCGGGCCGGACCGGCGTCGGCCCCTATGATCTCTGAGGGGAGGAATCACTTTGCACCAACGTCGGTCTCACAGTCGCGCGGTCCCGGCCGCATGACCATTTCAACGCGCTCCGAAGAGGACGCCCGGCTCCGCGAGGCCATGTCGCTGCTTGCGGCCACCCTCGAATCGACGGCGGACGGGATCCTGGTGGTCAGCGGCGATGGCCGGATCACCTCCGTCAACAACCAGTTCCTCGCCATGTGGGGCGTCCCCCGCACCCTGGTGGACACCGGCGACGACGAGGCCGTGATGGGTTTCGTCCTGGGCCAGCTCGCGGACCCGCAGGCGTTCCTGGCCAAGGTCACCGCCCTCTACGCGGACCCGGAGGCCGAGAGCCACGACGTGCTGTCCTTCCGTGACGGCCGGACCTTCGAACGCTACTCACGCCCGCAGAAGGTGGGCGACCGGGTGGCCGGCCGCGTCTGGAGCTTCCGCGACGTCAGCCAGGCCCGCCGCGACCAGGAACGCATCACCCAGGCCATGGCGGACCTCGCCGCGCAGGCCGGCCAGCTGCGCTCCCTGGCCTTCAACGACCCGCTGACCGGGCTCTCCAACCGCCAGCTCTTCAACGACCAGCTGGCCCATGCCCTGGCCGGCCCGTGCGGCACCGCCGTCGACGTGCTGCTCCTGGACCTGGACGACTTCAAGGAAGTCAACGACATCCACGGCCACCACGCCGGGGACCAGATGCTGATCGAGGTGGGCCGCCGGCTTCGCGCGTGTGTCCGCCCCTCCGACGTTGTAGCACGGCTGGGCGGCGACGAGTTCGTGGTGCTGATGGTCGGGTCCCTCGACGCCGACGCCGCGGCGGCCCGGATTGTCGAGTCGCTGAAGGAGCCGCTCTGGGTGGACGGATCCATGCTGCGGCCCAGCCTCAGCCTGGGCCTGGCCTCGATCAGCGCCGACGCCACCGACGCGTCCGAGCTGCTGCGCCGGGCGGACATCGCCATGTACGCGGCGAAGGCGGCCGGCAAGAACCGCTACTTGCGCTTCCAACCGGAGATGATGACCGCCCTGCTCGAACGCGCGGACCTCGAGGCCGGGCTGCGCGCCGCCGTCGAACGCGGCGAAATCACCGTCCACTACCAGCCGATCGTCGCCGCCCGGCTGGGCCGCGTGGTCAAGGTCGAGGCACTGGCCCGCTGGGAGCGCAACGGTGTCCTAGTGCCGCCGCAGCATTTCATTCCCGCCGCCGAACGCAGCGGCCTGGTGGTGGAGATCGGCACCGAGGTGCTGCTGCGCGGCTGCACCGAACTGCAGCCCTGGCTCGCCGCGGACCCGGCCCGGTCCCTGGCGGTGAACGTCTCCGGCGTGCAGCTGCAGCAGGGTAATGTCCCGGAGCTGCTGCTCTCCACCGCGGCCGCGTGCGGGGTGAACCCGCACCAGCTGGTGGTCGAAGTGACCGAGAGCGTCTTCTTCGACGACGACTGCCAGGTTCACCGCCAGCTGGTGGAGCTGCGCGGCGCCGGCGTCCGGGTGGCCCTGGACGACTTCGGCACCGGCTACTCCTCCCTGGGCCGGCTGCAGGACCTGCCCGTGGACACCCTGAAGATCGACAAGTCCTTCGTCCAGATGATCCGCACCGGCACCGAGCACCTGCCCATCCTCAACTGCATGATCAGCATGGCCCACGGCCTGGGCCTGACCGTTACCGCGGAGGGGGTCGAGACCCTGCAGCAGGCCCGATACCTGGTGGAGCGGGGCTGCGATTCGCTGCAGGGCTACATGCTCTCCACTCCCCAGCCGGCGGCAAACCTCCCCGCGGCACTGGCCCTGGCGGAGGCCGCGGCGGCCGCCCTGCGCGGCGACACCGCGCCCCGGAGGTCCCCGTTACTGTGATTTGGCTCTCATGGCCCTATGATGCTTGAAAGTTGTTGGCCACCGCGCGGCCGGCGGCACTTGACATCAAAAGCCTGGGGGCTGGCATCAACGTGGAACAAGGACTCGCAGAGACCCTGCTGACGCAGGGTCCGGACGCGTTACTGCTGCTAACCACCTCGGGGATCATCTCCTACGTCAATCCCGCGGCCGAACGGCTGTTCGGCTACGAGTCCTGCGACCTGGTGGGCGAGGAGCACACCCGCCTCCTGGCCAAGGACGACCGCGGCGGCTTCCTGCGCATCCTCGGCCGGCTGGGCGGCGACAGCACCTTCGGCATCAAGCCCTTCCCCGGAATCGGGCTGCACCGCAACGGCACCGAGATCCAGCTGGAGCTGACCTGCTCGCTGGTCAGCACCGGTGCCCGGACATCGGTGGCCGTCGCGGTGCGGGAAACCACCTACCGGGATACCGACGCCGGGCGGCGGCACGCCATCTCCATGCTGGACGCGACGCTGGAGACGACGGCGGACGGCATCGTGGTGGTCTCCAACTCCGGGCAGATCACCGGCGTCAACGAACAATACCTGCGCCTCTGGGGCATGCCGCGCGAGATCCTTGCCGAGAACGACGCCTACGCGCTGGTGAAGTTCATCGCCACCAAGCTGCAGCACCCGGACTGCTTCAAGGCCAAGGTGGCCGAGCTCTACGCCAACCATGAGCTGCACAGCCAGGACGTACTGGAATTTCAGGACGGCCGCACGGTGGAGCTGGACTCGCGGCCGCAGAAGGTGGCCGGCGAGGTGGTGGGCCGGATCTGGAACTTCCGCGACGTCACCTCCCGGGCCGTCGCGGAGGACCAGGCCCGACGGGCACTTCAGGAACTGGCGCAGCAGGCGGACCAGCTCAAGGCCCTCGCGTTCCAGGACCCGCTGACCGGCCTGGCCAACCGCATGCTCTTCAACGAACGGGCCTCCGCCGCGCTGGACTCCCCCGGCTCCGTGGCCGTGCTGCTGCTGGACCTGGACGACTTCAAGGAAGTCAACGACATCCTGGGCCACCACGCGGGCGACCAGATGCTGATCGAAGTCGCCCGGCGGCTGCAGAACTGCGTGGGCCCCCACGGCACGGTGGCCCGGCTGGGCGGCGACGAGTTCGTGGTACTGCTGGAAGGCTGCGGGGACTCCGACGCCGTCGCCCAGCGGATCGTGAGCACCCTCAACGCCCCGGTCACCATCGAGGGCGCCTTGCTGCGTCCCAGCCTGAGCCTGGGCGTGGCCAAGCGCGCGGCGGGCAAGGTGTCCTCCGCGGAGCTGCTGCGGCAGGCCGACGTCGCCATGTATGCGGCCAAGGAGGCCGGGAAGAACTGCTACGTGCACTTCCAGCCGGAGATGCTGGCCACCCTGATGGAACGCACCCAGCTGACCGCGGGGTTGCGCCAGGCGGTGGAGCTGGGCCAGATCAAGGTGTTCTTCCAGCCGGTGGTCTCCGCCAACCGGCGCGAGGTGGTGCAGTTCGAGGCACTGGCCCGCTGGGAGCGCGACGGCGTGATCATGGCCCCGGACACCTTCATCCAGACCGCCGAACGCAGCGGACTGATCCGGGACATCGGGGCCGAGGTGCTGCGGCAGAGCTGCGCCGAGCTCCAGCCGTGGCTCGCCGAGGATCCGGGCCGGACCCTGGCCGTCAACGTCTCCGGCGTGCAGCTGCAGCACAAGGACTTCGGCGAACGGGTGCTGGACATCGCCGCCTGGAGCAACGTGGACCCGCACCAGCTGGTCCTGGAGGTCACCGAGAGTGTCTTCTTCGATCCCGCCTCGCACGTGATTGCCCAGCTCAGCCACCTGCGCGCGGCCGGCATCCGGGTGGCGCTGGACGACTTCGGCACCGGGTACTCCTCGCTGGGGCGGCTGCAGGAACTGCCGGTGGACGCGGTGAAGATCGACAAGTCGTTCGTTTCCATGCTGCGCACCGGGGAGGAGCGGCTGCCCATCCTGACCTCGATGATCCACATGGCGCACAGCCTGGGCCTGCGGGTCACCGCGGAAGGGATCGAGACCCCCGCCCAGGGCCGGTACCTGATCGAGCACGAGTGCGACGCCCTGCAGGGCTACCTGTTCTCACGGCCCGCGCCGGGGACGCAGCGGGACGCTTCCCTTGCGCAGTCGGTGGAGGCCATCGAATCACTGCTGGAACCGCTCGTCGTGTACTAGAAGGGCACCACCCGGGCCGCGTGTCCGGGACTCCGGACGACACATTCGGGGCCTTTGGAAATATCCGTCGCGGCGTGAAGCCGGTATGCCGCCTGGCGCATATGATGGGGCGGATATTTATCGAATCATTTGCTTCCGGGGGGACAGCATCACTATGGACTCAGCATTCGCACACACCGTGTTGGACCACATCCCGGACGCGTTGCTGCTGCTTGCCCCCGACGGCTCCATCACCTTCCTGAACCGCGCCGCGGAGCGGCTCTTCGGCTACCCGCGGGCGCAGCTGCTGGGCGCCGATTACAGCCTCCTGCTGGCCGAAACCTCGCGTGAGGGCCTGCACGCCACCCTCTCCAGGGTGCTGGCAGGATCACACGACGGCGGCATGCCCGGGGGCACGGCCCCGCTGTTCGCCGGTGAAGGCCGCCGTGCGGACGCCGTCGAGTTTCCGGTGGAGATCACCGTGGCCGCGCTGCCTGGTGGCGGCCCGGCCGCCGTCGCACTCTCCGCCCGGGCCGCCGCACCCCGCACCACCGGAACCCAGACGGCGTCCCGCGCGGCGCAGGGCCCCTCCGCGCCCGGCCGCGCGACTACCCTGGAATCCCAGCTGGTGCCGGGCACCACGGGCGTCCTGCCGCGGCTGACCCCGGTGGAGCACGATGACCAGCTCAAGGCCGCCGTCCTCCGCGATACCCTGACCGGCCTGCCCAACGGAACACTGTTCAACGAGCGCCTGGCCGCGGCCCTGCGCCGCAAGGACTCCGTGGACGTGCTGATCATCAACGTGGACGACTTCCGCACCTACAACGACATGCTGGGCCGCTCCGCCGCGGACGAACTGCTGGTGGAGGTCGCCAGCCGGCTGCGCAACTGCATCCGCCCGCACGACACCGTGGCCCGGCTGGGCGGCGACGAGTTCGTGGTGCTGCTCACGGAATGCCACAGCATCTCGGCCGTCGCCAAGCGGATCTCGGACTCCCTGTACGAGCCGGCACGGATCGGCGGGTCCACGGTCCGTCCCGCGGTGAGCATGGGGATGGCGTCCCGGACGGCGCAGACCCACGATGGCGCGGAACTGCTGCGGCAGGCCGACTCGGCCCTGAGCGCGGCGAAGGCCGCCGGGAAGAACACCTGGCTGGAGTTCCGGCCGGAAATGCTCGCGACGCCCACGCACCAGTCCGGCGGCGAGACCGGGCTGCGCCAGGCCGTGGAGCTGGGCCAGATCTCGGTGCACTACCAGCCGGTGGTCTCCCCCGGCCTCGGTGCCGTGGTCCAGTTCGAGGCGTTCGCCCGCTGGGAGCGGCACGGCAAGCTGGTGCCGCCGAACCAGTTCCTGCCGGTGGCCGAGCAGAGCGGACTGATCCGGGAGATCGGCGACGAAGTGATGCGCCGGGCCTGCGCCGAGATCCGCCCGTGGCTGGCTGGCGACGCCGCCTACAGCGTGGCCGTGAACGTCTCCGGCCTGCAGTTCCAGCAGCGCGACTTCGCCGGTGACGTGCTCGGCATTGCCGCCTCCACCGGGGTGAACCCGCACCAGCTGATGCTCGAGCTGACCGAGAGCGTGTTCTTCGACGCCGACTCGGACGTCATCCGCCAGCTGCACCAGCTGCGCGAGGCGGGCGTCCGGATCGCCATGGACGACTTCGGTACCGGGTACTCTTCGCTGGGCCGGCTCCGGGAGCTGCCGCTGGACCAGGTCAAGATCGACCGGTCCTTTGTGGCCATGATCAAGACCGGCAAGGAGCACCTGCCGTTCTTCCGGACCATGATCAACGCCGCGCAGGCCCTGGGCCTGAAGGTCACGGCCGAGGGCATCGAGACCCCGGCGCAGGCCAAGTACCTGATGGACCTCGGCTGCGACGCGCTGCAGGGCTACCTGTTCGCGAAGCCGGCGCCAGCCAGTGACCTGGCCGGCACCATGGGCAGCGCCCTGGACGCCATCGACACCGTCGAGGCGGCCGGCTAGGCCCTCCCCGGTCCGGCTTAGGCCACTTCTGGTTCAGGCCCGCGCCCCGGGTCAGCTGCCCTTCGGGGCCACCATGGCCTCGCTGCGGTCCCACAGCTGCCGCGCCAGCGCGCCGTCGTACGCCAGCTTGTTGGCCTTCGAGAGCGCCCGCTTGGCGTAGTACCCGCCGGAGGTCCAGTCCGTCCCCGGGGTGCCGTTGGCCAGCCAGACGAGGGTGTCCGCGCCCTGTTCCGGGGTCAGCATGAAGCGCTTGAGGAAGCTGGTGTACGCCACCCGCATGGGGCTGGTGGACTCGGCCGCGAAGTTGGTGGCGACGCCGCCGGGGTGGAACGCCGCGGTCGAGATCCCGGCGTCGTGGTAGCGGCGGTGCAGTTCGCTGGTGAAGAGAATGTTGGCGAGCTTGGCGTTGCCGTAGGCCCGGTTGGTGGAGTACTTACGCTCCGCGTCGAGGTCGTCGATGTCGAAGCGGGCGAAGATCGAGTTGGCCACGCTGGAGGTGTTGATGACCTTCGCGCGGCTGGCGGTGAGCACGTCGAGCAATTCCGTGGTGAGCAGGAACGGGGCCAGGTGGTTGACCTGAAACGTCTTCTCGTGGCCGTCCACGGTGAGCTGCCGATCCCCCATGATGCCGCCGGCGTTGTTGGCCAGCACGTCGATCCGCGGGTACTTCTCCCTCAGCTCCGCGGCGAGCCGGCGGACCTGGCCCAGCTCGGCGAAGTCGGCCACGAAGTGGTCGGCGCCGATTTCCCCGGCAATCTGCGCCGTTTTCGAGGCGGAACGCCCCACGGCGACGACGTTCTCGCCTTGCGCCGCGAGGGTCCGGGCCGCGGATGCGCCGATCCCGTCGCTGGCGCCGGTGATGATGATGGTCCGTGCACTCAAGGTGGCCTCCCGTGGCTGCTGCTCTCTGGTGTTACTCAAGGGTAGTCAACGCGCGGGGCTTCCGGGCTGTTCCCGGGCAGGTAGTCCGGGCGGTGGATCCAAGAGGTCCGCCGTGTGGGGCAAGTAGTCGGTACGCCTGACGTAGGGCCGATCCGCTCATAGCCTGAAGGCTAGTGGGAGTACCGGGCCCGCCCGGACACGAGAGAAGGGATCATCGTGCGCTCAGCCCTCACATTGCTCGGTCTGACTGGGGGGACACCGGTCGTCAGGGCAAACCGTCACCGGCAGCTGTCTGTCGCTGCCCTCACCCTCGAGAGGGTGGTCCCATGAAGCACCGCTCAGTCCCCTGGATCGTCTGCCTGGTCGCCGCCGCGGTGCTCTCCAGCAGTGCCCTGCCCACCGCCGCGCCGGGTCCGGCCGCGGCTCCGCCGCCGGAGGTCTCCAGCGACGCCGGAGCGAACGCGCCCGCACCCATGAGCGGCGCGCTCGGCGGCGGACCGGACGCACCCCAGGCCGTCGGCGCGGCGCCGGCCGTGGTGCCGCCCGCCCCCGCAGCCATCAAGGCTCCCGCGGCGGACACCATGGCCGCTCCGGCGGTAGCCGCTCCCCCTCCCCGAATCCGGTGGGTGTGCCCGGGAGCTGGAACCTGGTCTTCAACGACGACTTCAACTCCCTGAACACCGCGGCCTGGACGCCGTACTGGTTCGATGACTGCGACCTCAAGTCGGTCAAGAACAATGTGAAGACCTGTTCCAGCAACGTCCGGATCGCCAACGGAGAGGCCGTACTGCAGCTTAGCGACGTCTCCTCGGGGGCGCTGCTCTCCACCAACCCCAACGACGGCGTGGCCGGGCACACCGGCTTCCAGTTCACCACCGGTTACGCGGAGGCCCGCATCTTCTTCCCGGGCACCTGTGAGACCAGCATCAGGAACTGGGGCGCCTGGTGGACCGCCGGCCAGGCCTATCCCTCTACCGGGGAGATCGACATCGCCGAACCGCTCGCCGGGGACATGTGGAGCGTGTACCACTCCGCGGCGTGGAAGAAGAGCCGGATCGTTCCCGGGTGCTGGGCCGGCGGCTATCACACGTACGGGGTACTGCGTAAGCCGGGTGCCAACGAGGTGTACTACGACGGCGTACTGGTCCACTCCTACGCCACCAGCGACAACGTCAGCCCGCACTACCTGCTGCTGAACATCGGGGTGTGGCGCGGTGCCAGGATTCTCGGTGAGGCCGGGGCCATGAGGGTGGACTATGTTCGGGTGTGGGAGTAGCCGGCGCCCTGTCTGAGCCCTGTCTGAACCTTGCCTTGGTGGTTAAAGTGGGAGAGCCTCCAACCTGGTGGTTGGAGGCTCTCGACCTAAATGATGTTCCGGCGGTGACCTACTCTCCCACACCCTCCCGGGTGCAGTACCATCGGCGCTGTGGGTCTTAGCTTCCGGGTTCGGAATGGGACCGGGCGTTTCCCCCACGCTATGACCGCCGTAACCCTTTTACCCGCTCCCCCGGTGACCTGCCCTGTGCGGGGCTGGTTTCCTGGGGTGGGAAGTCTGTGGTTACAACTCCTGCCCTGGGGCAGGTTGTGGTGTTGTATTCAATTATGGTTCGGTTCCGTGCAACACAACCCGGTGGTGGGTTTGTTGGTTGGGAACCACATAGTGGACGCAAGCAGTCTTGTTCTTCATACCCACCCCCGTGGGGGTGGTGTGTGGTGTAAGTTATCGGCCTATTAGTACCGGTCAGCTTCACGAGTCTTTAGTCCTCGCTTCCACATCCGGCCTATCAACCCAGTGGTCTGGCTGGGGGCCTCTCACACGCAAGGTGTATGGAAATCTCATCTTGAAGCGAGCTTCCCGCTTAGATGCTTTCAGCGGTTATCCCATCCGAACGTAGCTAATCAGCGGTGCACTTGGCAGTACAACTGACACACCAGAGGTTCGTCCGTCCCGGTCCTCTCGTACTAAGGACAGCCCTTCTCAAATTTCCTGCGCGCGCAGCGGATAGGGACCGAACTGTCTCACGACGTTCTAAACCCAGCTCGCGTACCGCTTTAATGGGCGAACAGCCCAACCCTTGGGACCTACTCCAGCCCCAGGATGCGACGAGCCGACATCGAGGTGCCAAACCATGCCGTCGATATGGACTCTTGGGCAAGATCAGCCTGTTATCCCCGAGGTACCTTTTATCCGTTGAGCGACGGCCATTCCACAATGTACCGCCGGATCACTAGTCCCGACTTTCGTCCCTGCTCGAGATGTCTCTCTCACAGTCAAGCTCCCTTGTGCACTTACACTCGACACCTGATTGCCAACCAGGCTGAGGGAACCTTTGGGCGCCTCCGTTACTTTTTAGGAGGCAACCGCCCCAGTTAAACTACCCATCAGGCACTGTCCCTGACCCGGATTACGGGCCGAAGTTAGATGTCCAAAGTGACCAGAGTGGTATTTCAACGATGACTCCACCCGAACTGGCGTCCGGGCTTCAACGTCTCCCACCTATCCTACACAAGCCACTCCGAACACCAATACCAAACTATAGTAAAGGTCTCGGGGTCTTTCCGTCCTGCTGCGCGTAACGAGCATCTTTACTCGTACTGCAATTTCGCCGAGTTTATGGTTGAGACAGCGGGGAAGTCGTTACTCCATTCGTGCAGGTCGGAACTTACCCGACAAGGAATTTCGCTACCTTAGGATGGTTATAGTTACCACCGCCGTTTACTGGGGCTTAAATTCTCAGCTTCGCCTTGCGGCTAACCGGTCCTCTTAACCTTCCAGCACCGGGCAGGAGTCAGTCCGTATACATCGTCTTGCGACTTCGCACGGACCTGTGTTTTTAGTAAACAGTCGCTTCCCCCTGGTCTCTGCGGCCCCGCCACGCTCCGGACAGCTAGTGTCCATCACGATAGGGGCCCCCCTTCTCCCGAAGTTACGGGGGCATTTTGCCGAGTTCCTTAACCATAATTCTCTCGATCGCCTTAGTATTCTCTACCTGATCACCTGTGTCGGTTTGGGGTACGGGCGGCTAAAACCTCGCGTCGATGCTTTTCTCGGCAGCATAGGATCACCGGATCCCCCCATACGGGGGTCCCATCGGGTCTCAGGCATCATGAACAGCGGATTTGCCTACCGTTCGCCCTACATCCTTAGACCGGGGCAACCATCGCCCGGCCCGGCTACCTTCCTGCGTCACACCTGTTAATACGCTTGCCTCCCAGGTTCAGGTCCCGCGCTCCACCAAAACCCTCACACCACAAGGGTGATCGGGCAGGTCTCGGGCGGTTAGTATCCCCTGTTCAACATGGGCGGTTTTTCGCCGGTACGGGAATATCAACCCGTTGTCCATCGACTACGCCTGTCGGCCTCGCCTTAGGTCCCGACTTACCCAGGGCAGATTAGCTTGACCCTGGAACCCTTGATCATTCGGCGGACGGGTTTCTCACCCGTCTTTCGCTACTCATGCCTGCATTCTCACTCGTGTAGGCTCCACCGCTGGTTTACACCGCGACTTCACTGCCCACACGACGCTCCCCTACCCATCCAGACGCCTGAACCACAAGGGCTTAGCAAAAATCTGAATGCCACAACTTCGGCGGTGTACTTGAGCCCCGCTACATTGTCGGCGCGGAATCACTTGACCAGTGAGCTATTACGCACTCTTTTAAGGATGGCTGCTTCTAAGCCAACCTCCTGGTTGTCTTCGCAACTCCACATCCTTTCCCACTTAGCACACGCTTAGGGGCCTTAGTTGGTGGTCTGGGCTGTTTCCCTCTCGACTATGAAGCTTATCCCCCACAGTCTCACTGCTGCGCTCTCACTTACCGGCATTCGGAGTTTGGCTGACGTCAGTAACCTTGTAGGGCCCATTAGCCATCCAGTAGCTCTACCTCCGATAAGAAACACGCAACGCTGCACCTAAATGCATTTCGGGGAGAACCAGCTATCACGAAGTTTGATTGGCCTTTCACCCCTACCCACAGCTCATCCCCTCCATTTTCAACTGAAGTGGGTTCGGTCCTCCACGACGTCTTACCGTCGCTTCAACCTGGCCATGGGTAGATCACTTCGCTTCGGGTCTAGATCACGCCACTGCAACGCCCTATTCAGACTCGCTTTCGCTACGGCTTCCCCACACGGGTTAACCTCGCGACGTAACACTAACTCGCAGGCTCATTCTTCAAAAGGCACGCCGTCACAACTACAAGGCTGCTCCGACGGATTGTAAGCACACGGTTTCAGGTACTGTTTCACTCCCCTCCCGGGGTACTTTTCACCTTTCCCTCACGGTACTGGTCCGCTATCGGTCATTAGGGAGTATTTAGGCTTATCAGGTGGTCCTGACAGATTCGCACGGGATTTCTCGGGCCCCGTGCTACTTGGGATACTCTCCAGGCGGCGTGCAAACATTTCGGTTACGGGGCTCACACCCTCTCTGGCCGGCCTTTCAAGACCGTTCACCTATGCCCACGCTCTCACCCCACTGTCCCGGCAGAGACAGAACGGAAAGTCCCACAACCCCGACCATGCAACGCCCGCCGGCTATCACACATGGAACGGTTTAGCCTGATCCGCGTTCGCTCGCCACTACTAACGGAATCACTATTGTTTTCTCTTCCTGCGGGTACTGAGATGTTTCACTTCCCCGCGTTCCCTCCACGCACCCTATGTGTTCAGATGCGGGTCACCAGGCAACTCGCGCCCCTGGCGGGGTTTCCCCATTCGGACACCCTGGGATCACAGTCCGGTTATCGACTCCCCCAGGCTTATCGCAGATTCCTACGTCCTTCTTCGGCTCCTAATGCCAAGGCATCCACCGTGTGCTCTTAAAAACTTGACCACAAAAGATCAAGGAGTAATTTCGAGAGAACCACAGAAACCAACCACACCACAACAACACCACCCACAAGGAGCAGTCATCATCGAGCGCAGCCAGATCCAGGTTCATATTCTTGGAAATTGCTTCTTATAAAAGATGCTCGCGTCCACTATGTAGTTCTCAAACAACAACCCCGTACCACACACCCCACACACCAACCCCTTGACCCGAAGGTAAGAAGTCAACAGTGTCCAGGGCGTCGCAGCCAGGAAACCAGAAACACACAAGCCCCACACCCCGCACCCACCCCCACAAAAAGGAGGGACAGACACGGACCATGGTCCTGTTGTCTCAGGACCCAACAGTGTGCCAAACACTACCCACCAGAACCCCCACCACAGCGTTCCAGGACCCCCTCAAGAGAGGATCCGTACTAACCACCGGTGAAAAACCCGACAGGCACCTATTTGTTGATATTCCACCCATGAGCACCCGCCGCAGAACTTGCGTCTGCGCAACGGGCGTACTCCTGACAACACCACCACACAAACACAGTGGCTTGGCGGGGTTGCTGTAGGCGCTCCTTAGAAAGGAGGTGATCCAGCCGCACCTTCCGGTACGGCTACCTTGTTACGACTTAGTCCCAATCGCCAGTCCCACCTTCGACAGCTCCCTCCCACAAGGGGTTAGGCCACCGGCTTCGGGTGTTACCAACTTTCGTGACTTGACGGGCGGTGTGTACAAGGCCCGGGAACGTATTCACCGCAGCGTTGCTGATCTGCGATTACTAGCGACTCCGACTTCATGGGGTCGAGTTGCAGACCCCAATCCGAACTGAGACCGGCTTTTTGGGATTAGCTCCACCTCACAGTATCGCAACCCTTTGTACCGGCCATTGTAGCATGCGTGAAGCCCAAGACATAAGGGGCATGATGATTTGACGTCGTCCCCACCTTCCTCCGAGTTGACCCCGGCAGTCTCCCATGAGTCCCCGCCATAACGCGCTGGCAACATGGAACGAGGGTTGCGCTCGTTGCGGGACTTAACCCAACATCTCACGACACGAGCTGACGACAACCATGCACCACCTGTAAACCGGCCACAAGTGGGGGACCTGTTTCCAGGTCTTACCGGTTCATGTCAAGCCTTGGTAAGGTTCTTCGCGTTGCATCGAATTAATCCGCATGCTCCGCCGCTTGTGCGGGCCCCCGTCAATTCCTTTGAGTTTTAGCCTTGCGGCCGTACTCCCCAGGCGGGGCACTTAATGCGTTAGCTACGGCGCGGAAAACGTGGAATGTCCCCCACACCTAGTGCCCAACGTTTACGGCATGGACTACCAGGGTATCTAATCCTGTTCGCTCCCCATGCTTTCGCTCCTCAGCGTCAGTTAATGCCCAGAGACCTGCCTTCGCCATCGGTGTTCCTCCTGATATCTGCGCATTTCACCGCTACACCAGGAATTCCAGTCTCCCCTACATCACTCTAGTCTGCCCGTACCCACCGCAGATCCGGAGTTGAGCCCCGGACTTTCACGGCAGACGCGACAAACCGCCTACGAGCTCTTTACGCCCAATAATTCCGGATAACGCTTGCGCCCTACGTATTACCGCGGCTGCTGGCACGTAGTTAGCCGGCGCTTCTTCTGCAGGTACCGTCACTCTCGCTTCTTCCCTACTGAAAGAGGTTTACAACCCGAAGGCCGTCATCCCTCACGCGGCGTCGCTGCATCAGGCTTCCGCCCATTGTGCAATATTCCCCACTGCTGCCTCCCGTAGGAGTCTGGGCCGTGTCTCAGTCCCAGTGTGGCCGGTCACCCTCTCAGGCCGGCTACCCGTCGTCGCCTTGGTGAGCCATTACCTCACCAACAAGCTGATAGGCCGCGAGTCCATCCAAAACCACAAAAGCTTTCCACCCCCCACCATGCGATGAGGAGTCATATCCGGTATTAGACCCAGTTTCCCAGGCTTATCCCAGAGTTAAGGGCAGGTTACTCACGTGTTACTCACCCGTTCGCCACTAATCCCCGGTGCAAGCACCGGATCATCGTTCGACTTGCATGTGTTAAGCACGCCGCCAGCGTTCATCCTGAGCCAGGATCAAACTCTCCGTTGAAAACAAACAGACACAACACGCGCCACCGGGAAAACGGCGACAGCATGCTGCACAAAATTTGAAACCAGCTAAAACACCAAACCACACCACAGGGGCGGCACGATTCGGCAATTTCAACCAATCAATAAAACAATCGGTATCAACAAACTTGGCACACTATTGAGTTCTCAAACAACAGACACACCCGGCACCACCACAACCCCATCAAAGGATCGCGACTCGCTCCGGAGCAACTTTTCAAACTTACCCGATCACCAACCGCAATGCAAACCGGCGTAACCGCCGAATCCCACGCAATGGAAGGGTCCCCACCCGAAAAACCGGCGCACAATTCTGCACCATTTTTCAGGCCGTTCAACAAGGGGGTCGGTCGCTATCTTTCCGCTTCAGCGGCGGCGACTCGAATAACTTTACACACGAACACCGAACCACACAAATCGCACCCCGACAACCCACCCCCGCCCCAAAAACCCCGGAAACCCGGGGATTTCGGGGCGTGGCAGGGGCCGAATTCCCGTCAGACACGGGAACCCGGTTCTGTGCAGCGCGTCACGTCTCGAGGGCTCTTCGCCGGTCGGCCGCCCTAAGCCGCGAGCGCACTCCCCTGGGTCCGCGCCATGAACTCCCCTGCCCGGCGGAAGTCCCCGTAGGTGTAGACCAAGCCCACCCCCATCAGCAGCGAGGCCGTCGCGAAGAGCCACGAAAACAGGCCGCCCCAGTGGATAACCTGGGGCAGAAGGATGAGTGCTTGGACGGGGAACAACATCAGTTGAGTGGCCAAGCCCCGCCGGAGCTGCACCGCCACAGCCCGGGTCACGTCCAGGCGCCGAGGGTCAATCTGTTCCTTCCCGCGGATCTGCCGACGGACGGACTTCCGCTCCTCGTCGGTCAAGGACAGCATGACGTCCACCCTGCCTGGCGAGGCCGCCGGCGCAATCCGTTTCCGGTTGTAGATGATGCCGCCGACGCTGGCGGCCAGGACGGCACTAAGGACGCCCAGCGCCACTATCAGCCCCCAGTCCACCGGCCCGGCCAAGGACACGAGCAGTCCCGCCACGGCAACCCCTGCCCCAATAACAAGCGTGCCGGCCGGAAGATAGAGGCCGTAGTAGCGGCGAATCGCGGGCCCGAGTCCCCGATCTTCGATGCCGGCAGCCCGACGTCGTGCGGCTTCCCACCTCTTCTCGTCGCGCTTCAGGAGATCGTCGACTCCGCTCATCGCACCCCCCTCCCCCGGCAACCGGCGCCACCGCCGCTAGGGCCATCTTTGTCCCACACACCGCGGTTGCCAAGGCATCGGCTCCGCCCGCGTTGCGCGCTCCCCGCCGTCCTACTAGGGTGATTGATAAGCATGCTTAGCATGCCGTGGGATCCACCCGCCGCCCGAGCCCCGGCCGCATCACGGCCGGGCCGAACGCACCTATCGGAGGAGAACTATGACTGACCAGTACACGTTCAGGAACCCCGTCACGGCGTATGACCAGATTGAGCCGCCGGAACAGAGCCAGCCGGAACCCGGCCTGGACGCGAGGATGACCCCCAAGGCGGACCTTGGCGAGGAGACCTACCGCGGCACCGGCCGCCTGGAGGGCCGCAAGGCGCTCATCACCGGCGCGGACTCGGGGATCGGCGCCGCCACGGCCATCGCTTTCGCCCGCGAGGGGGCCGACGTCGTCATGTCCTACCTCCCGGAGGAGGAAGAGGACGCCGCCCGCATCGCCGGGCTGATCGAGAAGGCCGGCCGCAAGGCGGTCAAGGTCCCCGGTGACCTGAAGGATTCGGCCGTGTGCCGCGAACTGGTCGAGACCGCCGTCCGCGAGCTCGGCGGCCTGGACATCCTGGTCAACAACGCCGGCAAGCAGATGGCGCAGAAGGCCCTGGGTGACATCACCGACGTCGAGTTCGACCACACGTACAAGACCAACGTGTACGCGATGTTCTGGCTGACCAAGGAAGCCCTGCCGCACCTGCCGGCCGGTGCCACCATCATCAACTCGACCTCCATCCAGGCGTACAGCCCGTCGGAGACGCTGGTGGATTACGCCTCCACCAAGGCCGCGATCAACAACTTCACCAAGGGCCTGGCCCAGCAGCTGGCGCCCAAGGGCATCCGCGTCAACGCCGTGGCCCCGGGCCCCATCTGGACCCCGCTGCAGCCCAGCGGCGGCCAGCTCACCGAGGACCTGCCGGAGTTCGGCAAGGAGACCCCGCTGGGCCGCGCCGGCCAGCCGGCCGAGCTCGCCCCGGCCTACGTGTTCCTGGCCTCGCCCGAGTCCAGCTACGTGATCGGCGAGACGCTGAACGTCAACGGCGGCATGCCGACGCCGTAACGTCCTCTTCGCCCAACGCCAGTGGGCCCCTCCCGGACTTCTCCGGGTGGGGCCCACTGGCCTTCTGGGGACCCAACTGACTGGCAGGTGAGGCCGTTTTGAGGGGTGAAAACGGCCTCACGTGCGAGCTAGTTGGGTGGGGCGGACGACGGCGGCGGCAGGGCGCGCGGAGCTTACCGCTGCGGCGGGAGGGACTTGCTCCAGACCACGGTGCCGTTGGCGTCGCGGAGGCTGACGGTGAAGACGTCGTCCGCTCCCAGGTCCACGTGGCCGAAGAACTGGCTGGTGCCGCTGCGCGGGGACTCGTTGGCGTAGGCGCCGGCCTTGAAGAACTCCACCTTGGGACCGAACGTGCCGTCCAGGGCGTTGGGTCCGAAGCTGCCGGCATTGATCGGCCCGGCCACGAATTCCCAGAACGGGTCGAAGTCGGTGAAGGCGGCGCGGTCCGGCGAGTAGTGGTGCGCAGCGCAGTAGTGCACGTCGGCGGTCAGCCAAACCACGTTTTAACCCGGTTGCGCTTGAACGCGGACAGCACCGCGGCGAGCTCGAGCTCCTTACCCAGTGGGGCGCCGTCGTCGTGGTTGGACAGCGATTCCTCGTTCACCGGCCCGTCCGGGACCACCAGGCCCAGCGGCAGGTCGTTGGCGATCACCTTCCAGGTGGCCTTGGAGCGGCTGACCTCGCGGATCAGCCAGTCCGTCTGCTCCTGGCCCAGGATGTGGGTCAGGTGCGTTTCCTTACCGTCGGTGTTGGGGTCCTTGAAGCTGCGCATGTCCAGGCAGAAGATGTCCAGCTGCGGGCCGCGGGAGATCTTGCGGTAGATCCGTTCGGGTTCGAACCCGGTGCCGCCGGCGGTCACCCCGGCGATGGGCTGGTATTCCTGCCAGGCCTGCCGGCCGCGGGCGGCGAGGACGTCCACGCGGTGTTCGGTGTAGCGGGTGTCGGTGAGGATCTGGCCGGGGTACCAGTTGTTGTGCGTCTCGTGGTCGTCCCATTGGGCGATGACGGGGACCTCGGCGTAGAGGGCGCGGATGTTCTTGTCCATCATGTTGTAGCGGTGCCGGCCGCGGAAGTCGTTGAGCGTCTCGGCCACCTTGGAGACCTCCTCGGTGACCAGGTTGCGCCAGATCTGCCCGTCGGGTTCGGTGACCTGGGCGCTGATGGGGCCGTCGGCGTAGATGGTGTCACCGGAGTGGATGAAGAAGTCGGGCCGGGTGGCGTGCATGGCCGCGTAGCCGCGCATGCCGCCGATCTCTTCGTTGATGCCCCAGCCCTGGCCGGCGGTGTCGCCGGTCCAGACGAAGCTTTGGCCGCGGGATTCGCGGCCGCTGGCCAACAGCCCGGTGTCGGCCGCGGTGCTGAAGGAGCCCTGCGCGGTTTCGCCGGCGAGGCCGTCCGCGTCTTCGAAGTGCATGCTGACGGCGAAGCGGGTGCCGGCGGGCAGGTGGCTGGCGTCGATCCGGGCGGTGAAGTCGGTGGCCTCGGTGGCGGCACTCCCCCGCAGCACCCGGCGGAAGGCGCGGCCGCCGCTCAGCGGGGACCCGCCGTCGTCGACCGCCAGCAACTCCGCCACCAGCGTGCCTGGCCCGGACGCTCGGGACCAGAGGACGCCGGAGCCGGTGGTGACGTCGCCGGTGGAGATGCCGGAGGGCAGGGTCAGGCGGTTGCGGACCAGGGCGACGCCGGTAGCGTTGGCGGCTCCGGCCGTTCCGGGGACGACGGCGGCGGCACCGGCGGCGGCCAGGGCACCCTTGAGGACATTGCGGCGGCTGAATTCAGTCATGCGTCCACCGTTGCCGGTCCCGATGAACCGCTGGTGGCGTCGGTGTGAACGGGGCGCGGGCGGCGTCCTAAGGGCACAAAAAAGCAGGGCCCGTCCGGAGACGGGCCCTGCTCGAAACCTAACGGTCCCGGAACTCTAAGGAATTAGAGGCCCTGGATGTTGGTTGCCTGCGGGCCCTTGGGGCCCTGCTCGACGTCGAAGGAGACCTTCTGGTTCTCTTCGAGGGAGCGGAAGCCGGAGGAGTTGATCGCGGAGTAGTGCGCGAAAACGTCCTGCGAGGAGTCATCGGGGGAAATGAAGCCGAAGCCCTTTTCAGCGTTAAACCATTTGACGGTACCGGTAGCCATTATTTTTGTCCTTCGTGAAGGTGGAGGGAAAATCCCGACTTTCGGGCCCTCCGGCGTGGGGTGCTCAAAACCGCTACTTCAGAAGAACACGGACTTTCGACCGTGCGTACTGCCTGAACTACGAACTGCAAACACAACAACAGAGTTAACACTACAGGAGTTGGGCGCCGCTAATTACCACATGACGCGGATGCCCCGGCCCGGCGGCTAGGCCTGTGGCTGGGCTTCCCGGGTGTCCGCGGCCGACGGCGCCGTTCCCGCCCGGGTTTCGGACGGCGCGGCGGCAGCGGATTCGGCGGGGGCGACGGCGGCACGGTTGCCCTTGACGATCCGGCGCTCGACGGCGCGGCCGGCGGCGACCGAGAGCCGGTGCGCGGGGCGTTCGACGTAGCGGAAGAACAGTTCGGCGATGCCGAAGGATGCCGCCACGCCCAGGACCAGGCCCAGCGGGAGCGAGACGCCGCGCATCAGGGTGGCGGCGGCCAGGATGATCGGCAGGTGCACCAGGTAGAGGCTGAAGGACACGCGGCCCAGCCACTGGGCAGCGGGGGTGTCCCCCAGTTTCTTGGCGGAACCGGAGAGCAGGAACACCAGCACGATCAGCGTGGCGCCAACGGTGATGACGGCCTCGACGCCGCGGATGGGCGGTTCGGGGCTGATCCACTCGGCGTTGGCCAGGTAGAGCCCGACGGCGGCCAGCAGCAGCCAGGTCCACCGCGGCCAGGAACTGGCCAGCTCCCGGATCCGTCCCCTCTCGGCCCCGATGACGGCGCCGATGGCGAAGATCGGCATGTAGGTCAGCGCCTCGATGTGGAAGATGCCGCCGATGACCGCCAGGCCCAGCGCGATGACCAGCTTGAGGTGCCAGAACCGGCGCCAGCGCAAGGCGAGGAAGACGTAGAGCGGCAGCAGCAGCGAGAAGGCGACCTCCCAGCGGAGGGTCCAGAGCGGGGTGTTGATGGTGCTGGCGTTGAGCATCAGCAGGGCGTCGCGGAAGACCTGGCCGGGATCCGCGGTGGTGACGTACATGTCTGCCCACGGGCTCTGCAGCGGCGACGGGGTGCGCGGGATCAGCAGCATCAGGACGACGGCGAGCGCCAGGGCCGCCCACGCCGGCAGGTAGAGCCGCAGCAGCCGCTTGGCGTAGTACGGCGCCCAGCTTCTACCGGGGAGTGACTTGGTAAACGGCAGGATCAGGACGAAGCCGGAGAGCACGAAGAAGACGTGGACAGCGGGGGTGCCGTTCCACAGGACGTGCAGCGGAGAGAACACCGCCCACATCTCGGGACTGGTGAGCCGGGTGGAGCGGTCGTTCGAGACGACGCGGCCAACCCACGGGAGCGTGGAGAGCGCGTGGCAGGCGACCACCACCAAGGCGGCCAGCCCGCGGAGGCCGTCCAGTTGCGTGACTCGGGTGGATCCAGGCTTTTGGGGCATCGATCCATGTTACCAGTCCGTTACATTTGGGCGGCGGGGACGCTCTCGGCGATCTGCTTGATGGCGGCGAGGGTTTTGGGGATGCCGTGCAGTGCCTGCTGGGTGCGGTCGGCGATCTGGGCGTCGGCCTTGTCCCCGAATTTCTCCTTGAACATGGCGATCCCCTCGGGCAGGAACTCCCAGGACTCGGTCAGGACGGTGCCGGACTCGGCCGGCGTCATGGTGAAGCCCCAGCGGACGTACTTGCCACCCACAACCCAGGCGAACTCGCGGCCGCGCTCCGCGGCCACCACCTCTGAGCGTGTCTCCCACGTCCGCCCGGGGACTTCGTTCCGGCCGGTGAACCAGGTGCCGACGCTGCCGGCGCTGTCTTCGTCGTCCCACCGGCAGCTCTTGCAGACGGGACTCCATTCACCGGTGCGGGTGACGTCGGAGACGAGGTCGTAAAGCGCCTCGGCGGAGGCGTTAACCGTGACGGATTCCTGGTGCTGGCGGGGGTTCTGAGTCATGGGTCCATCCTTGCAGACGGTTTCGCCTGCGGAAGCCGGCCACCCGCACCTGCCCGGGACCGTAGAAAAGACGTCTGGTAATCCGGCGAGCAATCCGAACTCCGGTGCCAGCCGAATAGCTGCCATGAACATCGGGCCGGCCACACCCCGGCCGGCCCGTCACCGCAAGTCCGAACCCAAGGAGCCCAGCATGGCAACCGCAACCCACTCCCGCACCACTGCCCGCACGACAGTCCAGAAGGCCAGCCTCGCCGTAGGCGCCGTGTTCCTCCTGGTGGGCATCCTGGGCTTCGTCCCGGGCATCACCAGCAACTACGACTCGCTGCAGTTCGCCGGCCACCACTCCGAGGCCATGCTGCTGGGCCTGTTCCAGGTCTCTGCCCTGCACAACATCGTCCACCTGCTCTTCGGCGCCGCCGGCCTGCTGCTGGCCCGCACCGCCACCGGCGCACGGTCCTTCCTGCTCTACGGCGGCATCATCTACCTGGTCCTGTTCGTGTATGGCCTGGTGGTCCCGGAGGATTCTGCCGGCGACTTCGTGCCGCTGAACAGCCTGGACAACCTCCTGCACCTTGTGCTCGGTGCCGGCATGATCGCTCTGGCAGTCATCCTCACCAAGGGCCGCGCCAAGGCCCACGCCTAACAAACCGCAGAGTTCCATCGAACGCGCCCACCGGCTTCCGGTGGGCGCGTTTGTCATGCGAGCCTGTCCGGCGGCGTCCCGACGCCCCTTAGCGAATGCCACCACCGTGGCGGCGCGGTGCTAACCCAACCGGAACCTATCCCCCGCCCAGCGGCGGGCATATCCTGCAGGAAAGCCCGCTCGTGGCCCGCAGCATTCCGGAGGTACCCATGGAAATGCCCAAAGCGTCCGACGCCGACAAGGAGCGCTTCCGTTCGCTGGTGCCACGCCTATCGGAGGTGGTCCTCAAGCCGATGTTCGGGCACCTCGGGGCGTTCGTGAACGGCAACATGTTCGCCGGCCTCTTCGGTCCCACCATCGGCGTGAAGCTGTCCGAGGCGGACAAGGCGGCACTCGAAAGTACCGAGAGGACCGTTCCGTTCGGGCCGGCCGAGCGCCCATGGGAGGCTGGACCGGTTTGCCGGAGACTTGGAGCGTCGAGGGCGACGACGGCGAGCGCGCCAGAACTTGGGTGGCGAAAGCCTTCGAGCACGTGGCCGGGCTGCCGCCGAAGGCTCCTAAGGCGTAGGAGCAGGCGGGGGGTTCATCGCGCTGAAGAACGGCTTCCCGATCGCGCAGGGCTCGCTGTTCCTGGCCAGCTTCGCGCTGAACTTCATCCTGTCCGCGCTGACCATCGTGCTGTTCGCCGTGCTGGGCAGGCTACGTGACAAGCACGCCAACGAGTACGCCGGGCTGGATACGCCCCGCACCGGCCGCCCGAGCGGACAGCAGCTCTTCACCCTGGTTTTGATTGCCGCGATCCTGGTCTGCACGCTGGGCTTCCACATGCCGATCGGCTTCGTGGCCCTCTCCGCCGGCCTGCTGCTGGCGTTCGTCAACATCAAGGAACACAAGACGTTCATCGGGGGCGTCTCCTGGTCCACTGTGCTGCTGGTGGCCGGCATGATCACCTACGTCTCCCTGCTCCAGCACGTGGGCGTCATCGACACTCTCGCCGAGATGGCCCTGGCGCTGGGCGCCCCGCTGCTGATCGCCCTGGTGCTCTGCTACGTGATCGGCGTCGGCTCCGCGTTCGCGTCCTCGACGGCGCTGCTCACCGCGTTCATCCCGATGGCCGGGCCGCTGCTGGCCACCAGCTCGCTCAGCGCCTCCGGCACCGTCGCGGCCCTCGCCATCGCCGCCACCGTGGTGGACGTCTCCCCCTTCTCCACCGACGGCGCCCTGGTGGTGGCCAACGCCCGCGACGACGACCGCCAGCGCGTCTACCGCCAGCTCATGATGTACGCCGGCGGTGTGGTCCTGGTGGCTCCGGCGTTGGCCTGGGCGCTGCTGGTGCCGACGGGGGTTATGTAGGGGCTTCCACGGCGCAAAGGCAGGCCGGCTTCATAGCCGGGACACCGGGCCCGCCGTGCGCGTTGCCCTCGATCAGGTCCCCCGGCGGATAAGTCCTAAATGCCTAAAGCCCCACGCAGTCCCGCCCGGGCGAGGCCGTTTCTCCCGCACCCGGAGGGAATGGTAGCTAGCCACCGGACGAGCGAGTTTTCTGGACAATCCCGATCCTGGGGTACGACCCATCTAGAGACCTTCGAGCCAGCCCCCACTGCTTGGCCAAATTTGTCCCCGCTCCACGATGCAGTACCCGAAGCGGTGTTCTAGTGTCCAAGCCAACATGGGTTCAAATCCCACCGTCACCGCCAACTAGCGAGGCCCCTGCTTCCCTTTGTTTACAAGGGAAGCAGGGGCCTTTGCTTTGCCCTCGCCCGGCTCATTGGCAAGGAATTGGCAAAACTTGATTCAGCAAGCCCGGCCCCACCGACTCCGACGTCCGGACGGAAGCAACGATGGGGAACTTTTGCACCTGCCAGTTGGCGCGAGGATAAATCTGCACTCGGCCGTTCAGCGATATAGATGAACGAAGTGGCTCTTCGCCGTCCCTACCGACCAGGGAACCGCACACCGCCGTTTCCGTCAGAAGGCATTGGCCCGCGGATCACATATGATTCTCACGGGAAGGCGACGCGATTTTAGGGGGGTGCTCGGTGGCAAAAAACACCGGCGAAGGCAAGCGGAATGGTCAGCTTAGAGACCGCTATCAGCAGAAAAACGAGCGGACGGGGCTCTTCGATAAGTATGACGGTCTCGGGAACTACATAGCGTCCAAAGTGACGCCAGGCCCTTGGAAGAGCGTCGAGACTCGGAACCCGAAGAAGCCGCCGCGGGGCTGAGAGGCCGCAACGCACTGCGGCGAATCCCTTGAACTGTACGGGACAGATGACCGTCCCCTCCACTTCAGTCAGACACTAGTACGCGACGCGTCTCGAACGTTTGCATACACCTGTCATCTTGAGTATCAATTGGCCGGGCCCCGCGGAAGGGACTCCTGCCCAGGCCGCATGCTGTACGAACGGCGCGTCCCTGGCAACATCCCGTCGGCCATTCGAAGAAGATCTCATGACGCGGGCACGCTCAACCAGCCGGAAGCAGATCCCGAGGAGGCAGTCCGTTAGTCTGACCGAATGGGAAATAGCATGGGGGTTTGGCTTGGGGGCGAAGTCGTCGACGAGCCTTGCAGCGATCAGAGTTCGGAACGAATAAGGTCTTGGCTGGCGGCGTTGCTCGACGGCGAGCACTTGTCGCTACTCACGGGAAATGGACTGACCACGGGGGTCGCCTTCAACGCAGGTCTGGAAGCGCCGTCCATGGCCGGGGAACCAGAGTTCGGAAAGTTCACCCAGCAAATACTGGATAACGCGGCGGCGACGTGCTCCCAAATGGGGCGGGGCGTGCCCAACATCGAAGACAAGCTGCGCAGCGCCCAGACCGTTCTGGATGGACTCTCTATCATTGAGCCAGACCAAGTCGAGACCAAAGACCTGAGGGCCAGAGTAGAAGCGCAGTTCGACCTGCTCTTGGAATCGATCTTGGGTTTCGAACGTTCCCTCCGAAATGCAGTCGGCACGGAGAAGTATCGAACGGCACTCAACTCAGCTGCACGATTTCTTCTCGCCTTCGCGGCCCGACCCGGCGGCCGCGAGCGGCTGAGCCTGTTCACCACCAATTACGACCGACTCCTCGAGCATCTATGCGATCAATTAGGCCTTCGCCCCCTCGACCGCTTCGTGGGCGGGCTAGAGCCGAAGTTCCGCGCCTCGCGACTCGACGTCGATATGCACTACAACCCACCTGGGGCGCGCGGCGAGCCACGTTACCTCGAAGGCGTTCTGCATCTAGGAAAACTCCACGGCTCTTTGGACTGGGAGTGGTCCGAATCAAAGGGCGTTCACAAAACGATGGTTCCCTTCGGAGCAGACCTTGCCACCTCTCCCAGCCAAGGGTCTGATAACGTCCTGATCTATCCGCGAAGTACGAAGGACATCGAAACCCAGCTGTATCCGTATGCCGAGCTCTTTCGCGATTTCGCATCGGCTGTCTGCCGGCCGCACTCAGTGCTATTCACATTTGGATACGGCTTTGGTGACTCGCATGTCAACCGAATAATCCAGGACATGTTGACCATCCCCTCAACGCATTTGGTTGTATGCAGCTTTCACGCATCCCAGTCGATCGATTCCTGCCTGGGCGACTTCAGCGACAACCCGCAGGTTTCAGCGTTCATCGGCCCTCAATACGCGTCGATTGATGCAATTGGGGGCTGGCTACCCAGGCTTACTTCCGAACCCCTGATTCGCAGGCAAGGGAACTATCGTTCGGTAATCGACGCGGCAAAGCCGGCCTTGGCTGACTCTTCGCGAGGCCCCGGCGGGGAATCATGAATACGCCCGTCTCCGAAGCCGCGGCCCGTGTCATTGGCAGGGTGGAATCTGTTCGTGCCAGCGAAATCAAAGTCCTGCTCGAGACCGAGGCGCCGCAGGCCACCGCATTCGGCCCGAGCATTCAACGCTTTCCAAGAATTAACGGCTATGTGGTCATCCCCATTGGATCGGGACTGCTAGTCGCTACAGTGACGGCCATTTGGATGGACCCAGCCACAGTTCCCGTGCGCCGCAACCCAGATCAGAGTATTATCGACCTCCCGTTTCCCGTCCGCAGGCTAACCGCTAGCCCTATTGGGACGCTTCAGTTCGTCGACGGGGGAAATTCATTGCGGCTAAGCCGCGGGGTATCCACGTTCCCCCCGGTTGGATGCGAAGTGGCACTACCGACCAGCGCCGAGCTTAGGGCGGTCGTAGGAACGTCCGGTCATGGTCGAGTTCACATAGGCACTGCCCCACTCGCAGATTCAACGAAAGTTTCGGTCGACCCCGATCGCCTATTTGGCCGCCATCTTGCTGTTCTCGGCAACACGGGCAGCGGAAAGTCCTGTTCCGTGGCCGGTCTCATCCGGTGGTCACACGAAGCGGCCAGATCGGCGATGAAGGGCGAACCGCCGAACACCCACTTCGTCGTCTTGGATCCTAACGGCGAATACGCAACCGCCTTCCGGGACAAGGACCACGTCCGTCTATTTCAGGTATCGCCAGAGAGTGCTGCAACTGACCACGAAGAGGGCGGCCCGGCAAGGGCAACCACAGGCCACTTCGATCTGCCAAGTTGGATGTGGAACTCCAAAGAATGGGCCACATTCACGGGAGCCGCGTCGGCCACACAGCGACCGGCGCTCCACCAAGTTCTGAGACATCTGAGATCTGGGGTAGCTACTGTCGATTCAGCTAACCGCTCTCTGTTCACAAAGCTCAGAGCTTATCGGCAGCTGCTGTGGACAATGGTCGAAAATGGGCCTGCCCTAATCGCAGACTTTCCTGGAAAACAGAACTGCGGTCAGCTACTCAAGGCGCTCGCGGAGGACCTGCAACCACATCAACCGCAGGACGAACGAATCTTCCCGATCGTGCATGCGGCCACGACCCTGTATCAATCGCACGAATCCGTCAGTAAAGGCGCCACCTACTACGCAGCCTTCTCCGTCGATTCGTTGACAAAATTCTTGCCTCGAATTGACGCCATCATCGCAGATCTGGAATCAGATCCCGTCCAGTACGACATCAATATCGACTCCCCGGTCCCGTTCCGGCTGGAGGACATGCCGGGACAGCTAAACGCCTTGCTCACGACCACCGATATGGCAGACAACGCAAAGTACATGTCTGGCCTGACGCTTCGAATCAATGAGATCGTTGGAGACCGACGGCTCAAGCCCATTATTGACCACGAAAATGACAGAGACCTAGCCAAGTGGCTCGAAGACCACCTCGGCATCGTGAACTCTCCCAAGGGGCAGATCACCATCATAGATTTGTCGTTGGTGCCATCCGACGTTTTGACCCTTAGCATCGCAGCATTCGCCCGCCTCACCTTTGAGGCGTTGCAGCGCCTACGGCGGCTTGATCAGGAGACGCTTCCAGTTGCAATGGTCCTCGAAGAGGCCCACAACTTTATACGTAAACCTTCGTCGGAGGATTCCGGAGAACTGTCGGCCGCCACGCTGTGCCGGGAAACGTTTGAGAAGATTGCCCGCGAAGGCCGCAAGTTCGGCCTCGGACTTGTTGTTTCCTCTCAACGCCCTTCTGAACTCTCGGCCACGGTGCTGGCGCAATGCAACACGTTTCTATTACACCGCTTGGTGAACGACCGCGATCAGGATCTCGTCCAGCGGATGGTCCCGGATAGCCTGGGGGGCATATTTCAGGAACTACCAAGTCTGCCCTCACGCCAAGCGATTCTTCTGGGATGGGCTACCGAGTTGCCGGTCCTAGTTGAGATGCGCGAACTGGCCGAAGATCATCGGCCGCGGTCGTCCGATCCTGAATTCTGGAATTCTTGGATACGGCAGACGGTCCCAAACGCCACCTGGCAGCAAGTCGCCGACGACTGGCAAAAGCCTTAGGGAGCCGCGCCGCCGAAGAGTTCAGGACGCCTCATGGAGTCTGCGCGGCCTCTATCTTGTGCGCGGCGCCGGCAACTCTCACTACATATCAGGCATTATGTTGTGGATTGGCTGCGCACTCCCGGCCCGACAAGCTGGCCAGCAGCTTGTCGGTGTTTGCACGATGACCCACCTGTCCGAACCTGCGCCGACAGGCTTCTGTCGACGGGTTTCGCGGGAGGATGGTCTCGCCTCCAGTGGGGGGCACCCGACACCAAGTTCGAGCCATCCTCGGGGACCTCGGCCGGCGCCTACGGGAATGACCCAGATAGCGTCCTCGAGCGGTCGCGAATCGGAGTTGCGGTCAGGCGTCGTTGAATCGTGAAATGTAGTCCGCCATCCCGGGGACGGTGAACGCCACCCGACCGAGCGCCGGCGGGTAGATGATGCCCTTGCGGATCAGCGAGGAGCGGGTCATGGTCATCGAGCTTTGCTTCTTTTGCGCCCTCGTGGCCAGGTCGGCGGTGCTGGACCCCTCGTCGCCGTCGACGGCCATGAGCTGTAGGTACGACTTTTCGGCCTTGGACGCCCGCTCCCAGCGGGACGGAAAGAAACCCTGGTCAAGCTGCTGGCGGCCAATCTCTACGGCAACCTGAGCGTCGCTGAGAGTGATGATCTTCTCGGGTGCGGTCTCCCATGCGGCGTAGCCGTATTCCTGCAGGAAGTACGGATAGCCGCCGGAAGCGTTAAGGAGCAGGTCTCTGGCGGCGGGCTCGAAGGATGCGCCGAATTTCGCGGCGGGCACAGTCAGGGCGGAGTCCGCCGCCGGGCGCGGCAGCGGACCGATGCTCCGGTAGTTGAACAGCCGCTCGGCGTAAGAGCGAGATTCGCTGAGAACAGAGGGCAGATTGGGCAGGCCGGCGCCGGCGATGTAGAACGGCCATTCCCGCTGGTTCGCCAGATGCTGCACGCTGAGCAGCGCCGCGATCAGGGGCGCGTCAAGGTCCTGCATCTCGTCGATCACAAAGACCAGGCCAGACCGTTTCTCTGCCAATGCCGTGCAGAGATCCTCGACCAGCTCTTCAAGGTCAACCTCGATGGATCCCGAGTCCGCTCGGCCTCGGTTCAATGCGACGCCGATATCGATACCGGTGACCCCGAGTTTGGCGGAGAAGGAAGCCACACTGCCCAGGGAGGATTTCAAAGTCCCTCCGGCGCTTTTGTTGTTGAGCTTTCGCCCCGCCTGGAGAAGATTCCTCGCCAGCTTCGCCCTGACCGCGTCCGGGCCGCCGTCAGCGTCGCGGCCTTCAAGAGTGACCACCATGAATTCCGCACGTTCGGCCTGCCGCCGGAACTCGTTCAACAGCACGGTCTTCCCGACACCCCGGAGCCCGTGGAGGATAATCCCGCGGTCCGGTCGACGCTGCCGGGCCTTAGCCATCAGCAGGTCGAACGCGTCCACCTCGTCCTGCCTGCCAGCCAGCTCCGCCGGACGCCGGCCTGAGCCGGGCGAATACGGGTTCAGTGCGCTTTCCATATCCGCAAGCATAAAGCTATATCCAGAAAAATGGATATTAGGTTATGAGGCCTTATGGAGACTCTTCGACCGGAGCTAGAGTCCGCTGCTGCCCTTCCATCCGTCGGCCGTCACACGCTTGATATTCGCTGACTGCGCCCAGCCCAGATGGTACTTGCCGGACACATCCAGCCACTCAATCAGGCCGTAGCTATGTGACCAGGCCACGGCCTTGCCGTAAATGCCGTTGACGTACACCAAGGGTCGGCCGTACTTCGGGAAATCCCGGATCGGTGAGCTGTCGTCCATAGGGCGGACCTTGTCGGCGTCCAGGCGTGCCATAATCCGGTCCATATCCTCGGGAGAGCCTGACTTGATCACGGCTCAAGTCTAAGACGAATCCCGGGGGTTTAATCGAACATGTGTTCTCCACAGGGTTCTCCACATGTGAACAGGCATTCGATCACGCCGGGGCGCCAACCAGCAGCCGCGTTTGGCGGCGACATGCACGCCGAATCAGCTACTCCTGATCCCCAGTTTCGCCGTCGTCGCTGATCTCGCCTGCGGCAATCCGTTCAGCAGTGCGCCGGTACGCCCTCTCGATGTAGTCCTCGACGTCTTGCCGGCCGATGCGCCACATCCCTCGGCCACCGACCTGCAGGGCCCGCAGCTCGCCCGCCTTGATCAGCGCGTGGACCTGGTTCGGCTTCACGTTCAGTTCGTCGGCCACCTGGGACGGCGTCAGGAAACGGTGCTTGGGTTCGTCGCTCACCCGGCCATCCTATGTGCGCCCGGCCCGGGCCAGGGTCAGGCCGCGAGCTCGGCCCGAGGGAACCGAGCTCCCGCAGGGCCCTCCCCCGCGAATACGCAACATATTTCCGAATCTCCGTATTCTCGGGGCCGCGCCTGGCTTTCGGAGATCAATCGGCAATAAACTTCCGGTTTTGGTGTTGTCTAGCCGCTAGTCGAACGAGAGGTGAAGCCCCGTCAGGATGGCGCCGGCGCCGAACAGCAGCAGGCAGACCAGGACACCGATGTCTTCCATGCCCTGGCTTGCTCATCCTTTCCCGGGCGGGCACGACCCTGAGCTTCTCCGTGATCAGGTACACCGGACACGCGGCAATCCGCCGACGGAAGACAAACCACGCCGACGCCACCAGCATGAACACGATGCCTTCCACCATTGCCTTGCCTCAGTGACGGCCCGTCGGTGGGTGCTCACCCGTGGCGGCCGACAGCTGCCCATGCCTCCGAGGCGCGATCCAGGACGTCGATGCCGGCCGTGCGGAAGTCCCTGATAAAGAGGGACGACTTCCGTGCCTTCATGGCCTCAAGGTCTCCACGGCTGACTTCCCTGGCCATGACCGGCTGAAGAGTCTCCGGTGCCAGCAACAGCGCGAGACAGGCGTCAAAGCCATCTAAGCTTTTGAATGTGACTTTAAGCTGTCCCTCGCTGCGATTCGCCACCCGGGTCTTGACCTGGATAAGACGGTCCCCGGGATCGGTGAGGTCGTAAGCTTTGTTACCGTTCAAGGCGAGGACCCCTCCGTACATTCGCCAAGCGAGGTGTTCACCGACTCCACCAACGAGATCGCTGGTGCGGATGATGCCGCGACGGTTCAGTTCGGACAGAAGTGCGTATGGCGTGGCCAGGAGTTCATGGTTGGTGAGCGGGGCCAGAATGGCGGCGTGATCAATCATCGTCGTCGGTACCGGTTCCGAAGTAGATGACCTCACTGGCTGTAAGTAATCCGTCTCTGATCGCGTCCACGTTGGAATTGGCCCAGCCGAGGGAAATCTTTCCGTCCTCGATCGCCTCACTCAATTTCAGGTAATCCGACAGCGAGATGCCCATTTCAGCAGCCTTGCTGCTATCAGAGCCGAACGATTCGCTGTCATCGCTGTCTTCATCGTCTTTAGGTTTGGCGGTCGCAAAAACTGCTCCGACAATAACAACTACACCGGCGCCAATTGTAAGCCCAATCGTTTTTATTCTGCGCATTCTTTCCGCTTTGCAGTCATCGCACCGTGCACCTTTATGGTCTTTCGGGAGTTCGCTGCTGCATTTCTTGCAGAGTTTCTGTTCCATGGTGTTCCTACTCCCCCGGACATCGGTCGCCTCAGATGTCCGGAACGCTCAGGATAAGGTCGAACACTCGACCATAGATAGGACACGAGCGTGAGCCAGACAAAGAGCACAAAGTGCTACATCGAAGAGTACAGGAACGAGCAGGGCCAGCTGAGTGCCCGCCTTCGCGAGAAGGGGACGGGTCGAAAAGTCGATCTGGGCCTGACCTTGGACAGCAAGCAGCACTTTCTTCGGTTCCTAAGCACTGCGGGCGCAAACAAAGCCGTGATACCTGACGTGTTTAGCATGGACGGCGGTGAAGACTGCATCTTCGTCACGGGCGTCGTCGATTTCGACGCGCCCGACGAGATCAGATTCATCTACAACGAGCAGCTCTCCTACACGTTCGCCTGACGGTCAAGCAGCTGCTACCGGCAATTGTCCGCGGAGCTGGCGGTACATGTGCTCAGACACATCTTTATTGAATTCAGCCAAGGAGTATCCGCGTGTTCACCAAGCGGGCGATACTGATGACGTCGTGATCAGCATCTGGACATGACCTAGGCATGTAGGGACGGGATTCTCGCCGTGATTGATTGTGTCAACCTGATCAGAGCCCACCAGGACGGCTTGAACGGTACCCACCTGTGGGCTTGGACCCGTACGTGTCAGGTCAAGTTCAGGAAGGCCGGGACGGGTCAAGTGTGAAGTTGAGTCATATACCAGGACCTCGACGAAGGTCCCGAGCCGCTCGCGACCCACAGAAGGCCACCAACCCCGCCATCCGCCAGCTCCACAGCCTCGGCTACAGCGTCATCATCACCCAGCCAATGCCTGACGTCGCCTCATACTCTCGTATGCGATCCGAAGGGGCCCCTTGTGCAATGGCGAACGTCATGGAAAAGTGCGCCCATGATCGAATCCGATGCAGAAGTCGCGCGCACCCTCAGCACAATTCCAGTTCGTGCGTCTCGCCAAATGACCGCCACCGAGTATCAGATGCGCGTGGCCGAGGTCCTCAACCTTTTTGACATCGAAGCGGTGGGCGACGAAACGGGAATTCGCTACGGGGGCGAGGGCGTGGAGCTGGAAGATCAGCCCCTGGAAGCGGCCGTCCGCATACTCGTTGGGAAGCGCTTCGGCATTCCTGCAGCAATGTAGTAGCCCCAACAGTAGGGGCCCTTCGGATCTAGTGTCGCGTTCCTGGGTCTTTGTCCAGACGGGGGGTGGCATCTGTCGTTCCAGCCGTCACACCGGTCCCGAGTCAGAACTGCCATGTTCACCTGACTTGGGCCCTGGGGGTTTCCCCCGCGTTCAACCCGCACTTATACCCAGTTCTAGGGGGTTCTACGGTTTTCCCTAGGAGCCCCTAGAACTGGGTATAAGTGGCAATAGTTGGACCGGGAGTGTCTGAGGGCGGTGCTGGCTTGGGTGACGATGACTGGCCCGGAGGTCCCTGTCGGACCGGGGTGGTGCCGAACAACCTGCGCAGCGTCAGAGTCACGACCCGTGCACATCAAAACATTGCCCCAAACGGTGGACCGCTCCGAGCCGGCGCCGTGGCAAGATGACACCCACCATGGACAGCAAATTGCGGCGCGCCCCTGAGGCGGAGTGGGTGTTGATGTACCGGCTCGGGCTGAGCCGGAAACGCATCGCTGACCTCGTTGGCGCCGAGCCCGCCACAGTCGGTTATCACTTGGTCATCGCGCGCCGGAGGGACCCGGAGCTTGAGGCAGCTCACCTGGCCGCCTACGGCACCAAGGCTGGCCCCTCCCCCGCGGAACTTGCCCGCGTGGAAGAGATCATCGCCTGGATCAAGGCCGAAGGCAGGCTCCCCCGGGACCGCTCCGAGGACAAGAAAGAAAGGTCTATGGCCCGGTGGCTCTCGGACCGACGCCGCGAAGCAGCCGAGGGGACCCTCGACCCGGCCCACCGTGACGGTCTGGCCCAGATGCCAGGGTGGCAGAAAAACCGCAGGGAATCCGAGGACGAAGAACGCTGGCACTGCCGCCTCGCTCAGCTCGCGGCCCACCGCGAGAAAGGCCACGACTGGCCCCGCCACAAGGACTGCGATTCTGAGCGGGAACATACCCTAGGCGTGTGGATCCACACCCAGCGGTACAAACACCGCCGCGGCGACCTCGCTCCCGACAAGGTCAAGCTCCTGGACGGCGCCGTCCCAGGGTGGCAGACCGGCAGGACCCGCGGCCGCCCGCCCCGCAGGTAAACGAGAGATCTGCACCGCGCCGGCGGAGTCGTCTCTCAAGACATCACCCGCCGCTACGGGCGCGACTCCATCTCAGCGACGCTGAGAAAGCCATGTATCGAAGTCGTGAATCTTGATCTTGTGGGCGTCCATCGGCTTGTGTCCCCATCGCGACAGCTGATGGTGGAGGTATTGCAGATAGTCACAGGCGTTGTCCCACCAGACCGTGTCGTGAGCCGCAACAGGATAGTCCTCGGGAACGGAGAAGAGATTCGACGTTCCGATCGCACCGAAGTGCTCCCCTAGCGCGGAAGCGACGCTTCTCCTGACATGACGCCAGGAGCTAGGGAGCAAAGTCTCATGCCTGCGGTACGTGGTCTCCCAAAGCGCGACTGCCTCAAAGATCTCCTGAGACGGGACGGGGTGGATCTCCGATCGCACGACGAGCTTTTGAAGGCTATACAGTCTCTCGCAGAGGGAGGCCGCCGCCTCGCGCTCCACCGCCCGTCGATCGCTCCTGTCCTCGCGCCTCAGAGTCCACCTATGAGTGAGGAACGCCGCGGTCAGAACGCCAACGGCGGCGAGGACTGCTGCAATGAGCGGGACGGCCAAACTCTCGTTCATGCTCCTCCTTCATGGGGTCGGCGTGCGGGCTATTTCTGTACCAGTTGGTAGAGCGTGCCGTGCTTGCTGGCGATCGTGGACTCAACAGACTGGGCGAGAGCGGAGTCTTGTAAGAGAAGACCGAATTCGATGTTGCGGTTCTCGGCGCTGAAGGAGAAGTTGGCGCTGGTCAGCAACAGCATTTCATGGTCGATGACGACGAACTTCGCATGACTGACCACGGGTTTGCCGGTTGGCAGAACGGCGGATCTATAGACAGTCGCACGCCCGAGATGGGCTTTGATGTTCACGGCGTCGGCCTTGTCCCCGTCGACGTAGACGGTGACGGTGACGCCGGGCTGTTCGGCGCTTTCCCGGAGCACTGTCCACATCTTCGAGGTCTTCTCGAAGTTATACGTTGCGCAGGTCACGGACTGGCGGGCGGAGCGGACGAGCCGGTGGAACTCGCCCGTGAGGTGACCGATTTTGGCTTCGTTGCCGGGCATGGTCCAGACAGGTCTGAGATCTCGATGGACGGCCTTGGCTCCGGCCACAGCCTGTAGGACAGCAACCGACCGCTCAACCTCCGTGTGCCCTAGCCCGGCGGCTGTAAGGAGTCCACGGGCTTTTTCTCGACGGGATGCGCTGACCGCTCCGAGGGCCTTGGTGACGTGCTGGCCGGTGGCGAGCTGTACGGCCAGGCCTTCGGCTTCGGAACCGGTGAGAAACTCTCCGAGCGCCCCAAAAGGGTCAGAAGGCATCAACGCTCCCGAAGAACCCGGGCACGGCCGGACCCATGATGGTCGGCAGATCCAGGAGAAAGCGCCTATCCAGGAACCGGTTCGACTTCTCGCACGAGGTCTCCGAAGCGAACGTACAGCAGTGGCAGGCCGCACCATGGAGGAAGTCCTCCGGATCGCTGGGAGTGCGCACCGCACAAACAGGGTCCGAGGAACACCGCGACGCCCTGCGCAGAGCCGAGATAACGAGGCCCTCCAAGCGCGCGGGCTCGGACAGTGCGACGAGCCCGCCGAGAGTTCCCTCGCTGTCGGAGGCGGTAGTGCAGATGAGCAGTCCGGCTGCCGCCTCGCGCTGCGGCCCCGAAGGCCATCCGTAGATGCGTTCGGTGAGGCTGGCCGCGCCGTAGCCGCAGGACATTGCCATCTCCCGAATGAGCGTGTGGGCGAAGGTGTGCAGCAGCCAGTACCGCGGGCCTGGCAGCCGGGTGTCGGGGTCGACTGACGCGGCGGTCTCCGAGAAGCGGCGGGAGAAGTTCAGTCGGTGTGCCTGCCTGTGAGCTGCCCATAGCGAGGAGTCGAGGATCTTCTTTTCCCACTCGTCCACGGCTTTCAGGTCGAGCTGAAGGAAGATTCCCTCGCCGCGGTCTTCGGTCGCCGGCACCCAGGCTGGTCTGCCTTTGCGCGTTAGTTTGACGAGGCGGCTGGCAAGGTCGTTCACCCGGTCCATCTCGTCGAGCCGGGTAAACCCGAGAACGGCGTTGATCTTTTTCATGCGGTTGACGGCGACGACTCGCGCAATGCGCGCGTGTAGGTTCTGCCCTCGTTGCATCTCGGTGACCATTAGGCCGCTGGAGTTTTGCTGCTGCGGGAACAGAGCTGGCTTTTGCAGGTACCGCCATTCCGGCACGAGCAGCTCCACCGGGTCCCAAGTGGCGAGCTTCTCCTGGCGGACCTCCTCGGGATCGACGGGCGCGAGGACGTCCGCGACGGCGGCCGCAAGGCTCTGGTCAGACACATCCTTGAGGTCGATCTTTCCGTCTGCCACGTCCCTGAGGGTGTCCAGATCGGAGGCGTACTTGGCGATCTTTTCGATTCCCACCGCAGCGCGCAATTGGTCAGCGAGGGCTTCGGCTTCTTCAGCGTCGGTGCGGGGCATGACAATGACCGACTGGGTGGAGGAGAACCAGAGGTTGGATGCCCCCATCATGATCAGCGTGGGACGGGCGCCGCATTCCGCGTCGAAGGCGTTCAGGTGCGGGTGTCGTCCACGGCATTTCTGCGGGAGTTTGTCCCGCCCGGCTGCGCCCTGGGCTTCGGCCATGCCACGGGATGCGCCGCAAGAGGCGCAGCTGATGACGGAGCCGATGCTCTGACCGATGTTCGCGTCCCGCATCTTCAGGTCGGGTGCCTCGGCTTTCGGGCATATTCCGCCGCGGTGCACCCATAGTGTGTAGGGAAACTCGTCGAGGTGGCCGTTGGTGCAGGTCAGCAGGTGCGGGGCCGGAACGGCCGGGCTCTGGCGTTTCCCTCCGGCTGCTCCGGCCGCTTTCCTGCCACGGCCCGGACAGCTCTGGTGGGTGAATTGGGCCAAGTCCGGGCGGAAGGGATGGGTATTCGTGTAGCTGAAGCGCGGCAGAGGTCCGAGGTAGTCGCAGCCTGTGCAGCGCAACCACTGCGGGAAGACGCGCGCCGGAACGCCGAGGTCGGATCCTTCCTTGGACATCGCTCCCTTCTTCGGCTGCCACGGAAACGGGCGGAGCGAGTCAACCTGAGGCCCGAGGTGAAGCCGTACGACATTCAGTAGCCGTGGTTCGACGATGGTCGGGGTGAATTCCCGGCGCTTCCAGATCGGTTCCCAGTCGTCGAGCCCGGCCGGCATGACAGCAAACCCTGGGAGGTCCATGATCGCGCCTGGGCCATAGGTGTAGAGCAGCGAGGAGGGGCGTGCGGAGCCGACCTTTGCACGGTTCTTGACCTTGCCCTCTTCGGCGTCAGTCAGCGGGTCGAGCGTCTGCCCGGGATCGTGGAACATGGCGAGGCTGTTTAGCCGCTCCGCATTGTCTTTATCGGTGGAGATGGTTTCGGCCATCAATCGTCCTCTCCCATCGGCAGGGCCCACTTCGGGGCTCCCTCGGGTGCCCGCGAGAACAGCCGTTCAGAAAGCGGGCTGACCAGCACATTAATTTCCGGCTGCACTTCACGCATCGAATTGGCAATAACGAACGGCGCTTCGGAGGACCCTCCGACCGATGCCCTGGCATTCTCGGGGCTGATGATCAACGGCAGGTACTTGTCGCCTTCTCCGGTGCGTTCGTACACCAGAGTCTTGCTCATCTCCGCGGCCCGCTTCGCACGCTGATTCCAGCGGTCAATGCGGTTCACGAGAAGGTCACTTGCCTTCTTGGCGATGTCCTCGTTTTGAGCAGCGGCCGCGATGCGTTTTTTCAGCCGGTCCGCCAGCGCTTCGAGCGCCTCTGGATGCTCCTTGATCCGCCAGGCGCTGCGTTCCGGGGAGAGCCCATCAGGGACGGGAGCCTGGAGCACCCGGGCAACACTGACCAGCAGCCCGTCGATACCGCGCTCCAGCGAGGTTGGCGAATACGGGGTCACCGAGAGCGCCTCGACCTGGGCGTAGAACGTGTTGTGGTAGTTCCGGAACTGCTCGAAATGAGCCAAGTCTCGTGGACGGGCCCAGTTCCCGAGGGCGACTACGAGACCGGGCCGGTCAGAGGGGTCGCGGCCGACGCGCGAGGATGCCTGGATGTACTCTGCGGTGTTCTTCGGCTGCCCGACCACGAGCATGAGCCCGAGGCGCTGCACGTCCACGCCGACTTGGAGCATGGAGGTCGCTAGGACGACGTCGAACGGCGCCTCTTTCCTGCCGGCAGCCTTCTTGCCTTCCCGGATGGCGGCTACACGGCCCTGGACCGCGGCCGTCGTGTCAAAATTCGGGTCGAACTCCAACCCGAGCCGGTCCAGGGTCCTGCCGATCTCGGCCGAGGCGATCCGGGAGGTCAGCTCGGCAGTGTGCAGGTTGCCGTACGCTGCGCCGTATCGCTTCGGGAAGCCCGAGTCCTTGCGCGGGTTACCGACCCTGTTTGCCACATCGTCGGCGATATACCGGGCCATGCCAGCGAGTTCACGGGTGGCATTGAAGTAGCCGACCAGCGTCATGTACGGGTCCGCAGCGCTCCCCGCCCTGTCGAATAGGAGCTGGCTCGCCAGTAGGAGTACCTCGGCGAGTCGGATTTCCGCGCTGGAGAGGCGCACGCCCTGGGCACTGACACCAAGGTACCGCCGTCCCGGGTTCTCCCGGCTGAGCGGCACTTCCTGGGAGAAGTAGGTATCGGCGACGTCGAGCACCTGTGGGGGGAATATCTCGACCTGCCGCCCGTAGAGTCCCCGCACCTGATCTTGGGCGTTGCGCACGGTCGCTGTCGAGGCCACGATCAGGGGTCTCACCGGTTTGCCGGCTGGGGTTTCCCATGAGGACAGGGTCTCTACGGCGGCTTCGAAGAGGTCGACAGCTGTGCCGAGGGCCCCGGTGATCAGGTGCAGCTCGTCCTGGATGATCAGGTCCGGCGGCCGCAGCCGGTTGACGGTCTGCACGGTCGCTGCCGGGTGCCCGTACTTGCTCGCCGGGTGGGTCGTCGTGATGTCGCAGTTGCTGTAGTCCGGATGGACGTACCCGTGTCGCCCGCACCTGCGGCTGACGTAACCGAACAGTGAGGCGGCCTCGCCCTCGCGGGCAAGCCGGGCGAACTTGTCCACGGTCGCGATTACAAAGGCGGGGGTGAGGCGGTAAATCTCCTCATCGACGGTGAGTACCGGCAGTCCTTCGTCGACAAGGCCGCCCATGGAGAAGGGGCAGCGGGCGAGGTCGTCGCCGCAGTAAACGAATACCCGGCGCATCGTCGCATCAGTCTTGACCTGGGCGGCGGTAATGGGCGTGCCACACCATGGGCACCGCTGAATCTGGAGGACTGTTAGCCGGTGGGAACCATATTCGTTGGCCTTGGTGAGCTGCTCGTCCGCTTCCTCGAACCGTTTCGGGCTCACGTCGGTGCCTACCCACAGCCCGATGCGGAATGACTCGGCTCCCCAGATCTCCTCCTTTTCGCGACGCGCCAGCTCGGCCGCGCACATCAAGGTAGTTGCCCGCTGGAACTGCTGGGCGGTCAGCAGTCGCAGGGTGTACCGCATGAGAACCGCTACGCCGTCGCGCCCGTCGAGCTGGCCGTCTGTCGAGGGGAGTAGCCCTTGGCGGCGGCGGATCGCGAACGTGTAGGCGGCAAGGCCGAGATAGGCCTCGGTCTTGCCACCGCCGGTGGGGAAGAACAGTAGCTCCACACGAGCTAGGTGATCGGCGCTGCGGAATTGTGCTGTCGGGTCCGTCAGTGCGCCAAGCTGCATGAGGATGAACGCAAGCTGGAAGGGACGCCAGGAGGCTGCGCCCGGACCCTTTGCGGCAACTGCTGCCTGTGCTTGCTCGATGGTCACTGTTGGATCAGATGCCCGCAGGGCTGCTACCTGAGAGGCGATGCGCTGATCACGCATCACGCGGTTCATGAACTGGAAGCAGCGCAGCGCTTCAGGATCGCTGGCGATGTGTTCGAGCCCGTCGGCAAGCCGTTGGCGTGCCTGGGACGCATCCCACAGGACAGCCTCGGCGGTTTCCTGAAGATGTGCGGGAAGATTCGTCGCCGTGACTTTTTGTTCGTCGAGCCACGCGCCGTAGCCGGAAACCAAGGGGGCCAGCCCAGCCTTCAGCCCCTCTGGGGTCACTTTCGAAAGCGCATCCATCGACAGCAGCGCGTCCTTCACGGATCGTGCGCGTGTCTGCGGCGTCTCAGCGACAGGAAGCCACGTCGTAGAGACCTCAGCTGCCCGCCGTGAACCATTGCGCGCCACCCAATCCACCGAGCACGTGCGACCGATCGCGAACTCCAAACGGTTGCGGTACTGGAGGTTCAACCGCTTGACCTCGTCGTCATGCTCCGGCCAGTCCTGCTCCAGGACATCCCGCACCGGGAGAAACACCTCCTCCCCGCCGGCGTTAACGCGGAGCTGGGTCTGGAACATCCACATGTTAACCGGGATCGGCATCGGCGTCTCCCGGTCATTGCACAGTGCAATCTCCACCAGAACCCGGCCAAACTGCGGATCGTCATACCTGTCCACCCGCAGGCAGATCGAGTCCCGCAACGTTATCGTCGCAGTCTTCCCCGGGGTCAGGTCGGCGAGTTTGATCGTGCGTGGTTCTTCGACGGGAGTGCGCTGGTAGTGACGGATCGGGCGGCCGGCTTTGGTGACCTGATCGGTCTCGACCGTCGAGTATGTACCCCATGATGCGGTGACCGCGAACGCAGTCAGGTCTGCCGGCACCTGGAACCGCAGGCCCATTGACGCCGGGATCATCAGCCCTTGTTTTGGGGTGCGATCCTCCGTGTCATCGTCCTCCGCATCCGCCGTCGTCTCGTCGGCGGCGAATGCCGGAACGCCGCGCTGCTCGCGCGCAGCGTCATCGTCCATGCGGGCCTCAACGATGTGCCCGCGCTCCGGGGCGCTTTCGAATTCGCCATCTTTGAGTGCCTTGCCTGTGAGCTTCACTGGCGCGATGTGCCCCACCAGGTACTGAGAGCGGGGGCTAAACGGCAGAACTTCTTCAGGTCCGTGGATTGGCCCGAGCAGTTCCCGCTCCAGGATGTCGGCCAGGTTCTCGCGCACCATGAACGAGGAGCCATCCAGCTCATGGGTGAGCTCGTAAGGCTTCTGTGGTGGTCGCGTGGTCGTGGTCTCGCTCATGAGAACAATGTCTCCATTCCATCCGACATTGACTTCGCTTTTCTGGCTTTCGCCGCCTTCTTCGGAAGCGCAGCGGCCTCAGCAGCCGCCCGGCGGTGGTTTTCTTCAAGCAACCGGTCAAGGATCTCGACCCGGGCGACAGGACTCACCGTCCACCGCTCCATCTGGCGATAGGTGTGGAAGCCATGGTCCAGTGCTATGTCAGACCAGCCGTAGGCGTCCAAGACTGCGTCGTCCACCTCTGCGTGGATTGCTCGCAACCTGGCGACATCAGGATCCACTGAGTCGGAAACTGAGGGGTCGTTCACGAAGTTGTAGAGCTTCGTCAGCCCGAGCTCGCGCCGCAACATAACCTCACGGCGCTCCTCATCAAGCGTTCGTCCGACCTGTTCGAGCCATTCGGTCGGCTGTGGTCGCGGGAAAGTGTCGAACACGTCGGATGGGGTATATCGAGGATCAGACTTCATCCCGGACCCGTACTTCACCACCCACCCTTGATGAATGCTCGACGACAGAACAGCCTGATCGCTAAAGGACGCTGTAGCCACCACGTTCACAGCATTACTGAATACTTGGTTGGTTGTGACCCTCACGGGCATGAGCGACTTGCTGGTTAGCGCGATGACCAGTAAGTCTTCAAGTCCTGCGATTGCTTTCCTCATGGCTGGTCGACGCTCGCCGTATTGCCACCAGTAGTCTCTATAAACTTTCCGGTTGTTCTTTAAGCGCTCGGGCAGGACTTCCTCGCGTACGCGGTGCATCGGCAACGCATAGGTCTCCGCCGTTTCCAAGGGAGCATGGTCAAAATCGATGGCCCAACGTGACGCTGAGCAGTCGGGGCGTGAGTTGACGTCCTCTCCATTAAGGTAGGGATGTAGCACCTCGGCATTCTTTGCGGATCGGGCTATCCAGTCAGACGCTTGAGCAGGGTCAAGCACGAATCCTTTACCCAGTACTGTGCAGCCTTGGAATGCAACGCCCTGGTTTTCTCTTAGTGCTGCTGGATTGCCGTCCACACGACCGCTCGGTTCGAGAAGTGAAGAGATTCGCTTGACCCGCCGACCATCACTAACTCGGGGAAGTGTGTCTGGGACGAATGACACGGTTCCCCACACCGCGGCATACTGCAAGCTTGCACTCGCAGCAGGCCAAATCTGGCTTTGGATTGACTGAGTAATAGTGAAACCATCGGCAACCATTTGGTCGAGTCCGACCTCCCGAGATGCACCCTGCGCAATCGAGTTAGTCGCTATGAGACCAAGCACTCCCCGGGTGTTGAGTGCAGCAAGGGCGCGGAGGAAGAAGTACGCTACAAGGTCTGAGCTCCCCTTAACGCCGCGTGCCAGAACTTCAACAAGCCAATCTCGAATGTTTGTCCCCATCGCACCGGAGAGCTTCTGCCCGCCCAAAAATGGGGGATTTCCGATGATCGCGTCGAAGCCGCCGTGATCGACCATGACGTCAGGCGCTTCAAGCACCCAGTGCAGCGGTTGCCAGCGCTCGTAATCGGTCTGCACCATCGGCCTGAGGCCGCGGTCAATGATGGTGGCGAGCCAATTACTCTCCGGCTCTCCGTCACGCGGGCCCGGGTGTGCCCGCTTTACAGCTTCGCGCAGGTTCCCGTAGGCCTCATCGAGTGCCTTGCCGGGCTTTCCACCTAGCGGGAGACCAGCGGCGATCACACCGTCGGCTATCGTGCGTAGCGACGCTGTGATCTCGCGGAGCTCCCGCAATTGCCGATGCTTTGCAACGCTGCTGCGGGCGGGATCGTCTTCGTCTATCTCGGTGGAGAGACGTTCGCGCAGTGCAACTGCCTTACGGACAATTGTGTCGATGTCGACGTCGAAGATGTCGAACATCTGGCTGGAGGAAACGCGCGTCGGGTCGATGTGGAGTTTGCGGAGCTGGTCGAGGCTGGTGAGCCCGAGCAGGGAGTTGCCGAGGAAGACCTTGTCGTCGACGAAGGAAAATGGAAGGTCGCGATCGAGGGATACGAGCCAGAGGGAGAGCTTGCACATCTCGACAGCCATGTCGTTGATGTCTGCCCCGTACAGGCAGTTAGCAACGACCTGGCGGATGGCACGCCCATACAGGTCCTTGCGGTGGGAGTTGGCGGGGTCTTCTTCAGTCCATGCCTCCACCACGCGGTCGGCGAGGTACCGGGCAGCAGCCACGAGGAACGCGCCAGACCCGCAGGCGATATCGGCGACCTTGAGGCCGAGAAGCTCGTCGGAAGACTTCAGCTTCCACTGCTCGCCGTCAGCGTTCTGATGTGGGCCGGGGGAGTAGCACAGCGGCTGGAGAGCATGGAGAACGATCTCTTCAGCCAAGGACTTGGGCGTGTAGTGGGCGCCGGCGTTCTTTCGGGAAGGGGTCTCTTTCACGACCAGACCACCGGCCACGACTACAAACGGGTGTCCACGCAGGTCCGGTCGGATGAGCCCAAGCCATGGCCTGATGCGGTCGCGCAGCGTGTTGTCGTCGCCGACGGCCTGGGCGAGGGCACTGATTGCACTGGGGTCGGCCTCAGCGGTGATGGCTTTGGCGATGGTCGCCGCTGACGACGGGCTAGCCGAGGGCTGGTCTTCCTCAACCCATTCGCGGACCGCCGCGGCGAGCTTCTTCGGGTCGGCGTGGGTAGTCGCCAGTTCTTCAAGTATGGTCAGCGGGACCTCGGGCTCCGCTCCAGTGGTTCCTATGATGCCGAGGGTGGGCTCACTGACACGTGTCGCGGTATAGCCGAGCAGGCCTTCATAGATGTAGCCGATCTGCTCGACGTCGATGTCGCGGAACGAAATCTGCCGACTTTCCCCTTTCACGTACGCCACCTGAATGGAGCGCAGCACGTGGAGCATTACCCGGTCGGAGACCGTGACGGCCAGAGCGCCCTGTTCATCTGTACCCGTGAGGAAGGGGAACCGTGCCGGATCGAACAGCGATCCGCCGTAGGCAGGCATGCGCAGGTTCTCGAATGATGCACCCTTGTAGAGGGCCTGGCTGGTCGCAAGCAGCCGGTGCCAGGTCAGCGACGTGGCGTCGAGAGCTTCCTCGCTATCGTCGTTCCGCCGGCCAGTGAGTCGCTCAAGTTCGCCGGCGATGCCATAGCCCTGTTCAAACAGCTCCCCAGACGGCAGCAGGCCGCGCTCTTCGGCGAACAACAGGAACACCGCCCGCATCATTAAGGTGACGGCAGCCTCGTAGATGTCGTGGGAACGGTCGGGAAGCGGGTAGGGCAAGCCACGGCGTTCTGTCTCGGCAGCAGACTCTGAGAACGACTGTATGAGCAGTTCGACGGCCCGGCGCACCTGCGCGCCGAGCGCTTCAGTGATCTCCTCGGCTGCGGCAATGGATTCGTTGAAAAGCACAGGAAGGCGCTCGGCGGGATCGCCGCCGATGATGTGCTGTCTCCCGACCAGAGTAAGGAAGGCGTCGCGTGCCCGGGGCTCTTCGACCCAGGTGAGCGCGTCCACGATGCCGGAAGCTGCCATGCTGCCCTCGCGGGCGCAGACCAGGCCCCACCAACGACCGTCAGTGACGATGCCGATCTCGACCCTGTTTTCGCGCAGGAGCGCCTCGCAGCGGTCGATTGGAGTTGCGGCCCACAGGTCGTTGGGTGTCTGGCGCAATGAGTCCGTCGGATCCACGACGAGCACGAGCGCGCCAATATCCTCCACACTGAGAAGGGCCCCCTGCGCGGTGACGGTGACCGCCCGGTTGGGCGACTGTGCCTCTACGCCCGAGACGATGCCCCATTCCAGTGATTCACCCCAGCCGACGACGTCCCGCAGAACGGTCTCGACCCACTTGTCGCGTTCTGTTCGGTAGCCGCCCAGCCTGATGTCACTGTCGGGGTCGCGGTCAAGGGCTTCCCAAGCGGACTCGAACGCCTTGCGGGCATCGACCAGGGCTTCGAAGCGGTCAGGGTGAGTGGCGCGGAAGTCCGGGATGCCGTTCGGCCATACCCTTTTGAGCGGCGGGATGGCGAGGAACGGCCCGTCTGTGTCGACGAGCTGGAGCCACGCCCGGTGCAGGTCTGTAGCGTTGGTCTTCGGACCGGTGACCTTCTTGGGTCGGGCCATCAGTTGGTCCATCCTTCTGCGTCTTCACGGGTGAGGGCGAACACGACCGCCGCCGCCGTGGTGTGCGGCTTGACGTCGACATACCGCTCTTTGATCGCGTCGATCTCACGGGCTTCCTCGTCGTCGAGTTCGTCCAGGCGCCGTTCCATCGCTTCGATGTCCCGGCTGCGCTGGCGCTGCTGGTCATCGGGCAGGAGCATTGCCGCGGCCTCTTCGTCGGCTCGGCGCAGACGTGCGAGGGAGTCTCGGAGGTTGGTCCGGAACGCAGCGAAGATGTCCCGTGCCCGCTGGACGTCTGCTTCCTGGCGGCGCGTCAACTGTTCAAGGACGAGCTCGTGGCGTCGGCCGGCGCGGGCCTGCATGGACTCTTCGAGCCGGACGCGCAGCGGGGCGTCCGGGATATTCCACAGGTCGCAGAGCTGGTCGCGGACGCGCTCGTCCGCCGGTGCGATTTTCTCGCCGTCGAGTGCGTGGTCCAGTGCGGTTTCGGCTTTTTCCTCTGCCATCGCGCGGCGTCCATGCAACCGGACGCCGGCCAGGAACACTTCCTCGTGCAGGCGGATGCCGCCCCGCCCAACCAAGACCATGCGGGTGACCGCGGCGACAAATGATTCGGGCAGATCGTCGACCACGACGGCGGTGACGCGACTGAGCGGCGAGTCGACGCTCCACAAAGAGCGGCGCAAGAGACGCTGTGCCTTCTGCACGATGGGGTGTCCGAGGTGCACGTACACGAGTTCGTTACGCCCGTCCGCTGCCTGCGGGTCGAAGGTGATCGGACGGATGATTTCAGGTTTCAGACGTGTCGGCAAACCTTTGAGGGCCGCGCTCCATCCCGCCGAAAGACTGGGCACATCGAACACTTCGGCGTCGGTGAACTCCTCGAAGTCGTGGTTCGCGGTGAGCGGTTGCTGGTGGTTGATCCGCAAGGCGGTATCAACCACTCGGCGCAGGTTGGCCGGATCCAGATGCATCTCACTGCGCGAGGCCTCGTACCCCTGTTCAAGCTGTGTCAGCCTGGCGTTGAGTTCCATGCCGCCGGCCAGGGCTGTGTTGATGACGTCGTTTGTGTCGACGCCTTTCGCCTTGGACCGCGCAGGTGTCCGCTTGCCAAAGTGGCGCTGGATCTCGTCGCCGATGACCTGGTTTACCGAGCCGAGATCCTGTTCGACATTTGCGACCTTCCTCGCGACGCGGGCCATGAAGGAGGCGTCTGCGGCGTAGACGGAGGAGTCACTGGCGGGGGCGAAGTGGAAGACCAGCGGTTCCTGTTTCTGGCCGTACCGGTCGATTCGACCGATGCGCTGCTCCAGACGGGACGGGTTGAACGGGATGTCGAAATTCACCAGCCGGTGGCAGTGCGTCTGGAGATCGATACCCTCGCCAGCAGCATCCGTGGCGAGCAGAACCCGTACCGGTTCTTTCTCCGGGTCCTCGGTGAACTGTGAGCGGATGTACTCGCGGTCCTCGGGCGGGGTGGAGCCCTGGATTACGGCGAGCCTGTCCCCGTATCCGCGCTGGGTCAGCACCCGGGTGAGCCAGTCGACAGTGTGGGCGTACTCGGTGAATACAACCACTCGATCTGTCGAAAAGTCTTTGCCGTCCGGACGGCACACCGATTCGAGGTACTTCAACAGTTCATCGAGTCGGGAGTCTGCCCGGGATTCGTAGCTCAGGCCCCATTCCGTAAGAGCTTGGAGCTGCTCCGGCTCCGCCGCGACCAGCGGATCGGAGCCCTTCGATTCACGTAGCCGTTCGGCCTCGTCCTGCTCCCACAGGCCCTCTTCCTCATCCGACTGTCCCTCGCCGAAGACGTCATCGTAGTCATCGTCTGCCAGACCGCGGCCGGCCTTGGCGCTGAGGTAGTGCGAGAGGGTCTGTCCGAAAGCGAACGGGCTGGACAGGAACCTCTTCTTCAGCAGCATGGTGACGATGTCGCCGCTGGGTTTGGTGCCGTTGGCCTTGGCACTTTTGACGACAATCTGATCCAGGAGCTGGAACATCTCCTGCTCGTCGTCGCGCGGGGTGTAGGGCAGGGCGCTGACCTTGCGCTTTTTAAAGTCCTTGCCGGTCAGGTCGCTCTTGAGGCGGCGGACGGTTACATCCTTGAGTGCTTTGGAATCCAGGAGCGCGCCGCGGGAGAAGCGCCGGGAGTCGATCATTTCCATCAGTGCGGTAAAGGATTCCGGGTGTCCGTTGTGCGGGGTCGCGGAGAGGAAGAGCCGGTGTTCGCAGCGTTCCGCGAGATCCCTCACCGCGACGGTGCGCTGGGTGTCCACGGCGTACCCGCGGCCTCCGGCGATTGCGGGGGGACTGGACGGGGCGACGTGGTGGGCCTCGTCGACAACGAGGATGTCGAATGCGAAGCGTTTCGCCGTCTTTGGGCTTTTTACTTGCGCATACACGTCGCGCAGCAGCCGCTGGGAGCGGACTTGGGGCAGCCAGGCCATGCTCACGATGACACGGGGGAACATCAGGAACGGGTTGGCGTGCAGTCCGTGGGTGCGGCGTACTTCTGCCATTAGCTCGGAGTTGACGATGATGAAGTCCAGCCCGAACTTGTCCCGCATCTCGTCCTGCCATTTTAGTGACAGGCTCGGAGGACACACGATCACAGCGGTGCGGGCACGGTGCCGCAACAGCAGTTCCTGAATCACCAGGCCCGCCTCGATGGTCTTTCCCAGGCCGACATCGTCGGCCAGCAGCAGGTTGGTGCGCGGCGCGCCGAGGGCACGGCGCAGAGGTTCGAGCTGGTAGGCCTCAACATTAGCGCCCGACCAAAACGGAGCCTGGTAGCGGTTGGGGTCGGCGCTGGTGACGGCTCCCCACCGCATTGCGTCGACAAAGCCGGCAAGGGTGGTTGGATCATCGAACTGCTCGGCGTAGATCGTCTCCGGCAGACCCTGAGCCGGGGTGACTGTGTGGCCTACTTCCAGCTCCCACACCACTGACAGCTGCTCCCCGAGACGGTCCTCGTCAAGGGACTGTAGATCGACCACGTGTGTAAGCTGCGCCGCTGATTCGTCCGCCGGGCTGCGGGGCAGTCCCTGCGCCTGAACGTTGGCCACGGCCCAGGTTGACCCGCGGACTTCGACAACCTGGCCGGGCTCCGGCAACGGCGGCGCGGCAACAGCTGATGTTGACACGTGTGGCTCCTAGCTCCGTTGCTTCACCCCATAGGAACCCCAGCACGATGCAACGGTGACGCCCGGGGGTGGACCCATCTAATCATTGTCTTATGGGGATCTTCGTAACTTGGGAGCAACTCCGCCTTCCGAGGGTGCAAACGGCTTCTGAACTGACACACATTTTCGGCACTTTAGGGAACTGGAACACGCTCAGTAGGACGCTCCCCCAAGGCTATTTTGATCGCCATGCCACGGCGCGCTTAGCCCTCCAGTGAACATAGGCAGTCATGTCTCCGCAGAACGCCCGAGCCGGTGGCATATGGTATTTCCGTGTCTGATCTGCAATCCCTTGCCCTCGGCGGGGCTGCCGAGACGGATGTCTCGGCCATACCGGCTTCCCATGCAACCCTCACCCTCGGTCATGTGCTCACGGGCATGGGCGCGGACTATGCCCCAACGGTCCGGCCGGAGCACGTACACGTCATCCGCCATACCTTCAAGCCGGCCGACCCTGGCGCCCTGCGTGGGCCGGAGGATCTGACCGACGAGCGGGTCCTCGCCTACACCAGAGAGCAGGATATCTCGCCTCGTCGCTTCCCCTCGGACCCTCCCCGATACTGGGTGATCCTCGTCGCCGACGGCCAGCGCCGCTCCCGCCTGTGGGGTACCTTCGAGAACCATGGGGAAGTGACCGCAGATCGCACCGAGTCGTGCCGGTTCTTCGACCTGCGCCCGTCAGGCTTTCTTGCGCCCCTCAACGACCGGCTCGTGGTCGAATGGGACACCCCCCGCAGCTGGCACCGAAGCGCCGCCTCTGCCAGCGCCGCGCGCATGCCTGTGGTGGAGATTGCCGACCGGGACAAGGTCCAGTTCCCTGGGTTTGATGGCGTGCTGCTCAGCTACCACCAACTACGCGACATGGTGGAAGATCCCCGCTACACCGACTGGCGTGCTGCCTTGTCAGAGGTTCAGGGGATCTATCTCATTACAGATTCCACTAATGGGAAGCAGTACGTCGGCAAGGCCGACGGTGTCGAACGCATCCTTGGGCGGTGGACGGCCTACGCGCGTGACGGTCACGGCGGGAACGTCGCTCTCCGCGAGCTTGCCCTCGCCAGCGCAGCCGGGGAAGGCACAAGGACGAAGACAGACCACGCCCGGCACTTCGTTTTCAGTCTCCTCCGCGTGTTCGGTCCGAGTACGCCGTCCTCAGAGGTGAACTCGGCCGAGTCCCACTACAAGTCGGCTCTGATGACACGGAAATTTGGCCTCAACCGAAACTGATCGACACGTCGTGCCAGTCTGGCTACTGCGTAAGTTAGCCCACTCCAGAGCCTGCTGAACCGGGAAATCGACCGGCGTGCGAACGTTTCCCTGTCCCCTTCCCGAGCACTTCTGATGTCATCCGCGCTTGGCTAGTCCATTAGACGGGGCAGACCAGGCAACGGCGGATCCCGGCCCTGTCGCAGACGTGTCGTAGGCTCATCGAATGCGCATAGTGGAGCCAGGTAACATCACCAAAGTTGTACGGGATTTCCTCGATGTGTCCCAGCCGGAGCAGCCGAGCATAACGAGCCGGTCACGCAGTTGGGATTATTGCTACAACTACTTCCAAGACCATCCCGAGCCCACTCAGGATCTTGAACGGAGCTGCCTTCAACTGGGCTATTACCTGGCCAGTTGGGGCATGTTGCGCGGATCGACCTACTTGTTCGCCGAGACTAACGTGCACCACTACGCGGAAGCGGTGCGCATGATTGAGACTCTCAATCGAACCATGCGCGGGATTGACGCGGACAGCTACCTCGACCCGTCAGTCCGTGCCAAAATCATTGGTGCCTATTCAGATCTCGGGCAGAAACTCGTGCCGCCCAACGTCGCGCGTGTGACTCTTGTGGGCAAGGTGATGCTGGGCGTCTGGGGTTGCTTGCCCTCCTTCGACACCTACTTTCGCCACGGCTTCGGGGGGTTGGCGGATAAACGTGGAGAGAAGACTGCTTTCTCGAGAGTCAACGACCGCTCCCTGACGCTCTTGGGCGAATTCCACGCGCGGCATAGCGAAGAGCTCTCAAGTCTCAGCGAGCAGTACACAACGCTCCGCTTTGGTGGCAGTTACTCTGATCGACCGCTGCCACTGGCCAAGGTCATCGACGTGTACGGATTCCAGCGGGGTTACGACGCGGGGCGCCGGGCACGGCCGGCCTACAGCTGATGGAGCAGTACGGTGGCGAAATAGAAGCCGGCCACAAGCCCTCTGTCATCAGTCGGCTGCTGCACGAGATCTCGTGGGAGGGCTCCAAGGTGAAGCTCTATCGAGATGGCGGTCGGGGTATGGAAAACCCTCTCACTGCGGAGGTCTTCCAAGGACTGTCCAACCTCCCGCGTGGCATGTTCCTGGGGGAAATCTTGCGTTGCGCCCACGGTGCCGATGACGCTCGGCTGACTGCGGCCACCGAGGTTGAGCGCAGTGACGTTGACGTGTTGCCGGGCTCCCTGCCGCTCCCCGCCCTTGGAATAGATGTACAGCCGGACGTTTGGGTGACAGGCCCGTCGGTTCAGGTCTTGGTTGAAGCAAAAGGCTTCAAGAAGGGGGCGGCGTTTAATCGCGAGCAACTTCCCCGGGAGCTATTGTGTCTGCAGGCGCACAGCGGCGGCCGCGCCCCCTTGCTCTTACTGATCTTGGCCAGCCCCCCACCCATCAAGCTGGCTGGCAATGGCGTTCATGAGGTAGAGGCAGGTGTTGCAGCAGGTCTTAAATCCGTTTGCGATCGCGCCGGCATGACGGCCGAGGACTATGAACGCCTGCGAACCGCGATTCCTGACTGCGTCGCATGGATAACCTGGGCAGAAATCCGCGTGGTCGTCATGCGGCAAAAAGAAGCCTTGTCAGGTCTGCCGTCGAGCGTCGCGGCATCCGTCCACCGGACGGCTGACGGCGTGGCCCAAGCCATCCGGTGGCACTCCGGTGACGTCGTTAGCGATCCTGTTGAATTTGCCGAACGTCCATAGTGCCTCGTGTCGTTTGTTGATCATTGGCCGGCAGGTGGTGACGGTCGGCGGAACAACTGAAACTGCGATTCCTCAACCGGAGAGCCGCGAAGTGGGCCCAACTCAGACTGCAAAACCGGTCCCCACTCAAACTGCCATAATCAAGTACTGGAAAACATATGGGCAGCGATCGGCTATTCTCATTTTGGCGGCGGAAGTAAGCCCCTACTAACAATCGAAACGGGGATATTGATGGCGCGGTTCTTGGAGCATTACCAACGCGGCAGGCCGGCACTTGCGACTGACGATCTGGAAAGATCGCTGATGCAACTCCTCGAGCCTGCGGCGCAGCGCTCCGCGACCGATCTTTTTGTTCTCACGCATGGACGCCCGGGCCATTCTGTGACCAAGAAAGAGTTCTACGAAGTGACCCTCGTGCAGTTCTTCTACCAATACATGTTGATGTCGCCGTTACTCCGCTCATATGGCATCCGGTGGGAGGCACCGTTCGGTACCGGTGGAACCAACCCGAAACGCGTAGACCTCGTGCTGGAACCCGCGCCGGGAGCGCAGTCAGGGCAGACAATGCTTGTGGAAGCTGGCCGCTTCACGGTTCAGAAACTCAAGGAAGACTCTGAAAAGCTTCGTAGCCTCCGCCAGGGAATGCTGCCTGCGACCGGCTTGAAGCGTGTGCTGCTCTACTGGATTGGAACGGATGCGCCCGCAACTGCGAAGGCCGTGAGGGAAGAGATTCGCAAGCCAATGGACAACAAGAGTAGCAAAAAGCGCATCGGAGTAACCCACATTAAACCGCTTTGGGTCATGGGCTGCGACCTGTACCCGCAGACCGCAAAATCTCCCACCCAATTCAGCGCAGTGATGGTCGAAGTGCTTCCATAAAACGTCCAGATATACATCGGCATCCAGCCCCGGCCCTCGGCGTGTCAACACGCAAGGTCTTCGCATTTCTCGCCGCTTAATCATGTCACTTCAGGCTGGCTGGCACGCGTTGAGGATCGCGGTGGAAGCCGTCGAATAAGTACCGCCGTTCGGTCTGGGTGGAGAGCCCGAGGAGCGTCCGGTTGGCCGGGCTTGCTTTCCCCTGACCGCTGCTTTGGGCAAAGTTGTGGCGATTCCGTCGTGCCCTCATTCGTATCAGGGGACCCACAACTCTGCGACATCGCCAAGGACAGCCAATACTAGCCGGCTCGCCGCATGGTCGGGGCGGCTGTCAGTGCTGGTCCAAGGACTCAGCGCCCATAACGAAAGCGGCGGACATCTGTGGCCCTCAAATGTTACCGACGCAAATCTACTCTGAACAATCGCAAGTAATTCGTCCACTCTGGCGGTGTTTCGGTGACATGGATGTTGATTATCCGCTTACCTTTTAAGGTACAAAGGTACAAAGGTACAAAGGTACAACGGCACATCGAGCCGGAGCAGGCCTCCACTCCATTTCCCTAGAGCTCCTGCGGAATGAGATGTCGTCTGAGAGGGCTCGAGTCCAAACTTCCCAAAATCACGCGGACGTCCGCAATTCTCGTCTGCCCATCCAAACTGCGGCGCCAGCGACCCAGGTGTCCATAAACAATAACGCGTCGAGTCCGTCTCGCCCTCCCGCCCTGGATTGGGAGATAGTGTCGCCCGTGCTCAATAACCCAAGGGCGACGTCAGATCTGAAATGTCATTGAGCCACCGCGGCCGCCGACGCATACACATCCGCCGGCATCGGCCGGTGCAACTTCCAGGTGATCGCAATCGGTTTCTCGCCGGCGTGCTGCACATAGTCCACCTGGCCCAGGCAGGTATATGGAACGGTCAGCCCGGTCTCGTCCTCAGACGTGTCGCGCGTGAAGATCAGGACCTTCGAGCCATGAGCAGCCCGGTTCAGGTACCGCTTGCCGGTCGGGCTTCCGGGCGAGGTCGCGTTCTGCGATTCCCAGTGGAACAGCTCCGGACTGATGGCGTAGTCCTTGTACATCGTCGTGGCCGAGTGCTTCTTACCGTCCTTGTTGAGCGTGACGAAGAAGGCGTCCGTGGACGTCGCCGGGCACCAGGCGACGCCCTCGCGGTGCTGCACGTTCTTACCGAGCTCCAGCGACCCGTACTGGAGCGCCGCCAGGACCTCCTCTCGTCGGTAGGTAGCGTGTGAGAGCAGCGGGACATGCTGCAGGCCTGCGCCGAGGTTTTTGGCGGCGTGCTTGGACGCGGCCACGCCGAGCTTCACGACCTGGCGGATCTCGCTGCAGACGAACTGGTAGCCGCGCAGGTAGTCCAGGCCGGCGTCGTACGACGGGAACCCGCCGCCGTCGTCCCACAGCGTGTAGAACAGCATGCGCGCGAACGTCTGTTCCCGCATGCCGAGCTCCGCGTAGCGGAGCGCGTCGGCGCCGACGAGCATCGAATACGCCTCGGCGCGTTCCGAATCGTCCACGTGGATCAGCGCGGCCATCCGGCCGAGCAGCTTCTTCTCGTCAGCGTCGGAGAGGTCGTCGATCTTGCCGCGGAGGACCGTTTCCAGCGGCGAGAACCCTTCGATGAGGCCGGCCTGGCGAAGGTAGCCGGTCCACGAATCCTTGGTGGACCGGTAGATCGCCTTCACGTCGTTCCCGGACCGCTGCAGGTAGGCCTCGAGTTCCTTCTCCGCGTACGAGGCGATGTCCCGGACCAGTTGCGCGCGGTTGAACCGCAGCTGCGCCTTGATGTTGTTCAGCACAACCTTCTGCGCCACCCGGTCCAGCACGATCTGCGAACCCGACGGCAGGTAGGGGAAATCGTCCTCGACAGCCTTTTCGAGTTCCTTGCGCCCGTAGCCGGTGAGCGCCCGGTAGCGCAGGTCGAAGCGGAACTCCCGGTGCTGCTGGCCGATGAAGTCCAGAACGGTCAGCACCGCTTTGCCCTCGGCGCGGCGCAGCCCGCGTCCCAGCTGCTGGAGGAAGATCGTGGCGCTCTGGGTGGGCCGGAGCATCAGGATGGTGTCCACCTGCGGCAAGTCCAGGCCTTCGTTGAAGAGGTCGACGGCGAAGATGCAGTTGATCTCGCGTGCGGCGAGCCGTCTCAGCGCCGCCGCCCGGTCGGTGTCGTCGGTGCTGCCGTCGACGGCGACGGAGGCGATCCCGGCGCGGTTGAAGACTTCGGCCATGTAGTGGGCGTGCTGGACCGAGACGCAGAAGCCGATGGCCCGCATCTGCTCGGTGCTGGTGACCTTGTCGCGGAGTTCGCGGATCACCTTGGCGGCGCGGGCGTCGTTGCCGGTGTAAAGGTTGTTCAGCTGTGCGGTGTCGTAGTTGCCGCGCTTCCATTCCAACTGGCTGAGGTCGACGTCGTCGGAGACGCCGAAGTAGTGGAACGGCACCAGCAGATCGGCGTCCAGGGCGTCCCAGAGGCGCAGTTCGCTGGCGGTGCGACCGCCGAAGAACTGCTGGGCGACGTCGACGCCGTCGCCGCGCTCCGGCGTCGCGGTCAGCCCGAGGAGCTGCTGCGGCTGCAGGTAGTCCAGCAGCCTGCGGTAGGTGGGCGCCATGGCGTGGTGGAACTCGTCGATGACCACGACGTCGAAGAAGTCCGGTTCCAGCTTGTCGATGCCGAGGGAGGACAGCGACTGGACGGAGGCGAAGATGTGCTTCCACTGCTGTGGTTTGTGTTCCCCGACGTAGAGCTCGCCGAATGCGCCGTCCTGCATGACGTCACGGTAGGTGCGCATGGCCTGTTTCAGGATTTCCTGACGGTGGGCGACGAAGAGCAGCTTCAGGTCTTTGCCCGCCGCTTCGCAGAGACGCCTGTAGTCCAGGGCGGCGATGACCGTCTTGCCGGTGCCAGTGGCAGCGACCAGCAGGTTGTGGTTGAAGCCCTTGAGCCGCTCGGCTTCCAGGTCTTCAAGCATCTCCTCCTGGTGGAGGAACGGCTGGAGCTCAAGGCCGGTGGCTGCCCCCGGGATGGCCGTCCGCCGGCCGCCGTTGCGTTCCAGCGCGGCGTCCAGCTTTTCACCGTCACGTTCCGGGTCGTAGCTTTGGAAGGCGCGCTGCTCCCAGTAGCTGTCGAAGGTGACCTCGAACTTTTGCAGCAGGGTGGGCGTGCCGACGGAGCTGAGCCGCACGTTCCATTCCAGGCCGTCCAGAAGCGCGGCCTGGCTGAGGTTGGAGCTGCCGACGTAGGCGGTGTCGAATCCGGTGTCGCGGCGGAACAGCCAGGCCTTGGCGTGCAGCCGGGTGGCGTGGGTTTCGTAGTTGATCTTCACTTCGGCGCCGTAGCGCTTGACGAGCTCGTCGATCGCGCGGCGTTCCGTGGCACCCATGTAGGTGGTGGTGATGACCCGGAGCTTGGCGCCGCGTTCCTTGAGCTGTGCGAGGGCCGGCTCGAGAAGCCTCAGCCCGGTCCAGCGAACGAAGGCGCAGAGCAGGTCCACTGTGTTGGCAGACTCTATCTCGGTCCTCAGTTCCGCGGCGAGGTTGGGATCGTCCTTGCTGTTGGTCAGGAGGGCGGAGTCGCTCAGCTTGGTGGTGGGGCGGCGAAGATTGCGGCGCTTGAGGGTGTTCGGGCGGTGAAGGGACTGGAGCTGCGTAGGACCGGGGGCGATGCGGTCTCCGGTGCTCAGTTCCTGGAGGAGCTTGTTCGCGAGAGCTACTCGGTCGGTTGGCTTGGCCGCGGCCAGGGCGCGCCGAACTGCGCCTGCTACGTGGCGGGAGAGGATGTCCGTAGAGTCTTCGTCGTTTATGTCCACGAAGACCGGATGGAGTTCCTGCTCCTGTCCTAGCAAACCGCCTAGTGCATCCGTTTTGAGTAGTTCGTACAAGCCCTCGGGTAGCTCCACCGCTGCCATTTCCCCCACGAAGTTAGTCACTGCGCCAGGGTATTGGGCAAGAACGACAAATACCACCTTGATCCAAGCCGTACTTATTTCCGGCACCGCAAGGGTATCCGGTAGGGTCATCACACTCACGGCATTTGGCGTGCTGCTACAGCATCACCAAATGATGAGGTTGTGATAAAAAAATCTGACACCGCTTTCACAGCCTTGATGGGCGTAGGGGTGGCAGGATGAGCTGTGACGGTGTGAAACTGTGACCAATTTTCGCTGTCGAGCGCGCGTCTTTATGCTCAGCTTCGTCGGCTGCTTGGCCCGAGGTGACCTACTGCTAGCAGTTCTCTGCTGATTGGAGCTTTCTCCGTATGGTCGATGTGCTAATTCTCTGTGCGATTCCGGTTGAGTGGCGTGCTCTCAGGACGTTGATTTCTGACACGTCCTCCGATTCGGTGCTATCCGACCCCTGCCTACTGGGCGACATGACGATAGCAGGAAATGTTCTCCGCGTGGCCCTGGTCGAAACCGGGATGGGCACCACGAATGCGAGTCTGGCCACCCATGCTGCCACCGAACGGCTATCGCCTACCCTTGTGATTTACGCAGGAATAGCTGGAGGAGTTAAGGACGTCGCGCTCGGGGACGTAGCAATTGCCTCGAAGGTTTATTACTACGAATCAGGGAAGACGGCGGATGGGCGCTTCCTCCCTCGACCCGAGGCATATCAGACACCGCATCGACTTGCGACAATCGGGCGCGAGATCGCACATCAAGATCGCGAGAATTTCAAGGTATTCTTCGGGGCTATAGCATCCGGTGAGAAAGTCCTTGCGGACGTGAATTCATCCCAAGTCGGCCTCCTCAAGGAATCCTACGGCGATACGCTTGCCGTCGAAATGGAGGGCGCTGGTTTCATGCAGGCTTGCCTGAGGGGGTCGACGAGCGCTTATCTCATGGTGCGAGGCGTGTCTGACCTCATCGAGGGTAAGACACAGGCCGATGACGACGGCGGACAGGAAAGAGCGAGCATTAACCTGGCGACAGTCGTTGGCGAGGTGATTGCTAGATTCTTTAAGCCAGTCCCGACGGCTCTCAACGCTACGAGCAAAGTCGAAGCGGCCCCTACTGCTCCAGACCTAGGCATACCTCGACCCACGCCGAACGAGACCTACGTGCTCCTGGCCCCGGCGGGCAGCAAGGTCGCAGAAGCCGTAGTTCAGTCTGGTCTGCCTTTGACTCTTGTGCTGGATTTGGACCCCGAGACAGACCGTGCTGGCCTCCTCTGCCGGAGCCGCGAGTCCCTTGCTGGCGAGAGGCCCGTTCACCTGATGACCGCAGATGATCCGTTGGTCGCTTCAAGAAATTCTGTATCGTGGATAGCCGTTCGCGGGCTGGACGAATGTGAGGATCTTCGGTCTTGGAAACGTGGCGGCCGGCGACGGCTCCGCGAAACACTCGCGGAATTTGCGGCTGTTTCCGGTGTTCGGCACGCAAACGTTATAGTAGCGGCCGACGCAACAGTTGGCGGCGACTGGATGGGACCCATCCTGGATGACATCCTCACGGAGTTTGGGGATGCCGTGAATATCGTGGCCTTAGGCTCTCAACTGACCGAGCTCGAGGTCGACTCACGAATTGCGGCCGAACCCGACGCCATAGCGCGGGGACTTTCCACACTGTTACGTGCCTCGCATCGGGCGGAAGCACCTTCGCTCCCGTGCAAGACGGAACCTAACACCATAGAAATCCCAAGAGATCAAGCGGCCTGGCTCGAAGAAGACCTGGAGCTGGTAGGTATCCATCCCCCGAAAGGAGACTCCGAGGCAGCGGCACTAGATTTCTTGCGCGGAGGCATACCCTCCTGGGTAGCGTTGGAGGGTGACTCCGACGTACTCCGGACCACATATGGTCCTTGGCGGAAGTCGCTGGAAGGAGTCCTGAAAAACCGCCGGACGCTCAGGGTCAACCTTTTCCACGAACCGGGGGCTGGTGGTACAACGCTTGCGAGGCGGGCTGCGTTTGACCTCCGTCTCGCCTTTCCGACCGTCGTCCTCGCGAGGTTCCGCACTCAAGAAACTAGTCGGCGCCTAGACTACATAGCCCGAACTACCGAACTTCCGGTTCTTGCCATCATCGACACGGCTTCCGTAACGGATGCCGAGGTCAACGACCTAATGGAGGAATTACACGCATCCTCGACGCCGACGCTGGTTGTCTACGTGTCGAGGCGCTACAGCGCGTTGCCGGTGGAGTCCAAGGCGACATTCTTGTTGGAAGCCCTAGACGACGCTGAAGCTGATGGTTTCTTTGACACACTCAGGGCGCGTGCTCCATGGAACGTGCAACAACTAAGCGAAATTCGAGATTCCAGGGACTATCGCCGCAATGCATTTTTCTTCGGTCTGTCCGCCTTTGAGAGTGACTTCAAGGGAATCGACCAGTACGTCGGTTCCCGGCTTGTGGGCGCAACCGAAAAACAGGTAGCAGCGATTAAGTACTGCTCCCTGGCTCATTATTACGGTCAGACTGAGATACCTGAATATGCACTTGCGGCTCTAGTGGGCCTGCCTCCCGGGAGGGCGTCGGCCTTCTCACGCGTATTGACACCCGAAATGCGCCAGCTCATGTGGCGTTCGCCCGAAGGTGGATGGCGAACTACCCATCCTCTGGTCGCGAAACATGTACTAATCCACCTCGGTGGAGGCGAACGATGGAATCAGATGCTAAGCACGTGGGGCCGTGAGTTGGGCGAGTTTTGTCTGGACCGCGCTCCTCAGAACCGCGATCTCAAGAAGATTGTGGAGGCGATATTCATCGAACGTGAGGGGTTGCAGGGCAGTGAGGCCGGCCCGCGCGCTACCTTCGCCAAAATCCTGGAAGATATCCCTGCTCCAACGGGAGCGGCGAAACTAATAGGTCAGATTTCGTCATTGGCGGGCGACGACCCTCATTTCGCTGCTCATGCGGCGCGCTACTATGCTTTCAAACTGCGAGATTTCGCTACCGCGGCCCGTTTCGCCGAACAAGCGCGGGAACTCGACCCCGAGGACCATGTCCTTCAGCATGTGGTCGGAATGGTCCACCGAGCCCGTGTGAGTGACGCAATCGGTCAGCGACTGAGCCTTGACGAAATTACCCCGTGGGTGAAGGCCGCAGCCTCAGCCTTTGATGCATCGCGTCGTTGCGCTCCGAACAGTAAGCAGCATCCGTATATCAGCGAGATCCAGATGCGGATAGCTGTTGTGGACTATGGGGTGAGGCGCTCCGGAAGCATAGCCGCTTATCTCGCGGGCGCACCGCACCCATTGGTTGTGGAGTCGATCAGCGTAGCCGAAGATTTGCTGGCACGGGTTCGATATCTCGGGGACGCCAGGAACCCGAGTGGGTACGAAGAGCGCGCCCGAGGTGAGCTAACCGCGCTCTATGGCGATTACGAGAGAGCGCTACAACTTTTTGAGTCTCTTCTGGGTAAGCGGGATGTCGATCCCTTGCCAGTGAGGCGACAGATTGTCTGGACGCAGCTAGCTCGCGCCCGCAGGGACTGGCGGTCTCTCAACGGCAAAGCATCCGAACGTGTCTTGTCATTGCTCGAGCAGAACATGCAAGAAGGCGGATATAGTTCGGCAGACGTCAGGCAGTGGTGGCGGGCTATCCGGTACTCAGGCAGACGCATACCACAGGATCGAGTACATGAGGTGCTGACGTATTGGCGTGAGTCCGAATTGGGGTCCGAAGCTCTCTACGCCTCGTATGTTGCTCAGGCTGTGGACTTACTGGACGGTCTACAGTCGGGACGTGAAGACTACGAAAGGTTCAAGGCTGAATGCTCCGCTCGCAGCAGGCGCGACGGTAAACGCTCCCTGTGCCTTGACTGGGTCGGCCACGGCGAGGGCATAGGAAAACTCGTTCACCAGTCAGAGTTAGGCCCGTGGGACCCGCGCACCGAGTTCTGGTCGGACCATTCTCTACTGCGTCGGCTGGAGGCACGTGTTGAGCTACTCAAGGGGCCACAAGCAGGGACTGTGGTCTGCCATGGCATTGAAGCCTTCTTTGTTCCAAGCCGGGCTGGCCTTGAAAAGGGACGGGACGAAAAGGCCCTCGTCTCGGGTTACCTTGCTTTCAGTAATGACGGACCCCGCTTCTGGGATCCCGCTCTCCTGGATCAGCCCCGGACATAAGTCCTTGTTTGGTAATCAGCGCGGAGGTCATGGGAGGCCCCTCGCCATCCCGGGGGCTGTATAGCGACCGCTATCCTGACAATAGATGACCTTCCCGGATCATTCGCGGCGTTTGGAGAGCAGGGGACAACCAACTTCCAGATCGGAAGACTGATTAGCGCCGAGGCTACCAGGCCGTGCCCACTTCGACCCCGCCGCGGCAGTTGCGAATAGTGCGTAGAGGGGAGCTTGTTCACCATTATCGAAGGCGGAACCTGGGGCGTCGAGCCCGGCAACATGCTGGTCTGCGAACGCAATGTGTGCTTCCAAGCGGCCGTCGCAATGGGAGACGAACCCGTGCAGCGGCCGGCCGGGACGGTTTCGCTCGGCGCCGCCCCGCTGGAACAGGATGACTGGCTGCAGCCGAACAACGCCGCTTAGATCCTGAGACCCTGAGTACGGCGCCACCCGAGACGAGGGGGTCTCTTCCATCTCCGGTCAAGCCCGTGCCACAGTAGCCGCCATGGAAACCTTCGATCACTCGGATAACCTCCAAGGCGCCAGCTTCACCGCCACAAACCTGCGCGGCGCGCGGTTCATCCGGGCGGACCTGTCCGGTGTGGTGATGCGCGGCGTGGATCTGCTCGGGGCGGACATTGACGCGCCGTGGCTGGCCGAGGATGGAAGCACGCTGCTGGTCAACGGCGTGGACGTCGTGCCGTTGGTCGAGGCCGAACTGAACCGCCGCTTCCCCGGCCGGGCCGAACGCCGGGCCGGGGACCCGGACGGGCTAAGAAACGCTTGGGCACAACTGGAGCAGGCTTGGCAGCAGGCGCTGGCGCGCGCCGAGGGGCTGCCGGACGGCGCCTTCGAGGTCCAGGTGGATGGCGAATGGTCCTTCGCCCAGACCCTCCGGCACCTGGTGATGGCCACGGACACCTGGCTGCGGAAGGCCATCCTGGAGGTCGAGCAGCCGTACCACCCGCTGGGGCAGCCGAACGCGGAGTTCGAAACCGACGGCTACGACCTGTCCGTCTTCGCCACCGAACCGCCGCGGTACCAAGAAGTCCTCGAAGCACGGAGAGACAGGCAGGAAATGGTCCAGGAGTTCCTCGCCGCCGTCACCCCCATGGACCTGGACGCGGAGCGCCGGAACCCGTGGGCCCCGGACCACGCGGTGACCGTCCGATCCTGCCTGCACACCATCCTCAACGAGGAGTGGGACCACCTGCGCTACGCCCTCCGCGACCTGGACGCCGTCGAACGCGGCGCCGGCGGCACCAATACGGAGAGCGGGAGTTAGCAAACAAGTCTGATGAAAGACAGGAGAAAAACCCGGCACTGACTGGGAACCGCGTTCGTTGGCCTAGGTACCACGCCCCCGCCGACCACCCCGGCCGACACCTAATGAGGCAACATGCAGGTTCCCACGACCGTCTGGATACTGACCATCATCGGAATTGTGGGCCTGCTGGCCTTCGATTTCTTCTTCCACGTCCGCAAGGCCCACACCCCCACCCTGAAGGAAGCGACCATCTGGTCCTCCATCTACGTGGGCCTGGCGTTGCTGTTCGGCGTCGGCGTGCTGATCTTCGGCGGCGTGGACATGGGCACCGAATACTTCGCCGGCTACGTCACGGAGAAGGCCCTCTCCGTGGACAACCTCTTCGTCTTCCTCATCATCATGTCCAGCTTCCGGGTGCCGCGGGCGGACCAGCAGAAGGCGCTGCTGTTCGGCATTGTGTTCTCCCTGATCGCCCGCACCGCGTTCATCTTCCTGGGCGCGGCCCTGATCAGCAGCTTCTCCTGGGTGTTCTACATCTTCGGCCTGATCCTCCTGCTCACCGCCGGCAACCTGCTCAAGCCCGACTCCCACGAGGACGACGAGAAGGACGGCCTGATCGTCCGGCTCACCAAGAAGTTCCTCCCGGCGTCATCCAACTACGACGGCGACAAGCTCTTCACGGTCGAGAACGGCAAACGCGTCCTTACCCCCATGCTCCTGGTGATGGTGGCGATCGGCGGCACGGACATCCTCTTCGCCCTCGACTCCATCCCCGCGATCTTCGGCCTGACCCAGAACGTCTTCGTGGTCTTCACCGCCACCGCGTTCTCCTTGATGGGCCTGCGGCAGCTCTACTTCCTGATCGATGGGCTGCTGGACCGGCTCATCTACCTCTCCTACGGCCTGGCCGCCGTCCTGGGCTTCATCGGCGTCAAGCTGGTGCTGCACGCCCTGCACGAGAACAACCTGCCGTTCATCAACGACGGCGAACACGTCAACGTGATCGAGGTCAGCACCGGCGCGTCCCTGCTGGTGATCCTGGGCGTCCTCACCATCACGGTCCTGGCCTCCATCTTCAGCCCCAAGGGCAAGGCCAAGAACGCCGTCACCGGCGCTAAGCGGCACGCCGTCCAATACCTGGACCTGAACTACGAAACCGACATCACCGAGCGCGAACGGATCTTCGCCAAGATGGTGGCCGAGGAACAGCAGCTCCAGGCCCTGCCCGAGAAGTACAAGTCCCTGGTCCACCACGAGACCGAGTTCAAGGACCTGCTGCACCGTGCCCACCAGGAGCACGACAAGGCGCTGCAGCGGGAGGGGCTGCGGTAGGTTCCTCGCTCCCCTGCCGCCCCGCCTCCCGGCTGCTTTTCCCGTGCATCGTTTTCACGGGCCCAGCGGCGGGGCGGCAGAATGGAACCATGACCCTCACGACCTTCGCCCTCATCCGCCACGGCCAGACCGACTGGAACGCAGAGCGCAGGCTGCAGGGGTCCACCGACATCCCGCTCAACGACGTCGGCCGTGCCCAGGCGCGCGACGCCGTCGCCGCCCTCGCAGCTTTCCGGTGGGACGCGATTGTCTCCTCGCCCCTGAGCCGGGCCGCCGAAACCGCGGACCTGATCGCCGCCGGGCTTGGCCTGAGCGTGGCCCGCCGCGTCCCCGAGCTCACCGAACGCGCCTACGGCCCCGCCGAGGGCATGACCGACGGCCCCGAGCTGGATGCGCTGCGCATCCCCAACGGCTTCCGCGGCGCCGAGAGCGAGGAGGACGCCGCCGAGCGCGGGCTCGCCGCGCTGGAGGCCCTGGCCGACGAGTACCGCGGCGGCCACGTCCTGGTGGTGGCGCACGGATCCCTGCTGCGGGTCAGCCTCAGCCGCGCCGCCGGACGCCACCTGGACAGCGTGGAGAACGCAGCGCTCAACCTGGCCCACCACCACCCGGAGGATGGCTGGAAGCTCGAATACTTCAACGGCGAGCGCCTCAGCGCGATCGTCTAAACCTCCGCGTCACACTCGGGGCGGCGGCAACATGACCGACGCATAACTGGTCCTATGAGTCGGCCAAAAACCAGCCGTGTAACCGGCAGGTTAAACCCGGTTTCCGGCCCGTAAAGCTCTCCTCACCCCCGTCATATCAAGGGTTTTCCGCCCTTCTCGGGTCCTAGCTTGGACCTTGGTTCGACCAATGAACCAAGTCGTCTCAAGCCCCCGAGGAGCACCCCGTGAACGTTTCCACCGCCGAGAAGCCGGCCACCGGCACCGTGCCGCCGGGCGCGGCCGGAGCGGCCGGCCCCGCCGCCGGTTCCGCCACCCTCTCCCCCGCAGACTCCGCCGCCGCGCCCACAACCAACACCACGGGCCGCCGTCGTCTGCTGCCCGTCAGCGGCAAGCGCCCCGGCCCCGTGGCAGTGACCCTGCTATTCTCCCTGGGCTGGGTATTCATGTACGCGGACCGGAACATCCTCTCCCCCGTCATGAGCGTCATTCAGGACCAGTGGGGACTCAACAAGGGCCAGCTGGGCCTGATGTCCACGGTCTTCTTCATCACCTACGCCCTGATGCAGATCCCCACCGGCTACCTCGCGGACCGGATCGGCCGGGTCAAGGTGGTGGTGGCCGGCTACGTGGTGTTCGGCATCGGCACCATCCTCAGCGGCTTCGCCCCCGGCTTCATGGTGTTCCTGCTCATGCGCGCCTTCACCGGCATCGGCGAGGGGACCTTCTACAGCCCGGTCTACGGCATCTCCTCCAGCTACATCTCCGGCAAGTGGCGCGGGGTCTCCGCCGCCCTGATCAACAGCGGCATGGCCGTGGGCATCTCGCTGGGCTTCATTGGCTCCGGCTACTTCACCTTCACCCTGGGCCTGCCGTGGCACGCCTCGTTCCTGATCTTCGGCGCAGCCACCCTGATCGTCGCGTTCCTGATCAACTACTACCTCTCCCCGATCGACGCCGAGCACAAGGCTTTGGCTTCCAAGGCCACGGACGACGGCGGCGCCCCGGCTGCCAAGGTCTCCAACAAGGCCCTCTTCACCCGCAACCACATCCTCACCTACGTGCTGATCTTCTGCTCGCTTTACGGCTTCTTCTCGATGCTGACCTGGCTGCCCACCTACCTGCAGCAGGCCCGCGGCGTGGCCCCGGCCCAGACCGGCATCATCGCCTCCCTGGTCCCCTGGGCCTCCATCCCCGGCGCGATCCTGCTGAGCATGTGGGCGCGCCGGCTGAAGAACACCCGCCCCCTGATCGTGGTGCTCTCCGTACTGGGCGGCCTCTGCCAGATCCTGGTCCCGATGACCGGCAACTACTCCCTGATGATCGCCGGCCTGGTGGTCTACGGGCTGGTCGGCAAGCTGGCCCTGGACCCCATCCTGATCGCCTTCCTGGCCGAGAACACCCCGCGCTCCATGTACTCCACCGCCTACGGCTACTTCAACTTCGCGGGCATGCTCTCCTCGATCTTCGCCCCGTACATCACCGGCGCCCTGGCCGACGCCACCGGAGCGCTGGAGGCCGGGTTCTACCTGTCCGCTGTGCTGCTGCTGGTGGGCGCGGTAGCGTTCTGCTTCACGACGCCGGCCCGGGTCGCCTCCCAGCCTGCCCCCGCCGTCGACCCCGTCCCCCAGCCCGCCGCCTGACCCAACTGACTGGCAGCTGAGGCCGTTGTGGGACCTCATAACGGCCTCTACTGCCAGCTAGTTGGGGGAACCGCCCCGTCAACCGAAAGGACCCCCGTGAGCCAGCCCCTTATTCACCGCACTGCCACCGGGCCCACGCTGCGCCGGGCCGCCTCGATGAGCGCGGAGGTGGCCGCCTACCTGGAACGGGAGATCGCCTCCCGCGGCCTCACCCCCGGGGACAAGCTCCCCACCGAGCGGGAACTGGCGGAGCAGCTGTCCGTCTCCCGCGCCACGGTCCGCACCGCCCTGCAAGAGCTGGAGTCCAAGCACCTTGTGGAGCGGACCCGTGGCCGCGGAACCATCGTCGCAGAGCCCCCGGCGCCGGTGAGCGAGCTCTACGCCCGGCTCGCCGGTGCCGGGCAGGCGCAGCAGGACGTGGCCGAGCTGCGCGGCTCGCTGGAACCCCTGGTGGCCGAGCTCGCCGCTGCCCGGTCCAGCGCCGCGGACCTGATCCAGCTGCAGGACGCCCTGGCCGCGGCCAGCGAACACCTCTCCCCCGAGGAGGCGCTGCGGCTGGACGTCCAGTTCCACACCCTGCTGGCCCAGGCCGGCCGCAACCAGCTGATGGCCACGGTCCTGACCCTCACCAGCTCCTGGACCTCCGAGGTCCGGCTGCGCTCGCACGCCACTGCGGAGGGCCGGCGCTGCTCGATCGAGGGCCACCGCCGGATCCTGGCCGCCGTCCTGGCCCGGGACGCCACCGGGGCCGGGATCGCCATGCGCGACCACCTGGCCGACGTCGCCGTCCTCATCCGGGACCACCAGCCCTAACCCCCCAACCCATCGGAGACCACCCGTGAGCACCTCACTGTTCCAACCCGGCACCGCCGCCGGACCCACCGCCGCCCGCATCCTGCAGTCCTGGGACGGCATCGCCGACGGCACCACCTACCTGCCCTCCAGCCGGGAGAACGTCCTCTGGGGCGCGCTCCCCTGCGCCGGGGACCGCCCCGTCCTCAGCATCGACCCCGGCACCGACGTCACCATCGACACCATCAGCCACGAGGGCATCCTAGAGGACCAGGGCCGGGACCCGCTGGCCTACTTCGGCTCGCATGGGGTCCCCGAACACCAGATCCTCGAGGACGCCATCAGCCTGGCCGGCTCGGACATCCAGCGGCTCTCCGCCAACCTGGGCCCCCACGTGGTCACGGGACCCATCGCGGTCCGCGGTGCCCGGCCCGGTGACCTGCTGAAGATCACCGTGCTGGAGACCACCCCGCGGGTGCCCTACGGCGTGATCTCCAGCCGGCACGGCCGCGGCGCGCTGAACGGCGAGTACCCCCTCGGCGCCGGCAACTACAGCGCCTTCGCCACGGTCCGGGACGACGTGGACGGTACCCCTTCGGGCTGGCTGCCCCTGCGGCCCGGCGCCGAACCGTCCGTGCACTTCCCGCTCAACCCCTTCCTGGGGATCATGGGCGTGGCCGTCGACGGCGACCGCCGCCCGCACTCGGTCCCGCCCGGCGCGCACGGCGGCAACATCGACATCAACCTCCTCACCGCCGGCAGCTCGCTCTACCTCCCCGTCCAGGTGGCCGACGCCCTCGCCTACGTGGGCGACCCGCACTTCGCACAGGGCGACGGCGAGGTCTCCCTCACCGCCATGGAAGCCTCGCTGCGGGTCCAGCTCCGCTTCGACGTCGTCGCCCAGGACGAGGCCGTCCGGAACTTCGGCACCCTCGCCGGACCGCTCGCACAGACCCCGGAGTTCCTGGTCCCCACCGGGATGGACGAGGACCTGGACACGGCGGTGCAGAACTGCGTCCGCGCCGCCGTCGCCCTGCTGCAGGCCCGCTACGGCATGGATCCCAGCCTGGCCTACGCGTACCTGAGCGCCGCCACGGACTTCAACATCTCGCAGGTGGTGGACCTGGTGAAGGGCGTGCACGCCCGGATCCGGGTGCAGGACTTCCGCCCGTGACGTCCGTTTCTGATTCCGGCTCCGATCCTGACCCCACCGTGTGGCGTGTCCTCGGCGCCCCGCTGCTCCCGCCCACCGGCACCGGGCCCCTGGACGGGCTGAGTGTGGCGGTCAAGGACCTCTTCGCGCTCGAGGGGTTCGCGGTGGGCGCGGGAAACCCGGCGCGGCTGGCCGGGGCGGCGCCGGAGACGACGACGGCGGCCGCCCCCGCGGCCCTGCTCGCGGCGGGTGCGTCCGTGGCCGGGATCGCCCGGACCGATGAGTTCGCCTACAGCCTGGCCGGCACCAACGTCCACTACGGGACCCCGCCCAACCCCCGGGCGCCGGGCCGGATTAGCGGCGGGTCCTCCTCCGGATCGGCGAGCGCCGTGTCCCTGCGCCAGGCGGACGTGGGGCTCGGTACGGACACCGGCGGCTCCATCCGGGTTCCGGCCGCGTACCAGGGCCTCTTCGGGATCCGCACCAGCCACGGCGCGGTCTTGGTCGAGGGGTTGCTGCCGCTGGCGCCGTCGTTCGACACTGTCGGGTGGCTGACCCGCGACGCCGCCACCCTCGCCGCCGTGGGTGAGGTGCTGCTGCCGGACGCCGCGACTCACGGTGCGACGGCCTCGTTTACCGGCATGTCCGTGCCGCCGGAGCTGCTGGCGACGGCCGAACCGGGCATCGGCGAGGCCATCCGGGAGTTCGTCGCCGCTGCCCCGGAACTGCAGCCGGCGGCGACCGTCCCGTTCCCGGTGGAGGAGCTCCCCGGCTGGCTCGCCGCGTTCCAGACCGTCCAGGGCTTCGAGGCCTGGCAGCAGCACGGCGCCTGGATCGAGGCGCACCCGGACTCCCTGGGCGCCGACGTCGCCGGACGGTTCGCCACGGCGTCGCGGATCACCGCGGGCCAGGCGGAAGCGGCGCGGGACGTGCTGCGGGCCGCCCGGCAGCGCATCCGCGAATTCGTGGGCGGGGGCCTGCTGGTGCTGCCGTCGGCGTCGTCCGTGGCGCCGCTGCTCACCGACGTGGCTCAGTCCTCCGCCTTGGGCGGGTCCACCATCGATGCCGTCCGCCGCGCCACCATGCAGCTGACCTGCATCGCGGGCATCTCCGGGCTGCCGGCCCTTTCCCTCCCGCTCGTCACACCCGGCGGGCTGCCCTGCGGCGTGAGTATTGTGGGACCCGTACACCGTGACCTGGACCTGCTGCGCCTGGCCTGCCGGCTCGGCCCCCGCTGAGACCGCCTCCCGCACGCCGCCCGTCCGGCCACCGCACCGAAAGATAACCCATGCTCAAGCGACTGAAATCCACCGAACCGGACCGGCTGAACCTGACCCTCATGCTGGTCCTGACGTTCTCCACCGGCATCATCGACGCGGTGGGTTACCTGGGCCTGGACAGGGTGTTCACCGGCAACATGACCGGCAACGTGGTGATCCTGGGCATGGCGCTGATTGGCGCGGACAACCTGCCGGTGGTGGGCCCCACCATCGCCCTGGCCTGCTTCATGGCCGGCGCCGTGATCGCCGGCCGGACGCTCCGTCCCGTGGCCGCGGGCTGGAGCCGCCGCACCACCGTGCTGCTGGCCGCCGTCGGGCTCACCATGACGGCGATCGCCGTCGTCCTGGTGGTCCACGCCCCGCACGCCGGGGACCCCGTCACCCTGACCATTACGGGCGCGCTGGCCGTGGCGATGGGCATGCAGGCCGCCACCGCCCGGCACCTGGCCGTCAAGGACGTCACCACCGTGGTGGTCACCTCCACCCTGACCGGCCTGGCCGCCGACTCCCGCCTGGGCGGCGGCACCGGCGCACACACCGGGCGACGGCTGGGCGCCGTCGTACTCATCCTGGCCGGCGCCACCGTGGGCGCGGGGCTGCTGCACATCCACCCGGGCCTGGGCGTGATGGCGACGGCGGCGCTGACCTTGCTGGTGGCGCTCGCCGGGGAGATCGCCCGGGAACGCGCCGTCCACGACGCCGAGCTGGAGCCCGCCGCGGGCTGACCCCCTGCGGCCCGCTGCCGTGCTGCCGTTAGCGGGTCCGCGGCTCCCGCCAGGCGAGCGAGACCAGCAGCACCACGGCGCCGAGGCCCAGCATGACCAACACCATCAGCCCCCAGTTGGCCTGGTTCACGCCGGTGCCGTAGAAGATGCCGATCAGCACGGTGGCGGTGATCGCGCCGAGGTACCGGCAGGTCTGGTAGATCCCGGCCGCGACGCCGCGTTCCTCCAGCCGGGTGGAGGAGTACATGCCCTGGCTGGAGGCGATACTGACCACGCAGTACGGCAGGCCCAGCAGCGCGGTCATGGCCAGCACCAGCGGAACGGCCAGGGACGCGGTCAGCAGCCACATGGCCCCGGAGGCCGCGAGCAGCAGTACGACGCCGGCGATCAGCACCCGCCGCACGCCGAAACGTTCGATCGCCTTGACCGCGGCCGGGGTGCCCACCACGGAGATCGCCGCGAGCGGCAGCATCAGCAGGCCGACGACGCCGGGATCGTACCCCCCGGCGGTCTGCAGCAACTGCGGCAGGCCGAAGAACGCGAAGTAATAGACGCCGCTGAACAGCACGAAGCCCAGGTACACCAACAGCAGCGGCCGGTTCCGGCCCAGCAGCCGCAGGTCCAGGAACGGCGGGCTGAACCGCAGCTCCCGCACCGTGAACAGCACCGCCAGCAGCATCCCGGCGCCCAGCAGCCACCATCGGTAGCCGGGCAAAACGTTCAGCAGCGCCATCATCACCAGCGCCAGGGCGCCGATGAACGCCCCGATGCCGGGCAGGTCCGAGTCCCGCACCAGGTCGGCCACCCGGCCACGCTCGCGTTCCCGGTCCGCGGCGGCGAAGCGGCGCACGATGAGGATGGAGGCCAGGGCCAGCGGCACGTTGATCAGGAACAGCGCCTCCCAGCCCACCAGGCTCACCAGCAGGCCGCCCACCACCGGACCGACCGCCGCGGCGGAGGTGTTGGCCATCTGGATCCGGCCCAGCGGCCGGGTCGAGGGCACGTTGGCCTGCTTGGCCAGCGCTGCGACCATGACGACGGCGCTGGGGTACGCGCTCGCCGTGCCGAGCGCCATGAAGGCCCGGGCCACGCAGAGCAGCGCGAAGTTGGGAGCGAACGGGGCGAGCGCGCAGGTGGCCGCGACCAGGACCATGCCCAGCAGAAACAGCCGGCGCGGGCCGAACCGGTCCGCGAGCCGGCCCATCAGCGGCTGCCCGGCGGCGGAGGTCAGGTAGAACGAGGTCACCACCCAGGTGACGGTGGCGATGTCGAGTTGGAAGTCTGCCTGCAGCACCACCAGGGCAACGGCGATCATCGAGGAGTTCAGCGGGTTCAGCGCGGTGCCAAGGCTGAGCCCTGCGATGGCCAGACCGGTCCGGGGAGAGTTGCTCACGGCAACAGTCTGTCCCATCCGGCAGGGTGATTCGAAACCGTGTCCATGGGCGGGTTGGCCTTGCCGCGGGCGGTCTCCGTCGTGGCCGGCCGGGTCGCGGCTGGGGCCCTTGCGGGCGGCGTTACGCTGGGAGTGCGGCTGCAGCAGCCGGCCGCCGGAATCGTTCAGCGTGGAGCATCCATGACCCAGGCCACCGCAGACCCGCCCGCCGAAGCGCCCGGGCCGCCCGCCGTCGAGCCCGCCGTGACCGGCATGCCCGCGGCTCCCGCCAGCCCGGGCGCGCCGGGACCCGACGCCGACCTCCGCCGGATCGCGGCCGGAACGTTCGGCATCGGCGCCCTGCGGGCCGGGCAGCTCGAGGGCATGGCCGCCCTGGCCGCCGGCCGCGACCTGCTGGCCGTGATGCCCACCAGTTACGGCAAGTCCCTGATCTACCAGGTCCCCGGCCTGCTGCTGCACCAGTCCGTCGCCCCGTCCGGGCCCACCCTCGTGGTCTCGCCGCTGATCTCGCTGCAGGAGGACCAGCTGGAGGGGATCAACGACGCCGCCGGGCCGGGAACCGCCGTCGCCATCAACTCCGCCCACTCCGCCGCCGAGCAGGACCGGGCCTGGGCCGCGGCGGAGGACGGAACCGCGGCCTTCCTCTTCCTGGCCCCGGAGCAGCTGGCCAAGGACAGCACCGTTGAGCGCCTCGCCGCCTTGGGCATCCCACTGCTGGTGGTGGACGAAGCGCACTGCGTCACCTCCTGGGGCCACGACTTCCGCCCCGACTACCTGCGCCTGGGCGAGGTCCGCGAACGTCTGGGCAACCCGACGACGGCGGCCCTCACCGCCACCGCGGCTGCCCCGGTCCGCGAGGAGATCCAGCGGCGGCTGCACCTGGACCGGCCGCTGGTGCTGGTCCGCGGCTTCGACCGGCCGAACATTCACCTGGCCGTGACCCGGCACCACGAGGACAAGGAAAAGCGCCGGGCCGTGATCGCGCAGGCCGCCGCATTCGTGGCGGAGCTGCGCGGCCCGGGCCTGATCTACGCCGCCAAACGCAAGGACACCGAGAAGTACGCCGCGAAGCTGACCCGGAACGGACTCCGGGCGGCGGCGTACCACGCCGGAATGCCGTCGGTTGAGCGCACCCGGGTCCATGAGGCCTTCCAGGCCGGAACCCTGGACGTGGTGGCCGCGACCACCGCGTTCGGCATGGGCATCGACAAGCCGGACGTCCGCTTCGTGCTGCACGCGGACATCCCGGAATCCCTGGACAGCTACTACCAGCAGTTCGGCCGGGCCGGGCGCGACGGGCAGCCGGCCCAGGCGGTGCTGCACTACCGCTCCGAGGACCTGGGCCTGCGCCGGTTCTTCACCACCCACACCCCGGACCAGCCCTCGCTTCGGGTGCTGCTGGCCATCCTGGCCGCCGCGGACGCCCCGCTCCCCCGCGCCGAGCTCGCCGCGCAGACACACTTCCCGGGGCGGCGGATCACCTCACTACTGAACCAGCTGCAGGACACCGGACTCCTCCACACCGACGACGACGGCGTGCGGCTGGCGGGCGACGCGGAGGCGGCGCTGACCCTCGCCGTCGACCTCGCTGAGACCCGGGGGCGGGTGGACCGGTCACGGGTGGAGATGATCCGCGGCTACGCCGAGACCCATCACTGCCGGCGGCAGTTCCTGCTGGGCTACTTCGGCGAGGAGCTGCCCGGGCCCTGCGGCAACTGCGACACCTGCCGGGCTCGGGAGAAGTCACTGAGCGGCACGGCGGACGACGGCGGCGAGTCCGGGGACAGCTTTCCGGTGGGGTCCGCGGTGGTCCACGCCGGGTGGGGTCCGGGCCAGGTGATCCAGTGCGACGGCGACATCCTCACCGTCCTCTTCGATTCCGAGGGCTACAAGACCCTCTCCTGCACGGCCGTCCTCACACGGGGGCTCCTGAAGCGCGCCCGCTGACACCGGAGCGGCCGCGGCACCGCAAAGTTAGCCCCGGACCTCAGTACGTGACGTCGAAGCCAGTGAACTCCCCCGTGGCAGGGGTCACCGACTCCTCCACGTGGTCCACCCGGCCCGGTGCGTCCGGGGACCGCAACCAGGCCCGGAGCTCCAGCACTACTTCCTGCGGCCCCTCCGCCACGAGCCGCACGGAGCCGTCGTCGTCGTTCCGGACCGTGCCGGTGAGCCCCAGCTTGGCGGCCTTCCGTACCGTCCAGTAACGGAACCCGACTGACTGCACCATGCCCGTGACCCGGGCCGTGAGCCGCACGCCCGCCCCGCCGTCGGGCCCGGACCGCTCCCCCGTGTTCTCCGCCATGGACCCAATCTAGCCCCGCCCCGGCGCGTCCGGTATCCGGGACCTTCGCCCCTTTCAGCCCCCGCACGGCATTGCGGAGGGTGGAAGAAGACCCTCCGGCGGGGCCCCGCGGACACCATCCGACGTCCCGCGCACCCGCCGGATCGCCTGAAAGGAAAAAGACAATGGCAGGACAATTCGAGATCTTCACCGACACAGATTCGAACGTCCGGTTCCGGCTGTTGGGGGCGGACGGCACAGTGCTCGCTGTCTCCAAACCCTTCGAGGACAAGCGCTCCGCGGCCGACGGCATCATGGCCGTCCGCGAATGCGCTGGAACCGGCCTGATCCGCGAATCGCACGCCACCCCCTGGGGCGGCACCACGTGGACCAAGAGCAGCCAGGCCGCCCGGGCCGGGCACCACCACCTCCGGAGGCACTTGCCGGCCGTCTAAACCGTGAGCGGACCCACGTTGACAGGGCCGCGATTTCAGCGGAGGCGGGAATCCTTGCTACACCTTGGAAGATGCAAGAGTTCCTCTCCTCCGCAATGCCCTTCCTGGCCGTGGCCCTGGCCATCGTCGCCGGGCTGGCCGCGTCCTGGCTGGTGCGCCGCATCGTGCTGCGGCTCAACCGCAAGCAGGAGGCGCTCCGGGAAACCTCCCGCGTGGCCCGGCTGCCGCTGCGCTTCGCGCTCTGCTTGATCGGCGTGCGGATCGCGCTCGCCACCACCACGGCCGACGCCGACTGGCGGCGCACGCTTGACCACGGCCTGGTGATCGCCCTGATCGCCTCCGTCGCGTGGCTGGCGATCGCCGTGCTGCTGATCATCGAAACCCTGGTCACCACCCGCTACCGGGTGGACGTGGCGGACAACCGGCGGGCCCGGCGGCTGCGCACCCAGGTGATCCTGGCCCGGCGGATCGGCGCAGCCCTGATCGCGATCGTGGCGCTGGGCATCATCCTGCTGACCTTCCCCGCGGTCCAGGCCCTGGGCGCCGGACTGCTGGCCTCCGCCGGCCTGATCTCGATCGTGGCCGGCCTGGCGGCGCAGACCTCCCTAGTCAACGTTTTCGCCGGGATCCAGCTGGCCTTCACCGATGCCATCCGGGTGGATGACGTGGTGGTGGTGCAGAAGGAGTGGGGCCGGATCGAGGAGATCACCCTCACCTACATCGTGGTGCACATCTGGGACGACCGGCGACTGATCCTCCCGTCGACCTACTTCACCACCACCCCGTTCGAGAACTGGACCCGCCGGCAGTCCGAGGTGATGGGCACGGTGGAGTTCGACCTGGACTGGCGCGCGCCCGTCTCCGCGATGCGGTCCGAGTTGAAGCGGGTCCTGGCTGGCACCGAGCTCTGGGACCAGCGGGTGGGGATCCTGCAGATCACCGACGCGACCGCCGGCTACGTCCGGGTCCGGATCCTGGTCAGCGCCGCGGACAGCGCCGCGCTCTTCGACCTGCGCTGCCTGATCCGGGAGGAACTGGTGCTCTTCCTGCAGGAGAAGCACCCGACGGCGCTGCCGCACTTCCGGCTCGAATCGCTCCCGGCAGCCATCGTGGCACCGGATCCCCGGACGCCGACCGACCCGCACGATTCCCAGCTGTTCACCGGATCCTTGGAGGCGGTGGAGCGCTCCAAGGCCTTCGCCGGGCCCGGTGAGGATGTGTTTGAGGACCGGGACAAGTCCGCCGCCTCGCAAAACTAGGGCCTCTTCCCAGCGCGGGGATGCGGGCAGATAATCGGGGGCATGACCATCCCCCCGCCGCCCGGACCCGATCCGTTCCCGCCGGAACCCGGCCCCACCTCGCCGGAACCGCAGCCCGGGGACCCGTTCCCGCCGGAGCCGGGACCTACGCCGCCCGGTCCGACGCCGCCGGCGCCCATCCCCCAGCCGACGCCGAGTCCGGCACCCGGTCCCGAGCCCGCGCCCGGACCTACCCCGCCGGGACCGCTGCCGATCCCCGACCCGGGACCGGTCCCGCCGCCGTCGCCGATTCCGCCGGGGCCGGACCCCACGCGGTTCTAGGCTTCTCAATGAAGCGGCCGGGGCCCCTGCGCGGGGCCCGGCCGGTTTGTTTATTCCTGCACGTTAGTCGGTGACGATGTCGCGGGTGCGGTGGTCGTAGCGGATCACCAGGGTGCCGCCGCGGTGGTGCACCTCGTGGTTGGCGCCGTCGAAGGCCCCGAACCGGCCGTAGTTCTCGTCCCAGGACCGGTTGATCGCGATCTTGAAGCTGTAGGCGCCGGCCGGCAGGTCCGCGGCGAGCTTCCAGAGCTGGTCCACCTCGTCGAGCTGCATCTGGGATTCGTCGTACTGCGGGGCCCAGTTGGCCGGGGCGCCGAGCAGGACGTTGAAGTCACCGGCGACGGCGACCTCGGCGGGCTGCTCGACGGGGGGCTCCGCGGGGGCTGCCTCGGCCGGGGCCGCCTTGTCCGCGGCCTTGCGCTTGCGGACGGCCTTCGCCACCGGGGCCACGGCCTCCTCGACCAGCTTGGCGGCGGTGTCCGCCACCTTCTCGGCGACCTTTTCGACCGCCTTCACGGCCTTCTCCGCGCCGTGCGGTGCTGCCTTCGGTGCGCTGTGGCCGGCCGGTGCCGCGGGCAGCGGGGTGTCGGCCGGGACCGGGGTGCCGGCGTCGAGGGCGGCGGTGAAGGTGGCCGGGTCCGCGAAGGCGACCGTGGCGCGCTGGCCGTCCTCGGTGATGGTCCAGCCGGAGCGACCCTTGATCAGCCATCCGGCCTTCACCAGCTTCGCTGACGCGGTGGTGAGCGCCTTGTGGCCGCGGGGAATGCCGCCGCTGAGCAGTTCGCGCTCGTGGTCGTTGAGCGGGACCCGTGCGATCGCCTCGCCGAGGACGACGCCGGCGTTCAGCTTTTCCCCGGACCACACCCCCTCGGTCAGGACGTCCAGCACCGCTTTCAGGCGAAGGTTAGTGTTTTCCGCAGCGTTCGCGCCCATGGGTCTCCTTTAGCAGCTATTGATCCACCTGCATTTTGCCAAGGTTCCCCGGCATCCGCGACCGGCGCGGCGATTCGGCCGGTGACGTGTCCGGATATGACGCGGCCAAGTGACGTGGAAGAGACGCGGATCAGAGCTTGGGGATGAGCCCCGGGGTGTTCTTCTTGTACTCCTCGTAGTCGGCCTGGCCGCCCCACTTCCTGTCCGCCTTCTTCTCCAGGTGCGGGACGCCGCTGACCTTGGTGATCAGAAGGGCAACGAACACCGGGGAGATCAGGGCCACCCACTGCCAGCCCTGCAGCACGGGCAGGGCGATGATGGCGACGCCCACCCAGAGCAGGATCTCGCCGAAGTAGTTGGGGTGCCGGGACTTCGCCCAGAGCCCGGTGTGAATGAACTTGCCCTTGTTGGCCGGGTCCGCGCTGAACTGGCCCTTCTGCCGGTCCGCCGTCGCCTCGATGCCGAACCCGGCGATCCAGACCAGCACGCCGATCAGGGCGAACCAGTCCAGCCCCACGCGGTTGGCCGAGGTCATAGCCACCCAGGCCGCAGCCGCGGTGAAGGCCACCCAGATTCCCTGCATGGTCCAGGTGCTGAAGAAGCGGACGAACGAGGGCTTGATCTCATCGAAGCGGTCGTCCTTGCCGGCCTTGCTGATCCGGCGGAACAGAAAGGACCCCAGCCGGGCGGCCCACACGAGCACCAATGCCGCCAGCAGGAAGCCGCGGGCGTCGATCCCGGGGGTGAGCAGCATCAGCATCACGGTGACGGCGATGTAGGTCAGCGACCCGGTCAGGTCGTAGAAGCGCTCCGTCTGGCGAAGGTAGGCCGGAATGAAAGCCAGCCACTGGATGATGAAGGCGGCCGCCACGGCCAGGGTGAACACCGGGATGCCGCCGGCCGCCGCCCCGTTCTGGCTTCCGGCCCAGGCGAGCCCGGCTCCGAGCAGCACCACCACCGGAATGGCGGCGAGGGCCTTGCGTTCGGACTCTTTCATGGACGTTCCTTCCCTAGGCGGCCCGGGTCCCGGTGCCGGCACTGACTACTAAGCCTACGAACTAGTATTGGGGAAAGTTCCGGCTCCCCCGGCCGCGCCCCACCGCTGAACACGCATCACCCCTAGAAGGAGCCCCTCATGACCCGTCCGCTCAGGAAATGGCTGCTGGCTTACGCCGTGACGGCCGTGATTTTCGCCGCCGTCGACGCCGTCTGGATCCTCACCGTGGCCACCCCGCAGTACCGCAGCCAGATCGGCCACCTGCTCCCGGCCAGCTTCAACGCCGCCGGCGCCGTCCTCTTTTATCTGGTCTTCGTCGCCGGGATCGTCCACTACGGTGTCCGGCCGGCGGACAGCCGAGCCAGCCTCCGGAGCCGGGCCGGGTCCGGGGCGCTGTTCGGCTTCTTCACCTACGCCACCTGGGCGCTCACCGCGTTCGCCGTGCTCAAGGATTTCCCCGCCGTCGTCGCCGTCACGGACATCGCCTGGGGCGCCGCCGTGTGCGCTGCCGTCAGCCCGCTGGTGGCCCTGATCCTGAAGCTGCACCACCCACGCGCCGGGACCGCCGCCACCAGGGACTGACCACCCGTTGCCCGGGGCAATCAGGCTGGCTACAGTGGCCTGATCGCCGCCACCCCCACTCCCCAGGGGGCCGATCCGCGGCCCTCCCCTCTGTGTCAGGAGAACCCCCAATGGAACACCGCACGCTTGGTTCGCTTACCGTCTCCGCCCTGGGCCTCGGCTGCATGGGCATGAGCGAGTTCTACGGCAAGGGCGATGAGCAGGAATCCGTCGCCACCATCCACGCCTTCCTCGACGCCGGCGGCACCCTGCTGGACACCGCCGACATGTACGGGCCCTTCACCAACGAGAAGCTGGTGGGCGGCGCCATCAAGGGCCGCCGCGACGACGTCGTGCTGGCCACCAAGTTCGGCAACGAACGCCGCGAGGACGGCTCCTGGGTGGGCATCAACGGCAAGCCCGAGTACGTCCGGGCCGCGTGCGACGCCAGCCTGCAGCGCCTCGGCGTGGACCACATCGACCTGTATTACCAGCACCGGGTGGACAAGACCGTCCCAATCGAGGAGACCGTCGGCGCCATGGCCGAGCTGGTCCAGGCCGGCAAGGTCAAGCACCTGGGACTCTCCGAGGCCAGCGCGGACACCATCCGCCGGGCCCACGCCGTGCACCCGATCACGGCGCTGCAGACCGAGTACTCGCTGTGGGAGCGGGAGCCGGAGACCAAGGTGTTCCCGGTGCTGGCCGAGCTGGGCATCGGCTTCGTCCCCTACAGCCCGCTGGGCCGCGGCTTCCTCACCGGGCAGCTGCGCAGCGAGGACGACTTCGCCCCGGACGACTTCCGTCGCCACTCCCCGCGCTTCCAGGGCGAGAACTTCACCCGCAACCTGGAGCTCGTGGACCGGGTGACCGAGCTGGCCACCGCCAAGGGCTGCACCCCGGCGCAGCTGGCGCTGGCCTGGCTGCTGGCCCAGGGCGAGCACATCGTGCCGATCCCCGGCACCAAGAAGCGCGACCGGCTGCAGGAGAACCTGGGGGTCGTCGACGTCGAGCTCACCGCAGAGGACCTGGCCCGGCTGGAGGAGCTGGCACCGGCCGGGGTTGCCGCCGGCGGACGCTACCCGGACATGGGCAGCATCGACTCCTAGGCTGCGCCCGCCCCGCCTCCGGCTTTAGCGGCCGGAGGCGGCCAGCTCGGCCAGCAGCTCGGTTTTGCGCTCCTCGCTGGCGAACGAGGACCGGATGGAGTTCGCCGCGAGCCGGACGCAGTCGAACTCGGAGAGGCCGATCACGCTCCTGAGCTGGGTGAAGTTGTCGTCCACGTAGCCGCCGAAGTACGCCGGGTCGTCCGAGTTCACGCTGACGTTCAGGCCAGCGGCCAGCATGCCCGGCAGCGGGTGTTCGGCCAGGGTATCCACGGCGCGGAGCCGAACGTTGGAGAGCGGGCAGACGGTCAGCGGCATCAGTTCCTGGACCAGGCGCTCCACCAGGTCCGGGTCCTCCATGCAGCGGATGCCGTGGTCGATCCGCTCCACCTCCAGGACATCCAGCGCCTCGACGATGTACGACGGCGGGCCCTCCTCGCCGGCATGCGCGATCCGGTGCAGCCCGGCGTCCTTGGCCCGGGCGAAGAGCCGCTCGAACTTCGATGGCGGGTTGCCCACCTCCGCGGAGTCCAGGCCGATCCCGGCGATCGGGGCGTTCATGGCCAGCAGCTTTTCCAGCACCTCCAGGGCGGACTCCTCGGACAGGTCCCGCAGGAATGCGGCGATCAGCAGGGTGGAGATGCCGAACTCCTCCTGCGAGGTAGCCAACACGGAAGCAACGCCGTTGACGCAGGTTTCGAGCGCTATGCCACGTGAGAGGTGCGCCTGGGGGTCCAGCATGATCTCCGCGTGCCGCACCCCGGCGGTGGCGGCGCGGGACAGGTAGGCCCGGGTCATGTCCGCGTAGTCCTGCTCGGTCTGCAGCACGGCCATGTTGGCGTAGTAGAGGTCCAGGAACGATTGCAGGTCCGTGAACTCGTAGCGGGCGCGCAGCTCGTCCAGGTCCGCGTACGGCAGGGTGATGTTGTTTCGCTCCGCGAGCGCGAAGATCAGCTCCGGCTGCAGCGTCCCCTCGATGTGCAGGTGCAGTTCCGCCACCGGCAGCGGGCCGTGGACCTCCTCCGGGACCTCCACGAAGTCCGGGACGCCCTCGGGCCGGCCCTCGGTTGCGTGCTCCGCCTGCGGCGCCCCACTAACTGCCTGCGGCGCCCCAGCGCCGCCGTCGTAACTTTCCATTTGGTAAGGATATGCCCGCCGCGAGCAGGGCCGGATAGAGTCAATACAATGCAGAATGATCAGCAGGCTTCCGATTTCCCCGGCTTCGCGCCCGAGGCGCCCACGGACGGGTTCGTCCGGGTGCGCGGCGCGCGTGAGAACAACCTGCGCAACGTCGACGTCGATGTCCCCCGCGACGCGATCGTCGCGTTCACGGGGGTGTCCGGCTCCGGTAAGTCCTCCCTGGCTTTCGGCACCATCTACGCCGAGGCCCAGCGCCGCTACTTCGAGTCGGTAGCGCCCTACGCCCGGCGGCTGATCCAGCAGGGCCACAACCCCAAGGTGGAGCTGATTACCGGGCTGCCGCCCGCCGTCGCGCTCCAGCAGCGCCGCGGCACGCCCAGCTCGCGCTCCACCGTGGGCACGGTGACCACGCTGTCCAACTCGGTGCGGATGCTCTTCTCCCGCGCCGGTACGTACCCGGCCGGTGCCGCGCCGCTGGATTCGGATGCGTTCTCGCCCAATACCGCCGCCGGCGCCTGCCCGGAATGCCACGGCCTGGGCATCGCCCACACCGTGACGGAGTCCTCGCTGGTCCCGGACGCCACGCTGAGTATCCGGGACGGTGCGATCGCCGCGTGGCCGGGCGCCTGGCAGGGCAAGAACCTCCGCGACATCCTCAGCCACCTCGGCTACGACATCGACACTCCTTGGAAGAAGCTGCGCAAAAAGGACCGCGACTGGATCCTCTTCACCGAGGAGCAGCCCGTGGTGGAGGTGACGCCACAGCGGGACCGCGTCGCCAAGCCGTACAAGGGCCGGTTCTGGAGCGCCCGCAGCTACGTGCTGCACACCCTGGCCGACTCAAAGAGTTCCACCATGCGCGAGAAAGTCCTGAAGTTCATGGAGACCGGTCCGTGCCCGCGCTGCGGCGGCAGCGGCCTGCGGCCCGAGGCCCTGGCCGTGACTTTCGCGGGCCGGAACATCGCCGAGCTGAACGCGGTCCCGATGAGCGAACTCGCCGATACCATCCGGCCCACCACCGAGCTGACCGGCGCCGGGACGGCCTCGCGGAAACAGTCGTCCGGGGAAACCAACGAGGTGGCGGTTGCGATCACCCGGGACCTGCTGCAACGGGTCACGGTGCTGCTGGACCTGGGCCTGGGCTACCTGGCGCTGGGCCGCTCCACCCCCACCCTCTCCCCCGGCGAGATGCAGCGGCTGCGGATCGCCACCCAGCTGCGGTCCGGATTGTTCGGCGTCATCTACGTGCTCGACGAGCCCTCCGCCGGCCTGCACCCCGCCGACGCCGAACCCCTGCTCGCGGTGCTGGACCAGCTGAAATCCGCAGGCAACTCGGTGTTCGTGGTGGAACACAACATGGACGTGGTGCGCCGGGCGGACTGGCTGGTGGACGTGGGTCCGCGGGCCGGCGAGGGTGGCGGCGAGGTGCTCTACAGCGGCCCGGTGGACGGACTCGCCGGGGTGGACGCCTCGGTCACGCGGCCGTACCTGTTCCCCGAGGCTGCTTCGGTTTCCCGGGCGCGCGACGACGGCGGTGCGGGTTCGCGCGGCGACGACGGCGGTGCCCGGGAACCGTCCGGGTGGCTCCAGCTGCGCGACATCAGCCGCCACAACCTGCAGCACCTCGACGCCGACTTCCCGCTGGGCGTCCTGACTGCCGTCACCGGCGTCTCCGGGTCCGGGAAATCCACGCTGGTCAGCCAGGTCCTGGCCGAGGTGACCGGCCGCTGGCTGCACGGGGACAACGACGGCGCTGACGGCGACGCCACTTCCGGAGGCGGCGCTGCCGGTACTGCCAACGACCCCGACGACGCTGAGGATGCCGCGGAGCTCACCGAACCACTGACCGTCGGGCCCGTGACCGGCCTGGAACTGATCGACCGGCTCGTCAAGGTGGACCAGAAGCCGATCGGCCGGACGCCGCGCTCCAACCTGGCCACCTATACTGGCCTGTTCGACGCGGTCCGGAAGGTCTTCGCGACGACGGACGAGGCCAAGGCCCGCGGCTACGGCGCCGGCCGGTTCTCCTTCAACGTCGCCGGCGGCCGCTGCGAGACCTGCCAGGGCGAAGGCTTCGTCGCCGTCGAACTGCTCTTCCTGCCCGGCAGCTACGGCCCGTGCCCCGAATGCCACGGTTCCCGCTACAACCCGGAAACTCTGGAGGTCACCTACCGGAGCAAAAACATCGCGGAGGTTTTGGGCATGACGGTGGACGCCGCCGCCGAATTTCTTGCCCCCGTGCCGGCCGCGGCCCGCGCCCTGCAGACCCTCCGCGAGGTGGGCCTGGGCTACCTACGCCTAGGCCAACCCGCCACCGAACTCTCCGGCGGCGAGGCGCAACGGATCAAGCTCGCCACCGAACTTCAGCGCGCCCAGCGCGGGCACTCGCTCTACCTGCTGGACGAGCCCACCACCGGGCTGCACCCGGCCGACGTCGAGCTGTTGATGGCCCAGTTGCACCGCCTGGTCGACGCGGGAAACACGGTGGTGGTGGTCGAGCACGAGATGGACGTGGTGGCCGCCGCGGACTGGGTGATCGACCTCGGCCCGGCCGGCGGGGACGCAGGTGGCAGGATCATCGCCGCGGGCGAGCCTGCCGCCGTCGCCCGCTCCGCCAAGAGCCGCACCGCGCCCTACCTGAAGTCCGCCCTCGGAAGCCGCGCCCGGCGCTAAGGGAAGCGCTGGGTCAGGCGGCGGGGTTGAAACCTGCGGCGGTCTGTCCTAGCGTGGGCGGATGCCCGGAATCGGGCGATCGCATGCCCGGTGCTGCCTCCACCAGAACTGCCCGATCGGCAGACACCGCAGATGACCTCTATTGTCAGGGGCGGGCAGTGGCGCGACAACGCCCGGGGACGGGCCGAGCGCAGGTGGCCCTCAGGAGCAGCTGAACCACATGAAGACCTCAACCATCACCACTGCCGCGCGCCGCGGCGCCGCCCTGGCCGCCATCTCCGCCGCCGGCGTTGCACTCTCCGCCACCGCCGCCAGCGCCGCGACCCCCGCCGCCACGTCCACCTCCACCTGGGATGCGCTGGCCCAGTGCGAGAGCGGCGGCAACTGGAGCACCAATACCGGTAACGGCTTCTCCGGCGGCCTGCAGTTCACCCAGAGCACCTGGGCGGCCAACGGCGGCACCGGCTCCCCGGCCAACGCGACCCGCGAGCAGCAGATCGCCGTCGCCCAGAACGTCCAGGCGAGCCAGGGCTGGGGCGCGTGGCCGTCCTGCGCCGCGCAGCTGGGCCTCAGCGGAGGCGGCGGGGCGAGCGTTCCCGTGCAGTCCGCCCCCGTTCAGAGTGCCCCGGTTCAGGCCGCGCCGCGGTCTGCCCCGGTCCAGGCACCCGTCCAGGCACCCGTTCCTGCCCGGCACGCGGCCCCGGTGGCGCTCAGCGGCAAGACCTACACCGTGCAGAGCGGCGACAGCCTCAGCACCATCGCCGAGCACCTGAACATCAAGGGCGGCTGGCAGGCACTGGCCGACGCCAACACGGACACCATCAGCGACCCGAACCTGGTCCTCGCCGGGCAGGTCCTGCAGCTTCCGGCCTAACTTTCAGGGCACCAAAAAAACGACGACGCCGGGGCGGCCTTGGGGGGCCGCTCCGGCGTCGTCGTCTGTTGTCTCTGCAGCCGCTCAGGCGGTGCGGGGCAGCTCGCGGATGATGCGGACCTTCCACGCGGCGTCGTCGCTGGTGTCCAGCAGCGCCACCGTGCCGTGGGCCAGGTTCAGGGCCACGCGCTTGGCGGCGAGGAGCTCGAGGTAGAGCTGCTCGTTCATCCGGGCGGGGGTGTCGATGACGTACTTCACGGCGTCGCGGACCTTGCGGTAATTGTCGCTGCGCTCCCGGTGCAGGTGCAGTTCCAGCATCCGGCGCTGCTTCAGCCGCGGCTCGTGCCGGTTCAGCCAGGTCACCGAGGCATGAACTGCGACCACCAGGGCCACGGACACCACGTAGATTTCCCAGCCGCTGGAGAGCAGGAACAGCGGCAGGTTGGCGATGGCGACCAGGGCGATCAGCATGCGGAACGCGAGGATCCTGCGCATCGTCAGCGCCACCGACGCCAGGGCCGCGCGGAAGCCGTGCTGTTCCTTGCGGGCCGCGGCCGGGTCCAGGGTGAACTCCTCGAGCACCAGGATGCCGTTGGCTTCCGGGCTGAGCATCTGTCCGTATTTGGGCGCAAAAGGCGCCGTGGTTTCAGGGGTCATGGCGGATCTTCCGTGGAGCGTGGGTGATTCCGATCCATGATAAATCTCCCGGCTGGGAGCTGTCTGTAGGCGCCCGACATGTGAACACGCTCACCCCGGGCGGCCCGCAATTGGCGATGCGGGGCCGCGGCCTCAAACTGGAGAGATGCAAACTTTCCTGCCCTACTCCGATTTCCGGCAAAGCGCCGCGGCCCTGGACCGTGCCCGGCTGGGCAAGCAGCGCGTCGAGGCCCTCCAGGTGCTCCGCGCCCTGGTCATCCCCCAGTACGGCTGGCAGACCCACCCGGCCGTCCGGATGTGGATGGGCCACGTCCCCGCGCTGACCATGTACGGCCTGGCGATGGTGGATGAATGGGTGGCCCGCGGCGGCGAGGACACCACCCGCGGCCGGATCCTCGAGTTCGCGCCGCAGGCCGGCCACCCGGACTACGCCGACCGGATCCAGATGCCGTACTGGCTGGGCGACCCCGGGTTCCACCTCGCCCACCGGTCCCGGCTGCTGGCCAAGGAGCCTGCGTTCTACGCCGACGTGTTCCCCGGCACGGACCCGGACCTGGAGTACCTCTGGCCCGAACCCAAGCTCGAGCTGCTGCCGGAGGATCCCGAGGGCGAGAAGATGTGGATCCTGCGGCTGCCCGTCGAGGGCACCGATCCTGCGGACCTGAAGACCGTGAGCCTGCCGCCCGTGCGCGGGAAGGGCGCGGCCCCGGACGACGGCGAGTACCAGTTCGTCTACGCCGAGCCCACCTCCCGCCGGCCGGAGAAGAACGCCAAGAAGCGGCCCGCGAAGCCGCAGCCGAAGAAGCCCACCCGGAAGCGCCTGGCCCAGGAGGAGGCGTTCACCACGCTCCCGGGCAAGTCCGTGGTGGCCGTCCCGTTCGACGCCGGCCGCACCTTCGCCGTCGGCAAGGTGGTGGGCCGTCCGATCGAGGTGGAGGGCCGGTTCGCCCGTAACTTCGAGGTGGACGAGGTCATCGCCCGCGAGGAGTTCGACTACCCGGCCCTGCTGCAGGACCCCCGGCTCTTCTTCCCGGTCCCGGCGCGCTAGGCGAGGGCGGGGTCTCCGCGGGGCGGGGTTTCTGCGGGCGGCCCCTCGTTCGTGGCCGGCCTTCCGCTCGCGGGTTCGGACCGCACTCGGCGATTCCATGCGGCGAGAGCGGACCGGACCCGCGAGTGAGTCCGTTGATGTGACTGGTGAGACCAGCCCCTGTGACATATGGTGTCTGCCACCGTCCCATCGCTTCGGCGACGGGCATCACGCCAGACACTGCTTGGGGGAAGTCATGGCTGCAGGAGAAGGAGCCGCGGAGAAGTCGCGGCTCGCAGCTGAACGGGTTGCACGTTTGCGACGGGAGCTGGAGCACGCCGAGCGGAACGCCCACGCCTGGTCCCTGGGTGCAGCGGGCGAAGCAATCCTCGCTGAGAAACTCAGAGAGATTGAGCCGCTTGGCTGGCAGGTCATCCACGATGTCCACTGGCCGGGGCGGCCCCAGGCAAATCTTGACCACGTCCTAATCGGTCCGGGCGGCATTGTGGTGGTGGACGCCAAGAACTGGAACGGAGAGGTCAGTCTCTCCGGCGGAACTCTCCGGCAAAACGGATATGCCCGACACCACAGCGTTGCCGGGGTCGGGCAGCAGGCGGCCGCCGTGGCGGCGGTACTGGAACCGGGGCATCGGCGGTTGGTGCAGGGATGGATCTGCCTGGTAGGCCAGCCGGAGCTCAGCGGTACGGCGAGCGGTGGCACACGCATCGAGGGTCTCAACACCATTGCGCGGGCGGTTGCCGAGCTGCCTCCGGTCCTTGATGCGGCCCTGATTCCAACAATCCATGCCTATCTGCAGTCTCTCCTGGGTGGCGCCACCAGCCCGCAGCTGCTTTCCACGGCGCAGTTCACCGCGTCCAGCACCACAGCATCGCGGCCACCCAGTGCCGCCACCGTGCCACCCCGAAACCCGGGCTCCCGGCGAGACCAATGGGCACGCTCGAAGGCGCCAGCACGGAGTCAACGCCGCCGCAGGGGCCCACAACAGACCAGCTGCCTTGGTGCGCTCTTCAGGTTGGCCGTCCTCATGATTCTGCTGTCCTTCATCTTCAACTTTCTCTCCGGTCTAAGAACGGCAGCGCCGGCAGGCCCGCCAGCTCCACACCCGACACCGACGGTGGTCCAGCCCGTTCCGAAGCGATAGCCCATCCACTCGCTGGTTCGGTCCGCACTCGGTGTTTCCACCCTGTGTGTCAGGCTGTTGTGTGACAGGTTTCCTGTCGTTCACGGTCGGGCGTTCGGGGCGGGGAAAGGTCCGTAATGGATTTTGTGATCCCTTCGCGTGTGTCTAACCGGAGCCACTTCACTCTCGCGCAGAAACACGCGATTCTCGAGGAGTACGACAAGTGCCTTGAACGCGGTTCCAGGACCGCGTTCAGCAGGGCGGTCGGCATCACCGATGGAACTCTTCGGCTCTGGGTCCGGCAGCGTGAGGCCGGGGAGTTGAGGTCCAATGCCGCGCCAGGAAGTGAGGACCAGCGCTTGAATGCCGGAGATAAGCAACAGCTCAAACGGGTCTTGAGAGAGAACGAGATCCTTAAAGCCAAACTGGCCCGGTCCGAGGCCGCGGTGGACATTCTGGGAAAAGCTTCCGCGCTCTTGGACGCGATGGCCAGGAGCGCGGCGGCAACGGACCCGCACCTTCCGGACCCGGACCCGGGCCGGCCCGAATGGTTGATCCCAAAGTCTGGAAAGGAATCGCCCTGACCTTTGCCGGGCACCTGGTCTCGGCCGGCTGGTCAGCGGTGAGGACCTGCGCCCTGCTCGGTCTTCACCGCACCACCTGGTACCGGCATCTGAACCCCGCTCCTCCCGCCGGAGTCACCCTCCCGCATAAGGGCCGGGCCTACCCGAACCGGATCAGCACGGCTGAGGCTAAGGAATTCATGGAACGGCTCAACTCCGAGGACTACGGGAACCTCTCGGTCACCCAGGCCTACTACCGGATGCTCGATTCCGGGCGCTGTTCCTTCTCGATCGCCTCAGCCCACCGGATCGTGGCCGCGCACGGGCAAAACGGGGACCGCCGGGTTCAACGCGGCGGCACCGGCTCCCGGCAACGGGTCAAACCTGTCCTGAACGCGGACGCCCCGAACCAGCTCTGGAGCTGGGACATCACGATGCTCCACGGGCCCGGGAGACACACCTACCGGCTCTACACCATCATGGATGTCTACTCCCGCAAGGTCGTCGGGCACCGGGTTGAACACACCGAAACAGCCGCCCTCGCCGCCGCCCTGATCCGGGACGCCGTCACCGGAAACCACCACAGCCCCACGGTCCTGCACGCCGATAACGGGGCCCCGATGCGGGCCGGCACAACCCTGGACCTGGCCCGGGCACTGGGCATCGAGCTCTCCTACTCCCGGCCCCGGGTCTCCGATGACAACCCGTACTCGGAGTCCCTGTTCAAGACCGTCAAATATGACCTCGACTTCCCCCGCCGGTTCCAGGACCTGGACCACGCCCGGGACCACATGGCCGCGTTCTTCACCGACTACAACACCAACCACCGCCACAGCGGACTGAACTACTACACCCCCGACACCGTCCACCACGGCCGGATCGAGCAGGCACGCAGCCAACGCCAAGCCACCCTCGACGCCTCCTACAACCGCAACCCGCACCGATACCACCGCAAACCCACCGCACCCGGAGCCCCACCCCCAGCCGGCATCAACCACAAACAAACCACCCAGCTGTCACAAACAGCTTGATACATACCGTCCATGCGGCGAGCGCGGGCCGAACCCGCGAGTCGGGCCGAGTCCCAGCAAACGGCGAGCACCAACCGGCCGGCGACGCCCCGCAACCAAGCCCGCTCCGATTTGCTGGCAGACTTGCCGGTATGACTGTTCTGCTTGCCGGATGCGGCGACCTGGGGACCGAGGCCGGGCTTCGGTTCGCCGCCGCCGGACACCGCGTGGTGGGCTGGCGCCGCTCGCCGGAGAAGCTGCCTGCCGGAATCGAGGGTTTCGCGGCGGACCTGACCCGCGGTGAGCTGCCGCCGGTCCCGGCGGACACCACCGCCGTCGTCGTGGCCGTCGCCGCCGACTCCCCCACCGAGGAGGCCTACCGCGCCGCGTACGTGGACGGCCTGGCCCGCGTACTCGACGCCGTCACGGCCTCCGGGGCCCCCGTGCGGCGGGTGCTGTTCGTCTCCTCCACGGCGGTCTACGGCGACGCTGACGGCGGCTGGGTGGACGAGACCACCGCACCGAATCCCGGCGGTTTTTCCGGCCGCATCATCCTCGAGGCCGAGCAGCTGCTGGCCGACCGGCTCCAAGGAACCGGCATCGCCCCGGTGGTGCTGCGGCTCGGCGGGATCTACGGCCCCGGCCGGACCCGCCTGATCGACATGGTCCGCGGCGGCAAGGCCACGCTGCCGGCCGGTTCCAAGCTCACCAACCGCATCCACCGCGACGACGCCGCCGCCGCGATCGTGCACCTCTGCACCATGGACGCCGATCCGGCGCCGCTCTACCTGGGCGTCGACAACGAACCGGCCGAGATGGCGGACGTCCTCACCTTCCTCGCTGCCGAGCTGGGCCTGCCCGCCCCGCAGGCCGAGAACCCCGACGACGGCGGCCGCACCGGCGGTGACCGCCCAACCGCCGGCCGCAGTTCAGGAGAGCCGTCCCGCGGCGGCAACAAGAAGGTCAGCAACGCCCTGCTGCGCGGCACCGGCCTGGAGTTCACCTACCCCAGCTACCGCGAGGGCTACCGCGCCGTACTGGCCGGCGTCGGCGTCCGCCACCCCTGACACAGGCAGCAGCAAAACCACGCCACCCACCTCGTCCCAAGGAGCAGCATGGACTTCAGGAGCATCATCGAGGCCGTCGGCGGCTTCATGGACTTCGCCGGGGTGGCGGTGATGGTGGTGGGCGCCCTCGTGTCGCTGCCCATGGCGCTGCGGGGCGTCCAGCCGCGCGGCCTGCCGGTCGATTCGGAGCCGCTCTCGAAGTACCGGTCCTACCGGCAGCTGCTGGGCCGGTCCATCCTGCTGGGCCTGGAACTGCTGGTCGCGGCGGACATCATCCGCACCGTGGCCATCACCCCCACCTTTGAGAGCGTCGCCGTGCTGGCCATCATCGTGCTGATCCGGACCTTCCTCAGCTTCTCCCTGGAATTGGAGATCACCGGCCGCTGGCCCTGGCAGAAGCCCTCCTCCGGCAGCCGGGCCGAGGCCGGCGCGGCCTGACCGTTCATCCCTGAGCAAAACCCCTGTTCCGGGACCGCCGCACCCGGTTAGGCTCGCGAAATGACGGAAACCACAGCCTCCAAAGCCACCGAACTCCTGCGCCTGCACCAGGCGCCCGAGATCCTCCAGGTCGTCAACGTCTGGGACGCCATCAGCGCCAAGGTCATCGGCGACGTGCCCGGCACGCAGGCGCTCGCCACGGCCAGCCACTCCATCGCCGCGTCGCTGGGCTACGAGGACGGCGAGAACATCCCGCTCGATGAGATGATCGCCGCCATCGGCCGGATTACGGCCGCCACGGAGCTGCCGGTCAGCGCCGACCTCGAATCCGGCTACGGAACCCCCGGCGAGGCCGTGCGGAAGGCGATCGGCGTCGGCGTCGTCGGTGCGAACATCGAGGACCAGATGCGGCCCCTGGCCGACGCCGTCGCCCAGATGCGCTCGGTCACCGAAGCCGCAGCGGACGAAGGCATCGACTTCGTCCTCAACGCCCGCACCGACGCGTTCCTCAAGGGCAAGGACCGGGACCAGCGTGAGGTCCTGGCCGACGCGATCGAACGCGGCCGCGCGTTCCTGGACGTCGGTGCCACCACCGTGTTCGTGCCCGGGCTGCTGGACGAGGAAACCGTCGCCGCGCTGGTGGACGGGATCGGCTGGAACAAGGTCTCGGTCATCAACGTCCCCGGCTCCCTCGCCCCGGCCCGGCTGCAGGAACTCGGCGTCGCCCGGATCTCCTACGGCCCGTGGACCCAGCGGGTGGCGCTGACCGCCCTGGCCGACACCGCCGCCCAGCTCCTCGCCGGCGGCGCCCTCCCCGACGGCACCCGGCCGCTGAACTGATGGATCCCTGGCCCGCCGCGCCGGAGCTGCCCCGCCCGGTCATCATGGACCAGCGCTGGGCGGACGCGGTGTTCCTGCACTGGCGCATCCCCCGTGCCACCGCCGCGCGCTTCATGCCCGCGGGGGTGGAGCCGGACGAGTTCGACGGGTCCGCCTGGGTGGGACTGATCGGCTTCCGGATGCAGGGCGCGGGCCTCGGCACGGGGCCCGCCATCCCGTACTTCGGCAGCTTCACCGAGATCAACGTCCGGCTCTACTCGCGAGAACCGGACGGCACCCGGGGCGTGGTGTTCCTGTCCCTGGACGCTTCTCGGCTGGCGGTGGTCCTCGCGGCGCGGGCCGCGGGCATCCCGTACGTCTGGTCCCGGGACGGCTATCGGCCACCCACGGCGGACGATCCCGCCACCGGGTACACGGTGCGGCGGTTCCGGGGCGGTGCGGCCAGCGACTTCGCCGTGGTTCCGGACTACGACGGCGACGCCGGGGACCCGCTCTCCGTCCACCTGACGGCGCGGTTCGGGCTGCATTCCCGGTTCGGCGGCCAGACGCTGTACATCCCCAACACGCACACCCCCTGGCCGCTGTATCCGGCGCGGACCGCGCGGCTGGAGGACGGGCTGGTGGCTGCGGCTGGCATCGCGGTGGCCGGGCCGCCGGAGTCGGTGCTGTACTCCCCCGGGGTCCAGACCCAGTTCGGCCGGCCGCGGGTGCTGACGGGCACGGCGGTCCGGAGCTGACGGGTCGGGGCGCTGACGGGCACGGCGGTCCGGGGCCGCGGCGGACCTGATCTCGCTTGGAGGTCTTTCGTCCCTGTCCGCGAAGCGCCCATCGGGCGTCTAGTGGAGGGGGTCCCGGCCACCAAACCCCGGGCGCCAAGGCAGGCACCTCATGAACCACAGCCCCCAGGCCTCAGAAAAAACCGCGGCTCTTCGACAGGCACCCCCGCAGCGCCGCCAGGGTCCGCGCAAGCGCAGGCACCTGCTCGCGGCGCTGACCGGCTGCGTAGCCCTCGGCGGGGCCCTGCTTTCGGCAGCGGTACCCGCCCACGCCGACGACGATGGCAACCCGGTCAGTATCGAGGCGGCGACTCTTCGCAGCCACGGCGCGGAGGTGCAGGTCCGCTTCAGCTACCGTTGCGACGAAGGCCGGAGCGCCGGCGTCGGCATCGTCCTCAGCCAGGCGGCAGCGCCAGGGCCCGACGTCGTCGGCGGCGCAGGCACGGGCCAGCACCCCTGCACGGGCGAGACCGAGACCGTCACACTGACACTGCCGGCGGGCGGCGGACGCTTCACGTCCGGGGAGGCCGCCGCCGCGATGTCGCTCTTCACCAGCGCGCCGGGCACGCCGGACACGATCGAGCAGTTCAGCTCCACCCTCTGCCTGGAGCACGGCCACGGTCGGTAGCCGGCCGGAGCGGGCCCACCAACCGGCCCGCCGTGCGATGCCTACCGGACCACCGCAGCGTGGTTACCGCCCCGCGGCGTACCCTTGCGCGCCCCGCGGGTTCGCTGCTGCCTGCAGTACCCCGGTTTCCGGGTCCCGCGCGACGGCGGACAGCCGGCCCAGGCTCCAGCCCGGCGCCGCCGTCACCACGTGGCCGCGGCGCTTCAGCCCGGCGATGACCTCGTCCCCCAGCCGTTCCTCGACCACCGCGCCGCCGGGTTCCCACGTGCGCGGCCAGAACGAACCGGGCATCGACGTCGTGTGCAAGGTGGGCGCGTCAACGGCCTGCTGCGGGGTGTAGCCGCCCACGATCGTGCGCAGCAGGTAGGGCAGCTGCCACTGGTCCTGCTGGTCGCCGCCGGGAGAGCCGAGGGCGGTGACGGCCTGCCCGTCGCGGAGCACCAGAGTGGGCGTCAGGGTGGTGCGGGGCCGTTTCCCAGGGGTGAGTGTCGAGGGTGTGTCCTCCTCGAGCCAGGTCATCTGCAGCCGGGTGCCCAGGCAGAACCCCAGCTCCGGGATGGCCGGGGAGGACTGCAGCCAGCCGCCCGAGGGGGTGGCAGAGACCATGTTGCCCCAGCGGTCGACGACGTCGAGGTGGCAGGTGTCGCCGCGGGTTTCCCCGGTGCGGGCGACCGTCGGTTCCCCGGCGCCCAGCCCCGCGGGACCCGGCCCGGCGCCTTCGTGGACCAGGGCGGGCAGGGTGTATTCGGTCCGCAGCGGCGGCAGGTAGGGTTCCCGTCCGGGTACCGTCCCGGGGCGGAACTCCTGGGAAGCCTCCTCGGTGATCAGGGCACGCCGTTCGGCGCAGTATGCCGGTGAGAGCAGGTAGTCCAGCGGCACGTCGGTGTCGCCGTAGTAGGCCTCACGATCCGCCAGCGCCAGTTTCTGCGCCTCCAGGATGGTGTGGGCCCCGAGCTCGGTCGACGGGTCCAGGCACCGGTCCTCAAACCCGTCCAGGATCGCGAGCGTCTGCAGCAGCGCCGGGCCCTGGCCCCAGGGTCCGGTCTTGGCAATGGTGTGGCCGCGGAACTCGACCGTGGCGGCGGGCTCGTACCCGGCGCGGAATCCGGCCAGGTCCTCGGCCGCCAGGACGCCGGCGTGGTCCGTGCCGGAGGAGTGCCGGTGCGGAAGCTGGACGGAGGCGACTATGGCGCTGGCCACGAACCCCTCGCTCCATTCGCGCCGGGCCGCGTCGATCCGGTCCTCGCGGGAGCCGCCGTCGGCCTGCCCGGCCGCGACCAGGCGTTCCAGGGTGCGGGCGTAGGCCGGGTTGCGGAACAGTTTCCCCTCCGCGGGGATGGTGCCGCCGGGCATCCAGAGCTCGGCGGAGCTGGGCCAGTGCTCGCGGAACAACTCGGCCACGGTCGCGATCGTGGCGCCCACCCGGCCCAGCAGCGGATGGCCGTCGCGGGCGTAGCCGATCGCGAACTTCAGCACCGCGTCCAGTTCCCAGGTGCCGTGGTCGCGCAGCAGGAGGAGCCAGGCGTCGACGGCGGCGGGCACGGCCGCGGCGAGGGCCCCGGACCCGGGAACCAGGTCCAAGCCCTCGCTGCGGTAATGCTCCGCGGTGGCCGCGGCCGGCGCCGGGCCCTGGCCCATCAGCACCACCGGGGTGTCCGGGTCAGCCGCGGTGACGAAGATGCCGGTCATGTCCCCGCCGGGCCCGTTGAGGTGGGGCTCGACCACGTGCAGGACGAAGGCGGCCGCGACCGCGCCGTCGAACGCGTTGCCGCCGCGTTCCAGCACCGCCTGCGCGGCCGCCGTCGCCAGCCAGTGCGTCGAGGCACTCATGCCGAAGGTGCCCTGCAGGGTGGGCCGGGTGGTGAACTGGTCCGGGGCGGTAAACGTCATGCTTAGCCGAACAGCGCCGTCACTTTGGTCAGCGTCTCGTAGACGCCGTAGGCCAGCGGCAGGCCCACCAGGGCCCACGCGATGGTCAGCCGGGCGGGGGACGCGGTGACGGGGGTGTCGGCTCCGTGCGGGTGCTGGGTGCTCATCTCAGGCCTCCATGGCGGGTTCGGTGGAGCGGTTGCTCTCGGGACGGGGTTCGTGGAAGCGGGCGGCGACAGGCTTGACCATAAGGTTGGCGACGAAGCCCACGACCAGCAGGGCCACCATGGTCAGCAGAGCCGGCTGGTAGGACGCGGCGTTGAGCTTGCCCGGGGTTCCCTGGGCGTCGAGGAACGCGTTGACGATCAGCGGCCCGGCGACGCCGGCGGCGGACCAGGCGGTCAGGAGCCGGCCGTGGATGGCGCCCACCTGGAAGGTGCCGAAGAGGTCCCGCAGGTAGGCCGGGGCGGTTGCGAAGCCGCCGCCGTAGAAGGAGATGATCAGGAACGCCAGCGCCACGTAGAGGATGGTGGTGGACGATCCGGCGAGGGCCAGCAGCACGTACAGCACGGCGCCGACGCCCAGGTACACCATGTAGATGCGCTTGCGCCCGGTGACGTCGGAGGTGGCGGACCAGGCGAAGCGGCCGGCCATGTTGCCGATGGACAGCAGGCCCACGAAACCGGCGGCGACGGCGGCGCTGACCAGTGAGGTGCCGCCGGGCTGGCGGAAGAAGTCCTGGATCATGGGAGCGGCCTGCTCCAGGATGCCGATGCCGGCGGTGACGTTGCAGAACAGCGCCACCCAGACCAGCCAGAATTGCGGGGTCTTCACCGCGTTTTTGGCCGAGACGTTGTCCGTGGTGACCAGCTTGGCGGCCTTGACCTTGGACGGGTCGAAGCCGGCGGGCTTCCAGCCGTCGGCGGGGACCTTGATGGTGAACGCGCCGAAGAGCATGTAGGCGAGGTAGACGACGGCGAGAGTCAGGAAGAGTTTGCCGACGGAGTCGCCGCTGGCTACCCAGCCCTGGGCGCCGGAGTTGGGGTCGTACGCCTTCAGCAGGGCGGTGGAGACGGGGCTGGCGATCAGCGCGCCGCCGCCGAAGCCCATGATGGCCATGCCGGTGGCCAGGCCCGGCCGGTCCGGGAACCACTTGATCAGGGTGGACACTGGCGAGATGTAGCCGATGCCCAGGCCGATGCCGCCCACCACGCCGTAGCCCAGGTAGACCAGCCACAGCTGGCGGGTGAAGATGCCGAGGGAGCCGATCAGGAAGCCGCTGGCCCAGAACATGGCCGAGGTGAACATGGCCTTGCGCGGGCCGTTCTTGTCCACCCAGGTGCCCATGATGGCGGCGGAGAGGCCCAGCATCACGATCGCGATGGAGAAGATGATGCCGATCTCGGTCAGGCTGGCGCCAAAGTGTTTGACCAGTGCGGTCTTGTACACGCTGGTGGCGTAGGCCTGGCCGATGCACAGGTGCACGGCGAGCGCGGCGGGCGGAACCAGCCAGCGGTTGAACCCCGGAGGGGCGATTGTGCGGTCACGGTCCAGCCAGCCCATTGGTGCTCCCCTTGCTCAGTCGGGGACGATGCCGTCCCCGCGGTTTGATCTGCGCCTCCCCGGGGCACAGAGGCGAAAGGCCTCACTTGGGCCGTTGCCTTCGGCAATCATGGTGCAGATCACACGGCGGCGTCGAGGTTCCGGACAAATGATGTGCGGATTCACGACGAGCGGTAGCAATTACGCGACGAACGGTAAGGACGCGACTACTTCCCGAGGCCCGCCCGGCGCAGGGCTTCGGCCATCGCGGTGTTCCCCGGCGCCGGGGCGGCAGGCGCCTTGGCTGCCGACGCCGGCCGTGGCCCGCGCGGGCTCCGGCGGTCGCCGTCGGACGCACCCCGCCGGTCGCCGCCGCCCTGGCCGCCGGACGGGCGCTGGGCGCCGTCGGACTGACCCCGCCGAGCACCACCGCCGGACGGGCGCTGCGCCCCGCCGCCCGACCTGCCCTGCCCGGGTTCGTCGTCGAGCCGCAAGGTCAGGGAGATGCGCTTGCGGTCGGGGTCGGCCTCGAGCACCTTGACCCGGACCACCTGGCCGGACTTGACCACCTCGTGCGGGTCGGCGACGAACCGGTTGGCCAGCGCCGAGACGTGAACCAGCCCGTCCTGGTGCACTCCGACATCGACGAACGCACCGAACGCCGCCACGTTGGTGACCGTCCCCTCCAGCACCATGCCCGGAACCAGGTCAGAGATCTTCTCGACCCCCTCACGGAAGCTCGCCGCGGCGAACTCGGGCCGCGGGTCACGGCCCGGCTTCTCCAGTTCGGCGATGATGTCCCGCACCGTGGGCAGGCCGAAGCTGCCGTCCACGAAGTCCTGCGGGTTCAGCGCCGCGACGCTGCCCGCACCGGCGGCGGCCTTGATCCGGCGCGCCAGCGGGTAGGACTCCGGGTGCACGCTGGAGGCGTCCAGCGGCTCCGCTCCCCCGCTGATCCGGAGGAAGCCCGCGCACTGTTCGAAGGCCTTGGCACCCAGCCGCGGTACCTTCTTCAACTCGCTGCGCTTGGCGAAGGGGCCGTGCTCGTTCCGGTACGCCACGATGTTCTCGCTCAGCAGCGGCCCGACGCCGGCCACCCGGCTGAGCAGCGCCGGGGAGGCGGTGTTGACGTCCACGCCGACAGCGTTCACACAGTCTTCGACGACGGCGTCCAGGCTACGGTCCAGCTTCGAGGCCGTCACGTCGTGCTGGTACTGGCCGACGCCGATCGACTTGGGTTCGATCTTGACCAGCTCGGCGAGGGGGTCCTGCAGCCGCCGGGCGATCGAGACGGCACCGCGCAGGGAGACATCCATGCCGGGCAGCTCCGCGGCGGCGAGCGCCGAGGCGGAGTAGACCGACGCTCCGGCCTCGGAGACGACGAGCTTCCGCGGGGCGGCATCCCCGGCCCCGAGCTGCTTGATCAGTTCGGCCGCGAGCTTGTCCGTCTCGCGGGAGGCGGTGCCGTTGCCGATCGCGACCAGTTTTACCTCGTGTTTGCGGGCCAGGGCGGTGAGGGTGCGGAGCGCCTCGTCCCATTTCCGGGCCGGTGCGTGCGGGTAGACCGTGTCCGTGGCGACGACCTTGCCGGTGCCGTCCACCACGGCAACCTTCACGCCGGTCCGCAGTCCCGGGTCCAGGCCAAGGGTGGCCTTGTTTCCGGCCGGGGCTGCGAGCAGCACGTCGCGGAGGTTGGCGGCGAAGACCCGCACGGCCTCGTCCTCCGCGGCGGCGAACATCCGGCTGCGCAGGTCACCGCTCAGCCGGGTCAGGACGCGGGAGCGCCAGGCCTGCTGCGCGGTCTGCAGGAGCCACGCGTCGGCGGGCCGGCCGCGGTCGGCGACGCCGAGGAACCTGGCCACGGCGGCCTCGTACCGGGCGCGGGCGGCGGCCAGGGCGGCGTCGTCGTCCGGGGCCGCCTCGCTCAGGTCCAGCTCGAGCACCCCGTCCTTCTCGCCCCGCAGCAGCGCGAGGACCCGGTGCGAGGGCATCCCGGCCGGCGCCTGGGCGAACTCGAAGTAGTCCTTGAATTTCTGCCCCTCCGCCTCCTTGCCCTTCTTCACCCGGGAGACCATCCGGCCCTGCGTCCAGAGCCGCTCGCGCAGCGTCTCGGCCAAGTCGGCGTCCTGGGCGACCCGTTCGACCAGGATGGACCGGGCGCCGGCGAGCGCGGCGGCGGCGTCCCCCACGGCGTGCTCGGGGTTGAGGTAGCGGGCCGCTTCCCGCTCCGGGTCGCGGTCCGGGTGCTTGAGCAACGTGTCCGCGAGCGGCTCCAGCCCTGCCTCGCGGGCCGCCTGGGCCTTGGTGCGGCGCTTGGATTTGAAGGGCAGGTAGATGTCTTCGAGCCGGGACTTGGTCTCGGCGCCGACGACGGCGGCCTCCAGTTCCGGGGTGAGCGCGCCCTGCGCGGCGATCGCCTCGAGGATGGTCCGGCGGCGGTCCTCGAGTTCGCGCAGGTAGCGCAGGCGCTCCTCCAGGGTGCGCAGTTGCGTGTCATCGAGGGTCCCCGTGGCTTCCTTGCGGTAGCGGGCGATGAAGGGCACCGTGGAGCCGCCGTCGAGCAGGGCCATCGCGGCCGCGACCTGCCAGGCTTTGACGCCCAGCTCCTCGGCAATCAGGGTCTCGATGGCGGTGGCTGGGCGGTGCTGGGAGCTGGAGTTCACCCAGCCATTTTGCCCTATCCGGGCTCGCGCACGTCCTGGACCACCTCGTTGTGGCGCAGAAACCAGGGCTTGAACGGCGGGTCGAACCGGGCGAACCGCGGCGGCCCCACCGGGGTCAGGCCGGCCAGGGCCAGCGCCGCGTGCAGGCCCTCGAGGCGGCGCCGGAACGCGTCCTCCGTGCCCGCGCCGGAGAACCGCACGGCGGCGGCAAGGGACCCGGGTACGGAGCGGATGTGCACTTCGGGGCTGGTGGGCACCGGCGCCGTCTCCGCCGTCATGCCGGCCGGGAGCACGAACGCCACGGCGAAGTCCGCCGGGCCGTCGCTTCCCGGCAGCGGGCCCTGCTGCAGCACCGGCGCGGTCATGGCGATCTTCTGGCCGGGTCCGGAGGCCTGCAGCACCGGGGCGGTCATGGCCACCTTCTGCCCGGCGGTGTTGGCGCCGCTGATGTAGTTGAAGAGGTAGCGGAACGCCGCGTTGCCGGCCCGGTCGAACCGGGCGTTGACCTGCACCTCGGCCACAACGTGGGCGGGGTAGCGGCGGAGTTCGAAGTGCGGATAGCGACGCACCAGGTCAAAGGGCTGCTGTTCGGTCATGGTCGTACCGACCCTACGCCGGTCCTCGCGGCGCGGCCAGACCCGGCGGCGGCGCCGCCCTCCCGAGCGGGGCCAGACGTCTTTCTTGTCAGTGGGCTTTGGTAGCTTGGCAAAAGAGGCAGGCGGACAGAAACGAGGCGGGGACACAGTGTTTTTCCTTGAACCGGGAGTACCCGGCGCGGCCCCGGACCTGGTCTACTCCGCGAGCGACCTGGTGGTGGCCGCCGAGTGCGAGTATCAGCTGCTGCGCAAGCTGGACGAGAAGCTCGGCCGGGCGGCGAAGGCCGACTTCGGCCCCGATGAAATGCTCCAGCACGCGGCGGTGCTGGGCGACGTGCACGAACACCGGGTCCTGGACACCTTCGTCGCCGAGTTCGGCCCGTGGGATGCGGACCGAGGGGCCGGGGTGTACGACGTCGTCCCCGCCGAGGGCATGGACCGCGCCGCCCTGGTGTCCAAGCACGAGGAGTCCATCGCGGCGCTGCGGGCCGGGGCCGACGTCGTCTTCCAGGCCGCCTTTTTCGACGGGCAGTTTCACGGCCGCTCCGACTTCCTGGTCCGTCAGGACGACGGCGCCTACGCGGTGTTCGATACCAAGCTGGCCCGCCACGCCAAGGTGACCGCCCTGCTGCAGCTGGCCGCCTACGGTGACCAGCTGCTCAAGGCAGGCATCGAGGTGGCCCCAGCCGTCACCCTGGTCCTCGGCGCGACCGTGCCGTTGCCCGGCGGCGGCTTCGATTACGTCCGGAGCCACCACCAACTGGCGGACATCCTCCCCGTCTTCCGGGAGCGGCGCGAACGCTTCCTTTCCCTGACCGGGGCGCACACCGCCCAGCCAGGACCCGTTGTGTGGGGCGCGGACGGCATCAGCGCCTGCGGCCGCTGCGACTACTGCCGGGAGCAGGTGGCGGCCACGGACGACCTGCTGCTGGTGGCGCGGATGAACGCGGTGCAACGGAAAAACCTGCACGCGCTGGGTATCTACACGGTGGCGGAGCTGGCGGAGGCCAACCTAACGGGCGCCTCCCCCACGCTTCAGCGGCTGCAGGACCAGGCCCGGATCCAGAGCGGGCGCGGCCCGGCGGACGGGGAGGTCCGGTACCGCAAGGACGGCGAGGAGCACACGCTGCGCTACGCCGTGCTGGGTCAGAACACACTGGCGGAACTTCCGCCGCCCAGCCCCGGGGACATCTTCTTCGACTTCGAGGGCGACCCGCTCTGGCAGGATCCGGCCACCGGGGTGTGGGGTTTGGAATACCTTTTCGGCGTCATCGAGGCGCCCACCTCGCCCGGCGCTCCGGGGGTCTTCCGGCCGTTCTGGGCCCACAGCCGTGAGACGGAGAAGCAGGCGTTCCTGGACTTCCTGGACTACGTCGAGAAGCGCCGCAGCGAGTTTCCCGACATGCACGTCTACCACTACGCGCCCTACGAGAAGACCGCACTGCGGAAGCTTTCGGTGCAGCACGTCGCCGGCGAAGACACGGTGGACCAGTGGCTGCGCGACGGGCTGCTGGTGGACCTGTACCAGACGGTCCGCAACAGCATCCGGATCTCGGAGAACTCCTACAGCATTAAGCGGCTCGAGCCGCTCTACATGGGCAGCAACCTCCGCACCGGGGACGTGAAGGACGCGGGCGCCTCCGTGGTGGCTTACGCCCACTACTGCGAGGCGCGCGATGCCGGACGGGCTGAGGAGGCGGCGGCCATCCTGGCCGGAATCTCGGACTACAACGAGTACGACTGTCTCTCGACCCTGGAACTGCGGGACTGGTTGCTGCGGCGGGCGGAAGAACGCGGCATCTCCCCCGCGGCGGGCAGTACGAGCGGTCCCACGACGGCTGACGACGGCTCGGCTGTGGGGCCGGGCGACGCCTCAGGCGCGACAGCTGCCGAAGGCTCCGGGGATGAGAAGGGTGCCGCGGAAACGGTAGGGCCGGCCGAAGCCGCGCTCCTCCGTTTCGCCGCGCCCGAGCCCGGCCTGGCCGAGGACGACCGCAAGGCCGTCGCCATGCTGGCCGCCGCCGTCAGCTACCACCGGAGGGAACGGAAATCGTTCTGGTGGGCTCATTTCGACCGGTGCGAACAGGGACCGGACACCCATGGCGAGGACCGGAACGTCTTCCTGGTCGAGTCCGCGGAGATCCTCGATGACTGGCGGCAGGAAGGCCGGAAATTGCCGGAGCGCCGGGTGAAGCTGACCGGCACCATCAGCCCGGGATCGGACCTGCGCGAAGGCAGCAAGTGGTTCCGGATGTACGGCCACCCGCTGCCCGCCGGACTTGAAAGCACCGGCAAGAGCGGGACCGGCCGCAACGGCTGGTTTGGCACCGAAGTCCTGGAACTCGGCGGCGAGGACGGCAAGGACACGGTCATCATCAGGGACCGGCTTCACCGGAACATTGAGCCTTACGCTGACCTGCCGATTGCGCTCACCGAAGACCAGCCGATCGCCACCAAGAGCCTGGAGCAGGCGCTGGAAACGTTGGCCGCCGACGTCGCCGCCGGCCTGGAGTCGGGGACTCTCACGCGGCACCCGGCCCTCGACCTCGTTCGCAGGCTGCCGCCCCGGCTGACGGAAGGTACTCCCCTGCCGCAGCCCTGGGAGGGACCGGACCGGTTCATCGACGCCATCACCGGCGCCGTGCTGGGCCTGAACCGCTCCTACCTTGCCGTGCAGGGCCCGCCCGGGACGGGAAAGACCTACGTCGGTGCCCGCGTCATCGCCCGGCTGGTCGAGCGCGGCTGGAAAATCGGCGTCGTCGGACAATCCCACTCCGTCGTGGAACACCTCCTCAGCACCGCCATCTCGGCCGGCGTCAGCCCGGCCCTCGTGGCCAAGGACGTCAAACACTCCGAGCCCCTCCCCTGGGAGGCCCGAAGCGCCAAGGACGTGTCCGCGCTTCTCGCCTCGCGCGGTGGTGCGCTGATCGGCGGCACCGCCTGGACCCTCACCGGCGCCACCGTCCCGGCCGGAGCCCTGGACCTGCTGGTGATCGACGAGGCCGGGCAGTTCTCGCTGGCCAACACCTTGGCGGTGGCGCAGGCCAGCAGCAGACTCTTGCTGCTGGGCGACCCACAGCAATTGCCGCAGGTCAGCCAGGGCCAGCACCCGGAGCCGGTGGATGAATCGGCGCTCGGCTGGATCTCCGCGGGGCACGCCACACTCCCGCCGGAGCTCGGCTACTTCCTGGCCGACTCGTGGCGGATGAACTCGGCGCTCTGCCGGGCCGTCTCAGAGCTCGCCTACGACGGCCGGCTGCGGTCGGCGCCGGCAGCCGACCAGCGCCACCTCGACGGGGTCCCGGCCGGAATCGAGACGGTCATGGTCCCCCACGCCGGCAACACCACCTCGTCCCCGGAGGAAGCGGCGGAAGTCGTCCGCCAGGTCCGGCGGCACCTCGGCCTGATGTGGCACACCCCGGCGGAGAGCCGGCCGTTGGGGACCGCGGACATCCTGGTGGTGGCCGCCTACAACGCCCAGGTCAACCTCATCCGGGAGGCACTGAACCGGGCCGGTCTGGGCGGTGTCCGGGTGGGCACGGTGGACAAGTTCCAAGGCCAAGAGGCGGCGGTGGTGCTGGTGTCGATGGCCTGCTCGGCCGTGGCCGATGCACCGCGCGGCATGGACTTCCTGCTCTCCCGCAACCGGATCAACGTGGCCGTGTCCCGGGGGCAGTGGCGCGCGGTCATCGTCCGGTCGCCGGAGCTGACCCACTACCTGCCGCCGCTGCCGGCGTCACTGGAGCAACTGGGCAGCTTCATTGCCCTGTGCCAGCGATCGGTCGGAACCGGCACCGGGGCTTAAACGCCAGGCGGCGGAGAGGAAGGGCATTCCTCTCCGCCGCCTGCTGGCGCCCCGGTGCAGCCGGGGCTGCCGGGGCTGCCGGGATTTAGTTCTGGTAGAACGGGTAATCCGTGTAACCCTCGGCGCCGTCGGCGTAGAACGTGGACTGGTCCGGCTCGTTGACCGGCAGTCCTTCACGCCAGCGGCGGGCCAAGTCCGGGTTCGCGATGGCCGGGCGGCCCACGACCACGGCGTCGGCGTGGCCGTCGGCGACCAGCGAGACGGCCTCGTCACGGGTGGTGATGACGCCGAAGCCGGTGTTCAGCAGGAACGGGCCGTCGAAGCGAGAGCGCAGGTCCTTGACCAGCTCGCTGTCGGCGTCCTTGTGCAGGACGCTCAGGTAGGCCAGCTTGAGCGGCGAGAGGGCGTCCACCAGGATGCCGTAGGTCTCGCGAACGTCGGCTGCGTCGGTTTCGGTGGCACCCTGCACGTTGTGTTCCGGGGAGATGCGGATGCCCACGCGGTCCGCGCCCACGGCGTCGACGACGGCCTGAGCCACCTCGATGACGAAGCGCGCGCGGTTCTCGGGGGAACCGCCGTAGTTGTCATCGCGCTGGTTGGCGGCGGGGGTGAGGAATTCGTGCAGCAGGTAGCCGTTGGCGGAGTGCAGCTCGACGCCGTCGAACCCGGCCTCGATCGCGTTGCGGGAGGCGCGGACGAATTCGTCGCGGATGGACGGCAGTTCGTCGGTGGCGAGGGCCCGCGGCACCGGGAAGGACTGCTTGCCCTCGTAGGTGCGGGTGACGCCGTCGATCGCGATGGCGCTCGGGGCGACGACCTCGTGGCCGCCGGTGGTGGCCTCGTGGGTGACCCGGCCGGCGTGCATGACCTGGGCGAAGATGCGTCCGCCCTCGGCGTGGACGGCGGCGGTGACGTCGGCCCAGCCCTTGAGCTGTTCCTCGGTGACCAGGCCGGGCTGGCCCGGGAAGCCGCGGCCGGCTTCGCTGGGGTAGGTGCCTTCGCTGACGATCAGGCCGAGCGATGCGCGCTGCCGGTAGTGCTCAGCCACCAGCGGGCCCGGGACGCCTTCCCTGCCGGAGCGCAGGCGGGTCAGCGGCGCCATGACGAGTCGGTTCGGGAGCTCCATTTGGCCAACGGTCAAAGTGGAAAACAGCATGCGCGGTTCCTTTCGCTGTGGATGATGTCCACGTAGAACAGCAAGGAGGCGCGTGCAACTATTCCGGCTGAGACTCGAATCACTTTCGCTCGGGCTGGGGTCACAATGCGTTCAGGGCGACGGCGGGGCACCGGCGGGGCAGCCCTGGCCTTGCGGGTTGCGGAGGCAGTCGTCCGCGAAGTTCCGGGTGATGGACCGCCACACGCTGACAGTCTGCGAGGGGCCGCTGAACTGCCCCTGTCCGGGGATGGGCAGCGGCGGCCCACCGTTGACCGAGTATGTGCCTTGGAAATGAGTGGTGAGGACGACGCCGAAGTCGCCGGTCTCGGCGTAGGCGTGGCTGGTGGCGGTCTTCTCTCCCCAGCGTTCTTGCGGCAGCGGGCCGCCAGCCGCCGGGGTGGGTCCCAGCGAGGTGCCGTCGCCGTACGTCCAGGTGTACTGGACAGGGGTGGCGGTGACATGGACGGCCTGGTTCAGGATGGTGATGTCGAATTGCTGAGCCGCCGACGTGGCGAAGAAATTAGTTTCAGCTCCGCGGAGCGTATGGGGGCTGGGTTGTGCGGTGGCCCGCCCGGGGTTGATCGGCAACTTTTGAAACTCGGTCTGAATCATCGCGGCGATGCGCGGCAGCAGATCCGCCGGTTTTGGATCGAAGAGGCAGGTTGGCCCCGAGTGGAAGCTCCACACCGGATTGGGCACGCCAGCCGGCGCTTTGAGCCAGACCACAGGAATTCCGGGTTTGCCGTCCGGGCCGGATTTACAGTCGACCAGATCGCCCAGGCAGACCGTGTCGAACTCTCCCCCGCCCAGATGACATTGGAGTTCGTATTTGTATTGGTAGGGGTCATTTGCGAGAACTCCAGATCCCAGTGGCGCGAATTGCCCGGTTTCAGGGTCCAGCCGCCAGCCACCAACATTGACTCCCTGATTTCCGAATCCTGCGTCCGTCCCTTCGTCGGCGACCGCCGCGCCGGAAGCCCGGAAGAGCAGAGATAAGCCCAGCGCCAGCACAATGAACAGCCGGGATAGGCGACGTTTTGGCTTCATCGGATGGGGTGCAATCCCGCCACCCGCCACGCTGCGTCCTTAAAGACGGCGAGCATCACATTGCCGGTGTCGGAGGGCGGGGTGGCAGCGCGGAATTCCGAGCCATCACTTTTGTAGTACGCGATAGCAGACTGCCGAACCTGCACGACAACCTGATAATTGGCGTTCGCATCCGGGCCAGCGTTTCCGGTGATCGAGGGAGTCGCGATTTTTCCTCCGACGAGCCACCTATCGGGTTGGTAATTAGTGCTTATGGACTTGGCAACATTCGAGCACAGCTGGCAATCGCTCGAGGTGATCGCATCCAACCGGCTCACATCTCCGGTTTCGTACCCATAGCTGAGCACCTCGAACCAGTACTTCGCAAAGGCCTCGAGCCCTTCCTTGGTCTCCGCTTTGGCGGCCTCGGGCAGGACAGGGACGGGGACGTTCTGGGCGCGGCCGGCGGCATCGGCCGGCTTGTAGGCGGGTGCGGCAGAAGCCGTGGCCGACGTGGTTGCCGGCGATGGCGAGGCTGAGGATTCCGCGGGGGCCGCCGTCGTCGGCGCCGGTGGGGGCGGCTGTCCGCCCGAGCAGGACGTGGTTCCGATCAGCGCGGCAAGAAAGAGGGCAGCTGCGGCTCCGAGCCGGCGGGACATTGGACTATGAGATGGCATGTTCAGCTGATCCCCCAATAGAAAATCATGACGCCTGAAATCCAAACAATGCCTAAGGGTAACTGAACCGCAGGCCCCCGGTAAGAGTTATCCACAGATCATTCGGACCGCCCAAATTTCGAGGCAAACAGTTCCTTTCGGCCTCTGGCGTCCTTCTACGCCGGATAGAAGAATGGGCCCATGATGTTCGAACACGCTGAAGGTCAACCGATCCTGACTCTGACCGAGGATCAATGCTGGAAACTCATCGAAGGCACCAAACACGGAAGGCTGGTTGTCACCGTCGGTGGCGAGCCGGACATCTTCCCGGTGAACTACGCCGCCGCTGACCGAAAGCTCTATCTGCGCACCGCCCCCGGCAACAAACTCGCCGAGCTCACCATCAACGCCAAGGTCCTTTTCGAAACGGACGGCATCCTCTCCGAAGAAGCCTGGTCGGTGGTGGTGCGCGGAACGGCACGCGCCCTGGAACACTCCGCGGAGATCGCCGCCGCGGAGGCGCTTCAGCTCAAGCCCTGGGTTCCCACGCTCAAGGACTTTTACGTCGAGATCGCCCCCACCGCCGTCAGCGGACGCCACTTCCAGTTCGGCGAACACCCGGAACGGGACATCTAGGGCAGAGCCGCGGGAAGAATACCCACCAGAAACACGGCCGGCCGCAGCCGGCAGCCCTGCCTAGACTTAACTCATGGCGGACAGTCTGACCCCGGAACGGCGCAGCTGGAACATGTCCCGCATCCGGGGCAAGAACACCAAACCCGAGCTCCTGGTCCGCAGGCTTCTGCACGCCAAGGGCTACCGCTACCGCCTCCACGGCACCGCCCGGGGCGGCAAGCTCCCGGGCAACCCGGACCTCGTGTTCGCCGGCCGGCGCAAGGTCATCTTCGTGAACGGCTGCTTCTGGCATTTCCACGACTGCCGCGTGGGCCAGCACGCGCCGAAGAGCAACGCCGAGTTCTGGGAGACCAAACGCAGCCGCACGAAGGCCCGCGACGCCGAACAGCGCAAGCGGCTCGAAGACCTGGGCTGGGAGGTCCTCACGCTCTGGGAGTGCCGCATCAACGATCTCCCCGCTTTGGAAGCCGAGCTGGAATCCTTCCTCGGCCCGGAAAGCTCCGGCAACGCAACGCACGGCGCCAACGTGACGCACGACACGCCGTCGAACCCTTCGCGCGCAGCCTCCGCGTCCTAGGCGCTACCGGCCGGTAATCTCGGCATCGCCGGCACTGCCCCAGCGCCGGTTTGATGCAACCCGCCGTCGTGCGCCGTTGACGATTTCGGGGTAAGAGACCTGTGCCGGTATGCTCGCGTCGGAAATATCTGGGCCCTGCCCAGAGACAGTCTTGCGCACCTGGGCTAAACTCGGCATTCGGGGAACTAGGACTCTATCGGTCAGTACGTGGGGGTACTACTCACTCCTCAGGAGAAGCACGATGCCACACCTATTGTTGTCCACCGAGGCCCGCCCGCTGCACGCGGTTCGCAGTCCGGAGGCCGCGTCGGAGCTCGATCCCCTCCGCCGGCAGGTGACCGACATCATCGACGCCATTCTTTCCGACGAGAACCCCGAAGAGGCACTCGTCCGCGAACGTCTCCGCCAGCACGTGGCGGACAATCCAGGCCAGCCCGAGAAGGCGCTGCTGAACCACCTGCTCTCGGTTTCCACCACCGTTCAGGACGGCACGGCCTAACCACAGGCCACCGGCCTAGCGGCTGATGGTTGCCTGACGCACCACTTCGCCCCACGACTGCTGAGCCAGGTCTGCCACCGAGGCGAGAATCTGCGCCGGCGGCTGGGACAGATCAAGCGGAAACTCCACCACGTCGATGTCCGTGTTCAGGATCCGGCGCAGCTTGATCTCCCCCGACCCCGGGTAGATCAGCCAGGCGGTAGGCACCCGCAGCGACGTGCAGTAGGCCAGCATCCGGTAATGGTCCCCCGAGAGGGAGGCACCGACGTCGGACGCGGCCTGGTACTTCGCGTCGTACACCATCACGGGACGGCCGCCGAGCAGGTGCACCGCGCCGGGCTGGACCATGATCCGGTCCGCGTCGTCCACCGCCTCGTTCAGCATGGCGTTGTACCGCAGCCGCATCTCTCCCGGGAATGCGCCCATCGCCTCGCGCAGGGCGACGCCTACGAAGTCGGAAAAGACCTTGGCCATGTCGACGACGAACGACGCCGCCTGCTGCTTGCCGTCGCCGGCCTCGGCCGAGGCGTTGCGCAGGATGAGTTCGGCCAGGCGCAGCGCCGGGTGGTACCGGACATTCATCCGGCTGGCCCGCCACGGCGGCAGCGGCGCCCCGGACTGCAGCCGGGTGACGGCGTCGAGCTTGCCCTTCAACCGCCGCAGCCGGCTCAAGACGTCCGCCCGGACCCCCGGCACTTGCGACATCCGCTCCAACGCCGCGCGCAGGATCCGGTTTTCCGGAATGTCCTCGGTGAATTCGTCGTAGGAGACCTCCAGCGGCACCAGCATGCCGGGCCGCCGGGAAATCTGGTCCGAGATCCGGATCCTGCCCTTGACGGTCCGCAGCGATTCGTCCACATTCAGGTACCCCTGCAGGACGCCGCTGCTCAACGCCCGGTCGGCGAGCTGGGCCAGGGACTCGGCCAGGGCACTCCAGAGTTCGGCGTCCTCTACCGCAGCAACCGCGTCATCGCGAAAGCCCTGGTTCTCGGTGTAGCCGAGCAGGAACAGCAGTCGGGCGAGACCCAGACGCTCCTTGGGCCGGACCTCCAGCTGGACCGTGGGGGTGCGGACCGAGCCGACCTTCCCGACCGGTTCGATCCGGAACAGGCCCATGCCCAGCGGCGACGCCTTGGCCAGGCCGCTGCCGTTGATGTACGCGGCGCTGCCGGGATCGAGGCGCTCCACCACGCCCTGGGACAGCTCGTCCATAGCGATGTGCCGGGCGGCCGGCTGCCCGGCGGGACCCGCGTGGCCGCCGTCGCCCCGCCCGGGTGACCGCCCGTCGCCGGGCTGCCCGGAGCCCGGCTGCGCGTACCCGTCCCGGAGGGCGCTAGACGCGGGCAAGGCGACCCATCAACTGCTCGAGCCCGAACCGCTCCTGCAGCTGGGCGCGGTTCAGCTGACCGTGGTAGTGCTCCTCGAGCAGCGGCATCAGTTCGTACTTCCAGATCCGCCGCAGCCCCGCCGGGGTCTGGGCGGCCTTCTTCATGAAGTAGGACGGCCCGATCATCAGGTCCCGGTCCCACTCATCGATTGCGTTGTTCAGCTCATCGAGCAGCAGCGCCGGCGTCGTGTCGAGGCCTCGGGCCTGCAGGAACCGCAGCAGCGTTCCCTGCACGGGTTCGGTGCTGGGGTGCAGCTCGATGAAGGAGAACCGGCGCCGGATCGCGGCGTCCATCATGGCGATGGAGCGGTCCGCGGTGTTCATGGTGCCGATGATGTAGAGGTTGTCCGGCAGCGAGAACGGCTCGGTGGGACTGTACTGCAGGTAGATCCGGTCGTCGCGGTACTCCAGCAGGAAATACAGCTCGCCGAAGACCTTCGCCAGGTTGGCGCGGTTCATCTCGTCGATGATCAGGAAGTAGGGCTTGTTCTCGTTGCCCGGCTTCGCGGCTTCCTCGGCCAGCCGGCGCAGCGGACCGGCCACCAGCTTGAAGGACACCTGGCCCTCGTCGGTCTTGTCCGGGCGGTAGCCCTCGAAGAAGTCCTCGTAGGCGTACGAGGGGTGGAACTGCACCAGCTTGACCCGCTCGTCGCCGGTATCGCCGGCCAGTTCCGCGGCGAGGTGCTTGGCCAGGTAGGTCTTGCCGGTGCCGGGCGGGCCGTAGAGCACCAGCTGCCGGTTCTCCTCCAGCATTTCGGCGATTTCCTGCAGCGGCTCCAGGTCCATGTGCAGGGTCGCGGCGAACTCCGGGGTCAGGGGCCGGAAGCCTTCAACCACGGGCTCGACGACGGCGGCCGGCTCGTCGCCGTCGACGGTGTCACCCTCGGCCTCGGCCGGGAGCAGCGCCTCGAGCGCCTGGATGACGCGGGTGACGTCCACGACGACGCCGGAGCTGGCCAGCTGCCGCTGCACGTGCCGGGGCAGCTCGGCCAGCTGGTGGTCGCCGTCGAACCAACGGACCTTGCGGCGCAGCCGGCGGTTGTCCTCGTTCTGTTCGGGCTCGCCCAGCACCACGCCCACGCGCACCGCGCCGGCGCTCTGGTAGAGGGTGAGGTCGCCCGGCTTCATGACGGTCAGGAAGGCGAAGACGGCGGTCTTGGTGTCCTCGCGCTCGACGTAGCTCAGGTGCTTGTAGTCTTCGTCGACGGCGTGCTGGACCAGGCCCGCGGTGACTCCCGGGTCGAGCTGGCGGAGGTGCTCGACGTCGAGCGTCACCGCTTCCTCGTCCTGCCATGCGGCGAGCAGCTCGGCGTTGTCGTGGTGGCTGCGCAGCAGCCAGGCGCGGCGGCCGGGGTCCCCCACCTTGCGCCACTGGCTGACCAGCTGCCGGGAGTACCAGTCGATCCGCTGTCCGGCCTGCTCGTCCAGGTGCAGGCGGATGCGGTGGATGTCGGCGGAGATTTCCTCGTCCGAGTCGCCCTTGGCGCCACCGATGAGGGAGGCGAACGCGTCCCGGATCTCCTGGCGTTCGACGTCGGCCACGATCGGTTCGAAGTAGGCCGGCCAGACCAGGAATTCGATGCTGCGGCGGATCGCCGGCTGGTCATCGGGGGTGCCCATGGTCAGCTCGTGGAACGCCAGCGGGTCCTTGATGGCGGCCTGCACGACGCCGGCGGGACGCTGCGCGACGTGGCGGACGAAGCGGCAGAGCCACTTCAGGTGGTCCCAGATGGTCCAGTTGAACTCGGCGGTGCGGTCCCGGATGACGCCGTGATCCGTCATGCCGGCGTAGAGCTCCTCCGGCAGGTCCAGGGGAGGCTCGAGCCAGGACGCGGCCTCGGCCACGCGGGCGCGCTTGACCTTGAGGGACTTCACCTCGTGGGCCAGCGGGAGTGACTGCAGGAACAGCAGTTCGACGGCGAGCTGCTTCGCGCCGCGGGTGGCCCCCTCGAGGTTTTCCCGCAGGTTGGTCATCATGGGTGCCTTGGGGTCCGGGATGCCCCGTTCCAGCCGCTCCAGCAGCTCCGAGGCGGCGGCCACGGACCAGGTCCGGGTGCGGCCGTCCAGCGGCGACGCCTTGCCGAGCAGACCCGGGCCGAGCACAAACCACGCCGCGTCTTCGATTTCCTTGGAGATACCGAGGGCGCGGTGCATGGCAGGCTTTTTGTGGGGGGTCATGCCCTCCAATTTACAGGCTTAAGCTGAACGCCCGCATCACGGGGCGGCCCGCCGCCGGACCGTCCGGGACGTTCTCCAAGCGCCCGTGCGGGCTACTTGCCGCCGGCCTTGCGCTTCACGCCGAAGGTGAAGTAGCTGCCGGGCCCGACGAAGTTCACCAGCGTGGCCACACGCCAGAGCGCCTTGCTGCCACGGATTTCCTCCGCCGGGCGGCGGGAGATGTCCCGTTGCGCCGCGACCAGGAGGGAGAGCTGAACGAGGGCCGCCGTGACGGTGCCGAACTTCGCCATCGGCGAGAGTTCCTTCCACGTCTTCTTCCTGCCCGCCGCCTTGCTTCGCTTGGCCATGGTCCGTGCTCCTCGCTCTGGTCGGTTCTGTTGCCGATGCCCGTGGGGCGCGTCCAGTCTAGGGCGGGGCGGGCGGCCGCGGTAAGGGCCTCCCGCCCCGTTCCGCCGTGGGAAGCTCCGCGTCGTCAGTGGGCGGTGAACTGCTCCAGCTTGGCCTTCTGCTCCGGGGTCAGCCGCACCACCCGGCCGGTGGCCTCGTCCACGAAGGCCAGGTGGCTGCTGGCCTTGACGCAGTCCTCGCCGGTCACGGGGTCCTGGACCAAGTAGTGGATGTCGAAGCTGGCACCCTTGACTGCGCCGATCCAGAGCTGCACGAGGGCCGGGATGTTGCGGTACTCCAGGGTCCGGACGTAGCGGATGCGGTGTTCGACCACCAGCGCCAGGATGCCGGCAGGAACCTCGTTGAAGAGCGGGACCACCGGCTCAAGGCCGGGCAGTCCGGTGCCGCCGGGCGGCCCGAAGGCGGCGATGCGCGCCTCCTCCAGGATCCGGACCAGCTGGACATTGTTGATATGGCCGTAGGCGTCCATGTCGCCCCAGCGCATCGGCACCCGCACCTCCAGCCGTCGCGGCTCCGCTCCCCCGGAGGCTGCGCTCCCGGCGCCTGCGCTCCCGGGGACGGGACCGTCGGTTCCGCCCAAGGCCTCGGGGCCCCCGGCCGCCGCGGCGCTCAGCTGCGTACCGGCGCCGGGCCGCCCGCGGCGTCGGCCAGTGCCGCCTCCGCGTCCTCGCCGGCGAACTGGGACATGTACAGCCGGTAGTAGGCGCCCTGGCTCTCGAGCAGCTCGGCGTGCCGGCCCTGCTCCACGATCCGGCCGGCCTCCATCACCAGGATGGTGTCCGCGTCCCGGATGGTGGAGAGCCGGTGTGCGATGACGAAGCTGGTCCGTTCGGTCCGCAGCGCGGCCATGGCCTTCTGGACCAGCGCCTCGGTGCGGGTGTCCACCGAGCTGGTGGCCTCGTCCAGGATCAGCAGCGACGGGTCGGCCACGAAGGCGCGGGCGATGGTGATCAGCTGCTTTTCGCCGGCGCTGACGTTGTTGCCTTCCTCGTCGATGACCGTGTCGTACCCGTCCGGCAGGGCCCGGACGAAGCGGTCCACGAAGGTGGCCTTCGCGGCGGCCATGATCTGGTCCTCGGTGGCGTCCAGCTTGCCGTAGCGGATGTTCTCGTAGATGGTGCCGCCGAACAGCCAGGCGTCCTGCAGCACCATGCCCACCTTGGAGCGGAGTTCGGCGCGGCTGAGCCGGGTGATGTCCACGCCGTCCAGGGTGATGGTGCCGGCGTTGAGCTCGTAGAAGCGCATCACCAGGTTCACCAGCGTGGTCTTGCCGGCGCCGGTGGGTCCGACGATCGCGACTGTGTGGCCGGGTTCGGCGGTGAAGGACAGGTCCTCGATCAGCGGCTTGTCCGGGGTGTAGCTGAAGGTGACGTGGTTGAACTCCACGTGACCGTCGGTCCTGGCCGGCAGCTGCTCGGTGGCGGTCTCCGGATCCTGCTCGTCGGCGTCGAGGAACTCGAACACGCGCTCGGCCGAGGCGACGCCGGACTGCAGCATGTTGGCCATGCCGGCCATCTGGCCCAGCGGCTGGGTGAACTCGCGGGAGTACTGGATGAACGCGGTGGCGTCGCCCAGGCTCATCCCGCCGGAGGCCACGCGCAGGCCGCCGACGACGGCGATGCCCACGTAGCTGAGGTAGGAGACGAACTGCATCACCGGCATGATCATGCCGGAGACGAACTGGGCGCCGAAGCTGGCCTTGTAGAGTTCCTCGTTGCGCTCATCGAAGCGGGCCAGCATGTCCGCGTCGCGGCCGAAGACCCGGACCAGGTCGTGGCCGGAGAAGGACTCCTCGATCTGGCCGTTCAGCTCGCCGGTGTTCTTCCACTGCGCGGCGAACAGCTTCTGGCTGCGCGCGCCGATGACACCGGCGGCCACCCCGGAGAGCGGCAGCGCGATGAGGGCGATCAGGGCCAGCTGCCAGGACACGATGAACATCATGATGACGATGCCGATCACGGTCAGCGCCGAATTCACCAGCTGCGCGAACGCCTGCTGCAGGGCCTGCTGGATGTTATCGACGTCGTTGGTGACCCTGGAGAGGATGTCGCCGCGCTGCCGGGTGTCGAAGTAGTTCAGCGGCAGGGCGTTGAGCTTCTTCTCGGTGTCATCCCGCAGCCGGCGCACCACCCGCATGACCAGGACGTTGAGGACGTAACCCTGCAGCCAGAGGAAGATGTTGGCGACGAAGTACATCACCAGCACCACGCTGATGAGGAACGCGAGCTTTTGGAAGTCGATGCCAACGCCGGGGATCACGTCCATCCGGGAGAGCATGTCCGCGAAGTTGTCCTGGCCCTGGGCGCGGAGCCCGGCGATGAACTGGTCCTTGGTGGCCCCGGCGGGGAGCTGCTTGCCGACGACTCCGCCGAAGATCACGTCCATGGCCCGACCGAGGATCCGGGGTGCGACGACGTTGAGGACGACGGCGACGGTCACCATTGCCAGGACGGCGATGATGCCTGTCCGTTCGGGTTTGAGCAGGCCCATCAGGCGCTTCGCCGAGGGCCAGAAGTGCTGGGCCTTCTTTGCCGGGACGGCGCCGAACATGCCGCCGTCGGCCTCGCCGGGGGTGAATTCCTCCTCGACGAAGTCCTCGTCGACGGTGTCTTGTCCCTCCTGCGGGCCGGTCACGGTGCCGTCGAGAGGGGTTTCGTTCGGCGCGGTGCGGCCGAGCTTTTCGTTGGTGCTCACGCGATGGCCTCCGCGGTCAGCTGGGATTCGACGATTTCCTGGTAGGTGCTGGAGCTTTCGAGGAGCTCCTCGTGGGTGCCGCGGTCCACGATCCGGCCCTTGTCCAACACCAGGATCTGGTCCGCGTCGGCGATGGTGGAGACCCGCTGGCCCACGATGATGACGGTGGCATCCGCGGTTTTGGCCTTGAGGGCCTTGCGCAGCCGGGCGTCGGTGGCGACGTCGAGCGCGGAGAACGAGTCGTCGAAGAGGAAGACCTTCGGTTCGGTGACCAGGGCCCGGGCGATGCAGAGCCGCTGGCGCTGGCCGCCGGAGACGTTGGTGCCGCCCTGGGCGATCCGGGCGTCGAGGCCGTTCTTCTTCTCCCGGACGAAGTCGGCGGCCTGCGCCACGGTGAGGGCGTCCCAGAGTTCGGCGTCGGTCGCCTCGGACTTACCGAACCGCAGGTTGTGCCCGATGGTTCCGGAGAACAGGTAGGGGCGCTGCGGGACCATGGCCACGCGGCCGGTGATCTCGGCGCGGTCCAGGTTGGTGACGGGGACGCCGTCCAGGAGAACCTCGCCGGCGGCGGCGTCGAAGAGGCGCGGGAGCAGGGCCAGCAGGGTGCTCTTGCCGGCGCCGGTGGAGCCGATGATGGCCACCGTCTGGCCGGGTTCGGCGGTGAAGCTGATGTCGCTGAGCACGGGGGCCTCGGCGCCGGGGTAGGCGAAGGAGACGTTCCGGAACTCCACCCGGCCGGCCCGGGCGGCGGGCGCGACGGGGGTGCCGGGTTCGTGGATGGAGGGTTCGACGTCGAGCACCTCGCCGATGCGGTCCGCGCAGACGGAGGCGCGGGGGATCATCATGGCCATGAAGGTGCCCATCATGACCGCCATCAGGATCTGGAGCAGGTACTGCAGGAACGCGGTCAGCGAGCCGACCTGCATCTCCCCCGCGTCCACCCGCTGCCCGCCGAACCAGAGCACGGCGGCGGTGGAGATGTGCAGGATCATGCCGATCGCCGGGAACATTAGGACGAACAGCGAACCGATCTTGAGCGAGACGTTGGTCAGGTCCTGGTTGGCCGCGCCGAAGCGCTGCTCCTCGTGCGGTTCACGGACGAAGGCGCGGACCACGCGGATGCCGATGATCTGCTCGCGCAGGACGGCGTTGAGCCGGTCGATCTTGGCCTGCATGGAGCGGAACAGCGGCATCAGCCGGACCACGAGGTAGCCGACCACCACCACCAGCAGCGGCACGGACACCCACACCAGCCAGGAGAGGTTCAGGTCCTCGCGGAGGGCCATCACGATGCCGCCGATGCACATGATGGGCGTGGCCACCATGAAGTTGAGCGCCATCAGCATCAGCATCTGCACCTGCTGCACGTCATTGGTGCCGCGGGTGATCAGCGACGGCGCCCCAAAGACATTGACGTCGCGGGCGGAGAAGCTGCTGACCTTGTGGAAGACGCCCCGGCGCAGGTCCCGGCCGAACGCCATCGCGGCCCGGGAACCGAAGTAGACGCCCGCGATGGCCGTGACCACCTGGACCAGGGCGACGCCGAGCATCAGGGCGCCGGTGCGCCAGATGTAGTCGGTGTCGCCACGGGAGACGCCCTCGTCAATGATCTGGGCGTTGAGGCTGGGCAGGTACAGCGCAGCGATGGTGGAGGCCAACTGGAAGACGACGACGGCCGCGATGAACGGCAGGTACGGCCTCGAGTAGCGCCTGATGAGGGTGAGAAGCATGCCCACTGGTCCTTCTGGAAGAAGCGGTTAATCCAAATACATGACAAAAGTAAAGCAGCAGGGGCTGACAGCCTTAGCCGTCCAACTCTACGAGGTCTTGGGCGCCGGCGGAACAGCGTCAGGAAAGGCAGACCAACGGCCCCGCACCTCCCCTCGCGGGAAGGTACGGGGCCGTCGGATCCGAGCTGCGACGCCGGGCGGTGCGCGGGGCTATTCGCCGCGGTGCCGGCCGTGCGTGGCGATGTAGTCCGCGGCGGCGCGCTGCAGCTTCCGTTCCTTGGCCAGCTGGCGGCGGAGCGTGGTGAGCTGCTCGGCCACACGGGCCTGTTCGGCGGCGATGGCGCGCTGCTCGGCGGCCTGGTCGTGCACCGCTCGCAGGGCATCAGCGAGCTGGACCTGCTGCTCGGCCAGCAACCGCTGGGTCTGCATGAGCAGCTGGAGCACGTCGGCGTCGTCGGCCTTCGCGTCCGCCACCATGGTCCGGGACCGGAGGCGGGCGCCCTCACGCTCGGCGCGGGCGTCGGCGTCGTCGGCCGGGCCCTGCTCGCGGGCCGCGGCGGGGAACCGGGTTCCGCCGTTGCGTTGCCGGCTCAGGACCTCGATGAACTCGCGGTCCAGGTCCACGATCCCGGTAGGGGTGGTGTCCGTGCCCGGCTCGGCGGAACCCTGGACGGCAGAACCGTGCGCGGCGACGGCGTGGGCGGCAGCCCCGGCGTCGATGTCCGCGCCGGAACCGGTGATCGCTCCGGACGCCGCGGTCTGGGCGGCGGGCTCGGCCTGGACGTCCACGGTGCGGCGCAGCGGCTTCTCCTTGATGAACAGGACCGAAACCAGCGCCAGGATGCCCACGATCGCCGAGATCATGAAGATTTCCGCCGTGGCGTCACCGTAGGCGGCGCGCATGATGTCGCGGATCTGCGGGGGCAGGTCTTTGAGGTCCAGGCTGCCGCCGGAGGAGCCGCCCTGGACGGGGATCCCGGCTGCGGCCAGGCCCTGGGTGGCGAGTTCCTTGACCCGGTTGCCCAGGACGGCGCCGAGGACGGACACGCCGATCGCGCCGCCGACGGAGCGGAAGAACGCGACCGAGGCGCTGGCGGTCCCGATGTCCGTGGCCCGGACGGTGTTCTGGACGGCGAGGACCAGGTTCTGCATCAGCAGGCCCAGGCCGAGGCCGAGGACCGCGGTGTAGAGGCCGGTGATCCAGAGGTCGGTGGTGTGGTCGATGGTGCCGGCGAGGCCCAGGCCGCCGATCAGCAGGATGGAACCGGCGATCAGGTAGCGCTTCCACTTGCCGGTGCGGCTGATCAGCTGGCCGGAGAGGACCGAGCCGATCAAGTTGCCGGCAATCATCGGCAGGGTCAGCAGGCCGGCCTCGGTGGGGCTGGCGCCGCGGGCCACCTGGTAGTACTGGCCCAGGAACGCGGAGGAACCGAACATCGCGACGCCGACGGCGACGGAGGCCAGGATGGCCAGGGCGGTGGTGCGCTCGGAGATGATCTTGAGCGGGATGACCGGCTGCGCGACGCGGCCTTCGACGAAGACCAGCAGGGCCAGGAGGGCGATGCCGCCGCCGACCATGGCGACCGTCTGCCAGGACCACCAGTCGTAGTAGTCCGGGTTGCCGGCGAAGGAGACCCAGATCAGCAGCAGGCTGACGCCGGAGGTGAGCAGGATCGAGCCCAGCCAGTCGATCTTGGCGGGACGCTTGACGTGCGGGAGCTTCAGCGTGATCTGCAGCAGGATCAGGGCGATGATGGCGAGCGGGACGCAGACAAAGAAGGTCCAGCGCCAGCCCAGCGGGCTGTCCACGATGAAGCCGCCCAGGAGCGGGCCGCCCGCGGTGCCGACGGCCATGACGGCGCCCATGTAACCGGAGTACTTGCCGCGGTCACGCGGGGGGATCATCGAGCCGATGATGGCCTGGGCGAGCGCGGTGAGGCCACCCATGGCGATGCCCTGGATGACGCGGGCCGTGAGCAGGAACGGGATGGTCTGCGAGAAGCCCGCCATCACGGAGCCGGCGACGAAGACGACGATGCTCAGCTGGACCAGGAACTTCTTGTCGAAGAGGTCCGCGAGCTTGCCCCAGATGGGGGTGGTGGCCGCGTTGGCCAGCAGCGCGGCCGTGATCACCCAGGCGAAGTCGGTCTGGGTGCCCTTGAGCTCCGACATGATGGTCGGCAGGGCATTCGCGACGATGGTGCTGCTGATGATCGCGGTGAAGAACGCTGCCAGCAGGCCGGTGAGGGCCTCCATGATCTGGCGGTGCGACATCACCACCTGCGGTGCGGGCTGGGGATTCTGCGTGGCTGTCGGGGATGGCCCGGCGGCCGCTGCGTGACTGGCCATATCTTTACTCCTCAACAAAGGTGGTGGTATCGGTGGATCCGGCCGTCTTTGCCCGGGCCGAGTTCCGAAGGGACTCGGCAAGTTTTTTCAGTGAGCGGGCGGTCTCTTCGACGTCGTCCTCGCTCCAGTCCTGCAACAGGGACTGCAGGCTGGCCGCCCGGTGTTCCTCGATGACGCGGAGCTTCTCCACGCCGGCCGGGGACAGCGCCACCAGCTGGGCGCGGCCGTCCTCGGGATCGGGCCGGCGCACGACGTAGCCGTGGTCGACCAGCTCCGAGAGGTGCCGGCTGAGGACCGGGGCGCTGACGCCGAGCCGTTCCGCCAAGTGGGTGGCTCGGGTCTCGCCCTCCCCCACGAAGCGGAGGACGCCCTGAAGCGCGACGCCGGTATCGTCACCACGCAGGCTTGCGGCGGCAACGCACCGGACGGCGCGCTGAAGATCAAAAATGTGGTGGACCAACTTGGCTGCAGTGGTCGATGCGACTGACATATGAGGATGCCCCCTTATTTGCTTGCCCGAAGCAACAATACATGAAATTGATTGCTTTGGGAAACTAAGGGCGTTCCTGGGTGGCCTCGCGAGACTTGCCCGGGGTCGTCCGGATACGGCGAAAGGCCCCGATCCGGGCGGATTGGGGCCTTTCGTACTACGGTTTTTTGACGTCGGGTTTTTAGAGGTCGGGTGTTTAGACGTCCAGGTGGGTCGGGGCGAACATCTTGAGCAGGGTTTCGACGACGACGACGTTGGGGCCGTCCGCGGCGAAGCCCGCCTTCAGCGCCTCCCCCACGTCCTCGGGGGCCACCCGGACCGCGGGAACGCCGAACGCCTCGGCGAGCTTGACGAAGTCCGGCCGCGCAAGCTCGGTGGCCGTGGCCTTGCCGAAGGCGCCCACCATGTACTCGCGCAGGATGCCGTAGCCGCCGTCGTCGACGATCAGCCAGGTGACCGGGACGTTGTGCTGCTTGGCCGTGGCGAGCTCGGAGATGGAGTACATCGCCGAGCCGTCACCGGAGACTGCCAGGACCCGGGCCGAGGCGCCGGACTGCCCCGTCGTCTCGAGGCCCACCGCCCCGCCGATTGCTGCGGGGAAGCCGAAGCCCAGGCCGCCGGCGCCCTGCGCGGAGTGGAACTGGCCCTCGCGGGCGTCCCAGCAGCTCCAGGCCCAGTAGGCGGAGATGGTCATGTCCCAGAAGGTCTGCATGGTGGCGGGCACCGCCTCGCGGATGTCCGCCATGAACTGCAGTTCCTTGCCGAGGTCCTGGGACTCCAGCCGGGCACGGACCTTGGCGAGGGTGTCCTTGACCAGGGTTTCCGGCGGGGTGCCGTGCCAGTCGGCGCGTTCCCCGTGCGGTTCGAGCAGCGCTTCGTCGAGGGCGGCAAGGGCCTGGCCGGCGTCGGCGCGGATGCCGAGACCCGGCCGGTTCGATTCGAGCACGCGGGGTTCGGCGTCGATCTGGATGATCCGGCCGCGCGGCTCGAAGGTGAAGTAGTTGGAGGTGACCTCGCCCAGGGAGGAGCCGATGACGATTAGCACGTCGGCGTCCTCGAGCAGCTCGGTCATGTGCTGGTCTTCGATCCAGGACTGCAGCGAGAGTTCGTGGGTCCAGGGGAAGGCGCCGTTGCCGCCGGGGGTGCAGATCACCGGGGCGCGGAGCTTCTCGGCCAGGGACAGCAGGGACTTCTCGGCGTGGCCGCGGCGGGTGCCGCCGCCGGCGATGATGGCCGGGCGCTTGGCGTCCTCGAGCCATTTCACGGCCTCGCGGACCAGCTCCACCCGGGGCGGGTTATCGGCGGCCTCGGCGAGGGCGTCCTCCACAGGGGGCACCATGATCGGGTCAAGCAGCACGTTCTGTGGGATTTCGATCCAGACCGGGCCCTGCGGGGAGGAGATGGCCTCGGTCCAGGCGTCCTGAATGGCCGAGGGGATGCCGGAGGCGTGTTGGATCAGGCGCTGGCTCTTGGTGACGTTGGCGGCGGAGGCCTTTTGGTCATCGAGCTGGTGCAGCATGCCCTTACGCCGGGCACCGAGTCCCTCGAGCGGGATCTGGCTGGCCACCACGACCATCGGCACGCCGGTGGCGTAGGCCTCCTGCAGGCCGGCCAGGGAGGTCAGTGCGCCGGGGCCGGTGGAGAGGAAGAGCACGCCGACCTCACCGGTGGCGCGGGAGTAGCCGTCCGCGGCGAAGGCGGAGTTGTTTTCCACCCGGGAGGAGACGAACTGGAGGTTGCCGCGGCCCATGGCGTCGAATAGGCCCAGGGCGTGCTGGCCGGGGATGCCGAAGACGGTCTTGGCGCCGAGCGCTTCCAGGGTTTCGACGACGAGGTCGCCGCCGTTGCGCACGCCGCTCATCGGGCTGCCTCCGCCGATGCGGCCGGGGCCTGGGCGGGAGCGGCGGCGAAGCCGGCCGGGCGGCGGTTTTCGCGGCCCAGCGCCTGCGCCGCGTAGCCGTTGCCCGACGTCGGACCGCCGTCGGCCGCGTTGTCCGCCATCAGGGTGACCAGTTCGTAGACGACGTGGCTGCCGGCGACGCCGGTGATGTCCGCGTGGTCGTAGGCCGGGGCGACCTCGACGACGTCGGCGCCCACGAGGTTCATGCCGCGGAAGCCGCGAATGATCTCGATCAGTTCGCGGCTGGTGAGGCCGCCGGCTTCCGGGGTGCCGGTGCCGGGGGCGTGGGCCGGGTCGAGGACGTCGATGTCGACGGAGATGTAGAGCGGGCGGTTGCCGATCCGGTCGCGGACCTTGGCGACGGTTTCCAGCACGCCCTGGTAGTAGACGTCGGCGGAGGTGACGATGCCGAAGCCGAAGCGGTGGTCGTCGTCAAGGTCCTTCTTGCCGTAGAGCGGGCCGCGGGTGCCGATGTGGCTGATCGCCTCGGTGTCGAGGATGCCCTCCTCGACGGCGCGGCGGAAGGGGGTGCCGTGGGTGTATTCGGCGCCGAAGTAGGTGTCCCAGGTGTCCAGGTGGGCGTCGAAGTGAAGCATGGCCACGGGCTGGCCGGCGCGTTCGGCGGCGGCGCGGAGCAGCGGCAGGGCGATGGTGTGGTCTCCGCCGAGGGTCAGCAGCTTGCTGCCGGCGGCGGTCAGGTCCAGTGCGTTCTGCTGGATGGACTCGATGGCCTCGTTGATGTTGAACGGGTTGACCGCCATGTCGCCGGCGTCGGCCACCTGGAGGTTCTCGAAGGGGCTGACGTCCCAGGCCGGGTTGTAGGGGCGCAGCAGGCGACTGGCCTCGCGGACGTGGTTGGCGCCGAAGCGGGCGCCGGGCCGGTAGGACACCCCGGAGTCGAAGGGCACGCCCACCACAGTGACGTCCGCCTTGGCCACCTGGTCGAGGCGGGGCAGGCGGGCAAAGGTGGCCGCGCCGGCGTACCGGGGGATACGGGCGGAATCGATGGGGCCAAGGTTTCCGTTGGCCTCGATGCGCAACTCTTCCAAGCGGGCGTCTCCTTCTGGATACGGGGTGGATGTGACTGCCATCATACACTTGAAGTTGCCTCCTGCGCACCTGTTGTTTACTTCCGATCGTTGGGTCCGGGGAGCCCGCGCGTTCCTCCCCGGTTACTCCGGCCCGCGCTCAAGTTCAGCCGGCGGGACCCCCGTCATTCCGCGGATCGGCCCGGGCGGGATCGGGTGGCCGCTGGGGTAACCGGGGAGGAACGCACGCCTAGCCGGGCGAATTTCCCTCCGGAGTTGTCCAGATAGGCCCGCTCCCCCGTTCCGGGCAGCCCCGTTCGGGCCTGGACTGGGTCCCATGGATCCGCTCACCTATCTGTCTCAGCTCGGCGGCGTGGCCCGGACCGGGCAACTGCTGGCCGCGGGCTACTCCCGGCGGGATGTTGCGCGGCTGGCCGCACTCATCCGGCAACCGCGGCGGGGCATTTTTGCCCTCCCGGACTGCCGCCCGGAGTTCCTCGCCGCTGTCCTCAACGATGCCCGGGTGACCTGCGCGAGCGCCGCGGCCCACTACGGGCTCTGGCTCCGCGTGGCACCGGACAGCCATCATCTGGCCTGCAACCACGGCCACGGCGGGGCGGAGGTGAGCGGGCAGGAACGTACGGGGAAAGGAGCTACTGGCTGGCGGCGGGGACCAGAACCCAGAGCACCTCGACGGGTTCGTCGGTGGGGTTGATCCAGGTATGCGGCTCGCGGCCGGGGAAGGTGACGGTGTCGCCGGCCTCCAGGTCGAAGGCCTCGTTGGTCAGGACCAGCCGAATGCTGCCCTTGACCACGTGCAGGACGTCGACGTCGCAGTCCACGGCGTACAGCTCGGACTCGCCGCGGCCGCGGGGTTCGATCACGGCCTGGATGATCTGCAGCCGCCGCTCCGACCGGGCCGTGAGCAGCCGCTCCACGATCCCCTCGCCGCCCAAGGAGATCCGCGGGCCCTCCCCCCGACGGGTCAGGTGCGTCTCCGGCGCGGCGAAGAGGTCGCCGATGGAGATGGAGAGGACCTGGCACAGCGTCACCAGGGAGCTCACCGACGGGGAGGTCAGGTCCCGCTCCACCCGGCTCAGGAAGCCCTTGGTCAGGCCGGTGGCGTCGGCTACCTGTTCGATGGTGAGCCGCTGGGACTGCCGCGCGGCGCGGATTCTGGAGCCGATGGCAACCGGAACGTTGCTCGGTTCAACAGGGAGAGCCTTCATATGGGAACCTTTCACGGCCGGCCGCGCGGCCCCAGCATTGGTGCCAATCCTAGCCGTTGCCCCGAGGCCGTTCCCCGCTGGGACACACGGCGTTCACAGGTTGACTGTAAGCACCATCACAACCTAGCGTTTGGCAACAGGTGTTGCCTATTTGGCAATGAACGTTACACCTCGCACCCTCCGCATGTTCTTCCGTCCAGCAGATCCGGCGGCCGCTTCGCAGTGCCGCGGCCGGCCCGCGGGCTGCCACAACCGCTCCAAGGAGCCTTTATGGATGCACAATTCCTCAACATCGCCATCGTGGTGGTGTACCTGATCGCCATGCTGGCGTTCGGCTGGTGGGGCAAGTCCCGCACCAAAAACAACAGCGACTTCCTCGTGGCCGGCCGCCGGCTCGGACCCTTCCTCTACACCGGCACCATGGCCGCCGTCGTCCTGGGCGGCGCCTCCACCGTCGGCGGCGTGGGCCTGGGCTACAAGTTCGGCATCTCCGGCATGTGGCTGGTGGTGGCGATCGGCGCCGGCGTCCTGCTGCTGAGCCTCCTCTTCGCCGGGACCATCCAGAAGCTGAAGATCTACACCGTCTCCCAGATGCTGACCCTGCGCTACGGAAGCCGCGCCACCCAGGCCTCGGGAATCGTCATGCTGGCCTACACGCTGATGCTCTGCGCCACCTCCACCGGCGCCTACGCCACCATCTTCGTGGTGCTCTTCGGCTGGGACCGGGCGCTCGCGATCGCCGTCGGCGGCGCGATCGTGCTGGTCTACTCCACGATCGGCGGCATGTGGTCCATCACCCTGGCGGACCAGGTCCAGTTCGTGATCAAGACGGTCGGCATCTTCCTGCTCATGCTCCCGTTCACCCTGAACGCCGCGGGCGGCCTGGACGGCATCCGCAGCCGCGTGGACGCCAGCTTCTTCCAGATCGACGGCATCGGCACCCAGACGATCATCACCTACTTCGTCGTCTACACCCTTGGCCTGCTGATCGGCCAGGACATCTGGCAACGCGTGTTCACGGCCAAGACCCCCTCCGTCGCCCGCTGGGGCGGTTCGACGGCCGGCCTCTACTGCATCCTCTACGGTGCCGCCGGCGCCCTGATCGGCCTGGGCGCCCGCGTGGCCCTGCCCGCCATCGATGTCAAGGCCCTCGGCAAGGACGTGGTCTACGCGGAGGTCGCCACCAACCTGCTGCCGATCGGCATCGGCGGCCTGGTGCTCGCCGCCGCCGTCGCCGCAATGATGTCCACCGCTTCCGGCGCACTGATCGCCGCGGCCACCGTGGCCCGCGCCGACGTCGTGCCCTTCGTCGCCGGCTGGTTCGGCAAGACCGTCAACACCGACGACACGGACAACCCGGAGCACGACGTCAAGGCCAACCGCATCTGGGTCCTGGGCCTGGGCGTCGTGGCGATCGTCATCGCGATCATCACCAAGGACGTCGTCGCCGCGCTCACCATCGCCTACGACATCCTGGTCGGCGGCCTGCTGGTGGCGATCCTGGGCGGCTTGGTCTGGAAGCGCGGCACCGGTATTGCCGCCGCTGCGTCCATGGCCGTGGGATCGGTCATCACCCTCGGCACCATGATCATCCTCGAGATCAACGCCGAGGTCCCGCTGGACGGCATCTACGCCAACGAACCGATCTACTACGGCCTGATCGCTTCGGCGCTGGTCTACGTGGCGGTCTCGCTGCTGACCAAGCCGACCGACGCCGCCGTGATGCGCTCGTGGCAGCAGCGGGTCGCCGGCGGTTCGGCGGAGCAGGAGCCGGACGAGGTCCCGGTTCTCACGCACTAACGGTCCGCCCGGACTAAGAACGACGGCGGCGCCTCCCTTGGTGGCGCCGCCGTCGTGTTGTGTGGGGGCCGGGGTTATCCGCCATCCTCGGGGCCGCGGAACTCGTCCGCGTCCGGCGACCCGACGGGCTGGTCCTCACCCAGGAAGTCCTCCGTGTCCAGCGGCAGGCGCTGGTCGGCCTCCTCCAACAGCTCCTCCTCGACGGTCTCCGAGTCCTCGACCGGGGCGTCGTCGGCGAAGTCGTAGTCGGGGTCGGACTCGACGGAGTCCCTCGACGGCCGGGCGGCCTGTGATCCGGTGTTGTCCATGGTGCGACCTCCGTGCGCTTGGGCTGGCAGCGGTGTGCGGTTGCTCCGCTCCCGTTTACGGGGGCGCCTGGCGGGCCTGCCGGGAATCCCGCCTGGCGTTTTCATTCGAACACCGGCCGCGCTTCCGGTCAAGGAAACGCCGCCGGTGCCTTGGGGCGCCGGCGGCGGTTCGCGGGACTGTGCGTCGGACGCTGCTCTTAGGAGACCGGAAGCGCCGACTGCCGGGGAAGGAGCGGGGCGAAGAAGGCGGCGAGTTCCGCCGTCGCCGTCAGCGGCAGCACCGTGGCGACGTACTGGTCCGGCCGGACCACGACGACGGCGCCGTCCCGGCTGATGCCGCGCAGGTCGAAGATGTCCGCGGCCGGGTCCGTGCCGTAGACCTTCTCCAGGTAGGTCAGCGCGAAGGGGCCGACCTGGGGCTTGAACACGTCCGGGACGGCGGTGATGTCCACCTCCGTGTGGGGCTGCTGGTAGATGACCTTGACGTCGAACCAGGCATCCCGGTCCAGGCCTTCGGGCGTCGCGGCCACGGGCGATTCCGGGGCCCGGGCCAGCCAGGCCGCCAGGTCCGTGGTGGGCGAGGGGATGCCCGCTACGGCGGGATCCGCGAAGACGTAGACCCGCCACCGGCCGTCCGCCGTGGCCTGGTGGCCCAGGTGCAGGGGGTTGGTGTCGCAGACCCGCACCACGGGCGCGGACTTGAAGCGCTTGCCGATCGGGAACCCGGCGGCGAGGTCCTGGTGCGCCGGCTCGCCGATCAGGATGGACGGGGCGTACTGGGTCATGAAGCCGGCCGGGAATTCGGCGGTGCTGACGTAGAAGTCCTCCAGCTCGGAGGGGCTGTTGAACTCCTCCGGCTTCTTGGCCATCAGGGTGGACCATTCCTTGTCGAAGTCGATGAGGTTCTTCGCCACCACCTGGCGCTCGGCCGAATAGGTCGCCAGCAGGTCCTCCGGGCTGCGTCCCTCAAGCACGTGGCCCAGCTTCCAGCCGATGTTGAAGCCGTCCTGCATGGAGACGTTCATGCCCTGACCGGCTTTGGCGCTGTGGGTGTGGCAGGCGTCGCCGGTGATGAACACCCGCGGGGTGCGGGTCCCGCGGTCCGCGGGGACGACGTCGTCGAACCGGTCGGTGAGCCGGTGGCCCACCTCGTAGACGCTGTGCCAGGCGACGTTGCGCACGTCCAGCGTGTAGGGGTGGATGATGGCGTTGGCCTTGGCGATGATCTGCTCGATGCTGGTCTGCCGGACGGCGCCGGCGTCGCCCTCGGGGACCACGCCCAGGTCCACGTACATGCGGAACAGGTGGCCGCCCTCGCGCGGGATCAGCAGGATGCTGCCGCCGGAGCCTGAGGTGATGGCGCACTTGGTGCGGATGTCCGGGAAGTCGGTGTTGGCCAGCACGTCCATGACGCCCCAGGCGTGGTTGGCCTTGTCCCCGGCCATGGTGCAGCCGATCGAGTCGCGGACGCGGCTGCGGGCGCCGTCGGCGCCGACGACGTACTTGGCCCGGACGGTGCGCTCGGTGCCGGCGTCGGGCCCGGCGGTGCGGGTGAGGGTGACGGCGACGGGGTAGTCGCCCTCCCCCACCTCGAGGCGGACGAAGTCCCAGCCGTAGTCCGGCCGCATCCGGGCCGGGGAGTTGGCCATGAACTCGGCGAAGTAGTCCAGGACGCGGGCCTGGTTGACGATCAGGTGCGGGAATTCGCTGATGCCGGCGGGGTCGTCCAGGGCGCGGGCGGAGCGGACGATCCGGGAGGGGTCGGCCGGGTCCGGCTTCCAAAACGCCATCTCGGTGATCCGGTACGCCTCGGCGATGATCCGCTCGGCGAAGCCGAAGGCCTGGAACGTCTCGACACTGCGTGCCTGGATGCCGTCGGCCTGGCCGATGGCGAGGCGGCCCGGGCGGCGTTCGATGATGCGGGTGCTGACACCGGGGAACTGGGCGAGCTGCGCGGCGGCCAGCATGCCGGCGGGACCGGTACCGACGATCAGCACGTCCATCCGGTCGGGCAGCTCGTCGGGGCGGTCGAGGCCGACGCCGGCGGCGGGCTGGACCCGCGGGTCACCGGAAACGTATCCGTGGTGGTGGAAATGCACGGGCTGTCCTCACTTCGTTGTGTGGCGTTGGGTTTCGGGCGCCGGATGCGCGGCCCGATGTGTTCGATAATAGAATTTTGCGTTCGATAATAGAACGTTTATGCCTGCTCATCGACTGTACGGCAGGTATGACGCAGCTTACAAGTGGCCCGAAATATCCCGCCGGGACGGGGTTGACAGAGTCCCACCGCCGGGGGACAGTGATCGTATACGATTTCGTACTCGATGAGGAGTAGCTCTTGGAACAGGTTACCGACCACACCCTGGCCGCGGCACGGAAGGTCATTGCGGTCCACCTCAATTACCCCAGCCGGGCCGCCCAGCGCGGCCGCACGCCGGAGCAGCCCTCTTACTTCCTGAAGCCATCGTCCTCCCTGGCCCTCTCCGGCTCAAGCGTCGAACGTCCCGCCGGCTGCGAACTGCTCGGCTTCGAGGGCGAGGTGGCCCTGGTGATCGGCAAGGACGCCCGCCGCGTCGGCATCGGGGACGCCTGGAGCTACGTCGCCGCGGTGACCGCCAGCAACGACCTCGGCGTCTATGACCTGCGCTACGCGGACAAGGGCTCCAACCTCCGCTCCAAGGGCGGGGACGGGTTCACCCCGGTGGGCCCGGCCCTGATCCCCGCCGACGCCGTCGACCCCGCCGGGCTGCGGATCCGCACCTGGCACAACGGCGAACTGGTCCAGGACGACACCACCGGGGACCTGCTCTTCCCCTTCGCCCGGCTGGTCGCGGACCTGTCCCAGCTGCTCACGCTGCAGGAGGGCGACATCATCCTCACCGGCACCCCCGCCGGCGCCTCCGTAGCGCGGCCCGGCGACGTCGTCGAGGTCGAGGTCAGTAGCGGTGCGCACAGCACCGGCCGGCTGCGGACCACGGTGACCGAGGGAACGACGCCGTTCGCCGACTTCGGCGCCGGCCCCAAGGCCGACGACACCCAGCGCGAGGAGGCCTACGGCTCCCGCGCGGCGGCCGGCCTCCCCGCCGCCGAGAGCCCGGCCACAGGGACGGCGCAGTCCCTTCCGGCGGAACTGAAGGCGAAACTGGAGAGCGTCTGTACCGCCACCCTGTCCTCCCAGCTGCGCAAGCGCGGCCTGAACAATGTCAGCATCGACGGGCTCCAGTCCACCCGCCCCGGGAAGCGGATCGTGGGCCTGGCCCGGACCCTGCGCTATGTGCCCAACCGGGAGGACCTGTTCAAGACCCACGGCGGCGGCTTCAACGCCCAGAAGCGCGCCATCGACACCGTCAACGACGGCGAGATCCTGGTCATGGAGGCCCGCGGCGAGAAGGGCACCGGCACGGTCGGGGACATCCTGGCCCTCCGTGCCCAGGTCCGCGGCGCGGCCGCCATCATCACCGACGGCGGCGTCCGCGACCTCTCCGCCGTCGCCGCCCTGGACATGCCCACCTATTTCGCCAACCCGCACCCGGCCGTCCTGGGCCGCCGCCACGTCCCCTGGGACACGGACATCACCATCGCCTGCGGCGGCACCACCGTCCAGCCCGGGGACATCATCGTCGCCGACGCCGACGGCATCCTGGTGATCCCGCCGGCCCTCGCCGCGGAACTGGCGGAAGACTCCATCGCCCAGGAACGCGAGGAAGCCTTCATCGCCGAGATGGTGGCCCAGGGCCACAGCGTGGACGGCCTCTACCCGCTCGACGCCGCGTGGCGGGCGAAGTACGAAGCCTGGGACGCGGAGCGGCCCCGTGACTGAGACCGCAACACCAGGCACCGCATCAACGGGTGCCGCCAGCAAGTCCCAGCTGGCCTACGACGCGGTCAAGGCCAGGATCGTGGACGGCAGCTACTCCCCCGGCTACCGGCTGGTGCTCGGCGCCATCGCCAAGGACCTGGGCGTCAGCGTGGTCCCGGTCCGGGAGGCGATCCGGCGGCTCGAGGCCGAGGGACTGGTGACGTTCGAGCGGAACATCGGCGCCACCGTCGCCGGGATCGACCCCACCGAGTACCTCTACACCATGCAGACCCTCAGCATCGTGGAGGGCGCGGCGACCGCGCTCTCCGCTCCCCTGATCGGCGCCGCTGACGTGGCCCGGGCGCGGGCGGTCAACGCCGAGATGCGCGAGTGCCTGCGGCATTTTGACCCGGTCCGGTTCACCCGGCTGAACCAGGACTTCCACAGCGTCCTGTTCGAACACTGCCCCAACCCGCACATCCTGGACCTTGTGCACCGGGGCTGGAACCGGCTGGCCGCGCTCCGGTCCTCCACGTTCCGCTTCGTCCCCGGCCGGGCCAGCGAATCGGTCGAGGAGCACGAGGCGCTGCTGCGGCTGATCGAGGACGCCGCCGATCCCGACGAGATCGAGAAATCCGCCCGCCGGCACCGCAGCGCCACCCTGGACGCCTACCTCGCCCAGACCAACCACTGACTGACTGACCACCGATCACCAGATAGGACTTCAACGATGACGACTCCTGCAGAAACCACCGTCACCCGGCACGTGCCGGAGGACCTCCCCACCACCATCCAGCACTACATCAACGGCCGGTTCGTTGACTCCGTGTCCGGGAAGACCTTCGATGTCCTGGACCCGGCCTCCAACCAGACCTACGCCACCGCGGCCGCCGGCCAGAAGGAGGACATCGACCTCGCCGTCGCCGCCGCCCGCGAGGCGTTCACCAACGGCCCCTGGCCGACGATGAAGCCCCGCGAGCGCGCCCGGGTGCTGAACAGGATCGCCGACGCCGTCGAGGCCCAGGAGGCCCGGCTCGCCGAGCTGGAAACCTTCGACACCGGCCTGCCGATCACCCAGGCCAAGGGCCAGGCCCTCCGCGCGGCCGAGAACTTCCGCTTCTTCGCGGACCTGATCGTCGCCCAGTTCGACGACGCCATGAAGGTCCCCGGCGCCCAGATCAACTACGTCAACCGCAAGCCGATCGGCGTCGCCGGCCTGATCACCCCGTGGAACACCCCGTTCATGCTTGAGTCCTGGAAGCTGGCCCCGGCCCTGGCCACCGGCAACACGGTGGTGCTCAAGCCGGCCGAGTTCACCCCGCTTTCGGCCTCCCTCTGGGCCACGATCTTCAAGGACGCAGGCCTCCCGGACGGCGTCTTCAACCTGGTCAACGGCCTGGGCGAGGAGGCCGGGGACGCGCTGGTCAAGCACCCGGACGTGCCGCTGATCTCCTTCACCGGCGAGACCACCACCGGCCAGACGATCTTCCGAAACGCGGCGGAGAACCTCAAGGGCCTCTCGATGGAGCTCGGCGGCAAGTCCCCCTGCGTTGTCTTCGCCGACGCCGACCTGGACGCCGCGATCGACTCCGCCCTGTTCGGCGTCTTCTCCCTCAACGGCGAGCGCTGCACCGCCGGATCCCGGATCCTGGTCGAACGCCCCATCTACGAGGAGTTCTGCCAAAAGTACGCCGCCCGGGCGAAGAACATCGTCGTCGGCGACCCGCAGGACCCCCGGACCGAGGTGGGCGCGCTGGTTCACCCCGAGCACTACGCGAAGGTGGCCTCCTACGTCGAGATCGGCAAGTCCGAGGGCCGGCTGCTGGCCGGCGGCGGCCGCCCGGAGAACCTCCCCGAGGGCCTGGACAACAGCAACTACATCGCCCCGACCGTGTTCGCCGACGTCGCCCCCGATGCTCGGATCTTCCAGGAGGAGATCTTCGGCCCCGTCGTCGCGATCACCCCGTTCGACACGGACGAGGAGGCCCTCGCCCTGGCCAACAACACCAAGTACGGCCTCGCCGCTTACATCTGGACCCAGAACCTGACCCGCGCGCACACCTTCTCGCAGAGCGTCGAGGCCGGCATGGTCTGGCTCAACAGCCACAACGTCCGCGACCTGCGCACCCCCTTCGGCGGGGTCAAGGCCTCCGGGCTGGGCCACGAGGGCGGCTACCGCTCGATCGACTTCTACACCGACCAGCAGGCCGTCCACATCACCCTCGGCAAGGTTCACACGCCCAAGTTCGGCGGCCAGCCCAACTGACTCGCAGCTGAGGCCGTTTTCGGGCCCCATAACGGCCCGAGCTGCCAGTCAGTTGGGCCCGCCCCCACCTTTCAACGAAGAGAGACTCCCATGACCGACTTCATCCCCACCCCCACCTTCCCGGCGCCGGACATCGTCCGCTGCGCCTACATGGAGATCGTGGTCACCGACCTCGCCGCGTCCCGCGCCTTCTATGTGGACCTGCTCGGCCTGCACGTGACCGAGGAAGACGAGAACGCCATCTACCTGCGCTCCCTCGAGGAGTTCATCCACCACAACCTGGTGCTGCGCAAGGGACCCGTGGCCGCCGTCGCCGCCTTCGCCTACCGGGTGAAGTCCCCCGCCGAGGTGGACGCCGCCGAGGCCTACTACCGGGAGCTCGGCTGCCGGGTGGAGCGCCGCAAGGAGGGCTTCACCAAGGGCATCGGCGACGCCGTCCGGGTCGAGGACCCGCTGGGATTCCCCTACGAGTTCTTCTACGAGGTGGAGCACGTGGAGCGCCTCACCCAGCGCTACGACCTGTACTCCGCCGGCGAATTGGTGCGCCTGGACCACTTCAACCAGGTCACCCCGGACGTCCCCCGCGGCCGGAAGTACCTGGAGGACCTGGGCTTCCGGGTCTCCGAGGACATCAAGGACTCCGACGGCGTCACCTACGCCGCCTGGATGCACCGCAAGCAGACCGTGCACGACACCGCCCTGACCGGCGGCAACGGCCCGCGCATGCACCACGTCGCGTTCGCCACCCACGAGAAGCACAACATCATCCAGATCTGCGACAAGATGGGCGCCCTGCGGATCAGCGACCGGATCGAACGCGGCCCCGGCCGGCACGGCGTCTCCAACGCCTTCTACCTCTACATCCTGGACCCGGACGGGCACCGGATCGAGATCTACACCCAGGACTACTACACCGGCGACCCGGACAACCCCACCGTCACCTGGGACGTGCACGACAACCAGCGCCGCGACTGGTGGGGCAACCCCGTGGTCCCGTCCTGGTACACCGAGGCCTCCCTGGTCCTGGACCTGGACGGCAACCCGCAGCCGGTCATCGAGCGCACCGACGCCTCCGAGATGGCCGTCACGGTCGGCGCGGACGGCTTCTCCTACACCCGCAAGGACGGCTCCCCCGAGGGCGACCGGACCGGGTTCAAGCTCGGCGCGCAGCTCTGACCATGATGGAGCAGGAGGCGATCGAGGCGATCGCAGACGAACTGGTCGACGCCGGCCGGACCCGCACCCCCGTGCCCCGGCTGACGGCCCGCTACCCGGAGATGACGGTGGAGGACTCCTACGCCGTGCAGCGGCTCTGGCGGCGCCGGAACGAAGACGCCGGGCGGACCCTGGTAGGCCGGAAGATCGGCCTGACCTCCAAGGCGATGCAGGCCGCCACCGGCATCACCGAACCGGACTACGGCGCGATCTTCGATGACATGGTGCTGGAGACCGGCTGCTCCGTGCCCTGGGACCGGTACACCCACCCGCGGGTGGAGGTGGAGCTCGCATTCGTACTCAAGGACGGACTCAAGGGCCCCGGCGTGACGCTCTTCGACGTCCTGCGGGCCACCGAATACGTGGTCCCGGCACTGGAGATCCTGGACTCCCGGATCGAGATGGAGGGACGTACCATCGTGGACACCATCGCGGACAACGCCGCGATGGGCGCCATGGTGGTGGGTGGGAACCCGGTGAAGCCGGGCGACGTCGACCTTCGCTGGGTCTCCGCCATCCTCTACAAGAACCAGACCGTCGAGGAAACCGGAGTCGCCGCCGGCGTCCTGGACCACCCGGCCAACGGGGTGCACTGGCTGGCGAACAAGATCGCCGCCCACGGGGACGCCCTGGAAGCCGGGGACATCATCCTGGCCGGTTCCTTCACCCGCCCGCTCTGGGTCTACCGGGGCGACACCGTCCACGCCGACTACGGACCGCTGGGAGCCGTGACATGCCGTTTCGACTAGAAGAAACCTTCCGCGATGCCCTCCACCGCCGGGCCGAGGGCACCCGGCCGCTGGCGGGCATGTGGGTCTGCTCCGGCAGCCCGCTGATCGCCGAACTCTGCGCCGGGTCCGGCCTGGACTGGCTGCTGGTGGACGCCGAGCACAGCCCCAACGGGCTGGAATCCATCCTGGCCCAGCTGCAGGCCATCCACGGCTACCCGGTCCACACCATGGTCCGGCCGCCGGTCAACGACACCGTCCTGATCAAGCAGTATCTGGACCTGGGCGTGCAGAACCTGCTGATTCCCATGGTCAACTCCGCGGCGGAGGCCGAAGCTGCGGTGGCCGCCACGCGCTACCCGCCGCAGGGGGTCCGCGGGGTGGGGTCCGCCTTGGCCCGCGCCGCCCGCTGGAACCGGGTTCCGGACTACCTCGCCCGGGCCGGGGAAACCATCAGCGTCACGGTCCAGATCGAGTCAACCGCCGCCGTCGACGCGGTGGCGGACATCCTCGCCATCGACGGCGTGGATGCCATCTTCCTGGGCCCCTCGGACCTCGCCGCCTCGATGGGGCTGCTCGGACAGCAGGAACACCCCGACGTCGTCGCCGCCGTCGAGCGCTGCCTGACCGCGGCACGGGAGGCAGGGAAACCCGCCGGCGTCAACGCCTTCACCCCGGCGACGGCGGACCGCTACCGGGCGGCCGGCGCCGCGTTCATCCTGGTGGGCGCCGACGTCGCGCTCCTGGCCCGGGGTTCCGAAGCACTCGCCGCCCGGTTCTGCGCGGACGGCTCGTCCGAAGGAAAAACGGAGGCGGACGACGGCGCCGCTGCGGGCCGCGGGACGGCCAGCTACTGACCCTCCCGGAGGGGCCGTCGGAGCCCGCGATTTTACGGCGGCCCTAAACTTTTCGGTGAGGATAACCGGCCGAAAATCCGCGGAATACCGGGGTACGCTGGGAGCTGATCCGGGCCCGATGAGGCCACATCCACCCAGGAGTTTTTCCGTGTCCCAGCACGCACCATCAAACCAAAACCACGCCCACGGCGACGCCCCAGCGGGCTCCGGCCACGCCCCGGCCCCGTCGACGACGGAACACAGCCCCGCCGACATCCGGCGCTGGCGGCAGTACCTGGCCGACGAACGCGCCGAGGCCCGCGTCTACCGCGACCTGGCCCAGAACCGCAGCGGCGAGGAACGCGCCATCCTGCTGGCCCTGGCCGAGGCCGAGGGCCGGCACGAGGCGCACTGGCTGCAGCTGCTCGGCGAGCACGCCGGCCGGCCGCGTCCCGCGTCCCTGCGCAGCCAGCTCCTGGGCTTCCTGGCCCGGCACTTCGGCTCCGTGTTCGTCCTGGCCCTGGCCCAGCGCGCCGAGAGCCGCTCCCCCTACGCCAACGACCCCAACGCCACCCCGGCCATGGTCGCGGACGAACAGATCCACGAGGAAGTGGTCCGGGGCCTGGCCACCCGCGGCCGCAACCGCCTCGCCGGCAGCTTCCGCGCCGCCGTGTTCGGCGCCAACGACGGTCTGGTCAGCAACCTCTCCCTGGTGATGGGCATGGCCGCGTCCGGCGTCGGCAGCTCCGTGGTGCTGCTCAGCGGCGTCGCGGGCCTACTGGCCGGTGCGCTGTCCATGGGCGCCGGCGAGTTCATCTCCGTCCGCTCCCAGCGTGAGCTGCTGGCCGCCACCCGGCCCACCCAGATCACCCTGGCCGCGGCGCCGTCCCTGGACATCGAGCACAACGAACTCGTCCTCGTCTACCTGGCCCGCGGCATGTCCCGGGAAGCCGCGGAGCACCGGGTCGCCGAGCGGATGGGCCTGCTGGACTGCGACTGCGACCCGAGCCTCTCGCTCCGGCCGGAACTGCCCGAGGCCGAGGACCAGCACGAGGCCGTCGGCACCGCCTGGAGCGCGGCGGCGTCGAGCTTCTGCTTCTTCGCTTCCGGTGCCATCATCCCGATCATCCCGTTCGTCCTGGGCATGACCGGCATCGCCGCCCTGGTGGTCTCCGCCGGCCTGGTCGGCATCGCACTGCTGCTCACCGGCGGCGTCGTGGGCCTGCTCTCCGGCACCTCCCCGGTGACCCGCGGCCTTCGCCAGCTGGCGATCGGCCTGGGCGCCGCCGCCGTCACCTACCTGCTGGGCATGGCCTTCGGCGCGGTGGTCGGCTAGTGGAAGACCCGGGCTCCCGGAACCGGCCGCCGCGGCACAGCCGTGCCGCCGGCGGCTTCCGGGCGGCCCGGAACCTGGCGGCCATCGCGTTCATCGCGGTGGCCGCTTTCGCTACTGCCGGGCTGGTCTACAACGATCCCCGGCTGACCGAACTGCTGGGGCTCCCCCACGACGCCACCGCCCGACGCGTGCCGGGGACCGGGCTGGGCACCGGGCCCGGCGCCGTCGGCCATGCGACGGCCAGCAGCCCCGCCCGGCAGGCCGGGGTCCCGGCGGACGGAACCGCCATGGCCGTCCCCCCACCCGGCTACGAGGAACAGGACCAGCCCCTCGGGCAGGCCCGCAAACCCGCGTCGGCCAGCAGCTCCTTCACGTTCCTGGCCACCAACGCGGACGGCGGTCCGGTGGGCTACTCGCCCTGCCGGCCGCTGCACTACGTGGTCAACGCCGCCCTGGCCCCGGCCGGGTCGGAAACCCTGGTGGAGGACGCCATCAAGACAGTCGCCGCCGCGACCGGAATCAGGTTCGTCAGCGACGGCGCCACCACCGAGCTGCCGTCCCAGGCCCGCGCCCCGTACCAAAAGGACGCCTACGGAGACCACTGGGCACCCCTGCTGATCGCCTGGACAACGCCGGAGCAGGCGCCGCAGCTGGAGGGCCCCGTGATCGGCACCGGCGGCAGCACCCACTTCAGCTTCGGCGGCGGCCCCAAGACCTACGTCACCGGCAGCCTGGAGCTGGACGCCCCGCAGATCACCGAGGAACTGCAGCGCGGCGACGGGTCCGCCTACGCCACCGCCGTCATCCTGCACGAACTGGGCCACGTCATGGGCCTGGAGCACGTCACCGACCCGAACCAGCTGATGTATCCGGAGATCGGTGCCCCGGACGGGCTCGCCGCCGGCGACCTGAACGGCCTGTACGAACTCGGCCGGGTCCCCTGCCGCAAGGACCTTTAGGGCTCAGGAGCCCAGGACGGCCAGCGCCTCCTCGACGGTGTCCACCAGGAAGATCCGCCGTTCCATCTGCCGGCCCGAGGCGAGGCTCTGCAGCAACGGCCACGCCGGGTAGCGGCGCAGCCAGTGCTCCCGCCCCACCAGGACCATGGGCGTAATGGTCTCCGGCGCACCGTAGTAGTTCTCGCAGGCGTCCTGGAAGATCTCCTCGATGGTGCCGCCGGAACCGGGCAGGAACACGATCCCGCCGTTGCACAGCTCCAGCAGGACCGCCTCACGGATGGAGTTCGCGAAGTACTTGGCGATGTGGGTGGCGAAGTAGTTGGGCGGTTCGTGCCCGTAAAACCAGGTGGGGATGCCCAGCGATGGCGTCCCGTCCGGGTGGCGTTCGACGACGGCGGCGGCCGCCCGGGCCCAGGCCGACACGGAGGGCCGGAAGCCGGGCACCGCGGCCAGGTCCGCCAGCGCCTGCCGGAAGTCGTTTTCGGCGGCCCCGCTGAGGTAGGCGCCCAGGTTGGCGGCCTCCATGGCGCCCGGGCCGCCGCCGGTGGCCACCAGCCGCCCGGCGCCGGCGAGCAGCCGTCCGAGCAGCGCGGCCTCCGTGAAGCCGGCGGACCCCCGGGTGGCGGCGTGGCCGCCCATCACTCCCACGAGGGTCTTTCCCCGGGCCGCGTCGGAGCGGGTGAATTCCTCCAGGGCGTCCCCGATTGCGTGGTCGTGGAGGGCGGCAGCGAGGGTGGCGTCGAGCCGGCGGCGTTGCCCGGAGTGGATGCTCCAGTGGTAGATCCGGGCGTCCGGGGTGTCCTCGTAGCGGGTGTCGGCGATGCCGGCGTAGAGCTCCTCCGGGGTGTACAGCGTCCCGCGGTACGGGTTGAACGGCACCTTTTCCAGCTTGGGGAAGATCAGCGCGCCGCCGGACCGGAGCATGGCCTCGACGCCGTCGTCGAAGGTGCAACCCAGGAACACGGCGCCCTGGACGTCGGCTGACTCCAGCGCCGCGCGCCGGCCGCGGAGGTCCAGGGACTGCAGGTGCCACCCGTGCAGGGACCGGGCGCCGCCGGATACCAGCCGGTCAAAGCTCTCCAGGCTCTCGACCTCGAGGGTGCGGGGGCTGGGGTGCAGGCTGCGGGCGGCGCTCATCCGGCGCTACCCCCGGGCGTCCGGGGCGGGTAGGTCCCGGACTGGGACGTCCCGGGCGGGCCGCTCGGCCAGGTACCGGTCCAGCCGGGCCAGGGTCTGCTCCAGGTTGGCGGGGTGCCGGCGGAGGTAGCCGGCCAGGCGCAGCAGGAACCGTCCCCGGACCGCGCGGGCGTCCCACTGTTCTGTGACCAGGGTGCCCGGGACACCGGCTTCGGTGGCCGGTTCCAGTAGGTACCGCCAGATGTGGCCGTAGAAGTGGCGCCAGGCGATGCGGCGGCCCTCCTCGAACTCACTGACGGTATTGAGGATCTTGTAGTCCACGCCGATTTTCATCTCCATGCCGAACCGGGCGCCGGGTCCCAGCCGTTCCGGGCCGCGCGGCTGGGCGCCCTTCACGGTGCCGGAGCCGTCGATCTCGCTGTGCAGGGCGGGGGTGGCCAGCACCTCGAAGATCTCCTCCGGGGAGGCGGCGATGAAACGGCTGCGGGAGACCAGGTACCGGTTGTTCATCCGGCAATCCTAGCCTCCGGCGCGCGGCTGGACGGGCGCCGCGGCGGAGCCCGGAACGTAGTGCAGAATGAGGCATGCAGATTCCGACCTCATCCGCCGGAGGACCCCGCATCGGGGTGCCCGTCCGACTCAGCAGTTCCTCCGATCCGGACCCTCGGGTGGGCGAGGCGAACGACCTCTTCGACTACATCGTGGCGCTCCTGCGCGGGGCCGGTGGCGAACCGGTGCTCCTGACGGACGCGGAGGCCGTTCGCGGACTCGACGGCGTCATCCTCCCCGGCGGCGGGGACCTCGATCCGGCGCTCTACGGGGAGACCGACGGCGGCACCTGCTACGACGTCAACGCCGGCCAGGACCAGCTGGACCTCGTGGTGGCGCGGGAGGCGATGGCCGGCGGCGTTCCGGTGCTGGGCATCTGCCGGGGCCACCAGCTGCTGAACGTGCTCTACGGCGGCACCCTGGTCCAGGACATGGACCCGGGCGCGGTGCCGCACCGGGAGGCCGTCCCGTCCAACGATCCGGACCACGACGCCGGGCCGTGGGCCTGGCACGACGTGGACATCGTGGCCGGATCGAAGGTCGCCGCCCTGTACGCGGACTGGAATCCGGAGCGGGTCAGGATTGCCTCCGGACACCACCAGGCCGTCGCCCGGGTGGGCGACGGCCTGATGGTCACGGCTCTCGCCGACGACGGGACCGTGGAGGCAGTGGAAGATCCGGAGCGCTGGGTGGCCTCGGTGCAGTGGCACCCCGAGGCCGCCGAACTTCCCGAGGCCGAGCGGCTGGCGCCGTTCGCGGCGTTCGTGGCGGTCTGCCGGCAGCGGGTGCCGGCAGACCGGACGGGAGCCTAGCCCCGGCCCGCGGCCACGGGCTCGGCGGTTTCCGCAGGGGCCGCGGCGCCGTCGTTCGCGGCGTCGTCGTTCATGGCGTCGTCGTTCAAGGTGCCGTCGTTAGTGCCCCCGTCGTAAATACCCGCGGTCCGCGCGGCGGCGTTCGGTGCCCGCTTCGCGGCACCGGCGGCGGCGACGGCCATCACCACGAGCCCGGCCAGCGTGGTGGCCGCCCCCGCCCAGATCGGGGAGGTGTAGCCCAGGCCGGCGGTGATGGTGACGCCGCCCAGCCAGGCGCCCAGGGCGTTACCGACGTTGAACGCGCCGATGTTGGCGCCGGAGGCCAGCGTGGGGGCGCTGTCCGCGTACTTCATGACGCGCATCTGCAGGCCGGGGACGGTGGCGAAACCGAAGCCGCCCAGCAGCACCATGGAGGCGATGGTCATCGGCTGGTTGGCCGCGGTGAGCGCGAAGGCCACGAGCACCAGCACAAGGGCCGCCAGCACCACCAGAAGGGTGCGGTCCACGTTGCGGTCCGCCGCCTTGCCGCCAATGGTGTTGCCGATGAAGAGACCGACGCCGAAGACGATGAGCAGCCACGGAACGGTGGCCGCGGAGAAGCCGGTGACCTCGGTCAGCGTGAAGGCGATGTAGGTGAAGGCCCCGAACATGCCGCCGTAGCCCAGGATGGTGACCAGGATGGACAACCAGACCTGCCCGGAGCGGAACGCGCGGAGCTCGCCGCGGAGGCCTCCGGGTGCCGCGTCGCCGGCGCCGGTCCGCGGGACCAGGGCCAGGATGCCGGCCAGTGCCAGGACACCGATGACGGTGATGGCCCAGAAGGTGGAGCGCCACCCGGCGGCCTGGCCCAGCATGGTGCCGAAGGGGACGCCCAGGACGTTCGCGGCTGTCAGGCCGGTAAACATGATGGCGATGGCGCCGGCCTTCTTGGTGGGCGCGACCATGCTGGCGGCGACCACCGCGCCGATGCCGAAGAACGCACCGTGCGCCAGTGCGGCGATGATCCGGCCCACCATCATGACGGTGTAGCCGGGGGCGAGGGCGGAGATGAGGTTGCCGGCGATGAACAACACCATTAGGGCCACCAGCACGGGCTTGCGCTCGAACCGGGTCACAGCGGCGGTCAGTGCCAGCGCCCCCACGACGACGGCGAGCGCGTACCCGGAGATGAGCCAGCCGGCGACCGCCTCGGTGACGTGGAAATCCGCGGCGACCTGCGGCAGCAGGCCCATGATGACGAACTCGGTGAGTCCGATTCCGAACCCGCCGAGGGCGAGTGCTATCAGGCCGATAGGCATGGATGACTCCTTCGAAAACTGTACTGAAAGTGGGGGACGCGTAAGCTATTAGTTGCAGACGCGTTATTTATTGTTGCACACGCAACTATAGCGCGCAAGCAACTACTTTGGGTTGGCCAGGCACGGGATGGTGCCGCGGGCGGTCCGATTGGGAAAGGAAGCACACGAATGGGCATCAAGGACGACGCCGTGGAGGTCCGCGCACAAGGCTGGCGCACCCTCGCGGCCCTGCATGGACTGATCGAGACGGAGCTGGAACGGGCCCTGCAGGCCGAGGCAAAACTCTCGGTGGTCGAGTACACCGTTCTGGACGCGCTCAGCCGCCAGGACGGCTGGCACATGCGGATGCAGCAGCTCGCCCGCGCCACGGCACTGAGTGCGAGCGCCACCACCCGGCTGGTAAACCGGCTCGAGGACCGGGGCCTGCTGACCCGGATCCTCTGCGACGACGACCGCCGCGGCATCTACACCGAACTCACGGCCAGCGGCATCGCACTCCTGGAGCAGGCCCGGCCGGTCCACGACAGCACACTGGAGCGCGCCCTGGCCGCGGCGCAGGACATCCCGGAACTTGCCCCGCTGGTTGACGCCCTCCCCCGGCTGCACGCCCTCGCCTGAGTCCGGGGATTTAAGCGGCCCGGAGAGTCGGCCCTGCGCGAGGCATCCGCCACTCCAGGTCTGGCGCAAGCTCCCCCGCGGCGGTACCGTTAAACAACCATCTGGTTGATCAAGCGTTGAGTTGATTACTCCTCGGTGATCGCCCGGTGGCATGCCACGCACCGCGGCTGCACCTCCGACTCTGAGGGGGCACTTCATGGTCCACGACGACGACCAGCTCGACTCCGCTTTCCTGGCGCTGGCCGATCCCGTCCGCCGCAGGATCATCGCCCGGCTCAGCCGGGGTCCGGCCACGGTGAACGAATTGGCGGAACCCTTCGCGATCACCAAGCAGGCGGTCTCGAAGCACATCCAGGTCCTCGAACAGGCGGGGCTCGTCACGCGCACACGCGACGCCCAGCGCCGGCCCGTCCACCTGGACCCCGCACGGCTGGAGGCTCTCACCGCATGGATCGACCAGTACCGGCTGGTCCGCGAGGAGCAGTTCCGCAGCCTCGACGCCGCGCTCCACACCCAGGCCGCAGCACGCGGCACCCAGGCAAAGGACTCATCATGAGCAACGCCCTGAAACTCAGCGTCCCGGAAGGGTTGCCCTTCATCGATTTCGTACGGGACTTCGACTTCCCCGTGGCGGACGTGTTCCGCGCCCACAAGGACCCCGCCCTGATCGTGCAGTGGCTCGGCCCGCGCGGGATGAGCATGAAGGTGGACCACTACGACTTCCACACCGGCGGCACCTACAGCTACACCCACACCGGGCACGACGGCGTCCCCCACGTCTTCAGCGGCGTCTTCCACACGGTCCGGGAGAACGACTTCGCCATCCAGACCTTTGAATTCGACGGCTACCCGGACGTGGTCAGTATCGAATTCATGACCTTCACGGATCTCGGCGACGGCCGCACCCGGCTGAACGCCCACGCCGTCTACCCCAGCATGGAGGCCCGGGACGGCATGGCCCAGTCCGGAATGGAGGGCGGCGTCAGCGAGGGCTACGAGCGGCTCGAAGAACTGCTGGCCGGCGCCACGGTCTGACGGACCCGGGTCTGGTGGGCTAGGACCTGCCGCTTAAACCACAAACGCGGAGCCACCCCGGCCCGCCCGGCGAACCGGACGGGCGGGGGTGGCCCCGCGTTGCGTTGAAGCTGTGTGGCCTAGAGCGCGGCGAACACTTCGCGCAGCAGCTTGGCGGTCTCGGACGGCGTCTTGCCGACCTTGACACCGGCAGCCTCGAGGGCTTCCTTCTTGGCCTGTGCGGTGCCCGCGGAACCGGAGACGATGGCGCCTGCGTGGCCCATGGTCTTGCCCTCGGGGGCGGTGAAGCCGGCCACGTAGCCGACAACCGGCTTGGTGACGTGGGCCTTGATGTAATCGGCCGCACGCTCCTCGGCGTCGCCGCCGATTTCGCCGATCATGACGATCGCCTTGGTCTCGGGGTCGGCCTCGAAGGCCTCGAGAGCGTCGATGTGGGTGGTGCCGATGACCGGGTCGCCGCCGATGCCGATGGCGGTGGAGAAGCCCAGATCGCGCAGTTCGTACATCATCTGGTAGGTCAGCGTGCCGGACTTGGAGACCAGGCCGATTGGGCCCTTGCCGGTGATGTTGGCCGGGGTGATGCCGACCAGGGCCTCACCCGGGGTGATGATGCCGGGGCAGTTCGGTCCGATGATGCGGGTGACCTGCTTGCCGTTGGCGTCCACCTTGGACTGAGCCAGGGCCCAGAATTCGGCGGAGTCCTGAACCGGAACGCCCTCGGTGATGACGACGACCAGGCCGATGCCGGCCTCGATGGCTTCGACGACGGCGTCCTTGGTGAAGGCCGGGGGAACGAAGACGATGGAAACGTCGGCGCCGGTCTCCGCCATGGCTTCCTTGACGGTGCCGTAGACGTTGATTTCCTTGTCGCCGTGGACGACGGTGGTGCCGGCCTTGCGGGCGTTGACGCCGCCGACGACGTTGGTGCCGGCCTTGAGCATCAGGGCGGTGTGCTTGGTGCCTTCGCCGCCGGTGATGCCCTGGACGATGACCTTGGAGTCCTTGTTGAGGTAGATAGACATGTCGCGTCCCTTACTTCGCTGCGTTGGCGAGCTCGGCGGCCTTGTCGGCGCCCTCGTCCATGGTGGCGGCCAGGGTAACCAGCGGGTGGTTGGCCTCGGCCAGGATGCGGCGGCCTTCCTCGACGTTGTTGCCGTCGAGGCGGACGACCAGCGGCTTGTTCGCGGAGGAGCCCAGTTCGGCGAGAGCGCCGACGATGCCCTTGGCGACGGCGTCGCAGGCGGTGATGCCGCCGAAGACGTTCACGAACACGGCCTTGACCTGCTCGTCACCGAGGATGACGTCCAGGCCTGCGGCCATGACCTCGGCGGAAGCTCCACCGCCGATGTCCAGGAAGTTGGCGGGCTTGACGTTGCCGTGCTTCTCGCCGGCGTAGGCGACGACGTCGAGCGTGGACATGACCAGGCCGGCACCGTTACCGATGATGCCCACCTCGCCGTCGAGCTTGACGTAGTTCAGGTCCTGCGCCTTGGCCTTGGCCTCCAGCGGGTCCGCTGCGTCCTTGTCCTCCAGGGCGGAGTGCTTCGGGTGGCGGAAGTCGGCGTTCTCGTCCAGGGAGACCTTGCCGTCGAGGGCGACGATGTCGCCGGCGCCGGTCTTGACCAGCGGGTTGACCTCGACCAGGGTGGCGTCTTCCTTCTTGAAGACGTCCCAAAGCTTGAGGATCACGGCGGCGACCTTGCCGCGCAGTTCCTCGGCGAAGCCGGCGGCGTTGACGATTTCGTCGGCCTTGGCCTGGTCGATGCCGACGGCCGGGTCGATGGCAACCTTGGCCAGCGCTTCCGGGCGTTCGACGGCGAGCTGCTCGATTTCCATGCCGCCCTCAACCGAGCACATGGCCAGGTAGTTGCGGTTGGCGCGGTCCAGCAGAACGGAGAAGTAGAATTCCTCGGCGATGTCGGCACCCTGGGCGATCATCACCGTGTTGACGGTGTGGCCCTTGATGTCCATGCCGAGGATGTTGGTGGCGTGTTCCAGAGCCTCGTCGGCGGTCTTGGCGACCTTAACGCCGCCGGCCTTTCCGCGGCCACCGACCTTAACCTGTGCCTTGACGACAGTTACGCCGCCGATCTTCTCGGCAGCTGCCTTTGCTTCTTCAGGGGTGTGCGCCACGATGCCAGCAAGCACGGGTACACCGTGCGCCTCGAACATATCGCGCGCCTGATATTCAAACAGGTCCACGGTTTAGTGTCCTTCTACGTCGAAGTAGTTTCTGTACAGCCGCTCGCCGCGGATTCGCGGTGACCGGGCTGCGGATTAAAGGCACCCTGCGACAGGTCCGGAGACGAGCCGCACGACGCAATGCTCCTTGTGGAACTCTAGTCCTTTGGAGCGGGCAGCCCGACCCACAGTACAGGTTATGTGAGTAACGACACTATTCTATTGAGCGTAGAAAAACCCCTACATTACGGGGATTTTGAGGCCTTCGGAACCGCCGCGGAGGGAGTGGCGGCGGGTCCCTTAATGAGCTCGTAACGGTCGCGGGAGACGAAGAAAGCGACCTGCGCGGAGACGTTTCCGCAGGCCACGCCACCGTCGTAGGCGGAGCACCGCAGGCCGTTCCGCTCCACGTTGCCGCCCTCCGGCAGGACCGCCAGCTGGGAGATCGGCCCGGTGGCGCTGCCCCTGGGCCCGTATTCCGCCTCCAGGGCTGTGACGCCGGAGCGGCACTCACCATAGGCGGCCTTGTCCGGGGTGAGCAGCGCCGTGCCGCCAAGGTAGCCCAGCCCCGTGCCGGCGCAGTCGTCCGCGATGTCCTGGGCTGCGGGGCGGGGGTAGGCGGAGAGTTCGCAGTGCGCGACCGGAACGGTGGCCAGCTTGGCGTTGGCCGGCGCGGTGAAGTTGTTGGGCTCGTAGGGGAGGTTGATGCTGGTGCCCCGGGCCGAGGTGAGACTGCAGGCCACCGTGTGGTCCGCGGTCACGAAGCTGACGGCGTCCGTGCCCGCCCCGAGGGTGGCCGGGTCCGTCAGCGGAGCCTGGCGGAGCTGCTCGAGGACCGGCAGCGGCGCCGGCGGGACGTAGTCCGGGTCCTGCCGGGTGACGCTGCAGCCGCTGGCCGCGAGCAGCATCAGGGCGGCGAGGGCGGCCTGCTGGGTTCGACGCATGGGCTTCATTATGCCAATCCGGGCGGCCGGTACGGGGCAGGCCGTGGCGCCGGTCAGGCCGTGATCTTGGTCAGCGGTGCGTAGCGGAGCAGGAGCCGCTTCTCGCCGACCGCGAAGGTCACCTTCGCGACGGTCTTGTCCCCCGCGCCCTCGACGGCCAGCACGGTGCCATCGCCGAAGCTGGTGTGGTTGACCCTGTCCCCCACACTGACAGCCACGATCTCCTTCTGCGGCTGGACCCGGTTCCGGGCGATCGCCGCCGGGACATCCGCATTGAACCCGGCAGCGGAGTCGGCCCCGGTGCCGCGGGCCGTGCCCGCGCCCCAGAAGGATCCGCTGTAGCGGCTGGAGCCGATGGACCCGCCGCCCCAGCTGGCCGCCTGGCGGCTGGTGCCCTCACGCTTCCATTCGACCAGCTCGGCCGGGATCTCCTCGATGAACTGGCTGGCGGGGTTGTACTGGCTCTGCCCCCACATGTTCCGGACCTCGGAGCGGGTGAGGTAAAGCCGCTTCCGGGCCCGGGTCAGGCCCACGTACGCGAGCCGGCGTTCCTCCGCCAGTTCCTTGGGGTCCGTGGCCGAACGCTGGTGCGGGAAGAGCCCGTGCTCCATGCCGGTGAGGAACACCACCGGGAATTCCAGGCCCTTGGCGGTGTGCAGGGTCATCAGGGTGACCACGCCGAGCCGCTTGGCCTCGGCCACGGCGGCATCGATATCAGCGCCGGGAGCATCCGGGATCTGGTCCGCGTCCGCCACCAGGGAGACCTGCTCCAGGAAGGCGCCGAGCGAACCTTCGGGGTTGTCGCGCTCGTATTCACGGACGACGGCGACCAGTTCGGCGAGGTTTTCCACCCGGGACTCGTCCTGCGGGTCCGTGCTGGAGCGCAGGGTGGCGAGGTAACCGGTCTGTTCCAGGACCGCCTCCAGCGCCGCGGCCGCACCGGAGCCGGCGGCCACCTCCGCCAGGTCATCGAGCATCTTCACGAAGCCGAGGACCGCGTTCACGGAGCGGGTGGCCATGCCGGGCGCCTCGTCGGCCCGCCGGGCGGCGGCCATGAAGGAGGTGCGGTCACGCTGGGCCAGCGAGGCGATGGCACCCTCGGCCCGGTCGCCGATGCCGCGCTTGGGCTCGTTGAGGATGCGGCGCAGGTTGACGTCGTCGTCGGGGTTGACCAGGACGCGCAGGTAGGCCAGGGCGTCCTTGATTTCCTTGCGCTCGTAGAAGCGGGTGCCGCCAACCACCTTGTAGGGCAGGCCGACGCGGACCAGAACGTCCTCGATAGACCGGGACTGGGCGTTGGTGCGGTAGAAGATCGCGACATCGCCGGGGCGAAGGTTGCCCTCGTCCTGCAGTCGGTCGATTTCCTTGGCGATGAACTGGGCCTCGTCGTGCTCGTTCTCGCCGACGTAGCCGACGATCTTCTCGCCGTCGCCCTCGGCCGTCCAGAGGCGCTTCTCCGGCCGGTTGGGGTTGCGGGAGATGACCGCGTTGGCGGCGCTGAGGATGATCTGGGTGGAGCGGTAGTTCTGCTCCAGCTTGATGGTGCGCGCGTCCGGGTAGTCCTTTTCGAACTCCACGATGTTGCGGATGTCCGCGCCGCGGAAGGCGTAGATGGACTGGTCCGAGTCACCCACCACCGTCAGTTCCGCCGCTGCCTCGCCCTCGCCGACGATCTCGCGGACAAGGGCGTACTGGGCGTGGTTGGTGTCCTGGTACTCGTCCACCAGCACGTGCCGGAAGCGGCGCCGGTAGGAATCCGCGAGCGCCGGGAAGGCCCGGAACATGTACACGGTCTCGGCGATCAGGTCGTCGAAGTCCATGGCGTTGGCCTGGCGCAGGCGCTGGGTGTAGCCCTTGAAGACCTCTGCGACGGCCTGTTCGAACGGGTCATTGTGGTTGGCGCTGGAGGAGTAGCTGTCCGCGTCGATCAGTTCGTTCTTGAGTGCCGAGATCTTGTGCTGGATGGCCTTGGGCGCGAACTTCTTGGGGTCCAGGTCCAGGTTCTTGGCCACCAGGGTGATGAGGCGGAGCGAGTCGGCCGAGTCGTAGATGGAGAAGTTGGAGTTCAGGCCCACGTTGGCTGCCTCGCGGCGCAGGATGCGGACGCAGGAGGAGTGGAACGTGGAAATCCACATGGTCTTGGCCCGGCCGCCGACCAGCGCCTCGATCCGCTCCCGCATCTCGGCTGCGGCCTTGTTGGTGAAGGTGATGGCCAGGATCTCGCCGTGGTGCGCCCGCCGCGTGGCGATCAGGTAGGCGATGCGGTGGCTGAGCACCCGGGTCTTTCCGGATCCCGCGCCGGCCACGATCAGCAGGGCGCCGCCGGCGTGCTTGACTGCCTCTTCCTGCTGCGGGTTCAGGCCCTGGAGGAGGTCCTCGGCACTGGGCAGCCGGTGCCGTTCGCCGTCGGCGTGGCCATGCCCGCCGTCGCCCCCGTGGCCGTGCGCCAGGGCGGGCATCCCGGTGCCGGCGCCCGCGTGAGCCGCCGCTTTCGCGGGCGCGCCCGGGGTCGCAGCTGCTTGGAAGGGTCCGTCGGCGTAGGGGTCAAACAACATATCCATGGTGTTAACAAGTCTAGGTGGTGCCACCGACGGCGAGGTTCGGGACTACTGCACGGACCCCCGCTGGAGCGCGGCGCGGAGCTCCCGCACCGCCGTCGCTCCCCCGGCGATGAACCACTCGAGGCCGTTGACGCGGACGACGTCGGTGCTGCCGCCGGCCGCCCGCACGATCGCCTGGCCCGGCAGCCAGTCCCATTCCGGGCAGCTGTGCTGGAACCAGCAGTCGAGTTCGCCGTCGGCCACGCGGGCCAGGTCGCAGGAGCCTGATCCGAACATCCGCAGCGACGCCGCGGAGACGGCGGCCGCGTGCCAGGGCATGGCGCACATTGGGTCCGCGAGCCAGGTGGGGTGGATGTAGGTGGCTGCGCCCTGCTCAGCGAGGGGCGACTGGTCCCGCGCCGGTGCGGCTCCAGCCTCGGGCGCGAAGCCGGTCAGCCGCTCGCCGTTCAGGGTGGCGGGGTGGTCCGTGCCGCCGAGCCAGAGCTTGTCCGCCTCGGGTTGGAAGATGGCCCCGAGCAGCGGGCCGGTTCCGTCCCTCAGTGCCAGGGCGGAGCACCAGTAGCTGGAGCCGTGCAGGAAGTTGTAGGTGCCGTCCACCGGGTCGATCACCCAGGACCGTCCGCTGGTACCGGTCTTGGCGGCACCCTCCTCGCCGAGGATGCCGTCCTCGGGCCGGCACCGCTGGAGCTGTTCGAGGACGTAGGCTTCCGCGGCGTGGTCGGCGGCGGTAACGACGTCGGAGACGGAGGTTTTCTGGTGGCCTTCCAGCCCGGCGTGGCGCATCAGCAGGGCCAGGTTGCCCGCCTCCCGGACCAGGGCGGCGGCCAATTCGGCGTCGTCGAGGTCGGGGCTGAGGTCCGCGGCGCTGTGCCGTCCGAGCCGGTGCCTGCCGAGGTCGCTGTGGCCGAAGTCGTTGCTGCCTGTTTCGCTCATTCGTTCAGCCTACCGGCGCCGGGCACCGGGGCGGCGGGCAGGGGCGATAATGGGTCCATGGCCAAAACACCCGCCCAGCGGCTCAAAAAACACGGCGCCAACGCTGCCCTCCCCCAGCATCAGCTGCCTCCGGTGATCAACCCCAGCACCTCCCGGACGCCGCAAAAGGCGCAGAGCAACGGCAACCTGATCCTGATCGCCGGCGTGGTGGCGAGCCTCTTCCTGTTTTGGTACCTGCACCTCCTGACACTGAACCAGCTGACCCAGCTCAGCGGCGGGCTGCCAATGCCGGATTCGCTGATCGGCGGCTTTGACCAAGGGTTCGTTGACCAGCTTCGCACGGCCATGGATAACGACGCCCGCGGACAGTTGAACTATGTGCATAAGACCGCCGGGACGCTCTTCCCGCTGATCTTTGGCTTCACCTGGCTGCTATTGATCGGAGTCAACGTGGCCAGGAAGCCGCTGCGCTGGGCGTTCTGGGCCCTGCCGCTGTTGTTTGCCGTGGTGCGGCTCTGGGGGAACGCCGCGATCGACGGCATGATGTCGGCCGGCATCCTCGACGGCGGCCAGGTGGGGCTCGCTTCCGCGCTCACGGTGGCCGGGTGGGTGCTGTTGCTGCTCAACCTGCTGGCCGGCGGCGCAGCCGTGTTCCTGAACCGGAAGTCGTCCCCGGCACGCGGAGCTGCTGGGGACTAGTGCCGGCCGAAGCCGGCCGCGCGCCACAAACGTGACCAGAGGGCCGCGGGGCCGAGTTCGACGGCGATGAACTCCCGGGTCTGCTCTGCGCGGTGGGGAGCGCCAGCGCTCTCAAAGTGCGTGACGGCCTCTGTCAAGGCTGTTCGTGCAGCGGACTCGTTGCCCATGGCCAAGTACGAGCGGCCGAGAAGGAACCATGCGTCGCCGATAAGCTGCGGGGCTGTAGTCATCTGGCAAATGTCCTCCAGTATGGCCGCTGCCGCTTCGGGATCGCCGGCGAGAAAGTTCCAGTGCGCTCTGTTCCGCCGCAAAAGCAATACGTCGAGGTCCGTGCCGCCGATCACGTCCGTGGCCAACTCTGCCCTCTCAATGCAGCGAAGTGTGTCTGCGTCTGCAATTTCCGCGGCTAATCGCATAGCCGCGGAAGCCTTGTTGAACTTGGCCCAGACATCCAAGTTTTTTGTAGGCGAAAAAGTCGAAGCCGCCAGTTCGTGGTACCGCAACCCGTCTTCAATCCGACCACAAAGGAAAGCCACGTTGCCAACGACCCAATACGCTTTGCCCGCCAGCTGGTCTTCAACATCATCAGAAACTACTGACGAAAGCCGTTTGCTCTCTTCCCAGGCATCATCAAACCGGCCCCCGTCCGCTAAAGCAGCAATCAAAGCCTGCCTCGCTTTCACGTTGAGTTCGACGTCAGATTCGTTGTCCGTTAGGGCCCCTGCAGCACGCGCAGACTCGGCAGCCTCAGCCAGCAGTCCCGTACCCTGCTGCGCCTTGGCGAGTAGGATGTAAGTCCGGGCAACTTCCCTTTGGCATACGGGTCGGGAGCTTTCCGAAAGAAGCGATTGGGATAATGACGCGCACTCGGCAAACTGCCCTGCATCGAGCAGGTTTTCCGCTTGCAGGAAGCGCATGTTCCAGCACGCAGTATCATCTCCGGATTGGCGGGCAATTGAGGCGGCCTGCTCTGCGCTATCTGCAGCCTCGGCGAAGGCATGGTTGCTCCTCTGCTCATGCGCCTTGAGCTCGGCGGCAGCGTACAGCGGCGATACAGAGTGCATGAAACAAGTATCCGTGGGATGTCGCAAAAAAGTGAACCCGGCGCGCAAGTGACCGCGCCGGGTCCCGGGAGAGACATGATTAGCACAGCATTTCAAAAGTTCCCTGAATTCATGCTGTACGGCGTGTCCAATACCCCTATACTGAACCTGCATTACACGAGTCACTTCAGCCACTTACGTAACAGGAGCCCTCCATGAAGAAAACCCTTGCAACCATCCTCGTCGCCGGCGCCCTGGCTGCAGCGGGCGTCTCCGCGGCTTCCGCCGTGTCCGCCAACGGCAACCAGGGCTCTGTTGAGGCCGTATTCTACTGGCCGAACTCCACCCCGAAGAACTAACACTGGGGTTAGCCACTGAGGGCGGGTGCCGGATTCCGATCCGGCACCCGCCCTTTGTTTTGTTCTACCCGCACTACGAGGGAGAGCGGCTTACTCCGCGGCGGCACTCCAGGACAGAATGTTGTCCGCAACGGTCTCAGCCGGGGCCGGCCTGCTGAAGTAATAGCCCTGGCCGCTGGAGCAGCCCAGCCGCACCAGTTCCTCGGCCTGCTCTACCGTCTCGATTCCCTCCGCCACGGCCCGCAGCCCGCAGGCGTGAATCAGGTGGAGCACGGCCTCGACAAACCGGCCCTGCTCCTCGTCGGTACCCAGGCCGTCGATGAGGCTCCGATCAATCTTGACGACGTTCACCGGCAGTCGCCGCAGGTAGCTGATGGACGAGTAGCCGGTGCCGAAGTCGTCGATTTCTAGCTGGACACCCAGCTGGCGCAGTCCGCTGAGCGAGTACTTGTCCACGTCGCCGCCGGTCACAGCCATGGATTCGGTCAGCTCGATGATGAGGTTGGCCGCATCCACGCCGGTCTCGCGAAGAATGTCCTGGACGTGCTCGATCAGCTCCAGGTTCTGCAGTTCGGTGGTGGAGATGTTGACCCGCATGGAGAAGTCCTCGTCCAGCGGGAGCTCCTCCTGCCAGGTCCGCAGCTGCCGCACTGCCGTCTTCAGCACCCAGTGGCCCAGGTCCACAATCATCCCGGTCTCTTCGGCCAGCGGAATGAACTGGTCGGGCATCAGCAGTCCGCGCTCGGGGTGGTTCCACCGCACGAGCGCCTCAACGCCCTCCATCCGGCCGGTCGCGAGCTCCACGACGGGCTGGTAGTGCAGCACCAGCTGGTCCTCGAGGATAGCCGTGCGCATCTCGGTCACCATCAGGCTCTGCAGGCGGCGGGCGTAGAGCAGGGCCGGTTCGAAGACCTTGATCCCGCTGTGCGGCTGGGCCTTGGCCGCGTACATCGCGGTGTCCGCCTCCATCACCAGGTCGTCCACGGACTGGCCCGGTTCGGCCACCCGCACGCCGATGCTGGTGCCGCAGGTGATCCGGAGGTCGCCGATCTCCAGGCTTTCGTTCAATGCCTTCAGGATCCGGTTCGCCACCCGGCGGGCGCGGACCAGGTTCGATTTGGGCAGCATGACGGCGAACTCGTCGCCGCCCAGCCGGGCGACGGTATCGGTCACGCGGACGGCCTCCTGGAGGCGTCGGGCGATGACCCGCAGGACGTCGTCGCCGGCGCTGTGGCCCAGCGTGTCGTTGATGCCCTTGAAGGAGTCCAGGTCCAGGATCAGCAACGCGGGCGGGGCCTCGCCGCGGGAGGTCTCGGCCAGGGCGTGGCTGAGGACGGAGTTCAACGCGGTGCGGTTTGCGAGTTGGGTGAGCGGGTCCGTCAGGGCCATCCGCTCGAGTTCCACCTGGGCCTCGCGGAGCATGGCGGTCCGGCTGTCGACCCGTTCCTCCAGCTCCTGGTAAATGGTCTGCAGGTCATCGGCCATCAGGTTGATGCCGGCGATGACGGCGGCGACGTCGTCGCGCGCACCTGAGTGGGGAATGCGGGTGCTCAGATCGCCGCTGGCGATCCGGACAATGCCCTCGACCAGGTTATGGAGCCTGGGATCCGGTTCACTTTTCACTCGGTGTACTGCCTTAACCATTCGAGGGCCGCTGGACGGGAAAGAAAGAATTGCGCAGGGATGCTCTCGCTGCGGGAGCGCAGCAGGTAGTGCGCGATCACCCGGTCCACGGGGCCCTCCCCCACGATGGCGACGGCGCGGGCGGCGATCGACTCGGAGTAGGCGTGCCGGGCCTCCGGGCTGACGCCGATGACACCGGAGATGTTGAGCATGACGCCGACGCGGTTGCGGCCGGCGATCGCCTGGACGGCGGCGGCAGCCCGCCGCGCCTCGGGGCCGCCGATTTCGACGTCGCGCGGCATTTCCAATTCAACGAGCGACGGACTGACGAGCGTGACGGCGATCTCCGACGTCGTCGTCCCGGGAGAGGTATCCAGCGGCGGGGCCGCCGGGGGCGCTGCCGTCATGGGCATCCCTCCGGAGCAATAAATACGCGCCCGCAGGCGGATGCGGGGTCGCCAAAGGCCGTCGCTGCCGTGACCGGCACAACCCTTGGTTCAGACATTCGTCCCCAGCACTGCTCAGTCGTTGATTCGCATGCGCCGAATGGAACCCGGCACAAGACTCCCGGCGTTCCGGCGAATAACCCCATGATAGTGCACGTCAGCGGCCAAATGAGATGTACGACACCCCGCCGCCGGGGCGGCCCGGCCGCCCCGTCGTCCAGCTAGCGCCCAGCCAACCAGGGCCCTGCCGGCCGCTCACCCTCCGGAACGCGCGGCATGCGCCTTGCGCGTCGTCCGTTCCTTCCGCACCCGCTGGGCCACGACCAGACCAACCGCCGCGGTGCCGATGGTGATCGGGTAGCCCATCAGCCGTTCGAGGGTTCCGGGCTCGGGGACGGCCATCCCCGTGATGCCGCCGGCGATCAGGGCGGCCAGTCCCACCGCGCCGCAGGCCAGGATGAACCAGCCCAGCGGCGTCCGGCGACGCCAGAGCCAGCCAATTAACCCCAGGGCCAGGCCCCCGGCGGAGAAGTACGCCACGGCGCCGATGTAATGCCACGGGGAGCCGGCGTCCTCGGGCACCAGCCCGACGACCACGGTCCCGGCACCGGCGATGGTGGTGAGGGCTCGGGCGATGAACGCCGGTACGGACGCCGGGCGCCGGCCACGGGTGCGGGGCAGCCGTTCCCCGGCGCGGGCCGCCACTCCGATCACGGCGGAGGTGAGCAGCAAGGCCCCCACCATCATGCCGATGCCCTGGACGATAAAGGAGGCGTTCATCAGCAGGTGGGCCGGGGAGCAGACGTCGCGGCCCGAGTAGGTGCCGCAGTGCAGGGCGCCGAGGTCGCTGATATAGCCGGTGCGGCGGCTATATGCCTCCCTTCCGGCCCATGCGCCGATCACTGCGGTCTCGGCCACGAAATATTGCAGGACACTGAGCTTGGCCAGCGCCCCGGCGTAGAACCGCGTGGACGCCACATCCGGAAGGTAGAGGAGCTCTCGGTCTGCTGCGCGTGCGGGGGCGGTCATGCCTTGAGCGTAGTACGCGCCCCCACCTTGTATGCTGGTATCCGTGTTCGGACGGGTCGGCTGTGGCCGGCCGCGACGGATGCCCGCCCTCGTAGCTCAGTGGATAGAGCACGGCTCTCCTAAAGCCGGTGTCGTTGGTTCGATTCCAATCGAGGGCACGTGGATTCCCAGAGCCCCGGCACTCCTGCCGGCAGCCACGCCACCGGTCATCACGGGGCGGACGAGGACCTGCACTCCTACCTCGCGGGCACCTGGACCGTGGCCCGCACCATGCGGGACCGCGCCACGGGCAGCCGCGGCTCCTTTGCCGGCGTCGCACGCTTCACCGCGACGGACCACGGCGGCCTCCGCTTCCGCGAAGAGGGCACGGTGACCTGGAACCCGGCCGGCGCCCCGCCCTTCACCGGTCCTGCCAGCCGCGAGTACCTGCTCCGCCCCACCGCCGCCCCCGGCGTCATGGACATGCACTTCGCCGACGGCCGCCCCTTCCACCGGATGGGTTTCGGGCCGGACACCGCCAGTGACCGCCACTGGTGCGATCCGGACACGTACCGGGTGCGCTACACCCGGCTCGGCCCGGACGCCTTCCGCTACGCCTGGGATGTCACCGGCCCCGCCAAGGACCTGCTGCTGGAGTCGGAGCTGCGCAAACACCCCGTTTCCGACCCTGCGCCACAGCCCGGCACCAACCCGGACATCGTGGTCTCCGCCGTCTGCGTGTACGACGCCCGCGGCCAGCTGCTCACCGTCCGCAAGCGCGGGACGGACAAGTTCATGCACCCCGGTGGCAAGCCCGAGGCCGGGGAATCAGCGGCGCAGGCCGCGTCCCGGGAACTGGCCGAGGAGGTCGGCATCGTCCTGCCGCCCGAGGCCCTGCAGCCGCTGGGCCGGTGGCTGGCCGACGCCGCCAACGAGTCCGCCACCCGGATCGACGCGACGGTCTTCACCGCGCCCGGGACCTGGACCGCGGCGCCGTCGGCCGAGATCGCGGAGATCCGCTGGCTGGATCTGGCCGACGAGCTCCCGGGCGACCTGGCCCCGCTCCTGACCGAGCACGTGCTGCCGCTGCTCACGGCGGCACGCGACGGCCGTTCCTAAAGCGCGGGGCCGCGCCCGGGTCCCCTGCGGGGGCCGGGCCCCCTGAGTCCGGGCTAGGCGTCAGGCAGCGCGTCGGCCGCGACCGCGGTGGCCTCGGCGAACTGCGTCCGGTACAGCTCGGCGTAGCGGCCCTCGGCGGCCAGCAGCTCGCTGTGCGTCCCCCGCTCGACAACCACGCCGCCCTCGATCACCAGGATCGCGTCCGCGGCGCGGATGGTGGAGAGCCGGTGGGCGATCACGACGGCGGTGCGGCCTTCCAGCGCGGCACCGAGCGCGTCCTGCACCGCGGCCTCATTGGTCGAGTCCAACGCGGCCGTGGCCTCATCGAGGATGACCACCCGCGGCTGGGCGATGAGCAGGCGGGCGATGGTGAGGCGCTGGCGTTCGCCGCCGGAGAGCCGGTAGCCGCGCTCCCCCACGATGGTGTCGAGGCCGTCCGGCAGCGAGCGGATCATGTCCTCGAGCCGGGCCTGACGCAGAACGTCCCACATCAGCTCCTCGGTTGCGTCGGGGCGCGCCAGGCGCAGGTTCGAGGCGATGCTCTCGTGGAACAGGTGGCCGTCCTGGGTCACCATGCCCAGGGTCTCGCGCATCGAATCGAAGGTCAGGTCACGGACGTCGACGCCGCTGCCCGGTTCGGTGCCGCCGAAGCGAACCGCCCCGGAATCGACGTCGTACAGCCGGGACAGCAGCTGGGCGATCGTGGACTTGCCGGCGCCGGAGGACCCCACCAGGGCCACCGTCTGGCCGGGTTCGACCCGGAAGCTTATGCCGTGCAGCACTTCCTCGCCACCCCGGGTGTCCAGGGTGGAGACGTCCTCGAGGGAGGCCAGGGATACCTTGTCGGCTGAGGGGTAGGAGAACCGGACGTTGTCGAATTCCACGGAGAGCGGTCCGCGCGGGGATGCCACGGCGTCCGGCTTCTGCTGGATCAGCGGCTTGAGGTCGAGGATCTCGAAGACCCGCTCGAAGCTGACCAGGGCGCTCATGATCTCTACCCGGGCGCTGGAGAGCGCGGTAAGCGGGGCATAGAGGCGGGTGAGCAGCAGCGCCAGCACGACGACGTCGCCCGCGGCGAGCTGCCCCCCGAGCGCCAGCCAGCCGCCCAGGCCATAGACCAGCGCCAGGGCCAGCGCGGAGACCAGCGTCAGGGCGGTGACGAAGGTGAACTGCAGCATCGCGGTGCGGACGCCGATATCCCGCACCCGGCCGGCGCGCACGGCGAATTCATGGGATTCCTCGTCCGGACGGCCGAAAAGTTTCACCAGCGTGGCGCCGGGCGCCGAGAAGCGCTCGGTCATCTGGGTGCCCATGGTGGCGTTATGTTCGGCCGCCTCACGCCGCAGCTCGGCCAGCCGGGAACCCATCCGCCGGGCCGGGATCAGGAAGATCGGCAGCAGGATCATGGCCAGCACCGTCACCAGCCACGACTTGTTCAGCATGACGGCCAGGGTCAGGACCAGGGCCACGACGTTGCTGACCACGCCGGAGAGGGTGCCGGCGAACGCGGACTGGGCGCCGATGACGTCATTGTTCAGCCGGCTCACCAGGGCGCCGGTGCGGGTGCGGGTGAAGAAGGCGATCGGCATCTTCTGCACGTGGTCGAAGACCCGGGTGCGCAGGTCCAGGATCACGCCTTCGCCGATGGTCGAGGACAGCCACCGGGTCACGAGGCCCAGGCCGGCCTCGGCCACGGCCACGATCGCGATCAGGACAGCCAGCCAGATGACCGTGCCGGCGTCCGACTTGGCGATGATCGCGTCGACCACCTGGCCGGCGAGCACCGGCGTGGCGACCGCCAGGACCGCCATCACGATGGAGAGCAGCACGAAGGCGATCAACCGGTTGCGGTGCGGCCGGGCGAAGCCGAAGACGCGCTTGACCAGGGCCTTGGAGAAGGTCCTGGAACCGTCGGCGCCGCGGGTGATGTTGTAGAGGGAGCTCCAGGCGACCCGGTCCATGCTCATGTGTTGGTGCCTTTCGGGGCGCTCGCGCCCAGCAGTTCGGTGACGGTGCCGTCCACGACGTTCCAGCGGACGTCGAGGCGGACGTTTTCCAGCAGCCGGCGGTCGTGCGTGACCAGCAGCAGGGCGCCGTCGTAGCTCTCCAGCGCCTCCTCCAGCTGTTCGATCGCGGGCAGGTCGAGGTGGTTGGTGGGTTCGTCCAGGACCAGCAGGTTGACGCCGCGGGCCTGCAGCAGTGCCAGCGCCGCGCGGGTCCGTTCCCCGGGCGAGAGGGAGTCGACGGTCCGGGAGGTGTGGTCCGCCTTGAGCCCGAACTTGGCCAGCAGGGTCCGGACCTCTGCCGGCGTCTGGTCGGTCAGGACGGCTTCGACGGCGTCGACCAGCTTAAGGTGTCCGGCCAGCAGCCCCCGGGCCTGGTCAATTTCGCCGACGGCCACGGAGGCGCCCATCGAGGCGTCCCCGGAGTCGGGCCGCTGAACGCCCAGCAGCAGGCGCAGCAGGGTGGACTTGCCGGCCCCGTTCGGGCCGGTGATGCCGATCCGCTCGCCGGCGTTGAGTTGCAGGTTGACCGGGCCCAGGGTGAAGCCGCCCTGGCGGACGACGGCGTCGCGCAGGGTGGCGACGACGGCGCTGGACCGCGGCGCGGCGCCGATGCTGAACTGCAGCTGCCACTCCTTGCGCGGCTCCTCGACCTCTTCCAGCCGGGCGATCCGGGATTCCATCTGCCGGACCTTCTGGCCCTGCTTCTCCGAGGACTCGGTGCTGGCGGCGCGGCGGATCTTGTCGTTGTCCGGGTTCTTCTTCATCGCGTTCCGGACACCCTGGGAGCTCCATTCGCGCTGGGTACGGGCCCGGGAGACCAGGTCCGCCTTGGTGGCGGCGAACTCCTCGTACTTTTCACGGGCATGCCGGCGGGCGACGGCGCGTTCCTCAAGGTAGGACTCGTAGCCGCCGTCGTAGACCGCGACGGCGTTCTGGGCCAGGTCCAGTTCCACCACGGTGGTCACACAACGGGCCAGGAATTCGCGGTCGTGGGAGACCAGCACCACCCCGCCGCGCAGGCCCTGGACGAAGGCCTCCAGCCGGGCCAGGCCGTTCAGGTCAAGGTCGTTGGTCGGTTCGTCCAGCAGCACGATGTCGAAACGGCTGAGCAGCAGGGCCGCGAGCGCCACCCGCGCCGCCTGGCCGCCGGAGAGCCCGGTCATGGCCGCGTCCTCGCCAACCTCCAGTCCCAGGTCCGCGAGCACGGCCGGGATGCGGTCGTCCAGGTCGGCGGCGCCGGAGGCCATCCAGCGGTCAAAGGCGGCAGCGTAGGCGTCGTCGGAGCCGGGCGCACCGGAGCCGAGGGCCTCGGCGGTAGACTCCATCTCCACCGTGGCCTGGGCGCAGCCGGTCCGCCGGGCGATATAGCCTGCGACGGTTTCGCCGGGGATCCGCTCGTGTTCCTGGGGCAGCCAGCCGACGAACGCGTCCGACGGGGCCAGGCTGACCGTCCCCTCCTGGGGTTCGTCGACGCCGGCCAGCAGCCGGAGGAGGGTGGACTTGCCGGCACCGTTCGCGCCGACGACGCCGACCACGTCGCCGGGGGCCACCGTGAGGGAGAGTTTGGAGAAAAGGGTGCGGTGGTCGTGGCCGCCGGAAAGGTCTTTTGCAACAAGGGTTGCCGTCATTTATCCATCCTCTCACCGCCCGCACGCACGGGACTGCGGGGCATGTGCCGGCTCGCAGCGGGCCGGGCATAGAAGAACCCGCTGGTCCGGACTTGGGGGGTGTACGGACCAGCGGGTTCGAGCAACTAGCATAGTTGATTCGGGCCCACCGGCAAAATCGCCGGCGTCAGGGTCCGGACTCATAACAGGGCACAGCGGGGGCAGGTGCAAAACGCCGAAAGAGGAACCACCCCGTGATCACCGCTCTCGTGGTCTGCGTCCTGGCGGTCTGCGCCATTGTCACGGTGTTGCGGATCCCCGCTGCGCTGCGCGGCGAGAATCGCTCCCTTTTCGGCATCTTCCTGCTCATCACCGTGGCCATGGTGCTCAGCATCCAGGCAAGCTATAACGCCATCGACCATCTACTGGGGTCTCAAAACTACGCGAACCTGCTGCTGCGGTTCATCATCTACGGCACCGTGCTGCTGGCCGGTTACAAGATCGCCAAGGGCTTCGAGAACGAACGCAGCCTCCGGCTTGTGCGGGGGCCCATCGGCATGGCCGCATTGGCGCTGATCTGTCTCGCCACCGCGGTGCCGTTCCTGTTGGCCGACACCGCCGGAACGTCCGTGGGGCTTGCTACCCTGCCGGACCAAAGTGCGCACAACCGGGAACTCATCGCGCTGTACACCCTGGCCGGCCGGCTCTACCCCGCCTACGTGGCCGCTTGCCTCCTGCCGGCAACCATCCACGCGCTGCGCTCCCGCCTCCCGGGGCTGGTGCGGGGAGGGGCCGCGCTCCTGACGCTGGGTTCAATCGCCATGGTTGTGATGCCGTTCAGCGATCTCGTCCCCCGCGGCCTGACTTTCCTCCAGTACTACATCAGCTCGGCTTCCGTCCTGGGACTGGTGCTGGGACTGGCCCTGATCTGGCTGGGACGGCTGTCCGCCCGGCGATCCGGCGGCACCGGGCTGAAGAATTCCCGCGAACTCCGCATGGCGGGACCGGTGAAGACAGGCAAGAGCGACCTATAATGGTTCTCAGCATTGGGGGGTGCCGGCCATCGTCGGCGGCGTACCGTTAGTGCTGTGAGGCCCTGCCAACCCGCTCCGGTACGAATCCGCAGAAAGTCATAGATGCCCTTACCCGCCAAAGCCTTCCAACTCTGGCTCCATGGTGTTGCGCCCGCGGCAAGCACCGCAGACATCTGCAGGATCTCGGGACTGAAACGGACGACCCTGGCGCAGCAGCTGGTGCGGGGCAAGGTGGCTGAGACCTCCGTGGTCAGCATCAGCCGGGCACTGGCGATCAACCCCGCCGAAGCCCTGTCCTCCTTCGATCAGTACGCCGAGCTCAAGCAGCTGAGGCAGCCTCCCACCTCCGCGGAACTCGTAAGCCAGATCGCCACTATGGACCTCCTGGAGGCCGTCGTGGCGAGGTCCTCCGGCCGGAGCGGACGGCTGACGCTGAGCCCCCCGCCCCACGCCACGTCCGTGCGGAACTGGGTGGACGCCGTCGACGACGGCGAACTCCGTCACCGGGTCTCGGCCGCCTCCGGCGTAGCCCCGCAAAATTACTCGGCGCAGCTGACCGCCAACCGGTTGTCCCCGGAACTGGCCATTGCCACGTCCCGGGCCGCCGGCGTCGGCTTCAGCGCCGGCTTTGTGGCCACCGGCCTGATCACGGAGGCGGAGGCGGGTTGGCCCCCCTCGGCCCGGCAGGAAGCCCTCGATGCCCTGTCCGACGGTGACCTCGTCTCCCTCGCCGGTGACCGGCTCCAGGCCTTGGGCCGCACCCTGCGGCGGCAGGAACAAGAACAGGCCCAGACCGAGAAGATCTGGGAGAACCTGGGGTGATCGAGACTCTGCAATGGACCACACTGGGCGTCTGCGCGCTTCTGGCCGTGTTCCGCATCCCAAGTGCCCTCCGCGGGGAGAACCGGCTCATGTTCGGAATCTTCCTGCTCATGACACTCGCCATCCTGCTCAGCATGGAGGCGCCCTACGTCGCGGTGGACCAGGTCCTGGGCGGCACCAACATCGCCAACCTGGCGCTCAGGTTCGTCATCTTCGGAGTCATTCTGCTGATCGGGTTACGCGTCGCCCGTGGTTTCGGGGCCGGGCGGGCGCTCTCATGGATTGCCGGGAAGCCCGGTGCCACCGCGCTGGCCCTAGCCTGCGCCGCCGTCGTCGTGACGTTCCTGCTGATGGACACCCAAGGGTCCTCGGCGGGCCTCAAAGCTATTGCAGCGAAGGACGCCCGTAACGCCGCACTGGTCGAAATTTACGGCGCGTTCGGCCGGCTCTACCCCTGCTACATCGCGGTGGTCCTGCTGCCGACCATGATCCGCACCGTGCGCAGCCGCCTCCCGGCGCTGATCCGACTCGCGGCGGTATTCCTGTCACTCGGCGCGGTGGGGCTGGTTCTCAGCCTGTCGTCGCCGATCATCCCACAGGGCATGGGTTTCATCCGGTTCATCGTCAATTACACCGCCGTGCTCTGCTACGTCCTGGGCCTGGCCGCCGTCTGGGCGGACAAACTCAGGGCGCAGGCCCGGCGCCGAAATCCGCTGCCTTCATCGGAGAGCAGCATCTCCCCCTAGAAACGAGGCATCATGACGTTGCTCGAGTGGGGAACCCTGATTGTTTGTGGCGTGGCTCTGCTGCTCCGTGTGCCCGACGCAGTCCACGGCCGGAACCGGACCGTCTTTGGCATCCTGTCCCTCGCCACTCTCTGCAGCCTGCTCAGCCTCCCGGGCCCCTATGCCGCCGTCGACGGCGCCCTCGGCGGGATCAACCTGACCAACCTCATCCTGCGCTTCCTGGTCTGCGCCATGGTCCTGCTGGTGGGGTTGCGCCTGTCCCGGGCCCTGGGCGGCGACCGTACCCGGGACTTGGTGACGGGCCGGTGGGGACGCCTGGCCCTGGCAGCGGCGTGCGTGGCCCTTGCGGTGACGTTCTTCCTGATGGACACACGCGGCTCCTCGGCGGGCCTGGAGGCCCTGCCGGACCGGGGGGCGCGCAATGCCGCACTCGAGCCGCTGTACGCGGGCTTCGGACGCGTCTACCCGGCCTACGTCTCGCTGGTCCTGCTGCCCGCCCTTCTCGCCGCGGTGCGGGCACGGCTGCCCCGGCTGGTACGGACCGGCGCGGGCCTGACCGCCGCCGGAGCGGTGGCCGCCATCCTCACGGTCCCCGCCAGCTTCACTCCCGATGCTTGGGACGACGCACGCACCGTGGTGAACTACGCGGCGGTCCTTGGCTACGTGCTGGGGCTGCTGCTCTTCTGGTTATCGGGGCGTCTGTCCCGGCCGCAAGATAACGCTCCGGCAACGTTCCGGGAAAAATAACGTCATGCATTCACAAAATCATTAGACCGTGAGAGAATCATGAATGTGTGAAAACGCCGCCTGGTCCCTTGAATGGGGATTCAGTCTGATTGGACCGGCGGTCGTCCAAGCGCCATTGGGGGGATGAGTGGTAGCGGTCCGCAAGGACCGCTCCCACTCAGCCTGGTTTAAGGCCCCTTTTCCGCTCCGCAGGCTTCCAGCAGGCCGCCGAATCGGCCGGAAAGATGCAGCTCAGCGGCCCAGTCGCAGGGTCACTAGCTGGAATGGGCGCAGCTCCAGCACGGCATCGGTCCCGTGGATCTCGACGCCGGGCGCTTCCGCAGGACGCTCCAGCAGGTCCACGGGCCAGACCCGGGAGGCATCGAAGTTCGCCGAGAGTACGCCCCGCGAGCGCCGGCCGAGGGCCTCATAGAGCCTGACCACCACGTCACCGGAGCCATCCTCGGCCAGTTTCACCGCCTCCACCACCAAGGCCGGGTTGCTCATGGCGACCAGCGGATCCGCCCCGTGCGCCCCCTTCACCACACGGGGGGCAAGGTTGGTGCGGTACCCCTCCTCGACGGCGTCGGCAATGGCCGCACCGGGGCGCACCGTCACGGTCAGCTCGTGCGGCCCCTGGTCGGCGCCAGGGTCGGGGAACTTCGGTGCCCGCAGCAGCGAGACCCGCACCGTGGTGGTGGTTCCGCCGTCGTCCCTGACCTGACGGGAGACGTCATGGCCGTAGCTGGCCGCATTGCTGACCGCCACGCCGTACCCGGGTTCTTCCACGTGGATCCAACGGTGGGCGCAGATCTCGAACTTCGCCGCCTCCCAGGAGGTGTTGACGTGCGTGGGCCGGAACACGTGGCCGAACTGGGTCTCCGCGGCGGACCGGTCCGCCCGCAGGTCGAAGGGGAACCCGAGCTTGAGCAGCTTCTCGCGCTCACGCCAGTCCACGGCCGTGGCGATCTCCAGGGACGAGGACCCCGGCGCGAGCCTCAGCCGCTGCGTCACGGGTGAGCCGCCCGCCATCCGTTCGATCACGACGACGGCGTCGGCGCCGTCGTGCTCCAGGGCCACGGACCGGGCCTCGGTCAGGGCGGTGACGTTGCGCCGGTAGAAAGAATCGATGTCCCAGGCGTCCCATTCGTTGGGGGTGTCCCGGTGCAGTTCCAGGAGGTTGCCGGCGGTGCCGGGGGCGATCGCCTCCCGTCCGCTGGCGTGGTCCCGGAGAGAGACCAGCAGCCCGTCCGCGTCCACCACCGCCCGGATGATCCCGTTGTCCAGCACGAAGCCGCCGTCGGCCGCCTCGGCGTGGACGGGAGCGCCGGCAGGTCCCGGTTCGGCGGCGCCGAGCGCGGGTACCCCGGCGCGGGTGTGCGGGGCGGCGTTGAGCAGGATCTCGCGGTCCCCGTCCCCGAGGACGGCGGCGGCTGCGGCCGCGATGATCGCCTCAAGGTCACGGGCGACGGCGTCGTAGTTCCGCTCCGTGTCCTGGTGCACCCAGGCGATCGAGCTGCCGGGCAGGATGTCGTGGAACTGCTGCAGCAGGACCAGGCGCCACAGCCGCTTGAGCTCGGCTGCCGGATAGGGTGCGCCGGTCCGGACCGAGGCGGTTGCGGACCAGAGCTCCGCCTCCCGGAGCAGGTGCTCGCAGCGGCGGTTCCCCCGCTTGGTGTTGGCCTGGCTGGTGTAGGTGCCGCGGTGCAGTTCCAGGTACAACTCCCCCACCCACACCGGCGGAGACGGATAGTCTTTCGCCGCCTCGCTGAAGAATTCAGCTGCGGAGCCGATCCGCACCCGCGGCGAGCCCTCCAGGTCGGCGGTGCGCCGGGCGGCCGCCAGCATCTCCCGGGTGGGTCCACCGCCGCCGTCGCCGTAGCCGAAGGGCAGCAGGGACATGGTGCCGCGGCCGTGGTCCCGGTAGTTGCGCTCGGCGTGGGCCAGTTCGCGGCCGCTGATCTCGGAGCTGTAGCTGTCCACCGGCGGGAAGTGCGTGAAGAGGCGGGTGCCGTCGATTCCCTCCCACTCGAAGGTGTGGTGCGGCATCCGGTTGACCTGGTTCCAAGAGATCTTCTGGGTCAGGAACCAGCGGCTGCCGGCGGCCTTGACGATCTGCGGCAGCGCGCCGGAGTAGCCGAAGGTGTCCGGCAGCCATGCCTCGCGACATTCGACGTCGAACTCGGCCAGGAAGAAGCTCTTGCCCTCGAGGAACTGCCGCGCCATGGCCTCGCCGCCGGGCATATTGCTGTCCGCCTCGACCCACATCCCGCCGACGGGGACGAACTGGCCGGCGCGGACCTTGTCCCGGATCCGTTCGAACAATTCCGGGTAGAACTCCTTCATCCAGGCCAGCTGCTGTGCGGAGGAGCAGGAGAAGACGAAGTCGGGGTCCTCGTCCATCAGCGCCACCACGTTGGAGAAGGTCCGGGCGCACTTGCGGATCGTCTCCCGGACCGGCCAGAGCCACGCCGAATCGATGTGCGCGTGGCCGGTGGCCAGGAGCTGGTGGGCCGATGCGTAGGCCGGGCGGGACAGCACCTCGGCGAGCTCCGCGCGCCCGGCGGCGGCCGTGCCGGCCACGTCGTCCGGGTCCATGGTGTCCAGCATCCGCTCCAGGGCGCGGAGGATCTCATGGCGGCGGGGCAGCTCCATGGGCAGTTCGTGCATCAGCCCCCGCAGCGTCCAGATGTCCTGGTGCAGTTCCCAGACGCACTGGTCCAGTTCGGCGATCACGATCCGGCCCAGCCGGTAGCGGGGCTCGGTGCCAGCGGTGGCCTTGTCCCCCAACGGCGTGGCGGCAAAGGTCCAGCCCTGTGAGAGGTCGGGGTTCGCGGCCGCCTCGACGTAGAAGTCGACGGTCATGCCGCTGCCGAGGAGTTTCAGCGGAATGTACTGGTTCCGCGGCGAGATGGCCTTGATGACAGTGCCGTCCGGCCGCCAGGCGGTGCCCTCGCACTGGAAGCCCGGCAGGTCCGCGCTAAACCCCAGGTCCACGAGGACCTCGACGGCGGTGTCCGGCGCGCTGCCCCAGGTCTCGGGCACCTCGCCCTGAAGCCGCAGCCAGGTGGTGGACCACGGGCCGCCCCAGGGTGCCCCGGGGTCCTGCGGGGTGAAGTCCTGCTGCAGGGCCTCAAGGGCCGGTACGGGTTCTCCGGGCGCGGTCCAGCTGCTCAGGCGCAGCGGGACGGTGCGGGGATAGATGGCCGGAACGATGCGTTCGCGGACGAAGCGGTCCAGCCGGACTTCCGTGAGACGGCGGTCGTCGTGCACAGTGAACCTCTTTTTGCTCTGGTGCGGAGGAACCGGGCGCAGGCCTGAATCCAGTCGTTGGATTAATCTACGGTGCCACGAGGGCTTAGGCCAGCCGTCCGGTTTAGCTGAGGGCGGCCGGCACGCCGATCCGCTCGTGGCCGGCGTAGACGTTCAGGCTGGTACCCCGGCTGAAGCCGGCCAGTGTCATCCCGCTGGCTTCGGCGAGTTCCACGGCCAGGCTGCTGGGCGCGCTGACGGCGGACAGGACGGGAATCCCGGCAAGCGAGGCCTTCTGCACGAGTTCGAAGGAGGCACGGCCGGAGACCTGCAGGACGGTGCCGCGCAGGGGCAGCAGCCCCTCCCGGAGCGCCCAGCCCACCACCTTGTCGACGGCGTTGTGGCGGCCCACGTCCTCGCGCAGGCAGAGGAGCTCGGCGCCGCCGTCGTCGGAGATGCGGAACAGCCCCGCGGCGTGCACGCCGCCGGTGGCGTCGAAAACCGCTTGGGCTTCGCGCAGCCGGTCCGGGAGCGCGGCCAGCGTCTCGACGGGCACTGCCACCGGGTCGCCCGCGGGGCTGAAGTGCGAGGACTTCTCGACGGCCTCGATCGAATCGGTGCCGCAGATCCCGCAGGAGCTTGAGGTGAAGAAGTTCCGTCCGGTGTCGGGGCGGGCGACGTCGGGCCGGAGCTGGGCTTCCACCACGTTGAAGGTCTGCACGCCGTCTTCGTCCTCGCCGGCGCAGAAGCGCAGCGAGACAAGCTGGTCGGCGGACCAGATGATCCCCTCGGAGACCAGGAAGCCGGCCACCAGGTCGAAGTCGTTGCCCGGGGTGCGCATGGTCACGGAGAAGGACGTGCTGCCCAGCCGTACCTCCAGTGGTTCCTCCACCGCCAGGACGTCCTCGCGGTACCGGACCGGGAACTCACGCGCCTGCGGCGATCCGTCCAGGACAAACTTGTGCACTTTGCGGCGTTGCGTCACGCGGCCCATTCGGTACTCCTCATCAGCGGTGCGGTGGGGCGGCCCGGCCTGCGGCCGGTTCCCGCCTCTGGATCCATTCTGAACTCGGCACTGGTGCCAGCCAAGCCGGCACCCGTGGGGCCAGCCAAGCGGGCGCCAGCCACGCCGGGCTCAGGCCGGCCGGTGTCAGCCAAGCAGGGCGCTCCAGTCGACCGGACCGTTGCCGGCCGGTTTCTTCGGGGTGCGTCGAGCGGCGGGTTTCGGTGCAGGCTTGCCTGCGTCGGGCTCCGGCAGCGGCCGCCCCCAGGGCAGCGCGAACGCCGGGACCGGTTCGCCCAGCTGCGCACCGTGCGGCGGGACCACCAGGACCCCGTCGGCGGCGGCGAGTCCGCGCATCATGCCGGGGCCGGTGTGCTGGGCCGGGGAGGCCATGCCGTAGACCATGCGGAAGGGCATCAGCCGGGTACGGCCGGGATCGGCGTCGATCATCGTGCCGCACGGGACCTCCGTGACGGGCGGCGGGGGCCGGTGGCCCAGTGCCGCCAGGAGTGGTCCGCCGATGGTGGAGAGCGCCATCATGGCGGCGAGCGGGTTGCCGGGCAGGCCGATGATGAAGCGTCCGTCGGGTAGTTCGGCGAGGACGGCCGGGTGCCCGGGACGCATCGCGATTCCGTCGATCAGCAGCCTGCCGCCCAGCTGCTCGACGGTGCGGCGCAGGTGGTCGGTCCCGGACCGGCCCGTCCCTCCGGTGGTGATGACGACGTCGGCGGGCGGGGTGTCTTCGTCGTCGCCCGCGGGTTCGGGGTCCTCCAGGGCGGCGAGCCATTCCCCGTCCCCGTCCCCGATCTTGATTTCGCCGGCGGGGACGCCGCCGAGCAGGTCGACGACGGCGGAGAGCTGCGGGCTGAAGGTGTCCCGGACCTCCCCCGGCTGGGGCACGCCGCTGGCGACCACCTCGGAACCGGTGAAAACCAGGCGGACCACCGGTTTGCCCAGCACGGGCAGGGTGTCGTGGCCGGCGAGGGCGGCGAGGGCCAGGTGGGCCGGGTTGAGCACGGTCTCTTTGGGGATCAGGACCTCGCCCTCGGCCGCTTCTTCGGCGGCTTTGCGGATGTGGTCGCCGTTGCGGGGCTCCCCCGGCTTCGCGCCACCGCCAAGCTTCAGCACCGGCAGCTGGTCCTCATCGAGGCCGATCCTGCCGCTCTCGCTGCGGAGGACGGCCTTCGCACCGGGCGGGATCAGCCCGCCCGTGACGATGGGACTGGCCTGGTGAGGGGCGAGGCGCTGCCCGGGTTCGGCCAGGATCCAGGGGCCGCTGCCGTTCACCGCCCAGCCGTCCATGGCCGAGGACGCATAGTGCGGCATGTCGTGGAGGGCCGTGACGTCGGCGGAGAGGGTGCGTCCCAGGGCTCGGCGCAGGGGCACCGGGGCCGGCGGGATGGGGGTGGCGCAGTCGAACGAGAGCTCCCGGGCTTCCTGCCACGTGTGGGCCAGGTGCCGGTGCGCGGCGGGCTCGGTCCCGGCGTCGTCGGCGTCGGCGCGGGGTGGCTCGGACGTCATTCCCCGGGGGCCTCGGCGGCGTATTCCTTGGCCAGTTTCCGCGCGACGCCCATGGCGGCCCGCATGGAAACCTCGTCGGTGGCCTGGCCGGTGCCGGAGGCCAGCCCGGCGGCGAAACCTGCGATGAAGGTGGTCAGCGGTGCGGCTGGGCGGACCACGGAATGCGCGGCAACGCCGGCGAGTCCCAGTACCTCGTTGATGTCGATGTCGACGCCGTCGAGCTCAAGGGCCTGGAGCAGTGCGCGGCACCAGTCCTCGAGGGTTTCGTCCTGGCTCTTCACGGTGGGCCTTTCATGTCGTGTGCGGGCGGCCGCTTCCGTTCCCGGCAACGCCGGGACGCGCGACCCCCAGGGCCTGGGCGTCCGCCCAGGTGTCGACGTCGTCGGTGGACCCGGGCGGCACGGGAACCGTCCGCAGGTCCAGACTAGCAAGCAGGCCGAACAACGATCCGCCCACCAGCGTGCCGCGCCGTGCCGCGTCCGCCACCGATCGTTGTAGCGCGGTCGTGTCATAAAGGCCGGCCAGCGGCTGGATCCGGCCGTCCGCCGAAACGGCGACGCTGCCGTCCGAGCCGGGCTGCGCCCTGGCACGGTCGGCGAAGAGTGCGGGGACGGCGTCGGCGACCAGCGGCATGTCGCAGGCCAGGACCAGCGTCAGCGGCGCCTGGCTCCCGCCGGCCGCTCCCCCGCGAGCGAGGGCCTCGAGCCCGGCAGCAAGGGCCGCCGCGGGTCCGGCGAAGGGCGGGTCTTCACGGCACAGGAGGATTCCGTCCGGGAGTCTGCCGGTTTCCGGTCCCACGACGGCGACGCCGCGTGCACCGGCTGCCGCGAGCAACGACCGCTCCAGCAGGGTGTCCCCGCGGAAGCGGAGGGCGGCCTTGGGGGTTCCGCCCAGCCGGGAGGACCTGCCCCCGGCGAGAATGACGGCGTTGAATTCCACCCGCCCAGCCTAGCGGCCTGCGGGCGGCCGGCGGTGCTAGTGCGCGGATTCGGGCAGCAGGAACGGGTCCCACGCGGGGGTGGGCTTCTCCAGCTCCTTGATCTGCCAGATCGTGCCCTTCGGCGGACCGGGGGTGAACCCGAGCTTCCAGCCCATCTCGGCCGGGGTGTGGTCGCCCTTGACGTTGTTGCAGCGCAGGCAGGCGGCCACCAGATTCTCCCAGGAGTCGGCCCCTCCCCGGGACTTCGGCTGGACGTGGTCGATGGTGTGGGCCGGTTTAGCGCAGTAGGCGCACCGGTGGCCGTCCCGGCGGAGCACACCCCGGCGGCTGACCGCAGTCACGGTGTTGTAGCGGGGGCGGATGTAGCGGTTAAGCAGGATGACGCTCGGCCGGCCGAGGATATCCTGCGGCCCCACCACCGGGTCGTCCCCCTCGGCCACGACACTGGCCTTGCCCGTCAGCACGAGCACCAGCGCCCGGCGGAAGGTCACAACCGCCAGCGGTTCATATCCAGCATTCAGAACGAGTGTGCGCATCCGCATCCCTCTTCACGGCCGCACCCGCCAGTGGCACGAGGGCCGGCTGCCCTCTGCATGGTCAGGCTAAGGATCGACACCACAAGAGTAAACACGGGTGGCCCGGATTACCGAATTTCGGGCCGCAGGGCATCCGTGGCGGATCCTGGGCCCGCGTGCCAGCGGTGCTTCCTGCACCGCTGGCACGCGGTTAACAGAGAAGGACCCCAGCCGGTGGCAGGGGTCCTTCTCGAAGCTTCGCGGGAAGCGGGGGTCTTAGCCGCCGACGCGGATGAAGACCGGGCCGGAACCGACGTTGACACTGTAGAGGGCGGTGGTGCCGCCGTTCCAGCCGCCGTGGACGGCCATGCCGTTGCCGACGTAAACGGCGATGTGGGCCATGCCCATGCCGCCGTTCTGGTAGTACGCGAGGTCACCCGGCTGCGCTTCGGCGGCGCTGACGGTGCGGCCCAGGGACAGGTAACCTGCCGGCCAGCCGTGGTAGCGGATGCCGACGGCGGCCAGGGCGTTGGTGGCCAGCATGGTGCAGTCCTGGGACACGCCGATCTGGGCGTAAGCGGCGGCGGCGATCGAGGCGCCCATGCCGCTGGTGGCGGCCGGAGCCTTGGTGGCGACGGACGCGTTGACCGCGGTGCCGGCGGCCGGGGTGGCTGCGGCGGTGTTGGCGGTCGTGGTGTCAGCTTCCTGAACCTTGACGACGGGCTTCGGGGCCTCGACGACGGGGGCGGCCGCGGTGGTCACAGCAGGCTTCTCGTAGGAGATGGCGATGCTGGAGGCCGCCGAGATGGTGGCCGGAGCGGTGGACTGAACCTCGGTGGCGGAAGCAGAGGTGGATTCGCGCTGAACGTTGGTCTCGGCGGCGTTGGCCGCGATACCGCTGGTCAGGACCAGGCCGGAGGCAGCAGCGATAACCGCAGCCTGGCGACCCATGCCACCGGCGTTGTCGCCGACGGCCTTGGCAATGACAGCCAGCGAGTTGGTCTTGGTGACCTCCGCGCGGTGGCGTGCAATGGTTGCACGAGTAGTCATTTAGTTCTCTCTTTCGTGATCCTTTGTGTCCGCGCTCTTGAACAGGCGGGACTAAGGACGCTCCGGCATCTTGGGGGTACGCCGGATCGCCCCGAAACGGGTTTCTTTAGCGAAGGGTGTACTGCGAAGACGCGCCAAAAGCAGGAACTGCATTGCGTGAACCATCCCGGGCGCCGGCAAGGGCAACGCGGTGCATGGTCATCAGCGGGCTCGACTGAGCCTCGCCAGCGCGAAAACGCGCAGCATTGTGGCGTGAAGACACGAAAGTAGCCTCTCCCAATGCCTACGAGGTGAGCTGTCGGATTCGGATGGGAGTCACCCGGCCGCTCCGCTTCCTGGGAAGCTTTGCGACTTAACCCCTAGGTCTTCTTGCGAAGACCAAAATTGGTTCCCCCGCCCCTGCCAGACGATGTCATGCGAACGGACCTTGAGCGGTGGCAGAGTTAGGCAATCCACTCAAGAGCGCCAACTTCGGTGAAGTTGGCGTGCTTCATACGGTACAACAGTTCGGACTCAATGTCACATTCAGATCACGGCGTGTCACGGAAGTGTGAGCATTGCGGTGGGCTCTTTTAGAGCCAGCCCAGCGGATCAACGACGTCCCCGTTGACCATCACCTCGAAGTGGAGGTGGCAGCCGGTGGAGGCACCGGTTGTTCCGCTCATCGCAATCACATCGCCACGGGAGACCTTTTGGCCGACGTGGACGCTGGATGACGACAAGTGGTTATACGTGGTCTCCAGGCCATTGCCATGGTCGACCACAATCCGGTTGCCGCCCCCGTAGGGGTGCCAGCCGGAGAAAGTTACGGTGCCGCTCGCGGCGGCATGGACGGCTGTGCCGCACTGCGCGGCGTAATCCTGGCCGCGGTGGAATTCGCCGACCGCGCCGGTGATGGGGCTGACCCGGTAGCCGAAGGGCGACGCCGTGATCATGGTGTCCAGCGGGGCGCCGAGCGTCCCCGCGGATGCGGCGCGGGTGATGGAGCCAACGGACTGCGCGCTGAGCAGCTGCTTGAGCTTCCCGTCCGGGTCACCCTTGGTGGTGACGGCGGTGCGGTTGAAGTCGATCTGGGCGGCGGCGGCCTTGACCTCGGGCTGGGCCGCGGCGGAGACGGACCCCGCGGTGGGGGCGTCGACGGCCAGCGCGGGGCCGGTCACCGGGACGGCCACGGTGAGTGCGATGCCGGCGGCGGCCAGGGTCATTCCGGCCTTCTGGCCCATTCCGGTAACGGCGGCGAAGTCCGCGACCTGGCGGATCGGACTGCGCCGGCCGCGGCGCTCGTCCCGGTGCGCATCGCGGGGGCGCGGGACGGTGACGTCGACGGCGGGGCGCGGCTCCGGAGCGGGGCCGGCGGCGCGGCGGCGCCCGCGGACGGTCTGCGTGCTCAAGTGGTTCCTCTCTGAAAAAGCCTGCGAAGTTAGCTGTCGGATTCGGGTCAGAGAGTTCATAGACCCGGTCCGCCGACGCAAGCATCCAGGCAGAGAGGCACCCGGAAAGAGTGTCCTCAGAGAGTTCGCTTGCCGCTAGCGGACTTCACCCCAAGGCCGGAATTACCGGCCGGTAGTGGTTCCCCCGCCTCTGCCAGAAGGTGATTCGCACCCTGATCCGCTGGCAGAGCTCGGCTTCGGATCAGGTAACGCTTTAGTCTCGGTACTAGTCGATAACTATAGGGGATTAAGACCCGTAGTAATAATTTCGTTATCTCCTAGACCGGCTAGTAAACAGCACACTTACGGTATGCTTCCGCGTCGCCCTACCCCCGGGTAACGAAAACGTGGGCGGCAACCTCGGGCGGCAGCTCAAGCGCGCCCTCAATGTCCGGGACGCGGACGGAGATGTACTCCCCCACCCGCTCCAGCGAGACGGTGGCCCCGGGCCGGATACCGCCCTCGTCCAGCTGCACCAGCAGCTCGGGTTCCACCTGGATGGGTTCGGCAAGCCGGCTCACGGTGATGCGGGAGCCCGCGGCATATCCCGCCATGGCGTCCAGGAGATTGACGACGCCGTCGGCCTGTTCCGCCGTCGGCAGGCCGCCCAGTTCGGCGAGGCCCGGGATGGGGTTGCCGTAGGGGGAGACCGTGGGGTGGTCGAGCATCTCGAAGATCCGGCGCTCGACCCGTTCGCTCATCACGTGCTCCCAGCGGCAGGCTTCCTCGTGGACGTACGCCCAGTCCAGGCCGATCACGTCAGCCAGCAGCCGTTCGGCGAGGCGGTGCTTGCGCATCACCTCGGTGGCGCGCCGCCGGCCCACCTCGGTCAGTTCCAGGTGGCGGTCGCCGGAGACCACGACCAGCCCGTCCCGTTCCATCCGGCCGACGGTCTGGGAGACGGTTGGTCCGGAGTGGCGGAGTCGTTCGGCAATGCGGGCCCGGAGCGCGACGATGTTCTCTTCCTCAAGCTCCAGAATGGTCCGAAGATACATCTCCGTAGTGTCGATCAGATCCGTCATCCAGCTCAGCTCCTTGAGCGCCGTCCTTGCGTCATTCCACCGTACAACGTGCGGGGTGCGGCCACCCGGGATCCGCCATACGCTCCCGACAGCCTAGCCTATTGTGAATTACTCCGGATAATTTTAGAGCCGGCTTCCTGACCGGACTATGACAGCCCGCTTTCCGGCGCCGGGGCCGCCGTCGGGCAGAATGGAAGCGGTCCTTACCGGCCGACCAGCCACCTCTCGCACCCAGCCGACCATTGGAGCCATTGTGAGCGACACCAGCATCACCATCCCCGCGAACCTTCTTCCCAAGGACGGCCGGTTTGGCGCCGGGCCCTCGAAGGTGCGCCCGGAACAGATGGAGGCCCTGGCATCGGCCTCGGCGACCCTGCTCGGCACCTCGCACCGCCAGGCCCCGGTCAAGAACCTGGTGGGCTCGGTCCGTTCCGGCCTCAGCGACTTCTTCCGCGCACCCGAGGGCTACGAGGTGGTCCTGGGCGTGGGCGGCTCGACGGCGTTCTGGGATATCGCCAGCTTCGGGCTCGTAGAGAACAAGGCACAGCACCTCTCCTTCGGCGAGTTCGGCTCCAAGTTCGCCGCCGCCACGAACAAGGCGCCCTTCCTGGCCGAGTCCTCGATCATCAAGGCGGAGCCGGGCACCCGGCCCGAGGCTCGGGCGGAGGCCGGCGTGGACGTCTACGCCTGGCCGCAGAATGAGACCTCCACAGGTGTGGCCGCCCCGGTCCGTCGGGTGGCCGGCGCGGACGAGGGCTCGCTGGTCCTGGTCGACGCGACCTCCGCCGCCGGCGGCCTGGACGTCGACGTCGCCGAGTCCGACGTCTACTACTTCGCGCCGCAGAAGAACTTTGCCTCCGACGGCGGCCTGTGGCTCGGCCTGTTCTCCCCCGCGGCCCTGGAGCGGGCCGCCCGGGTCAAGGCGTCCGGCCGCTGGATCCCGGACTTCCTGGACCTGCAGACCGCCATCGACAACTCGCGGCTGAACCAGACCTACAACACCCCCGCGCTGGCCACCCTCGTGACCCTGGACGCGCAGGTGCGCTGGCTCAACGCCAGCGGAGGCCTGGACTTCGCCGCTGCACGCACCGCCGATTCCGCCGGACGGATCTACCGCTGGGCCGAGGCATCCAGCGTTGCCACCCCGTTCGTCTCGGATCCGGCGGACCGCTCCAACGTCATTGCCACGATCGACTTCGACGAGTCGGTCGACGCGGCTGCGATCGCCAAGGTGCTGCGCGCCAACGGGATCGTCGACACCGAGCCGTACCGGAAGCTGGGCCGTAACCAGCTGCGGATCGCGACCTTCGTGGCGATCGAGCCGGACGACGTGTCGGCCCTGCTGGCGTGCATCGACTACGTCGTGGCGGAGCTGGCGAAGTAGGCCCGCAGCCGCCTTCCGGGGCGGCCTAGCGGCTGGCGGCGTCGTCGGTGTTTACCGCCCGGACGACGCCGTCGTCGTCTGCCGTGCCGATCGCCCCGCCGGGCACCAGCCGGAAAAAGCGCAGGCCGCCGGCCCGCCGGTTGAAGGCGATCCGCAGGTGGCGCGCCCGGATGATCCAGACCATCCCGATCAGGGCCGCGCCCACGCCGGCGGCAGCGGCGACGCCCATCGACCAGCGCGGGCCGGCGACGTTTGCCACCCAGCCCACGAACGGCGCCCCGATGGGTGTTCCGCCCATGAAGATCGCCATGTACAGGGCCATCACCCGGCCGCGCATGGCCGGGTCCGTGGTGGTCTGCACGTAGCCGTTGGCGCTGGTCATCATGGTGATGGCACACAGGCCCACCGGCACCAGGGCCACGCCGTACCAGAAGTAGTTCGGGGCCAGCGCGGCCAGCCCGGAGGTGATGCCGAAGACCCCGGCGGCCCCGAAGATCATCCGCATTCGAGGGCGCCCCCGGCCGGCGGAGAGCAGGGCCCCGGCGACCGAGCCGATAGCCATGATCGAGTTCATCAGGCCAAAGGCGCCGGCGTCGAGGCCGAACTCGGTGCCCACCATCGCTGCGATGAACAGCACGAAGTTCAGGCCCAGGGTTCCGACGATGAAAACCGCCACGAGGACGATCACGATGTCCGGCCGGTACCGCACGTAGCGCAGGCCCTCCCGGATCCGGCCCTTGCCGCCACGCGCCTTGGGGAGTTTCCGCAGCGACGCCGTGGGGATCCGGGCGAGGCTGGCCAGCAGCGCCACGAAGGTCAGGGTGTTGACCAGGAACACCCAGCCGGGCCCGATCGCGACGGTCAGGACACCGGCGACCGCGGGCCCGATCATCCGGGCGACGTTGAAGGAGGCGCTGTTGAGGGCGACGGCGTTAGGCAGGTAGTCGTCCTTGACCAGCTCAGAAACGAAGGTCTGGCGGACCGGGGCGTCGACGGCCGAGACGACGCCCAGCAGCAGGGCGAAGATGTAGACGTGCCAGAGCTGCGCTGCCCCGGAAAGCACCAGCGCGCCCAGCAGCGCGCTCAGCAGCGCCATGGCCGACTGGGTGAGGTTCAGGAGGGTCTTGCGGTTGAAGCGGTCGGCCACCAGCCCGGCGACCGGGGCGAGGAACAGCTGGGGTCCCAGCTGGAGGGCCATGGTGATGCCCATGGCCCCGGCGTCCTGGTGGCTCAGGTGGTCGAAGACCAGCCAGTCCTGGGCGGTCCGCTGCATCCAGGTACCGATGTTCGAGACCAGGGCCCCGAGGAACCAGATGCGGTAGTTCAGGATGTGCAGCGATTTGAAGGTGGACCTCATGGAAGGTCCTCCCGCTGCTCCGCCCTGAACGCCGCCAAACCGCTAGTCGGTCCCGCCGGCGGACCGGGCGTCCGCTGCGCGTTCGTCGGGTTCGTCCGTCGCGTCGGTCCCGGACTCCGCGGGAGCGTCGTCCTGGGCTGCGTCCTGCACTGATCCGTCCTGGGCTGACCCGTCCTGCGCGGCGTCGGGGCTGCCGGCATGGTCGCCCTCGGCGTCGGCCTCGTCCCGGTGCTCAGCCTCGGCGTCCTCGTGGCCGTCGTCGGGCTGGGCGTCCTCGGGCCGGACGCGTTCGGCCCACGGCACCCACTCGGGGGCCAGGATGGAGTCCTCCGAGGGCAACAGGCCCAGCTCATCCACCGTCACCACCTTGGAGCGGGAGTTGCGGGTCAGCACGGCGTACCACTGCCAGCCGCCGTAGCCGGGGAGCTTGGATTCGAACAAGTGGGTCACCAGGCGGTCACCCTCGCTCTTGGCCGCCAGGTGGCGGCCTACCTGCTCGGGCTCGGCGATGCCCTCCACGGCGGCACGGGCGACGTCGACGGACGCGGCCAGGAAGGCGTCGGGCTTGCCCACGCGCCACACGGGCACGCCGTAGCGCGGTTTGGCCGCCGACTTGGTGCCCTTCGCTCCGGCGGCGGACGCCTTGGACGCCGGATTCCGTCCGGCGTCGGGCACCGGGGAGCCGGTCTCTTCAGGTTCCGCAGTCATCGGCCGGACCCTACGCGTCCAGCTCGTCGGCAACCTTGCGCAGGGCGGCGGCAATAGCCTTCGCCTTGTTGCCCTCGGGGTACTTGCCGGCGGACAGGGTGCCGGAGAGATTGTCCAGCACCGTCACCAGGTCCTGGACCAGGGGCGCGAGGTCCTTGGCGCTGGGCCGCTTCGCCTTGGCGATCGACGGAGTCTTGTCCAGCACCCGCAGGCCCAGAGCCTGGGCGCCCTTGCGGCCGTCGGCCACACCGAACTCAACCCGGGTTCCGGCCTTCAGCTCGACGACGCCCTCGGGCAATGCGGACTTGGGCAAGAAGACCTCCTGGCCGTCCTCGCCCGCGAGGAATCCGAAGCCCTTTTCCTTGTCATACCACTTGACCTTGCCGGTAGGCACGTAATCAACCTTCTTCGTTCTGCTGGGACGCGGCCGGCGGTCACCGCATCCGCACCGATGTGCGGGTTCAGGGTATGACCGCCCCGACCGTGTTGGTCTGTTCCTTCAAGGTTATCGTGCCCGGGCAGATTTGACGGCTTGAGGCGCGGATGCAGGCGGACTGTTAGCGTTGCTGTCATGACTCCGCAGCGTCTCCGGCGCTCCCTGCTGATCCTCGCCGCCGTCGTCGCCGTCCTTTCCCTGGCCGCCTTCGGCGCGGTGATCGCCCTGGCCGCCGGCAACGCCGTGGCGCCGGTCTGGCTGACCTCGGCCGCGCTGTACGGCCTGCCAGCCGCGTTCCTGCTGATGGCCCTCCTGGTGCTCGACGCCGTCATCGCCCGCCGCCGTGCCCGCGGCCTCGGCAGGGGCTGACGGAGACCCCATGTCCCAGATCCGCGCGCTCGGCGAGGACCTGCAGGCGCGCAGCGATGAGTCGCTGCGCGCCCTGTTCGCCGCGCGGCCGGACCTGATGATCCCCGCCGTCCCCGACTTCGCCGCGCTGGCCGCCCGGGCCAGCGGGCGCGTCAGCGTCCAACGCGCCTTGGAACGGCTGAACCGGCCGCAGATGCAGGTGCTGGAGGCGCTGCACCTGTGCACCAACGCCGACACCGGCCACAGTGCCTCGGCCGCCACCCTCAAACGCCTGATCAAGGGCTCCACCGTGGCGGCGCTGGAGCGGCTGCTGGCCTCGCTCCAGGAATTGGCCCTCGTGCACCGGGCCGACCCGCCGCACGGCACCGCGGCATCGGCGGCACGGCAACGCCACTACCTGCCGGTCGGCAGCCTGAAGGATGTCATCGGCATCTACCCGGCGGGACTGGGCCGCAGCTACACCGAGCTCGTGCGCCTGCAGCCGGCGTTCGCGCAGCGGGTGGTCCAGCTGGTGGCCGAGCTGCACCAGTCCGGGGCGGGGATCGCGCCGGCGGACACCCCGATGGACGCCGCCCTCGCCCTGCAGCACTGGACCGGTTCGCCCGAGGCGCTGCAGGCCCTGCTCTCGCACGCCCCGGAGCGGACTGCCGCGTTGCTGGACCGGTTCGGGAACTGGGCCATGGGCGCCGTTCCACAGGCGCAGCGCCGCGTGTCCGTGCTGACCGAGACCGCCGACGCCGGGCCGGTTGACTGGCTGCTGGCCCGCGGCCTGCTGGTCCCGCTGGATGCCGCGCACGTGGAACTGCCGCACAGTGTGGGGCTGGCCCTGCGCGGCGGGTACGTGATCGACCACTTCGCTCTGGCCCCGCCGGTGCCGAACCTGGGCCTGACCAGCGCCGCGCTGCGCCGGAACGCGGCGCTCGGCGCGATCGCCGAGACCCTCCGGCTCGCCGGCGAACTGCTGCACGCCGTCCACACCCAGCCCCTGGTCACGCTCCGCAGCGGCGGCGTCGGCGTCCGGGAAATGAAGCGGCTCGCGGACACGCTGCGGATCGGGCTCCCGGAGGCCGGGGTGCTGGTGGAACTGTGCGCCCTGGCCGGGCTGCTCCGGCTCGACGTGGACAGCTCGGCCTGGGTGCAGCCCGAGCAGCTGGAATGGCTGACCCTGCCGCGGCAGGAACAGTGGCTATGGCTGGTCAATGCTTGGCTCTCCAGCGAACGCGTCCCCTCCCTCGTGGGCCAGCCGGCCGGCGGCGCGTCCGCCCCGGCGGGCCGGGCCGCGGGCGCCGCCGGCACCATCAACGCGCTCTCCGCCGAGGCCCAGCGGCCGGACGCTCCGGTGGTGCGCAAACGGATCCTGGAGATCCTGCAGGAGCTCACCGCCGAGGCCGGTGCCGCGGACGGCCAGGCCCCGGTGCTGGACGCCGCGGCGGTGCTGGAACGGGCCGACTGGTCGCAGCCGCGCATGGCCCGCCGCTTCAGCTCGCTGATCCGCGGCGTGCTGGCAGAGGCGGAGATGCTGGGCCTGGTGGGTTCCGGGGCGCTGAGCCAGATCGGCGCCGAGATCGCCCTCGACCATCCGGAGACGGCGCTCGGCATCCTCGGCGAACACCTGCCGGCGGCCGTGAACCACGTGCTGCTCCAGGCCGACCTGACCGCCGTCGCACCCGGCTACCTGGACCCGGAGCTGAGCGAGAAGCTGCTGGCCATGGCCGACGCCGAGGGCCAGGGCCCGGCGACCATCTACCGGTTCTCGGTCGCCTCCATCCGGCGCGCGCTCGACGCCGGTCAGGACGCCGCGGGCCTGCTGGAATTCCTCCGGACGCACTCGGCCACCGCGGTGCCGCAGCCGCTGGAGTACCTGATCGAGGACACCGCGTCACGCCACGCACGGCTGCGGGTGGGACCGGCGTCCAGTTTCATCCAGAGCGAGGACGAGACGGCGCTCCTGGAACTGCTCAACGCCCCCGCCGCCGCGGGACTCGGCCTGGTCCGCCTCGCCCCGACGGTCCTAATCTCTACGGCCGCTCCCCGGGACGCGGCCCAGGTGATGCGCGGACTGGGCATGACGCCCTCCCTCGACGACGCCGCGTCCGCCGTCGTCCGGCTGCGGCGCAGCGCCGCCGCCCCCGGGAGCGCCCGCCCCGTCTACACGGCGCCACGCTCGGCCCCCGAGGACGCCGACGTCGACGCCCAGCTCGCGGTGCTCCGCGGCGGGCACCCGGCCGGCGGCACGGGAGCCGGCTCCCCCCACGGTCCGGGCAGTCCCGGCGCCGCGGGGACCGCCGCCGAGGCGAGCACCCAGCTGGGACTGGAGACCCTGCACCGGGCGATCCGGTTGAAGCAGGCGGTGATGATGAACGTGGTCGACGGCCTCGGGAATGCCACCCGCGAGCGCGTTGTTCCGCTTGCTGTGAGTGGCGGACGGGTCCGCGTGTTCGACCCCGCGCGGGAGACCGAACGGGTCCTGTCCGTCCACCGGATCATTGATGTCGAGGCCACCGAGGAACTGCTCCCGTGAATGACGGACCGCTGATCGTCCAGAGCGACAAGACCATCCTGCTGGAGGTCGACCACGAGCTGGCCACCGAGGCGCGCCACGCCATCGCAGCCTTTGCCGAACTCGAACGCGCCCCCGAGCACGTGCACAGCTACCGTCTGACGCCGCTGGGCCTCTGGAACGCGCGGGCCGCGGGCCTGGACGCCGAAAAGGTGCTGGACACGCTGCTGAAGTACTCCCGTTTTCCGGTGCCGCACGCCCTCCTGATCGACATCGAGGAGACCATGTCCCGGTACGGGCGGCTGCGGCTGGAGAAGGACTCCCAGCACGGCCTGGTCATGCGCACCTCCGACTACCCGGTCCTCGAGGAGATCAGCCGCGCCAAGAAGATCGCACCGCTGCTCGGCCCGCGGATCGACGCGGACACCGTGGTGGTCCACTCCTCCCAGCGCGGTCAGCTCAAGCAGCTGTTGCTGAAGCTCGGCTGGCCCGCCGCGGACCTGGCCGGCTACGTGGACGGGACCCCGCACCCAATCATGCTGGACGAGACCGGCTGGAAGCTCCGGCCCTACCAGCAGCTGGCCACGGAAAACTTCTGGGCCGGCGGCAGCGGCGTCGTCGTGCTCCCCTGCGGCGCCGGCAAGACCCTGGTGGGCGCCGCCGCGATGGCCACCAGTTCCACCACCACGCTCATCCTGGTCACCAACACCGTCTCGGCCCGGCAATGGAAGGACGAACTGCTCAAGCGCACCTCCCTGACCGAGGAGGAAATCGGTGAATACTCCGGCTCCGTCAAGGAGGTCCGGCCGGTGACCATCGCCACCTACCAGGTGCTCACCACCAAACGCGGCGGCCTGTACCCGCATTTGGAACTGGTTGACGGCAACGACTGGGGCCTGATCATCTACGACGAGGTCCACCTGCTGCCGGCGCCGATCTTCCGGATGACCGCTGACCTGCAGGCCCGCCGCCGGCTGGGGCTCACGGCCACCCTGGTCCGCGAGGACGGCCGCGAGGGCGAGGTCTTCAGCCTGATCGGGCCCAAGCGCTACGACGCCCCGTGGAAGGACATCGAGGCGCAGGGCTACATCGCCCCTGCGGACTGTGTGGAGGTCCGGGTGGACCTGCCGCGCGACGAGCGGGTGGCGTACGCCATGGCCGACGACGCCGACAAGTACCGGCTCTGTGCCACGTCCGAGACCAAGACCGGGATCGTGGAGCGGCTGGTTGCCGAGCACGAGGGCGAGCAGCTGCTGGTGATCGGCCAGTACATCGACCAGCTGGACGAGATCGGCGAGCGCCTCAAGGCCCCGGTGATCAAGGGCGACACCCCCGTCAAGGAACGCCAGCGCCTCTTCGATGCCTTCCGCGCCGGCGAGGTCCGCACCCTGGTGGTGTCCAAGGTGGCCAACTTCTCCATCGACCTGCCGGAGGCGTCCGTGGCGATCCAGGTCTCCGGGTCCTTCGGGTCCCGCCAGGAGGAGGCACAGCGGCTGGGCCGGCTGCTGCGGCCCAAGCAGGACGGCCGCGCCGCCCGGTTCTACTCGCTGGTGGCCCGGGACACCCTGGACCAGGACTTCGCCGCGAAGCGCCAGCGGTTCCTGGCCGAGCAGGGCTACGCCTACCGGATCATGGACGCCAAGGACGTCGGCGCCGGGGATTGATCCCGCGGCTTATCTGTCGCACTCCCCGATGCCGCACCACTGTCCGGACGCGGAACGACCCGGGATCCGCCGCCGCAGCGGACGGTCCCGGGCCGCCGTTGTCCTTCCCTGCCTCGCCGCCTACGTGACGCCGGTGGAGCCGTCCTGCTCCACCAGCCCGGTCCGCGGGTCGAGCTGCGGCTTCTGGTAGGCGAACTCCCCGCCGCTGCGGCCGCCGAAGGGGCGTCCGTGGTCGGCGAACTCCTCCCGGAAGTAAGCCAGGCACCACGGACCCATCTGCAGCCGGGCGCCGGTGCGGAGAATGGAGCTGTCCGCGGGGCCGAAGCTTCCGGTGACCACCCCGTGCCGAACCAGGACATACTCGTCCCGCTCGTTGTGGACGATCTCGGCGTGGACAGGTTCCAGGCCGTCCAGCTGCAGGTCCGCGTCCGGCCCGCTGCCGATACTCATCCGTTCCCCGGAGAGATTGAACTCGCGCGGCACCTGGCCGTCCCACGTGGCCGAGTCCTGGACGAAGATCAGGCGGGGACGCCCGCTGCCCCTGGTGTGGTGCGTCGTGGTCACCTTGCGGACGATCCGCCGCTTGACCGTGGGCAGCAGCGGCAGCGGGGTTTCCGGCGGGAGCAGGGACATCCCCGCGTCCTTGCCCCGGCCGCCGCGCCGGGCCAGCGGGGCCACGGTGCGCACGTTCCCGAGCCGGATGTGCGGGGACCGGGTCAGCAGCCGCTGGGCCCGGCCGGTCCGAACCGCCCCCAGGGACGCGATGAGGCCCTGCGGCCCCTCCACCACCACGGTGAGCCCCTGCTCGGCCAAGGTTTTGGCCAGCGGGCGCAACTGCTGCAGGGATGGCATCCGCTGGCCCAGCGACGCATCGAGGCTGCTCAGCGTCACCTTCACCTCGGTGCCGGCCGCCTGGACCGTGCCGGAGGTGCCCCCACCGGCGGGTTCCGTCACGGAGAACTCAAGGTCGGCGTCGACCCTGAACCGGGGTCCCATGTCAGCGTCTGTTCTTGTCGGACCCCGCCGCATCGCGGTCGCTGGTCGTCACGCGAAGGCTGCCGTTGAGCTTCCACGTGGCCCGGGGCGCATCCGGGCCGATGTCACGCGGAACCTCCACGGTCATGTCGACGAACTCGTAGTTGATCGCGGCGCCCTTACCCGTCAGGTAGGACCACATTTCCTCTGCAAGATCCGCCCAGTCCCGGATCGACCGGTTCGCCGCTGAGTCCGCCCCGCCGGACTGTGGAATTGTCGCTTCAGACATCGTTTACTCCAGTCGTAGAGTGACGCTCCCGGCTGGAACCGGGCCGTTAGCCAACTCTAATCCGGGACCCGGCGGACGGGAATGGCTCCGCCAAGGTTCTCTCCGGAACGGCACCCGGAGATGGTCACGCAACACACACGATTCGTCCAGAAAACTCACAGAGTCTGGGAGCAAGATGGGAATCATGAAAAAGAACGGTCCCGAAGCCAAGCTGCTCGTCGTCGATGATGAACCGAACATCCGCGAGCTGCTGTCCACCTCGCTGCGTTTCGCAGGCTTCGAGGTTGTCTCGGCCGGCACCGGGCGCGACGCCCTGGCAGCCGCCGACCAGCACTCGCCCGATCTGGCTGTCCTGGACGTCATGCTCCCGGACATGGACGGGTTCACCGTGACCCGGCGCCTGCGCGCCGCCGGGAAGCACTTCCCCGTGCTGTTTCTGACCGCCAAGGACGACACCGAGGACAAGGTCACCGGGCTCACCGTCGGCGGCGACGACTACGTCACCAAACCGTTCAGCCTCGACGAGGTGGTGGCCCGGATCCGCGCGGTGCTGCGCCGGACCCAGCCGCTGCAGGACGACGACGCCGTCATCTGCGTCGATGACCTGGAGCTCGACGACGACGCCCACGAGGTGCGCCGCGGCGGCACCGTGATTGAGCTCTCCCCCACCGAGTTCAAGTTGCTCCGCTACCTGATGCTCAACCCCAACAGGGTCCTCTCCAAGGCCCAGATCCTTGACCACGTCTGGGAGTACGACTTCAACGGCGACGCCTCGATCGTGGAGTCCTACATCTCCTACCTGCGGCGCAAGGTGGACACCGACCCCGGTGCCGCCGCCCTGATCCAGACCAAGCGCGGCGTCGGCTACGTGCTGCGGACGGCCGAGAAGCGCTGACCTTGCTGCGCCGGTGGAAGGCGGCCTCGCTGCGCTCGCAGCTGGTGGCCATCATGATGGCCCTGATGCTGGTGGCGTTGACCGCCACCGGCGCGGGAACGCTGGCCCTGCTGCACAGCTATCTGCAGGGCCAGGTCGATGACCGGCTCAAGGTCGCCGTCGAAACGGCCCGCCAGCAACAGTCCTTTGAGCAGCTGCAGGACCAGGGGCCTAACGTTCCCACCGACTATTCGCTGTTGCTCTTCACCCCGGGACAGCCATCGGTGGTCCTGGGCGGCAAGGGTCCCCGGCCGGCCATCGGCAGCATCAGCCCGGAGGACGCCCACAGCCGTGCGGAGGTACCGTTCCAGGTCCGCGGCACCGACGGCCGGAACTGGCGCGTGGTGGCGGTCAACGTTCTGGACGCCAACCGGCGCAACGCCGTCGTCGTCATCGGCCTGCCGCTCTACCCGGTGGATTCCGTCATGGAGCACGCCACCCTGGTGGTGGTCGGCGTCGGACTGCTGACGCTGGTGCTGGCCTTCTTCATCGCCACCTGGACCGTTGGCCGTTCCTTCCGTCCTTTGTCCCGCGTGGAGAAGACCGCGGCCGCGATCGCCGCCGGGGACCTCTCCCGGCGCGTGGACGTCGAGAATCCGGACACTGAGGTGGGCCGGCTCAGCCGCTCCCTCAACGCCATGCTGGCCCACATCGAAACCGCGTTTGCCGCGCGGATGGCATCTGAGGCCAAGATGCGCCGCTTCGCCGCCGACGCCTCCCACGAGCTGCGCACCCCTCTGGTGACCATCCGCGGGTTCTCCGAGCTGTACCGGCACGGCGCCCTGGCCACCCCCGAGGACGTGGCCACCGCGATGGGGCGGATCGAGAGCGAGGCCATTCGCATGGGCGCCATGGTGGAGGACCTCCTGCTGCTGGCCCGGATCGACGAGCAACGGCCGCTGCAGCAGAAGCCCATTGACCTGCTCCTGCTGGGCCATGACGCCGTGGTGGATACCCAGGTTGCCGACCGCAGCCGGGTGGTCTCGCTGCGCGGGCTGGACGGCGGCTCCGCTTCCCCGGCGCCGGTGCTGGGCGACGAGGCCAAGCTGCGGCAGGTGATCAGCAACCTGGTCGGCAACGCCTTGCGCTACACGCCGGAGGGCAGCCCGATCGAACTGGCCGTGGGGGTGCGGACCGAGGCCGACGGCGGGCGCCGCTCGGTGATCGAGGTGCGTGACCACGGCCCCGGCGTCTCCGAGGAGGAGGCCGCCAGGATCTTCGAGCGGTTCTACCGCGCCGATACCTCCCGGACCCGGGAGACCGGCGGCAGCGGACTGGGGCTGGCGATCGTCGCGGCCATCGTCGCCTCCCACTCCGGCACCGTCCGGGTCCAGCCGACCGACGGCGGCGGCGCCACCCTGGTGGTCAGCCTGCCGTACCTGGACGAGGCACCGTCGGAGGAGCCCCGGACGGCGGAGACCCGTCCGGCTACCGAGGACGGCGCCGAACGGGCCGTACCGGCTGGCGGGCCTGCCGACGAAGTTGCTGCCACCGGTGGTGCGGACCGCGCCGCGGGCGGCAACCGGGGAACCGGGTTATCCACATAGCGACTTTGCGGCGTGGAAGCCGACGGCGGCGCCTTCGTAGGCTCGAGGAGTCCGGAAAGCCCGGACCCTCCACCGCAGGCAGCCGGGAGCCCGCCGCACGGCCCTCCCTGTGGCCGCCCCTACCGGTCCGGCGCCCGGCTGCCTGCCCCTCGAAAGGCCGCACCGTGAGCATTCTTTCCGTCGATACCGAGCTGTTGCAGCTCAAGTCCGCCACCGTCCAGGCCACGGTCGACCGGATCAGCGCCGACGTCCAGGCGATGAAACGCGGGCTGGAGGAGCTTCAATCCAGCTGGCGCGGCGCCGCCGCCACCAACTTCCAGGCGCTGGTCGTGGAGTGGTCCCTGACGCAGGGCAAGGTGGAGGCTTCCCTAGCCTCCATCAACCACGCCCTCGGCTCGGCGGCCGCGAACTACGACCAGACCGAGCTGAGCAACGCGCAGCGCTTCGGCTAGGGATCAGGCCTCGGCGGTGCCCTGGTGGAACCGCAGCCGCCACTGGTGTCCGTCCCGGACCCAGAGCGAGCTGCGCAGCACCGCTCCGGCGCGGGTCCGGCTGCGGTAGGTGAGCAGGACGGTGTCCGGGCCGATGCGGTCCGCCGCCAGCGTCTCCAGGGCCGCGTGCGGGCCGGGGTTTTCCTCCAGCGCCATCATGACCTCGTCGCGGGTCCAGAGCCGCCCGGAGCTGCCGATCTCGGTGAACTCGGGGTGCAGCAGCACACCGGTCCGGCCCAGGTCAGCCCTGGTCTCCGGCTGCAGCAGTTCCCGCTCCAGGGCCTCCACGATCTGCTCCGGTTCCTGCGCCGTGGCTGCGGCCGCGGTCTGGTCCGCCAGCTCACTGAACAGGTCCGGTTCCGCGTACCCGTCCGGGCCGCCGAAGAGGGTGGGCTCGTCAAAGGCCACGGGTGTCGCGGCGGCCGGAGCGGCGGCTGCGGCGGCCGGAGCAGCCGTCGCCGGGGGCGGCGTGGTTGGGCGGCCGGAGCCAGTTGCCGGGGCCCGGGCGGTCGCCGGGGCGGTTGTTTGCGGGGCCGCGGGGGTGCCGGGGCGGACGAAGCCGGGGCCTTGCCGGACGGCGACACCCTGCTGGTAGGCCACGGCGGCGCCGCGGGCACGGTCATCCGCGGCCTCGTTGAGTTCGTGGCCGGCGTGGCCGCGGACCCACTCGAACCGGTATTTGCGGCCGACCAGGGCCCGGTCAATGTCCCTCAGGAGGTCCACATTGAGCACGGGCTTGCCGTCGGACTTCTTCCAGCCCTTCCGCTTCCAGCCCGGCATCCACTTGGTGACCGAGTTGATGACGTACTGGCTGTCGCAGAGGATGTGCAGCTCCTCGTCGGCGAGGTGGGCCGTGGAGCGGAAGAGGTCCAGCACGGCCATCAGCTCGCCCTGGTTGTTGGTGCCGTGCGGCCAGCCGCCGGCGTGCCAGCAGTTGTCATTCACGTACCAGGCCCATCCGGCCGGGCCGGGGTTTCCAAGGGCCGAACCGTCGGCCGCAGCTGTAATCGTCACTGCACCATCCTGCCAGACCTGCCCGCCTCCACCGCTCCTTCACGCCCGGCGCGGGCGGCTTAAACGCCGGCGGCGGCCCCACCATAAGGTGGGACCGCCGCCGCCGTTGTACCGGGGCCGGCAGCGGACTGCCGGCCTGGGTGGGCCGGGTGGCCGGGTGGCTAGAAGCCGCCCATACCGCCCATGCCGCCCATGTCGTCGCCGCCGCCCATGGCCGGAGCGTTCTTCTCCGGCTTGTCGGCCACGACGGCCTCGGTGGTGAGGAACAGGCCGGCGATGGAGGCCGCGTTCTGCAGGGCAGAGCGGGTGACCTTCACCGGGTCGTTGATGCCGGCAGCCAGCAGGTCGACGTATTCGCCGGTGGCGGCGTTCAGGCCGTGGCCGGCGGCGAGGCCGCGGACCTTGTCCACCACAACGCCCGGCTCGAGGCCGGCGTTGAAGGCGATCTGCTTCAGCGGCGCGTCGATGGCAACGCGGACGATGTTCGCACCGGTAGCCTCGTCGCCCGAGAGCTGCAGGTTGGCGAACGCCTTGGCGCCGGCCTGGATCAGGGCCACGCCACCGCCGGCGACGATGCCCTCTTCAACGGCAGCCTTCGCGTTGCGGACGGCGTCCTCGATGCGGTGCTTGCGTTCCTTGAGCTCGACCTCGGTTGCGGCACCGGCCTTGATAACTGCAACGCCGCCGGCCAGCTTGGCCAGGCGCTCCTGCAGCTTCTCGCGGTCGTAGTCGGAGTCGGAGTTCTCGATCTCGGCGCGGATCTGGGACACGCGGCCGGCGATCTGGTCGGCGTCGCCGGCACCTTCGACGATGGTGGTCTCGTCCTTGGTGACAACAACCTTGCGGGCCTTGCCGAGCAGCTCCAGGCCGGCGGTCTCAAGCTTGAGGCCGACTTCCTCGGAGATGACCTGGCCACCGGTGAGGATGGCGATGTCGGCCAGCTGGGCCTTGCGGCGGTCGCCGAAGCCCGGAGCCTTGACGGCGACGGACTTGAAGGTGCCGCGGATCTTGTTGACGATCAGGGTGGCCAGGGCCTCGCCCTCGATGTCTTCGGCGATGATCAGCAGCGGCTTGTTGGACTGCATGACCTTCTCGAGGACAGCAACCAGTTCCTTGACGTTGGAGATCTTGGAGTTGACGATCAGGATGTACGGGTCCTCGAGGACCGTTTCCTGGCGCTCGGCGTCGGTGACGAAGTAGGCGGAGATGTAGCCCTTGTCGAAGCGCATGCCTTCGGTGAGCTCCAGCTCGAGGCCGAAGGTGTTGGACTCCTCGACCGTGATGACGCCTTCCTTGCCGACCTTGTCCAGGGCCTCGGCAATGAGGGCACCGATCTCGTTGTCGCCGGCGGAGATGGACGCGGTGGCGGCGATCTCTTCCTTGGTCTCGATTTCCTTGGCGGAGGCCAGGAGTTCGGCGGTGACGGCGTCGACAGCCTTCTCGATGCCGCGCTTGAGGGACAGCGGGTCAGCACCGGCCGCGACGTTGCGCAGGCCTTCCTTGACCAGGGCCTGGGCCAGCACGGTGGCGGTGGTGGTACCGTCGCCGGCGACGTCGTCCGTCTTCTTGGCAACTTCCTTGACCAGCTCGGCGCCGATCTTCTCGTACGGGTCGTCCAGCTCGATCTCCTTGGCGATGGAAACACCATCGTTGGTGATCGTGGGGGCGCCCCACTTCTTCTCGAGGACGACGTTGCGTCCACGCGGGCCGAGGGTGACCTTGACAGCGTCGGCGAGGATGTTCAGACCCCGCTCAAGACCGCGGCGTGCCTCTTCATCAAATGCAATGATCTTGGCCATAACGGCAGTAGTCCTTTCGGGACAGTCGTTAAAGAATGAACCTTGGCGTCGGTGCCCGCGACGGACGATACCTGCCCGGCAGCCTCTGTATGCCGCCGAACCGGGATCTCACCCAGCCAGGTGTTTCCTTTGCTCCCGCGGCACCGATGCTGTACCCGGACCGGGGCCCGGCGTTAGCAGTCGATGAGCGGGAGTGCTAACTCCATAATTAGCACTCCCCCGGGGAGAGTGCAAGAAGGCTTCGCGCTCCGGGGCCTGTCCCCGCGGGACGCTTCGCCGAGGGCGATCAGGACCCGCCGCTGCGGGCCGTTTCGCTGCCGGTCATCTTCGCCGTGTTGTCCGGCCCGTAGGTGTACACCATGTAGGCCGCGGCGGTCACGTCCCCGTTGCTGTCGAAGTTCACGGGCCCGGACTGGCCCTCGTAGTTGGGGCGCTTGCCTGCGTGGAGGGCGTCGAGGCACTCCTTGTACGTGTGGCAGTCGGCGGCCTCTCCGCCGGCGGAGCCCTGCGCGCCCGCGGCGTTCCCGCCGGAGACGGCGATGAGCCGGGAGGCGATGGAGGTGCCGGCGTCGTCCTGCGCCGCGGCGGCTGCGATGGCGGCGAGGTTGACGGCGTCGTAGGCCTCCGCGGCGAAGGTCATGTCCTTGAGCCCGGGATCGATGCCGACCAGGCCCGCCTGGAACTGCGCGCTGGGGAACGTGCCGGGGAGCACTCCGCGGGCACCGTCCAGGGCGTGGGAGCCCAGGCCCTGGCCGTACTGGCCCACCGCGCCGTCGGAGAGCACCAGCTTTTTCCCCGCGAGTCCGGCGTTGTTGAGTTCGGCGATGGCGCCCTGCGCACCCTGCCGGGCGATGAGGACTACGGCGTCGGGCGCGGCGGCCTTGGCCGCGGTCGCCGCCTGCTGTGCCTGGCCGGCCGGGAATTCGGCGTCGATGGGCGTGCCGAGGCCAGCGGACTTCGCCGCGGCGGAGACCGCCACGGAGACCTCCTTGCCGTAGCTTCCGGCCTCGTGCAGGACGGCGAGCGTCTTGGCGCCGCCGTCCTTAGCGAGCTTGACCAGGATGGAGGCCTGGGCGACGTCGGCGGCGGCGGTTCGGAAGTAGTAGCCTCCGCTCCGGTAGCTGCTGAGTCCCGGTGCGGCGTTCGCCGGGGAGATCATGGCGATTTTGGCTTTGGAGAGCACGTCGATCGCGGCGGCGGCGTGGCTGGAATCCGTGGGGCCGATGACGACGTCGGCCCTGGCCGCCACGAGGGCCTTGGCCTGGGCGGCGGTGTCCGCACTGATGGTTTCGGGGAGCAGTTCCACGGGCTTGCCCTTATGGCCGCCGGCGGCGTTGATCTCCTTGACGGCGAGTTTCACCGCGGCCAGTTGCGGGGCGTTGAGGAAGCTCTGGTCCCCGGTGTTGTCCAGCAGCACACCGATCCGCAGGGTTCCGTCCCCGCTGGCCTCGGCGGCGTCCGTCCGGGCGTTGCCGGTGGCACCGGAGCACCCGGTGAGGGCCAGGGCGGAGGCAAGAAGGGCGGACAGGACGACGGCGGCGCCGCCGGCCGTGCGACGGCCGGCTGTTCGTCGGCCGGCTGTGGCCCGCGCCGCGGCGGTTGGCATTGAGTCAGGACGGGCCACTAGGCGGGCCTGACGCTCTCGGCCTGGGGGCCCTTTTCGCCTTCGCCTACCTCAAGTTCCACCCTCTGGCCCTCGGCCAGCGCACGGTAGCCCTCGCCGGCGATGGCGGACCAGTGGACGAAGACGTCGATGCCCGAGCCGTCCACGGTGATGAAGCCGTAGCCCTTCTCCGCATTGAACCACTTGACGGTGCCCAGAGCCATCGTTTCCACACTTTCAGCTAGCTTGGCCGCGGTGCACCTCGCTGTGCGCCGCGGAGCGGTCATGAACTCCGGCCACTGTACCCGCCAGCCCCGGGCGTGCCGGTCCGCGCGTCACGGGGTCGGCCGGAACGTTATGCAGGCGTAACCGGCCCGGCCAGCAACCGGGTCAGCGGTAGCCGGGGCCCAGGACGACGACCAGGGGCATCTTGAAATCGGCCGAATCGACCAGGGTGGCGATCCCCAGCAGGGCGGCGAGTTCCTGGGCATTGGCCTTCTGCGCGGCGCCGTTGTAATACACCACGGAGGTCTGCTGCCGCGGACCGGTCCAGTTGCCGAGCGGGCCCAAGACCCACCCGTCGGAGGTGACCGTGCTGCCGACGCGGCCGGCGAGGCCCGCCGTCGTCGTGCCGTTGTAGACCGCCACCGGCTGCGTCTTGTCGACGGCGGCCGCGGTTGCCGCCGGGGCCGGAGTGGTGCCGGAGGAAGCGGCAGCCACCGTACTGCCCGGGTCGCTGGTGGGCGACGTTGTCGGCTGCGCGGTCGGGGCCGCGGTGGGCTGCGCGGTGGCGGACGCGGCGGCCGTGGCGCTGCTCTTATCCGCGGCCATCGCCGTTCCGCCGGCGGGACCAAAGCCCAGCCGGGGCAGCAGCAGGAAGGCCACCAGGCCGACGGCCAGGGCGAACGCTCCTACCGACAGGATGGGCACCAGTCCGCGGGACTTGGCAGCCGCGACGGTGCGGTGAACCCCTTGGCGCGTGGAGGTCTCCGGGACCCGGTCGAATTCATCCCGTGGGTATCTGGTCATGGTGAAGCGCTGTCCTTGCTGATTTCTAGTGGTCCGCGGCCGGAACCGGTGCAGATTCCGGGACTCCGGCGCCGCGTTCTGCCCGGGGCGTACCCGGCGGGTTCAGGCGTCCGAACCCAGGCGCCGGGCCGTGCGGGCACGTTGTCGTGACGTACGTAGTCTACGCAATCGCTTCACCAGCATCGGGTCATGGGCCAGCGCGGCCTCGGTGTCGATGAGGGCGTTGAGGATCTGGTAGTAGTGCGTGGCGGACAGGTCGAAGAGCTCCCGGACGGCCTGTTCCTTGGCCCCGGCGTACTTCCACCACTGCCGTTCGAGGGCCAGCATTTCCTTGTCGCGGCTGCTCAGCCCGGACTCGTCCGGTCCGGCTTCCCCGTGTCCTGCGTCGACCGGAACCTCATCCGCCGTCGCGTTCTCCGGCACTGCTTCGGCCACGGCTCACTCCCTGCTCGCTGTTGTGGATTCCTCCCCAATGCTACGGGCGAATAACAGCCCTGTCATTCGGTCGGCGCCGTGCCGCGCCGGAGGTCTGCCCGGATCGCCGGCCCGAAACGCCACCGCTCGCACCTGCCAGAATGAAGGGGTGAGCGAATTCCCGCAGACCGAAGCGCTGTTCCCCCTGGATGCCGTTTCCGGCCCAACCGTTGGGGTGCCGCAGGGCTCCGACGACGGCGACGGCGGCGGTTTCGCCGCGCTGGTCCAGCGCCCGCTGGGCGAGCTGGTGGCCCCGGACTGGGCTGCCGCCCTGGAACCCGTGGAGCCGCAGCTGCGCCGGGCCCTGGAGTTCGTCGCCGCTGAGGCCGCGGCAGGCCGCCAGGTCCTGCCGGCTCCGGACCGGCTGCTCCGGGCCTTCCAGCAGCCGCTCGCCGGCGTCAAAGTGCTGATCGTGGGCCAGGACCCCTACCCCACCCCCGGCCACCCGATCGGGCTGTCCTTCGCCGTCGAGGGCCACACCCGTCCCCTCCCCCGCAGCCTGGCCAACATCTACAAGGAGCTCCACGCCGACCTGGGCCTGCCGCCGCGGATCCACGGCGACCTGAGCCGCTGGACGGGGCAGGGCGTGCTCCTGCTGAACCGGGCGCTCAGCGTGCGCGCCGGCGCCGCCGGATCGCACCGGAACAAGGGATGGGAAGCGGTCACGGCCGCCGCCATCCGCGCCGTGGCGGCCCGCACGGACGCCTACGGCGGGCCGGTCCCGCTGGTCGCCATCCTGTGGGGCAAGGACGCGGAGTCCGTCCGGCCGCTGCTCGGCGGGACCGCCGCCGTCAGCAGCCCGCACCCAAGCCCGCTCTCGGCCGCCCGGGGATTCTTCGGATCCCGGCCGTTCAGCCGGGCCAATGAGCTGCTGGCCGCCCAGGGCGCGGAACCCGTCGACTGGGAACTGCCGCCGCTGCCCTAAGCCTTCCCAGAGCCTCCCGACCCCGGCGCCACCCCACCTTCCCGGCTGTCCGGGGACGGCGGTCCCGGCGCCCCTGGACAGACAAGAAGGAGGCCTGGTTGGCTAGGCTTAGCCGCATGACTTCTGTACCCGCCGCCACCTCCGCCAACCGGAACTCCCGGCCCCAGACCGCCCTGACGGTGCTGCGGCGCGAGCAGCTTTCACCGCACATGGTTCGGATCATCGCCGGCGGCCCCGGCTTCGCGGACTACCGCAACAACGCGTACGTGGACCGCTACGTGAAGATCGCTTTCCCGCAGCCCGGCGTGGACTACCCCCAGCCGCTGGATCTGTGGGCCGTCCGTGAGACCCATCCCCGGGAGCAGTGGCCCTACACCCGCACCTACACGGTCCGCTGGGTGGACGAGGCGGCGCAGGAGCTGGCCATCGACTTCGTGATCCACGGGGATGAGGGGCTCGCCGGGCCCTGGGCCGCGTCCGCGCGTCAGGGGGACGCCCTGATCTTCACCGGCCCGGGCGGCGGCTACAACCCGGATCCGGAGGCGGACTGGCACCTCTTCGCCGGGGACGAATCGGCGCTGCCCGCCATCGGCGCGGCCTTGGCGGTTCTCCCCCGCGATGCCCGCGGTCTGGCCTTCCTGGAGGTGGGCTCCGCGGCGGACGTCCTGGCCCTGGCCGCCCCCGCCGGCGTCGAACTGCGCTGGCTTTTCCGCGGAAACAACACGGGGGCCGACGACGAGCGCCGCCTGGCCGACGCCGTCGGGTCCGCCGACTGGCCGGAGGGACGCCCCTCGGTCTTCGCGCATGGTGAGCGGGGTGCCATGAAGGCCCTGCGGGAGGTGTTCTTCACCCAGCGGGGGCTGGAACGCGGGCAGGTCTCCCTCTCCGGTTACTGGGCCCGCGGCCGGGTGGAGGACGACTTCCAAGCCGAGAAGAAACTCCCCATCGGCAAGATCTGAGTGCCCGGCAGCCCGCTGACGGCCGCTGCCGCCGGGCGGGGACGGACTAGCGGCGGCGGGCCCGGCGCCGTTCGTTGCTGGCCAGGCTGCGGGTCAGCGGCCGGGCCAGGGTGTCGCCGAGGACGATGCCCGCAGCGACGCCCAGCACGATCGCCCCGGCGTTGAGCATCCCGCCGGCGCCCATGAGGATTTCCTGCTCCTCGATGGTCAAAACATACATGGAACGGAATATGGTCAGGCCGGGCAGCAGGATCAGCGCCGCGGGCACGGCCACCACCAGCTGCGGGGCGCCCATCCTCAGGGCCACCACCCGGGCCAGCAGGCCTATGACGACGGCGGCGAGGGCCGGGGCGAAGCGCGGCCCGATGCCCAGTTCCGTGCCGCCGATCAGCACGAGGTGGCCGACGACGCCGACCGCCGCCGTCGGCAGCAGCAGCTTCGCGGAGGTCTGCTCCGTCACGCCGATTGCGACGACGGCGATCGCCACCAGCGGCACCAGCACCCAGAGGGGATACCTTGGCGGGAATGTTTCGGTCACGTCGATGGATTGCATGCCCGTCATCGCCCCCACCACGAACCCGACGGCGATCCCCGAGACCAGGGCTCCGAAGGTCAGCATGGTGGAGAGGAAACGGCCGGCGGCGGTGACCGGGAAGCCGTTGATGGCATCCTGCACCGAGGAGACGAGGCGTCCCGTGGGCAGCAGCAGCAGGATGCCTCCCACCACCACAATTGCCGGGGCGATGGTGATCCCCACCGGGCTCCCGAACCGCCAGAGCAGCAGGGCGACGATGGTGACGACGAAGGAACAGGAGGCGGTGATGAAGAAGTCCGGGGTGCGCCAGCGGCCCAGCTGCCGGGCCAGGAGGCTGACCAGAAGGTTGGACAGGAACGCGATCCCGGACGCCGCGATGCCGCCGCCGAGTACCGCCACGAAGACGGCGGAGAAGACGCCGAAGGCCACGGTGACCATCCAGCGAGGGAACGGCTTGGCGCTGTGGGTGATCTCCTCGAGGCGCCGGGCGGCCTCCTCCCGGCCCACCCCGCCGGCGACGATGTCGGTCACCAGCTGGTGCACCTCGGCGAGGCCGGCGTAGTTGTTGGTCCAGGACCGGACCACGCGCAGCAGCGAGAGCGGCGTCTGGTCCTTCGGGGCGTAGTTGATCGCCACCGACTGGTTGGTGATGTCCACCTCGATGTTCTTCAACCCTAGGGCGGCGGTCACCGCGATGATGCTGGTCTCCACCTCGAGGGCGCCGGCGCCGTACCGGAACATCGATTCCGCGAGCTTGAGCGCGAAGTCGATGGTTTTCCGGGCGGACGCGTCCACGCCGCCGACCTGGATCATCGGGTTCGCGTAGGGGCTTCCGGCGAGCCGGTCCACGATGCTCAGCGGCGCCGTCGGGGGGTTCTCCCCCTGGACCAGGCGGCGGAGCATGCGCCGGGCGGCGGCGTTCTGCCGCACCTGCATGGCCGACATCGGTTCGGTGCGGGGCAGGCCGTCCGTCTGCGGTCCGCGGCGGCCCTCGGGGGTCTTGTTCATCCCGGCCATCTCACTTCACCTTGCTGGGCGGTCTAGTAGAACTGCTGGCCGGTGCGGCGCGTGTAGAGCTGGCGGGCAACCCGCTCCCCCGCCGCCGTCCAGGCCTTGTACTTCAACGGGCTGAGGACCTGGTCGTAGCAGCCGACGAAGTCCGTGACGGTCTTGCTGAAGCTGGTCTTGAACAGGCCCAGGCCGTGGAAGGGGTTGGACGTGTCCTTGAGCTTGTCGCTCGGCGGGGTGCCGCAGAAGTCGTACTCGGTGCAGCCGAGCTCCTTCAGCTGGTTGATGGCGGTCCACTGGACCAGGTGGGAGTCGCCGTACTGGCCGCGCTGCTGCAGGGAGCCGCCGTCCTTGTATGTTCCCTTGCGGCCGTAGTTGATGACGAAGGCACCCACGGAGGGGACACCGTTTTCGTAGACGAACAAGAGCCGGCCCTGGCCGCGCTTGAGGAAGTTGGTCCAGAAGCGCTGGTAGTACCCGAAGTCCCTGACGCGGACCTGGGACTTGGCCTCGACGGTGGTGCTCATCAGGCCATACATGGCCCGGAAGTTCTCCTCCGTGGGCTCGACGTTGCGCACTTCCACGCCCTCGCGGATGGCGCGGCGGACGGCGTTCCGGCCGCGGGAGTGCAGGTTGCGCAGCAGCTGGTTCTCCTCCGGGGAGATGTCCAGCAGGGCGGTGGAATCGTTGGGCTGCAGGTTGTGCGTCTTGACCAGGCCCGCGCCCTCGATGACACGACGGGCGTCGTCGGTGAGGACGACGTCGGGTTCGATCTTGATCGCGAAGACGCCCAGCCGGGCGCGCTTGACGAAGTCGGCGTTGGCCTTGGCGATCCCCGGAATGTCCTCGACGGAGGCGACGTCGGGTCCCTTGATCATGTACCAGAGCTTGCCCAGGACGGGGAAGCTCTTCTCCAGGACCAGGTTGTAGCTGGCGTAGTCGGCCGTCTCGTACACCAGGTGCAGGGGCTTCCAGCCGTAGTGCTGCTTGACCTCGGCAAAGGCCTCCGACTGCAGCAGGTTCCCGCCGTTGGGGTTCGCGGTGACGCGGGCGTCCCAGGTGGCGACCTCTTCGGCGGAGGCAAAGCGGGCGGTGAATTCTCGCAAGGGTGCGGTATCCAATCTTTGCGGGACGAGCTTCGGCGGCATGGCTGGCATGCACCACCAAGTCTATCGGCGTCACGGGTGGCCGGGACGCCGGCCCTGTGGCCGCCACCGGCTCCCGGGCTAGGCTGAAGGCATGAAACCTCAGCCGGACCCGCAGCCGGAATTGGACGTCTCCCGCCGGGTCGGCCCGGGCGCGTCGGCGCACCGGGGAGCCGGAGCCCAGGTGCTGGGCCTGCTCGTGCTGCTCGCCGCCTCCGCGCTGGTGGCCGGACTCGGCGGCCTGGCCTCCGCCAGCAACGTCGACGGCTGGTACGCCGGGGCGGACAAGGCCCCGTGGTCGCCGCCGAACTGGGTGTTCGGACCGGTCTGGACGCTGCTCTACACCGTCATGGCGGTGGCGGCGTGGCTGGTGTGGCGCACCCGCGCCGAGGGCACCGGCCGGGCGTTGACCCTGTACGCCGTCCAGCTTGTGCTGAACCTGCTGTGGACGCCGGCGTTCTTCGCCCTCTACCCGGCCCTGGGCACGCCGGCGCTGTGGATTGCCCTGGCCATTATCGTGGCGCTGGCCGTGGTCCTGGCCGCAACGCTGGTCCGCTTCCGGCGGATCAGCCGCCCGGCCGGGTTGCTGCTGGTCCCCTACCTGGCGTGGGTGGTCTTCGCCTCGACGCTGAACCTGTGGGCGGCCGTCACCAACTGAGCGGGCGCCTCAGCACTCCACCACGTTGACGGCGAGGCCGCCCATGGCGGTCTCCTTGTACTTGGAGCTCATGTCCTTGCCGGTCTCGCGCATGGTCACGATCACCTCGTCGAGGGAGACCCGGTGCGACCCGTCGCCCCACAGCGCCATCTTGGCGGCGTTGATGGCCTTGGCGGCCGCGATCGCATTGCGCTCGATGCACGGGATCTGCACCAGTCCGCCGATCGGGTCGCAGGTCAGGCCGAGGTTGTGTTCCATCGCGATTTCCGCGGCGTTCTCCACCTGCTGCGGGGTGCCGCCCATGACCTCGGCGAGGCCGGCGGCGGCCATCGACGACGCCGACCCGACCTCGCCCTGGCAGCCGACCTCGGCACCGGAAATGGAGGCCTGTTCCTTGTAGAGGACACCGATGGCACCCGCGGCGAGCAGGAACTTCACCACGGTCTCGTCCCGGTCCTGCTGGGTGGCCTTGTCCATGCCGGGGGCGAAGTGCAGTGCGTAGTAGAGCACGGCGGGGATGATCCCGGCGGCGCCGTTGGTGGGGGCGGTGACGACGCGGCCGCCGGAGGCGTTCTCCTCGTTGACGGCCAGGGCGATCAGGTTCACCCATTCCTGCCAGTACTTCGGGTCCCGGAAGTCGGGGTCCTCCTCGCAGCTTTCCTTCATCAGCCGCTCGTGCCAGTCCGGGGCGCGGCGTCGGACGTTCAGGCCGCCCGGCAGCAGTCCCTTGCGTTTGAGGCTGACGGCCACGCATTCCTCCATGACGGAGTAGATGTGCAGCAGACCGGCGCGGATGTCCTCGGCCGTGCGGCTGTCCTCCTCGTTGACCAGCATGACGTCGCTGATCCGCAGGGAGGTGTTCCGGCAGTGCTCAAGCAGCTCCGCGGCGGTGCGGAACGGCAGGGGCAGTTCCTTCTTGGATTCGTCGAGTTCCTGCTGCGCCGCCTCCTCCTCGCCCTCGCGGACAATGAAGCCGCCCCCGACGGAGAAGAACGTCGCCTGGTGCAGGGTGCCGCCGTCGGCGTCGGAGACGGTGAACGTCATCCCGTTGGTGTGACGGGGCAACACCGTCAGGGGGCGGAGCACCATGTCCTTGACCCCGTAGGGAAGTCCGACGGCGCCGGCCAGCTGCAGCGTCCCGGTCCCGTCGATCGCGGCGAGCCGCTCCTCGACCTCGTCGGGGAGGATCTTCTCCGGGTGGTAGCCCTCGAGGCCCAGCAGGATGGCGGTCATGGTGCCGTGCCCGTGCCCGGTGGCGGCGAGCGAACCGTAGAGGTCCACCCGCAGCGAAGCCACCCGCTCAAGGTCGCCGGACGCCTTCAACTCCTCGGCAAACACCGCAGCGGCCCGCATCGGCCCCACGGTGTGCGAACTCGAGGGTCCGATCCCAATCGAGAACAGATCAAAGACGCCTACAGCCATTACTAAATCCTAACTAAACACTGCTTGGTGAGCGGAGCCTCGGGCTTGGTTGGGTGGCGGTCGGGCGAGCCCCTCCGCGTGCTCGGTCGGCGCCGCCCGCTGAGCGGACGTCGCCTCCCTTAGACGCACGCTTCCGGGCCCCACCCGATCGCCCTTGGCCCGTCACCTTCGCGCTGTGGTCCCGGACGCCAATTGAGTGATTCCAACGGCAAGCGGCCCCCGAGGGGTCGGATCGCCGTAGTTTTCGAAAGCGTGCGTCTAAGCGAGGAACGAGCGAGCACGCGTGAAAACTAGGGCGAGCCGCCCCCGGAGCCAGCCCCCGAGACGCCCCCGAAGCCAGCCACGGGGGCAGGCCCAGGAAGCGGGAGAACGAAGGCGAGTTAGCCCAGGTTCGTGACCGACGGGTAGAGCGGGTGGGCGGCGGCGAGGGCCTGGACCCGGTCGCGGAGCGCGGAAAGGTCGGCGTCGGCGTCGGCCATGAGGGCCTCGGCGATGATGTCCGCCACCTCGGTGAAGGCTGCCTCGCCGAAGCCGCGGGTGGCCAGGGCCGGGGTGCCGATCCGCAGGCCGGAGGTGACCATCGGCGGGCGCGGGTCGAACGGGACGGCGTTTCGGTTGACGGTGATGTCGATCGCGGCGAGCCGGTCCTCGGCTTCCTGGCCGTTGAGTTCGCAGTCGCGCAGGTCCACCAGGACAAGGTGCACGTCGGTGCCGCCGGAGACCACGGAGATGCCCTTGGCGGCGACGTCGTCGCGGGTGAGACGGTCGGCGAGGATCCGGGCGCCGGCCAGGACGCGCTCTTGGCGCTCCTTGAACTCGGCGGACGCGGCGACCTTGAAGGCGACGGCCTTGCCGGCGATGACGTGCTCCAGCGGCCCGCCCTGCTGGCCCGGGAACACGGCCGAGTTGATCTTCTTGGCGATGTCGGCGTCGTTGGAGAGGATGATGCCGCCGCGCGGACCGGCGAGGGTCTTGTGCGTCGTCGACGTCGTCACGTGCGCGTGCGGCACCGGGGAGGGGTGCAGCCCGGCGGCCACCAGGCCGGCGAAGTGCGCCATGTCCACCATCAGGTAGGCGCCGACGGCGTCGGCGATCCGGCGGAACTCGGCGAAGTCGAGCTGGCGGGCGTAGGCGGACCAGCCGGCGACGATCAGCTGCGGCTTGTGCTCGTGCGCCAGGCGCTCGACCTCTGCCATGTCGATCCGGTGGTCGTCCTCGCGCACCTGGTACGGGATGACGTTGTAGAGCCGGCCGGAGAAGTTGATCTTCATGCCGTGGGTCAGGTGGCCGCCGTGGGCCAGGTTCAGGCCCATGATGGTGTCGCCCGGACGGATCAGGGCGTGCATGACGGAGGCGTTGGCCTGGGCGCCCGAGTGCGGCTGGACGTTCGCGTATTCGGCGCCGAAGAGGGCCTTCACGCGGTCGATGGCGAGCTGCTCGATCACGTCGACGTGCTCGCAGCCGCCGTAGTAGCGCTTGCCCGGGTAGCCCTCGGCGTACTTGTTCGTCAGGACCGAGCCCTGCGCCTGCATGACCGCGCGGGCGGTGTGGTTCTCGGAGGCGATCATCTCCAGGCCGTCGCGCTGGCGGGCAAGTTCGGCGTCGATCTTCGCCGCGATCTCCGGGTCCAGCTCCGACAGGTCCGCGTCCAGAGACGGGGAGACGACCTGTTCGAACACTGCGGTGTGCGTGCCGGCGGCCGCGCTCACAGTTCGCCGCCGTTCTTGGAGGCGTAGTCCTGGGCGGAGAGGAGCGGGCCGTCGGAGACGGCGGCGACCTTGAAGAGCCAGCCGGCGCCGTACGGGTCGCTGTTGATCAGGGCCGGATCGTCGACGACGGCGGAGTTGGTCTCGGTGACCTCGCCGGTGACGGGGGCGTACAGATCGGACACGGATTTGGTCGACTCGACCTCGCCGCAGGTCTCCCCCGCGGTGACCGTGGAACCGACCTCGGGCAGGTCGACGTAGACGATGTCACCGAGGGCGTCGGTGGCGACGGCGGAGATGCCGATGGAGACGACGTCGCTGCCGTCCTCCCGGGAAACCCACTCGTGCTCGTCGGAGTACTGCAGTTCAGGAGCTACTTTTGCCATGAAAAATTCCTAAGTTTGGAGGGTAAAAAGCCTAGCGCGTGGGGCGCACCCCCGAAGGGCGCGCCCCACGGAGTGTTACTTCTGGCGCTTGTAGAACGGCAGGGCGACGACCTCGAACGGTTCGGGCTTGCCGCGCAGGTCGATGTCCAGGGCGGTGCCGGGTTCGGTGTAGGCGACGTCAACGTAGGCCATGGCCACCGGGTAGCCCAGGGTGGGTGAGGGCTGGCCGGAGGTGACTTCGCCGACGACGGCGCCGTCCTTGAGGACCGGGTAGTGGCTGCGTCCGGCGCGACGGCCGAGGCCCTTGAGACCGACGAGGCGGCGGCCGGTGGTGGTGCCGGCGCCTGCGTCCTTCTTGGCGGCCAGCGCGGCCTTGCCGACGAAGTCGCCCTCCTTGGAGAGCGCGACGACGGGGCCGAGGCCGGCGGCGAAGGGATCGCCCTGGAGCGAAAGTTCGTTGCCGTAGAGCGGCATGCCGGCCTCCAGCCGCAGGGAGTCGCGGGAGGCGAGCCCGGCCGGGGTCAGTTCCCCTTCCTCGGCGATGGCGATCAGCGCCTGCCAGAGGACGGCGGCGTCGTCGTTGTCCACGAAGATCTCGAAGCCGTCCTCGCCGGTGTAACCGGTACGGGCGAGCAGCAGGTCCTTGCCGGCGCCGGCGACCATGAAGGGAACCTCGACGGCGGCGTAGTACTTCAGGCCGGTGACGAGTTCGTGCTGGGCGGCGGGAACCAGGCGGAGCAGGATCGCCTCGGCCTTGGGGCCCTGGACGGCGACCAGCGAGATCTCGGCGGACGCGTCCCGGACCGTGACGTCAAAGCCGCCATCCCGGGCAGAACCCGCCCGCTCGGCCAGGGCCGCGGCGACGACCTTGGCGTTACCTGCGTTGGGCACCACGAGGAAGGCGTCGGTACCGTCGGCCCCCGCCGGGCGGCGGTAGGTGATGAGGTCGTCGATGATGCCGCCGTCTTCGTTGCAGATCAGCGAGTACTTGGCCTTGCCGACGGCCATGGCGGAGATCTTGCCGACCAGAGCGTAGTCGAGGAAGGCCGCGGCATCGGGGCCGGTGACCCAGACCTCTCCCATGTGGGAGAGGTCGAACAGGCCCGCGGAGGCGCGGACGGCGTGGTGTTCGGCGAGTTCGGAGCCGTACTTCAGGGGCATCTGCCAGCCGCCGAAGTCGGTGAAGGAGGCGCCGAGCTTCTTGTGCTCTTCGTACAGGGCGGTGTAGTTCTCAGTCATCGGTGGCCTCAGTTTTCGAATTCGGACAGCGGAGGGCAGGAGCAGATCAGGTTGCGGTCCCCGGCGGCGCCGTCGATCCGGCCGACCGGCGGGAAGTACTTGTCCTGCTTGAGCGTGTGGACCGGGAAGACGGCCTGCTCGCGGGAGTAGGAGCGGTCCCAGTCGGTGCTGATGGTCGCGGCCGCGGTGTGCGGGGCGTTGCGCAGCGGGCTGGTCTCGACGGTGAAGTCGCCGTGGGCTACCTGGTCGATCTCGGCGCGGATGGCGATCATCGCGGTGATGAACCGGTCGATCTCGCCGAGGTCCTCGGATTCGGTGGGTTCGACCATCAGGGTGCCGGCCACGGGGAACGCCAGGGTGGGGGCGTGGAAGCCGTAGTCGATCAGGCGCTTGGCGACATCCTCGGCGGTGACGCCGGTCTTGGCGGTGAGTTCGCGCAGGTCCAGGATGCACTCGTGCGCCACCAGGCCGCCCTCGCCGGTGTAGAGCACCGGGAAGGAGTCGTTCAGGCGGGCAGCGATGTAGTTGGCCGCGAGCAGCGCCGACTTGGTCGCCTCGGTCAGGCCCTCCCCGCCCATGAGCTTCACGTAGGCCCAGGAGATCGGCAGGACGCCGGCGGAGCCGTAGCGGGAGGCGGAGATCGGGGTGCCGTCCGCGCCGTTGGCCGGGTCCGCGGCGTTGCCGGGCATGAACGGTGCCAGGTGGGCCTTGGCGGCGACCGGGCCGACGCCGGGACCGCCGCCGCCGTGCGGGATGCAGAAGGTCTTGTGCAGGTTCAGGTGTGAGACGTCGCCGCCGAACTGGCCCGGCTGGGCGAGGCCGACGAGGGCGTTCAGGTTGGCGCCGTCGATGTAGACCTGGCCGCCAGCGGCGTGGATCGCGTCGCAGACCTCGCGGACGTCGGCGTCGTACACGCCGTGCGTGGACGGGTAGGTGATCATGATGCAGGACAGGGCGTCCTTGTGCTGCTCGATCTTGGCCTGCAGGTCGGCGTGGTCGATGGTCCCGTCGGATGCGGTGGCGACGACGACGACCTTCATGCCGGCGAGCACCGCGGAGGCGGCGTTGGTGCCGTGCGCGGAGGCCGGGATGAGGCAGACGTTGCGCTGGTCGTCTCCGCGGGAGAGGTGGTAGCCGCGGATGGCCAGCAGGCCCGCGAGCTCGCCCTGGGAACCGGCGTTCGGCTGGATGGAGACCTGGTCGTAGCCGGTGATCTCGGTCAGCTGGGCCTCGAGGTCATCGATCAGTTCGCGCCAGCCGGCGGTCTGGGATTCCGGGGCGAACGGGTGGATGGAGGCGAACTCCGGCCAGGAGATGGCTTCCATCTCGGCCGTGGCGTTCAGCTTCATGGTGCAGGAGCCCAGCGGGATCATGGTGCGGTCCAGGGCCAGGTCGCGGTCCGAGAGGCGGCGGATGTAGCGCAGCAGCTGGGTCTCGGAGCGGTGGGTGTTGAACACCGGGTGCTGGAGGTAGTCGGAGCTGCGTTCGACGGCGGAGTCCAGGGCGAAGGCAGTATCCGTGCCTGAGGCTGGGTCGGCCACGCTCGCGCCGAAGACGGCGGCGACGTCGGCGACGATGGCCGCCGTCGTGGCCTCATCCGCGGAAATGCCGACGGTGTCCGCGTCGATGGCGCGCAGGTTGATGCCCTTGGCGTCGGCGGCGGCGATGATGTCGGCGGCCTTCCCCGGCACGGAGACGGTGATGGTGTCGAAGAACGAGGTGTGCACGACGTCCAGGCCGGCGGCCTTGAGGGAGGCGGCGAGGGTCCGGGCGTGGCCGTGGACGGTCTCGGCGATGGCCTTCAGCCCGTCGGGGCCGTGGTAGACGGCGTAGAAGGACGCGACGATGGCCAGCAGCGCCTGCGCGGTGCAGATGTTGGAGGTGGCCTTCTCGCGGCGGATGTGCTGCTCGCGGGTCTGCAGGGCCAGCCGGTAGGCCGGGATGCCGGCGGAGTCCTTGGAGACGCCCACCAGGCGGCCGGGCATGGAGCGCTCCAGACCCTTCTGGACGGCCATGTAGGCCGCGTGCGGGCCGCCGAAGAACAGCGGGACGCCGAAGCGCTGGGCGGAGCCGACGGCGATGTCGGCGCCCTGCTCACCGGGAGGGGTGATCAGGGTCAGGGACAGCAGGTCGGCGGCGACGGTGACGAGCGCGCCGCGTTCCTTGGCCGCGGCGATGACGGCGGAGTGGTCGAAGACGCGGCCGGAGGCGCCGGGCTGCTGCAGCACGATGCCGTTGATGGTGCCCTCCGGGAGACCCTTGGACAGGTCGGCGACCTCAACCTCGAAGCCCAGCGCCTCGGCGCGGCCCTTGACGATCGCGATGGTCTGCGGGAGGCAGTCGGCGTCCATGACGGTCTTGCCGTCGCGGGCGTCCTTATTTTTGTTGGCCCGGCGCATCATCAGCACGGCCTCGGCGACGGCGGTGGCTTCGTCCAGCAGCGAGGCGTTGGCGATCGGCAGGCCCACCAGGTCCTGGACCATGGTCTGGAAGTTCAGGAGGGCCTCGAGCCGGCCCTGGGAAATTTCGGGCTGGTACGGCGTGTAGGCCGTGTACCAGGCCGGCGCCTCGAGGATGTTGCGGCGGATCACGGCGGGGGTGACGGTGTCGTAGTAGCCCTGGCCGATCATCTGCACGGCGGTCTTGTTCTTGGCGGCGAGCTTGCGCAGCTCTGCCAAGACCTCCACCTCGCTCAGCGCGGCGGTCAGTGCCAGGCCGGAGTCCTGACGGATGTCCTTGGGAACGGCGGTGTCAACGAGCGCGTCGACGGTGTCGTAGCCAACGGCCTTGAGCATGGTCTCGACGTCGGCCTGGCGGCGGGCGCCGATATGCCTGTCGACGAAGGACGTGGAGGCTGAGGTAACGGTCACAAGGAACTCCATAACTAAGGCGGCGCAGGGTACGCCGCAGTGATTCGGGTTCCTCCCCGCTCTGTATTGGACCTGAGAGTTTCCGCGCAACCCCTTGGCGGGGTCCCGCTTGCACCGTCGGTGAGCGCGGCATCCCGGGGGACTTGTGGCGCGCTGCTTTCCAGAGTGGCCTCGCCGCGGCGGTACATGGGCCTGAGAGATTCCTGGGGAGGATTTGCTCCTACGGCGCCTGCGTGTACCACTGGCAGGACTCTCCCGCCGCAGATCAAAGGCATATTCAGTTGCTCGTGACCATGGTCACAGCACTCATTGTCCTATGCCGGAGCCCGCGTCCGCAAACTTCATTTCTCCCCGCCCGACGCTCCCTCACTTTCGGCGCGATTTCCTGCGACCCTCCCTCACATCCGGCCCACTTTTCCGGAACGCTCCCTCACGTCTAGCTCGACTTTCTGCGACACTCCCTCACGTCCGGTCCACGTATGCACGACGCTCCCTCAGGTTCGGAGGTTATTTCCAGAACGCCCGCTCACCCGACATGCGGGCGCATCCCTCAAATGAACGCTGCTGCACGTGAGGGAAAGTTCCGTGGAGTGCCGCCGGACGTGAGGGAGCATCCGCTGGAGAGGTGCCGGACGTGAGGGAGCGTCCTTAGGGGCGGAGGCGGTCGACGGCGGCGAGGAGGCTCTCGACGTCGTCGTCCACCGCCAGGGGCGTGGCACCGGCACTGCGGGCCAGCATGGCGTTGAAATACAGCCCGTCCCCCATATAGAGCACCGCCTTGGCCATTCCGGGTCCGACGTCGGCGGCGAGCAGTTCCAGCCAGCTTGCCTGCACGCCGGCCATGCGGCGCAGGGTCTCGGCGTGCGCCACCTCGGCGAGCCGGGTGGCCGCGACGAAGACCCGGTCCAGGGCGGTATCCGCCCAGACCGAGGACTTGATGAAGTAGGCGGCCGCGCCCTCCGGCGCCGCGGCCATGGCGGCCAGGTCCTCGGCCAGCAACAGGTCCAGCCGTTCCAGGAGGACCGCGATCATGGCCTCCTTGTTCGGGAAGTGGTACAGCAGTCCGCCCTTGGAGACCCCGGCCCGCTTTGCCACCGCGTCGAGGGTGGCGGCCCGCTCCCCTTCGGCGATGAGCAGGGATTCGAAGGCGTCGAGGACGGCCTCGCGGGCGACGGGTTTCCTGGGCATGGCTCCCATCATGCCCGGTGGGAGTCTAATTTCTTAACTATACCGTCCAGACGGTACAGTTATCCGGATGAAGACCTTGCTTCCTGTTGCCGCGCATCCCACGGCGGGCCCCCGGGCGCCGTGGCGGGACTGGCTGGCGTTATCGCTGCTGATATTTCCGGTCCTCCTCGTGGCGGTCGACAACACCGCCCTGACCTTCGCCCTGCCCGCGATCGCCCGCGACCTGAATGCCACCGGCGTCCAACTGCTGTGGATGGTCGACGTGTACCCGCTGGTGCTCGCAGGCCTGCTGGTCGCGATGGGCAGCATCGGGGACCGGATCGGCCGCCGGCGGCTTCTCTTCACCGGCGCCGCAGGCTTCGCGGCGGTGTCCGCGGCGACGGCGTTCGCCCCCGGCCCCGAGTGGCTGGTGGCCGGCCGTGCGGCGCTGGGGTTCTTCGGGGCCATGCTGATGCCCTCCACGCTGTCCCTGATCCGGAACATCTTCCCGGAACCAAACCGGCGCCGCCTGGCGGTGGCCATCTGGGCCGCGGGCTTCTCCGGCGGCGCGGCGCTGGGCCCAGTTCTGGGCGGCTGGCTAGTAGAGCACCTCTGGTGGGGTGCGGTGCTGCTGATGGCGGTTCCCATTATCGTGCCGCTGCTGCTCCTCGGCCCCGCCTTCATCCCCGAATCCCGCGACCCGAACCCCGGGCCGGTGGATCTGCCCAGCATCGCGCTATCCATGCTGGCGATGGCGCCGGCCGTCTATGGCATGAAGATGCTGGCCGTGGAGGGCGCCGCCCCGGTGCCGCTGGCGGCCCTCGGCGCCGGGCTCCTCATGGGGTTCGCCTTCGTCCGGCGGCAGCGCAGGCTCGCCGTGGGCGGCACCACCGCTCCCCTGCTGGACCTGGGCCTGTTCGGCAATCCGGTGTTCAGCACGGCGATTACGGCCAACGTCCTGGCGCTGTTCTCCTACAACGGCTTCATCCTCTTCCTTGCCCAGCATCTCCAGCTCCTGGAGGGGCAGACGCCGTCCGAGTCCGGGCTGGCGATGGTCCCCGCGCTGGCGGCCACCGTCGCGGCCGGGCTGCTGGTGGTCCCGCTGGTGCGGAAGGTCCGTCCGGGGATTGTGGTGGCGGGCGGACTGCTGTTCAGCGCCGCTGGGTACGCGCTCGTGGCTTTCGGCGACCACAGTTCCGGGCCGGCGATGCTGCTGGCGGCGCTGCTGGTGCTGTGCCTGGGCGTGGGGGCGGCCGAGACCATCTCCAACGACCTGATCCTCGGCGCGGCCCCCGCGGCCAAGTCGGGGGCCGCGTCCGCCATCTCGGAGACCGGGTACGAGATCGGTTCGCTGCTGGGCACGGCCGTGCTGGGTTCCATCCTGACGGCGTCCTACCAGCGGAACCTGGTCCTGCCCGCCGGGCTCCCGCAGGCCGACCCGGCCGCCGCGGGCCAGGCCCGGGAGACCCTGGCCGGGGCGGCGGAACTGGCCGCGACGCTGCCCGGCCCCGTGGCCGACGCCGTCATGACCGCCGCCCGCGCGGCTTTCGACTCGGGCGTCCACATCACCGCGGCGATTGCCCTTGTCCTGATGGCGGGCGCCGCGGTACTGGCCGCCGTCGTCCTCCGCCGGGTGCCGCGGGCACACTGAGCCGGGCCCAAAGGACGACTCCGGCCGCCAGTCCAAAAAGCAGCAACCGACGCCGGGACTCCCGGCGCCGGACGCTGCCCTGTGTCCTTCGGTTTACTTGCCGGCGTCCGGCGTCGTGACGGAGGCCGTGGCCCGCATGGTTTCGGCGTTGACCAGCCAGGCGAACTGCTCGAGCTTGGCGATGAAGGCGTGCAGCAGGTCCGCGGTGGTGGGGTCCTCCTCGTCCACCTCGTCGTGCACCTTGCGCATCGTGCCGACGGCGGCCTCCAATGCGGCCACGATCTTCTCGATGGCGTCCTTGGTGTTGATCAGGCCGGTGGGGAACTCGGGCAGGGCGGTGGTCTTCGACACCGTGGAGCTGCGGCCGTCCGGGAGGGCGTGCAGGGCCCGCATGCGCTCGGCCATCTCGTCCGCGAAGGTGCGGGCGGCGTCGATGATCTCGTCGAGCTGCAGGTGCAGGTCGCGGAAGTTGGTGCCGACGATGTTCCAGTGCGCCTGCTTGCCCTGGACGTGCAATTCGATCAGGTCCACGAGCACGGCCTGCATGTTGCCTGCGAGGGTGGGTGTTGCTTTCATGAATCCTCCTTGGTGGAGCGTCTGGACGGGCTGATGCCACAGACGCTACCGCAGGCAGGAAACGGCAGGGAGGGTTTTCACGATAAGCTTAGTAAGTGAACTTACTAAGCTGGATTCGGGGTCTACACGGCCTGGTTCAGCGCGGGTCCCTGCGGGAATATCGCCCGCGTGATCCCGCCGGCGGTGGCCTCGGACAGCTGGGCCAGGTAGTCGTTGCGGCGCCGCGGAGTGATCCGGGATTCGGGCTCGAAGCCGCGGTCCGGGTCGTCGGCGTAGTGGGCCGTGAGACCGTCGCGCATCAGCCGGATGGCTTCGGCGCGCTGCTGGGACACGGCGGCGTGGGTGGAGCCGAGTTCAGCGGCGAGGTCCTTGACGGTCCGGTCGCCGAAGTAGATCTCCTCGACCACGTAGCGCATCCGCTCGGGCAGGGACTTCACGGCGGCGCGCAGGTACTGGAGCCGCTCGTCGGCCAGGACCGAGCTCTCCGGGGACAGTGTTTCGGCGGCCAGCGTGTCGACGACGGCGTCATCCAGCGGGGTGAGGGTGCGCGAGGCGTCCGCGAGGGCGGCCTCCACGACGCTCTGCTGGACACCGAGGGCCGCGGCGATCTCGTCGACGGTGGGGGTCCGTCCGAGGGCGGAGGCCAGGGTCTCCTGCACCGACATGGTCTCTTTGATCCGGCGGCGTGCCGAGCGGGTGGCCCAGTCGCTGGCGCGCATTTCGTCGGCAAAGGCGCCGAGGATGCGGCGGCGGGCGAACGCGCCAAAGGGAACCCCGAGCCCGGGGTCGAAGGAATCGGCCGAGGTAATCAGGGCAACGGCACCAGCCGACGCCAGGTCATCGCGCGAGAGGTGGGACGCCTTCGAGCACAAATCTGAGACGAGGTAGCCAACCAGCGGAAGGTGCTGAGTGACCATCTCGTTGCGTTCCACGCGATTCAATAGTGTGTCCCCCCATGAGACCGGTTCAGGAGCTGTAAAACAGCGGAAGCCGCATCCCCAAACGGCCCCGTGCTCCCCCCATGGGAGTCGGTCTTCGACGGTCGGGTGCAGCGCCCAGATCGAAACCTATCACCTGATCCGGAATCTGCGTGTACCCTCAGGAAAAAGCTTGGCCGAAAATGCGGAAAGCCGCCATACGGCCGGGATGGCAAGGGAATGGGGCCCATGGGTGCGGGGGATCTTTCGGCGGCGCTGTGGCAGGAACGCCGGCAGCTTGAGCTGCTGTTGTTTCGGCTCGAAACGCAGCGCCTGCATCTGGCCGCCGGCAACCTCGCCTGGCTGAATTTCACCTCCTCCGAAATCGAGGCCGTACTGGACCGGCTCCGCTTCGAGGCGCTGGCCCGCAACGTCGAATCCGCGGCCGTGGCCGGTGAATGGGGCCTCCCGGCCCAGGCCACCCTGGTCGAGCTGATTGCCGCCGCGCCGCCCGGCGCCTGGCCCACGGTCCTGCAGGATCACCTCGACGGGTTGCGGGCCCTGCTGGGACGGCTCGCCGCCGCCTCCGCCACGAACGAAACCGCTCTCCTGGGGCTGGAACCGCCGGCGGCCGCGAGCCCCGCGGCGATGCTCGACCAGCTGACGCTGGCCGCCAACATTGAACGAGCACTGGCCATCACCCGGCGCGCCGCACAGCCGCTGATGGCCCAGTACCTCGGGGACGACGCGAACTCTCTCTAGCCGTTGGCTCCGGCAGCGGGTTCGGCGTCGGATGCCGGGGCGGCGGAATCGGAATGTGCCGGTGTGGAGGGGGCCGGTGCGGACGGTGCCGGTGTGGCGGACGCCGGCGCGAGCAGGCCGCGCAACGCGTCCTCGGTGCCGGACCCGTCGTCGGCGCCCGCCTGGGCGGCCGCGAGGTTCGCCGCGGCGATCGCCTCGATAACTTCCCTGCGCTGGATCGGGACGCCGCGGGGTGCCTCGATGCCGATCCGGACGCCGTCGCCGCGGCCTTCCAGAACAGTGATGACGATGCCGTCGCCGATCATGATCTGTTCGCCCGGCTTACGTGTGAGTACCAGCATTCTCTCAATCTACCCTTCGCTGCCGTCTGCGGCGGCCCATGGAAGCGGGTTGCCGGCCGGCTTCCCGTCGATCCATCCCACCGGGATGTTCAGTGCCTCGACGGTCTCCGGCGAGGAGGTGTACGCGGCGTCGACGACGGCCATGGCGTCGACCTCCAGCCGCGACCGGACCAGGTTGATCCAGCGGGCGGTGTCCGCGGTCTTCCGGCCGGCGTCCACCACCACCCAGACCTGGTCCGGGGAAAGGGCCGTGAGGGCCTGGAGCCGGGCCAAAGCGTGCCGGCCCTTGCCGAGGCCGAAAGCCGCGATGACCGTTTGTTCGGTTTCCACGGCGTGGGCGCGGGCCGCCGTCGCGCTCTGGCGGCCCTCCAGGTGCAGGTGGCCGTAGGCGCTGAGCTCGCCCGCGGTGCGCACGTCCGCCCCGCCGGCGGCGATGGACATGTCCAGGGCCGTGTCCAGCGGGTCGTCGCCCAGGCCCACCAGGACCACCAGGTCACCGGTGCCGCGCAGTGGAACCGGAGCAGAGATGCGTTTCGGGACCGATGTAGCCGCGGACCGTTCCTCGGTGCGGCGAACACTGTCGGCCGGTTCGGCGGGGCCGAGCAGGCTCACGGCGGCGGTGCGGGCACCGGCTGCCGCGGCGCCGGATGCCGTTCCGTCGGGTGCGCCTGCGGGTGCGCCGGCCGGTTGCGGCGCCCGTGCGGGTGCCGGAGCGGCGGCGGCCGACGGCGGTTGCAGCCCGGAGCCGAGCTGGTTCAGCAGTTCGGCGAATCCGGGCGTCTCCGTGGACAGTGCCGGCTGGGCCGGGCGGTGCATGGTCATCTCGGCGGCGTCGGCCTCGGCCAGCAGGGCCGCGATGGCGTCGCCCTGCAGGGCGTGGCCGGGCGCGGATACACGGGCCTGCTCGCCGGGGGTGGCAGCGGAAGCGGAGGGCCCCGGGGCGGCTCCACCGGAGGCACCAGCCGGCGGGGCCGGCGTAGCGGAAGCAGCGGGGTCAGCCTTCGCCGCCCGGCCTGCCTTGGCCGCCTTGGCGGCCTTGCGGCGGGACTTGCGGCCGGGCTCCTCGGCAGCCGGGGCTGCCGGGGACGCGCTCGGCTGAGCCGCCGACGCCGGCTGCGGTGCACCGGCCGGAGCGCCCGGCACGGACGGAGCGGCAGGCACCGTCGGCGAAGAAGAATCGGACGCCGCCGCCTGGGCCGCCGGGACGCCGTCGCCAATGATGACCGGGGCGCCGTCGCCGTCGGCGTTCAGCACGTCGGCGTCGGGCACCACCTCACCCGTGACGACGTCGTGCCGCGGCTGCAGCTCGACCACCGCCTCGTAGCGGTTGGCCGCAAACATCCCTGCGATGCCCGGGCTGATGACGCGTTCGGCCGAGACGATCCGCGCCGCGGGGCCGTACTGGGTCCGGGCCTTGGCCTGGATCTCCTCGAGCGAGGCTCCCTTAAGCCGATAGCGGTTCGGCATGGCGCACGACTCCTACGGTCTCGATCCGGACGTTGGCGGAGGTGACCTCCCGGTAGGAGAGCACCGGAAGGGACCCGGGCTGGGCGCCCATCAGGCGGTGGATGGCCGGGCGCAGGGCGGGGGCGCAGACCAGCACGGGTTGCCGGTTGGCGGCCGCCGCGGCGTCCATGGCGTTCTGGACCGAGCGGAGCACGGCGTCGAGGCGGTCCTGGCCCATGACGATCTGGCTGCCTCCCTCGGCGGGGCGCATGTCCTCCAGCATGGACTGCTCCAGCAGCGGGTCGATCATGATCACGTTCAGCACCGGGCCGTCCATGAAGCGTGCGGTGAGCGCCGGGCCCAGGGACTGGCGGGCCGCCTCCACGAGGGATTCCGGATCGGTGGAGACCTTGGCGCGGAGCGTGAGCGCCTCGTAGATCCGGGCGAGGTCGTTGATCGGGACCTGCTCGTCCAGGAGGCCCTGGAGGACCCGCTGCAGCTCGGCCAGGGAGAGCAGCGCGGGGGTGAGTTCCTCGACGGCGGACGGGCTCTGCTTCCGTACGCCTTCGGTGAGGACCCGGACGTCTTCGCGGGAGAGCAGCCGGGCGGCGTTGGCAGTGACGATCGAGGACAGGTGGGTGACCAGCACGGACACACGGTCGATCACGGTGGCGCCGGTCATTTCCGCGTTGTGCCGCATCTCGGCGGGGATCCACTTGCCGGCCAGGCCGAAGACCGGTTCGATCATCGCCACACCCGGCAGGGAATCCAGGGAGTCGCCGAGGGCCAGCATCTGCCCGGCCGGGGCACTCCCCCGCCCGGCCTCCACGCCGGCGATGCGGATGGCATAGGTGGCCGGGGGCAGGTCCACGCTGTCGCGGGTCCGCACCGGCGGGATGACCAGTCCCAGGTCCATGGCGATCTTGTGCCGGAGGGACCGGACCCGGGCCAACAGGTCGTCGGAGGCGCCGGAGACCATGTCCACCAGGTCCGGGGCCAGCAGGATCTCCACGGGGTGGATCCGCATCTCCTCGAGCAGTTTCTCGTTCGGGTCCTGTTCGGGGGCGCTCAGCGCGGCGGCCTCGGCCTCGCTGGCCTGGGCGGCCTGCCGCTGGGCGGCGACGGTGCGGCGCGAGGCCAGCACCAGGCCGGCGCCCACCAGGATGAACGGCAGCGGGGGCATGCCGGGGATCAGCGCCATGGCCATCGCGGCCACGCCGGCGATCATCAGGGCGTTCGGGGACTGCAGCAGCTGGGTGGACGCGGTCCGGCCCATGTCCGCCTCGGCGTTGGACCGGGTCACGATCATGCCGGTGGAGACGGCCATCAGCAGGGCCGGGATCTGGGTGACCAGGCCGTCGCCCATGGTCAGCAGGCCGTAGGTGCCCAGCGCGTCGCCGATCTGCTGGCCGCGCTGGAGCATGCCGATGGCGATGCCGCCGACAAAGTTGATGATGATAATGATGATGCCGGCAATCGCGTCGCCCTTGACGAACTTGGATGCACCGTCCATGGCGCCGTAGAAGTCTGCCTCGGCGGAGACCTCGGCGCGGCGGGCGCGGGCCTGGGTGTCCGTGATGAGGCCGCCGTTGAGGTCGGCGTCGATGGCCATCTGCTTGCCGGGCATCGCGTCGAGGGTGAAGCGGGCCCCCACCTCGGCGACGCGCTCGGCGCCCTTGGTGACGACGACGAACTGGATGACCACCAGGATCAGGAAGACGACGGCGCCGATGATCATGGAGCCGCCCACGGTCACCTTGCCGAAGGCCTCGATGACCTGGCCGGCGTAGCCGTTGCCCAGGACCAGGCGGGTGGAGGCCACGTTGAGGCCCAGCCGGAACAGGGTGGCCACCAGCAGCAGCGAGGGGAAGACGGAGAAGTCCAGCGGCTTCTTCACGAACATGCTGGTCAGCAGCACCAGCAGCGCCAGCAGGATGTTGCAGACGATCAGGAAGTCGAGCAGCGGTGCCGGGACCGGGACCACCAGCAGGAGCACGATGCCGACGATGCCGATGGGCACCGCCAGCCGGGCGAGCCTGTTGTTCATGACGCGGTCCTTTCACTGGGGCGTGCGCAGCAACGAGGGTTCATAGTGTGGCTCCCGCCATCCGGTGCAGCCCGGCGGCGGAGCCGCGGGCCTTGAGCGACATGACGAAGGCCAGGACGCCGGCGACGGCGTGGTAGAAATCGACCGGGATCTCCTGGCCCAGTTCGCAGGCGCCGTGCAGGGCCCGGGCCAGCGGGATGTCCTGCACCATCGGCACCTGCTTGTCCTCCGCTTCCTGGCGGATGCGGGCCGCGACGTGGCCGGCGCCCTTGGCCACCACGCGCGGGGCGGACTTGCCGGGCTCGTATTTGAGCGCGACGGCGACGTGCGTGGGGTTGACGAGGACGACGTCGGCGTCGCTGATCGCGGCGATCATGCGGTTCCGGCTCATCGCCAACTGCCGTGCCCGGCGCTGGGAGCGGATCAGCGGGTCGCCCTCGCTGCTCTTGTTCTCGTCCTGGACTTCCTTCTTGGACATCCGGGTTTTCTTGCGGTTCCGGCGCATGACCACGAAGAAGTCGACCGCGGCGAGGCCGATGCCGGCGAAGACCGCGAACTGCACCAGGGAGGCGACGCCGCCGCCGGCCGCCGCGACCACACCGGAGACCGGCAGGCCTCCGGCGGTCAGCAGCACCGGGATCAGTCCCTGCACCACGGAGTAGAGCACCAACCCGACGACGGCGACCTTGAGCAGCGCCTTCGCCCCGCCCCAGAGCGCCTGGGTGCCGAAGCTGCGCTTGAGCCCGTTGAGCAGGTTGAAGTTCTCGAAGTCGAGCCGGAACTTCTTGACGTGGATGCCGCCTTGCAGGGCGGACCCGATCAGCACCGAGAGGAACACCACCACCAGCATCGGGGTGATGATGCCGGTGACGGAGCCGAGTCCGTCGGTGAGGGCCTTCAGGGCCTTCGCCGGGTCCGGGTCCGCCATGACGGACCGGACGCTGAAGAGCTGGTCCACGGCGGAGTTGGCGCCGCTCTGGATGGTGGCGGGGATCATCACCGCGGCCGCGCCGACGGCCAGCCAGGCGGTGAGGTCCTGGGAGCGGGAGAGCTGGCCCTTGGACCGGACCTCCCGCATCCGCTTCTCGGTGGCCTGCTCGGTTTTCTCCTGTGAATCAGCCATCAGCCCACCCCCAGCACCGTCTTGGCGGCCTGCCCGGCCAGGGTGGACACGATCCGCGGCAGTGCAAGGAACAGGAAAGCTGCCAGCGAGAGGGTGAGCATGATCTTCAGCGGGAAGCCCAGCGAGAACGCGTTCAGCGCCGGCGCCACACGGGTCAGGAGGCCCAGGCCGACGTCGGCGAGGAACAGCACCACCAGCAGCGGCCCGGCAATCTGCACCGCGGCCAGGAACATCCCGGTCACGGCGGAGGTCATGGCCTGCACGGGCTGGGCGAGGTCGAGGCCGCCGGCCAGGGGCAGGGCCGTGAAGCTGCCGGTGAGTCCGGCGATGACCAGCTGGTAGCCGTCGGAGGCGAAGAGCAGCGCCAGGGCCGCCATCTGCAGCAGCCGGGTGAACTGCGCGCCGTTGACCATCATCTGCGGGTCGAACGCCTGGGCCATCTGGAAGCCGCTGAAGAGGTCGATCAGGCTGCCGGCGGACTGCACGGCGGCGAAGACCAGCAGCACCAGGAAGCCCAGGACCAGCCCGGTGGCCAGTTCCAAGACCACGGCCGTGAAGAACCCCGCGGTGTCCTTGGCGGTGTAGCCGCCGGAGACGCGGCTGGTGACGGCCAGGCCGAGGCCCACGCCCAGAATCGCCTTGATCCGCGCGGGGAAGGCGGCATGCGCGAACGGCGGTGCCACCACCAGGAACGCGGTCATCCGGACGCTGGCCAGAAGAAGGACTTCCAACCAGGTCTGGTCGATCGGGATGCCCACCTCACATGCCCCCGAGCAGTCCGGGGATCTTGGCGAAGAGGTCGTTGGTGAAGGACACCATTTCGGTGATCATCCAGTGCCCGCAGACCAACAGGGCCACGGCGACGGCGGCGAGCTTCGGCACGAAGGAGAGCGTGGCTTCCTGCAGCTGGGTGATGGACTGCAGCAGCGAAATGGCGAGGCCCACCACCAGCGCGGTCACCAGCACCGGGGCGGAGAGCTTCGCGGCGACGATCATGGCCTGGAGGCAGATGTCCAGGACGGCGTTGGCGTTCATCCGGTGCTCGCGTAGCTCTGGATCAGCGAGGTGATGATCAGGCCCCACCCGTCCACCAGAACGAACAGCAGGATCTTGAACGGCAGCGAGATCATGACCGGCGGGAGCATCATCATGCCCATGGACATCAGCGCGGCGGAGACCACCAGGTCGATCACCAGGAACGGAATGAAGATGACGAAGCCGATGATGAAGGCCGCGCGCAGCTCGGAGATCATGAACGCCGGGATGAGGGTCTGCAGCGGCACCGCGTCCGGGTTGGCGGGGTTCTCCATCCCCGCGGCCCGGGTCATCAGCGCGATGTCCTCCTCGCGCGTGTGCGCCAGCATGAAGTGCTGCAGCGGCACGGAACCGGCGTTGAGGGCGCCGTTGAAGTCGATGGTGCCGTTCAGGTAGGGCTGGACGCCGGTGGTGTTCATCTCGTTGATGACCGGCCACATGACGAAGATCGAGAGGAACAGGGCCAGGCCGGCCAGGACCTGGTTCGGCGGGATCGAGGGCAGCGAGAGAGCGTTCCGGGTCATCGCCAGCACCACGAAGATCTTGGTGAACGAGGTCATCATCAGCAGCAGCGCCGGTGCCACGGAGAGCAGCGTGATGCCGATCAGGGTCAGGACGGCGCTGGAGGGCTTCCCGTCCATGCCGTTGATCTCGATGTTGACGCTGCCGGTGTCAGGGCTCGCCGGGGCGGAGGGCGTGGCCGGGGGCGTCGGCGGCACCGGTGCGGCGTGGCCGGCGGCTGCGTTGAGCCACAGGATGAGGATGGCCAGGAGTACGGCGGCCAGGCCGAGGGCCAGGATTTTCTGGAAGCGGTCGACGGCGGCAGGTGCGGGCTGGAGCGTGGAGGAAGTGAGCGGGCGGATCAATTGCGGCGTCCGCTCCTGAGCGCGGCGGCGGCCTGCTTCCAGGTGGATCCGGAGAGGATCGACCCGTGCAGCGGCGGGTGGGTGGTGCCCGGGGTAGACCGGCCGGCGGCGGTGCGGGGGTGGCCGTCACGGTGCATGGAGCTTCGGCGGGACAACGGGCGCTCCGCGGCGGGGGCACCGGGCACGAAAGCGGCGGCGTCGTCGGTTGCCCCGGGAGCGGCAGGCACGGTTGCGGCAGGCACCGCGGCGGGGCCTGTGGCACCAGTGGCACCCGTGGCGGCGAGGATCTGGGCGAAGGCACCGGCGGCGCCGCGGCGCGGTTCGGCGTCGGCCACTTCAACCGGTTCCTCGGGGATGTCTCCGGTATGCAGGACGTTGACGGCGTGGTCGGTGACGCCCAGCAGGAAGCGCTGCCCGCCGGCGTCGACCACCACCACGGAGGCGCGCTGGCCGACGCTCTGGCGGCTCACCACGCTCAGGGTGGCGTCAGCCCGGCGTCGTCCCGGGCCTTTACCCAGGCGGCGCTGGAGCACCCAGATCAGGCCCAGCACCGCGCCCAGGGCTACAACAACCCGCAGCCCAAGGATCAGGGAGTCCATTCAGCTAAGTCCCTCGGCCACGTCGAGGATCCGGGTGATGCGCACGGCGTAGTCCTGGTCCAGGACAACGACCTCCCCATGGGCGATCAGGCGGCCGTTGAGCAGGACGTCGGCGGGGGCGCCGGCGGAGCGGTCCAGTTCGATGATCTTGCCCGGCTCGAGGGAGAGCACGTCGCGGACGGACATCCGGGTGCGGCCGATCTCCACGGTCAGGGCCATTTCGATGTTGTTGATGCGGCCCAGACGGCCGGCCACGGTGTCACCGCCGCCGAAGAGGTCGCCGCCGCGGTCCTGGCCGCCGCCGTGCTCGCGCAGGCGTACGGCGAACCAGGCGGCCGGGTTGGTGCCGTCGGAGAGTTCGAACACGGCCGTGTCCGGGTCCGTGAGCAGGCCGGAGGCGTCGGATTCGCGCAGGTCGGAGAGCACCCCGGCACCGAAGACCGAGCTGGCGGCCTCCATCGCGGGGCGGAGCACGTCGGTGACGGAGACGACGCCGCCGCGGCCGCCGGCCATCCCGCCGGCCGCCTCGTCCAGGAAGGTGCGGTCGCTGAGCATCAGGGCCAGGTCCGCGGTGACGGATCCGACGAAGGTGGCGGTGACGGCTTGCCGGGCGTACGCCGCGGCGGCCCGCGCCGGGACGAGGGCAGTTACCTTGAGGGCCACCGGGCTGGGCAGTTCCTCGACGAGCCGTTCCGCCGACGATTCGTGCTTGGTCAGGGTCATGCTCATTGGTGGTTCTCCTCGATGGTGACAATGACTGCAGCGGCCCGGGACCCGTTACGGGCGGGGGCGGCCGTTGCCAGCCGCGTGCCGTCCAGGGTCAGGTCAAAGGGCCGGTTTTCCAGGTGCGGGAGGGTCAGCACGTCGCCGACGGCGAGACCCAGGACCTGGCTGGGGGTGACGTAGGAGGTGGCCAGCCGGACGGACAGTTCCACCGGGACGCGTTCCAGCTGGGAACTGACCCGGGCGGCGGCGTCGCCGCGGTTGTCCGTGGGGTTGACCTTCTTCAACCGGCCCAGTAGCAGCGCCGCCGGGACGGCCAAGGTGGCGGGGGCGCTGATGTTGCCGACGTTGATGATGAACGCGGCGACGATCATCAGCTCGCTCGGCGCGGCGGCCTGGGCGAACTGGGAGTTGTACTGGACGGTGTCCACCTTGATGGCCTCGCTCAGCAGCGGGCCCAGGGAGTAGCCGAGGTCCTCGAGGGCCTCGTCCATCAGGCCCTTCACCAGCGCCTGCTCGATCTGGGTGAACTTCCGGTCCGGCATGGCCGTGTCCGTGGAAGCGCCCAGCATCCGGTTGATCCAGCCGAGGGCCGCGGGGGCGGGGAACTGGACCACCAGTTTGGAGTCCTGGGTGTCGACGGCGCAGAGCACCATGGCGGTCACCGCCGGCAGGGACGCGGCGTACTCGTCGTAGCTCTGCATCCGCACGTCCTCGAGCCGGACCACCGACTTGACGCGCACCTTGGCGGTCAGCTGGGTGCCCCACTGCCGGGCGAAGGTTTCGAAGGCGAGCTCCAGGACCCTGCTGTGCTCACGCGCCAGCGTCGCGGGACGCCGGAAGTCATAGACGCTGACGGTCCGCTCCCGTGCCACTTCCCGTTCATCCATAACACTCACGGATGCCACTATCGGCAAGGGAACCGGGCCGGTAAGGCTTCGGCGCGGCCTATTTCCCGCTGAGTTTCAGTACCTCGGGAATGAGCGCCCGGACGGTCTCCGGCTCGTTCGAGAGGACCACGATGTCCACGCGGCGGTTGCGTTCCATCAGCTCCGGCGTCGAGTCGTCGTTGACCTGCCGGGCCGAGCCGAAGGCGACGGCGCCGATCCGCTCGGGCGGGATGCTGCCGCGGTCCACCATGAAGCGCAGCACGTTGACGGCGCGGGCGGAGGACAGCTCCCAGGTGGAGGGGTAGGCGGTGATGCCGTTGGCGGCGTGGCCCTCCACCATGATCTCAAGCCCGGCCGGGGCGAGGATAGGCGAGATGATTTTGAGGACCTGGGTGGCGCGGTCGGTCAGCTCGGGCCGGTCCGGGGCGAAGAACGCCTGCGAGCCGATCAGCTTCACGGTCAGCCCGCGCTGGTCGATCTGGAACTCGACGTTCTCGGTCAGTCCGGCGGCGGAGAGGCCGGCCTTCATCTTCTCCTGCAGGGCGCGCAGCCGGTCCACTTCCTTCTTGGCTTCCTCCAGTTGCTGAGCCTGGTCCGCCGGGGCGGTCGCGGGAATCGAAGGCGGCGTGGTCGGCGGGGTGGAGGCCGGGGCTGACGCCGGGCTGGAGGCCGCGGCAAAGGCCTCGAGGTTCTTGTCCACGAAGTCGGGCGGCACGACCGTGCCTTCCGCGGTGTCCACGGTCTGGGTTGCCACCGTGCCGAAGCCGGTGGCCAGGGAGTTGCGGAGCTTTTCGAACTTGTTCGCGTCCACGGTGGACATGGCGTAGAGAACGATGAAGAGGCACATCAGGACGGTGACCATGTCCATGTAGGAGGCCATCCAGCGTTCGTCGACGTGGTGTGCCTCGGGCTTCTTGCGCCCGCGACGCCGGGAACTCACGCCGCGTCGTCCAGGCTGGCGGCCAGCCCGTCACCGCTGGGGGCCTTCTTGCCGGAGCCGGCGCTCTTGAGCTGGTGTTCGGGCACCATGGAGCGGAGCCGTTCGGCCAGCAGCAGGGGCTGGGCGCCGGCCTGGACGGCGAGCATGCCCTCCATCACCAGGGTCATGCGTTCGATTTCCAGTTCGGAGAGCCGGGCCATGCGGGAGCTGAAGGGCAGCCAGATGAAGTTCGCGGAGAGCAGGCCCCACAGGGTGGCGACGAAGGCCGCGGCGATCATCTGGCCGAGTTCGTCCGGCTTGGAGAGGTTCTCGAGGACGTGGGTCAGGGAGACGACGGTGCCGACGATGCCCACGGTCGGGGCGTAGCCGCCCAGGCTGGCGAAGAACTTCGAGGACGCGTGGTCGCTGCGGGTCTTCGTGTCGATCTCGTCCTCCATCTGCACGCGGAGGTCTTCGGCGTCGGTGCCGTCGGCGATGTTCTGGAGGGCGCGGGCGAGGAACGGGTCCTTGAGGCTGGCGGCCTCCTCCTCGAGGGAGAGCAGGCCCTCCGCGCGGGCCTTCTCCGCGAAGCGGACCATTTGGTCGATGCTTTCCTGCGGCTTGGCGGTCTTGCCCATGAACATTGCCGGCACGGCTTTGAACGCCTGGATGACGTCCTTGAGCGTGTTGCCGGCCAGGCCGACGGCCAGGGTGGCGCCGAACACCAGGACCATGGGCCCCGGCAGCAGCAGCGACGTGATGTTGCCGCCTTCTATGAAGACCATGCTGATCACGGCACCGAAGGCGAGGAGTATTCCGACGATTGTTGCGGGATCCATGGGTTACTTCCTCGGTGCTTCGGGGTCCGGCAAGCCGGCGTCGTCGTCCGTCTCCGCGTCCGGGACCAGGCTCAGCGGATAGCCGGTCACTGCGGGAAAGTCCCGGGCTTTGCTCAGCACGTAGGCGCGGTAGTCGGCGATCAGTTCGACCACTTCGGCCAGGCTTTCCAGCACCACGTAGGCGGCGCCGTCGAGCGTGACCAGATGGGTATCCGGGCTCTCGTGGATCCGTTCAATCAGGTCCGGGTTGACCGCGAAGCGCGTTCCGTTGAGGCGTGTGACGACGATCATGGGCCGATTCTGCTTTGGGGACGGCCTGGCCGGGGGCGGACAGGCGGGACGGGTGTTCTCCCTTCACTGTCGGCCGGCAGGGCCCGTTCGTTAGGCAGGGGCAGTCCCGGGCCCCACTCCCCCGGGTGCATGATCACCCGGCACGGCGCGTTGCCCCATCACTCACGGCTGTTATCCGGCCGGTTTGGCCGCGGTGAGTGATAGGGCAACGAAGACGGCGGTGCTAGCGCTTGAGCTGGGTGAGCTCCTGCAGGACCTCGTCCGAGGTGGTGATGATGCGGGCGTTGGCCTGGAAGCCGCGCTGGGCGACGATCAGGTTGGTGAACTCCTGGGAGAGGTCCACGTTGGACATTTCCAGGGAGCCGCCGGCGAGGGTGCCGATGCCGGGGTCGCCGGCCGCGCCGAGCTGGACGTTGCCGGAGTTGGCGGTGGCGACGTAGGAGGATCCGCCGGCCTTCTCCAGGCCGGCAGGGTTGGTGAACTTGGCCAGGGCGATCTTGGCGAGCACCTGCTTGGTGCCGTTGCTGAAGGACCCGATGAGGGAGCCGTCGTTGCCGAGGGTGAAGGATTCGAGCTTGCCCACGGGCGCGCCGTCCTGGCCCGCAACCGTAAGGGAGTTCATCGTGGCGTAGCCGGAGACCTTGGACACGTCGACGGTCAGGCCGCCGGCGGTCGTCAGGGTTCCCGCGGAGCTCAGCTTCCCATCGGCGGAGAAGGTCATGGAACCGATGGGAGTCGTCCCATCCGCGACGTTCCACTTTCCTGCGGTTTTGTCGAACGCGAAGTTCAGGGTCAGGGTGCTTTCGGCGCCGCTGGGGTCGTAGACCTTGACGACACGCTGGAGGGAGGTTCCATCGGCGGCGTCGCTGGGCAGGTTGCCGTCCAGCGTGACCTTCTTCGTGGCCGTGGCCACCATGGTGTTCGGGTTCAGCGTGATGTTGCCGATCGGACCGGCCGGGTCCACGGTGCCGCCGTTGGCGGTCCAGCCCTGCAGGATGCCGCCGTCGGGGCTGACCAGCTGGCTGTTGGCGTCGAAGGTCATGGACCCGGCGCGGGTGAAGAGCTGCTGGCCGCCCTTGTTGGTGATGAAGAAGCCGTCGCCGGAGATCATCATGTCCGTGGCGCGGCCGGTGCTCTGCGAGGAGCCCTGGGAGAAGTTGGTGCTGACGCCGGCCACCCGCACGCCGAGGCCGATCTGCGCCGGGTTGCTGCCGCCGGTCTGGCCCTGCGGGGCGGACGCGCCCTGGGTCATCTGGGACAGGGTGTCCTGGAACTGGGTGGTGGAGGACTTGAAGCCCGCCGTGTTGACGTTGGCAATGTTGTTGCCGGTGACGTCGAGCATGGTCTGGTGGGCACGGAGGCCGGAGATTCCGGAGTACAGCGAGCGGAGCATGGGAACTGCCTTTCTACGGGGAAGAGCTGATTAGGAGGCGGCGGGCGCCGTAATGCCGGAAATCGAATCGAGCGGGATGGAGAGGGTGCCGACCTTGACGGTCGGCACCGCGCCGGCGAAGGACACGGACCCGGCGAGGCCGGTTCCGGTGGTGCCGTCGCTGAGGGTGTAGTCGACGTTGTGCCCCACCAACTGGGCGGCGGCGGAGCGCATCTGCAGCGAGAACGCTTCCTTGCTGTTGGTGGTCATCTCGGTGGTCTTTTCCATCATGGAGAGCTGGATGGTCTGGCTCATCATCTGGTTGGTGTCCATCGGGGCGCTGGGGTTCTGGTTCTTCATCTGGGCCACCAGCAGCGTCATGAACACGTTGGCGTCCATAGTCTGGACGGGTGAGCGCACGGCGGACGCCGGCGTTGAGGTCCCCCCGACAGCCTGCGGGGTGACCGGCTGCGGAGCAATCGGCTGGATCGTCATGAGTCGCGTTCCTTTGTGTCAGACGAGAATGTCGAGGGTGGTTTGGGGGCCGTTCAGGATCCTGGCGGTGCGGAGCAAACTTTCGTCCGCCAGGGCGTCCCAGCGGTGGCCCGGCCGGCGGGCGCCCGGGGCGTCCTGGCCGCTGCCGGACCCGTAACCTCCCCGGCCCGGGTCCTGTCCACCGTCCAGCCAGGCATCGGGCCGGTTTTGCTGGCCGCCGTCCTGGCCGCCTGCCGGCGGCCCGTTCTGGTCCGAGAGGTTCAGGCTGGCACTGAAGCCGGCACCGGCGAGTTCCTTCCGCAGTTCGGGCAGGAGTCCCCGCACCGCCTCGCGGCCGGCCTCCGCCGGGGCGAACAGCTCGATCCGCACCCCGGTCGCGTCGATATGCGCGCGGACGGTGAGCGGTCCCAGGTCCTCAGGGGAAACCTTCAGGGTCATGATGTGCTGTCCGGGCGCGGCCGCGGCGAGGGTGAAGAGAGGCTTCGCCAACTGGGGCAGCAGCGGCGGCTGCGGTGCGGCGGGCGGGGCGGCAGGTGCGGGTGCGGCCGACGCCGGCACGGCCGACGGCGCGGTCGGGGCAGCGGTTGCACCGGCGAAGGCAGCGGCGGCCGAGGCGTCGGCGGCGGGAGCCACGGTGGCCGGGGTTCCGGCGGCGTCGGGTGTGGCGGGCGCTCCGACGGCGGCAGCCGCCGCCGGAACCGGCTGCGCAACCGACACAGCCGAGGCGAAGACGGCCGGCACTGCCACGGATGCAGCGCCTGCCTGGGCGCTGGTGGGCGCGGCTGCGGCTACGCCTGCGGCGCCCACGACGCCGGTCCGGTCCTGACCCGGCAAGAGGCTGGATGGTCCGGTCGTTGGGGTGATGGTCCCGGCGGCAGGATCCGCGGCAACGATTCCTGCGGCTGGGCTCTCCGGCTGGTGGTCCGCGGCTGCGGAGCCGGGACGGGCGCCGGCCCCACCGGCGGCGGCGGTCGCGGCTGATGCGAACTGCTGAGCCGCGGAGGCCACAGCGGGCGCTGTAGTGGCAAGGCCAGCGATAGGTCCGGCTGCGGTTCCGGCTGCCTGGCCTCCGGTTGCGGTGGGACTTCCTGCCGGCGCTGCGGCCTGGCCAAGGGTGCGCGCGAGCGCCCCCTGCCGGCTTAGGCCGTCGGCGGCTACGGCTGCCTGGGCTGTCGGGGTGGCTGCCGACCCGCCGGTCGCGGCGCCGAGCTGAGCGGCACCGGGATCGGCAATCGGGGTGCCGGCGGTCCCCACTCCGGTCAGATCAGGGGTGGCCGACGTCGGCTCGGCCGCAGCGGAGGATGCGGCACCGGCCTGCGGTGCCCCGATCTGCGTCGCAACGGCCTGCGGAGCGGCAGGCTGCATCGCAGTGGCAGGGGCAGACGCACCGGCAGCAGCGCCGGCGGCTTCGTCGGCCGGCGCGGACGTGCCGGCGCGGCGCGCTGGCTTGCCAGCCGAGTGGCCTGCGGCGCCGCGGTCGTGCCCGGAACGGTCGTCGACGGCAGTCGGCGCCGGGCGCCCTGCCCGGGCACCGGCGTCGTGCGTGGTTTCCGGCTGGGACCTGCGCGTGGCGCCCTCGACGGCGTCGTTCAGGGCACTGCCGAAGCGTTCCCCCGTCCCCGCGGCGGAACGGGAACCCGACTGCGCGCCGCGTGCCGCGGCCGTGGTCTTCGTGAGGGCGGACGCCAGGTCCGCCGACACCGGGGCCTTCACGAGCCGGCTCCGGCCGGGACAATCCGGCGGATCGCGGTCAGGTTGGACTGCTGCTCCCAGGCGTCCCGGATCTGGATGGTTTTCCCGGGGACGGGGGCGTCGATCGCCTTGCCGTTGCCGAGGTAGATGGAGATGTGGTTGCCGCCGAAGCTGATCAGCAGGTCACCCGGCTTGGCCTGGGCCAGGGAAGCCACCGGGGTGCCCACCTTCATCTGGTCGCTGACGACGCGGGGAATGTCGACGCCCAGGTCCTTGAAGACCCGCTGGGTGAAGCCGGAGCAATCCATGCCCGTGGCCGGGTTGGTCCCGCCCCAGACGTACGGCACGCCGATGTACTTCTTGGCCATGGCGACGACGTCGGTGCCGGTGGCGCCGCCCGCGGCGACCGGCGCTGCTGCGGGGGTGGTCGGGAGGGCGAGTCCGGTCAGGGCGCCCAGGCCCAGGCCCGGGGCCGCACCGGTCAGGGAAGACAGGTCGGTCTGCGTGGTGCCGCCGGTGCCGCCGAGGGCCGCCGTGAGCGCGTCGGTGAATGCAGCGGAGTTTGCGGTTCCGGTGCCGGACGCCAGCGTTGACACGGCCGAGGCCTTCTGCGCCGCGGCGGTGCTTTGCGCGGTCTGCGCGGGACGGGTCAGTTCCGCGATCATCGATTGGATGCCCTGCATCCGGCCCAGGGCCTCCGCCATGCTCATGAGCGCACCTGCTGTTCGTCCCGGTGCCAGATGGTGGAGGAAATCTCATCCAGGGCGGACTGTTCGGCGCGGAGCTCCTCGGAGGCGACCTCGGCGTGGTGCCGGGCGGCCAGCTTCTCCAGTCCCACCGAGCGGGTGCGCGCGGCGATGAACTCCTCGCGTGCTGCCGTCTCGTCGGCTTCGGCCACGCGGCTGAGGGTCTGCAGGTCCGCCAGCATGCTGTGCGACGCCGAGCGGGCCGCCGCGACGGCACGCATCGACGCCGAGCTGACGATGTCCGGGTCAGTGTCCGCCAGCTGGCGGCGCACCGAGGCTTCCCGGGCGCGCGCCGAGGTGGACCGTGACCGGGCGCGGGCCAGGCCGGAGGCGGCCTGGTCCTGCTGGATTTGGCGCAGGCGCAACAACCCGGCCAGTGAGAATTGCCGGCTCATGCTGCGGCTCCCAGGATCGACGTGAGGTGGCCCAGCTGGCGCCAGGACTCGGGGTGGGGGGTTGACTCTTCCATCGGCTGCTGCAGGAACGCGGCCACGGCATCTTCGTTGGCCAGCGCCGCGTCCACGAGCGGGTTGGTGCCGGACTGGTAGGCGCCGACGTCGATCAGGTCCTGCGCGGACTTGCGGGCCGCCATGACCTTTCGCAGGGCTGCGGCGGCGGCCAGGTGCGGCCGGGCGTTGACCTTGGATGCGACGCGGGAGACGGAGCCGAGCACGTCCACGGACGGAAAATGGCCGGTCACGGCAAGCTTGCGGTCCAGCACCACGTGCCCATCCAGGATGGAGCGGGCCGCGTCGGCGATCGGTTCGTTGTGGTCGTCGCCGTCCACCAGGACCGTGTAGATGCCGGTCACGGACCCGGTTTCGGCGGTGCCGGCGCGCTCCAGCAGGCGGGCCAGAATGGAGAAGGTCGACGGCGGGTAGCCGCGGGTGGCGGGCGGTTCGCCGGCGGAGAGGCCGATCTCGCGCTGGGCCATGGCCACGCGGGTGAGCGAGTCCATCATTAGGACCACGTCCTGCCCGGCGTCGCGGAAGGACTCGGCGATCCGGGTGGCGGTGAAGGCCGCACGCATGCGCATGAGGGCCGGCTCGTCGGAGGTGGCGACCACGACGACGGAGCGGGCCAGACCTTCGGGGCCGAGGTCGTCCTCGAGGAATTCGCGGACTTCACGGCCGCGCTCCCCCACCAGGGCGATCACGGACACCTGGGCGTCGGTGCCCCGGGCGATCATGGACAGCAGGGAGGACTTGCCGACGCCGGAGCCGGCGAAGAGGCCCATGCGCTGGCCCTTGCCAAGAGTGGTCATGGTGTCCAGGACCCGCACCCCGGTCTGCAGCGGGGTGTCGATCCGGGCGCGTTTCATGGCGTTGGGCGCCTCGTTGTCGATCGGCACGCGCGGGCCGCTGAGCAGCGGGCCCTTGTCGTCGATCGGCCGGCCCAGGCCGTCCAGGACGCGGCCGAAGAGCCCCGCGCCGGTGGGCACCAGAACGTTTCCGCCCTTGGCACGGACCGGGTCCCCGGCGGCAATGCCGGCGAGCCGTCCCAGCGGCATACACCGCACGGAACCGTCCAGGGCGGCGACCACCTCGGCGTCGAGCCCGGGGTTTTCGCCCACCGTGAGCAGGTCACCGAGCGCGCAGTCCAGGCCGGAGACCTCCAGGCCCAGGCCCATGACGGAGGTGACGATGCCGACGCGCTGCGGAGCGGCAGCGGCGAGGGCGGCCTCGAAGTCAGCGGCACGGGGCCGCCACAGCGTTTTCATGGCCGGCCTCCCGGAGCGGGAGGGGCGGCGGGGTATTGGTGGTCGTCGAGCAGGGCCGCCTTGGCCCGGGCCAGGGCGGTGCCGAGGCTGGCGTCGAGCCAGCCCTGCTGATATTCGACCTTGGCATCGCCGCGCTGCAGGGACGGGTCCGCCACGAGCGGCAGCCCGCCGGGTTCGTCCTGCCCTTCGCGGCGCAGGACCTCGATGTCGGCCGGGTGCAGCCGGATGGCCAGGACGGTGGCGGCGTCGGACCCGGAGAGGGCCCGGGCCAGCGCGGCGCGGGCCGTCCGGGTACCCTCGGCGAGTTCGTAACCGAGGATCGCCTCGGCCAGTTCCAGGGCGGTACGCGCCAGCACCTCTTCGGCGTCGTGCAGGGCCTGGACGTTGCGGTGGGCGAAGTCGGTGCGGGCGACGGCCAGGGCTCGGACGGCGCGGTCCAGGTCCTGCTGCCCGGCGGCCAGGGAAGCTGCCTGTTCGGCGGCCATCCGGTCACGCCAGCGGCGCTGTTCCTTGGCGGCTGCGCGGACGCCGGCGGCGTACCCGGCGGCGTGGCCCTCGGTGTAGCCGGCCTGCTCGTTGGCGGGGCCGGTGGAGCGCAGCGACGGGAAGACGATCCGGGCAGGAGCCTCCCCCGCGGCGTCCGCCGTCGTCGCGCTCGCGGGGCTCCGCCCGTCAGTAAACATAGTCCTCTTCGTCCCCGCGGTGGATGACGATCTGGCCCTCGTCGACCAGCTCGCGGATGGAGCGGACGACGGCGGCGCGCGCCTCCTCGATCTGCGAGGCGCGGAGCGGGCCGAGCGCGGCAATCTCCGACTCCAGGATCTCCAGGTTGCGGCCGGAGACGTTGGTGGTGATGGTCTCCAGGACCTGCTCGGTGGCGCCCTTCATGGCCACCGCCAGCACCGAAGCGTCCAGGCCGCGGAGCACCAGCTGCACGTCGCGGCGTTCGAGCTTGATGATGTCGTCGAAGGTGACCATCTGGGCGCGGATCTCTACCGCCAGGTCCGGGTCCAGCAGGTCGAGGCCGTCCAGGACGGAGCGTTCGGTGCCGGCGTCGGTCCGGTTGATGATCTCCAGCAGCGGCTGGATGCCGCCCACCACCTTGGAGGCCTGCTGCGAGACGGCGGCGCCGCCGCGGAGCTTCAGGGTGTCCGCGACGATGCCGATCGCCTCGGGCGCGCCGGAGCCCATGGTGGCGATGCTGAGGGCGACGTCGGCACGCAGCGAGCCGGGCAGCCCGGACATCACAGCGGAGGCCTTGCGGGGGCTCAGGTGGGCCAGGACCAGGGCGATGGTCTGCGGCAGTTCGCCGTCGATCAGTGCCAGGATCTGTACCGGCTCGATGTCCTCGAGGAACTCGAAGGACTTGCCGGCCATGTTCACGGTCAGGCGGTTGATCAGGCCGGCGGCCTTCTCCGAACCGAAGGAGGCCTCCAGCAGGCCCTCGGCCAGTTCCCGGCCGCCGCGGGCGGAGCGCGGGCTGCTGAGGGCGGCCTCGTGGAAGTCCTTCATGATCTTCTCGGCGGTCTCCGGGTCCACCTTGCGGAGCCGAACGATCTCCGCGGCGATCTCCTCGGCCTCCATGTCGGTCAGCTGCGCCATCACCAGGGCTGCGTTGGTGGGGCTCATCTGCATCAGCACGACGGCGGCACGCTGCGTGCCGGTCAGGGCCTCACCGGTTTTCATACCGGCTGCCTGTCATCCATCAGGCCGCGCAGGTAGTCCGCGGCCTTCTCCGGGTTGTTGGCCACCATGGCGTCGATTTCCTGCATGCGGCGCTCGGCCTCGAGGACCTCGGGGGCCGGTGCGGGCAGCGGCAGGGGCTCCAGCGGCCGGGCGATCAGCGGAATGGCGGAGGTTGCCGGTGCCGGATCCAGCGCGGTGACGGTGGGAACGGGCGGCAGCAGGTCCAGGCGTTCGCCCAGGTCCACCGGTTCCCGCTTCTGGCGGCGGCGCAGGATGATCGTGATGATGAGGGCCAGGATCAACAGGCCCAGCAGGATGCTGCCGGCGGTGATGAGGGTGCCGAAGAAGGCCTGCTGCTTCTGCGCCTCGATCTCGGCCTTGGCGGCATCCAGGGAGGCGTTGGCCTGGTCGGCCGCCGCGGTGCTGAAGGGGATCACCTCGACGGTGACGACGTCGCCGCGGTTCTTGTCGACTCCGGCGGCGGAGGTGACCAGGGCCGTGAGGGAGCCGATGTTCAGGCCGCCGGCGGCGGACTGGCTGACGGCCACGGAGATGGTCTGGCGCTTGATCGCTCCCGGCGGGATGGTGCGGTCCTCGGTGACCTTGTTGACGGCGTTGTTCTTGGTCTCGGTGGTGGAGTCGAAGTTGCCGTTGCCGCTGCTGCCGCCGGGGACGGAGATGTTGTCCGGGCCTAGGACGCCGGCGGCGCCTCCCCCGGTGCCGGTGTATTTCTCCGTCTTGGACGACTCGCTCAGCGGCAGGGCGCCGGCGGTGTTGGAGAAGGTCTCGCTCTTCTGCTGCGCGGATTCGCCGGTCACGTCCGCGGCGACGGCCACCGTGGAGTTCCCCGGGCCCACCACGCGGTCCAGGACGGCGCGGACGGCGTCGCCGGTGCGCTGCTGGTAGTCCGTGGCCTGTTTGGAGGAGCTGCCCGCCGTCGTGCCGCCGACCGTGGACAGGACGTTGCCCTGGGAGTCCACGACCGAGACGTTGGAGGGCTTGAGGTTTTCAATCGCGGCGGAGGTCAGGTGGACGATCGCCTGGACCTTGTCGCTGGAGAGGGTCACGCCGGGGGCGGTCTCGATGAAGACGGAGGCGGTGGTGTCCGGGGTCTTGGAGACGAAGACGGTCTTCTCCGGGATGGCCAGCCGGACGGCGGCGGTCTTCACGCCTTCCATGGCGCCGATGGTGCTGGCGAGTTCGCCTTCGAGGGCCCGCTTGTAGGTGACCGACTGCTGGAACTCCGAGGACGTGACACCCATCTTGTCCAGCAGCGAATAGCCGGTGGCGGCCGCGGTGGGCAGTCCGGCGGAGGCCGCCTTAAGGCGCTCGTCGTAGACCTTTTCCTGCGGCACCAGGACGGTGGCGCCGCCGTCGCTGAGCTCGTAGGGGACGCTGTCCTTTTTCAGCTGGTCGACGATCGCGCTGGCGTCGGCGCTCTTCAGGCCGGAGAACAGCGGCGTCATGGACGGCTTGGACAGCCAGGCCGAGAGCGCGACGATGCCGACCACCAGGAGGGCAGCGCCGATGACGGCCAGGGTGCGCTGGCCGGTGGTGAAGCTTTTGAGTCCGTTGCCAAAGCGCTGGAAGAAGATGGTGATCTGCGGAGGCATCAGGCCTGCATCCTCATGATCTCGTTGAACGCGTCAACGCCCTTGTTGCGCAGCGAGGCGACCAGTTCCAGGGTGACCTGGGCGCGGGTGGCGGCGATGGTGGCGTCCTGGATGTCGTTGAGGTTGCCGGTGACGGCGGAGACGGCCAGCTGGTTCGACGTGGTCTGCAGCTGCTGGAGGTTATCGACGGCGCCGGTGAGGGACGCCGCGAAGCCGGAACCGTCGGTGCCGGAGACGGCAGAGGCTCCGCCCACGTAGTCCGTGGGCATGACGCCCTGGACCGGGGCGATGGGGGAAACGGGCATCAGGATCGTCCAATCTCAAGGGCAGCCATGTAGGTCTCACGGGCGCGGTCGACCACCTGGGCGTTGGCCTGGTAGCCGCGCTGGGCGACAATCAGGGAGCCCATCTGTTCGGCCATGTCGATGTCCGGGTACTTCACGTTGCCGTTCGCATCCGCCAGCGGGTGGTCCGGCTGGTAAACGATTCGCCCGGCGCCGCTGCCCAGGGGTGTGCTCTTGACGTAGACACCCTCGCCGTCCGGGCTTTCGGACGCCTCCACGTACTTCTGCTGGAAGGCATTGCCGGACGTGGCGGAAACGTTGTTCATGTTGGCGAGGTTGTCCGAGACAGCGTCGAGCCACTTGCGGTGGACCGTGAGGGCGGACCCGGCGATGCCGATGGCGTCAAAGGTCATTAGTTGGTCCTCATTGCCGAACGGACGCCGCTGAATTCGTAGCCGATCGCACGGGAGGCGAACTGGAAACGGAGCACGGTGTCAATGTTGGAAAGCGTCTCGGTATCCAGGTTCACGTTGTTGCCGTTGAGCTGGGTGGGTTCCAGGGAGGACGCCGTCGTGGCCTGCACACGGCCGTCGCCGGACTGCACCGATTGGGCCAGGGCATCCTCGAAGCTGACGCGCTGGGCATGGTAATTCGGCGTGTTGACGTTCGCGATGTTGTTCGCGATCGCGCGCTGGCGCTGGGACAACCCGTTGAGGGCGCTGGCCAGGGCGGCGGAAGTCACGGATTCGAGCACAGAGTCCTGCCTGGGAAAGGGTGGGGCTTGGCCGATCCGTGGCCGGGAAACGAGCGATCCGTGCTCTTACTGTGGTTATCGGCACAGCTCAGGGCCGCGTTAGGGAAATTTGAAACAACTTTTTCGGGAGGATTTTGCCGAATGCCGGCGACCGGGCCTGTCCCCGGAAATCAGCCCTGAACGTCGAGGTACACGGCCCGTGACGGGGAGCTCAGGCTCGGGACGGTGCTGAGCGCGTGGAGCTGGCGGGAAACGTCCTGTTTGGCCGCCTCCAGGCGTTTGGCCACACGCTCCTGCGCTGCGGAGAGGGCCATGGCGCGGCGCCGGGCCTCGGGAGGCAGGGGTCCGCTGAGCACCGGCGGGCTCCAGCGTTGCACGGGCAGCGCTGACTCCGGCTGGTGCAGCGGCGCCGAGAGCGGCCCGAGCGGATCGTTCAGGGTTCTCTCCGCTGCAGTCACGGCCATTTCCAGGACGTCCAGCACCAGGAGCCATGCGGCGGCTGCGGGATCATCGGTGTGCTCGTCGAGCTGGCCCTCCCCCCGAGACTCTTGTTCAGCCAAAGCCCAGGCTCCCGCTTCCCGCTCCGGAGGAGGCAGCCCAGGACCCTGCGGCGGCGAAGGACGACGGCGCCGCGGCGCGGGTGGGCTGCGCGGCGGGGATCGCTGCCGCCGCCTCGTGCCAGGCCTGGCGCAGCGGTTCCAAGAGGTCGATCGCCTCACGGGTCAGCTCGGGGTTGCGCTGGATGTTGGCGTTGACCAGGGCCGTGAAGGCGTAGTTGTAGAGCCCCAGCAGGCCATCGGCACCGTCCCAGGAGTCGGTCTTCAGAGAGGAAATCAGCTCGGCGATGATGGACTGGCCATGGAGCAGGTTCTCGGAGGCGACTTGCCAGTTGGCGGCCTGCTGCGCCGTCTCGGCGCGGCCAAGGTCCAGCAGCAAGCGGTCGTAGAGCATGGTCAGCAGTCGGGCCGGTGGTGCAGACAGTACCGAGTCCTCCAGGTACTGGTTGCGCTGGCTGGTGCCGTAGCCGGCACCGAAGCCGCCGAGGGGGTTGCTTGTCATTACTTGGAACTTCCGGTGGAGAGGCCTGCCAGCTGCGAGGAAAGCCAGGACTGTTGAGCCTTCATGTTACTCATGGCCACCTCAAGGGCCGAGTAAGTGCTCTTGAGCGTCGCTTGGCGGTCCGCGAGCCGGGTGTCCCAGTCGCTGATCTGGCTCGCCAAGTCACTGACCTCGGACTGCTGGCCCTTGATGGTGGTGGTCAGGGAGCCGGTGTAGGGATCCGAGCCAGCCGTCGCCGCCGCCGCGATCCGCCCGGCGATTTCCTGCACCTTCGCCTTCGTGCCTGCCGGGTCGGCGGCCAGGGCCGCACCGAACTTGGTGGCGTCGAATTCCATCGTGCCGGTCTTGGTGATGCTGATGCCCATGTCCGAGGGCGAGGTCGGCGGCGTGCCGACAGGCAACGAAGCGGCAGACAAAATGTCCTGATTCACGGAGCGGACCGTGCTGTCGCCGGAGAAAATTCCGGCGGAGGTCGTCGTTCCGGTGGTCGTGGTGCTGGTGCTGACGGCCGTCCGGCTGGCTACGTAGGAAAAGATTCCATTGACACCGTCCACCAGGTCCGAGGCCATCTTGGTGATGCCTGCGTTGTCGCTGGCGATCGTCAGCGTCGCGGTTCCGGTGGTGACGTCCTTGGCCGTGATGGTCACTCCGGGGAGCAGGTTGGTGAAGGTGTTCGTCGAGGAGGTCACGGTCTGCGCGACGGTTGAGTTGGGCCACAGCGTCACCTGCGCATCCTGCGCGGTTTTGACGTCCGTGTAGGTGGTGCCGGGGTCGGTGATGGTAAAGGCGCCGGCGGTTCCGGACTTGGCCGCGGTGAACTGGAGGCGGAAGTTTCCGCCGCCCACGTCGACCTTGCTTGCGGTGACACCCGAACCGGAGGCATTGACCGCGCTGACGACGTCGTCCAGGCTGTTGGAGGCCGGAGTAACCGTGTAGTTCGCCCCGCCGGTGTTGATCGTCAGGGTGGTATAGGGCCAACCGGTCACGCCGTTAACCATGGGCGTCACCGTGACCTGGGTCTGGGCAAGTTGGGTTACCTGGAAGTCGAGGGAACCGGGCTTCGCGCCGCTCGACGTCGTCGCTGTGACGTTGGGGCTGGTCGTGGTGGCGGTGTAGAGGTCCAACGCTGCAGGCTTGGCGGCGGCAGTGGCCTGCGTGGCCAGGGCGGCGACCTTGTTGTTCAGCCCCTGAAGGGCCGACACCATATTTTGGACGTCGTAGGACTTGTTCTTGAGCAGGGTCTGGGGCAGCGCCTCGGTCTGCATGATGGAGCTGATCAGGGCGGTGGTGTCCAGCCCACTGGCCAGTCCGTCGAGGGAAATTCCCATCGCTGCCTCTCCTTGCTGAAGAAGTTCGTCTTTATCGCTTATTTTTTGGAGTATTGATGTTGCGCGTAAGGGCCGGACGATGGTTATGCCATCATCCGGCCCTTCGCGGTGATCGGGGGTGTCTCTTCGTCCGACCAGGGTGGAAGGCGCCTATGAACTAGAAGCCTGCCGGATCAGGCCTAGCGCAGGAGGGAAAGAACGCCCTGGCTGGACTGGTTGGCCTGGGCCAGCATCGCGGTGCCTGCCTGGGACAGGATGTTCGCCTTGGTGAACTTGACCATTTCCGACGCCATGTCGACGTCGGCGATGCGGGACTGTGCGGCCTGCAGGTTCTCACCGGCAACGTTCAGCGACTTGATGGTGTGCTCAAGACGGTTCTGCGCGGCACCGAGGTCGGCACGCTGTGCGGAGATGTTCTTGATCGCGGTATCGATCTTGCCAATCGTGGTCTGGGCGTTGGTGGCCGTGTCCACAAGGAAGTCGCCGGCGGTCGTGGCGCTGGACAGCGCACCGACTGCAGTCGACACGTCGCCGACCTTGATCTTAATGCTGTCGGTGCCGGAGGTGCCGCCGGTGCCGACCTGTATCTCCAGGGAGCCCGGGGTCGCCGTGGCGGTAACGCCCGCGCCGGTTGCACCCTTCAGCAGGTCGATGCCGTTGAAGTTGGTTCCCTTGGTGAGGCGGTCCAGCTCCTGGCCCAGGGAATCGCCTTCGTTCTTGATGGCGGTGCGGGCGTCGGCGTTGTTCGTATCCGAGGCACCCTGGACAGCGAGGTCACGCATGCGCTGCAGGATGGAGTGAACCTCGGTCAGGGCGCCTTCAGTGGTCTGGATGACCGAGATGCCGTCCTGCGCGTTGCGGGCGGCCTGGGCCGAACCGGTCACCTGGGCCTTCAGGCCCTCCGAGATAGCCAGACCGGCCGCGTCGTCGCCGGCGCGGTTGATGCGCAGGCCGGTGGACAGCTTCTCCAGGGACTTGGAAAGGTCGCTCTGAGTAGCGTTCAGGTTGCGGTACGAGTTGTTCGCCGCGAGGTTGTTGTTGATAACGAAGCCCATGGTATTTCCTCCGTGAGTTGGGACTGTAAGCGATGGCCCATCCGTGGGCCTTCAGGAGTAGTTATCGCCCCGGTGGGGAGGCAGGTAAGGAGAAATCGAAAATTCTTTTTGGCGACAACCGCCGGCGTCGCACCAGCAGTTATCAGCCTTATTCCTGCTAACACCTGCGGAAACCCTGCCGATAGTTTGTACGAACCCTGCTGCGGTCCGCACCGTCCGCACGCTGCACACCGCCGCAGTAGGTACCGATTCACCCGCGCATCATCGACACCACTGAGGGAGCCGTCCGGATCATGGCCATCCACGAACTTTCTGCCTTGCTTTGGCGGGAGCGTGAACTCCTGGACGTACTGACGTTTAAGCTCGAAGAGGAGCAATTGCTCCTGACGTCCGGCAAATCACGCTGGCTGCCGCACGGCACCAAGGAAGTCGAGCAGGTGCTCGGACACCTGTCCGAGGCGAGCCTGGCCCGGACCATCGAGGCCGCCGTCGTCGCAGAAACGTGGGGGCTTCCGACGGACGCAACGCTCAGCGAATTGGCAGCGGCCGCGCCGGAGGGCGCCTGGGCCGAGGTGCTGACGGCCCACCTGACCGCGCTCACCCGACAGACATCCCTCATCAAGGAACTCCGGGACGCCAACGAGCAGTACCTGCGCTCTGCGGTCCGCTCCACCCAGGAGTCCCTGGCGGATCTGCGACCGGCCGCGGCCGGCACCTACGACGCCCAAGGGAAAACCGGAGACTCCGCCGGATCACGCATCTTCGACCAGCGATTCTAAGGAAGCGACCATGAGTACCTTCGGCGCCCTGAATACCGCCTATCGCGGGCTGACTGCCGCACAGCAGGCCATGACGGTGGCCGGCCAGAACATCGCCAACGCCGCGACCGATGGCTACACCCGGCAGCGGGTCGAGCAGTCCGCCATCGCCGCGCCCGCCCAGGGCCTCAACGGCTCGGGCCGCCCGGAGGTGGGCCAGGGGGTCTCCGTCGACTCCATCGCCAGGCTTGGCAACACCAGCCTGGACGCCGGCGTCCGCTCCGCCAGCGCACAGGCCGGTTACGCCAGCACCCGCTCCGCCGCACTCCAGGGAATTGAAGGCGTGCTCCAGGAGCCCGGAGACAATGGCATCTCCACAGCCCTGCAGGGTTTTTGGGCCGCCTGGCAGGGAGCCGCCAGGCAGCCGGACGACGACGGGCCCAAGGGTCTGCTGCTGACTGCTGCCAACTCGCTCACTGACAAAATTTCGACCGGCTACCAGGCCCTGCAGGCTCAGTGGAGCAGCGTCCGCGCCAAGGCCTCCGACACCGTGGACGCTGTCAATGCTGCCGCCAGCCAGGTGGCGGCCTATAACGCGACCATCCGCTCCACGGTCGCCGCCGGCGGGACAGCCAACGAACTGATCGACGCCCGCGCAAAGCTCACCGAAACCATTGCCCGCCTGGCCGGCGGCACCGTCCGGGAGCAGCCGGACGGCACCGTGGATGTCCACATCGGTGGGAACGCCCTGGTCATGGGCACCTCCGTCCGTCCTCTGGCCTTGTCCGGGCAGTCCACGGACGCCCTCGGCGCGCCCGTGCAGCTGCTCTGGAAGAACCCGGATGGCGTCGCTTCAATAGATGGTGGGGAAATCGCCGGGGCGCTCTCGGTACTTGCCCCGGCCGCCGGCGGCAACGGAGGCGCAATCGCGGAGGCAGCCGCCTCCTACAACGGGCTCGCCACGGCGTTGGCCACGGCCGTCAACGCTGTCCACCAGACCGGCACCACGGGAAGCGGCACCACGGGCACGGACTTCTTCACCATCACCGGCCCCTCGGCCGCGCTCGGTATCAAGGGACCGGCCTCCACCTCCGCAGTGGCCCTCGGCAAGTCAAGCTCCGGCGCGTTCGACACCAGCGTCGCCGACGCCATGGCCCAGCTGGGCACCGGCTCCACATCCCCGGATAAGCTCTGGTCCGGCATCGTCACCGGCATCGGGGTGCAATCCCGGGGAGCCCAGCAACGCGAAGACCTCGCCGCAGCAACCCAGGCCTCCGCGGTGACAGGCCGGGCATCCCAGACCTCCGTCAGCCTGGACGAGGAAAACGTCAACCTGCTCACCAACCAGCACGCCTACCAGGCGGCGGCACGCGTCATGACCGCCGTCGACGAAGCCCTTGACGTCCTGATCAACCGCACCGGCCTGGTAGGAAGGTAGAACCATGCTGAACCGGGTTACAAACCTGACTATGACCGCGGCGGCGCAGCGGACCCTGCAGACGCAGCAGTCCAAGCTGGCCGACCTGCAGGACAAGGCGAGCACGCTCAACAAAATCTCGCGCCCCTCGGACGACCCCGCCGCCACCGCGCAGGCGCTGGCCACCCGCGCGCTGCAGGCTGCGAATGCCCAGTACGGCCGGAACATCGACGACGGAAATACCTGGTTGTCGGCGGCCGACTCCGCCCTGCAGCAGGCCGGCAACGTGATGCAGCGGATCAAGGACCTCACCGTCCAGGCCGGCAACGGCACGCTGCCGCAGTCCGGCAAGGACGCGATTGCCAACGAACTGGACTCGCTGAACCAGGACCTCATCAACGTTGCCAATTCCAAACACCTCGGCCGCAACATCTTCGCGGGCAATTCAGATAAGGCAATGCCCTTTGACGGCGCAATGCCGCCGACGTTCGTCGCCGCCGGGACGAGCCCAGTGGAACGGCGCATCAGCGAGACGCAGACCGTGCGGGTGGACGCCGACGGCGGCACGATCTTCGGCAGCGGTACCGGCTCGGTCTTCGATACTGTCAATAAACTGGCTACGGACCTGCGCAACGGCGCCGACACCCTGCCACGGGTGAGCGAGATCGACGACGCCTACAAGAAAATCGTCAACGGACGCGCCGACGTTGGAGCGCGCCAGGCGCAACTGGACCGCGCCGGCACCGTCAACACAGGAATGGAGGCTTCCTTGGACGCCCAGCGGACCGGGATTGAAAAAGCTGACCTCGGCAGCGTGATCATGGACCTGAAGCTCCAGGAAACCAACTACCAGGTGGCCCTGGCCGCCACGGCGCGGGTCCTGCAGCCCACGCTGATGGACTTCCTGCGATGAACTCCGTCCTGAGCAGCACCCCCGTGACCTTCACCGCCCCCATGCCGGGGCTGGAAGCCGTCCACGACTTCGCGCTCCGCAGCATCGACAGCGCCCCGGGCCTCTTCGCCCTCGAATCGGAGTCCGCGCCCGTCCGGCTGTTCCTGGCCGACGCCGCCGTTTTCGTTCCGGACTACAGCCCCCGCCTCCCGCGCCCCGCGCTGGAAGCCCTGGAGCTCTCCGACGGTGAGGCGCCCCGGCTGCTCGTAGTGGTCAACCACTCCCCCGAGGGCACCACGGTGAACCTGATGGCGCCGATCGTGCTGAACGAGACCGCCCGTAAGTGCACCCAGTTGGTGTTGGACGGCAGGGAGTATCCGCTCCGGGCCGTCCTCGGCGCCGCCTAAAAGCCGTAACCGGCCCGGCTTAGCGCCTACCAGTAGTGGCCGACGTCGATCACCAGCCGTGAACCCGTGTCAGGGCCGGGCAGTGTGAACACCCGGAATGGCAGCCGGGCCCGCACCCCGAGTCCCAGGGTGCTGTACCCCTCGAAACTGCCAGCCCAGGCGACCTGGCGGAACGTCCGGTATCCGGTGACGTCCGTCAGTTCGTTCTTGTTGGCCGGCGAATACGTGGCCTGCCCGGCGTCGTCGTAGGCCGGTGAATTAACCGTGATCTGCAGGAACGCCTGGCCGCGCAGCGGCACGGGCAACCCGGACCCTTCCTGGGCCACCTGCGGGACGTACCGCACGGTGTAGCCGCCCGCCGGCCCCTTGAGATCCACCACCAGACGGTCGAAGCAGTAGTGCTGCCCCGTCCGGACGTTCGTCACCGGCGCCCGGCCCATCGCCGGATCGGACTTGGCCAGCGAGCCCCACACCTGCCCGCAATAGGGCGCTGCGACGGCGGCCCCCGGAGCCGCCAACAGCAGCCCGGCCGCGAGCAGCAAGGCCATCAGCCAGCCTGCAGGTTTCTGTGAACGGAAACGAGTCATCACTGCCACCCCTCAAGCCACCCGGATCCCATGCTTCCTCCGGATTCCTTCAGCTTAGGCCTGCTGCCGCCTGGCGGGGAGGGCCCAAGGTCCGACGGTCCATCAACCGTGACCCGTCATCAACCGCAGGTAACGCCGGAGTAGAAAAGCGGCACACAAAAGCGCCCAGCGCCGCTCCCCATGGGAGTCGGCGCCGGGCGCTCAAGCGGTAAATATAGATTCGGGCCGTGATTCCGGCCCGATGGGAAGGCTGTTTAGCCCTCGCAGTCGCGGCAGTACTTCAGGCCGTTCTTTTCCTTGGCGACCTGGGACCGGTGACGGACCAGGAAGCAGGAAGAGCAGGTGAATTCGTCGGACTGTTCGGGAACGACGATCACGGTCAGTTCTTCGCCGGAAAGATCGGCGCCGGGAAGGTCGATGCCCTCGGCGGTGTCGTTCTCGTCGACATCGATAACAGCAGTCTGGGCGCCGCCGCCACGGGACGCCTGAAGGGCCTCCAGCGATTCAGCGGGAGATTCTTCTTCTGTCTTGCGTGGGGCGTCGTAATCGGTAGCCATAACGGGATTCACTTTCGTTGCTGCATAGCGCCATTTCAGGCACCTCAGTGAAGCAGTTTAGGGCATCATCGCAGAAGTTGAAGAATAGTGTGCGCAAGGCGACATCTTAGGCAAAAAATCCCCGTGGTGGCGCGGAAAATGTCGGTTTTATTCTGCCTGCCCGGCTCAGGCGACCGGCCAGACCACCAGCGTTTTCCAGGTGGCGGGGTCCGGCTCCGCGGCCGGGTCGGTGAGGTAGTACTCCCACATGGCCTCCCCCGGGGTGAGCCCGTCCGCCTGCATCCTGGCCATGACGGCGCCGTAGGTCTGCGGCAGGGTGTCGTAGGGGCCGACATGCGTCGCCTCCAGCGCCCTGCCGCCGGGCAGGGTTCCGGCGACGACGGCGCCGTCACCCCCTCCCGGGTAGGGGCCGGCCAGGGGGAAGCCGGCTTCGACGTCGACGACGTCGGTGGGCATCCCCCGGTACAGCGCGAACGGCGGGCCCGCCAGCTGGACGTTTTGTTGCTGGACCGCGGTCATGACGGACCGGTAGGCCCGGTCGAAGAAGTCCCGCAGGTCCGCCATCGGCACGGTTTCGTGGATGACCGCGGTGGGCTGCTCCTGCCGGTCGCTGACGGTGATCTCCGGGGCGGCGTGGGGCTGGTGTTCGTTCATACGGCCACCCTCCCCGCGCCCCCGGTTCCGGTCAAGTGCCGGTTGGACCCCAGGTCGGTCCCCCGCCGGCAACTCCCCTGCGCCCCTAGGACGCGGCGGGACGGCGGTTGCGGTGCAGGAACCGGCTTACCCGTGCCCGGAACTCCACCGGATCCGCGGCCGGACCCAGCGGCAACGCCTTCGCCGGCTGTTCCACCGGGGCCAGTCCTTGGTTGACCGCCGCCTTGGACGCCCGCAGCGAGGCCAGCGACAGGCCGGCCCACTGTTCCGTCAGCCCCGCCACCGCCGCAGGACCACGGCCGGGGCCCACCAGGGTGCTGACGAATCCCATCGCGTAGGCCTCGGCGGCGGAGAGGATCCGGCCGCCGAAGAGCAGATCCTTGGTCCGGGACGGCCCAATCCGCAGGGACATCCGGTTGGCAAAGGTGGGCGGGATCAGCATCCCCAGCCGGGCGATGGGCATCCCGATCCGCGCCGTCTCCTCCAGCACCTGCAGGTCGCAGGCGAGCGCCAGCTGGCAGCCCGCGCCCGTGGCGACACCCTGCACCAGGGCCACGGTCGGCACCGGGATGGCCTCCACGGCCTGAAGCGCCTCCTCGATGGCACCGAAGGCGCCGGTCACCTGGTCCCCGCTGGCGTCCTGCCATTCGCGCAGGTCGGAGCCGGAGCAGAAGGTCCCGCCGGCGCCCCGGATCACCACGGCACGGACGGCGGGGTCCGCGGCGAGCGCCCGGGCCTCGGCCGCGAGCGCCCGCCACTGGTCCGAGTCGAGGGCGTTGAAGCGTTCACCGATGCCCACCTCAAGGCGGGCGACGCCGTCGTCGTCGATATCCAGCCGGATCCCCGGGGCGTGCCCCACCGCGGCCGTCACTGCACCGCGCCGCTGCTGTGCAGGGCCTGGATCCGGTCCGTGTCCAGGCCCAGCGACGCCAGCACCTGGTCCGTGTCCTGGCCCAGGACCGGCGGCGCGGTACGCACCGAGGCGGGCGTCCGGGTCAGCCGCACCGGGCAACCCACCACCTTCATGGGTCCGGCCGTCGGGTGGTCCAGCTCGGCCACCATGCCCCGGGCCAGGACCTGGGGGTCAACAAGCGCCTGGTCCACCGTCTGGATCGGACCCACCGGGACGCCCGCCTCGTCCAGGGCGAGCACCCAGTCCTCCGTGGTGCGGGTCCGCATGATGGCCTCGATCGCGGGAATGAGCTCCTCCCGGTGGGCGACGCGGGACGGATTGCTCGCGTACCGCGGATCTGCGGCGAGCGCCGCGTCCCCGAGTTCCTGAGCGAAGCGCCGCCAGAGTCCGTCGTTGCCGACGGCGACCATGACGAAGCCGTCCGCGGTGGCGAACGCCTGGTAGGGGGCGATCGTGGGGTGGGCCGAGCCGTAGCGGCGCGGAACCTCGCCGCTGGCGAAGTAGCCGCTGGAGACGTAGGTCAGCCAGGAGACGGACCCGTCAAGCAGGCTGATGTCCACCCACTGGCCCTGACCGGTGCGCTGCTTCTCGTGCAGGGCGGCCAGGACGCCGATGGTTGCCCACATCCCGGCGACCAGGTCCGCGCTGCTGACGCCGACCCGAACGGGCGGCCCATCGGTCTCGCCGGTGACGCTCATGATGCCGCTGCGGGCCTGGGCGATCGCGTCGTAGCCGGGCCGGAGCGCGTCCGGACCGGTCTGGCCGTAGCCGCTGATGGAGGCGTAGACCAGGCCGGGGTTGTCCTTGGACAGCTCCTCGTAGCCCAGGCCCAGGCGGGCGGCGGTGCCGGGCCGGAAGTTCTCCACCACGATGTCGGCGCGGCGGGCGAGCTCCCGGACCACCTCGAGTCCCTCGGGGGACTTGAGGTCGACGGCGAGGCTGCGCTTGTTCCGGTTCACGGACAGGAAGTACGCGGCTTCCTCGCCCTGGAACGGAGGGCCCCACTGGCGGGTGTCGTCGCCGGAGCCTGGCTGTTCGATCTTGATGACGTCGGCGCCCAGGTCCGCAAGGGTCATGGTGGCGAACGGTCCGGACAGGATCCGGCTCAGGTCCAGGACCAGCAGGTCCTTCAGCGGGCCGGTGGCGTCCGTGGTCTCCGGCCGGGCCGCCGTCTGCGGCCCTGCCGTCTGCGGGGCTGCCGCCCCGGCCTCGTTCGTTGCCTCTTGGCGGGGTGCGGTGTCTGTCAGGCTCATACCGTGGCTTCCGTCTTGGTGGCGGCGCTGGCCTGGAAGCGGTGGCCGGCCTTGGGCAGGAAGATCAGGGCCACCATGGCGACGGCGCAGCAGCCGATGATGTACAGCGCGATCGCCGTCGAGTTCCCGTACTGGGCCAGCAGGGCCGCGGCGATCAGCGGCGCGGGACCGCCGGCCACCACGCTGGCCAGCTGGTAGCCCAGGCCGGCGCCGGTGTAGCGGATGTCGGCGTCGAAGCTCTCCGCGATCAGTGCAGCCTGCGGACCGTACTGGATGTCGTGCAGGATCAGGCTGACCACGATCGCGACGCCCACGATGAAGGGTTCCCGGGTGTCCAGGAGGGCGAAGTACGGGAAGGCGAAGATGGCGGTCAGCACAATGCCCACGCCGTAGACCTTGCGCCGGCCGAAGCGGTCCGAGAGCCAGCCGAAGAACGGGACGCTGACCAGGCCCAGCGCGGCGGCGATCAAGGTGTCGTCCAGGATCGAGTTGCTGTTGAGCTGCAGGTGCTTGACGGCGTAGGTGATCACGAAGGTGATGAAGAGGTAGAACGGTGCCTGCTCGGACATGCGGACCAGGGCCGAGAGGAGGATTTCCTTCGGCTGACGCTTGATGACCTCCAGCAGGGGGTTGCGGACGACCTTGTTGGACTTGCGGATGGCTTCGAATTCGGGGCTCTCGATCACGCGCATCCGGACGAAGAGGCCTACGCCGATCAGCAGGATGCTGATGATGAACGGGATACGCCAGCCGAAGGAGGCAAAGCCCTCGGTGCCGGTGATGCCGGAGGTGATCCGGACGACGCCGGTGGAGAGCACCAGGCCGAGCGGCACGCCGATCTGCGGCCAGCTGGCGGAGAAGCCGCGGCGCTGCTGGTGGCCCCATTCCATGCTGAGCAGCACGGAGCCGCCCCATTCGCCGCCGACGCCGATGCCCTGGATGATCCGGAGCAGGGTCAGCAGGATCGGGGCGGCGACGCCGATGGCCTGGTAGGTGGGCAGGAAGCCGATCAGCACGGTGCCGAAGGCCATCAGGAAGAGGGTGACCATGAGGGTGGTCTTGCGGCCGATCCGGTCACCGTAGTGGCCGAAGATCGCGGCGCCGACGGGGCGGGCCACGAAGCCCACGAACTGGGTGCCGAAGGCGAAGAGAACACCGGCGAAGGCGTTCTGGCCGGGGAAGAACAGCTGGGGGAAGACCAGCGCCGCCGCCGTCCCGTAGAGGAAAAAGTCGTACCACTCGATGGTGGTGCCCACGACGCTGGCGACGGTTGCACGCCGTGCGGCCTGCTCTCGGGTTACTGCCTGAACTGTCATCATCACTCCGTTGTTATGACGCGGCTGGGCCCAATGCCCTTGCTTGGATGGAGGCCTTGCCGGGCGGACGCGGGCTCTTGGCCCTCTCCCCTCGACGCAAAACCCACAATATGGTTTCGCAACCCATATTGCGGGTTTAGTGTGGAGCTGTCAATGGAAACACGGAGGTTTAGCCGACGCTCGCGGGGCGGGGAATCCGCAGGGACACCCGGACCCGCTGGCTATGATGGACACCCGTAGAGAAAGACGGTGGCAGGTGGCAGCTGGCAACGCGGCGGCAAAAGAGCAGAGTGACCGGACGACCCCCATCCTTGTGCTGGGCAAGGTCAGCGACATCCTGAACTGCTTCTCGATCGATGCACCGGAACCGACGCTGCAGCAGATCGCACGGGCCACCGGCTTGCCGGCGAGTACCTGCCAGCGGCTGGTGCAGAACATGGTCCGCGAGGGTTTCCTGGACCGCGACGGCGACCGCTACCGGATCGGCCTGCGGCTGGTCCAGTGGGCCGCGCCGGGCACCCTGGGCCTAGACGTGGTCCGGCTGCTGCACCCGATCATCCAGCAGCTCCGTGACGACAGCGGGGAGACTGCCTGCGTCTACATGCGGGACGGGCAGTTCCGCACCGTGGTTGCCGTGGCAGAGACCCTGCACGTCGTGATGCGGCCCTTCCTGGTGGGCCAGGTGATGCCGATCCATGCCGGTGCGCCGGGCAAGATCTTCCTGGCCTTCGACCCGGGAGCGCGGGAGGCCCTCAAGGACACCGAGCTGACCCGGTTCACCGATGTCACTCCGATCAGCTGGGAGCAGCTCGACGCGCAGGCGGAGCAGGCCCGCGAGCAGGGCTTCTTCGCCGCGTTCGGGGAACGCAACAGCGACGTCGGGTCCATCAGCGCTCCCGTCTTCCGCTACGACGGGCAGCTCGCGGCCGTCCTCGGCCTGGGCTTCCCGACCCAGCGGGTCAGCGAGGCGGATGTCCCGCGGCTGGGCCCGATGGTGGCCCGCGCCGCCCGGGAAGCCAGCGCCGCCTTGGGCTACCGGGACTCAACGCCAGCATTCGCCATCGAAGGGAACCATCCGTGACCGTTGCCGACGCCGCACCCCGCCGTCGTACCTATGACGCGCTGCTGCAGGACATCGAGGCGGACCTGCGGTCCGGGAAGATCAAGCTCGGCGACCGGCTGCCCGGCGAGCGGACCCTGGCCGAGAACTACGGGATCTCCCGCGCCTCGGTGCGGGAGGCCATCCGCATCCTGGACGCGATGGGCGTGCTGCGCAGCTCGGTCGGGTCCGGACCCACCTCCGGGGCGATCGTCATTTCAAACCCGTCTGCCGGCCTGTCCTCGGCCCTCCGGCTGCACGTGGCCAGCAACCGGCTGCCGGTGGAGGACATCGTGCAGACCCGCATCCTGCTGGAGACCTGGTCGGCGCAGGCCGCCGCCACCCGGCCCCGCGACGAGGGCGATGCGGGTCTGGAGCAGGCGGCCCAGCTCCTGGAAGCCATGGACGATCCGGAGCTGGACCGGCCCACCTTCCACGAACTCGACGCCCGGTTCCACGTCGCGCTCAGCTCCCTGGCCGGCAACACGGTGGTCGCCACCATGATGGAGTCGCTCAGCGGCGCGATCGTGGACTACGTCAAGGGCGCCATGGACGCAATGGAGTCCTGGCCGGAGGTCCTCGCGGTCCTGCGTGCCCAGCACCACGGGATCTACGACGCCGTCCGGGACCAGGACGGCGAGCGCGCGGCCCGGCTGCTGCGCGAGCACATCGAGTGGTTCTACGAGCGGGCCCAGGAAGTGTCCCCGCGGCAGGCCTCCCCCGGCGCGTAGCGGTTAGACTCGGCCCCATGTCACGTCGTGGGGGAACGAAGACCATCCGGCCCGGTGCTGTGCTGACCGGGGCCGTGCTGCTGTGCGTGGCGGCCGGATCGCTGGCCGGCTGCACCTACGAGGACGACGGCGGTGAGCGGCCGCCTGCCACAGCGACGTCGGCGGCCATCCCCAGGGCGGGCCGCACCATCCCCGCCGGCCCACCACCGGATGTCCTGGCCGCGCAGCAGCGGAACGAGGCCGAACTGGAGAGGCTGCTCGCCGGGCCGACGGGGCCCGTGGCGCTCACCGATTCCGGTCCGGCGGACGGCAACGGCGTCGGCTTCAGTAAGGCGGGGCGGGTAAAAACTGCTGGCGACTACCAGGTCACGGCCGCCTGCGTCGGGGTCGATGCCGCGCAGATCTTGATCTTCCAGGACGAGACACCCGCCGGCCCCACCTCCATCAATGTGGACTGCGCCGCCCCAACCTCCCGGACGGTGAGCCTCCTGCCTGGCCCCGTGAGCGTTCAGTTGACCCGAAAAAATCCCACCGGCCCGTGGACCGGAGCGGTGGCCGGCATCCGGATCACCGGACCCTGAGCCCGGCTAAAAAAGAACCCCTCCGTTCCGGGCACAATCGCCGGAACGGAGGGGTTTCGCTGGGCCCCCTGTCGGATTCGAACCGACGACCCCCGCTTTACAAGAGCGGTGCTCTGGCCAACTGAGCTAAGGAGGCAATCCGCCGTCGTCGCATCCGGCGGAAAGCGCGGGAGGACAACGGCTAGATAAGGGTAGCCCACCGATGCCCGGCGGTAAAAAATGCGCCCCGCCATACGAAAGCGGCCCGGCCCCGGAGGAATCCGGGACCGGGCCGCACCAGCGGAAGTGGTGGTTACTTCTTGGCGTCCACCGCTGCCTGCAGGTACTGGTCGAACGGGGTGTTGGCGCTGTCGCCCTTGCCCCACTGCTTGCCCTCGACGAAGACGGTCGGCGTACCGGTGACCCCGATGGCCGCGGCTTCCTGGGTCGTGTACTTCACGTACGGCCGGTAGGTCTTGTCATCCACGCACTTGTCGATGCTCTTGGCCCCGGTATCCGTGGCCAGCTTCTTCAGCTCGTTGTCGGACAGGCCCGCGGAACCTTCCGCAGGCTGCTTGGCGAACAGCGCATCCACGAACGCCGCGTACTTCTCCGGCGACTCGTTCACCACGCAGGCCGCGGCGGCGGCGGCGCGGGAGGAGTAGTTGGTGGTGGAGCGGGTGTCCAAGAAGCCCAGCGGACGGTACTCGACCGTGATCTTGCCGTCGTTGCGAAGCTTGGTCAGGGTGTCGTTGTACTGCGCTTCGAAGTTCTTGCAGACCGGGCAGATGAAGTCGATGTAGAGGACCACCTTGACCGGCTTGCCGGCCTCGGCCTCGGCGCCGGGCGCCTTGATGTCCGCCGGCGGGGTGGCGGGGGCTGCGGGAACATCGGAGAGCTTGACCGTGGCGGCGTCAGTCTTCGCCACCTCCGTGTTGGCCAGCAGGGTCACGCCGCCGTGGACGTTGCCGTTGGCCGGGGTGGGCCCGGAATCGGCCACGGGAGCGTTGTTCTTGATGTTGGAGGTCACCACGAGGGCCACCACCACGATGATGGCGACGACGGCGGCGACGATGCCCCAGCCAATGAGCAGCTTGTTGCGCTTGTCCTTCTTCAGCTGGGCCTCACGGATCTCACGGGCCTTCTCGCGGGCCGCGGCGGTGCGCTCAGCTTTGGACTGACGGGGTTCGTTTGCGGGGCTCATTGGTTCCTCGTGTCGATCGGCCTGGACTGCGCCAGCGGGTGGCACGGTCATCATTTTAGGTGAGAAAGCTGGGGAGCTTGCGCTTTCAAGTTTCTTCCCGTGTGCCCAACGGACGAATAGCCCGGAAGATTCCGCCCCGATAGGGTGAACACAAGCCACAAGCGACCCCAGGGGGCACTAATGCAAGCAACCGAGCGCGAGCAGCGCACCGAGCACGCAGCACACCAAGCGGACGAGCAGCCCGCGGGGGGAGGGCGCCAGGGCGGGACGGACGACGTCGACCGTTTCGATTTCATGGTCGTGTCCAACCGCATGCCGGTGGACCGTTGCTCCCCGGACGAGCCCGGCTGCGAGGACGGCTGGCGCCGCTCCCCCGGCGGCCTGGTCACGGCGCTGGCGCCGATGATGACCAAGACCGACGGCGCCTGGGTGGGCTGGCACGGCGCCCCGGACGAGCACCTCGAACCGTTCAGCCATGGCGGCATCGACCTGATCCCGGTGCAGCTGAGCACCCGCGACGTCGAACTGTATTACGAGGGCTTCTCCAACGCGACCCTCTGGCCGCTCTACCACGACGTAATCGCCCCGCCCGAGTTCCACCGCGCCTGGTGGGACACGTACCGGAAGGTCAACAAGCGGTTCGCCGACGCCGTCATCCGGCACGCCGCCGAGGGCGCCACGGTTTGGGTGCAGGACTACCAGCTGCAGCTGGTCCCCCGGATGCTCCGGGAGCAACGCCCGGACCTGAAGATCGGCTTCTTCAACCACATCCCGTTCCCGCCGCCGGAGATCTTCGCCCAGTTGCCCTGGCGCCGCGCGATCATCGACGGCCTGCTGGGCGCGGACCTGATCGGCTTCCAGCGCAGCAGCGACGCCGGCAACTTCATGCGCTCCGCCCGCCGGTTCCTCGGCGCCAGCGTCAAGCAGCAGCAGGTGCACGTCAAGGGCGCCGACGGCGAAACCACCCACATCGCGCGGGCCCAGGCCTTCCCCATCTCCATCGATGTGAAACAGATCAGCGAGCTGGCGCAGAAGCCGGAGGTCATCGAGCGGGCCAAGCAGATCCGCCGCGACCTCGGCAACCCCAAGACCATCCTGCTGGGCGTGGACCGGCTGGATTACACCAAGGGCATCCGGCACCGGCTCAAGGCCTATGAGGAACTCCTCGAGGACGGCAAAGTCACGGTCGAGGACGCGTCCCTGATCCAGGTGGCCAGCCCCAGCCGGGAGCGGGTGGAGCAGTACCGGCTGCTGCGCGAGGAGGTCGAGGGCACGGTCGGTCACATCAACGGCACCTACGACACCATGCAGAACACCGCGGTCCGCTACCTTCACCACAGCTACCCCATCGAGGAGATGGTGGCGCTGTACCTGGCCGCGGATGTCATGCTGGTAACGGCCCTGCGCGACGGCATGAACCTCGTCGCCAAGGAATACGTCACGGCCCGCACCAACAACGACGGCGCGCTGGTGCTTAGCGAGTTCGCCGGCGCCGCGGACCAGCTGAAGCAGGCGCTGCTGATGAACCCGCACGACATCGACGGGCTCAAGGACACCATCATGCGGGCCGTGAACATGGAGCCCGCCGAGGCCGCCCGCCGGATGAGGGCCATGCGTCGGCAAATCCTGACCAACGACGTCGATCTCTGGTCCGCGGACTTCCTGAAGGCCCTGCAGGAAAAGGTGGTGCGTGATGACTCCTGAGGCCAACACCCCCAAGCTCTCACTGACGCCGGAACTGCTGGCCGCCGTGCGGCGGATCGCCGGCACCGAGGAACTGCTGGTGGCCATGGACTTCGATGGCACCATGGCCCCGCTGGTGGATCACGCGGAGGACTCCCGCGCCCTTCCCCGCTCGGCCGCCGCGTTCGCTGCCCTGGCCGACCTGCCTCGAACCACGACGGCGCTGATTTCCGGCCGTGCGCTGGACAGCCTGCGTTCGGTCGCGTCCCCGCCGGAGAAGACCCTGCTGATCGGCAGCCACGGCGCGGAAATCTGGATGGGTCCGGGCTCGGCCGAGCTTCAGCTCGACGAGGACCAGCGCCGGCTCCTCGCCGACGTGCGGGCCGTCCTGGAGGAGATCGTCCACGTGGCACCCGGCACCCTGCTCGAGGAGAAGCCGGCCGGCGTCGTGCTGCACACCCGCCTGGCCGCGGACGACGTGGCCGAGGACGCCGTGGCCGCGGCGAAGTCCGCACTGAAGGACCGCGCCGGGGTTTTCGTGAAGACCGGCAACCGGGTCCTGGAGACCTCCGTGGTCCACGCCTCCAAGGGCGAGGCGGTGTCCTTCCTGCGGCAGGCCACGGGCGCGACAGCAGTGGTCTTCGCCGGGGACGACACCACGGACGAGGACGCCCTGCGCAGCTTGGTTTCAGGCGACCTGGGCGTCAAGGTGGGCCTGGACTTCACCCAGGCGGAGTTCCGGGTGGAAGCCCCGCCGCACGTGTCAGAACTGCTGGAGGCGCTGCTGCGCGAGCGGAAGGCCGCGGTCGGCAGCTAGGCAATGCCGGCGCCCCAACTGACTGGCAGATCAGGCCGTTTTGAGCGCCCATAACGGCCTTACCTGCCAGTCAGTTGGGGGAGGACTCCGGTTCATAGCCGATCAGCCAGTGCAGTCCATGCCGGTCCACCACCTGGCCGTCGGAGGCGCCCCAGGGTTTCGGGCCCAGCGGGTCCACCACGCGTCCGCCGTCGGCCAGCCGGTCGAACCACCGGTGCAGGACCGCCGGCTCGGCCGTCCCCAGCAGCGAGAGCATCAGGCCCTCGCACCGGACCGTGGCTTCGCCCTCTGCCGCGTCGGAGCCCGCCAGGCGCACGTCCCCCCGCAGCTCGCCGTGGGCGATCGCCTGGGCGGGCCCGTCGGTGCGGTTGAACTGCTCATAGGTGAACAGGGCCAGGTCACCGCCAAAGACATCGGCGTAGAACCCGAGGGCCTCACGCGCGGTACCGGGGAAACTCACGTAGATCTGGAGGGCCGTCATGCGCACAGCCTACACAGGCCCGCACGGCACCGGGTGGCAGGGATCACCAGTGACATCCGTAACCTTTTCCCCCATTCTCGATCCATCTGACATACTCTTTATGTGGTGTGGCGCACAGCTACCGTGCGGCGTCGCTGGCTGCTCCTCGGCTTCGGCCGGGGAGCAGGCGCAAGACTCACAACTGAATAAAAAGACCATTCACAACGGATCGTCCGGCACGTACCTGCCGGTGAAGGGATTGAAAACTGTGGCAACAGTTACTTTTGACAACGCAACGCGGCTCTACCCGGGCACCGAAAAGCCCGCGGTCGACAAGCTGAACATCGAAATCGCCGACGGCGAATTCCTGGTTCTCGTCGGCCCCTCCGGCTGCGGCAAGTCCACCTCCCTGCGCATGCTCGCAGGCCTGGAAGACGTCAACTCCGGCCGCATCCTGATCGGTGACCGTGACGTCACCGACATGCCGCCCAAGGACCGCGACATCGCGATGGTGTTCCAGAACTACGCCCTGTACCCGCACATGACCGTCGCGGACAACATGGGCTTCGCCCTCAAGATCGCCGGCGTCAGCAAGGAAGAGCGGGCCGAGCGCGTCCGCGAAGCCGCCAAGCTGCTGGACCTCGAGCCGTACCTGGACCGCAAGCCGAAGGCCCTCTCCGGCGGCCAGCGCCAGCGCGTCGCCATGGGCCGCGCGATCGTCCGTAACCCGCAGGTCTTCCTGATGGACGAACCGCTCTCCAACCTCGACGCCAAGCTCCGCGTCCAGACCCGCACCCAGATCGCGTCGCTGACCCGCCGCTTGGGCGTCACCACCGTCTACGTCACCCACGACCAGGTCGAGGCCATGACCATGGGCGACCGCGTGGCCGTGCTCAAGGACGGCCTGCTGATGCAGGTGGACACCCCGCGCAACCTCTACGACAAGCCGAAGAACGTCTTCGTCGCCGGCTTCATCGGCTCCCCCGCCATGAACCTGCTGGAACTGCCCGTCGTCGACGGCGGCGTCCAGTTCGGCGGAACCGTTTACCCGGTGCCGCGCGACGTCCTCGAGGATGCCTCCGGCTCCACCGTCACCCTCGGCACCCGTCCCGAGGACCTGGAGACCGCCGGCCAGGGCGAGGGCCTGCAGGTTGAGGTCGACGTCGTCGAGGAACTCGGCGCCGACGCCTACGTCTACGGTCACACCACGCTCGACGGCAAGGACCACGACATCGTCGCCCGCGTCGACGGCCGCCGCCCGCCGATGAAGGGTGAGACCATCTGGGTCCGCCCGCAGTCCGGCCACGTGCACCTGTTCGACACCAAGACCGGCCTGCGCCTCGGCGACTGACTCGGTCTTAACCGACGGCGGTCCTCCTGCGGGAGGGCCGCCGTCGGCCGTTAACCGCCCCGTGGTTAGGCGCGCCGCCGCCGGGTGCGGGAGAATTGCCCCATGACCGAGGAGAACCGCATGAGCGAGGACAACGGTGCCCAGTGGCACGACGAACCCACCGACTACGGCCAGATCGGCAAGCTGCCCCGGTACGTGCCCGCGAGCGCCAATGACGACAAGGCGATCTCCAGCTCCCTGAGCATCACCGCGGCCGCCACCGAGCCGGAACTGCTGGACCTGCCCTGGCACATCGCCCTCGAAGACTGGCCCGCCGAGTACCTGGCCGCCCTCCCCCGCGGTATCTCCCGGCACATCGTCCGGTTCGCGCACCTGGGCGGCTCGGTCATCGCCATCAAGGAAACCTCCGAGCACATCGCCCGGCACGAGTACCACATGCTCCGCAAGCTGGCCCGGCTGGATGTCCCCTGCGTGGAGCCCGTGGCGGTCATCACCGGCCGCACCACTCCGGACGGCAAGCCCCTGAACCCCGTGCTGGTGACCCGGCACCTGAAGTTCTCCATGCCCTACCGCGCCCTGTTCTCGCAGATGCTGCGCAAGGACACCCTGACCCGCCTGATCGACGCGCAGGCCCTGCTGCTGGTCCGCCTGCACCTGATCGGCTTCTACTGGGGCGACGTGTCCCTCTCGAACACCCTGTTCCGCCGCGACGCGGGCGCCTTCGCCGCCTACCTGGTGGACGCCGAGACCGGCGAGCTGTACCCGGACCTGTCCACCGGCCAGCGCGAGTACGACCTGGAAATCGCCCGGGTCAACATCGCCGGGGAGCTGATGGACCTGCTCGACGGCGGTCTGATCGAGGAGAAGGTGGACCCGGTGGCCACCAGCGAGCTGATCATGGAGAGCTACCGCAGGCTCTGGACCGAGCTGACGGAGAAGGAATCCTTCGAGGTCGGCGAGCGCTGGCGGGTGGCCGCACGCATCCGGCGGCTCAACGAACTCGGCTTCGACGTCGAGGAATACGCGATCAAGACCACCCAGAACGGTTCCACCATCCAGCTCCAGCCCAAGGTGGTCGACGCCGGTCACCACCAGCGCCGGCTGCTGCGGCTCACCGGCCTGGACGCCCAGGAGAACCAAGCCCGGCGGCTGCTGAACGACATGGACTCGTTCCGCGCGGACAACAACCCCGGCATGGATGAGGAGTACAGCGCCCACCTCTGGGTCAGCCAGATCTTCGAGCCGATCGTCCGCGCCATCCCCCGCGACCTGTCCGGGAAACTCGAACCGGCGGAGGCCGTCCACGAGATCCTCGAGCACCGCTGGTACATGTCCGAGAAGGAGAACCGGCACATCCCACTGGCCGAGGCTGTGCAGTCCTACATCGATTCCGAGCTGCGGCACCGGCGCGACGAGGCCGCGATCATGCTGAACCCGGATACCGAACTGCTCAAGATCCTTGAGGTCGAGACCGAGGAGTCCCGCTACGACGAGGACGAGACCGAGGAAGACGAGTACCCGGACGCCGACGACTGATCCCTCCCCCACCCCCAACTGACTCGCAGTTACGGCTGTTTTCAGCCGCCAAAACGGCCATGGCTGCGAGTCAGTTGGGTCGGCCGTCGCTTAGATGGCCTTGCCGGGATTGAGGATCCCGGCCGGGTCGAAGAGTTCCTTGATCCGGTGTTGCAACCCGCGGACCGGTTCCTTCTGCTCCAGGCCCAGCCAGCGCAGCTTGTACTGGCCCACACCGTGCTCGCCCGTGATGGTGCCGCCCATCGCGAGGGCCACGGTCACCGACTCGTCCAGCGCGGCGCCCAGGCGTTCCATCGCGCCCGGGTCCACGCCGTCCCCGTCCCGGTCCACCCAGAACGTGGGGTGCAGGTTGCCGTCCCCGGCGTGCGCCACCACCTTCAGCTGGACCTCGTGCCGGGCCGCCATCGCCTCGAGTTCGGCCACGTAATCCACCAGCCGGGAGCGCGGGACGGCGACGTCCTCGCCCACCCGGTACTCGTCGTCAACCTCGGCGCCGCGGCTGTGCCGGCGCAGCTCCACCAGAGCCTCCGCTTCCGCGTCCGCCTCCATGGTCACCACCGCGCCGCCCGCGGCCAGCAGCGGCCGAATGGCGGCGGCCTCGGCGGCAGCGCCGAAACCGTCCGTCTGGAGCAGCAGCAGCGAGGCGCCCCGGGCCGAGAGGGTGGAGCCGTGCATGGCGTCGAGCTGGGCGAGGGTGCCGCTGTCCAGCAGTTCCATGATGGCAGGCTGCACCCGGGCCTTGCCCACGGCCAGCACCCCGGCCGCGGCGCTGCGGAAGTCCGGGTAGAACGCGGCGATGGTGTGCACCTCGCGCGGGAGGTACTTCAGCCGGACGGTGATCCCGACGACGATCCCGAGCGTCCCCTCGGAGCCGACAAACAGGCCGGTCAGGTCGTAACCGGCCACGCCCTTGAAGGTCTGATGTCCGGTGTGGATCAGGGTTCCATCGGCCAGGACGACGTCGAGGGCCAGCACCGAGTCCCGCGTGACCCCGTACTTGGCGCAGCGCAGGCCCCCGGCGTTGGTGGCGACGTTGCCGCCGATCGTGGAGCTGCGGTAACTGGCAGGGTCAGGGGCGTACATGAGGCCGTGCACGGCGGCGGCCGCGTTGAGGTCGGCGTTGACGACGCCGGGTTCGACGACGGCGGTCTCGTCATCGGGGTTGAGGTCCAGGATGCGGTTCATCTTCTCCAGGCCGAGGACCACGCAGCCCTCACTGGCGTGTGCTCCGCCGGAGACGCCGGTGCCGGCGCCGCGGGCCACGAGCGGAACCCGGCGGGCGGCGCAGGCCCGGACCACGGCCTGCACGTCCTCGACGGACTCGGCGAAGACCACGGCCTGCGGCAGCTGGTAGTCCAGGACGGGTGCCTGGTCCACGGCATAGGCGGCGAGCGCCGGATCCTCCGTCACGACCTTGTCCGTCCCCAGGGCCGCCGTCAGATCCCCAATGATGCCGCGCATGTCCTGCTCCCGTTCGCCGTTGAACCCGCTCTGTGTCGGACCCAGTCTAGGCGTCCGGGACGGTTACCCCCGGCAGTAGCCAGACGGCCGCGGCCGGGCCTGCGGAGCGCAGCCGTGCCCCGGCGACATCAAACGCCAGATCCCCGACGGCGAGCGCGGGTGCGCCGCCCAGGCCCTCCCACTGTGCGGCGGTCAGCAGGGCGCGGTCGAGCGCCGCGTCGGCGGCGGCCCGGGTGACGGCCACCAGCACTGTCGCACCGGCGGTTTCCCGCAGGAAGGCCAGTACGTCCCCGTCGGCGTGGAGCCAGCGGATTCCGCCCGCGGTGAGCGCCGGCTGGTCCCGGCGCAGCCCTGACAGTGCGGCGTAAAGGCCACGGAGGTCGCGGCGGACCCGGTCGGGGCGCTCCCAGGGCATGGGAGTCCGGGAGAATTCGCCGTTGTCCCCGGTAAGGCCGAATTCGTCGCCGGCGAAAAGCACCGGCACGCCGGGCAGTGTGAACATCAGCACCGCACCCAGCTGCTGGCCGCCGTCGACCATGGCGGTGGCGGCGCGGGCGGTGTCGTGGCTGTTCAGCGCGTTCATGTTCTGCCGGCGGACGTCCCAGCTGAACGCGGCCGCCAGGTCCTGGTGGGTGGCGAGGAATTCGGCGGCGTCGATCCGGCCGGGCCCGGGCAGCGGGGTGCCGAAGAAGTTCACGTGCTCGGCGTCGCCGGCCAGCCAGGCCCAGAGCGGGCGGGTGAAGTTCGAGTAGGTCATGGCGCCGTGCCAGTGCTCGCCGCTGAAGTCCGGGGCCGCGTCGTTGGTCGACTCGGCCAGCAGCGCCGCGTCCGGGTTGATGCCGCGGACCCGGTCCGCGATCAGCCGGGCCACGTCCTGGTTGAGGTCCGTGGCGCCGAGCCGTCCGGTCATGTTGCCGACGTCGATCCGCCAGCCGTCCAGGTTGAACGGCGGCCGGAGCCAGCGGGCTACCGGCGAGTCCTCGTCACGGACGAACGCATCGCGCAGCGCTTCCGAGGACCAGTTGAGCTTCGGCAGGGAGGGCACGCCGTACCAGGCCTCGTAGCTGCCGTGGTCCGGGGAGAAGTAGTAGTAGCCGGCCTCCGGCGCGTCCGGGCCGGACAGGGCGTTCCGGAACCATTCATGGGCGTCGCCGGAGTGGTTGGCGGTGAGGTCACCCATTACCTTGAGGCCCCGGGCGTGCGCCGCCTCCACGAGGTCCACCAGCGCCCGGTCTCCGCCGAGGAGCGGGTCCACGGTGGCGAAGGTGGCGGCGTCGTAGCGGTGGTTGGAGCGGGCCGGGAAGAACGGGGTGAGGTAGATGATGTCCGCCCCGAGCGCCTGGATGTGGTCCAGCCGTTCGGTGATGCCGGGCAGGTCGCCGCCGTAGAACTGGTAGGGCGTCACCGCGGAGGCGCCTTCCACCGGGGTGGTGTGCCAGTCCGCGGGGACAGCCCAGTCCGGTGCCGGGTGCGTGTCCGCCTGGGCGGAGCGGGCGAAGCGGTCCGGGAAGATCTGGTACATGGTCCCGGTCCGCAGCCAGTCCGGCCCGGCCGGGTAGGTGCCCAGCCGGAAGTCGGCGTAGTCGGAGACGTCCCGGCCGGAGAGGCCCTGGGCGTTAAGCTGCCAGTTCCGGCCGCCGGCCTCGATCAGGAACCGGTAGCGGAGGACGGGGTTGGTGGCCGTCGTCGCCGCCTCCCACCACGTCCACCCGTCGGCGCTCCCGAGGAGGACGCAGGGATCGTAGCGGGGTTCCCCGTCGTGCAGGGAGCGGAGCCAGACGCGGGACGCCTGGCCCCACCCTGCGGGGATCCGGAGCCGCAGGCCGACGGGGCCGCCGCGCTCCACGCCGTCCGGGGCGTGGAGCGCGGAGCCGTCGTGGTGCGGCAGGAGCCCGGCGGCAGCGGCGCCGGACACCCTAGCCCTTGACCGAGCCGGCCGTGAGGCCACTGACGATGTAGCGCTGCAGGTAGAGGAACAGGGCCATGACCGGCAGGGCGGAGATCACGGCGCCGGCGGCGAAGACGCCCCAGTTCTCCGAGCGCTGCTGGGCAACGAAGGAGTAGAGGCCGACGGCGAGGGTCTGGCTGTCCGGGTCGGTCAGCACGACAGAGGCGATGACGAACTCGCCGGAGATGGCGATGTAGGTCAGGAGCCCCACGACGGCCAGGATCGGGGTGACCAGGCGCATGATGATGCCGAAGAAGATCTGGGTGTGGCTGGCGCCGTCGATCTTGGCCGCCTCGTCCAGGGACTGCGGCACGGTGTTGAAGAACCCGTACATCAGGTAGGTGTTCACGCCCAGGGCGCCGCCCAGGTAGACCATGATCAAGCCCAGCTGGCTGCCCAGGCCCAGGGCCGGGATGACCTCGGAGATGCCGCTGAGGAGCAGGAAGATCGCGACGACGGCGAGCAGCTGCGGGAACATCTGCAGCAGCAGCAGGCTGAGCAGCCCCACCCGGCGGCCGGTGAAGCGCATCCGGGAGAACGCGTAGGCCGCCATGGCGCCGAGGAAGACGGTGGCCGCGGAGGTGATGCCGCCGACCACCAGCGTGTTCAGGAACCAGCGGGCGAAGGGCCGGGACGGGATGTTGAACAGGGCGGTGAAGTTGCCAAAATCGATCTTGCTGAACAGGGCGTTGGATCCCACCAGGGTGCCGGTGGAGTTCAGCGCGGCGGAGAGCACGTAGAGCAGCGGGAAGACCGCGAAGATGGTCACGGCGATACCCACCAGGTGCCGCCAGCCCTTGTCCGCGAACCAGACGCCGAAGGGGCGGCGGCGGTGCAGGGACTTGAGGCGTTCGACGTCGGCGGCGGTGGCCCGGGCGCCCTCCCCCGTTGCCGGCTCCGCCGTCGTCCCGGTGGCCTGGTCCGTCGGGGTCGCCGACGATGCGGTGCGCGGTGCTGGCCCGTTCATGAGTTCACGTCCTCGAGTGCCTTGGTCTGCTTGAAGCTGATGGCCGATACGGTGGCCACGATGATGAAGATAATGATGGCCAGGGCACTAGCCAGTCCGTAGTCGCGGCCGGTGCCCTGCCCGAAGGCCACCTTGTAGACCAGGGTGATCAGGATGTCCGTGGCGCCGATGTCCCGGGTGGTGTCCGCGAAGCGCGGCCCGCCGCCGGTGAGCATGAAGATGACGTTGAAGTTGTTGAAGTTGAAGGCAAAGGACGAGATCAGCAGCGGGGCGATCGAGACCAGCAGCAGCGGCAGCTTGATCGAGCGGAACACCCGCCAGGCGCTGGCGCCGTCCATCCGGGCGGCTTCGTCCAGTTCGGTGGGCAGGGACTGCAGCGCACCGGTGCAGACCAGGAACATGTACGGGTAGCCGAGCCAGAGGTTGACCACCAGGACGCTGATCTTGGCCAGCACGGGGTCCGTCAGCCAGCCGATGTGGGCGCCGCCCAGGAGCGTCTGGTTCAGCCAGCCGAACTCCGGGTTGAGGATGCCGGACCAGACCAGGCCGGTGAGGAAGGCGGGGAACGCGTAGGGCAGGATCATCAGGATCCGGTAGACCCTCTTGCCCTTGAGGTCCTCGCGGTTGAAGGCGATCGCCAGGAACAGGCCCAGCGCGAAGGTCAGCGCCACGGAGGCGATGGCGAAGGTGAAGGTCCAGAGGATGACGCCCACGAGCGGGCCGCGCAGGCTCGGGTCGGTGAAGGCGCGGGAGAAGTTTTCGAAGCCGACGTCGATCTTCCAGCCGGTGGAGAGCGTCTGACCGTCGGCAGCGGCGAAGGCGCCCTTCCCGTTGTCGCGGTAGACGGCGCCGCTGTCCGTGTCCGTGAAGGTGTCCGCTCCGGCGTCGTATTTCAGCGAGGGCTTGAACTGGTAGGCGTTGCTGCCGTCCGCGGTGCGCAGGGTTCCGTCGGCCGGGTCGGCGGAGACGGGAACGGTCAGGGCCAGGATCTTCTGCTGGTTGGCGACGATCTCCTGGAAGTTCAGGGTCTGGTAGCCGTCCAGGGACTTGGCCTTGCCGGTGGAGTCCTTGACCGCGCCGGCGGCGTCCTCGAGGGGCTTGTCCGTGCTGCCGAGGGAGACCTTGCCGGCCGGGTCGGTGAAGAGCAGGTAGAACGAATCGCCCTTAGCCAGGACCGAGGTCTTGTAGGCCGGAGAGTCAGGAACGCGTTTCTGGGCGGTGAGCTGGATCGCGGAGATCGCGTCATCCTTGGTGCTGTTGTGCCCGTCGCCGTAGTTGGTGAAGGCGATGTAGCCGCTGAAGACCACCACGAAGACCTGGAAGATGAGCAGGAACAGGACGCCGGGGGCCAGGTATTTGGCCGGGAGGCCGCCCTTGCGCAGGTAGATCCAGTTGATCGCCAGGACCACGACGGCGGAGACCACCAGGACGGTCCAGGAATGGCTGAGGAACAGCATGGTCAGGACGAAGACAGCCAGGGCGTCGACCAGGCCCAGCAGGACGATCTTGGCGATGATGCCCTTGGTCCCGTCCGGGGAGGTGCGGCGGCGGGCTGACCCGGCCTGCCGTCCCGTGCGCTTGCCCGTGCGGGATCCCGCGCCCGGGGTTGGCGGTGCGGCGGCGGGGTCGGTGCCCTCGCGGAGTTCTGTATCTGGCATGGCTCTTCAGTCCTTGGGAGAAGCAGGTGATGCAGGAACGGGCCGGGCGGTGTGGTGCCGCCCGGCCCGGAGCTGTCCGGATCCCGCCGCCGCGGCTGTGCGCGGCGGCGGGATCCGGGGCGGGGGCTAGCCCCCGATCTTGGTCTTGATGCTGGCAGCCATCTTGGCCCAGTCGGCGGCCGGGTCGCCCTGGCCCTTGATCAGGGACAGTTCGGTTGCACCCCAGTCAGCCCAGACGGCGCTCATTTCCGGGATGGCCGGCATCGGGACGCCGGTGGCGCCGATTTTGCCGAAGGCCGCGACGACCGGGTCGCTGGCGGCCTTGTCGAAGGAGGCCTTCAGTGCCGGCGGGCGGCCGCCGGCCTTGTACATGGAGTCCTGCGCTGCCTCGGAGGTGAGGTAGTTGGTGACGAACTCGTTGGTGGCCAGGGCGTTGGCGCTCTTGGAGCTGATGAAGAAGCCGTTGACGCCGATGAACGGCTGCGCCGGCTGGTCGCCCGCGGTCGGCAGCGGGTCAACAGCGAACTTGATGCCCTTCTTCTGCACGTCCGGAACGTTCCACGGGCCGGTCAGGTAGTACGGGGATTCCCCGGCCAGGAACTTCTCCTTGGCGATGTCACCGGTGATGTTGGAGTTGATGATCTTTTCGCCGGCGTCACCCCAGGCGGCGAGCTTCTTGGCGAATTCGACGCCCGCGGCGTCGCCGATGAGTAGCTGCTTGGGGTCGTAGCCGCCGTCGGAAGCCTTACCGAAGACCTGCGAACCCATCGAGGACTGCAGCGGGTACAGGTGGTACGGGTCTCCCTGCTTGGGGTCCATGCCCACCAGGAACGGGAACTTGGCCTTGCCGTCGGCGACGGCCTTCTTGCCGTTGCTGATGACCTCGTCCATGGTCTTGGCGGATTCGGAGACGATTGCCGTGTTGCGCAGCAGCGCGATGTTCTCGATCGCGTACGGGACACCGTAGACCGAGCCGTCGTAGGTCATGGCCTTGATCGAGGAATCCTGGAAGGAGCCCTTCTTGTCGCCGAGTTCGACGGGGGCGATCACGCCGTTCTGGACGAACTTGCCTACCCAGTCGTGCGGTCCGACGATCAGGTCCGGGCCCTTGCCGGTGGGAACCTGGGTGATGAAGTCGTCACGGACGGCGGCGAAGTCCTTGACCACCAGCTTGACCTCGATGCCGGTGTCGGCCTGGAACTTGGCGGTGATGTCCTTCAGCGCCGGGGAGCGCTCGGCGTCGACCCACATGGTGATGGTGCTGGCACCGGAGGCCTTGAGGTCCGGCTTGGCGGTGGCGGAAGGCGAGGCCGGGGAGGTGGCTGCCGCGCCGCCGCAGGCACTGAGGGCCAGCGCGGCCACGACGGAGACGGCACCTGCCGTGAAAACCCGGCGGCTGGTGCCGGTGGTGAGGGTGTTCTGCACCTTCATTGGTGTCCCTTTCATAAAGATCCTGCATCCACACGAGAGGCCCGATCGGATCGAGTCGGGCCTGGTGGCATCGTCGGTGATGTGGCTCACAGCTGCAAGCGCTTCCAAGTTACACGCCAGTAGGTAGTTTGGGAAGTCGGCGTTTACCGGGCGTGTCGTGGGCCCGGGCCTCCGGAAACTCGACAAATAGCCGTTCGCAGCTGATTGGGCCCCAATTTTCCTGGATTTACGGGGAATGTGCGCTTCTTGGCCCGACGGCGGCGCCTTGGCAGCAGCGACACCCAAGGGACCTAACCGCTGGAAGCGCTTTCAATTCGGTGTTTTCGGCCTTACGATTACCGGCATGTCAGTTGATACAGTCCCCGCCGCAGTCGCCGGCCCGTTGACCCTGGTGCACGCCGCAGACCACACTCCCGGTTGGTGGCGTTCCGCCGTCATTTACCAGGTCTACCCCCGGTCCTTCCGCGACCTGAACGGCGACGGCGTGGGCGACCTCGCCGGGATCACGGCGGAGCTGCCGCAGCTCGCCGAGCTGGACGTCGACGCCGTCTGGCTCTCCCCCTTCTACCGCTCCCCGCAGCGCGACGCCGGCTACGACGTCAGCGACTACTGCGACGTGGACCCGCTCTTCGGCACCCTGGACGACTTCGACGCCATGATGGCCGAGGCCAAGCGATTGGGCCTGCGGCTGATCGTGGACCTGGTGCCCAACCACTGCTCGGACCAGCACGCTGCGTTCCAGGCCGCCCTCGCCGCCCCGGCCGACGGCCCGGAGCGGGACATGTTCATCTTCCGCGACGGCCTCGGTGAGTCCGGCGAGCTTCCCCCGAACAACTGGCAGTCGCACTTCGGCGGACCGGCCTGGACCCGGATCACCGAACCCGACGGCACCGCTGGCCAGTGGTACCTGCACCTCTTCGATTCTTCCCAGCCGGACTTCAACTGGGACAACGACGCCGTCCACGCCGAGTTCGAACGCGTGCTGCGGTTCTGGCTGGACCGGGGCGTGTCCGGCTTCCGCGTCGACGTCGCCCACGCCCTGGTCAAGGCCCCCGGCCTGCCGGCATGGGGCGGCCGCGCGGACGGCAACAGCTCAGACGGCTTCCCGGGCCACGAGGCGCCGATGTTCGGCCAGCCGGCCCTGCACGACATCTACCGCGCCTGGCGCCGGATCCTGGCCGAATACGGTCCGGACCGGATCCTCTGCGCCGAGGCCAACGTGGACCCCCTCCCCCGGCTTGCCGACTGGGTGCGCCCGGACGAGATGCACCAGGCTTTCAACTTCCCGTACCTGCACGCCGGCCTGGACCCGCACCGCATGCGCCGCGTGGTGACCGAGTCACTGAATGCCCTGGACGCCGTTGGCGCCCCGAGCACCTGGGTGCTGTCCAACCACGACGTCGTCCGGCACGCCACCCGCTTCGGCTACGACGGCCAGGCACCCCGCGACGGCGACGGCATCGGCCCGGCCGACCCGCAGCCGAACGCCGAGCTCGGCCGCGCCCGCGCCGCCGCTGCCACCATGTTCATGCTGGGCCTGCCCGGCGGGGCGTACCTCTACCAGGGAGAGGAACTTGGCCTGCCGGACGGCATCGACATCCCCGACCACCAGCGCCAGGACCCCACCTTCGGGCGGACCGGTGGGGAGCGGCTGGGCCGCGACGGCTGCCGTGTGCCGCTACCGTGGCGGGCAGGCGAGCCGAACAACGGCTTCGGCTCCGGCGCTGACCCGTGGCTGCCCCAGCCGGAGAGCTTCGGAACCCTGGCCCGGGACACGCAGGCCGCCTCGCCGTCGTCGCACCTGAGCCTCTACCGCAGCATGCTCGCCCTGCGCCGGCAGCTGCGCCTCGGCGAGGGCTCCCTGGCTTGGCTCGAGGACTGGTCCACGGACACCTCGCTGGGCTACCTGAACGGCACCGTCGCGGTGCTGATGAATGTGAGCCACGAACCGCTCGACCTGCCCGCCGGAACCGTGCTGCTCCGCAGCTCCGCGGCCGCCGGCATCAACGCCCCGGAGCATCAGTTAGGCTCAGGGGAAACTGTTTGGCTGGAAATCTACATCGAGGACACGGAGAGCTGAAAATGCCCGGCATCAAGGACGTCGCGGAACGGGCCGGCCTCTCCATCGCCACCGTTTCGCGCGCCTTGAGCGGCAAGGGCAACGTCTCCCCCCGCAGCCGCGCGCTGGCCCAGGCGGCGGCCGCGGAACTCGGGTTCGTGCTCTCGTACCATGCCTCCAGCCTGGCGTCCGGGCGGAACCACAATGTCGGCGTCGTGGTTCCGTCCGTGCACCGCTGGTTCTTCTCCGCAGTGGTGGAGGGTGTCTCGGCCACCCTGCTGGACGCCGGATACGACCTCACGCTGTACAACGTCAGCGACGGCGAGGAGCGGCGGCACAGCGTCCTGAACGACTTCCTGCTGCGCAAGCGGGTGGATGCGGTCATTGCGGTGTCCCTGGAGCTCAGCGAAGCGGAGATCCAGCAGCTGCTGGCCATCCACCGGCCCATCGTGGGCATCGGCGGTCCCCTTCCGGGTGCTCCCACCATCCGGATCAACGACTCGGGCCTTGCGGAGGCCGCCGCCCGGCATCTGATCCAGCTGGGGCACAGCCGGATTGCGCACATGACCGGCGACGCCGCCTACGACAAGGACTTCCGCCTGCCCGGCACCCGCCAGGCAGGTTTCACGGCGGCGATGCACGGCGCCGGCCTTCCGGTTCGGCCGGAGTGGCTGGTCTCCGCCGACTTCACCATCCAGGGGGCGTACGCCAGCGCCCGGCAACTGCTGGGGAGCTCCCCGGAGCGTCCGACGGCTGTCTTCGCCGCCTCCGATGAGATGGCGATCGGCACCATCCTCGCGGCCCGCGACTTCGGGCTTCGCATTCCTGAAGACCTCTCGGTCATCGGCATCGACGGCCACGAGCTGGGCGAGGTCTTCGGCCTCACCACCATCGACCAGGATGCCCGCGGCCAGGGTGCACTGGCCGTCCGGCGCCTGCTGGAGGGGCTGGAGGGCGGCGGCGGGGAGCCCGCAGCGGCGGACATGGAATACCCCACCCGGTTCGTGATCCGCTCCAGCACGGCCGTGCCCCCGGCCGACACCTCTCCGCTGCGCTAGCACCGCCGGCTGGCGTACGTTCCTGCCCGGTTACTCCCGCGGGCCGAGCATCCGCTCAGCCGTAGAGAGCTGATTGTGGACCTTTCGGGGGCCGATCGCGCACCTCCCTGCCGGGTAACTGGGAAGGAGCGTACGTGGCCTGCGGGGTTAGCCTTGATTGCCGCCCATGAAGCGGACATAGCGCTGCAGAATCATCGGCCAGAGCCCTTGATATTCGTCACGGGTCACTGCCGGGTGCTCGGCGCCTTCCCAGCCGCTGTGAACCAGCCGGAGCTCGGTACCGGCATCCACTGCCCGGAACGCTACGCGGATCTCCGTGGACCACAGCGCCTGGGTTCCGGGGTGCCAGCTGGCGTGGAAGGACAGCGGCGGCTGCCAGTCATCGATGGTCCCCCAAATGGAGGTCCGGCCGTCGTCCGCGGTTTCCAGGATCAGGTTTTCCTCGAACTCCACGTACGAGCCGGCCCCGTACACGCCGTGCTCATCGAGCGGCCACCACAGGTGCGTGTGCTCGGTGAAACCCACGAACGCCCTGGCCACGGCGCCGGGCACGACGACGGTGCACACCAGCGGGTCGAGGCCCTCGGAAGGCCCTGGCTCTGGGGCGGGTGCTGCGTGGCTGAAGAGGTTATCCATGGGCATCAACTCTACTAGGGCTACCCGTGCACCAGCCCGCCCACTCTCCCGGTTCCGCCCCTGGCCACGGCGGAAGTAGTTCGTACGCCGTTGCTGCTGTGGTCGTTAAAGAGCTCAGGCCCCGACACTAAGTGTCGGGGCCTGAGCCGCTAAATTATGTCCGGCGGTGACCTACTCTCCCACACCCTCCCGGGTGCAGTACCATCGGCGCTGTGGGTCTTAGCTTCCGGGTTCGGAATGGGACCGGGCGTTTCCCCCACGCTATGACCGCCGTAACCCTGTTACCCGGACCGAACCCCTGGGGGTTGGCGGGAAATCTCTTGTGGTTACAACTCTGCTTGTTAGGGCAGTGTGGTGTTGTATTCAATTATATTCATTCGGTTCGCCAGTCAACGCAACCCGGTGGCGGGTTTGTTGGTTGGGAACCACATAGTGGACGCAAGCAGTCTTGTTCTTCATACCCACCCGCCAAACGTGTTTGGGGGTGGTGTGTGGTGTAAGTTATCGGCCTATTAGTACCGGTCAGCTTCACGAGTCTTTAGTCCTCGCTTCCACATCCGGCCTATCAACCCAGTGGTCTGGCTGGGGGCCTCTCACACGCAAGGTGTATGGAAATCTCATCTTGAAGCGAGCTTCCCGCTTAGATGCTTTCAGCGGTTATCCCATCCGAACGTAGCTAATCAGCGGTGCACTTGGCAGTACAACTGACACACCAGAGGTTCGTCCGTCCCGGTCCTCTCGTACTAAGGACAGCCCTTCTCAAATTTCCTGCGCGCGCAGCGGATAGGGACCGAACTGTCTCACGACGTTCTAAACCCAGCTCGCGTACCGCTTTAATGGGCGAACAGCCCAACCCTTGGGACCTACTCCAGCCCCAGGATGCGACGAGCCGACATCGAGGTGCCAAACCATGCCGTCGATATGGACTCTTGGGCAAGATCAGCCTGTTATCCCCGAGGTACCTTTTATCCGTTGAGCGACGGCCATTCCACAATGTACCGCCGGATCACTAGTCCCGACTTTCGTCCCTGCTCGAGATGTCTCTCTCACAGTCAAGCTCCCTTGTGCACTTACACTCGACACCTGATTGCCAACCAGGCTGAGGGAACCTTTGGGCGCCTCCGTTACTTTTTAGGAGGCAACCGCCCCAGTTAAACTACCCATCAGGCACTGTCCCTGACCCGGATTACGGGCCGAAGTTAGATGTCCAAAGTGACCAGAGTGGTATTTCAACGATGACTCCACCCGAACTGGCGTCCGGGCTTCAACGTCTCCCACCTATCCTACACAAGCCACTCCGAACACCAATACCAAACTATAGTAAAGGTCTCGGGGTCTTTCCGTCCTGCTGCGCGTAACGAGCATCTTTACTCGTACTGCAATTTCGCCGAGTTTATGGTTGAGACAGCGGGGAAGTCGTTACTCCATTCGTGCAGGTCGGAACTTACCCGACAAGGAATTTCGCTACCTTAGGATGGTTATAGTTACCACCGCCGTTTACTGGGGCTTAAATTCTCAGCTTCGCCTTGCGGCTAACCGGTCCTCTTAACCTTCCAGCACCGGGCAGGAGTCAGTCCGTATACATCGTCTTGCGACTTCGCACGGACCTGTGTTTTTAGTAAACAGTCGCTTCCCCCTGGTCTCTGCGGCCCCGCCACGCTCCGGACAGCTAGTGTCCATCACGATAGGGGCCCCCCTTCTCCCGAAGTTACGGGGGCATTTTGCCGAGTTCCTTAACCATAATTCTCTCGATCGCCTTAGTATTCTCTACCTGATCACCTGTGTCGGTTTGGGGTACGGGCGGCTAAAACCTCGCGTCGATGCTTTTCTCGGCAGCATAGGATCACCGGATCCCCCCATACGGGGGTCCCATCGGGTCTCAGGCATCATGAACAGCGGATTTGCCTACCGTTCGCCCTACATCCTTAGACCGGGGCAACCATCGCCCGGCCCGGCTACCTTCCTGCGTCACACCTGTTAATACGCTTGCCTCCCAGGTTCAGGTCCCGCGCTCCACCAAAACCCTCACACCACAAGGGTGATCGGGCAGGTCTCGGGCGGTTAGTATCCCCTGTTCAACATGGGCGGTTTTTCGCCGGTACGGGAATATCAACCCGTTGTCCATCGACTACGCCTGTCGGCCTCGCCTTAGGTCCCGACTTACCCAGGGCAGATTAGCTTGACCCTGGAACCCTTGATCATTCGGCGGACGGGTTTCTCACCCGTCTTTCGCTACTCATGCCTGCATTCTCACTCGTGTAGGCTCCACCGCTGGTTTACACCGCGACTTCACTGCCCACACGACGCTCCCCTACCCATCCAGACGCCTGAACCACAAGGGCTTAGCAAAAATCTGAATGCCACAACTTCGGCGGTGTACTTGAGCCCCGCTACATTGTCGGCGCGGAATCACTTGACCAGTGAGCTATTACGCACTCTTTTAAGGATGGCTGCTTCTAAGCCAACCTCCTGGTTGTCTTCGCAACTCCACATCCTTTCCCACTTAGCACACGCTTAGGGGCCTTAGTTGGTGGTCTGGGCTGTTTCCCTCTCGACTATGAAGCTTATCCCCCACAGTCTCACTGCTGCGCTCTCACTTACCGGCATTCGGAGTTTGGCTGACGTCAGTAACCTTGTAGGGCCCATTAGCCATCCAGTAGCTCTACCTCCGATAAGAAACACGCAACGCTGCACCTAAATGCATTTCGGGGAGAACCAGCTATCACGAAGTTTGATTGGCCTTTCACCCCTACCCACAGCTCATCCCCTCCATTTTCAACTGAAGTGGGTTCGGTCCTCCACGACGTCTTACCGTCGCTTCAACCTGGCCATGGGTAGATCACTTCGCTTCGGGTCTAGATCACGCCACTGCAACGCCCTATTCAGACTCGCTTTCGCTACGGCTTCCCCACACGGGTTAACCTCGCGACGTAACACTAACTCGCAGGCTCATTCTTCAAAAGGCACGCCGTCACAACTACAAGGCTGCTCCGACGGATTGTAAGCACACGGTTTCAGGTACTGTTTCACTCCCCTCCCGGGGTACTTTTCACCTTTCCCTCACGGTACTGGTCCGCTATCGGTCATTAGGGAGTATTTAGGCTTATCAGGTGGTCCTGACAGATTCGCACGGGATTTCTCGGGCCCCGTGCTACTTGGGATACTCTCCAGGCGGCGTAAAAACATTTCGGTTACGGGGCTCACACCCTCTCTGGCCGGCCTTTCAAGACCGTTCACCTATGCCCACGCTCTCACCCCACTGTCCCGGCAGAGACAGAACGGAAAGTCCCACAACCCCGACCATGCAACGCCCGCCGGCTATCACACATGGAACGGTTTAGCCTGATCCGCGTTCGCTCGCCACTACTAACGGAATCACTATTGTTTTCTCTTCCTGCGGGTACTGAGATGTTTCACTTCCCCGCGTTCCCTCCACGCACCCTATGTGTTCAGATGCGGGTCACCAGGCAACTCGCGCCCCTGGCGGGGTTTCCCCATTCGGACACCCTGGGATCACAGTCCGGTTATCGACTCCCCCAGGCTTATCGCAGATTCCTACGTCCTTCTTCGGCTCCTAATGCCAAGGCATCCACCGTGTGCTCTTAAAAACTTGACCACAAAAGATCAAGGAGTAATTTCGAGAGAACCACAGAAACCAACCACACCACAACAACACCACCCCAAAGGGTGACACCATCGAGCGCAGCCAGATCCAGGTTCATATTCTTGGAAATTGCTTCTTATAAAAGATGCTCGCGTCCACTATGTAGTTCTCAAACAACAACCCCGTACCACACACCCCACACACCAACCCCCTGCCAAAAGCAGAAGGTCGACAGCGCGCAGGGCGTCGCAGCCAGGAAACCAGAAACACACAAAACCCACACCCCGCACCCACCCCCAAAAGGAGGCAGACACAGGCCATGGTCCTGTTGTCTCAGGACCCAACAGTGTGCCAAACACTACCCACCGGATACCTCACCGAAGCGTTCCAGGAACACCCACCCCACAAGGGAGCGCGTCTTCCGTACTAACCACCGGCAAAACCCGACAGGCACCTATTCATTGATATTCCACCCATGAGCACCCGCCGCAGAACTTGCGTCTGCGCAACGGGCCTACTCCTGACAACACCACCACACCAGTACTTAGACCAGGCGGGGTTGTTGTAGGCGCTCCTTAGAAAGGAGGTGATCCAGCCGCACCTTCCGGTACGGCTACCTTGTTACGACTTAGTCCCAATCGCCAGTCCCACCTTCGACAGCTCCCTCCCACAAGGGGTTAGGCCACCGGCTTCGGGTGTTACCAACTTTCGTGACTTGACGGGCGGTGTGTACAAGGCCCGGGAACGTATTCACCGCAGCGTTGCTGATCTGCGATTACTAGCGACTCCGACTTCATGGGGTCGAGTTGCAGACCCCAATCCGAACTGAGACCGGCTTTTTGGGATTAGCTCCACCTCACAGTATCGCAACCCTTTGTACCGGCCATTGTAGCATGCGTGAAGCCCAAGACATAAGGGGCATGATGATTTGACGTCGTCCCCACCTTCCTCCGAGTTGACCCCGGCAGTCTCCCATGAGTCCCCGCCATAACGCGCTGGCAACATGGAACGAGGGTTGCGCTCGTTGCGGGACTTAACCCAACATCTCACGACACGAGCTGACGACAACCATGCACCACCTGTAAACCGACCACAAGTGGGGGACCTGTTTCCAGGTCTTACCGGTTCATGTCAAGCCTTGGTAAGGTTCTTCGCGTTGCATCGAATTAATCCGCATGCTCCGCCGCTTGTGCGGGCCCCCGTCAATTCCTTTGAGTTTTAGCCTTGCGGCCGTACTCCCCAGGCGGGGCACTTAATGCGTTAGCTACGGCGCGGAAAACGTGGAATGTCCCCCACACCTAGTGCCCAACGTTTACGGCATGGACTACCAGGGTATCTAATCCTGTTCGCTCCCCATGCTTTCGCTCCTCAGCGTCAGTTAATGCCCAGAGACCTGCCTTCGCCATCGGTGTTCCTCCTGATATCTGCGCATTTCACCGCTACACCAGGAATTCCAGTCTCCCCTACATCACTCTAGTCTGCCCGTACCCACCGCAGATCCGGAGTTGAGCCCCGGACTTTCACGGCAGACGCGACAAACCGCCTACGAGCTCTTTACGCCCAATAATTCCGGATAACGCTTGCGCCCTACGTATTACCGCGGCTGCTGGCACGTAGTTAGCCGGCGCTTCTTCTGCAGGTACCGTCACTTTCGCTTCTTCCCTACTGAAAGAGGTTTACAACCCGAAGGCCGTCATCCCTCACGCGGCGTCGCTGCATCAGGCTTCCGCCCATTGTGCAATATTCCCCACTGCTGCCTCCCGTAGGAGTCTGGGCCGTGTCTCAGTCCCAGTGTGGCCGGTCACCCTCTCAGGCCGGCTACCCGTCGTCGCCTTGGTGAGCCATTACCTCACCAACAAGCTGATAGGCCGCGAGTCCATCCAAAACCACAAAAGCTTTCCACCCCCCACCATGCGATGAGGAGTCATATCCGGTATTAGACCCAGTTTCCCAGGCTTATCCCAGAGTTAAGGGCAGGTTACTCACGTGTTACTCACCCGTTCGCCACTAATCCACCAGCAAGCTGGCATCATCGTTCGACTTGCATGTGTTAAGCACGCCGCCAGCGTTCATCCTGAGCCAGGATCAAACTCTCCGTTGAAAACAAACAGACACAACACGCACCACCGGGAAAACGGCAGAAACGCGCTGCACAAAATTTGAAACCAGCTGAAAACCATGCCATCCACGGGGTGGACAACACAGCATAATCAACCAATCAATAAAACAATCGGTATCAACAAACTTGGCACACTATTGAGTTCTCAAACAACAGACACACCCGGCACCACCACAACCCACAAGGGCCGCGACTCGCTCCGGAGCAACTTTTCAAACTTACCCGCGCACTTCGCCCTAGTCAAATCAGCGTCCCGATCCAGTTGGCGGTGGCCTTCGTGGTCTTCTCAGCGGATCAACTCCGGGGAGCAGCGCGGAAATAAACTCTACCACCACTCGGCCGCGGTGACAAAGCGGGGCCCCGGAGCACGCCCCCGCCGGCCCGGGGGCCGGCCCAAAGCCCGCCCCGAACCAGCCCCGTAGACCACGCGACCCAAGGCTCGAACAAGCCCCCGGACACCAGAAAGACCCGGAACCGCGAGGGTTCCGGGCCTTTCCCTGGAGTGTTACTCGGCGGCCTTGAAGTAGGCCGCACCCAGTGGCGGCAGCGTGACGGTCAGCGAGGCGGGCTGGCCGTCGATCCCGTCGGCAGACGCGGTCAGGCCGCCGTCGTTCGTCACGCCCGATCCCCCGTAAGCCGAGGCGTCGGTGTTCAGCACTTCCTGCCACTGCCCCGCGGCCGGGACGCCCAGGCGGAAGTCGTGGTGCGGGGCGCCGGAGAAGTTCAGCGCCACCACCAGCGGGTTACCGTCGGCGTCACGGCGGATGAACGTGAGGACGTTGCGGTCCGAGTCCCCGCCGTTGATCCACTGGAACCCTTCCGGATCGTTGTCCCGCTCGTAGAGGGCCGGCGTCGAGCTGTAAAGCTCGTTCAGGTCCTTGGTGAGCAGCTGCACGCCGCGGTGGGCAGGGATGTCTGCGAGCCACCAGTCCAACCCGTACTGCTCGGACCATTCGGCTTCCTGGCCGAACTCGGTGCCCATGAAGATCAGCTGCTTGCCCGGGTGCGCCCACTGGTAGCCCAGGAACGCGCGCAGGTTGGCCAGCTGCTGCCAGCGGTCGCCGGGCATCTTACGCAGCATCGATCCCTTGCCGTGGACCACCTCGTCATGGCTAATCGGCAGCAGGAAGTTCTCCGTGTAGGCGTAGACCATGGAGAAGGTGATAGTGCCGTGGTGCCACTTGCGGTTGTAAGGATCCTCGGCCATGTACTTCAGGGAGTCGTGCATCCAGCCCATGTTCCACTTGAGCCCGAAGCCCAGGCCACCCTGGTCCGTGGGGGCGGTGACGCCGGGGAACGCGGTGGACTCCTCGGCGATCATCACCGCGCCGGGGTGGGTCTTGTAGACCGTGGCGTTGGCCTCCTGCAGGAAGGAGATCGCCTCAAGGTTCTCGCGGCCGCCGAAGCGGTTGGGCTGCCACTGGCCCTCCTTGCGGGAGTAGTCCAGGTAGAGCATGGAGGCGACGGCGTCCACCCGCAGGCCGTCGATGTGGAACTCGTCCAGCCAATACAGGGCGTTGGCGACCAGGAAGTTGCGCACCTCGCTGCGCCCGAAGTCGAAGATCAGCGTTCCCCAGTCCGGGTGCTCGCCGAGATTCGGGTCCGAGTGCTCGTACAGCGGCTCGCCGTCGAACTTCGCCAGCGCCCAGGCGTCCTTGGGGAAGTGGGCCGGGACCCAGTCCAGCAGCACGCCGATGCCGGCCTGGTGCAGTTCGTCCACCAGGTGCCGGAACTCGTCCGGGTGCCCGAAGCGGGAGGTCGGCGCGAAGTAGGAGGTGACCTGGTAGCCCCAGGAGCCGCCGAACGGGTGCTCGGCGACGGGCATGAACTCCACGTGCGTGAAGCCGAGCCACTTCACGTACTCCACGAGTTCCTTGGCCAACTGCTTGTAGTCCAGGCCGACGCGCCAGGACCCGAGGTGCACCTCGTAGACGCTCATCGGCGCGTTGTGCGGATCGCGGGCGGCCCGGGCCTTCATCCACTCCTCGTCCTTGAAGACGTAGGAGGGCTCGACGACGCGGGATGCGGTCAGCGGCGGGACCTCGGTGCCGAACGCCAGCGGGTCGGCCTTCTCCACCCAGTGCCCGTGCCGGGTCTTGATCTCGAACTTGTAGCACGCCCCTGCCATAACGCCGGGGATGAAGATCTCCCACACCCCGGAGGACCCGAGCGAGCGCATCGAGTTCTCGCGGCCGTCCCAGCCGTTGAAGTCACCCTTGACGCGCACGGCCTGGGCGTTGGGGGCCCAGACGGCGAAGGACACACCGTCGACATCGCCGAGGGAGGACTTGTAGTGCTGGACGTGGGCGCCGAGGACGTCCCAGAGCCGTTCGTGCCTGCCTTCCCCGATCAGGTGCAGGTCGACTTCGCCCACGGTGGGCAGGTAGCGGTACGGCTCGTCGGTGCGGACCGCGTCCTGGTCCTCGTAGCGGACCTCCAGCCGGTAGTCCGGGACATGGCCGGCGTCGAGCGGTTCGAGGATGGCCACCCACACTCCGCCGGCCTCGTGCGTCATGGGAGTGATGCCGGCGGACGTCACCACTGAGACGGATTCGGCCATGTGCTTCACGGTACGGATGGTGACGTGGCCGTAATCGTCGAGGTGGGCGCCGAGGACGGAGTGCGGGGCGTGGTGCTCCCCCGCGGCCACCCGGGCGAGGGTGTCCGCGTCGACGGGGAGCGGTGCTCCGGGCCGTTCGGTACGTGCTGAGCCAGTCATGTTCTTACCTTCCGCTGCGGCTTCGACGGGAGCGCCGGAGCCAGTACTGCCAAGGAGACGACGGGATGCATTCACCGGGATGGCGAGCCAGTCGGGCCTGTTTCGTAGTTCGTAAACAACTTCGTAGAGCGCCTTGTCCAGCCACAGGGCGGTGAACAAGGGCGAGTCACGGTCGATGGTGCCGGGGGTGACCTCGGCGTAGCCGGCGAGGAACGCCGAGGCGCAGTCATCCACCCACTCTTCGGGGACGGCGGCGCCGTCGTCCTCGCGGGCGGCCGCACCGGCAGCGTAGTCGAAGGAGCGCAGCATGCCGACGACGTCGCGGAGCGGCACGTCGGGGAAGTTCCGTTCGGAGACGGGCCGCAGGGGCTCGCCCTCGAAGTCGAGGATCGCCCAGCGTGCGGGCTGGCCGGCGGCGCCGGGGACCCGGAGGATCTGGCCGAGGTGAAGGTCCCCGTGGATCCGCTGCAGCTGGCCGTCGCTGGTCCCGGCGAGCCGGGCGAGCAGGGACTGCAGGGCGTCATCGAAGGGTCCGACGGCGGTGCCCGCCTCGGCCCAGGACTGGCGGACCCGCTGGGCGACGCCGGGGGCAATGTCCCCGCCCGGAACGGCTTCTGACGCCGTGCCGAGCGCCTCGGCGAGGCGGCGGTGGACAGTGGCGGTGGCGACGCCGAGGGCGTGCGCTTCGGCGGTGAAATCGGTTCCGGTGCGGGCCGCGTCGACGGCGAGCCGCCACGCGTCCAGGCCGCCGGCGAGGAATTCGTGGGCGACGGCCAGTTCGGCGCGTGCAGCCCGGCCGCCGGCCACATCCGGAACCGACCCGTCAGTGACGGTCCACTCACCGGTCACCCAGCCGAGGGTCGCGGGGACCTCGGCGGTGCGCCCCGCGGTCAGGGCGGCGCCGATTTCGACCTCGGGGTTCTGGCCCTCGGAGAGGACGCGGAAGAACTTCATGATCGCGGCGGAGGTGCCGTCGTCGACGATCACCGAGCTGTTGGACTGTTCACCGGAGAGCACCCGGACCTTGCCGGTGGCGTGCGGCAGCCGGTGGTCGGAGTCGACCAGCTCGCCGGTGGCCGACCCGTCAGCGGTGGCGCCGCGGGAGCGCATCACTTCCAGCCACGCGGCGATGAACGCCGCGTCGTGGACGCCGTCGTACACCCAGCCGCCCGCCGTGCCACCGTCGGCCTGGATCTCGCCGAGGAGGGCCGCGCCGGCACCGGGCAGGGGCAGGGTCCGGAAGCTCAGCGGGACCTGGACGACGTCGGTCCGGTCGCCGTCCGCCGTCGGGTAGGTCACGGCCAGCAGCAGCACCTCGAACCGGGCACCGCCGTCTCCTGCCGGCGCACCCCGGGAGGGCACGGCCGGCACGGGCGCTTCGAGGGTCACGCTGCCCACGGGTTCGAAGCTGAAGTGCGCGCTCTTGACCGGGAACCAGCGCTGGCGCGGCAGCCAGCTGCGCAGAAGCGCGTCCAGGGCGGGGGAAAGGGTCGGTCGGGTCATGTCAGCCTTCGATGGACAGGATAGGCATCGCCTGGGTGTGGGGCGACGCCGGGTTGGAGGCGGCCGAGCGGACCCGCAGCCAGAAGAAATCGTGGCTGCCCAGGGTCAGGGTCAGGGTCCCGTCCTCGGCGATGCCGGGGAAGGCCTGGCCGCCGAAGACGTCCCGCAGGCCGCGGCCGGCCAGTTGCGGGACCCGGAGCGACGTGGCCACCGGGTGCTGGGAGAGGTTGAAGACGCAAAGGATGGTCTCCGGGTCCTCGCCGGCGGCGTTCCCGGCCGGGAGCTCCCGCAGGTAGGCCAGGACGACGTCGTGGTCCGCCTCGACGTGCTTGAAGGACCCGAGCCCGAACGCCGGGTGGTTCTTGCGGACGCTGAGGATCTGCCGGGTCCAGCGCAGCAGCGACCCGGAGTGCGCGGCCTCGGCCTCGACGTTGGCCATGCTGTAGTTGTAGACCAGCGACTGGATCACCGGAAGGTAGAGCTTGCCCGGGTCGGCGTTGGAGAAGCCCGCATTACGGTCCGGGTTCCACTGCATCGGCGTGCGCACGGCGTCGCGGTCCTCGAGCCAGATGTTATCGCCCATGCCGATCTCGTCCCCGTAGTACAGGAAAGGGCTGCCCGGCAGGGACAGCAGCAGCGCGTTGATCAGCTCGATCTCGGACCGGGAGTTGTCCAGCAGCGGCGCGAGCCGGCGCCGGATGCCGATGTTGGCGCGCATGCGCGGATCCGGGGCGTACCACCCAAGCATCGCGGCGCGCTCGTCGGAGGTGACCATTTCCAGGGTCAGCTCGTCGTGGTTGCGCAGGAACGTGCCCCACTGGGCGCCTTCCGGGATGGCCGGGGTGTCCCGCATGGTCTCGATGATCGGCGCGGCCTTCTGGTCGCGCAGCGCGTAGTAGAGCCGCGGCATGATGGGGAAGTGGAACGCCATGTGGCACTCCGGCTCCTCCTCGGTGCCGAAATACTCCACGACCTCCGCCGGCGGCTGGTTGGCCTCGGCAATGATGACGCGGCCGGGGTAGCTCTCGTCCACCATTTTCCGCAGCTGGCGGAGGAACTCGTGGGTGGCCGGCAGGTTCTCGCAGTTGGTGCCCTCCTCTTCGAAGAGGTAGGGGATCGCGTCGGCCCGGAAGCCGTCGATGCCCTGGTCCAGCCAGAAGCGGACGACGTCGAACACGGCGTCGATGACCTTGGGGTTTTCGAAGTTCAGGTCCGGCTGGTGGCTGAAGAACCTGTGCCAGAAGAACTGGCGGCGGATCGGGTCGAAGGTCCAGTTGGATTCCTCGGTATCCACGAAGATGATGCGGGCGTCCTGGTACTTCTCGTCCGTGTCGCTCCAGACGTAGAAGTCGCCGAAGGGACCGTCCGGGTCCTTGCGGGACTCTTGGAACCAGGGGTGCTGGTCCGAGGTGTGGTTCAGGGGCAGGTCGATGATGACGCGGACGCCGCGGGCGTGGGCCTCGGCCACCAGGCGCTTGAAGTCGCTGATGGTGCCGAATTCGTCCAGCACGGAGTTGTAATCCGAGATGTCGTAGCCACCGTCGCGCAGCGGGGACTGGAAGAACGGGGGCAGCCAGAGGCAGTCCACACCCAGCCACTGCAGGTAGTCGAGCTTCTCGATCAGGCCGTGGAAGTCGCCGGAGCCGTCCCCGTTCCCGTCGGCGAAGCCGCGGACCAGCACCTCGTAGAAGACCGCCTTGCGGTACCAATGCGGGTCGTGCTGCAGGCCGGGGGCATTCAGTTCAAAGGTCCCCTTGGGCGTGAAGTGCTGGCTGGGGTTGCTCGGACTAAAGCTCACGGGCGGGACCTCCGGACGTTGAGGATGTGGGCGGGTTCGATGTGGGGGTCGAGGCGGACGTAGTTGTACTCGCCCCACTCCCAGCTCTCACCGGAGATCAGGTCCTCGACGACGTAGCCGCCGTTGTGAGTCAGGTCGTCCGGGTCCAGTTCCAGGGCTGCGCGGTCAATGGTGACCGTGCTTTCGCGGGGGCTGTGCGGGTCCACGTTGACCACAACGATCAGGGTGTCCTTGGTGCCGTCGGCCAGCGTCTTGTGCTTGGAGTAGACCACCGTGGAGCTGTCCGTGCTGGCGTGCAGGGTCAGGTTCTGCAGGTCCCCCAGCGCCGGGTGGGCGTGCCGGATCGCGTTCAGGCGGGTCAGGTACGGGGCCAGGGTGCGGCCGGATTCCGTGGCGGCATCCCAGTCGCGGGCCTTGTACTCGAACTTCTCGTTGTCGATGTACTCCTCGGCGCCGGGCCGGGCGACGTGCTCGTAGAGCTCGTAGCCGGCGTAGACGCCCCACAGCGGGCTGGCGGTCGAGGCCAGGGCGGCGCGGATCTTGAAGGCCGCCGGCCCGCCGAACTGCAGGTACTCGGTCAGGATGTCCGGGGTGTTCACGAAGAAGTTCGGCCGGAAATAGGCCGGGGATTCATGGCTGATTTCCTGGAAATACTTCTCCAGTTCCTCCTTGGTATTGCGCCAAGTGAAGTACGAGTAGGACTGCTGGAATCCGGCCCGGCCGAGCGCATGCATCATGGCGGGGCGGGTGAACGCCTCAGCCAGGAAGACGACGTCGGGGTTCTTTTTGTTGACCTTGGCAATCAGCCATTCCCAGAACCACACCGGCTTGGTGTGCGGGTTATCCACGCGGAAAATCTTCACCCCGTGGCTGATCCACAGTTGAACAACGCGCAGGATTTCGTTGGACAGCCCCGCGGGATCGTTGTCGAAATTCAGCGGGAAAATATCTTGGTATTTTTTGGGCGGGTTTTCGGCGTAGGCGATGCTGCCGTCCACCCGGGTGGTGAACCATTCGGGGTGGCTCTTGACCCAGGGGTGGTCCGGGGCGGCCTGCAGGGCCAGGTCGAGGGCCACCTCAAGGCCCAGTTCGCCGGCGCGGGCCACGAAAGCGTCGAAGTCCTCGAAGCTGCCCAGGTCCGGGTGGATGGCGTCGTGGCCACCCTCCTCCGCGCCGATCGCCCACGGGGAGCCGGGGTCGTGCGGTCCGGCGATGAGCGTGTTGTTCGGTCCCTTGCGGTGCTGGGTGCCGATCGGGTGGATCGGGGGCATGTAGATAACGTCGAAGCCCATGGCGGCGACGGCGTCGAGGCGCTCCGCCGCGGTGCGGAAGGTGCCGGAGGTCCATTCGCCGGTCTCGTGGTTGCGGACGGCACCCTCGGAGCGGGGGAAGAATTCGTACCAGGCGCCGCGGCCGGCGAGTTCGCGCTCGACCAGCAGCGGGTATGGCTCGGACACGGTGACGAGTTCACGGATGGGCTGGCGGGCGACGACGGCGGCGACGTCCGCGCCGAAGCCTGCGCCGAGGCGCTCCTCAGGGGTCTTCGAACCGTCGGCGAGGCCGGCGGCTGCGATCCGGAGGGTGCGGCGGTCCGCGGACGGGCGGCTGGGATTCTCGGACGCCTCGGTCAGGAGCGCCGCGCCCTCGGCGAGCATGAGCTCGACGTCGATCCCGGCTTCGACCTTGACCTCGGCGTTGTGGTGCCACGTGCCGTAGCGGTCGTGCCAGGCCTCAATCACGTAGGACCACTTGCCGGTGGCGGTGGGGGTCAGCAGGCCTTCCCAGAGATCCGTACCCTTGCCGCGGTCGCCCCGCGGGGGCTCGAGGCGGATCCGCTGGCGTTCCTTGCCGCGCGGGTCCAGCAGGACCGCGCTGACGCCGAGCATGTCGTGGCCCTCGCGGAACGCGGTCGCGGCGACGACAATGCTCTCGCCGACGGTGGCCTTGGCGGGGAATTTACCGCCCTCGACCGACGGCTGGACGTTGGTGATCGGAAACCTGCCGAATTTCAACCCATCGGTGATCAGGGCCTTCGGCTTTTGCTTGGACACGGCGCTGGTTCGGGAGTTAGTCGTCACAGGCTCGACGTTATCTACAAATCGCACAGAATGCTAAGGCTGCTCCGTTTTTTGGGGTCATCCGAAGCGCCATCCGACATTTACCGGAAAGAAACCCGGAACTGTTCCGGGGTCCGGAGTTGTCGGTTAGTGTTTCGCAGGTGAAGGCTATCCGGAGATTTACCGTCAGAACCGTTCTTCCCGAACCGATCCGGCCCCTGGCGCGGCTGGCCACCAACCTTCGCTGGTCGTGGCACCTGCCCACCCGCGAATTGTTCGAGCAGCTGAACCCGGCCATCTGGGCCGAGAGCGCGCAGGATCCGGTGACGTTCCTGGGTCTGGTCAGCCGGGAAGAGCTGCAGCGCCTCGCCGCGGACCAGGATGTGGTGCGCCGCGTGCACGAGGCCGCGGCGGACCTGGACCAGTACCTGGAGCAGCCCCGCTGGTACCAGAGCCTGGGCGAGGACGCGCCCCGCTGCATCGCCTACTTCTCCCCCGAGTTCGGCATCACCGAGGTCCTGCCGCAGTACTCCGGCGGCCTCGGCATCCTCGCCGGTGACCACCTGAAGGCCGCCTCCGACCTCGGGGTGCCGCTGATCGGCGTCGGCCTGCTCTACCAGGCCGGGTACTTTAAACAGTCCCTCTCCCGGGACGCCTGGCAGCAGGAAACCTACCCCGTGCTGGACCCGGACGGGCTGCCCCTGACGCTGCTGCGCGAGGCCTCCCCGGACGGCAACGGCCGGCCGGTGGAAATCTCCCTGCCGCTCCCCCACGGCCGCCGGCTGCTGGCGCACGTCTGGCGCGCCGACGTCGGCCGCGTGCCGCTGCTGCTGCTGGATTCGAACGTGGCCGGCAACGACGACGCCGCCCGCGGCATCACGGACCGGCTCTACGGCGGCGGCGGCGACCACCGCCTCCAGCAGGAACTCCTGCTGGGCATGGGCGGGGTGAAGGCGCTGCGCGCCTACCAGCGGCTCACCGGGGCACCCGCGCCGGAGGTCTTCCACACCAACGAGGGCCATGCCGGCTTCCTCGGCGTCGAACGGATCCAGGAACTCATGTCCGGGGACACCGCCCTGGGCTGGGACGAGGCGCTCACCGCCGGCCGCGCCTCCACCGTCTTCACCACCCACACCCCGGTTCCCGCGGGCATCGACCGGTTCGAGATCTCCCAGATTGAGCACTTCTTCTCCGCCGGCCTCGCCCCGGACGTTCCGCTGGACAAGATCCTGGACCTGGGCCGCGAGGACTTCGCCGACGGCAACCCCTTCGTCTTCAACATGGCCGTCATGGGCCTGCGCCTGGCCCAGCGCGCCAACGGCGTGGCCAAGCTGCACGGCGTGGTTTCCCGCGGGATGTTCGCCGCGCTCTGGCCGGGTTTCGACCACGCGGAGGTGCCCATCACCTCGGTGACCAACGGCGTCCACGTCCCCACCTGGGTGGACCCGCGCGTCTCCCAGCTGGCCCGCGACCGGTTCGGGGCCGACGCGGAGTCCGAGGGCCGCTGGGACCTCGCCTACAACGTCAGCGACGAAGAGCTCTGGGCGCTGCGCCGGGAAATGCGGGTCTCCCTGGTGGAGGACGTCCGGCGCCGGCTCCGTGCGGCGTGGAAGAAGCGCGGAGCGGCCGACGCCGAGCTGTCCTGGACCGATTCCGTCCTGGACCCGGATGTCCTCACGGTCGGCTTCGCGCGCCGCGTGCCGACCTACAAGCGGCTCACCCTGATGCTCCGTGACCCCGCGCGGCTCAAGGCGCTCCTGCTGCACGAGACCCACCCCATCCAGCTGGTCATCGCCGGCAAATCGCACCCGGCGGACGACGCTGGCAAGAAGATGATCCAGGACCTGGTCCGGTTCACCGACGACCCCGCGGTGCGGCACCGGATCGTCTTCCTACCCAACTACGACATCGCGATGGCCCGCACGCTCTTCCCCGGCTGTGACGTCTGGCTGAACAACCCGCTGCGCCCGCTCGAGGCCTGCGGCACCTCCGGGATGAAGGCGGCCATCAACGGCTCCCTGAACCTCTCGGTGCTGGACGGCTGGTGGGATGAGATGTACGACGGCGAGAACGGCTGGGCGATCCCCACCGCCAACAACGACGCGTCCCCCGAGGAGCGCGACGACATCGAGGCGGCCGCCCTGTACGAGCTGCTCGAGACCCAGGTGGCGCCGAAGTTCTACGGCCTCACGGTCTCCGACGGCGCCGGTGCGGCCGGGCCGTCACAGTCCGGTCCGCAGGCGGTCCCCACCCACTGGGTGTCCATGATCAAGCACACCATGACCCACCTGGGACCGGCGGTGTCCGCGGAGCGGATGCTCAAGGACTACGTCAATGTCTTGTACCGGCCCGCCGCGCTGGCCGGCCGCCAGGCGTCCGCGCACGGCTACGCCGAGGCGAAGTCGCTGGCCGCCTGGTGCTCCACGGTCCGCGCCGCGTGGCCGCAGATCCAGGTGGAGCACGTGGACTCCGTGGGCGTCTCCGAGGACCCGCAGATCGGCGACGACCTGCAGGTCAACGCCTACATCGCGCTGCACGACCTGCCGCCGGAGGACGTCGCCGTGGAGGTGGCCTACGGCCGCGCCGAGGACAGCGACGAGCTCACGGACGTCACGGTGGTGGAGCTGACCTCCGTGGAGGACCTGGGCAAGGGCCGCTACCTGTTCAGCGGCACCCTGGTGATCGACCGCTCCGGGTCCTTCGGCTACACCATCCGGGTGCTGCCCAAGCATGCCGGCCTGGCGTCGAAGGCCGAACTCGGACTCATCGTCAACGCCTGAGCTGGTCGACTACAGGCAGACGGTGATGACCTTGAGGTCCTTGCCGGCGTAGCTTTCGGCGTCCTGCAGGATTTCGCAGATGACGCCGAAGGCGCGGTCGGCGCGGAAGGCGGCGGTGACCTGCCAGATCACCGTGACCGGGCCGTGCCCGTCGTCGCCGGCTGCGTCGGCAAAGTCGTGCAGGGAATCGTTGAGGGCGTCGAGGTTCACGCCATAGTGCTCGGGGAAATCCAGCACCTCGCCGAAGGCCGCCAGGACCTCTTTCTTCGTGTTGGCCGCGGGGACAATCAGCGTCCGGCGGCCGGCGTCGCGGACCTGCGCCTGCAGCTCCTCGGGCGTCCAGGTGTCTGCGGAATAGATCTTCATGGGTCCCTACTTGCCTTCGGCGATGAATGAAAACGATGAATAGTGGTCCGCGGTGTAGTACTTCTCCCCCGCGTCTCCGGCGATGATCCGCCGTGCGCCACGGTCCGACTCGCCGGGCGTGGGAACCGTGAACTCCCGGTAGTAGCCCGAGGGCTTCTGCGGCAGCACCCGCTTGAAGTTACCGAAGGTGATGTTGTCCCTGCTGTACGGATAGGGACCGCCGCGCGCGATCAGCACCAGGACCTGCCGCGCCTCGGCCGGCAACTCCGAGGCCCTGACCTCGGGCAGCCTGGACGGGTTCGCGACGCTGGTTCCCGTGGGGCGCGCTGCGGCCGGGCTTCCGGAAGGCTTGGCGCTGGCAGAGACGCCGGCGCTGGCGGAGGGCTTGGCGCTGGCAGAGACGCCGGCGCTGGCGGAGGGCTTGGCGCTGGCGGCGGCACTGGTGTGGGCCGGCGACGTTGCAGTGCTCGGGGAGTCGCCCGTCCGCGGGATCCCGGCGACCACCAGCACGAGCACCGCCAGGGTCAGGAGCGCCCCGATCAGGGTGCTGAGGCGTTTGGTGGTCATCTCCGGTTCCCCCTAGATGCGGTAGATGCTGATGCTGTTCGCCTGGACCACGTCGCGTTCACCGAAGGCGATCCGGACGCCCTGCCGGCGGTCGTGCCACTCCGAGGTGGTGAGCCGCAGCTCGTAGATCCGCTGGCCGGTGCCGTCGTCGTGCGGGACGGGCGGCAGGGTGACCTTGACGTCGTCGGCGCCGCCGTTGACCACCACCAGGCCCACCACGCGGCCGACGTCGGAACCCACCAGCAGCTGCACCACCCGGTGGGCGGGGTCCTGCCAGCGTTCGGCGGACATCTGCCGGCCGTCGACGTCGAACCAGTGGAAGTAGGACTGACGCTCCCGGGCAGGGTAGTCGTGCGGCTGGCCGGCGAGGAACTCCTTGCGCAGCCGGATGACGCGCTTGGTGCTGCGGAGCATCGAGTGCGATTCGGGAGTGCTGGTCCAGTCGATCCAGGTCACCGGGTTGTCCTGGCAGTAGGCGTTGTTGTTGCCCTGCTGGGTACGGCCCACCTCGTCGCCGGCGGTGATCATCGGCACGCCCTGCGAGATCATCAGGGATGCCATCAGGTTGCGGCTGCTCTGCGCGCGCTTGGCCAGGATGGCCTCGTCCTCGGTGGGGCCCTCGAAGCCGTGGTTGAAGCTGCGGTTGTCGCCGTGGCCGTCCCGGTTCTGCTCGCCGTTGGCCTCGTTGTGCTTGCGGTCGTAGGAGACAAGGTCCGCAAGGGTGAACCCGTCGTGGGCGGTGATGAGGTTAACCGAGGCCAGCCGGTTCCGGCCGGAGCCGGCAAACAGCGCCGCGGAGCCGGAGAGGGCGTCGGCCAGCTTCGCCACGGAGCCGCCGTGGCCGCCGGACTCGATCGCGGCCCGGTCCGCAAGCCAGAAGGTGCGGACGGCGTCGCGGAAGTGGTCGTTCCAGTCCACCCACCCGGGCGGGAACCGGCCGGTCTGCCAGCCGCCGTAGCCCACATCCCAGGGTTCGGCGATCAGCTTGGCCTCGGAGAGGACCGGATCGGCGGCGACGGCCACCAGGAACGGGTGCCGGGGGTCGAACTCGTTGGCCGCGTTCCGGCAGAGCGTGACGGCAAGGTCGAAACGGAAGCCGTCAACGTGGAATTCGTTGACCCAGTAGCGCAGGGAATCGAGGACCAGCTGCACCACCCGGGGTTCGCCGAAGTTCAGGGAGTTGCCGCAGCCGGTGGTGTCCACGTAGCGGCCCTGGCCGTCGTGGCGGTAGTACTGCAGCTCGCCCAGGCCGCGGAAACTCAGCGCAGGCCCGTCCGGACCGGCCTCCGCGGTGTGGTTGTAGACGACGTCGAGGATCACCTCGAGGCCGGCCGCGTGGAGCAGCTTGACCATGCCCTTGAACTCGTCCTGCACCGCCTGCGGCCCGGCGTCGCGGGCGGCCTGCGTGGCGTAGTCCGGGTGCGGGGCGAAGAAGGCGGCCGTGTTGTAGCCCCAGTAGTTGGTCAGGCCAAGGTTCTGCAGGTGGGCCTCGTCCAGGTGGAAGTGGACCGGCAGGAGCTGGACCGCCGTGACGCCCAACGAGACCAGGTGCTCGACCATGGCCGGGTGCGCCATGCCGGCGTAGGTGCCCTGCAGGTGTTCCGGAATGTCCGGGTGGAGCATGGTCTGCCCGCGCACGTGCGCCTCGTAGATGATGGTGTCACGCCACGGCGTGGCGGGGGCACGGTCTACGCCCCAGTCGAAGTCACCGGCCATCCGGACGTTGGTGATCAGCTTCTCCCGCTGATCCACGGCGCGGCCATACGGATCGAGCAACAGCGGCTGCACGCCGTCGTCGTCGAAATCCTGGGTGGGAACCGGGACGGGCAGGGCCTCGGCCTCCGGCGCCGCCCGCAGCCCGTAGCGCGAGCCGACCGGCAGACCCTCGACGATGCCGTGGTGCACGCCGGCGGTAACGTTCGGCAGCGCCTTGACCTGCCAGCCGCGGCCCGGAGCCTGGTAAACCACCTCGAGGGTGGCGACGGCGGGGGCATAGACGGCCACGTTCACCGAGGAGCCGCGCGGATCGTCGGTCTCCGGGGAGCCGGTGCGCGGCACGCTCAGTCCCAGCGGAAGCGGCCGTGAGGCATCCACGGTCGTTGCGGAATCTACAAAGGACTTGACCATTGGTCATAGCTTAGCCGGGGCCGACTCCCGCACCGTCTCCACGCCGTCGGGTTACGACGGCGGATGACCCGGGCCGGCGCGTCCGGGCGCTGGCGGATGCTGGCGCGTCCGGGCGGCGCGAGCCCTGGCGTGGCCCGCGCGGCATACTGGAGGCAGGCACCGAACTGGAGGTAACCGTGCGGATAGCACTGGCGCAAATCATCACCGGCCGCGACATGGACCGGAACCTTGACCTTGTCCGGGAGTATGCCGCGCGGGCCAAGGCCGGCGGCGCAGACTTGGTGGTCTTCCCGGAGGCCACCATGCGGGCCTTCGGCAACTCGCTGGTGGACATCGCCGAACCGCTGGATGGACCGTGGGCCTCGGCCGTCCGGGCCATCGCCGCGGAGCAGGACCTGGTGCTGGTGGCCGGAATGTTCACGCCGGGATCTGCCAAGGATGGATCGCCCCGGGTCCGGAACACCCTGCTCGCCACCGGGCCGGGCGTGTCCGCCAGCTACGACAAGATCCACCTCTTCGATGCTTTCGGCTTTGCCGAGTCCGACACGGTGGAGGCCGGCACGGAGCCGGTGACGTTCGACGTCGGCGGCGTCACCATGGGCCTCGCCACCTGCTACGACGTGCGTTTCCCGGACCTGTTCACGGAGCTCGCCGACCGGGGCGCCGTCGTAACCCTGGTGAGCGCCTCCTGGGGCAGCGGACCGGGCAAGGCGGAGCAGTGGGCGTTGCTGGCACGGGCCCGCGCCGCAGACTCGACCAGCTTCGTGGTGGCCTGCGGTCAGGCCGACCCGTCCAGTGCCGGACTCGAGGTCCGGGGCACCGCCCCCACCGGCGTCGGGCATTCCCTGGTGGCTTCCCCCTTCGGCGAGGCGATCGCCGAACTCGGCGCGGAACCGGACCTGCTGTTCGTGGACCTGGACCCCGCCGAGGTCGACGCCGCCCGCAAGAGCCTCCCGGTCCTCGCCAACCGCCACCGCTTCTAGCTGGCGCTCCCCCACATCCGGCGCGTTAAACCACAACGCTCCCTCACCTGAGGTGAGGGAGCGTCCGCGATGCGATTTACTTGGCGGCGCGCTGGCGGGAGATCTCGTAGAGCGAGATGCCGACGGCCATCGAGGCGTTGAGCGATTCCATCGCGGAGTCGATCGGGATGGAGACGATCTGGTCGCAGTTTTCTCGGACCAGGCGGCTCAGGCCCTTGCCCTCGGACCCGACCACGATGCAGACCGGTTCCTTCGCCAGCGCCAGGTCCGGCAGCGAGACGTCGCCGTCGCCGTCCAGGCCGAGGACGAAGATGCCCATGTTCTTGAACGCCTTCAGCGTGCTGTTGAGGTTCGCGGCGCGGGCCACCGGGACGCGGACCGCTGCGCCGGCGCTGGTCTTCCAGGCCGAGGCGGTCACGCCGACGGACCGGCGCTCGGGAACGATCACGCCGTGGCCGCTGAACGCGGAGACGGAGCGGATGATCGCGCCGAGGTTGCGGGGGTCGGTGATGCCGTCGAGGGCGACGAAGAGCGGGGCATTGGCAATGTGGCCCACCTTCCACGCCTCGACGGTTTCCTCGGCCAGCTCGTAGGCGTCCTGGTACTCGTACGGCGGGATCTGCAGGACCAGGCCCTGGTGGATGGCGTCGTCGGTCATCCGGTCCAGCTCGGGCTTGCCGGTTTCCAGCAGCGGAATGCCGCGCTCGGCCGCGATCTTCAGGGATTCCTTGACCCGGTCGTCCATCTCGATGCGGATGGCCACGTGCAGGGCCTTGGCGGGGATGCCGGCGCGGAGCGCCTCGACCACGGAGTTGCGGCCGGTGACGACTTCCTCGGTGGCGCGGCCCTTGGGGCCGGAGCGGGCGCCGGCGCTGCGGGCTCCGGTACCGCGCTTGGCGGCGGAGCGTTCCGCGAGCTGCTTGTTCTTGTGGGCCTTGTGGTAGACCCGGTCCTCCGCCTTGGGAGTGGGGCCCTTGCCTTCGAGGGCCTTACGGCCATGGCCGCCGGTCCCGACGGTGGGACCCTTCTTCTGTTTGACCGAGCGGCGACCGTTATTGGCCATGAGTTTCACCCTTTGAAGTACGCGAATCGTTGATAAGTCTGGACTCCAGTCTACTGACTCGGGTTAAATCCTCGACCGCGCGGGTGCGGCGGGCCGCCCGGCCGCCGGGGCTCAGCCGCGCTTGAGGCTCCAGCTGGCGCCGTCCGCGCCGTCCTCGACGACGACGCCGGCCGCGGCCAAGGTGTCCCGGATGGCGTCGGAGGCGGGCCAGTCCTTGGCCGCCCTCGCCTGCGCCCGGGCTGCCAGCTGCGCCTCCACCAGCACGCCGAGCGCGGTGGTGGCCTGGCCGTCCACCGCGGGGGCAGCGGTGTCGTTCAGGCCGAGGACCCGCAGCATGTCGTGGACCTGGTGCAGGGCCTGGCGGGCGTCTTCGGTCCGGCCGTCGGTCAGGGCGGTGTTGCCGGCCCGGACGGTCTCGTGCAGGACGGCGAGGGCCTGCGGGACGTTCAGGTCATCGTCCATGGCGCGTTCGAACGCCTCTGGAACGGCGCCATAGGTGGAGATGCTGTAGTTCCCGCCGTCGGACAGGGCCCGCACGGCGCGGCTGATGAACCCGTCGATGCGTTCGACGGCGGCGGCGGCTTCCTGCAGCGAGGTGGGCTGGTAGTCCAGCACAGAGCGGTACTGGGCCTGGCCGAGGTAGTAGCGGACCACCCGCGGCGGGGCTAGTTCGAGCATCTCGGCCGGGCTGATGGTGTTGCCGATGGACTTGGACATCTTCTCGCCGGCGTAGGTGACCATGCCGTTGTGCATCCAGAAGTTCGCGAAGCCGTGGCCGGCCGCCTGGGACTGGGCCATTTCGTTCTCGTGGTGCGGGAAGCGCAGGTCCAGGCCGCCGCCGTGGATGTCGAACTCGGTGCCGAGGTATTTGGTGACCATCGCGGAGCACTCGAGGTGCCAGCCCGGGCGGCCGGCGCCCCACGGGGAGGCCCAGCTCGCCGTCGTCGGCTCGCCGTCCTTGTGGCCCTTCCAGAGCGCGAAGTCCCGGGGGTCCTTCTTCCCGCGCGGGTCGGCGTCGGGGGCGCCCTGCATGTCCTCGATCTTCTGCCGGGTCAGGGACCCGTAGGCGGACCAGGAGCGGACATCGAAGTAAACGTCGCCGGAGTCATCGAGCGCCGGGTAGGCGTGGCCGCGGTCGATCAGCAGCTGAATCAGGGCGTGCATCTCGGGGATGTGGCCCGTGGCACGGGGCTCGTAGGTGGGCCTGGAGACGCCCAGGGTGTCGTATGCCTTACGGAATTCCTGCTCGTAGCGGTAGGCCAGCGCCCACCATTCCTCTTCGCGGACGGTGCCGTCGCCCTCGTCGACGCCGGGCGCGAACGACTCGGCGGACTTGGCGAGGATCTTGTCGTCAATGTCCGTGACGTTGCGGACCGTGGTGACCCGGAAGCCTCGGTACTGCAGCCAGCGGGTGAGCTGGTCGAAGGCGATCGCGGAGCGGATGTGACCGACGTGAGGCATGCCCTGCACCGTGGCGCCGCAGTAGTAGAGGCTTACCTTCCCCGGAACCAGGGGGACGAAGTCGCGGACTTCGGCGGATGCAGTGTCATAGAAGCGCAGGGTCACCGGTCCAGACTAGCCGATGCGGGGTTGCCGCCGGCTGGTCCGTTACTTGCAGTGCTGGCCGATCTGGTCCATGTTCTGGCGCAGCTGGTTGAGCTGGTCGGTGGTCCGGACTCCGGTGGAGCTGCCCGCGACCTGCTTCATGACGTCGGCCATCTTCTGGATGGGTTCGGCCACCTCGGGGGCCACCTTGTCCGCGACCTCCTGGTAGTGCTTGCTGATCTGCCCGGCCTTGTCCTTGTCGCTGCCCGTGGGCACGAAGGTGTCCGTGTTCAGGAACTTGCAGCTCTCGTCCACGCTCATGCGCGACGGCGTGGGGCTGGCGGCAGGCGGGGTGGATCCGGCGCACCCGGCCAGCAGCAGTCCTGTGGCGAGGACGACGGCGGGGGCTAGCTTTTTCACGGGAAACTCCTGACGTTCCGGGCGGGGTTGTCCGTTAAGCCTAGGCCAGATCGGCGCCGCCGGCGGAGTCGGCCGGGTAGACCAGGGCGGTGGCGGTGGCCGCGATGCCCTCGCCGCGGCCGGTGAAACCGAGCCCGTCGCTGGTGGTGGCGGTGACGCTGACAGGGGCTCCGGCCGCCTCGCTGAGCACCCGCTGGGACTCCTCCCGGCGGGGGCCGAACTTGGGCCGGTTGGCGACGAACTGTACGGCGATGTTGCCGATCTCCCAGCCGGCGGCGCGGACGATCCGGGCCGCCTCGGTCAGCAGGGTGACGCCGGAGGCTCCGGCGTATTCGGGCCGGTCCGTGCCGAAGTGGGTGCCGAGGTCGCCGATGCCGCAGGCGGAGAACAGGGCGTCGGCCGCGGCGTGGGCCACCGGGTCGGCGTCGGAGTGGCCGGCCAGCCCGCGCTCACCCTCCCAGTGGAGGCCGCCGAGCCAGAGCGGCTGGGGTGCCTCGTCCGGGGCGTAGGCGTGGACGTCGATGCCGATGCCGGTGCGCGGCAGCAGGGGGCGTTGCTCCGGTTCCATGGTCAGCCTTCCACCCAGCGGGCGCCGAGGGGACCCTCAAGCAGGCCCTCGGCCAGGATCAGGTCCAGCGGTGTGGTGATCTTCAGCGACTGGCTGGCGCCGCGGACCGCGTGGACGGGAACGCCCAGCAGTTCCACCAGCATGGCGTCGTCGGTGACGGCGGCCGCCTGGGCTTCGTCGAATGCTTCAGCGGATTCGTGGGCCCGGCGGAGGGTGTCCAGGCCGAAGCCCTGCGGGGTCTGGACGGCGCGCAGCGCCTCCCGGGGTGCGGTGCCGGTGACCAGTTCCGGCGCGATGTCCGCATCCGGGCCGGTGGTCCGGGCGACGGTCTTCACCGTGTCCACCACGGGCAGGACGGGGATGACGGCCTGCGCTCCGGCGGCCAGGGCCTCGGCCACGCGATGGAAGACGGCCTCCGGTGCCAGGGCCCGGGCGGCGTCGTGCACCAGGACGGACCGGGTGCCCGGGTGCAGGGCGGCCAGGGCGGCGCGCACCGAATCGGCGCGGCTGGCGCCGCCGTCGACGGCCGTGATCTCGGGGGTCTCCGTCCCGTCCCCGCCACCGTGCCGCAGTTCCTCGGCGAACGCCTCGCACTGCGCGGCCAGCTCCCGGTCTCCGGGCGGGAGTGCGACGCAGATCTGCCGGGCGACCCCGGCGGCGGCGACCCCGCGGAGGGCGTGGATGAGGATGCTGTCCCCGCCCAGGGGGACCTTGGCCTTGGGCATTCCGTAACCCAGCCGCTGGCCGGATCCGGCGGCCACGAGGATGACCGCGGTGACGGGGGCGGCCGATGGAGTAGTCATGCGCTCAAGCCTACGTCCCGGCCGGTGGGCGGGACCCAACTAGCTGGCAGTTGATGCCGTTTTGAGGGCCCATAACGGCATCTACTGCGAGTCAGTTGGGCCGGTTTTGGGCAAAAAGAAGCCCCGGCGGCCTGACGCCACCGGGGTTCGATTCTTAGTTAGGAAGCCAGGACCTCGTCGAGAACGCTTGCAGCCTTCTCCTCGTCGGTCTTCTCAGCCAGAGCCAGTTCTGAAATCAGAATCTGGCGGGCCTTGGCCAGCATGCGCTTCTCCCCTGCGGAGAGACCGCGGTCGTGGTCGCGGCGCCACAGGTCGCGGACGACCTCGGCTACCTTGATCACGTCACCGGAGGCAAGCTTTTCCAGGTTTGCCTTGTAACGACGCGACCAGTTGGTGGGCTCTTCAGTGAACTCGGCACGAAGCACGTCAAACACGTGCTCCAGGCCTTCCTTGCCCACTACGTCCCGGACCCCAACAAGGTCAACGTTTTCTGCTGGAACTTCAATGGTCAGATCACCCTGAGCCACCTTGAGCTTGAGATACATTTTCTCTTCGCCCTTGACAGTGCGCATCTTGATCTCTTCAATTTTTGCTGCACCGTGGTGAGGGTAAACTACTGTCTCGCCGACCTCAAAAACCATGTGGACATTCCCCTTTCCCGCAGACCAGTTTATCACGATTAAGGCATACGACTGGCATGGTTCCGGCGTAGAAACCGCGAGATTCCGCGGAAAATGGCCCCAATCGGCGGCTCAAACCCCTTGACGGATGCGGATAATAGTGCATTGCGTGGGCCGCGCCAAGGTGCTTCAGGAGGCCGCCAACGACGACGGCGGGGACGCCGGGGCCCGCTGCACGGCTCCCTTCATAGCGTCACCGGGGCGGCATAGGAATCCTCGTTTGGGCCCGGTTGCCGATAGGCTATGGCTGAATACTGTTTCAAGACTCTCAAGGAGTGCGTGACGTGCGTTTCACTGCGATGACCCCGGGCCGGCGCGGCAAGCTGGCAATGGCAACGGCGGCACTTGGCATTGGCCTGCTGTCCGTCTCCGGTTGCGGCTACATCAACCCCCAGCAGACCTCGGTGCAGTACTCCGCCTCCGACGGAACCCGCACGGACCTCGGCCCGGTGCAGCTGCGCAACATGATGATCGTCTCCGACGGTGAGAACAAGCCCGGCCGCGTGCTCGGTGCCGTGTACAACACCTCGTCCAACGACGTCACGCTGACCATCAACGGTGCCAGCGGCTCGCAGACCCAGGTGCCGGTCAAGAAGAACTCCTACGTCCTGCTCAACGACAGCACCGACTCTGCAACCCTGAGCACCACCGGCGGGAAGCCCGGTTCGCTGGTGGAGGTCACCCTCTCCGAGAGTGCCACCAACATGAAGGCCAAGTTCAACATGCCGGTGCTGGACGGCACGATCACGGATTACAAGAAGTACATCCCGACCCCGACCCCGACGGCCACCTCCTCGAGCTCGGCGTCCAGCTCGGCCTCGCCGTCGTCGTCGGCCTCCGAATCCGCGACGCCGTCCCCGACGGCCAGCCGCTAACCGGCACCAGGCACCACAAAAACAAAGGAGCGGCACCCCTCGCGGGGTGCCGCTCCTTTGTTATGCCGGCCCGATCTGCACCGTGCCGGCTGTACGCAGTAGGTTCGTTTAGGGCTCGAACTTGTAGCCCAGGCCGCGGACGGTGATCAGGTGCCGCGGTGCGGAGGGGTCCGGCTCGATCTTGCTGCGCAGCCGCTTGACGTGCACGTCGAGGGTCTTGGTGTCGCCGACGTAGTCAGACCCCCAGACCCGGTCGATCAGCTGCCCGCGGGTCAGGACGCGGCCGGAGTTGCGCAGCAGCATTTCCAGCAGTTCGAACTCCTTCAGCGGCAGGGAGACCTGCTCGCCCTGGACGCTGACGACGTGCCTTTCGACGTCCATCCGGACCGGGCCCGCCTGAACGGTGCTGGAAACCAGCTCCTCCGGTTCGCCGTGCCGGCGCAGCACGGCCCTGACGCGGGCGACGAGCTCGCGGGAGGAGTAGGGCTTGGTGACGTAGTCGTCGGCGCCGAGTTCCAGGCCCACCACCTTGTCGATCTCGGCGTCCTTGGCGGTCAGCATGATGACCGGGACCGAGGAACGCTGCCGCAGCTGCCGGCAGACCTCCGTACCGGACTGCCCGGGCAGCTGCAGGTCCAGGAGGACCAGATCGGCGCCGTTGCGGTCGAACTCGGTGATTGCATCGAGGCCGTTGTCCACGACTTCCACCTCGAACCCTTCCTTCCCCAGGAGGAAGGACAGCGGGTCGCTGAAGGACTCCTCGTCCTCGACAATAAGAATCCGGCTCAAGCGCTAGCTCCTTGTTCATGGACGCCGGCGGCGTCGCGTCGTTCGGGTCGTTCGCTGTGGGGTGCCCGGCGCGGATCGACGGCGGGTGCGTCCTGGCCTTCCATCTCCGGCAGCCGGAGGGTGAAGGTGGAGCCCTGGCCCGGCTGGGACCAGAGCGTGACCTCGCCGCCGTGGTTGGCCATGACGTGCTTGACGATGCTCAGGCCCAGCCCGGTGCCGCCGGTGTGGCGGGAGCGCGCCGAGTCCACCCGGTAGAAGCGCTCGAACACGCGCTCCTGGTCCTCCGGGCTCAGGCCCTCGCCCTGGTCCGTCACGGAGACGGACACCAGGCCGTCGCGGGAGCGGACGCCGACCCCGACGCGGGTGTTCTCCGGCGAGTAGCGGATGGCGTTGTCGATCAGGTTGCGCAGGGCGGTGACGAGGAGGTCCTGGTCGCCGTAGACCATCGCGTCGGTCCGGCCGCCGACCACGATCTCGATGTTCTTGCTCTCGGCCGGCAGCTGGGAGCGGTCCACGGCCTCGGCGACGACGGTGTTGATGTCCACCGGGTGCGCGGCCTGGGCGACGTTGGCGCCCTGCAGCCGGGAGAGTTCGATGATGTCCTGCACCAGGGCGGCAAGCCGGGTGGACTCCTTGTGCATCCGCTTGGCGAAGCGGCGGACCGCTTCCTCGTCATCCGGGGAGGCCTCCAGCGCCTCGGCCAGCAGCGAGATCGCCCCGACCGGGGTCTTCAGCTCGTGCGAGACGTTGGCGACGAAGTCGTTGCGGATCTCCTCGGTGCGGGTGATTTCGGTGCGGTCATCGGCCAGGAGCAGGATGTATTCCTCACCGAGCATGGCCGCACGGACCTGGACGATCAGGGTCCCCTGGCCGAGCGGGCCGCGGGGCAGTTCGAGCTGCTTCTCCAGGATCACGCCGTCGCGGCGGACCTTGGCGGTCAGCTCGAGCAGCTGCTGGTGGACCACGGTATGCCCGCGGACCAGGCCGTAGGCGTAGGCGGCGGGACTGGCCCGGACGACGCCGTCGATCGCGTCCACCACCACGAACGCCCGGCCCAGGACGGCCAGGACCTCGGCGGCGCCCTCGGGCAGGGAGGGTTCGTCGGTTTCGACGTCGCTGATCCGGCGCTGCTGTTCGCTGAGGCGGAACGCGAGCACGCCGAAGACGCCGAGCGCCAAGCCGATGAGGCCCGCGATCACACCGATGAGCATTGGATCCACGGCTCCAGCTTATGCGGTGCGCGGGCGGCTCAATTGAAAACGTGTGCGGTTCCGGGGCTGGTTCAGCTAACGTTCATCTAGTGGGGCGCAACAGTTCACCGACGAGTGGCAGGGTGGCAGGTTGAACGCCGCTACGGCGAAACCAGACGTTGCCGGCCCAGCGGCCGTCCGCGACGTTGACGAGGAAAGGACGCCCCGTGCGTAAGGTTTTTCAGGAAGAGCTCGCCCAGGTCGGTGAACAGCTCGTAGAGATTTCCAAGCTGGTCAGCGAGGCCTTCGAGAAGGCCACCACCGCTTTCGAAGGTGCCGACGTCGACCTCGCCGAGGACGTCATTGCCGCCGATGCCCGCATCGACTTCCTGCAGAACAGCCTCGACGAGCGCGCCATCGACATCCTGGCCCTCCAGGGCCCGGTGGCCAGCGACCTACGCATGATCGTCGGCTCGCTGCGGATGAGCGCCTCGCTGGAGCGGATGGGCGACCTCGCCCGGCACATCGCCCAGCTGGCCCGGCTCCGCTACCCGGCCAACGTCATCCCCGCGCCGCTGCAGGACACGTTCCGGGAGTTCGCGAAGGCTGACCTGGAGATCGCCGAAAAGCTGACCATCCTGCTGGAGACCCGCGACCTGGAGGTGGCCCGGGACATCCTGAAGGCCAACACCACCGTCAACGACCTGCACCTGTCCGTGTTCAAGGCGATCGCCCGCGGCGACTGGGCCGAGTCCGCCGCCACCACCGTGGACGTGGCCCTGGCCAGCCGCTACTTCGAGCGCTTCGCAGACCACGGCGTGTCCGTGGCGCAGAAGGTGACCTACCTGGTCACCGGTGCCTGGCACCCGAACAGCATCGAGCACAGCTAGTAGCGCTAGGACCGCTAGCGGCGCTTCCTCGCAAACGATTCAGAACAAACGACGGCGGCCGTCCACCTTGGGGGTGGACGGCCGCCGTCGACGTTTCCGGGGAACTTCCGGGGCTACTTCTTGCCCTGGTTCGCCACGGCCTTGATGGACTCGGCAGCGGCCTCCGGGTCAAGGTACGTTCCGCCCGGGTTCAGCGGCTTGAAGTTCTCGTCCAGGTCGTAGACCAGCGGGATGCCGGTGGGGATGTTCAGGCCGGCGATGTCCTCGTCGCTGATCCCGTCCAGGTGCTTGACCAGGGCGCGCAGGGAGTTGCCGTGGGCGGTCACCAGCACGGTCTTGCCGGCCTTCAGGTCTTCCTTGATGTCCGATTCCCAGTACGGCAGGAGTCGGACCAGAACGTCCTTGAGGCATTCGGTGCGGGGCATCTCGTCGCCGAGGTCCTTGTAGCGCGGGTCGCCCACCTGGGAGAACTCGGAGTCGTCGGCCAGGGGCGGCGGCGGGGTGTCGTAGGACCGGCGCCAGGTCATGAACTGCTCCTCGCCGTACTCGGCCAGGGTCTGGGCCTTGTCCTTGCCCTGCAGCGCTCCGTAGTGGCGCTCGTTCAGGCGCCAGTCACGCTTGACGTCGATCCAGCCGCGGTCCGCCTTGTCGAGGGCCAGGTTGGCGGTGTTGATGGCCCGCTTCAGGCGCGAGGTGTAGAGGATGTCCGGGAGGACGTTGTTCTCCGCGAGCAACTCGCCGCCGCGCACCGCCTCGGCCCGTCCCTGGTCATTCAGGTCCACGTCCACCCAGCCGGTGAACAGATTCTTGGCGTTCCATTCGCTGTGCCCGTGGCGCAGCAGGATCAGCTTGTAAGTCATGGTTGTCATCCTAGCCGAGCCCCCGCCGGCGGCGCCGTCCGTTACACCGGGGCTCCCGCACAGGGGCTCCTGCACCCGGGCTTCTGCACCCGGCCAACCGGCCGGAGGCTAGGGTTAAGCCGTGGTGCAGAAGGCTGAGCGGGTGGCGTCCCCCGGACCCCGGGGCGGAACACGCGCCGGGCGGCCGGTGGGCAACGTGACCCGCGGCACCACCAACCCCAACCGGATGCGCCGGGTGGACCGGTGGCTGGCCGGGCCGCAGGCGTGGCGGCTGCGCACCGCGGCCGACCCCCTGGTGGTGGACCTGGGCTACGGCGCCTCCCCCGCCACCGCCGTCGAACTTTTCCAGCGGCTCTCCGCCGTCCGCCCGGATGTCCGTGTGGTGGGCATCGAGATCGAACCGGAACGGGTCCGCCAGGCGAAGGCGCTGGAACGGCCCGGGCTGAGCTTTCAACTGGGCGGCTTCGAACTGCCGGTGCCCGGCCGGCCCGTGCTGGTGCGGGCCTTCAACGTGCTCCGCCAGTATGAGGAGGCCGACGTCCCGGCGATCTGGCGGCTGGTCCAGGACCGGCTGGCTCCCGGCGGACTCTTCGTCGACGGGACCTGCGACGAGATCGGGCGGAACGTCACCTGGGTGGCGCTCGACGCCGGGGGTCCGATCAGCCTGGGATTGTCCCTGCGCTTCGGGTCCGTGGAGCTGCCATCCGAGATTGCCGAACGGCTCCCGAAGGCCCTGATCCACCGCAACGTTCCCGGCGAGAAGGTGCACACCTTCCTGCAGGCACTGGACAAGGCCTGGCTGGAGGCGGCGCCGTTGGCTTCCTTCGGGCACCGGCAGCGCTGGGTGGCAACCTGCCGTGCGCTGCGGGAGGCCGGCTGGCCCGTGCTGGACGGGCCGTCCCGCTGGCGGCTCGGGGAACTGTCCGTGGCCTGGGCCGCGGTGGCTCCTGCCGGATTACTGGCCGCGGAGGGCGGCCGCCAGGGTCACCAGGGGCCGTAAGGGCCCATATTGCGGCTGCCGCCGCGGCCGGCGTCGCGGACGGCCGGACGGACGTCCGCGAGGTAAACGGAGGCCGCGGTGACGGCCGCGAGGCCGAACAGACCCAGCGGGCCGAAGAAGCCACCGCCGCCGCCCAGCAGGGACAGCAGGCCGATGGCCAGGGCGCCGCCGGTGAGGGCGAGCCAGAAGGTCTTGGTGCGCTTGGACATGGCCTCGAACGCGTTGGGCTTGTGCCGCAGGCAGTCGAAGAATGCCCACACCTCGAGCCCCAGGGCCACCAAGGCAAGGAGGAAGTAGATTCCCCTGTCGGCAAAGTCAATCAGCAAGCGTCCGTCCATGTCCCAAGCCTAACCGTCCAAAGTGGCGAGGGCCTGCTCCAAATCGGCCCACAGGTCCTCGACATTTTCGATCCCGACGCTGAGGCGCACCAGACTCTCCGGCACGCTGAGCGGCTCGGCGGTGTGCCGGCGCCGCCGTTCGATCAGGGATTCCACCCCGCCAAGGGAGGTGGCGGGCAGCCAGAGCCGCAGGCCGGTGATCATCCGGTCCGCCGCGTCAGCGCCGCTCAGCCCGCCCGCGGGAGCCATTTCGATGCAAAGGATCGAGCCGAAGCCCGTCATCTGCTCCTTGGCCCGCTGATGGCCGGGGTCCGTGGGAAGGCCCGGGTACCGGATGCTGCCCACCCGGGGATGACGGGCCAGACGCTCCGCGAGGATGGCGGCAGACGCCTGCGAGCGTTCGATCCGCAGCGCCAAGGTGCGCAGCCCGCGCAGCGCCAGCCAGGCCTCGAACGGCCCGGCGATCCCGCCGTGGATGGTGCGGTGGTGCAGCAGGCGGGCGTGCAGCGCCTCATCCGAGGTCACCAGGGCGCCGAGGACGACGTCGGAGTGCCCGGCGAGGTACTTGGTCACCGAGTGCAGCACGACGTCGGAGCCCAGGGACAGCGGCTGTTGCACCAGCGGGGTGGAGAAGGTGTTGTCCGTGATGACGATGGCCCCGGCGTCGTGGGCTGCGGCGGTGAGGGCGCGGATGTCCGCGACGCCGAGCATCGGGTTGGTGGGGCTCTCCAGCCAAAGCACGCTGGCCGGCTTGCCCTGCGCGGGCGCCAGCTGGGCCAGGACGGCGTCCGTGTCCGCGATGTCCACGGTCCGCAGTTCCAGTGCCCCGGCCTCGGCCAGTTCGGTAGCCATCACCAGTGAACCGGCATAGCTGTGCGAGGGCATCACCAGCACGCTCTGCGGCGGGACCAGGGAGAGCGCCGAGCTGACGGCCGCAAGCCCGGAGGCGTAGAGCAGCCCTGGCAGTGAGGCTCCCTCCAGCTGCGCCAGGGCCTCCTCGAAAGGGTCCCAGGTGGGGTTGGAGTACCGGCCGTAGCCGCGGTCGCCGGGGCCCAGCGGCCCGGTGCCGAAGTAGGTGGAGGACAGCACCAGCGGCGGGTTGACCGGGGCGTCGCGTTCGCGCGGCGGACGGCCCGCCGCGACCACGACGGTTTCGGCGGACAGCACGGCGGCCTGATCTTCGGAGAGACTCATGCTGACAGGGTACGTGGGGCGGCGCGGGACCCGCAGGGCGTTACGGCGCACCAGCACAGTGTCCGTGGTTGTCGGTACGCTAGAGCAGTGACTTCCCAGACTCCCGGCCCTGCCCGCGGGCCGTTCCCCGGCCTGTTGATCGCCTTCGAAGGCGGCGACGGCGCCGGCAAGTCCACGCAGGCGGCCGCGCTGGCCGCGGCGCTGGAGTCACGCGGCCTCACCGTCCTGCGCACCCGGGAGCCCGGGGGTACCCCGATTGGCGAGAAGCTGCGCTCCCTGGTGCTTGACCACGGCCACGGCGAGATCGACGGCCGGACCGAGGCGCTGATTTTCGCCGCCTCCCGCGCCGCCCACGCCGAGCAGGTCCTGCGGCCGGCCCTGGAACGCGGCGACGTGGTCCTGACCGACCGTTACATCGACTCCTCCGTCGCCTACCAGGGCGCCGGCCGGCATCTGGGCACGGACCGGGTGCGCGAGATCAACGAGTGGGCCACCGCCGGGCTCTGGCCGGACCTGACCGTCCTGCTCGACGTCGACCCCGCGGACGGGCGCCGCCGCCGCACCGCCGGGGATGCAGCCGAGGACCGGCTCGAATCCGAGGCGGACGACTTCCACGCCCGGATCCGCGGCGCCTTCCTCGAGCTCGCGGCGGCGCGGCCGGGCCAGTACCTGGTCCTGGACGCGCACCTGCCGGTGGATGACCTGGCTGCGCAGATCGCGGACCGGGTGGACGCGCTGCTGGCGCTCCGGCAAGGCAGCTCGGCATGAGTGTCTGGGACGACCTGCAGGGCCAGCCCGCCGTCGTCGACCAGCTCCGGCAGGCCGCGGAGGGCGAGGGCCTGACCCACGCCTGGCTCTTCACGGGGCCGCCGGGATCCGGCCGCTCCAACGCCGCCAAGGCCTTCGCCGCGGCCCTGAACTGCGACCAGGACGACATCAGCCGGCGCGGCTGCGGGCAGTGCCACGCCTGCCAGACGATCGTCGGCGAGACGCACTCGGACGTGACGTTCGTGCGCACCGAGAAGGTCACCATCACCATCGACGAGGCCCGCGAACTGGTGTCCACCGCCGGGAACCGGCCGTCCTCGGCGCGGTGGCGGATCATCGTGGTGGAAGACGCGGACCGGATGGCGGAGCGGACCACCAACGTGCTGCTCAAGGCCATCGAGGAACCCACCCCGCGGACCATCTGGATGCTCTGCGCCCCCTCCCCCGCGGACGTGCTGGTGACCATCCGGTCCCGCTGCCGCCCCGTGGCCCTGCGGCTGCCGCCCGCGGCCGACGTCGCCGCACTCCTGGTCAGCCGGGACGGGATCGCACCCGACGTCGCCGAGCGCGCCGCCCGCGCCGCGCAGAGCCACGTGGGCATCGCCCGCCGGCTGGCCCGGGACCCGGACGCCCGGCAGCGCCGGCTGGACACGGTCCGGTTCCCGCTGCACCTGCGCGGGGTCACCGCCGCCGTCATGATGGCGGACAAGCTGGTGAAGATCGCCACGGAGGAAGCCACCAGCTCCAACGAGGAGCGCGACGCCGCCGAGAGGGCCGCGCTGCTGGCCACCCTGGGCGCCCCCGAGAGCGGCCCGCTGCCGCCGGCGATGCGCGGCCAGGTCAAACAGCTGGAGGATGACCAGAAGCGGCGGGCCAAGCGCTCCATCACGGACTCGCTGGACCGCACGCTGACGGACCTCCTGTCCTTCTACCGCGACGTGCTGATCATCCAGATGGGCAACGCCGTGGACCTGGTCAACCTCGAACTCCGCGACGAACTCCAGGAATTCGCCGGCCGCTCCACCCCGGAGACGACGCTGGCGCGGATGGATGCCATCAACACCGCCCGGCAACGGATCACCACCTCCAACGTCGCTCCCCTGCTGGCGGTCGAGTCCATGGCCGCCAGCCTCATCTGACCCCCAGCTTCTGTCCCGCTCTTTTACGTTGTCTGTCCCGAGGAGAACCGCATGACGTCAGCACCATCCCGGCCCGCCGGCAGCCGACCCCCGTGGTCCGGCCTGCGCTCGGCCGGCGCCCTGGCACTGGGCCTGGTGCTGGCCCTGGTGCTCTCGTCCTGCACGCTGTTCGGGTCGGGCAACAACCAGTCCTCCGCGGCCCCCGCGTCCGCCGATCCGTCCATCGCGGCCGCGGCTCCGGCGGAACTGCGCAGCTTCTACACCCAGCAGCTGACCTGGTCCCGCTGCGAGGGTGACTTCCAGTGCGCCAAGGTCAAGGTCCCGGTGGACTACAGCAAGCCCGACGGCGGCAGCATCGACCTCGCCATCCTGAAGCTGGCGGCCAAGGGCGGCAACAAGAAGGGCAGCCTTCTGGTCAACCCGGGCGGCCCCGGCGGGTCCGGCGTCGACTTTGTGCGGGACGCCGGCGCCACGAACATCTCCGACAAGGTCAGGGCGAACTACGACGTCATCGGCTTCGACCCGCGCGGGGTCAAGCGTTCCGCGCCGGTCACCTGCCTCACCGACCAGGAGCGGGACGCGAACCGCGCCAAGGTCTACAAGATGGACACCGACGCCGGCCTGGCCGACGCCCTCGCTGACAACAAGGCGATCGCCGCCAAGTGCGCGGAGAAGACCGGCCCGGTCCTGGGCCACGTGGACACCGTCAGCGCCGCCAAGGACATGGACGTGCTGCGCGGGGTGCTCAACGACGCGAAGCTGAACTACCTTGGCTACTCCTACGGCACGTTCCTGGGCTCCACCTACGCCTCCCTGTTCCCGGACAACGTGGGCCACATGGTCCTGGACGGGGCACTCGATCCGTCGCTGAACTACGAGGAGCTGACCGCCGGCCAGGCGAAGGCGTTCGAGAAGGCGATCCGCGCGTACGTCACGCACTGCCTGCAGAACAGCGGCTGCCCCTTCAGCGGCAGCGCCGACGACGCCATCCGGGAGATCCAGGACATCATCGCGTCCGTCGAAGCCAGCCCGAAGACCGCCAAGGACGGCCGGGTGGTCAACGCCTCGATGTTCGTTAGCGGCTTCATCCTGCCGTTCTACAACGACGACAACTGGCCCCTGCTGACCCAGGCCCTGGACAGCGCCAAGAAGGGCGATGTCTCCCCCATGCTGCGGCTCTCCGACTTCGGCGCGGACCGGGAACCGAACGGGACCTACTCGGCGAACTCCACCTTTGCCTTCACCGCCGTCAACTGCCTGGACTACCCGATGGACGCGGACACCGCCGAGATGCGGGCCGAAGACCAGCGCCTCCGCCAGCTCTCCCCCACCCTGGGCTACTACTTCGCCTACGGCGCCACCAGCTGCAAGGACTGGCCGTACAAGAGCCAGCGCACCCCCGCACCGGTGCAGTACAAGGGCTCCACGGACATCGTGGTCATCGGCACCACCGGGGACCCTGCGACGCCGGTGGAGTGGGCCGGTTCGCTGCGGAAGCAGCTGGGCAAGGCCTCGCTGCTGACCTGGAAGGGTGAGGGCCACACCGCCTACGGCCGGTCCAACAGTTGCATCGGCAACGCGGTGGACGGGTACCTCGTGGACGGCAAAACCCCGGCGGACAACACCGTCTGCTAGGGCCGTTCCGGGGCTGTGTCCGCGTCCGTTCCGGTCATTTTGACCCGGGCGCGGACCCTCCATTACAGTTGACTCTTGCATGATCCGCCCGGTCCGCCGGAGGCTCACGCGGTGCTTCCTTAGCTCAGTCGGTAGAGCGTTTCACTCGTAATGAAAAGGTCATCAGTTCGATTCTGATAGGAAGCTCGAAGAAATCCCCTAGAACTCAACGGTCCTGGGGGATTTTTCGTTTCCCGAAATTGCTCAGGTGTACTCCACGGTGTACTCATTGCTCATAGTCGTGCACCCGGATGCGTCGCAGCGCACCGCCTCGCTGGCGTACAAAAAAGCCCCCGCACTCACATCCACGAGTGCGGGGGCTTTTCGTCGTCTCAGAGGCGCTTGGAGGCCCGCACGGAGGCCACCAGAAGGGCCAACAGGTCCAGGTTGATACCAGCGCATATGTCAGCCAGGTCTTGGGTGGTGAATGACGCCTCGTCGCGGAGCCGCTTCGTCACGTAGCCGGGCGAGCGGTTGGCAGCATCGGCTATCTGCCTGGCGCTGATCCCGTGGCGGCCCATAACTCCTCGGAGCTCTGCTGTCACGGCTCTCGAAAAGGCGCCGGGAGTCGGCTCAGAACCACTGGGCATTGCAACAATCTAAGCGAGAATTCGGCCGAACTGCGCCCTGACCTGCACGAACGTCCCATACAAGCTGTGTCGTCACATATGTGCTCACAGGTGTATCCCAGCTTCACCCCCGCCGGCGACCAGCTTTGCACTGTAGATGCGCTAAATTAGCTGGCGTGGGTGTACTCATTCACAATGTCGGCGGATGCCGATAGGGTTGATTACTCGAACAGATATTCGAATTTACAAGCGGGGGTATGAATGGGCGTAGAAGCCAGGAAAATCGAGACGGTGCGCGACCTGGTGGACGCTGCCGAACTCGCCGGCGTGCGCCCATCAGAACTCATCGAGACAGTCGAGCCTCGGCGCGCTCCATGAGCTGACGCGGGCTCAAGCCGAAGGTTTCGGCGATCCGAAAGAAGGTCGGCATCGGGATTGAGCGCTTGCCCGTCATGTAGCGATTGAGGGTTGCGCGCTCAATCTCGATAGCCTCGGCCAGGTCCTTTTGGTCCATAGACCGCTCGACCAGCTCCACCTTGATCTGGGTGGCAATGGCTGCTTCGAGTCCCTCAAACGTGTTCATGTGTCCAAACTTAACTACATTTGGACAACTTAACAACTCCTTCGGCAACTTTTGTTGCCCAAACGGACTACTCAATTTTCGAAACGGACTACTGAGACACGCCAATGTGTCGTACTTGCGATTGTCCGAACGAACACTTACGGTGGCTACATGAACACCACAACACGCCACGTGAACAACGCGGCAGACGCCGACGTAGCAGACCGAATCATGCACGCCATGATCGTCAAGGGCATCACCAGGAAGGCCCTCGCCGAGAACACCGGCCTCTCGTACTCCAAACTCCGACGCAGCCTCGAACAGCACCGCGACGACGCCCGCAGCTTCACAGTCGAAGAACTCCGCAAAGTCGCTGGAGCACTCAACGTAGCACCGTCGACCATCCTCCCAGCAGACTTCATGGCGGCGGCGGTATGAGCCAGATCGCCTACACCTACGAGCAAGCCGCGCAGCAGACCGGCTACTCCATCCGCACCATCAAGCAAGCCGTATACGACGGCCACCTGCTCGCCCGATACGCGAACACAAAAGCAGTCATCCGCCACGCGGACCTTGACGCTTGGCTCGACCAGCTCCCCGCAGAACCGCCAAGCAAGTAGCAGTACCAGCCGCAGCGCCAGGCGCCGGCCAGATCCACCTTTCGCCCGCATCAGGGCACCCCACCCACACCTCTTTACCTCACCCGGTGTTCCACTGCCGGAGAAAGGGCGATTCGTCATGCCCAATTTGCTCCCCATCGTGATGCGTAAGAACACGGAAGACGGCCTCGGTCTCACGTTCTCGCAGATGAAGAAGTCTGCCCGGCGGTTCGAGAAGCGCTGCGAGGGCTGGTTGCAGGAGGACGCGGAAGCGTACGTGCTGCAACACCAGGATCCGACCGGCGAGGAAGCGGTCAAGAACGTCATGCAGCAGGCGAACGAAGCGGCGGCCGCCCGTCGAGTTGCGGAGGCGGCATGAGCGACACAGGCGCCCGCCGCGGCACCCGCCGGAACCTCAGCAGGCAGCCGATACAGGGGCGGCCGACTGGCGGCCAAAAGGTCAAGCACTCCCCCATCAGCCCGGACGAGCTCGCGTTCATCATCGACCGGGCCCGTGAGCAGCGCACCGAGGAAGACAACAGTGCCTATCGAAGGGGTAAGCGGTGAAGGCAGCAGTCCTGGAGGACAACAACTGGTCTGCGGACGCGGTCGCCACGATCGAGGGTCTGGTGAACGCGCAGAGTCTTGTCACTGCGGATGATCTCCGCCGGGAAATGCGCCCGGCCCCGCACCCGAACCATGTCGGCGCCGCGTTCATCGCCGCGAAGACGCTCGGGTACATCGAAGCGGACGGCTTCACGACCAGTAACACCACCACGCGCCGGCACGGGGTCATCCGTACCTGGCGCCGCAAAGTCCAAGGAGCAGGTCAGTGATCAACGGTTTCTTCATGCTCGTATTCGCCGCGGTGATCTTCGGTGCGGTCGTGTACATCCCCCGGGCAATCCGCTTGGACCGGATAGATGCCTACCACCTGATGCACGGGCCCAGTTCCGGCTGTGTTGAATGCGAGGGCAAATGAGCGGCATGCCCGGGTTCGCATCGGCCGAACGCTACTTCGAGAACATGACCCCGCCGGACGACATCGACCAGTGCGAGGACGGCGACTGTGACGAGTGCACTGAGTGCTTGGCCGCCATCGCCCAGGATGAGGCGGACGAGTACGCGGACCAGCTGCGGAAGGACGGGCGGTGGGATCGTGATTGATCCTGTGGCTATCGCCGCCGCCCTCGCGTCCGCTGAGGCCACGGTGGCGTCCCTTGAAGCAGTCGCCCGCCGTCACGCTGGCAAACCCACCGAACTCGACGCCAGGATCCTTCTGCGCGTCTCCCGCCGCATCACCCGCAATCTTCGCCAGCTTCTGGCAGCAACCGAGAGAAGGACAGCATGACCATAACCAATCCCCGCCGTCGGTCCCCGTGGCGGTTCACCCGCCGCCTCACCGACATCCTCGGCGCCCAGTTGGTCCCCGGCCGCCACTACCAGTTCGGGGCAGGCAAATGAGCGACACCGCGACCAACACACACGTGGCCATGGCGAAGTTCCGCCAGGAGGGCCTTCACGAATGGCAGTCACAGGAGGGCGAGACAGAGGCAAGCATTCTCGTCGAGGCCATCGATGGGCAGATCGAAGCCACGCTTGCCCTCACTTACGAACAGCGGACCGCCAACCTCATCGCTTACCAGGCGAACGTTGAGGCGTCATACGCCAAGGCGCCGCTCAAGCCCCGGTCCGACAATGCCCAGCGGCTCAACCAGACCATCATCGAACGGCTGGACCTAGCATGAGCGGCTACGTGTTCGGCCAGCGCGTCCACTTCGTCTCCCACCTCGAGCGCCGCTATGTAGAGATCCCAGGGTCCAGTCAGTGGGAGAAGAAGTGGACGCCGAAGCTGACGTACAAGGGCGAACTGGACGGCGCCGGCGAGGGCATCATTATCGGCAAGCGCACCCTGGCCAACGGCGAGAACCAGTACAACGGCTACGACGAGCCCATCACGTTCATCCCGAAGGAGCGCGTCACCGCATTTCTTGTGGCGTTCGACCTGCACCGGAAGCCCGTCCACGTCCTGCCCGAACACATCGAGGTGATCCCGTGATCCCGGGTGCTTCGATCACTCCCCCGGTGGAGTCGGCGACCCGTTACCGGGCGTTGCTGAAAGCCCGCCGCGACGCAGCAGACGCCACCGCCCGCGCCGAACAGGCCTACCGGGAAGCCGAAACCGCACGCGCCCGGCTCAACACCCTCGAAACCCAACACGCACAGGAGACCCGATGAGCAAGACCAGCACCCGCCTCGCCGGCCACGAGCTGCACGGCGAAGGGGCCGCCCACGACAAGCGCGGGGCCAGGATTTACCAGGGCACCGGAGGATGGGGTTTCGCGCTCTGTTCTTGCGGTTCTAAGTCCGACTACCTCACCTCGGGAAACGCCAGGAAGCAGTGGCACCGGGACCACAAGGACAAGATCCGCACCGCAGAGGAGACCCGATGAGCACCGAACGCGACGAACTGGCCTCCGTGATTATCGAGGCCTATGGCGAGGACGCCTGCGAAACCCCGTGTCAGCAGGACATGGACGTAGCCGACCACATCCTTGCCGCCGGCTACCGGAAGCCCCGGACGATCACCACCGTGGAGGAACTCGACGCGCTGGCTGAGGGTTCGGTGATCCTATCCAACGGCGGCGAAGACTCCGCGCAGAAGGACGGCGAAGGCTACTGGTACCTCTGGGGCGGAGACATCGGTCTCACCCCCGAGGAGATCAACCTCCCCGCATCGGTTCTCCACAACTCCGACGAGGCTGCAGCATGAGCACCCCGGACCAGGCACTCGCCCCCATCAAAGCGAGACTCGAAGCAGAGGTCGCCAAGTGATCCCTGACGAAGCGGTAGAAGCGGCACTGTCCGCGTGGGCAGATCGTAAAGCCGTGTTTCCAAGAGACGTTGCCCGGCACATGCTCGAAGCTGCGGCCCCGCACCTGATTCCTAGTCGAAACCTACTCATTAATCTCATCGCGGATGCTTACGGCGACAAGAACAACGGCCACCTGTCCGTGAAGGCCGCCGACAACATCCGCGCCGCCTTGTCCGAGGCGCTGGGGAAATGACGCCAATGTGTAAGTTTCCCGGCTGCGAGCGGCCGCTCCGGGCACGCGGAATGTGTGCAGGGCACTACAACCAGTGGCACGCCGGCAAGGATCTGACGGACCTCAATATGGCATTCGCCAACAACGTCCCGGCGGTCGAACGATTCTGGGCAAGCGTGGACGATACGGCGGAATGCTGGGAATGGACCGGACGCAAGAACACCAAGGGGTACGGCGCGCTGTGCGTGTCCGGTAAGCAAGTGAAAGCCCACCGCTTCTCCTATGAGACCTACGTCGGCCCCATACCGGCAGGAGCGCAGATCGACCACAGGTGCCACAACAAAGCATGCGTAAAGCCCGCGCACCTGCGGCTAGCAAGCCACAAGCAGAACCGCGAAAACCTTATCGGCGCTCAGAGGAACAATCATTCGTCCGGGGTTCGAGGCGTCTACTGGAAGACCGATGTCGGAAAGTGGCATGCCGTCGTTAGGCATGCTAACCGCAGTTACAACGTCGGCTACTTTACCGATCTTCGAGAAGCCGAGAAAGCTGTCGTAGCAAAGCGCAATGAGCTCTACACCCACAACGACACGGATAGGAAGGCTTCATGATCAGCCAGGAACAGATCGCCAAGGTACTCGCCGAGCACTGGTCGAGGTCATCGCACACGGATGCCAAGCCATACGTTGACAAGTGCGACGGGTGCGGCGCGGTGATCTACACATGGGGCGACCCGAACCCTGCTGACGGCGTCGAAGGTCTCGCCGCCCATCAGGCCGCCGTGTTGGCGCCCCTGTTCGCTGAGGCGCAGGCCGAAGCACTCAGGGAAGCCGCGGACGAACTGGCCAGGCTCCCCTACGTGAAGCCGGGCGACGATGGCCGGGCCGAGTACGAGCGCGTCCTTGCTGTCCGTCGCGGTGACACTGACCGGTGGCTCAAAGAGCGCGCCACGCACATTGAGGGCCGGGCGCTGGTAGCCGGAATCCACGAACGGAAGAAGGCACAGGGATGAGCGACTTCCTAGACGTGATCTACCGGCTACGGGATATGGCGGGCAAAGAAGCGGACAAGCTGCAGGCGTCCATCAACGAAGCCCAGGCAATTGCGGACAAGCTCAATGCCTTCGCCCACGACGCGGAAGACGTTGCGGAACTCGCTGCTGCGTCCGACCTGTTCCCGGAGGCCCACGCGCTTGTTCCTGAGCGGTCCGGACTGACGCGCATCTAGCCCAAGCCGTGAACGACTGATTACCAATACTCAACCACCGCCGGATAGGCGGTTTTTTATTGCCCAGATTGGGGACACATGAGCCTACAAACCTTCGAGAACCTCGCCCAAGGCAGTGACGAATGGCTGGCGGAGCGGTGCGGCATTATCACCGCCTCCGTAATCGGCCAGCTCGTCACCTCCCGCCAACCCACCGCCATCGAAACCGACTGCCCGGAATGCGGTTCCACCGTTGGCGACCCGTGCACCGGGAAACGATCACCCGGGCCCCTCAAAACACTCCACCCAGCCCGGGCATCCGCCGCCCGGGAACTGGATCGGGTCATCGCCGCCGATGTCACCAGCGACACGGCGCTCGGCCTCATCATGACCCTCGCCGCCGAACGCATCACCGGCCACGTCGAACCAGCCCAACAGTCCCGGGCCATGGAACGCGGCACCCTCGACGAGCCATACGCCCGAGCCTCCTACTCCGAACACCACGCACCCGTCACCGAACTCGGATTCATGGTCCGGCACTACGACGGCTTCAAGATCGGGTACTCGCCGGATGGTCTCGTTGGTGAAGACGGGCTCATCGAGATCAAGAGCCGCGCCCAGAAAGCGCAGCTCAAGACGGTCCTGGCCGATGAGGTGCCGGGAGAGAACATGGCCCAGCTGCAGACAGGGTTGCTCGTCTCCGGCCGGGCGTGGATCGACTACACCAGCTACTGCGGCGGCATGAAGCTCTGGACCAAACGTGTCTACCCGGACCCGGTCTGGCATGCGGCCATCCTCAACGCTGCCAGGCACTTCGAGACGACGGCCACCGGCATGGTCAGCAACTACCTCAACGCCACCGCCAACATGCCCGACACCGAGCGGATCGACCACTACCTAGAACTGGAGTTGAAGCTGTGAAAATCACCGCCGAGCCACGCTCAGACCAATGGAACGCCGACGACTTCACCGGGGGCCCGCGGATCTTCACCGTCGCAGGGGTGAAGAACGGGGCGGCCGAACAGAAGTACGACGTCGAACTCGTTGAAGGGGAAGGCCGAGTCTGGCGGCCGCCACTGGGAATGCTCCGCGTCCTCATGGAGGCGTGGGGCGATCAGGCCTCAGTGTGGGTTGGCCGGCGCGTCACGCTCTACAAGGACCCGACCGTCCGGTTCGGCAAGGAAGTGCCGGGCGGGATCCGCATCTCCCACCTCTCCCACATCGGGGGCAAGCCGTTGAACGTTCCGATCACCGTCGCCCGCGGAACACGCCGGACCTACACCGTCCAGCCCCTGCCCGACGAAGCAGCCGCTCAGTCCCAGCAACCCTCCGAACCCTGGCGGGAGCAATGGCAGGCGATCACCAGCGCACTAACCGCTGCTGGCCACGAAGGCGACGGCAAGCAGATGCTCGCCATAGCCGGGCAAGTCATCGGCGCCACATGGACCCACCCGAACAAGATCACCGCCGAGGAAGCGCAGAACATCCTCGCCACCATCCAAGCGAACGACCCCCAGGAGCCAAACGCATGAGCAAGATCATCCGACTCGCATCCACGAACTACAAGCGCCTCACCGCCGCCGAGATCGTCCCCGACCCGGACGGCAACCTCGTCATCGTGGCCGGGAAGAACGGGCAGGGCAAGACGTCCATCCTCGACAGCATCACCGCGGCCCTCGGAGGCGTGAACGCAAAGACCACGCCGAAGCCAATCCGGGAAGGTGAGGAACGCGCCGAGATTGTCCTCGAAACCGAGGACCTCATCGTCACCCGCAAGTTCACCTCTTCCGGGTCCACGCTCACCGTCAAATCCCCCGACGGAGCCGTCTACCCCAAGGGCCAGGCCAAGCTTGATGACCTCCTCGGCAAGCTGTCTCTCGACCCGCTCGCTTTCACCCAGCTCTCCGACAAAGACCAGCTGGCCACCCTGCTGAACCTCGTTGACCTGCCGTTCGACCTGGACGAGCTCGCAACCGAGCGGAAGGACATCTTCGAGCGGCGAACGGACGCCAACCGCAAGGTCAAGGAACTGACCGCCCGGACCGCGGAGTACGGCACGACGACGGCCGACCTGCCGGACGAAGAGGTCAGCGTCTCGGCGCTCGTCAACGCCTACCGAGACGGACAGGCGCTCAACCACCAGATCGATGTGGCCCTAACGGAGCGGGACGGCTGGGCCGGCAAGGTGGAGCGGGTCAGGCTCGAACTGGAAGAGGCTGAGCGGCAGCTGCGGGAAGCTCAGGATCGCGTGGACTCGGCTCCGGAGAAAGTCGACCTCGACGCGATCGAAGCCCAGGTGGACGGCGCCGAGGCAATCAACACCGCTGTCCGCAAGCGCAAGGCGGGTGAGCAGGTCCGCGCCGACCTGCTCATCGCCCAGCAGGAAGCGGAAACCCTCACGGACGCCATTCAAGAGATCGACGCTCAGAAGGCTGCCGGCCTCGAATCCGCGACCTTCCCCATCGATGGTCTCGGCTTCGACGAAACCGGCGTCACCTACCGTGGCGTCCCCTTCAAGCAGGCATCCGGGGCCGAGCAGCTGCGCGTATCGCTGGCCATGGCAATTGCACTCAACCCCAAGCTCCGTGTCATCCGCATCGCCGACGGCTCCCTGCTCGACTCAGACAACCTCGCACTTGTCGAAGCTGCGGCGAAGGAGCACGACTACCAGGTGTGGATCGAGATGGTCGGTGATGGCGACGGCCGCGGAATCATCATCGAAGACGGGAGCGTGAAGGCATGACCACCATCAAGACGACCGTCGAGCACGAAGGAAAGACATACTCCGGTCAGATCGGCACCATCAAGAGCACGTCACTCGGCACGCAGGACCCCGGCATCATGACAGCCATGCTGCACATCGAGTGGAAAGGCGGCGGGATTGGCGTCGGCGGCTACACCCTGGACGAGCCACGCAAGGACGACGACGGCAAGCACCTCGGCCGATTCGGCACAGCGTACGGCCTCGACCACATCATGCGGATCCTTGAGACCGTCGGCGTCGACCGCTGGGAACAGCTACCCGGCAAGCAAGTCATCGTCCTCTTCGAAGGCAAAGGCGGATTGGGCTCAATTTCCTGTGGCATCGCCGGAATCACCAACGAAAAGGTGCTGGACATCAAGTCCCACGCGTCATCGTTCATCGATGAAGACAACCCGTAAACGACTAAGCCCGGGGATTACCGGACCAACCCGACCGACCACAAGCCGCCAGAGAGCGGCTTTTTTCATGCCCACAAGCAAAGGAATGCCATGACCACCACAGCAGCACCTGTCCGTTTCGCCACCTACCCGGGCGACTGCACCCACATCATCGGCGAAGTCAAGGGCCCGAACAACCTCGGCGAATCGCTCCGAGCCGTCACGGCCGTTTATGACCCTGCAACTGACAAGACCCGCGTCGGGTTCGCCTACTTCACCAACTAGCCCACACACCCGGCGCCCGGCCGCTCCCCGGCCGGGCGCCGCGCAACACCGAAGGAACCCATGAACCACGCAGAAGACATCCAAGCCCGCGACGGCGTCGCGGTGGTCCTTTATGGCAAGCCCCGCTGCGTCCAGTGCGATGCCACCGAACGCAAGCTGCGGAAGCACCGCATCCACTTCACGAAGGTCGACGTCAGCCAGGACGAAACCGCCCTCAACTTCATCAAGCAGCTGGGCTACACGGCCGCACCAGTCGTCTACGTCTCCACCATCGAAGGCGACGTCCACTGGACCCAGTTCGACATCGGAATGATCGAGCAGCACATCACCGCCCGCCCCGACGCCGAAGTCGCATGAGCGACCGCTGCTGCCACGTGTGCCGCGGCGCATTCGGGGTATGCCTCACCGGCTACCGCTGCGACCACCACATCATCACCCGGCAAACCGAAGACGCCGACGACAACGCCAGGCGAACATACCGAAACCCCACCCAAGACGAAGCGATCCGCAACGTCATGCGCGAACAGCGCCCCACACCCAAGGCCGCCACCAAGCGGCCTTTTTCGTACCCGAAAGAGAACCGATGAGCGATTACACCGAGTTCCTGAAGGCGAAGGCAGACTTCGAGCGCAACTACGGGCAGCCTGTCACCGCGACGGCCGTTAACCCCATCCTGAAAGATCACCAGCGGGACATCGTCCGGTGGGCGGTAGAGGGCGGACGCCGGGCGATCTTCGCAGCGTTCGGCATGGGCAAGTCCATCATGCAGCTGGAGACCCTGCGCCTCACCATCGACCATGCCGGCGGCAGGGCCCTGATCATCGCCCCGCTCGGCGTCCGCGGCGAGTTCATCCGTGACGGCCGCAAACTCGACATCGATGTCACCTTCATCCGCCGGGCCGAGGAAGTGGCCGGCGACGGCATCTACATCACCAACTACGAGACGGTCCGCGACGGGAAACTCGACGTCGACCTGTTCGCTGCGGTCAGCCTTGACGAGGCCGGCGTCCTGCGCAGCTTCGGCTCGAAGACCTACCAGACCTTCCTCAGCCTTTTCGCCAACGTCCCGTACCGGTTCGTCGCCACCGCCACGCCCTCCCCCAACCGGTACAAGGAACTCATCCACTACGCCGGATTCCTCGGCGTCATGGACACCGGCCAGGCACTCACCCGGTGGTTCCAGCGCGACTCCACCCAGGCAAACAACCTCACCCTCTACCCGCACAAGCGGGACGAGTTCTTCATGTGGCTGAACAGCTGGTCGATCTTCCTCCAGAAGCCCTCCGACCTCGGCTACTCGGACGAGGGCTACGACCTGCCCCCGCTGCACATCGACTGGGTCGAAGTGCCCGTCGACCACACCACCGCAGGGGTGGACCGCGACGGCCAGGCACGGCTATTCCGGGGCGGCGCCAAAGACCTTCAGGGCGTGGCCAAGGAGAAGCGTGACAGCCTCCCTGCCCGCATCGGGAAGCTCATGGAGATGGTCGCCGACCACCACGCCAGTGACGACGGGCAGATCATCCTCTGGTGCGACCTGAACGACGAACAGAGCGCGATCGAGGCGGCACTCAAGGCGGCTGGGATCAGCTACTCCAGCGTCCACGGATCCTTGGACACCGACGAGGCTGAGCGACGACTCGACAAGTGGCGGGACCGGGAAACCTACGCCCTGATCGGGAAGCCCGTGATGCTCGGCCAAGGCCTCAACCTGCAGCAGGCGAACGTGGCGATCTTCGCCGGCGTCACCTACAAGTTCAACGACACCATCCAGGCCTGCCACCGCATCCAACGATTCGGCCAGACACGGCCCTGCACGGTGCACCTCATCCACGCCGAATCCGAGGGTGAAGTCGTCACCTCCCTCAAAGACAAATGGGCCCAGCACAGAGAGCTGACATCAACCATGACGGACATCATCAAGAAGTACGGGCTGTCCCGGAACTCCATCACCGAGGCCCTGACTCGCACCATGGGCGTCGAACGCGTCGAAGCGTCCGGGGAAGGCTGGACCCTAGCCAACAACGACTGCGTCGACGAAACCACGAACCACATGGACGAGAACTCCGTGGACATGATCGTCACGTCCATCCCATTCTCCAACCACTACGAGTACACCCCGGACTACAGCGACTTCGGGCACACCGACGACAACGACCACTTCTGGGCTCAGATGGACTTCCTCACCCCGCAGCTGCTCAAGGTGCTCAAGCCTGGCCGCATCTACGCCTGCCACGTGAAAGACCGCATCAACTTCGGCAACGTGACCGGCGCCGGCATCCCCACCGTCAGCCCCTTCCACGCCGAGGCGCTCTTCCACGGCGTGAAGCACGGCTTCGACTACATGGGCATGATCACCGTGGTCACCGACGTCGTCCGCGAGAACAACCAGACCTACCGACTCGGGTACACGGAGATGCGGAAGGACGGGACCAAGATGGGCGTCGGCTCCCCCGAATACATCCTCCTGTTCCACAAGCCCCAGACCGACCGATCCAAGGGCTACGCCGACGAGCGAGTGGTCAAGGAGAAGGAGGACTACTCACTGGCCCGCTGGCAGGTTGACGCCCACGCGAACTGGCGCTCGAGCGGCAACCGGCACCTCACGCCTGACGAGCTCGCTGGACTCCCGGTCGAGCAGCGCTCCAAGCTCTTCACTGAGCAGACGTTGACCGAGGTCTACGACTACGAGAGCCACGTCCGCATCGGTGAAGCGCTCCAAGGTAGGGGCGCACTGCCGGCCACGTTCATGTCCCTCATGCCAGGATCCTGGGCACCGGACGTCTGGCATGACGTCAACCGAATGCTCACCCTCAACGGGGAGCAGAAGCGCAGGAACGTCCAGATGCACGTCTGCCCACTCCAGTTCGACATCGTGGACAGGCTCATCGAGCGGTACACCAACCCCGGGGACAAAGTCTTTGACCCCTTCGGCGGCCTCGGCACCGTCCCCCTTAGGGCGCTGATGCTCGGTCGGCAGGGGCGATCCAGCGAGCTCAACCCCGGCTACTTCCTCGACTCCGTCAAGTACCTCGAAGCCGAAGAGCGCAAACAGGACATGCCCACCCTCTTCGACCTTGAAGGGCTACCGGACGCGTCATGACAGAGAGGCGCCCCAACCGACGGCCAGCAACCGAGTCCGAGGTGCTGAAAGCCAGGTACGACGAGGCCCGCGCCATCAAAGACGCGTGGGACCACAGGCTACGGCGGGCGCACATCGAACACGCGGCCGCACAACGATACGGCGGCGACACTGAGGCCGCGCAACGCAACATCACGGCCGTCCAAATACAGGTCACAGACGCCGCCGGCGAACTCGCAGTAGCCCTGCAGCAATGGGTCCAATCATCCACACACACCGAAAGAAGAGCCTCATGAAGTTCACCCTCACCGCGGACGCCCTCGCCGACGCCGCAGCTTACGCTTCCAAGGGCATCAGCCCCCGCCCGCCCGTTCCTGTCCTGTCCGGCCTCCTGATCGAAGCCCAGCAGGGCGGCCTCAGGATCAGCGGCTTCGACTACGAGAAGTCGGCCCGCACCCAGGTCGCCGCCGAAGTCACCGAGCCCGGCACGGTCCTACTGCAGGGGCGCATGTTCACGGACATCATCCGTAAGTTCGGCCGCAAGAGCGTGACCGTCACCGTTGACGAGCGCCGCGCCACCCTCACCGCAGGGTCCGCAGTGTTCACCATGGCGGCCATGCCCGTCTCCGAGTTCCCACCAATGCCCGACCTGCCCCCGGTCGCCGGGACGATCGACGGAGACGTGTTCGCAGCCGCCGTTGGCCAGGTCATCGGCGCCGCCTCCACCGACGATTCCGTCCCGGTCCTCATGGGCGTGCATCTGGTCTCCGAAGGGAACGAGCTCACCATGCGTACCACCGACCGGTACCGCCTCGCCGAGGTCACAATCCCGTGGCAGCCCTCCGGCGGGGACGTCAACCTCCTGGTCCGCGCCGCCTGGCTCACCGACGTCGTCAAGACGCTGGCCGGGGAGGCCTCATTCCTCGCCGACGGAAATCTCGTCGGAATCCGCACGGGCAACAGGGCAACCACTGCGATCCTCCTCGACGGTGACTTCCCCAAGATCAAAGCCCTTTTCCCGGATGTCACCGAAACGGACGTGACCGTGGATCGGGCAGAGTTCGCCGAAGTGCTGGCCAGGGTCGCTCTCGTCGCCGAACGCAACACCCCGGTCCGGCTCACCACTAAGGACGGGGCTATGACCGTCGACGCCGGCACGGGCGAGGACGCGACCGGAACCGAAACGATCCAGTGCCTGGTCAGTGGCGACGACGTGCAGGTCGCGTTCAACCCCGCCTACCTCGCATGGTCCCTCTCCGTCACCCCGGCGACGGAGGTTGTTCTCGGCTTCCAGGACAGCATCAAGAAGCCCGCACTCGTCGGCGGCCACGACGGCCTCCGCCACCTCCTCATGCCGGTGCGTCTCTGATGGGGGCCGAGATCGTTGGTCAGGAAATGCTGCCCGCCGAGTTCCCGGCGCCAGTAATCACCGCGGACATTCTGATCCGCCGCAGCCTCGAAGAGGGGGTTGCACAGCTGGAGTACTTCACCACGGCCCTCAGCGACCGTCCCGGCGACGAGGACGAGGCGGCCAAGGAGCGCCGTATCCTCCGCGGCAACATGCACTGCTTCGCGTACCTCCTGGACGCCGTCATCGCTGACGTCCTCATCGAAGTGCAGGGCTATAACCGGGCATGGGCGGACACCATGGCCGACGCCCTCGAAGACAAGCTCGAAGGCGGCGACTACTACCCCGAAGTGCTGTGGCAGTGGGCCATTGAGCGCGGCCTCGACCCCGAAAAGATCGCCGCCGAGGCGAAGACCCGAATCGACCAGAAAGACACCAAATGAGCACTGCACTGCTTGAGCGGCAAGACATCCTGACCGAGCTGCAGCATCACATGCAGCAGGCGAACAACGAGCTAACCGCGACGGATATGTTCTGCGGCGCCGGCGGATCCTCAACCGGGGCGCTGGAGGTTCCTGGGGTCACGATCAAGACGGCCATGAACCACTGGGCCCGTGCCATCGAGACGCACAACGCGAATCACCCCGAAACGGATCACGTCTGTGCTGACATCCAGATTACGGACCCCCGCTACATCGCGACTTCGGACATCCTGTGGGCTTCCCCCGAGTGCACGAACCACTCAGTGGCGAAGGGCAAGAAGCGGATCACCAACCAGGCGGACCTCTTCGGGGACTCCATCGCGGACGAGGCGGCCGACCGCTCCCGGGCGACCATGTGGGACGTGCCCCGGTTCGCGGAGTGGCACAAGTACAAGCTCATCATCACGGAAAACGTCGTCGATGCGGCGAAGTGGGTCATGTTCGACGCCTGGCTGATGGCCATGGACGCCCTCGGCTACCACCACCACATCGTCTACATGAACTCGATGCACGCCCAGCTCGGCGGCCTCCCGGCTCCACAGTCCCGTGACCGGATGTACGTGATGTTCTGGCTCAAGGGAAACCCCAAGCCGAACTTCGACCTGCTCATGCCGCTGGCCCACTGCGCGACCTGCGACGAGACGGTGCGCTGCGTCCAGTCATGGAAGAACCCGAACTACCGGTGGGGCCGCTACAAAGCCCAGTACGTCTACCGCTGCCCGAACACGAAATGCCGCAACGCCATCATCGAACCGGGATGGCTGCCGGCTGCCTCCGCGATCGACTGGAAGCTTCGGGGTCAGCGCATCGGCGACCGTACCAGGCCGCTGGTTCCCAAGACCATGGCCAGGATCGCTGCCGGGCTCAAGCGCTACCACGGGAAAGCGGTGAGCATCGATGCCGTCCGCGGCGCCGAGATCATCAACCCCGTCCACTCGGAACCGTTCCAGACCCAGACGACCAGCTACACCCGGTCACTCCTCGTGCCAGTGGAAGGCCGGGACGGGAAGGTTGCGCAGCTGCCCAGCGATCCCATGCGGACGCAAACGACCCGCAACGAAACAGGCCTGCTCGCGCTGCCGCTGATCATGCGGAACAACTCGAGCCGCGGGTCCGGTGCGGAGATGTCCAAGCCCGCCACGGAGCCGATGGGCACCATCACGACGGCGGGGCACCAGTCGCTCATCGCGCCACCGGGCAGCCACATGCTCATGGAGTACTACGGCAACGGGCAGATGCACCCGGTGGCCAAAGCCATCCCGACGATAAGCACCACGGACCAGTTCGCGATGGTCACCACGATGCGCGGCACCTCACCAGAGCACCTGGCGGCGTCCAATGCCCCTACGTCGGACCCGTTCGGGACCTTCAGTGCGGGCGGCCAGCACCACGGCATCACCGAGTGGACCGTCCCCGACATCGAGGAATGCGAATTTCGGATGCTAGAACCCTACGAAATCAGCGCCGGCATGGCATTCCCGAAAAGCTACATCATGACCGGCAACAAGCGAGAACAGGTCAAGCAAGCTGGCAACGCGGTTACCCCTCCTGCGGCTCGGGATCTGTTCATCGTTGCAGCCCTGTCGCTCGCCGGAAGCGGGTCGGTTGTGGCGGCGTGACCGGGTCCCTAGGGGACGTTGGGGTTGATGTGGATGCTCATACCGACGACGTCTACCTCGCGCTCCAGCTCCGGGAAGATCGGGTCAGCATCCTCCGCGCCGTGAGCCTTGGCATGCTCTACGAATTCCCTCAACTCCCCAAGCGTCAGGTTGAATCCTCGGCTGTCGTCGTCGGAAAAGCTCAGCGTGTAGACCTTCGAAAAATTTCCCATCCGCCCATTATGGCAGCCGACACAGACACTACGGCGGCCCCGCCAGAAAGGACCCACAATGGCTAGGCAGTATGGGCAGATCAAGGTGAGCATCTGGGTTGATGATGACTTCCTTGACCTGTCCCCCATGGCCCAATGGCTTTTCATCCACCTGTCCACTCACGCTGACCTGAGTCACTGCGGCGTCGTGGACTGGCGCCTGAAACGCATCGTCCCGAAGGCGAGTGGCCTCACCCTGGATGTCCTCGAATCCGCCGCGCAGGAGCTCATCGAGAACGTCTACATTGTGGCGGACGAGGACACCGAAGAGGTCCTCGTCCGCTCGTTTATGCGGAGCGACGGGCTCCTGAAGCAGCGGAACATGGGCGCTGCCGTGGCGAAGGCGTACGCGTCCGTGGCGTCCAGGAGCATCCGGGGCGTCGTCGTTCACGAGCTGCACCGTTTGCAGGCGGAAAACCCCGAGTGGACGAGCTGGGTAGCCCTAAAGGATGCCTTGGCGAGCAGGTCAATCAACCCCCGCGAAATGGTATCCGGCGACAATTCCTAACCCATCCCGAAAGGGTTCCGGAAAGGGTTCGGTAAAGGGTTCCGCCAGCCGTCCCGAAAGGCTTTACCGAAGGGGTCTTGAAAGGCATCGGTAACACCTGCACCTAACACCTGCACCTTCACACCTCCACCTAAATGTGCCAACCAAGTCTGTTTCTTAACTCACCAGGGCGTGCTTTTTTGGCTTGAAAGGAAATCCCAAATTGACCATCACGGACCAGCAAAGCCGGGCCGTCGCCTACCTGCTCCACGAGATCCGCCCGGACTGGCCCGTCGCCTCGCTGGTCTCACTCATCGAGAAGCACCGCGACATCGTCAGCCTGGGTGCCCTGACCATCGCCGCCACGACCAAGGCCATGGAACGCACCTGCCAGACCCCGGGCCCGATCTTCCACCCCGGCCCGCACTGGCCAGAAGCTGCCCGGGCCCGACTACCCAAGCCGCCACCTTGCGAGGACCACATCGGGCAGGAGGGCTACAGCTGCCGCTCCTGCCACGCCGACGTCAAAGCCGGCATCCGCCCAGCCGACCGGATCGGCAAACACCACGAACCAGAAGACGAAGACCACGAAGCCGTCCCAACCGGGGCGGCTTCTTCCATTCCAAAAGGAGAGCAATGAGCGACACCAACGAAACCGACTTGCGCGGACGCATCGCCCACCTCGAACGCGTCAACGCAGGGTTGGCGAACCAGATCGTGCGTTCATCCGAGCGGCTCGAAGAGTCCCGGCGTGAGCTGCTCGCAACTGGCTGGGACGCAGCAGTGGACGAGGCGGACCGACGCTGGCAGATCGGCTCGACATCGGCATCGATCCTCAAAGCCGACAACCCCTACCGCAAGCCCATCGGTCTGGGTGGGGCTCAGCAATGAGCCTGCCAACCATCAACGTCTCAATCGACTGCGGATCCTGCGGCGCCACCCTCGAGCACGACGGTGACCAGTACGTCTGCCACGACTGCGGTCTCTGCTGGGCCTCGAACGACGTCTTCGATGATGCCCCGGCCCAGTACCTCGACGAAGACGCCAAGCCGTGCGCTGCGCCATCCCACGACACCGAAACCGTGGACGTCAAGCCATTCAGCACCGTCAACGGCGTCGTCGAAATCTGGCGGACCTGGCGGCACATCTACGCGCCCTGCATCCTCCCAGCCGGCCACAAGTCCGGCCACGACTTCCCACTCAGCACCACCCACACCGACCACAAGGAGAAGCCATGAAGTTCAAGATCGGCGACCACGTCCGGGTCATCGCCCGCGGGTGCCGTCAATTCGATGACGTCGGCAGCATCGAAGACGTCGTGCCAGGCGCGCACTACCCGTTCCGTGTTCGCGTTCAGGACGAGCACCCGCTCTGGTTCGGCCCGCACGAGCTCGTCCTCGCCGAAGCACCCGCGGAGGCGACCCGATGATCCGCAAGGAAGCCAAAGCCCGCTGGGTGTATGAATGCCTGGCCTGTGACTACACGTCACCGACGAGCGCCGATCTGTTCGGGGCCCAAGAGAACCAGCTGCGGCACACCAGGACCTTCGACCACGCGTCGAAACCCCTGGTCGATTCCGTCACCGACTTCGCGGAAGCAATCACCGAGCTGGGCATGTCATTCGCAGAGACCATCGCATCAGCCTTCAAGCCCTTAGCCGACGCACTCGCAACGCCGACCAACCTCCCACACGACCCAGCCCTTCTGCGTGACCGGCGGAAGTGGGGCGGACGATGACAACGGGTAGCGAGATGCTGGCGAAGCTCGAAGAATACGCACTCTTCGTTTCCATCATGACAGGGATCAAGGCCCAATACGTCAACGCCGGGTGGAGCGAACATGCTGCCGAGATCATGACTATCGAAATGCTTCGGAATGTCACGGCGCAGGAACAGGGTGGCCGCAAGTGATCCACGTATTCGTCCCAGGCGCACCCGTCCCCCAAGGATCCGTCGACGTCTTCCGCGGCCGCATCGTCGGAGTGAAAGCACCCCTCAAGGAATGGCGGGACAGTATCCGGGCAGCAACCCTGGCCAAACACGAAGGCGCACCAATCGACGGGCCAATCACCGTGTCCCTCGTCTTCCAACTCCGCCGGCCACAACGACCACGATGGCCACTCCCCGCGGTAAAACCTGACCTCGACAAACTCACCCGAGCAGTTTTCGATTCACTCAGCACCACCAAGCACCGGAAAACCAAAGCTGTGATCCCCGGCGTGATCGTCGACGACGCCCGAATCGTCAGCTTCACCGCCGCCAAGACCTACCACGGCAACCCCGGAGTCATGATCACCATCGACCACGCCAGAATCCCCAAGGAGCAACCATGACAACAAGCGGAACGGCAGACTCCGCCAAGGCCCCGAACCCCGAGAGCACTGCCGACGCAGACACGGGCCCCAAGCTCTTCGACGTCGTGCTGTACCGCAGCGGTTTTGACGACATCACCATCCAGCTAGCCGCCAAGGACTCGGCGCAGGCCTGCCAGAAGGCCATCAAGGCGTACGGCAGCTGGAATGTCGCTCGGGTCCGGAATGTCAAAGAAAAGCCCGCGTGCGGCGTGGCCGAAGAGACCGAAGAACAGAAGCAGATCCGGGGCAAGCGCAAACAGGATCAGGCCGATCTGATCGAGTTGATTCTCAGCTACAGGAACCCGGCGGACGAGGAAGCCCGCATGCGCCAAATCCGGGTGGTGATGGATTGATGATCCACGACATCGGCGGCGCACCCGTCAACCTCAGCATCCCCGACGACGCATTCGTGACAGGCGCGATCATCATCGCCACCTACCAGCGCATGGACGGCAACAACGTCGGAGCCGGCTGCGTCTGGGGCATCTCACCAATCCCCCATGTCCAAGCCGTCGGCATGATGCGCATCGCAACCAAAGCCATCGAACAGATCGGGGACTACACATGACCCTGCCCGACAACATCCACCAGCTAACCCGGCCCCACTGGAGCCTCATCGACGGGGACCTGACCGAGAAGCCACCCCTCCTCGCCGAGCTCAGGGCCGCATGCCGATCCAACCTCGGTGCAATCGGTGGCGGAACAGGTGGCGCAGGGATGATCGTCAACTCCGCAGCCGTCCGCATCGAAACCGAACTCAAAGCCGAAGCCCTCAACGAGCACTTCGAAATGACCGGCCGCGAATACCAGGGCGGCATCGTCGAGCTCATCACCTCCTGGGCGTCCATCCAATCGCCAGAATGGCAGGACTACCTCGAAAAGGTGACCACCGGCTGGATCAACAACATCCGCGAAATGCTCGAATCCAAGCGGCCACCATGGCGCCCATCGATCCCCTGCCCAGCCTGCTCGGAACGCTTCCACGGACCCGAACGCGAACCATGCATCAGCGTCCACTACTGGGACGACGAAGCCGAAACCATCGCGCCCCCAGCCGCCTGGACAGCCAAATGCGACGGGTGCGGAGCCGAATGGAACGGGGACAACCTCAAATGGCTCCGAGCAGCCGCCGACACACCCAAAGACCATGTTGCCGAAGTGACTGAAGTGCAGGTAGTCTGAGTCCCGTCGAGGCCACAAGTCTCGAAATACAGCCGCTCCTCACCGGGCGGCTTTTTTGTTACCCAAAAGCAGGCACCGACCGGACCCCCATACCGGTCGGCGCCGGGCGAGTGCGACAAACGGCTAAGTCGTCGCGGCCTACAAGCCAAGAGATGCGGGTTCGAATCCCGTCTCGCCCACCGATCGAACGCACGCCGGCAAACCCCAGACGGACCGCGGCCTCGCAAGTAGATCCATACGTACCCCGGTGACCGACAAGTAGGAGCCGGGCGAAACGCGGTCAAGATGATGATGCCGGTAACTGAGTAGGCCGGAACGGGTGCCCCATCCGAGAAGGGGCTGCAACCGCAGACTTCAGGAGGCAACGGCATGAGCCAACAGACCAAGGCCGACCTCGAAAAAGCGTTGCAAGACCACCTCACCGACGAGTGTGGCGAGAGCAGGGTAGTCACCGACTACGTCCTCACAGCAGCGTTCATCAACCTCGACCGGCCACTCGCCGACAACATCACCGGGTACTTCCATGAAGCCCGGGGAGCAATGCACTCATCCATTGGGCTTACGGAGATCCAGGCCGAATGGCTCGCAGCCGGCGGCGGGACGAACGATCCTGACGACCCGCTCGATCCCTGATGGCCACGTCACGCACTGGCACCAGCCAATGGAAGAAAGTCCGGAAGCGCGCACTCCACCTCGCACAAGCGCAAGGCATAGACCGTTGTCCCTACTGCCAGGTCAAGCTCGACTACGAGACCAGCAGGACCCCGGCCAGTGCAGAGCCAGACCACGTCCACGCCCATGCAAACGGCGGTCAAGACAAGCTCGAAAACCTCCGCGTGTGCTGCCGACGCTGCAACCAATCCAAAGGCAACCGACCAGCACCAAAGACCGCGACCGTCCTAGCCGCCAAACCCCTGAAGACCAGCCGCCAATGGTGACTGTGGATAACCGGTGGATAACGCTTTTCCTTATCCCAAACCCCATGCGGGAAAGGGGTGGCGGGGATACCCTCCCCCCACCCCCGCGCCTCGCTCCCCAGGCATAGCGAAATATCTCCCCCCGAGCTCCATGGGCCGGGCGCTGGCATTTCGCTGCTGGCCTTCGAGAGCCGCTGAGACTGCCGCGCCGCCTGCTTGTAGGGCTTTTTGACCTCGGTCGATTTTGCTCTCGCGGGCGGCGTGGCCCCAATATCGAATGCTTCTACTTCCCTTTGTTTGCAACGAAAAAGTGTGACATTGCGATAGAATTGAAGCATGTCGAATCGGGTTTGCGAGGAGTGCGGGGAGTCGCTGAGGCTGTACCGCTCCCAGGCGCGGACCTGCTCTGCTCGGTGTCGCAAGCGCCTATCCCGCCGGCGCACTATCCCAGCGGCAATGACGGGGCGCACACGGTGGGTGCGACGCACTTCCACGAAGCGGCCGGTGACCATTGCGGGGAAGCCTGCGAGCGCGACCGATCCTTCAACGTGGGCCTCGTACGCAGACGCGAAAGCATCGAGTGCTGGTGTCGGTCTGGGCTTTGTCCTGGGTGACGGTATCGGCTGCATCGATTTGGATCACTGCTTAGATGGTGGGGTCCTGGCTGACTGGGCTGCCGAGTACATCCGGACCTTCTCTGAGGCGGTGATCTTCGCCGAAGTGTCGCAGTCTGGAGAAGGTGTCCATCTCTTCATCGAGGCCCCGGAAGGGCCGGGCCGGAAGATCCGGGACGGCAGGAACATCGAGCGGTACACATCCGGCCGGTACATCGCGGTGACGGGAAACAAGCTGATCTTGTAGGAGGCCCTCTTGAGCGTTCAGGAGCATGCGATCACCGCACTGGGGGCGGCCTTGGAAGGATCCCGTGTGGCGTTCTTCGTCGCAAGTCTTTCTGACGCTCGTATGGCGTTTGATGCTGTTGCTGCTATCGCCCCGGAAAGCTGCGTGGTTCGGAGGACGAACGGCGCAGAGTCGGTACGCACTCCCGCCGGCGGATCGGTTCAATTCGTAAGCGTTCGCTCCCACGGGCACCGCGGGCTCTCGCTCGATCGAGTGTATGTTCCGGCTGAACTGGCAGACGAACATGTCGCGGCCGAAATCGCGGCTTGCCTTGCCAGCTCAAAGAATCCGATGTTCATCGGCTACCTGTAGGAGGTGCTCGTGGACGTTCCTGCTGGCCTTGGTGAGCGCGGGCTCGCCGTTTGGGAGGCGTTGTCCGGAAGCGATGTCCCTCGGAATGCTCTGGTGCTCGAGGCTGCGCGCCTGGCCGACCGGCTGGATGAGCTCGACAACATCATCCAGGGGAAAGGCGTCCTGAACCTGATGCAGTTCCGTCTGCACATGGAGGGCAGCGAAGACGGCGAGTACAACGTCGAGGTGAAGTTCCAACACGTATTTTCCGAGGCCCGCCAGCAGGCAATCGCGTTCTCGACCATCCTCTCGAAACTTGCCCCCGTCGAGTCCGCTGCGAAGGCCCCAGCCGCTCCTGCTGCCGTTCCGACTGGAGCGAATGTCACCCCGCTGGATCGAATCAAGGCGCGTGGTTTGAAGAAGGCTTGATCGGTGGTGGTGCGGGTTGATCGGTTCTCAGGATGCCCGCTTCTTCATCGCCCCTTCGCCCCGTGGGTATTCCTGCGACCACGCCGAAGCGGCGATTGATCTTGCCCAGAGCTATGGCCTGACGCTTGATGAGTGGCAGGCGAATGTTGTTCGGGCTTGGCTTCGGACCACGACGACGGGTAAGTGGTGCGCCGGCACGTGGGGCATATCGGTCCCTCGCCAGAACGGTAAGAACGGCGCACTGGAGGCTGTCGAGCTTTACCTGATGGTCGTCCTTGGCCTGAAGATCCTGCACACGTCGCACCTGCTGCCGTCGGCGCGGAAGGCATTCAAGCGGCTCATGTCGTTCTTTGGGCAGAAGGTCGATGACCCGAATGCCCGGTTTCCTGAGCTGAACGCGATGGTCGTTGAGATCCGCAAGACCAACGGCCAGGAAGCGATCGTGCTGAACAACGGCGGCATGATCGAGCTCGGCGCCCGCACGGGTGGCGCCGGCCGCGGTAGCTCTTTCGATGTCTTGGTGGTCGATGAGGCCCAGGAGTACGAAGAGGACGAGCAGGAGGCTTTGAAGCCGACCATCTCGGCCGCGCCTGGTGGCGATCCGGTGACGATCTTTATGGGCACGCCCCCGCGGGACTTGTCGGAGCGCGGCGAGCCGTTCGTGCGCGTTCGGAACAACGCGGTGACGGGCAAGAACAAGCGCGCCGCCTGGGTCGAGCACTCAGCGAGCGGCGACGTCGACAAGATGACGGATACCGAGCTGGCAGTGTTCGTCCGGGACCTGACCAACGCAGCTGCAGCTAACCCCGCGCTCGGAATCCGCATAGCGACGGAGACGATTCAGGACGAGCTCAACGAGTTCTCTCCGCGGTCGTACGCTCGCGAGCGGCTGAACATGTGGCCCACGCCGACGGATGCCGGCAAGAAGGCATTCACGAAGTGGGGCGAACGGGTCATTGATGACCCGGATCCGGACTGGCAGATCGCGGCTTACGGCGTTGACATGAACCCGGAGCGGACGAAGGTTTCAATCGGCGTCTCCCAGTTCACCGAGGGCGCCGAAATCTATCTCGAGCTGGCCGCTGAGGCGCCGTTCGATGACGCCGGAACCACCGCCCTCGTCGAGTGGCTGTGGGAGCGGGCCAAGAGGCGCATTCCGATCGTGATCGATGCGTTCTCACCGTGCCGGGACCTCCTGGAGCCTCTGCTGAAGAAGAAGAAAATGAAGGTCTTCATCCTCGAAGCCAAGGAGTACACGCAGGCGTGCGGGCTACTGCATGAGGCGGTCGAGAAACACCCGTCGGTGTGGCATTTCGGCCAAGAGCATCTTGACGAGTCGGCCCGGCACACGGTGCAGGAGACGGTGAAGAACCGTCCGGGTTCGTTCAAGTGGAACCGCGACAGCCTTGATGCTGACCTCGGCCCGATCGTGGCCGTCACATGTGCGTTCTTCGGCGCCAAGAAGTTCGCCCGACGCTTCACCAACTCTGCCGAAAAGAAGCGCGGCGCAATCGTTTTTTAGGAGGTGGCCCGCTTGGCTGGTCAGGAGCTGGTTCGCCCCTTGAGTGCTTCGGAGGCTTCGGTATTCACTCGGATGCTTACGGTGATCCGCCGGAAGGCTGACCGTAACCGGCTTCGGACGTCGTACCACGACTCGAAGAAGCGCCTGGACAAGATCGGGTTTTCGATTCCGCCTCACATGCAGGACTTCCAAGTCGCCATCGGGTGGGCGAGCAAGGCCGTGAAGGTCCCGGCCCGACGGATTCGGCCCGACGGTTTCACTCTCGGCCGGGAGTCGTCAATGCTCGATGATCTTGATGAGGTCTTCGGTGACAACCACTTCGCCGCGGTGGAGCGCATGGCCATTGAAGCCTCTCTGCAGCACTCGGTTGCATTCGTATTCGTCACTCCCGGCGATACGGGCAGGGGCGAGTCGGACGTCATTGTCGCGGCCCGCACGGCTCTCGAAGCTACGGCTGAGATTGACCCGCGCACGAACCGGGTCACCATGGCGCTGGAGCTTGTGGGCCGTTGGGAAGCGCTGCTGTACCTGCCGGGCGAAACACTCCGCGTCCAGTTCATCCGCAAGGCGTGGACTGTCACGGAACGCTACGTTGGCATCGCCGGCCGAGTCACGTGCACCCCGTACGTCTGGGGCCGCGCCTTGGACCGCCCGTTCGGATATTCGAGGATCAGTCGCCCGCTGATGGGCTTCACGGACATGGCGGTTCGGACCTTGCTGCGGCAGGAAGTGAACGCCGAGTTCTATTCGGGACCTCAGCGCGCTCTTCTGGGCGCCGAGGAAGAGCACTTCACCGACGCCAACGGAAAGCGCATTTCCCCGCTCGATGCCCTGATCGGTGGCGTCTGGGCTTTGCCGGCCACCCGCGACGAAGAGACCGGTGATTTGGTCAAGCCGACGCTGCAGCAGCTGGCTCAGGCGACCATGCAGCCGCATGGAGACATGCTCCGGACAATCGGCCTCATGGTCTCCAGCGAGACGTCGATTCCAGTCGGATACCTGGGCATCATCCACGACAACCCATCTTCCGCAGATGCAATCCGGGCCAACGAGTCTGACCTTGTTTCGGTTGTGGAGGCGGAACTTCCGAGCATCGGGATGTCCCGCATCGACCTTGCCAGGAACGTTCTAGCGGTCAGGAACGGCGAGTGGACGCCGACAATGGAAAAGGAACTGCGCGGGCTTCGGGCGCATTTCCTTGACCCGGGCACCGCCTCGAAGGCTGCGCAGGCAGACGCGGGTTTGAAGTTTACCCAAACGTTCCCCGACGGTGATCCAGAGGTGGCCATGGAGGTCTACGGCCTGGACAAGGGCCAGATCGAACGCATGAACGCCTACCGCAAAGGACAGGCCGGAGGGAATCGCCTGGATACCCTTCTGGCCGCTGCGAAGTCGTCCAACGCTCCGGTATTCAGCGACGGCACTGCGGGGCCTGTGGATGAGCAGCTGAAACAAGCTCAGCTGCTCGCTGCGAAGGCGGGCGCGCTGGGTACTCTCCGCCGCGCAGGCGTGGACGCCGACTCAGCGGCCGAGCAAGTCGGGCTTGCAGGGGTGAAGTTCATCCCGGGTAACCCAATCATGATCCGTGAGGGTGCTTAGCCGTGGTGGATCGGACTTCGATTGAACGGTACCGGTCGGTAACCACGGAGCTTTCGGCCCGGGTCGCGGACGAGTTGGCCGCCTATTTCGCAGCGCTCGACCTGTCCAGGCCGGAGGCTGTACGCAACGCCCTGCTGGAGTTCCTGCCCGTGCTGGTTGCACAGTACGGGCAGGTGGCTGAGGTGCTGGCCATGGACTGGTACGACGAGCTCCGTGCGGGGGCCGCGGGATCGTTTCGCGTGACAGCCCCGGCCGCTGCTTCGGTCACCACGGACCGTATCGAGAAGAAGGTCCGGTATCTGGCTGGCCAGCTATGGTCGCCCGAGCCGGCGGCCATGCTCGGTGCTCTAAAGGTGGCGACCGACAAGTACGTGAAGCAGCACGGCCGCGACACCATCGTCTGGAATGCCCGCCGAGAGGGTGCGCTCTGGGCCCGAGTCCCTACCGGCCCGAAGACATGTTCGTGGTGCCTGATCCTGGCCTCCCGGGATGCCGTTTACCTCTCCGAGAAGTCCGCCTCTCACCGTGCAGATGGTTCCAAGTACCACGGCCTCTGCGACTGTCAGGCCGTGCCCTTGCGGCGGGGTGACGAATACCCGCCGGGCTACCTCCCGGACGACTTCTACGACATGTACTCCGTGGCCCGCGATTCCGCCGGCTCTGGCGACATGAAAGAGATCGCCGCCGCATTCCGACGCGAGTTCCCTAACCGCGTCACTGACGGCGTGCATACCCACTAGTTTCCCTTCCGTGCGACGCGGGCAGGGTTTATCGCCGTGCGATGCGGCACTCAAGAAGGAGCTTTCCCATGACTAAGCAGTTCCCCCACGGCATCGACATCACCGCCCCTGGCGGGCTCACTGCGCTGATGGCGTTCCACCGGAAAACGTTCGGCGATGCCGTCATGGAGACGGACGAAGAGGCTGCCGCGAAGGCGGCTGCTGAGGCCGAGGCCAAAGCGGTTGCCGACGCCGCCGCAGCCAAGGCCGCCGACGAGAAGCTCGGGGAAGGCGGCATCAAGGCTCTGAAGGCCGAGCGCGAAGCTCGGGAAGCAGCCGAGAAGCGCGCCGCGGACGCCGAGGCCAAGATCAAGGCGGCCGAGGACGCGAAGCTTTCCGACATCGAGCGGGCTAACCAGAAAGCCTCCGAGGCGGAAGAGCGAGCCCGGAACCTGGAGAAGACCAATGCCCGGCTGACCGCGCTGGCTACGCACCCCGTGCCGGCGGAATACCAAGATCTGGTTACCGGCACGGACGAGGCCTCCTACCTCGCATCGGCAAAGAAGATCTCCGAGCTGTACGCCAAGGCCGAGGGGAAAGCTCCCAAGCCGGATCCGGTACCCGGATCCGGACACCGCTCCGGCGACAACAACGCGGCGGGTGGCTCCATCGCCGCCGGCCGTGACCTGTACGCAAGCCGCAACAAGAAAAAGTAACCAACTTTCCCCAAGGAGGGACCATGGACATCGCTATCAAGCGGGCGTCTTTCGGTCAGGACGACCAGTCTTGGCTCGGATCTGCGCACGGCACCAATGCCGCGCAGAGCATCACCCTGGACGTTTCGACGTTCACCAAGGCCGACCACTACCCGGGCGGCTTCCTGAAGTCTGGCCTGCCGCTCCAGAAGCTCGGCAACGGCAAGTACGGCCTGTGGGCAACCACGAAGCCGCTGGCCGGCTTCCTCTTCACCGCGGTGTCCGTACCTGCTGACCCGGCGACGCCAGTCGGCGCCGCACTGCTTGAGCACGGCCGAGTCATCGCCGCCAAGCTGCCCGTATCCGTCGACGCGGCCGGGCAGACCTCTGCCAGCGGCCGGATCATCTTCGCCTAAGGAGGCGCACCATGGCTCTTGTTCTTTCCAGTGAGTACATCACTCCCACGGAGCTGACCGGATACGTCCGCGAGGCACTCGCCGATCTGCCGCAGAACGCGTTCGGCCTGTCCGCGTTCCTGCCCGACGTCGAAACCGACGACATCGACTTCCGGGCAACGGTCGGCGGCGGCGGCCTCGCCCGTGTCGCCAAGTACCGCGCCTGGGACACCGAGTCCCCGATCTCCGGCCGCCGGGGCATCGACCGGATCAGCGGCGAACTGCCCCCGATCTCGGAGAAGCGCCGCCTGTCGGAGTACGACCGGCTGAAGATGCGGAAGCTCGACTCCGGCATCGTGGACGCGATCCTGAACGACGCCGTCGATCTGGCGCGTGGCATCCACGCCCGCGTAGAGGTCGCCCGCGGCCAGGCTCTCACCGAGGGCAAGGTCACCCTGTCCGAGAACGGCCTCACCCTTGAGGCCGACTTCGGCCGGAAGGCGACCCACACGCAGACCGCGGCCACGAAGTGGAACGTCGACGGGTCCAACCCGATCGATGACCTGCTCGCCTGGCAGAAGGTCTACGTCGCCACCAACGGTGTCCGCCCGGGTGCGACACTCACCAGCCAGGACGTCCAGTCCTCGCTGATGCGCAACGCGTCGATCCGGTCGATGACCCTTCCCGCGGGCTCGACCCAGCAGATCGTCACGATCGACGCGATCAACGCCCTGCTGCAGTCGTTCGGCCTCCCGCCGCTCAGCACCTACGAAGCGCAGGTGGAGGGTGACGACGGCGCCGCAAAGTCGATCCTCGACCCCAAGAAGGTGCTGTTCCTGCCCCCGGCGGACCGGAAGCTCGGCGAAACCCTCTGGGGCGTCACGGCCGAGGCGCTGGACTCCGACTACGGCATCGATGCCACCGAGGCGCCTGGCGTTGTCGTCGGCTCCTACTCGGACAAGGACCCGGTCGGCCTGTGGACCAAGGCTTCGGCCATCGCCCTGCCGGTGCCGGCGAACACCAACCTGACGCTGGCCGCCACCGTCCTGTAGCCGTGTTTGGCGGCGGGTTGCAAATCCCGCCGCCACGCGGCCCGAAAGGGGAACGCATGTCACGTACTTTGAAAACGCACGTGTCGATCTGGGGCGAGGCCGGCGAACTTGTCGTCCTGGCGCCGGGTGACGAACTGCCGGACTGGGCTGTCAGCCGGGTGGGCGAGCATTGCCTCGTTCCCGGGGCTGAGCCTGAAGGCGAGGCCGAGGGGGAAGAGTCCGAAGCGGATCCCGCGGAAGCCAGCACAGAGGATGGCGGCAGCGCAGAGGATGACGCCGCCGAGTCGGAGGCCTCCGACGAGCAGCCGAACTTCACTGCGCCCGCACCGGCCCGCCGCGGCCGGCCCCGGAAGTAGTCCCGGTGGCCAGCGATTACGCGACCCTGGCCGACCTGAAGCTGCACTGGCCGGATCTCCCCGCTGAAGCGGACGAGGTCGCCAAGCAGAAGCTCCATGAGGCGTCGGTCGAGGTTCGGGGCAACTACCCGGACCTCGACCAGCGCCTCACTGCGGCGGTCGAGGATGGCGGCATTGATCCGGACATTCCGAGGCTTGTCGTCAGTCGCATGGTGAAACGTGCCATGGACGTGAGCGACGACGAGCCAACTGCCGGTTTCGAGTCATTCCAGTTCGGCACTGGCCCGTTCTCGATGGGCGGGAAGCTTCGGAACCCGGACGGGGACCTGTACTTAACGGCCGCCGACAAGAGGTTGCTGGGGAAGTCGAAGCCGCGTCGGCAAGCGTGGACGATTCATCCGGGAGGCTGACGTGGGCATCGTTTCGAGGTTCCCAAAGTCCTGGCGAACGGATGTCGTGGTTCTCCGGGGTGGTGGGCGAGACGCTAAAGGCAACCCGCTGCCTACTCAGGAGATCCCGGTCAAGGACTGTGCGATTGCACCCCGTGCCACCGCTGATCCCGTCGACCGGTCCGATGTCACGAGCTCGACTGCGGCCTTGTACCGGGATATCCACGATGACGGCTTCCGTTTCCTACCCGCTGATCGGATCCGGGTTCCGGCCGGTAAGCGTATGGCTGGGACATGGTCCGTGGATGGCCGACCCGGCGAGTGGCAGCTCGGCTGGGAAATCGGCTTGGTGATGTCCTGATGGCGCTTCAGAGGGTCCGGGGATCACGCAATTACCGGGCTGATGATTCAGGGCTCCGCGAGTTCGGGACCTCGGCTCCCGTCGGTGAAGCCACCCTGGCCGCAGGGCAACGGCTGGCGGGGAACGCTGAGGCGGTTGGGCGGGGCGAGTACAGCGCCCAGTCGGCCACTGTCCTGGCGGGCTGGGCGAACGAGCGGCGCGCAGGCGCGATCGTCCGCGAGACCCGACCGGACTGGAGAGACACCCGCGACGCGATCCTAAACCGCGTTGCCGAGTCCATGGAGAGCAGGGGCAAGTGATCGAAGCGCTCGTTTTCCCGGACACCCGTGATGCTCTCTTCGACCTGGTCAACGGGGCACGGCACTTGGGTGAAACTGTCCGGGCGGTCTACCACCTTCCGGCCGGCGACTACGGCGCGCTCGATGGCCCGTTCCCTTTGGCGCTCATCTACGGCGCCCCGGGCGGCAAGACCGGCTTCGTTGACCGCGTGGACCGTCGAACCATCGAGGTGTACGCGCCGGGCCAGCAAGCCGTGAGCACACTGGAGTCGATCTCGTCATCCATCTGCGGTGAGGACATCGAAACACCGTCCGGGTACATCGACAAGATCGAGGTCGACGGCGTCCCGGAGGACGTCCCCTACCAATCGGACACGCTCAACAAGGCCGTCGCGACGTTCATGGTCACGACCCGGCCGATCTAAGCCCCGTTCGGGGATTCAACAAAACTCTGAGCCCTGGAAGGGGTCTATTCGCTATGCCTACTTTTGCAACTATTCAGGCCGACGCCAACGAGCGGAAGCTAATCCGGAAGGTCCAGCGGGCCGTCGCTTTCCTCGGAAAGTCCGACGTCGAACTGCCGGAGAGCATCTTCGCTGTCGGCGGCGGCCTCATCGACCTCAAGGCTCTCGGCTGGAAGCCTGTCGGAATCGTCACCCCGGACGGCTACAAGTTCTCGCGGTCCATCACCAAGGAGGACGTGGACGCGCTCGGTTACGCGACGCCGGCCCGCTCCGACATCACGAAAGTCGCCCGGCAGGTGACCTTCACTCCGCTGGAGCACGGCCGTCGCCACATCCTCGAGCTGAAGTACGGGCAGGACCTGTCCGCGGTAACCCAGGATGCGACCAGCGGGGAAATCGTCTTCGACGAGGTCGATCTGCCCTCCGGCGAAGAGTACAAGCTGCTCATCCTCGGCAATGACGGCCCGGCCAGCGAGAACTGGGTCATGGGCAAGGGCTACGGCTCCGTGAAGCTCGCCGACTCCGGCGAGGAAGCATGGGGCGGTTCCGACCCGGTCAAGAGCGACCTCACCCTCGACGTCTTCGTGGACGAGGAAACGGGCACGCCCGTCCGTCACTACCTCGGCGGTACCGGGGCCCTGAAGTACAAGGACGTCCTCGGCTTCACGGCGACTCAGTAACGCCCCTTCAATCCCGGTGCGCGGCGTTTTCCGGGTGTGGCGCCGCGCACCGTACCCACTCACCCCCGGCAACTTTTTAGGAGTTCCAATGCCACGTTTCATCAAGGATGGCCTGGTCATCGAGACCGCCGTTCCGACCGAGGCGGCTGAGCTTCGCCGCGACGGTTTCACCGAGCAGAAGGCGAAGACCGCGGCTGTCCGCGAGGCCGACGCCGCACCCGATGCGGCGCCTCCCGCTGACCCCAAGCCCCGCAAGTAACCCACCAACCCTCACACCCGGAGGTATCACCATGGCTGCTGACAAGCCGACCGTTCACCTGTCCCTCGCTGCTCTCGAAGCTGAAGTCGCCAAGCCGGAACCGTTCGTGCTGGCCCTGAAGTCGGGCAAGCGCATCACCTTCCCCGACCTGTACGACATGCCGGCCGTGGAGGCGAAGGCGTTCTTCGACCAGTTCGAGGGCGCCGATCGCACCGACTTCAAGCTGCTCGAGGAGTGGCTCACCAAGGCCGACTACGAGGCGTACGTCGCCGCGAAGCTCCCCCTCCGCGTTCACGCCGCACTTATCGAGCGCGTCATGAACTACTACCAGCAGACCGTTGGCACCCCGGGGGAAGATACCGCCTCGAAGAGCTGATCAAGCGGTACCGCCCGCAAATCCGGTACGACCTGCACCACGAGTGCGGCGTGGACCTCGCGGAGTGGTACGCGGCCAAGCGGTGGGTGGGGTTGCTCGAACTAATCGACAACCTGCCCACCGCTTGCCGGCTCAACGAGGCGATAGCGAACGACCCCGAAACGGCCATCATGCTGGCCGAGCTTCGCTTGAACACCCAGGACAACGCCGAGGCGTGGTCCCCCAAAATTTCCGAGTTCGACCTCACCGCCACGATCCTGCGCGAGATTCTCCACGCGATCAAGGGACTGCGCCAGGTCAGCATCGCGGCATCGGGCGGCAAGCCCGGCGAAGAGACGCCCTTCCCCGCCCCGTACACGGAGATCGACCGCGCCATCGCATCTGCGGAACGCAGCTGGGCTGAGGCGTTCGTCGGCCAGTTCGGATTCACGGCAGACGACATCTAATAACTGCACATTTGGAGGCCCCATGCCCACGATCGGCGTAGCTGACGTACTGATCCGACCGTCTTTCAAGGGGCTCCAGGAGAACGTAGGGCGCGAGCTAGACGGCGTCGGCGAGCGAGCTGGCGATAAGGCTGGCAAGGGATTCGGCGGCAAGTTCACCGGGGCTGTAACCGGCTTCTTCGGCGGCGCGATGAAGGCCGCAGGAATCTCCGGCGGCCTTACCGTTGGGGCGGCATTCGGCACTGCGCTCTTCAAGGGCTTCGGCCGATTGCAGGCCATCGAGAACGCCAAGGCAAAGCTCTCTGGACTCGGCCACGACGTCGAGTCCGTAACGGCCATCATGAACAACGCGATGGCCGCCGTGAAGGGCACGGCGTTCGGCATGGACGAGGCCGCGACCGTGGCAGCTGGTGCGGTCGCGGCCGGTGTGAAGCCGGGCAAGGAACTAGAACGCACGCTGAAGCTGACAGGCGACGCAGCGACCATCGCTGGCGTCGGCATGGGCGAGATGGGTGCGATCTTCAACAAGGTCGCGTCGTCGAACAAGATCCAAGGCGATGTAATTGCCCAGCTCAACGATGCTGGCATCCCCATCATTCAGCTGCTCGGCAAGGAGCTCGGCAAGTCTGCCGAGGAGACGGTCAAGCTCGCGTCCGAGGGCAAGATCAACTTCGAGACCTTCCAGAAAGCGATGGAGGCTGGTCTTGGTGGCGCCGCACTGAAGTCGGGCGAAACCCTGCAGGGCGCCTTCAAGAACACGATGGCTGCCGTCAGCCGCATCGGAGCGAACCTGCTCAGCGGCGTCTACCCGAAGATCCGCGACTTCTTTGCGGGCGCGATCGAGTGGATGAAACCGCTCGAAGAGGGGGCGAAGGTTGCCGGCGCCCGCGTCGGCGAGTTCGTTGATCAGGCGATGGTCGGCGCCCAGGGGCTCTACGACCTGATCGTGAAGGGCGACTATACGGGGAAGCTCGAAGCCGCGTTCGGCTGGGCTGAGGACTCCCCGTTCGTGGACTTCCTGCTGCGTGGGCGAGACGCGTTCTTTGAAATCGCGGGTGGCATCAAGACGTTCTCTTGGGGCCTGCAGTCTAGCCGCGAGGATATGGACTCGTTCGGTGGGACCATTCACCCCTTGATGCAGGCCGGTTTTGACCTGAAGGAAGCCCTGAAAGGCGTCGGTTCCTACATCAAGACCGATCTGGTGCCCCAGCTGCAGGCCATGGGGCAGTGGGTAAAGGACAACAGGGACTGGCTAGAATCACTGGCCATCGGCGTCGGTGGTGCGGTCGCCGCGTTCAAGATCTACACGACAACACTCGCCCTCCACGCCCTTGCCACCGGGGGCCTCGCTGCTGCTCAGACGGCTATGGCGTGGACGGCCATCGCGGCATCCTTGGCCTTCTACCGGCTGAACGATGCGATGCGGTCCAACCTGATCGGCATCATCGTTTTCGCCGTGATCGGCCTTGTCACCGCGCTGGTCTGGTTCTTCACGCAGACAGAGATGGGCCGGGACCTCGTCAAGAACGTCTGGGGCTTCATCCAGTCCGTGATCGGCGGCGTCGCCGACTGGTTCACCAACACTGTCGTGCCCGGATGGAACGCGGCGATCTCAGCAATCGGCGGATTCTTCTCCTCCCTGTGGACGGATTGGATCAAGCCGGTATTTGACTGGATTGCTGGTGCCGTTGGGGCAGTTGGTGACGCATTCGGGGCACTGTCGGAGGGCGCCGGCCAAGCATCATCCGGGGTGGGCTCAGCCTTCGACTGGCTCTACAACACCGTCATCAAGCCTGTCTTCGGCGGGATTTCCGCGGCCGTCAAGGTCGTGGGTGACGGGTTCCGGTCCTTCTACGAATCTGCCATAAAGCCGGTTTTCGATTCCGCGGCCGTCATCATCGGCGGCTTCCTGCTGTTCTTCCGCGGCGTCGGCCAGCTCATCGCCTCGGTCATCACCTACGTACTGGCGCCGATCTTCATGGTCTTCTGGAACCAGATGATCGCCACCTGGACCGGGATCGGCAACACGATCGCGGACTGGTGGAACTTCGCTGTCGGCATCTTCAACGGTGCCGTTGGTTTCATTCGGGACGTGTTCGCTGCAGCCTTCACCTGGCTGCATGACGTCGTGATTGTCCCGGTATTCAACGCCATCGGATCGACCATGCAGTGGGTCTGGGATTTCGTGGTCAAACCCCTGTTCGACTCGTGGGTAAACATGCTCACGGTCGTGATCCCGTCAGCCCTGAACTGGCTCTACGTCAACGCGATCCAGCCCGTGTTCAACGCGATTGGGTCAGCGGTGAGCTGGGTGTGGACCACCATGCTCAAGCCCGTCTTCGACATGCTGACTAACTGCTTCACGGTGGTCATCCCGAACGCCGCCACCTGGATGTACTCGAACGGCATCAAGCCGGTGTTCGACGCAGTCGGGAACGCGATCAAGTGGGTTTGGGAAAACGTTATCCGGCCCGTGTTCGATGCCCTCTCGAACTTCATCACCAAGACGATCCCCGATGCTTTCGACGCAGGCGTAGGTTTCGTCAAAACAGCGTGGGACAAGCTAATCGACATCGCCAAGATGCCTGTTCGGTTTGTCATCGACACGGTCATCAACGACGGCCTGATCGGCGCATTCAACACAGTGGCCGGTATCCTCCCAGGCATCGACAAGCTGCCCCGGGTGGCGCTTCCCAAAGGGTTCGCCCGCGGCGGCGTGCTGCCCGGCCAGTCGTCCTGGCGCAACGGTGATGACCAGCTCGTCCCAATGCGGAGGGGCGAGGGCGTCTACGTCTCCGAAGTCATGCAGGATCCGTACGAACGGGCCCGCCTCTACGCGATGAACAAGGCCGCCATCATGGGCCGGAAAGCATCCGAGGCCAGGGCGCTATTCGGTGAAGGCCTTGCCAAGGGTGGAATCGTGAGCCCGCTGAAGCAGCTACTCGAGACTCAGGGCTACAACCGGGTCCACAAGGGCGTCGACTTCGCGGCCGGCGTGGGCACTCCGGTGTTCGCTACTGAGGCGGGACGTGTTTCCTGGTCCGGCCCTGGTGTTCAGTCGCCGGGCGTCTGGGGCGGCAACGAGATTCACATCGACGGCCAATCCGGCATTCAGGAGTGGTTCGCTCACCTCTCGTCCATGGCGGTGAAGGTTGGCGATATGGTCCGCGGTGGCCAGCAGATCGGCCTGTCAGGCAACACGGGCATCTCGTCCGGACCTCACCTGCACTTCGGCACCTTCTCCGGGGGGTGGCCGAACGACATCGACCCTCACGGATATCTGGCTGGCGCCGGCATCCCATCCGGTGGCGGGTTCAACCCGCTCGCCGGGATTATCGATGGGCTGCTGTCGAAATTCCGGGACGCTTTCCCGGCCGCCGGGATGATCGCTGACCTCGCCATCGGCGTGGGTAAGAAGATCTTCATGAGCGTCTCGGACCTCATCACGGGCGGCGGGAAGGGTTCTGCTGCCGGGGACCCCGCCCTATACGACCTCGGCGGCATCCTGCCGCCGGGCGTATCGCAGGTGGTCAACCGCACCGGCAAGCCGGAGGCGATCCTCAACCCGCAGCAGTGGGCTGACGTCCACCGCATCGCCACGCAGTCCGCCGGCTTCGACAGTGACGCTCTCGACCGCCTCACCGAGGCAGTCCGGAGTGCCCGCCAGATCATCATCCCCGACATGTCGTCGGACCGAGCCAGGGTCATGGCCTTGTCTCGGGCAATGGAAGGAGTCTGATGCGGCTAGATCGAGGCATCGGTTGGTCCCTGAACGGTTTCGACCTTTCAGGGACCGACCCGGCTGGAGTCCGCTGGCTTGTGAAGGATGTCGAAAACTGGGACGACCCTGCGGCAGCGAGGGGCGGTGTAACGCCGAATGTATACGGTGACGGCGGCAGGGTGGAACCGACGTTCCTGGAGCCGCCGGCACTCGTCCTGAAGGCGCGGCTGCTGGCTCGGACGCGGGCTGAGGCCACCAGTGCACGAGATGCGTTCAAGGCGGCCATACCCGTCCGGACATTAGCCCCTCTGGTGCTGGTCGACGGCGGCGTGATGAAACACCGGATGGTCAAGCAAGAGGGGCGACCTTCAATAAAGCAGATCACCGACCATCACGTGGACATATCTGTCCAGCTCGTCGCCGCTGATGTTCGGTTGCTGGCTGGGGACGGTTCGGGGCCGACGTTCATCGCCCGCCCGGCCGGACTGCCAAAGGTCACAGGCGGACTCCGGATAGTTCCTCCCGGTTTGCTCTTATCCCCCGGCGGCATCCGGGTCGCGGCAGTCGTAGCCTCCGGCCAGGTCGTCCTCGGCACATCAGGGAACGCTACACCGCCTGCCCTATTGCGGATCCGAGGGCCACTGCCGGACTTCACGATCACAGCGACCCTCGGGGACGCCATCCAGGTACAGCGGTACATCGAGCCTGTGCCCGCTGGTCAGTACGTCGACATCGACCTCGACCGGCGGGTGGTCCGAATCAACGGGAACGTCTCGCGTCGGAACAAGCTCGTCGGTCCGTGGATCGTCCCGGCGGACGGGATGACCTTCAAATTCGATTCATCCATTCAAAACGACATTGCCTCGATGGAGCTTTTCGCTTCGAGCGCTTGGAGGTAGACCATGCCTGTTGACGCACTCACCCCGACGTTCATCAACTCCCCGGACACCGTTTCGGGCCCTGCCTACGACGCCGAGACGCTGCGGCGCGACTTTGGCGGCCTGGTAGCGGCGGGCGCCTCGGCGGCGGCAGCCCGCTCCGGTGTGCTGGACCCGCGCGCACTCGTCCCGTCCCTGTCCGGCCAGAACGTCCAAGTCGGCCCTGGCCCGTGTGTGGCCGGCACCGGCAAGGGAGCGTACTTCTCCGGCGCGGCGACCGTCCTCACGGTCGACACCCTGACCCCGGCGGACAGCACCAACCCGCGCCGTGACCGGCTCGTATTCGAGGTCCTGGACCCCGATAACGGCGGCTCCACGGCGCGCAAGGCACGCTTCCGGCTCATCACCGGCCAGCCGTCACCTACGGCACTCACCGGAGGCGGCTACCCGGCCGACCCGGGCGCCGCGGACGGCGTGTCGACGTTCTTCAACATCGCGGACATCGACATGCCGAAGAACGGCACCGGCAACCCGACGATTACCGACCGCCGGCCCTTCACCGCAGCCGCCGGCGCGCCCGTCAAGGTCCGCAACCAGGCCGAGCGTGACACCTTCCCGAAGTGGGATGGGCTCGCGGTCGAGCGCATGGACAAAGGTGGCCTGATTGAGCGTTGCTACGGCGGCGCATGGATCGGCGCCGCGGATTCTGTGCTGATGCTGCCGCCGGACTCTGGCTGGACTGTTTCCGGCGGCTTCATCAAGACACGGACCACCGGCGGCCTGACCCTTGTGCAGTGCGTGGCCCGCGTGACCAGGACCGCTACCGGCAAGGACTTCTCCATCAACGGGAGCTTCGGGAGCCTCCTTGTTGGGGTCGTGCCTGACGGATGGCGCCCCGTCGTACCGGTCGACTCCTTCTGCACTCTCAACGATGGCTCTGCGGTGGGCAAGGCTGAGCCCGTTGTGCGCGTCGGAACAGACGGCACGATGGCCTTCCGCATCCCGGGCGGCGCGACGATCGCTGCCGACACGGGCTGGTACTTCACGTTGACCTCTAGCTGGTGGCAGTAGTAAGGAGCGGCATGTCGTACCGTTTCAAAATCTGCGAACTCGTCTCCGGCGACTTCCTCAACGAGTACCCCATGACCTTCGATGGGGACCTTTCCCGGCTGCTACAGGCATACGGGGAAGGCACCCTCTCACTTCCCCTGTTCGATGAGGACGGCGCCCCGGTGAACGAGAACTGGGCGCAGGACATCCTCCCCTGGCGGTCCCTCATCCTCGTCGTGGACGAAGATGACCGAATCGTGTGGCACGGCATCCCCTACCGGCGCCCGAAGACCCTCAAGAGCATGGTGAAGTACCCCTGCCGCACGATCGAGGCGTACTTGATCGAACGGTACGTGCCCACGATGTCCTTCCGCCAGCAGGACCAGACGTCAGTGATCTTCCGGCAACTGATCGCAGTGGCCGGGGACAGCATCGGCATGGAGTACGACTGCCCACCGTCCGGCAGGCTGCGGGACCACGACTACGCGGACGACGAGAACGCCCGCGTGTACGACCGCGTGAACGAACTCGCCGCCCTCATCGACGGATTCAACTGGACCATTGACGTCGTGTGGGGCGATGACGAGCACACGTTCGTCCGCAAGATCGCCCGCACCGGCTACCCCTACCTGGGCAACCGGGACGAGAACCCGGCGCATTTCTTCGAGCTCGGGCAGAACGTCGAAGACTTTGATCACGACGACGACTGGTCCTCCGGGAACGCGGCCACCCACGTCGTGGCGATCGGCGAGGGTGAGGGCGACTCCAAGGTCATGTCCTCGCCGGTTATCGACGTCGAACGGGAAGCTGCCGGCTGGCCGCGCATCGAGGTCCGGAAATCATTCTCCAACGTCAAGGAACAGTCGACGATCGACTCCCATGCCATGGCGGTAGCGGCGCAGTTGTTCGGCGGCCAAGAGGTCATCGAGCTCAAGGCCCGGAACCCGGGTTTCGGCGAAGACTTCACCCGGCTCGGCGACTTCGCACTCGGCGACACTGCCCACGTCATCATCGATTGCCCGTCACTGACGCTCGACAAGGTGTGGCCCGTCGTCGGCTGGTCACTATCCCCCGAGAACGGCGTGTACAAACCAGTGCTGGCACAGATCGGAGGCTGATGGAAACCTCGCTCATCCCCCGCCCGTTCTCCCCCACGGACGCTAAACGCCGGGCAGAGGAAAACGCCCGGGAAGCTGAACGCCGGTCATCGGCCCGCAACGCATCAAGCTCCACCATCGGGGCAGGCGGAACACTCGACCTGCTAGGCGACATCAACGTCTCTGCCGGCGGCACCGTCCGCGTCATCGGCCAAGGCGTCACCGATGCTGGTGTGCCATACGAGGTGTACTCGAAAGTCGGCACCTACGAAAATGTCGGCGGCGCCGGCACTTACCTATCCCCAGGGATCGAATTCGGGTCCGGCATCTTCGGCAACAGCGCCGGGGCGCGTATCTATACCCGCAGCGGCAATGACATCTTCATCTCTGGGACGACCGGCGATAACAGCACGAACCTCTCGATCGGAGGCTCATTCAATGCTGGCGTCCAGCCGCAGGCCGGCCCGACAGCAACTAACCTGAACGTTCGCGTTGATGGCGTTGACCTGGGCTACACGAATAGCGATTCTGTCTCCGAGGCGCGCTTCAAGATTGATTCCTCTTCTGATCCGGCTGGCGTGTTGAATATCGGGCACTTCACCTGGCGCGCAACCTTGTTCGCCCGCCTCCGCACCAAGCTCGGCGGGAAGCTTTGGCTGGAGTCCAACAGTGCGGCGGGGGCCTCGGCCATCGTCATGGATGGTGCCGGGAACATCGACCTGCAGACCACCGGGGCGCTAACCCAGAACGGCGCCCCGATAAGCGGCGGGTCCGGGGCGGTGTCTTCGGTCGCGGGCAAGACCGGAGCCGTAACCCTTGTGAAAGCCGACGTTGGCCTCAGCAACGTTGACAACACCGCTGACACCGCCAAACCGATCAGCACGGCCACGCAGACCGCGCTAGACGCTAAAGGCCCGCGGATCCTCAAGCACTGGGAACGCTCCGGCACGACCTCAACACCAGACAGCACCGTGTGGGGCCCGGGCATCATCACCGCAGACCCGAACGTGTCCACGGACACCGGCCTGCTCACCATGATCAGCCAGGACGTAGCCCAGATCCGTGACACCGGGACCTATGCGATCAGTGTTGGCATGCGCTTCCCGTCCGGCGTCACAGCAACGAACTCACGCTCAGCTATCTCGGTAGAACCCATGTCCGGGCCGATGTTCTGCAAGGGCCCGGTGATCCAGACCGACGACCAGGGCGCCGGGTCAATCCCCAACATCCGCCTAACCGCCGGCCAGCAGTTCCACATCTACATCGTCCAAATCAGCGGCGCTACCCGCGTCATGTCCTACACGATCCGCGTCACCAAAATCAGCGACTAACCAGGAGACTCTGTGCCGCACATCAGCATCACGATCAGTAATCCCAACGGCACGCAGGTCACCGCGGCCGGGACAGCGCCCGACACCGCGGCCGTCGACATCGCCCGCCAGCTCGTCGACATCCTCGCCACCAGCGCCACAACCGAAGATGCCCCTGCCTAGCCGGAACCTGGAGGCCCGCGTGTGGACCCGCAGATCGTCGAGCTGGCCAAAGCTCTCACCGCCCCCTTCGTCGCCGCCGGCGGCGTCACAGGCTGGTATCTCCTCTACCGGCGATTCGACAAAGAACGCGCCGAGTCACTGCGGGCCGACATCGCCACGGCAAACGCCGAGCGGGAGGCGGCCCGGAAGGAGCTGCGCGAGGAACGCGCCGACCACAAACTCACCCGCGAGGAGCTGCGGGCCGCTGAGGAAACCATCGACCAGCTCCGCGACGAAGCCCGAGGCAGGACAGCATGAGCCAGCACACACACCGTAAACCCTTCCCGCCCCGGTGGGCCTTCTTCGTTCTCGCCATCGTCATCGCGCTGGGCGTCGGCTGGACCGCCTACAACCAGGTCTCGGCGATGGCGGAGCGCAACACCGCCCAGGCCAACAGCCAGACCCTCGCCCAGGACATCCAGACCGTCTGCGCCAGCCAGGGCCGGCTCCTGGTCAACGACCGGGACCTCTGCGCGAAGGCCGAGCAGGTCCAGCAGAACCCGACCGAGGCGATCCCCGGCCCCAAGGGTGATCCCGGGCCGCCCGGCCGCGACGGAGTTGATGGGGTCGATGGCCAATCAGTTGCTGGGCCAAAGGGCGACCCAGGCAAAGACTCAACGGTCCCCGGCCCGGCCGGCGCTGACTCGAAGGTCCCCGGGCCGCGGGGTGAGAAGGGGGCCGATTCGACCGTCCCGGGCCCGGCAGGACCACCCGGCCCTCCGGGCGCCGACTCCACAGTGCCAGGCCCACCGGGCCCGGCCGGCCAGCCGGGTCCGAGAGGCGAGCAAGGCCCCGCTGGCAGCGGCCCTTCCTCGTTTACCTTCACCTACCTCGGGATGCCCTACACCTGTACCCCGAACCCGCCAGGTTCATCGACCTACACCTGCTCAGGAGGCACACCATGAGGCCCGTATCCAGCGAGTTCGACATAACCCAGGGCTTCGGCTCCCTAGCCACGGGTGGAGTCGTCGGGGACCCGAAGGGGACGATGGTGCAGGTGCTTGTCTCCATGTACGGGGACTACCAGCACGACGGCCACGCCGGCACGGATGTCGGCTGCCCGGTAGGCACCCCAGTCCGGGCGGCCCGCGCCGGGACCGTCGTGCTTTGCGACTGGGACGTCAACCTGCCCGGCGACGAATCATGGTCCGCATCCGGCTACTTCCAGCGCTTCGCCTTCTACAAGCGCTTCGGCGGCCGGCTGCTCGTCATCAAGGTCGCCGAAAACGACTACGACGTATACGCCCACCTGTCCCAATGGAAGGTCAGCTACGGGCAGAAGGTGGCGGAAGGCCAGCTCGTCGCACTCTCCGGCGACAGCTCCGCCGGCAAGGATGGGCAACTCGGCCCGCACCTACACACCGAACGCATCGTGGACCTGACCTACTCGACCGGAGGCGGACGAATCTTCGGCCGCATCGACCCCACAACCGTGTGGGGCGAAGGGATTGCCGCTATGGGCGGCGCCGTCACACCTATCAGCCAGGAGGATGAATTGTCTGCACAATTCGAAATTGATGCCCGCGGAGAGTTTGACAAGCTCCGCAGTTTCCAGACCGATGTCCGCGGGGTACTCGACGAGATCAAGAACAGCGTCAAGGGCCTGCCCGCCCTCGACGTCGACCTGCGTGGCGACCTCGCCAACAAGGGCCGGACGCTGGCCAGCCTCGCTAGCCAGTCCGCGCCCGCAGACCCGGACGCGATCGCTAAGGCTGTCGTGGATGCCTTCGGCGGCGACATGGCAACGCTCGTGGCTGATCGGCTGAAGGTGGTCGTCAATGGCTGACCACCGCGCAGAGCCCACATCCACCCAGGAGCGCAACCCGCGCTCCGCAGTCCTCCGCACGGCACTCGCCGTCGCAGTAGCGGCGTTCCCGCTGCTGAACGGCGTCCTGCTGGCAGTCATCGACGCTCTCAAGCCCTACGAGGTCTACCTTCCCGGGTGGGTCTTCATCGGCCTCAACGGCACGCTTATCGCAGCTACCGCTCTGGCCGCCGTCGTCACCCGCGTCCTGGCCGTGCCCGGCGTCAACGAGTGGCTGCGTAAGTACCGCATCCTCCGCTGGTTCACGCCGGAGGATCAGCAACTGAACTGACCAAGTTATTGACTCTGGTTGGCCACGGCCAGTACGTTTGCCGTGACTCTCCGGTTCCCCAACCATTCGGAGGGCCGCCTCCTGAAACGCCCCTGCGCATGCAGCCGCCCCCGGCTAGCGCGGGGGCGTTTCTTGCGTCCGAGACTGGGCGACGGTGGACCATAATGGAGCGATCAGCTGAGGGGACTTGCCTCTCGCATGACCAAGGAAAATGTTGGGGGAATTCGGCGTGGAAAAGAATGAGCAGGTTGGCGAGCTCACGGATGGATTGGTCCAGCTGCGCTTCTCCGATGAGGCGGGCACCATCCACGACCTTAATGCCGCAGAGATGGCAGAGGCGCTTCAGGGCCTAGTGGAGCTGAACGCCCAGATGGCCAAGGCTGGTCTGTATGGAGAGGGGGCCCATCCGGAAATTCGCGTGCGTCCACCGGAAAAGGGCTCTTTCATCATTGAGGCCGTCGTGCAATGGGCGGCAGCCAACCCTGAGGGCGCCGTCAGCATCTCAGGCTCAGCGGGCGCGGCCCTGACGTGGGCCATCGGCACAGGCGTGAAACTCGTGCGGGGTGACGTCGTCGACGACTTTGATTACCTCGACAACGGCAACGTGAAGGTCAAGTTCAAGAACGGTAGCCCCGAGGAGGTCCCCCGGAAGGTTTGGGAGGAGCTCAACACCAAGAAGCGCCGCACGCGGAAGACGTTGAGCAAGATCATGGCGCCGCTGGGTGATGACGCTGATCTGCTGGAAGTGAGAGACGGTGACGCGACCGAGACCACGAGCCAAATCATGGGCGCGGCACCGGACCTTGTCGTCGGTCGTGACGACTATCGAGCCGCAGTACGAGAAATTGACGACGTAGAAGAGCGCGAGTCGGACTTCGAGGCCGAGGCTCAACTCCGAGCGATCGACTTCCGGCGAGGTGAGAAGTGGACCGTGAAGACTCTCCACGGAACTCGCAAGGCTAAGATAGAGGACGAGGAGTTTCTACTTCAGTTGGATCGCGGCTTGGCCCTCCACAAAAACGACATTTTCGATGTTACGATCCACGAAGTTATCACCACCAAAAACGGGCGAAATTCTACGCAATGGTCTCTCACAAAAGTTTCCCGCAAGAGACGAGGAGCAGATGATGACAATCAGGATTCCTCACCACAAGAGCCCGACTCGCCGGAGCCGGCACCGGAGGATTGACACCCTCAGCTTGGCAGTTCTGTTCATAGCTGTCGTTTCGATAGCCGTAGGCTTAGTCGGCATCGGAGTGCGGGGGACAACACCGCTCATACTGGTTGCTCCCACTCTTATCGGATGCCTGGCGATCTCCAAGCTCTATCGGTAGCGCAGCTGCGGTTCCGTTTCAGAGCGCCCCACCCCAAGCGGGGTGGGGCGCTTCTTTGCGTTATGAGACGCTACGCTGCGTTAGACCCGGGAGCTGGCCGGGCGGCGCGTTCCTCACTGATGGGAGTGCTGAGCGCATCCCACTCTGCGCGGTTCCGTTCGTGGGCGGCTGTCGTCGGCCGTGCCGCTGTTCGGCCGCTGAAGATCTTCGCCAGCGCCCGACGGATCGGACCGCGGCCGCAATATACGCATTGGCCGCTGAGGCTCTGACCGGCCAGGTTTCTGACGAAGTGATGTGAAGTGCAAGGCTGTGCCTTCATGATTCCCCCAACGAATTTAATCCGCTGAGCTTAACGGCCGTCGTCTTAAATTAAAACCCCCAGATGGCCCGTAATGTTGAAGTATGCCCAGCTTCACCCTCGACGGCGTGACCTACACGTACACCCAAGAGCCACCTGGACGCCCGGCCGAGACCCACTCATGGCAGTACGGACGCTACCCAAAGGTCAGGGTCACTCTGTGTACCGTGCCGCTGCCCCTGTCCGTCTACGCGCTCGCCGCCCGCTGGAATGGCGATTCAATCCTTGTGGAGTGGGAGGACGATGACCGTCGAAAGCACTGGACCTGGGTAGACGGCGCCGCAGTCGAGCGTGCCACCGCCTCCGAGTGGGACATATGGGAGTACCACAGATGTCCGGAGAACCTCCGCGGCGTGCGCTGGGGCGACCGCCTACCCGGGTTCCCTCCCGCCTAGCGATTACTTGACCGGCACACCCGCGAAAATGACGGGAAGCGCGCCGGGCGTTGACGAGCCGCCGGGGTCCACCTCTACGGAAAGAATTGCTTCGGCCGGTACCAGGAACGTGTCCGCGACCGGCACGGTGGACCCCGGGGCGATCTGCTTGGGCAGCTCTGTTCGGGTCATCCCACCTTGATAGAGCGTGGGCTGCTTCGCCTCGTACTTGTCCGGTCCGTAGTAGACCGTGAGCGGCACGGGCTGGAGCTTTACAGCTTGGGCCCCCTGGTTGCGGTACTCGAACTGGATCACAAGGGGCACCATCCCGGCCGTCGGCTCGCTCGCGACCTCCGAGGCGTCAGCTACGCGGGTACCAGTGAACGTAACCTCGACTCCGGTGGACGTTTTGCCGGTCTTCGCTTTTGAGAGGTCAACCTCCACCGCCGTTGGCCTCGGCGTGGCCGTGGGCGTAGCCGTCCCCGGGGCGCCAGCGACGTCCCCGGCCTCAGTGCCGACTGACGTCGCTGAAGGTGCCGGCGCCCCCGCGCATGCGCTTAGCGAAAGTGCGGCCGCGGTGGCGAGAATGATGGATGCGCGCTTCAATGGTCCCCCTGGTTGATTGATGAACTGCCATCCTAGCGGGCAGGTGACACGCCGATCGGGCGGTCCCCCCCATTGGGGGGATGGAGGATCGAATTACCCCCGATCACGCTGTTTCTGCGGTTTTGATTATCCGCCCCAAAAAGGCCTACTTCCCTTTGCTGGCGCGGTAGAAGTGCGCTCTCGAACGAGTTTCCAGATGGGGTTCAAATCCCCCCGTCTTTGCCAGGCTCAAGCATCTTGCTCATCTGTTCTAGGGCCCCGGTCAGTCGCTTCATGTCGACCTTGGTCCTGTAGGCCTGCGACATCTTCTTGGTGGAGTGGCCGACGATGTCCTTGATCGTGTCCCAATCGACGCCAGCAGCATCGAGAAGGTCGACGGCCGTGTGCCGTGCGCCGTGCAGCACGATGTCGTCTGGCAGGCCCGCTTCGGCAAGGAGCTTCGCCCACGCCTCGGTGGCGCCGTCCGGGTCCCACGGGCGACCGTTGCGGGTGAAGATCAATCCCTCTCCCCGGCCGCGCATGTGAAGCGCAAGGATCGACTTCAGAGGCTCAACGACCGGCAGGATCCGCCACCCGGACTGCGACTTCGGCCGCGTCAGGTACAGGGTGCCCTCGAGGTGCCGGTACTCGTAGTCGGCCGGCGCCGTCTTGATGTCGGTGATGCGGAGCAGCTGCCAGGAAAGGTCAAGGTGATCGGTTACCCGGTCAGCTTCGAGGCCGAGGATCTCGCCGCGGCGGGCCCCGGTGAGCAGGTAGGTCGCCCACAGTGCGCGGTCGTCGCGTGTCGTGAGGTGCGCGAGCAATTCGATTGCCTGCTCGGTGCTGAGCGCGTTCTGCTCGATCTTCGCTTTGCGGGGCGGGTCGACCATCTCGCACACGTTGCGGGTTGCCTTCCCCTCGCGCATGGCCGTCTTCAGTGCGGATGACAGGACGGCGTGCGCCTTGATGGCAGTGTCAGCGCCGACCATCACTGTGCCCGCCGGCCACTCCTTCGGGTCAGTGTCGCGCAGCTTGAGGCTCTTCGGGGTGGACTGAATGATCTTGAACATCTGCCGCACGTGATCGGCATTGAGCGCATCGATCTTCTTGCTGCCCAGGGTCGGTATCAGCCAGCCGTCAACGGTGGACTTGTAGGAGGCATAGGACTTGGGCCGGATCTCGTTTGGGGCGATCTCATCGATCCAGCGACGGAGCCACTTCTCTACGGTGAGAGTCGACGTCGGCAGGTCGCCGAGCTTGTCGAGCTCCTTCTTGATCACCGCCATCTCGGCCACGGCAGCCTTCTTGTCTTTCCGACGGATGACCTTCTGCCTGCGCTTTCCACCTGGGCCCGGCGGCAGCTCGATCCGCACCGTCCACAGCCCGCGGGAGTCCTTGAATAGCGAGCCGTCGCCCTTGCCTCTTGCCAACGAAGTTCCTCCCTGAAATGACAACCCACGTCGGGTGTACTCATTAGTGTACTCATTACTGAGCACCCTTGCTCATGCATGTGCATACTCCGTAGATGTAAAAACCCCTAGATTCCGCGGTTTTCTCGGGCAGCTCATGCCATAAGTCTACCGGAGCGTTTCACTCGTAATGAAAAGGTCATCAGTTCGATTCTGATAGGAAGCTCTGAATACCCCGCCATTCTTAGGAATGAGCGGGGTTTTTCTTTTGTGGTGGTCGGCCCGGGGGCCTCTTATGGCCCTTTTTGCCTGGCGCGCTCGTTGTAATTCTCAGGTCCTCCATGCGCCACACCCCACCCAATGCGTGGGCCCCAGGACCCCAAGAGCGCGGTAATGATCCTTCGTGATTGAGTCCACTGTGCGTCCGAGCGTGATTGGGCCCACTGTGCGCCCGATCCGGCCCTTCTAAAGCGGCTTATGGCCGCGACCACCGAATCACGGGAAGCTCGTCCTAGGTTGATTCGCAAGCTCCGGCATTGCGCTGGCCATAGCCCCGATGGCGTCCATTAATTCGATGCCCCACGGGTTAGTTCTCCGCCGACGGCGGGTGGGCCTCTGCAGCGGAGCTGCCCGATGACACGGGCGAAACCGCGGAGGTAGGAACGCTCACCTACCGCCCCTCCCGGCGCTGTGTGAGACGTGGTCCGGCCTCAATCCAGCCAAAGACGGGTAGTCGCCTTAGCCGGGCTGGGGCCAGTTGGCGTGCGGGGGGGTGCAGGCCGCACTGGCGCCGCCACTGAAGGGTTCCAGCCAGATTCAGACGCCCATTGGCCCCAGCAGGGGCTCAAAGGTGTCGCTGAACAAAGGAGTCATGCGAGCTTTGCCGCCGACGATAGCAAGGCGCGGGCGAGCAGATCCGGAGCAAAATTTTGGGGGGGTGATGTGTGCGGCCAGCCGGCGCCAGCTCCCCCAGGCCGCGGCGCTACGATTCATTCGGGGGTTGGCCCCGTTGACGAAAGTCCAATTGAGGAACTAGGTCTTCCCATTTTGTCGATTCAGTGTATTGTCCGCTTTGCGGGCACCTGCGCCCGCGACGCTACTGGGGGAAGCAAAATGCTTGTGACTGTAGGCTGGGGCGCTCTGCCGCCACTGCGGACGGCACTGCACGTGACGCTACGTCCATGCGCGCCCAACTCCGCACTAACCCTGCACGGTTCGCATAGCACGCCGGCCAAGGGTCTCCTGAAAGGTCTCCTATGAGCCAGCCCCCGTATCTCGCACCCTACCCGCCCGCGAACTCATACGGGCCGCCGCAAATGAGCCAGAAATCGTTCCTGACGACATGGCTGCTCTCGCTCCTCCTGGGCGTTCTTGGTGTCGACCGCTTCTACCTCGGCAAGGTCGGAACAGGCATCCTCAAGCTCGTCACCCTTGGCGGCCTTGGCATCTGGGCCCTCGTCGACCTCATCCTGCTACTCACCAACAGGACGCGGGACAAGCAGGGGCTTCCGCTGGAGGGTTACGGCCGGCACAAGAGGCTCGCGCTGATCATCACCGTCTGCGTCATCCTGCTCAGCCTGATCGGCAACTCTGCAGCCCGCGCCGGATCCGGTACGACGTCCGCCACGGCGAAAAACTCTGTGGCGGCTGCAGCCGCCCCGGCCCCGGTGGAGACCAAGACGGAGGACCCGGCAGTTGCCAAGGCGAAGGCCGACGCTGACGCAGCAGCTGCCAAGGCGAAAGCAGATGCTGACGCCAAAGCAAAAGCTGACGCTGATGCCGCGGCTGCGAAGGCCAAGGCCGACGCTGATGCGAAAGCAAAGGCTGACGCCGACGCGGCCGCCGCAAAGGAGAAAGCCGATGCGGATGCCAAAGCGAAGGCTGACGCTGATGCCGCTGCCGCGAAGGCCAAGGCCGACGCTGAAGCTGCAGCTAAGCTCGGCACCCTCAGCCAGCAGAACGCCCTGCGTGCAGCAGCGGACTACCTCGACTACACGGCGTTCTCCCGCAAGAGCCTGATTGACCAGCTCGTCTTTGAAAAGTATTCCGTCGCTGATTCGACCTGGGCTGTGGACCGCGTGAAAGTCGACTGGAACGAACAAGCGGCCAAATCTGCCAAGAGCTACCTGGCCTACACATCGTTCTCTCGGGCAAGCCTTCTCGACCAGCTGATCTTTGAGGGCTTCACCCCGGAGCAGGCCGAGTACGGCGTCAGCACGACAGGCCTCTAAGGGGCGGACACCTCTGCCAGCAGCGCCGCTGCTTCCTGCCGGGCCGCCACATTGGCGGCCCCCAGGAGGGTCGTCGATGAGTGCAGGGCACACTGACAATCTGGTGAAACTCCGGCCCAACTTCCACCCCGCCCGCCACATGGCCCAGGTGCCCAAGAGATCACCGAGATGCACGGTGAAGGCTTCGAGGTGGACTCTATCGAGTCCGACGTCCTGCCACAGAAGGCGCCCGGACGAAGGTGGGCCGAATGGGCCAATGCCGAGCTCCATGGATAGCCGCTATGTCCTCGATGAAGCTGTCTCACGTTCCCCCATCCAAATTCGTGGCCAGCCTCGCCGGTGAGGGACCCCACAACGAAGTGCTGTGGGCCGTTGCGCATTCTTAGGAATGAGCAGGAACGTAACCCGCAGCTCGGGGACCTGCGGGCCGAAGCCATTCAGGCCGGCGGTCCCTGGCGCCATTCAAAATGGTGGAAATCCGGCTGGGCCCACGAGCCGCCCCAGTCGAAGCCCAGGCCTTGCAGGATTTCCGTCAGGGGATGATCTGCAGTGAAGACTCCGGGCCGGGCGCTGCGGTCCACGTTCGAGTCGTCCGGGTACCAGATTCCGTCCTCGGCCAGGTAGGGGTTCAGCGCCGGGTTGATGTCCACGGCCAGTCCCCACGAGTGCATGGACACCCTGTCAGTGCCGGCAATCGTGCGGTAGTTGAAGCACGAGGTGTTGTTGGCTGCCATGGAGACGAAGTCATCGCCTTTGAAGGCCGGATCGTCGATCGGAATGGCCTGCCGGATGGGAAAGCCCATCTCCAGCGCGGCGGTGAACGCCTCCAGGATCGGCGCCGCGATCATCCGGTGGACGATGAGTGTGCCCTCGTGGACGGCGTCGTCGAAGCCGAGGTGATCGAAGCTGACCGCGCGGAGGTCCGACAGGACTACCGGACAGCCCTCGCGGTACGTGTGCGGGAGCATCTGTGCGGTGACGTTCTTGACACGGTTCTCGGCAGGTCTAGGCATGTTCATCATTCTGGCGGAGTCCGGAGGGACGGTCCGTCTCAGTACCAGTTGTTGGACACTTCGTGGTCCCAGGCGCCGCAGGGCGACCCGTACCGTCCGGCGATGTAGCCGAGCCCCCAGGAAATCTGGGTCCGGTAGTTGGTCAGCCAGTCGGATCCGGTGGACGAATATTTCTCCGGCGGCAGGGCCTGCGCTACGCCGTACGCGCCGCTGGAAGGGTTGGTGGCGTTGGTCATCCAGCTCGACTCCTGGTTCCAGAGCTTGACCAGGCAGCCCATCTGGTCGCCACCCCAGCCGTGGGCGCCGAGCTGGCTGGAGGCGAACGCCTGGGCACCGGCGGGGTCGTTGACGGCGCCGCCCGGAATCTCCGGGGTCACCACTGTCGGGGCCGGCGCAGGTGCGGGCGCGGGCGCGGGTGTCCGCGCAGCCGCCGCAGCGTTAGCCGCTGCAGCCGCCCTGGCCGCCGCTGCCGCTGCCGCTGCAGCTGCTTGCCGGCGGGCTTCCTGCTGGGCCTCGTAGGCGGCCTGGGCTTCCTGCCCGGCGCGGAAATTCTGCTCAACCGCGGCGCTGGTGTCCTTGAGGGTTGCGAGCTGCGCAGTGAGGGTCCCGCTGTATTTGGTTTCCTCGTCGACTTTCTCCTGGGTGGCCCGCTGGGCGTCCTGCGCGGCGGCCAGCTTGGCCTGGGCGTCATCGGCGAGCCGCTGATTTTCGGCCTGCTCAACCGACTGCTGGGCATCCAGGGACGCCGCAGCCGCCTCGGCGGCGCGGGAGTTGTTGTACAGGTCCGTGGTTCGTTGGGCGACGAACTGCATGACGTCCAGCTTCTGCAGACCGTCCTTGCTCTGGAGTGTGTCCATCACCGAGAACGGCCCGAGGTCCGTGGCCCCGCCCATGTAGTCGTGGGCGGCGAGGGCACCCGTTTGCCGGTGAAGCTTGTCGGCGGTGGCATGGGCTGCTGCGGTTTTCTCTTTCAGGGAGGCCAGCTTCGCCGTCGAGGCCTCGAGGTTGTTGTGCGCCACGGCGTAGTCCAGTCCCGCCCGCACCGCCGCGGCGCCCAGGGAGGAGGCCTGTTGCTCCAACCCGTCCAGGAGGCCGTTGATCTTCTGGATCTCGGCGTCCTTCGCATCGACATTGCCCTTGGCGGCCTGGACGTCAGCCCACGAGGGGTAGCCGGAGGGCGGCGCGTCGTCGGCCCCGGCCGTCGGCGCGGCGGCCACGGCGGCCAGCAGCGCGACCGTCAGCACCGCGCAGGCTTTGCCCATCGGCACCCTCAACATGAACGTAGAACCCCACATAGGCACCAGAGCCTACTCGACGGCGCTGGGCGTCTTCCGTGAGGGCCCTGCGCCGCCTAGATCTCAGGCCGGCAGGGACCCTGGCCGAGCGCCGCCAGGCCCGTGAGGTCGCCGGCCTGGTACGTGGTCACGCCGATCGAGTCCGTGGGGTTCATCAGCTGCGAGGGATCCTGCACGTGGTCCAGTCCCACCACGTGGCCCAGCTCGTGTTCGATCACGCCGCGGGCCTGTGCCGGACCCTCGCGGCCGATCATGGCCTGCATCGCAGGTCCGTTCAGTTCCAGCTGGCCGCTGACATACGTGAAGCCCGAGTTGCCGATGCTGACGGCTTCGCTGCCGCCCAGGCCCATGACGTTCGTGCCGACGGCCTTGTTCGTGAACCGCGGCTCCTCCGCCGTCGTCTCCCAGGCGATCAGCACCGGCGCCCACCGGTTCCCGTACAGCTCCGGCTGGTAGGACTTGTGCTCGGCCGCGGGCGCCTCGGCGGTGGCGCCGTCGTCAATGAAGACCAGCCCGGTGGCGCGGGAGACAGCGGCCACCGCCTCCCGGATCAGCACCGGCCCGTCCGCGGGCGAGTTGGCGGCGCGGGTGACGTAGTGGATCGGCCGGCACGGGTCGTAGGTGTAGGGCTTGCCGTCGTCCCCCTTGTGCAGGAACGCGTACGACGGCGACGTGCGGGCAAGCGGGGCCGGGGAACCAAGCGGGGATGCATTTTCCTCCAGGCCTCCCGGCGGGTGGTCCGTTACGGCCCGCGGCGCAGGAGCCGCGCCGTCAGCGGCACCGGCTCCAGGGGCGGCGGGCGGCTGGGCGGCCCCCTGTGCGGCGCCGGCCTTCGGCAGCGGCTGCCCCGCCGGTCCGGGAAGGAAACGTCCCAACAATCCGGACGGCGACAGGTCACCGTGCAGGTACAACGCGCCGGCGGCGATCAGGACCGCGGCGCTGACCACCGCGACGGTCCGGAACAGCAGCCCCAGCACCCGGCCCGCGGCCCGGGAACTCCGCCGCCCCAAGGACTCCCGCGGTGCGCGCGCCTCCTGCTCCTCCCACCAGGAAGCTGCCCCGTCCGGGCCGCCGGTCATCTCCTCGAGCTGCCAGGCTGCGACGCGCGGCGGCCCGGCATCGTGCCCGGGCGGCGGAAAGTGGTTCTGGGGCTCAGTCATCGTTGCTCATACTCTCACCATCGTCCGCGGCCCGGCACCTGTAAGCCCGGCCGCGCCGCACGGGAGCCCTTGTAGCCGGGCTCCCGGTGGGCGATTCTGATGCCATGGAAGGCCCAGCACCGGACCCGCCGGATCCTCAACCGGCCGCCACGAGCGGGACACACCCGCGGCCGAGGAACCGGGCCCCGGGAGGCAGCCCCGTTCCGCGGCGGAACCGCGCCTGGGGCACCGTGGCGGGCTTCGGCCTAGTCAGCCTGGTCACCGACTTGGTGTCCGACGGCGCCCGTTCCCTCGCCGGCCCCCTGCTCGGCCAGCTCGGCGCGACGGCGCTGGTGGTGGGGCTGGTCACCGGCGGAGCGGAGGCGGCGGCGCAGGGCCTGCGGGTGGTGTTCGGTCCCTGGGCGGACCGCACCCGGCGGTACTGGAGCTTCACCGTGGCCGGGTACGCCATGACCGTGGTGAGCGTGCCGCTGCTGGCGGTGACACCAGGTCTGGGAGCGTCAGCACTGGCCGCGGCTTCGGTGCTGATCATCGCGGACAGGGTGGGCAAGGCCGTCCGCAGCCCGGCCAAGACGGTGCTGTTGGCTGCCGCAGCGGCGGACGTGGGCCGCGGGCGGGGGTTCGCCGCCCACAAGGCCCTGGATTTGGTCGGAGCCTTGCTGGGTCCGGTGCTGGTCGCCGCGGTCCTGGCCGCGACGGGTCTCCTGCAGGCCGCGTTCGCCGTCCTGGCCATACCCGCAGTCGCTGCCCTGACGCTCCTGGTCTGGCTCCGCCGGCGGGTACCCGGCCCTGGTGCCGGTCCCGGCGTCGCGGTGGCGCCGTCGTTGTTCTCGCCGGTCTTCCTGCGCTTTGCCGTCGGCGCCTTCTTCTGGAGCGCCGGGCTGGTGGCGTTCGGCGTAATTTCCTTCCACCTGAGCACAGCGGTCGATGTCCCGGTGGCCGTGGTGCCGCTGCTCTACGCCGCCGCCATGGGCGCCGCGGCGCTCGGCGCGCTGGCCAGCGGATACCTTTACGACCGTGCCGGCGGGGCGGTGCTGCTGGTGCTGCCGGTGCTCGTCGCGCTGGTGCCCGTCCTGGCCCTTTCGCCGGCCGCCGGGCCGGCGCTGGCGGGCGTGGCGGTCTGGGGCGCCGCGACCGGGATCCAGGACTCAACGGTCAAGGCGCTGGTCGCGGACATCGTCCCCGCGGCGCGGCAGGGTTCGGCGTACGGGGTGTTCGCCGCCTTCGAGGGGGCGGGGGCGCTGGCGGGCGGGGCGCTGTACGGAGCGCTCTACCCGTTCCGGCCGGCGCTGGTGGCGTCCGTCGTCGCGCTTCAGGCCGTGGCGCTGGTGCTGTTGCTGGCGGCGGTCAGCGGGACCAGACGGACACCGCGCCCGAGTGACCGGTGACGATGGTCTGGTAGATGAAGAGGACGCCGGCCAGGGCTCCAGCGACGAGGAGGATGATCCGGACGGTGCGGTTTTCCCGCAGGCTGCCCAGGAATGCGAAGCGGCGGCCGATCGGTTCGTAGCTGACCACGATCATCGCGGCGACGAACACGAAGAAGATCACCGAGACGTACTTCAGTACGTCGCCCTGTTCGGCGTGTTCGCGGATCAACTTGGTCGCCGGGCGGGCCTTCTCCAGCTGCTCTCCGGCCTGCGCGGTCACCAGGGACACCGGCACCAACAGCAGCGAGAGCACGGCCAGCGGCCAGGCCAGGAGCCGGCGCCAGCGGGGGGCTACGGCGTACACGATCGCCGCGACGCCGGCGATGGGGCCGAGGACGACGACGGCGTGGACAAGGAGGATGTGGGCCGGGAGGCCGGCAATCTCAATCACGTGGGGGCTCTCCTACGGTGAACGTGCGCTGCGCGCCCCCGGCGATTGGGCCGGAGCTTCTATGATTCTTGCATGTCAACGGACGAGCTGGCGGGCATCGCGGCGCGGCTCTACGCCACGGCGTTCGACGGGTTTGTCCCGGCGCGGGCCGCGGCCGCGAAGGAGCTGCTGGCCGCGTCGGCACGCACCCCAGAGAGCCGCTCCCTGGCGGCGGAGGTCCGGACGCTGCCCAAGCCCTCCGTCAGCGCCTGGGCGGTGAACATGCTGGCCCGCCAGCGCCCCGAGCTGCTCGCCGGCCTGGCGGAACTGGGGACCGCCATGCGCCGGGCGCAGGACAGCCTCGATGCCGCCGCGCTGCGCAGCCTGGCACGGGAGCGCCGGACCCAGCTGGCGGCCGCCGTAGAGGCCGCCCGGGACGCCGCCGCCCAGCAGGGGCGCGCCATCAGTGCCGCCCTCGCGACGGAAATCGAGGAGACGCTGCGGGCGGCGACGGCGGACCGGGGCGCGGCCGACGCGGTGTGCAGCGGACGGCTGTTGCGCGCCCTGAGCGCGGACGGCGTCGACGTGGTGGACCTCGACGGCGCCGTGGCCGTTCCCGGAGCGCCCGGTCCCGTGACCGGGGTGAAAGCCGGCCCGAAGGGAGCCACGGGGGCGCCCCGGCCCTCGGGGGAAAAGGCGGCGGGCGCCGGGGCGAAAGCCACGGAACGGTCTGAACCCCGGTTGCGCGCGGTGGGACAGCGGCGGCCGCCCGGCCCCAGCGCGTTGGAGCGGGCCCAGGCCGCGCTGGAGGAGGCATCCGAGGCTGCACTCACCAGCCGCGGGGAGGAAGACCGCACGGCGGCGGCGCTGAACGAAGCGGCCGAACAGGCAGAGGCCCTGTCCGCGGAGGTGGCGCGGCTGGCCAAGGAACTCGCGGCGGCGGAAGAACGCCTGCGGGAGGCCCGGAAGCAACGGGAGTCCGCGGTGACGGCGGCCCGGCAGGCCGGCCGTGCCGCGGACCGGGACCGCCGGCGGGAGGACCTGGCCCGGGAGCGTGTCCTGCGGTTGGGAGACACACCGGCCGGCTAACGGCGTGAGTGTCAGAGGCCGGTTGCAGACTTAATTCCATGGAACAGCAACAGGCATCAGCAGCAGCCGAATACTGGGAAGTTACCTATCTGGACGGCGATTGCGGACGGATCCGCACCGAGTCCTTTGACGACGCCGCATCCGCCGAGCGTTTCGCCTGCCGCCAGGTGCGGGACGAGGACGGCTGGGCGGTCATCGACGTCGTGCGCCCGACGGCGGCCCGCGCCGCCGCCTAAGCCCGCCGCTCAGGCGCCGGAGAGCCCCGCCGCTTGGGCACCGGCCGAGCCCCGCCGCTTAGGAGCCAGCCGATCAGCGGCGGAGCAGGCACGGCAAAGGCCCCCGCGGACGTGACGTGGTCACGCCCGCAGGGGCCTTGCGAGGCGGTGAGGTCCGCCGGCTTCGCGGCTTAGGCGAAGTCGGACACGGCCGGGTCGGGGCCGATCCGGCCGGCACCCTCGGCGGTGCGGTCCAGGCCGTTGATGGCCTGGATGTCGGTCTCGTCCAGGGTGACATCCAGGGCCGCGTAGTTCTCGCGGATCCGGGACTCGGTGACGGACTTGGGGATCACGACGTTGCCGATGGCCAGGTGCCAGGCGATGACCACCTGGGCCGGGGTGGCATCGTGCTTGGCGGCGATCTCCTTGATGACAGCGCTCTCCAGCAGCTCTCCGCCCTGGCCCAGCGGCGACCAGGCCTGAGTGAGGATGCCGTTGGCGGCCCCGAACTCGCGCAGGTCAGCCTGGTTGAAGAACGGGTGCAGCTCGATCTGGTGGATGGCCGGGACGACGCCGGTGGCGTCGATGAGTTCCTGCAGGCCTTCCTTGGAGAAGTTGGAGACGCCGATCGACTTCACGCGGCCCTGCTTCTGGAGCTCGATGAGCGCCTTCCAGGTGTCCACGTACTTCTGCTGCTTGGGCTGCATCCAGTGGATCAGGTACAGGTCCAGGGTCTCCAGGCCCAGGCGGTCCATGGATTCCTCGAACGCCTTCAGGGTGGATTCGTAGCCCTGGTCCGAGTTCCACAGCTTGGTGGTGATGAAGATTTCCTCCGGCTTCAGGCCGGAGCTGGCGATCGCGCGGCCGACGCCGGCCTCGTTTCCGTAGATCTTGGCCGTGTCGATGTGGCGGAAGCCGGCCTCGAAGGCCTGGCCTACGACCTTTTCTGCGACGTCGTCCTCGACCTGCCACACGCCGTAACCGAGCTGAGGGATGGTGTTGCCGTCATTGAAAGTCAGTTCAGGTGAAGAAGTCATTGTTGTATCCTGCCAAGCCCTCGGTCCGGAAACCAGCGTTGCGGGCGCGGCTAAGCTAGCCGCTTAACCCGGAATATCCCTACGCCCCTTCGTTGGCGCGGAGACGGAACGCGTTATGAGGCGGCGGCGAGCTGCCGTTCGGCGTCTTGGACGTGTTCGACGACGTTCTCGGCACGCCGGCGCACCGATGCCGCGCCGACCGGGACCGGGCCCACGGCCAGGCGCAGCATCGCGGCAGCCTCCGCCGTCATGGCCAGCGAGTTCCCCGCCGTGGAAAGTGCCCGGTGCACCGCGGCGAGGTTCCCCGGGATGTCCAGGCCCTCGCTGGGCGAGCGGCGCTGGGCCTCGGTGCAGACCGCACGGACCCGGACGGCCAGGTCGGAGAGTTCGTTGGCGATCTCGACGAGTTCCCCGTACAGCGCTTCGTCCTCGACGCCTTCCAGGACCTGGTGGTAGCGGTCCAGGCCCCGGACGAAGCGGTCGTGGGCGCGCCGCCAGAGGCCCTTGCCGAGTTCGGCGTCGTCCTTGCGGCCCTGCCGTGCGGCGCTGAAGAATCCCATGGCGCCCTAGAGGTACTGGCCCGGGCCGTGGTCCGGGTCCGCGGGCTGGGCCGGATCCGCGCCCGGCCGCGGCTCCGCTGCCCGCTGCGGTTCGCCGTTCTCCCCGATGATGACGCCGGGGGCGATCATGGTGCCGGGCGGCAGCTGGCGTAGCTGCATCTGGGCGGCTGCGTGTTCGCGGGCGGCGTGCTGGGCGGCGATGGCGGCCTGGATGCCGTGGAAGAGCCCTTCCAGCCAGCCGACCAGCTGGGCCTGGGCGATGCGCAGCTCCGCGTCAGAGGGGGCGCCGCTCTCGTTGAAGGGCAGGTGGATGCGTTCCAGTTCCTGGACCAGCTCGGGGGCCAGCCCATCCTCGAGTTCGCGGATGGAGCGTTTGTGGATTTCGGCGAGCCTGACCCGGGCGGCGTCGTCCAGCGGGGCGGACTTCACCTCGTCCAGCAGCTGCTTCAGCATGGTCCCGATCCGCATGACCTTCGCCGGTTCGTCCACCAGATCCTGGACGTGGCTGCCGCGCGGCCGGCCGGGTGCGGCCGCCTCGGGGGTCTGGGTGCCGGACGACCCGTCCGGAAGCGTGGTCTCGGGTGTGCCTGCGGGGGTGGCTATGCCCTCCACGGGGGTCTCCTCGCCGGGCTGCACGTCGGTCGGCTCGCTCATGGCTTCATACTCTCACGCGGATCCGGGCTGGGAAGGGCTTCATGACGCCGGGGCACATCACGCGCACACCCACGGCCGCCCGCCACCAGGAACAAAGCCCGCGACACGCAAAAGCGCCGCCGGGGAACACGGGGTTCCCCGGCGGCGCCGTCGTCGATCAGGCCCGGGGCTAGCAGCACCGGCCCTGCGGGTTGGTGTCCTGGCGGTCCGTGTGGTCCCGCCAGAATTCCCGCTCGGTAAGCGGGGCTCCGGCGTGCCCGGAATCCCGGTGGTGTTCCAGGTACTTCCGGTACGCGTCTGCCCCGAGGACGCCGCTGAAGTAGCCGGCGAAGCCGCGCAGGCCCGTGAGGAGTGCGTTCATGGCCGGCTCCGTTAGTGCCGCGCGGAGTGTTCGAGCCGGCGGTCGGCGGGCAGCTTGTCCCACTCGGCCTGCAGCTCCCGCTCTGCCGGGGTCGGGATGACGCCCGCCGGGGCGAAGACGCGCGACGGCTGCGCGGGGTCCTCGTACTCGACGTTGGCGATGCCCTTGGCGGCATTGCGGTAGGCCTTCACGGCGGCGATCACGGCTGTGATGATGACGATGATGCTCAGCACCACGAAGATCACCGAAAGCCAGCCCTGGATCATGGTGTTGCGGACCACGGCCTCCATGGCCGCCGTCGTCTTCGCCGTCCCAAAGGAGGTCTTGCCGTCGGCGAGGGCCTTGGCGAACGCCGCGTTCTGGGCGAAGTAGCCCACCGCCGGCACCGGCGAGAAGATTTTGTAGAAGCTGGCGGTGATGGTCACGACGGCCGCAAAAGCCAGCGGGAGCGCCACGATCCACAGGTACTTGAACGTCCCGCGCTTGGCGACAATGGCCAGCACGACGGCGAGGGCGATCGCGGCAAGCAGCTGGTTGGCGATGCCGAACAGCGGGAACAGCGTGTTGATGCCGCCCAGCGGATCGGTGACACCCATCAGCAGCACGGCGCCCCAGGCCAGCACCATGACGGCGGTGGTCAGCCACGCACCCGGCCGCCAGGAGTGGTCCTTGAACTTGGGAACGAAGTTGCCGATCGAGTCCTGCAGCATGAAGCGGGCCACGCGGGTGCCGGCGTCGACGGCGGTGAGGATGAACAGCGCCTCGAACATGATGGCGAAGTGGTACCAGAACGCCATCATGGCGGTGCCGCCGATGAACTGCTGCATGATGTGGGCCAGGCCGACGGCGAGCGTCGGGGCGCCGCCGGAGCGGGAGATGATGCTCTGCTCCCCCACGTCCTTGGCGGTCTGGGCGAGCACGTCCGGGGTGATGTTGACCCCGGCCAGGCCCAGGCTGTTGACCCACTGCGAGGCCGTTTCCACGGTGCCGCCGGTCAGCGCCGTCGGGGCGTTCATGGCGAAGTAGATGCCGCGGTCGATCGAGATGGCCGCAACCAGCGCCATGATCGCGACGAAGGATTCCATCAGCATGCCGCCGTAGCCGATCAGGCGGGTCTGGCGTTCCTTCTCGATCAGCTTCGGCGTGGTGCCGGAGGAGATCAGGGCGTGGAACCCGGAGAGGGCGCCGCAGGCGATGGTGACGAACAGGAACGGGAACACGGCGCCGGAGAAGACCGGGCCGTTGTCGCGGGAGGCGAATTCGCTGAAGGCCGGGACGGTGATTTCCGGGCGGACCACGATGATGGCCAGCGCCAGCATGACGATCACGCCGATCTTCATGAAGGTGGAGAGGTAGTCGCGCGGGGCCAGCAGCAGCCACACGGGCAGGATCGCGGCGATGAAGCCGTAGATGATCAGGCCCCAGGCGATGGTGACCTTGTCCAGGTGGAAGAACGCCGCGCCCCATTCGGTACCGGCAACGGCGCCGCCACCGATGATGGCGGCCATCAGGAGCACGAAGCCGATGATGGAGACTTCCATGACCTTGCCGGGCCGGAGGTAGCGCAGGTAGACACCCATGAACAGGGCGATCGGGATGGTCATGCCGACGGAGAAGACACCCCATGGGCTTTCGCCGAGGGCGTTGACGACGACGAGGGCCAGAATGGCGACGATGATGATCATGATCAGCAGCGTGGCGATCAGGGCGGCGGTGCCGCCGATGACGCCGAGTTCCTCGCGGGCCATCTGGCCGAGGGAACGGCCGCCGCGGCGCATGGAGAAGAAGAGGACTAAGTAGTCCTGGACGGCCCCGGCGAGGACGACGCCGATGATGATCCAGATGGTGCCGGGCAGGTAGCCCATCTGCGCGGCGATGACCGGTCCGACGAGCGGGCCGGCGCCGGCGATGGCGGCGAAGTGGTGGCCGAAGAGGACGTTGCGGTCCGTGCGGACGTAGTCCTTGCCGTCGGCCTTGTATTCGGCCGGGGTGGCGCGGCGGTCATTGGGCCTGGTGATGTACCGCTCGATGACCTTCGAGTAGAACCGGTACCCGATCAGATAGGTGCAGACGGAGGCGAACACGAACCAGATCGCGTTGACCGTCTCGCCGCGGATGATCGCCAGCATGAACCAGGCGACGCCGCCCAGCAGGGCGATCGCGGCCCAGAGGGCGATTTTCCCCGGGGTCCACTTGCGTTCTTCCGCCTCGCGGACGGTCTCGTCAACGGCCGTCGGCGGCAGCCCCGGAACCGGCGTGATGCCGTCGTCGGGATCAGCGGTCTGTGGCCTGCCAGCTGGCATGGTGCCCATGTCTCCTCCTTGAGAAACCCATCGGACAGGCCAATGGTCAGACCTGCCCCATGGCACCCTACCAACGGGCCGGTCCGAATGGGGTCCGGTGGCGACGCCGCGCCGGACCGATCGCCGGACGGTAAGGACGCCGCGCCCAACGGCGGCTCAGGCGGGGCCGGTGAGCTGCATCAGGCGGGCCTCGCAGAGGTCCAGCCAGCGCACCTCCGCCTCCGTCTGGAAGATCAGGGAGTCGAGCACCAGCAGCCGGGCGGTGTCGGTGAGCCGCGGCTGGGCGGCCGCGTCGCGTCGGGCCCTGGTGTATTCCTGCAGCGCACGGATGGAGACAGCCCGCTGGGCCTGGATGATTCCGCCGACGTCCGCTCCGGGGAGGGTCAGGGCGAGGGCGAGTTTGATGGCCAGCTCGTTCCGCGGCGGGTTGCTGCGCCCCACCGGGGTCCGCAGCCAGGTCTGCACTTCGTCGGCGCCCGCCGGGGTGAGGCTGTAGAGAATGTGGCCTGCGCCGTCGTCGCCGTCGCGGGAGATCATGCCGTCGCGTTCAAGGCGGTCCAGGGTGGTGTAGACCTGCCCGATGTTCAGCGGCCAGGCGGAGCCGGTGCGTTCGTGAAATTCCGTCCGCAGCTGGTAACCGTAGCGGGGGCGGTCCTGCAGCAGCGCGAGCAGGCTGTGGCGGATAGACATGGTGTACCCGACGCTAGCAGGGCGACGGGATACACGCGCCCCAAGACGCGTGTATACCGTGCATGGAATTACAGTATCGTGATTCACCCGCGGTGGTGTGCCTGGCTATGCCCGGAACGGCATGTTTCCGCTCACATCACCAGCAGGATCTTGCCCATGTGCTCGCCGGAGTCGAAGTAGCGGTGGGCCTCCCGGACCTGGTCCAGCGGGAAGGTTTTGGCCACCAGCGTCCGGATCTGCCCGTCCACCAGGAGCGGCCAGACGGCGTCGCGGACCGCGTCCATGATGACGGTTTTTTCCTCCACCGGGCGGGGCCGCAGTGACGTGGCGATGATCGCCGCCCGCTTGCGCAGCAGCTGCCCCAGGTCCAGTTCCGCGGTGGTCCCGCCCTGCAGCCCGATCACCACCAGCCGGCCGTAGTCCGCCAGCGCCTCAATGTTCTTCGCCAGGTACTTGGCGCCGACGACGTCGAGGATCACGTCCGCGCCGTGGCCGCCGTTCTGCGCCTTGAGGCTCGCCGGGAAGTCCTCCTCGGCATAGTTGATCGCGATGTCGGCGCCCAGGAAGGCCTTGGCGGTTCCCACCTTCTCGTCGTTGCCGGCGGTGGTGGCCACGTGCGCACCGAGCGCCTTGGCCATTTGGATGGCCATGGTTCCGATGCCGCCGGTGGCGCCGTGAATCAGGACGGTCTCGCCGGCGCGCAGCTGGGCGGTCATGACGAGGTTGGAGTACACGGTGGCCGCCACCTCGGGCAGGGACGCGGCGGTGACCAGGTCGACGCCGTCGGGGACGCGCAGCACCTGGCCGGCCGGTACCGCGACCTGCTCGGCGTAGCCGCCGCCTGCCAGCAGGGCCACAACCTTGTCACCCTGGGAGAAGGGCTTGGTGACGCCCGGGCCAAAACCCGCGATCCGGCCCGAGACCTCCAGCCCGGGAATCTCCGAGGCACCCGGGGGCGGCGGGTAGAACCCGCGGCGCTGCTGGACATCCGCCCGGTTCAGCCCGGCGGCCACGACGTCGATGAGGACCTCACCGGGGCCGGGCACCGGCGCGGGAACGTCCCGCACCTCCAGGACCTCCGGTCCGCCGGGCTCTGAGATGTAGACAGCCTTCATGGAGTTCTCCGCTTCTTCACCGATGTCTTGCCTGCCCGCCGGCTACGGCCAGCCGTACGTGCACTGCCCCCCAGCCTAGGACGCGGCGGGGACACCGGCGACGACCATCAAGACTTTTGTGGCCGTCCGCCGACTATGAAAGACTACGCGGGAGGGAAGGTTGTCCGAGCGGCCGAAGGAGCTGGTCTTGAAAACCAGTGTGCGGTAACCCCGTACCAAGAGTTCGAATCTCTTACCTTCCGCGGGATGCGCCCAGGGCGCAACACGAGGCCGGTGGCCGCAGCTGAGAGGCTGCGGCCACCGGCCTTTCCCGTACCTGGGCGGGCGTTTGACCGGTTTGGACGCCACCGACACGGAAAAATGCGGACGGCCGGTTTCGGGGTGAGCCGGGGCGGTGGACCTACGGTGGACCTAAACCACGAAAGGACGCCCCTATGCCCTGCGACGGCTGCAGCACTGCCTCGAAACTCGACTTCGATTTCAGCATGGCTTTTCAGCCCATTTACGACGCCGTCGCCGGCCGTGTATGGGGCTACGAGGCATTGGTGCGCGGGCTCGCCGGTGAGGGTGCCTACTCGGTTCTGTCCCAGGTCTCCCCCGAACAGAAGTACCGCTTTGACCAGGACTGCCGGGTCAAGGCGATCGAGCTCGCCTCCCGCCTGTTCCCCGCGGACGAGCCCCTGATGCTCTCGATCAACTTCATGCCGAACGCCGTCTATGAGCCGGCCGCCTGCCTGCGTGCCACGCTGTCCGCGGCCCGGCGGAACAACTTCCCGACGTCGGCCATCATGTTCGAGTTCACGGAGAACGAAGAGGTCGCCGACACCGCGCACCTGCAGAACATCATCACCGAATACCGCAAGCACGGCTTCACCACCGCCATCGACGACTTCGGTGCCGGGCATGCAGGACTGGGCCTGCTGGTGGATTTCCAGCCGGACCTACTCAAGATCGACATGAAGCTCCTCCGCGACGTGGACACCAGCCCGGCACGGCAGGCCGTGGTGGACGGGATCGTTGGCATCGCCGAAAAACTCGATATCAACGTTCTGGCCGAGGGCATCGAAACCGAGGCCGAGTACCGGATGTTGAAGGACGCAGGCATCCGCCTCTTCCAGGGGTACTGGTTCGCCAAGCCCGCCTTCGAGGAACTCCCCGCCGTCCGCGAGCTGCACGAGGTTCCCGCCGTCGCGTAGTAGCACCGTCGCGCCTCTAGGTGCTACCGCCCGTCCTCGGACCGGCCGGTACACGCGAAAGAGGGCCGCGGTCCGACCATTCGGCCGGACCGCGGCCCTCTTTTCTGATGCTCTGTAGCTATCGCCGGAGATCGATCAAGCTGCTGATGCCTAGATCATTCCGGGGTAGGTGGACATGATGTAATCCGCGGCTGCCGGGCCCTTGATACGGAGCGGCGTGCGGCCGGGACGGATGCGTTTTTGTCTCATCGCGGCCCAGAAGGTGTCTTCGGGCCGGGGAACGGACTGGGTCAGGAAGCACCAACTGGTGTAGACGCCGTAAAGGCAGTCACGGTCAACGCCGGCCATTGCGGAGGCGTCGGAGGTGGTTGCTTCGAGGAGGAACTGGTCAAATTGCGAATCTGCCATGGTTGGCTCATTTCCGCTGGGGTGCTGTGGTGCCGCCGAGGGCTGCAGCGGCGAACCGGACCGCCGTGCACGGGGCGCCCGGGTGAGAAGCCTCAACTTCTCTACACTGTAGACGGTACGCGTAGACTGGGGTTGAAGCAAGCCTGCCGGGCAAAGCACCGGGGACCAGCGTGGCCCCCGGCTTCCCGGTCCATCCGAACGGATCGCCATGCCCCCCGCGGAAAACCCCTCCCCGCCGTCGTCCTCCGCCGCCAAGCCGCGGCTGAGCCGGGAACTGGTCCTCGCCGCGGCCCTCCGGCTGGTCGATGAGGAGGGGCTGGACGCGCTCACCATGCGGCGCCTGGGCCAGGCGCTGGGCCGGGATCCCATGGGCCTCTACCGCTACGCGGAGAACCGGGCCGCCCTGCTGGATGGGGTGACGGAGTTGGTATTCGAGGAGCTGGAAACGTTTCCCGAGACCGCGGACTGGCAGCTTCACCTCCGGCGCATCGCCCATAGCCTGCGCGAGGTGGCGCTGCGCCACCCCAATGTCGTCCCCCTGCTGGTGACCCGGCCGTTGTCCACGCCGCTGGGCCTGCGGCCGCGGGGCACCCTCAGGCCGCTGGAGCGGATCCTCTCCCTGCTGGTCGGGGCCGGGTTCGCCCCGAGCGATGCCCTGCACGTGTACCGGGCCTACTACGGCTACCTCTACGGCCACATCCTCAACGAGTTGCAGGAATTCGTGGTGGACCCGGAGGAGAGCGAGGCGCTGCTGCAGCTGGGCCTCCACCAGCTCCCGGCGCGGGAGTTCCCGCACCTCCGGAATCTGGCCGCTGTCCTCGTCGACTATGACGGCAAGGCGGAACTGGATCAGGGGCTCACAATCCTGTTGTCCGGCCTGGCCGCCCGGCTTTCGCCGCAGGAACCGGCTCCCGCCTCCTGAGCCGGAGCTCATCGATCATGGCCCCGAGCGCCGGCGCCTCGGCAGGGTTGTCCGCCAGGGACACCAGCGCCTGCGCCACCCCGGCGAGCTTGACGTTGCGGTTATTACTGAAGGACGTAAGAAGTTTGAAGGCCTCATCGGAACCAATGCCCAGCCTGCCCATCAGGAGGCCCTCTGCCTTGGCGATGGTCCCCCGGGTTGCCATGGCACGGCGGACGGCGTCCCGCGCGGCGAGCTCGGTTTCCCACTGAATCGTGGACGTGAGATCCAGCATGACGCCCGAGACGCTGGCGAGCCGGCCGGCGTCGTCGAGCACTGCCTCGCCGGCCGTCAGCACCCGATGTTCGTGGGATTGGGCGTCGATGATGCGGTGATAGATGGCCACATGGCCGCCATGGGTGAACAGTTCGGCGCTGACCGCCTCGATCCGGGGCAGGTCCCCCGGGTGCTTGTGGGCCAGGGTCAGAGCCAGCGTGGGGACGACCTCGCCGCGTTTATACCCGTGGATCGCGTACAGCTCATCGGACCAGGACATGCACCGGGTGGGCCCGTCCAGCACAAAGGTCCCGGCCGGCAGAACCGAGGCGTTCACCCCGCTGGCATAGGCGCAGCCAGGAGTTTCGGTCATAGCCTTCCTCCTTCTCGTCCCAGGCCGGGCGCGCGTGATGCGGAGCCGGGGCGCCGGCCTGACCGGGAATGGTGTGTGGCCCGCCCCCAATAACTGCGGGCCACACTCCGCTTTCCTCCACCGGGCCTCGGCGGTCATTTGACTTGCAATGCGCCCCGGGATATGCTTTCGACCAGCGCCCCGATGCATCCCCCAATAGCATCGGGGCGCACCCATATCCGAAACACGGCCGACGCCGGGCGTACGGCGTGACAGGTTCGGGGAATTCCAGAGAGGGTTCAGGGGCCGTGGCGGCACCTGACACCGGTGATGGCGGGGCCGACGACGGCGCCCCGCGGTTGATAGTGGCGCATCAGGCAGGCCCTCCCGTCATTGGGTAGTGGCCGCCTGCATGACCTTTCCCAGAGTAACAAAATGGACCGGCCGGCCCAAGGGTTTAAAACGGATCTTTGAGCTCCCGACGCCGGTGCATCGCGGAGCCGCCGTAGTGCCGGCAGGAACCCGCACCGGCTGCCCTGCGCAGTCCCTTTGTCCGTCGCAGCGGCGGCGTTAGTCTGGTTCCACGCCGCCCGCAACGGAACGAGGAACCGCAATGAAAGCGCTCACCCTGGTGTGGACCGCCGCCGCCACCGCCGCAACCGCCGCCCTGGGCGGGCTGGCCACGGCCCCGGACAGCCGCTGGTACACGACGCTCCGGAAGCCGGAGTGGCAGCCTCCCACCCTGGCGTTCCCGATTGTCTGGACCGCGCTCTACGCGGACATCGCGGTGACCTCCGCCGTCGCCCTCAATAGCGGCGGCCCGGCGGGCGCCCACGGCAACGAGGCCACGGCGGGCGAGGCCCGCCCGTCCGGCAGACCCGCCGCAGCGGAACGGCAAAAGGCAATCCGCGCCTACCGCGCCGCCCTGGCCGCCAATCTCGCACTCAACGCCGGGTGGAGCTGGCTCTTCTGGCGCTCCCGGAAGCCCTGGCTGGCCGCGGCCGAGGCCGGGGTGCTGGCACTCAGCAGCGCCGACCTCGCCCGCCGCACCTACACGCTCAACCGCACCGCCGGCGTCGCGCTGGTTCCTTATCCGCTCTGGTGCGGCTTCGCCACGGTCCTGTCCGCCGCGATCGCCCGGCTGAACCCCGGCCGGCACTGACCTCCCCGCCACATCAGACCCCTCACCAGGACTTACCGCCCAGGACCCCGGCCCGCCAGGCCGCGAGCGCCGGCTCTCCGGCGCGCCCCGGCGTCCCAACCCTAAGTAAATCTTTTGGAAAAATTGCGTTAACCAGCACCGGCCACCCGCTGACCCGGCGGAGAGTGGTCGGTACTCTTTTGGGGTGTCCGGGCCCGGGGAAAGGCCTGGACGCACCGTAATACCAACCAACACCCGTCGCCGGGGACACCTTTGGTGGGGTTTCCGCGCCGGCTGCTGGGCGTTTCGCTGGGGAACGCCCCGCCGAGTGCTCACGTCATTCACTCCGTGTTCATTCACCCCTGTTTTGCTGTGCCGGGACCTGCTTGACCAGGAGCAGCCCGGCCCGTCCGCGGGGCCACAACCCCGGACACCGCACCCAGCCCTTACCCGGGCATCTTCATGAGAGTTAGAGCGAATGAAAATCACACCATGGAAAACAGCGCTGGGTACCGCGCTGTCAGCGGGGCTCATCGCCGCCCCGCTGACAGCCGTTCCGGCCGCAGCACTGGAGGTCTCGCCGGCTGCCGCCGGAACATCGCCGGTGACCATCAACGAGGCGTACCTCAGCGGCGGCAGCGCCGGAGCCGCCTACAAGAACAAGTTCGTGGAGCTGTACAACTCCTCTGACGCACCCGTATCCCTGGAGGGCTGGTCCATCCAGTACCGCTCCGCGACCGGCGCCGGGGCGCCCAGCTCGACGGCGCCGCTCACCGGCACCATCGCGGCCAAGGGGTTCTACCTGCTCAAGGCCGGAAGCAATGGCGCCATCGGCCAGGATCTGCCCGCGGCGGACGCCACGGCCACAGGGTTCAACCCCGCCGTCGGCGGCGGCACGATCATCCTGGCCAAGCAGCCGGCGGCCCTGAACCCGCTGGGCACCGGCTCTGTGATCGAGCCCGCCAACGTCGCGGACATCCTCGGCTACGGCAGCTCGAACACCTTCGAGAGCCAGGCCGCGGCCGCCCCGTCGGGCACCGGCGACGTCCGCAGCCTCAACCGCGCCAACGGTGTGGACAGCAACAACAACGCGACGGACTTCGGCCTCAACACCGTCATCACCCCCGGCGCGACCAACGGCACCGCCGCTCCTGTCGACCCGGCCCCGGGCACTCCCCCGGTGAACCGCACCATCGCCGAGATCCAGGGCACCGGCGCGGCCAGCCCGTTCACCGGCACCACCGCCACCACCCGGGGCAAGGTCACCGCGGCCTACCCCACCGGCGGGATCTCCGGCTTCTACCTGCAGACCCCCGGCACCGGCGGCGACCTGACCCCGGCCAACCACACCGCTTCCGACGGCATCTTCGTCTACGCCCCCGCCGCCGTCGCCTCCGTGAAGATCGGCGACTACCTCGAGGTGACCGGCGAGATCGCCGAGTACTACGGCATGACCCAGCTCAACGTCGCCGGCACCACGGGGATCGCCGCACTGGCCGAGGCCGCCCCGGAGGTCAAGGCCACCGGCTTCAGCCTCCCTGCCAGCGAGGCGTTCCGTGAATCCCTCGAGGGCATGCTGCTGACCCCGCAGGGCCCCGTCACGGTGGCGGACAACTTCTCGCTGAACCAGTACGGCGAGATCGGCCTGGCCGGGGGCACCACCCCGCTCGAGCAGCCCACCGCCGTCGCACCCTACGGCTCCGCCGACTACACCGCCACGGTGGCGGCCAACGCGGAACGCGGCATCAAGCTCGACGACGGCGCCACCACCAACTTCCTCAAGGACGCCGCCGCCAAGGCCCAGCCGCTGCCTTACCTGACCGGCACCGACCCGGTCCGCGTCGGCTCCCCCGTAACGTTCACGACCAACGTGGTCCTGGGCTACGCGAACAACGCCTGGAAGTTCCAGCCGCTGACCCAGCTGACCCCGGCGAACGCCGCCACGGTCCAGCCTGCCCGCTTCGGCGCCACCCGCGCGGATGCCCCCGCGGCCGTGGGCGGCAGCCTCAAGCTCGCCTCCTTCAACGTGCTGAACTACTTCTCCACCACCGGCGACCAGGTGGCCGGCTGCACGTTCTACAAGGACCGCGCCGGCAACCCGATCACCGTCCAGGGCGGCTGCAACGTCCGCGGCGCCGCGAACGCGGAGAACTTCAAGCGCCAGCAGGACAAGATCGTTGCCGCGATCTCCAAGTCCGGCGCCGACGTCGTCACCCTGATGGAGGTGGAGAACTCGGCCCAGTTCGGCAAGAGCCGCGACGCCGCCCTGTCCACCCTGGTGGACGCCCTGAACGTTGCCACCCCCGGCATCTGGGACTACGTCCGCACCCCCGCCAACGCGCCCCCGCTGTCCGACGAGGACATGATCCGCACCGCGTTCATCTTCAAGAAGGCCGCCGCCGAACCGGTGGGCGAGTCCATCATCCTCAACGACACCGTGGCCTTCGCCAGCGCCCGCAAGCCGCTGGCCCAGGTCTTCAAGCCGGCCGGCGCCTCCGATGACAAGAAGTTCATCGCGATCGCCAACCACTTCAAGTCCAAGGGCTCCGCCGCGACCCCGGACGACACGGACAAGGGCCAGGGCAACTCCAACCTCGCCCGCACCGCCCAGGCGCAGTCCCTGCTGGCCTTCGCCGACGAGCTGCAGAAGTCCAAGGGCACGGACAAGGTCTTCCTGGTCGGCGACTTCAACTCCTACGCCAAGGAGGACCCGATCAACGTCCTCACCGGCGCCGGGTACGTCAACCAGGACGAGAAGGCCAGGAACGCCGACGGCTCCGCCAAGCACTCCTATCTCTTCGGCGGCCTGGTGGGCTCCCTGGACCACATCCTCGCCTCCCCGGCGGCCAACGCGGCCGTCACCGGCGCGGACATCTGGAACATCAACTCGGTGGAATCCGTGGCGCTGGAGTACAGCCGCTACAACAACAACGTCACCGACTACTACGCCCCTAACCAGTTCCGCGCCAGCGACCACGACCCCGTGGTGGTGGGCCTGGACCTGAAGGCCGACCCGGCCCTCCCGGCCAGCGTCGAACTCAACCTGTTGGGAATCAACGACTTCCACGGCCGGATCGACTCCAACACCGTGCAGTTCGCCGGCACCATCGAGAAGCTCCGCGCTGCCGCCGCCCCCGGCGCCACCGCGTTCCTCTCCGCCGGCGACAACATCGGCGCCTCCCTGTTCGCCTCCGCGGTGGCCAAGGACCAGCCGACCATCGACGTGCTCAACACCCTGGAACTGCGCACCTCTGCCGTGGGTAACCACGAGTTCGACGGCGGCTGGGCCGACCTGCGTGACCGCGTGATCGCCGGCGGCGCGAACGCCAAGTTCCCGTACCTGGGCGCCAACGTCTACAAGAAGGGCACCACCGAGCCGGTGCTGCCCGAGTACACCGTGCTGGAGCTGAACGGCATCAAGGTGGCCGTGATCGGCACCGTCACCCAGGAAGTCCCGGCGCTGGTCACCCCTGCCGGCATCGCGGACCTCGAGTTCGGCGATCCGGTCGAGGCCATCAACCGGGCCGCCGCGAAAATCAAGGCGGACAAGCTGGCCGACGTGATCGTGGTCGAAAACCACGACGGCGCCGGGTCCGGAGCGCCTGAAGGCGCCACCCTGGAGCAGGAAGTCGCCGCCGGCGGCCCGTTCGCGGCGATGGTCCAGAAGGTCAGCCGGGACGTGGCCGCGATCTTTAACGGCCACACGCACAAGCAGTACGCCTGGGACGCACCGGTCCTGGACGCCGCGGGCCAGCCGACCGGCAAGACCCGCCCGATCGTCCAGACCGGCAACTACGGCGAGTTCATCGGCCAGATCCAGCTCACCATCGACACCAAGACCATGTCCGTCACCGGTTACAAGGCGGCCAACGTCAAGCGCAGCACGGATCCGGGGGCAGACCTGATCGCCGCCTACCCGCGCGTCGCCGCGGTCAAGGCCATCGTGGACAAGGCCGTCGCGGACGCCGCCATGATCGGCAACCAGCCGGTCGGCAAGGTCACCGCGGATATCACCACCGCATTCGGCGGCTCCCCCGCCGTCCGCGATGACCGCAGCAGCGAGTCCACCCTGGGCAACCTCGTGGCCGACTCGCTGGTGGACGCACTGAAGGCACCCGAACTGGGGGGCGCCGAGATCGGCGTCGTGAACCCGGGCGGCCTGCGCAACGAGTTGTACTACGCCCCGGACGGCACCATCACCTACGCCGAGGCCAACGCGGTCCTGCCGTTCGTGAACAACCTCTGGACCACCACCTTGACGGGCGCGCAGTTCAAGACGCTGCTGGAGCAGCAATGGCAGACCAACCCGGACGGCACGGTTCCCAGCCGCGCCTACCAGCAGCTGGGCCTGTCCAAGAACGTGAACTACACCTACGACGCTGCCCGCGCCGCGGGGGACCGGATCACCGCGATCCGGGTCAACGGTGGGCTGATCGATCCGGCGAAGTCGTACCGGATCGGCACGTTCAGCTTCCTGGCCACCGGCGGCGACAACTTCCGGATCTTCACCGCCGGCGCCGGCACGAAGGACTCCGGGCTGGTGGACCGGGACGCGTGGATCGCCTACTTGAAGGCGCACAATCCCGTCTCGCCGGACTTCGCACGCCGTTCCGTGGCCGTGGTCAACACCACCGCGGCCGAGGTCAAGGGCGGAGAGGCCATCACCCTGGCGGTCTCGAAGCTGGACCTCACCTCGCTTGGCAGCCCGGTCAACGCCTCGCTGCGGGCCGAGTTCACCGACGCCGCCGGGAAGGTCACCGCGCTGGGCACCGTCCCGGTCTCGGCCGGCGCCGCCTCGGTCAACCTCGCCGTGCCCGCGGGTGCGGCCGCGGGCACCGGCACCCTGGTGCTCACCGCAGTCGAGTCCGGCACCGTGGTGAAGACCGCGGTGCAGGTGGCGGCCAGCGCCCCGCCGGCACCGGTCTGCACCGCCCCGGCGCCGCCGACCAAGTGGTACGACCTGGCCGGCTGGGTCAAGTACGGCATCGCTTGGGTGAAGTACCAGAAGTGCCTGCGGGGCTGATGCCCTGACAGGCGGGAACGGGCACGCCCCGCCCCGGCCGGAACGGTGGACCACCAGTGCGGTGGGTCCGCCGCCCGGTCCGGGGTCGGGGCGTGCCTGTTGTCGTTGGGGGCCTCAGCCGCCGAGGATGTCCCGGGCGATCTCGTCGGCGTCGCGCAGGGTCCGTTGCCCGCTGCGGTAGACCGGGCCCTGCGCCTGCCGGGCCTCCGCGGCGATCGCGGTGCCCCACTGCGCGGCGGAGAGCTGCAGCCCGAGGACGTAGACCCCCTCCGTCACGGCGCCGTTCGCGGCCACCGGGCGGTACGGGTGCGGGACGACGTCCAGGCCGGTGCTCTGCAGCGGGATGCCCTCGGCGGTCATGGTCAGGCGCGGCCGGACCAGGCCGTCGGCGAGCAGCTGTTCGAGCAGGGGCGAGGCGTTGACGCCCACCCGGTTCGCCGGCGCCAGTGCCTCCACCAGGACGGATGCCTCGACCCGGGCCGGGGTTTCCGCCGGCGCGATGCCCGTGGCTGACCCCGGAGTCTCTCCCGGTCCGCCGACCCACGGGGAGGCGGCCGTGAACACGCCGGCCTTGCGGTCCACCCCGAACTTCGGGTCGGGGCCGACAAAGCTAACCACACCGGCGCGGACCAGCGCCGCGAGCTGCTCGGCGCGCAGGGCGGGCGGCCCGCTGGCCAGCCCCTCCACAAAGGCCTCGAACCAGCCGCGCAGCCCGGCCACCCAGGACTTGTCGGTGATGCCGCCGTCGGCCACCACGGACTTCAGCACGGCGCGTCCATGGTGCAGCGCGCCGATGGTCATCTTCACCGGGTCGTCCTCGCCCAGAGCGGAGCGCCGGGCGTCGTCGAGCAGGTAGTCCGTGACCGCCGCGTCCAGCTCCGCCCGGGAGGCGAAGCTTCGCCCGGCAAGTGGCGCGGCCAGGCCCAGCAGGTCCAGCCGGCAGGCGGGGTCCACGTGCGCCTCGATGACCTCGGTGGCGGCGTCCTCCCACCTGGCGGTGGAGTGCGCGTGCGGGTGCAGCGCTTCTTCCAGCAGGGCCAGGAAGCGTTCCGGGCCGGGTCCGACGGCGTTCGGCTGCGAGCGCGCCAGGGTGGAGTAGTAGGCCCAGACTGCGTCGCGGTGCAGCAGCGGCCACAGGTCGTGGTCGAAGGCGGGCACCACGCCGGCGGCGGCGAACCGGCCCACCGCTTCCTCCGTGAGGTACCGGAGGCTGACCGAGGCCGGGTAGTAGCCGGAGAGGGTGGCCTTCGCCCGGTACGGGGTGCCCCGGCGGGACGCTGCGATGATGAACGGTTCCCGGCCCGAGGGCAGGTAGGTGAACCCGGCGCCGTCGTCCCAGGGCAGGAACGTCCCGCCCCGGCCCTCGGTCAGCTGGCCCATCACGTCGAAGAAGTTCAGCCCCATGCCGCGCACCAGCACCGGCTGCACGGCCGGAATGGCGGACCAGTCGACGTCGGCCGGGACGGCCGGCGGAAGGTAGGTCAGGCCGAGTTCACCGGCGGCCGCCTGCAGCTCGCGCTGTTCGGGGTTCAGCCGGGATTCCAGGTGGCCCAGGGCCAGCACCACCGACCTTGCCCGCAGCGAGGTCCCGTCCGCGAGTTCAACGTCGAACCCGCCGTCGGCTTCGTCCTCACGTGTGACGGGGCGGACCGCCGTCGCGGACGTCCGGTGGAAGGTGACGGTGACGCCTTCGGGCGCCGCAGCGACCAACTCCTCGAGGGTGTGCCGCAGGTAGCGGCCGTACAGCGCACGGCTGGGGAATCCGGTGGCCTCCAGCGCGCTGAGTTCTTCTCGTTCGGCGCCGCTGAGCGCATCGTCCGGGTCCTGGCGTTGGCGTTGCCGCCACTGCTCGAAGGTCCCGCCGGCCAGCGGGGGCGCGAGACCGGGGTCCTGGGGCACCACGGTGGGGTAGAACGATTGGGTGTTCATCAGGTAGAGCCGCGACTGCTCCGGCCGCCAGACGTGCCCCGGGCCGGCCGGGTAGGGGTCGATGACGTCGATCCGCAGGCTGGCGCCGGGGGCCGCGGGGGCCCAGTTGGCGAGCAGCCGTTCCAACACGCTGGTGCCCCGAGGACCGGCGCCGATCAGTGCCGTCCGGATGCTCTGCGTTATTGCCACGGCATCCAGAGTATCGGCATCGGGCCCGGCGGCTTGACTTGCCTGCCCGGCGAGGCAGTTGCTTGGATGGGCCCATGACCACCACTGCTGCTGAGCAATTCCCCGTGTCCGGTGCCGCCCCGGGGGCCGCGCCCGAACCCGTTGACGAAAACATCTGGCTGGAGGAGATCTACGGCGAGGAACAGCTGGCCTGGGTCCGCGAGCAGAACGCCCGCACCGAGGAACTGCTGGAGGACGCGGATTACGCGGAGCTGCAGGAGCGCATCCTGGAAGTCCTGGACTCCACCGACCGGATCGCCATGGTCGCCAAGCACGGCCGCTGGTACTACAACTTCTGGAAGGACGGCACCAACCCCAAGGGCCTGTGGCGGCGTACCGACTGGGACAGCTACCGGGCGGGCTCGCCCGCGTGGGAGGTCCTCCTGGACGTCGACGCCCTGGCAGCCGAGGAGGGCCAGGAATGGGTCTTCCACGGAGCCAACTTCCTCCGCCCGGCCGACGGCGGCGAGCACCGCCGGGCGCTGCTGGCGCTCTCCCCCGACGGCGGCGACGCCAACCGCTACCGCGAGTTCGACGTCGAACGCCGCGCCTTCGTGGACCCGGCCGAGGGCGGCTTCGACCTGCCCACCGCCAAGGGCAACGCGTCCTGGCTGGACGCCGACACCCTGCTGGTCTCCAGCACCGCCGAGGGGCTGCCGCGGACCACGTCCTCCTACGCCAGCACCGGCGTCGTGCTGCGCCGCGGCGGGACCCTGGCCGACGCCGAAACGCTGTTCGAAATCCCCGAAGAGCACATGATGGCCCTGGTGGTGCATGATTCGACGCCCGGCTACGAGCGGACCTTCGCCGTGGACTGGGTCAGCTTCTTCGAGACCCGCACCTCCGTGCTGGTGGACGGGCAGTGGGTGGAGATCGATGTGCCCGCGGACGTGAACGTCAGCTCGCACCGGGACTGGCTCCTGTTCCGGCCGCAGAAGGACTGGACCCTGGAGGGCACCAGCTACCCCGCGGGCTCCCTGCTGGCCGTGAACTTCGACTCCTTCCTCGCCGGAGGCCGCGACCTGTCCGTGCTGTTCACCCCGGATGAGCACACCTCGCTGCAGTCCTGGAGCTGGACCCGGGACTTCCTGCTGCTGAACCTGCTGCGCGATGTGTCCTCTGAGATCCGGGTGCTGGACCCGCAGCGGCCCGGCACCGACTCGGCCTGGGCGGTCAAGGTCCTGGACGCCTGCCCGCCGCTGCACGACGTGAACGCCTACGCCGTCGACGACGAGGACACCGCCGAGGGCGCGGACGGCTCCGGGGACGCCGGGGTCTCGGGGGTCTCCGGGGGCAACGACTTCTGGCTGGTGGCCACCGGCTTCACCACGCCCACCACCCTCACCCGCGGCACGCTCACCCGCGCCGGCGTCGACGGGGTGGTCAGCAACCACGAGGTGGTGCGCACGGCGCCGTCGTTCTTCGAGGAGGACGCCTACGAGGTGCAGCAGCACTTCGCCGTCTCCCAGGACGGGACCCGCGTGCCCTACTTCCAGATCGCGGCGCGCGGCCTGGTCCTCGACGGCCAGAACCCCACCCAGCTCTCCGGCTACGGCGGATTCGAGGTCTCCCGCACCCCTGCCTACAGCGGCGTGGTGGGCCGCGCCTGGCTGGAACGCCGGACCGAGGAGATGGCCGGGGCCGACGGCGGTGCCCCGCACAGCCGCGGCGGCGTCTACGTGGTGGCCAACATCCGCGGCGGCGGCGAATACGGGCCCGCCTGGCACCGCGCCGCCCTCCAGGAGAACCGGCACCGCGCCTACGAGGACTTCGCCGCGGTGGCCAGGGACCTGATCTCCCGCGGCGTGACCTCGCGGGAACGGCTTGGCTGCGTGGGCGGCTCCAACGGCGGCCTGCTGGTGGGAAACATGCTCACCCAGTACCCGGAGCTTTTCGGCGCCGTCTCCTGTGGTGTGCCGCTGCTGGACATGCGCCGGTACAGCAAACTCTCCGCCGGCTATTCCTGGATCGGCGAGTACGGCGACCCGGACGACGCCGGCCAGTGGGAGTTCATCCGGACGTTCTCGCCCTACCACCTGCTCCGGGACGGGGTCGAGTATCCGGAGACGCTGATCTGGACCGCCACCTCGGACGACCGGGTGGGGCCGGTGCAGGCGCGCAAGATGGCGGCACGGATGCAGGCGATGGGGATCCCCAACGTGTGGTTCCACGAGGCGCTCGAGGGCGGCCACGCCGGGGCCTCGGACAACCGGCAGGCCGCGGCGCTGCAGAGCCGAAGCCAGCACTTCCTCTGGCGGGCGCTGGCGGGCAGCGGCGCCTGACCCGGCGGCCCGCCAACCGTTTTGCGCTGCATGGCCGCTTCTGCGTATCCTTGGTGGGCTAGTGATAGCGGATGGAGACGTGCCAGAGCGGCCGAATGGGCTTCACTGCTAATGAAGTGTGGGGCACAACTCCACCGGGGGTTCAAATCCCCCCGTCTCCGCGTTTGGCCCCGGTCCTGGACCGGGGCCTTTTGCGTACCCGGGGTCCTAGCCGGCCTGGCCCAGCACCAGGGGGAGCACGGCTCCCGCGCCGGCCTGGCGCAGGGCCCGGCCCGCCACGGTGACGCTCCAGCGGCTGTCCACCAGGTCATCGATCAGCATCACGCTCTGGCCCTGGATCGAGGAGAGGGCAGCCTCCAGTTCCGGGCCCACCACCAGTCGCTCCCAGACGCCCGCGAGCCGGTACGCGCTGTTGCCGCCGCGGCCGCCCGTGGGTCCGCCGTGGGCCAGCTGCAGCGCGCCGAGGTACGGAATGCGGCCGATCTCCGAGATGCCGCGGGCCAGCGAGTCGACCAGTTCCGGCTTGCTCCGGGACGGGACGCTGACGATTCCCGCCGGCCGGCCTGCCCCGCTCCAGCCGGGGGTCCGGGAATCGCCCTGCCCCCACTCGCGCAGCACCTGGACGCATGCCCGCAGCATCGCCGGGTCCACGGCACGGTCCGGGGCGCCGGCGGCGAACGTCTCGCGCAGCGCGCCGCCCCAGCCGAGGTCCGTCAGGCGGGCGAGTGCCCGGCCGTTGGCCACGCTCTCCTCGGGCTTGATCTTGCCCTTGACGGCCACGCCCAGGCGGTCCATGCCGCTGGGCCACTGCAGACGGGGCTCCAGCACGATCCCGGCGCGGCTGAGCGTGGCATCGGCGGTCTGGGTAGCGTCGGCGGCGATGTCGGCCGGGAACCACCGGCCGGCGCAGTTGTCGCACCGCCCGCAGGGGTGGGCGGTCTCGTCGTCGAGAACGGAGGTAATGTACTCCATCCGGCAGCCGGCGGTGTCCTGGTAGATCACGATGGAGTCCTGCTCGTCCACGCGGGCCTCGGCGATCCGGCGGTACCGTTCGGCGTCGTAGACCCAGGGCACGCCAGTGGAGCGCCAGCCGCCGCCCACCCGCTCCACGGCCCCGTCAACGGCCAAGACCTTGAGGAGCAGTTCCAGCGGCGTCCGGCGCAGGTCCACGCGTGCTTCCAGGGCGACGGTGGAGACGGCAGTTCCGGCCTCGGCCAGCGCGGTCAACACCGCCGCGGCCTTCTCCTCCGAGGGCATTGACGCCGTGGCGAAGTACTGCCAGATATCCCGGTCCTCGGAACCGGGCAGCAGCAGGACGTCCGCGTTCGCGGCGCCACGGCCCGCACGGCCCACCTGCTGGTAGTACGCCACGGGCGAGGACGGGGCACCCAGGTGTACTACGAAGCCGAGGTCAGGCTTGTCGAAGCCCATGCCGAGGGCCGAGGTGGCCACCAGCGCCTTCACCTCGTTGTCCTTGAGCAGCTGCTCCGCCCGTTCCCGGTCCGCCGGGTCGGTCCTGCCGGTGTAGGAGAGCACGTTGTGCCCGGCCTCGGCCAGCAGCCGGGCGGTGTCCTCGGCCGCGGAGACGGTCAGCGTGTAGATGATGCCGCTGCCGGGGAGGTCCCGCAGGTGGGTCAGCAGCCAGCCCAGCCGCTCGCGTGAATCCGGGAGCCGGAGGACGCCAAGCCGGAGGGAGTCCCGGCCCAGGGCGCCTCGGATGGTCAGGACGCCCTCGCCGAGCTGTTCCTCAATGTCGTGGACCACCCGGGAATTGGCGGTGGCCGTGGTGGCCAGGACGGGAACGCTGTCCGGCAGTTGGGTGATCAGGTCGGCGATGCGGCGGTAGTCCGGCCGGAAGTCGTGGCCCCAGTCGGAGATGCAGTGCGCCTCATCGATCACCAAGAGGCCGGTGCGCCGGACCAGTTCGGGGAGCTGGTTCTCGCGGAAGGAGGGGTTGGTGAGCCGTTCCGGGGACACGAGGAGGACGTCCACCTCGTCGGCCGCGAGCTGCTCCCGGACGGTGTCCCATTCGAGCTGGTTGGCCGAGTTGATGGCCACGGCCCGGACCCCGGCCCGGGCTGCGGCGGCAACCTGGTCCCGCATCAGGGCCAGCAGCGGCGACACAATCAGGGTGGGGCCGGCGCCGCGGCGGCGCAGCAGCAGGGACGCGACGAAGTACACCGCGGACTTGCCCCAACCGGTGCGCTGGACCACGAGGGCCCGCCTGCCGCCGTCGACCAACGCCTCGATGGCCTCGAACTGCCCCTCGTGGAAGTCCGCTCCCGGGTTTCCGACGAGCTCGCGCAGCACGTCCTGCGCCTGGGCCCGCGTCGTAGATTCCTCGGCCGTTGGTTCCTGGGGCATGACTGGTGCGTTCTGGGAAGTGGCCATTGCTTCAGTATCCCAGCCCCCTCCGACAGCGACGAAGCCCGCCAGCCCCTATGTGGACAACGTCTCCCGGGAAATCCACATAAGCGGACCTGTTTCGGCTGCGCGGCGGACCGTTCACCGTAAGATGGTGCCCGTGACTAGCGAACAGACCAGGACCTATGACCTCTCGGCCTCCTTCAAGGCCTACGACGTGCGCGGCATCGTCGGCGACTCGATCACCGTCGAGATCGTCGAAGCAGTTGGCGCCGCCTTCGTCGACGTCCTCGAACTGAGCGGACAAACGGTCCTGGTCGGCGGCGACATGCGCCCCTCCTCCCCCGAGTTCAGCCGGGCCTTCGCCAACGGCGCCGCCACCCGCGGGGCCAACGTCCAGCTGCTGGATCTGATCTCCACCGACGAGCTCTACTTCGCCTGCGGCAAGCTCAACGCCGCCGGCGCCACCTTCACCGCCAGCCACAACCCCGCCGAATACAACGGCATCAAGATGGCCAAGGCCGGCGCCGTCCCGATCTCCTCCGAGACCGGACTCAAGGAGATCCAGGCCCGCGCCGAGGAATACCTCAACGCCGGCACCATCCCCGCCCAGGGCACCCGCGGTCTGATCAGCGTCCGCGACGTCCTCAAGGACTACTCCGAGTACCTGCGCAGCCTCGTGGACCTCAGCGGCTCCCGCCCGCTGAAGGTCGTGGTCGACGCCGGCAACGGCATGGCAGGCATGACCACCCCCGCGGTCCTCGGCGACACGCTGCTGCCCAAGCTGCCGCTGGAGATCGTGCCGCTGTACTTCGAACTGGACGGCTCGTTCCCGAACCACCCGGCCAACCCGCTGGAACCGGAAAACCTGCGCGACCTGCAGGCCGCAGTCGTGGAGCACGGCGCCGACATCGGCCTGGCGTTCGACGGCGACGCCGACCGCTGCTTCGTGATCGACGAGAAGGGTGAGCCGGTCTCCCCCTCGGCCGTCACGGGCATGGTGGCCCGCCGCGAGATCGCCCGCGCCAAGGCCAACGGCGAGGACACCCCCACGATCATCCACAACCTCCTGACCTCACGGGCGGTCCCCGAACTGGTCGCCACTGACGGAGGCCGCGCCGTCCGCACCCGTGTGGGCCACTCCTTCATCAAGGCAGTGATGGCCGCGGAGGGCGCCATCTTCGGCGGCGAACACTCCGCGCACTTCTACTTCCGCGACTTCTGGAACGCTGACACCGGCATGCTGGCCGCCATGCACGTTCTGGCCGCACTGGGCGAACAGGACGGCCCGCTCTCCGACCTGGGCCGCGAGTACGAGCCGTACCGGTCCTCCGGCGAGATCAACTCCGAGATCGAGGACAAGGCCGCCGCCGTGGAGCGGGTCCGGCAGGATTTCCACACCGAGGACGTCGAGATCGACTACCTGGACGGCAGCACCTTCATCGCCGCCGACGGCAGCTACTGGTTCAACCTGCGCCCGTCCAACACCGAGCCTTTCCTTCGCCTGAACGTCGAGGCCACGGACCAGGAAACCATGGAACGCATCCGCGACCGGGTGCTGTCCGTGGTCCGGGGCTAACCGGGTGAGCAGCCCGGCCACCGGTTCCTGGCGCAGCTCCGTGCCCGAAGCCAGCGCCACGGACCTGGAGAACCTGCTGGGTACCGGCGTCGGCGCGGCCCAGGAGCAGCTTGAGCGCAACGGCGGATTCCTGCCCTTCGCCCTCGTGGTCCAGAACGACGACGAGGTGCGGCTGGTGGCGGTTACACCGGCCGACGCCGCCGACGGCACGGACGGGGACTTCGACGCCGACGCCATGATCGCCGACCTGACGGAACTCCTCCGCCAGCACCGGGACGAGTTCCGCGCCGCGGCGATCGTCTGCGACATCACGCTGGTGGAGGAAGACTCCGACGCCATCCACGTCGCGGCCGAACACCGCGACGGCAACGTCTTTGCCGCCGTCCTTCCCTACTCCGGCGACGACAGCGGGGACCTCCACTTCGGGGATCTCGCGGCGGACTCCAACGAGCCCACCGTCTGGGTGGACTAGACCAACAGCAGACCATGAGGATCAACGCCTTCGCCGACGTCAGCCTGCGGGCCATGATGGTCCTGGCGGCAGCCCCCGGCGGCGGCCTGCTCACCACGCAGGCCGTCGCCGATGCCGTCGGCACCCCGTACAACCACGTCAGCAAAGCCATGGCCAACCTGCGGATGATGAGGCTGATCGACGTCGAACGCGGCCGCCACGGCGGATCCCGGCTCAGCGCCGCCGGCCGCCGCGCCACCGTGGGCGAGCTGCTGCGCGCCCTCGACACCCGGCAGGATCCAGCCGACTGCGAGGTGCCCGGCGGCACCTGCCCGCTGATCGCCGAATGCCACCTCCGGGGCGCCCTGCACCGGGCCCGCGAGGCCTTCTACCGCGAACTCGACGACATCGTCATCTCCTCACTGCCCACCGAACGGCAGATGAACCCCGTCTTCGCCTCGATCGGCCTGCGACCCGACCTCTAAGCGGCACAGCTGCGCACCCCGAGCACTGAGAAGCAGCGCCCGGCGCCGCAGCCCACGGAACCGTCCCGCGCCCGGAACCCCAAGCCGCCCGCCGCCCGGTCACGATTTGCACCGAACTTCTACGAGCTGTAGAAAAGTGTATGTAAATACTTGTATTTGAAATACCAGTATGGACGCACAGGGTCCGCCTGAAGACGCCGGACCACTACCTCAGGAGTCAGCACATGCTCTCGGACAAGTCCTTCCCCGTCATCGAGGCCACCCTGCCGCTGGTCGGATCCCGCATCGGAGACATCACCCCCAAGTTCTACGCCCGGCTCTTCGGCGCACACCCGGAACTGCTGGACGGCCTCTTTAGCCGGTCCAACCAGCGCAACGGCAACCAGCAGCAGGCTCTCGCCGGGAGCATCGCCGCCTTCGCCAGCCACCTGGTGGCCAACCCCGGTACCCTGCCGGAGACCGTCCTCTCCCGCATCGCCCACCGGCACGCTTCCCTCGGCATCACCGAACCGCAGTACCAGGTGGTCTACGAGCACCTCTTCGCCGCCATCGCCGAAGATCTGGCCGAGGTCATCACCCCCGAGATCGCGGAGGCGTGGACCGAGGTGTACTGGCTGATGGCCGACGCGCTGATCAAACTGGAGAAGGGCCTCTACGCCGCGCAGGCCAACGACGCAATGTGGACCCCGTGGCGGGTGGCAGCCAAGCGCCCCGCCGGCACTGGCTCCATGACCTTTGTCCTGGAACCCGCGGACAGCACCCCGGTCACGGCCGCGCTGCCCGGCCAGTACGTGAGCGTCAAGGTCACCCTTCCGGACGGCGTGCGCCAGGTCCGCCAGTACTCCCTCTCCGGCGACGCCGGGACCAGCCGCACCTTCACCACCAAGATCGACGACGGCGGCGAGGTCTCCCCCGTCCTGCACAGGAACGTCCAGGTCGGCGACATCCTCGAGATCTCCAACCCCTACGGCGAGATCACCCTCAAGGAGGGCGACGGCCCGGTGGTGCTGGCCTCGGCCGGCATCGGCTGCACGCCGTCGGCCTCCATCCTGCGCTCGCTCGCCGCCGAGGGCTCGGACCGCCGGGTGCTGGTGTTGCACGCCGAAAGCACGCTGGAGAGCTGGGCGCTGCGCTCCCAGATGACCGACGACGTCGAACGCCTCGACGGCGCTGAGCTGCAGCTCTGGCTCGAACGCCCGGCGGCGGGAACCCCCGCCTGCGAAGGGTTCATGAGCCTGCGCGAGGTGGACCTGCCCGCGGACGCATCCCTGTACTTGTGCGGCCCGCTGCCGTTCATGAAGAACATCCGCAACGAGGCGATCAACGCCGGGATCCCCGCCACGAAGATCCACTACGAGGTCTTCGGCCCGGACATCTGGCTCGCCAACTAGGACCCGGCCGGACCGACTGCTCAACGTTAAACAGACGGCGGCCCCGCACCTGTGAAGGTGCGGGGCCGCCGTCGTGGTGCCGTAAGGCTAGGAGTGCGAGGCCATCCGGGCCTTGAGCGACTCAAGTTCGGCTCGCAGGGCGTCGGGCAGCGAGTCGCCGAAGCGGGCGTACCACTCCTCGATGGAGGCCAGCTCGGTGTCCCATTCCTCACGGTCCACGCGGACGGCGTCCTCGACGTGGGCGTGGGTCAGGTCCAGGCCGGTCAGGTCCAGGGCATCGCCGGTGGGGACGTAGCCGATGGGAGTCTCGACGGCGTCAGCCTTGCCCTCGATGCGCTCGATGGCCCACTTGAGGACTCGGGCGTTGTCACCGAAGCCGGGCCAGGCGAAGCCGCCGTCAGCGGTGCGCCGGAACCAGTTCACCAGGAAGATGTGCGGCAGGCGCTCCGGGTTGGCCTTGCCCGAGACGCTGATCCAGTGCTTGAGGTAGTCACCGGCGTCGTAGCCCATGAAGGGCAGCATGGCCATCGGGTCGCGGCGCAGCACGCCCACCTGGCCGGAGGCGGCGGCGGTGGTCTCGGATGAGAGGGTGGACCCCATGAAGATGCCGTTGGTCCAGTCGCGGGCTTCGGTCACCAGCGGCACCGTTGTCTTGCGGCGGCCGCCGAAGAGGATCGCGGAGATTTCGACGCCCTCGGGGTTGTAGTACTCCTCGGCGAGCATGTCGACCTGGGAGATCGGGGTGCAGAAGCGCGAGTTCGGGTGCGCGGCCGGCTTGTCCGAGTCCGGGGTCCAGTCGTTGCCCTGCCAGTCGATCAGGTGAGCATGCACTTCGTCGGTCATGCCCTCCCACCACACGCCGCCGTCGTCGGTGAGCGCGACGTTGGTGAAGATGCTGTGGCCCTTGGCAATGGCGCGCATGGCGTTCGGGTTGGTGCCCCAGCCGGTGCCGGGGGCGACGCCGAAGAGGCCTGCCTCCGGGTTGGTGGCGCGCAGCTCACCTTCCTTGCCGATCCGCATCCAGGTGATGTCGTCGCCGAGGGTCTCGACCTCCCAGCCATCGATGGTGGGGTCGAGGAGGGCGAGGTTGGTCTTGCCGCAGGCGGACGGGAACGCCGCGGAGACGTAGTACGACTTCTTCTCCGGGGAGGTGAGCTTGAGGATGAGCATGTGCTCGGCCAGCCAGTCCTCGTCCCGGGCCATCACCGAGGCGATGCGCAGGGCGTAGCACTTCTTGCCCAGCAGGGCGTTGCCGCCGTAGCCGGAGCCGTAGGACCAGATGGATCGCTCCTCGGGGAAGTGCACGATCCACTTCTCCGGGTTGCATGGCCAGGTGACGTCGGCCTGGCCCTCTTCCAGCGGCGCGCCCAGGGAGTGCAGGGCGGGGACGTAGAAGGCGTTGGTGGCGGTGATCTTGTCCAGCACCTTGGTGCCGATGGTCGCCATGATCCGCATGGAGGCGACGACGTAGGCGCTGTCGGTGATCTCGACGCCGAACTTGGGATCCTCGGCGTCGAGGTGGCCCATCACGAAGGGAATAACGTACATGGTGCGGCCGCGCATGGAGCCGCTGAACAGGCCGCGCAGCTTCTCCTTCATCTGCGACGGTTCCATCCAGTTGTTGGTGAAGCCGGCGTCGCGCTCGTTCTCCGAGCAGATGAAGGTCTGTTCCTCGACCCGGGCAACGTCGGCGGGATCGGAGAACGCCGCAAAGGAGTTGGGGAACAGCTTTTCGTTCAGCCGGGTCAGGGTGCCGGCGGCAACGAGCTCGTCAGTGAGACGCGTGTTCTCCTCTTCCGAACCATCAACCCAGTGGATCCGATCCGGCCGGGTCAGTTCGGCTACCTCTTCAACCCATGCCAGTAGACCGGCATGCGTGGTGGGTGCTTTCTCAAGCAGCGGCATGTTCGCCAGATCGCCCATTACGGTTCCCTTCTTCGGGTTCAGTGGTGTGTCCTAAATGCTAGGGGTCGGCGTAGATTCAGATTCGGGACTTATTGCGTCTTGACGGCGCCGGGCAAAAGCAAAAACCGCGACATTTCGCGGAATAGTAAGTCCAAGCGATGGTTTATTTGTGATCAAGGTCACATAGACCGGTCTAGTCGTGGAGATTACAGCGCCCTCGATTTGGCACTCGCGGCACACCTCGCGTAAAGTAATTCGAGGTTCGGGGGAGCGAGAAACTCCGAAGAGCCGAAGATGCGCCCATAGCTCAGCTGGATAGAGCGTCTGTCTACGGAACAGAAGGTCAGGGGTTCGAATCCCTTTGGGCGCACAGAGAAAAGAAATCCGCACCGGTCCGCCGGTGCGGATTTTTTTATGCCCGCAGGCAGCCGTGCCCCCAGAGTTCCGGGCGCAGGGCGGGCACAGTGCCGGGCGCGGAGGTTCCGGGAAATCCGCGGCGGAATCGGACCGGCGCACCCCGGGTCCGCGGCGCGCCAGTCCGGAACCGTAGCGCGGACCGCGCGGGGCTAGGCTGTTGCCATGACGGCGCAGATTGAACGGGAATTCGATGTCATCGTGATCGGCGCTGGCGCCGTGGGCGAGAACGTTGCGGAGCGGGTGGTCAAGGGCGGCCTCACCGCGGTCCTGATCGAGGCGGAACTGGTGGGCGGCGAATGCTCCTACTGGGCCTGCATGCCGTCGAAGGCCCTCCTGCGGCCAGGCACGGCACTGCACGGAGCCCAGAGCGTCCCCGGCGCCGAAGAGGCGGTCACCCGGGTCCTGGACACCGACGCCGTCCTGAAACGCCGCGACTACTTCACCTCCAACTGGCAGGACGACAGCCAGGTCGAGTGGGTGGAGAACACCGGCATCGAACTGATCCGCGGCCACGGCTGGCTCACCGGCGAGCGCCGCGTGGAGGTGGCCGGCCTCGACGGCAACAGCTATGCCCTCACCGCCAACCGCGCCGTCGTCATCGCCACCGGGTCCCGTCCCAGCATTCCGCCGATCGAGGGCCTGGACGACGTCGACTTCTGGACCACGCGGGAGGCCACCTCCGCCCACGAGATCCCCGAGCGCCTGGGCGTCCTGGGCGGCGGCGTGGCCGGCACCGAACTGGCGCAGGCCTTCGCCCGACTGGGCTCCTCCGTGACCGTGGTGGCCCGCGGCGCCCTGCTGGGGTCTTATCCGGAGGAAGCGGCGGACCTGGTCAAGGCCGGGTTGCGGGCCGACGGCGTCGAAATTCACGTCAACACCGCTACCAAGAGCGTCGCTACCAACGACGACGGCTCCCTCACCCTGGAGACCGGCGGCGGCACCGTCACCGTGGACAAGCTCCTCGTGGCCACCGGCCGCCACCCCGCACTGGAGGGACTCGGCCTGGAGAGCGTGGGCCTGGCCGCCGGGGATGGCAAGGAACTGAAACTGCGCACCGACGCCACCGGCCTGGTCCAGGACGCGGAAGGCAACGCCGCCGGACCCTGGCTTTACGCCGTGGGCGACGCGGCCGGCAAGGTGATGCTGACCCACCAGGGCAAATACGAGGCCCGCGCCACCGGTGACGCGATCGCCGCCCGCGCCGACGGCTCCCTGACCAACGACCCGGCCCCGTGGAGCCGCTACGCCCAGACCGCCGACGAGCACGCCGTTCCCAACGTGGTCTTCACCGACCCGGAACTGGCCGGCGTTGGCCGCAGCCTGGAGCAGGCGAAGAAGGACGGCTACACGGCGACCACGGTGGAGCTGCCGATTGAGGTGGCAGGCTCCTCCCTGCACTCGGAGCACTACAAAGGCTGGGCGCAGCTGGTGGTGGACGAGGACCGCCGGGTCCTCCTCGGCGCCACCTTCGCCGGCCCGGACGTGGCCGAGCTGCTGCACGCCGCCACGATCGCCATCGTGGGCGAGGTGCCGCTGGACCGGCTGTGGCACGCCGTCCCCTCCTACCCGACTATCAGCGAGGTGTGGCTGCGGCTGCTGGAGAGTTACGGGCTGTAGCCGCTCCCGGGGAACCGGGGCTGTTCCGTTCCCCACATCTATTTGAACTGACCGGTCAGTTTAGTTAGCCTTGAAGCAGATAACTTCTGCGAAAGGCTCCTTTCCGTGCTCAGCGTTCACCAGGTCTCCGTCAAGGGCCGGCGCGTCCCGCTGCTCCCGCCCACCTCACTGCAGGCGGCCCGCGGCGAGCTGCTGCTCGTCACCGGCGACCGCCAGGACCAGCGCACCGCCCTGGCCCTGACCCTGTCCGGGCGGATGAAGCCCTCCGCCGGCACCGTCGAGTGGGACCGCCACGGCCGGATCAAGCAGCTGCGGCAGCGCGCCGCCGTCGTCGACGCCCCGGGCGTGAACGAACCCGAGCCGCACCTGAGCGTCCGCGACCTAGTGACCGAGGACCTCGCCTTGGTCCCCCGCCGGTACCGCGGGGCCCTGCTCAGCACGCCGTGGCTCAAGGTCAACCGGTTCGAGGACATCGCCGGCGCCTGGGCCGATGACCTGGCCGCCGACCGCCGACTGGAGCTCCTGACCGCGCTGGCGTTGGCCAACCCGCGGACGGACCTGCTGGTGGTGGACTCCCCCGACCGCCACAGCGGCGACCCGGCGGACTGGCTGCCCCGGCTTGAGGAGCTCGCGTACGACGCCGGCCGGCCCCTCGCCGTCGTCGCCACCGTCGCCGCCGTCCCCGCCGGCTGGACCGGTCCAGTCGCCGCGATCGGCAACGCCGCTGAAGCCGCAGAAGCCGCCGACGAACCCGAAGATCCCCAAACACTTTTCCCCACCGGGGACCCCGCCGCAGCGCTGGCCCCCGCCGAACCCGTCGTTGAAACCGAGGACATCCGATGACCGTCTTGCGGCTGGCCCGCTCCGAACTCAAGCGCATGACCGGTGGCCTGCTCCCGAAGCTGACCATCCTGGCCCTGACCCTGGTGCCGCTGCTCTACGGCGCGGTGTACCTCTACGCCAACTGGGACCCGTACGGGAAGCTGAACCAGATCGACGCCGCCCTGGTGGTCGAGGACAGCGGCGCCACCACCGCCGACGGCTCCCGCCTGGACGCCGGCCACAAGGTGGCGGACAGCCTGCTGGAGAGCCACGTCTTCAACTGGCAGCAGGTCTCCAGCTCCGCGGACGCGGACGAGGGCGTCAGCAGCGGCAAGTACGCCTTCGCCCTGAAGATCCCCCGCGATTTCTCCGCCAACCTGGCCTCCCCCGGCAGCTTCGACGCCGCCAATCAGGCCATGCTGAACGTCACCACCAACGACGCGAACAACTACCTCCTGAGCACCATCGTGGACAAGCTGACGACGGCGGTCCACGGCACGGTGGCCAAGGAGGTGGGTGAGGAGACCGCCAACCAGCTGCTGACCGGCTTCGGAACCATCCACTCGCAGATGCTCAAGGCCTCCGACGGCGCGCACAGCCTCGCCGACGGCGTTTCCTCGCTGCACACCGGCGCGGCCTCCCTGCACGAGGGCACCGGGTCGCTCCGAAGCGGGGCCGCCGAGCTCGCGGCCGGCCAGCACAAGCTGCTCGACGGTGCCAACGCCCTCAACAGCGGCGCGGGGCAGCTCTCCTCCGGGCTGGGCCAGCTCAAGGACAAGACCGCCACCCTGCCGCAGGACTCGCGGCAGCTGGCCGACGGCGCCGCCCAGGTGGCCGCCGGGAACGCCGCGCTCAACGCCAAGGTCCAGGGCCTGGCCGGGCAGATGGCCGCGGCGGACCAGGCCGCTGCGCAGGCCCAGCGCGCCAAGGTGGTGGAGTCGACCGCCCGTCTGGTGGCCTCCGGGCTGATGCTCCAGCCCCAGGCCGACGCGCTGATGGCCGACTACGACGCCCACAACACCCCCGCCCCCTCCGGCGCGGCCGCCGCACTGAAGGGCGCCGCCGGGCAGATCCAGCAGCTCGCGGACGGCTCGGCAGCCGTCAGCGCGGGCGCCTCCCGGCTCGCCGGGGCAACGCCGGCCCTCACCGACGCCGTAGGCAAGGCCTCCGCCGGCGCCGACCAGCTGGCGGGCGGCTCCGCGGCCCTGGCCAGCGGGGAAAAGAACGCCGCGGCCGGAGCCGACAAGCTCTCCGACGGCGCAGCGCAGCTCGACGACGGTGCGGCGCAGCTGGACAGCGGCTCCGCCAAGGCGGCCGACGGCGCCGGCACCCTGGCCGGGGAGATCGCCAAGGGCGCGGGACAGGTCCCCAACCCGGACGACTCGCAGAAGAACAGCCTGGCCAAGGTCATGGCCGACCCGGTGGCCGTCAGCAACGTCTCCCAGGCCAAGGCCGGGTCCTACGGCGCCGGGCTCGCGCCCTTCTTCCTGACCCTCGCCCTGTGGATCGGCATCTTCATGCTGGTCCAGGCCATGCGCCCGATCACGCAGCGTGCCCTGGCCTCCAACGCGCCGTCGTGGAAGATCGCCGCCGGCGGCTGGCTGCCGTTCCTGACCGTCGCGGCCGTCCAGGCCAGCCTGCTCACCCTGGTGGTGGACGTGGGACTGGGCCTGAACCCGGTCCACCCGGTGCTGATGTGGGTGCTGATGCTCGCCGCGGCGATGGCCTTCAGCGCCATCATCCAGGGCATCGTGGCGCTGCTGGGCACCCCCGGCAAGCTGGTGGTGCTGATCCTGCTGGTCCTGCAGCTGGTCTCCTCCGGCGGCACGTTCCCGTGGCAGACCACGCCCGAGCCGCTGCACCTGGTGCACCAGGTCCTGCCGATGGGCTACGTGGTGGGCGGCATGCGGCACCTGATCTACGGCGCCGACCTGGCCGGGATCGTGCCCGTGATGCTGGGCCTGGTTGGCTACACTGTGCTGGGACTGGCGATGTCCGCCGTCGCCGTCCACAAACACAAGTTCTGGACGCTCAAGACCCTGAAACCGGAGATCGCGGTATGACCAGCAACGCCACCGAGGCCGGGGACAAGAAGCTCCGGCCCGGGCGCACCGGGGCCACCAAGCAGAAGCTGTTCGAGGCCTCGATGGAGTTGATCGGCGAACGCGGCGCGGCCGGCGTGACGGTGGATGAGATCGCCGCCGCCGCGGGCGTATCCAAGGGCACGGTCTACTACAACTTCGGCAGCAAGTCGGACCTGATCGCGCAGCTGCTGCGGTACGGCGTGGACATCCTCATGACGCGGCTGCTCAGCGTCAAGGACGAGGCCGACGACCCGCTTCTGGCGATGGACGCGATGATCGGCCAGGCGATGGACTTCATGGCCGAGTACCCGTCCTTCGCCCGCCTTTGGGTCAGCGAGAACTGGCGCACCCCCAGCGAGTGGCAGGACACCTTCGCCGAGCTGCGCGGCCGCCTCCTGGGCGTCATCCGGGCCTCGATCGAGGCCGTGGCCGCCCGCTACCCCGTGGATCCGGACATCTCCCGCGGCAGCCTGGAGACCGCGATCTTCGGCGCCTGCTTCGTCGTGGGCCTGGACCGGCAGACCTACAACCCGGAGCGAACCCGGGAACAGAGCGTCGCCGCAATCATGGCCAGCATGCGTGGCTACGTCCTGAAGTAGCCCCGCTCGGGGATGATGGACTCCATGCGCCACATGGGGAGAAGCGGGAAGACCGCCATCGGAGCCGCCCTCGCGGCGCTGGCCCTGCTGGTGCTCGCCGGATCCACCCTCAACGGGACGGTGGCGCTGTGGTTCCTGGCGGCCGCGGCGCTGGCCTACGTGGCGTGCGTGACCGAGATGCTGGTCCGACGTCGGCACAAGACCCTGCTGGCCAGCGGGGTGGGCAGTGTCCTCTTCATCGCTTTCGGCATAGCATTCCTCCGCCAATGGGGACTCGCCTTCAACCCGGATCCGGAGGCCATCTCCACGAAGGTCGACGCCGACCACCCGGACCTGTACTTCTATCTTTCGGCGCTGTCCGGCGCTTTCACCCTGCTGCTGCTCATCGCGGGCACGGTGCTGCCCGGGCGGCGCCCCGCTCCGGGGATCCGCGGCGGCCGGCCCGCCGCGCGCACCCCCGGCCGCGCCGGAACGGCCCAGCGCCGTCCCGCGGCGCGGCAGTCGAGGCCGGCGACGGCGGTTCCGCGGCAGGCACCCGCCCGCCAGGGTACGGCGCGTCCGGCGACGGCGGGGCTAAATGGCGCACGGCAGGGCACCGCTCGGCAGCCGGCGTCGTCACGGCAACCAGCCCGTCAGCCTGCCGCCCGCCAGGCGACGTCCTCCCGTCAGTCGACCGCCCGGCCCGCGGCCCGTCCCGCCGCCAAACCCTCGCCGCCGACGTCAGCCGGCTCCACGTCTTCACGTTCCACATCGTCCGGTTCCACCGCGTCGGTGCCCAGGGCTTCCGGAGCCAAGGCCGGGGCCAAGGCGCCCTCCGCGGCGAAGGGCGGAGGCACGGCAGCCCCGCGCCCTGGGTCAGCGGCCACCCCGGGCCGGTCCGCCACCCGGCGCTGAGCCGGACCGTTTCGTCCCCGCAGCACGGCCGTCGCCACCCCGGCCAGCAGCACCAGCCCGCCGGCGATCTCCGCCACTGACGGCCGCTCCGCCAGCACCAGCCAGGCCGCCGTCATCCCCACCACGGGCACCAGCAGGGTGAACGGCACCACCGCGGAGGACGGATAGAGCCCCAGCAGCCGGTTCCAGATGCCGTACCCGATCAGCGAGCCGAAGACCGCGGTGTACAGCGCGGTGATCAGGGTGACCGGCTGGACCTGGAGCAGCGCGTCTGACACGGCGGCCGGGCCGTCCAGCAGGAGCGAAAGTCCGGCCAGCGGCAGCGGCACCACCGCCCCGGACCAGACCACCAGGCCCAGGCCGGAGGCGGCCTTCGCCCGTCGCACCACCACGTTGCCGCCGGCCCAGGAGAGCGCGGCCGCGAGCACTATCAGCAGGGGCAGCAGCGGGGCCACCAGGCTGCGGCCCACCGCCACCACCGCCAGGCCCACGATGCCCAGGATCACGCCGGCGAGCTGCCGCCGGGTGGGCCGCTCGGATAGGATGCCGGCGGCCAGCAGGACGGTCATCAGGACCTGCGCCTGGATGACCAGGGAGGCCAGGCCGGCGGGCATGCCGAGGGCCATTCCCAGGTAGAGCAGGCCGAACTGGCCGGCGCTCATCAGCAGCCCGACAACAATGATCACCCGCCAACTGACGTCCGGTTTCCGGATGAAGAAGATGCAGGGGAACACCACCAGGGCGAAGCGCATCGCGACGAAGAGCAGCGGAGGCATGGTTCCGCCGGGCGGATGCAGGCCGAGGTCAATGGCGACGAAGTTGACGCCCCAGAGCAGGGCCACCAGCAGGGCCAGGGCCGAGTGCCGGGGGCTCACCGGGCAGCCCTGCTGACTGTGGTGCCCGGGTTGGCCTCAGAGATTGCGTGGCCGCTCGCCGTGCGCCGGACCGGCGTCGTGACGGACATCGGGCGACGGAGCGCGGGCTGCGTCCACCCCCGCGGTGTCGCCGACGGGGCGCTCCCCGACCTGGCGCTCCCCCACCGGGCGCTCCCCCGCGGCACGCTCGGTCGCGGCCCGCTCGGCCGCCGCGTGTGCGCCGTTCGGGTGCGTGCCTGCCTCGTCCCGGTCATCGGCGGTCCCCCGGTGGCTCCGGTCCCGGCGGAGCTGTCCGGTGTCCGGTGCGGGCTCGTGCCCGCGGCGGGTCGACTCGACGTCGGGGTCCACCTCATCCGCCTTGCGTAGCTGCTCCTCGGCGCCGGCACGCACCGACGCCGCCTGTTCCTGGGTGCCTCGCGCCTGCTGGCGGAGGCGTTCGGCCTCGACTTCGGCGGCCTTGGCGTCCGCTTCCGCGCGCGCGGCCTTGGCCTCATGTTCCTTCGCGGCGAGCTGATCCGCTTCCGCCTTCTCGCGCATCTCGGCAGCACGGTTGCGGTCCGCATCCGTCCGGCGCTTCCGGCTGATGCTGACCGCCACCGCAATGATCGCCAGCACGACAACAATGCCGACGATAATCCCCACGAGCTGTCCTGAATCCACGTTGATCCACCTTTCCTCGGTTGCCTTACCTGCCGGCCGCAGTGCAACTGCCCCGACAGGCTCAGTAAACACCACCACCTGATGCCTGACTATGGCACGGCGCACCGACAATCAGCGGGCGCGCGGCACCGTGAAGTGGGTCAGCCTGGCGTCCTGGCCGTCCAGTTCGGCCCAGGGCTTCTCGGTCTCCAGGACCGTCAGGCCGCTGGTGGGGTAGCGGGTGGCCGCGTCCATGTAGGCGTCGTGGTTCGAGTCGCGGGAGGCCAGGTGCATGGCCAGGTCCTGCACGCCGGGCATGTGGGAGATGACCATCAGCGTGGAGACGGTGTCCGGGACGTGGTTGATCACCGAGAGCATTCCCAGCGCCGATGCCCCATAAAGGCCCGGTTCAAGTTTGGGGGTGGGGGCCTTGTCGCCCAGCTCGCTGCACACCCAGGTGCAGGTCTGCCGGGTGCGCAGGGCACTGGAGCAGAGGATGAAGTCTGGGACGACGCCGTGCTTCAGCAACCAGGCGCCGGCCACGGGCGCGTCCCGGTGGCCCCGCTCTTCCAGAGGCCGGTCGTGGTCCGCCACGCCGCCCGGCCAGTCGGCCTTGGCGTGGCGCATGATCACAAGGCGTCGAAGGTGGTGCTGGCTCATGGGCCAAGCCTAGCCGGAGGCACCGCCGCGGCGGTGCCTCCGGGGCACTAGATGGAGTATTCCGGAGCGGCCCAGACAACGACCTCGGGGTGCTCGTAGAAGCGGTAGCCCTGGCCGCGGACCGTGCGGACCGTGTTCGCCAGGCGGCCGAGCTTCGAGCGGAGACGGCGGATGTGCACGTCGATGGTGCGCTCGTTGGGGACCTCTTCGGCGTTCCGCCACAGGCCCTCCAGGAGTTCGTCGCGGCCCACGGTGCGGGTGCCGTTCTCCACCAGGTAGTTCAGCAGTTCGAATTCCTTGAACGTCAGGTTCAGCGATTCGCCGTCGAGCGCCACCTCACGGCGGGCCAGGTCGATCAGGACGCCGGACGGGCGCGGTTCCTGGGCCTGCTGCAGGCGGGCGGTTTCGGCGCGCTGCCGGGCGGCACCTGCGGTGGGGTCACCGAAAGTGGAGCGGACGACGTCGAGCGCGGATCCCGGAGCGGAGGCCGGGGCGACGGCGACGGCGGCGTAGCTCTCCGCGCCGGCCACGAGCGACTGGGCGTAGGCGCGGATCTCCTGGGCCAGCTTGGCGATGGAGGTCCCGGCGGCGGCGGCGGTCTCCTCGTCGATGCCCATGTAGAGGACGAAGCCGCGGGCGACGTTGTCGGAGGGCACCGGGCGGACGGCAGCCTCACCGGCGGCGATGACCGGGGTGGGGGCGGTGGCGGGTGCGGAGTCGGCCGCGGGGACGGCGCGCAGCTGTCCGTACGAGGTGGGGTTGTAGCCCTGAGCCGCGTAGCCGGGGGCGGGGTAGCTGGTGCCGGATCCCGCCGGGCCGAAGCTGGGGCGGCCGCCGAAGCCCTGGCGGATGCCGGAGGCCTGGCCGGCCTTGGCGGCGTTTCGAACGGAGATGTGGACGTATCCGGATGCAACTGACATGGAATGCTTACCTCAATGTGAATGGCCGTCATCGCGGCTCGAATGCTGGGTCCCCGCAATGAAACTGGGGAGGGCGCCCGACTCTGGGCTGGGGGCGAATGCCTATAAACGTTCTGGGGTGGAGAAGTTAGGCGTGCATTCGACAACAGCGCATCTCAGTACCAGCTGGTGCGCTGATCCCGGAAACTGCGGCTGCAGGTGCTGTTGAGTTCTTGTTCACAGTTGAAGTGTGCAACGTAACAAAGCGAACTAGCAAGTAACAATGGACCTGAAAGTCCGCATAGTGAGACGAATGCTGCGATTGTCGCGCAAATCACAATTCTACGGGGCCCCGAATTCGGCGCATCCGAACCCTTCAACGACGAAATGAGAGCCTACATTCGAATATTCTTCGAATGTAGGCTCTCATTTGCCAATTGCGTTCGGAGTGATGGCCGAGGACGGCATTCCGCCCACAGCAGGCATTCGCATCGAAATGTCCACAGAGTGGTCACTCTCAAAACGAGCTTCCCGCCCGCCTGGGACCGCTAGTTCGACTGTCCGGAGTCCGCCTGTCCGTCGCCCTGGCCGCCGCCCGACTGTCCGTCGCCCGGCTGCCCCATGCCGGGGTCCCCCGCGCCGGTCCCGCCGGTGGCCGTCGCCGCCACCAGCATCACGGACTTCGCCGAGTAGCCGGACCCATCCTTGGTGGCGGTCAGCCTCACGGTCGCCCCGGAGACGATGTCAGCCACACTGAGCTGGGACCCGGTTGAACCGGTACCGCCGGACTGCTGGCGGCGCTGCTGCATGGCGCTGACCGTCACCCCGTCCCCCAGGGCGTAGCTGCGGGTGAAGCCGTCGGCGCTCTTGACCGTCACGGACGTCGAACTGACCTCGGTCACCGTGCCCAGCTGCTCCGCCATGGAGGTGTAGGTGGTGCCGTCGAGGACGACGTATTCGGCGTGCACGGCGGCGGAGAGACCGCCGGCCATCCCGCCCAACCCGTCCGGGCCGAAGCCGCCGCGGCCCGTGGCCGAGCCCCCGGCCTGGCCGCCCTGCTGGCCTCCGGGCATGCCCTGGCCGTTCAACTGCGGGCCGCCCGCGGCCGCGCCGTCCCCGCTGGCCGCGGCCGAGCTGGAGGTCAGCGCGTACACGCCGGCTCCGGCGCCGACGGCGATAACGGCCGCCACGCCGCCGACGGCGAGGCCGCGCCGGACGGTCCACGGCTTGTCCTCCTGGGCGCCGGCGGCCCGGCCGGAGGGCGCGCCCCACCCCGGAGCTGCCGGCGACGGCGCCGCCTGGGCGGAATACCCGCTGGGACCCGGCTGGCGTGGCTGGTCCGGCTGGCCGGAATGCGCGGCTCCGGAATGCGCGGCTCCGGCGGAGTACGACGGCGCGCCCCACCCCTGTGCAGATTCCTGCTGATGCGCCGGCTCCTGCCGCGGCACGGATTCCTGCTGTGACATGGTCACCGGCTGCGGGGCCGAGACCGGACGCGGCGCAGACCCCGGCAGCGGGGCGGTGGCCGGGTTGTGGCCGGCGCCGCCGGACTGGGGGATCTCTTCGGGCTGCTGGTGGTTCATGCTGGTTCTCCTGACTGGAAGGCGGTGCTGTTTCCCCCAGCGTGCGCAGGCAGGCTGTGCCGGGCCTGTGAGGTTTTCCAGCCGCGCCTGTGACCCGCAAACGCGGTGCTGCCCCGGCGGCGCCCAGCTGGGTAGGCTGGGATTCACAGGTGCCGCACAGGATCCCCAAAGCCGCACCTAACCGGCAGAACGGAGAGTCGAACCATGGCCTCGTCTCACTCCATGACCAACAACCTTCCGCAGCTGACCCACCCGGACGGCTCCCCCATCCGTGCCCTGGTGGTGGACGACGAACCCAGCCTCTCCGAACTTATGAGCATGGGCCTGCGGATGGCCGGCTGGTCCGTGGCGGTGGCCGCTGACGGCCCGGAGGCGGTCAAGCTGGCCAAGGACTTCCGGCCCGACGTACTGGTGCTGGACGTGATGCTCCCGGGGTTCGACGGCGTCGAACTCCTGAGCCGGATCCGCGCCTTCGCGCCCGAGGTGCCGGCGCTGTTCCTCACCGCCAAGGACGCCGTGCAGGACCGCATCACCGGCCTCGCCGCGGGCGGGGATGACTACGTCACCAAACCCTTCAGCATGGAGGAAGTCCTGCTGCGCCTGCACCGCCTGGTCCAGCGCTCCGGCGTCGCCGCCATGGACACCGCCGAGCTCGTCGTCGGGGACCTTGTCCTGAACGTGGACACCCGGGACGTGACCCGCGCCGGCGAGGAACTGCACCTGACGGCCACCCAGTTCGAGCTGCTGCGCTACCTGATGGAGAACCCCAAGCGGGTCATCAGCAAGGCCCAGATCCTGGACCGCGTCTGGGACTACGACTTCGGCGGCCAGGCCAACATCGTGGAGCTCTACATCTCCTACCTGCGCAAAAAGATCGACGCCAACCACGCCCCGATGATCCACACCGTCCGCGGCGCGGGCTACGTCCTGAAACCGGCGGACTGATCCGTGCCAACTCTCTCCGGTGTCACGCCCGCCCCCGGGCACGACTGGCGCAACCCCTCCACCTGGCACCTGCGCACCCGGCTGGTGCTCGTCGCCATGGCCCTGCTGGTGACCATCTGCGGGGCGGTGGGCGTCTTCAGCTACGTCTCAATGGACTCGTTCCTGACCCGGCAGCTGGATGAGCAACTCGGCGCTGCCGCCCACCGCTCAAATGAGTTTGGCCGCCCGGACTCCGGAAGCCCCGGCGGGCGCCCGGACCCGCTGGAGGCAAAGGGCCAAGGCATCGGCACACTCAACGCCCGGGAACAGAACGGCAGGATTGCCAGCGCCGGTTTCCTCGCCGGGGATGCTACCCGTAAGAGTCTCTCGGCGGATGACAATGCCGTGCTTCTGGCGCTGACGCCCAACGCCGCCCCGGTGGACCGGACACTGTCAGCAGGCGCCTACCGGCTGATCGCCTCGCAGACCCAGTACGGGGACATCATCGTCACGGGCCTGCCGCTGGAGGAAAAACAGAACACGCTCGGGTCCCTCGTCGGCACCCTCGCCGCGGTGTCCGCCGGCGGACTGGTGCTGATCGGCCTGATCGGCACCGCCCTCATCCGGCGCACCATGGAGCCGCTGGAGAAGCTCTCCGAGGTGGCCACCAAGGTCTCCCGCCTGCCGCTCGACGCCGGCGAGGTGGCGCTGGGCGTCCGCGTCCCGGCGTCGGCCGCGCACCCCGGCACGGAGGTGGGCAGCGTGGGCCACGCGCTGAACCAGATGCTGGACAACGTCTCGAACGCCCTGCAGGCCCGGCAGGAGAGCGAGATGAAGGTGCGTCAGTTCGTCGCGGACGCCTCGCACGAGCTCCGCACCCCGCTGACCGCCATCCGCGGCTACACGGAGCTGATGCGGATGACCGAGCACTTCACCCCCGACGGCGAGAAATCGCTGGCCCGGGTGCAGAGCCAGTCGGAGCGGATGACCGCCCTGGTGGAGGACCTGCTGCTGCTGGCCCGGCTGGACGAGGGGCAGCCGCTGAAGCTCACCGACGTCGACCTCACCCAGCTGGCCGTCGAAACGGTCAGCGACGAGAAGGTCATGGCCCCGGACCGGAGTTGGAAGCTGGACCTCCCGGACGAGCCGGTGGTGGTGCGCGGCGACACCACGGCCCTGCACCAGGTCCTCGCGAACCTGCTCTCCAACGCCCGCAAACACACGGAACCGGGCACCACCGTGGTCACCCGCGTGATGCGGTCCGCCGACGGCAGCGCCGTGGTGTCTGTGACCGACGACGGCGCCGGGATCGCCCCCGAATTCCTGGGCAAGGTCTTCGCCCGGTTCGCCCGCGCCGACGCCTCCCGCGCCAACCCCGCCGAACGCGCGGGCGCCCGGGGCACGGCGGGTCCCGGTTCGGCCCCCGGGGCAATCGCGACGGCGACGGCGGTGCAGGGCACCAGCGGGCTGGGCCTGTCGATCGTGCAGTCGATCGTGGCGGCGCACGGCGGCACCGTGGAGGTCAGCTCGCGTCCGGGCCGGACCGAATTCGCGGTCCGGCTGCCGGCGGCCCCGCCCGCCTGACCGCCCGCGCGGACTTCCACAGCAGGCACACAGCATTCCCCCAATCCCCTCATACCGGGGGCCGGGACAGTGGAGTCATGACTTCCACAGACCAGGCACCAGGTACCCTGTCCCGTTCCGGGCCCGCCCCCGCCGGCACCCAGTCGGCCGCGCCCGGATCCGTCACCAGCGCCGGCCCGGCAGCTTCGGCCCCGGCAGCGCCGCTCCCGGCGGCGCTGACCGGCGTCGGCCGCCGCCGATCGCCGATCGACACCCGGTCAGCGGTGCCGGTACTGGACGTCACCATCCCCGTCTTCAACGAGGAACGCGACCTCGAAGCCTGCCTGCGCCGGCTCCACGCCTACCTGCTGGGTTCCTTCCCGCACCCGTTCCGGATCACCGTGGCGGACAACGCCAGCACCGATTCAACGCTGCAGACCGCCGAACGGGTGGCCCGCGAACTGCCGGAAGTCGCCGTCGTGCACATGGCCGAAAAGGGCCGCGGCAATGCGCTGCGCCGGGTCTGGCTCGCGTCGCCGTCGCCCGTCCTGGCGTACATGGACGTAGACCTCTCCACGGACCTTGCCGCGCTGGGACCGCTGCTGGCCCCGCTGATCTCCGGCCACTCGGACTTGGCGATCGGCACGCGCCTGACCCGCAACTCCCGCGTCATCCGGGGCCCGAAGCGGGAGTTCATCTCGCGCGGCTACAACTTCCTGCTGCACTCGCTCCTCGGCGCGCACTTCAGCGATGCCCAGTGCGGGTTCAAGGCCATCCGGGCCGACATCGCCCAGGAACTCCTGCCGCACACCCTGGACAACGCCTGGTTCTTCGACACCGAGCTGCTGGTGCTCGCCGAACGCTGCGGGCTGCGGGTGCATGAGGTCCCGGTGGACTGGACCGACGATCCGGACTCAAGCGTCGACATCGTCCAGACGGCGGCCGCGGACCTGCGCGGCATGGCCCGCCTCAGCCGTGACCTGCTCTCCGGCAAGATCCCCGTCCCGGAGCTGCGGGCCGCGCTGGCCCGCGGACCGCTGCCGGCGTCCTCCCGCGGACCCGAACAAAGCCCCGGCGGCAGCCTCTTCGGGCAGCTGGTCCGGTTCGGCAGCATCGGCGTCGCCTCCACCCTGGCCTATCTGCTGATCTTCCTGGTCTGCCGCGGCATCATGGACCCACAGATGGCCAACTTCCTGGCGCTGCTGATCACCGCCGTGGCCAACACCGCCGCCAACCGGCGCTTCACCTTCGGCATCCAGGGCAGCAGCTACGCGGCCCGCCACCACTTCGAGGGTCTGCTCGTCTTCGGGCTGGGGCTCGGCCTGACCTCCGGGGCGCTGCTGCTGGTGCACGGAGCCTCCGGCGGCACCCCCGACCGCTGGGTGGAACTCGCCACCGTCACCGCGGCCAACCTCGCGGCCACCGCCGTGAAATTCCTGCTCTTCCGGCTGGTGGTGTTCCGGGCCCGCCCCGGAACTGCAGCCCCGCCTTCAGCGCTCCCCGAGTCCGGCACCCCGGCGCAGTCCGCCGCCACCGCGTCCCTCCCCACAGAAACGGCCCGATAAATGACCGCCACCCTCAGCCCCGCCGACGGAACCCGGCCTTCCGGCCCGCTCCCCCGCACCGACTCGCCACTGCCGGCCGCCACGTCCGAGACGCCCGATTCCTCGGCTTCCCGCCGCCGGCGCCTGCTGTTCGGTGACCAGCCGCGCTGGGTCCGGCCCTCCGCCGCCCTGGTGCTCATCGGGACCACAGTGCTCTACCTGTGGAACCTCGCGGCCACCGGCTACGGCAACACTTTCTACGCCGCGGCCATCCAGGCCGGAACCAAGGACTGGACCGCCCTGCTGTTCGGATCCCTGGACGCCGGTAACGCCATCACCGTGGACAAGCCCCCGGCCGCCCTCTGGATCCCCGCCCTGGCCGGCAGGATCTTCGGCTTCTCCCCGCTCAGCATGCTGGTGCCCCAGGCGCTCATGGGCGTGGCCGCCGTCGGGCTGCTGTACCTGACCCTGAAGCGGGTCTCCGGTCCCGCCGCGGGCCTGCTGGCCGGCGGCGCCCTCGCGCTCACCCCGGTGGCCGCCCTGATGTTCCGCTTCAACAACCCCGACGCCATGCTGACCCTCTGCCTGGTGCTCGCGGCCTACCTCACCACCCGCGCCATTGAGAAAGCCGGCTGGGGCTGGCTCGCCGCGGCCGGCGCGGTGATCGGCCTGGCGTTCCTGGGCAAGATGCTGCAGGGCTTCCTGATCGTGCCGGGGCTGGGTCTGGCCTACCTCTGGGCCGCCCCGGTCAGCCTCCGGCGCAGGCTGCTGCACCTGCTGGGTGCGGCCGCCGGAATCCTGGTGGTCGCCGGCAGCTATGTGGCGCTGTTCCAGCTGACCCCGGCGTCGGCCCGTCCGTACATGGCCGGTTCCACCACCAACAGCTTCCTCGAACTGACCTTCGGCTACAACGGCCTGGGCCGGATTACCGGGTCCGGCGAAGGCCGGCCGGGTGGCTCTGCCGGCTTCGGCGGGGCATCTGACCTTGGAAGCGCTGCCGGCGCGGCCGGCCTCGGGGGTGCGGCCGGTGGCGCCGGCGCGGGTGGATTCGGCGGGAACGCCAGCTTCGGCGGGGCCGCCGGGATCGCCCGGATGTTCGGCACCAGCTTCGGCGGCGAGGTGTCCTGGCTGCTGCCCGCGGCGCTGATCCTCCTGCTGGCAGGCCTGTGGTTCACCCGGCGCGAGGCCCGGACCTCAAGGACCCGTGCGGCCCTGTTGCTCTGGGGCGGGTGGCTGGTGGTCACCGCCGGCATCTTCAGCTTCATGAGCGGCATCGTGCACCCGTACTACGCGGTGGCGCTGGCCCCGGCGGTCGCGGCCCTCGTGGGCCTGGGCGGCGTGCAGCTGTGGCGCGGCCGGTCGTTCTGGCCGGCGCGGCTGGTCCTGGCCGTCACCGTGCTCGCGACGTCGATCTGGTCCGCGGTGCTCCTGGGCCGGGACCCGTCCTGGCTGCCCGGGCTACGCGTGGCTGTGGTGGTCCTGGGCGTGCTCTCCGCGGCGGCGCTAATGCTGCAGCTTGACCGGCTGCGGGCCATCCCCGCCGCGCTGCGCAAGGCGGCGACCGCCGGCGTCGTGATGCTCACGCTCCTGGCCGGCGGCCTGGGCACGGCGGCGTGGACGTTCGCGACGGCGGCCCAGCCGCACTCCGGTTCGATCCCGACCGCCGGGCCCACGGGCTCCGCCATGGGCGGCTTCGGCGCGGCAGGCCGGACGCGGGGCACCGGGACCGGAACCACCGACGGCGCCGGCGTCCCCGGCGGCCAGGACTCGGCGGCCCGGAATGCGGGCGGCCTCACCGCGGGCGGCGCCGGCGGTCCGGAAGGCAGTGCCGCTTCCACGGAGTTGGTCGCGCTGTTGAAGACCTCGACGGCGAAGTGGTCCGGGATCGTCTCCGGCGCCACCTCCGCGGCGGACCTGGAGCTCGCCACCGGGACCAACGTCATTGCCCTCGGCGGATGGAACGGCGGGGACCCGTACCCCACCCTGGCCCAGTTCCAGGCCATGGTGGACCGCGGCGAGATCGGCTACTTCATCGCCGGCGGCGGCATGGGCGGAATGGGCGGCGGCCGGGGCGGAAACTCCGAGGTCGCGGCCTGGGTCGCCGCCAACTACCCGGCACAGACCGTCGGATCCACCACCGTCTACAAGCTGGCGGGCTAAGCCATGAGTGCCTCTACCGACCTCACCAGCACCGCGTCCGCCGTCGCCTCCCCCGCCCGACCCGGGCCCGGCGCAGTCCCCGCCCCCGACGCTGCCGGCTCCGGCTCCGGCTCCGGCCAGCGCCCGTCACACTGGCGCGGCGCCCGCCGACAGAACCGCGGGCCGCAGGCCCCGGGACTCCCGCACCAAGCTGCCGTCCCCCGGCGCCAGGCCCTAGCGCACCGGGCGGAACTGGCCGTCCTGCTGGCCGGGACCGCGCTGCTCTACCTCTGGAACCTCGGCGTATCGGGGTGGGCGAACGCCTTCTATTCCGCGGCGGCGCAGGCCGGGTCCCAGGACTGGACGGCCTGGTTCTTCGGATCCTCCGACGCGGCGAACGCCATCACGGTGGACAAGCCGCCGGCATCGCTCTGGATCATGGGCCTGTCCGTGCGGATCTTCGGCCTGAGCTCCTGGAGCGTCCTGGTCCCCGAGGCGTTGATGGGCGTCGCAACGGTGTGGCTGGTCTATCTGGCCGTCCGCCGGGCCGCGGCACCCGCGACGGCGGACGCCCGGCTGGCGCACCGCGCCGGCCTGATCGCGGGTGCGGTGATGGCCCTGACCCCGGTGGCGGTGCTGATGTTCCGCTTCAACAACCCGGACGCCCTGCTGGTCCTGCTGATGACCGCGGCCGCCTACGCGGTGCTGCGGGCCATCCAGGACGGCCGGGTGCGCTGGCTGCTGCTGGCCGGGGCGCTGCTGGGCTTCGGCTTCCTGACCAAGCAGCTGCAGGTGCTGCTGGTGGTCCCTGGCTTCGCCGCGGCCTACCTGCTCGCCGGACCGGCAGGAGTGGGCCGGCGGGTGCTGCACCTGCTGGCGACGGGCGCGGCGATGGTGGCGGCGGCCGGCTGGTGGCTGGCCGCCGTCGAGCTCACCCCGGCGGCGGACCGGCCCTACATCGGCGGCTCGCAGGGCAACTCGATCCTGGAATTGACCCTGGGTTACAACGGGCTGGGCCGGCTCAGCGGGGACGAGACCGGCAGCGTCGGCGGCGGCAACGGCTGGGGCACCCCCGGCCTATTCCGGCTCTTCAACAGCGAGTTCGGCGGGCAGATCGCGTGGCTGCTGCCGTCGGTGCTGCTGCTGGCCGCCGGCCTGCTGTGGCTCGGCCGGCGCGCCCCACGGACCGACGCGGTCCGCGCCTCCGTGGTGGTCTGGGGCGGCTGGGTGCTGGTCACCGGGCTGACGTTCAGCCTGATGGCCGGGATCATCCACCCCTATTACATGGTGGCGCTGGCGCCGGGCGTCGCCGGGCTGGCCGGCCTGGGGTCGGTGTTGTTGTGGCAGCGGCGGGATCAGCCCGTGGCCGCCGGGACGCTCGCCGCGGCGGTGGCAGCGGCCGGGTTCATGGCCTTCGAGTTGCTGGGCCGCACGCCCGCGTTCGTCCCGTGGCTGCGCTGGCTGGTGCTGATCGCGGCGCTGGCCGCCGCCGTCGGCGTGATGGTTCCGGCCGTCCGGGACTTCGCGGGGGCGTCCGCGGGCGGCACCATCAGCCCGCTGTTCCCGGCCGGACCGACGGCGGGGCAGCTGGCACGAACGACGGCGGGACTCGCCGTCGTCGCGGCCCTTGCCGGTCCCCTGGCGTACTCGCTGTCCACCGCCTCGACGGCCCATTCCGGCTCGATCGTCAGCGCCGGGCCCGCCGTGGGTGGCAGGGCGGGCCTGCCGGCCATGTTCGGCGGCACCGGAGGAGCCATGGGCAACGCGCAGGGCACGCCTTTCGGACGAACCAACGGGACTGGAACAACTGGCACCGGCCGCGGCCAGGGCGGCGGCATGGGCGGGTTGCTCGGCGCGACCACGCCGTCGTCGGACCTGGTGAATGCCCTCGAAACGGACGCCGGCCGCTACACCTGGGCGGCCGCCGTCGTCGGGTCCAACAACGCCGCGGGTTATCAGCTCGCCACGCAGCTGCCCGTGATGGCCGTGGGCGGGTTCAACGGCACCGACCCCGCACCCACGCTCGAGCAGTTCCAGCAGTACGTCGCCGACGGCCGGATCCACTACTTCATCGCCGGACGCACCATGCAGGGCGAGAGCGGATCGGACGACGCCGCCAGGATCGCCGAGTGGGTGGCGTCCACCTACCCCGCCCAGAGCATCGGCGGCACCACGGTGTACCTGCTGGCGAAGTAACCGGGCCGGACGCTCCCCGTTTCGACGGCTCCCTGCCGCTTAGACGTCTCCACGGTATGTATCAAGCTGTTTGTGACAGCTGGGTGGTTTGTTTGTGGTTGATGCCGGCTGGGGGTGGGGCTCCGGGTGCGGTGGGTTTGCGGTGGTATCGGTGCGGGTTGCGGTTGTAGGAGGCGTCGAGGGTGGCTTGGCGTTGGCTGCGTGCCTGCTCGATCCGGCCGTGGTGGACGGTGTCGGGGGTGTAGTAGTTCAGTCCGCTGTGGCGGTGGTTGGTGTTGTAGTCGGTGAAGAACGCGGCCATGTGGTCCCGGGCGTGGTCCAGGTCCTGGAACCGGCGGGGGAAGTCGAGGTCATATTTGACGGTCTTGAACAGGGACTCCGAGTACGGGTTGTCATCGGAGACCCGGGGCCGGGAGTAGGAGAGCTCGATGCCCAGTGCCCGGGCCAGGTCCAGGGTTGTGCCGGCCCGCATCGGGGCCCCGTTATCGGCGTGCAGGACCGTGGGGCTGTGGTGGTTTCCGGTGACGGCGTCCCGGATCAGGGCGGCGGCGAGGGCGGCTGTTTCGGTGTGTTCAACCCGGTGCCCGACGACCTTGCGGGAGTAGACATCCATGATGGTGTAGAGCCGGTAGGTGTGTCTCCCGGGCCCGTGGAGCATCGTGATGTCCCAGCTCCAGAGCTGGTTCGGGGCGTCCGCGTTCAGGACAGGTTTGACCCGTTGCCGGGAGCCGGTGCCGCCGCGTTGAACCCGGCGGTCCCCGTTTTGCCCGTGCGCGGCCACGATCCGGTGGGCTGAGGCGATCGAGAAGGAACAGCGCCCGGAATCGAGCATCCGGTAGTAGGCCTGGGTGACCGAGAGGTTCCCGTAGTCCTCGGAGTTGAGCCGTTCCATGAATTCCTTAGCCTCAGCCGTGCTGATCCGGTTCGGGTAGGCCCGGCCCTTATGCGGGAGGGTGACTCCGGCGGGAGGAGCGGGGTTCAGATGCCGGTACCAGGTGGTGCGGTGAAGACCGAGCAGGGCGCAGGTCCTCACCGCTGACCAGCCGGCCGAGACCAGGTGCCCGGCAAAGGTCAGGGCGATTCCTTTCCAGACTTTGGGATCAACCATTCGGGCCGGCCCGGGTCCGGGTCCGGAAGGTGCGGGTCCGTTGCCGCCGCGCTCCTGGCCATCGCGTCCAAGAGCGCGGAAGCTTTTCCCAGAATGTCCACCGCGGCCTCGGACCGGGCCAGTTTGGCTTTAAGGATCTCGTTCTCTCTCAAGACCCGTTTGAGCTGTTGCTTATCTCCGGCATTCAAGCGCTGGTCCTCACTTCCTGGCGCGGCATTGGACCTCAACTCCCCGGCCTCACGCTGCCGGACCCAGAGCCGAAGAGTTCCATCGGTGATGCCGACCGCCCTGCTGAACGCGGTCCTGGAACCGCGTTCAAGGCACTTGTCGTACTCCTCGAGAATCGCGTGTTTCTGCGCGAGAGTGAAGTGGCTCCGGTTAGACACACGCGAAGGGATCACAAAATCCATTACGGACCTTTCCCCGCCCCGAACGCCCGACCGTGAACGACAGGAAACCTGTCACACAACAGCCTGACACACAGGGTCCAGGCGTCGAGCGTGCAGGGAACCGTCGAAACGGCCCGAAAACCGGACCCCGGCCACCGCGAATCGGCAACCAGCCACACCGCGGCGTTACCTAAATGTGACATGCGAGAGAAAGTCCGGTACCGTTTTTATGGTGCGGCCATCGATCTGGCCGCATATCCGGGTCTGACGCCAAACTCTGCCGCTTCCCGGATTCCATGGATTGAGGCAGAGACGGGGAACCCAGAGTTCCCGGGCACCTGCATCCATGCACCCCTTGGGGTTAAGCCGACTCGTTGATGATCCGAGCGGCCGGATTTCTCATCCGAACCCGACAGCTAACTCCGTAGGCGTTGAGAGGCGAACATGACTGAACACAAGGCACCCGTGCGCCTAAAAGGCGCTAAACGCACCTCCTCGGCCGACGTCGCGCGCCACCGCGCCGACCCGGCCCAGGGCTCGGCCACCCGAGGCCGCACCACCTTTGGCTCCAAGGGCAAGCTCACCGCCGTCGCGCTGACCGCGGCTGCCGTGCTGCTGGGCGCCGGCGCCGCGGGCCAGGCCACCGGCACCACCGCCCCGGCCGCGACCGCAACCCAGGCCCCGAGCCTGCAGCTCTCCGATCTGGAACGGCTCGGCAACTACACCCCGGCCACGGCGCCGGCCAGCGTCGAAGCCCAGGCCTCCAAGGTCACCCCCGAGACTCCGGCTCCGGCCGCGTCCACCCCCGCTCCGTCCACCCCGGCTCCCGCACCGGCCGCTCCGGCCCCCGCCGCGGCACCCGCCCCGGCCCCGCAGCCGGTGGCCGTCGACGATCCCGCCGGCGCCCAGGCCTACGCCGCCTCGCAGCTGCCGGCCCACGGCTGGGCCCCGAGCGAGATGCAGTGCCTGATGAAGCTCTGGACCCGCGAGTCGGACTGGAAGACCACGGCCACCAACCCCTCCAGCGGTGCGTACGGCGTAGTCCAGTCCCTCCCGGCCGAGAAGATGGCCAGCGCCGGCGCGGACTACATGACCAACTACCGCACCCAGATCAACTGGGGCCTGCAGTACGTGCAGGAACGGTACGGCTCCCCCTGCGGCGCCCTGAACTTCCACTACGCGAACAACTGGTACTAAGCCGCTAGAAGCTGCAGCCACGTCGCGCAGACACAGCAAAGGCACCGATCTTCTCAGATCCGGTGCCTTTGCTGTGTCCCGGGTAGCCCGGGCGAGTCCTCGAAAGGATGCGTAAGGGCGCTACCCGGCGATGCCGTAGAGCCGGTCGCCGGCGTCGCCCAGGCCGGGGACGATGTAGGACTTCTCGTTGAGCTTCTCGTCGATCGAGGCCAGAACGATCGTGACGTTGGCATCGGAGAGCTCTTCCTCCAGCTTGGCCAGGCCCTCGGGGGCGGCCAGCAGGCAGATGCAGGTGACGTCGGAGGCGCCGCGCTTGAAGAGGAACTTGATCGCCTCGCGCAGGGTGCCGCCGGTGGCCAGCATCGGGTCCAGGACGAAGATCTGACGGTCGGTCAGGTCCTCGGGGAGCCGCTCGGCGTAGGTGATGATGTCCAGGGTTTCCTCGTCGCGGGCCATGCCCAGGAAGCCGACCTCCGCGGTGGGGACCAGCTTGGTCATCCCCTCGAGCATGCCGAGGCCGGCGCGGAGGATCGGGACCACCAGCGGGGTGGGCTTGGTGAAGGCCGTACCGATGGTGGTGCTGACCGGGGTCTCGATGGTGACCGGTTCGGTGCGCACGTCGCGGGTGGCCTCGTACGCCAGCAGCGTGACCAGCTCTTCGGTGAGCTGGCGGAAGACGGGTGACGGGGTGTTCTTGTCCCGCAGAACGGTGAGCTTATGGGCCACCAGCGGGTGGTCGACAACGAGAGTGCGCATGGGTCAAAACTATCATCCGGACGCTTCGGACCGCCCCCGCCCGCCGGGGGTCCCGGCGTCGTCCGCCACCCTGCGAGCAGGCGCGGTTCCGGCGTCGTGGTGCCCGTCCGGCGCCCTCTCCCGCAGGTGCTGGTCATTGTCGAAGGTGGGTGCCGGGCCGGTCCGTTCCCGGTGTCTGATCACGTGGAACAGCCGGTGCGCCAGGATCACGATGCCCACCCAGCCCAGGCCCAGCGCCCAGCCGAAGATCACGTCGGTCATCCAGTGATGGCCCAGGAACACCCGGCTCATGCCCATCGCGATGATGAAGAGAGCCCCGGCCGTGATCAATCCCACCCGGGCGATGGTGCGATGGACCTGCAGGCAGGTGAGGTACACCACGAGTGAGATGACTACGGTGGTGTTCAGGGTGTGGCCGCTGGGGAACGACGGCGAGGTCTCGTAGGGCGGGACGGCGTCGGCGAAGTCGGGCCGGGTGCGGCCGATGAGCTTCTTGCCCAGGGAGGTGGCGGTGACGGAGACGGCTGCCGCCCCGCCGATGAGGATCAGCGGGCGCCAGGTCCGGGTCCGCCAGATCAACAGCGCGGTGAGGATGCTGGCCAGGATGGGCATGCCGATGCCGCCGCCGATGTTGGTAAACCCTGTGACGAACGCATCCAAGCCGGGGTTGCGGAGCCGTTCCATGGCGGCGAGCGTGGGCTTGTCCAGGTTGGCCAGGCCGGCGTCGTCCACCACGTTGTCGTAGACCTCGGCGCTGGTCAGGGCCAGCGCCACCACGGCGATGCCGCCCAGCAGCATAGTGATCCACAGCGCGGCGTAGGGCACCACCCATCTGCCCCAGCGCCGCATCAGCCAGCTCTCAGTCCTGGTGCTCACTGCGTTCTCCCGACGTCCGGTGCACCCACGGTGCACAGCTTGCTTAGGATCGAAACTACCATTGAGCCATGACATCGCCCGAGCCCCGCCATGCCGAGTGGATGGGCCTCGCCCTGATCGAGGCGCGGCAGGCCCTCGCCACCGCGGACGTGCCGATTGGGGCCGTGGTGATCGGCCCGGACGGGACGGTGCTGGGCACCGGCCGGAACGAGCGGGAGGCTCTCGGGGACCCGACGGCGCACGCCGAGATGGTGGCCATCCGGGAAGCCGCCGCACGGCTCCGCGAGCGCCGTGCCTCCGAGGGGGCGCGCGACGACGGCTGGCGGTTGGCGGACTGCACCCTGGTGGTGACGCTGGAGCCGTGTGCGATGTGCGCCGGCGCGGTGGTGCTGGCCCGCATTCCCCGCGTGGTGTTCGGCGCCTGGGATGAGAAGGCGGGCGCCGCGGGGTCCGTGTTCGACATCCTCCGCGAGCGCCGGCTGAACCACTGGGTGGAGGTCTACGGCGGGGTGCGCGAGCGGGAGTGCGGGGACCTGCTGCGGGACTTCTTCGCGGAGCACCGCGGCGCCTGATCCCTCCCCCCTGTTTCCTCCCCTAATCCCGGCGTCCCCTGGTCCCGCTTACCGTTCGGCGGTGGCCGTCGTCGAGGCCCGGAGCGCGTCGATCCTCTTCCGCCGGGAGGCCGGCGCGTCGAGGCTGAAGGCCCGGAAGTCGCCAAGGTCCTCCCGGATCCAGGCCTCCACCTCCACGATCCGACGACTCACCGCGGGCGTCAGGTCCCCGAAGACCCAGGCAGCGATCGCCTCGGTGGCCGGGTCGTACTGCCACAGCCCGATGATCCGGCCCCGGTCCAGGATCGGGTGGTCCGGCAGGTCCGCCTGCAGCGCCAGCGAGCTGAGCCCGGCCTTGCGGTGGTCCGCTTCGTCCAGCAGCTCGGCCGCGTTCCGCCGCAGGAGTACCAGCGAATCGGTCCCGGCGAGCAGCTGGATCTGTTCCTCCGCCGGAGCCTGAAAGGCGGCGAGGCGGTCGACGTCGTCGGGCAGCATCCACAGCACCGCACTGTCTTTGCCCGCGTCCCCGGGGAGTGGAACCTCGACGGCGCCCGCGGCGCCGAGCGCCGTGCGTGTCTGCGCCACGGTGAAACCCGTGAACCACTGGGACTGCTTGGCGGTGGCGCCGCCGGTCCAGCCGAGGTAGCGGCGCATCAGCAGGGCGCGGACCTCCTCGTCGGTGAGGTCGGAGCCGGGCAGGTCCCAAGCTTCGTAGGCGTACCGCTGCCGGTCCAGGCGCCCGTCCGCGGGAACGCGCCGGATCCGGCCCTCCGCCTGCAGGATGCCCAGCGCCGCGGGGAGCGTGGTGGCGGCGCCCTTCTTCTTCCCCTCCTCCCCCAGGCTCTGGACCGCGTCGCCGAGTTCCTCCTTGAGCTGCCGCGGGTCCAGCGGGGTGCCGGCCTCGGCGAGGACGTGCCGGACCTGCTCCTCGAGCAGGGTGATCTCGCCGCGATCCACGCCCAGCCGGGTGAGCACCGCGACGGCGGTCTCCGCGGCGGGGCGGCCCAGGCGCAGCGCCCAGGCAAAGTCGTCCATGCCCAGGACGTAGGTGCAGCCGCGCGCCGTCGGCAGTTCCAGGATCCGCTGGGCCTCGACGTCGGCGTCCACCTCGCCGCGGCGGAGGCCGGCGCGGGCGAACAGGGAAAGGTAGGGGTTGGCGCCGCCGACGGAGCGTGCCCAGCCCGCCTGCGCGAGGACTTGCCCGGCGGTTAAGCCGGCCAGCGACCCGTCCAGGCCCTGCCGGCGCCAGGACCATGCGCGGAGGTTCGCGGCGGTGAGGCTCTCGGGCGGAAGGCTGACCGTGGCTGGCTGGGTGCTCATGCGCCCATTGTCCATCCATGCCGTGGTCGGCGGTACAGGGCGGGCCTTTTCCGCTGGCTCAGGCGGGTGCTCCGTGCGGCGCGTTAGCGGCCCAGGATCTGCAGCACTGTACGGGCGGTCCCATCCCAGCCGGGCAAGTGCTGCCGGGCGTCGAGCGCATTGCTGCGCCACCGCTCCCGGAGCTTCGGCTCGGTGAGCCAGCGGCGCAGCAGGGCCGTCAGGGGTGCGGGGTCCTCGGCGAGCGCGACGGCGGCGCCCGGGAGTCCGGCGTCGTCCACATCGTCCGCCGCCGCTTGTCGTCCTGCCTGCGGCGTACCGGCCGTGAGCGCCTCCAGTGCCCCGGTCCCCCGCCGGATGATGGCGGGGATGCCGCGGGCGAGGGATTCGGTGACGGCTAGTCCGTAGGTCTCCGCGCGCGAGATGAGAAGGGTGAGGTCGGTCCGTGCCCACTCGGTTTCCAGGGCGGCCCCGCGGAGCTCTCCGGGAATCCGGACCCGGCCACCGAGGCCTAGCCGTTCCGTCTCGGCGCGGAGCTGGGCGGCGTACTCAGGGTCCGCGGTGTCCGCCCCTACTAGGGCGGCGGTCCAGTCCAGGTCGGTCAGGCCGGCGAGCGCCCGGAGGAACAGCAGCTGGCTCTTGTTCGGCAGCAGCGCGGCCACCATGGCCAGGTGCGGCGGGGTGGACCCGCTTGCGGGGTCTGCAGGGTCGGTCCCGGGCAGCGCGACGGCGACGGGCGTGCTGTCCGTGCCAGTGCCTCCGACGTCGAGGCCGTGCCGGGTGCGAAGGTCCGCCGCGGCCGAACTGCTGCTGCAGATCACCCCGGCCGCGGCCGCCACAGCCCGGCGTTCCAGCTCCGGGAACCCGTCCAGGGGCATGTGCAGCAGGATCCACACAGGGTTTCCCGCGTCGGCGGCGGCTTCCAGTTGCTCCGGGGCGCCGCAGGCCGCCAGGCCGTCGATCAGGGTGACCGTCGCGGGCCCGGCCGGTTCCGCGAGCAGGTTTCCCAGCGCTTCCCGGTCCTCCGGGCTGCCCACCGGCCAGCCGCCGTCGGCCGTCTTTGTCGAGACGGGCACCCCAAGCGCGTCGAGCGCACGGACCAGGGCGGCGTTGTAGGCGTTGCCGCCGGAGTTGTGGCGGACGTTGCCGGGCAGGATCAGGCGGACTGCGGAGGGCTGCACGGGAGGCTAGCCGGCGTCGAACTCGAGCGAGTAGCTGGCCCACGCGTCCGGCGTCTCGCGCAGGGTGACGTCGATGCCCGCGAGCGCGCGCCCGTCGTCGCCCTCCCGGATCTGCGCGGCCACGGCGTCGGCGATGTACTGCGCCAGGGCCTCGGTGGTGCTCAGCTTGCCGGCGAAATCGGGGTGCTCGTCCAGGTTCTTGTAGTTCAGGCCGGAGAGGACGGCGCCCAGCACCTCGCCCGCCTCGCCGATGTCCAGGACGATCGCGTCCTGGTTCAGGCTCCGGCGTCGGAAGGTCACCTCGGTAACGAAGGTGGCGCCGTGCATGCCCTGCGCGGGGCCGAACGCCGGGCGGGGCAGGCTGTGGGCGATCATGAAGTTGCTGCGGACGGTCAGGCTGAACACGGATTACCTCGTGGTTTCTGTGGTGTGCGGGTATTCGATGACGTGGCAGAGGGCGTCCAGGGTGCCGTCGGAGAGCCGTTGGACGACGTCGGGCAGTTCCTCGAAGCGGGAGGTCCCGGTGAGGAAGGCCTCGAAGGCGGGGTCGCGGAGCAGCGATACGGCGAGGGTCAGCCGGTCGGCGGTGGTGCGGCGGTGCCGGCGGGCGCGCGCGACGACGCCCACCTGGCTGGCGCGGATGGAGAGGCGCCGGGCGTGGAAGTCCTCGCCGAGGGGCAGGCTGATGCTGCGGTCCGCGTACCAGGACATTTCGATGATCTCGCCCTCGTCGCCCACGAGTTGCAGGGCCCGTTCCAGTCCGGCCTGCGAGGCGGAGCAGTGGATGACGATGTCGCAGTCGCCCGCGGCGTCATCCGGGTGGCTGAACTCGACGCCGAGGGTGTCCGCGAAGGCGCGCTTGGCCGGGTCGATGTCGATCAGCTGCAGCCGTTCCAGCGGGAAGCCGGCGAGGAGCTTGGCCACCATGCCGCCGACCAGTCCGGCGCCGATCACGGCCACCCGGTCCCCCAGCCGCGGGCCGGCTTCCCAGAGGGCGTTGACGGCGGTTTCCACGGTGCCGGTGAGCACGGCGCGGCGGGCGGGGACGCCGGCGGGGACCTCGGTGAGGGAGGTGACGGGCACGATGTAGCGGTCCTGGTGCGGGTGCAGGCAGAAGACGGTTTTGCCCTGCCATTCGTCCGGTCCGGCTTCGACGACGCCGACCGAGAGGTAGCCGAACTTCACGGGGCCGGGGAAGCTGCCCTCCTGGTGCGGGGCGGCCATGGCATCGGCGACGCAGCTGGGGACGCGGGCGTTGTGCACCACCATCTCGGTGCCCTTGCTGATGCCGGAGTAGAGGGAGCGGACCAGGGCCTCGCCGGGTCCCGGCGCCGGCAGGTCCTCGGTGCGGAGTTCCCCCTGTTCGGGGCCGACGGTCCAGTAGGAGGTGGCGGTGCCGGCGGTCCGGGCGGAGGGCGTGTTCGAAATAGTCATTGTGCTGTCGAATCTAGTGCCGGGCGGGCGTCGCCGGAAGCTTCCCGGGGCGGCCCGGGCGCGGCGTCCCCGGTGTGCGGCGCCCGTTTTGGGGTTCGGCCCCGCGCTCCGGTACCCTAGTCAGGTTGGTGACGTGTCCGAGCGGCCGAAGGTGCAACACTCGAAATGTTGTTTGGTGTAAAAGCCAACGTGGGTTCAAATCCCACCGTCACCGCCACGTAGCGAAGCCCCTGCCTCCCCTTATTTACAAGGGAAGCAGGGGCTTTTGCTTTGCCCGGGAGTGAGACCCGGCAACGCATTGGCAAGACTGATCGCCCGAGCCTGACGGCCGCGACTTTTCCACGTCAGCCGTCGAGATAGAGGACGCGGTGAAGCTCCGGCAGCTTGCACCTCGCCCTATCTGGCGGCCACAAGGGCCTGGGGAGCCGCCTGCTTCATCCGGGTCTGCAGCCAGCGCAGCTGCACCGCGGTTTCTCCCTCACAGTGTGAGACCACCTCCAGCATGTCCCGGTCCCGGAGCGCCGAGCCGGCCTGCTTGATCATGGTCCAGGTCACATCGACGAAGCTGGCCAGAAGGTAGAGATCCTGCAGGTCCCGGAGCAGGCCCACCGGCCCACTGCGGGTGCCGGAGAGCCCCTCGGCGTGCAACCGCTCCGGCTCCGTGTCGGAGAGGTCCTCGCCGTAGCGCTCCACCAGCGGATGCAACAGCCGGCTGTGCTCGTCGCACTGGTTGGCCAGGGAGTGGCACAGGAAATGGACGTCCGGTTCGGCGCCGTGGCCGTCGGCGACTTGCCGAAAGGATTCCGCCAGGGTGGCCTCGGCCCGGTGCAGCATGCCCAGGTAAAGGGAAATGTTCATCGCGTGCCGTCCTTTCCGGCTGGCGCCGGGGCTCCCTTGATCGCCTGGGGGAACCGCGGCGGCGCCGCACCCACGGACTCGCTCGCCTCGCCACCCACGCCGGTGGTCGCGGGCAACGCCGGGCCGCCGCTGGCCGGCCGGGAGGCGGTCGTTGTGGGGGCGGGTGCCGGCCCCGCGCCGTCGGCGATCTTTTGGACGTTGACTGCCGCGTTCTTGAACACTGGCTGCTTGGACACCGGGTCCCACTCGGTGATGGTGAGTTCGTTGGCCGCGCTCGGGTGCTCGCCGGGCGAGCCGCCGTCGTCCCAGTAGCCGTAGTGGAACGGGGCGAAAACCGTTCCCGGGCGGATGTCGCTGATCCGCGCCGGGACCTCGATCCGGCCCCGGCGGGACGTGACGCGGGTGAGGTCTCCCTCACTGATGCCGTACCGTTGGGCGTCGTCCGGGGAAAGCTCGATCCAGGCGGAGGGTGCGGCGCGGTTTAGGGGCCGGGACCTGCCGGTCTTGGTCCTGGTGTGGAAATGGTAGGCAGTGCGTCCGGTCGTGTAGCGCATGGGGAACCGGCCGTCGGGCTCTTCGTGCGGCGGCAGGTAATCGGCCGTCTTCAGCACCGCCTTGCCGCCGGGTACCGTGGCACGGAACATCTCTGACCCCACGGTTGCGCCGGTTAAGAGGTCATGGCCGTAACTTTCGCAGTAGTCCGCGTCGGTGGGGAAAACCCCGTCCGCGTAGAGCCGGTCGCGGCCATCGGGGTTTTCCTCGTTGCAGGGCCAGGGCATGCCGCTGCCGCCGCGGAGCCGGCCGTAGCTCATCCCGCTGTAGTCGCAGGGCCGGCCCCGCGAACACTCCCGCCAGGCGTTGAAGCCGTCCTCGGGGCCGTTCCATGGCAGCAACGGCCCGCCCTGAAGCGTCCGGAAATTCATCCGCCGCGCATAATCCAGGAAGATGTCGAGGTCGCTGCGGGCGGATCCAGGCGGGTCCACAGCCTTATCCGAGAGGTGGACTGTGCGGTTGACGTTGGTGAAGGTGCCGGTCTTCTCGCCCCAGGCGGCCGCCGGCAGGACGACGTCAGCAGCCTGCGCCGTTTCGGTCAGGTACAGATCCTGCACCACCACAAAGAGGTCAGGTTTGGCCAGTATCTTCCGGATCCGGGCGAGGTCGGGCATGGAGACGGCGGGGTTGGTGGCGGAGATCCACAGGAACTCGATGGACCCCTGCTCGGCGTAGCGGAAGATCTGCATCGCATGCGTCGGCGGCGCCCAGTGCGGGATGGTCAGTGGGTCGACGTCCCAGAGATCGGCGAGCTCGGCTATATGGGCCGGGTTTTCCCAGTTACGGAAACCCGGCAGGTCACCGTCGGCACCGCATTCCCGGTTGTTCTGCGCGGTCGGCTGGCCGTTCATCTGCAGGATTCCGCAGCCGGGCCTCCCCAACAGTCCCCGCAGGAGGTGCAGGTTGTTGACCTGGCAGGACGAGGCTGTCGCCTGCGCCGACTGGTAGAAGCCCTGCAACACGGTGGAAAGGACCCGCTCCGAGGCGCCGAAAATCCGCGCGGCCTCCCGGATATCCGCCGCCTTGACGTCGCAGACCGCCGCGGCAGCCTCCGGTGTCCAGGACGCCACGGTGGCCTTCAGCTCATCGAGGCCCACGGTGTGCGCCTTGACGTAGTCCTCGTCCACCCAGCCGCGGGCCAGCACTTCATGGACCAGGGCGTTCATCAGAGCGAGGTTGGTGCCCGGCCGCACGGCGAGGTGCACGTCGGCGTGGCGGGCCACCTCCGTCTCGCGGGGATCGATGCAAACGACTTTGGGCGGGTTCGGGCCGGCGATGCGGTCCAGCACCCGGGACCACAGGACAGTCTGGGTCTCGGCCATGTTGTGGCCGTAGAGGAATATCGCGTCACAGCTATCGATGTCGGTGTAGGACCCGGGCTGGCCGTCCGCCCCGAACGTCTCCTTCAGCGACGCGGCCGCGGTGGCCGTGCAGAGCCGGGTGTTGCCGTCCATATGCGGCGTCCCGATTCCCGCCTTCCCGATGATGGCGAGGGCGTAGTACTCCTCAAGGAAAAGCTGTCCGCTGGTGTAGAAGCCGTGGCTCAGCGGACCGCGCTCCCGCAAAAGCTGTTGGCTGCGTTCGACGATGCGGTTCATGGCGGTGTCCCAATCGCATTCCACCAGGCGACCGTTCTTACGGATCAACGGACTGGTGAGCCGGTCCCGGTGGGAAACGCCCTGCCAGCTGGCGAAGAGGCCCTTGGGGCCAAGCCGGCCGTGATTGACCAGGTCCCCTGCCCGGCCCCGGATCCCGACCATGGCACCGTCCTTGACCGCGATGTCGCAGGCGCAGCCGTTGCTGCAGAGCACGCAGGCGGACTGGACCCAGCGATCGACGTCGTCTTCAGCGACGCCCTCCGCGAGCGCCTGATCCACCCGTACCGGCCAGAGACCGTCCCGGGGATAGGGGGTGCGGCTTCCCCAAATGTTGCCAATGCGGTCCACCATGGTCTTCCTTCCGTTAGTCCACAGCCGGTTCTCCCACGGATACTAGGCGCTGTGGCTCTTCCCGCGCTACGGAATCGATCTTTCCGGCCGCTTGGGCAGCCAGCCCGACCGGGCGGCTGATCAGCTGCTGAGTTCCACCATCAGCGGCGGCAACTCATCGCAGAGTTCCCGGGCAAGGTAACCCAGCCCGCCCAGTCTGCTGGCCAACCTGTCCCCTGCGGTGGCATGCAGGTGAGAGCCCCAACAGGCGGCCTGGGGTCCCGTCGTACCGCGGGCCCGCAGCCCCGTGATCGCGCCGGCCAACACGTCGCCGCTGCCCGAGGTCCCCAGCCCACTGTGCCCGGTGCTGACCTCCCAGGACTCGCCGTCGGGTTCCGCAATCAACCCCTGGCAGCTGACCACGGCCTGATACCGGCTCGCGATAGTCCGGATATCGCGGCCAAGGTCGCCGATCTCCCGTTGCAAGAGGATGGCCGCCTCGGTGGGGTTAGGGGTCAGGATCAGCCGACCCGCCCACGGGCCCAGGTCGGCATCCAGTTCGGGCAAGCAGCCGAGGGCGAACGCATCCAGGACGACCGCGGGACCGCCACTCGGGGGCGTCCGCGCCGGCACGAGCAGTCCGCGAAGAAGCGCCAGGGCCTCGTCCTTGTTGTCCAGGCCGGGACCGATTAGGACGGCGTCTGCCGCGGCGAATTCGTCGACGAGCAGGGAAGCGGACGAACCCTTCACTGAGCCCCTGGCGCTTTCCGGCAGGCCCAGGACGCCGCTTTCCGGCAGCGCCACCGCCACGTGGACGGCGGTCGATTCGGCCACCGCCAGCGTCAGCCGGCCGGCGCCGGAACGAAGTGCCGCGACACCGGCCAGGAGCGCGGCCCCCGGGGTCTTGCGCGCGCCCCCAATAACCAGCACCGAGCCGCGGTCCGCCTTCCCGGAGCCCCCGCCGGGCAGCGGCCAGCCGCGCAGCAACGTGGGCGTCAGCGGGATCGGCGGCTTAGCGCGGGTGGACATTGGACTCTCCCGCGTGCTCAGTGACGGGGGCGCCATAGGACCGCAGATGGTCAGCCTCATTGAACCCGGCCAGTTGCCACGGTCCGGTGCCGCCCTCCCGGACGAACCGGCTGACGGATGCGTTGAGAATGGTGGTGCGTGCGGCCAGGTCCAGCAGGTCCGCCTCGGTGAGCCCCAGCAAAACGTACCGGAAGAGCAGGATGAGGGCGTCATGGCAGACCAGCAGTACCTCCTGGCCGGGGTGCTCCCTGTCCAGGTCTGAAAGCAGCGACCGCAGCCGGAGCACCACGTCGGCCCAGGACTCGCCGCCTGGTGGCCGGTAGTAAAACTTCCCGAGCCAGCGCCGGCGTTCTCCTTCCTCAGGGAACCTGGCCTCCACGCCGGCGGAGGTCAAACGGTCAAGGATTCCCAATTCGCGGTCCCGGAGCCGTTCGTCCAGGCGGGGCAATCGGTCCCACCCTGCGACCTCCAGTGCCAGTTCGGCGGTCTCCCGGGCCCTGGCGTAGGGGGAGGACCACACCGGGAACTGCTCGGAGACGCCTGCCAGCAGGCGGCCCAAGGCCAGCGCCTGCTCCCTCCCGGTCTCGGAGAGATCGACGTCGGCGTCACGGGCCGGGACCTCTATCACCTGCGCGCCCGCCTCCCTGGCCCGCGTCGCCGCAACATTCCCCTCGCTTTCCCCGTGGCGGATCAGCACCAGCGCGGTGATACCGGCCTCCCCGGCGACGTTGCTTCGATGACTGTTCACGTGCTCCTCCTTGCGTCGGAAGGTGCCCACCATACTGCAGCGGCCCAGCGATGTCCCGTGAAAAACGGCCCGGGATTGGCTCCCGCGCCGCTACCGGGTTGGCCGCAGAGAGTCACCTCTGCTCTGGCCGCAAGGCGGAATCCTCGATAAACTAAGCATACTGATGATCAGTTGATCACTGGTTTGTTCCTACAGAGTCGAAGGAGACACCGTGAGCACGAAAGTCGAGAAACGCATCCTGGTGAACGTTCCCGTGAGCGTGGCCTACAACCAATGGACTCAGTTCGAGGAATTTCCGCACTTCATGTCCGGGGTGAAGAGCGTGCAGCAGCTCAGCGACGACCGCCTGGAATGGACGGCGGAGATTGCCGGGGTGCGCCGCCAGTGGCAGGCAAGAATCCTGGAGCAGATCCCTGATCAAAAAGTAGCGTGGGCTGCCATGGAGGGAGCGACCAACGCCGGCGCGGTGACCTTTGAAGACCTGGGCGGCGGTCAGACGTCCGTGGAGCTCTCCCTCGAATACGAACCGGAGGGCATGGTTGAAACGGTGGGCGACAAGCTCAACGTCGTCGCCAGGCAGGCCGAAAACGACCTGGACCGGTTCAAGGCTTTCATCGAGGACGAGGGTTACGCCACGGGCGCTTGGCGCGGTACCGTCCAAGGCCACGGCTCCTCCGGCACCCCGGGGATCGAAGACGCCGCCGCCTCCCGGGGCGACAGCGGCACGGCGGGGGTATCCGGAAAGGTAATAGCCGGCGTCGGGCTGGCCGCAGCTGCGGCAGGGGTGGCCGCGGCCGTGGGACGCGGAGACTCCCCACACCACGACAGTACCGGCGCGGGCCCTGCGACTACGGCGGATGCCGGGACGGCACGGGCAACCGACGCCGTTCCACCGACGGGCACCACCGGGAGCGTCTTCCCTGCCGGCACCGACACAACTACGCCTGCCGGAAGCGGCAGCGCTTCAGCCATGGAGCGGCCTGCGGAACGGTCTGTCGCCAAGCTCTTCGATCAGACCAACGGACTGATCGACGACGACGGCGACTCGGACGGCACGGCCGCCGCCGACACCGCAAGCCAGGCCGAACGTGACGAGCGACGCAATGGCGTCGAGGGGACTCTTCCCCCGGCCGGCGGCAGCCTGGGCCAGCACTGAAAGCGACCGCCATTCGCCCGATCCTCCGCCGCGCCGGAAAGGCGCTGAGGCTTGAACCATAAGCCTACTTTCTATTAGGTTGGTGTCAGCTTCTCCGCCCGTCCCCCCCATGCGGCGGAGAATGCCTTGGAAATGCCCCGTGGTCCCCCAGTGCCGCGGGGCTTTTCGCTACCCAACGTCAGGCAGCTGAACCGAACGGCAGAAGGAGCGTGTAATGCCTCAGGGAGATATTGAGACGTACTACGAAGACGGACAGTGGAAGAACAAGCGCGATGGTGCCCAGCGGGCCTTCGGGGCCGGCTACAGCTCCAAAGAGGACGCGGTCGTTGCAGGACGGGAGGCCGCCCGGGGCGACAAGGTCGATCACATCATCAAGAACCAGGACGGTGTGATCTCCGAAAAGAACAGCTACGGCAACGATCCACGAAACGTCCCGGGCTAAGGCCCGAGGCGGGTTGACCGCCAAGGCATGCAGGAGGTGAGGGAGGGTCCGGCGTGGCGGACCCTCCCTCACCTCGAGGGAAGTCTGGTGAGCGAAGCGGCGCTCCGGCCGGAGCCAACCGGGCCGAACATCTGGCGAGCCTCGGAAGACAGTGCGCTGGCGAGCCTCGGAAAACAGCGCAGCGGGCTAGCCGGCTTCCTGCCGCCACGCAGCCCAGGCCTGGAAACCTCCAATAAGGTCGGTCGCCCTTGAGAGGCCCAATTGCTGCAGGGTTTCTGCGGCAAGGCTGGAGCTGTAGCCCTCATCACAGACAATCACAATCCGCCGATCGTAGTCGGGTGCCATCGGAAGCCGGTGCGCGCTGGAAGGATCGAGCCGCCACTCGAGGACGTTTCGGTCGATGACGATCGCAAGCGGAAGGGCGCCGTCCCGCTCCCGCTGGTCCACCGGCCGCGTGTCGACGACGAGGGCCCCTGCCGCGACTTCCCCGTCAAGCTCTGACGCAGACACACGGTCCAGGTTGGCGCGGCTCGCGAGCAGCAGCTCGTCGATCGAACGAAAAGACTGACGGATCATGGCGAAAGCCTCATCGAATCCGCCATCGCTCTGAACGCAGGGCTACTGCCTCGCCGATCCGGCGAAGTCAACGTCTGTGGCGATCGCAAAACCCGCGATCTCGTCAGAACCGCGGGAGGCCAGCCACGCGGTCAGCTCCCCCGCCGGGACCGGTCTGGAGATGAAATAACCCTGGGCGAGGTCGCAGCCGAATTCCGCCAGCGCCCGGTACACCTCCTCACTTTCGACGCCCTCAGCGGTCATTTCGAACCCGAGGCTATGCGCCAAATCGATGGTCGAGACAACCAAGGCCGTGGCACGCGCGTCGTCCAGCATGGTGAAAATGAAGGACTTATCGAGTTTCAGCTCGTCGAGGGGCAGTTCGCGCAGATAGGACAGCGAGCTGAAGCCTTTGCCAAAATCATCGACCGCAATCTTGACCCCCATACTGCGAAGCGCCGCCAGGACAGCGGTAGCGCGGGCCCTGTCTGCCACCAGGACGTCCTCGGTGATTTCGACAACCAGCACCGAGGCAGGGAGCCCGCGCGCGTCTGCCATCGCGGCAACCTTCGCCGGCAGGCGTGAATCCATGATGGATCTGGCCGAAAGATTGACTGCAACCGATATTCCGAGCTTTTGCGCTTCCCAGCGTGCCGCCTGGTCCAGGGCCGCGCCGAGGACAACTTCCGTCAAGGCCGGCATCAGGCCGGCCTCCTCAAAGCGGTCAAGGAACGCGTCGGGTTGCAGCAGCCCCAATGTCGGGTGGTCCCATCGAACGAGAGCCTCCACGCCGCGGACCTGCCCCGTTCCGAGCTCCAGCTTTGGCTGGAAATGCAGCACCAGCTGACCCTGGCTCAGCGCCTCGTTCAGGGACTGCACGCTGTGGAAGTGCGTGTTTCCGGGGCCGCCCGTGACACCGGTGTAGAGGGCGTGGCCACTGCGCGTGGACTTGGCCGCGTACATGGCCATATCCGCTTTTCGCATCAGCAACCCCAGTTCCGTGCCGTGCTCGGGAAAGCTCGCAATGCCGATGCTGGCGTTGACCTGTACCACCACACCGCCCAGGTCAAACGCCTCGCCCAGCGCATCCCGCAGGGCCAGGGCAACTGTCTCCGCAGCTCTCGGCCCGCAGTCGGCCAGATGGACAAGGAACTCATCCCCGCCCATACGCGCCAGGAAGTCTTCCGGCCGCAGGGTCCCCACAAGCCGGGCGGCAACATGCTTCAAGAGCTCATCCCCCACATGGTGACCCAGCCCGTCGTTGACTTCCTTGAACTTGTCCAAGTCCAGCAGGAGCACTGCACTGCTGCGGTGGACATCCGCAAGTCGGCCCGGTACATCGGAGTACAAAGCCCGCCGGTTGGGAAGCCCAGTGAGTTCGTCCGTTCGTGCTTGCCGGGTCGCATCCAACAGGCGGATGCGTTGCCGGAAGACCAACGGCAACGCCGCCGAGGCGAGAGTCAGACCGGCCAGCACCACCGCAAGCAGCATGATGTGGACCTGCGTCCCCAGCAGGAGGACACCCAGCCCCGCCAGCGTCGCCAGCCCCGGAACTGCCTGGACTGGCACGCACGACACGTCCCTTAGCGAGCGTCGCCGCGGGGTGCCGTGGAAAGCAGCCCAGCACCCAATCAACGCCGTGCCGACCGCCCAGGCAAGGTCCAGGGGTGTCCCCACCGCGTAAAGGCCGCGGAGCTGGAGATCGATGTAGACGACGTCGGCAGCGGTGTAGAGCAGCAGCCCGGTGACCAGCAGGATCCATCCACGCCCCAGGACACGTCCGGGCGTAGCGGCGATACCCAGGACGGTCGCCGCCAGTAGCAGATCGAGGAGCGGGTAGACGGCCCCAATGACCGCCGTGGCCGACCGCTGGCCGGAAGACATGATTTCGGCCATCACCGGGTCCATGAGTACGGCCAGCACAGCGGCAGCACCAAGGCCTCCCACGATGCCATCGAGGACGACGGGCCACGCCATCGATGCAAGGCGTCGCCGCACGATCGACCACAGTGCCGCGAGAAACAGAATGTAGAAGCCGATATACCCAATGTCCGCCGGGGACGGGACGGGAACGACCTGGCCGGTGGCGGAAAGGACCATGTAGTACGTGTCGCCGGCGGCCTGGCACGACAGGGCCCCGGCGACCAAGGCGAGCTCCGGTCCCCGACCGCGCCTCCGCAGGGCCATGAACCAGCAAACCGCCGCCGGCAGCCACTCCGTAAGCTGCGACAGGAAGCCATCGACCAGCGGGCTGAAGGCGTCCGACTCCCGAAGGAACACCCCCGTTGAGTAGATCGCGGCACCGGCCAGCAGGGCCGCCGAAAATCCGATCCGGAGCCGTCGGGACGCGCTGGCGGCGCGGACGGCACGCAAGGTCGGATCGTTCATAAGGCCCCTCATCGAAGACATCTCTCCCGTCGCACTATCGACCTCGGACCGCACGGGGTAACCGGAACGAGGAACCCCAGTCCAACAGTATCAATATCGATAATGATACTGTGGGCGTATGGCGAACTCATCCCAGCTACTGCATCCCGTGAGACTGCGCATTGTCCAGGCCCTTCTCGGCGAGGAAGGCCTCACCACACATGCCATCAGGGAGCGGATCCCCGACGTCCCCGTCGCCACCTTGTACCGCCACATCGCCATCCTGGCGCGTCACGGCCTGATCGACGTCGTTGCTGAAGAACAGATACGCGGCGCCATCGAGAGGACTTACCGGATAGCGCCGGGAGTGGCGAACCCCACCGCGGACGAACTGATGTCGCTGAGCAGCGAGGAACTGCTGACAGTCTTCACGGTCTTCAGCACCGGGCTGATCAGAGATTTTGGAGCTTACGTACACGGCGCCCCGCCGGACCTCCTGGCCGACCGGGTCAACTTCGCTCAGGCCGACTTTTGGGCCACCCCGAAGGAGGTGGACGCCTTCCTCCAAACGGTCCTCAAGGAGTTAACGTCCTTGAGGTCGAACGGGCCGGGAGGCGGGCGGCGAAAGCACAAGCTGACGACGGTGCTGTTACCGGTACCCCCGACCGACGGCGGTGCTCCGGAATGAGGGCGACAGCGGAACTCTCGGGCCTCACCATTGGCTATGAGGGCAGCGTCAAGGTGGGGCCGATGGACCTTGAGCTCGAACCCGGCGTGACGGCGCTTCTTGGCAGGAACGGGGCCGGAAAAACCACCCTGATGCGCACACTGTGCGGAATCATCCCGCCGCTTGGCGGCAGCTGCACGGTCCTCGGCCACCCTGTCGAAGATGGCGCGGCGGTGCGCTCACGGATCGGGTATCTGGGACACGAGTCAGCCCTGGCGTCCGCACTCACTGTTGAGCAGAATCTTTCATTCTGGAGCGACATGACGGCCACCTACCCCGGGGCCACCACCGTTAGCGTGGCGGAGCTGGTCGAACGGTTCGATCTGGGAACCTTGATGCAACTGAAGGTAAAGCAGCTCAGCCGCGGTCAGCGTCAGCGGGCCGACCTTGCCCGGCTCGCGATGACCGACCCGGCGTTCATTGTTCTCGACGAGCCCCTCAGCGGGCTTGATCCGGTCTACGCGGCGCAGACCCAGGAGCTGCTCCGACAGTGGGGAGAGACCCGCACCGTGCTGTACTCGACGCACAGCGTTCCGGAGGCGCTCCAGATTGCCCGGACCTATCTCATTATTGACGGGTTCAGCCTGGTGAAACTCTCACCCGGCAGCACACCCGTTACCGAAACTGAGATCCTTGCCGCTTTCGGGGCAGCCGCATGACACCGGCAACTCTGATGCTCATGAGAAGTCTCGCTTTTGCGAGGCGGGCCTGGCGCCAGCAGCGAAGTACCGCCGTCTGGCTTGCCGCCGTCGCCGGAGCAGCGTTGGGGGTTATGGTGTTCGCCGGCACGCAGAATCTGGCAGGGGCCTCGTGGCCGGGCGAAATCGGGCAGGACGCGGGGGCCGGTATAGTCACCGTCCACGACGCCGCAGGGATGTTCGCACCCATGACGACGTACCTGATGACGATGACTCCAGCCATCCTGGGAATGCTCGTGGCGCTGATCGCCACGCTGACGATCCCGGGGGTCGTGGCAGACGACGTCGGCGGTGGTGCCATCGAGGCGCTCTTGGCCAGCCCCATTCCGCGCCGCCGGCTCTTTGACGCCTACCTGGGCGCCGGATTGTGGATGACGGCGGCGTCCTGGGCCGTGGCGACGGTGACCTTTGCGGGAGCAGCCGCCTTCGCCGCCTTCGCTGGAGGTCTTGGTGTCCGGGTGACTCCCGCCTACACCGCTGCGCTCATTGTCGTGCCCTTATCGATGGGCCTCTGGTCCGCCGCAGCCACACTCCTCGGGGCGCTGCTGTACCCCGGCAGCCTGGAGTCCAAGGCCGGGATGAATGGCGGCCCTATCCGCCTCCTGGCCGTACTCCCGGGATTGCTGATCGTGCCGGCGATTCTTCTGCAGTCCTCATGGATAGTGCCGATGCTCGGTGCCCTGCTGGCCGCCACGCTCACCGGCTCCGCGATTCTGGTCAGGGTGACGGCACTGGGCTTCCGCAGCAGCAAAGTACTGGGCGCCTGAGCCCGTACCCGGGAAGAAGAGCTCGGGCCGCCGACACTTCGAAAGAGAGCTACGGGACTTCCGGCTCCCCCGCCCCGGCGTCAGGCGCACTGGGCCGGGCGCCGTCGTCCCCGGCGTCGGGCCCTTCTGATGGCTCTTCAGCATGACTGCGGCTTCCCTGATCCGGCCCACCCGCGGGTGTCGCCGCGCCGTCACTGTCCACACCCTCGGCCGGATCTTCGCTGTGGAGGCGGCCGCCGGATTCCGGAGTTTCACTCACGATGCGTCCTTTCCTAAGGCTTCGAGGCTTGGTTGCCGGGACGGCGCGAGACGATGAGGTGACCGGGCGCCGCCCCGATCACTCCATCGTGTTCCCCCGTTATGTGAAGGTCAATATGCGGGCGGCCGCCCCCCCCCCGACTTTCACGGCAGCCCGGCTACCCCTTCCTGCCTTCGGTGGCAACCCCCTCAATGAAGTGACGCTGTCCGAAAGCGAAGAGGATGAGCATGGGGAGCGTGATCAAAAGTGTTGCGACCATGACGTACTGATAGTCGCCCTGACCGCCGTTAGTGGGGCTGTATTTGGTCATGGCATAGGCGATCCCCAGCGGTGCCGTGAAGCCCTGGACAGAACCGGCGTTGAGGTAGATGAGCGCGGACTGCAGGTTGTTCCAGCTTGCCTGGAACTCGAAGATGAAGATCACTACGAGCGACGGAACGGATAGCGGCAGGGCTATCCTGCGGAACAAGCCGAAGTAGCTGGCGCCGTCGATCCGCGCGGCCTCGAAGAGCTCCCGTGGCAGTCCCAGGAAGAATTGCCGCTGCAGGAAGATATAGAACGCCGAGCCAAAGAGATTCATCCCGAAGAGCGGTATCCAGGTGCCCAGCACGCCCAGGTTCTTCCAGATGAGGTACTGCGGCACCATGGTCACGGCGCCCGGCAACATCATCGTCGCCAGCACAAGACCGAAAAGGATGTTCCGGCCCGGGAAACGGAAGTAGGCAAACCCGAAGGCGACCAGGGAACTGGAGAGCGTCACCAGGGTGGCGGCCAGCACCGCGATGAGGAAGCTGTTGGTCACCCAGTTCACCAGCGGGAGCTGATCCCAGACTTCGACGTAGTTCTGCGGGGAAAACGTCGCGGGAATCAGTGCGTTGTCGAAAACCTCCCCGCGGGGCTTGAGGCTGGCGGCAATGAGCCACACGAGGGGGTACAGGAACACGGCACTGATCACCATCAGGACGACGCCGAGCACCACCTTGCTGGCCGTGGTGCGGGGACGCCGGACACGACGGCGCGGGGCCGGGGCAGGCGTGGCAGTGGCGGAACGGTCAGCTTCCGCCAGCAGCGGGCCGGCCTCCGGCGTCGCGCCGGTTTCGGTATTGGTCGTGGCCATCAGCGCTTCTCCCCCTCGTAGTAGACGAACCGGTTTCCCAACCGGACCTGGATCAGGCTGATCAGCAGGATCAGCACGAACAGCACCCAGGCCATGGCAGAGGCGAACCCAAAATTGAATTCCCGGAAGGCCTGCTGGAACAGGTAAATGCCGTAGAACAGCGAGGCCTCCGGCGAGGCGCTGGTCTGGTCCCGCCAGAAGAGCAGGTACGCCTGGTCGAACACCTGGAGCGCGGCAATTGTCAGGACGATCACGTTGAAGAAGATGGCCCCCGAGATCATCGGGACGGTGATGGAGAAGAATTTCCGCACCGGCCCGGCACCGTCCAGGGCCGCGACCTCGTAGAGTTCCCGCGGCACGTTCTTGAGTGCGGCCAGGAAGATCACCATGGTGCCGCTGACGCCCCACAGCGTCATCAGCACGATCGAGGGTTTGACCCACGCCGGGTCGATCAACCATTGCGGTCCCGAGATGCCGAAGAACGCCAACGCCTGGTTGATGGCCCCCGTGTTGCCGTTGAGCAGCAGCAGAAAAACCGCCGCGGTCGCCACCGACGGCGTCATCTTGGGCAGGTAGTAGATGGTCCGGAAAATCCCGGCACCCCGGCCCACGCGGTTCAGGAGCAGGGCCAGCCCCAGGGCGACACAGATCTCCAGGGGAACGGCCATGACCGCGTAGAAGAGCGTGTTGGCCAGTGAGGAGGCGACCTTCGGATCCTGAAACAGGAGCTGGTAGTTGGTCACGCCGGCGGGCTTGGCCACGTTCGTCGCCAGGTTGTAGCGGCTGAAGGAGATGACCAGGCTGTAGACCATCGCACCGAGCATGAAAACGAGGAAGCCCACGATCCACGGGGAGATGAACAGATAGCCAGCCAGGGCCTCCCTGCGGTTGTACTTCACCCGGTGTGCCCGGGCCTTCCGGGGCTTGCCCCCGGGGCGCCGGATTCGCGCGGCTGATTCGGCTGTCATGTGGCATCACCCTTTCTCCCGTGGTTCCACGGCGGTCTCTGCCCCGCCGCGCACCGGCATCGGGGCCGGTCCCTTGCGTCACACCGCGGCGTGGGCTAGCTTTCGAAATAGGAAGCTTGCTTACAGTGTTGCACCCGAATCGCTTTTAGCCGAGGGTCTCGCGGCAGCGACCACCACCATCGACGATTGGGGAGGATGCAAAGATGCATTTTCGAAAGATGACGAACACCGCAGTGCTGGCCCTGGCGGTGACCGCTTTGACTGCCTGCGGCGGCGGGGGCACCAGTGCCCCGGCGGCGAGCGCGGACTTTTCCAAGGAAGCCTCGGGGACGATCACGGCATGGGCCTTCGATAACGCCGACGACGTCGGCAAGGCACGCATGGGCTACGCATCGTCCCAGCTCTCGAACGTGAAGATCACGATGGATCAGACGCCGTTCGATGCGCAGAAATTCACGACCCGCGCGGCCAGCGGTGAGGTACCCGACGTCGTCCAGATGGACCGCGCGTTCGTCGCGACCTACGCCGCCCAGGGGCTGATCAAGCCGCTGGACGGCTGCTTCAAGGCCCAAGGCATGGACCCGGCAAAGCAGTTCTACCCTGCCGTCACCCAACAGGTGACCTATCAGGACAAGGTCTGGGCAGTGCCGCAGTTCTATCAGCCGGCAGCCATCATCCTGAACCAGAAGGTTCTCCAGGGCGCCGGCGTGGCGGCTGCGGACATTGACACCTCAGACAAGACGAAGCTGCTGGACGCCGTCGGAAAAGCGTCGAAGACCGACGGCGGTAACCCCTCAACGCTCGGCTTCGACCCGGTGGCCGCCGGGCAGGCCGAACTGTGGATCCTCGGCCAGGGCGGACGGCTGGTGGACGACAAGGGAGCCCCCATCCTGGACGACCCGGCCAACGCAGCCGCGATCAGTTTCCTGAAACAGATCTATGACGCGCAGGGCGGCTATGCCAAGGCCAAGAGCTTCTCCGATTCCTTCGACACGTTCGGTAAGCAGAACCAGTTCGTCAAGAACCAGGTGGGTGCCCAGGTCGACGCCCAGTGGTACGTCAACGTCCTGGCCCCCTACTCGCAGTCCCTGAACTTGTCCGCCGTTCCTTTCAAGGACAAGGACGGCAAGCCGTTCACCGTGGCAGGGGGAACGTCCTTCGTCATCCCCGCGAACGCTAAGAATCCCAACGCCGCCTGCGCGTGGATGACCTCACTGGTCACCGACGACGCATGGAAGGCCGCCGGGGAGGCACGGGCACAGAAGATCGCATCAACGCCGGGCGGTATCAACACCGGGCTGTTCACCGGTTCCCCGTCGGCCGACAAGTTGATCAGGGACACCTTCGTCAAGCCAAGCGGCAATGCCGGCTTCGACGAAACAATCAAGACGTACTACGACGTCCTCCCGGCCGGGAAGACCCTGGGTGCCTCCCCCGCGGGGCAAACCATCAAAACGGAACTGAACAACGCCATCGCCTCGGCCCTGCTGGGGACCAAGGATCCGGGCAAGGCGCTTGCCGACGCCCAGGCCGCCGCCAAGCGCGCCTACGACCAGTCAGGTTCCTAGGCTGCCGTCATTCCGCGCTGCGGTCAGGCACGGACTGCGGCGCGGAATGACCGGTTGGTGCCACACTGAAGGTAACCGGAAAACCGGCCGTCCAACTCCTGCCGGGCCGGCACTCCGCAAGGGAAAGCGTGACGGTATGGTTCAGCAGGCGGGGCGGGAACGCCCGGATATCTTTACACGGTTTACGACCCGGACGGCGGCAGTCCTCGGCCACGCCTGGGTTTTCGTCGGTGCGGTGGTCGTCCTGATCATCTGGGCCTGCACCGGCCCTCTCCTCGGTTTCTCCGACACCTGGCAGCTGGTGATCAATACCGGCACGACGATTGTCACGTTCCTCATGGTCTTCATCATTCAGAACACCCAGAACCGCGACACGGCGGCCCTGCACGTGAAGCTTGACGCCCTGATGCTCGAGCTCCAGGTCGGCAATGCCAAGCTCTACGACGCGGAGCATGAAGGCGAGAAGGAAATTGAGGCCCAGCGGAAGCGGATCGCCGGGGCCGCCGGGCAGGCGGGCCGGGACGGAGAGTCGCGCCCGCCGGCGAGCGCGGGTCTGGCCTAGCATCCCCTTCCCCGGCGCCTCCGCAAGGTTGGATCAACTGCGCTGCGGCCCGGAGATCTGCCGCCGGGGGATATATGGCCGGGAGAACCTTCTCCCAAAAAAGTGACCTAAGTTACTTCCGCGTTCAGTACCAGGCACCGTACCCTGCTTGTGGGTCAAGACGCGGCCCTTCGTGTTCCATAGAGAGATTTGCTTCTATGACCACCGGAAAAATCGGCGTCACGGTTTCGGTTGACCTTGACGCTTCGTCGGTCACGATTCGTCCCGTCGGGGTCCTCACCCGGCATAACGTGCGGGCACTTCAAGCGGTATGTGCCAGGGCACAACGCGCCCTCCCGCAATGCGATCTGTTCCTGGACGACAGCTTCCTCGCCTATGCATGGGACGAAGCCCCGGACTTGTTGAAAGACATCGGGGTTAGGACCTCATCAGTGAGCGGACCACGGCACGCCCCTCAGGTGGCAGGCCGGCGAACGCAGGCGCAGGCGGCGTGAGCGGCCACCCCGGGCCGCCGGCACGGATGTTCTTTAGGCATCCAAGCTGGTCCGATGTGCCTTCATCCGATCTCAGGGCACTGGCCGCGCGGCGCTGAACGGCGGTGGCAGCGAAGCACCCTCCCTGTGGCTGGACCTTCTCGACCACATCGACAAGGAACTGGGCCGGCGCGCTCCCCGACCGGAAGGACGGAGCCCCTCGCCGCGATCCTGCGCCGTCGGCGCGACCTCCGGATAGGGCCGCTTCATTGGGGGGCGGCCCTATCCCGGAGACCTTCGAGCCGGCGCTAAGCAGATCACAGGACAGACTGTTCACAACGGCCGCAGGGAACCATCGGCCTGCCGGCTGCCCCTAGCGCCGGCCGGGGATCGGCGTAACTATGAGACATGACCTCCGTTAAAGATCCCGAGCCGGGCACCGGCAGCACCGAGCCCATAGCGCTGGATCTGCAGGACCTGCTGCTGGAAACCCAGGATGTGGCCGATTTCCTCGACGAACTCGCTTGTTACGCGGCGGCTACCCTCTCCTCCCAGAAGGGCGAGGTCTTTTGCGGTATCACCCTGCTACGCCACGGCGAGGCGGGGACTGTGGCCAGCAGCGGTGAGAAGGCCCTGATGCTGGATGAGCTTCAATACCAGCTGGACGAGGGCCCCTGCCTGATGGCCAGCAGGAGACAGTTGGTGGTTCACATACCGGACCTCGCCAGCGACACCACGTTCCCCGACTACAACTACATGGCGATGGCCCACGGCGTCCGCTCCGTACTCGCCGTACCGTTTTATCTCCCGGACAACTCGGCGCGCGCGGGCCTCAACCTGTATTCCGAGACCGCCCACGCTCTGGACGGCGGAGCGGTGGAGCGGGCCCGCACCTTTGTCGCCCAGGCCGCAAAGGGCCTCCGACTCGCACTTCTCCTGAGCGAACACAGCAGAGCCGCCGAGAACCTGAAGCTGGCGATGACGTCCCGGACGATCATCGATATGGCGGTGGGCATCGTTATCGCTCAAAACCGCTGCACCCAGGAGGAAGCCTTTGCCATCATCAAGTCAGCCTCGAACCACCGAAACATCAAGCTTCGGGACGTAGCCGCCTCCATTGTCGAGTCGGCAGGGGGCGGCAAGATCACGACCCATTTCGCCTAAGCCGTGCCGCACCCTCCTCAGCGCAATTGCAGGTCCAGAAGCTCGATCGATGTAAGACCCGTCTCCAGCATCAGCGCCTTCGCCTCGACGCCGGCCTCTGTGGCGCTTCGAACGGCGGCGGCCAGGGAGGCCTCCGCAGCGTCGATTTCCCACTGCAGGCTCTCCAGCCGGGCCCCCGCTGCGCGAACCGCGGCCAAAGGGTCGGATGAGGAATCTGCCGGCCGGCGGAACCCGCAGGTGCAAACCCACTCGCCCTCGCCGGTGTGGAACTGTGCCCATGGGAGCAACGTCGTCGGGCTCGGCGTGGACGTCATCTTCGCACCGCAGTGCATGGGCGTCCCGTCCGCATCGAAGGGAGCCGCCGCGGGCTGATTCGAAGGGACGGCCGGGCGCGCCGGCTCGTGGAACCTCCGCAGCGACTCCGCGTGCACTCCGGCCGCGGGTCCTGCCATTCTCCGGTTGGCTACTGCCGTCATTCGAATCACCCCTTTAGTAAGCTTGCTTGCAATTTTAACTAGTCTATCTAGCTTTATTGGATTGTCCAGCGCGGATCCGGCGGCTCGGGAGACGCGGAGAGCCCGCGGGGAACCATTGCCAACAGCAGCCCTGGCCACTACCGTGCTGAGCCGTGGACATGACCTTTCGGGCGGAGCTTTTCGAGTGGCGCGGGCCGGCGCCCTTCTATTGGCTGGCCCTCCCGCCGGATGCGTCCGAGGAGATCCATGCCGAGGCCGCCGAGGCAAGCTACGGCTGGGGTGCCATCCCCGTGGCCGTCAGCATCGGCGGCACGGAGTGGGAGACCTCGCTCCTGCCCCGTGACGGCGGCTACGTGCTGCCCGTGCGCAAGCACGTCCGGCTCGGCGAACGGCTCGAAGTAGGCGACGACGTCGAGGTGTCCCTGTCCGTGGCGCCGCGCAACGGCCGGGCGGCGAACGGCACCGGTCCCACTATGTGACGGGCCTCCCCGTCGCGGCACCGCAGCCAGTTCGACAAACGGTAGAATTGGCCCGTCCGCAGCCCGCCAGATGCCGTCAGGGAGGTCACCGTGCGCCACACCCGTGCCCGGGCGCCCTCCCACGCGCTCCGCGCGGCCCTGGTGGCCGCCACCATGGTGGGACTGGCCGCCGCGGCGCACGTGATCGCCGGCGGAGACCTTCCCATCCCGGGGATCTTCGGCGCCGTCCTGGCCCTGACCGGCCTTGCGGCCACCGCCGCCACCCGGCTCAAGCTGAACGCCGCCGCCATGACCGGGCTGCTGGGAACCGGTCAGGTGGTGCTGCACGAGGCGTTTTCCGCCCTCAGCGGCCCCGCCGCAGCGGCCGACGGCGGCGCTCCCGTCCCGTCGCACCACCAGGTCCCGACGCTGCTCCCGCACCCCGCGGGCACGCTCGAACACCACGATCTGGACTCCGGCCTGGCGATGTGGATGATCGCCGGCCACGCCCTGGCCACACTCGTCTGCGCGCTGCTGCTGGCCCGGGGCGAGGCCGCCCTCTGGTCGCTGGCCGCCTGGCTGCGTCCGCTGATCCGGCTGCCCGAAGCCCTTCCCGCGCCCCGCGCCGCGGTCCCCGTCCTGCCGTTCCGGGACGAGCCCGCACTGCCGCTGCCGTGGCGCAACCTCCGGCGGGACTGCCGCCGCGGGCCGCCGAGCGCCGTCGTCGTCTAACCCACCCTTCTTCGGCCGCGGCCGAATCTGCCGGTCCGCCCCGGATTAACCGGGGCCTCTGCGCAGTGCCCGCGCCGCGCCACCCCGCTTCCGCGCGCCCTGATGCGCGCACGCCCGAAAGGCACCACAACGATGATGACCCGCACCAGTTCCATCCCTTCCGCCCTGCGCCGCACTTTCACCGCCGCCGCCGCCGTGGCGGGCGGCACCGCCGCGCTGCTGCTGACCGGGGTGAGCGCCGCCTCCGCCCACGTCGAGGCCACCCCGGACAACACCGCCGCCAACTCCTACTCGCTGCTGACGTTCGCCATCCCGCACGGCTGCGACCAGGCCGGCACCACCAAGATGACCATCACGCTGCCCCAGGAACTCAACGACGCGCAGCCCACGGTCAACCCCAACTGGACCGCGTCCAAGGTCACCGAGGAACTCGCCCAACCCAAAAAGCTGGCGGACGGCTCCTCCATCACCAAGCGGACCAGCCAGATCGTCTACACGGCCAAGGCGCCGTTGAGCCACGAGCTGCGCGACACCTTGGTGCTGTCTGTGAAATTGCCGGACATGGCCGGGAAGACCCTGTACTTCCCCACCCTGCAGAGCTGCGAGACGGGCCAGACCGACTGGTCTCAGATCCCGCAGGCCGGCCAGGACGAGGAGTCCCTGAAGACCCCCGCTCCGTCCGTGACCATCACCCCGGCGAAGGCAGACGACGGGCACGGCGGCCATGGCGCAGCGGCCTCCGGGGACGGCATGGCACAGACGGCGGAGACGACGTCGGCGGACACCCACGGCAACGACGACGGCGGAGCGCAGGCCCGTAGCTGGGCCGGCCTCGCCGCCGGGATCGGCGGCCTGGTGCTGGGCGGGGTGGCGCTGCTGCGCGGCCGGCGTCCCGCCGCCAAGTAGCACCCGCCCCGTGATCTGACCCCCGGTTGATGCCCGGAAATCACAATCCGGGCATCAATCGGGTTTCCGCGTCGTGGCACCGTTGACGAGGGGAACCACGGCGCATAACAGTGGTCCCATGAGGCCTCAGCAGATGAATCGCAAAGCAGCAATCACTTCAGTAACGGCAGCCGCTGCGGCGGTCCTACTGCTGAGCGGGTGCGGCCAGGCCCAGACTCAAAGCGCCAGCGCATCGCCCTCGTCCGCTCAGTCCACGACGGCGGCACCGGCCACCTCCTCGGCGGCGCCCAGCGCTTCGGCGTCGTCCGCGCCCGCATCCTCGTCCCCGGCAGCTTCCGGCGCCGCGGCGGGCCCCGCACTCTGCAAGGCCGCGAACCTCAAGGGCACCCTCGACTCCACCGGCGGCGGGGCCGCCGGCAGCGTCTACAGCAAGCTCATCCTCACCAACACCGGCACTGAACCGTGCGTCCTCAAGGGCTTCGCCGGTGTCTCCCTCACCGCCGGCGCCGACGGCGACCCCATCGGCGCCGCAGCCACCCGCGACGATTCCACCCCGGCCACGGACGTGCTCCTCGCCCCGGGCCAGGCCGGCAGCGCCACCCTCCGCTACACCCAGGCCGGCAACTACCCCGACTGCACCCGCACCCCGGCCGCCGGTTTCCGCGTCTACCCGCCCGAGGACACGGCTTCCCTGTTCCTCGCCGCACCCAAGGACGCCTGCAGCAACGCCGGCATCAACCTGCTGACCATCGGCGCCTTCACCGCGATGTAACCGGGCGGTCCGGCCCCCGCCAAAGACTGTCGGTGCCGTAAGGCATGATGGAGGAATGAAGGGGCAGGAGCTCGCGACCACGCTCGCGGCCGACGCGATGGACCGGTTCAGCCGGCCGACCCGGGAGTGGTTCCTGGGGGCCTTTTCCGCGCCCACCCCGGCGCAGAACGGCGCCTGGAACGCCATCTCCTCCGGCTCGCACGCCCTGGTGGTGGCCCCCACCGGGTCGGGCAAGACCCTGGCCGCCTTCCTCTGGGCGCTGGACCGGCTGCTCGTCTCCGCTCCGGCGGGCCCTGACCCGGCCGCCGAGGCCGCTGCCGCTGCCGAGCCTGCGAAGAAGGGCCGCCGCAAGACCCCCAAACGCAAGACCCGCGTCCTCTACATCTCCCCGCTCAAGGCCCTGGGCGTCGACGTCGAACGGAACCTCCGCGCCCCGCTGATCGGCATCACCCAGACGGCCAAGCGCCTCGGCCTGCCCGCGCCGCTGACCACCGTGGGCGTCCGCTCCGGCGACACCCCCGCCGCGGACCGGCGGGCGCTGCTCAGCACCCCGCCGGACATCCTGATCACCACCCCGGAATCGCTCTTCCTGATGCTGACGTCCAAGGCGCGCGAGACCCTGGACGAGGTGGACACCATCATCGTCGACGAGGTGCACGCCGTCGCCGGGACCAAGCGCGGAGCCCACCTGGCCGTCTCGCTGGAGCGGCTGGATGCCCTGCTGCCCAAGCCGGCGCAACGGATCGGCCTCTCCGCCACCGTGGAGCCGAAGGAGCTGGTGGCCCAGTTCCTCGCCGGATCAGCGCCGGTGGAAATCGTGGCGCCGCCCTCGAAGAAGACCTGGGACCTGACCGTCTCCGTCCCGGTGGAGGACATGTCGGACCTGCAGGGCGCGGCCGGGGCGTTTGACTCCGGTCCGGCGTCCGGGCTGCAGCCGCACGCCTCGATCTGGCCCCATGTGGAGGAAAAGATCGTGGACCTGGTGCTGGCCAACCAGTCCACCATCGTCTTCGCCAACTCCCGCCGGCTCGCCGAACGCCTCACGGCCCGGCTGAACGAGATCTACGTCGAGCGGCAGCTGATGGCCGAGGGCGGCGGCTGGGACGACGGCGGCTCTGGCACCGACTCTCCCGGCGCCGCTGCCGCTGCCGGCGGCGGCCGGGGCACCCCGGCGTCGTCCGGCCCCGGCAACACCCCCGCTCACATGATGGCTCAGGCCGGCAGCACGGCCGGGGTGGATCCGGTGCTGGCCCGCGCCCACCACGGCTCCGTGTCCAAGGACCAGCGGGCCATGATCGAGGACGACCTGAAGTCCGGCCGGCTGCGCTGCGTGGTGGCCACCTCCTCACTGGAACTGGGCATCGACATGGGCGCCGTGGACCTTGTGGTCCAGGTGGAATCCCCGCCGTCGGTGGCCAGCGGCCTGCAGCGCGTAGGCCGTGCCGGGCACCAGGTGGGCGAGATCTCCCAGGGCGTCCTCTTCCCCAAGCACCGCGCGGACTTAGTGCACACCGCCATCACGGTCGAACGCATGCTGGACGGCAAAATCGAACGGCTCTACGTGCCGGCCAACCCGCTGGACATCCTGGCCCAGCAGACGGTCGCGGCCACCGCCCTGGGCGCGATCGACGTGGAGGAATGGTTCGCCACCGTGCGCCGGTCCGCGCCATTCGCGTCCCTCCCCCGCTCGGCGTACGAGGCGACCCTGGACCTGTTGGCCGGGCGCTACCCCTCGGACGAGTTCGCGGAACTCCGGCCCCGGATCGTCTGGGACCGCAACAACGGCACCATCGAGGGCCGTCCCGGAGCTCAGCGGCTGGCCGTCACCTCCGGCGGCACCATCCCGGACCGCGGCATGTTCGGCGTGTACATCATCGGTACCGAGGTGGAAGGCACAGGGTCCTCCGGCGAGGGCGGCTCCGGTGCCAAGTCCACCGCCAAGGGTGGCCGCCGGGTGGGTGAGCTGGACGAGGAGATGGTCTACGAATCCCGCGTCGGCGACGTCTTCGCCCTCGGCGCCACCAGCTGGAAAATCGAGGACATCACCCACGACCGGGTCCTGGTCTCCCCCGCGTTCGGCCAGCCCGGCAAACTGCCGTTCTGGCGCGGCGACTCGCTCGGCCGGCCGGTGGACCTGGGCCGCGCCCTGGGCGCGTTCATCCGCGAACTTTCCGCGTCCGACGTCGGGCCCGCCACCGAACGCTGCAAGGCCAGCGGCCTGGACGACTTCGCCGCGAACAACCTAATCCAGTACCTGGCCGAGCAAAAGGCCGCCACCGAGGTGGTCCCCAGCGACACCACGCTGGTGGTGGAACGGTTCCACGACGAACTCGGCGACTGGCGGGTGGTGCTGCACAGCCCGTTCGGCATGCCCGTGCACGCGCCCTGGGCCCTGGCCGTGGGGCAGCGGCTGCACCAGCGTTACGGCATGGACGGCTCCGCGATGGCCGCCGACGACGGCATCGTGCTGCGCGTGCCGATGATGGACGACGAGCCGCCCGGCGCGGACCTGTTCCTCTTCGACCCGGAGGAACTGGAGCAGATCGTTACGGCGGAGGTGGGCGGCAGCGCCCTGTTCGCCTCCCGGTTCCGCGAGTGTGCGGCCCGTGCCCTGCTGCTGCCCCGGCAGACGCCAGGGAAGCGGCAGCCGCTCTGGCAGCAGCGGCAGCGTTCGGCCCAGCTCCTGGACGTGGCCCGCAAGTACGCGACCTTCCCGATCGTGCTGGAAACGGTCCGTGAGTGCCTGCAGGACGTTTACGACCTGCCCGCGCTCAAGGACATCGCCACCGCGATCGAACGGCGTGAGCTCCGGATCTTGCAGACCACCACCCAGCAGCCCTCGCCGTTCGCGAAGTCCCTGTTGTTCGGCTACGTCGCCCAGTTCCTCTACGAGGGCGATTCGCCGCTGGCCGAGCGACGTGCCGCCGCCCTGGCCCTCGATTCGACCCTGCTCAACGAGCTGCTGGGCCGGGTGGAGCTGCGGGAACTGCTCGACGCCAAGGTCATCGACGAAACCGAACGCGAACTGCAGCGCCTGGCGCCCGGCCGACAGATGCGCGGCGTGGAGGGCGTGGCCGACCTGCTCCGGCTGCTCGGCCCGCTCACGCCCGAGGAGGTGGCCGCCCGGCTGGAGACCGCCGAGACCGCCGAAGCTTCTGCCGAGGTTTCTGCGGCGCCTGCTCCTGCGGACGACGGCGGGGCCGCGTCCGACGACGGCGGGGCCGCTGCCGGTGAGGCTCCGGCGCCCGCGGTGGCCGCGAGCGCGACGCCCGCCGAGGCTACGACGCACCTGGCCGCGCTGCAGCGGGCCAACCGCGCCATCAAGGTCAACATCGGCGGGACGGAAAAGTTCGCCGCCGTCGAGGACGCCGCCCGGCTCCGGGACGCCCTCGGGGTGCCGCTGCCCATGGGCGTGCCGCTGGCCTTCATCGAACCCGTCGCGGACCCGCTGGGCGACCTGGTCTCCCGTTACGCCCGCACCCACGGACCCTTCACCGCGGCGGAGGCCGCGGCCCGGCTGGGGCTTGGCGTCGCCGTCGTCGGCACCGCGCTGAAGCGGCTGGGAGCCGACGGCCGTGTGGTCGAGGGCGAGTTCCGTCCGCACGTCACCGCACCCGACGCCCCGCCGGCCGGCTCCTCCGACGACGCCGGCCAGACGGCGGAGACGGTGTCCCTGGCGGGAACCAGTGAATGGTGCGACGCCGAGGTGCTGCGGAAACTGCGGCGGCGGTCGCTCGCCGCGCTGCGCGCCGAGGTGGAGCCCGTGGACCCGTCCGCCTACGGCCGGTTCCTCCCCGCGTGGCAGAACGTCCGCGTCCCCGGCAGCCGCGGGCAGTCGGCGCTGCGCGGCCTGGACGGCATCATCACCGCCATCGACCAGCTCTCCGGCGTGCCGATACCGGCCTCGGCCTGGGAACCCCTGGTCCTGGCCAGCCGGGTCTCGAACTACCAGCCCGCCATGCTGGACGAGCTCATGGCCGCGGGCGAGGTGCTCTGGTCCGGCGCCGGATCGCTGCCCGGCAACGACGGCTGGGTCAGCCTGCACCTGGCGGACTCCGCCGACCTGACCCTCAACCCGGCACCCGACTTTGAACCAGGGGACGCCCAGCAGCGGCTGCTCGACCACCTGCGGACCAACGGCGGCGGCTACTTCTTCCGGCAGCTGACCGAGATCGCCGGCGGGATGGACAGTGTCCTTAGCGACAAGGACGTGGTCTCGGCCCTCTGGGATCTGGCCTGGGCGGGCCGGATCACGGGCGACACCTTCGCGCCGGTCCGGGCCCTGATCGCTGGCGGCCATACCGCGCACCGGCAGGTCAGCCGCGCGCCCCGGGCCCGCGCCCCGCGGCTCAATCGGCTGGGCCGCTCGCACGGCTCCGGGCTGCTCGGCTCCCCGGGCCTGACGGGCGGCAGGTACGGGTCCGCGTCGGCGGCGACCCCGACGCCGCCGTTGGCAGCCGGCCGATGGTCGGCGCTGCCGGAACCCGAGCTGGACGCCACGATCCACGCCCGCGCCACCGCCGAGCTGCTGCTGGACCGCTACGGCGTGGTCACGCGCGGCTCGGTCATGGCCGAGAACATCCTGGGCGGCTTCGGCCTGATGTACAAGGTGCTGGCCCGGCTGGAGGAGGCTGGCCGCTGCCGCCGCGGCTACTTCATCGAACAGCTGGGCGCCGCGCAGTTCGCGGTCCCGGCCACGGTGGACCGGCTGCGTTCCTATGTCGAGGACGCCGAGGTGCACAAGGCCGAGCCGGTGGCCCTGGCCCTGGCGGCGACGGACCCGGCCAACCCCTACGGCGCCGCCCTGGCCTGGCCGGCGCAGGACCTCGAGGCCGGGACCGGGCACCGGCCCGGGCGGAAGGCGGGGGCGTTGGTGGTCCTGGTCGACGGTGCCCTGGTTCTCTACGTCGAACGCGGCGGGAAGACACTGCTCGCGTTCAGCGCCGATCCCGCGGTGCTGGCCGCCGCCGGGGCTGCCCTGGTGGGCGTGGTGAAGCGAGGCGCCGTCGACAAACTGATCATGGAAAAGGTCAACGGCCATGGCATCCTGGACACCCCGGTAGCGGCCGCCCTGGCGCAGGCCGGCGCCTACTCCACCCCGAAGGGACTGAGAATCCGTGCCTGAGGGAGATTCCGTTTTCCGTGCCGCCGCCCAGCTGCACGCCGCCCTGGCCGGCAAGGAACTGCTGGCCACCGACTTCAGGGTGCCCCGCTTCGCCACCCTCAAGCTCGGCGGCTGGACCGTGGAGGAGGTGGTCCCTCGCGGCAAGCACCTGCTGATGCGGGTGGCCGGGCCGCGCCCACAGGACCGGCTGACCATCCATTCACACCTGAAGATGGAGGGCACCTGGCAGGTCTACCCGCCGGGCGGACGCTGGCGGAAACCCGGGTTCACCGCCCGGTGCGTGCTCCGCACCGCCACCGCGGACGCGGTCGGATTCTCCCTCGGCGTCCTGGAGGTGGTGCCGACGGCGGAGGAAGACAGCGTCGTCGGGCACCTCGGCCCTGACCTGCTCGGCCCCGACTGGGACCTGGCGGAGGCCGAGAAGCGGCTGCTCGCGGCCCCGGAGGTGCCGATAGGCGTCGCCCTCCTGGACCAGCGCAACCTGGCGGGGATCGGCAACATCTACCGGTGCGAGGCGTGCTTCCTGTCCAAGGTGCATCCCGCCGCGCCCGTCTCCGCCGTCCCGGACCTGACGGCCATGATCATGGACGCGAAGGTCATGCTGGGCGCGAACCTCGGTCCCGGCCGGCGGGTCACCATCCTGAACGCCCGCGGCATGCCGGTGGGCCGCAGCGAAGGACGGCCACCGTACTGGGTTTACGGCCGGGAACGGCAGCCGTGCCTGAAGTGCCGGACCCCGATCCGCAGGGGCGTCCTGGCCAAGGCCACCGGGACCGAGGAGCGGGACATCTACTTCTGCCCGACCTGCCAGCCGCCTCCCGAGGGGACCTGAGCCGGGCGGACGGAGCTGAGGACGGTTAGGACGCCGGCGCAGTGGTGCCGGCGACGGCTTCCTCCGGGTCGGTCCGGGCCAGGTCTGCGGCGCCCTCGGCGGTGCCTTCGACCGCGACGGCGTGACCGGCGTCGTGCGGCGCTGCCGCCGCGTCGGCCGTTGCTTGGGACGCCGGCCCACCAGCGGCGCCATGCGTTTCGGGCGCGCCCTTCTTAGGGTCGGCGATGGTGAACCGGGGCAGCATCAGCTGCACCAGGGGTCCGATGGCCAGCGCGTAGAGCACCGTTCCGAGCCCCACCGACCCGCCCAGCAGCCAGCCACCCCCAAGGACCACCACCTCGATTCCGGTGCGGGCCCCACGGACGGGCCAGCCGGTGCGCCGTGCGAGTCCGGTCATCAGTCCGTCGCGCGCGCCGGGGCCTAGCCCGGCCCCGATGTAGAGGGCCGAGGCCAGCCCGTTCAGCAGGACGGCGGCGACCAGGAGCGCGGCCTGGCCGCCCAGGTGCGAGAACTTCGGGATGACGGCCAGGCCGATGTCGGCGAAGACCCCCACCAGCACGGCGTTGCCCAGGGTGCCGATCCCGGGCCACTGCTTCAGGGGGATCCAGAGCAGCAGCACCACGAAACTGACGATGACGACCACGGTGCCCAGGCTGAGCCCTGTCTTCCCGGCCAGGCCTTGGTGGAGCACGTCCCACGGCGCGGTGCCCAGGCTGGCGCGGATCACCATGGCGAGGGAGATGCCATAGAGAACGAGGCCAATCAGGAGCTGGGTAAGTCTGCGCGTCATCATGGACCCATCCTGTCGCAAACTGGCCTTGAATTCCATATCCAGTTTGAAATACTGGCCCTATGACAGGATCGCTGACCCCCGCATCCCTCGGCCGGTTGCTGGGAAGCTGGAACGCCGGGGCCTCCCCCGCCTACCGCGAGCTGGCCGACGTCGTCCGCCTGCTCATCCTCGACGGGCGGATCGGGCTGGACGTCGCACTGCCCAGCGAGCGGTCCCTGGCCGGGACCCTTGGCGTCAGCCGGACCACCGTGACGGCCGCGTATGCGCTGCTCCGCGAGCAGGGCTACCTCAGCGGTGGCCAGGGCAGCCGCAGCCGGAGCCGGATTCCCGCCCGGGGCGCGCACCCGCTGGAGACCGGCCGCAGGCTGAGCGGTGCGCCCGGGCTCGCCGCGCCGGAGGGGGTCCTGGACCTGGCGTACGCCTCGCTTCCGGCCAGCGGCGAGGTGGTGCACCGTGCCTTCGCCGCCGCGCTCACCGAACTGCCGGCCCTGCTGCCGGGATTTGGCTACGACGCGCTCGGCGTGGCGCCGCTGCGCGAGGCGATCGCGGACCGCTACACCGCCGCGGGGGTGCCGACGACGGCGGACCAGGTGCTGGTGACGTCCGGGGCGCAGCATGCGCTGACCATTGTGCTGCGCACCCTCGCGGGCCGGTCCGGGAAGGTGCTGGTGGAGCACCCCAGCTACCCGAATGCCCTCGACGCCATCCGCGCCGCCGGGTGCCGGGCAGTTCCGGTGGCGATGCCTGTCGCGGCCGGGGACGCAGCCGGGTCGGGAGAATCGGGCGGTCCGGGCAGTTCCGGCGGTCCGGGCACTTCAAGCGGGCACGATGCCGGGCCCGATGCCACATCAGGCAACCCGGGTTGGGATCTCGAGGCGATGGAAGCGGCGCTGCTCCAGCAGCGGCCTGCGATGGCCTATGTGGTCCCGGACTTCCACAACCCCACCGGCCGCCTGATGCCGGATGCGCAGCGGCGCCGGCTCGCCGCCGCGGCAGCAGCCTCGGGGACGGTGCTGGTGGCGGACGAGACGCTCCGGGAACTGAACCTCGACGGCCTGCCCTCCACGCCCATGGCGGCGTTCAGCCCCTCTGTGGTGACCATCGGCTCGCTCAGCAAGTCGCACTGGGCGGGCCTCCGGGTGGGCTGGATCCGCGCGGCCGAGCCGTTGATACAGCGGTTCGCCGCGGCCCGGACCGTCCTGGACCTGGGCGGCCCGGTGGTCGAGCAACTGGCCGCCGCGCACCTAGTCCGCGACCTGAACGAGCCGCTCCCGGCGCGCCTGGAGTCGCTGCGCACCAACCGGGACGTCCTGCTGGACCTGATCGCCCGGCACCTCCCCGATTGGCGGGCGGAGCGGCCAGTCGGCGGACTGTCCGTCTGGTGCCGGCTGCCGGCCCCGGTCAGCACCGGCCTCGCCGTGGTGGCGCCCGACGTCGGCCTCCGCCTGGCCGCCGGGCCGCGCTTCGGCGTCGGCGGGGCCTTCGACCAGTTCCTCCGCCTGCCGTTCACTCTGCCGCCGGAGCAACTGGAGACCGCGGTCCTCGCCCTGCGCGAGGCCAAGGACCGGCTGGACCGGTCCCCGCAACTGCGCCGGCCAGTCGCCCCCGGACCCTCAGCCGCCATCGCCTGACGCGCCCGCTCCGACAACCGCCCCCGCCCGTTTCGACATCCGCTCCCGCCCGTTTCGACGGTTCCCCGCAGATTCGACGCTCAGCAACGTCCATCCGGCAGGGAATCGTCGAAGCGATGGAAGGTGGGTCCTAGGCGTATACCTTCCCGAAGAAGTTGGCCCAGGCCCGGGCCGTTTCTTCTGAATCGCCGTGGCCGCTGAAGTCGTGCACCGTCATGCCGACCGACGCGCCGAAGGCGTTGCGCCCGAAGAACCGGTACATGGCGTCCGCGGTGCGGAGGCCGAGGAAGTTCTCGTTCACAAAGTCCACCTCGCCCGCGAGGCGCCCCACGCCGTCGAGCTCACGCTCCACGGTGTCGCCCTGGGCGGAGCCGGCGACACCGAGCGCCTCCTTGAGCCGGTCGAAACCGTCCGGGGTCTGCGACGCGGCGGGGGCCTGGATGTCCGTGAAGACGACGGGCCTGCCGTCGAAGTGCTTCAGGTACTGGCCAAGCGAGTGAAGGTAGAACGCCGTGTGCTTGCTCGCTCCGTCGTACTGCTGGTCCCAGTTGTCCGCGAAGATCCCGCTGTGGACGTAGTGCAGCCGGGCGCGGCCGCCCTCGAGCGGTTCCAGCACGTGCTCCAGCTGGTTGAACCAGCCGTCCGGGCCCTCCATGCGGGAGACCAGGTGCGAGGGGTACTCCTCCACCGTCTTCACTGCCGGCCACTGGTCCGTGGGGAACATCCAGGCCGGCGTGCCGGCGGTGACGGCCTCCCAGACGCGTTCCGGTGTGCCCGGCAGCTCGGTGTCGTAAACGATCTCGAATTCACGGTTGTCGGTCATGGTCCTAGTCCTTGGCTGTGGGGGTTGGGGATGGGGTCTTCAATGCGGGGTGGAGGGCGACGACGAGCCGGTGGGGGCGACCCGCGGGCCGGGAGGGCACCTGCTGTCCGGGACCGCCGTCGTGGTACTTGTCGACCAGCCGGGTCACGGCGTCGCCGAGTTCCTCGGCGAAGGCTGCCCGGTCCGCCGCGGAGCTGAAGGTGATGTCGCCGTCGATCGCGAAGGTGGCCAGCTCCTGCCGGGCGGCCGCGGCCCCGGCGATCAGCCGGCCCACTTCCTGGACCAGCCGGCCGGCCAGCGCCAGCAGCCAAAAGGCCGAGAACCGGTCCGAGAAGCGGCGCGGGTCCGGGGCGACGGAGGCCAAGGCGGCCGGTGAGATCAGGTACGACGACGCCGTCGCCCGAAGGATGCGCTCGGTGACGTTGCCGCGCCGCCGCTCCTCCACCAGCTCCACCAGGCCGTGCTGCTCCAGGGTCCGCAGGTGGTAATTCACCTTCTGCCGGGGCAGCCCCAGCCTGGCGGCGAGCTGCGTCGCGGAGCCCGGGTCCGCCAGCTCGCGCAGGATCCGGGTGCGGATGGGATCCAGGGTGGCCTCCGCGGCCGCCGCATCCTCGATCACCTCAATGGCTTGCATGGTTCAAGTTTCGTCACCGACAGATTTATTTGTCAAGGAATATTTTGTCGTCGGTCCGCCTCGACGGTTCCCTGCCGGAAAGACGGTCAGGCGGTATGTATCAAGCTGTTTGTGACAGCTGGGTGGTTTGTTTGTGGTTGATGCCGGCTGGGGGTGGGGCTCCGGGTGCGGTGGGTTTGCGGTGGTATCGGTGCGGGTTGCGGTTGTAGGAGGCGTCGAGGGTGGCTTGGCGTTGGCTGCGTGCCTGCTCGATCCGGCCGTGGTGGACGGTGTCGGGGGTGTAGTAGTTCAGTCCGCTGTGGCGGTGGTTGGTGTTGTAGTCGGTGAAGAACGCGGCCATGTGGTCCCGGGCGTGGTCCAGGTCCTGGAACCGGCGGGGGAAGTCGAGGTCATATTTGACGGTCTTGAACAGGGACTCCGAGTACGGGTTGTCATCGGAGACCCGGGGCCGGGAGTAGGAGAGCTCGATGCCCAGTGCCCGGGCCAGGTCCAGGGTTGTGCCGGCCCGCATCGGGGCCCCGTTATCGGCGTGCAGGACCGTGGGGCTGTGGTGGTTTCCGGTGACGGCGTCCCGGATCAGGGCGGCGGCGAGGGCGGCTGTTTCGGTGTGTTCAACCCGGTGCCCGACGACCTTGCGGGAGTAGACATCCATGATGGTGTAGAGCCGGTAGGTGTGTCTCCCGGGCCCGTGGAGCATCGTGATGTCCCAGCTCCAGAGCTGGTTCGGGGCGTCCGCGTTCAGGACAGGTTTGACCCGTTGCCGGGAGCCGGTGCCGCCGCGTTGAACCCGGCGGTCCCCGTTTTGCCCGTGCGCGGCCACGATCCGGTGGGCTGAGGCGATCGAGAAGGAACAGCGCCCGGAATCGAGCATCCGGTAGTAGGCCTGGGTGACCGAGAGGTTCCCGTAGTCCTCGGAGTTGAGCCGTTCCATGAATTCCTTAGCCTCAGCCGTGCTGATCCGGTTCGGGTAGGCCCGGCCCTTATGCGGGAGGGTGACTCCGGCGGGAGGAGCGGGGTTCAGATGCCGGTACCAGGTGGTGCGGTGAAGACCGAGCAGGGCGCAGGTCCTCACCGCTGACCAGCCGGCCGAGACCAGGTGCCCGGCAAAGGTCAGGGCGATTCCTTTCCAGACTTTGGGATCAACCATTCGGGCCGGCCCGGGTCCGGGTCCGGAAGGTGCGGGTCCGTTGCCGCCGCGCTCCTGGCCATCGCGTCCAAGAGCGCGGAAGCTTTTCCCAGAATGTCCACCGCGGCCTCGGACCGGGCCAGTTTGGCTTTAAGGATCTCGTTCTCTCTCAAGACCCGTTTGAGCTGTTGCTTATCTCCGGCATTCAAGCGCTGGTCCTCACTTCCTGGCGCGGCATTGGACCTCAACTCCCCGGCCTCACGCTGCCGGACCCAGAGCCGAAGAGTTCCATCGGTGATGCCGACCGCCCTGCTGAACGCGGTCCTGGAACCGCGTTCAAGGCACTTGTCGTACTCCTCGAGAATCGCGTGTTTCTGCGCGAGAGTGAAGTGGCTCCGGTTAGACACACGCGAAGGGATCACAAAATCCATTACGGACCTTTCCCCGCCCCGAACGCCCGACCGTGAACGACAGGAAACCTGTCACACAACAGCCTGACACACAGGGCAGGAACGTCGAGCCGGCGGGGAACCGTCGAATTGGCTGAACCGGCAGGGAGGCGGACGACGCCGGAGGCCCGCGGAACCCCGCCGCGTAGAATGGACCGGTGATGCAATCCCCCCTCCCCGTGCGCGACGGCGTGAATGCGACCCGCCTGCGGCTGCCGGAGGAGGGCCCGTGGGAGACCGCGATGGACTACATGATGCACCGCTGGGGCCACATCGACCCGCAAGGCATCGCGGACCGGTTCGACGCCGGCGAGATCGTCGGCGAGGGCGGGATCCCGCTGGACCGCACAACCCCGCTGCGGCACCACACGTTCATTTGGTACTACCGCACCCTGCCACCGGAAACCCGGATGCCGGTGGAGCTGAACATCCTGCACCAGGACGAGCACCTGCTGGTGGTCGACAAGCCGCACTTCCTGCCCACCACCCCCGGCGGGACCTACATCCAGGAGTCAGCCCTGGTCCGGCTGCGGAACCAACTGCAGCTGCCGGACCTGATCCCGATGCACCGGCTGGACCGGATGACCGCCGGAATCCTGCTGCTCTCGACCAACCCGGAGACCCGCGGGAAGTACCAGGTCCTGTTCGAGAAGCGCCAGGTCCAGAAGGAATACGAGTGCGTCTCCGCCGCGGAGCCCGCCCCCGGCCACCCCGCCGTCGACTTCCCCGTGGTGGTGCGCAACCGGATGACCAAGTCGCGCAGCTACCTGCTGGCCGAGGTGATCGAGGGTGAGCCGAACACGGAGACCCGGATCGAGCGGCTCCGTACCTTCGCGGCGGCGCATGACGACGGCGGCCCCAACGACGGCACCCCCAACCGCACCGACGACGGCGGCGCACGCCGGGACGCCAGCCCCCGCCGCGCCCTGTACCGCTTAGAGCCGCACTCGGGCAAGACCCACCAGCTGCGGGTGCACATGGCCTCCCTTGGACTCGGGATCGTCAACGACGCGTTCTACCCGGACCTGCTGGACAAGACCCCGGACGACTACTCCAAGCCGCTGCAGCTGCTGGCCCGCGGCATCCGCTTCGTGGACCCGGTCTCCGGAAAGCCCGTCGAATACCGCAGCCGGCTGACTCTCTCCGAGGCCCGCGCCGACTAACCGCCCCGGATGCGGTAACTTGTGGCCATGGACCTGGCCAATGCTGATACCTGGGGTTCGGCGATCTACTTCTGGATCGTCCCCGTGGTGGTCGGCGACGCCATCTTCCCTCCGGTCCCGTCCGAGATGCTGATCATCACCGGCGGTGCCCTCTGCGCCGACGGCCGCGCCAACGTCTTCCTGATCATCCTGCTGGCCGCCGTCGCCTCCTGGCTGGGCGACCTGCTGGTCTTCCAACTCTTCAAACGCCGGCTCAGCCACGTCCTGGACCGCTGGAGCTGGGGCCGGAAGTTCCACAGCGGCATCCACCAGGCGATCGCCAAGGCGGGTCGCTCGTCCACCTACGGCGGCATCATCGGCATCCGCTTCATCCCCGGCGGCCGGCTGGCGACGACGGCCGCGGCCGGGATCGCGAACGTCTCCACCCGCGGGTTCAGTTTCTGCGCGGCCCTGGGCGGAACGCTGTGGGCGGTCTGGTCGGTGGGCCTTGGCTACGCCACCGGCTCGGCCACGAAGCTGCCGTTCTGGGCGAGCTCCCTGATCGGCGTCGCGCTGGGCCTGGTAATCGGCGCCGTCGTCGGGCTGGTGGTCACGCGCCGCCGCGGCAGCCGCTCCCCCGTGGTGGAACGCGGCGCCGGCCCGGGCAACAACGGGGACGCGGAGACGGACCCCGACGTCGAGCTGGACTTCTAGAGCCTAAACCGGCGCCCAGCGGCCGCGGTTGCGCCGCAGCACCGTGAGGTTCCCCGTGAGCGCCACGCGTTCGACGGCGTCGCGCATCATGGCGGCCGCCTCCAGCGCCTGGCTGTTCTCCGCCGCGTAGGCGGGGGCCTCCACCAGGAACCGCAGGTTCAGCTGCGGGACACCGCCTGCCAGCTCCAGCTGGTGGGCCTCCACGTGGTGGCGCGTGCCCAGGGCTTCCACCGCCGCATCCATCACGGCCTCCGGCGGGTTACCCGGCCGAAGGCCGGTGATCTTCAGTCTGGTCTGGAACGAGGGCATGCTCCCAGCCTATCGGCCGGCCTGACGCTCCCTCGGACCCGACAGTTCCCCGGTAGCACCCGCTCACCCGGCGCGCTTTATCCCGTGTTGCGCAGGCCCGCGGCGACGCCGTTGACGGTGATCAGCATGGCCCGTTGCAGCCGCTCGTCGATCTCCCCGCCGGTCATCTCGGCGTCGGAGGACCCGGACCCCGCGGCCCGGATGCGGCGCAGTAGCTCCACCTGCAGGTAGCTGATCGGGTCCAGGTACTGGTCCCTGATCTCCAGAGAGCGCTTGAGCCCGGGCTGGGCGTCCAGCAGCAGGTTCTCCCCCGTGAGGGCCCTGACCTCGGCCACGGTGAGGTCGAACTCGGCCCGGATGGAGTGGAAGATCCGGTGCAGTTCCTCCGGGACCAGGGTGGAGACGTAGTAGCCGGCGATGTCCATGTCCGTCTTGGCCAGCGTCATTTCCACGTTGGAGAGCACGGAACGGAAGAAGTGCCAGTGTTCCATCATCACGGCCAGCTGCTCGGTGTGGCCGGCTTCGCGGGCGGCCTTCAGTCCGGAGCCGACGCCGAACCAGCCGGGCACGATCTGCCGCGACTGGGTCCAGCCGAACACCCACGGGATGGCCCGCAGCCCCTCCAGCCCGGCGCCGGAATCGGGGCGCTTGGACGGCCGCGAGCCGATGTTCAGCGAACCGAGCTGCTCCACCGGGGTGGAGGCCACGAAGTAGGCCGGCAGGTCCGGGTCGTCGATCAGGCTGCGGTAGCGGGCGAACGCGGCGTCGGAGACGGTGTCCATGACGTGGCCGTAGCGATCGCGCTGGTCCTTGGTGGTGCGCGGCGCCCGGTGCAGCGCGGATCCCTGCAGCACGGCGGCCAGGGAGAGTTCGAGGTTCTCCCGGGCCAGCTCGGGCAGCGAGTACTTGTCCGCAATGACCTCGCCCTGCTCGGTGAACTTGATCTCGCCGTCGAGCACGCCGTTAGGCTGCGCCAGGATCGCGTCGTAGGTGGGTCCGCCGCCGCGGCCCACGGACCCGCCGCGGCCGTGGAAGAGCCGCACCCGGACGCCGTGCTTGGCGGCGACGTCGCGCAGTTTGCTCTGGGTCTTGTGGATTTCCCACTGGCTGGTGATGACGCCGGATTCCTTGTTGGAGTCCGAGTAGCCGAGCATGATTTCCTGCACGTCGCCGCGGAGCCGGACCAGTTCCCGGTAGGAGGAGTTGGAGAGCAGCGCGTCGACGATCTCGGCGGAGGCGCGGAGCTCCTCGACGGTTTCCAGCAGCGGCGCGAAGCCCAGCTTGGCGTAGGGCGCCTCGCCGAACAGGCTCACCAGGCCGGCCTCGCGGGCGAGGACGGCCGCGGCGAGGACGTCGTCGGCGCCGCGGGTCATGGAGATGATGTAGGTTTCGACGACGTCGGGGCCGAAGGTGCGCAGCCCGCGCCGGATTTCGCGGAAGACGTCGTAGGTGCCGTCCGCGGCGCCGTCGAGCTTGATCGGGTGGCCGGAGAGCGGCCGGCGGGAGGCCAGCTCTGCGCCGAGCACTTCGAGCCGCTGGGCCCGGCTCAGCTCGGCGTAGCGCACGCCCGGTCCGCCCAGCCGGTCCATCAGCTGGCCGACGGCGTCGTGGTGGTGGTCGGCGTGTTCGCGGATGTCGAGGGTGGCCAGGTGCAAGCCGAAGGAGGCCGCCGCGCGCCGGACCCGGGCCAGGGCGCCGTCGGCAGCGAGTGCGCCCTGGTGGTTGCGTAGCGAGGTGTCCAGCAGCTCCAGCTCGGCCAGCAGTTCCGCGGTGGCGGCGTAGTCACGGCCGGGTTCGTGTGTGGACCCGGCGGCCACGCGGCGGCGGGTGTTCAGCAGCTTGGCCTTGATGCAGGTGAGCTTGAGCCGGTAGGGCTCCTGGGCGTTCAGCTCCAGCACGCGCCGGTCCAGGCCGGGCAGGTTCTTGAGGTCCACGTCGATCGAGTCCAGCAGCGCCTGGTCGGCGCCGGCCAGGGCGGTGGAGTTCGAGAGCATCGAGATCAGCCCGTCGATCAGTTCGATGCAGATCCGGACGGCGTGCTGGTTCTGGATCTGCAGGATCTCGCGGGTGACGGCGGCGGTGACGTTGGGGTTGCCGTCCCGGTCGCCGCCGATCCAGGAGCCGAAGCGGACCGGCGCCGTGCCCACCGGCAGGGTCACGCCGTGCTCGGCCAGCAGGTCGGCGAAGTCGGACATCATCTCCGGCATCGCATCCGTCAGGATGCCGGTCAGGTAGTAGATCGCGTTCCGTGCCTCGTCCACCGGGGTGGGCCGGACCTGGCGGAGCTCGTCGGTCTGCCACATCTGGTCGATCACCTCGGCCAGCTGCCGGTCCTGCCGGCGGCGGGCCGCGGTGCCCTCGGCGGTGGGTTCGGCCAGGATGTCCGAGAGCCGCCGGACCTTGTCCAGCACCGAGCGGCGGGAGGCCTCGGTGGGATGGGCGGTGAAGATCGGCCGGAGGTCCAGGGCGTTGACCACGTCCTGCAGCACGCCGGTACCGGCCTTCTCGGCGATCTCGGCGATCGCCTTGGCCAGCCATCCGTCCTTTTCCTGGCGGTTCCGCAGTCCGCGGACGCGGTGGACCTGCTCGGCGGCGTTGACCAGGTGGAAGTAAAAGGCGAAGGCGCGGACCAGGTCCGTGGCCTGGTCCAGCGGCAGGGAGCCGAGGAGTTCGCGGACCTGGGCGACGACGTCGTACGAGCTCCAGGGCCCGGTGGCGTCCGCGCCGCCCCGGGCGGCTTCCTTCGATTCCTTGGTCAGCAGCCGCACCTGCTCCACGAGGTCGAGGAGTTCGGGGCCGTGCTGGCGGACCAGGGATTCGCCCAGGAGCGTGGACACCCGGCGGACATCGGCGCGCAGCTCGGCGGCGAGGTCGTCGGCCAGCTCGAGGCCGGAGGTCAGTGCAGTGTCAGCCATGGAAGCATCTTTCGAGATTCGAGGTGGCTCGTACACTGCGCTGGATACTGTGAGCCGGGTTACCTCTGGGATGTTACCCGCCTCACGCGCCACGCTGGGAATCCGTCCCGGTGGCTGGGCCGGACGGGCACGACGGCGGGGGCCGGCTCCGGGCATGACGCCGGGCCTGCGGCGGTCACCCGTTCCGGGCCCGACGGCGGTCAGGCCGTCCGGCGCCGGACTTCGATCCGCCCCTCGTTGACCCGGGTTTCATAGGCCGGCTGCGGCCGTGTGGCCGGCCCGCGGACCACGTCGCCATCCGCCAACCGGAACGTGCTTCCATGCCAGGGGCAGACCACGCACCCGTCGTCGATTGTCCCCTTCTCCAGCGGGCCGCCCGCGTGGCTGCAGACGCTGTCGATGGCCAGGATCGCCCCGCCGGTCCGGTACAGGAGGACGGTGACCTTGCCCGCCTCGACCTTGCGCGACCCTCCCTCGGGGAGTTCGGCGTCGTCGAGCACCGGAGTCCACTTCGAGGGGCCGGTCCGGTCCGCGGTCCTGTTGACGTTGACCGCATTGGCGAAGCTCAGGTGGCCGCCGAGGAATCCGCCGAAGGTCAGGACTCCCAGCCCCGCCAGGCCCAGAGCCGTCCCCGCGCCGCGGTTGCCCCGGAAGCGGGCGGCGCTGGAGCAGGCATAGAGGCCCAGGGCCACCGTGTTCACCGCGGCGTGGACCAGCCCCACCCGGCGCGGTTTTCCGGCTGTGTCCGACCAGTCGTTGAGGCCGGCCGCCGCCGTCGGAACGGCTGCGGCGATCCCCACGGTCACCAGCAGGTCCGCGGCCGGTTCCATCTCCCTGCCACCCACGGCGTCCAGGACGGAGGCCATGGTCCACGCACCGATCGGGATATCCGTGAGCAGTGGGTGTAGCGGGTGGCCTAGGACGGTGCCGCTGAGCAGGTTGCGGACGGCGCGGGGTTGCACCGCCTTGCCGACCAGGCCGGCCAGGGCCGACGCCGGCCCGTCCAGCCCGTCGAGGCGTTCGATGGCGGCGACGACGGAATCCATCGGGTTCATAACGGCTCCTCGGGTGGCGGGCGGAACGACCGCAGCACGGGGACTTCGGCCGCCTGAGGCGGGCCGGGGAGTGCCGGGCCGCCAGATGGACCCAGTGTTCCACCCGGGCCGCTTCAAGGCCCGGGACCTTTGGCCCCGGACCTCACTCCGGAGACCCCGCCTCCCCGCGAGCCGCCCTAGCGCGCGATCTTGAAGTTGAAGTCCGCGTTGCCCAGCGCGCCCCAGAGGCGCAACCAGACCGGCAGCAGCATCTCGGTGCCGCGGGCGGTGGTGATGTCGCCGAGGTCGATGATGTCGCGGTGGCCCAGGTCTGCGAGCAGGCCGGACACCTTGGCCTTCGCGTCGGCGTCGTTGCCGGAGACGAACACGGAGTGGTCGCCGCCTGCCACGCTGCCGGGGTCCACCATGACGGAGGCGTTCATGGTGTTCAGCGTCTTGACCACCCGGGCCGCCGGGAAGGCGCGCTGCAGCTGCTCGCCGAGGCTGTCCGTGTTGACCGGGTCCAGCGAGGGCGGGAAGCCCTGGGAGAAGTCCAGCGGGTTGGCGATGTCCATGATGACCTTGCCGGCCAGGTTCTCCTCGCCGGCCGCGGTGAGGGCGGGGAGGGAGCCGGAGCCGTTGGTGGCGTTGACGATCAGGTCCGCCCCGGCGGCGGCGTCGGCGAAGGTGGTCAGCCGGATGCCGGGGTGCTCGGCGTGCCACTGGGCGAAGGGGACGCCGCCCATGGGGCCGGCCTCGGTGCGGGCCAGGGTGGCTTCCGGGTCGCGGGTGCCGATGACGACGTCGTGGCCGAGCGCGACGAGGGCGGCGGCGACGGCGGGGCCGACGGTCCGGTGCCGAAGACTGCGATGTTCATGGTGACCTCACTGGGGATGGGGGCTCTATGCAGACAGGCTTGTCTACCTCTTGCCGGGACGCTATCAGACAGATCTGTCTACGCACAAGGGCGCGCAGACAGACCGGTCTGTAGCATGGAGGGCATGAGTCCAGCAGCAGCGCCCGCCCCGGCCGCCCCGCAGGCGGTCCGCACGCCCGCCGGCCAGGCGCGGGAGAGGATCCTGGCCACGGCCTTCCGGTTGTTCTACGCCCACGGCCTGCGGGCCGCAGGAATCGACACGATCATCGCCGAATCGGGCGTCGCCAAGGCCACGTTCTACAAGTACTTCCCGGCCAAGGACGACCTGATCCTGGCCTACCTGGAGCACGTGGACGGCGTCTGGTCCGGTCAGCTGCACGCCGCCGCCGAGGCCGCCGGCCCGGACCCGACCCGCCAGCTGGTGGGACTGTTCGACGCCCTCACCACGGCCTGCCGCCGTGACGGGTACCGAGGCTGCGCCTTCATCAACGCCGCCGCCGAGTCCCCCTCCGGCACCCGCGTGCACGAACGGACCGTCGCGCACAAGCAGTCCATCCTGGCCTGGATCACGGAGCTTGCCGAAGAGGCCGGCGCCCGAGATCCGGAGGTGCTCGCCCGCAGCCTTACCCTGATCCTCGACGGCGGCCTGGCCAGCGGGGTGCTCGACGCCGACCCCGCCGCCGCGGCCGCCGCTAAGGCCACCGCGGAGCAACTGGTGGCTGCCGCCGTCGCCGTCCCCTGAATCACCCGCCCCGCCCAACCAGCTCGCAATAGATGCCGTTTTGGGCCCTCAAAACGACATCTACTGCCAGTCAGTTGGGCAGAAACCCCCGGAGCTGACCATGACCCCCGTAGACGCACAGGACGCCGACCCGCAGCAAGCATCCGACCCGCAGCTGGCCCGTTGGCGGCGGTTCCGCGCCAACCGCGACGCCGCCCTGGCCACCGAGTACGGCTGGCTGACCCTGACGTCGTTCCAGTGGCTCGCGCAGGAGGCGTCCACCCTTGAACTGGTGCCGGGCCTCTGGTGGACGGACGGCACGACGGCGTTCCTCACCGCGGCGGCGTCGGACGGCCTGACCCTGGTAGAGACAGGGGAGCCGGTGGACGGGACCATCAGCGCGGTCCTGGCCGACGAGGAGTCATTGATCTGGGTGCAGTTCGGCGGCTCGGACGGGACCCGGGTGCGGGTGGAACTGGCCATGCGCGGCGGAAAGTACGCCATCCGGACCCGGGACTCCAGGTCCCCGGTATTCACCGGCTTCAGCGGCGTCCCCACCTTCGGCTACCGGCCGGGCCTGGCGGTGGAGGCGCGGTTCGAGCCGTACCCGGAGCCGGTGGACGTCCCGATCGGCACCGCCAACCCGCTGGTGGACGGGGTGCACCGCAGCGTCGGAGAGCTGGTGTTCCGGCTGCCCGGCAGCAGCCACGAGTACCGGTTGCAGGCCGAGGAGGAGAAGCTGGGGGCATTGACGGTGACGTTCCACGACGAAACCAACGGCGACTCAACCGATGAGTGGCGCAAGGTCTCCACCGCCCGGCCCAGGCCGGATGGCAGCGTGATCCTGGATTTCAACCGCGCCATCAACTATCCCAGCGCCTTCACCCCGTACGGCACCTGCCCCATGCCGGTGAAGAACAACAGCCTGGACTACCGGATCGAGGCCGGGGAAAGGGTGCCCGACGGCGCCCCGGAGGACGCCGCCGGCAGCTGACGGACGCAGCGCACTGCGGCCCGGCCAAGGTCGGGTGGCTTTAGACGATTGCCGAGACCCCGGTGACCGCCCGGCCTGCGATCAGACTGTTGATCTCGAAGGAGCCCTCGTAGGTGTAGATCGCCTCGGCGTCGGCGAAGATTTTGGCCATCCGGTAGTCGGTGACGATGCCGTTGCCGCCCAGCAGCGACCGCCCCATCGCCACGGTCTCCCGCATCCGGGCGCTGGCGTAGGACTTCGCGAGAGCCACCTGCGGCATGTCCGCGGCACCGGCGTCCTCCAGCTGGGCGATCCGCACCATCATCCCGGTGCTCGCCACCGCATTGCCCAGCATGGTCACCAGCTGCTGCTGGACCAGCTGGAATTTCGCCAGCGGCCGGCCGAACTGGCGGCGTTCGACGGCGTACTGCCGGGCGACGTCGAACGCGGCCAGCTGCTGGCCCACCGCCTGCCACGCCACCATGATCCGGGAGCCGCGCAGCAGCTCGTTGGTGTCCTCGAAGCTGCTGATGCCGGCGAAGCGGTCCGCCTCGGCCACCCGCACGTCGTCGAAGACGATGTCCGCGTTCTGCACGGTCCGCAGCGCGATCTTGTTCTCGATCCGGCTGCGGCTCACCCCGGGAAGGGTGGCGTCGACGATGAAGCCGCGGATGGCGCCGTCGGCCTCGTCGCGGGCCCAGACCAGCATGTAGTCACAGAAGGTCCCGTTGCCGATCCAGCGCTTGGCTCCGTTGAGCACCCAGTAGTCGCCCTCATCCCCGCCGGAGACGCGCCGGGCCCTGGTTTCCATGCCGCCGGCGACGTCGGAGCCGTGGTCCGGTTCGGTCAGGGCAAAGGCCCCGGTGGTACGTAGGCTCGCCGCGTCCGCCAGCAGCCGCGCCCGCTGGTCCTCGGAGCCGAATTCGTAGAGTGACTCGACGAACAGGTCGTGGTGGACCAGGAAGAAGGTGGCCAGCGAGGTGTCCACCCGGGTGATCTCGGCGATGACGATCCCGGCGAAGAGGTTGCTGTAGCCGCGCTGGACCGGCGTGCTCAACTCGAGGGCGGCCAGCTTGGGCAGGATGTGCGCGGGGAATTCGGCGCGGTTCCACCAATCCTCCGCGTAGGGCGCCACCTCGCGGGCCAGGAAGCCGCGCAGTTCGGCCAGCTTGGCGCGTTCGACGTCGCTCAGCAGCGCCTCGTAGCCGAAGAAATCGGCGCCGGGCAGCTCCGGAAGCCCGCCGGCGGCCCCGGAAACAGCCGACTCACGCGCCCGGTCCCCCTGCGCCTGCGCTCCCTGCACGCGGTCCATCGCGAGCGTCACTTCGGGCCCATCCGGATGGCGCCGTCCAGCCGGATAGTCTCGCCGTTGAGCATGGCGTTGTCCACGATGTGCGCGGCGAGGTTGGCGTATTCCGCGGGCCGGCCCAGCCGGGAGGGGTGCGGCACCTGGTGGCCCAGGGAGTCCTGCGCCTCCTGCGGCAGCCCAGCCATCATGGGGGTCTCGAAGATGCCCGGCGCGATGGTCACCACGCGGATCAGCGAGCGCGCCAGTTCGCGGGCGATCGGCAGCGTCATGGCGGCGACGGCGCCCTTGGAGGCCGCGTAGGCGGGCTGGCCGATCTGGCCGTCGAAGGCCGCGACGGAGGCGGTGTTGATGATGACGCCGCGTTCGGGGCCGCCGAGCTCCGTGGCCACCGGCTCGGTGGTGGCCATCGCGGCGGCGGCGAGCCGGATGACGTTGAAGGTGCCCACCAGGTTGACCTGGATGACGCGGTTGAAGGCCTCCAGCGGCAGGACGCCGTCGCGGCCCAGGACCTTGCCCGGGGTGCCGATCCCGGCGCAGTTCAGCACGATCCGCAGCGGGCCCAGCTCCGCGGCGGCGTCGACGGCGGCCTGCACCTGCTCCTCGTTGGTGACGTCCGCGGGCACGAACACGGCCCGGTTCGCGCCAGCACCGGCCCCAGCGCCTTCCATCCCGTTCAGTTCGGCGGCGAGGCTCTCCCCCGCGGCGCCGGGCAGGTCCACCAGGACCACCGAGGCCCCGGCGTCGTAGAGCCTGCGTGCGGTGGCGGCGCCCAGCCCGGACGCGCCGCCCGTAATCAGTGCGACGGTACCCAAGACGTCCATACATCCTCCTTGATGTGGAAACCCCTGCCCGGCCGCACAAGGGCGGCCGGGCCTCGGCGTCCGGAAACGTTAGTTAGTACACGTTAACTGGAATTGACACAGAGCGCACCCATTCGTGGAGATTCCGCGCCGCGGGCGCCCCCGCCACTACTCTGGGACCATGACCGCAGCCGCCGCCCATTCCCCTGCCCCGAACTGGTCCTTCCGCGCCGACGAAGCCGCGCGTTCGGTGACCCGGCTGTTCGGCCAGCGCCTCTTCTTCCTCCCCGGCACGCACATCGGCGCCATCGTCCGTCCCTCCGGCCGGATGAAGAACCTCTCCCGGCCCTGGCACTACTGGTGGCAGGCGCACTACGTGGACTGCCTGGTCGACGCCGGGCGGCGGGAACTCGGCGTCGCGGGCCACACCCCGGCGCACTTCGACGGCAAGAACCTGCCCAGCGCCGGCAAGCTGGCGTCCCGCCTGCTCAACGGCATCCGGGTGCGGAACCTCTTCACCGTGGTCAACAACTACTACGACGACATGGCCTGGCTGGCCCTGGCCACCCGGCGGCTGGAGCTCCTGGCCGAGGACGGCCGCAAGAGCGCCGGCCGCCGCCGCAACGCCCGCGTGCTCACCCGGCTGGGGGCACAGTTCGACGCCGCCTCCACCGACGATTTGGGCGGCGGCACGTTCTGGAGCAAGAAGCGGGACTTCAAGAACACCCCGGCGACCGGGCCGGTGGCGCTGCACTACGCCCGGACCGGGCAGGCGGCGCGCGCGCAGTCGCTGCTGGACTGGCTGGACGCCAGGCTGCTGGATCCGGAGCAGGGCCTCTACCGGGACGGCCTGCGGATCGTGCCGGAAGGGGAGCCCCGGCTCGAGGAGGCCGTCTACACCTACAACCAGGGGCCGGTGCTTGGGGCCCTGCTGGAGCTTGGCGGCGAGGCGAACCTGACACGGGCTCAGGAACTGATCACCGCGGTCCGCGAGCACCTCACCGTGGACGCGCCGCTGCTGGGCCGTCACGGCGAGGTGGTCCGAGGCGAGGGAACGGGCGACGGCGGTCTCTTCAGCGGGATCCTGGTGCGCTACCTGGCACTCGCCGCGGTGGACGAGCGGCTTCCGGAGGAGACCCGGGCGACGGCGGCGCGGCTGGTCACGGACACGGCGGAGGCCTTCTGGGAGGGCCGGCGCGTGGTCGGCGCCAACGAGCCGCTGGCCCGCAACGGTGCCCGGTTGGTCTTCTCCGCCCGGCCCGAGCTGCCCGCGCGCCGCACCTACCCGGCCGGGGCCGACGTCGAACTCTCCACCCAGCTGCAGGCCTGGATGGTGCTGGAGGCCGCGGCCTCGATCGCGTCCCGCCTGCCCATGATCAGCGACGCCGACGAGGCCGGGCAGCCGGTTGAAGGGCAGCCATCGGAAGGGCAGCCGGGCGAAGAAGAGGCGAGCGAGGCGCACGCGGAACACTCGGATGAACCGCCCGCGGTGGTCAACGCCACGGCCCCGCGGGTAAACGAAACCAATTAGGTCACGCAATAGTTTCGTAATTCGTGTGATCTCCCTCACTTAAGACGCTCTCGGCTTGGTTGCTTAGGTTTGGCTAACCTACAGTTTTTTGTAGTGAGCATGCCCTAACCTCCCGCTCACGGAGGCGGGTTCCTACGACCTTTTCCTTGCAGAAAGCAGCCCCATGAAGATCCGCAAGAACGCGCTGGCGGGCGTCGCCCTCGCCGCCACCGCCGCACTCGGCCTCGCAGCCTGTGGCTCCGGTTCGTCCTCCTCCGGCAGCAGTGCCGGTGCCGACGGCAAGCCCTCCGGTGAGATCACGGTCTACAACGCCCAGCATGAATCCCTCACCAAGGAGTGGGTGGACGAGTTCACCGCCGAGACCGGCGTGAAGGTGACCCTCCGCCAGGGTTCGGACACCGAGATGTCCAACCAGATCATCCAGGAGGGTCAGGCCACCCGCGCCGACGTCTTCCTGACCGAGAACTCCCCGGCCATGGCCCAGGTGGAGAATGCCGGCCTCTTCGCCGACGTGGACCCGGCCACCGTCGCCCAGGTTCCCTCCGAATTCCGCCCGTCCACCAACAAGTGGACCGGCATCGCCGCCCGCTCCACCGTCCTGGTCTATGACAAGACCAAGATCAGCGAGGACAAGCTGCCCAAGTCCATGCTGGATCTGGCCAACCCGGAGTGGAAGGGCAAGTGGGCCGCGTCGCCGTCGGGCGCCGACTTCCAGGCGATCGTCTCCGCCCTGCTCGAACTCAAGGGTGAGGCCGCCACGGAGGCCTGGCTCAAGGGCATGAAGGACAACTACAAGTCCTACAAGGGCAACAGCACCGCCATGAAGGCCGTCAACGCCGGCGAGGTCGATGCCGCCCTGATCTACCACTACTACTACTACGGCGACCAGGCGAAGACCGGCGAGAACTCGAACAAGGTCACGCCGTACTTCTTCAAGAACCAGGACCCTGGCGCGTTCCTCTCCGTCTCCGGCGGCGGCGTGCTGAAGTCCTCGAAGAACGCCGGCGCGGCCCAGGCCTTCCTGAAGTTCATCACCGGGAAGAAGGGCCAGGAGATCCTGCAGAAGGGCACCTCCTTCGAATACGCGATCGCCTCCGACGTGCCGTCGAACGACAAGCTGGTCCCGATCAAGGACCTGCAGGCACCCAAGGTCGATCCGGCCAAGCTCAACTCCGCCAAGGTCACCGATCTGATGACCAAGGCAGGACTGCTCTAAACCAGTGACCAAGACGCTGGCGGCTCCCGGGACCACCGGAAGCACGACGACGGCGGGCCGGGGCAAGCGCCCCCGCCCGCCGTTCGGCGTGTCCGTGGTGGCCATCCTGGCGGTCCTGATCGCCCTGTTCTCCCTCCTTCCCCTGGGTTACGTGGCGGTGATGACCGTTGCCACCGGATGGGACACCGCCGTCAGCCTGATCTTCCGGGCACGGGTGGGTGAGCTGCTGCTGAACACCGTGCTGCTGATGATCTTCACCGTCCCGCTCTGCCTGGTGATCGGCGTCGGCGGGGCGTGGCTGGTGGAACGGACCACGCTCAAGGGCCGCCGGGGGTGGGCCGTGCTGCTGGCCGCTCCCCTGGCCATCCCCGCGTTCGTCAACAGCTACGCCTGGGTATCGGCCGTCCCGTCGCTGGGCGGCCTGTGGTCCGGGGTCCTGATCGCCACGCTGTCCTACTTCCCGCTGGTTTACATTCCGGCCGCGGCCACCCTCAGCCGGCTGGACCCGGCGATTGAACAGTCCGCGGCGTCCCTGGGGCTAGGCGCGTGGCGGGCGTTTTTCCGGGTGGTGCTGCCGCAGCTGCGGATCGCGATGACCGGCGGTGCGCTGCTGGTGGCGCTGCACCTTCTGGCCGAGTACGGCGCGTTCGCGATGATCCGCTTCGACACCTTCACCACCGCGATCATGGTCCAGTACCAGTCCACCTTCAACGGGGCCGCCGGCAACATGCTGGCCAGCGTGCTGGTGTTCTTCTGCCTGATCCTGCTGCTGGTGGAGGTCCGCGGCCGCGGCACCGCCCGCTACGCCCGGGTGGGCTCCGGGGCCCAGGCGAGGGCCCTGCGGCTGCCGCTGCGCTTCTACCAGGCACCGGCCCAGCTGTTCCTGCTGGCCGTCACCGCCTTGGCGTTCGGCCTGCCGCTGACCTTCGTGGTGCGCTGGATCGTGGCCGGCGGCGCGGAGATCTGGTCCGCCGAAGAGTTCCTGCCGGCCCTGCTGCAGACCCTGGGCTACGGGCTCGCCGGGGCCGCCGCCACCACGGTCGTCGCGTTCCCGATGGCCTACCTCGCGGTGCGCCGCCCCAGCTGGTTCAGCAAGGCCCTGGAGCTCTCGAACTACGTCACCAGCTCGATGCCCGGGATCGTCGTCGGCCTGGCCTTCGTTACCGTCAGCATCCGGGTGGCGCCGGACCTGTACCAGACCACCACGCTGCTGATCGCCGCCTACGTGCTCTTGTTCCTGCCGCGGGCGCTGGTAAACCTGCGCTCCGGGCTGGCCCAGGCACCGAAGGAACTCGACGAGGCCGCGCAGGCCCTCGGCAAGCCGCCGCTGCTGGCGTTCCTGCGCGTCACCCTGCGGCTGACCGCCCCGGCGGCGGCCGGCGGCGCGGCGCTGGTGTTCCTGGCGATCGTGAACGAACTGACGGCCACGCTGCTGCTCTCCCCGAACGGCACGCGCACCCTGGCCACCGAATTCTGGAGCAAGAGCAGCGAGATCGACTACGCCGGCGCCGCACCGTATGCGCTGCTGATGATCCTGCTCTCCGCCCCGATGACCTACCTCCTCTTCCAGCAGTCCAAGAAAGCAGCGGGACAGTGACCGAACAACAGCCCTCCCGGCTCCCGGAACCCCGGATCGCCGCCTCCGTGGCGCCCAGCACCAACAGCCACCTTGAGGTCGCGGCCGTGACCAAGAACTTCGGCTCCCAGGCCGTGCTTAAGGGCGTCAACCTCTCGGTCGCCCGCGGCGGCACGACGGCGATCGTGGGCCCGTCGGGGTCGGGTAAGACCACCCTGCTGCGGCTGATCGCCGGGTTCGAGCACCCGGACACCGGCAGCATCTCCCTGGGCGGGCAGAAGGTGGCCGGCGACGGCACCTGGGTCCCGGCGCACAAGCGGCAGGTGGGCTACGTGGCGCAGGACGGCGCGCTCTTCCCGCACCTGACCGTGGGCCAGAACGTCGCGTTCGGGCTCGACGCCGGCAAGCTCTCCGGCGGGCACCGCGGTGTCAAGGCCCGGGTGGCCGAGCTGCTGGAGATGGTGGCGCTGGACCCGGCGATGGCCAAGCGGCGGCCGCACCAGCTCTCCGGCGGCCAGCAGCAGCGCGTGGCCCTGGCTCGCGCCCTGGCCCGCGAACCGGAGCTGATGCTGCTGGACGAGCCGTTCTCCGCCCTCGACGCCGGCCTGCGCGTGGCCACCCGCCGCACCGTGGGCAAGGTCCTCCAGGATGCTGGGGTCACCACCATCCTGGTCACCCACGACCAGGCCGAGGCGCTCTCCTTCGCGGACCAGGTGGCCGTGATGCGCGGCGGCAAGCTCGCCCAGATCGGCAATCCGTTCGTGGTCTACACCCGCCCTGCGGACCGGGCGACGGCGGAGTTCCTGGGCGACGCCGTGATCCTGGACGCCTGGATGGAGGGGTCCCTGGCCACCTGCTCCCTCGGCGGCATCCCGGTCCGCCGCCCGCCGGCGCAGGGCCGGGTCCAGCTGATGCTGCGGCCCGAACAGATCCGCATCGCCGAGGACGGCCCCATCCGCGGCACCGTGGTGGATACCGACTACTTCGGCCCCGAAACCACGGTCCGGCTTCAGCTCCCGGTCCCATCTAAGCTGGCCGAGGGCGACGTCGCGGACCACCGCTACCCCGGCGGCGGCGAAATCATCACCATCCGGCACTGGAACGCCTCGATCGCGCGGCCCGGTACCGAGCTGTGCCTGCGCGTGGTGGGCGAGGCCGTGGCCTTCCCGGTAGAGGACACCCCGCAGGCTTAGGGCCCTCCCGGGGCGGCGGGGTCCTAGGCTGGTCGGATGAGCGTACAACCAGCCCTGCACCGCCAGCACTGTTCCGTGGCCGCCCCCACCCAGCTGTGGCTGGACGCCGAGGGCCGGCTGGCCGACGGCGGCGGCTGGTTCACCGGTCTGCTCCACGGCGACACCCGGATGTTGAGCCGGGCCGAGACCACCGTCAACGGCTTCGCCCCGGAGCCGGCCACCGTGGAGCCGGCGCCCGGCGGCGTACTCACCGTGCGCGGCCTGGTCCGCGGCATCGAGGGACCCACCGAGGACCCCGCCGTCGAACTCGTGCAGACCTGGACCGTGACTCCCGGCGCCGTCCGGGTCTCGCTCCGCCTGTCCACCTCGCTGCCGCAGCTGGAGGCCGAACTCCGGGTGCGGCTGGCCGCCGACTTCACGGACATGGCCGCCATCCGGCTGGGCCGCTTCCGGGAGCCGCTGGAGCCCGTGTCCGCGGACGGCTCCTCGCTGCGGTGGGCCGAGGAGGGCAAGACCCTGACCGTCGCCGCCCCCGGCCGGGTGGAGGACGGCTGCCTCGTCTGGCGCGGCACCGCGTCCGCCGGGCGCCCGATGGAGGCCGAGTGGCAGGCCACCCTGACGGACACCGGCGACGCCGTCGTCCCCGCGCACGTCCCGGCGGCCCGGTCCGTCCGCGACCGCCCCGCCGGGCCGCTGGGTGCCCTGCTGGATAACTCCCTGGATGAGCTGGACGGGCTGCGGCTGGCCACCCGCGCGGCCCCGGACGCCCCGTTCCTCGCCGCCGGCGCCCCCTGGTACTTCACCCTGTTTGGCCGGGACTCGCTCTGGGCCGCGCGGCTGCTGCTGCCCTTCGACGCGGCCCTCGCCACGGGCACCCTGCGGGCCCTCGCCGCGCACCAGGGCACGAAGACGGATCCCGCCGCGGCGGAGGAGCCGGGCAAGATCCTGCACGAGTTGCGGGCCAAGGAACTGATTCTCGAGAGCCAGGCGCTGCGGCTGCCGCCGGTGTACTTCGGTGCCGTGGACTCAACGCCGCTGTGGTTGTGCCTGTTCGGCGAGCTCGGCCGGGCCGGCACCGACGACGCCGCGGTCCGCTCCCTGCTGCCCAACGCCGCGCGCGCCGCGGACTGGCTGCTGGCGGCCGGCGCGGCGGGACGGGATGCCGGTAACGGCGGATTCCTCAGCTACCAGGACACCTCCGGCCACGGACTGAGCAACCAGGGCTGGAAGGACTCCCGCGACGCCATGCAGTTCCGCGACGGGCGGCAGGCAGACGGGCCGATCGCCCTCGCCGAGGTGCAGGGCTACGCCTACCAGGCCGCCCTGGAGGCCGCGGACCTCTTCGACGCCTACGGCGAACCGGGCGCCGCGGAGCTACGGGACTTCGCCGCGGGCCTCAGGGACGCCTTCCGCGACCGTTTCTGGGTGGAGGACGACGGCGGCCGGTTCCCCGCCATGGCCCTGGACGGCCACGGCACCCCGCTGGATGTTCCCGGCTCGAACATGGGCCACCTGCTCGGCACCGGGATCCTCGACCCCGCCGAGTCGCGACTGGTGGCGGATCGGCTGCTGAGCCCGGAGCTGTTCTCCGGCTACGGCCTGCACACCCTGTCCCGCCGGGCCACCGGGTTCTGGCCCTTCAGCTACCACTGCGGATCGGTCTGGAGCCACGACACGGCCATCGCGGTGCGCGGACTCCTGGCCGAGGGATTCACCGACGAGGCACGGGTGCTGGCCGAGGGGCTGCTGGCGGCGTCCACGGCCTTCGGCCACCGCCTCCCGGAGCTCTTCGCCGGGGTGACCGCCGCTGAGTCCGGCACAGCGGTGCCGTACCCGGCCTCGTGCCACCCGCAGGCGTGGTCCTCGGCCTCGGCCGTGGTGCTGGCGCAGGCCCTCGGGGTGGCCTTCTAGGCGTCCGGCGACGTGCGCCGGGCGCTGCGGAGCCCGTCCACCAGGACGGCGACGCCGGCGAGCGCCACCGCCAGGCCCAGCGAGGCCACCACGTCGGTCAGCCAGTGGTAGCCCAGGTAGAGCCGGCTGAAGCCGACCACCAGCGTTCCCAGCACGGCGCCGGCCAGGGCCAGGGCCGCCGTCGAACGCCGCGCCGGGCGGGCGGCCGCGCTGCCGAGCAGCAGGTACCCGAGGACCAGCAGGAACACCCCGGCGCCGAGCGTGTGGCCGGACGGGAAGGACAGCGCATCGTCCGGGCCCATCAGGAAATCGGAGGCGGACGGCCGGGCGCGGGAGACCATCTGCTTGACCAGGGTGGTGGCGGCGGCCGCGGCCAGCACCGCCGCCAGGAACAGCCCGGGGCGCCAGAGTTCGCGCCGGAGCAGCGCCCATCCCAGGGCCAAGACGCCGCCGATCACTGTGAGCACGGCCGGCGCGGTGACGGTACTGACGGCCGTGAGGACGGCGGTGGCCAGCGGGGACCGGTGGTCCACCAGGGCGTCGTGGATCCCGCCGTCGAACACGGCCAGCCCGGAGTTGGTCTGGATGCTGGCCACCATCAGCCAGAAGACGGCCTCCCCGGCCACCAACAGCGCCGCCGCGGCGAAGAACACCGTCCGCTGCGAGGGCGGGGTCCGGCGGGCTCCGCGCTGCTGCTGGCGTTCGGTGATAGGCACTGGTCCACCTTGCCACATCCGGCTGTCCGCCCTCCGTGCGGTTACCGGGAACTCCCCGGGCCCGAACTCTTTGGGTCTTGATTCGCAGGGCGCTGATTCTCCGGGCGGGCCGGCTTGCGCGCCTGCGGGTGCGGAGTCTCGTACCGGGCCAGCATCTCGACGAACCCGGCGATCTTCCGCTCCCGGGTGGCGGCCTGCTTCACGGCGTTGATCCGGTAGATCAGCGCGTACCGGTTGACGGAGGTGAGGACCTCGAACATGGCCTGCGCCCGCGGGTCCGCCGCGATCGCCGCGGCAAGGTCCGCCGGCATCTCGGCGGTCGCCTGACCCTCGTACGCGGCCTCCCAGCGGCCGTCCGCCTTGGCGCTCTCGACGGCGGCGCGTCCCGCGGGCGCCATCCGCCCCTCCGCCTCAAGCCGGGCGATCCGGTCCACGTTCCGGGCCGACCAGACACTCTTCGGACCCCGGCGGGTCATCCGCTGGAACGAGCTCTCCTCATCCCGGCGCCGGCCCTGGCCGTCGATCCAGCCGAAGCAGAGGGCCTCCTGCAGCGCGGCTTCGTAGTCCAGCTCGGTGACCGAGCCGCCCTTCTTGTGCAGCACCAGCCACACGCCGGGGCTGGTCCCGTGGTGGTCCTGCAGCCATGCCCGCCACGCGGCGGCGTCCTTCACCAGCAGTTCCATCAGCTCAACAGCCATGGCACTATTGTGCTCCCGGCCCACACCCACGAGGGAGACCCCATGCTGCGCGTCCGTCCCATCCACTACACCTCCCGCATGGACGAATGGGAGCGGCTGCTGACCGCGCTGGGCCTGGTCAAGACGGTGGACGACGCCACCTGGCGCGAGTTCGACGCCGGGTCCGGCCGCCTGGCGCTGCACTTCGCCGAGGCCGGCTCCGCGGAGGACGGCAGCACAGACTTCGGCGTCGAGGTCGGAGACCTGGCCGAGTTTGCCCGCCGCACGGCGGAGTCCGCCGGCACTGCCGGGGCTCCCGACGGTTCCGGGCAGGGCACCCGGGCGGAGGTCCTCGACGCCGAGCACGGCTCCACCTGCAAGATCACCGCAGCCGACGGGTTCAGCTTCCTGGCCGACCCCGCGGTCCGCGCGGCCGACGGCGGCTGGGGCGGCGCGCCGGACGCGGATCCGGACCTCGCCGTCGTCGGCCTCTGGTTTGCCGCGGATCCCGCCACCGCCGCCCGTACGCTGCGGGACATCGGCGCCCGCCCGCGCCCCATCCCCGGCGCCGGGCCCGGCACCGGCAGCGCGGAGGAAGCGGAGTCCTTCACCGCCAAGAACGGCGGGATCCTGATGATCGGGACGGGTGCACCGGGTTCGGGACAGGCTGCGGCGGGACTCGCGTTCGAGTACGCCGGCGACCTCGGGGAACTCCGCCGCCGGCTCGAGGACGCCGGGGAGGATGCCGCCCTGGTGGAGGAGTCCCCGATCCCGCTGCTGCACCTGGCCAACCCCGACGCGGAGGCCGGCGCCGCGCACGCCCACCCACTCTGGATCTCCCGGGCCCCGGCGGCGGACTGACCCCGTCCACCACGTCCGTCCAGCCCGGATGGGGTAGAACTTAAGCATGAACGTGCGCACCCCCGACCCGAATCCCGGCTGGCTCTCCGACGACGACCTCTTCGAGGCCAGGGGCCGGTTGCCGATGGTCTACGTCGAGGCCGTGCCGGTCCGGCTGGACCCGCTCGGGTTCGTGAACGAGGTGGGCACGCTGCTGCAGGCCGACGAGGACGGCACCATGGTCCGCTCCCTGGTCTCCGGCCGGGTGCTGTACCGCGAAACCATCCGCGCCGCGCTGCTGCGGCACATGGAAAAAGACCTCGGCCCGCTGGCGTTCCCGCAGCTGCCGGTCAGCCCCGTGCCGTTCACCGTGGCCGAATACTTTCCCTCCCCCTCGCACACCGGCTACACGGACGACCGGCAGCACGCCGTCGCCCTGGCCTACGTCATCCCGGTCACCGGCGAGTGCTCCCCGCGCCAGGACGCGCTCGAACTGACCTGGATGACCCCGGATGAGGTGCTCCGCTCGGACGTCCAGCTCGAGTTCAGCGGCGGCCGCGGCGCCCTAATCCGGCAGGCCCTCGCGTTCGCCGGCGTCGGCCACTAGCTTCCGCGGCGCCGGGGCCCAGCCGTCCCGCGTCCCCGATCCGGCGCGCCGGTCTTTGTAGACTGGTGGGCGGACCGAAAAGAATTTGAGGACTCCAGATGACCCACCCCACAACTTCCGTGAACTATGGAGAACGGCAGGCGGGATCTCTGCGGACCGGGGATCTGCTGCTCCTGCCCGACGCGACGCGCACCGCCGAAATCGCCAGCGTCGCCGTCGATAACGACGACTTCGGCACCCCCGCCCTGGTGCGGGCCACCCTGACCGGCGGCGGCGTACTCCGCATCGCGGCCGGGTCCACGGTGCTGATCCAGGAACCGGCGTCCGCGCCGGAATCCGCGGGAGTGTCCACGGCCTCGGCCAGTGAGTCCCCCGCCGACGTTCCTTCAGCGCCCGATGCGGAGGAGTCCGGCACTACAAACGACGACGCCGGTGCCCCCGCGCAGGACGACGGCGGCGAGTCCCTGCCCGCCGTCGTCGTCGTGCCCCCGCCGCCCGCCTCGCCGCCGGCCGTCGTCGGCCCCAGCGAAGCGGACCTGGCCCTCATCCCCACCGCCGAGGGCACGCCCGAGTCCGTCGTGGAGGCCGCCGCCGAGGCGCACCCCAAGGATGCCGGGGTGCTGCTGCTCAGCGACCGGCTGGCCAAGGGCATCAACACCAAGTCCGGCAGCTGCCTCAAGGACCTCAGCGACCTGGCCCACGAACTCTTCGTGGTCCTCGGCGACGCCGAGCACGCCCTGGCCGTCGCCGACCTGCTCACCGTGCTGCCGTTCGACGGCAACCCGGGCCGCTGGGCCTCCGTGGAGGCCGCCCTGGCGCTGGCCAGCTACATCTGCCGGCAGCGCGGCGACGACGAACGCGCCGCCGTCTACGAGAAGTTCCTCCGAGCCCCGGACGCCATGGAAACGGACCCGTTCAAGGCCCGGATCAATGCCAAGGTCCGGCAGCGGTCGCTGAACGAGCCGAACCTGTACGACAAGGAAATCTTCCGCGCCATCGACAACTCCAACCGGGACGCCGAGCGGGAATGGCGGCTGCTGCGGCTCGAGGCCCTGCTGTTCCTGCGCGCCCACGGCGGATCGCAGACCATCGGCGGCGCCGAACTGGAACGCCGGATCACCAACGAACTGGATTTCGTCCGCGGCTGATCACCGGCACTCCGTCCGGCCCGGCCCTACCCGCGGGCAGGGGGTCGGAGTACATTCGGGCCCATGACGAACAATCTGTCCGTGGTGATCAACGCCGACGCGCAGCAGGTCTGGACCATGCTGCGGGAACCCGCGAAGGTGGCCCAGTGGCACGGCTGGGAGGCCGAGGACCAGGCGGCGGAGATCAACGCGATCTACTTCGGCCCCAAGGTCATCGAAAGCGCGGACCACACCTCCCTGGTGGTCGACGGCGGTGACATCTTCACGCTCAAACCCGTCCCCGGCGGCACCGAGGTCAGCATCACCCGCGCCGCCGTGGACCACAACTCCGAGTGGGCGGCCTGGGACGAGGACATCACCCAGGGCTGGCTGACCTTCCTGCACCAGCTCCGTTTCGCCCTGGAACGCCACCCCAACGACCACCGGAAGACGCTGTTCTTCGCCGTCCCCGGCACCGCGGGTTCCGGCATCGACAAGCTCGGTGCGGGCGATGTCCCGGCCGCCGGCGAGCCCTACTCCCTGACCCTGGCCACTGGGGAGGCGGTTTCCGGCAAGGTCTGGTTCCGCAGCAACCACCAGATGGGCCTGACGGTCCAGGGCTACGCCGAGCACGGCGAGGGCCTGGTGATCATCGCCGACCAGCCCGCCATCCCCGAGCTCCGGCCCGACGGCGGGTCCCTGGTGATCGTGTCCACCTACGGGCTCGGCGCGCACCGGCTCGAGGAGATCCGCGCCGCCTGGGATTCCTGGCGCGCGGCGAACTACCCCTCCACCGACCCCGTCGCCTGAGGCGGGGCAGCCGAGGCGGCGCAGCCGGAGCGGCCACCTGCGGCGACCCACTTGGGGCGCCCCTCCCTGAGGTGGGGCTTCGGCGCGGCAACTGGCACACTTGAACGGTGCCTGCGAATCCTGAAACCACCCCCTCCTCCGCCCTGCCCGCCAAGCAGTCCGACTTCTCCTTCCGGGTGGGCAAGCGCCTGAGCGAGACCTGCTCGCCGTCGCCGGAGCAAGTGGCGGAGAACGGCGGGGAGTTCCTGGGCCGCACCGGCACCATCAGCACCCCACACGGCGAGATCCAGACGCCCGCGTTCATCGCCGTCGGCACCAAGGCCACGGTCAAGGCCGTGCTGCCCGAAGCTGTCGCGGACCTCGGCGCGCAGGCCGTCCTCGCCAACGCCTACCACCTCTACCTTCAGCCCGGCGCAGACATCCTCGACGAGGCCGGCGGGCTGGGTGCCTTCATGAACTGGCAGGGGCCCACGTTCACGGACTCCGGCGGATTCCAGGTGATGAGCCTGGGTTCCGGTTTCAAGAAGGTCATCGACATGAAATCAGTCGATTCGTCCGGTCCGGACGACGCCGTCGCCCCCGGCAAGGAACGCCTGGCCCACGTGGACGAGGACGGCGTGTGGTTCAAGAGCCACCTCAACGGCGACAAGCACCGGTTCAGCCCCGAGATCTCCATGAACGTCCAGCACCAGATCGGCGCGGACATCATGTTCGCCTTCGACGAGCTGACCACCCTGCAGAACTCCCGCGGCTACCAGGAGGAATCCCTGGAGCGCACCCGCCGCTGGGCCGAACGCTGCATCACCGAGCATTTCCGGCTCACCGAAGAACGCACCGGCAAGCCGTACCAGGCCTTGTTCGGCGTCATCCAGGGCGCCCAGTACGAGGACCTGCGCCGCAAGGCCTGCCGGGAACTCGGCGCGATGAACTTCGACGGCTTCGGCATCGGCGGCGCACTGGAGAAGGAGAACCTGGGCACGATCGTGCGCTGGTGCAACGAGGAACTGCCGGAGGACAAGCCCAGGCACCTGCTGGGCATCTCCGAGCCGGACGACATCTTCACGGCGATCGAAAACGGCGTGGACACCTTCGACTGCGTCTCCCCCACCCGGGTGGCCCGCAATTCCGCGTTCTACCACCCGGACGGTCGGTTCAACCTCTCCGGCGCCAAGTACAAGCGCGACTTCGGGCCGTTGCAGGAGGGCTGCGACTGCTACGCCTGCCAGAACTACTCCCGGGCCTACATCCACCACCTGTTCAAGTCCAAGGAGATGCTCTCCGCCACGCTGATCTCGATCCACAACGAGCGCTTCGTGGTGAAGATGGTCGACGACGCCCGGCTCGCCATCGAGGACGGCAGCTTCTTCGAGTTCAAGGCGGAGACCCTGCGCCGGTACTACTCCTAGGCCCGTCGGGTAGGCTGACCCGATGTTCATCGAGATTCCTGCCGCAGACGGCACAGCAGAGGCCATCGTCGCCCGCCCCACCACCGGTGAGGGCCCGTTCCCGGGCGTCATCTTCTACATGGACGCCTTCGGCCTCCGCCCGCGCATCCAGGAGATGGCGCAGCGGATCGCCGACTGGGGCTACGTTGTCCTGGCCCCGAACGTCTTCTACCGCGAAGGCACGGCCACGGAGCTGGCCCCGGCCGGCGACATGAGCACCCCTGAGGGCCGCGAGGCCGCCGGCGCCGCCGCGTTCCCGCGCGTCGGCCGCCTCACCAGCGACAAGGCCGTCCCGGACATCGACGCCTGGGTCCGCGATCTTCGCGAGCTCGACGGCGTCTCCGAGGGACCGATCGGCGTCACCGGCTACTGCATGGGTGCCCGCCTCGCGGTCCGCACGGCCAACGCCCACCCGGACCAGGTCGCGGCCTGCGGCGGCTTCCACGGCGGCGGCCTCGCCACGGACGAGCCGGACAGCCCGCACCTGGGCCTGGAGCACGCGCGGGCCACCTTCGTCTTCGGCCACGCGGACAAGGACCGGAGCATGGACACCGACGCCGTCGCCCGACTGGGTGAGGCGCTGAACGCCGCCGGCCTGACCGCCAGCAACAAAATCTACGAGGGCGCCCCGCATGGCTACTCGATGGCGGACACCTCGGCCTTCCACCCGGAAGCCACCGAGCGGCACTTCCGCGAACTCCGGGAGCTGCTGGACTCGACCCTCAAGGGCTAGGAACAGGACCCGGGGCCCTCCGGACCTCGTCCCCTTCCCTTCCCCCGCCTTCCCCGCCCGCCCGTTTCGACGGTTCCCTGCCACATAGACGCTGGTGAACGTCTACCCGGCAGGGCACCGTCGAAGCGGCGGGTATCCACATAGCCACGTACTGCCCTGGCTGACCCCGGATGCCGCCCCGAAGCTGGTGGCATGGCCCCAATACTTCCGCCAACACCGGACCTGTGGCGCACAGACCAGCTCCTTGCCGCCGGATTCACGGCCCGCAGCATCGCCTGGCTAGTGCAGTATGGCGGTCTCGTCCGGGTGCGCCGCGGCTGCTACGCCCGTGGCGAGTGGTGGCGGACCCTCGACGTCAGCGCCCGGCGTCGTCAACTGGTCTTCGCGCACGCGTTGGGGACACTGACGACGTCGGCCGGTGGCTTCGCCTACAGCCACCTGTCCGCTGCCGCCCTCCACGGCCTGAACCTGTGGAAGGCCGAGCAGCGGGTCCATCTCACCCAGGCGGGCACACCGTCCCCGGTCTCCCATGGGCGCGACGTCGCCGCCCATACCCGAGCCCTGGCGAGCGGCGATCTGTGTTTCGTGGCGGGATTGCCCTGTACGTCGCTGGAACGCACGGTGGTGGACTGTTGCCGGATGTTCTCCGTGCAGCAGTCCGTCATCCTGGTCGACCACGCCGCACGCCTTGGCGCCGACATGGACCTGCTGCAGGCCATGTGTGCAGGGCTCGCCGGGCGAAACGGCGTGCTGGCACTGCGCCGCGCCCTGGAATTGGCTGACCCGAGGGCCGAGTCGGCCGGCGAAAGCCTGACCCGGGAGTTGCTCGACCGGTTGGGGATCGATCCGCCCGAGCTGCAATATGTAGTCCGCACGCCGCTGGGCGAGCACCGGATGGACTTTGCCTGGCCGGAGCTCCGGGTGGCTCTGGAGTTTGACGGGCGGGCCAAGTACTTCGATTACGGTCCGGTGGCGGACGCCGTCTTTGCCGAGCGGCGGCGCGAGAAGGCCCTGATGGAGCAGGGCTGGACCTTCCTGAGAATCGAGTGGAAGGACCTCTTCAACGAGGTGGAATTCAAATACCGGGTCCTGCGCGCTCTCGGCAAGGCCGGGGACGGTGACCCGAACCCGCTTCGACGATTCCGTGCCGGATAGACGCTTCCGCCCGTCGGTCGGGCAGCTGACCGTCGAAATGGCGAAGAGCTGCACTTATTGAACACGTTCAAATTCCGTGCAATACTTTTTGAACACGTTCAGAAATGGGGAAGCATGGCGGCGAAGAGCGAACAGACCAGGCAACGGGTGGCCGAAACCGCGCTACGAATGTTCCGCGACATCGGTTTCGAGCAGACCACCATGCGGGCAATCGCCGCCGAAGCCGGGGTCTCGGTCGGAAACGCGTACTACTACTTCGCCTCCAAGGATGAGCTCGTCCAGGAGCTCTACCAACAGATCCAATCCGACCACGCCCCCCGTGCAGCGGAGGCCCTCGAAGGTATCCACGACCTCAGCGGCCGGCTCAAGGCGACAATGCACGCCGGGATCGACACCATGGCGCCCTACCATCGCTTCGGCGCCGAATTCATCGCCACCGCAATCCGCCCCACGTCCCCGACCAACCCCTTCAACCCGGCCTCGTCCGACGCTCGAAAGGCCGCGCAACAGATCTTCGTGAACGTCGTCGAAGGAGCCGCACCTGCACCACCGCGGCGTCTTCGCTCCGAACTGCCCGGCCTGCTCTGGCTGGCCTACATGGGAGTCACCTTGTTCTGGGTCTACGACACCTCGAAGGACCAACGCCGGACCCGGATTCTGGTGGACGGCATCGCCCCGCTGGTAGCCCGCGGGGTGTCCCTGGCCCGAATCCCCGGAGTGGGAAAAATCCTGGACGATGCGACCGGCCTGGCCAGCACACTCCGCACCGACTGACGCACCATCATCGAATTGGGGGATTCATGGAGAACAAGACAGTAGTCATCGCCGGGGCATCCGGCTTTATTGGGAAGCACCTCTCCCGCCGCTTCGCAGAAGACGGGTGGAAGGTCAGGACCATAGGCCGGTCCCCGCTCGCGTCGGCGACGTGGAGCGACGAGGCCGCCATCACGGCGGCTCTCGAGGGGGCGGACCTGCTGGTCAACCTCGCCGGCCGCACGGTGAACTGCCGCTACAACCGGCGCAACCGGGCCGAGATCCTGGAGTCCCGGGTCTCCACGACGCGTGTTTTGGGAACAGCACTTTCCCGGTGTTCCGCTCCCCCGCCGACCTGGCTCAACGCCAGTACCGGCACCATCTACCGCGACGCCCGGGACCGGCCACAAACCGAAGACGACGGCGACCTCGGCGAGGGATTTTCCGTCGACGTGGCCCGTGCCTGGGAAGCGGCACTGGCGGAAGCCCCTACACCGGTAACCCGGAAGGTGGCGCTGCGGATCGCGATCGTCCTTGGCCCCGGTGGCGGCGTGATGCGGCCCCTTGCCGCCCTGGCCCGGCTGGGTCTCGGCGGCCGCATGGGCCCCGGTACCCAGAAGTTCAGCTGGATCCACGTCGAAGACCTGTACCGGACCATCCGCTTCCTCCACAGCCGAACGGAGCTGGACAGCCCGGTCAATGTCGCCACCCCCGAAGCGGTCAGCAACCGCGAGCTGATGCGTTCTGTGCGCCGCATCTACAGGGTGCCGCTGGGGCTGCCTACGCCCGCCTGGTTGCTGAAGATTGGGGCAATCATCATCCGCACCGAAACCGAACTGGTCCTGAAAAGCCGGTGGGTCGAGCCCCGCAAACTCCTCGACGCGGGTTTCACCTACCGCTACCCAACGCTCGACACGGCGCTGATCGCCAGCCGCGGGCGTCGGAGATGAAACGCCCGATCCGAGTGGAATTGGTCCCGAGTGCCATCTGGGTCGGGATTCTGGTCACCCACGTCAGCTTTTGCCTGTTCCTCAGCCTGCAAACCCTGTTCCTGCCGCCGTCAGCACTCGATGCCGGGTCCCTCTTCCTAGCGGCACTCATGTTTGGGGCTATTCCAGCCGCCGTCATCGGGTGGGCGCTCGGCCTGCCCTTGGCCGCCGCGCTCCGGCCGGTGCGGAACCAGTGGTGGCATGTGGGCGCCTTCGCCTTGCTCGGCGGAATCATCGCAATGCCCTTCTGGGTCTACGATGAACCGCCCACGCTGCTGGGCTTCATGGCCATGGTTCCCGCAGCGGGCCTGGGCCGGTTCAGTGTCTGGCGCCTGGTCCGCATTAGGAACGACGACGGCGCGGCGCCGGCTCCTGGGGTCTGATCCCGTAGCCGGCTCCGCGCCGTCGTCGTACTTACCCAACTCTCAGCCGGGGTGAACCGCCATCCGCACGCCCGCCCGCTTCGACTACTACCGCCGCGGGGTGTCCAGCACGCCGTCGTCGTCCCGCTCCGGCGAGGCGGCAACGCCCGCGCCCGCGCCCACGGTAGCCGGCTGGTCCCAGGCGTGGCCCTGTTCGTGGTCCAGGTGCGTGGACTTCTTGTTCTTCAGCGCGAAGATGTAGACCAGCAGCGAGATCGCGATGGCCACCGTGACGTAGGTGAAGAACAGGTCTTCCCGGCCTTCCTTCTGCAGCGCCGCGCCGATCAGCGGGACGGTGCCGCCGAAGAGCGAGTTGGCGATCGCGTATCCCAGGCCGACGCCGAGGGCGCGGATCGACGCTGGGAACAGCTCGGCCTTCACCAGGGCGTTGATGGAGGTGTAGCCGCCGACGATCAGCAGGCCGCCCATCATCAGCAGGAAGGCCGTGAACGGGTTCTTGGTGCCCGCGAGGGTGGAGAGCAGCGGCCAGGTGAAGAGCACGCCGGTGATGCCGAACCAGAGCAGGAGCGGCTTGCGGCCCACCTTGTCCGAGATGATGCCGTAGACCGGCTGGAGCAGCATGAAGATGAACAGAGCCCAGAAGTTGATCACCGAGGTGTCGGTCTTGGCGATGCCGGAGGTGTCGTTCATGAACTTCAGGATGAAGTTTGTGTAGGTGTAGAACGCCACCGTGCCGCCGAGGGTGATGCCGATGCAGACCAGCAGCGGCTTCCAGTAGCTGGTGAACAGCAGCTTCATGGTGCCCGGCTGGGCCTGGCCCGGAACGGCGGGGACCTTGGCGGCCTTGATCTGCTCCTCGGAGACGGTTTCCTCCATGGAACGGCGCAGCCACAGCACCACCAGGGCCGCGACGCCGCCGATCGCGAACGGAATCCGCCAGCCCCACTCGCCGAGATCGGCCTTGGGCATGACGTTCTGCAGCACCACCAGGACCAGCAGGGCCAGCATCTGGCCGCCAATCAGCGTGACGTACTGGAAGCTGGAGAAGAAGCCGCGGCGCTTGGTGGTGGCGGCCTCGGACATGTAGGTGGCGCTGGTGCCGTATTCGCCGCCGACGGAGAAGCCCTGGAGGACGCGGATCAGGACCAGCAGGATCATGGCCCACAGCCCGATCACCTGCTGGGTGGGCAGGATCGCGATGGCGAAGGACCCGGCGGACATCATCGTCACGCTCAGGGTCAGCGCCGCCTTGCGGCCCTTGCGGTCGGCGTAGCGGCCGAAGAACCAGGCGCCGATGGGGCGCATGAGGAACGACGTTGAGAAGACGGCCATGGCCTCGAGCCCGGCCTGAAGGTCGTCCTTGGAGTTGAAGAAGTGGGACTGGAAATAGGCCGCGAAGGCCGTGTAGACGTAGACGTCGTACCATTCCACGAGGTTGCCCGCGGAGCCTTTGAGGATGTTGCCGACGGCCTTCCGGGTCTGGGCCGCTTCGGTCGGTTGGGTGCTCATCGATGAACCTTCCTGGATTCGGCGCCGCCAGCGAGCAACGCCGCCCGCCACCTTACGTCCCGTGATCCAGAACACTCCCGTTTAGTTCATATTGGTCATGCGCACAATGCGGAGCACTTTTAGGCAATGGCAGGATGGAGCCATGACTTCCAACGCCGTGGACACCCAGACCACCCCCGCCGTCGCCCTGACCATCGCCGGTTCCGAGGCCACCGGTGGCGCCGGCGCGCAGGCGGACCTGAAGACCTTCCAGGAACTCGGTGTCTTCGGGATCGTGAACCTCACCTGCATCGTCTCCTTCGACCCGAAGGACAACTGGAACCACCGCTTCGTGCCGGTGGACCAGCAGGTCATCGCCGACCAGTTGGAGGCGACGACGGCGGCCTACGGCGCCGGGTCCGGCGCGCCGTCGGTGCTGGACACCGTCAAGATCGGCATGCTGGGCAGCCCCGACACCATCTCCACGGTGGCCACCGCCCTGTCCGAGGGCGCCTTCCGCAATGTGGTGCTGGACCCCGTGCTCATCTGCAAGGGCCAGGAGCCGGGCCACGCCCTGGACACCGACCAGGCGCTCAAGGCGCAGATCCTGCCGCTGGCCACCTTCGTCACGCCGAACCACTTCGAGGCCGAGTCGCTCTCCGGGCTGGAGATCACCGACGTCGAATCCCTGAAGGCCGCGGCCGTGCGCATCCACGAACTCAGCGGCGCTGCCGTGCTGGCCAAGGGCGGCGTTCGCCTGGCCGGTCCCGACGCCGTCGACGTCTTCTACGATGGCGAGACCCTCGAGGTGCTCTCTGCCCCGAAGGTCGGCGACGTCGCCGTGTCCGGTGCCGGCTGCTCCCTGGCCGCCGCGGTCACCGCCGAACTGGCCAAGGGCGCCGCCCCGCTGGAGGCCGCCCGCGCCGCGAAGGACTTCGTGACCGCGGGCATCCGCAACCGGGTCGCCTCCGGCGCCCCGTTCGACGCCCTCTGGCAGGGCGGCCCGCGCTAAGCCGCCACCGCCTTAACGTCGCGGGATGTTCCGCAGGTTGCTGCGGGCCATGCTCACGGCCTCGCCCGCGCCGCGGTTGAGCACCACCTTGGACATGGCCGTGGCGAAACCCAGCACCTGCGCGCCCTTGATCTTCGGCGGGATGGACAGTGCCTTCGGGTCCGTGATCAGCTCCACCAGCGACGGGCCGGGGTGCGCGAACGCTTCCCGGTAGGCGTCGGCGATCTTCGCCGGATCGGTGACCCGGACGGCGTGGAAGCCCAGCGCCCGGGCCACCTGCGCGTAGTTGGCGTCCGGGACGTCCACGCCAAAGTCGGGCAGGCCGTCCACCAGCATCTCCAGCTTCACCATGCCCAGGGTGGAGTTGTTGAAGACCACCACATTGACCGGCAGCCGGTGCGCGGCCACCGTGATCAGCTCACCCAGCAGCATGGACAGGCCGCCGTCGCCGGAGACCGAGACGACCTGGCGGCCGGGGTAGGCCAGCTGCGCGCCGATGGCGTGCGGCAGCGCGTTGGCCATGGAGCCGTGCAGGTAGGAGCCGATCAGCCGGCGGGTGCCCAGCGGGTTGATGTAACGGGCGGTCCAGACGTTGCACATGCCGGTGTCGGCGGTGAAGACGGCGTCCTCGGCCGCGATCTGGTCCAGCAGTGACGCCGCGTATTCGGGGTGGATGGGCTGGGTTTTCTCGACCTTGCGCGTATAGGCGCCGACGGCCTTGTTCATCAGCCGGTCGTGCTTCTTCAGCATCGCGTCCAGAAAGCGGCGGCTCTTCTTCGGCGTGACCAAGGGCATCAGCGCGGCAAGGGTGGGCAGCACGTCGCCGTGCACCGCGACGTCGACGTCGGTGCGCCGGCCCAGGTTTTCGGCGGCCCGGTCCACCTGCGCCGTCCTGGTCCCGGGCAGGAACTGGTCGTACGGGAAGTCAGTGCCCAGCAGGATCAGCAGGTCCGCGTCCTCGATCCCCTCCGCGGCCGCCCCGTAGCCCAGCAGCCCGGTCATGCCGATGTCGTAGGGATTGTCGTACTGCATGAAATCCTTGCCGCGCAGCGAGTGGCCGATCGGGGCCCTCACCAGTTCCGCGAGGGCGATCACCTCGTCGTGCGCGCCCTCGACGCCGGCCCCTGCGAAGATGGCGACCTTCCCGGCGTCGTTGATGGCGTCCGCGAGCTCCCGGACGCTGGCGGGGTCCGGGACCATGACCGCCGGCCGGAACGCCGCAGGAGCCGGGGTCTCGGCGGCGACCTCCAGCCCGGCGATGTCACCGGGCAGGGTCACGACGGCGACGCCGCGGAGGGCCGTGGCGTGCTGGATGGCGCTGTGCATCACCCGCGGCGCCTGTTCGGCGGTGCTGATGAGTTCGGAGTAGACCGAGCATTCGTTGAAGAGCCGGTCCGGGTGGGTCTCCTGGAAGAAGCTGCTGCCGATCTGCTTGCTCGGGATGTGCGAGGCGATGGCAAGCACGGGAGCGCCAGAGCGGTTGGCGTCGTACAGGCCGTTGATCAGGTGCAGGTTGCCCGGTCCGCAGGAGCCTGCGCAGACGGCGAGCCTGCCGGTCAGCTGGGCCTCGGCCGCGGCGGCGAACGCGGCGGCCTCCTCGTGCCGGACGTGGATCCAGTCGATGCCGCCCTTTGCGGCGCCGCCGGTCTTCCGCACGGCGTCGACGATCGGGTTCAGGCTGTCGCCCACGATCCCGTAAATCCGCTGCACGCCGGCAGCCTGGAGTTGTTCGACAAGCTGGGTGGCAAGTTCCTTGGCCATAGTGCACGCTCCCGGGGTGTGAGTCGATGAGCTGACACTGGCCACAATAGTCGCCCCCTCCGACAAACCTTTCCCCGGATCCGAGGGAGCGCCCCGCGATAGCGCACGAGACCTGAGGGAGCGTCGGTAGAAGGGGTCAGGAACCGGAGTGGGCCTGGAGGAAGGAGTAGACCTCGGTCTCGTCCACGCCGGGGAAGGCTCCGGGCGGCATCGCCGCGAGCAGGTGCGAGTGGGCCCGGGCCGAGGGCCAGGCGTTGCCGGCCCATTCCGAGGCCAGGGCGGCGGGCGGGCGCTTGCAGCAGCTCTCGTCCGGGCAGGTGGACTTGGACCGCTCGGTGGTGTCCCGGCCGCGGAACCACTTCACCTGTGCGTACGGCACCCCCACGGAGAGCGAGAACTCACCGTTCGCGGAGCGCTCGGTCCGGGCCGTGCACCAGTACGTCCCGGCGGGGGTGTCCGTGTACTGGTTGTAGGCGCTGAACTTGTCCGGGACGTCGAACACCACGCGCGAGGTCCAGTTCCGGCAGGACGGCTGACCCTCGATGGCGCCCGTGTGGTCCTGCGGGAAGGTCACGCCGTCGTTCTCGTACGCCTTGTAGATGATGCCGCTCTTGTGGGTCTTCTGGAAGTGGGTGCGCAGGTCCAGGTGCTCGGTGGCGAGGTTGGTGAAGCGGTGCGCGGCCGTTTCGTAGGACACGGCGAAGGCGTCCCGGATGTCCTCGACGGCGATTTCCTTGGCCTGCTTGGCCCGCTGCAGGAACTCCACCGTGGCCTTCTCCGGCAGCAGCAGCGCCGCGGCGAAGTAGTTCGTGGCCACCCGCTGCATCAGGAAGTCACCGTAGTTTGTGGGTGTCTGGTGGCCCAGGACGTAGTGGCCCAGGGCCTGCAGCAGCACCGACCGGGGGTCGTGATCGCTGCGGGCGTTCTGCGTGAGGTAAATTCTGCGGTTCTTCAGATCCGTCACGGACCGGGTGGAATGCGGCAGGTCGCCCACGTGGTGAAGGCTGAACCCAAGGTGCGCTGCGATGTCCGCGATGACGTGGTGGGACAGCGGACCGGAGGTGTGGCCCACCGCCGCGAGGACCTTCTGCGCCTCCGCCTCATACTCGGGGAAATAGTTGTTCCGCTCCCGCATCATGGCCCGCAGTTCGCCGTTGGCCCGGCGGGCCTCCTCGGGGGTGGCCACCTGCTCGTTGAGCCGGCGCTCCAGCTCGTGCTGCAGGCCCACCATCGACTCCAGCACATCCATCGGCAGCCGCGAGCTGATGCGGATTTTCGGCAGGTTCAGGGATTCATAGAGCGGGCTGCGCTGGTAGCGTTCCAGCTCGATTTCGAGGGCCGCGCGCCGGTTGGGCGGCTCCGCGCCGAGCAGTTCGTCGATGCTGACGCCCAGCGCCGAGGCCAGGTGCTGCAGCAGCCCCAGCTTGGGTTCGCGCTTACCGTTTTCGATCAGACTCAGCTGGCTGGGGGCGGTGCCGACGGCGGCGCTCAGGTCGTCCAGGGTCAGGCCCGCCGCCTTGCGCAGGTGCCGGACCCGGCGGCCCATGCTGATCACGTCCACCTCAGGTTCGGCGGGGAGGGAGGGGGCTGCGGTCTGCCGGTTCCAGCTGCTCGGATGCATTTTTTGAGAATACGGGAAGAACTGCATTTCTTTCCAGAGGTTTCTTCTAGAAAGCCTCTTGAAACTGCAGAAAAGTAGATCCCACAGAAAGTTTCACAGCTCCGGATTATCCGGCGGGTTCCCGCGAAGAGGCGGCCCCGCCGGGCCGGGCCATCAAAGGAGATCAGTAATGACCGCAGCATTTGAGCCCAACCAGCAGCCGTCCGCCCAGGACTCCGCCACCGAGCAGGCTGCCGCCCTGGAGCTCGAGTGGGCTGCCAACCCGCGCTGGGAAGGTGTCACTCGGGACTACTCGGCCGCCGACGTCGTCCGCCTCCGCGGCCGGGTCTCCGAAGAACACACCCTGGCCCGCCGCGGCTCGGAGAAACTGTGGAAGCAGCTCACCGAGGAGCACAAGGAAGGCAAGTACACCAACGCGCTCGGCGCCCTGACCGGCAACCAGGCCGTGCAGCAGGTCAAGGCCGGCCTCCGAGCCATCTACCTCTCCGGCTGGCAGGTCGCCGCCGACGCCAACAACTCCGGCCACACCTACCCGGACCAGTCGCTCTACCCGGCCAACTCGGTTCCCACCGTGGTCCGCCGCATCAACAACGCCCTGCTCCGCGCCGACCAGATCGAGTTCTCCGAGGGCATCCAGACGGTCGAGGACTGGATGGTTCCGATCGTTGCCGACGCCGAGGCTGGTTTCGGCGGCCCGCTGAACGCCTACGAGCTGATGAAGTCCATGATCCAGGCCGGCGCCTCGGGTGTGCACTGGGAAGACCAGCTCGCCTCGGAGAAGAAGTGCGGCCACCTCGGCGGCAAGGTCCTCATCCCCACCCAGCAGCACGTCCGGACGCTGAACGCCGCCCGCCTGGCCGCCGACGTCGCCGGCACCCCCACCGTCGTCATCGCCCGCACCGACGCCGAGGCAGCCACCCTGATCACCTCCGACGTCGACGAGCGGGACCAGGAATTCATCCTCCGCGAAGGTGGACAGCCCGTTCGCACCGCCGAGGGCTTCTACAAGGTCCGCAACGGCATCGAACCCTGCATCGCCCGTGCTAAGGCCTACGCCCCGTACTCCGACCTGATCTGGATGGAGACCGGCACCCCGGACCTCGCCCTGGCCCGCAAGTTCGCCGAGGCCGTCAAGGCCGAGTTCCCGGACCAGATGCTCTCCTACAACTGCTCGCCGTCGTTCAACTGGCGCAAGCACCTCGACGACGACACCATCGCCAAGTTCCAGCGCGAACTCGGCGCCATGGGCTTCACCTTCCAGTTCATCACCCTGGCCGGCTTCCACGCCCTGAACTACTCGATGTTCGACCTCGCCCACGGCTACGCCCGGGAAGGCATGAGCGCCTACGTCGAGCTGCAGGAGAAGGAATTCGCCTCCGAAGCACGCGGCTACACCGCCACCAAGCACCAGCGCGAAGTCGGCACCGGCTACTTCGACGACATCGCCACCGCGCTCAACCCGAACGCATCCACCCTGGCCCTGGTGGGATCCACCGAAGAAGGCCAGTTCCACTAACCTTTCGCCCGACGGCGGTGCTTGCGTCCGGCCTTTGGTCCGGCATTGCTCGGCCTGCTATTCCCCATGTCCGGGTCCGACCTCGCTGAGCGAGGACGGACCCGGACACAGGGCCCCTTTTACGCAGGCTGCCGCAATCCCGGCACCTTCGGCCTCGCGCCCCACTCCCGAACCGCCTACCGCCGCCGTCGACTTGCTTCTTCTCTAAGGAGAGATTTGAAATGAACAGCTTCACTGACAACTTCACCATCAACGGCATCACGTTGACCGCCCAGCCGATTTGCCGGCAGAGCGAGGTCCTGACGCCGGACGCGCTGGCCTTCATCACCAAGCTGCACCGGGCGACGGCGGAGCGGCGGCAGGAGCTGTTGCAGGCCCGGCGCGACCGGCGCCAGCAGATCACCCGCGGCCAGGATCCCCGGTTCCTCCCGGAGACCGCCGCCATCCGCAACGACCCCGAGTGGCGGGTCGCTCCCCCGGCACCCGGCCTGGAGGACCGCCGCGTCGAAATCACCGGCCCGGTAGACAAGAAGATGGCCATCAACGCGCTGAACTCCGGCGCGAAGGTCTGGCTCGCGGACATGGAGGACGCCTCCACGCCGTCGTGGCGCAACGTCATCCAGGGCCAGCTGAACCTCACCGACGTCCTGGAGCGCCGGATCGACTTCACCTCCCCCGAGGGCAAGGAGTACAAGCTGCGCCCCGCCGAGGAGCTGCCCACCATCGTGGTCCGCCCCCGTGGCTGGCACCTGTCGGAGAAGCACATGCTGATCGACGGCGTGCCGGTGGCCGGGGGAATCGTCGACTTCGGCCTGCATTTCTACCACAACGCCCGGCGGCTGATGGCCCAGGGCAAGGGCCCCTACTTCTACCTGCCGAAGATCGAGAACCACCTCGAGGCGCGTCTCTGGAACGACATCTTCATCCTGGCCCAGGACCTGCTGGGCATCCCGCAGGGAACCATTCGCGCCACCGTGCTGATCGAGACCATCACCGCCGCGTTCGAGATGGAGGAGATCCTCTACGAACTGCGCGAGCACGCCGCCGGGCTGAACGCCGGCCGCTGGGACTACATCTTCTCGCTGATCAAGAACTTCCGGACCCGCGGCCCCCGGTTCGTCCTGCCGGACCGTGACCAGGTCACCATGACCCAGCCGTTCATGCGGGCCTACACCGAACAGCTGGTGCGCGCCTGCCACAAGCGCGGCGCCATGGCGATCGGCGGGATGGCCGCGGCCGTGCCCAACCGCAAGGACGAGGCGGCCAACGCCATCGCCCTGGAGAAGGTCCGTGCCGACAAGACCCGCGACGCCGCCGACGGCTTCGACGGCTCCTGGGTGGCGCACCCGGACCTGGTGCCGGTATGCCGCGAGGTGTTCGACGGCGTCCTTGGCGAACGTCCGCACCAGCTGGACCGCCTCCGCGAGGACGTTACCCCCGATGACCGCGCCCTGATCGACATCGCCTCCACCACCGGCATCATCACCGAACGCGGCGTGCGGATCAACATCGAGGTGGGCATCCGTTACATCGAATCCTGGCTCCGCGGCAACGGTGCCGTGACCATCCACAACCTGATGGAGGACGCCGCCACCGCGGAGATCTCCCGCTCGCAGCTGTGGCAGTGGATCTTCTCCCGGGCCATCACGGACCAGGGCGACGTCATCACCCGCGACTGGATCGAGGACATGCTGGACGAGGAATTCGCCAAGCTGGAACGCTTCGAAGGGGACCGGTTCGCCGACGCCCGCGACATCTTCGAAGAGGTCACCCTCAGCAACGAGTTCCCTGCCTTCCTGACCCTGCCTGCCTACGACCGGTACCTGCACGAGGCCCGCGACGGCGCCGACTCGGCCATCAAGGCAGCGGACCTGGTGGCCGCCTAACCAGCGGTCCCGCAAAGAATTCCGTCCGCCGGACCGCCACGCCCTTCGCAACAGGCCCCCGAAATCCGGGGCGGCGGCCCGGCAACGGAACCCCTTTCCCGCCCGACAACGGCGTCGAACGGATACGTCAGGCCCATGACCCGATCCCGGGTCATGGGCCTGACGTGTTGGTTCCTAGTGTGCGGCCTTCGGGATGTGCCGCAGGGAAAGAGCGCAGCCGATGTTGAACATGGCCACCGAGCCGAGAATCATCAGCAGCGGCCCGGTCCACGAGTCCGAGACCCCGTGGACGAAGCCCATCAGGGTGGGGGCCACGGCGCCGAAGGAGTAGCCTGCGCCCTGGACGATGGCGGAGAGCCGGCCCGCGGAGGCCTGGTCGCGCGCGAGCTGGATGATGGCGATGAAGATCAGGGTGATGCCGCCGCCCTGGGCCACGCCGCCGAGGGCGGACCACAGCCACCACAGCTGCGGGGCCAGCAGCAGACCCACGGGAACGGTCAGCCAGAGGGCGCCGAGGGTGAGCCCCACGGTCGTCGTCGACGCGAATCGCGCCGCCAGCGGAACGCCGAGGCCTCCGGCGATCGCCAGGATCTGGAACAGCGAGGACCCGGCGCCGGCCGCGGACGGGGCCAGACCGATCTCGTCGGCCAGCAGGCTGGGCAGCCAGGCGGTGACGCCGTAGTAGGAGAAGGCCTGGCCGGCGAAGCCCGCCGTCAGGGCCACGGTGATCCACGGTGATGCGGGCGCACCGGTGGCCTTGGCGGGGTCCGAGCCGGGAATCGCCTCAGGGCGGATCGAGCGGCGCCCGACGGCGAGGGCCCAGACCGCGCCGGCGGCGACGGCGAACAGGGCGCAGGCCGCGATCGCCGGGCGCCAGCCGAGCCACTCGGCCAGCGGCGCGGTCACCATCGAGGTGACGAAGGAGCCGATGTTCAGGGCCGCTGTGTAGGTGCCCATGGCCGCGCCCTGCCGTGCGGGGCTGAAGTCGCGGCGGATGATCAGCGGCACCACGATGTTGCCGATCGTGATGGCGATGCCCAGGATCACGGTGCCAAGCATCACGAGGGCACCGCCGCCGGCGGAGCGGACGACGACGCCGAGCAGCACGCCCAGCAGGGTCAAGGTCACGGCGAACTCAGGCCCCAGCTTCCGCCCGGTCAGCGAGGCCAGCGGGGCCGCGAGGGCGAAGCACAGCACGGGGATGCCGGTCAGGAAGCCGATTTCGACAGGCGAGAAGCCCAGGTCGGTGCGCATTTTCTGCACCACGGGGGCGACCGCGACGAACGGGCCGCGCATGTTCAGGGCGATCAGGCCGATCGCCAGCATGATCAGCCAGGCCTTGGGCTGTTTGGCGGCAGCCATCACCGCAGCACCCGCCCGGGCCGGGCACCTTCGGTCGGAGCCGTGACGGACCGGCTGAAATATGTTTTCATCAATCCCATTGCTATCACGGCGGCCCGGCCGCAGTGCTTCTCTGTGACGTCTGCGGGAAGGTATCGGCGGAAAGGTATCGGCGGAAAGGTTGCGGCGGCTCAGCCGGCCGCTTGTAGGGTCGCCTCGATAACGGCCGGTGACAGTACGTACTGGGTGACCATGTGGCTGGCTCCAAGGATGGCGGCCCGGTCCCCGGCGAGGGACTGACCGATGCGCAGGTGCGTGGTGGCCAGGGGCAGCGAGCGCCGGTAGACCACTTCGCGCACCCCGGCCATGAGGTGCTCCCCGGCCTGGCCGAGGCTTCCGCCCAACACAATGACGGAGGGGTTCAACAGGTTCACCACGGTCGCGAGGACATCCCCCAGGTCGCGCCCGGCCTGACGCAACGCCTGGATGGCCTGCAGGTTTCCGCCGGCCACCAGGCGCAGCACGTCCGCACCGTCCTTAGCATCGAGGCCCTGCTGGAGCAATGCGCGGGCCACCGCGGGCCCCGAGGCCAGCGCTTCGAGGCACCCGTAGTTGCCGCACCGGCACAGCACCTCGTCGCCTCGGGGTACGCGCACGTGGCCGAGATCTCCGGCCGTCCCGTTGGCTCCGCGCTGCAGTTCCCCGCTGCTGATGATGCCCGCGCCAATACCGGTGGCCACCTTCACGAAAAGGAAGTTCTCATCCCCGGGCCAGTGGGCGGTCTGTTCGCCCAAGGCCATGATGTTCACGTCGTTGTCGACCAGGACAGGGACCGGAAGGGAACGCTGGACGTGCTTGACGACGTCGTGCCCGTCCCAGCCCGGCATGATCGGGGGCTTGACCGGCATTCCAGTGGCGTGCTCCACCGGCCCGGGCAGCCCGATGCCGACTCCGGCCAGGTCCCGTTTGGTCCGGCCGGCGCGGTCGAGCAGTTTCAGCGCTTCCTCGATGACCCGGTCCAGGACCACGGCGGGGCCGTCGGCGACGTCCTGCTTCAACCGGCATTCGGCGAGGACGGTGCCACTGAGGTCTGTGACGGCGACGATCACGTGGGTGGCTCCGACGTCGACTGCCAGCACCGAACGGGCGGCCGGGTTGAAAGCAAAGCGCGACGGCGGCCTGCCGCCGGACGAGCTGGCTTCCCCGGCCGGGCCGACCAGGCCAGAGACCATGAGCGCCTCGATCCGGGACGCCACCGTGGACCGCGCCAGCCCGGTGGACAGCGCCAGCTCGGCGCGCGTCCGGGCCTTGCCGTCGCGAAGGATCTGGAAGAGATCACCGGCGCGGGACAGGCTGCCGCCCGCGTCGGGAGCGGCGGGGTCTATACCGGTGGTCGTACTCATGAGTAAGTGATAGCACGAAGCTCTTACGCATGTCACACCGCAGAAAGAATGATGAAAATGTTTCAACTTTTGCTTGACGCCCGTCAAAAGTCCCCCTAGCTTGGGTGTGAGCCAGGTCACCGACAGGCGGCGGGCTTCAGCCGGCGGGGCCGGCCTTACGAAGGGGTAATCAACGTGTCGAGCCAACCACAGGCGGCAGCCGCTCCATTGGGAGTCGGGATTCTTGGGGGCGGACCCGTCACGCAGGCAATCCACTTGCCCTCCCTGGCACGCCTGGGCGATCTTCTGCGGGTACGGCACATCATGGACGTTGACCCGGCGGTCGCCGAGTCTGTGGCGGCGCGGGTGGGGGCGCGCTTCAGCACCAGCACCGACGAGCTGCTCGCCGATCCCGAGGTGGACATTGTGGCTATCTGCAGCCCGCACCAGTTCCACGCCGAGCAGGTGATCGCCGCCTGCCGGGCCGGCAAGAAGGCCGTCCTCTGCGAAAAGCCCTTCGCCATGAGCGGGCAGGAAGCGGAGGCCATCGCCGCCGTATCGGCCGAAACCGGCGTGCCGATCATCGTCGGTGCCATGCACACCTTCGATCCGGCCTGGCTCGCGGCGGAAGCCGCCTGGGGATCCCTGCCCGGGCAGGTCCACACCATCCGTTCCTCGATCGTGCTGCCGCCCAACCCCCGTTTCGAGGACTTCGCCACTGAGGTAGTGGGCCGCACTCCCCCGCCGGGACGGCCTCAGACCGGCCCCGATGCCGACGCCGCGATGCTCTCCGGCGGCGTGATGGGGCTCGCCATCCACGATCTGCCCCTGGTGCGGCGCTTCTGCCCCGATTTCGCGCAGGTCAGGGTCCTCCACGCCGAGGCGCTGGCACCCTTCGGCTACGTCCTCTCCCTGCAGGCCGGAGACACCGCCATCGAACTCCGCGCCGCCATGAACGACACCTGGGAGCCCGACTGGAGTTTCGAAGCCATCGGCGACGACGCCGCCCTGCGGATCGATTTCACCCCGTCCTACGTCCAGGCCGGATCGGCAACGGCATGGATCCGGACTCGGGAAGAAACGACGGTGTTCGGTCCCTTTGGCCACAACGGCTACGAGGGCGAATGGCGCCGCCTCGCCGCCCTGGCCCGCGGCACCGGAACAGCGCCCTCCGCCGCGACCCTCATCGACGACCTGGAATTCGCCCTGGCCATCGCCGACGCCGCGGCCGGCAGGGTCCGTCCGGCGGCCGCGGCCGCAGCGGAGGCCCGGGCATGAGCGCCCGGTTCCTGGTCGCGGCGGAGACCGCTGTCGCCGGGACGACGGCGGCTGCGCTCGCGTCGCTCCCCGTGTCCTTCGGTCCCGCCGCCGGCGCGCCCGATGTCCTTGCGGTCGCCGGAGACGCCGGATGGACCGGGCGGGCCGCGGCGGCGATCCGCCGCGGCGCCCGCGGAGTCCTCGTCGTCGAACCCGTCGCCGAAGACCCCCGGGCCATCGCCGCGGAAGCCGCGGACGCCGGTGCCGCCGTCGCACTGGACCAGGCCTGGGCGGGAAATCCTGTGCTCACCGCCCCGCCGGCCGCCGCCCTGGACGCCGTCGCCGGCGCCATGGCCAACGCCGTCCTCTGCGATTCGGTGGCCTACGCCCTTCCCGGCACCGCGGCCGGGACCCTGTTGACCCGTCACCTGTGCGCCGTGCTGGCCTGCGGGGTGGAGCTCTCCGGGCTGCGGATGGTCCGCCTGCAGCCTGGCGGCTACCTGCTAGCGGGGCAGCTGCCGGGCGGCGCGCCCGTTGCCCTGCACGGAACGACGACGGCGGCGCTTCCTTCCACCGCCAGGATCTCGGTCCTCACCCGGACCGGCCGGACCGACGTCACCCTCCCGGAGGCGTCGGCGGCCTGGCCCGCGGACGTCCGCACTGTGACCGCCGACGGCTCCACGACACTCCCCACCCGCTTCGAGTCGGCCCACCGACGGAGCTGGCTCCGGCTCCACGCCGCCGTCGATTCCGGAAACGGGCTGGACGACCTGGAGCGCTTCGCCGCCGTGGCAGCGCTCGTCCGGAACCTCACAGGCTGAACTGCACCAACCGCACTACCAGCACTAACTTCCACATCAACTCACTGTCGAGACGGCCGGCCCGCACCAACGGACCGGCCATGAAAGGAAAAATCGTGACCAACACATCCTCCTCCGCCTTCTCCCGCCGGGGATTTCTGGGCTTCGCCGCGGCCGCCGCCAGCGCCCCGCTCCTGGCAGCTTGCGGCGGCGGCTCCGCCACCCAGTCCGCGGGCGGCGGCACCATTAAGTTCTGGGACATGCCGTGGGCAACCCCCGCCTACAACGACGCGGCCAAGAAGCTCGCGGAAGGCTTCTCCGGGGCCAACAGCAGCAAGGCCAGCTACCAGATCATCCAGTGGAACAACTTCTACCAGACCTTCTCTTCGGCGATCGCGTCCAAGACCGGCCCGGCCGTCTCCACCGGCGGCGGCTTCCAGGCCTTCCAGTTCGAGCAGCAGGGACAGATTGCCTACGCCGACAAGGTCATCGACACCCTCAAGAGCAACGGCACCTACGACGACTTCCTGCCCGGGGTGCTGGATCCGTTCAAGACGGACAAGGGCTACGTCGCCGTGCCCTGGCAGTTGGACATGCGCGTCTTCTGGTACCGCAAGTCACTCTTCGAGAAGGCCAATGTCGCCCTTCCCACGGACTGGCCGTCCCTGCTGGAGGCCGGCAAGGCGCTGAAGAAGGTCGGCGCGTTCGGTTTCACCACCGGTGCGGGCGCGGGCAACAACTACGGCAACCACTCGATGATCATGATGATGGTGAACAACGGCGGCGGCGTCTTTAGCAAGGACGGCCAGCTGGACCTGCTGAATGACCGCAACGTCGAGGCCATCGAGTTCGTTCTGGAACTCGTCTCCAACGGCATCGTCGATCCGGCGGCGGTCAGCTACACCACCGACAACATGTCCGCGCAGTGGAAGGACGGCAAGGCCGGGTACGGCCTCTTCCAGGTCAACGTCCCGCAGCGCGTGGGCGACACCTCCGGCGACCTGCTGGTGGCCGACCCCATCGCCGGCCCCCACGGGGACAAGGCCACCATCGTCTTCCCGAACAACATCATGATGTACAAGAACACGCCGTCCCAGGAGGCGTCGGAGGCGTTCCTGGTCTACTACCTGGGCCAGCTCAAGGAACTCTGGAGCCAGAAGCTGATGTCTGCGCTGCCGGTCTTCAAATCGATCACGCAGATCCCCGAGTTTGCGAACGATCCGAACAACGTCAAGATCGTCAAGGACTGGCAGCCCATCGCCAAGACCTTCGCCTCGCAGGGCTCCACCCTCAACGCCAACCTCGCGGCTCTGGACGGCGGCCAGGCCCTGAACCAGTTCAGCCAGACCATCCTGACCGGCAAGGCCGACGCCAAGACCGCGCTTCAGACCTTCCAGTCGGGTCTCGAATCGGTCCTCAAGAAGTAACGGCCCGGCCATGTCAACTACCACCGCCACGTCCGGCCTAGCCCGGGCCCGCCGGGGGCTGGCCCCCGGCGGCCCGGGAGTGTCCCCCGCGAAGCGCAAGAGCAAGCTCAGCGCGCAGACCACCCGGACCTTCTTCTGGCTGCTGATTCCCTCCGTTGTCCTCCTGGTCCTGATCCACGGCTATCCACTGATCTACGCCGCGATCCAAGCCACCCACGACGGGGACCTGCTGCAGTCCGGAAATTTTGTGGGCACGGACAACTTCGCTTCGGTCCTTTCCTCCCCGGCCTTCTGGAAAGCGGCGCAGTTCACCCTGTGGTTCACGATCGTCGGCGTCTTCGGCTCGTGGCTGGTGGGCCTGGGACTGGCGCTGCTCCTGCGCACCAGAATCCCCGCCGGTGGCACCTTCAAGGTGCTGTTGCTGCTGCCGTGGGTGGTTCCGATCGTGGTCTCCTCCACCGCCTGGAACTGGCTAGTCGCCACGCCCGACAGCCTGATCCCGAGCATGTTCCGCAACCTCGGAATGGGCACCCCGCTGTTCCTGGCGGACCCAACGCTCGCCGCGGGGACCGTTATGGTCTTCAAGGTCTGGGTGAGCTTTCCCTTCATGATGATGATGACCTCCGCGGCCCTCGCGTCCGTAGACACCACGGTGTATGAGGCCGCCAGCATGGACGGTGCCACCCGGTGGCAGCAGTTCAGCCAGATCACCCTGCCGTTGATCGCGCGCTCCACCTACATCTCGTGGATCCTGATGACGATCTTCTGCGTCAACGATTTCCCCACGATCTACCTGCTGACCGGCGGCGGCCCCGTGAGCGCCACGACCTCCCTCGTGGTCCTGGCCTACCGCACGGTCTTCCAGGACTTCGCGACCGGACCCGGCGTGGCCATCGCCTTCCTGATGACCATGACCCTGGTAGTCATCTCCGTTCTCCTGTACCGCCAGATCCGAAAGTCGAGCGTCGAATAATGAGCGCAGTCCTCCACGCCCATCCTGAGGCCGGCCTCACCACGGGAACCAGCGCAGCAGGCAAACCCCGCCGGGCTCTCTCCGAAGCCGGCCAGCGCGGCCGCTGGTGGCGCTTCGTCCTGATCCTGATCATCACCGTGATCGTCCTGATCCCGATCATGGTCACGGTGATCCTTGCCTTCACCCCGGGCCCGCACAGCACCGCCACGGGACTGACGTTCGAGAACATCACCGGCGTCTTCTCCGGCACCCTGGCCGCCACCTGGCTGCAAAACAGCCTCATCACCACCCTCTCCACCGTGGTGGTGTCCGTCGCGGTGGCCGCACCGGCAGGGTACGTCCTGTCCCGCGGCCGCAGCCGGGCCGTGTCCGGCTACTCGCTCCTGCTCTTTGTCATGCAGTCCCTGCCCATCATCACCTCGGTGGTGCCGCTGTTCATCCTCTTCGCCGGGATGGGGTTAGTGGACAACCTGCTGGGCATCACGATCATCTACGTCGGCTCCACCATGACGGTGGCCACCTGGATGATGGCGGCGTACTTCGACTCGATCCCCGTCAGTCTGGAGGAGGCCTCCTGGATCGACGGCTGTTCGGTCTTCGGGTCCTTCACCAAAGTGGTGCTCCGCAACAGCCTCCCCGGCGTCCTCTCTACCGCGATCTTCGCCTTCCTGCTGGCCTGGAACGACTACCTTGTCGCCATCGTCTTCCTGCGCTCCAATGAAATATTCACCCTCCCCATGGGCGTGCAGTCCTTCTTCCAGCAAAACGCCACGGACTGGACTTCCGTCATGGCACTGGCCGTGATCATGATGCTCCCGCCGATCATCGTGTTCGCCACACTCAACAAATATTTCAGCGTGGGCGGCATCGGCGGCTCGCTCGCCGGCCGCTAGGCCAGCCCCCACCCGACCACCCTCACCCCGCAAAGGAACCCCATGTCGTACTCGCTTCAGCTGTACACCCTCCGCAACGCCATCGCCGAGGATCTCCCCGGCACCATCAAGAAGGTCAGCGCCATCGGGTTTACCCAGGTCGAGCCCTACAACTTCGTGGCCACGGCCGCAGAACTCGGCGCGGCGCTGGCGGAAAACGGCCTGACCGCCCCCACCGGCCACGCGCCGCTCCTGAGCCAGGACCAAGACCAGATCTTCGCCGCCGCCAAGGACCTCGGCATCACCACAGTGATCGACCCGTACCTCCCGGCCGAGCACTGGCAGGACGCCGGGGACATCCAGTCCACCGCAGCCAAGCTCAACGCCGCGGCCAAAAAGGGCGCCGAATACGGCATCCGGGTCGGCTACCACAACCACGCCTGGGAGCTCGAGTCCAGCGTGGAGGGCCAGACCGCACTGGAATACTTTGCCGGCCTGCTGGACACCGACGTGGTCCTGGAAGTCGACACCTACTGGGCGGCCGTCGGCGGCCAGGACCCTGCCGCCCTGCTCGATCGGCTCGGTGACCGGGTCCGTTTCATCCACATCAAGGACGGTCCCGTGACTGCGGACACCAAGGCCCAGCTGCCCGCCGGCCAGGGCAAGATCCCGGTCTGGGAGGTCATCGGCGCCGCCCACGCCCTGGAGGTCGGCGTCGTCGAATTCGACGACTACTCCGGGGACATCTTCGACGGGATCGCCCAGTCCCTGGCCTACCTGAACGCAGGCTCTGCGAGCGCCCAGGACGTGGACGCGTGAGCGCGGCACCCGAAACCCGCCGCGGCCCGGTGGGCGTCGCCGTCATCGGCGCGGGCAACATCAGCAAGCAGTACCTGGACAACTTGACTGTTTTCCCCGACGTGAAAGTCCACGTCATCGCCGATCTCTTCGAGGACGCCGCGGCGGCACGCGCCAAAGAATACGGCATCGCCCAGTCGGGCGGCGTCGACGCGGCACTGAACCACCCCGACGTCGAGATCATCGTGAACCTGACCATCCCGGCAGCCCACGTCGAGGTGGCCACCGCCGCCGTGAACGCCGGCAAGCACGTCTGGACTGAGAAGCCGTTCTCCCTAGACCGCGAGTCCGGCCTCGGCCTGCTCAAGGCCGCCGACGCCGCCGGCCTCCGGCTCGGCACCGCGCCCGACACTTTCCTCGGTGCCGGCCTGCAGACCGCCCGCCGCTTGATCGAACGGGGCGACATCGGCACCCCGCTGACCGCCATGACCACGTTCCAGACCCCGGGACCAGAGTCCTGGCACCCCAACCCGGCGTTCCTCTTCCAGCACGGCGCAGGCCCCCTGTTCGACATGGGCCCCTACTACCTCACCGCGCTCGTGCAAACCTTCGGGTCGGTCCGGCGGGTGGCGGCCACCGGTTCCAAGGCCAAGGACGTCCGAGTGATCGGCTCCGGGGCCAAGGCCGGCGAGGAATTCACCGTCGAGGTACCCACCCACGTGTCCGCCATGGCCCAGTTCGAGAACGGTGCCTCCTCACACAGCGTGTTCTCCTTCGAGTCCCCGCGGCAACGGATGGGCTTCGTGGAAATCACCGGCACCGAGGCCACCATTTCGCTGCCCGACCCGAACCACTTCGACGGTGACATCAGGCTCTGGCGCGCCGGGGACGACGACTGGACCGTCGTTCCCGCGACCGGACCGGCCAACGGACGGGGCATGGGGGTGCTGGACATGGCCCGGTCCCTCCGCTCCGGCGTCCCGCACCGCGCCACCGGCGACCTCGCCTACCACGTCCTGGACACGATGGTCTCGATCTCCGAGTCGATCGACGCCGGCACCTTCATCGACGTGGACAGTACAGCCCCCGTGTCCGCAGCCCTCCCCGAGGACTGGGACCCCACCGCTTCCACCCTCTAGGAACAGCCATGACCCCCCAGGAAATCCCGGCCGTCCCCGGGGCCGGAACACCGAAGAACTCCGCACCGCTCGGTGTGGCCATGATCGGCTACGCGTTCATGGGCAAAGCCCATTCGAACGCCTGGCGCAATGTCGCCAGCTACTTCGACGTGCCAGCCTTCGAACGCCGGGTCCTGGTGGGCCGGGACGCCGAGGGGGTTGCCGCGGCGGCCGCCAGGTACGGCTGGGCCGAATCCGCCACGGACTGGCGCGAGGTGATTGCCAGGGACGACGTGGATATCGTGGACATCTGCGCGCCGGGCTGGATGCACGCCGAGATCGCGATCGCGGCGCTCGAGGCCGGCAAGCATGTGCTGGTCGAGAAGCCCCTGGCCAACACCCTCGCCGAGGCCGAGGCCATGGCGGCGGCGGCCCGGGCCGCCCGCGGCCGCGGCGTGCAGGCCATGGTCGGCTTCAACTACCGCCGGGTCCCAGCCCTGGCCCTGGCCCGCGAGCTGATCGCCGAGGGCCGGCTCGGCACGGTGCGGCACGTCCGCGCCGCATACCTGCAGGATTGGCTGGCGGACCCGGAATCGCCCATGACCTGGCGGCTGAACAAGCACACCGCCGGCTCCGGGGCGCTCGGTGACATCGCCTCGCACGCGATCGACCAAGTCCTGTTCCTGCTCGGGGACCAGGTCATCGAGGTTTCCGGCCGGCTGCACACCTTCACCCCCACCCGGCCGGGCCGGGACGGCCCGGAGGAGGTGACTGTGGACGATGCGGCGTGGGCCACGCTCGTTCTGGCCTCCGGCGCAATCGCTTCGGTGGAGGTGTCCCGGGTCGCCACCGGGCAAAAAAATGCGCTCAAACTCGAGATCTACGGCAGCAAGGGGACCATCCTGTTCGACCTGGAAGAGCTCAATGAGCTCGAATTCCTGGACGCAACGCTCCCGGTCCGGGAACAAGGGTTCCGCCGCATCCTCGTCAGCGAACCGGAGCACCCGTACATTAGGGCGTGGTGGCCGCAAGGACACACCATCGGCTGGGAGCACTCCTTCACCCACGAGATCCGCGACTTCCTGGTAGCGATCGACGGCGGGACGGCGCCCGCGCCGTCGTTCGAGGACGGACTGAACGTCCAACGTGTCCTCGCCGCGATCGAGGAAAGCGCAGCCGCCAAGAGTTCCACCATCCAGCTCACCACGCCACCGGCAACGCCCTCAGCTATGTCACCCGCCACGACCCCCGAAGGAGCCTGATATGGGCCGCCCGTACACCCTGTTCACCGGCCAGTGGGCCGACCTTCCCTTCGAGGACGTCGCCCGGCTGGCCTCCGGCTGGGGCTACGACGGCCTGGAAATCGCCGTCTCCGGCGACCATCTGGACGCCTGGCGGTGGGACGAACCCGGCTACGTCGAGTCCAAACTCGCGGTGCTGAAAAAGTACAACCTCAAGGTCTGGGCCATCTCCAACCATCTCAAGGGCCAGGCCGTCTGTGATGACCCCATCGACTTCCGGCATGAGGCGATCGTAGGCTCCAAGGTGTGGGGCGACGGGGGCCCCGAGGGCGTCCGGCAGCGCGCAGCCGAGGAAATGAAACACACCGCGCGCCTCGCCCAGGCTCTCGGCGTGGACACCGTCGTCGGATTCACCGGCTCCTCGATCTGGCAGTACGTGGCGATGTTCCCGCCCGTCCCGGAAAAAATGATCGAGGCCGGCTACCAGGACTTCGCCGACCGCTGGAACCCGATCCTGGACGTCTTCGACGAATGCGGTGTCCGCTTTGCCCACGAAGTCCACCCGAGCGAGATTGCCTACGATTACTGGACCACTGTCCGTACCCTGGAAGCCATCGGCCACCGGGAAGCATTCGGCCTGAATTGGGACCCCTCGCACTTCATGTGGCAGGGCATCGACCCGGTCTCCTTCATCTGGGACTTCAAGGACCGGATCTACCACGTGGACTGCAAGGACACGAAGCTCCGGCCCACCGGGCGGAACACCGTCCTGGGTTCCCACCTGCCGTGGGGCGACCCCCGGCGCGGATGGGACTTCGTCTCCGCGGGACGCGGCGACGTGCCCTGGGAATCCTCTTTCCGCGCCCTCACCGCCATTGGGTACACGGGCCCCATCTCGATCGAATGGGAGGACGCCGGCATGGACCGCCTGCACGGCGCCCCGGAGGCCCTAGCGGCGCTCAAGAAGTTTGATTTCCCGGCTTCGAGCGCCTCCTTCGACGCAGCCTTCACGCAGTAGGCCGTGCCACGCACCCTGCAACCCGGTCAACGCTGCGAGGTCTGGGTCGGATCCGCCCTCACGGGCTCCCGTGAGCTGATCTACTCCACCGACAGCCTGCTTCTGGAAGCCCCGAACTGGACTACGGACGGTTCAGCGCTGATCCTCAACGGTGCCGGCGTCCTGTGGCGGCTGCAACTGGCCGGCCGGTCACTCGCGGCCATCCGGGTCACGGGGGTGCCCGCCCTCAACAACGACCACGTGATCGCCCCCGGCGGAGGCTGCCTCTACCTCTCCGCAGAGGACGGGCACCTCTACCGGGCTGGCATCGGCGGGGGCGATGCCGAGCGGGTCACCGCCGAGGACGGGTTTGCGCACTACCTGCACGGGATCAGTCCCGACGGCGCCCGGCTGGCCGCCGTCGCCATCGAAGCCGGTGATTTCTCCCGGCCCGGCCGCCTCGTGACCATGCCCGCGGACGGCGGACCCGTCACCGCTGTCGACACCGGACCAGGGCACTGCGACGGCCCGGAATATTCGCCGGACGGGGCATGGATCTACCTGAACACCGAGGCCTTCACCGACCGTCCCGGACACGCCCAGCTGGCCAGGGTCCGCCCCGACGGGTCCAGGCTGGAGTGCCTGCTCAGGAGCGCCAGCGTCGACTGGTTCCCGCATCTGTCCCCGGACGGGCGGTTCGCCAGCTACCTCCGGTTCCCGACGGGAACGGTTGGCCACCCCGAAAATCTCGACGTCGAGGTCGTCGTCGTCGCCCTCGAGGACTGGACCACCCCGATGTACAGCTGGGCCGTGTTCGGCGGCCAGGGAACGCTGAACGTCAACAGCTGGGCTCCGGACTCGGACCACTTCGCCTTCGTCACGTACCCGCCCGGCTGACACCCTGCCCGGCACCGGGACTAGGGTTTTGCTATGACCCACCTGATCCGGAAAGCCACCCTTGCGGACGCCGGCGCCCTGGCCGAACTGGCCGCCGTCACCTTCCCGCTCGCCTGCCCGCCCGAGTCGCGGCCGGAGGACATTGCGGCGCACATTGCCAACACCCTGAGCGAGCGGAATTTCCGGGACTACCTCGCCGACCCGGACGTGACCGTCCTGGTCCTCGACGTCGACGGCGCCCTGCGCGGCTACAGCCTGCTGGTGGACCGGCCGACGCAGGACCCCGACGTGGCCTCCGCCCTGGGCCTCACCCCGGCCGCCGAACTCAGCAAGTGCTACGTGCACCCGGACCACCACGGCGTCGGGGCGGCCGCCGAGCTGATGCGGGCCAGCGTCGCCGCCGCGGCCGCCACCGGTGCCCGCGGGCTCTGGCTGGGGGTCAACAGCCAGAACGCCCGGGCCATCCGTTTCTACGAAAAGTCCGGTTTCCGGCAGGTGGGCACCAAGTCCTTCCGGCTGGGCGACACAGTGGAACACGATTTCGTGCTGGAACGTCCGCTCGCCGACTGACCCGGCTCCGCCGTCGTTGTCCGGGAATGCCCCGGGGGGCATCTCGGTTGTGGAAAGCATGAAGATTGAGATTTGGTCCGACGTCGCCTGCCCCTGGTGCTACATCGGCAAGCGCCGTTTTGAAACCGCCCTGGCCGCCTTCCCCCACCGCGATTCCGTGGAGGTCCAGTGGCGCAGCTTCCAGCTGGACCCGAACCTGCCGGAGCACTATGACGGCACCGAACTGGACTACCTGAGTACCCGCAAGGGCCTGGACCCGCAGCAGGTCGCCGGCATGTTCGACCACGTGGCCGCGCAGGCCGCCGGGGAAGGCCTGAACTACAAGTTTGGCGACGTGGTGGTGGCGAACAGCTTCGCGGCGCACCGCCTGATCCACCTCGCGGCGGCCCACGGCAAGCAGGATGTCGCCAAGGAACGGCTGCTCAGCGACCACTTCGAGCACGGCCAGGACATCGGGAACCGGTCCTATCTCACCTCGCTGGGCCTCGAGCTCGGGATCGACGCCGCCGAGGTCGACGAGCTCTTCACCACCGATAAGTACTCCGACGCCGTCCGCAACGACATTGCCGAGGGCCGCGCCCTTGGCGTGAGCGGCGTGCCGTTCTTCGTGATCGACCGGAAGTACGGGATTTCAGGCGCCCAGCCGGCCGAGACGTTCAGCGCGGCCCTGGACCAGGCCTGGCAGGAGAGCCAGCCGCTGGTGATGGTTGATGCCTCAGGCGCCGACGGCGCTGCCTGCGGTCCGGACGGCTGCGCGATCTAGGCGATACCCTCAGGCGGGCTGTGCCAGATCCACGGTGCGGCCCGCCTCGTCCGGTACGCAACGGATGATCTCCAGCGCCTCGACGTCCAGCAGCTTCCGCGCCCCGGTCCGGGAATCGAGGATCCAGAACAGCTCCATCAGGGGCACCGTCTGGGTCACCCGCCCGCGGTGGAAGAGCCTGCCGTTGTGCCAGGCCTCGATGTCGTCCCCAACCGACAGCTCCGCGCACGTCGTCACGGCCGTCCCGTTGTCCTCCATGAAATTGCTCCTCCCCAGCGTCCGCCCCGTCGTCGGGGCTCCCATGATCCCCAGCTTGCCCCGCCCACGTTTCGGCGGCGTTTCCGGCAGGTGATATTTCCGCGTCACAGGCAAAGAGCCGACGGCGGGGTTATGGGCTAGCTGGCCGCCCGCCGGAACTTTACTGACAGATCGCGCTAAAGTGTCCGTATGCCCAGGATTACGGCCGCGAGCAACTCCGCCCAACGCGCCGAGACCCAGCGGCGGATTCTCACCGCCTTCGGTGAACTGCTGTTCACGCACGGGCTTCCCGGGCTGACCATGACCGACGTCGCCCGGCACGCCCAGATCGGCCGCACCGCCGTCTACAACTACTACGCGGACATCGAAGAGCTCCTCATCGCGTACGCCCTGGACGAGACCGAACGCTTCCTGGTGGAACTCCGCGAGGCGCTGGCCGGCCTTGACAACCCCGTGGACCGCCTGGCGCTGTACGTCCGCGCTCAGGTGGCGGACCTCAGCCGCAGGCACCTGCCGCCGGGCCCGGCCATGGCCGCCGTCCTCTCCCCCGCGTCCTTCGCGAAGCTGGCGGACCACGTGGGCGAACTCAGCGTCCTGCTGCAGGACATCCTCCGCGACGGCGTCGCCCAGCACTACCTCCCGGACGCGGACATCGGGCAGCTCGCCCAGCTCATCCACGGCACACTCTCCTCCAGCGCCGCCCGCGGCGACGGGGCCGGGGCGGATCCCGAGGCGGAGGCGCGGATCGCTCGGACGGTGCGGTTCGTCCAGCTCGGTGCGGGCGCACGGTTCGACGACGCCGGCCGTCCCCTGCGCCTCACGGCCTGACGGTTTAGAGGGTCAAAGGTTTCGCTAGGGGTTGGGGCTGGCCGGCACGACGGACGGCACCACCGGCGTCGCCGGGGCGTCCGCCTCGCGGCGGGTCTCCCGCGGGCAGCTGAGCTTGCCGGGGGTCTGGTCGACCAGTTCCGGCTTGGCCAGGTCCTTGAAGTCACCGGTCAGGATCACGTCCACGGTCGCGTCGGTGCGGCCGTCCTGGACGTAGTCGGACCCCGGCAGGTTCCGCTGGACGCTGAAGGCCGAGGACTGCCCTGCCGCGCCTGAGACCACCAGCGCCACCCCGTGGAAGCCGGACTCGGTGTTGCCCACGGTGCCGACGGCGAACTTCCTGGCCACCAGCTCGTCCGCCACGGTCTTCGCCAGCCCCGGCCGGTTGGTGGAGTTATAGACGTTGAGCCGGATCTTCTCGTGCGGAACGTAGTCGTAGGTGGCCTCCGGGCAGGCCGAGACCGCGGCGGGGCTCCGCTCCGCCGTCGGAATCTTGATCTGGCCGTTCTGGATGGCCATCGCCACCACCACGGCGGCAACCAGCAGCCCCACCAGCAGCACCAGGACCACCCCGTGGAGGATCCGGCGCCGCATCCGGTCCGGATTCTCGAGCTCGTCCTCTTCGACAAACGTGGCCCGCAGGTCCGAGCCCGTCACCACATGATGCCCATGCAGAACCGTCGGGTCCTGCGGCTTCCTAGCCATTGACCACCAGGACACGGGCGTGGATGGCGGTGCGCTGGTGCAGCGCGGTGCGGACGGCCCGGTGCAGCCCGTCTTCGAGGTACAGCACCCCGCGGAACTCCACGACGTGCGGAAACAGGTCGCCAAAGAAGGTGGAATCCTCGGCCAGCAGGGCCTCGAGGTCCAGGGTGCGCTTGGTGGTCACGAGTTCATCCAGCCGGACCGGGCGCGGCGGCAGTGCCGCCCAGTCCTTGGGCGTATGGAAACCATGGTCGGGGTAAGGGCGTCCCTCGCCCACAGCTTTGAAGATCACCATGCAAGCCTATGGAACAACCCGGGTCAGGGGAATCCACGGAGCCCCGGCGCCGGAGGTTGTGGCCAAACAGTAACCATCCGCGGCCCCCTGCACCGGCTGAGAGAATGGAGGCATGAGAGATTCCGAGGCTTCCACCCCGCCGCTGGCCCTACTGCTCGACGTCGACGGCCCCATCGCAAGCCCCGTCACCCGAACCGTCACCCCCGGCATCATCGCCGACCTGCTGACCCTCACCGCCGCCGGCATCCCCGTCATCTTCAACACCGGCCGCTCGGACGCCTTCATCCGCGAGCAGGTCATGGACCCGATGATCGCCGCCGGGATGCCCGCCGGCCTGACCGTCCACGCGATCTGCGAGAAGGGCGCCGTCTGGTTCAGCTACACGGCGGCGGGCCCCGGCACCGTCCACGTCGATGACGCCCTCGCCGTCCCGGCCGCGTTCGGCGACGACGTCCGGCGGCTGGTGGCCGAGGATTACGCGGCGCACATGTTCTTCGATGAAACCAAGCGCGCCATGGTCTCGGTGGAGCAGCACGTCGACGTCGCCAACGCCGACTACCGCGCCGAACAGGCCCTGTTCGACGCCGACGCCATGGACCTGATGCAGCGGCACGGCCTCGGCGTCGTCCGGCTGGACCGCCACATCCCGGACAGCGACGACGCGATCGATTACCGCGTGGACCCCACCATCATCTCCACCGACATCGAGTCCGTCCGGCTGGGCAAGGACCTCGGCGCCAGCCGCGCCGTCGAACTGCTGGCCGCCCAGGGCATCACTCCGCAGGCATGGCGGACCGTGGGCGACTCCCGCACCGACTACGCCATGGCCGACTGGCTGTTCCACAACGACCACCCGGTCAAGCACGTGGATGTCCGGCCGGCGGACGGCATCCCGGTCAAACCCTACGAGGTGCTGACCGCGGCGGACCTGGGGCTGGGCGCGGACGTCATCCACGACGACGCCGGCGCGGCCTTCCTGCGGCACTGGCGGGCCGCCCTGGCCGGCTGAGCCGCGGCCGCTGTGACGGGCCGTTTTGGCGGCCCGCGATATCATGCCAGTAACAACGCGGCTAGCACGAAAGCCAGTCAGGAAAACGGAGAATCGACATCACCGACGCATTGATCCAGGACGAGATTTACTACGGCAGCCAGGCCACCGAGGACGACCACGCCCATGCAGAGGTCACGTCAGCGGCAGCCGTCGCCAGGTTCCGAACGCGCAGCGACATTGTCCGCAGGCACGGCCGCTACGCGCTGATCAATGAAAACCGCACCCCGTACCAGTCGATGGTCGAGGACCTGTTATTCGTCCGTGAGGTGCTGGTCCGTGCGGACATCGACTACCTGCTGGTCCGCGGCAACAACCACCGGCCGGTGATCGCCGTGGACTGGAAGAACCGCCGGGAACTGCGCGCCGCCCTGGTGGAGGCCTGCAGGGACGAGCCGTTCTACTCCATGACCGTGGACGCCAAGAAGAAGTCCTCGGTCCTGGTGGCCGACGGCGAGCTCTCGCCCAACCGCCAGGCCCGGATCTTCCGGCTCTACCGGCCGTGCGTGGAACCCAACGGCGGCCTTGAGTTCGGTGCCTCCGCAGGCGTGCAGCTGGAACTTTGGAGCTTCGAGGGCGACCAGCTGATCCTGCCGATCGAGAACTCCCTGACCCGCCGGACCCTGCTGGCCCAGGACGCGGTGCGCGGCACGGTCGAACGCTATGGCCACACCTGGCCGACGATCGAGAACATGTTCGCCGACCACGCCAGCGACATCAACTTCGACATCGACATTGTCTTCTCCTGGGTGGACGGCTCCTCACCCGAGTACATCGCCGCGCGCAAGGCCCGGATGGCCGGCGTCGTCGTCGGCGAGGGCGACGACCACGAGGCGCGCTTCCGGCAGATCAACGAGCTGAAGTACGCGCTGCGCTCCGTGTACATGTTCGCCCCGTGGATCCGGCGGATCTTCATCGCCACGGACTCCCCCGCCCCCGAATGGCTGGCCGACCACCCCGCCGTGACGATCGTGCGCAGCGAGGAGTTCTTCGCCGACACGTCGGTGCTTCCCACGCACAACTCGCAGGCGGTGGAGAGCCAGCTCCACCACATCGAGGGCCTCTCCGAGCACTACCTGTATTCCAACGACGACATGTTCTTCGGCCGCACCGTGGGCCCGGACATGTTCTTCACCCCCGGCGGCATCACCAAGTTCATCGAGGCGGAGACCCGGATCGGCCTGGGTGACAACGACGCCGAGCGGAGCGGGTTCGAGAACGCGGCCCGGGTGAACCGGAAGCTGCTGTGGAACCGCTTCGGCCGGATCACCACGCGCCACCTGGAGCACACGGCGGCGCCGTTGCGCCGCAGCGTCACCGCCAAGATGGAGCAGGAGTTCCCGGAGGAGTTCGCCCGCACGGCGGCCAGCCGGTTCCGCGCCGCGGACAACATCTCGGTGACGAACTCGTTCTACCACTACTACGCGCTGCTGACCGGCCGGGCCGTGACCCAGACGGCGGCCAAGGTGCGCTACGTGGACACCACCGCCCGGGCGGGCCTGAACTACCTGCCCAAGCTGCTCTCCAAGCGGAACATGGACTTCTTCTGCCTCAACGACGGCAGCTTCCCGGAGGTCCCCGCCGAGGAACGCGCCGAGATCGTGACGGACTTCCTGGAGAAGTATTTCCCGATCAAGGCGCCCTGGGAGAAGTAACCGGAGCCTTCCCGGACCGGCCGCCGGAGGGGACGCGGGCCTAGTTCAAGAACGTCATGCTCCGGTCGCCGGAGGCCGAGGGGTTCTCGGGCCGGCCCTGGTCGGGGATGCGGATGCCGGCCGCGGCGATCCGCCGGGTGGCTTCCTGCGCCGTGACGAACTCGCCCACCGGCGGCAGCACCTCGCCCAGCTGGACCACCGAGTGCACGATGGTGTGCTCATAGACGTGGACCAGGTTGAACGCCTGGCCGCCGTCCCGGCCCCGGCTGCCGCCCACCGGGACGTTCAGGTCCTGGGTGTAACAGGTCGCAGAGGCCACCGAAACGGGGATGCCGGCGAACGTGGCCGACGTCGAATAGTGCAGGTGCCCGGCCAGGATGGTGCGGACGTCCGTGCCCCGGAGCACCGCCGCGAGGGCAGCCTGGCCGCGCAGTTCCACCAGCACCGCCAGGTCCAGGACGGACGGCACGGGCGGGTGGTGCAACGCCAGGATAGTGCCGTCCGGAGCCGGTGTGGCCAGCTCCGCCGCGAGCCAGTCGAGCTGTTCGGGGCTGAGTTCGCCGTGATGGAAGCCGGGCACCGAGGTGTCCAGGGTGATGATCCGCAACCCGTCCAGGAAGTAGCTGCGGTCCACGGGGCCATCGTGGGCGGGTTCGTCGAGCAGGCCGGTACGGAAGTTGGCCCGGTTGTCGTGGTTGCCCATGGCCCAGATGATCTTCGCGCCCATGGCCTCGCAGGCGGGTTCGACAATCCGGCGCAGCTTGGCGTAGGCGTCGGCCTCCCCGCGGTCGGCCAGGTCGCCGGTAAAAATCACCGCCTCGGGGCGCGCGCCGGAAGCCTGGACTTGCTCGAAAAGCTGGCGCAGGTGGGCCTCGGCGTCGACGACGCCGTGCAGCGGATCGGAACCGCCCAGCAGGTGCGCGTCACTGACGTGGAGTAGGAAATGGCGTGGCCGTGGGTGCTCGGCCTCGATGAGCTCCATTGCAACCTTCCTGGTTGGGTGGAGGCGGTCCCCCCAGCGATCCCTCTCAGTACCTTCTATCCAACCAGATTTCCGGCCGGACGTGGGCAAACTCAGGTAGGCAGCTTTAAAACGGGCACGGCTACGCGTGCGGATTAAGTAATCCGGCGGCACCCTACCTGCGCACCCTGGTGCAGGAAGGCTGCCGCCGGACCGTAGGTCACCCGGTGGGGCGGGCCCTAGCTGAGGTAGCCGTTCGGGTTCAGCACGTACTTGGTGGCGGCGCCGGCGTCGAACTCGGCGTAGCCCTTCGGTGCGTCCTCCAGGGCGATCGCCTTGGCGTTGACGTTCTTGGCGATGTGGACCTTGTCGTGCAGGATCGCCATCATCAGGCCGCGGTTGTACTTCATCACCGGGCACTGGCCGGTGGTGAAGCTCAGCGACTTGGCCCAGCCGGTGCCCAGGCTCAGGCTGAGCGCGCCCTTCTTGGCCGCCTCGTCGACGCCGCCTGGGTCGCCGGTGACGTAGAGCCCGGGAATGCCCAGCGCCCCACCGGCCGCAGTGAGCTCCATCAGGGAGTTCAGCACCGTGGCCGGTGCCTCCTTGGCGTCATGTCCGTGGCCCTTGGCCTCGAAGCCGACCGCGTCAACGCCGCAGTCAACCTCGGGAACGCCCAGGATCTGCTCGATCTGCTCGGCCGGTCCGCCCTTGGACAGGTCGATCGTCTCGCAGCCGAAGCTTCGGGCTTGCTTGAGCCGGTCCTCGTTCATGTCGCCGACGATGACGACGGCGGCGCCGAGCAGCTGCGCGCTGGTGGCGGCCGCGAGGCCCACCGGCCCGGCGCCCGCGACGTACACGGTGGATCCGACGCCGACACCCGCGGTCACGGCGCCGTGGAAGCCGGTGGGGAAGATGTCCGAGAGCATGGTCAGGTCCATGATCTTCTCGAGGGCCTGGTCCCGGTCCGGGAACTTCAGCAGGTTCCAGTCCGCGTACGGCACCAGCACGTAGTTGGCCTGGCCGCCCACCCAGCCGCCCATATCCACGTAGCCGTAGGCGCTTCCGGGCCGGTCGGGGTTGACGTTCAGGCAGATACCGGTCTTGCGTTCCTTGCAGTTGCGGCAGCGTCCGCAGGCGATGTTGAAGGGCACCGAACAGATGTCGCCAACCTTGATGAACTCGACGTCGGGACCGACCTCGACGACTTCGCCAGTGATCTCGTGCCCCAGCACCAGGTCGGCGGGGGCGGTGGTGCGGCCGCGGACCATGTGCTGGTCCGATCCGCAGATGTTCGTCGCGACGGTCTTGAGGATGACGCCGTGGCGCACCTGCCGGCCGACGTTGGCCGGGTTGACGCCTGGTCCGTCTTTGAGTTCGAAAGTGGGGTAGTCAATGTCGATGAGTTCGACTTTCCCTGGCCCCTTGTAGGCAACGGCTTTGTTTCCTGTCATCACTTTCCTCCTGGTTTCACGGACCCCAATGTTGAGTGCCCAGTTGTGATTCACGAAGCGTTCTGATGCACCCTCCTGGCCAGCGTCGATAACGCTGCCGGCGGGCGCCGCAAGAAAGCCGCGAACCGGCCCGAACGTCGGAGGGTCCGGCCAGTCTAGGACGGGATGGCGCGGAGGGATAGACCCCTCGGGCCCTTGCGGGCCGAGGGTCCCGACCGGTCCCTTAGGCGAGCGCGGCCTGCACCGCCTCGATCACCTCGGGGGCGTCCGGTTCCACGGTGGGGGCGAACCGGGCGACGATCTCGCCGTCGCGGTTGATCAGGAATTTCTCGAAGTTCCACTTCACCAGGCCCGGCAGCAGGCCCTTCTTGAATTTGGTGAGGCGGGAATAGAGCGGGTGCTGGTTCTTGCCCCGCACGTCGGCCTTGGCGGTCAGCGGGAAGGTGACGCCGAAGTTCCGGTCGCAGAATTCGGCGATATCCGCGTCGCTGCCCGGTTCCTGGCCGGCGAACTGGTTGCAGGGCACGCCCAACACGGTGAACCCCTCGTCTTCAAATTTGTTGTGCAGGGCCTGGAGGCCGGCGTACTGGGGCGTGAAGCCGCACTGCGAGGCAACGTTCACCACCAGCACCACCTGCCCACGGTAGCGGCCGAAGTCCGTTTCGGTGCCGTCGTTGAGGGTGAGCGGAACGGAGTAGAGGTCGGTCATGGCGGGGTCCTCCCGGGCGTCGAGTCGGCGTGCCGGAAGCATAGCCCGGCATGGTCACAACCGTAATTCGACGCCGACGGGCGGCGGTATGGGTGGCCGGCGGCCGGAGGGCCGGGGGCCAGGAGTCAGGCGGTCAGGGGGCGACTGTGCCGGTGGGGGCCGGAGTGCCGCTCGGCGCGGGATCCGCGGTGACGGGCGGGGCGGTCAGTTCCGGGGCGGGCGAGGTCACCGGCGGCGGCGTGACCACGGGCGGCGGCGCAGGGGCCGGCGGGGGCACCTCGACGACGGGCGGTGGTGGCGGAGGCAGCTCGACCACCGGCGGCGGAGGGGGAACCTCCACAACCGGCGGCGGGGTCACCACGGGCGGTGGGGCCTCCGTCACCGGCGGCGGGGCCGGGGTGGTCGCCGGGGGCGCTGGCGGCGTGGTCACCGGCGGCGGCGTGGACGGCGCCTCCGAGCCGACCGGCGGGGTGGTGGCCGGGGGCGTCGTCCCCGGCGGCGTTGTCGCGGGCGGCGTGCTGGTGGTCGGCGTACCGGTCGTGGTGCCGGTCGCCGGCGGAGCGGCGGTGACCGGTTCGGAGGTCACCGGCGCCGAGGTGCCGGGCGCCTGCCCGGTGGTGGACGACGGCGGCCGGGTGGGTGAGAGGGCGTCCGCCGTCGGTGAGGGCGACGGCGAGTAGGACGCGGTGTAGCCGGGCAGCTGCGGGAGCAGGGCGGCCGGGATCTCCTGGGCGCCGTTGGCCACCTCGTGCCGGCCATCGTCGGAGACCGGGATGGCCCAGCCCAGCGAGGAGTTGGATGGGAGCCCGGCGTCGGGCGCGTAGCTGGTCATCTCCAGGGGACCCAGCGGGTCGGTCTGCGTAATGGGAAGGAACGTCCAGTCCAGCGGGTTCTTGTGTACCCCGTTGAGGATGGTCTCGAAATGCAGGTGGCAGCCGGTAGAGGACCCGGTGGTGCCCACCTTGGCGATCACCTCACCCACGCGGACCGAGTCGCCCTTCTTCACGGCGATCCCCTCCAGGTGGTTGTAGGTGGTGATCAGGCCGTTGCCGTGGTCGATCTCCACGCGGTTCCCGCCGCCCCAGGGGTGCCAGCCCACGGCGCGCACCACCCCGGCGTCGGCGGCGTAGACCCGCGTCCCGCAGGCCGCCGCGAAATCCTGGCCCCAGTGGAACTCCCCCGCCACCCCTGAGAGCGGGCTGGTCCGCAGGCCGAACGGCGACGAGGGGTTCAGGACCTCCAGGGGGGCCATGAGGAAACCCTCCGCGGGCCGCTTCAACCCGGAGGAGGCCACGTTGAGCTCCCCCGGGGTGCCGTCCTTGGTGCCCGTGAGTACGGCCGAGCGCGAGTACGCCACCAGCGCCCGCGGGTCCGTCGTGAAGCCCGCGCCCGGGTCGCCCGCGGCAGTGACCGCCCCGGCGGCCGCGGCCTGCGCTGCGCCCGTCGCCGCCGCCGTCGTTCCCCCGGCGGCGGTGATCGCGGCCCCGGGGCGCAACGTGGGGCTGACCGCCACGTCCCGGTCCGGCACGCCGACCGAGACCACGGCCGTTCCCGCGCCTGTGACTCCCTGGACCCCGAACGTCAGCACGGCCAGCGAGAGGCAAAACCCTCCCGAGAGGCAACGCACCGCCACGATTCGTTTTCTTGTTTTTGGTTCGCTGGTCGTGTTTCCCCAGTGCTTTCCCACGATGTAAACCCCACATCCTCAGTCGCCGGCAACGCGGCCTGACCTCTTTCATGGGACCACAATCGGCAAGGGGTGTGAACCGTCCGAACTACCCTTCTTGAAACTCGGGTAGCACCTCAGTAGTCGCGGTCCGGACACCAAGTACCGCAGGGAGGGATCCGGGCGCAGAATGGACCATGCGCACTATGTTGCAGAATTTCCAGGCCGAACTCCGGCATACCTTCACCGGGTCACGGGACACGGCGCCGCCCTGGGTGGCCCGTCTCGAGGAGGGCGACGACGCCGGCTACCACCTGCCGGGCTCGGCCGTCTGGACGGTGCACGGGGGCATGCCCGCGATCGTGGCCGGCATCCGGGCGCTGCTTATGCAGTCGCTGCACCCCGGCGCCCTGACCGGCGTGCACGAGCATTCACACTTCCGCGAGGACCCGCTGGGGCGCCTGGCCCGCACCATCCGCTGGATCTTTACCGTTACCTACGGGTCGACGACGGCGGCGAGGGAGGCCACGGCCTGGGTCCAGCGCCTGCACGAACCGGTCCGCGGCGATTATCGGGACGCCGCGGGAGACGTCAGGCCCTACGCGGCGAGCGACCCGGAGTTGCTGCGCTGGATCCACATCGCCTTCACCGATGCCTTCCTGACGGCCCACACCATGTTCGGGCCGGCGATTCCGGGCGGGCCGGACGCCTACGTCCGCGAATGGGCGCAGGCCGGGGAAATGATGGGCGTGGACTCCCCTCCGGTCAGTGCCGGGCAGATGCGCCACGAGCTCCGCGACTGGTACGACGGCGGGACGCTCGCCGCCGGGCCGATGGTTGCCGAAACCGTGCACTTCATCCGGCATCCTCCCCTGCACCCGATGCTCAGGCCCGGCTACCGGGTGCTGTTCGCCGCCGCGGTGGCAAGCCTGGAACCGGAGTACCGCGAGCTGCTCGGGCTTCGGACCGCCCGGCTGGGGCCCTTGCCGCTGCCGGTAAAGCTGATCACCCGCGCCACCCTCGGCGTCGTCCATCTGGCCCTCGGCCGGACGGGTCCGAGCGAACTGGCCGCCCGCTCACGGCTCCGCCGCCTCGGATTCCGGGCCTGACGGGTCCGGAGCCCGGACGCAAAAAGGCCCCGGTCCAAGGGACCGGGGCCAACCGCGGAGAATGGGGGATTTGAACCCCCGAGGGCGTTAACCCAACACGCGTTCCAGGCGTGCGCCATAGGCCGCTAGGCGAATTCTCCAGTTGCTTCTGAATCAAAAGCAGATACTAGAATACCCGAACTTCCGCCCGTCGACCAATCGGGGTGCCGACGGGCCTGGATGGCCCCTGCCCGGGAGCGGATTCGGGGCAGGCCGGGATCTCGGGTAAAGTAGTCGACGGCCCCTCATGTGGCGTCATCCTGTTGAACTCCCCCAGGACCGGAAGGTAGCAAGGGTAAACGGGCTCTGGCGGGTGCATGAGGGGTCTTTTATGTCTGTGCCGATTGGTAGGGTTTAAGCGTGACCGTAACTACCGCCCTGTACCGCCGCTACCGGCCTGATTCGTTCGCGGATGTCATCGGGCAGGAGCACGTCACCGACCCCCTGATGACGGCGTTGCGCAAGAACCGCGTCAACCACGCCTACCTCTTCTCCGGCCCGCGCGGCTGCGGCAAAACCACTTCCGCCCGCATCCTGGCCCGCTGCCTGAACTGCGCCGAAGGCCCCACCGACACCCCCTGCGGCGTGTGCCCCAGCTGCGTGGAACTGGCCCGCGGCGGCGCGGGTTCCCTGGACGTCATCGAGATCGACGCGGCGAGCCACGGCGGCGTGGACGACGCCCGCGACCTGCGTGAACGTGCCACCTACGCGCCGGTCCGGGACCGCTACAAAATCTTCATCATCGACGAGGCCCATATGGTCACCTCGGCAGGGTTCAACGCGCTGCTGAAGATCGTCGAGGAGCCGCCGGAACACATCAAGTTCATCTTCGCCACCACCGAGCCGGACAAGGTGATCGGCACCATCCGGTCCCGCACGCACCACTACCCGTTCCGGCTGGTCCCGCCGGAGCCGCTGATGGCGTACCTGGAACAGCTCTGCCAGCAGGAGAACGTCCCGGTGGCGCCGGGCGTCCTCTCGCTCGTGATCCGCGCCGGCGGCGGCTCGGTGCGTGACTCGCTCTCGGTCCTGGACCAGCTGATGGCCGGTGCCGGCCCCAATGGCCTGGACTACGAGCTGGCCGTGGCCCTGCTGGGTTACACGCACGCCTCGCTGCTGGACGACGTCGTCGAGGCCGTGGCGGCCGCCGACGCAGCCACGGTGTTCCGCGCCGTGGACCGGGTGATCCAGACCGGCCACGACCCGCGCCGTTTCGTCGAGGATCTGCTGGAGCGCTTCCGCGACCTCATCATCGTCCAGGCGATGCCGGAGAGCGCCCAGTCCATCCTGCGGGGCATGCCGGCGGACCAGATCGCCCGGATGCAGAGCCAGGCGCACAACCTGGGCGCGGCCGAGCTCTCCCGCGCGGCGGACGTGACCAACACGGCGCTCACCGAGATGACCGGGGCCACCTCCCCGCGGCTGCACCTTGAACTGCTGTGCGCCCGCATCCTGCTGCCCAGCGCGGAGCAGACCGAACGCGGCATCGCCGCCCGGATCGACCGCGTGGAGCGGCGCCTCAACTACGCCGGATCCGACGGCGGCGTCCCGGCCGCCGTGCCCGCTGCTGCGGCTTCCGCTGTTGCTGCCGCTGTTGCGCCCGCGGCCCAGGCACCCGCCGCGACTCAGGCCCCCGCGGTTCGGGCACCGGAACCGGCCGCCCCCGCCCCGGAGCGGACACCGGCCGCACCTCCCGCCGCGGCCCAGCCGTCCGCTCCCATGCCTGCGCCCGCAGTATCGGCCGAGCCGCCACACCAGTCCCCTGCTCCGAGCCGGGCAGCCGCTCCGGCCGCCGCCCACAACGGCGCCAGCAACGCCGCGCGTCCAGACCAGACTCAGGCACCGGCACCAACGTCGACAGCAGCGCCCACGCCGGCACCCGCAGGCACCCCCGCTCCCGCTCCTGCTGGGACGCCCGCGCCGCGGGCCTCCCAGCCCGCCGAGGCTGCCCCGGTTGCCGCTCCCGCGGCCGCCGCCCCGGGCTCCGGCTCGGGACCCGATGTGGAGGTGCTGCGCCGCGCCTGGCCGGAAGTCCTGCAGACCCTGACCAGGATCAAGCGCAGCACCTGGGCCCTGGTGGAGCCGAACGCCCAGGTGGGTCATGTGGAGGGCCACGTCCTGACGCTGCTCTTCAGCACCGCCGGGCTGGCCGGGGCCTTCGGCCGAGGTGACCACGCCGAGAACCTCCGGCAGGCGATCCACAAGACGATCGGCATCGACTGCCAGATCACCGCCGTCGCCGGCGGGTCCAAGAGCCCAGCGAGCTCTGAGCCAAACCCAAAAGCGCCTACTGAGCCCGAGGCTGCTGCCCCCAGCTCGGCCGATGTAGCGTGGGGCCTCGCGCCTGCAGCCGCCCCGGCCTCCGCGCCCACGCCGGCTTCCGCGGGCCCACGCGATGCTGCCCCGGTGGCCGCCGCAACGCCTGCCGCGGCAGAAGCCTCCGTTGCTGCGCCGGCTCATTCCGCTACGGCCCAGTCTGCGCACGCCCAGCCTGCTCCGACTCAGTCCGCTCCCGCTCAGTCTGCTCCTGGCCAGTCTGCTCCGGCTGCACCCGCGGCGAACCGCGGAGCTGCTTCTCCGGAGGCATCCGCCGCGGCACCTTCAGCCAAATCGACCCCCGCGGCACCCGCCGCCCCCGTGCCGCCGTCCGCTTCCGCGGCACCCGCGGACCAGGGCTGGAGCGGATCGTACGCAGACCCGGATGACGATTGGGGACCGCCCCGCGACGAGGACGCTCCCCCGCTGGATGAAGAGCCGCCGATGGACTGGACTCCGTCGCCGTCCAGGTCTGTCCAGACCACCCCGACGCCCGTGCGCGCCGACAACCCGGCACCCGTCCGGGCGCCGGCCGCGGATCGCACCCCCGCTGCCGCCCCCGCTCCCGCTGCGGACGCTGGTTCAGGTGCCGGAACGGCCAAGCCCGATCCCGCCCAGGATCCCTGGGCGCGCGCTGTCGAACAGTCCCCGGGCGTCTGGACCGTCGGCACCGAGCTGAACGTGGGACGGCACAACGCGACCGACGCCGGGACCGCAAAGGCCACGGAACCCGAGCCCCACGTCACCGAACCGGAACCGCGCCGCTACGAACCCGCGACGGCGCAGCCCCCTGCGCGGCAGAGCACCCCTGCGCCGGCGGCCCCGGCCCCCGGGAACCTCCCGCACGCCGCGCCGCAGGAAGCCGCGGCAACCGGCGGCTCGGCCGTCCTGACGGCGGCCCCGCCGGTGACGGCCCCCGCGCCCGTCGGAGCCCCGGCCGGCGGACGGCAGAGTCTCTACCAGCGCCTGTCGAACAGCCCGGAGGCGGAGGCCGGACGCGCAAAGGCGCCCGCCCGGGCCGTCGCGGCCGCCACCACCTATGAGCAGGACATCCCCAGCGCCGACGATGAGACCATCGAGGAATCGGGGGTGTTCGGCCGCGCCGCCGTCGAACGCATTCTGGGCGGCAAGCTGCTCGAGGAGCGCTCCCTCGACGGCAGCCCACTGGCGCCGCGCTTCTAACCCTCCCGGCGCCCTGAGCGGGCGCTACCCCAACGAACGAGGAAATTGTGTACGAAGGTGCAGTCCAGGAGCTGATCGATCAGCTCGGCAGGCTACCCGGCGTCGGGCCGAAATCCGCCCAGCGCCTGGCCTTCCACATCCTCGAGGCCGATCCGCAGGACATGAAACGGCTTGTCGAGGCGATCACCACGGTGAAGGAACGCGTGAAGTTCTGCACGGTCTGCGGCAACGTCACCGAACAGGAGATGTGCAACATCTGCCGTGACCCGAGGCGTGATCCGTCGGTCATCTGCGTCGTGGAGGAGTCCAAGGATGTCCTGGCCGTCGAACGCACCCGGTCCTTCCGCGGCCGGTACCACGTGCTGGGCGGCGCCATCAATCCGATCGCCGGGGTGGGCCCGGAACAGTTGCGGATCCGGGAGCTGCTGACGCGGTTGAACGACGGCGCGATCCAGGAGATCATCATCGCCACGGACCCCAACCTGGAGGGCGAGGCGACGGCCACCTATCTGGCGCGGATGCTGAAATCCATCGGCATCGCCGTCACCCGTCTGGCCTCCGGCCTGCCCGTGGGCGGCGACCTCGAATACGCCGACGAGGTCACCCTGGGCCGCGCCTTCGAGGGCCGCCGCAACGCCCTCAGCTAGCCCGAAGCAGGCCCCGGAAAGGGATTCACCCGGGTCAGTGACCGCGCGGCCCGGGATCGTCCTGTCCGATGGGCGGCCGGATCACCGCCAACAGGTCCAGCGACTCCGGGCTCGCTGCGAGCTCCAGCCTCCCCTTATCGGTGGCCAGGGTGACCGCTTCGTAGCCGGCCGACGCCGGCAGGTATTTCCGGTCTTTGCCGGTGATTGTCCAGCGCTCTGACACGTCCGCGACGGTGAAGTTCGTGGCGCGGCCAACGGCTTCAAGGCTCTCGTAGACGGCGGGTTGGAACCGGAGAGTGCCCTCCGTGGGGGTGACGACGCCGGGATTCCAGATCCCGCTCAGGGACCCCGGCAGGGAATCCGGGTAGCGAATAAAAGCCCGCAGCTGTCCCTTCCCGGCGAGTTCCTTTCGCTCCTTCCGCGTCGCGCGCAGATGGACCACGGTGATCAGCCAGTACACGACGACATTTGAAAGGCCGCTTAAGATGACGGATCCGGGCTCGCGCCCGGAAAGTGCCAGCCAGGCGGCGGTGCTCACGGTGGCTATCACCACCAGGCCGGTAAACGCACCGAGGTACGGGTGTTTCCGACCCCACGTCCTCAGCGTCTTCCGTGAGGGCCGCACCGTCGGTGTCCGCAGCGGCTCAGGCGTCGAGGAACAGGCAGATGGCCTGGCCGGCCGGGTCAAGATGCACCCGCACGTCGTCCTGCGGCTGAAACTCGGCCAGCGTCGCGCCGGCCCCTTGAGCATGGGCTGAGGCCTCGGCCAGATCCGTGACGGCGATGTCCAGATGCATCATCATCTGTTGCGCCCCACGCCCGGCGGGCCAGACCGGCGGCACATACCCGGCGTCGCTCTGGAACGAGAGCCCGGCGCCGCCGTCCGGGGAGACCACCGTGACCCATTCGGGCTCATCCTGCCCCAACTCCCAGCCCAGGAGGCGGCGGTAGAAGTCCGCCAAACCGCGGGCATCGGGGGCGTCAAGGACGAAGCCGGACAATCTCAATGCTGGCCTCTGGCTCATAGCAACCCCCACAGTGCGGTTCCGGCTTTCGGGCCAGTATTGCATCCGGGCCGCCGGCCGGAACAGACCGCAACAGGCCGGGCGGTAGAGTCACGGACAATGATCCCGGACCCCATCCCCACCGAACGGCTGACGCTCCGGCCCGTGACGACCGCGGACGAGGCTGCCCTGCTGCGGTTCCGCGGCAACCCGGAAGTGACCCGGTATCTCTCGCACGCCCCGCTGGATGCCGCGGAGAACTCCACCCGGTTGCGCACCATGCTGTCACGGGCCGAGGCCTCCACCCCGGAACAGTTCGACCTCTGCTGGGCCGTGGTCCTGCGCGGCACCGGCGAGGTGATCGGCGATGCCCGGACCTGGACCGCCGAAGCGCCGCCCGCCCCCGGACCCATCCCGGCCGGCGCCCTCGGCTACCTGATCCACCCTGACCACCACGGCCACGGCTACGGGCGGGAGGCGGCGGGGGCCCTGGTGCGCTGGCTGTTCGAAGACCGGGGCGTCGGCACGGTCCTCGCCGGCGTCTACGAACCCAACCTCCCCTCCCGCAGGCTGCTGGAGACGCTGGGATTCGTCCCGGACCACTACTTCACGGCGGCCCAGGACCGCGCCGGGAAGGGCCTCCCCTCCTGGCGCTACCGGCTGGACCGGCCACCGGCGGCGGGTCCGCCCGCCGGTCACAATTGAACGCCGGACCGGCCGCGGCGATAAACTTGGGCTGAAGCCGCCGTCGCACCACTCGGTCGCGCCGTTTGGCTGCTTCACCCAGAACCCCGATGATCCAGTGAGGGTGCGCGCATGAGTCTGCCCACTACCGAAGTCCACCCCGGACCGCAGCCGCAGGGGCTGCCGGTGATCCCGGGTGCCACCAAACACCTCGTCGTGAAGAAGTTCGGCGGTTCCTCGGTGGCCGATGCCGAGGGTATTAAGCGGGTCGCCCGCCGCGTCGTGGACGCGCACAACGCCGGCGACGAGGTCGTCGTCGTCGTCTCCGCCATGGGTGACACCACGGACGAACTCCTCGACCTGGCCGCCCAGGTGACCGACTCCGCTCCGGCCCGCGAGATGGACATGCTGCTCTCCGCGGGCGAACGCATCTCGATGGCGCTGCTGGCCATGGCGATCAACAAGTACGGCGCCTCCGCCCAGTCCTTCACCGGCTCGCAGGCGGGCATGATCACCGACGGCATCCACGGCAAGGCCCGGATCATCGACGTCGACCCGCACCGGATCCGCACCGCGCTGGACAAGGGTCACATCGCGATCGTCGCCGGCTTCCAGGGCATGAGCCGCACCACGAACGAGATCACCACCCTGGGGCGTGGAGGCTCGGACACGACGGCGGTGGCCCTGGCGGCCGCCCTCGACGCCGACGTCTGCGAGATCTTCACCGATGTTGACGGCATCTACACCGCCGACCCGCGTGTGGTCCCGTCCGCCCGGAAGATCGACAGCATCTCCAGCGAGGAAATGCTGGAACTCGCCGCGTCCGGGGCCAAAATCCTGCACCTGCGGTGCGTGGAGTACGCCCGCCGTTTCGGCGTCCCGCTGCACGTCCGCTCCTCATTCAGCCAGCACGAAGGCACCTGGGTGCTGCCCAGCGCCGACGACAAGATCACGATTCAAGAGGGAGTTGCCTTGGAGCAGCCAATCATCTCCGGCGTTGCACACGACCGTTCCGAGGCCAAGGTCACCGTCGTTGGCGTTCCGGATATCCCCGGCAAGGCGGCGGCGATCTTCCAGGTCATCGCGGATGCGCACTCGAACATCGACATGATCGTCCAGAACGTCTCCACCCACGGGACCGGCCGGACGGACATCTCCTTCACCCTGCCGATCGTCGAGGGCGCAGACGCCCTGGCCGCCCTGCGCGCCGCCCAGGCCGAAATCGGCTTCGAGAACATCGAATACAACGAGAAGATCGGCAAGCTCTCGCTGATCGGTGCGGGCATGCGCTCCCACCCGGGCGTCTCGGCACGGTTCTTCGCCGCCCTGTCCGAGGCCGGGATCAACATCAACATGATCTCGACCTCCGAGATCCGCATCTCCGTGGTCACCCACGCGGACCTGCTCGATGACGCCGTGCGGGCCATCCACAAGGCCTTCGACCTCGACAGCGAGGACGAGGCGACGGTCTACGGCGGCACCGGCCGCTAAGGCACGTCATGCGGTACACACGAAAGGGAGCGGCAGCCTGCCGCTCCCTTTCGCGTTAAAACAGCAAGTCAGACCTGTTCCTTGGGAAGGTCTTCGCGGCGGACGGCGTAGTGATGCCCCGCCGCATCCGTTTCGATCTCGAAGCCGGCGAGCTCCTGCTCGGAGGCGAGTTCGAAGTCGTCGTGCCGGTGCACCACCGGGGCGGCGTAATCTCCGCGTGAGGCCGGGCCGAAGACGAACCGCACCCAGGTGGACGGGTGCAGCCGGCTGCCGTGGGCGGCCCTGCGCAGTGCATGTGCCATGGTTTCCACCTCCTCCCCTGCTGACAGGATGAGCGGAAGGACGGCGCGTCGGCCTGGACGTCGTTTTCAGCGAGCGGGCCGGGGCCGCCGGTGCCTCAATTTTACGCCCGACGGCGGCAAATGAGCCCGAGCTACCCGCCTAGCGGAGCGACTTGTCCCCGGGGTCCCGCGGCACCACGTAGGTGCTGCCGTCCGGGCGGCGGATGGTCTCCCACTGCCGGGTCTCTGCCTCCCGCTGGGCCAACAGCCGGCGGTTCTGCTCGGTCATGTCGTGGCCCAGCGAGCCGCGGCTGGCGGGACCGAACACGGCCCGCAACTTCCCGGTCGCCCGCATGAAACGCTCGGCGGCGGATTCCTTCGCCATCACCACTCCTTCGCAACGGATATGCCACCAGTGTACGCTAATGATTAGTGCACTAATTATCCCGCGCCCCGAGGAGTTCCATGACCGACAGCGCCACCGCCACCCCCGACTTCATCGACGAGGACCTGCTGTTGGAACACCAGCTCTGCTTCGCCCTCACGGTCGCCTCGCGCAATGTGGTGGCCGCCTACAAACCCGTCCTGGACAAACTGCACCTCACCCACCCGCAATACCTGGTGATGTTGACCCTCTGGGAATCCAGCCCGCGCACCGTTCGCGAGATCAGCGACGCCCTGGACCTGGACCCGGCCACGGTGTCCCCGTTGCTGCGCCGGCTCGAGGCCGTGGGCTACGTGACCCGGGAACGTGCCGAAGGCAACGAACGCAGCCTTGCCGTAGGCCTCACCCCGGCCGGCGCGGCGCTCCGCCGGGACGCGACGGCGATTCCCGGCACCATGATGGCCCGGCTGGGACTGAGCCGGGACCAGGTGGCCGAACTCCATGCCGCCATGACCCGGCTGATCGCGGCCACCCGGCGATAGACTGGACACCAACCCGAGGAGGTCCGCCATGCGCAAACCCCTGATGCACGTGCTGCTGATCGCGGCCACGGCCACCGCCCTGGCCGCCTGTTCGCCGGGCGGCTCCGGCGGCCCCGGCCCGACTGTCTCGTCCCCCACCGGCTCCAGCTCCACCGGCACTTCCGCGGGCACCCCGACAGGCAGCTCCAGCGGCACCCCGTCCGCGGACGCCGAGACCACCGCGGCGGCACCGTCCCCCTCGGCCGCGGCACCCACGGCCGGGCCGGGCGCCGGCAACGCCGAGCTCTCCATCATGGTCAAGCCCGGCGGCAGCGGCCAGCCGGCCAACTACACCCTGGTCTGCCGCGACGGCGTCCCCGCGGCGGAAAGCCAGCACCCCTCCGCCGCTGCCGCCTGCGCCGCCCTGAAGGCCAACGCCGCCCTGCTCAGCCCGGCACCCCGGCCCACGGACAAGGCCTGCACCCAGCAGTACGGCGGCCCGCAGGAGGCCACGGTCACGGGCTCGGTGGACGACCGGCCGGTCGAAGCCACGTTCAGCCTGCGCGACGGCTGCGAAATCGCCCAGTGGAACGCCGCCAAAGACGTCCTGGGCTCGAGCGGCGGGGCTGGCTAAACTGCAGCACCTGACAGAAGACCAGTGGACCCGGCGGGAGGCCGCCCACCAGGAACGCGTCCGGACCTACGCCGACCCCTACCTGGCACGGCGGTCGGCCGGCCGCAAGCACCCGGTGGAGGACTTCCTCTTCACCTACTACACCCAGAAACCCGGGCAGCTGTTGCGCTGGCACCCGGGCGCCGGCGTCGTACTCTCAGGCCCGGCCGCCACCGCGCGCGCTGACTGGAAGTACTACCGCGAGGCCGACGACGCCGAACGCGGCACCGCGGGCGTGCCCGACGGCGTCCCGGCATTGACCGTCGACGCCGAGCGCTTCCTGGCCGAACGGCGCGAGGCGGTGCAGTTCGCCGGGATCATCCTGGCCGGCACAGCGGCCCGGCCCGCACAGTTCGGCTGCTTCGGCCTGCACGAGTGGGCCATGGTCTACCGGCAGGACAAGTTTGCGCTCCGCCACGAATACCTCACCCTGCGGCTGGGCTCCGCGGGCACGGACCAGGTGGTGGAGGAAAACCGCATCCGCTGCTCGCACTTTGACGCCTTCCGGTTCTACACCCCGGACGCCGTGCCGCTGAACAGCCTCGCCCCGAGCCGGGAAAACCAGCGGGACCTCGAACAGCCCGGCTGCCTGCACGCCAACATGGACCTCTACAAGTGGGCCTACAAGCTGGCGCCCGTGCTGCCGAGCGAACTGGTAATGGACTGCTTCGAACTCTCCTGGCAGATCCGGGCCATGGACATGCAAGCCTCCCCCTACGACCTCAGCGAGTGGGGCTACCCGCCCATCAGGATCGAAACCGCCGGCGGCAAGGCCGACTATGTGGACCGGCAGCGCGGCTTCGCGGACGCCGCCCAGGAGTTGCGGGGCCGTCTGCTGCAGGAACTCGACCCGCTCCTCACGGCCGCCGCCCGCCAACAGCCCCGCACCGCAGCCCAGGAAGGAACGCCATGACCGCCACCAATGGCGCCGGCGAGCCGGCAGCTTCACCCCGGGACCAGACTCAAAATCCCGAGGTGGACCTCACCATCACGCTGACCGAGGCGCCGGGCGGCCCGGAGTACGTGTTCCGGCTGGTCGCGGACGGCCAGGAGCCCGGCCCGGAGTCCACGCTCCCCGACTCCGCCGCCGCGCTGGCGGCCGTCCGGCAGCACGGCGAGGCCATCTTCTTCCCCGTGCCCGGGCCGCCGAAGCTCTGCACCCAGCAGTACGGCGGCCCGCAGGTCGCGGTGGTCACCGGCACGTACCGGGGCCGCGGCGTCGAGTCCCGCTTCAGCCGGACTGACGGCTGCGAGATCTCCCGGTGGAAGTCCATGGCCCCGCTCCTCGGGGGAACGGCCGGTTCCACCGGCGCGGTCTAGGCGCCGCAGCGGCGGCCCACGGCGCCTAGCCCCCGGCCCGCGGCCCTGGGTCCCCACGCGCCAGGGCATACAGAACGAAGAACACAGCAGTGGCCGGCGGTAAGACCGCCGGCCACTGCTGTGTTCAGGTGTTACGCGCTACCGCTAAATAGCGTTGTTCGGGCTGTCCGGATCCTGCGGGACCACCTTGGCCTGTTCCTTCTTGACCTGGGCGCCCTTCTCCAGCTGGGCCGCGTCGCCGGTGCCCGCCTCGTCACCCGGGCCGGTGTTGCTGGCCTGGTCCTCGGCGGTGGGGGCCACGGCGGTGGTGCCGTCGGGGTTCACCATGACGGTGACGAAGGTCGGGTCGCTGGAACCTTCGAAGGTGATCCGGCCGATGTACGAACCGGCCGCGAGGCCCTTCCAGTTCAGTGTGACCTTGCCGGCCTTGCCGTTGGTCAGCTTCAGCGGGTTCGGCGAGACCGAGGCGTTGCCCACGTTGGCGCCGAGCACCGCCGCCTCAACCGAAGCCTTGGTGGCCTTGCCGCCCGGGCTGGCGTACAGGTTCGCGTAGATCGTGTACTTACCGGCGGCGGGGTTGGGGATGGAGAGGGTCTCGCTCGATGACGAGGTGGCAACCTGCTCCACGCCGCGCGGGGTGACCACGTACATGTCGAAGTCGGCGCCGGGATCGGAGGAGATCACGGAGAACTTCGCCAGCGGGACGCCGGCCGGGACCTGGACGGTCTTGATGTAGGTCGAGGCGTCGGCCGTAGCGGTGAACGGACCCGGGACCAGTGAGATGGCGGTGGCGTCGGCCTTGGAGAGGCCGTCCAGCGTCATGTTGGTGGGGTTGTTCGTGCCGGAGACCACCTTGATGTCACCGGAGCCGGTGCCCTGGTTGGTGGTCAGGGTGACGTCCTTCGGGGCCACCACGGACTGCGGGCGGACCGAGATCGGCGAGGTGACGGTCTTGCCGGCACCCTGCCAGGACAGCGAGCCCATGGCGAACTGGCCCAGCGGGGCACCCTGGTTTTCGAAGGTGACCTTGAAGGTGCGCTGTTCGCCGGCGGCCTTGAAGTTCAGCGCCGCCGGGGCCACGCTGACCTTGATGCCGGGGACGTTGACGCTGGCCTTGTAGACACCCGGAGTCAGGGCGGTCACCGTGCGGGTGACCTCGATCTTCCCGGTGAGGTTGCCCAGGGCGAAGGACGGGACGTTCATGTCACGCGCCTTGGTGCTGGACTTCAGGCCCAGGTCCACGCCGGTGCCCTGGATGAACTTCAGGTAGTCCTGGGTGTTCGCGTCGTACACCAGGCCCGGGTCGACCATGCGGGCCGGGTCCACCTCGCCCGCGCCGGTGGCGAAGACGTCGGTGTTCTTGGTGCCGTCGGCGAGCTTGACGTCGGAGGTGGTGGTCATCATGGCGGACTTCACCGCGGCCGGGGACCAGGTGGGGTTCTTGCCCAGCAGCAGCGCGCCGAAGCCGGCCACGTGCGGGGAAGCCATCGAGGTACCAGACATGAAGCCGAACTTCGCGCCGTTCTCAGCGATCGGGGAAACACCGGCCAGGACAGCCACGCCGGGGGCGGTGACATCAGGCTTCAGCAGGTCCGAATCCGTGGCCAGCAGCGGTCCGCGGGAGGAGAACCCGGCGATCTGCGGCTGGGCCTCCAGGGGAAGGCCGGTGGTGTCCTTGTTGACCAGGGAGACCTTGATACCCGGGTTGGCCGCGACCTTGTCCTTGATGGTCTGGGTGGCCGGCGGGTTCACGTGCACGGTGGGCACCGCGTGCTGGTCCGCGTCCAGGGAGGAGTTGGTGAGGTTGACGAGGATCATGCCGACTCCGCCGCCGCGCTTAACCTCGGCACTCTTGGCGACGCGGTCGAAGACGCCGCGGTCACACACGACAACCTTCCCGGCAACCTTGGCCGGGTCTAGGGTGTCCGGGCCGCACAGCGCCGCGTTTGCGTCACCGGCTTTGGCGGCCGCGGTTGCTGCCAGCACGACACCGGCGTCCTTGACCTCGCCGTTCATGATGCTGGCGCCACGGAACTTGCTGCCGTCGGCGAACTCAATGGTGCCCTGCAGTTCCTGCGAGAAGCTGCTGGCCGCCACGGTGGTCACCCAGGGGGCGCCGTGGTTGACGGTACTGGCGGTGGGGCCGGAGTTGCCGGCGGAGGCGGCGACGAAGATGCCGCTGGCCGACGCGTTCAGGAACGCGATGGAGACCGGGTCGATGACGGACGTCGCGGAACCGGAGATGGAGTAGTTCAGGACGTCGACGCCGTCCTCGATGGCCTGCTCGACGGCGGCGACGGATGAGGAACTGTAGCAGCCGCCGGTGTTGGGATCGGTGTCTTCCCAGCAGACCTTGTAGATGGAGAGCTTGGCAGCCGGGGCGATGCCGCTGGTCAGGCCGAAGCTGCGGCCGTCCACGAAGGATTCGACGTTGGCGTTGCCGGCCGCGGTGCTGGCGGTGTGGGTGCCGTGGCTGGCCACGTCCACCGGGGAGAGCTGCTCCAGCGGCGAGCGGTCACCCGGGGCCACGTAGTTAAGGAAGTCGTCGGCGAAGTAGTGCGCGCCGAGGACCTTGGAGTTGCAGGCGGTGCCATCGAAGGACGCACCGGAGTCAACACCCTTCTGGCAGTCGCTGGTGAACGTCTCGCCGTCGGCCTTGAGCATGGCAATCTTGCCATCCGCCGCGCGGTACGGGACGCCGACCACGGGGGCGCCGGAGAGCGGCTTGACCGGGTCGCCGGCAAAGAAGGCACTGTCCGGGGTGTAGCCGGTGTCGATGACGCCGACGACGACGCCCTTGCCGGCGCCGTCCTGGCCACCGAAGGTGGTGTTCCAGGTGCCGTTGGGGCCACTGAGCTTGAGGAAGTCGGTGGTGGAGTAGTCCGGGGCGTTCTCCGTGTCCGGAGCCACCGCCAGGACGCTGGGGTCCTTGGCGAGCTTGATCGCCTGGTCCGTGGTCAGCTTGGCGCTGAAGCCGTTGACCGCCGCCGAGAACTGGCGGCCCATCTTGACGTTCTGCTTGCCTGCGACCTCGGCCTGCTTCTGCTCGAGGTGCGCGCGGTAGTTCTTGACCTCGCCCTTGCTGGGGTCAAGCTTCTTGCCCGGTGCGGGTTTGGTGGCCGGCAGGCCGGGGGTGGAACCCTCGTAGCTGGCCGCCGGCTGCTCGGCCAGCATGACGATGTAGCGGCCGTCCGGGTAGTTCGCCGGGTCCAGATTCTTCTGGGCGACGCCGGCGACGGTGGCGCCTTGTGCCGGTGCCGCGGTAGCGGGCGCGATGGCAACAGTTGAGAGGAGAACCGGCAAGCCCAGGGTCAGTGCCGCGGCCCTCCGGAGTCCCCCGCTTCGAAGGAAGCTCTTTCCTGGTGATTTCACGAGTGTTTTGAACCTTTCAGAAGGAACGGTCCCGGCGCGGTGGCCGGGGACTGTGGTCTGGAACGGGCGCTGGAGCAACTCTGGTCTCATGCGGCCCGGCGGATACCAGCCGTTTCACACAGTACAGACTGAGAGCCGCATATGACATAGACCACAGGTAACGAATTAACTTTGGTCAAACGATTCGACAATTCTTGTCGCGGTCGGGGCGCACGGAAGCCGGGCGGTCTGTGACCGTCCGGCTTCCGGTATTCGCAGTGTCTTTTGCCCTCCGCGGAGGGTCTTGGGGGTGGTCCGATCCGCTACTGGCGGGGAGTCCGCACAACCTCGCTGATCCAGGCCCTGGTTTTCTCATCCAGCGGCCCGGCAACATTCGTCTCGCGGGCGGCCCGGTCGGCCAGGACCTTCTGCAGGACCATCCGGCCGAGGCCTGCAAAGACGGCGGCGGCGACCACGGGAAGGACCACGGACCTGGGTTTCTGAGCCATGCGTTCATCCTACTGATCCGGTCCGCACAAAAAAATCCCCTCAGGGCCGTGACGATTCCGAACGGCGTGCGTCTTTATCTATGTAGAGCGATTCACTCCGGCGCTCTCCCGACCACGGAAGAGAGAACCATGCGCAACAAGATCATTGCAGCAGTTGTCACGGCGCTGGCCGGCTGGCTCAGGGGACGGCTGGGCCGCCGCGGGGGCACACAGCCCCCTGCGCGCCGCTAGGCCGCTGATCAGGGCAGCACAGGCCGCCGAAGAGTTCTGCACCCAGAATTCCCCCCGCCCGGGGTGAATGCACAGAAGTACGTAACCGCAGCAACGAACAAGGAAGGTGTACATCATGGGTATCGGAGACAAGATCCAGAACGCCGCTGAATCCGCAGGCGGAAAGCTGAAGGAAACAGTTGGCAAGGCCACCCACAACGAAGAGCTCGAGGCCGAGGGCCAGGCTGACCAGGCCAAGGCCTCGGTGAAGAAGGCCGGCGAAAACGTCAAGGACGCGTTCAAAGGCTAATCAGCGCACCACTGCAAAAACCGGGAGGCGTCCTTGGGGGACGCCTCCCGGTTTTTGTTATGCCTGGTCCGTGACGGCTTCCCGCGGCGCCCCGGCCAGCGCGACGGTGTTCCGGCCCTTGGCCTTCGCCGCGTAGAGGGCGGCGTCCGCATCCGCAAGGATCCGGGCACCGCCGTCGTTGTTTGTATGTCCGCTGCCGGCGATGCCGATGCTGATGGTCAGTCCGCCGGACGGGTCGCCCGCGTGGACGATCCCCAGCTCCTGGACTGCCCGCCGGACCCGTTCCATCACCACGGCCGCCGCGGCGGGCGACTGGTAGGGCAGCAGGACCACGAATTCCTCACCGCCGTACCGGTACGCGCCGTCGCTCTGCCGCGCATGCCCGGCCAGCGCCGCACCGACGGCGGCGAGCGCGGCGTCGCCCGCCGGGTGTCCGTACAGGTCGTTGTAACTCTTGAAATTGTCGACGTCGCAGAGGGCCAGGCAGTACTCCTCGCCGTACCGTTCGGCCCGACTCTCCAGCCGCTCCAGGTCCTCGGTGAGCTTGAGCCTGTTGTGCAGCCCGGTCAGCGCGTCGGTCCGCGCCTGGGCCGCGAGGGCGTTGCGGTATCCGGCGAGTTCAGCGTGCAGGGAGGTCACCCGGTCCGCGGCAAGCAGCCGCGTGTGCAGGGTGAACGGGTCCAGCGGCTTGGTGACGTAGTCGTCCGCGCCGGCTGCCATCCCGGCCAGCACGTCGTCGCGGTCCCCGCGGGACGTCAGCAGCACCACGTAGGTGTAGGAGTCGCGTTCCGAGTCGCGGATGGCCCGGCACAAGCTGAGCCCGTCGAGCCCGGGCATGTTCCGGTCCGTGACCACCACGTGGGGTCGGTGCCTCTGGTAGAGCGCCCAGGCGGTGTCGCCGTCGGGGGCGGTGATGCACTCATGCCCGGCCTGCTCGACGGCCGCGGCGGCCACCATCAAGGAACCCCTGTCGTCGTCGACCACCAGGACCTTCACGCTTCACCTGCCAGGGCACGCCGGAGGGCGGCGTCCACCCGGTCGAGTTCGGCACCGAGGCGGTCCAGGAGCTCCAGCCCCTCCGTTCCGCCCCCGGTGGCCTCGAGTTCCGCGCACAGCGATGCCGCCGCGGCGGCGCCGATGTTCCCGGCGGAGCCGCGGAGCTTGTGGGCCGCGTTCCTGACGGCAGTGCGGTCCGGTGTGGTGGTCATGGCGTGGCGGAGTTCCTTCAGGGTTGAGGGGACGTCGTCGAGGAAGGCTTCGGCGGCGGCCGGGAGGAGCCCGAGGCCGTCCTGGGGCCCCAGCTGGCGAAGCACGGTCAACCGGGCCTCGTCCAGGGCGGGCGATGCTGCAGGGTCCGGCGCTGCCGGTTCCGGCATCGCCGGACCGGGCGGTTCGGCGTCCGACGGCGGCGGCGCCACCCAGCGCTCCAGCGCCGCCTCCAGGGCGGCCAGGTCCACGGGTTTCGTGAGGAAATCGTCCATCCCGGCGGCGAGGCAGCGTTCGCGGTCCTCGTCCATGGCACCCGCCGTCATCGCGATGATCGGCAGGCCGTCAGCTTCCCCGGCGCCCCGGATGGTCCGGGTCGCCGCGTAGCCGTCCATCACCGGCATGTGGCAGTCCATGAGCACCGCCGCGTAGGAGCCGGCCGCCACGGCAGCCACCGCTTCCCTGCCGTCGGAGACCACCTCCACGTCATAGCCGAGCTTGCCCACCATTTCCCGGGCCACGAGCTGGTTGACGGTGTTGTCCTCGACCACCAGCACCCGGCCGCGGGCGGCCTTGCCTGCCGGCTCCGGCACCGGGGAGGGCCGTTCGGGCACCCGGGGTCCGCTTCCGGCGCGCAGCCGGACCAGCCGGTTGTAAAACTCCGAGCTCCGCACCGGTTTGGTCAGCCACTCGCCGACGCCTGCCGCGGCGAGGTCGGCCGGGTCCACCTGGGGGTCGGAGGAGAGCATGATCATGGACGTGCCGGAGAGGACGGGATCGGCGGTGATCATCCGGGCCAGGTCGAGCCCGCTGACCTCCGGCATGCACAGGTCGAGGACGACGACGTCGAAGGGCGTCCCGGCGCTGCGGGCCTCTGCGCACCTGTCAAGGGCGTCGCGGGCGCCGCCGACGGAGTCCGGCGCCATCTTCCAGGACCGGAGCTGGGACTCCAGCACCAGCCTGTTGGTGGCGTTGTCGTCGACGACCAGCACCCGCAGCCCCGCGAGTGTGGCACCCGCGGACAGACCGTCGCCGCCGTCGTCGTCCGCCTGTTCCAAGGGGATCTCAAACCAGAACGTGCTGCCCTCCCCCGGGACACTGTCCAGCCCGATCTCTCCCTCCATGGCCTCGGTGAGGCGGCGGGAGATCGCCAGGCCCAGGCCCGTCCCGCCGTACCGGCGGGTGGTGGAGGAGTCCGCCTGGGAAAACGATTCGAAGAGCCGGTCATGGTCCTCCGGCGTGACCCCGATCCCCGTGTCGCGGACCTCGAACCTGACCAGGCACCGGCCGCCGTCGCATTTCCCGGTGGTTTCCGCGTGGATGGACACCTCGCCGGCGGAAGTGAATTTCACGGCGTTTGAGGCGAGGTTCAGCAGGATCTGCCGGATCCGGCCCCGATCGCCGGAGAGGCGGGCGGGCAGTTCCGGCTGGCAGTAGGCGATGAGTTCCAGGCCCTTGCCGCGGGCGGCCTCGCTTAGCAGCCCGGCGACCTCCTCGACCAGGCCCCGCGGGTCGAAGGAGCCGACGTCGAGTTCGACCTTCCCGGCCTCCAGCTTGGAGAAATCCAGGATGTCGTTGATGAGGGCCAGGAGGGACTCGCCGGCGCCGCGGACCCCCTCGGCGTAGCGCCGCTGGGTCTCATCCAGCGGCGTGTCCAGCAGGAGGGCGGTCAGTCCGATCACCCCGTTCATGGGCGTGCGGATTTCATGGCTCATGGTGGCGAGGAATTCCGATTTCAGCCGGCTCGATTCCAGGGCCGCCTCCCGGGCGGCCAGGAGTTCCGCGGCGGCATGCCGCTGGCTGGTGATGTCGCGGACGATCTTGGCCACGCCGGTGACGGCGCCGCCCTCGGTGCGGATCGGCGAGATGGTCACCGATACCGGGACGATGCTGCCGTCCTTGCGCACCCGCTCGGCCTCGAAGCTCTTCGGGGTGCCGAACCGGCGGACCCCGGCCAGCATTTCCTCCTCCTCCGCGCGCAACGGCTCCGGGATCAGGAACCGCGCGTTGCGGCCGGATGCTTCCTCGGCGGTGTAGCCATAAAGCTTTTCGGCGCCCGCGTTCCAGCTGGTGATGACGCCGTCGGGGGTCATGCCCACGATGGCGTCCGCCGAGGAGTTCACGATCGCGCCCAGTCCCTTGAGCTGGGTGATCGCCGCCCGGGCCTGATCCTCGGCCCGGCGCCGGGCCGTGACGTCCCGGAAGCTCCAGACACGCCCGACAATCTCGGACCCCACCCGCTGGGGACGGGAGTAGCGTTCGAAGGTCCGCCCGTCCTTGAAGTCCAGGATGTCGAGGCTCTCAGCGCCGGGATCGGAATAGAGCTCCTGCACCTTGTCCAGGAAGCTGCCGGGGTCCGAGAGCTGGTTCAGGACGAATGCCATGACCTGGCCGTCGTCGTGGGAGTTCAGCAGCTCCGGCGGGATGCCCCAGAGTTTTCCGAACTGTTCGTTCAGCCCCGCGATGGTCCCGTCCGAGGTGACCACCAGGACCCCGTCCGCCGTCGACTCCAGGGTCGCGGCCAGCAGCGAGAGGGTATCGCGGAGCTGGTTTTCGGTCTGGCGCCGCTCGCTGACATCGCGGACGTTGACGATCACGTCGGGGGCCGGGCCGCTTCCCAGATGGGCCGCGCTGACCTCGATCGGGAACTCGGTGCCGCCCCGGTGAAGACCGGAAACGGCCTGCCCGGGACCCAGGCGGCAGATGTCGCCGGCGCCGGACAGCCCGGCGATGGCGCCCGCCAGCTCATCCCGGAAGCGCTTGGGCAGCAGCACGCCGAAATGTGAGCCCAGCAGTTCCTCCCGCGGGTAGCCGAAGAGCCGTTCCGCTTCGGCGTTCATGAAGCCGAGGACTCCCGCGCCGTCGATCCTCAGGACGGCTTCCGGCGAGCCCTCCACCAAGGCGCGGTAAGCGTCTCCGGCGCCTTCCACTTCGGCCATTCCCGTCCCATCAATCGCTTCAGTCCCACCGGCCCCATAGCCGCATCAGCCAAAGATATCCCGCCCCGCACACCGCGCCCGTAGTATCTCGTTCGGCGCGCGGGCGCGGTTCCCGCGGGCTACCCCACTCCGCCGCCGACGCTCGGCCCGGTGACGGCCCGGCCCGCTGCCGTAATTCATCCAATCGAAGGATTTTTTACAGGAATCTCTGGAAATTACTTCTTCACCATCCGTATGCTGGGTTCACTTGCATATCGCTACTCCGTGGGGGAGGTGTTTGAGATGGAAAGTTCACGGCCCTTGTGGCGCGTGGTCCGGCCTGTGCTTCTCGCGGCCGCCGCCGCGACCTCGTGGCTTGCCATCTCGGCCACGGCAGCCTCTGCCGACTCCCCCACCGACCGCGGGCCGCTCGCCGGGCAGGTCCTGTCCACCGTGACGGCGATCGCCGCTCCCGATGCGGCCGTCGACCTCCCGCTGGCTTCCCGCCCCGACGGTGATGCTCCCGCACCGGGGCTCCTCTCCGTGGTGCCGAAGCTGCAGCCGTTGGCCGGAGCGGTGACGTCCCGGGCTGATGCCCTGGTGGCAGCGGTCCCGGTGGCCGACGTTCCGGTGGTCGGTTCGGCCCTGACGCTCCCACCGCTGACCCCGGTCACAGACCCCGTCCTGGGCCTCGCGGACGACGCCGTGTCCGCCGTCGCGGTCTCCGCCGACTCTGCCGTCGCTTCCGTCGTCGACGGCGTGGGTCCGGTCCTCGGCGCCCTGACCGGGCCGGTTGCCGCCGTCGTCACGCCTCCAGCGCTGCCCGCCGTCCCGTCGGAACTGCCGGAAGTCCCATCGGAGCTGCCCGGCGGGGCGGCAGCGGCGGCACCCCTCGCCCCTCCGGCCGCAGCCGTTACGGGCAGCACCCGGGCCCCCTCTGCGGGCATCGAGCCTGCCCCTGCTGCGGCGGCCGCAGCCCGAGGCGCCGTCACGGCGGCGGCCTCCTCGGTACCCTGCGGGCAGACAGCAGCGCTGAACCCCGCTGAAACCCCGATGATGTCCCTCGCCGATGATCCGGCTGATGAGCGGGCGCCGGCCGTTCCGGACCCCGCACCGGGCGTTCCCGGCAGCGGCTCGGGATCGGGGGCACCCTGCGGCGGCAACGCCAATCCTGCCTGGCTCTCCAGCTTCCGCCTGCACCTCGCGGGCACCCTCAACATTCCGGCGCGGGGAGACCTGCTCGCGCCGCCCTCCCCGGTGTCCTTTGGCCCGGGTTCGTCTCCTGACTAGTTGAGCTCTGCCGCGCCCAGGCGCGGCCACGGCATCCACGGCCCCAGCGGCCGCTCAACCACTCTTTCCAGGAGACTTTGTCATGCATCAAAACCTTCGCCGAGGCATGCTCGGCACCCTCTTCGCCGGCGGCCTGCTGGCCCTCGGAAGCACGGCGGCTTCAGCGGCCGACACGACCACCACCGGCTCGGACGGGATCCTTTCCGGTACCCAGGTCACCGCGCCGATCTCGATTCCGGTCAACCTCGGGGCGACGTCCCTGGGGCTGCTGGGCGACTCCACCGCCACAACCGGTGGGACCACCGGGACCGCACCTGCGGCGCCCACCGGATCCACGTCCACCACCGGAACCACCTCCACCACCGGGGCGGACGGAATCCTCTCCGGCACCCAAATCACCGCACCGGTCACCGCCCCGATCAACCTTGGCGCCACCTCAGTGGGCGCACTGGGTGACTCCACCGCCACCTCCGGAGGGACCACCACCGGTACCGCACCGGCCGCACCCACCGGATCCACCGCTACCACCGGCGGGCCCACCGGGACCGCACCTGCGGCGCAGGCCGGATCCACGTCCACCACCGGGGCGGACGGGATCCTCTCCGGCACCCAGATCACCGCACCAGTGACGGTCCCGATCAACCTCGGCGCCACCTCCGTCGGAGCCTGGGGCGACTCCACCGCCACCACCGGCGGCGGGACCACCACCGGTACCGCACCGGCCTCGCCCCAGGCTCCCTCGGCTGCGGGCCCGACAACCACCGGGACGGACGGAATCCTCTCCGGCACCCAGGTCACCGCCCCCATCAGCGCACCGATCAACCTCGGCGCCACCTCGGTCGGCACCTTGGGTGACTCAACCGCCACCGCCGGCGGCTCCAGCAGCACGGGTCAGGCGGCAGCAGGCCCCTTATCGGGTCCTGCCACGACGGGCGCCGGCGGCATTCTCTCCGGAACCCAGATCACCGCGCCCATCAGCGCACCGATCTCGCTCGGCGCCACCTCGGTGGGCGTGGGTGGCGGCTCTGCGGCCACGACGGGCAACCCGCCCACCGCCACCCCGCCGGTCGTGACTCCCCCGGTGGTTACCCCGCCGGTCGTGACCGCGCCAGTGGTAAATCTCCCGGCGGCGGAGACGCCCGCCGCCGTCCAGCCCGGAAACCAGGGCGCCACCGGCACCTCGCAGGGAACCGTGTCCGCCGCTTCGGCGCCGTCAGGCATCCCCGCCGGGGCCTCGACGCTCGCCTACACGGGGACCAACGCCGACGCCCTATGGCTCGCGGGCCTGTTCCTCGGGGCGGGGCTGCTGATGTTGCTCGGTGTGCGGCTCAAGCGGTCGGCGTAAGCAACGTCGCTCGTAAAGGACCAACCAGTAAAGGACTAACCGTCCCGTGAGCTGTCCGGGGACGCCCCACGGCGTCCCCGGACATCCGCGCGCACGGGGCCAACCAGGCTCCATCGGTCACGAATACGCCCGGCGGAGCGGGCCCGGTAGAATAGGCGTGCAAGCTCGCGGAGCGCCCGAACCACGCCGTCCTGGAACATTCCTGTTTCATCACAGCGGGACCGGCGTGAGACGGCACCACTCCGCTGCGCCCTTACCCAACGCTCACGCACAGGAGTTGCCGGATGCCCCGGATCGTTGTCGACGTCATGCCCAAGCCCGAGATTCTGGACCCGCAGGGGAAGGCGATCGTCGGAGCGCTGCCCCGCCTCGGATTCACCGCCTTCAGCGGCGTCCGCCAGGGCAAGCGTTTCGAACTCACCGTCGACGGCGAGGTGACCGAGGAAATCCTGGCCCAGGCCCGGAACGCCGCGGAGACCCTGCTCTCCAACCCGGTGATCGAGGATGTCGTCAACGTCGAGGTCGTCGAGGCCTGACATGACTGAACAACCCCTGATCGGCGAAGCCGTCGCGATCGCTGCCGAGCCCCGGCTCGCTGGCGCAAAGATCGGCGTCGTCACCTTCCCCGGCACCCTCGATGACCGCGACGCCGCCCGCGCCGTCCGGCTGGCCGGCGCCACCCCGGTGGCCCTCTGGCACGCGGACACCACGCTGGCCGACGTCGACGCCGTCGTGATCCCCGGCGGTTTCTCCTACGGCGACTACCTGCGCGCCGGCGCGATCGCCCGGTTCGCCCCGCTCATGTCGAAGATCATCGACGCCGCCAACTCCGAGGCCCGCCTGCCGGTCCTGGGCATCTGCAATGGCTTTCAGATCCTCACGGAGTCGCACCTATTGCCCGGCTCCATGATCAAGAACGACCACCTGAAGTTCCTCTGCCGCGACCAGGTCCTCCGCGTGGAGAACACCGCCACGGCGTGGACCGGCGACTACAGCGCCGGCCAGGAAATCACCGTTCCGCTGAAGAACCAGGACGGCCAGTACATCGCGGACGAGAAGACCCTCGACGCGCTGGAAGCCGAGAACCGCGTGGTGTTCCGCTACGTCGGCTGGAACCCCAACGGCTCCCGCCGCGACATCGCCGGCATCACCAACGAGGCGGGCAACGTGGTGGGCCTCATGCCGCACCCCGAGCACGCCATCGAAGCGGGCTTCGGTCCGGAGAACGGCTCCGGCACCGAGGGCCTGGGCTTCTTCACCTCAGTCCTGAACAAGATCGTGGGAGACAACAAATGACCGAGACCCCCGCCGTGGCCAAGCCCGCGGAGTCCGGCAAGAAGTTCAACATCGACACGGTGGAGAACGCGGCCAGGACCCCGGACACCGAGCTGCCCTGGGCCGAGCTGGGCCTGAAGCAGAACGAGTTCGACGAGGTCGTCAAGGTCCTGGGCCGCCGCCCCACCGGCGCCGAGCTGGCCATGTACTCCGTCATGTGGAGCGAGCACTGCTCCTACAAGTCCTCCAAGAACCACCTGCGCCAGTTCGGCGAGAAGGTCACCGAGGAGATGAAGAAGGACATGCTGGTGGGCATCGGCGAGAACGCCGGCGTCACCAACCTCGGCGACGGCTGGGCCGTGACCTTCAAGATCGAGTCGCACAACTCGCCCTCCTTCGTGGAGCCGTACCAGGGTGCCGCGACCGGCATCGGCGGGATCGTCCGCGACATCATCTCGATGGGCGCCCGCCCCGTGGCCGTCATGGACCCGCTCCGCTTCGGCGCGATCGACCACCCGGACACCGCCCGCGTCATGCACGGCGCCGTGGCCGGCATCGGCGGCTACGGCAACTCCCTGGGCCTGCCGAACATCGGCGGCGAAATGGTCTTCGACTCCGTCTACCAGGGCAACCCGCTGGTCAACGCCCTCGCCGTCGGCGTCATGCGGCACGAGGACATCCGCCTCGCCAACGCCTCCGGCAAGGGCAACAAGGTTGTCCTGTTCGGTGCCCGCACCGGTGGCGACGGAATCGGCGGCGCGTCCGTGCTGGCGTCCGAGTCCTTCGACGACACTAAGCCCTCCAAGCGTCCGGCCGTCCAGGTGGGCGACCCGTTCGCGGAGAAGGTCCTGATCGAGTGCTGCCTGGAGCTCTTCAAGGGCTCCCTGGTGGAAGGTATCCAGGACCTCGGCGCGGCCGGCATCTCCTGCGCCACCTCCGAACTGGCCTCCAACGGCGACGGCGGCATGCAGGTTGAGCTGACCTCCGTGCTGCTGCGCGACCCCACCCTGACCCCGGGCGAAATCCTGATGTCCGAGTCGCAGGAACGCATGATGGCCGTGGTTACCCCCGAGAACGTCGAGGCGTTCGAGGCCGTGATGGACAAGTGGGCCGTGGAGTACTCCTGGCTGGGCGAGGTGACCGACACCGGCCGCCTGATCATCACCTGGGACGGCGAAGTGATCGTCGACGTCGACCCGCGCACCGTCGCCCACGACGGCCCGGTCTACGACCGCCCCTACGCCCGCCCCGAGTGGCAGGACTCCGTCCAGGCGGACGCCTTCACCGGGTCCGTGCAGGACGCCGGCCGCCCGGGAGCCCCGTCCGAGCTCGCTGCGGCCGTCACCGAGCTGGTGGCCTCGCCGAACATGTGCAGCAAGGCCTGGATCACCAACCAGTACGACCGGTACGTCGGCGGCAACACCGCCATGGCGTTCCCGGACGACGCCGGCGTGGTCCGGGTGGACGAGGAGACCGGCCTGGGCGTGGCCCTGGCCACCGACGCCAACGGCCGCTACACCTACCTGGACCCGTACCAGGGCGCGCAGCTGGCCCTGGCCGAGGCGTACCGCAACGTGGCCACCTCCGGCGCCATCCCGATGGCCGTCAGCGACTGCCTGAACTTCGGTTCCCCCGAGGACCCGGACGTCATGTGGCAGCTCGCCGAAGCCATCCGCGGCCTCTCCGACGCCTGCATGGAGCTCGGCATCCCGGTCACCGGCGGCAACGTCTCGCTCTACAACCAGACCGGCACCACCCCCATCCACCCCTCCCCCGTGGTGGCGGTGCTGGGCAAGCTCGACGACGTCGCCCGCCGCACGCCGTCGGGCTGGCGTGAGGACGGCCAGGCGATCTACCTCCTCGGCACCACCGGTTCCGAACTGGACGGGTCCGAATGGGCCAACATGCGCGGCCACCTGGGCGGCCGGCCGCCGAAGGTTGACCTCGCCGCCGAGCGCGAGCTGGGCCAGATCCTGATCAACGCCTCCCGCGACGGCATGGTGGACTCCGCCCACGACGTCTCCGAGGGCGGCCTCGCCGCGGCCCTGGTGGAATCCTCGCTGCGCTACGGCGTCGGCGCCCGGATCTCGCTGCAGGACGTCATGGACCGCGACGGCGTGGACCTCTTCACCGCGCTGTTCTCCGAGTCGCAGGCGCGCGCCGTCGTGGCCGTGCCCCGCTCGGAGGAGATCCGCTTCAAGGACATGTGCACCGCCCGCGGCTTCGCGCACGTCCGGATCGGCGTCGTCGACGCCGAGGGCGGCACGCTGGAGATCAACGGCGTGGACACCCTGAGCCTGGACGCGCTCCGCGAGGCGCACGAGGGGACACTGCCGAAGTACTTCGGCTGACGCTCACCCACCGCCTGAACTGAACGGCCGCCCCTCCACTGGAGGGGCGGCCGTTCAGTTAAACGCTGCCTCCGGTCAGGCGGCGTCCGGCGCTCAGCGGGTCATCGACGCCGGGGGCGTGGCGAACTTTTCGCCGGGGTAGCGCTGGGCCGCGGCGTCCATCAGCCGGCCCCACTGGCCGCCGGCGATGTCCGCGCCGTCCACGCCCACGTAGTAGCGGCCGTTGATGGTGATGTCCTGGTTCACCCAGCGCGGCCCGATGCCCTGGTAGCTGCCGAACCAGGAGGCCGTGGCGATCCCGGAGGTGCCGCCCACGGTCCAGGTCATGGTGTTGCCGTCCGTGGTGCCGGTCTTGGCGAAGATGTCCGTGGCCTTGGAAACCGGGATGTTGTAGCCGGAGCCCCGGGTCAGCACGTTCTTCAGCGCGTAGGTCACCCCGGCCGCGACGTCAGGATCGATGGCCTGCTGGCAGTGCGCGTCCGGGACCGGGTAGGCCTTGCCGTGCGGGCCGGTCACCGATTCGAGGGCGATCGGGTCGCAGTGCTTGCCGCCGGCGGCGAACGTGGCGTAGGCGTCGGCCATGGTCAGCGGGGCGACGTCCTGGGTGCCGATCAGGCTGGCGATGCTGGAAACGTCGTAGGGCTTGTTGGTGTGTCCGTCGGCGACGCCGGCCGCCGTCGCCATTTTCTGGATGTTGCAGAAGTCCAGCTGCGCGGCGGACTGGAAGGTGATGGTGTTGATCGACTGGTAGAGGCCCTGGAGGACGCTCATCCTGACGTAGTGGTTCGCGTCGTCGTTGGGCAGGAGCTGCGTCCCTGCCGCCGGGTCATAGGATCCGGTGGTGCGGCCGCAGGAGTTCTGCCAGGGGTAGCCGGGCCGGTAGAGGCGCACCGCGCCGTCCAGGACAGTGCCCATGGACTTGCCGGCGCGCAGCCACTCGGCGAAGACGAACGGCTTCATGGTGGAGCCGATCTGGAAGCCGCCGGCGCCATCGAGGGGCTGGCCGTTGGCGTCCCGTTCGGGCAGCGCGAAGTTGCCGGTGTAGTTGCCCGGACCCGCCGTGGGGTTGTAGTTGGTGTTCTGCGCCATGGTCAGCACCTTGCCGGTGCCGGGCTGGACGCTGACCAGGGACGCCCCGCGCTGCAGCGGGTCGGTGGCGGACATGGAGGCGTTGACCTGGTCCTGGGCCACCTTTTGCAGCGCCGGGTCCAGGGTGGTGCGGATGGTCAGTCCGCCCAGGTAGAGCAGCTTCTTCCGGGCGTCCTCGTCGGGCCCGAAGGCCGGGTCGTTGAGGATCAGCCGCTGGACGTAGTCGCAGAAGTAGGGCGCGGAGACGGCACCGGCGCAGCCCTGGCTGGCCGGGTGGACGTTGAGGCCGATCGGTGCCTGCACCGCCGCGTCGTGGTCGGCCTGGCTGATCTTGCCCTGCTGGAGCATCTTGTCGAGGACCTCGTTGCGGCGGGACACCACGTGGTCCGGCTGGGTGAGCGGGTCGTAGTAGACCGGGCTGTTGACGACGCCGGCCAGCGCCGCCGCCTGCGGCAGGGTCAGTTGCGCGGCGCTGACGTTGAAGTATTCGTGGGCGGCGGCGTCGATCCCGTAGGCGCCGTTGCCGAAGTAGACCACGTTGAGGTAGCCCTGCAGAATCTGGTCCTTGGAGTAGGTCTTCTCCAGGGCGATCGCGAGCTTCATCTCCCGCAGCTTGTCCCCCACCGTCTTGGCGTAGCCGAGCTTGACGTCCTCGCTCTTCCCCTGCGCCACGAGGGATTCGATGATCATGTTGTTGACGTACTGCTGGGTGAGGGTGGACGCTCCTTGGCGGCCACCCTGCGCGGTGGCGACGAGGGCGCGCAGGATGCCGGTGGTGTCGATGCCGCCGTGCTGATAGAAACGGGCGTCCTCGATGGCGACGATGCCGTCCTTGATGAAGGGGGACATCTTGTCCAGGCTGACCGGCGCCCGGTTCTCCGCGTAGAAGGAGGCGATGATTGAACCGTCGTTGGCCAGGACGGTGGAGGTGGCCGGCGGGGCGTTGAGGTTCAAGTCATCGGGGAGCTTGTCGAACATGCCGATCGAGTCGCTGACCACCGCGCCCGCCATGGCGGTGGCGGGGATAAAGAGACCGGCCACCAGCACGCCGCACACGGTCCCGGCCGCGATGAAGGCCAGTACCGCGCGCCAGAGGGATCGCCTAGCGGGCATCGGGATGTTCCCGGGTCGCGGGGGCGTCGGCGGCGGGAGGCTCGTCCCCGCCGTCGGGCGCGGCGCCCGGGATCGCCACCGAACGCTTCCGGCGGAAGGTCAGCAGGAAGCCCGCCGCTCCGCCCAGGAAGATCAGCGCGGCCACCCAGGTGTTGACCCGGAGCCCCAGGATCAGGTTGGCGTAGTCCGAGCGCATCAGTTCGAAGGCGAAGCGGCCCGCCGTGTACCCGGCGACGTATAGGGCGAACACGCTGCCGGCACCGAGCTTGAACCGCCGGTCCAGAAAGAGGATGAGGAGAGCCACGGCGACGCACCAGAGCGACTCGTACAGGAAGGTCGGCTGGAAGTAGCCGAGGACCCCGGGGGCGCCGGAGGGATCGGTGACCGCGTTTCCGGCGGCGTCCATCTGGTGGATCTGCAGCTTCCACGGCAGGGTGGTGGGGTCGCCGTAGAGCTCGTTGTTGAACCAGTTGCCCCAGCGGCCGAGGGCCTGGGCAAAGAGCACGCCGGGCGCCACGGAATCGAGGAAGGCCACGAAGGACACCCCGGCCCGGCGGCAGCCGATCCAGGCGCCCACGCAGCCGAGCGCAATCGCTCCCCAGATGCCCAGGCCGCCGTCCCAGATGGCGAACGCATTCCAGGGGTTCCGGCCGGGCAGGAAATACAACTCCGGGTCCGTGATGACGTGGTAGATCCGGCCGCCGATGATCCCGGCCGGAACCGCCCAGACGCAGATGTCCAGGACCTGGCCGGGCAGGCCGCCGCGAGCGATCCAGCGGCGGGACCCCAGCCAGATGGCCGCCGCGATGCCGGCCAGGATGCAGAGGGCATAGAAGTGGATGGTCAGCGGTCCCACGTGGAAGGCGCTGACGGTCGGGGACGGGAAAAACGAATCTCCGGCGGTCATGGCGGTCCTGTCTAAGAAGTGCGCGGCACGGTAATTGGTTCTGCCACAGAACTATTCTAGGTCTGACTGTATCCGGCTAAACTGGGCGGATGATGAGGGCCGTGGAATCCGCACCGGAGGCAGCGGCCCGCCGGGACTCCGGCGCGTGGTCCCTGACCGGCGTGATCACCCGCCTGCGCAGGGTGCTGCGCTCCAGCGTGCGGCAGGAGTTTCCCTGGGAGGCGCTGCCGATGGCACAGGTGGAGGTCCTGCAGCGGCTGGCCGAGGAACCGGGAATCGGCGTGAGCGGGCTGGCTTCGCGGCAGCGGCTGGCCGTCAACACGGTGAGCAACCTGGTCCAGCAGATGGTGGTGTCGGGGCTGGTGGAGCGGCTGACCCGGCCGGGCGACCGGCGTTCGGTGACGCTGACCCTTACCGAGCGGGGCGCCGCGGTCCTCGCCGCCTGGCAGGACGCCAATGACCGCCGCCTGGGCGACGCCCTCCGGCGGCTGCCCGATTCCTCGCAACAGGCCATCGAGGATGCACTTCCGGCACTGGCCGCCCTGGCCGCCCTGCTGGAGGCGGACGACCAGGATCCCAACGGCGGCGGCCCGACGTCCCGGGACGCCGCGCCCTGAGCCGTGCGCCGGGCCTACTCGTCGCTGCGGAGTTCGCGCTGGCGGGCGCTGAGGAGTTCGACCTCCGGCCGGGCCGCGACGAAGCGTTCGACGGCGGCCAGCACCTCGATGAGGTGGGCGCGGTCCGCGGCGACCAGTCCGGCGCCCACCAGGGCCCTGCGGTACTGGTCCTGGTATCCGGCCTCCGTGACGGAGACGTCGAAGCGCCGCTTCAGCTCCGCCAGTAGCGGCCGGACCACGGACCGTTTTTCCTTCAGGCTGTGCACGTCGCCCAGCAGAAGGTCGAACTCAATCCAGCCGATCCACATGGCCCCAGCGTAGCGGCCGGGCTAGATGGTGAGCTCGCCCATCCGGTCCCAGCCGTCGCCGTCGATCTGGCGGCTGATGATCCGGGGCGTCTCCACCAGGGCCTGGGGCATGTCCTCCATGGCCTTCTTGAAGTGGGCGCTGTTGACGTGGTCTCCGGCGGCGTCGTCCTTGAAGGCCTCGACGAGGACGAACTCGTTCGGGTCCTCGACGCTGCGTGACCACTCGAACCAGAGGTTGCCGGCTTCCTTGCGGGTGGAGGAGGTGAAGTCCTCCACGAGGCCGAGCCAGCGCTCGGACCAGTCGGGCTTGACCTTGAATTTGACGACGATGAAGATCATGGACGGTCCCTTTCGGTACGGATACGGTCTTTCAGTATTTCAGTTGGGCCGGTCTGCAGGCGCCGATGGCGGCCCGGGCGAGCTCCTGCTGCCGGGGCGTGCCGACCCGTTCGGCCCACTGCTCGGCCAGCTGGAATTCGACCATAGCCTCGGTGCAGCGGCCCGCCTCATGCAGCGACCAGCCGAGGTTGTTGTGCAGTGCCACCAGCCACCCCCGGGTGCGTTCGTCGCCGGCGGTGGAGGCGTACTCGAGGGCGCTGCGGGTCCAGGTTTCGGCGTGGGCGGTGTCCGCGATGGCCAGCATGTGCAGCGCGTCCACGGCCAGGAAGTCCTCGCCAAGGTGGTCCGCGAGTTCCGCGGCCTGCTCGAAAAGGGGAACGGCCATCTCGGGGTGGCCGCCGGAGTTGAGCACCCGGCCGCGCTCGAGCAGGACCCGCACCGCCACGGTGGGTTCGTCGGCGTCGACCGCGTCCAGCAGTGCGTCAGCTTCCTCGTACCGGCCCTGCAGCCCGATCGCCCGGCCCAGCTGGGTGGCAAGTTCGGCGCGTTCATCGGCGTCGAACGCCGGGTCCTCCAGTGCCTCCCGGAAGCGGGCTTCGGAGAGCCCGGGATTGTCGAAGTTCGAGATCAGGTCCAGGTTCTGTTGGTTCAGCATCCACTCACTCCTGCTCGGTTCACGCCGGCGGCCAGTTCCTGTGCACTCCTAACGTACCGGGAAGTGACCAGCCGGCGCGCCCGGTCCGTGACGGGGCGGCCGGCGGCGTAGAACCAGGTGGACGGGACACCGAAGGCGGTGATGGTGATCAGCACCCGGCCGGCCTCATCCAGCGAGATCTCGAAGGACTCCTCGCCCCGGACCGGATGCCCGGGCAGGGTGCCGTAACCGAATCCGGCCGACTGCGGGCCGGCCCCGGGGCGGGGCGGGTGCACCCAGACCACCTCGCAGGGGGCGTCGACGCGGAACGGGCCGACGCCGAAGCCGCTGACCACCCGGACGCCGGGGGCGACGTCGGATTCGGCCCGGACCCGCAGCCCCGCGCCGCGGTGCAGCTGCCAGGTCATCAGGCCGTGCACCGCCCGGCGGTAGGCCGCCGCCCCGTCGCCGATGTGGGCCCGGGTGACGATGCCGTTGCCGTCCGCGGGAAGCCGGCCGCTCTCGGTGGCACCGACGCCGGAATAGGTCAGCTCGCCCGCGGCGATCCGCTCCCCGCCCCTCACGGCCGGTCCCCGATCCGGTCGTTGCCCCGGTCCCCACCCCGTGCCAGCCGGGACCAGCCCAGTTGCGCCTGCTGGGCCCGGCTCAGGGTGGCCACCACCAGGTCGTAGGAATCCTCCACCATGTCCCGGATCATGTCGTCCGGGAGCGCACCGTCCAAGCGGACGCCGTTCCAGTGCCGCTTGTTCAGGTGCCAGGCGCCGGTGATCTCGGGGTGCACCTGCCGGAGCTGTTCCGCGAGCGCCGGTTCGCATTTGAGGCTCACGCTGAAGTCCTCCGGGTCCATGGCGGACAGGGCGAAGACCTTCGCCTGGTGCCGGGCCCCGCCGGCAATGGCGGCGCGGACCTTGAACACGGCCGTCTCGGGCCCGAACGGGTAGTCCTCGAAGGCGCCGGGAAAGCCCAGGCAGATCTCTCGCAGTGCGTCCGCGTCCATGGTCCGAGCTTACGTCCGGGCACGGACATCGGGCAGCCCGAACCCGGGAGGCCAGGTCTCCGCGGTGAGGCCAAGTCTCCCCGGTGTGCTGAAGCGGCGCGGCTGGATGGACGCTACTCCCCCGCCGCCGGAGCCTTCGGCGCGTCGCCGATGCTGTGAAGCCCCTCCGGTGTGGTGCCGTTGACCTCGTAGTCGCCCAGGATCCGGGCTTTGAAGACCGCCGGGTTGTGCGTGGCCACCGTGCGGGCGTTCCGCCAGTGCCGGTCCAGTGCCTTGGCCTTCGAGGTGGCGGAGGCGCCGGTGACGTCGAAGAGCTGCTGGGCTGCCGACTGCACCAGCTCGGGGACCAGCAGCTGCGCCTTCCCTACGGCCGCCTCTCCCCTGCTGTACCGCTCGGCGGGGGCGAGGTCCAGGCCCGGATCGGCGGCGGCGTCGAGCTCGCGGGCGGCGGCCAAGACGACGGACTCCGCGGCGAAGACCTTGGCGGAGAGCTGCCCCACGAGTTGCAGGATCAGCGGGTCGTGCCGGAACAGCTCACCCGAGCCGGTGTTGAAGGTGCGTTTCCGGTCCCGGACCAGTGCCTTCGCATCCGCCAGGGCCGCCCGCCCGATCCCGGCCAGCACCGCCAGCAGGACCAGCTGGAAGAAGGCCGGCTCGTGTGTGGTGGACACCGAGCGCTGAATGATGTGCTCCGCGGGCACGGCGACGTCGCGGAAGATTGTGGTGCCCGTCCCGGTGAGCTGCTGGCCGAACCCGTCCCAGTCGTCGAGAATCTCCACCCCGGGCGCCGTGGTGCTGACGACGGCGTATTGGCGGCCCTCCCGGCCCGCGGTACTGGCCGTGACGGCGATCCACCGGGCGAAGATGGTCCCGGTGGTGTAGAACTTCCGGCCGTTGAGCACCCAGTCCGGTCCGGACGGGGTCAGCGTGGTTCCGGTGGCGCCGAGGACGTTGCCGGACTGCTCGGTGGCCGCATTGCCGAAGATTTCGCCGGCCACCACCCGCGGGTACCAGCGGTCCTGGAAGCCGGGGCCCTCCAGGCCCACGGTCTCCACGAACGCGAAGTGCGAGCGGTACAGGTGCGCCACCGAGGAGTCGGCCTCGGCCAGTTCCACCAGCAGCCGGAAGAACGGCTCGAAGCCGATCCCGTCCCCTCCGTGCTCCACGGGGACCCGCAGCCGGCCGAACCCTGCCTCGTTGAGCCAGCGGACCTGCTCGAAGGGCAGGACGCGGTCCCGCTCCCGGTCCAGGGCGCCCTCGGCGATCCGGGCGAAGACCGGGCGGAACCGCCCGGCCAGGGCCTGGTAGCCGTGCTCCTTGGTGGCGCCCGCCGTCGTCGTTGTTTCTGTTGAGGTGCTCATGGCGTCTCCTGTTCCCCGGGCCGGCTAGAGTTTCGCCGCGTCGGCGGCCGGGTCCTGGTCCCACGGCGTGGGCAGGATTCCGTTCTGGTAGCCGGCGAACCAGGCCTTGACCTCGGGCGACTGGTAGGCCTCCTTCAGCGCGGCCGCCTTCTCGGTGCCGGCGAACTCGGGCCGCCCGGCAACGACGATCCGGAAGGGGACCTGGTTGGCGTCGGGCTCGAAGGCCAGCGCGTCGGCCCGGGTGTGCTTGGCGTCGGCCGCCATCCGGGCGATCAGGAAGCCGGCGTCGACGTCCGGGAGGGTCTTGGCCAGGGACTGCTGGTCCACCTCCACAAACTGCAGCTTCTTCGGGTTGGCGGTGATGTTCTTCTGCGAGGTGTGGATGACGGTGGCGTCGGAGAGCTCCAGCAGCCCGGCGTCGCGGAGCATGAACAGGGCGCGGCCGTTGTTGGCCGGGTCCACGGGGATGCCGATCTTGGCCCCGTCGGGGAGCTCGCTGAGGGACTTATACTTGTCCGACCAGATCCCGCCGGGCGCGCTGTAGACGTAGAACAGGCCGACGTTGGAGAGGCCCTTGTCCTGGTTGAACTGCTTCAGGTAGGCATTGTGCTGGAAGAAGTTGGCGTCGAATTCACCGTTCGCCACCGCCAGGTTGGGCTGGATGATGTCCGTGACGTAGGTGGGCTCCAGCGTCCAGCCCTTGGCCTCGAGGAGCTTCTTGGCGATCTTCGTTGGCTCCTGGTACGGCGCGGACTCGGTGACGATGATCTTGATGGTCTTCCCGCCCGAGGCGGCGTTGGCGCCGCCGGGGTTGACCAGGCCGCAGCCGGTGAGGGCCGTGGCAGACGCGGCGCCGGCTCCGGCGAGGGCGAACTTGAGGAAATTTCTGCGGTGCATGGCGAGTGTCCTTTGTCGAGAGGGGGATTAGACGCCGACGGCGGCGGGAGTGTTTTCGGCGGCCGCGGAGAACGCGGTGAAGGCACCGCGGAATGCGGCGGCGGGGTGCCGGCCGTTGAGTCGGGGGCCGTCACCGAAGAGCTTTTCGCGCAGGGTTCCCGGCGCATAGTCGGTCTGGGCAAGGCCGCGGTCCCGCAGTTCGGGCAGCACCCCGGTGATGAAGTCGGTGTAGGACCCCGGGATGGTCTGGTTGATGATGTTGATCCCGTCGATGCCGGCGTCCTGCCATTCTTCGAGCCGGTCAGCGATCTGTTCGGGCGTGCCCACCACCCGGTTGGCCCGGCTGCGGTACAGCGCGATGTCGCGGAGCGTCGGGTTGCCACCGCGGGTGGAGGCCCGGATGGCCTCCAGGTGTCCCTGGCTGCCCTCGGTCTGGATGTCACCCAAGGGGGTGTCCAGCGGCAAGCCGCCCAGGTCGACGCCGAATCCGCCGCCGACGTGGGCCAGCAGGGCCTCGATGTCCAGGCTGTCCTCCAGCTCGGCCGCCTTCCGGGCCGCCTCGGCCTCGGTGCCGCCCACCACGAAGTGCATGCCCTGGAGGAACTTCACGTCCTCGGCACGACGGCCGGCAGCCACCGCCTGCCCGCGAACGGCGGCCGTGTAGGCGGCCGCGATCGCGGTGCTGGGCGCCAGGGTGAAGGTCGCCTCCGCGTTGGCGGCGCAGAACTGCTGGCCGCGGCCGGAGCTGCCGGCCTGGAAGAGCACCGGGGTGCGCTGCGGCGACGGCGCCACGAGGTGCGGCCCGTCGATGGAGTAGCGGGGCCCGCTGTGGTAGATCTTGCTGACCTTTTCGGGGTCCGCGTGGAGGCCGCCCTCCTTGTCCCGGACCAGGGCGTCGTCCGCCCAGGAGCCCTCCCACAGCTTGTAGGCCGCCTCGACGTATTCGTCCGCCCAGTCGTAGCGCTCGTCATGTTTGGTCAGCTCGGTGGCGTTGAAGTTCCGGTGCGAGTTTTCCAGCACGCTGGTGACGATGTTCCAGCCCACCCGGCCGTTGCTGATGTGGTCCAGGGTGGACATCTGCCGGGCGAACTGGAAGGGGTGGCTCTGGATCACGGAGGAGGTGGCGGCCAGGCCGATCTCCCGGGTGGCGGCGGCCAGGGCCGAGAGCAGGATCAGCGGGTCGTTGGAGGGAACCTGCAGGCCCTTCCTCAGGTGGGAGGCCCAGCCGCCGTCGTAGTCGCCGTAGAGGCCCACGACGTCGGCGAAGAAGATCGCGTCGAATTTCGCGTCCTCCAGCTGCCGGGCCAGGTCGGTCCAGAGCTGCAGTTCGTTGAAGCGGTGCTGCTGGGCCTCGGGGCGGCGCCATTGGCCGCCCATGATGTGGCTGGTGGTGTTCATGACGAACGCGCTGAGGAGCAGGCGGGGGCGGGGTCCGTCGAAGCGGGGGCTGGCTGGTGAAGTCATGGTTCTGCTTTCCGAAGTGGGGTGCCGGGGCCGCGGTCAGAGGCGCTTGTCGAGGCGGCGGGCCAGGCGGGAGCCGCCGAACTGGACGAGGGTGACCAGCAGGATCATCAGGATGATCGCGGTGATCATCAGCGGGGTTTCGTAGCGGTAGTAGCCGTAGCGGATGGCGAAGTCGCCGATCCCGCCGCCACCCACCAAGCCCGCCATCGCCGAGTAGGAGATGAAGCTGACGGTCATGATGGTGATGGAGCTGACCAGTCCCGGCCGGGCCTCCACCAGCAGCACGTCCCGGACGATCTGTGACCGGCTGGCTCCCATCGAACGGGCGGCCTCCACCACCCCGCTGCCGAGCTGGCTGAGGTTCTGCTCCACGAAGCGGGCGAAGTACGGGATGGCGTTGATGGTCAGCGGGACGATCACCGCGGCCGTGCCGATGGTGGTGCCCACGATGAAGCGGGTCACCGGGATGATGGCGATCAGCAGGATCAGGAACGGGAAGGATCGGACCAGGTTGACCAGGCCGTCCAGGACCCGGTGGAGCCGGGGCCGGTGCCGCAGTCCGCCGGGGCCGATCGTGTAGAGCCAGACGCCCAGCGGCGTGCCGATCAGGACGGCCAGCGGGATCGCGACCAGCAGCATGGCCAGGGTCTGGCCCATGGCGGCGCCGATTTCGGGCAGGACCGAGAAGATGCGCTCAAGCATGGATCAGGCCTTTCGGGGCGGGGCCGGCCGGTGCGGCTGCCCGGTGGGGCCGGTTCAGCTCGATGGCGTCGGAGACCAGGTACCGCCCGATCGAGGTGGCGGGGTGGAAGCCGGGGCGTTCGAGCTCGGCCAGGTCGAATTGCTCGACGATCCGGCCGTCCTCCATGACCGCGACGTTGTCCGCGATGGCCTTGATGACGTTCATTTCGTGCGTGACCACCACGATCGTGATGCCAAATTTGGCGTTGACGTCCGCGAGGTACTGCAGCACGGAGGCAGTGGTCCGGGGATCCACGGCCGACGTCGGTTCGTCGCAGAGCAGGACCTTCGGCTCCGTGGCCAGCGCCCGGGCGATGGCCACCCGCTGCTTCTGGCCGCCGGAGAGCTTCGCGGGATAGCTGGCGGCCTTGTCCGCGAGGTCCACGATGGCCAGCGCATCCGCCGCCCGGCGCCGGCGTTCGGTCCGCCCCACCCCGGCGAACTTCAGTGAGAGCTCCACGTTCTCCTGCGCGGTGAGGTTATTGAGCAGGTTGAAGTGCTGGAAGATCATGCCGATTCCGTGCCGGCTGCTGCGCAGGTCCGGCTCGCTCAGGGCGGTCAGGTCCACGCCGTCGACCAGGACCCGGCCCGAGGTGGGGCGTTCGAGCAGGTTGATGTTACGCAGCAGCGTGGATTTGCCGGCGCCGGAGAACCCGATGATGCCCTGGATCCGGCCGCGCTCCACGGTGAGGGTGACGTCGTCGACGGCGGTGAACCGGCCGTCCTTCGATGGGAACGAGGTGCTGACGTTCTGGATCTCGATCACAGCGGACCGCCCGCGATCCGGGCCGGCGCTGCCGTCGTTGTGGTGTTCATGATTCCTCCGGGGCTCGCCCGAGGAAAGCCTCATCCCCCGGCGCCGGGGCAGCACAAAGCGCGGCCTCTCGGGTCCGTGGAACAGTGGTTCTCCATCGGTCCTGGCGGTAGCACCGTCCTCATCGAGGGGGTTGCTGCGGCGTCACGGAGCCAGGTCTCTCAGCCGCTCGGGATGGTTACCCCACGAATCTGGCACACGCCCGGCCGAGGTGAAAGCGGCGCGTCACACGCCGTAAAGCTCCCATCAGTTCCGGTTAGAGGCCCAGGAGCGGCGCTTCCCTGGCCGGGCAGGCGTTCATGACGACGTCCAGCCCGGCGGCCTTGGCGCGTTCGGCCGCGGCCTCGTCGATGACGCCCAGCTGCAGCCAGACGGCGCCGGCGCCGGCGGCAATCGCCTGGTCCACCACGTCGCCGACGCGGCCGGAGTTCACGAAGCAATCCACGACGTCGATGGGCCGTTTCTCCGCCGGGATTTCCCCCAGCGAGCGGTAGCCGGCCTCCCCGTGGACGTCGTCGCCGGGCAGGTTGACCGGGATGATGTCCATGCCAAGGCGGTCGCGGATGAACAGCGACGTGTCGTAGGCAGCACGCCATTGGTTGGTGCTCAGGCCCACGATGGCCCACCGGCCCTTGGTGCGCAGGAGGCGTTCGACGACGGCGGGATCGTTCATGTGGCTCATGCGGCCAGCCTACGTCCGCCGGCAGCACCACCGCAGTAGGGAAATCCGCCCCGGGCGCTGTGCCGAATTTCTGATCGAACCAGGTGCCGCACGTCCGCAGGTTTCCGAATATTACGCGCCCATTTGGCAAAAATCCGCCGTTCGGTTTTAGTAGACAGTGACCATCCCGAGCGGCCGAGAGACCTGGATCGATGACGCCGCAGCAACCCTGGTCGACGGACCTCCACCCCGGAGCCCGCCGATAACGAGGACGCACGCCGAGGGAAAGGTCCGGACTGACTACCCGGGCCAAAGGCTGCTTCCGTAGGGTGCTACTGCCAGGACCGATGGAGTAACCCTATGACTGCTGTCCTGCACCCGCCCCAGCCCCGGGCCGACGCCCGGGCTGGCTCCGGCACCCCCGCCCTTCCGGTGTCCTTCCGCGGCCTGGGCCGCGCCTTCGGGACCGGCCCCGCCGCGCACACCGTCCTCCGGGATGTCAGCTTCGACGTCGTCCCCGGCGAGGTGCTGGCCATCCTGGGCGCCTCCGGCTGCGGCAAGTCCACCCTGCTCCGGGCCGCCGCCGGGCTCGACGCCGCCACCTCCGGCAGCGTCGCCATCGACGGCGAGCCGGTCCGCGGCGTCGACGACCGCTGCGCCTTCGCGTTCCAGGAGCCGCGGCTGCTGCCCTGGCACACGCTCCAGGCGAACATCGCCATCGGCCTGCCCGCCGGCGTCAGCGCCCGCGACGGCAAGGCCAAGGTGGCCCGCCTGCTGGAACTCGTGGGCCTGCAGGACTTCGCCAAGCACCGCCCCCGGGAGGTCTCCGGCGGCATGGCCCAGCGCGCGTCGCTGGCCCGGGCCCTGGCCCGGAACCCCGGCGTGCTGCTCCTCGACGAGCCCTTCGGCGCCCTCGACGCACTGACCCGGATCAAGATGCAGGACCTGCTCCTGGAGGTCCACCGCGCCGAACCCACCACGGTGCTGCTGGTGACGCACGACGTCGACGAGGCCCTGCAGCTGGCGGACCGCATCATCGTCCTCGGCCGGGAGGACACCGAATCGTCCCCGGCCGGCGCCACGATCGTGCGCACCCTCACCGTTCCCGGCGGACGGCCCCGGGACCGCGCCTCGGCCGACCTGGCCCGAATGCGCACCTCGCTCCTGGCCAGCCTCGGCGTCGACGGCCACTAACGGCCCCGCCCCGCCGCCCCGGTCACGGCCTGAACGGTCCGTCCGCTTCCAGCAGGCAGCGCCGCCGGTACCCCGGCACCGGACCGGCCGAGCCGTCCGCTCCCCGCGCCGGCGGCCACCTGCATCACTCTCCTGTCTCTTTCGCATCGCTCGCACCGCCCGTAAAGGAACTCCCATGGCTCCCACCCGCACCACGTCCCGCCGTTTCGTCCTCACCGCCGTCGCCGCCTCCGCGGCCCTGGCCCTCACCGGGTGCGTCGCCGGGGAAGGCTCCGGCAGCCAGCCCGCAGCCGCCGCGGCCGCCGGCGGCAACGGCGGCGGCACGCTGACCATCGACTTCGCCACCTACAACCCGCTGAGCCTGGTGATCAAGAAGAAGGGCTGGCTGGAGGCCGCCCTTAAGGACCAGGGCGTCACCGTCAAGTGGGTCCAGTCGGCCGGCTCCAACAAGGCCAACGAGGCACTCCGTTCCGGCGCGGTGGACGTCGGCTCCACCGCCGGTTCGGCCGCGCTCCTGGCCAAGGCCAACGGCTCCCCGATCAAGACCATCGACATCTTCTCCCAGCCCGAATGGGCCGCCCTGGTCACCAAGCCCGGCTCCGGCATCAGCACGGTGGCGGACCTGAAGGGCAAGTCGGTCGCGGCCACCAAGGGCACGGACCCGTACTTCTTCCTGCTGCAGGCGCTGTCCGAGGCCGGCCTCTCGCCCAAGGACGTCACCGTGCAGAACCTGCAGCACGCGGACGGCCGCACCGCCCTGGAGAACGGATCCGTGGACGCCTGGTCCGGGCTGGACCCGATCATGGCCGGCGCCGAGCAGAAGGGCGCCAAGCTCTTCTACCGGAACCTCTCGTTCAACACCTACGGCTTCCTCAACGCCACCGAGTCCTTCCTCAAGGACCGGCCGCAGCAGGCGCAGACCGTGGTGAACGCCTACGAGAAGGCCCGCGCCTGGGCGGCCGCGAACCCGGACGAGACCGCGCAGATCCTGGCCGAGGCCGCCGGCCTGGACCTGGCCGTGGCCAAGACCGTGGTGCTGCAGCGCAGCAACCTCAACGTCAACCCGGCGCCGGGCGAAGCCCAGCGCACGGTCCTCGCGAAGATCGGTCCCACCTTCGTGGAGACCGGGGACGTGGCGAGCCAGAAGCAGATCGACGACGCCGTCGGCTCGCTTCTCGATGACTCGCTGGTGAAGAAGGCGGACGCCTCCGCCATCAAGGACTCCTGATGGCCAGCCTCGGAGATTCCCCCTTCACCGGCACCACCGTTGCGGACGGGCGCGCTGCAGCCGCCCCCGCAGCTCCGGCAGACGCCGCCCGGCCGGCCTCCCCCGTCACGGGAGGACACGGCACCCCGGCGAACGGATGGTCCCCCGCCGGGTTCCTGGCCCGCGGCTGGGCGCGTCTGCTCCTTGGACTGCTGGTCCCCGCGGCGGTGCTGGCGGCCTGGCAGCTGTCCACCGCCGCGGGAGTCTTCAGCGTGGTCCAGCTCCCGCCGCCGGCCATGGTGCTCGACGCCGGCCTCGACCTGCTCCGCCGCGGGCAGCTGGGCCTGCACGTCGCCATCTCCACCCAGCGGGTGCTGATCGGCTTCGCCGCCGGCGCCGCCCTGGGCCTGCTCCTCGGCTCCCTGGTGGGGCTCTCCCGCGTGGCGGACGCCCTGCTGGGCCCCACCATCGGCGCGCTGCGGGCCGTCCCGTCCCTGGCCTGGGTGCCGCTGCTGATCCTCTGGATGAAGATCGGCGAGGATTCCAAGGTCACTCTGATCATGATCGGCGCGTTCTTCCCCGTCTTCACCACCGTTTCGCTGGCCCTGCGCCACGTGGACCGGAACCTGGTGGAAGCCGCCCGCGCCTTCGGGCTCAAGGGCGTGAAGCTGCTGACCACCGTGCAGCTGCCCGCCGTCGTGCCCGCCGTGTTTTCCGGGCTGCGGCTGGCCCTGGCCCAGGCGTGGCTGTTCCTCGTGGCGGCCGAGCTGATCGCCTCCTCGATGGGCCTGGGCTTCCTGCTGACCGACTCGCAGAACAACGGCCGCACGGACCGGCTGCTCCTGGCCATCGTGCTGCTGGCCGTGATCGGCAAGATCACCGACGCGCTGCTCGGCCTGGCGGAGAAATGGGCGGTGAACCGGTGGGCGTAACGGCAGCAGAGACCACGGCGCAGACCCCGGGCCCCCAGACCCTGGGCCAAGGCACCGTGGCACCACAGACACAGGCTCCGTTGACCGAGGCCGAACGCATCGCATTCTGGGAACAGGCCGCGCTGCGCCTCGACTGGGAACCCGCCGGGTCCGCCGGTGCGGGACTGCCCTGGCACACCACGCACCGCCGCGTCCCCGCGGACCCGGCGGCCGGAACCGGTCCGCAGATCAGCTGGTTCGAGGGCGGGAAGCTCAACGTCGCCTACAACTGCGTCGACCGCCATGTAGCGGCGGGACGCGGTGACACAGTGGCGCTGTACTTCGAGGGCGAACCCGGCGACCGGCGCACCCTCACCTACGCGGACCTGCAACGCGAGGTATCCCGGGCCGCCAACGCCCTGCTGGACCTCGGCATCACCAAGGGCGACCGCGTGGTCATCTACCTCCCGGTGATCCCCGAAACGGTCATCATCACCCTGGCCGTGGCCCGCATCGGCGCCATCCACTCCCTGGTGTTCGGCGGGTTCTCCGCCGACGCGCTGAAGTTCCGGGTGGAGGACACCGGCGCGAAGCTGCTGGTCACCACGGACGGGCAGTTCCGCCGCGGCGCCGCGGTGCCGGTGAAGGCCAATGCAGACGCCGCCGTCGCCGGGGACAACGCCGTCGAACACGTCCTGGTGGTCAACCGGACCACCGCGCCGGAGGACCTGGGCACCGTCCCGATGGTCCCGGGCCGGGACGTGTGGTGGCACGACGCCGTCGGGCGCGCCTCCGACGTCCACGTCGCCGAGGCGTTCGACGCCGAGACGCCGCTGTTCATCATGTACACCTCCGGCACCACCGGGAAGCCCAAGGGCCTGGTCCACACCTCCGGCGGCTATCTGACCCAGGCGTCGTGGAGCTTCGAGCACCTCTTCAGCAACCCGGACCCGGCGCTCCGGGACCGGGACGTCCACTGGTGCACCGCGGACCTCGCCTGGGTCACCGCGCACACCTACGAGCTGTACGGCCCGCTCTCCAACGGCGCCACGCAGGTGATCTTCGAGGGCACGCCAAACACCCCGCACCCGGGCCGGCACTTCGAGATCATCGAACGCTACGGCGTCACGCAGTACTACACCGCCCCCACCCTGGTGCGCTCGCTGATGGGCTGGTTCCCGGATGGCATCCCCGCCTCGTTCGACCTGTCCTCCATCCGGCTGCTCGGCACCGTGGGCGAGGCCGTGAACCCGGAGGCCTGGCGCTGGTTCCGGGACAACGTGGGAGCCGGCACCGCGCCGGTGGTGGATACCTGGTGGCAGTCCGAGACCGGCGCCACCATCCTCTCCCCCGCCCCGACCGACACCGCGTTCAAGCCCGGTTGCGCCGCCCGGCCGCTGCCCGGCGTCGGCGCCCGGATCGTGGACGAGGCCGGGGCCCCGGTCCCGCCCGGGGTGCAGGGCTTCATTGTGGTGGACGCCCCCGCCCCGGCGATCGCCCGCACCGTCTGGGGCAACCCGCGGCGCTACTACGACTCCTACTGGCGCCAGTACGCGGAACAGGGCTGGTTCCTCGCCGGCGACGGCGCCAAATACGACGACGACGGCGACATCTGGATCCTGGGCAGGGTGGATGACACCCTCAACGTCTCCGGGCACCTGCTCTCCACCATCGAGATCGAATCGGCACTGGTCTCGCACCCGGACGTGGTGGAGGCCGGCGTCTGCCCGGTCCCCGACGCCAAAACCGGCCACGCGGTGGTCGCGTTCGTCGTCCCCAAGGGCGGCGACGCCGGCCGGGCCCCGTCCACCGAGGAACTGCGCAACCACGTCGCGAAGGCGATCGGGCCGATCGCGAAGCCGCGCGACGTCGTCGTGGTCCCGGACGTACCGAAGACCCGCAGCGGCAAGATCATGCGGCGGCTGCTGACCCAGCTGTTCGAGGGCACCGAACTCGGCGACACCACGTCGCTGCAGAACGAGCCCTCGATCGCCGGCATCCAGCAGGCCCTCCGCGAACGCAGCACAGAACCCTCCCGGAAGTAAGGAACGCCATGACCGAGAACAGCACCGTCGCCCGTCTCTCCGAACCGCTCAAGTTCGCCTACTGGGTCCCCAACGTCTCCGGTGGCCTGGTGGTCTCCACCATCGAACAGCGCACCGGCTGGGACTTCGACTACAACAAGAAGCTTGCCCGCATCGCCGAGGATTCCGGTTTCGAGTACGCCCTGACGCAGACCCGCTACGCCGCCTCCTACGGCGCGGACAAGCAGCACGAGGCCACCTCGTTCAGCTTGGGCCTGCTGGCCGCGACCGAGCGGCTGAAGGTGATCGCCGCCGTCCACCCCGGCATGTGGCATCCCGGCGTGCTGGCGAAATACCTGATCACCGCGGACCACATCTCCAACGGCCGCGCCGCCGTGAACATCGTCTCCGGCTGGCTCAAGGCCGAGTTCGAGAACTTCGGCCTCGAGTGGCTGGAGCACGACGAGCGCTACGTCCGCACCGAGGAGTTCATCCGGGTGCTCCGCGGCCTGCTGACCGAGAAGAACTTCAGCCAGGCCGGCAAGTACTACAACATCACCGATTTCACCCTGCAGCCCGCCCCCGTGGACGTCCCCGGCCGCGCGCACCCGGAAATCTTCTTCGGCGGCAACTCCACCGCGGCACAGGCCACGGCCGGCCGCGTGGCGGACTGGTACTTCTCCAATGGCAAGGACCTGGACGGCTTCAAGGAGAACATCGCCGGCGTCGTCGCCGCGGCCGGCGAAACCAGGCGCGGGACCGGCGGCGCCCTCGGTTTCCCGCGGTTTGGCCTGAACGGCTTCGTGATCGCCCGCGATTCCGAGAAGGAGGCACGCGAGACCCTCCGCGAGATCGTCGCCAAGGCGCACAAGCCCGCCGTCGAGGGTTTCCGCGACGCCGTCCAGGAGGCAGGGGCGTCCACCAGGGACGGCAAGGGCATGTGGGCCGACTCCAGCTTCGAGGACCTGATCCAGTACAACGACGGCTTCAAGACCCAGCTGATCGGCACCCCCGAGCAGATCGCGGAACGGATCGTCGAGTACAAGAAGATCGGGGTGAACCTGCTCCTGACCTGCTACCTGCACTTCCAGGAGGAGGTGGCCGCGTTCGGCAAGGACATCCTGCCGATCGTGCGCGAGCTCGAGGCCGACCTGGCCCGCAAGCACGGCACCGAACTTTCCACCCCTGCCACCAAGACTGAGGTGAACGCGTAATGGCCGACCGTACCTTCGGATTCCGCACCCGCGCCCTGCACGCCGGCGGCACTCCCGACGCCGAACACGGCGCCCGGGCCGTGCCGATCTACCAGACCACGTCCTTTGTCTTCAAGGACACCCAGGACGCGGCCAACCTCTTCGCCCTGCAGAAGTACGGCAACATCTACTCCCGGATCGGCAACCCCACGGTGGCCGCGTTCGAGGAGCGCGTCGCCTCCCTGGAGGGCGGCATCGGCGCCGTCGCCACGTCCTCGGGCATGGCCGCGGAGTTCGTCACCTTCGCCGCGCTCACCCAGGCCGGGGACCACCTCGTGGCCTCCTCCCAGCTCTACGGCGGCACCGTGACCCAGCTGGACGTCACGCTCCGCCGCTTCGGCGTGGACACCACCTTCGTCCCCGGCACGGACCCGGCGGACTACGCCGCGGCCATCCGGGAGAACACCAAGGCGATCTTCGTCGAGGTCGTCGCCAACCCCTCCTCCGAGGTCCAGGACCTCGCCGGGCTGGCGAAGGTGGCGCACGACGCCGGCATTCCGCTCGTCGTCGACGCCACCCTGAGCACCCCGTACCTGGTGCGCCCGATCGAGCACGGCGCGGACATCGTGATCCACTCCGCCACCAAGTTCCTGGGCGGGCACGGCACCACCCTGGGCGGCGTCGTCGTCGAAAGCGGCCGCTTCAACTGGGGCAACGGCAAGTTCCCCACCATGACCGAGCCGGTGGCCTCCTACGGCAACGTCTCCTGGTGGGGGAACTTCGGCGAGTACGGGTTCCTCACCAAGCTGCGCTGCGAGCAGCTGCGGGACATCGGCCCGGCCCTGTCACCGCAGTCCGCGTTCCAGCTGCTGCAGGGCATCGAGACGCTGCCGCAGCGGCTGGACGAGCACCTGAAGAACGCCCAGGCCGTGGCCGAATGGCTCGAAGCCGACGAGCGGGTGGCGTACGTGAACTACTCCGGCCTGCCCTCCCACCCGCACTTCGAACGGGCCCGCACCTACCTGCCGCTCGGCCCGGGGTCCGTGTTTTCCTTCGGCGTCAAGGGCGGCCGCGCCGCGGGGCAGAAGTTCATCGAGTCCCTGCAACTGGCCTCGCACCTGGCCAACGTGGGCGACTCCCGGACCCTTGTCATCCACCCGGGCTCCACCACCCACCAGCAGCTCAGCCCGGAGCAGCTCGAATCCGCGGGCGTACCGGAGGACCTGATCCGGATCTCGGTGGGCCTGGAAGACATCGAGGACATCCTCTGGGACCTGGACCAGGCCCTGGCCGCGGCGTCCGAGGCCCCGGCCGACGGTGCATCCGCTGCCTCGGAAGAACTGCCCGCCGAAGCGTGCGCGATTGGAGCGAACTGATGACTGAAGAAACCCGCACCTGGACCGGACCGTCCGCGCCGGAGCGGCTGAACCTGCTCCGGCAGGCGAAGTCCATCGCGATTGTGGGCGCCTCGGACAAGCCGTCCCGGGCCAGCTACTTCGTGGCGACGTACCTGCAGTCCTCCACCCGGTACAAGGTCTACTTCGTGAACCCGGTGGTGAAGGAGATCCTGGGCCAGCCGAGCTACGCGTCGCTGGCGGACCTGCCGGAGAGCCCGGACATTGTGGATGTGTTTCGCAAGCACGATGACCTGCCGGGCGTGCTGGACGAGGCGATCGCCGCCGGCGCCAAGACGCTCTGGCTGCAGCTGGGGTCCTGGCATGAGGACGTGGCCAAGGAGGCCGAGGCGGCCGGGCTGAACGTGGTGATGGACCGGTGCGTGAAGATCGAGCACGCCCGTTTCCACGGCGGCCTGCACCTGGCCGGCTTCGACACCGGCGTCATCTCCTCGAAGCGGCAGGTCCTGGCCTAAGCCGGGATCAGCGCTGCCCCGTCCCGTCCGGAACCTCGGGGATGGCCGGGACGGTGGGCAGCGGGCTGACCGGGATGCCCCGGCCGTCAGCGCCGGGGATCACCGGGGTGACCGGCCGCTGCGGCGGGGTCGGCAGGACGCCGGTCCGGCCGACGTCGCGGCCCAAACCCGGCTGCGTGGCCGAAGTGCTGGGCCGGACCGGTTCGGGGACCGCGCCCGGAGCCGTTGCCTGCAGGGTCGGTGCCGTGACCGTGCCGGCCGGCGCGGGGGCCGGTGCCGGAAGCGCCGGCAGATCCGACGGCGACGGGCGGACCGAGGACGGAGCGGGGGCCGGGGCGTTGCCGGCGGGCTGGAAAATACTGCCCACGGTGTGGCCGACGCTGTCGCGGAAGTCCTGGCTGGCGGCGGCCACGGCACCCGCGCCGAGGGTCATGGCGCCGACGACGGCGCCGCCCACCAATGCCATCCGGCGCCGGTTTCCGCGGCTGCGGCGGTGCGCGGCCAGGCTGGTGACGCCCGCGGGAAGCGGGGGCTCCTCGACTGAGTCGTTGGTTTCTTCGGAAGAGGCGGCTGCTGCGGGGGCACCGGCGGCGAGCAGGGCCGCGAGGTCGGCCCGCGGGGCGGGGGCCTGGTCCGGGACCAGGGCCTGAAGGTTTTCCAGGGCGCCGCGGAGTTCGGCGGCAGATTCAAGGCCGGCATCACGGAGCACCGCCTGGATGCTGCCATCCTGCTGGGGTTTGCGGGTGCCGGTCATGATGCTGCGTGGTCCTTTTCTGTTACCAGTTCGCGCAGGGCACTGAGCCCGCGCCGCTGAAGCTGTTTGATGGCACCCGGGCTCTTGCCCATGATGCTGGCCACCTCGTCGATGGCGAGGTCCGCGACGATCCGCAGGACCAGGACTTCCCGTTGCTCCTCGTTGAGCAGGGAGAGTGTGTGGGTCAGGCCCCCGAGGGAGCCGAGTGCCTCGTCCTCCGCGGAGACCGTGTGCCGGTCATCCGTCAGGGGGTCGTAAGGGGTGTGGTGCGGGGCCCGTTCCGAGCGGCGGTAGTGGTCCACCAGCCGGGCGTGGGCCACGGAGAAGATAAAGGTCCGCAGCCCCTTGTGGCCGCCGGTGACGCCGCCGAGCCGGGGCAGGATGTCCACGAACACGTCCTGGGTGAGGGCCTCGGCGTCGTCGACGCCCTTGGCCCGGAAGTAGCCCAGCACTGCCGGGGACATCACGGTGTAAACGGCGCTGAATCCTGACGGGTCGCCAGCCAAGGCGGCTGACAGTTCGTCATCGCTCAGCTGGTCTGCCAAGAGGCTTTCCTTCCGTTTACTGCTGTGGGGTGCGGCCCCCAAGATCTTAGCGGCCGCACCCCGTCACCTCCGAAAGGAGATGGGCAGTGCTTACTTCTTCACCTGCGGGACATCCACCGACGGGACGGCCGGGACGGCCGGGGTAGCCGGGAGGTCCTTGGCACCCGGGACGGCCGGGGTGGCCACGGTGACGCCGGCGTGGGCCTGGGCCTCTGCGGCGCCCTTGGCGTTGGCGGCGCCGTCGACGGTCACGCCGTCCTTGTCGGCGGAGACGGAGCCCTCGGCGGACTCGTCGGCACCCTTGACGGAGGCGTCGCCCTTGGCGGCACCGTCAACGGCGGGGGCGGACGGCACAGCCGGAACGGCCGGGGTAGCCGGAACGGCGGGCAGCGACGGGGTCGCCGGAACGGCCGGGGTGGCGGGCGTAGCGTTGCTCACTTCAGCCTGCTGGGTGTTCGAGACCTGGGCCGCGTTGGCCAGGCCGATTCCGGAGAAGCCTCCGACCGCGAGAATGGCGGCGCCGACAGCAATCTTGGTGGTCTTGCTAACACTCTTCATGAAAATTACATCCTTTGGTTGTGGAGGGCCGGCGGCGCCCGATGGGGGCGGGCGCCCGCCGGCTCTTACAGTTGGGATCCCGTCGGTACCTGATGGGGGCAGGTGCCCGTCGGATCCTTCCGGCGAAGCCCGCGGCGCCCGATGGGGGCGGGTGCCGTGCGGTAGCTTCGCGGCCGCGCCGCGGAACGTGGTTGGGGTCCAGGTCCCATGCGGCGCTTACATAGGGGTAATCGCCGGGAGGGCCGAAAAGGTTACGCGGATCCGGAAAATTCCTTTGTTTCTTTTTCCCAGGACCGTTCCGCCGCGGATTGCCGCGATTTTTCTGGGGTTGTCCGGGGCTTGCCCGGGGTTGCCCCGGGGTTAAACGGCGACGGCGGCGCCCCACCGTTCCGGGTGGGACGCCGCCGTCGGGCGCTCGAAGGGCGTTAGCCCTTAATCAGGTCAGTCGTTGATCAGATCGTTGACCACGATCGTCTGGTCGCGGTCCGGGCCGACGCCGATCGCGGAGAACCGGGTGCCGGAGAGCTTCTCGAGCGCCAGCACGTAGTTGCGGGCGTTCTCCGGCAGGTCGTCCAGGGTGCGGGCGCCGGTGATGTCCTCGGTCCAGCCGTCGAAGTACTCGAAGATCGGCTTCGCGTGGTGGAACTCGGTCTGGGTCATCGGCATCTCATCGTGCCGGACGCCGTCGACGTCGTAGGCCACGCAGACCGGGATCTGCTCGATGCCGGTCAGCACATCCAGCTTGGTGACGAAGTAGTCGGTGAAGCCATTGACGCGGGAAGCGTGCCGGGCCAGCACGGCGTCGTACCAGCCGCAGCGGCGCGGGCGGCCGGTGTTGACGCCGAACTCACCGCCGGTCTTCTGCAGGTAGACGCCCATCTCGTCGAACAGCTCGGTGGGGAACGGTCCGGCGCCGACGCGCGTGGTGTACGCCTTGATGATGCCGATCGAGCGGGAAATCCGGGTGGGGCCGATGCCCGAGCCCACGGACGCGCCGCCGGCGGTCGGGTTGGAGGAGGTCACGAACGGGTAGGTGCCGTGGTCGACGTCGAGGAACGTGGCCTGGCCGCCCTCCATGAGGACCACCTTCCCCTCATCCAGCGCCGTGTTCAGCAGGAAGGTGCTGTCCACGACCAAGGGGCGGAGGCGCTCGGCGAAGGAGAGGAAGTAGTCCACGATCTCGTCCACCTCGATGTCGCGGCGGTTGTAGACCTTGACCAGCAGTTCGTTCTTCTGCCGCAGCGAGCCCTCGACCTTCTGGCGCAGGATGGACTCGTCGAAGACGTCCTGGACGCGGATGCCGAGGCGGGCCACCTTGTCCATGTAGGCCGGGCCGATGCCGCGGCCGGTAGTGCCGATGGCGCGGCTGCCGAGGAACCGCTCGGTGACCTTGTCCAGCACCTGGTGATAGGGCGCCACGAGGTGGGCGTTGGCGGAGACGCGCAGCCGGGACGTGTCCGCGCCGCGGGCCTCGAGCCCGTCGATCTCCTGGAACAGCGCCTCGAGGTTCACCACGCAGCCGTTGCCGATCACCGGGATGGCGTTGGGGCTGAGGATGCCGGCAGGAAGGAGCTTCAGCTCGTACTTCTCACCGCCTACGACGACGGTATGGCCGGCGTTGTTGCCGCCGTTGGGCTTGACGACGTAGTCGACGCGGCCGCCGAGCAGGTCGGTGGCTTTACCTTTGCCCTCGTCGCCCCACTGGGCTCCGACGATCACGATTGCTGGCATGGGATCCTCCCCCATTCGTTCGGGCCGTGCTTCGGTCCACCAGGTGGTTCCGCAGTCCGGCACCGTTCATGAGAATGCCCCGACTCTACCGCTGCGGGCAGTCAGGGGCTCTTACCACCCAAGTTTAGCCGACGACGGAGCCGGCGGCGCGTTTTCGGCCGCCACCACGGGCCCGTGACACATTATGGGCATGACTTGCGGGCGGAGCACGGGTGGAATGTAGTGGGAGTGACCATCCCGAGCGGCCGAGGGACCTGGACCGTTGACGCCGCAGCAACCCCGCCGGACCCGGACCGCCCCCAGGGCGGCTGCCGCGGCCGGCCACGGTGCTACCGCCAGGACCGATGGAAAGGAAACCGAGCCATGACCCCTACCTCCGCCCAGAACACCGACCACATCCGCGTCACCCACGCCGGGTCCTTGCCCCGCACCCCGGAGCTGATCGCCGCGAACGAGGCCAAGGAAAAGGACGGGATTACCCCCGAGTTCCTGGACCTGCTGGAAACCTCGGTCAAGGACGTGGTGCAGCGCCAGAGCGATCTGGGCATCGACATCGCCAACGACGGTGAATACGGCCACACCATGTCCAGTTCCGTGGACTACGGCGCCTGGTGGAACTACTCCTTCTCGCGCCTCGGCGGCCTGGAACCGACCAATGTGGACCGCTGGGCCGACGCCCAGGTGCACCGCTCCTCACCGGGCCACATCGTCCTGACGTCTTTCCCGGACCGCCGGGACCGGCAGAAGTTCAACGAGGCCTACAACGACCCGTCCTCGGGCATCCTCTCGCACCGCAAGTCGGTCACCCAGCCCAAGATTGCCGGTCCACTGACCTACACGGGCCAGGACCTGGTGGCCTCCGACGTCGCCAACCTCAAGACCGGCCTCGCCGCGGCAGGCCTGACGGAGGGCTTCGTCGCCTCCCTCTCCCCCGGGTCCTGCGCCCGGGTGGCCAACGAGTACTACCAGAGCGACGAGGAACTGCTCTACGCCTGCGCGGACGCCATGCGCGAGGAGTACAAGGCCATCATCGACGCCGGCCTGACCGTCCAGCTGGACGACCCGTCGCTGGCCGAGAGCTGGGACCAGATCAACCCCGAGCCCAGCCTGGAGGACTACCTGAAGTTCATCCAGCTCCGGGTGGAGGCCACCAACTGGGCGCTCCGGGACCTCCCGCAGGAGCAGGTCCGGCTGCACGTCTGCTGGGGTTCCTGGCACGGCCCGCACACCACGGACATCCCGTTCCAGGACATCATCGGCTCGGTGCTGCAGGTCAACGCCGGCGCATACTCCTTCGAGGCTGCCAATGTCCGGCACGAGCACGAGTGGCGGGTCTGGGAGGACACCAAGCTTCCCGAGGGCAAGTCGATCATCCCCGGCGTCGTCTCGCACGCCACCAACGTCGTCGAGCACCCGGACCTGGTGGCGGACCGGATCGTGCGGTTCGCCGAACTGGTGGGCCGGGAGAACGTCATCGCCTCCACGGACTGTGGCCTCGGCGGCCGCGTCCACCCGCAGATTGCCTTCGCCAAGCTTGAGGCGCTGGGCGAGGGAGCACGGCGGGCCACCAAGCGACTTTGGTGACCGGCGGCCGGCCGACGGGATCTTGGTAGACTGGTAACGGCCGGACAGGTTTTCGGCCCACACCACATTTCCACACCACACCGGCCGCGGCGCGCCTTCCTTTGGCGCGCCCGCGGCCGGTCTGGCGGCGTTACCAATCCCGCAGGAGACCCAGCACCACATGACAGCCCTGGCCACTGAAAATTTCCGCGAACAGCTCTTTAACCGCCGCTACGAGGCCAATGTCGCCCCTGTCAACGAGCTGTGCGACGCCCTCCAGACCGCCAAGGCCGGCACCACCGTCCCCTACGTCGATCCCGCCCACGACGTGGACGAATGCCGCATCGTGAGCCTGTTCTCCAACATCGGCACCGCGGACCCGTCCGGGTTCATCACCGCCGGCGATTCCGACGCCGCCACCCGCCTGCTGGGCATCCATTGGAAGCTGGGCCTGCGCCCCGAGTTTGTGATGCCGTGGAATGTCCACCCGTGGCACGTCGAGGGCGAGCCCAACGGCAAATTCACCCCGGACCAGATCGCCGCCGGACTCAAGCCGCTGCTGAAGTTCCTGGCCCTGGTCCCCCGCGCCTCCGTGATCGTCGCCCACGGCACCGAGGCCAACCGGCTGGCCAACCTGCTGCTGAAGACCGAGGTGCCGATGATCTGGCGCCGCGGCCTGAAGACCTACAAGGTCCGCTCGCTCAGCGGCCGCGCCTTCGCCGGCACCCCTGCACGGCAGGAGCAGTACCTCGAGGACATGCGCGTTGCCTACGCGGACGCGATGGCCCGCACCGGCCTGGCGAAGGCCTGATCGTCCCCACCCGCTCCCTAACCTCGCAAGCTCGGCCAGGGAACCCTGCGGGCGTGGGCCCAGCTTAAACCGCGACGGCGGGTGTCCACCTTTCGGTGGGCACCCGCCGTCGTCGTCTGGTCCCGGGTCACCCGGGGCGGCGCTGGGTCAGCCTCGCGCCTCGATGGCGGCCTTGGCCGTGGGATCGGACTCGGCCAGGAACTTCTCGATCCGCTCCGGCTCCTCGGCCTCACCGATCGCGGCGGAGGCCCGGCCCAGCGAGTACAGCGCCCGCAGGAAGCCCTGGTTCGGCTCGTGCTCCCACGGGATCGGGCCGGCGCCGCGCCAGCCGTTGCGCCGGAGGGCGTCCAGGCCGCGGTGGTAGCCGACGCGGGAGTACGCGTAGGAATCGATGGTCCGGCCCTCTTTCCACGCTTCCTCGGCCAGCACGGCCCAGAGCAGCGAGGACGTCGGGTGCTTCTCCACCAGGTCCAGGGCCTCGTGCCCGGCCTCCAGGCCCGCAGTGACCTCGGTCTCGGCGGGCAGGAGGGTGGGTTCGGGGCCCAGCAGGTTCTTCCGGAATTCGTCCGACACGGTTAGAACGTCTTGCCGGTGGAGCCGAGCTGCTGGGCGGCTTCGACCACGCGGGCAGCCAGGCCGGCCTCGGCGGAGGCGCCCCAGACGCGCGGGTCGTACATCTTCTTGTTGCCGACCTCGCCGTCGATCTTCAGGACGCCGTCGTAGTTGCGGAACATGTGGTCCACCACCGGGCGGGTGTAGGCGTACTGGGTGTCGGTGTCGATGTTCATCTTGATCACGCCGTAGGAGACCGCGTCGGCGATTTCCTTCTCGGAGGATCCGGAGCCGCCGTGGAAGACCAGGTCGAACGGATTGGCCTTGCCGATCTTGGCGCCCACCTGCTCCTGGATGTCCTTGAGGATCTCCGGGCGCAGCTTCACGCCGCCGGGCTTGTACACGCCGTGCACGTTGCCGAAGGTCAGGGCGGTGATGTAGCGGCCGTTCTCGCCGGCGCCGAGGGCGTCGATCGTGGCGAGGGCGTCCTCAACCGTGGTGTAGAGCTTGTCGTTGATGGCGTTCTCGACGCCGTCTTCCTCGCCGCCGACCGTGCCGATCTCGACCTCGAGGATCATCTTGGCGGCCGCGGTGCGGGCCAGCAGGTCACGGGCGATCTTGAGGTTCTCCTGCAGGGTTTCGGCGGAGCCGTCCCACATGTGGGAGTTGAAGAGCGGGTTGCGGCCGGCCTTGACCTCGGCCTCGGAGGCGGCCAGCAGCGGCAGGACGAAGCCGTCCAGCTTGTCCTTGGGGCAGTGGTCCGTGTGCAGGGCGATGTTGACGCCGTAGTTCTTGGCGACCTCGCGGGCGAATGCGGCGAAGCCCAGGGAGCCAGCCACCATGTCCTTGGTGGAGGCGCCGGACCAGTAGGCGGCACCGCCGGTGGAGACCTGGACGATGCCGTCGGACTCGGCCTCGGCGAAGCCGCGGAGGGCGGCGTTCAGGGTCTGGGAGGAGGTCACGTTGACGGCGGGGAAAGCAAAACCGCCCGTCTTCGCGCGGTCGATCATCTCGGAGTAAATCTCTGGGGTTGCAATGGGCATGCTGACTCCTTAGGTGAATTTCGTCTGCGGGCTGGGCTGACCCCTGGGGTGAACCTCGTCGGCTACGCACCATCCTAGCCATTCCCGCCGGACGGCAGTGGTTCCGCTCACTCCCGGTTGTAACACTGCCCCCGGACCGGAGCGGATAGGGTGGCAGCATCATGCCCGGCCAGCCCACCCGCATCATCCACTCCGCCCGCCTCGTCTCCGGCTGGTCCATCACCGCTGACGCCTGGGTGGCGTTCGCCGGGACCACAGTCGCGGCCGTCGGGTCCGGGGACGGTTGGCGGGGGCTGGTGCCGAATGCCGGCGGCACCCCTGCCGACAACGGGGCCGGAGACGGTCTTGATGCTCCAGGCGCCGGGTGCGCCATCACGGACGCGGCCGGCCGCTGGCTGACGCCGGGTTTCATCGACCTGCACTGCCACGGCGGGGGCGGCGCCGCGTTCGACGATGGGGCTGACGACGGCGGGGCGGCCGCGATCGGCCGGGCCCTGGCCACCCACCACCGGCACGGCACCACCCGGCTGGTCCTCTCCCTCGTCACCGCCGCCCGGCCGGACCTGGAAGCCCGGCTCGCCGCCGTCGCCGACGCGGCCGAGGCGGACCCGCTCATCCTGGGAGCCCACCTCGAGGGCCCTTTCCTGGCCGCTGCATTCCGCGGCGCCCACGACCCGTCCCTGCTCCGTGCCCCGGACCCGGAGGACGTCGCCGCGCTGCTGGCGGCGGGACGCGGTACGCTCCGGCAGTGGACCCTGGCCCCGGAACTTCCCGGCGCCATGGCGGCCCTCCGCGCCCTGGTGGATGCCGGCGTCGCGGTCGCCGTCGGTCACACCGCCGCCGGGTACGACGCCGCCCTCGCCGCGTTCGACGCCGGCGCCTCCATCCTCACGCACGCCTTCAACGCGATGCCGGGGCTGCACCACCGCGAGCCCGGGCCCGTTGCCGCGGCGTTCCGCTCCCTTGGCGTGACCCTTGAGGTGATCAATGACGGCGTCCACGTCCACCCGGAAATGGTGCGGCTGGCCTTCACCGGAGCCCCGGGCCGGGTGGCGCTGGTCAGCGACGCGATGGCCGCCGCAGGCGCCGCAGACGGAACTTACCAGCTGGGCACGCTGCCCGTCACGGTGCGCGGCGGGGTGGCACGGCTGGCCGGGACCGGGGACGCGGAGGGCCCCATCGCCGGGTCCACCCTGACGCTTGACGAGGCCCTGCGCCGGGCGGTGCGGGACGCGGGCATCCCGCTGACGGAGGCGGTGACGGCGCTGACCGGGACGCCGGCGCGGGCGATCGGCCGCGGCACGGACCTGGGGCTGCTGGCGCCGGGGTACCAGGCGGACGCGGTCCTGCTGGATGAGGACCTGGCCGTCACGGCGGTGTTCGCCGCGGGCCGGCCGATCTAAAGAACGGTCCTTACTGCCGGCCTAGCCGGGGAGCTGGTTGAAGACGTGCCGGCGGATCCAGGCGTGCATCGCGATCGCGGCGGCCGAGGCGGCGTTGATGGACCGGGTGGAGCCGAATTGCTCGATGGAGAGGGTGTCCACCGCGGCGGCGTGCACCTCGGGGGTCAGGCCGGGACCTTCCTGGCCGAACACCAGCACGCAGTCGCGCGGGAGTTCGTAGGTCTCCAGCGGCACCGAGTCCGGGAAGATGTCGATCCCGATGATCGCGAGGTTCTCCGCCTGCGCCCACGCCACGAAGTCCTCCACCGTGGGATGGTGGCGGACGTGCTGGTAACGGTCGGTGACCATGGCGCCGCGCCGGTTCCACCGCCGTCGTCCGATGATGTGCACCTCCTTGGCCAGGAAGGCGTTCGCCGTCCGGACCACGGTGCCGATGTTCATGTCGTGCTGCCAGTTTTCGATGGCGATGTGGAAGTTGTGGCGGCGCGAGTCCAGCTCTGCGACGATCGCCTCGTGCTTCCAGTACCGGTACTTGTCCAGGACGTTGCGGCGGTCCCCGTCGGCCAGCAGGTCCGGGTCCCAGTGGTCCCCCTCGGGCAGCGGCCCGCTCCAGGGCCCGACGCCGATCTCCGGTTCCTGCCCGGGTTCAGGCTCTGCTGCTGGCGTTACTTCTGGCTGGGTCACTCCTCAACATTAGACTGGGAGCAGTAGCGGAACACTATCGGCGGAGGGCACCATGGCGGAGCAGTCAGAGCACCACTCAGAGCAGCGGCAGGACGCGGACGAGACCCGTTCCACCGCGTCGGTGTACCGCAGCGGCCAGGACATTGAGTGCTGGCTGACGGACATGGACGGCGTGCTGGTGCATGAGAACCAGCCCATCCCCGGCGCGGCCGAACTGATCCAGCGCTGGGTGGACACCTCCCGGCGCTTCCTGGTGCTGACCAACAACTCGATCTTCACTCCGCGGGACCTCGCCGCCCGGCTGCGCAGCTCCGGCCTGGAGATCCCCGAGGAGAACATCTGGACCTCGGCGCTGGCCACGGCCCAGTTCCTTAAGGACCAGGTCCGCGGCTCCGACTCCGGCAACCGCGCCTACACGATCGGCGAGGCGGGCCTGACGACGGCGCTGCATGAGGCGGGCTTCATCCTCACCGACCAGGATCCGGACTTCGTGGTGCTCGGCGAGACCCGCACCTATTCCTTCGAGGCCATCACCATGGCCATCCGGCTGATCCTGGGCGGGGCACGGTTCATCGCCACCAACCCGGACGCCACGGGCCCCTCCAAGGACGGCCCCATGCCGGCCACCGGGGCGATCGCCGCCCTGATCACCAAGGCCACCGGCCGGGAACCCTACATTGTGGGCAAGCCGAACCCCATGATGTTCCGGTCCGCGATGAACCAGATCGACGCCCACTCGGAGACCACGGCCATGATCGGGGACCGGATGGACACGGACATCATCGCCGGCATGGAGGCGGGCCTGCACACGGTGCTGGTGCTCAGCGGCATCACCCACAAGGACGACATCGCCGCCTACCCGTTCCGGCCCAACCAGATCCTGAACTCGGTGGCGGACCTCAAGAACCAGATTTAGGCCGCTAGAACGCCACCTTCCGGCCGCCGCCGGCCGGAAGGGGCAGGATCTGGTCCTGGAGCTGCTCGACCAGCTGCTTGTAGATCCCCGGGTTCCACTGGGGGCTGGCGTGGGCCGGCCGGGCGCCGTCGGTCTGCAGCGAGTCGGAGACCATGTTGCCCGCGAACCGCAGCATCCAGGAGTCCCGGGCCGTCTCGTAGCTGACGGTCCGGTCCGCCGGGTTGCCGATGAACGCCATCCTGGCGTCGCCGAGCTTGCCCACGTACCGGCCCGGATCGAAGTGGTAGATGTAGGCGGACTCGCTCTGGATCAGGACGCTGGACGGCGCGATCGGGGAAAGCTGCTCGAGTGTCTGGTCAACGATCTGGCCCCAGGTGCGCTCGTGTTTGTTGAGCACCCGTTCGCCGAGCTCGTAGCTGCCGCGCAGCACCGTGGGGAACCGGACGCCGCTCTCGTAGAGGAACACCACACCCTCGAACCAGCTCTGGTCCAGCACGTCGCTGCGGGTTGCGGGGCTGGAGTCCAGCAGGATGAAGGCCACCTTGACGCCGTGCAGTTCCAGCAGCCGGGCGGCCACCTGCACGGCGACCATCCCGCCGAAGCTGTGGCCGTAAAAGTAGAGGGTCTCCAGCTTGTGGGCGCGCACGTGCTCGATCACGGCGATCACGATCTTGTCGATCTCCAGGCCCACGTTGGAGTAGCCGACGGCGGCCAGCTGGCCGCGTTTGTTCATGGCGCCACGCAGGGAGTTCAGGATCCACTGGGCCTCCTCCCAGCTGGTCTTGAAGCCCGGGAAGAGGATCCAGCTGGCGCGCGGGTAGTAGCGTTCGGCGACGTCGTCGGGCACGGTCAGGATCTTGTTCACCCGGCGCTCGGCCTGGACTCGGCGGGTGAAGAGCATGTCCGCGGCCAGGAGTCCCGCGGTGCCGGCGCCGATCAGGAAGTTCCGCCGGGAGAACCGTTCCAGTTCGGCGGCGTGCCGGAGGAGCCGGGCATCCGCCTTCGCGGTTCCGCCCTCCGTCACTTCGGTCTCACGCGGCACACCACAACCGTAACCACTGCGGCTTCCACGGGAAAATGCTCCGGTTCGGGGAGTGCGGCGCCGCCGGGTCCGCGGCGCCCGGACAGGTCAGAGGGTTTCGGTTTCGCGGTCGAATTCGCGGCGGGACATCTCGAACCGGATGTCCTCGTAGTGGGCCAGCAGCTCGGAGGCGGCGCCGCGGGCGGGATCGTCGAGCTTGCTGAAGGCGTCGTCCGAGGCCGCCAGCAGTTCGGCGTCCGAGTACCGGCCCAGCGGACGGATTTTGGCGGCGTGGAAGTCGGCGGCGGCGAAGTCCAGGTCCTCGAAGACGCTGCCGGACGCGTCGGCTGAGCACTGCAGTTCCAGCGAGACCCCGGCGGAAAGGGGCGGCGCGCCGGAGAGGTCCAGCTGGCGGCTCTGGCCGTCGATGGCGTTGAGGTCGTGGCGCAGGCCGGCGAGGGCGGCGGATTCGACGAAGGGCGAGCGGGAGAGATCCACGCGGATGTGCCAGGTGAAACCGGAGCGGCGGATGCGCTGGATCAGCTGCAGGAGGGCCGGACGGGTTTCGCGGTTAAGGGTGCCAATAACATCGATCCGGACGATGTCGAGACCGACGTCGAGCTTTACGTGAGCGTTCAGGGATTGGTCCATAGGTACTCCAAAGAAGGTATCTTTGGCCGACGGCTCAACCTCGCTCAGACTATCGGCCGAATACTAGCGGCACAAGTTCCCGGATCAGCCCGCGGCTTGCCGGCCCGGCTCCTGATAGTGGGTCCGGGTGCCGGAACCACCCACGGACTTCACCAGCGAGGTCGCCACCTCACGGAGTTTGATGTTCCCGTGGTTGGAGGCGTCCGTCAGGATCCGCACCGCGGTCTCCTGGTCGCAGCGGTTCTGGGCCATGACGATGCCGATGGCCATGTCGATCACCGTGCGGGACTCCAGGGTGGCGCGCAGGTTGCTGGCGCTGTCCGCATGCAGCGAGCAGCGCACGGCCATGCGCAGCGCCTGGCTGATCTGCCGGGTGTAGTGGCGGGCCTTGTCGGCTGCCTCGCCGTCGAACTTGCGCGGGACGTCGGAGTAGAGGTTCAGCGCCGCCTGCGCCTCGCCCTGCAGGTGGAACGGGACGGAGAGCACCGAGCGCAGGCCGAACGAGGCGACGGCGTCGGCGTATTCGGGGCCCCAGCGCTCCTCGTCCAGCAGGTCGGGGACGTAGACCTCGCGTTCCTCCTGCGCCGCCGTCAGGCAGGGACCCTGGGCCAGCCGGTACTGGATCTCGTCGATCGCCCGGGCGTCGTCGCTGCTCCAGCCGATCGTGGCGGCCTTCCGGTCGCGCAGCAGGGTGATCCCGCAGAGCGCGTCCTCGCCGTCGCCGGCCACCTGGTGGGCGGAAAACCGCGCCAGCTCGTTCAGGAACTCCTCGAAGTCGCTGCTGTCGAGGATGAGGTCCTGGACCTGGTCTACCAGCGTTCCAGGGTCGGTTTCGGTGTGGTCATGGGAAGGGAGCATGGGCGGTGTTCTCCGGTTGCAGGCGCCGGGATGCCGGCGCGGGTGTTGAGGAAATGATAAGTCGGGCCCCAAACCCGGTCCAGAGGATTCCGCTGCAGGGAAAACCCTTATTCCAGGCCCAGTTCGTCCTTGCCGAAGGCGAACAGGTAGGGCACGCCGGCCTCGGCCTCGATCTTTTCCTTGGCACCGGTGGCCCGGTCCACGATCACGGCGACGGCCACCACGTTGCCGCCGGCCTTGCGCACGCCCTCGACCGCGGTCAGCGCGGAGCCGCCGGTGGTGGAGGTGTCCTCCAGGACCAAGACATTGCGGCCCTCCACGGAGGGGCCTTCCACCTGGCGGCCCATGCCGTAGGACTTCTGCGCCTTGCGGACCACGAACGCGTCCACCGGGCGGCCGGCGTCGACGGCGGCGTGCATCACCGCGGTGCCCACGGGGTCTGCGCCCATGGTCAGGCCGCCGGCGCATTCGAAGTGGATGCCGGCGTCGTCGAGCAGGGACAGCATGACCTGGCCCACCAGCTTGGAGGCCTCGTGGTGCAGGGTGATGCGGCGCAGGTCGATGTAGTAGTCGGCCTCGGCGCCGCTGGAGAGGATGACCTTGCCGCGGACGACGGCGAGTTCCTTGATCAGTTCCAGGAGGCGGGCGCGGGCGGCGGCGGCGTCGGCCGCAGTGTCAGTGGAGGCTGTCATGGCACCCAGTTTAGTGGCAGTACAGGCGCGGACGTGCCGCCCCGACCGGCCCCACGCGGCGCCGCCCGGACCCCGCGTTGTCTCCGCCCGGCCCCCGCTCTGGCGCCGGGACTAACGGCTCTTGGCACCGGCGGGGCGCGGGCGTCCGATGTAACCATGACGGCAGGAACCGCGCCCTCGCTCCGCTGGCCGGCCATCGGGAAAGATCCCGGCAGCTTCCGGGTCCGCCCCCATCTGGCCGATTACGATGCCGCCCGCGCCGCGTTCAGCTGGGACGAGGCCCGGCGGCAGCTCTCGGGGCTGCCGGGCGGCCGGGGCCTGAACATCGCGTACGAGGCGGCGGACCGGCACGTGGCGGCCGGGCTGGGCGGCCGGGAGGCGCTGCGGTTCATCCGGGCTGACGGCGGCGCCCACGCGCTGACTTACGCGGACCTGGCCGAGCGGAGCAACCGGTTCGCCGCGGCGCTGCGGGGCCTCGGCGTCGGCCGCGGCGAGCGCGTCTTCTCGCTCCTGGGCCGCAGCCCCGCCCTCTACACCGCCATGCTGGGCACGTTCAAGAACGCCAGCGTCTTCTGCCCCCTGTTCTCCGCGTTCGGCCCCGAGCCGGTGCGGCAGCGCCTGCAGCTGGGGGGCGCCCGCGCCCTGGTCACCACCCGGGCGCTGTACCGGCGGAAGATCGCCCCGCAGCGGGACGCCCTGCCGGAACTGCGGCACATCCTGCTCGCCGACGCGGACGGCCACCCGGAACCGGGCACGCTGGACCTGGCCGCGCTGCTGGCCGGGGCGCCCGCGGACGAAGAGATCGCCGCGACCCAGCCGGAGGACATGGCGCTGCTGCACTTCACCTCCGGGACCACCGGGACGCCCAAGGGTGCCATCCACGTCCACGACGCCGTCACCGCCCACCACGCCACCGGCACCTTCGCCCTGGACCTGCACCCGGAGGACATCTACTGGTGCACCGCGGACCCAGGCTGGGTCACCGGCACCTCCTACGGCGTCCTCGCCCCGCTCAGCCACGGCGTGACCAGCATTGTGGACGAGGAGGAAATCGACGCGGACCGCTGGTACCGGATCCTCGCCGGCGAGCGCGTCTCGGTCTGGTACACGGCGCCCACGGCCCTGCGGATGCTGATGAAGGCCGGGGCGGAGCGCGCCGCCGGCCATGACCTGTCCGCGCTGCGGTTCGTCGCCAGCGTGGGCGAGCCGCTGAACCCGGAGGTGGTCCTCTGGGGCCGGGAAGCCTTCGGCCAGCCCGTGCACGACAACTGGTGGCAGACCGAGACCGGCGGGATCATGATCGCCAACTTCGCCGCGACGGAGATCCGGCCCGGGTCGATGGGGCGGCCGCTGCCGGGCATCGAGGCGGCCCTGGTGGTCCGGGACGAGGCGGACAGGCCGGTGGTCCGGGACGGGGCCGCGGTGCTGGTCACGGACCCGAACGCCGTGGGTGAACTGGCGCTGCGGCCGGGCTGGCCCTCGATGTTCCGCGGCTACCTGAACGAGGAGGAGCGCTACCGGAAGTGCTTCGCCGGCGGCTGGTACCTCACCGGCGACCTGGCCCGGCGCGACGCCGACGGCTACTACTGGTTCGTGGGCCGCGGCGACGACGTGATCAAGTCCTCCGGGCACCTGATCGGCCCCTTCGAGGTGGAGAGTTCGCTGATGGAGCACGACGCCGTCGCCGAGGCGGGGGTGATCGGCGTCCCGGACCCGGTGGCCGGGGAGGTGGTGAAGGCGTTCGTGGAGCTCCGCCCCGGCGTCGAACCGTCCGAGGAGCTGCGGCTGGACATCATCGGGTTCGCCCGGAAGCGGCTGGGCCCGGCCGTGGCGCCGCGGTTGCTGGACTTCACCACGGCGCTTCCGAAGACCCGCAGCGGCAAGATCCTCCGCCGGCTGCTGAAGGCCCGCGAGCTGGGCCTGCCGGAGGGCGACACCTCCACCATCGAGTCCGGTCCGGCGTCCAGGGACCCGGCGTGAGCGGCCCGGACGCCGTGGAGCTGCTGCGGCAGATGCTCCGGGTGCGCCGGCTCGAGGAGAAATGCGTCGAGCTCTACAGTGCCGCCAAGATCCGCGGGTTCCTGCACGTCTACATCGGCGAGGAGGCGGTGGCCGCCGGGGTGCTGTCCGCGCTGGGTCCGGAGGACGCCGTCGTCGCCACCTACCGCGAGCACGGCCATGCCCTCCTGCGCGGGGTGTCCGCCGGCGCCATCCTGGCCGAGATGTACGGCAACGTCGAGGGCTGCTGCCGGGGACGGGGAGGGTCCATGCACCTGTTCGACGCCGCCACCCGCTTCTACGGCGGCAACGCGATCGTGGCCGGCGGGCTGCCCCTGGCGGTGGGCCTGGCGCTCGCGGACAAGCTGACAGGCCGGCCCCGCGTCACCGCCTGCTTCTTCGGCGAGGGCGCCGTCGCTGAGGGCGAATTCCACGAAAGCATGAACCTCGCCGCGCTCTGGCAGCTGCCGGTGCTGTTCTGCTGCGAGAACAACCTCTATGCGATGGGCACCGCGCTGGGCCGCTCCGAGTCGCAGACGGACATCGCACTCAAGGCCGCCGGCTACGAGATGGCCGCCTGGGCGGTGGACGGGATGGACGTGCTGGCGGTGGAGGACACCGCCCGCCGCGCGGTGGACGCGGTCCGGGCCGGCGGCGGGCCGCACTTCCTGGAGCTGCGCACCTACCGGTTCCGGGCCCACTCGATGTTCGACCCGGAACGCTACCGGGACAAGGCCGAGGTGGCGCGGTGGCAGGAGCGGGACCCGATCACACTGTTGCGCACCTCCCTGGCGGGTTCGGGCGATCTTTCCGACGCGGACTGGGAGGGGCTCCAGGCCGACGCCGACGCCGAGATCGCAGCCGGCGTCGCGTTCGCGGAGGCCGGGACGCCCGAACCGGTCGCGGACCTGGAACGCTTCGTCTACAGCGAGGCCGGCGCTTCAAGGGGTTCCGGTAGCGGCGCCGATACCTCCGGGAACCGGCCATGAAGTCCAGCTACCGGGAGGCCCTCCGCGCCGGAATCCGGGACGCGCTGCAGCGCGATGACCGGGTCTTCCTGATGGGTGAGGACGTGGGCGCGTACGGCGGCTCGTTCGCCGTCAGCCTGGGCCTACTGGAGGAGTTCGGGCCGGAGCGCATCCGGGACACCCCGCTCTCCGAGTCCGGCTTCGTTGGCGCCGGGATCGGGGCGGCCCTCGGCGGGATGCGGCCCATCGTCGAGATCATGACGGTCAACTTCAGCCTGCTGGCCCTGGACCAGCTGATGAACAATGCCGCCTCGCTGCTGCACATGTCCGGCGGGCAGTTCCACGTCCCGCTGGTGGTCCGGATGACCACCGGGGCGGGCCGGCAGCTCGGCGCCCAGCACTCGCACAGCCTCGAGGGCTGGTACGCGCACATCCCGGGGCTGCGGATCCTCGCCCCCGCCACCTTGGAGGACGCCCGCGGAATGCTCTGGACCGCGCTGGGGGACCCGGATCCGGTGCTGATCTTCGAACACGGCTCGCTCTACAACGTCCAGGGCGAGCTCGCCGAGGATGCCGGCGCCGTCGACATCACCACCGCCGCCGTCCGTCGGCCCGGCACGGACATCACACTCATCACCTACGGCGGGACGCTGCCGCTGACCCTGGAGGCCGCGGACCGGCTCGCCGGGGACGGGATCGACGCCGAGGTGCTGGACCTGCGCACCCTCCGCCCGCTGGACGAGGCCACCATCCTCGCCGCTGTGCGCCGGACCCGCCGCGCCGTCGTCGTCGATGAGGGTTGGCGCAGCGGCAGCATCTCCGCCGAGATCTGTGCCCGGCTTGGCGAGCAGCTTTTCTACGAGCTCGACGCACCGGTGGCCCGCGTGTGCAGCGCCGAGGTGCCCATCCCGTACTCCAAGCATCTGGAACTGGCGGCCCTCCCCTCGGCCGAGCGGGTGGTGGCGGCCGCGCACGGGGCGGTGGGGGCGCGTGGGTGACTTCCTGATGCCTTCCCTCGGGGCGGACATGGACCACGGAAAGATCGTCGAATGGCTGGTCAAGCCCGGGGACTACGTCCGCCGCGGCGACCTGGTGGCCGTGGTGGACACGGACAAGACCGTCATGGACATCGAGTCCTTCCAGGAGGGGGTGGTGGCGGAGCTGCTGGTGGGGCTGAACCAGACCGTGCCGGTGGGAACACCCGTGGCCCGGATCACCCAGACCCAGGCCGAGGTCCCCGGGGGGATGCCGGAGGCTCCTCCGGCGTCCGTTGCCCGGCCTGGCGCTGTGGTGCCACCACCCTCAACGCCGCCGGTTCGCTCCTCCACGGAACCGGTTCCTGCCGCCAGGCCGCCGGCCCCGGCACCGGTCGCGCCGCCGGTCCGGCACCTGGCCCACCGGCTCGGCGTGGACACGGACCGGATCCACGGGACCGGCCGGGACGGCGCCATCACCCGGGCCGACGTCGAACACGCCGCAGCGGCAAGACCCGGCCCTACCCGAGCTACGGCCGGCCCGCCGGAGCAGGGCCAGGCGGAAACGGGCACGGTGGAACCGAGCCGGGTGCGCGCGGCGCCTCGCGCCCGCCGCCTGGCCGCGGAGCTCGGCGTCGACCTTTCCAGGCTCGCCGGGACCGGCCCGGACGGCGCCATCACCGCCCAAGACATTCAACGCGCCGTCCAAGCGCGGCAGACACCGCCCGCTGCTCCACTGGCGGAGCCGCCCGCGGCGCCCGCCGCTCCCGAACAAGGCGGACAGCGACAAACCGTGCCGGAGCCGGCCGCCTCCGCACAGGTCGGCACCGAAACCCCGGCGACGGACCGGACCGCCGCGCTCCGGCGGGCGATCGGTTCGCTGATGTCACGCTCCAAACAGACCATCCCGCACTACTACCTCAGTGCCACGCTGGACCTGCGCGCGGCCATGGACTGGATGCAGCACGTCAACGCGCAGCGGCCCGTTGCCGCCCGGCTGGTCCCGTCCGCGCTGCTGCTCAAGGCCGCGGCGCTCGCCGCCCGGGACGTACCGGAGGTCAACGGCTTCTATGTCGACGACGAATTCCGGTTCAGCCCCGCGGTTCACCTGGGCGTGGCGGTGGCCCTGCGGCAGGGCGGCCTGGTGGCGCCGGCACTGCACGACGCGGACACCCTCACCCTGGACGAACTGATGGCCCAGCTGCGCGACCTGGTGGGCAGGGCCCGGGCCGGGCGGCTGCAGCGGGCCGAAATGGCGGACCCCACGCTCACCGTTACCAACCTGGGCGACCTCGGCGTCGACAGCGTCTTCGGCGTGATCTACCCGCCGCAGGTGGCGCTGCTGGGCCTCGGCCGGGTGCAGGAACAGCCGTGGGCGGAGAACGGGATGCTGGGCGTGCGGCACGCGGTGACCGCCACCCTCTCGGCCGACCACCGGGTCAGCGACGGCCTTCGCGGCGGCCGCTACCTGGCCCGGATAGGGGAACTGCTGCAAACGCCCGAAGAGCTTTGACCACGAGCGGGAACGGAGAGGCCATGAACGAACAGGACGCCCGGGAGGCGGTCCGCGCGGCGTTGCGGAAGGTGGCGCCCGACGTCGAACTGGACGACGTCGACGGCGGCGCACGGCTGCGCCAGGACCTGGAGCTGGACTCGCTGGACTTCCTCCGGCTGGTGGAAGTGATCGACACGGACACCGGGGTGGACATCCCCGAGCGCGACTACCCGGCCGTCGCCACGGTGGACGGACTGGTCGGCTACCTCGGCAGCCACGGGTAGGGATAGAGAGGCACTGTCATGATGAATGGTTGGTACGGAAACGGGTGGGGCCTCGGCGGCTGGATCGTTATGGCCTTGCTGATGCTGATTTTCTGGGGCGGCGTGATCACGGTGGTGGTGCTCCTCCTGCGGCGGCCCCATCACCCCGGCCACGGCTTCCCGGAGCGCGGCTTCCCGGAACAGCCCGCGCGCGACGACGCCGAGCGGATCCTCAACGAGCGCTTCGCCCGAGGGGAAATCGACGAGCAGGAACTCACCGCGCGGCGGGCGGCCCTGAGGCGCCGGGAGTGAGCGGGATCTCCCGGCGGGGCCAGAACCTTGTGGCGGGCGCCGCCGTCGTCGTCCTGACGGTGCTGTCCCTCCTGGCCGTTGGCCTCCTGGGCAATCCGGCGGGTCCCGGTGGCGGCGGCGGCCCCCTCGGCCGGCCGGTGGCCGGGTGTACCGTCCCGGGCCTGGCCGGAACCCAGGTCAATGTCACGCTGACCAATATTGGCGGCCCGGTCATGCGCCCGCGGAACGGCATGATGGGCGGGGCCATGCGGCTTCGGGCCGACCGCGGCACCGTCACCCACGGCACGGTCTCCTTCCTGGTGACCAACGCCGGGAACATCAGCCACGAGATGGTGATCCTCCCCCTGCCCGACAACCAGGTCCCCGGAACCCGTCCGGTCGGGCCGGACGGCACCATCGACGAAAGCGGCAGCCTCGGGGAGGCCTCCGGGACCTGCACCGAAGGCTCAGGCGAGGGAATCCTGCCCGGCACCTCGGGCTGGGTGACCCTCACGCTGCCGCCGGGCCGGTATGAGCTGGCCTGTAACCTCCCGGGCCATTACGAGGCCGGCATGTACACCCAGCTCACCGTCACCTGAGCCCGGCCGCGGCACGGAATACCGGGGGAAACTGTAGTCTGGAATGAGCAGGTTTCCACCAGGAGGGATGATTGCCGTGACCGGAAAGGCCGCTACCACCATGGCCGTCCTGAGCCGCGTGCGCCTCGTACTGCTGTCCCTGGCCCTGATAGCCGGCATCCTTGGCATGCACATCATGTCCTTCGCGCCCATGAGCGGCCACGGCGCCGAATCGGCCGCAACCGGTTCGGCATCCGGGGCGGGTTCCCAAGGCACAGTGCAGACCATGGTGTCCGCGGACGCCGCCGCTCACTCTGGCCACAGCGAATCAAGCACAGCGCCCGGCCATAACCACAGCCGAGCGCAGCAGCCGGGCTCCCTCGGCAACGAGGCCTGCACGGGAGATCACGGGTGCGCCGGTATGCACTCTATGGACGCGTCCTGCACCCCTGCCGCCCAGACAACATCACTTGAAGCCCCGATGCCTGGCACCGGTGTAACCGTCGTCAATCCCCCGGCCCATGCGCCGTTCCAGACGGCGGCCCTCTCCCACCGCCCCCTGAGTCCTTCGCCAGGGGATCTCTGCATCAGCCGGACGTAAAGGAAGAGGCCGCGCCGTGATCTCTCCGGCGCTCACCCCGTTGCCTTACCCCCACGGAAGCGCAGCGCGTCATTGACGAACGCCTCTTTCCCGTGCCTTCATGCGCCCGGGATAATCCGAAGGAACCCCGATGAAGACCCAGAAGTACCTTGCCCTGTCAGCCACCGCCGTCGCCGCCGCCATTGCCCTCGCCGGTTGCGCATCCGGCTCGAACGGAACCTCCGCCCCGATGAATTCCATGGACGGCATGGACCACGGGAGCATGTCCGGCAGTGCACCCGCCAGCAGCACCCTTGCCGCCGCCGCGGATCACAATGCTGCGGACACGATGTTTACCCAAGGCATGATCCCTCACCACCAGCAGGCCGTGGAGATGAGCGACCTGATGCTGGGTAAGAGCGATATCCCCGCACCGGTCAAGGAACTCGCTACCAGGATCAAGGCCGCCCAGGGCCCGGAGATCGCCACCATGACCGGCTGGCTCAAGACCTGGAACGAGTCCGCCACTATGGCCCCCGGCATGGACATGGGCGGCATGATGGGTGCGGACGACATGGCCAAACTCAAGGCCGCCCAGGGTACCGAGGCCGCGAAGCTGTTCCTGACCCAGATGATCGCCCACCACCAGGGCGCCGTCGCGATGGCCAAGACGGAAATCGCGCAGGGGAAGAACGCCGACGCGGTGTCTCTGGCCAAGAGCATCGTTACGGCCCAGGAAGCCGAGATCAAGGACATGCAGACCCTCCTGCCCACGCTCTAGGCAGCCTGCCCCGCCCTCCACGTGCCGCCGGTCCATTTGCCGGATTCGGCGGCACGTCAGGCGCCCGCACCCTCCCCGGGCGCGCCTTCCCGCAAAGCCTCATCCCACCACGCTTCCAGGAGCCTCGAATGTCTGTGCTTCGCAAACCCCGGAAACGCCCGACAGCAATGGTCTCGGCGGCCGTCGCAATAACCTTCCTGCTTCCAGCCTGCAGCTCCGCTCCGCCGTCCACGCCCATCGCGGTCTCCCCGCTGAACAATGCACTTCCCGACGCCCACGTCCATGGGCTCAGCGCTGATCCCGCCTCCGGGCAACTGCTCCTGGCTACCCATGAGGGCCTGTTCGACGTCACCAGCAGCCCGGCCGTGAAGATCGGGCCAACAAATGACCTGATGGGCTACGCCCCGGCCGGTGAACGGGGAGTTCTCTTTGCCTCCGGCCATCCCGGTCCCGGCACCGCGGCACCCGATCCCCTCGGCCTCATCAAGAGCACCGACGGCGGGAAGACGTGGCAACCCCTCTCACGTCAGGGTGAGTCAGACTTCCACGCACTCACCGTGACGGGATCCGGGCTCGTAGCCTTCGACGGCACCCTGCGGACCAGCACGGACGGCACCTCGTGGAAAGCCGTCGGGGTGGATTTCCACCCCGCAGCACTGGCGGGGCATCCCGGCAGTGGGGTTGTCCTCGCCACCGCCCAGGACGGGCTGCGGCGTTCAACCGACGGCGGCGCCACCTGGACGAAGGTCCCGGGCTCCCCCGTCATACAGTTCGCCACCTTCGCCAGCGTCCAGACCGCCGTAGGGGCCGCCCCCGACGGGGCCGTCTACCGCTCGGACGACGGCGGTGCGACCTGGAAGGCCGCAGGCAAGCCGACAGGCCCTGTCCAGGCGGTCGCCGCAAACCAGAGCAGCGACGGAAAGCTCCGCATCTGGGTGGCCACAGCGCAAGGGTTGGAAGTCTCCGCAGACGGCGGCCAGACTTTTTCCGCCTACGATCCCGCCGGTGCGGGCCCAGGCTCGACGGCGGTGACCCGGTGACGGGCATCCCGGAAACCGGACGGCAGGCGGCCCACGTCCTGCTCGATGCGGTATCGCTGTGGGACGAGAAGCCGGACCCGGAGCTCATCAACCGGGCCCTGGCCAGGCTGGGTGAGATCGGAGCCGTCCAGGCCCGGGGGCCCGCGGCCGCCGATCTGGAAGGCATCGACATTGACGTGACCCACCTCGTGGGAGGCGCCACCGTGGCGATCAGGTGGTTGGTGACTCAGTTGGCCGAAGCCCGCGGCGTCGAGGAATCGTCCATCATCTCCGACCTTCGGCTCCACCTCGATACCTGACCCTAGGGCAGCTGCCTCCCTGCATTCCGGCGCATGCCCCGGCAACCCCGACAACCCAGACTCCTCTGAAAGATACGAAATTATGCCCACCCCTATGAATCCCCGACTCAACCGGCGCAGCTTCCTCGGCCTCTCCGTGTCCGCGGCGGCTACCGCGGCTCTGGCAGCCTGCACCAGCTCGCCACCCACAGCAGACGCCCCGCGCAGGATCATGCCTGGCGATCCGGCCATCGCCGAACTGGAGGCCGGCCGGACTTCCACCGGCACCACCGTCAGCCAGAACCTCACCGCTGCACCGATTGCGGCTTCGATCGGCGGCAAGACCGTCAACACCTGGGGGTACAACAACGGCCTGGTTGCGCCGACCATCCGGGCGAAGGCCGGCGACAGGCTCCGCGTGGCCCTCAAGAACAACCTTCCGGACCCCACCAGCATCCACTGGCACGGTCTGGCGCTGCGGAACGACCAGGACGGCGTACCTCGCGTCACCCAGGATGCCGTCGCCTCGAACGCCGACTATTCCTACGATTTCCGGATCGCCCACCCGGGCACCTACTGGTATCACTCGCACGTGGAAATGCAGCGCGAACGCGGGCTCTACGGCGCCCTTATCGTCGATGACCCGGCCGAGAAGCTTGTCTACGACCGGGATTGGGTCATCGTCCTGGACGACTGGCTGGACGGCGTCACCGGCACCCCCGATGAGGTCCTCAAGGAGGTTTCCGGCGGCATGGGCGGCGGCTCCATGCCCGGAATGGATCAAGGGTCGATGGGCGGATCCATGGGTTCAATGCCGCCGCCGTCGCCGGGGTCCGGAACCCACATGTTGATGGGCTCACGCAGCGACTTCCTGGGCGGCGACGCCGGCGATGTCCGCTACCCCTACCACCTGTTCAACGGCAAGGCGCCCGACCAGGCCGAGGAGTTCCCGGCCAAAGCCGGCGAGGTCATCCGGCTGAGGATTATCAATGCCGCCGGGGACACCGCCTACCGGGTCGGCACGCCCGGCCGGAAGCTCACCCTCACCCACACGGACGGCTTCCCGGTGGTGCACAAGGACGTCGACGCCGTGGTCCTCGGTATGGGCGAACGCATTGATGCCCTGGTCACGGTGGGGGACGGCTACACCCCGGTCCTGGCCCTGCCCGAAGGAAAAATCGGCCAGACGGTCGGTTTCATCAGCACGGGGACGGGGAAGCGGCCCCTGCCGGCGACGCTACCCATCGCCCTCGACGGCGACGTGGTGGACGGCGGCCAGTTGACGGCAGACCCGTCGGTCGCGCTGCCGGCGAAGACCCCGGACAGGTCCCACGTCCTCAAGCTCACGGGCGGGATGATGAAGTACGACTGGGGCATCAACGGCCGGCGGTTCGACATGAACGACCCCCTGCGCGACGCCTTCGATATTAGGCGCGGAGAGCGGGTAGAAGTGCAGTTCGTCAATGAGACCACCATGTGGCACCCCATGCACCTCCACGGCCACACCTTCCAGGTGGGCGCCGATGGCGCCAGAAAGGACACCGTCATCGTCAGGGCCGGCCAGACCGTTACCGTGGTCTTTGATGCGGACAACCCCGGCCAGTGGCTGACGCACTGCCACAACGCCTACCACGCCGAGCGCGGCATGATGGGCGTCATCTCGTACGTGGTCTGAGAACGGAAGAGGAACCCGGTGCGCTGGTCAGCGGCCGGAAGCGGGCGAAGGGAAGGGTGATTGTCGATGTACTGGGGAATCCTGAGCATGCTGGGGCTGGTCCTGGCAGGCGTCGGAGGCTTATATGCCTTCGCCAAACTCACCGCCGTCGCGCGCAATCCGCTGATCAGCCGACCGTTCCTCAGCGGCTGGATCCCAGACCAGCACGCTCTGTCCCGCTATCACGCCCGCTACTACCCCGTGACCCTGGTGTTTCTGGCCTTCGACGTCGAAATGCTCTTCATGTACCCGTGGGCGGCAGTGGTGGGCCGGCTCGGACCGGGCGCCGTGATCGAGATGTTTGTCTTCCTCGGAGTGCTGATGGCCGGTGTGGTCTGGGCGTGGCGGGAAGGGGCGTTCAAATGGGTCTGAAAAACGTCCTGGGCAGGCTCGCGACGACCCGCTGTCATGTTCTGATCGTCGAGGCGCCCGGTTATGCCTCGGTCCGAATGGCTGTGGAGCAGGACCTGGTGAGGCGCGGCTGGGTGCCCGCGCTCTCCCCCGCGGACGCGGACATCCTCTGTGTCTGCGGGGAACCCGCAGCCGACCTCGCCGAGGTCCTGAGCCGGATCTGGGATGAGCTTCCCGCGCCCCGGGCCAGAACAACTGTCGTGTCAGCCGCTGACATTGACGGGGCGCTGACCGCGTGCGCCCGGGAACTCGCCAATCCCGAACTTCAGGCCGCCCAGGCCGGCGAGCGGAAGAACGACGCCGGCTCACCGACGGCCGGGGACCACGACGCGATGGACGACGGCGAGATGGACCACAGCGGCATGGATCACGGCGGCATGGACATGCCGATGCCGGACGGAATCGCCCTCGCAGGTCAGGGCGCGGACCGGGACGGCCTGGACCTGGACGAGCTGCAGGTGCCCTTGGGTCCGGTGCTTCCCTTCTGGCCCGCCGGCCTGGTGCTGCGCTGCAGGCTGCAGGGCGACGTCGTGATGTCCGCACAGGCCGAATGGCTGACGGTCGGCCCCGGAGCAGAGGCAACCGTGGCCGACTCCCGGGCGGTGGTGGTGCATCAGACCGATCTGGCCGCCCGGCTCCTGCGGCTCGCGGGAAGCGCCGATGCGGCCGGACGGATGGAGCGGATCCGAAACCAGGCGCTGGCAAACGGTTCCACAGCCGCCAGCCACGGCCCTCTCACTGCCGAACTATCGCGGCTGAAGCGGTCCTTCCTGCTGCGCCGGGCCCTGCGGGGCGTGGGACGCGTCGACACGGATGAACCACGCCCTGAGGCGGGCACCGACGCGTGGGACCGCCTGCTCGGCATGGTCGAGGGGGCAGTCTCCGCTGCCGCGGGGGTGCAGCAGCCGCCGCCCCGGCTTAGCCGGCATCTGGACGCCGCGCTGCTGGCGGACCTGGCGGCCGGGCAGGAACTCGGGCGGGTCCGGCTCATCGTTGCAAGTCTTGATCTGTCCCCGGTCGCGGCGTTGACGGCGGCAGCCCGGTGAGCGGCGTCGTGCAGGTGGCCCCGGTCTGGGCCGCGGCTGCGGTGCTCCTGACGGTACTGGCGGGTGTTGCCGGGGCGGTCTTCGACGCCGGGGTGCAGGCGCGCTCGGATGGCCGCCGGGGCGGGCTGCTGGCGCCCTTCGCGGAAACGGCGCGGCTCCTTCGCCAACCACGCCGGTCCTGGCTCTCGGCCGACGTCCTGTTGTGGCGGATCGGAACGGCGGGCCTGCCGGTCATCGCCGTGCTGATGGCCGCGGTCCTGCCGTTCGGATCCTGGGTCATCGCGGACCTGCCGATCGGGCTGGTCTGGTTCAACGCCATGGACGTCATGGTCTGGGCTGCGGTCTGGCTGGCAGGGTGGGGTCCCAATTCCGCCCACGCGATGATCGGAGGCTACCGTTTCCTCGGGTTGGCCCTCGGGTACGAGCTGCCCCTGATGTTCGCCCTGACCGCACCGGCGGTCGCGGCGGGGAGCCTGCGCATGGCGGATATCGTGGCGGACCAGGAGACCCTCTGGTACGTGGCCTGGATGCCCGTCGCCTTCCTGGTTTTCTGCGCCGCGGTGCTGGCCTTTTCGCTGCACCGGCCTTTCGATGCCCCGGCCGGGGCGGACCTTGCCGGAGGGGTGCTTGCCGAGGCCACCGGCGTGGACCGCCTCCTGCTGCTCGCCGGCCGGCACATGCTGCTGGCTGTCGGTTCGGGCTTCGCCGTCGCCCTGTTCCTGGGTGGAGGCGCGGGTCCGCTCCTGCCCGGCTGGGTTTGGTTTCTGGTGAAAACGCTGGTGCTGCTGGGCGTGCTGCTCGTCGTCCGCCGGCGTCTGGGTCCTCTCAGACCCGAGCAGCTAATGGCCCCGGCCTGGCTCGTGGCGCTGCCGGCCGTGCTCGCCCAGCTTGCCGTCGTCGCCGTCGTTGCTGTTGCGAGAGGTTGAAAACATGCTGACCACCGTTATTTTTGCCGCACTTGCCCTGATCGCCGTAGCCGCCGGCATAGCCGTGTTCCGCACGGATTCCATGGCGCGGGCCACCTACGCCCTGGCTGTGTCCTTCGTCGCCGTCGGCGCCATGATGCTGCAGTTCGGCTTGGACTACATCGGCGTGGTGACGATCCTGATGATGGTGATGGAGATGGCCATCATGGCCATCTTCATGGTCATGTTCATGGGGATGAACCCGGCGTTGATGCCCATGGACATGGTGCACAACAAACGGGGTTCCCTCCTGATCGCGGGCGGCGTCTTCGTAGTGTTAGCCGCGGGGGCGTTCCTGGTGCCCTGGCCGGCCCGCCGCGGCGCCCCTGCCGTGGACCTCACGGCCTCGCTGGGCGAGGCGATCATGGGCAACAAGATGCTCGTGATGCTGACGGTGAGTCCGGTGCTGTTCGCCACCCTCGTCTCCGCCGTGGTCCTTGCCAATCCCCGCGGCCGCTACCGGGACCACCCCCCGCCCCTGGCTGCCCCCGGGGATGCCGCCGGCGGCACGGATCTCGGCGGGACCGGATCCGACGGCGGGACCGCCCCGCACGATCATGGACACCATGGAGGTGGGCGCTGATGAGCTTGCCCCTGGTTTTGGTGGCTGCCGCCGCGCTCTTCAGCGTGGGACTTTACGGCGCGCTGTCCCAGCAGGTGGTCGTCATGGTCATGATGGGACTGGAACTGATGATCAACGGAGTCATCCTGGCCGCCGCCGGCTTCTGGTGGTTCCTCGCCCCCGCACCGGACGGCCAGGTGCTCCTGCTGGTCGTGATCGCGGCGATGACGGTCGAAATGGCGCTGGGATTTGCCGTGGCGACACTGTTGCACCGGTCCCAGCAGACGGACATGACGGACATGGCCACGGAGCTCTCCGAATGAGCGTCCTCTTGATCCTCGCGATCCTCCTTCCGGCCGCCGCCGGTGCCGGGCTGTGCGTCGCCGGCCACCGGGCCGACCGCATCGCGCCGGGCACCGCCATTGGGGTCTCCCTCCTGGTGCTCGCCGCTACCGCGGCGCTGGCCGCCGCCCGGCCTTCCTGGAGCGCGCCGTTCATGGCCGGAACCTCCTTCGGGCTCACCGTGGACGGCCTCACGGCCCTCATCCTCCCGGTCGTGGCCGCGGTGACGCTGCTGGTGCTGGTCTTCGCCGCGGCTGAGGGGACCCCCGCCGCCGCCCGCTTCCACGGCCTGATGCTCCTCTTCTCCGCCGCGGTCCTGGTGACGTTGACGGCGGCCACGTTAGCGGCGCTCCTTTTCGCCTGGGAACTCATGGGGGCAGCCTCTTTCGCGCTGATCGGCTTCAACTGGCGTGACAGCCACCGCGTCGGCTCCGGCCTGACCGCCTTTATCACCACCCGAACCGCCGACCTGGGGCTGTACCTTGCGGCGGGAGCGGCGTTTGCCGGCGGCGGAACGCTGGACCTTGGCTCCCTCGCGGGCCTGCCCCCGGGATGGCGGGACGCCGCTACGGCCGGAATCCTGGCCGCCGCCCTCGGTAAGGCCGCCCAGCTGCCATTCAGCTTCTGGCTGTCCCGCGCCATGGAGGGCCCCAGCACGGTCAGCGCGCTGCTGCATTCGGCCGCCATGGTCGCCATGGGCGGCTACCTGCTGCTGCGGACCCAGCCTCTGCTCGCCGCCACGGCCTGGGGCCCGACGACGGCGGCCTGGGCCGGCGCCGCCACGGCCGTCCTGTTGGGGGTCATCGCGCTCGCGCAGGAGGATCTGAAGCAGTTGCTCGCCGCGTCCACGGCCGCGCAGCTCGGGTTCGTCGTGATGGGTGCCGGCGTCGGCGACGTGGCCGGCGGCGCCGCGCACCTGATGGCCCACGCGGCGACGAAGGCTGCGTTGTTCCTCTCCGCCGGGGCCTGGCTGGCCGCCCTGGGCACCAAGCAGCTTCCGGCGCTCCGGGGTGCCGCGCGCCGCTGGCCGGTCCTGGGGGCCGCCTTTACCGTCGGGGCGCTGAGCCTGGCCGGGATGCCGCCCCTGTCCCTCTGGGCCACCAAGGACAATGTGCTCGCCGCCGCCCTTGAGGTATCCCCGGCCCTGTATGCCGCAGGCCTCGCCGGTGCCGCATTGTCCGCGGCTTACGCCGGCAAGGCCCTGGCCTTGGTGTGGCGGCCCCTGCCAGCAGATGCAGCCGCCGCCTACGACACGGAAGAGAAGGGCACGCGCCGGGTGGAGCCCGGGCAGATTCTTCCGGTCGCTGCCCTGGCCGCCGCGGCCGCCGTCGGTGGCCTGCTGGTCTCCGGCCCGGTCGGCAGGGCCGTCAGCGCCGCCGTGGGTGGCGGCGCGGAGCCGGGCGTTGCCGAATTGATCACGTCCGCGGCCCTGGCCGTCGCGGTCCTGGCCTACAGCCTGTGGCGTCCCGCCTCCGTCCGGGCCGGGCACGCGGCGGACTGGTTCGGACTGGAGCGGGCCGCGGCCGCCGTCGTGGTCCGCCCGGTTGAGCGGGCCGCGCACGCCCTGGCGCTGTTCGATGACCGGGTCCTGGACCGCGGCGTTATGGCGATGGCCCGGACGATCGTCAAGGCCGCCGGTCCCGCGTCCCGGGCCGATGCCGCGGTAGACCGTGGCGTCGAAGCCGTGGCCCGCGGCTTCCGCAGCGCGGGCCGGCAGGCCAAGCGGCCGCAGACCGGTTTGATCCACCAGTATTACGCCCAGGCGGTGCTGCTCCTCGTGGGTGCCGCGGTTCTCCTGATTTTCGTGAGGTAAGTGTGCTTAGCCTGATTATTGTGTTGCCACTGGCTGCAGCGGCGGTGCTGGCCGGACTGCCCCGGCTGAAGGACTCCGCGGCACGGACGGTGTTCGCCGCGACGGCGGGCGTGGAGGCCGTGCTGGCCGTCGGCCTCTGGGCCGGTTACCGCGACCCCGGGCCGGGCGGCCTGGCCTACGAGGAACGACTGCGGTGGATACCCAATGTCGGCAGCAGCTACCACCTGGGCGTGGACGGCTTGTCGCTGCCGCTGCTGGTGCTGTCCACGGTCATCTTTCTGGCCTGTGCCGTCTATGACTGGAAGTCCCGGGACCGGGTCAGGGCCCGGTCGGCGCTCTTCCTGTTCCTGGAGACAACCTGCCTCGGCCTGTTCGCGGCGCAGGACCTGATCCTGTTCTTTCTTTTCTTTGACCTATCGATCGTGGCGATGTACTTCGTCATCGCCGGATGGGGCCACGGAGACCGCGCCCGCTCCGCCATGAAATTCTTCCTCTACACCTTCCTTGGCTCCCTCGCCCTGCTGGTTGGCTTCATCGGCCTGTACCTGGGCGCCGATCCCCACACCTTCGACATTCCCGAACTCGCCGCGGCGAACGCTTTCCGCAGCAACCCCGCCGGCGGCTTCGTGCTCGCCGCGATTCTCCTGGGCCTGGCGGTCAAGACACCCACCGTGCCGTTCCATACCTGGCTGCCTCCGGCCCATACCGATGCCCCGGCCACGGGTTCCGCGGTGCTGGCCGGAATTCTGCTGAAGATGGGCACCTACGGGTTTGTCCGGATTGCCATGCCGCTGCTGCCGGAGGCCTGGCGGGCCTGGTCCCCGGCCATCCTCACCGTCGGGATCCTTTCGGTCCTGTACGGCGCCCTGGTCGCGCTGGCCCAGAGCGATCTGAAGCGGATGATCGCGTATACCTCGGTGAACCACATGGGCTACATCCTGATCGCCCTCGGAGCGGCCGGAGCCGCCACGGGCGCGGGGTCAACGGTCCGCGCCACAGCCGTCACCGGCGCCGTCACCCAAATGGTCAGCCACGGCCTGATCACCGGGGCGCTGTTCCTGCTGGCCGGGGTCCTGCAGGACCGGGCCAAGACCTACGACATGGGTGCCTTCGGCGGGCTGGCGGCGCCGGCACCGAAGTTTGCCGGCTTCTTCGCCGTCGCGGCGTTCGCCTCCCTCGGCCTCCCGGCCTTCAGCGGCTTCATCGCCGAGTTCCAGATCTTCGCCGGAAGCATCGGGGCCGTCCCGCTCACCGCCATTGCACTGCCGGGGATCGTGACCACCGCGGCGCTGTTCCTCCGCGCCCTTCAGAGGATATTTACCGGCCCGGTCAAGGGCAGGGCCGAGGGGTTCACGGACCTCCGCCCGGCGGAGATGCTCTCCGCAGGGTCCCTGCTGGTCCTCTCAGCCGTCGTCGGAGTCTTCCCCGCGCCCCTGCTGGCTGTCATCACCCCGGCGGCCGACGCCATAGTTACCCTGGTTCGGCGGTAACCGGTGACTCTTCTACTCCTGACCGAAGCCGCACATTCGGGCCCGGACCCGCTGGCCCTGCTGCCGGAGATCTTCCTGCTGGCCGGCGCCATCACCGCCCTGCTCACCGGTTCCTTCCTGGCCCGCCAGCGGCAGTGGATCACCCGGCTCATCGCCATTGTGGCGCTGCTTGGCGCGGCTGCCGCTGCCGTGGCCGCCCTCGGCGCGCCGGTGTCCAGCGTGTACGACGGCAGCTACACCGTCGACGCCGCCACCGGGGCGGCCCGGCTGATAGTGGCAGTCTCCGCGCTGCTGGTTATCCTGCTCGGCCGGGACGAACTCAAGGGAACCGACAGGGAAAGCGAACACCACGCCCTTGTCCTGCTCGCCGCGCTGGGCGCCGTCGTACTGGCCGGCACCAGCGACCTGCTGGTCCTCGCCGTCGCATTCCTCTTGGCCAGCGTTCCCCTGTATGCCCTGATCGGAATGAACCGAACCCGGAGCGGGGCGGAGGCGGCCCTCAAGACCTACCTCATGGGCGCGCTGTTCGGCATTGCGCTGCTTCTGGGAGTGACCATCACGTACGGGCTCGCCGGGACCACCGGCTACGCGGGCCTGGCGGCCGGCTTGGCCAGTGCGCCCGGCGCCGCGATCGCCGTCGGCCTCCTCGGCATCATCGCCGGGCTGATGTTCAAGGCGGGCGCCGTGCCGGGCCACTTCTGGGTCCCCGACGCCGCCCAAGGTGCGGGAACGGCCAGCGCGGCCTTCGCCACCACTGTGCCCAAAGTGGGCGGATTCATCGCCGCCTACCGTTTGTTGGAGGCGGTCCACGGGACGGTGAACTGGCCCCTGCTGATCGCCGTGCTGGCCGCGCTGACCATGACCCTGGGGAACCTCGCCGCCTACACCCAGGACGATCCGCGACGGCTGCTGGGCTGGTCAACCGTGAGCCAGGCGGGCTACCTGCTCATGCCCGTCGCCGTCGCCGGGAGCGTGCCCCTGGCCCTGCCGGCGCTGCTGGTCTATCTCGCCGGCTATGCCGTGTCCAACCTGGCCGCCTTCGCAGTCACAGCCGCGTACCCTGACCGGCGCACCCTCGCCGGGTTCCAGGGCTTGGGCAGTGCCCGGCCCTGGCACGCCGGGGCCCTGGTCGTCGCGCTCCTCAGCCTCGTGGGGACCCCGCCCGCCGCCGTGTTCCTCGGCAAACTGACGGTCTTCACGGCGGCCTTGGACGGAGGGTTCTGGTGGCTGACGGTCATCGCCGCCGTGAACACTATCGCCAGCCTGTTTTATTACCTGCGCTGGATCGCCCCCGTCTTCCGGGCAGCCGGCCCCGACACGCCGGGCGCCGGCGACTTCTCACCCCGGCCGTGGGCTTCCCGGACAGCCGTTGGCGCGGCCGTCCTCATCCTCGTCATCGGCATCACCGCCGGCCTCACCTGGGCAACCTTCGCGGGACCACCACACGGCTGACGGCGCTAGGCCCGGGCCTGCGGGCTTGCCCCGGCGCGGCGCGCAAACGCCGGGGCATGCTCGGGCAACGGCCCGAAGCCGATCAGCCGTGGCATCAGGCCGCGGATGGCCGGGAGCCGGCGGGCCAGCAGGATCACGAGGCCCGGCACCCTGGTCCGCTTCCCGGCCATCACCGGACCAAAAATCGCCCGGTGCATCAGGCGCTGCGCGGTCTGCACGATCACGGTGGGCGGGCGACGCCGTCGTTCCACCTTCTCCAGGTCCCCGGCACCGACGGTGCCCCGCAGCAGGGCCGGGGCCAGCAGCTTCGCGGCGGCGACGGCATCCTGGATGGCGAGGTTGATGCCGACGCCGCCCGCCGGGGACATAGCGTGGGCCGCATCGCCGATGCAGAGCAGCCCGTTCAGGTGCCAGGACCGCAGCCGGTCCAGCCGGACGTCCAGCCAGTGCAGGTCATCGAGGGACCCGATGGCATCCACCCGGTCGGCGAGGTCGGGCCGCAGCGCCGCGATCCGCCGTCGAAAGCCCTCCACCCCCTCGGCCCGGATCCGCGCGTCCGCTCCCTTGGGCGCCAAGTACGCGATCTGGTAGTAATCGGTGCGGTTGAGGGCGATCAGCGCCTCGCCCGGGCCGAGTGCCGGGATCAGGCCAGCCACCTCGCCGGCTTCCTCGGCATGCCGCGGGAGCCTGAACCACCATGTGTCGAAGGGGACGGGGAACTCCCTCGGGGCCAGGCCGGCCGCGGCCCGGAGCGCGGAATGCCTGCCGTCGGTCGCCACCACCAGGTCCGCCCGCAGGTCTTCCTCACTGCCGTCCGGTCGGCGCAGGCGGATGCCGCGGACCCTCCCGCCGTCTCGGATCAGGCCGGTGGCGGAGTGGCTCATCAGCAGGGTGAAGCCGGGCTCCTCGGCCGCGGCCGCCGCCAGGAAGTTCAGGAAATCCCACTGCGGCATCATGGCGATGTAGTCGTACGGGGGCTTCAGCAGCGCGAAGTCGCCCAGGGTCACCGGCGGACCGCCCGGCACCGGCAGGACCACGCTCCGCAACTTGCTCTGTGGCAGCCGGCGGAACTCCTCACCGAGTCCCAGCTCGTCGATCAGCCGGACCGTGGACGGGTGGACGGTGTCGCCGCGGAAGTCGCGGAGGAAGTCGGCGTGTTTTTCCACGACCGTCACGCGCACGCCGGCCCGCGCCAGCAACAGGCCCAGCATCAGGCCGGCCGGACCGCCGCCCGCCACCACACATCCCGTGGACTCCATGGCCATACGCTACGCCGGTCCGGACCCGGGCGGCAGGGCCGGGGAGGGCGCATTTCCGCGCGGGTTCCGGACCGCCGCGGCGGAAACGGACCGGCGCACCCCGGGTCCGCGGCGCCCCGGTCCGAAAGCGCCGCGGATTCCGCACCGGAGGCCGGGAGACCGGCAACAGTTGAGCCCGGGGGATGCCGCTGACTAGGCTGAGGGACATGCGTGAACTCCAGGCGAAGATCATCGAGGAAATGGGCGTGCAGCCCCGGATCGATCCGGCCGGGGAGGTGCGCAAACGCGTCACGTTCCTGAAGGAATACCTCAAGGCCAGCCACACCAAGGGCTTCGTCCTGGGCATCTCCGGCGGACTCGACTCCTCGCTGGCCGGCCGGCTGGCGCAACTGGCGGTCGAGGAGCTCGAAGCCGAGGGCACGGAGGCCGACTTCGTCGCTGTCCGGTTGCCCTACGGCATCCAGCACGACGAGGAGGACGCCCAGGCCGCGCTCGACTTCATCAAGGCCAAGACCGAGTGGACCTTCAACATCTCGGCCGCCGTCGACGGCTTCGAGGACGAGTTCGAGAAGACCACCGGCGACGGCATCTCCGACTTCCACAAGGGCAACACCAAGGCCCGCACCCGCATGACCGCCCAATACGCCCTGGCCGGCGAGCGCAACTACCTGGTGATCGGCACGGACCACGGCGCCGAATCTGTCACCGGCTTCTTCACCAAGTTCGGCGACGGCGGCGCGGACATCCTCCCGCTCTTCGGCCTGAACAAGCGCCAGAACCGGGCCCTGCTGGCCGAACTCGGCGCCCCGGCACGGATCTGGGAAAAGGTGCCGACGGCGGACCTGCTCGACAACACGCCCGGCCGGACCGACGAGGACGAACTGGGCCTGAGCTACGACACGATCGATGATTACCTCGAGGGCCGGGACGTCCCCGAGGCGGCCGCCGAGATGATCGAGAAGCGGTACCTGCAGACCCGGCACAAGCGGACCGTTCCCGTGTCCCTCTTCGACACTTGGTGGAAGCAGTAACCGCCTAGCGCCCCGCTGGGGCTCCGTCCGGGGGCACTTCGGAGCCCGACGACGCCGGTTCCCGCCGTCGTCGTCGGCGTGTCCGTGGCAATGTGCCCCCGGACGGTCAGCCACCCCCGCCCGCCGGCACCACCCGTGCCGAACCTCGCCCCGAATGAGCGCCAAGAACCCCTAGGCGCCCTGCAGCTGCAGTGAGATCCGGTGCGCCTCGTCCAGCAGCAGGCGGCCCAGCTGTTCGCCCCGCTCGCCGCGGAACCGGGGTTCGATGCCGGTCAGGGACAGCGCCCAGGCCGGGCGTCCCCGCCGGTCGAACACGGCCGCGCCCATCCCCCAGCTGCCCTCCAGGACCAGCCCGGGATTGACCGAGTAGCCCGTGGACCGGGTCAGCTCCAGGTTGGCCCGGACCCGGTCCTCCGTGTGCCCGGCAGCGAAACTTCCCGCGTGGGCTTCCCAGCCGGACAGGATCTCCTCCTGCTCCTCGGGCGGCAGGAACGCCATGATGGCCGTCCCGGCGGAGGCCACCCCCAGGGGGAAGCGGACCCCCTCGTGCAGGACGAAGGACCGCACCGGGAAACTGCCCTCCTCCCGGAGCAGGCACACGGTCTCGGCACCGCGGCGGATGGAGAAGAAGGCGCTCTCTCCCGTCTCCTCGGCGAGCCGGCGCAGGCTGGGCCGGGCGATGTCCTCCAGCGGGAACCGGGCCGAGGCCACAGACCCAAGCAGCAGGATCTCCGGGCCCAGCACCCAGTGCCCGCTGACCGGATCCTGGTCCAGCAGCCCCTCCGCGGCGAGCGAGCTCAGCAGCCGGTGCACGGTGGGCCGGGTCAGCCCGGACTCGCGGACCAGCTCGGCCAGCCCGGACCCCTCCGGCTTCCGCCCGACGATCCGCAGCAGCGCCGCCACACGGCTGACCACCTGCGCGCCCTGCACCGGAACCGCACTCATCCGAACCCTCCAACCGCTCAAAAGCGACCTAATCATCCACAATATGGACAGCTCACAGCCTACCGTCCACACTGTAGAAATCCATGGAATTCCGGGAATTTCCCGCGTTGACAGTGTTCCACACCACACCCTAAGCTCCTTCATCAGGTCAACAGTCCACAAAGTGGATGGCGGCTCCGGCCCCGCCGGCCCGCCAACAGTTCGAACGCTCAACGAGGAGATGCCATGTCCAAGCTCAGAAACAGCGCAGCCGCCGCCTTGCAGGATGTCCTGCGGGACGGCATGACGCTCGCCGTCGGCGGCTTCGGCCTCAGCGGCATCCCCGCGGACCTGATCGAGGCCGTGCGGGACTCCGGCGTCAGGGACCTCACGGTTGTCTCCAACAACATGGGCGTGGACGGCAAGGGCCTGGGCCTGCTGATCGAGGCCGGCCAGGTCCGCAAGGTCATCGCCTCCTACGTGGGTGAGAACAAGCTCTTCGCCGAGCAGTACCTGGCCGGCAAGCTGGAGGTCGAGTTCACCCCACAGGGCACGCTCGCGGAGCGGATGCGCGCCGGCGGCGCAGGCATCCCCGCCTTCTACACCAAGACCGGCGTCGGCACCCTGGTGGCCGAAGGCAAGCCGCTCGCGGAGTTCGACGGCGAAACGTACGTCCAGGAGCGCGCCATCAAGGCCGACGTCGCCCTGGTCCACGCGCACACCGCGGACACAGACGGCAACCTGATCTACCGCTACACAGCGCAGAACTTCAACCCCGTCGTCGCCACCGCCGGCGCCGTGACCATCGCCGAGGCCGAGGTGATCGTCGAACCCGGCCAGCTGGACCCGAACCACATCGTCACCCCCGGCGTCTTCGTCCAGCGGCTGGTCCAGGCCACCGACCGGGTCAAGGACATCGAACAGCGCACCGTCCGGCCCCGCGCCGAAGCCGCCCCCGCCGCGGTCTGATCCGCCCCACCGACACTTTTCCAGGAGACTCACCATGGCTTGGACCCGCAACGACATGGCCGCCATCGCGGCCGAAGAACTCAACGACGGCGATTACGTCAACCTCGGCATCGGCATCCCCACGCTCGTGGCCAACAACCTGCGCGAGGGCGTGCGGGTCGTGCTGCAGAGCGAGAACGGCCTGCTCGGCATGGGCCCGTTCCCCTACGAAGGTGACGAGGACGCGGACCTGATCAATGCCGGCAAGCAGACCGTCACGGTCCTGCCCGGCGGCAGCATCTTCGACTCCGCCACCTCATTCGGCATGATCCGCGGCGGTCACGTCAAGGTCGCCATCCTCGGCGCCATGCAGGTCTCCGGCGCCGGCGACCTGGCCAACTGGACCATCCCCGGCAAGATGGTCAAGGGCATGGGCGGCGCCATGGACCTGGTGGCCGGCACACCGCGCGTCGTCGTCCTTACCGAACACAACGCCAAGGACGGCACCGCCAAAATCGTCAAGGAGTGCACCCTGCCGCTGACCGGCCTGAGCTGCGTGGACCGCATCATCAGCGACCTGGCCGTCTTCGACCTGGTAAAGAACGAAGGCACCGGGAGCCGCCGGCTGACGCTCACGCGCCTCGCCCCCGGCGTCACGGTCGAGGAGATCCGCGGGAAGACCGAGGCGGAGTTCGACGTCGATCCCGCCCTGGAAGAGACCACTGACGCGCTCGAGGAGGCCCGGGCATGAGCCTGAAGGACCAGTTCGGCAAGGACGTCCTGCTCACCGGGTGGGGCCACAGCCGCTTCGGCAAGCTGACCGAGGAGACCCTGGAATCCCTGATCGTGCAGGTCGCCACCGAGGCGATCGGCAACGCCGGGATCGAGCCGGGCCAGATCGACGAGGTCTACCTGGGCCAGTTCAACTCCGGCATGATGCCGCTGGCGTTTCCGTCCTCGCTGGCCCTGCAGGTCTCCGAGCAGCTCGCCAACGTGCCCTCCACCCGGGTGGAAAACGCCTGCGCCTCCGGTTCGGCCGCCTTCCAGCAGGGCACCAAGTCGCTGCTGGCCGGCACCGCCAAGACCGTCCTGGTGATCGGCGCGGAGAAGATGACCCAGGCCGGGGCCGACGTCGTGGGCGCCGCCCTGCTGGGCGCCGACTACGACATGGCCGGCAAGCCCTCCACCACCGGCTTCACCGGCCTCTTCGCCGAGGTCGCCAAGCACTACGAGAAGCGCCATGGCGCTGTTTCCGACGCCCTGGGCACCATCGCGGCGAAGAACCACCGCAACGGCGTCGATAACCCCTACGCCCAGCTCCGCAAGGACCTCGGTGAGGAGTTCTGCCGGACCGTGTCGGATAAGAACCCGATGGTCGCCGATCCGCTGCGCCGCACCGACTGCTCCCCCGTCTCCGACGGCGCCGCCGCCGTCGTGCTCTCCGTCGCCCCCACCGGCGGGGCCACCGCCCCGGTCCGGCTGGCCGGCTTCGGGCAGGCGAACGACTTCTTCCCCGCCGAGCGCCGGGACCCGACGGCGTTCGCCGCGACCCGCGCCTCCTGGCATCGAGCCCTCGGCATGGCCGGCGTCGGGTTGGAGGACCTGGACTTCGCCGAGGTGCACGACTGCTTCACCATCGCCGAGCTGCTGATGTACGAGGTGATGGGCCTGACCGAGCCCGGCCAGGGCTCCCGGGCGATCGAGGAAGGCTGGGTCTTCAAGGACGGAAAGCTCCCGGTCAACGTCTCCGGCGGGCTCAAGGCCAAGGGCCACCCGGTCGGCGCCACCGGGGTCTCCCAGCACGTCATCGCCGCGATGCAGCTCACCGGCACGGCCGGGGACATGCAGCTGGCGGCGCCGCGCCGGGCCGCGGTACAGAACATGGGCGGCGTCGGCATTGCGAACTATGTCAGCGTGCTTGAAGCCGTCTAAGCCGGCGCCCGCCGAACTGGTCTGGGCCACCAATTGGCTGGGCCTGCCGGCCGGGGCACCCGTGATGGTGCTCCGGCCCGGCGGCGTGCCGGTCCCCGCGACCGTGGAGCTCGCCACCCCGGACGGAAAGATCCTCTGGGTCCGCTACCGGTCCACGGGCGAGCGCACCATGCTCTTCAAGTCCGACGGAACCCAGATCTGGTGCGCGAACCCCGATGTCCCCGCCAACCATTGAAGCGGTGGCCGACCTGCTGTTCCGCGATCTGAACGCGCTGAAGGCCCTCAGCGTGCAGCGGTGCGTCGCGGAGGTTGGCTACCGAGGGGTGGCCGAGGAGGACATCAGCGCTTCGGTAGAGCAGAATCTGCGGATGGCCATCCAGGCGGTCAAGTCCGGCGCCGTGCCAGAGTCCGCGCAGCTGGCACCGGAAGCCCGGGTGGCCCAGATCCGTTTCCACCAGGGCCTTCGGATCGAAGATGTGATGCGCGGCTACCGCCTCTCGATGGCCGTGATCCAGGAGCGCTTCATCGAGATCGCCCAGAATCTGCACCTCGGGGACCGCGAACTGCTCTCTGCCCATCGAACTCTGTGGGGCGTCAGCGACTCCTATACGGCCGCCCTGGTGGAGTCGTACCGCGAGAGCAGCGTCCGGCAGGCTGTCCGCGATCACGAGCTCAGGCAGGGATTCCTCCGTGCCGCCCTGGCCGGGACATTGGCCGAGACCGAACTGGCGGCCCGCGCCACGGACTTCGGAATCGATCCTGGACGGGATTACCGCGCCCTGCGGGCGCGTCCGCACGCCGGCTCCTCACCGGACCGGCTCCTCGACGCCCTGGCGGCGAAGCTGCGGGCCGGCGACGGAGTCCTGACCGTACTGGGGGGCGACGTCGTGGGTTTCGTCGCCGCCCAGCCCAACGATGTGCCGGACGCCACCGTAGCCACCGGCCCCGAAGGTCAGCTGACGGAGCTGCCGCACTCCCGCGCAGTAGCCGACCGCATCTTTACGGCCGCGCTGCGGCGCCCGCGCGCCGGCTCCTATTGCCTTGAAGACCTGACCTGGCGTACCGCCGCCGATGACCCCGACGTCGGAGCAGTGTTGCGACGCCGCTACTTGGAACCCTTCGGCACCGACGCAGAGTTCGGCCGGATCGTTCTGGAATCGGTCCGCCACTACCTCGCCCACGACCGGCGGATCGCCACGGCCGCCAACTCCCTCTCAGTTCACGAAAATACCCTGCGCTACCGGCTTCAGAAGTTCGAACAGCTAACTGGTGCGCGGCTGGAATCGACGGACACCCTGGTCGAACTTTCCTGGGCCTTCGAAGCGTGCCCGTCCGGCACCTTCGAGGCGCCCGGGGCCCCGTTGTAGAAAACCACAACCGGCTGCCGGTTCCCTTTGATCTGGCTCCATGTTCCCCGCCCGGACCGCTCCGTAACGTGGTCTGCATCACAGCCGGATGAACTGCTGACAGCCGCGCCCACCCGGGCCGGACGCTGCGGATTTCCTCGTCCGGTTCCTTCGGATCTGGGAGTCACCGGATGAGCGTCATCACCGCAACACCACCTGTCAGCAGGACCCGCCAACTCGCGGCCGCCACCGTCGGCAACATCGTCGAGTGGTTCGACTGGTACGTCTACTCGATGCTGGCCCTCTACTTCTCCGGGCAGTTCTTCCCCAAAACCGATGACCCCGTCGTCCCCCTCCTGAGCGCTATGGCCATCTTCGCCGTCGGCTTCTTCATGCGCCCCCTGGGCGGACTTCTGGGCGGCATGGTCGCGGACCGGCTCGGCCGCAAGAAGGCCCTCACCGCCACGGTAATGCTGATGGGCGCGGGCAGCCTCCTCATCGCCATCTCCCCCACCTACGACCAGGTCGGCCTGCTCTCCCCCGTCCTGCTGGTGCTCGCCCGGCTGCTCCAGGGTCTCTCCACCGGCGGGGAATTCGCCGCCTCGTCGACCTTCCTGGTCGAATCGGCTCCGACAGGACGCCGCGGATTCTTCTCCAGCTTCCTCTACATCGGAGCGACGCTGGGCAACGTCATTGCCATCGCGCTGGTGGCCGCGCTGGTTGCCGGCCTGCCCGACGACGCCATGCACAGCTGGGGCTGGCGGATCCCCTTCGTCGTCGGCACCCTCGGCGCCGTTGCGGGCCTCTTCATCCGCCGCTTCGCCGAGGAAACCCTTGCCGTCGCCGAGGAGCCGGGCCTCGCAGGCGCCGCGGCCACCAGGGCCGCCCGCCCGTCGGCGTTTGAGTTCATGCGCACCCACCCCAAGGAATGCCTGCTGGTCTTCGCCATCAACGCGGCTCCCACCCTGTTCTTCTACGTCTTCTCGTCCTACCTGCCCACCTACGCGCACATCACGGTCGGCTTCGACATGAAGAACGCCCTCGTCGTCGGACTGATCTCGCTGAGCTACTTCGCTCTGCTGCAGCCCGTGATGGGTGTCCTCTCCGACCGGATCGGCCGCAAACCTCTGCTGCTGGTGTTCGGTGGCGGATTCACCCTGCTGACCATCCCCCTCCTGAACGCGCTGCAAAACAGCTTCCTCTCGCTGTTGCTGGTCCAAATGGCGGCACTGACGCTGCTCGCCTGCTACACCTCCATCACCTCCACTGTCATGTGCGAGCTCTTCCCGGCGAGGATCCGAGCGGCCGGGATCGGCCTGCCGTACGCCCTCGGCGTGGCCCTGGTAGGCGGCACGGGACCGTATGTTGCCACGTGGCTGGCCGACGCCAAGATGCTCGATGCATTTGGCTGGTACCTCACGGTCCTCGCAGCCATCACCACCCTCGTGTTCCTGCGGCTCAAGGAAACCGCCCGAAAGGAACTTCCCCAGTGAGCGTTATCGGGTTCTTTGACCGCGGGTGGCGTTGCAATCCCAACGGCATCGCCTACGTGCAGGAAGACACGGCCTTCACGTTCACCGAGGCCGGGGAACTGTCCTGCCGCATCGCCAACGCATTGCTGGACTCAGGTTTGTCCTCCGACGCCAAGGTGGCGGTGCTGGCCCCCAACGATCCCCTCGCCTGGATCTGCGTGCTGGGAATCTGGCGGTCCGGGCTGACCTGGATCCCGGCCAACCCGGACAGCCCCACCCCGGAAACGGCGCAACTGCTGGCAGGTTTTGATGCCGAACTGGTGATCTACCACGCCAGCCTCGACGACGCCGCCGCAGGGTTGCGCCCGAGCCTTCCCGGGGTGCTCCGCTGGGTTCGCCTCGGCGGGGAAGCGGCGGCTGAGGCCGGCGCAAACGACGGCAGCGTACCCTTCGAACGATGGATCGACGGCCAGGCGGCGACGAAGCCGGCAGTCGCCGCAGCTCCGGAGGATGTGGTCTCACTGGCACCCACCGGCGGGACCACCGGACTGCCCAAGGGCGTCATGAACACCAACCGAAGCCTCTCAGCCTTCGTGACGCACCTGCTGATGGCCGCCCATTACGGCTCCGAAGACGCGGTGGTCAATTTGGCCGCCGCACCCATGACCCACACCGCGGGCCTGCTGAGCCTGGCGGCCACGGCCCGCGGCGGAACCGTCGTCGTCCTCCCCAAGGCGCATGTCGGGGAGGTCCTGGACGCCATCAAACGGTACGCGGTGACGGACTTGTTCCTGCCGCCGACGGTCATCTACCGGCTCCTGGAGGTCCTGAAGGAGCGGCAATCCGACCTGTCGTCGCTGCGCTACCTCATCTATGGCGCGGCACCCATGTCGGTCGAAAAACTCCGTCAGGCGCTGACCGAGATTGGCCCCGTCATGATGGAACTGTACGGCCAGATGGAGGCGCCGGCGTCGGTGACCTTCCTGCGGCCAGACGAGCACTTCGTCGCCGGCGCAATCGCACCGGACTCCCGGCTCTCCTCCTGCGGCCGCCCCTACCCTCTGGTGGAGGTGGAGGTCCGCGACGACGAGGGCCGCGCACTTCCGGCGGGGTCGCCCGGGGAGATCTGCGTCCGCGGGGACCTGGTCATGAAGGGGTATTACAAGAACCCCGAGCAGACGGCCCTGGCCCTGCGCGACGGCTGGCTCCACACCGGCGACATCGGCATCCTCGACGGCGAGGGCTACCTGCACCTGACCGATCGACGGCGCGACCTGATCATCTCCGGCGGATTCAACGTTTACCCGAGTGAGGTGGAACAGGTGATTTGGGGCCACCCGGCGGTCCGTGACTGTGCCGTGATTGGCGCCCCGCATGCCGATTGGGGCGAAGCGGTGACCGCCGTCGTCGAACTCAACGAGGGGTGCGACGTCACGGAGGCCGAACTGGTGGCCCTCTGCAAACGGGAACTGGGCAGCATCCGTGCTCCGAAGGCCGTCCACATGGTCCCCTCGCTGCCGCGCAGCGTCAACGGAAAAGTCCTCAAGAAAACCATCCGCGAAACCTTTTGGCGCGGCGAAGCAACGAAAATCTAGGAGAAGAACAATGTCGAATCGACTTCAGGGAAAGATCGCCTTCGTGGTGGGCGCCGGCTCCAGTGCCCCCGGAATGGGCAACGGGAAGGCCACCGCCCTCGCCTTCGCCCGCGAAGGGGCCACCGTGGTGTGCACCGACGTCAACGAGGCCGCCGCCAAGGAAACCGAAAGCCTGATCACGGCCGAAGGCGGCCAGGCCCGGCATCTGGCGTTCGATGTCACGGACTCCGCCGCGGTGGGCTCCGCCGTGGAATCCGTTGTTCAGGAGTTCGGCCGGATCGACATCCTGGACAACAACGTGGGCATCGCCAAGGTGGGCGGCGTGGTCGAACTGGACGAAGCGGAATGGGACCGGGTCCTCGCCATCAACCTCAAGGGCCCCTTCCTCACCATGAAGCACGTCATCCCGCACATGGTGAGGCAGGGCGGCGGTTCCATCATCAACATTTCATCGCTGGCCAGCATCCGGTGGACGGGCGTGCCCTACTCCACCTACTACTCCTCCAAGGCCGCCCTCAACCACCTCACCCGCACCACGGCCGCCGAATATGCGGCCAAGCACGTCCGCATCAACGCCATCCTGCCGGGCCTCATGGAGACACCGTTCGTCACGGAATCCGCGGAACTCGCTGGCGCCTACGCGGACGGGCAGCGTGAGGAAATGCTGAAGAAGCGCCACGCCCAGGTCCCCATGGGCCACATGGGCACGGCCTGGGATGTGGCAAACGCGGCCGTCTTCCTGGCCAGCGACGAATCCGCCTACGTCACCGGCATCGAACTGCGGGTCGACGGCGGAATTTCCCTCGGCTTCTAGTACACCCGAACATCGGGCTGCGGTCCCCGCCGGTGGGACCCTAAGGCTGGTGGTGGGGCACCGGACGATCACCCGGATCGTCAACCTATCGCAACGCTGCGGTGCCCCACCGCCATTTTCACGTTCGGGCAAGAGCCGGAACGGCCAGCCAACAGGTCAGTTGGCGGCGGCAGGGACGGCGGAGAGGATCTCCCGGTAGCGGGCGGCGTGGGCCGCCACGTCCTCGGGGGTCGCGCGCGGCGCCCCGTGCAGGACCAGCGGTTCGGCCAGGTCCAGCCCGCAAAGATGTGCGGTGGCCTCCAGCGGGCGAAGCAGCTCAGCCATGGTGAAGCGGTTGTGGCCCGTCGGCATGTATGCGGACTCGGGGCCGCCGGTGGAGATGACCAGCTGCAGGCGCTTGCCGTGCAATGCGTCCCCGCCGGCGCCATAGGCGAAGCCGTACGTGAGGACCTGGTCCATCCACTCCTTCAGGACACCGGGCACGGAGTACCAGTGCCAGGGGAACTGCAGGACGAGGGTGTCGTGCCCGCGCAGGAGCTCCTGCTCCACGGCGGCGTCGATCCGCCGGTCCGGATAAACGGAGGCGATCTCGCGAACGGTCACGCCGTCGACGTCCCCGATGGCCGCGGCCAGCTGTGCGTTGATTCCGGACGTGGCGAGGTCGGGGTGGGCGACGACGACGAGGGTGCGGTGCGTACTCATGAAGGGCGTGTGCTTCTTTCGGGAATGGAACTGACCCCGGAACGCCCCGGAGCACGCCGTCGGCGACGGGGCCCGAGTCGGTTCGGAGTTAGGTAGACAGATCTGTCTGATACGCCCTCGAAAGTACCAGACAGACCTGTCCGCTCACAATCGGGGCAACCCGCGGCTGCCCCGGCACCACGCCTTAGGCGTAGTCGTTGTAGAAGCCACGGCCGGACTTGATTCCCAGCCAGCCCTTATCGATATATTCCTGCAGCAGCGGGGCCGACTTGTTCTCCATGCCGGCCAGCTCGCAGTAGTGGTTCTCGATGTCGAGCACCACGTCCAGGCCCACCTGGTCCATGAACCGGAACGGTGCCGTGTCGGCCTTGAAGACGTCCACGAACAAGGCATCCACGTCCTCCGGCTCGGCCACGCCCTCGGCCACCACCAGCAGTGCCTCGCGCTTGATCGCGGCCCAGACCCGGTTGAAGATAAAGCCGGTGCTTTCCTTCCGGACCAGGTGCGGCGCCAGCGCGTAGCCGGGCAGTTCGGCCATCAGCAGGTCCAGGACGGCCGGGTCGGTCCGCCCGCAGGACATCAGTTCAACCGAGCGCACGGCCGGCGGCATGTAGAAGTGCATGTTCAGGACCCGCTCCGGGGCGGCCACTCCGCCGATGAACTCCGAGGACGCGAACGACGACGAGTTGCTGGCCAGCAGGGCGTCCGCCGGGGCCAGCCGGTCCAAGTCGGCGAAGATCCCGCGCTTGAGCTCGAGCTTTTCGGGCACCGCCTCGACCACCAGCCAGGCGTTGTCCAGGGCAGCGGCAAGGTCGTCGCCGGCCGTGATCCGGCCGGACGGCGCGCCGCCGTGCTCGGCCGCGACGGCGGGCCGCTCGGCCTCGATGAAGTCGACGGCGGCCTGGCCGACGGCCGGGTTGAGGTCGAAGATGCGCACGTCGGCGCCGCGCAGCGACAGCATCAGTGCCACGCGGCGGCCCAGGGTGCCGCCGCCAATGACGGTGATGGGCCGGACGGCGGTGTCGGCGGGGAGGGAAAAGGTCATGGCGTTTCCTTTCAGGACGCTGCCGGGGAACCGGCAGCCAGGGTGGGACGGTGGGCGGGGTTTTTCCGGATGGTGCGGAGCAGGGCCGGAATGGCGGCGAGCACCAGGGCAGCGCCGTAGATGAGGGTGGTCCCCTTCATGCCGGCCACGGCCACCAGCAGCCCGGCGGCCACGGCGGGGACGCTGAAGCCGAGGTAGCAGATCAGGTAGATGCTGGAGAGCATGCCCACGCGCTCGTGCGGACCGCAGAGCGGGAGGGTCATGCGCATCGCGCCGAAGTACCCGCTGCCGAAGCCGACGCCGGCCACCACCGTGCCCGCGAAGTACAGCGGCGCGGAGCCGAGCAGGACGGCCAGCACGGTCAGGGAGATGCCGGTAATCAGGGAGACGACGCCGGTCAGCAGCGTGGTCCGGTCCGAGCGGCGGCGGACCACCAGGATGGCCAGGGCGCCGGGCACGAAGAGGGCAAAGAGGGCCAGGCCGCCCACCAGCACCGAGTTGTCCCGGGTGATGGCGTGCGCCAAGGCCGGCCCCAGCGAGAGGTAGAACCCGGCCAGGGCCCAGGTGGCGGCGGCCACCGGCATGGTGGCGGCCATGGTTTTCCGGGCGGAGCCGGGGATCCGGGCCTCGGGCATCAGGGACCGCAGCCAGCCCGGCGCCACCTCTCCGGCGCTGGGCAGCCGGAGCAGCGCCAGGCCGAGGAGCCCGACCATATCCTCGGCGTGATCTCGAACTACCTGCGCCTGGACGATCCGGACCATGCGCCGGACCGGCAGTTCGGCCTGGCCGCCGCGCACGCGGAGGAACGGATCCGGAGCCTGGTGGACCGCGCCGCCGCCCACGGGCGCTGGCGGGCCCGGCTGCTGGGGCTGGCCCTTCGCGAGGTCCGGGAATTGGCCGGTCTGCGCGAACTGCCCAAGTTCCACATCGTCCGGATCCTGGCCGAGGTGCACCGCCAGCTGCTGCTGGTGGGCGAGGACCTGGTGCGCCGCGGCGCCGTGGCCGCCGCGGGGGACGTGTTCTTCCTGGACTTCGGCGAGCTGCGGACCGGCTTGCGCGGGGCCCGGCTGCAGGAGACAGTGGCCGCCCGCCGCCGCCTGTACGACGTCGAACTCAGGCGCCGCCACATCCCCCGCCTGCTGCTTTCCGACGGCACGGACGTGGAGGCGGCCGCCCTGGCCGCGGCGCCGCCGTCGGGCGCCTTGGCCGGCACCCCCGCGTCCGCCGGCTCCGCCACGGGAACGGTCCGGGTGGTCCTGGACCCGGTGGGGGCACGGCTGGAACCCGGGGAAATCCTGGTGGCGCCGTCGACGGACCCGGGCTGGACGCCGCTGTTCCTCACCGCCGGGGCGCTGGTGATGGAGATGGGCGGGGTGATCTCCCACGGGGCGGTGGTGGCGCGCGAGTACGGCATTCCCGCGGTGGTGGGCGTCCCGGACGCCACCACCCGGCTGCGGACCGGGCAGCTGGTGACGGTCGACGGTGCCGCGGGCACCGTCCGGGTAGTGCCGGACTGAGGCTGCGGCCGCAGTCGGCGGGGCGGCCGTCTTCGGGGCGACGGGGCCGGGCACCCGGCGGTTCTAGCACGGGCGTGCCAGTAGAATGGAGGGATGACTTCGGCGGCTGCCTCCCGGCACCGGTCGGGCCACGGAGCGTTCGGCCTCGCCCGGCGCGCCCGGCGTGTCCTGCGCCGTGTACCGGTCTGGGCGTGGCGGGCCCTGATGGGGATCGTCGGCCCCGCCGAGAAGGCCCGGTTCAATGCGGACCCGGTGACCGGCGTCGACTACTTCCACGACATCGACTTCGCCGGTGACGGCATCCGAGCGCACCGGCTGGACGTGATCACCCCCGCCGGAACGGCCGAAACCACCGGATCCACAGACTCCGGGCTCCCCGTCTACGTCTACTTCCACGGCGGCGGCTGGACCTCCGGGGACAAGGCGGCGCTGACGAAATACTGCGCCAGCCAGGCCGCCGCCGGCATGGTGGTGGTCAACGTGAACTACCGCCACGCCCCGCGCTTCCACATGGGCCACGTTCTGCAGGATGCCAACGCCGCGCTGGCCTGGGTGCGGGCCGCCATTTCCGGGCACGGCGGGGACCCGGACCGGATTGTGCTGGGCGGGGACTCCGCCGGCGGCCAGATTGCCGCGCTGCTGACGGCATCGTCGCTCCATACCGACTTGGCGGAGCACTACGGCTTGGAACCCGCGGCGCCCGCCGCGAGCCTGCGGGGCCTGGTGCAGCACTGCAGCGTGGTGGACTTCTCCGTGTTCTTCGAGCGCGGCTTCGTCCTCAGCCTGGCGTTCGTGCGGATGCTGCTCCCCCGCAGCGCCGGCCCTGGCGCAGAGTCGCTGCGGCGGGCGGCCCGGCACCTGTCCCCCATCGAGTGGCTGGATTCGCGGCATCCGCCCGTGTTCCTGACCACCTCGGAGCGCGACTTTTTCTACACCGCCAACCTGAACTTCCTCGACCGGCTGCGGCAGCACCGGGTCCCGGCGGATGCGCTGGTCTACGGCTGGGAGTCCGCCAACGCCGAGCACACCTGGCAACAGGACGCCCGTTTCCCCGAATCCCAGGAGGTCTACCGCCGGCTGCACGCCTTCGTGGCGCGGGTGGCCGGAACCTAGCCGCTGTTCAGCCGGAGCCACCTGGCAGGGGGCTATGGTTGACCCATGGCGAGTACCGGCCGCCGGATCACCGGCGTTCCCGAACCGGACCCGGGGGTCTTTGGCTCCGGGCTGATCGATGAGTCCGCCCGCCTGGATGCCGCGCTGCCCGACGTCGACTGGTCCGTGCCTCCGCCCGGTGCCGTCCGTGGGGTCTTCGAGGCGCCGAGTGGGAGCCTTGCCACCCTGGCCATGGGCGTACCGGGAGGTCCGCGGGTGCTGCTGCTCCCGGGCGCCACCGGATCCAAGGAAGACTTCGCCCTGATGCTTCCCCAACTCGCCGACGCCGGCTACTACGCGCTCAGTTGTGACATCGCCGGCCAGTATGAGTCCGCCGGGGCCGGGCCGGAGCACCTCGTTCCGCCGCGGAAACACTATGACTACGAGTTGTTCACCAATGACTTTATCGCCCTGTTGGAGTCCGGCGAGGGGCCGGCCCACGTGGTCGGGTATTCCTTTGCCGCGATTGTCGCGCAGTTGGCCTTCGAGCGGCGGCCCGAGCTGTTCCGGACACTGACGCTGCTCAGCTGCCCACCGGAACCGGGGAACAGTTTCCGCGGGGTGCAGCGGATCGGCCGGTTCAGTGGTCTGGCCAGCCCCCGGGTGGGCGCGGCACTGATGATCTGGGGCATCCGCAGCAACGTTGTCTGGGTGGCTTCAAACCGGCTCCGGTTCGTCCGCTCCCGGTTCCGGCTCACCCGGCGCCAGTCGGTCCGGGACATCTTCGGCCTGATGCAACACGCCCCGGATCTCCGCCCGGTCCTGGCGGAGGCCACGCTGCCCAAGCTCGTGGCCGTCGGGGAGCACGATCTCTGGCCGCTGGCCCTGCACCGCCGGTTCGCCCAGGCGATCAGCGCGAAGATCGCCGTCTACCGCGGCGGCCACAGCCCCAGCGAGACTTCCCCGCACCAGATGAGCCGGGATCTGCTCGCCCTTTTCAATTCGGCCGGGTGAGCCCGCGCCGGTAGTCGCGCCGCCGCCGTCGTCGGGCCAACGGCGGGTCCGCAGAGAAGTCGACGGCGAACGTCGTCCACGCCATCGCCAGCCGCCGCCACACCGCCCCGGCGCTCTCGAACGGCCGGGCGGAAACCCCCACCCGCAGGGTTGGCTCCCAGATCACGGCCACCTGGGGCGGCAGCTGGTAGGAGATGTCGAGATCGTCATGCACGGCCGGCAGGCCGCGGTGCACCGCGTCCCGGATCAGGGCCCACGCCTCCGAATGCATGGCGAAGTTGGAGCCGAAGAGCGGCGGGTGTCCCAGCAGCAGCCCCACCACGCGGTGGTACCCGGCGATCCAGAGGCTCCGGCCCGCCCATCGGGCCAGCGCCGTGCCGCCGTAGAAGTCACCCGGGCCGCTGACGGCGGCGGTCGGGGCGGCGGCCGCCAGGAGGGTTTCGACCCGCTCCAGCCAGTCAGCCGGAGGGATCGAGTCGGTATCCAGGCGGGCGATGATGTCCGTGTCCGCGGCGTCGAAACCGAGAGCCGTGGCGGCCGCGATGCCCGCGACGTCGGCGGGGATCCGGCGCACCCCAGCGGCGGCGCAAACGGCGTCGGTCCCGTCCGTGCTGCCGTTGTCCACCACGATCACCGCGTCCGGACGGCGGCTCTGGCGGGCGAGGGCGGCGAGGCACACGGCCAGCGGCCCGGCGTCGTTGCGGGTGGGGATCACCACCGAGATGGTTGCCATGGTGGGCAGACTATCGCCTCCGGCCGGGCAGAACTGCCCCGCGTGGCTCTTGCACCCTGGCCCCGCGCCCCGTACGTTGGGGACAGCGGACGAATGTCTCCGCAGCCGTTGGCCTTGCGTGGCCGCCGGAGATCAGCATTTCAGAAGGATAAAGCATGGCTACTGGCACAGTTAAATGGTTCAACGCCGAAAAGGGTTTTGGCTTCATTGCCCCGGATGACGGGTCCGCTGACGTTTTCGCCCACTACTCGGCAATCGCTTCCAGCGGCTACCGCTCGCTGGACGAGAACCAGAAGGTCGAGTTCGACGTCACCCAGGGCCCCAAGGGCCCGCAGGCCGAGAACATTCGCCCGCTCTAAGCTTTCGGGAAAGCCCGGCCAGCCGGACTGCTTCTCCTAGAAAACACAAGCCCCTTCGGTACCCCCGGAGGGGCTTTGTTTTGCCTATCCGCGCCTCCGGGTCGGGCGAAGACGCCGCGTGCGCCTATGCTCGGGCGCATGGAATTCGTGGAATACACCGTCCGCGCGGCGGACGCCGGCGACGTCGACGCCCTTCGCGCCGCCGGGGTCGAGGCGATGAACTGGACCGGAGAGGCCCGGTTCACGCTTGAGGACTACCTCAGCCAGCCCAAGCTCTCCCGGTACCTTGACGGCTGGCCCCGCGGGGGCGACATCGGCGTCGTCGCCGAAACCGCCGCGGGAACGCCCGTGGGCGCCGCCTGGTGCCGGTTCCTCCCCGCGCACGATGCCGGCTACGGCTTCGTCCGCGACGACATCCCGGAGCTGACCATCGGGGTGCAGCCCGGGCACCGCGGGGCAGGAATCGGAACGGCCCTGCTCGAGGGCCTCCTCGGGGAAGCGGCGGCCCGGTCCATCCCCGCCATCAGCCTCAGCGTGGAGGACGGCAACCGTGCCCGCGCCCTCTACGAGCGGCTGGGGTTCCGCAGGGTGGGCCGCAACGGCGGCTCGGACACCCTCCTGCTGGAACTCCCCCGGAACCCAGGCACCGCGTAACGGATCAGCCGCCACATCTGCGGAGGGGCGGCCCGGGATATCCTTGTATTTTCAGGCCCTGGCGCGGTGACGCCGGGCGCACCTCGTCGAACGGCCCCGCCCATGTCTGTGAACCATAACCATCGCGGGTCCCTTCCCCATGGGGGTCCCCACGAGGGCTTCCTGGACTGCCCCACCGGACTGGTGGAACACTATTTCGCCGACGGAATCTTCCGCTGGTCGGACGGCCTCTACCGGATCTACGGCTACGAGCGGGGCGAGGTGGTCCCCTCGATGGAGATGGTCATGCCCCACATCGAGCCCGAGGACCGGCCGCGGGTCACCGCGTACTGGGAACGGGTGGCGTCCCAGGGCGGCCCGTCCTCCCTCTACCTCTCGATCCGGGACCGGAAGAACCGGCAGCACAAGCTGCTCTACTCCGCGGACTACATCATGGACGGGAACACTCCCATCGGTGTCTGGGGCGTGGTGGTGGACCTGACGCAGTCGATCCACACGGACCGGCACCAGCTCGCCAACGAATCCGTCGCCGCGGCCTCCAAGACCCGGGCCGTGATCGAACAGGCCAAAGGAATCCTGATGGGCCGCACCGGCGTCAGCGCCGATGAGGCGTTCGAGCTGATGAGCAAGCTGAGCTCGGAGACCAACCGGAAGGTCGCGCTGATCGCCCGCGAAATCGTCGAGGGCGCCACCACGGCCGCGAGCCGCCAGGCCTAGTCAGCCAACGTGCACCCAGGGCCGGCGGGTCACATCCGGCTCGGCCTCGCGCAGCACCTCGCGGGTCACCGGGGCGATCTCCCCCTCGCCGAACGCCAGGAAGCGCAGCAGGTTGGTCACCGGGTTGCCCTCGGTCCAGCGGAAGTAGATGTGCGGCATCAGTCCGGTAACGTCGCGGATGTGCAGCAGCACGGAGGCGATCGTGTTCGGCACCACCGGCCCGTGCACCTCCAGGATCCGGTACCCGTGCCGGGTGATGCCCTTGACTTCGAGTTCGGTTTCGAAGTCCGAAGAGTCGTCCACCACCACCTCGAGGAACACGGCCTGGTAGTCCAGCGGCAGGTGGCTGACCTGGATCGCGGATTCCAGCTTCTCCCGGTACGCCTCGGGGCTCAGACGCAGCGGTTCGTGCGCCACGATGCTCAGCGGGCCGTCCAGTTCGGCGGACAGGAACTCGAGCGCCTGCCGGTCCAGGTGGACGTGGGTGGCGTGCAGTTCAAAGGACCGCCGGGCGCGGGACAGCAGCGAGATCACGATGATCCCGAGGATGAAGATCGACGCGATCCGGATGCCTTCGGGGCGTTCGACGACGTTCGCCACCGTGGTGTACACGAAGACCACGGCGATCACGCCGAAGCCCACGGTGCGCTTGCGCTGCCGTTTCCGGCGGGCGGACAGGGTCACGGCGATCGCCGCCGAGGTCATCAGCACCAGCACGCCGGTGGCGTACGCGCCGCCCTGCGCGTCGACGTCGGCGTCGAAAATCCAGGTGATCAGGAAGCCCACCAGGGTGAAAACGAGCACCAGCGGACGCACCGCGCGGGCCCAGCCGGGGGCCATGCCATAGCGGGGCAGGTAGCGGGGCACCAGGTTCAGCAGCCCGGCCATCGCGGACGCCCCGGCGAACCAGAGGATGGCGATGGTGGAGATGTCGTAGACGGTGCCGAAGCCGATGCCGAGCTGTTCGTGGGCGAGGAACGCCAGGGCGCGGCCGTTGGCCTGGCCGCCGGGCTGGAACTCGTTTTCCGGGATCAGCACCACGGTGGTGAAGCTGCTGATGATCAGGAACGTGCTCATGATCAGGGCCGCGGTGGTCAGAAGCTTGCGGGCGCCCTGGATCCGGCCGGCCGGGTTCTCCTCGGTGTCGTCCGGGTGGCCCTGGATCTGCGGCATCACGGCGACGCCGGTCTCGAAGCCGGAGAGGCCGAGGGCCAACTTTGGGAAGACCAGCAGCGCGAAACCCACGGCCAGCAGCGGGTTCCCGTGCGAGGTGGCGATCGCCGCCCACCAGTTGCCGACGGCCAGCGGGTGGGTCAGCACCTCCCAGAGCGAGACGCCGACCACGACGACGTTCAGGGCCAGGTAGACGCCGACGATCGCGACGGCGACCCCGATCGCCTCCTTGAAGCCGCGGAGGAAGACGGCCGCCAGCAGGGCCAGGAGGAACAGGGTGATGGCGACGTTCTGGCCCTGCATCCAGCCCGGGCTGATCGGGTTCTCGACCAGGTGGGCGGTGGCGTCCGCGGCGGAGAGGGTCATGGTGATCATGAAGTCGGTCGCGGCGAAGCCGAGCAGCACCAGCACGAAGAGCTTGCCGCCCCAGCGCGGCATCAGCCGCTCCAGCATGGCGATCGAGCCCTCGCCGCGGTGGCTCTCGCCGGCCACCCGGCGGTAGACCGGGAGCGCGCCGAACAGGGTGATGGCCACCAGGACCAGGGTGGCCAGCGGCGAAATAACGCCGGCGGCGAGCGCCGCGATGGCCGGCTGGTAGCCCAGGGTGGAGAAGTAGTCGACGCCGGTCAGGCACATCACCTGCCACCAGGTGTGCTTCTTTTCCTCCGCGGCCCGCACGCCGTGCGGACCCTGGTGGGCGCCCTTGCTGTCCTGCAGCCCCACCAGGAGCCATTTCCGGAGGGCTGTGCTGCGGGCCGGCCGGGGTGCCGAGGGGTCGGCCGGGGGCCTGCTCAGGGTGGTCATGAAGAGCCTTTCCTCGCGGCACGCCGCGGCGTACCGCATTGCGATCACCCGCAAACGTAGCACCCTCACGGGCCCGGATCCGGCCACATCTGCGGATCTTGACGAATCCTTGACGCCCCCTCCCGGCCGGCCGAACGGCCCCGCGTCAAGGATCCGTCAAGATCCGGCCCGCCCCCGTCAAGGAACCGTTAGCACCTGCCGCGGAGCCCCGGCGAAGGTCTTCACTGGTCTCAGGCCCCACAGACGGGGCGCAGATGAAAGGAACCTGTAATGGCCGACGCGGCTGTGATCGGAATCCTCGTGGTCTCCATGGGATTCGTGATGTGGGTCGGGCAACGCCTGGCCCGGATGCTCGGCGACGACGCCGGGCGGACGGAGGGTGGACGGTGAACGTCGAAGCCGTGATGTGGGTGGTCCTGTTCCTGGCCGGACTGGGCCTGACGGGCTACCTCCTGGCCGTCCTGATCAACCCCGAGAAGTGGTAACCGCCCGATGACCTTCACCACTCTCTCCTTCCTCCTCCAGGCCGGCGCCCTGCTGGTGGCCCTGGCCGCGGTGCACAAACCGCTGGGGCTCTACCTGGCCCGGGTGGTCGAAGGCACCCGCACCGCCCGCGCCGAACGCCTCCTCTACCGGCTGACCGGCGTCGACGCCGGCACGGAACAGACCTGGCCGGTGTACCTGCGCGGCGTGCTGGCCTTCTCCGCCGTCTCGATCCTGCTGGTCTTCGCGCTGCAACGGCTCCAGGGCGTCATCCCGGGCACCGGCCCCCTAACCGGCGTGGACCCGTGGGTGGCCATGAACACGGCCATCTCCTTCGTGACCAACACCAACTGGCAGACCTACGCCCCGGAAGCCACGGTGGGCATCTTCGTGCAGATGGGCCTCCTGGCGGTGCAGAACTTCCTCTCCGCCGCCGTCGGCATCGCCGTCGCCGTCGCCCTCATCCGCGGCCTGGTGCGCGTCCGCACCGACCGGCTGGGCAACTTCTGGGTAGACCTGACCCGCGTGACCTACCGGGTGCTGCTGCCCCTGGCGTTCGTTTCCGCCGTCCTCCTGGTGCTGGGCGGGGTGGTGCAGAACTTCTGGTCCACCGACGTCGCCAACCAGGCCATGGGCGTAAACCAGACCATCCCGGGCGGCCCGGTCGCCTCGCAGGAGGCCATCAAGGTCCTCGGCACCAACGGCGGCGGCTACTTCAACGCCAACTCCGCCCACCCGTTCGAGAACCCCAACGCCGCGGTCAGCCTGTTCCAGGTCTTCCTGCTGCTGCTCATCCCCTCCGCGCTGCCGTACACCTTCGGCCGGCTGGTGGGCGACCGGCGGCAGGGCTTCACCGTGGCCGCCGTGATGGGCGCGCTGTGGCTGGCCTCCACCCTGCTGACCGGCTGGGCGGTGTCCTCCGCGCAGGGCACGGCGACGGCGGCCGCCGGCGGGCTCGGCGAGGGCTTCGAACAGCGCTTCGGCCCGGCACCGGCCGCCCTGTACGCCGCGTCCACCACCCTGACCTCCACCGGCGCGGTCAACGCCGCCCACGACTCGCTGCCGCCCCTGGCCGGCGGAATGACGATGATCAACATGATGCTGGGCGAGGTGGCCCCCGGCGGCACCGGTTCGGGGCTGTACGGGCTGCTGATCCTCTCGATCATCGCAGTGTTCATCGCCGGCCTGATGGTGGGCCGCACCCCCGAATACCTGGGCAAGAAGATCGGTCCCACCGAGATGAAGCTCGCCGCCCTGTACATCCTGGTCACCCCCACCCTGGTCCTGGCCCTCGCCGGGGCGACCGTGCTGCTGCCCGACGCCGTCGCCAACGCCCCGGCCACCGGACCGCACCAGTTCAGCGAGGTGCTGTACGCCTTCACCTCCGGGGCGAACAACAACGGCTCCGCGTTCGGCGGCATCACCAGCTCCGGGCCGCTGCTCTCCACCCTCCTGGGCCTGGCCATGCTCCTGGGCCGGTTCCTGCCGATCGTCCTGGTCCTGGCCCTGGCCGGTTCCCTGGCCCGGCAGGGCAAGATCCCGGTCTCCGCCGGCACCCTCCCCACCCACGGCCCCCTGTTCGCGGTGCTGCTGCTGGGCGTGACGGTCATCCTCACCGCCCTCAGCTACTTCCCCGCCCTCGCCCTGGGCCCCCTCGCAGAAGGATTGATCCGATGACCCCGTCCCCCGCGGACACCTCCAGCCGGACCTACGCCGACGGCAACCCGCTCGGCACCCCCGGCGAACACAAGCACCACACCAAGGCCCCGGCCAGGCTGACCCTGGCCACCGTGGCCGCCGCCCTGCCGCTCGCGGTGCGCAAGCTCGCGCCCCGCCAGATGGTCCACTCCCCGGTGATGTTCACCGTGCTGGTCGGCGCCGCGCTGTGCACCGCCATCTGCGTGCTGAAACCCTCCGTCTTCGGCATCGCGGTCACGGCGTGGCTGTGGCTGACCGTCCTGTTCGGCACCCTGTCCGAATCGATCGCCGAGGGCCGCGGCAAGGCCCAGGCGGACAGCCTGCGCGCCAGCCGCCAGGGCGTGGAGGCCACGCTGCGGCTGCCCGACGGCGGCACCCGCCGCGTCCCGGGCACCGAGCTGAAGCTCAACGACGTGATCATCTGCGAGGCCGGGGACGTGATCGCCTCCGACGGCGAGATCATCGAGGGCGTCGCCAGCGTCGACGAATCGACCATCACCGGCGAATCGGCCCCCGTCATCCGCGAATCCGGCGGCGACCGGTCCTCGGTGACCGGCGGCACCCGGGTGCTCTCGGACCGGATCGTCATCCGGATCACCGCCGAGGCCGGCGAGACCTTCGTGGACCGGATGATCAAGCTGGTGGAGGGCGCCGTCCGGCAGAAGACCCCGAACGAGATCGCCCTGCACGTCCTCCTGGTCTCCCTGACCATCGTCTTCCTTATCGTCACCATGGCACTGGCCCCGATCGCCGCCCTCGCCGGCGCCACCCCCTCCCCGATCGTCCTCGTTGCCCTGCTGGTCTGCCTGATCCCCACCACCATCGGGGCGCTGGTCCCCGCCATCGGCATCGCCGGCATGGACCGGCTGGTCCAGCACAACGTCCTGGCCACCTCCGGCCGGGCCGTGGAAACTGCCGGGGACATCACCACCCTGCTGCTGGATAAAACCGGCACCATCACCTATGGCAACCGCCGCGCAGTGGAATTCCACCCCGCCGAGGGGATCGGCATTGACCGGCTGATCGAGGCGGCCCGGCTCTGCAGCCTGGCCGACGAGACCCCGGAGGGCCGGTCCGTCGTGGACCTGGCCGCCGAACGCGGCGTCGCCGGGGCGGACCTGGCCGCGCTGGAAACCGGCAGCCGGGACGTCGCCGTCGTCCCGTTCAGCGCCGCGACCCGGATGTCCGGGCTGGACCTGGACGGGCGGATGATCCGCAAGGGCGCCGCCTCCACCGTAGGCGCCTTCGTCGAGGAACACGGCGGCCGCACCGGCGCGGAAGTGGACGCCCGGGTGCGGGAGATCGCCGCGCAGGGCGGCACCCCGCTGCTGGTGGCCGAGGTGGCCGCCGACGGACGCCCCGAGGTGCTCGGCTGCGTCCACCTGGCCGACGTCGTGAAGCCCGGCATGCACGCGCGGTTCGCCGAGCTGCGCCAGATGGGCATCCGCACGGTCATGATCACCGGCGACAACCCCATCACGGCCAAGGCGAACGCCGCCGAGGCCGGGGTGGACGACTTCCTGGCCGAAGCCACCCCGGAGGACAAGCTCGCCGTCATCCGCAAGGAACAGTCCGCCGGCCGGCTCGTGGCCATGACCGGAGACGGCACCAACGACGCCCCCGCACTGGCCGCCGCCGACGTCGGCGTCGCGATGAACTCCGGGACGCCGGCGGCCAAGGACGCCGCCAACATGGTGGACCTGGACTCTGACCCCACCAAGCTGATCAACATCGTGGGCATCGGCAAGCAGCTGCTGATCACCCGTGGCGCGCTGACCACCTTCTCGGTGGCCAACGACGTCGCCAAGTACTTCGCGATCGTCCCGGCGCTGTTCGCGGCCACGTTCCCGGGCCTGGGCCTGCTGAACATCATGGGCCTGGCGACGCCGGCGTCCGCGATCCTCTCGGCGGTGATCTTTAACGCCCTGATCATCATCGCCCTGGTCCCGCTGGCGCTGCGCGGCGTGAAGTACCGCGCCGTCACCGCCAACCGGGCGCTGTCCCGGAACCTGCTGATCTACGGCCTCGGCGGCCTGGTGGCACCCTTCATCGGCATCAAGATCATCGACCTCGTGATCTCCCTCATCCCCGGAATCGGCTAGGAACACCCATGACCACCATCTTCGGATACCTCCGGCAAGCCGGCACCGCGCTGCGCTTCCTCCTCGCCGCCACCCTGCTGCTCGGCGTCGCCTACCCCCTGGCCGTGTTCGGCGCCGGGCAGCTGATCGCCCCCGCCCAGGCCAACGGCTCCATCCTCCGGGACGGCGCCGGGCGCCCGGCCGCCTCGGCCCTGATCGCGCAGGCCTCCGCCGGGGACGGCGGGGCCCAGGACCCGCGCTGGTTCCACGCCCGGCCCTCGGCGGTGGCGTGGGACCCTGCGTCCTCCTCGGCCAGCAACCTCGGCCCGAACGACCCGAAACTGCTGGACTCCGTGCAAAAGGGCCGCGCCGCGGTGGCCGCGGAGGAGCACGTCGCCGTGGACCAGGTCCCGGCCGACGCCGTCACCGCCTCCGCCTCGGGCCTGGACCCGGACATCTCCCCGGCCTACGCAGCACTCCAGGTGGCGCGGGTCGCCGCGGCGCAGGGCCTGGACCCGGCCGCCGTCGAGGACCTGGTCCGCCGGAACACCCGCGGCGGGCTCACGGCGTTCCTCGGCCAGCCCTCGGTCAACGTCACCGCCCTGAACCTGGCCGTCGCGGACGCCGCCGCGGCGGCGCAGCCGGGCCGGACCAAGTGAGAGAATGACGGCATGGCACGAGGAACGCTGCGGATCTTCCTGGGGGCCGCACCCGGCGTCGGGAAAACCTACGAGATGCTCGAAGAGGCCCACCGGCTGGCGCAGCGCGGCACCGACGTCGTCGTAGCCTTCGCCATGGACCACGGCCGCAGCGAGACCCGCGCCCTCCTGGACGGCCTGGAAATCGTCCCGCCGCGCCGCCTGCCCTACCGGGGCACCGAATTCGAGGAAATGAACCTGGACGCCGTCCTGGCGCGTGCCCCGGAAACCGCGATCGTGGACGAGTACGCCCACTCCAACATCCCCGGCAGCCGCAACCCGAAGCGCTGGCAGGACGTCGATGCGCTGCTGGAGGCCGGCATCGACGTCCTCTCCACCGTCAACATCCAGCACCTGGCCTCGCTCGGGGACGTCGTCAGCGCCATCACCGACGTGCGCCAGGCCGAGACGGTCCCCGACGACGTCGTCCGCCGCGCGGACCAGATCCACCTGGTGGACATCTCCCCGGAGCTACTGCGGCAGCGGCTGGGCGACGGCAAGATCTACGCCCCGGAGAAGATCGACGCTGCCCTCTCGAACTACTTCCGGGTGGGCAACCTGACCGCCCTGCGGGAACTGGCGCTGCTCTGGCTCGCGGACCGGGTGGACGAGGGCCTGGCCAAATACCGGGCCGAACAGGGCATCGAGGAGAGCTGGCCGGCCCGGGAACGGATCGTTGTCGGACTGACCGGCGGCCCCGAGGGTGAGGTGCTGATCCGCCGCGGCGCCCGCATCCTCAACCGGGTCAACGGCGGGGACCTGCTGGCCGTGCACGTCCGAGTGGCCGACGGCGTCGCCAGCGAATCCCCGCAGGCCCTCGAGGCGCAGCGGCACCTGATCCAGGACCTCGGCGGCAGCTACCACACGGTCGCCGGGGAGGACCCGGCCGCGGCGCTGCTGGATTTCGCCCGCAGCGTCAACGCCACCCAGATCGTGGTCGGGATCTCCCGCCGCCGGAAGATCGATTCCCTGGCCGGCTGGCTGCTGGGCGGCGGCGTGGGCACCCGGGTGGTCCGCGACTCCGGTGACATCGACGTGCACATGGTCTCCCACCCGCTGGTGGGCCGCGGCGCCCGCCCGGTCCGGCCCCGGGACCTGGGCCGGATCCGGGTGCTGGTGGGCTTCGCCCTGGCGCTGCTGCTGCCGCCGGCGGTCCAGGCGCTGCTGGTGCTCGATCCGGAGCGGAACGTCGCCACCGTCATGCTGGTCCAGCTCAGCGGCTCCGTGGCGGTCGCCCTGGTGGGCGGCCTGTGGCCGGCCATCCTCGCCGCCGTGCTCAGCAGCCTGCTCGTTAACTACTTCTCCACCCCGCCGGTGGGCACCCTGACCATCAGTGACTCCCAGAACCTGCTTGCGCTGCTGGTGTTCGTCGGGGTCTCCGCCGCCGTCGCCGTCGTCGTCGACGTCTCCGCCCGCCGCTCCAAGGAGGCCGCCCGGGCCCGCGCCGAAGCCACCACCCTGGGCGACCTGGCCCGCAACGCCGCCGGTTCGGAGGACACGCTCGCCGCGCTGCTGGAGCAGGCGCTCAGCGTCTTCCAGGTCCGCGCCGCGGCGCTCTACGTCCGGCCCGCGGAGGGCGGCGGCAACTCCGGGGAGTGGGAGCTGATCGCCACGGCCGGGTCGCCGGGCAGCGCCGAAACCGCCGACGGCGGCGCGGCCGGGGACAACGTCGAGGAGGTGGGCTCCGGTGCCCGCCTGGTGCTCTACGGCCGGGTCCTCCCGGCGAGCGACCGGAGGCTGCTGGCCGCGTTCGGCGTCCACCTCGAGGCGCAGCTGGAACGCCAGCAGCTCGTGGCCAGCCGGCGGCAGATGCTCCGCCTGGCCGAGAGCAACACCATCCGCACCTCCATCCTGCGCGCCGTCTCGCACGACCTGCGCACGCCCCTGGCCGGCATCAAGCTGGCCGTCGGCGGGCTGCGCCACGACGCGGACCGCTACAGCCCCGAGGAAAGGGAAGAACTGCTGGCCACCATCGAGGAATGCTCGGACCGCCTGGACGCCCTGGTGGGGAACCTGCTGGACATGTCCCGGATCAGCGCCGACGCCGCCCACCCCCTGCTCCGACCGGTCCGCTGGTTCGATGTGATCCCCGGGGCGCTGCGCGCCGTGCCCGCGGGCCGGGTCCGGGTGGAACTGCCGCCGAACATGCCCGAGGTCGACGCCGACCCCGGCATGCTGGAGCGCGTGGTGGCCAACGTCGTCGAGAACGCCGTGAAATACGCGCCCGAGGCGGACATTGTCCTGGTCGGCGCCGGGGGCGGCCTGAGCCCGGTGGCCCTGGGCGGCCGGCCCGCCGGGGAGCTGCGGATCATCGACCACGGCCACGGCATCCCGGCCGAACGCGTACTGGAGATGTTCCGGCCCTTTCAACGGCTCGACGACGCCCCGCAGGCCACCGGGATCGGCCTGGGCCTGGCCGTGGCAAAGGGCTTCACCGACGCGATGGGCGGCAGCCTCACCGCCGAACCGACCCCCGGCGGCGGCCTGACCATGGTGATCCGGCTGCCGCTCTCCACCGGCGCACCCTTCGAGCCCGGCCACCGGCAGGCCCCGCTGGAACCGCAGTCCACCCTGGACCACCGGGCACACCGCCTGCCCGCCGCCGCGAACCGGACGGAGGCCGGATGACCGCCGTCCTCGTCGTCGATGACGACCCGCACCTACTCCGGGCCCTGCGCATCACCCTGCAGGCCCACGGCTACGACGTCACCACCGCCGCGGACGGCCACTCCGCCCTGCTGGCCGCCACCCAGCACCCGCTGGCGCTGGTGATCCTGGACCTGGGCCTGCCGGACCTGGACGGCACCGAGGTCCTCCGCGAGCTCCGCACCTGGAGCCAGGCGCCGGTGCTGGTGCTCTCGGCCCGCCACGGCTCCGAGGACAAGGTGGCGGCGCTCGACGCCGGCGCGGACGACTACATCACCAAGCCGTTCGGACTGGACGAACTGCTGGCCCGGCTCCGCGCCCTGCTGCGCCGCACCGCCGACGTCGACGTCCAGCCGGTCGTCGCCACCGAGGCGTTCACCGTGGACCTCGGCAAGCACCGGGTCACCCGCGGCGGGGAAGACATCCGCCTGACCCCCACCGAGTGGAAGATGCTGGAGGTGCTGGTCCGGAACCCGGAGAAACTGATCCCGCAGCAGCAGCTGCTCTCCGAGGTCTGGGGCCCGGCGTACGCCAAGGAAACCAACTACCTGCGGGTCTACATGGCGCAGCTGCGCCGCAAGCTCGAGGCGGACCCCGCCGCCCCCAGGCACCTGCTCACGGAGGCGGGGATCGGCTACCGGTTCGTGCCGTAGACGGTCGTGGCCCATCAGGAAGCATAAGCGACCTGACATAATCTTCATTATCGGCACGCGCCGGTTAGGGCCTCTTGATTACGATTCCCCAGCTCAAGCAGACATAAGTTGCGAGAAGTGATCCCTTTTGATCGTTTGCGATCCAGACTAGAGTCTTCCTATGGACATCACGCCGGCTGGATCAAATGAGTCAATCGGCGAAGAGGAGCGTCCCGCCGAATATCGTATTCGCGTGTGGACCGCGCCTTCGATGGCTAAATTCTCGTGGTTGGTGGACGAATGGGATGCCCGCGACGCTGAGGATGTTTTGGAAGCCGTTGGATGGGCGCAGCGCGAAGCGGCGGGTCGGCCGGTTGAAGTCTTCCTGAAATGGTCCGAGCAGAAGATTAATCGCAGCGGGGGGGTCGACGTCGTGCCTAGAATGACGCGAGTATTCGGCGCTCCGGGTGACGAGGATTCTACCACCGAGACCGTTTACTTTTACGAGGAGAAGCCGCAGGCGATACCTCCTGCGGCTTCTCCCGACAGCACTATTTGACCGGTATCTGGACGCGCTCGATGGTTTCGCTGGGTGGGTTAGCGGCGAGAGTTACTCCGCATGCGACACCGATCCATGGAGAGTAAATTGTGTTCGCTGTGTAGCGTGGATTAACGCCAGGCGGGGCCTGGATGACGTAGGAAACCCGCGTACGAAATGAGTCTGGCCCCTGGCTGCAGGAAGTAGCCGCATTACTCATCTCGTAGCTGCTATTGAAGTAGTCTCTGACGTTGCCGGACCAGTACTGTCCATTGCTCTTTTCGAGCGTCGTCTGTATATAAATTTCGGTCATCGTCATGGAGCAGGAAACTGTCCCCACCGTGTTGATTGTACCTGCAACATGGGTAGACCCATGAGGGTTCTGGGCAGTAATGGTACACAGTCCGACGACAACCGCCTGTGCGGGAGCGGCCGCGGCCAAACCTAGGCACGTCAAGACCAGGCTGATCAGAGCCGCATAAAAGGATCTCTTTTTCATATTTCCCCATTGTGACGCGCGGATTGTTCCACGCGGTACCTAACTATCGAACTTTGGGGGCCTATAGACAAGACTTATCGACTTCTAATCCCACATCCTTCTTTAGCCTGCCTTGAGGAGACGAAACTAAAGACAGGGCCTGATTGGATCGAACTTACATAAGGTCCATTATCGGTAATTCGGAAAACGTCAATTAAGGTTCACAGAGCTGGCCAGGGCGGTTGCCCGCTCCATACAGTCGAGGCCATTCTTCGGCAGTCGTCAAGGTCTTAGTTCGGCCGTCGAAAGCCGTCGCCGCCTCAAGCCTCGACCGCACAGCGGGACGGAACGGGCAAAGTAGAACGGTTCGACCGGCCGGGGTGCTGGAACGGCCTCCGGGTCACCAGGTGCGAGTTGCTCAACAGCAAACTGCATTCCACAATGAGATATGACGTCCCACCTTATACCCCATCTGCAGGACCAGAGCGAAACCGTCTTGGCCACCAGAGGCTATGCCGGCTATCGCCAGTACCGGATTCCGGCTCTGGCTGTCAGCGCTAAAGGAACCGTTCTGGCTGCCTATGATGGGCGCCCCAACCTGGATGATCTGCCCAGCCCGATAGACCTGCTGCTGCGCAGAAGCGTCGACAATGGTCGTACGTGGGAGGCGCAAACGGTTGTGCGAACTGGGGCCGGTTTGGAAGGGTTCGGTGACCCTAGCCTTCTTGTGGACCTCGAAACCGGGCGGATCCTCCTATTTCACGCCGCCGGGACCCGCGCCGGTTTCTTTGAAGCCACAACAGGGACGGGGCACGACGACCACGATGTTCAGCACTGCGACCTGAGTATTTCCGACGATGACGGTCTCACGTGGGAGCACAGGCGCATCACGTCCGAACTAAAGAGGTCAGTTGGAAACGAGCATGGAGTTAGCGGCATCTTTGCGTCCGCCGGCCAAGGCATCCAAATTCATGCAGGCCCTTTCAGAGGGCGCCTGGTCCAGCAGTACGTCCTCCTCTGCTCCGGCGAGATCATGGCCGCATCAGCCTTTAGCGATGACCACGGAATGAGCTGGCGCCTTGGTCAACTCATCTCCGCAAGGACTCATGGGGCGGCGCCGAACGAAAATAAGGTGGCGGCGCTCGACGATGGGCGTCTGCTCCTGCACAGCCGGGCAACACCGCGACGCCTGGCGTCCCTTTCCGAGGACGGCGGCGAGACATGGAGCCCGCTGACCTCCATAGAAGAACTTCCCGACCCTGGCGACAACGGATCACTGGCGCGCTTTGACGGGTCCCCGGGGGTGTCCCACCTGACCGAGGAGAGAACCGGCCGATGGCTGATCGCCACCAATAACCTCGACACCGGCATCCGCCGGAATACCGCGCTCAGCCTCTCCCCGGATGATGGGAAGACCTGGCCGGCGCGGGTAATTATTTGCCCCGGCAGTTCAGGGTACTCAACGGCTGCCCGGCTGCCTGATGGGAACATTGGAGTCCTCTACGAGCGCCAGGGCTACAGGGAGATAGTCTTTACGTCCGTCGATACCAGTCACCTTGAACGGCAGCTCCCCGCTACCGCTCTTGGAACCAGGAGCAACGATGGCGGGCAGAGCAGCGAGGGCTGCGGACTTCACTTCGATCTCGAGCTCCGCTCCATCACCCCGGGCCTTCCCGCAGAGTGGAAGGATGCCGGCGAGTCCCACGTCGTGGCGACGGAGCCGGGCCGGTGGGACCCGTCCGCTTGGAAAGAGATAGGGCAGGGATACGCTCCCGGACAAGGCCAAGTGTTGGGGACACGTGAGGCCCAGGACATTAACTATGGCCCGGTGACGCCCGCATACAAGGCCGGGGACATCCTCGCATTCACGGGGCGTGCAAGAAATGACGGACCCGGACCCCTGACCGACGTCCGCCTACAGGCGCCTACAGGTCCCCCGATGACGCCTGCTGACCTGATGCCGGGCCAGGAGAAGCTCTACAGGGACCTCGTGTACACGGTGAGCGAGGCTGACCTCAACGGAGAGTCCTTTGAACTGCGCTTTGGAGTGACGGCAGCTCTGGATGGCGAAACCATCCAGACCTCACGGCTGTTCACCTTCACACGCGACACCGGCCAAGTCCGGGTCGCGCCCTCCCCTGGCCCAGGGTAGTTCTCCGGTCGATGGGGGCCTCCCGACCGAGGGCTTAACCCGCGGTCAAGGCGCTCATCTGCGCGAGACGCTGGAGCCTCTCCGGAACGCCCAGCCTGGGATCCCCAAGGCCGATTTTGAAACCGACCAGGGGAACCGGGCCGGCGGCGGTCAAGCACTTCTGAATCTCGTGGCGGTTCAGCAGGGAGCTCAGCGGGGCTCCGGTGACCTCTACCGCGGGAAGGTGGGCATCGATCCAGGGGTAACCAAACTCCGTTTCCACCGGCGAGCAGCCAGAAAACATCACTCCGTAGAGGACCCCGGCCTCCCGGGCCTCGGCCAGTTGCGCCACCACAGAACCGGGGTCACCGCTCTCGATCACCGAGCGGCCCCAGTTGATGACCAACCCGACCCGGGCACCGGACGCGCCGAGGGTGCTGAGGACTTCCATCTCCTCCTCTAAGGGCAGAAACCCCTTCTCAGAGGCATGGCCGGCGCGGGGCGCATCGCAGTGCTCAATGCAGACCTGCGTCGAGCCCCAGTCCCACTCCAGGATCTCGCGCAGAGAGCGCTCGAAAGCGGAGGCCGAGGAGCTGTAGGCGGGCGCGGAATGCAGTTCCACGGCTTCCACACTGTGGCCCTCCCCCTCCAACCGGGACACGTAGGAGCGCAGCTCCGAAACGTACGCGAGGGCCTCGTTGCGCCCCTCCGCGTCGGCGGAGGCGAGCCCAAAAGAAGGCGAGCACTGAAGCCGCTGCATCGTCCCGGGAATTGCGGTTACAACCGCGGAAAAGCCCCCCGGGGCGCCTTCCGGCCAGGGGCCACCGCCTAGGGGGCCGAAGGGCAGTTCCAGTCCGCGAATGGAGTCGATAGCCCCCAGGCCGGCATAGAACGAGGCCGTTTCGACGGCGGGCTGGGCGGCGTAGGCGCCAAGGATCAAGGACATTTTTGGAAACTCCACACTTTTTCGAGCCGCGGCCGGGATCATTCGGAGATACATCCCCGCGGTCAGCGCCGCAGCCGGACTCCGAGGGGTGCGGCCCACCTTAGCAAGCAGATAAGGCGTCATCGACCATGCGAAGACCGGGCCACTTGACGCTTCCCTGTGATGGCCCTTACAGTTTTTGCACAAGCTCGGACATCCTACGTCCCATAAATCATCTGAATGGTGAGGCCTTCATGAACCTGTCTTCCAAGAACCTGCCCCTGGTCAACGATGCCAGCCGCCGGAACTTCCTCAAGCTCGGCGGCGCCATGGGCCTCGCTGCAGCCTTTGCGTCCTCCATCGCCGCCTGCGGCGGCCCGGCCGCCACGAGCACCGGAGCGACGGAAAACACGTCCCCGATCAACAAGGACCTCACCATCGAGGCCGGGATCTCCTATGCTCTGTCCACCGGCTTCGACCCCATCTCCTCTTCCGGCGCCACGCCCATGGCCGCCAACCTCCACGTCTTCGAAGGCCTGGTGGAGCTGCACCCGGCAACTCGCGAGCCCTACAACGCGCTGGCGGCAGCTGACCCGAAAATGGTCAATGACACCACCTACCAGGTGACTCTCCGTGACGGCGCCGTGTTCCACAACGGCGCTCCGGTCACCACCGATGACGTCGTCTTCTCCTTCACCCGTGTCATGGACCCGGCCAACAAGTCGCTCTTCTCCCAGTTCATCCCCTTCATCCAGGACGTCAAGGCAGTCGACGCAAAGACTGTGGAATTCATCCTGAAGTACCCGTTCCCCGGCTTCGGCCCGCGAATCTCCGTCGTCAAGGTCGTGCCGAAGGCGCTGACGAACTTCCCGGTGGGTTCGGACCAGCTGAAGTCCTTCGACGCCAAGCCCGTCGGCACAGGCCCTTACAAGCTGGTCTCCGCCGTCAAGGACGACAAGATCGTCTTCGAAGCCAACCCGGCCTACACCGGCTCCATGCCGGCTCTGGCCAAGGGCATGACCTGGCTGCTGCTCTCGGACGCAGCCGCGCGCGTGACCGCCATGCAGTCCGGCCGCGTCCAGGCCATCGAGGACGTCCCCTACCTCGACATGGACGGCCTGAAATCGGCGGCCACCGTCGAATCCGTTCAGTCCTTCGGTCTGATGTTCCTGATGTTCAACTGCTCCGCCGCGCCCTTTGATAACAAGCTGGTCCGTCAGGCACTGCACTACGGCCTGGATAAGGACTCCATCATCAAGAAGGCGCTCTTCGGCAACGCAAAGCCGGCGAGCTCCTACTTCCAGGAGGGCCACCCGGACTACGTCAAAGCCAAGAACGTATACAACTACGACCCCAAAAAGGCCGAGGACCTCCTCAAGCAGGCCGGCGTTTCCAGCCTCGAGTTCGAGCTGCTCACCACCGACACAGCCTGGGTCAAGGACGTAGCCCCCCTGATGCTCGAGTCCTGGAACAAGATCCCCGGCGTCAAGGTGAGCCTGAAGAACCTGCAGTCCGGTGCCCTGTATACGGACCGGGTGGCCAAGGGCGACTACAAAGTCGTCGCAGCTCCCGGGGACCCCTCGGTCTTCGGTAACGACGCCGACCTTCTGCTGAGCTGGTTCTACGCCGGGGACACCTGGATGAAAAACCGCGCCTTCTGGGGCGCCACCGCCGAACGCGCCCAGCTCGTGGACCTCATGGCCAAAGCAGGAAAAGCTTCCAAGAGTGAGGCGAAGAAGCTCACGGGCGACATCGTTGACCTCGTCTCCGAAGAGGTTCCGCTCTACCCGATGTTCCACCGCCAGCTCCCCAGCGCCTGGAATGCCAAAAAGCTCAGCGGCTTCAAGCCGCTGCCCACGACCGGCGTTTCCTTCATCGGTGTCGGCCGCACCTCTTAAGCACCCCGACCGGAGAATACATTGACCACGATATTGCGCCTGCTGGGCCGCCGACTAGCGGCCCTGCCCCTGATGATTCTGGGCATCACCTTGCTGGTGTTCCTCGTCCTTCAGGCCGCCCCGGGCGATCAGGCAAGCAGCGCCCTGGGCGAAGGGGCCAGTGAAGAAGCCAAAGAACAGTACCGCCAGGCCAACGGTCTGAACGATCCCCTGCCACTGCAATACGTGCACTTCCTCGGCCGGCTCGTTCAGTTGGACCTCGGCGTTACCACTCCCCCGGCGAAATCAGTGGCCAGCATGATCGGGTCCGCTTTTCCGCTCACCCTGCAACTGACCTTCCTTGGAGTGATCATTGCCGTGGTCCTCTCCTTGGTCTTCGGCATCATCGGCGCTCTCTACCGGGACAAATGGCAGGACCAGGTAGTGCGGGTGTTCTCCATCGCCGCTGTCGCAACCCCCTCGTTCTGGCTCGGTATCCTGCTGATCCAGTGGTTTGCGCTGGGTCCGGCGCCGATATTCCCCTCAGGCGGAATCGCCACCCCGGAATCGGGATTCGGAGGGTGGATCAACTCCATGGCCCTGCCGGCACTGGCGCTGGGAATTCCGGTGTCGGCATCGTTGATCCGGGTGGTCCGCACGTCCATGGTCGAAGAACTCGACCGTGACTACGTGCGGACCGCCATCGGCAACGGTGTCCCCTACCGGGAAGTCGTTTCCAAAAACGTCCTCCGCAACGCCCTTGTCACCCCCGTGACCGTTCTGGGCCTCCGGATCGGCTACCTGCTGGGCGGTGCCGTTGTCATCGAGATGATCTTTGCCCTGCCGGGCATGGGCCAGCTCATCCTCAACGGAATCACCAACCTGGACATCAATCTGGTCCAAGGCGTCGTGCTCACCATCTCCGTGACCTTTGTTCTCGTGAACATCGCCGTGGATCTGCTGTACCTCCTCATCAACCCCCGAATCAGGACCGTGTGACCATGCGAAGCAAACTCGCTGAACGCCTCAGTGCCCCGGGCCTGCGCTTCAAAGCGCTTCCCTGGAGCTCCCGCCTCGCCCTGGCCTTCCTCGTGCTGATCGCCCTGGCCTCCGTGCTGGCACCGGTCCTGGCACCGCACGACCCGCTGGAGACCTTCATCCCCGCGACTGCGCCCGGGGCCGAGCACTTCTTCGGCACCGACCGCCTCGGCAGGGACATTTTCTCCCGCCTGCTCTACGGGTCCCAATCATCGCTCATGATCGGCCTTGGCGCTGTCGGGCTGGCGGTCCTGGCCGGCGCCGTCCTCGGCTCCGTGGCTGCAACCTCCAGCAAAGCCGTCAACGAGCTGACCATGCGCATCATGGACATCCTGATGGCGTTCCCCGGCATCGCCTTGGCCGCCGTGTTGCTGGCAGCTTTTGGAAACTCTGTCCCGACCATCATCGTCGCGATCGCCATCATCTACACTCCCCAGCTGGCCCGGGTGGTGCGCGCTAACGTCCTTGCCCAGTATGGGGAGGATTACGTCCGCGCCGAACGCGTCATCGGTGCCGGCCGCTTCCACATCCTCAGCCGCCACATCGTGCGCAATACCGCCGCCCCGGTGCTGGTTTTCGCCACGGTCATGGTCGCAGACGCGATCATCCTCGAGGCCTCCCTTTCCTTCCTTGGCGCCGGCGTCCAGGACCCCGCCCCCTCATGGGGCAACGTCATTTCCTACGGACGCAACCTGGTCCTTTCGGGCGGCTGGTGGGCCACGACATTCGCGGGCCTGACTATCCTCCTGACGGTCCTCGCGCTGAACATCCTCGCCGAAGGCCTCACCGACGCCATGGTCAATCCCCGCCTGCGCCGCGCGCCGGTCGTGAAAGACGATGACGGGACCGCGGCCACCGCCTCCGGGAACGCTGTCGCGGTGGACGCGGAAGTGGCCACCTCGGTGGCGCAACCCTCAGTCGTCGAACAGCATGAACTCGACGGCGTCCGCATCAACCCCGTCGCCCTCAGCGAAGTGGATGTGGCCGGCGCGGCAGAGGCCCGGCGGGTTGTCGCCAAGCCCGCCGACCTGGGGCTGCTGCTCGAGAAGGAACTAGCCCTCCTTGCCTCCGTTGAAGCCGGGCGCACGGACCGGCTCCCCCAGGTCCCGGACACTGCCCGCACCGTTCTTGAGGTCAAGAACCTGTCCATCCGCTTCCCGGGGCGATTCGGCGACACCGCAATTGTCGACAACGTCTCCTTCACCGTCCGCGAAGGCGAAACCATGGGCCTGGTCGGAGAATCCGGCTGCGGCAAGTCCATCACCTCCCTGGCGGTCATGGGGCTCCTCCCACCTGCAGCCCGGATCAGCGGATCCATCACTTTCGAGGGCAAAGAACTCCTTGACCTCCGGACCGGGCACAGCAACCCCGCAGCATATAAGGGACTCCGGGGCGAACAAATTGCCATGGTCTACCAGGACGCGCTCAGCTCACTGAATCCCTCGATGAAAATCAAAGACCAGATGACCCAGCTGACCCGCCGCGGCGGCCGCAAAACACCCGCCGAACTGCTCGAAATGGTCAAACTCGACCCCGTCCGCACATTGGCGAGCTACCCGCACGAGCTCTCCGGCGGCCAACGCCAGCGCGTCCTGATCGCTATGGCCCTGTCCCGCTCCCCGAAGATCGTCGTGGCCGACGAACCCACCACAGCACTCGATGTCACCGTGCAAAAACAGGTCGTTGACCTACTGAACGAACTTCGCGAACAACTCGGCTTCGCGATGGTCTTCGTCAGCCACGACCTCGCCCTGGTGGCCTCACTGGCCCACCGGATCACCGTCATGTACGCCGGCCAGGTCGTCGAATCCGCCCAGGCGACCGAACTGCTGCAAAACCCGCAGCACGAATACACCCGGGGCCTGCTCGGTGCTGTGCTCTCCATCGAGGCAGACGCCGAACGGCTCCACCAGATCCCCGGCACCGTCCCCTCCCCGCAGAGCTTTGCGACCGGAGACCGATTCGCACCACGTTCCCGGCGGCCCGACGCCGACCCGAACCAGCGACTCGTCCTCACCGCGGTCACTGGAGATTCAGACCACTACTGGGCAAGCCACCTGAAGGAGGAAGCCAAGTGAGCGTCTCCACCGGAAAACCCGTCATCGAACTCAAAGACGTCAAAGTCCATCACCGCGCCCGAACCGGCGGACTGTTCCGACCGAATATCGTCAAAGCCGTCAACGGCGTCAATTTCAGCATCAGCCGCGGAGAAACGGTCGGCATCGTCGGAGAGTCCGGATGCGGTAAATCCACGCTGGCCTCGGTGCTCGTCGGCCTCCAGACACCGACCTCCGGCCAGGTGCTCTTCCACGGCAAGCCCGCCATCAAACGCAACGCTGCCATGCGCAAGGAGTTCGGCCGGGCCGTTTCCGTCGTCTTCCAGGACCCGGCCACGGCGCTGAACCCCCGGATGACGATCGAGGACATCCTCACCGATCCCCTCCAGGTCCACGGCATCGGCGACGCAACCACCCGGCGCGCCAAGGTCAAAGAGCTCCTCTCCCTCGTCGGCCTGCCCGGGTCCGCGGCGGAAGTGACGCCCTCGCAGGTCTCCGGAGGGCAGCGTCAGCGTGTTGCTATCGCAAGGGCCCTGGCCCTTGACCCGGACATCATTGTTGCCGATGAGCCTACTTCGGCTCTGGACGTTTCCGTCCGGGCCCAGGTGCTCAACCTGCTCTCGGACCTGAAGACCCAGCTCAACCTCGGCATGGTGTTCATCTCCCACGACATCCAAACCGTCCGCTACGTCTCCGATCGCATCTGCGTCATGTACTTCGGGGAAATCGTCGAAGAAGGATCGGCCGAAGAAGTCTTCGGCAACCCCCGCAACGACTACACCCGCAAGCTTCTGGGCGCCGCCCCCAGCCTCCTCCACACCTAAATTTCATCCCACCTCTCAACAAGTCATTGGAGATTTCCGTGCCCTCCCACTTCCACGGCGTCATACCGCCCGTCGTCACTCCCCGCCACGCCGACGGCAGCATCGACACCGCGTCACTCCAAAACGTCACCAGACACCTTCTGGACGGCGGCGTCTCCGGGCTGTTCGTTCTCGGATCCTCCGGCGAAGTGCCCTACCTGACCAACGCCGAACGGGAACTGGTCGTCACGACCATCGCTGACGCCAACGCCGGAGCGGTACCCCTGATCGTCGGCGCCAACGAACAAACCACCCACCGTGTCATCGAGGAAGCCAAAAAGGTCATCGACCTCGGCGCCGACGCCATCGTGGTGACCTCGATGTACTACGCCATCGGCAATGTCGAAGAAACCGAAACCCACTTCCGCAGCGTCCACGCCGCCATCGACAAGCCGATCTTCGCCTACGACGTTCCGGTCCGCACGCACTTCAAACTCCCCACAGACCTGCTCGTCCGGCTCGGCCGCGACGGCGTCATCGCCGGCGTCAAAGACTCCTCCGGCGACGACGTCGGGTTCCGTCAGCTGTTGCTGGCCGCCAAGGACATCGAGAACTTCGACATCTTCACCGGCCACGAAGTCGTCGTTGACGGCGCCCTCCTGGGAGGGGCGCAGGGCGTCGTACCCGGCCTCGGAAACGTAGACCCACGCGGCTACCGCACCCTCGTGGACGCAGCCGCCGCCGGAGACTGGGCAAAAGCCGCCGCCGAGCAGGACCGCCTGGCCGACCTCTTCGAGATCGTCTACACCCCCAATGGACGCGTTTCCGGAGGGGCGGCCGGGCTGGGAGCCTTCAAGACCGCACTGCAGGTCATGGGCGTCATCGAGTCCAACACCATGAGCGCACCCATGCTGTCCCTGAACGAGGAAGAGACCCTGGCGATCAAGGTAATCCTCGAACGCAACGGCCTGGTCTAAACAAGGAGGGCTGATTGTGCTGCACGCCATCGGGATTGACCTGGGAGGCACGAAAACAGCGGTTGGTATCGTCTCGGCCGCCGGCCGGGTCCTTTTCTCCGAGGAAATCCCGACCCGGAACCGTGACGGCGCAGCTGCCATCCTCGATGCGACCGCCGCGGCGGTTGTGGAAATATCCCGCTACGCGGCCAATCTGGGCCTGACGATTGACGGTGTCGGCATCGGTTCGGCCGGCGTCATTGACCCTGTCCAGGGTTCAGTGACGTCGGCAACCGATGCTATCCGCGGGTGGACCGGAACCCGGTTGACGGAAGAACTGGCGGCCCGGCTGGGGTTGCCCGCACCGGCCGTGCGGGCGACCAATGATGTGCACGCACACGCGCTCGGCGAGGCATGGACCGGAGCCGCAGCAGGGACAACAAGTTCCCTGCTCGTGGCCTTCGGCACCGGCGTCGGCGGCAGCTTTGTCCTCAACGGGGCGCCGGTGCCCGGACACCGCTTCGTCGGCGGACACGTCGGACACTTCGCCTCCCCCATCGCCGTCTATGCCGGAGAACCGCTCCCCTGCGTCTGTGGAGGGCATGGGCACGTCGAGGCCATCGCATCAGGGCCCGCCATCCTTGATCACTTCAGAAGACTCAGCGGCGAACCGGCGGCTGATGCCCGGGCCGTGTTCGCCTTGGCGTCGGCGGGGAACGAAGCAGCAGCAGTCGCGGTGAGGGCCGGGGCATCCGCGGCCGGCCAGGCCGTGGGTGGGCTCTCCAACATCCTGGACCCGGAAAAAGTAGTGATCTCTGGTGGGCTCGCATCGGCCGGTCCAATGTGGTGGGAACCCATGGAAACCGCGCTTAGAGCGGAACTACTCCCTGTTCTGACAGCCCTCCCGGTGCAGCGCGCGGAGTTGGGAAACGCAGCCGCTGTCATCGGGGCGGCCAGCCTGATACTCAAAGACAACCCACGAAGCGGAATGATGCAGAAATGATTTTGACTCCCGCCGGCCTGGCTGCCCTCGAAGGCCGCCTCATCGTCTCCTGCCAGGCCTACCCGGGGGAACCGATGCGCGACCCCGGGACAACCGCCCAAGTCGCGGCCTCAGCCGTCCTCGGGGGCGCCGCGGCGGTGCGGGTCCAAGGCCTTGCGGACATTCAATTCACCCGCACTGCGGTCGAAGCGCCCGTCATAGGCCTATGGAAAGACGGTCACGACGGAGTCTTCATCACCCCGACGCTGCGCCACGCCCTGGCCGTGGCGAACGCCGGCGCCCACGTCGTAGCCGTTGACGGCACCCGCCGTCAACGGCCGGACCACCTCAGCCTGACCGACACCATTGCAGAAATTCATCACAACTCCCACGCGTTGGTGATGGCAGACTGCGGCTCGCTCGAAGACGCTGTCCACGCCGCCGGGTCCGGTGCGGACCTCATCGGAACGACCCTGGCCGGTTACACCGGTGAACGGCCCAAAACATCGGGACCGGACCTGCAACTGCTCGACGACATCGCCCGGGCCGACCTCGGCGTGCCGCTGATCGCGGAAGGCCGGATCCATACACCGGCCCAGGCCCGTCAGGCACGGGAAGCCGGCGCCTTCGCCGTCGTCGTCGGGACGGCCATCACGCACCCGGCAACGATTACGGGCTGGTTTGTGGACGCCCTCTCGTGAAATCACCACCCACAGTGACCGACGCGTATTTAGTGGATGGTGTCCTCCTCACAGACGGGGCAGAACTGGCTGAGGCCACCGTTGCGGTCGCTGATGGACACATCGAATACGCCGGACCCAGCGAAGGGCTAAGCCCAAGCCTGAGGTCCAGATATACGACACTGCCGTTGCCGGCGGACGCAATCATTCTTCCCGGACTCATCGACCTCCACTGCCACGGGGCCGTCGGGGGTGACTTTCCCGGCGGCGACACGGGCTCCGTCCAGGCAGCCGTGGAATTCCTGCACCGCAGCGGCACCACCACCCTCCTCGCGAGCCTGGTCACCGCTGACAGACCTGACCTTCTCCGGGCAGCAGAAACCCTTCGCCCGCTGGCCGAAGAGGGACTCATCGCGGGCATTCACGCGGAAGGACCATTCCTCGCATCCGCACGGTGCGGCGCGCAGGATCCCCGTTTCCTGCTCGATCCCGACATAGGACTGGCAGAGGAGCTGGTCCGCCGCTCCGGCGGCCACCTGCGCACCATGACCTATGCGCCGGAACTTCCGGACGCGGCCCACCTAGTGAAGGCTCTGACCCGCCTGGGAGTAACCCCGTCTCTGGGCCACACAGACGCCGACGCGGCCACCGCAGCGGCATCCCTCACGGCGGCCGCTAGTGATCTGGCAACTGTCTTTCCCGGCTCCGCCAGGCGCCCGACAGTGACCCACCTCTTCAATGGCATGCCCCCGCTTCACCACCGCACTCCGGGCCCGGTATCAGCGTGCCTGCGCCTCGCCGCAGAGGGCGTCATCGCCGTCGAGCTGATCGCCGACGGCGTCCACCTGGACCCGGAAACGGTCCGCATGGTTTTTTCCACGGCAGGAGCCGCCAACATTCTGTTGGTGACGGACTCAATGTCCGCGACCGGGCTCCCGGACGGGGACTACGAGTTGGGGCCCGCTGCGGTCCGCGTATCCGCCGGAGAGGCACGCCTGAAGTCTGATAACTCTCTGGCCGGCGGAACTGCCACCCTGCTTGATGTTGTCCGCCGCACGGTCGCGGCAGGTGTATCCCCTGCCGCTGCCGTGTTATCGGCCACTGCCGTCCCGGCAGGTGTCCTTGGGCTGGGGACCAGCGTTGGCAGCCTGAGGGCGGGGATGAAGGCTGACGTCCTGGTCACAGACGGGCAGTTGAGCCCGGTCATGGTCATGCGCGCGGGCAAAGTTCTCACTCCGCCAACACGCTGAGCGGTCAGAACGAGCTGAGCGGATTCCGGGGCCGCGGGCGTCACCGCCGGTGTTCAGGCAAAAGGCGCCGCGACCCGCACCGCTACGGGGCCGGTCGACAAGTATTTGGCTGCGGCTTCGTCGGCAACGACCGTGACGTGGGAGTGCCGCTGCATGATCGAAGCGGGGCAGTCGGGGGTCACCGGGCCATGCAACGCCCGCTCCAGAATCTCGGCTTTGTCGTCTCCGGAAACCACCATCAGAAGGTGCCGGGCCTCCATAATTGTGCCAAGCCCCTGCGTGATGCACCGTTCCGGGACTTCCTCCGCAGAGGCGAAGTAGCGGGCGTTGGCTTGACGGGTACGTTCGGTAAGTTCTTCTACGCGGGTGCGCGAGTCGAGCGCAGATCCCGGTTCATTGAAGGCGATGTGACCGTTATGCCCGATCCCAAGAATCTGCAGGTCGACGCCCCCGGCACGTCCAATGGCGGCATCGAACTGTTCGGCGGCCAGATGCGGGTCCGGCGCGGAGCCGTCAGGCACAAAAACATTCTCCGGATGGAGGCCCAAACGTTGAGTGACCTCACGGTGGATGACTGCGGCATAGCTTTGCGGATGGCCTACAGGCAAACCCACGTACTCATCCAGTGCGAACGCACGCACGCCCGACAGATCCAGGTGATGGCGGCCCAGCGCTTCATAAACCGGGATCGGGGACCCTCCCGTGGCAACCCCCAGGACCGCAGTCGGCTTACTGCGAATTACCGCAGCGACAATGCCCGCAGCCACGGCACCCGTATCGGTCGGTGCTGGTACGACGAAGATTTCCATGACTGAGAGCTTCCTGTTTTTAACGACAGCGATTGGTTAAACGGTGGCACAGCAAACATCCCCGACGGGCGCGAGCCTGTGGGAATAGAGTGAGGGAGAGCGGGGTCCTATGCGGAGGCGACGTCTTTGAGTTTGCGGCGGATTCCGTCGAAGTGCCGCTGCAGCCGCTCGGACGCCAAAGCCTTATCTTTCCGGGCGACCGCATCGTAAATATCCCAGTGAATTTTGACCTGCTCGTCGAGATTCACCGGCCCGGAACCCAACGCCTCGTGGATCTGCCGGTACACCTGCCAGAACACGTCCATAAGATTGATCAGAAGATCGTTGTTGAGCGGCGCGTACAGGCGGCGGTGGAATTCGGCGTCCTGCTCGACCAGCAGCCCCCCCTCGGCCGCAGCCTTCTGCATCGCCTCCATGGTCTCGCGCAAAGCCTCCAAATGCTCATCGGTCAGAAGATCGATCGCGGAGCCGATCAACCCCGACTCCAGCGCCTGCCGGACATCGATCAACTCCATGGCCTCTTCACCGCGGTGCCCCAATGAAAGCCGGCCGCGGAACGTCAGGCCCGACACGAGCGCACTGAAATTGTTCGGAGCGACGAACATTCCAAACCCATGACGGATTTCGATGACTCCAAGGGCCTGCAAGACTTTGAGCGACTCACGAATGGTGTTCCGTCCGACCCCGAGCTCAGCCGACAGCTCGCTCTCGGTGGGCAGGGCATCACCCACATCCAGACCGCGTTCCAGGATCAGCTCCATAATGCGCGTCTGCAAGGCCTGCGAACGGATCTGTGCACTGAATCTTGCCGGGGAAACCGTAGTGGGTGCCGGGGTCACGTCATCTCCTTCGACCGCACGTTGATGACGGTCACATCCCCTACTATACAGAGATGGGACGTCCTTTGTCCTAGGGGAAAGTGGATTTCGTCTGAATTTACTCCAGGCACCCTTATCCAACCCCCACTACGCAGGACACCCCCGACCAGGCCTTCGGGCACCCACCGTCTTCCGGAGTTTAGATGCCCCTTGTAGACCTTCCCCTGGACCAGCTGCAAAACTACACCTCATCGACGCAGGAACCTGCCGACTTCGACGACTTTTGGGAGAAAACGCTCGCGGAAACGCGCTCACACGCTCTGGACGTCACGTGCCTGCCGGTAGAAAACATGCTGCCGTTGATCGACAGCTTCGATGTGTCCTTTGCCGGGTACGGCGGCGACCGCATCCGGGCCTGGCTTCACCTGCCCGCATCGCGCCGCCCCGGTGAAACGCTCCCGGCAATCGTGCAGTACATCGGTTACTCGGGCGGCCGCGGCCTGGTTCAACAAGATACGACCTGGGCGCAGGCAGGATATGCGCAGTTCATCATGGACACCCGGGGGCAAGGCTACGGAGGGATTTCCGGAGCCACTCCGGACCCCCACCCCTCCGCCGGAGAAGTTGGGTATCCGGGGGTTATGACGCGTGGGCTGTCCTCGCGGGAGGATTACTACTACCGCAGGCTCTACACGGACGCATTCCGGGCAGTCGAGGCTGTCCAGAGCCTTGCGCCGATCGACGAAGAAGCAATCGTTTTGGCAGGAATCAGCCAGGGAGGAGCCTTGGCCATCGCCACCGCTGGACTCGCGGCCACCCGACTAAGGGGAATCCGGGCCGTCCTGACGGATGTGCCATTCATGCAGGACCTTCCCAGAAACATCGACCTGGCCCAAAACGGCCCCTACCCTGAAATCAGCAGATTTCTCTCACGGCACCGTGACCGACAAGCCCAGGCTTATGAAGTGCTGGACTACTTCGACGGCGTCCACTTCAGCCGGCGGGCGACAGCTCCAGCGCTTTACTCGGTAGCCCTGCGCGACGACGTCTGCCTGCCTTCAACAGTTTTCGCTTCGTACAACGCCTACGGGACATCACACGTAACGAGCGGCGGGGCAGCGACCACAAAATCTATTGAGGTCTACCCTTTCAATGGCCACGAAGGGGGTCAGGAACACCATTGGGTTCGACAGCTGACCTACTTGGCTGCGCTGCTTCGGGGGTAGGGCCGAGGCCGTGTTGAGTTATGGGCGCAGCAACTTTCCCGAACAAATCTCTTTCGCCGCCATTGGCCGGGAAGCGCGACTCAAGCGTCGCCGGGGCAGCCTGCACTTGCTTTGACGCTCTACGAGGAGCGCCCCGGCCGGAGCCAAGGGGCGGCGAGGTACTTGTGTCCTTCCGGGGCCTCGAATACCCGAGTTGCGCCGGGACTTTTAACGGCCAGCCCACAAGCCCGGCCCTGCATCATGCCCGTCTTTCGGGCCGCTCGGGAAAAAGCGGCGCCCCCCAAAGCGACTGTTGTTGCTGGGGCCGGAAGGTCCCGAGCGCGGCGCTCCTGACGTCGGCTGCCACGACGCGTACGGGACTCCTATCCGGGTTGGCTATGTCTGCCGGACGAGCTACGCCCGAGTCCAGGGCGGTACACCCGTGCTGGTGCCGGGGTGGTCATGGATTCCGCCAGCGAGGTTGCCATCAACGGCGTTTCCCCCGATGGCGGAGCGGCCAGGCCCGGCATTGGGCTCGTCCTCACCTTTCATCTGGCGGACCTCCGATTTAAGAATGCGCATTGACTGGCCTAGGCTGCGGGCCATGCCCGGCAGCTTTGGCGCCGCGAAAAGCACCATAGCCAGGACGATAATGATGATGAGATGCCAGCCTTCGAGTCGCATATCGGACTCCTTTCCAATAGTCATCCTACGTCCTATATCTAAGGACGACTAGCCCTCCGCCCGCGCACTTTCGACGAGGGAAGTGTTGACGGCGGCGCCGTCTAAGGGCTGCAGCCAGCTCGCAGGCGGACGATGGTTTTCCTCGTGATCCCCTTGATGTAGCTCTAGTTGGCTGCCCCTACGCGGGCGTCACCCGAACATTTGGGAACCAGCCTTCAGGGGCCCTTTTGGGTTCGAGGTGTTCTGGGTCCCGGTGTTTTTGCATGTCGCACTTGTAGAAAGGACCGCGGGGATCCAGGAGTACGCTCATGTGGTGGTCGGCATGGTCTCTGAACCAGACACTGATGCCCGTCGCTCCGTCGAGCCGGAGGTGTTCCCAGGCGCGCCACAGGGCTTCTATCCGGCTGACGGCTTCCGGGTGGAAGTACCACTCGGTACACCATTTAGCTGCGCGGCCGTCCACGTCGCGGACGTACGTTGGCAGTAGTTGCTCGTGGAGAAACTCTTCGGCCGAGCCGTAGACCAGTTCCGGTGCCTTTTGGTCCTCCGAAGGAGCATCTCCCGGCGTTTCAGGGTCGAGGGAGCCGAAGCGTCCGATTTCGGTAGTCATTTCAGGTTCTCCTAGCAAGTGACCCAAGGGTTGGAGCCCGTAGCGGCAGCGGCCGGCACAGGTTCTTCTTCGGTAAGCGGGCTGTACCGCCTTATGGATGCCTCAACGGCGTCCTTATGTGCTCCGGTGTACCAGGGCATGGTGCGGACCAGGGTGGCGGGGGCGCCGGAGGTCAGGACGACGGCGCGGCCGCGGTCCAGCTCTGCGAGGTTGGAGACGTCGAAGATCCGTTCCTTCCCTTCCTGGCGGGAGCGGCTGGACCCGGATTTGCCGGAGCTGATGGAGACATTGGTGTAGCTGTAGTCCCCGATCAGGTCCGAGAGGGCGCGGAGGAAGCCTTCTTCGGCGACGCCGCCCCGTAGACCTTGACGTTGGCGGCGGACCAGATTTTCCGCATGTTCGCCTCACCCCAGAGTTCTACGCCCTGGGACCAGGACTGCAGGATGCCCATGACGATCAGACCTTTGGATCCGTAGTGGCTGAACTGGTCCGGCAGGCCGGCCCAGCGGACGACGTTTGCCAGCTCGTCCAGGGCGAAGAGCGTCGGCTTGGTGAGACGTCCGCCGCTGCGCTCTGCCCGTTCTTCCATGGCTTCTGCGATGGCGACGGTCAAGGCTGTGGTGAGCGGGGCGGCGGAGCCGGCACCTTCCTTGGAGAGGATGTAGATCGTTTCCTGGGACGCGGCGAAGGCGTGGGGGTTGAACTGCCAGCGGGGGTCCATGGCAACCGTGGCCCCTCCGGTGGGGGCGACCCAGCGGAGGGTGTTGCGGCTCTTGAGGCACTGGATCATCTTCTCGGCGGTGCCGAAGATGCCGTCGCGCTGCTTATCCGCAAGTTTCAGCGTGGACTCCAAGCCGCGGTACTGCAGCTCGTAGTCGTGCTCTTTCAGGATCTCGATTGATTCCTGACTAACCTGCTCGGTGACCCAGAAATAGACCTGCGTAATCGGCAGGCCGCCAAGGGCGGCGGCGAGGAAGTAAGAGGAGAGGAGGGGATGTCCTCGGCTTTGGGGTCGAAGTAAGCGTCCGGCTTGGAACCCGGGACGCGGGAGCCGACTGAGAAGTGCTGGGTGAGCTTGTAGGCCTTCTCTTCGTCGGTGACGTAGGAGAGCGGGTTCCACCACCAGTCCAGTTCTTCCTGGGCGATCTTCTGCGGGTCAAAGACCCACACGGGGCGGTGGCTCCGCGGACGCCGCGGGTGCCGTCGACGACGTCGCGCTTGTTCGAGGTCGAGACGACCGCGCCAGGTGCTTCCAGGATCGCCGGCATTACCCGGGAGGTGGACTTACCGGTTCGGGGTCCCCAGATATCGAGGCTGAGGTCTTCCCAAGACTGGATGAAGGTTTGTCCGGTGGAGACGACCTTGCCCACGACGATGCCCGGCTTGCCGGCGACGCCCAGCCGGTTGGCGGTGGCTCGGGCGCCCTTTTCGGAGAACGCGGTGAGGTTCTTACCGCGGCCGAGGTACCGGGCAGCTTTGTCGACCCGGGCACGCTTGGAAGCGCCCTTCCGCCAAGCCCAGAACACGAGGATCGCCAGGGCGAGGACCAGGCCGGCCATGACGGCCACGACGACGGTCGCCTGGGCCGGCAAGATGACTTTGCCCTTCACTAGGCCGGCGATCAGGTCAATCGGGTGTCCTAGCGGGGTCGGCAGGCCGGCCATCCACGACCCGATGTGCACGGCGGCGTACGCGCCGCCGCCGAAGACGACGATGAAGCCGATGGCAAGCCAGACCAGGACGGCGTCTCCAAAGCCCATGCCCTTAAGGTTCGGTGCGCTCACAGGGCTCCTCCTGTCGCGGGCCGCTCCGGGGCTGCCGCGTCCATTAGGGGGAACGCGGGTTCGTGCCAGCGGGTGTTTGTGTCGTTCAAGCCCTCGGCCCGCTCGATGGAGGTCAAGCCGATCTGGACGGGGATTCCCGGACGGCCGCCGACCTTGATGAGGAACTTTGCTGAGCGCGTTTTCGTTGCGCCGGTTTTTCGCGGGACCACACCGCAATAGATACTGGGGCAATGAATACTCACAGCGCTCTCGATCGTGAGAACGCGAACCACCCGCCGGCGATGCCGGAGGTTCCCGCTCAGATGCGCGCGGTGCTCAACGGCATTCCGGCGATGGTGGCCTACTGGGACGCGGAGCTGCGGAACCGGCTGGCCAACGACGCCTACCTGTCCTGGTTCGGCGTCGACGCCGAGCAACTCTATGGGATGCACATCCAGGAGCTGCTGCACAAGGACGTCTATGAGGCGAACCGCGGATACATCGCAAAGGTCCTCGACGGCGAGGCCCAGCTGTTCAAGCGCACGCTCACCGATTCCGCCGGCGGCACCCGCCACACCGAGGTCTCCTACATGCCGGACGAGCGCGACGGCGCCGTCCAGGGCTTCTTTGTCATGGTCACCGACGTCACCGAGCGGGTCCTGGCCGAGCACCGGCAGCGCCGCGACACGGACCGCTACCGCGCCCTGGCCGGCAGCATTCCCGGTGTCTTCGTCCTGCTCTTCGACGCGGATCTGCGCTACCTGATCGCCGAGGGCCAGGAGTTGCACGCTTTCGGGTACCGCTCGGAGGAACTGGAGGGCCACCGCATCCATGATGTGCTGGAGGGCTGGCTGGCCGAGGAGCTGGAACCGCGCTACCGGGCCGCACTTGCCGGCGAGGAGGTTGCCTGGACCCGACGGATCGGCGCCCGCACCTACCGGCTCAAGGCCGGCCCGGTCACCTCCGACGGCGCCACCGCCGGCATGGTGGTGGCCGTGGACATCACCGAGCGGCTGCAGCAGGAACAGACCTGGGCCGCGCTGCACGAGATCGCCACCGCCGTGGCCCGCAACGCCGCCCCCGAGGACATCTCGGTGCAGCTGGCCTTCATCCTTCGAGACCTCTTCGCCGTCGACTCGGCCGCCGTCGTCCGGTTCACCGGGCCCCTGTCCGCCGAGATCGTGGCCATGGCGCCCGCCCTGCCGCCCACGCTCAGCAGGGAACACAACTTCGCACTGACGGACAACTCCGCTACAGTGCGGGTGGCGGTCACCGGCAAGCCGGCCCTCGTCACCTACGGTACCGAGAGCGGCGGGGTCGCGGAGGAGCAGATGCTCGCCGGTGGATTCCGCTCCGCCGCGGCCGCCCCGATACGGGTGCACGGCAGCCTCTGGGGCGTGGTGACCCTAACCTCCAAGTCCAGCACCGGCGTCACCGCGGCCATGCTGGAGCGGCTGGCGCAGTTCGCGGAACTGGTGGAGATCGCCATCGGCAACACCGAGGCCCGGGTCCAGCTGGAACGCCAGGCCACCACAGACGAACTCAGCGGACTGCCCAACCGCCGCTCCCTGGAGCAGCACCTGGCCCGCGAGATCGAGCGGGCGGCCGCCCGCGGCACCCGGCTCAGCGCCGTCGTGCTGGACATCGACCACTTCAAGAAGGTCAACGACACATTCGGGCATCTGATGGGCGACGTGGTGCTGGCCGACGTCGCGGCCCGGCTGCGGGCGGTGGCGCGCAAGGACGAGATCGTGGCCCGATTCGGCGGCGAGGAATTCGTCTGGCTGCTGCCGGAGACGGACGGGGCGGAGGCGCTGCTGGCGGCGGAACGGGCCCGGGTGGCGATCGGCTCCGAGCCGTTCGGCGACCTCGGGCACATCACCGTCTCCGCGGGTGTCTGCGAGCTGTCCGACGCCGGCAGCCGGGGCCTGCTGGCCTGCGCGGACCGGGCGCTGTACACGGCCAAGCACGCCGGCCGCGACCGCAGCGAGCGCTACGGCGCGGCCGGCTGACCGCCGGGGCGCCTGACCGACGGCCCGCCGTCGGCAGTACACGTTAGACGAATGCGGACTTCCCGGTCACGGCACGGGCCACGATCATCGAGTTGATCTCGTAGCTGCCCTCGTAGGTGTAGAGGATCTCGGCGTCGCCGAAGAGCTTGGCCATTTCGAAGTCGGTGGTGATGCCGTTGCCGCCCAGCAGTGAGCGCCCCATCGCCACGGAGGAACGGGCCAGCCGGGTGGTGGTGGACTTGGCCATGGCGGCCTGCACCATCTCCAGTTTGCCGTCCTGCTGGATCCGCGCCAGCTGCGCCATCAGGGCCAGGGAGACACTGGCGTTGCCCAGGATCTCGGCCAGCTGCTGCTGGACCAGCTGAAACCGGGCCAGTTCCCGGCCGAACTGGAACCGCTCCAGCGCGTAGGCCCGGGCAATGTCGAACGCCGCAAGCTGGATGCCGGCGCCCTGCCAGCCCACCCAGGCCCGGGAGTCGCGCAGCAGGTCGTTGGCGCGGGAGAAGCTGGTGGCCCCCGGCAGGAGGTTTTCGGCCGGGATGCGCACCTCGTCGAGGACGATGTCCGCGTTCTGCATGATCCGCAGGCCGATCTTGTTGGAAATCTTGGTGGCGGTGTAGCCGGGCCGGTCCGTCTCGACGATGAAGCCCTTGATCTGCTGGTCCGCCTCGTCCCTGGCCCAGACCAGCGCGAAGTCCGCGATCGTGCCGGCGCCGATCCAGCGCTTGGCGCCGCTGATCACCCACTCCGAGCCGTCCCGCCGCGCCGTCGTCGCCAGCCCGCCGGCGATGTCCGAGCCGTGGTCCGGCTCGGTCAGGGCGAACGCGCCCAGCTGGGTGAAGGCGGTCAGCCCGGGCAGCCAGCGGGCCTTCTGTTCCTCGGACCCGAGCTCGTCGATCATCCCCACGATCAGTTCGTTGTGGATGCCCACCAGCGCCGAGAGCGAGACGTCGGCCCGGGCCACTTCCACGTACATCAGGCCCTTGAACAGCTTCGAGGTCCCGTCCGTCTGGATCCCGCCAAGGCCGTGCTTGCCCAGTTCGGAGAGCAGGCCGAAGGGGAACTCCTCCCGGTTCCAGTAGTCGATCGACGCGGCGCGGATCCGGCTCTGCAGGAACTCCCGGATTTCCTCGTAGCGGGCCCGTTCCTCCGGGGGCAGGAGATCCACGATGTACATGAGGTCCGCGTCCGGAAACGGCGGCGTTCCGGTGGCTGATCCGTCGACACTTCGTTGTGGCTGCACGGGCACGTATCCCTTCGTCGGGTGCCGCCGGCGGCGGCGCAGGCTCTTCCAAACCCTTGGATGTCCTAGTATATTGCACAGTGATATTCGTCACTAGGGGGCGCCGGGAATCGCGGCCCTCCCGGTGGCGGTGGATTGCCCGGCCAACGGCGGCCGCCACTGGACCGCCGGGCCGCAACCGGCTGCGAAAGGTGCACCCATGACCGTGACTGACGAATTCCGGGCCGCGAGGGACAGGCTGCTGGCCCTGCGCGGGGACTATGAGGCCGCCCGGGAGGAGTTCGAATGGCCGCGGTTCGAGGAATTCAACTTTGCCCTGGACTGGTTCGACCGGATCGCCGCGGACCCGGAGCGCGGCGCGAGGCCGGCACTGGTGATTGTGGACCAGGACGGCTCCGCCACCCGCCGCAGCTTCGCGGACCTCTCGGCCCGCTCCGCCCAGGTGGCCAACTGGCTCCGGGCGCAGGGCATCCGCCGCGGGGACCGGATGATCATCATGCTGGGCAACCAGGTGGAGCTCTGGGAACTCATGCTCGCCGGGATCAAGCTGGGGATTGTCATGATCCCCACCACCACGCTGATGGGCCCGGCGGACCTGCGCGACCGCGTGGAGCGCGGCGGGGCCGGCTGGGCTGCCGTCGGCAGTGCCAACATCGGCAAGTTCGACGGCGTCCCCGGGGACTACCGACTGATCGAGATCGGCACGGACACCGGAGATGCAGGCACGGAGGGCGGGACTTCCGACGATGTGAACAGAGACGCGCTGCAGTACGCCGACGCCGACGACGCCCCGCTGGAGTTCGCCCCGGACGCGCCCACCAAGGCCGACGAGACGCTGCTGCTCTACTTCACCTCCGGCACCACCTCCAAGGCCAAGCTGGTGGAGCACACCCACACCTCCTACCCGGTGGGCCACCTGTCCACCATGTTCTGGATCGGCATGGAACCGGGCGACGTGCACCTGAACGTCGCCTCCCCCGGCTGGGCCAAGCACGCCTGGTCCAACGTCTTCACGCCCTGGATCGCCGAGGCCTGCGTCTTCATCTACAACTACGACCGCTTCGACGCTAAGGCCATGATGGAGCAGATGGACCGCGAAAAGGTCACCAGCTTCTGCGCCCCGCCCACGGTCTGGCGGATGCTGATCCAGGCCGACCTCACCCTGTTGAAGAACCCACCCACCAAGGTGGTCTCCGCCGGCGAACCGCTCAACGCCGAGGTCATCGACCAGGTCAACCGGGCCTGGGGCCAGACCATCCGGGACGGCTTCGGCCAGACCGAGACCACCGTGCAGATCGCGAACACCCCGGGCCAGCCGATCAAGATCGGCGCCATGGGCAAGCCGCTGCCGGGCTACGACGTGGTCCTGGTCGACCCGGCCACCGGAGAGGAGGGCGACGACGGCGAGCTGTGCCTGCGCCTGGATCCCCGGCCGGTGGGCCTGATGAAGGCTTACTACGGCGACCCGGAGAAGACCGCCGAGGCCTTCCGCGACGGGTACTACCACACCGGCGACATGGCCAGCCGGGACGAGCGCGGCATCATCACCTATGTGGGCCGCGGCGATGACGTGTTCAAGTCCTCGGACTACCGGCTCTCCCCGTTTGAACTCGAGAGTGTCCTGATCGAACACCCCGCGGTGGCCGAGGCCGCCGTTGTCCCCTCCCCCGACGCCCTCAAGCTCTCCGTCCCCAAGGCCTTCGTGGTGCTGGCCGCCGGCCACGAGCCGGGCCCGGAACTGGCCGAGGACATCCTGCGCTACTGCCGCGACCACCTTGCCCCGTTCAAGCGGATCCGCCGGCTGGAGTTCGCCGAGCTGCCCAAGACCATCTCCGGCAAGATCCGCCGGGTGGAGCTGCGGCACAGCGAAGAACTCCGGCACGGCAACGGCACTCCGCCGGAGGGACTGGGCACGGAGTACACCGAGGCGGACTTCCCTGGGCTGAAGGGCTAGCCGTGGTGGGCGCCCCGCTGCCGCGCGATCCGATTGCCGATGCCCGGCGGAACTGGGAACGGCACGGCTGGTCCGACGTCGCCGCCCCCATGGCGGCGATCACCGCGATCATGCGCACCCAGCAGATCCTGCTGGCCCGGATCGAGGCGGTGCTCAAGCCGTTCGGGCTGACATTTGCCCGGTACGAGCTGCTGGCCCTGCTCAGCTTCGCCCGCAGCGGGGCCCTGCCCATGAACAAAGCCAGCGCCCTGCTGCAGGTCCACCCCACCTCGGTGACCAACGCCGTGGACCGGCTGCAGGACGCCGGCCTGGTGCTCCGCTCGCCGCACCCCACCGACGGGCGCACCACCCTGATCGAGCTCACCTCGGGCGGGCGGACGCTGGCGAAGCGGGCGACGGCGGCGCTGAACGCGGAGGTGTTCGCGCAGTCCGGCTTCGGCCCCGAGGACGTGGACGAGCTGATCCGGATCCTCGGCGACTTCCGCCGCGGCGCCGGAGACTTCACGGCCTCCTAGGGAGCGGTGGACGGGGAGGGGCGGCAGCACCGCGGACCCCTAGACTGGATTGACGACCGGATTCCGCCCCCGCGACGAGCTGCCCAAGGAGAGCCGCATGGACTACGACGAATCGTTCTGGGACGAACGGTACCGGCAGCACGGCCTCCACGGTTCGGTCTGGAGCGGCCAGCCCAATCCCCAGCTCGTGGCCGAGGTGGCGGAGCTGGAACCGGGCTCCGCGCTCGACGTCGGCGCGGGGGAGGGGGCCGACGCCGCCTGGCTGGCCCGGCACGGCTGGCGGGTGACCGCCGTCGATATTTCTTCCGTGGCGCTTTCCCGCGCCGCCGACGCCGTCCGGGACGATCCGGCCACGGCCTCCCGCATCACCTGGCAGCACGCGGACCTGACGGTGGCCCCGCCGCCGGCCGGGACGTTCGATCTGGTCACCGCCCAGTACCTGCACCTGCCGCCGGAGCAGCGCCCGGACGTGTACCAGCGCCTCGCCGCCTCGGTGGCTCCCCGGGGGACCCTGCTGATCGTCGGCCACCACCCCTCGGATCTGGAGACCACCGTGCGCCGGCCCTCCCTGCCGGGGCTGCTGTTCACCGCCGAGCAGATCGCCGCGGAACTGGACGGGGAGGACTGGGAAGTCGTCACCTGCGCGGCACGGGCCCGGGCGGCGTCCGACGCCGAGGGCACGCCGGTGACGGTGCACGATGCGGTGCTGCGCGCCCGCCGGAGGCCCTGAGGCAAGCCCGGCCCGCCGCTTCGTCCATCCGCGCGGCGTCAGCGGGAGAGTGCGCCACCCGGCCCGAGGTCACCGGAGCCTGAGTCACCGGAGCCAAGGTCCCCGGAGCCGCGCCCAAAGGAGCCGCTCCATTGTTCCCAGTCCGCCGGATTCACGGACGGCCTGCCCAGGTGGTAGCCCTGCGCCGCGGCCATCCCCAGCGCGGTGACTGCCCTCAGTTCGGCATCCGTCTCCACCCCTTCGGCCAGCAAGGAGGCGCCGATCTCGGCCGCGAATCCCACCATGGCGGCGCCCAGGGCGCGGTGGGCGGTCTCGGAGTCGATGTCCCGGACGATGGCGCGGTCCAGCTTGATCAGGTCCGGCGTGAGCTTGATGATGTGCCGCATCGAGGCGAAGCCCGAGCCGGCGTCGTCGATCGCCACCCGCAGGCCCGCCGCCCGCAGCGGGGCCAGCGCATTGGAGAGGGCGGCGTAGTCGTTGACCTCCTGGCGCTCGGTCACCTCGATCACCACCCGGGCGGGTGCGATCGGCGTCTGCCACAGAAGCTCGTGCACGGCGGGATCGAGGCAGGCCTCCGGGGAGAGGTTGACCGCCACGTACAGCTCCGCCGGGAGGCGCCGGGCAGCCCGCAACGCCGTACGCAGTGCCAGCAGCTCGAGTTGCACCCCGAGCCCCACGGAGGACGCCTGGACGAACCACGCCTCGGGCGAGGTGCCCTCGGAGGCGGGGAAACGGCTGAGCGCCTCGACGCCGATCACCCGGCCTGAGGCGAGGCAGCGGATGGGCTGGAAGGCGGTGACGAGCCGGTCTGCGGCGAGCTGCTCGGAGACCCGGCGGCGCACTTGTTCCGTCTCGTAGGCGGTAGACGGAAGGTCCTCGACGGCGCGCGCCATACCCTCAAAGCCGGCGAGGTTCCCCGCGTCGTCGAGGACGGCCTCCCCCGTCACCTCCATCAGGACGCCGGTGCCGTTGCGGTGCCGGCAGACCAGCACCAGCCCGGTGAAGGTCCGGTCGTCACCGACGGCCGGCTGGGTCCGCAGCGCCGTCGCAAGTTCGGAGGGGTCCAGGACCAGCCCAATGGGGCTGCCCACGAGCTCCTCCGGGGCGTAGCCGGTGAGCTGTTCGCACATGGGGCTGGAGAAGGTGATGGAGCCGGCGCTGTCCACGGCCCAGAGCCACTCCCGGCTGACCCGGAGCATGGTGCGGACCTGGCGGGAGGAGCGGGTGGCCTGGAGCCGCTCGACGCGGCGGTCGCGGGTGATGCGCAGGGCCGAGTAGACCACGATCGGGACGAAGGAGAGCATCACCGCGTCGAGCACCCACTGCCAGCGCTCCGTGTCCCCCGGCGGCTCGATGCCCAGCAGGGAGGGGATGCGGACCACCAGGGCGAGGACCAGGTCGGTGGCCACGATGAGGCCCAGCCACGCACCGGGCGGCAGCCCCATCCGGGTCTGCGGCCGTGATCGGTGGCGTGCCTGATCCGGCTGCCTGACCTTAGCTATGTCGTCCCCCTCCAACCCAAAGTTGCGGCAATCTTGTCATATGTAGGCAAGATTGCCGGAACGGCGCGGCCCGGTTTGGAAAACGTTCACCAACGCGGTCCGGCCTGACCCCGTCGATTGCGACGGGCCGTCAGGCCGGATAGGGGGCGGTGCGGGCGCTTAGGCCAGGATGTCCTCAAGTTCGGCGGCGCTGATCCCGGCGGCGAGGCCGAGACCGGACCGGTCGGCGCCGGCCTGGTCGGCGGCGCGGACGGCGGTGGCGAGGGCCGCCTGAGCGGCGTCCATCTCCCACTGCAGGCTCTCCAGCCGGCCGGAGGCGGCGCGGACGGCGGCCAGCGGGTCGACGACGGGGGCGACGTCCTGGCGGAAGCCACAGGGGCAGACCCATTCACCCAGGCCGGTGTGGAACTGCGCCCACGGCAGCGAGGCGTCGGGTCCCGGAGACATGATCATCTCGGCGCCGCAGTGCGACGGCGCCGCGGAGGCGGCGGTCCGCTCCTTGGCCTTCGGGGTGTCGTGACCGGCGAAAGCCTCGTCCACGTTCACAGTAAAGTCAGCCACCGGAGCCTGGGCGGCCTTCGGGGCCACTGCCGTTCCGCTTGCCGCTGCGCCGCGGCCGGAGTCCGGTTCTTCGGAGGTCTTGCGTTCGATTACAGCAGTCATTCGATCCATCGCCTCTAGATAGCTAGCTAATTACCTAGCTAGACTATCTAGTTTTCTAGCTTTGTCCAGCAGAGACGAGATCGGGATGTTCGGCATCCACCGTATCAACTGCGTCGCGCATCCGCTGCAGGAAGACAGTGACGGCCTCAGCCTGTTGGGGCGTGAGCGACTCGGCCACCTCGATCATGCGCTGATGCATCTGACTGAGCGTATGCCGCACCTCTTCGTCGGCTCCGGGAGTGGGCCGGAGGATAATGGCGCGGCGGTCAACAGGATGCGGTTCGCGGGTGACGTACCCGCCGCTGACCATACGGTCCACCAGTGCCGTCATGGACGCCGATGTCATGCCCAGGCGTGCGGCGAGCTCCTTGGGGCGGGTGCCATGCCCGGCCTTCTCGGCGTCGAGCAGGTACCGCAGGGCCAACAGGTCCGTCTCCCCCATCGCCATGGAGGAGCGGGTCCGGCGGCGCATGGCCGTCTCCGAGGCCCGGTATTCCCTGAGGGCATTCAGGACACGCACGGCGGTGGCGCGTCGGCTTTCGCTGGTCGGGTACCAGTAACCATCTCCGGCACCAAGACGTTTCATCCGAATTCCTTCGATCGCCTAGTTGTAAGACTGTCTAAAGAATACAGACTAGCCGAGATCTGCCGCCCGTTCCAGACCGCCGCCCCGGCCGCCCGGAAACGGCAAAGCCGCCCCGCTGTGACAGCGGGGCGGCTTCGGGCGTTACGCGGAGCGTCAGCGGTGGGTGAAGTCCGGCTGCCGCTTCTCGCTGAAGGCCGCCATGCCCTCTTTCTGGTCCGCCGTGGCGAACAGGGAGTGGAAGATGCGGCGTTCGAACAGGACACCCTGGGCCAGGCCGGTCTCGAAGGCCGCGTTAACCGCCTCCTTGGCCACCATGGCCACCGGCTTGGACTTCGACGCGATGACCTCGGCGGCCTTCAGGGCCTCCGCCACGACGTCGTCGGCCGGGACCACCCTGGAGACCAGCCCGGAGCGCTCGGCCTCGGCGGCGTCCATCATGCGGCCGGTGAGGACCATGTCCATCGCCTTGGCCTTGCCCACGGCACGGGTGAGCCGCTGCGAACCGCCCATGCCCGGGATCACGCCCAGGTTGATTTCGGGCTGGCCGAACTTGGCATTGTCCCCGGCGATGATGAAGTCGCACATCATGGCCAGCTCGCAGCCGCCGCCGAGCGCGAAGCCGGAGACGGCGGCGATCAGCGGGATCCGCAGCCGGGTCATGTCCTCCCAGCCGCGGAACCAGTCCGAGGCGTACATCTCCATGTAGCCCTTGGACTGCATCTCCTTGATGTCCGCGCCGGCGGCGAAGGCCTTGGCGGAGCCGGTGAGCACGACGGCGCCCACCTCCGGGTCGGTATCCATGGCCGTGACGGCCGAGACCACTTCGTCCAGGGTGGCCTTGTTCAGGGCGTTGAGCGCCTGCGGCCGGTTGAGCGTCACGAGGCCCACGCGGCCGCGGCGCTCCACCAGAATGTTTGCGTAGTCGGTCATGCCTATCCCCTCGGCTGGTCTGATTTGTCCCGGATGTCGGTGATGATGCCGGAGAAGTCCCGCCCGGCACCGCCCTCCGCGGCAAAAGTATCGTAGATTTCGGAGGCCATCGGACCCAGCCGCGCGGCCACGCCGGTGCTCTCGAGGGCGTTCAGGGCCAGCTTCAGATCCTTGGCCATCAGCGCGCCGGCGAATCCGGGCTGGTAGTCCCGGTTGGCGGGGCTGGTGGGCACCGGGCCGGGCACCGGGCAGTTAGTGGTGAGCGCCCAGCACTGTCCGGAGGCCGCGGAGGCCACGTCAAACAGGGCCTGGTGGGTCAGCCCGAGCTTCTCGCCGAGGACGAAGGCCTCGCTGACGGCGATCATGGAGATGCCCAGGATCATGTTGTTGCAGATCTTGGCGGCCTGGCCGGCGCCGTGCGCGCCGCAGTGAACCACCCGCTTGCCCATCACCTCGAGCATCGGCCGCACGGCCTCGAAGTCCTCCGCCTCGGCGCCGACCATGAAGGTCAGCGTCCCGGCTTCGGCGCCCACGACGCCGCCGGAGACGGGCGCGTCGACGGCCCGGTGCCCGGCTTCGACCGCCAGGGCGGAGGCCTCGCGTGCCTCGTCCACGTTGATGGTGGAGCAGTCCAGGAACATGGTTCCCGGCGCTGCGCCGGCCAGCAGGCCCTCCTGGCTCTGCTGTCCCGGGCCGCCGGGGGTTCCGCGGTAGGCGTCCAGCAGGTGCTTGCCGCTGGGCAGCATGGTCAGCACAACGGCGGCCCCGGCGACGGCTTCCGCCGCGGTGTCCGCCGTGGCGATGCCGTGCGCCCGCGCCGCTTCGAGGGCGGCCGGGACGACGTCGTACCCGGTCACCGTGTACCCGGCCTTGACCAGGTTCACCGCCATGGGGCCGCCCATGTGCCCGAGGCCCAGGAAAGCGATCGGGCCCATCTGCGGCCCGGGCTGTGCTGCTGTCGGCGGGACCTCGGCGGTCGGTGTTTCAGACATTGTCGCGCTCCTTCGTCAGTTGCAGTTCGCGGTCGCCCAGCGGGGCGAAGTAGGCCTCGACGTCGGCGTCGCGCACCTCGTCCAGGCTGGCCGGCTGCCAGTGCGGGGTCCGGTCCTTGTCGATGACCTGCGCGCGGATGCCCTCGCGGAAGTCCGGGCCGTCCAGGAAGCGCAGCCCCACCCGGTATTCCTGTTCCAGCGCCCCGGCCAGGTCCAGGCCGCCGGCGCGGCGCAGTGACGCCAGGGCCACCTTGACCGCGGTCGGTGACTTGGCTTCGATGGTGCCGGCGACGTCCGCCGCCTCCCCGCCGACGGTGCGCAGCCGGCGCACGATCTCGCCGGCGTCGTCCCCGGCGTAGCAGGCATCGATCCATTCCTGCTGCGCGGCCAGCACCGAGGACGGCGCGGGTTCGGCGACGCGGGCGACGGCGTCCTCAACGGGCTCGGTCTCCAGCGCGGCAGCCAGGTCGTCCAGCCGGTTCGACGGGACGAACGTGTCCGCGAGGCCCAGGAAGATCGCGTCCGCCCCGCTCAGGTGCGCCCCGGTCAGGGCTGCGTGCGTTCCGGTCTCCCCCGGTGAGCGGGAGAGCAGGAACGTCCCGCCCACGTCGGGCACGAACCCGATGGTGGTCTCCGGCATGCCGGTGCGGGTCCGTTCGGTGACGATCCGGACCGAGCCGTGGGCGGAGATGCCGACGCCGCCGCCCAGGACCAGGCCGTCCATGAAGGCGATGTAGGGCTTGGGATACTCGGAGATCAGGAGGTTCAGCCGGTACTCGACAGCCCAGAACTCCGCCGTGGCGCGGCCGGCGTCGGCCATGTCGCGGTAGATGGCCACGATGTCGCCGCCGGCGCAGAGCCCGCGGTCACCGGCTCCCCGCACCAGAACGGCGGCGACGCCGTCTTCCGTCGCCCAGTCGGTGAGCGTCTCCAGCATGGCCGCGGCCATCCCGGCGGTGAGTGCGTTGACGACATTGGGCCGGTTCAGGGTGACGACGCCAAGCCGGCCGCGAAGCTCGAACAGGACCTCTGCGGCCGGTTCCTTGGTTGCCCCGGCGGCCGCCTGCTCCGCCATCAGCTGCCTTCCGGCATCACGAAGCTGGCGCCTTGGCGGATGCCGGAGGGCCAGCGCGTGGTGACGGTCTTGGTCTTGGTGTAGAAGCGGAACGCGTCGGCACCGTGCTGGTTGAGGTCACCGAAACCGGAGGCCTTCCAGCCGCCGAAGGTGTAGTAGGCGATCGGGACCGGGATGGGGACGTTGATGCCCACCATGCCCACCTGGACGCGGCTGGCGAAGTCGCGGGCGGCGTCGCCGTCGCGGGTGAAGATGGCCACGCCGTTGCCGAACTCGTGCTCGCTGCACAGGCGGAGCGCCTCGTCGTAGCTCTCGGCGCGGAGCACGCTGAGGACCGGGCCGAAGATCTCTTCCTTGTAGATCGACATGTCCTTGGTGACGTTGTCGAACAGGGTGGGGCCCACCCAGAAGCCGCCCTCGTAGCCCTCCACCGCGAGGCCGCGGCCGTCCGCCAGCAGGGTGGCGCCGGATTCGACGCCGGCGGCGATGTAGCCCTCGATCCGTTCCTTGGCGGAGGCGGCAACGACGGGTCCGAAGTCGGAGTCCTTGGCCAGGCTGTGGCCGACCTTCAGGTCGGCGATCCGCTCCTGCAGCTTGGCCACCAGCGCATCCCCGGTTTCCTTGCCGACGGGCACGGCGACGGAGATGGCCATGCAGCGCTCACCGGCGGAACCGAAGCCGGCGCCGATCAGCGCGTCCGCGGCCATGTCCAGGTCCGCGTCCGGCATGATCACCATGTGGTTCTTCGCGCCGCCGAAGCACTGGGCGCGCTTGCCATGCGCGGCGGCGGTGGCGTAGATGTACTGCGCGATCGGGGTGGAGCCGACGAAGCCGATTGCCTGCACGCGCGGGTCCTCGAGCAGCGCGTCCACCGCTTCCTTGTCGCCGTTGACGACGTTGAACACGCCGTCCGGCAGCCCGGCCTCGGTGAAGAGCTCGGCCAGCCGCAGCGGCACGGAGGGGTCCCGCTCGGAGGGCTTGAGGACGAAGGAGTTGCCGGCGGCCAGGGCGGGGCCGGACTTCCAGAGCGGGATCATGGCAGGGAAGTTGAACGGGGTGATTCCGGCGACGACGCCGAGCGGCTGGCGGAGCGAGTGGACGTCGATGCCGGTGCCGGCACTGTCGGAGAACTCGCCCTTGAGCAGGTGCGGGGCACCGGCGGAGAACTCCACCACCTCGATGCCGCGCTGGATGTCGCCCTTGGCGTCCAGGAAGGTCTTGCCGTGTTCGGAGGAGAGCAGGGTGGCGAGTTCGTCCATGTTCTCGTTGACCAGGTCCACGAACTTGAGCAGGATCCGGGCCCGGCGCTGGGGGTTCATGGCCGCCCACTCGAGCTGGCCCTTCTCGGCGTTGGCCACGACGTTGCGGACCTCCTCCGCGCTGGCCAGCGGCAGCCGGGCCTGCACCTCGCCGGTGCAGGGATCGTAAACGTCGCTGAAACGACCGGACGTGCCGTCGACGTGCTGGCCGCCGACGTAATGGGAAAGCTCACGAACCATGAGGGAATGCTCCTTTGCATGTGACCTAGATCATCTCGAACCCGAATATACTCGGACTTCCTAGTAATCTCCAGAGCCTCCGCGGGCCGCGCTGCGGCGTCGCCCAGGGCCCCGCGCCGCCCCCGCCGTCGGCCGCATTGGGTAAGTTAGGGTCTGTGAAGATTGCTACCTGGAATGTGAACTCCCTCCGTGCCCGCGCCGACCGTGTGGAGGCCTGGCTGCAGCGCAGCGACTGCGACGTGCTGGCCATCCAGGAAACCAAGTGCAAGGACGAGAATTTCCCCTGGGAGCTGTTCGAACGGATGGGCTACGAGGTGGCCCACTTCGGCCTCAGCCAGTGGAACGGCGTGGCCATCGCATCCCGCGTGGGCCTGGACGACGTCGAACGCACCTTCATGGACCAGCCCGCCTTCGGCAAGGGCGGCAAGGACGAGACCCAGGAGGCCCGCGCGATCGGCGCCACCTGCGGTGGCGTGCGGGTCTGGAGCCTCTACGTTCCCAACGGCCGCGCCCTCGACGATGAACACATGCCCTACAAGCTCAGCTGGCTGGACACGCTCCGGTCCCACGCCGAGGGCTGGGTCCAGGCCGACCCGGCCGCGCAGATCGCCCTGATGGGTGACTGGAACATCGCCCCGCGCGACGAGGACGTCTGGGACATCGACTACTTCCGCTCCGCCGGCCTCACGCACGTCAGCGAGCCCGAGCGCGCCGCGTTCCGCGCCTTCGAGGACGCCGGGTACACCGACGTCGTCCGCCCGCACACCCCGGGCCCGGGCGTCTACACCTACTGGGACTACACCCAGCTGCGGTTCCCGAAGAAGGAAGGCATGCGGATCGACTTCGTCCTGGCCTCCCCCGCGCTGGCGGCCCGCGTCACCGGCGCGGCGATCGACCGCGAGGAACGCAAGGGCAAGGGCGCCTCGGACCATGCGCCCGTGCTCGTGGACCTGGCCGACTGATGACCGGGCGCCGGGGAACCGCGGGACAGCGATGACGGGCAACCTCTACCGCGGCCAAGCCGGGTTGCCTTTCTCCTCGGCGCTGCGCGTCTATGAGCCTCTGGAGGCCTTCCCCGCCGCGCAGCGCGAGGCCCTGCAGGCGGCCGGCGGGCGGGGCGAGACCCGCGCGGCGGTGGAAAACGCCGAACTGCAGGCTTCCCTGGGCCGGATCACCCGGGCCGACGGGGATCCCTTCCCCACCGGGCAGACGGACCTGGTGCGGGTGCTGGCGGTCACCGTCTCCGGTGCCGCGCCCCGCGGGGCGGGGAGCCTCGACGGCGGTTCCGCGGCAGCCTCCGCCGCCTCGGCTCCGCACTCCGCAACGGCGCCGGCACGTTTGCTGTACTGCCCCAGCCAGCTGGTGCTGCGGGCCGGTCTCGCCGCGAATGCCCTGATGGAGGGCATCCACGGCCCGCTGGCCCAGCTGCTGATCCCGGAGGACGTCCGCGACCGGCACCAGGAACGGATCGACCAGGTCAAGGCCCGCGAGGGCTCGGTGCGCGTGCACACCCGGGCCTCCACCTGGGGTATCCCGTTCAGCTGGTTCTGCCTGTTCCAGGAGTCCGATCCCACCGACGTGGTCGAAGTCGACGGGCGGATCGTCACCGTGCGCATCAGGGCGTCCCTGGCCGCGGCCACGGACCGGGCCCGGACCGCCGTCGCGCACCTGGCGCTGGCCGCCCCTGAACTCGACTTGCTCGAAGACCTGACCCAGCTGACCGAATGGCTGGAGCTGTTCCACCCGGACTCGGTGGTGGAGCTGGATTACGGCGCCGTGGCGGACAAAGTCTACCCCGACGAATCGCCGCTGGATGTGCGGCTGGGCATCGAGTGCCTGGCCGAGGGGGACATGACCGGCGCCGCCGCGGCCTACCGGCGGCTGGCCTCCCGCTGGATCCCGATCCGGCAGCTGGCCCGCGCCTCCTAACGGCGGCGGGTCGGGCTTGGCTGCGCCGGCGCCCTATTCCTGGGCGCGGGGCGGCGCCGTCGAACTCCGGACGATCAGCGTGTGCGGCGCCACGGTGGAGCGCACCGCGCCGGCGACGCCGTCGAGCTCGTCCAGCAGCATCCGGGTGGCGAGCTCGGCCTGGTCGTCCGGGTGCTGCGCGACGGTGGTGAGGCCAACGCTGGCGGAGAATTCGTGGTCGTCAATGCCCACCACGGACAGGTCCTCGGGGATCCGCACGCCGGCCTGGTTCGCGGCGAAGATCAGGCCCATGGCCATCTCGTCGCTGGCGCAGAAGACGGCGGTGGGCTTGGTGCCGGGCCGGTTCCACAGCCGCTGGAAGGCTTCCTGGCCGCTGTGGACGGTGAAGTCACCCCACTCGTCCCATTCCGGCCGGACCGGCAGGCCGGCCCCGGCCATGACGTCGTGGAAGGCCCGGATGCGGACCCGGGGCACATCGAAGTTGAGGTCGGTCTCGTCGTCGCCGTGCAGCAGCGCGATGTCGCGGTGACCGATGTCGATCAGGTGCCGCACCGCAGTGGAGGCTGCGGCGTAGTCGTCGATCCCGATGTAGGGGCAGCCCTCCACGTGGCCGCCCACCACCACCAGCGGGATATCGATCTTCTGCAAGTGGTCCAGTTCGTCCTCGCTGAGCGCCATGCAAAGGACCAGCAGCGCGTCGATCTGCTTGTAGACCATGGTCTTGCTGAAGAGCCGCTCGCGCCGGCTGCCGTGCCCGCCGAGATTGAACAGCGAGAGGTTGTATTGCCGGCCGTGCAGTTCACGGTCCGCGCCCTCGATGGCCTTGGAGAAGAACCAGCGGCTGACGAAGGGGGCGAGGACGCCGATGGTGCGGGTGCGGCCGGTGGCCAGGCCCGACGCCGAGGAGGACGCCACGTAGCCGAGGGACTCGGCGATATCCAGGATCTTCTCCCGGGTGGCGGGCGAGACGCGGGGCAGGCCGCGGACGGCGCGGGAGACGGTGGCGGTGGAGACGCCGGCCGCGGCCGCGACGTCCTCAATGCTGACGCCGGTATGGCCGCCGCGCTGCGCCCTGTCTGTTGTCCGTCCCACCATTTCCCCTTCGGCCGGCCGCGTGGGCGGCCGGCGGGGCAGCCCTCATGGCTGCCCGTTCAATTCTTGACCCGGCGCGTTGCCGGGCAGGCTCCCTGGCCCGGACCCCGGACGTGTCCGGTGTCGGGCAGGCCAGCGGCGGGTCAGCGCCGGCGGGAGCCGGTGCGCTCCGGGAGACGCCGGCGCAGCCGGATCATTCCGTAGAGCGCCAGCAGCGTCACCAGCAGACCCAGTGCCCAGCCGAGGGCCGGCTGGGCGGTCACCTCCATCCAGACGGTGACCGCCAGCAGGACCACGGCCCAGAAACCAAGGAACCCGATGATGATGTCGAAATCCTCGCCGGAGCGGACGCGGCGGTTGGCGCCGCGCACCTGGCCCTGGTTTCCGGGCGCAGCCATCAGGACCCCGTCCCCGGGGTCACTTGACCGCGCCGGCGGTAAGGCCGGCGACGATCTTGCGCTGGAACACCAGCACCAGGATCACGAGCGGAATCGTGACGATGGTGCCGGCGGCCATGATGGCCGTGTACGGGATCTGGTTCGGCTGGGCCCCGGCGAAGCTCGCGATCGCGACGGTGACCGGCTGGGTCGCGTCGGACGAGAGCTGGCTGGCGATCAGGAACTCATTCCAGGAGGAGATGAACGCCAGGATCGCCGTGGTGAAGATGGCCGGCGCCGCGAGCGGCATGATCACCTTCCGGAACGCCTGTCCCTGCGTGCAGCCATCCACCCGGGCCGATTCCTCGAGCTCCCACGGCATTTCGCGGAAGAACGAGGTCATGGTGTAGACGGTCAGCGGCAGCACGAACGAGATGTTCGGGATGATCAGCGCCTGGTAGGTACCCATCCAGCCGATATTGGTGAAGAGCTGGAACAGCGGGGTAATGAGGGCCACGCCCGGGAACATCGAGGCTCCCAGGATGAAGCCCAGGACCAGGAACTTGAACCGGAAGTTCAGCCGGGCCAGGGCGTAGGCCGCGAACACGCCGATCAGCAGCGAGACCACGGTGACTACGACGCCGATGAACACACTGTTCAGCAGGGCCTGGCCGAAGTGGTTGCCGAACGAGGTGTCGAACGCGGTGTTGAAGTTATCCAGCGTCACGTGCGAGGGCAGGATCGAGGTGTCGTAGGTGAACCCGACCTCGCGGAAGGCCGTCACCACCATCCAGTAGGCCGGGGCCAGGCACCAGATGAGGATCACCGCGGCGCTGATGTAGGTCCGGCCCTGGGCCCACTTCTCCCGGTTCTGCGCTGCCCGGCGCCCGCGGTCCTGCTCGGCGCGGAGCTCGGTTGCGGCGGCGGTCATTTCTTCCCCCTCGTGGCGCCGGTCTGCTGCTCAACCACGTTGGCTCCGAGGAACCGGACGAAGATGAACGCGACCAGGAAAATGATGATGAACGTGATCGTTGACAGCGCTGCCGCCACGTTGAAGCCCTGCCTGATCTGGTTGATCACCAGGATGGACAGCGTGGTGGTGTTGTTCGCGCCGCCGGTGAGGATGTACGGCAGGTCGAACATGCGCAGCGCGTCGAGGGTACGGAACAGGATTGCCACCATCAGTGCCGGACGGACCAGCGGGAGGGTAATCATCCGGAACCGCTGCCACGCCGTGGCACCGTCCACCTTTGCCGCCTCGTACACCTCGGCCGGGATCATCTGCAGGCCTGCCAGGATCAGCAGGGCCATGAACGGCGTCGTCTTCCAGACGTCGGCGATGATGACCGCCCACTTGGCCGGCCACTCGCTGCCGGTCCAGAGGATGGTGGTGTTGAACAGCTTGTTGGCAATGCCCTCAAACGCGAAGATGAACAGCCAGAGCTTGGCGGTCACGGCCGTCGGGATGGCCCACGGGACCAGGACGGCGGCGCGGACCAGGCTGCGGCCCTTGAAGGTGCGGGCCATAATCATGGCCATCCAGAAACCGAGCACGGTCTCCAGGGCCACCGTCACCACCGTGAAGAAGAAGGTGGTGGCGGTCGCGGACCAGAACTGCGAGCCCAGGGTGCCGGGCGGGCAGGCCACGGTTCCGCCGTTGGGCGAGGAGCACTGCTGCGCGATCCAGTTGACGTAGTTGCTGAAACCGGCCGGGCCGCCCTCGGTGAAGAGGCCGGTAGCCGGGTCCAGGCCGGCGTCGGCCTGGAACGACATCACAATGGCGCTGATGATCGGGTAAACGATCACCACGGAAAGCGCCAGGATGGTGGGGGCGAGCAGCCACGAAGCCCACTTGCCCTGGCTCGCGATGACGTTGTCCTCCCCCACGCCCTTCTTCGGGGCCCGCTGCGGGGCGGCCCCGCCCGACGCCGGTTTCTTAACCGGCGTCGGGCCTAGTTCGGTTGCCATGGTGTGACTACTTAGTCTGGGTTTCGATGGACTTCTGCATGTCGGACAGTGCTGCGTCAACAGCCTTCTCGCCCTTGATGGCCGAGTATGCGTTGTCCTGGATGGCCTTGCTGACGGCCGGGTAGAACGGGGTCACGGGGCGCGGGACGGCGTTCTCGATGGAGGTCTTCAGCACCGGCAGGTACGGCAGCTTGGCGACCAGGTCCTTGTCGTCGTAGAGCTTGGTCAGGACCGGGGCCAGCGAACCCTGGGTGGCGAAGAACTTCTGGGTCTCTTCGGTGGTGAGGAACTTCATGAAGTCCAGCGCGGTGGCCTTGTTCTTGGAGTAGACGCTCATGCCGGCGCTGTGGCCGCCAAGGGAGGAGGCGCCGGGGCCGGACTTGCCCGGAAGGGCGGTCATGCCCAGGACGTCCTTGACCTTGGAGGAACCTTCGGTCACGGCCAGGTTGTAGACGTAGGGCCAGTTGCGCAGGAAGAGGAGCTTGCCGTCCTGGAACGCCTGGCGGGATTCCTCTTCCTTGTAGGTGATGGCTTCCTTCGGGATGTTGCCGTCGGCGTAGGCCTTGGCGAGGTTGCCGAGGCCGGCCTTGGCCTCATCCGTGTTCAGGCTGGGCTTGCCGTCCTTGTCCAGGACGGAGCCGCCGGCGGAGTTGATCGCCTCGGAGGCGTTCACCGTCAGGCCCTCGTACTTGGAGAACTGGCCGGCGTAGCAGCCCATGTTGTTGGACTTGGCGATCGAGCACATGCTCATCATCTCGTCCCAGGTCTTCGGCGGGGTGGGGACCAGATCCTTGCGGTAGTACAGAATGCCGCCGTCGGAGGATTCGGGGGCCGCGTAGAGGGTGCCCTTGTAGGAAGCGGCGTCGAGGGTCGGCTTCAGCATGCCGGAGGTGTCCAGCGCCATCTTGTCCTTGAGCGGTTGCAGCCAGCCCTTGGCGGCGAATTCCGCGGTCCAGACGACGTCGACGCTGACCACGTCGTAGTTGGCGTTCTTGGCCTGGAAGTTCTGGACCAGGTCATCGTGCTGCTGGTCGGCCTGGTCGGTCTGCTCCTTGAACGTGACCTTCTCGTTCGGGTGCGCCGCGTTCCACTTCTCGATCAGCGGCCGGACGACGTTGCTGTTGTCCTTGCCCTGGACGTACGTGATGGGACCGCGTCCGTCCATGTTGGCTGCCGCGTCACCGCCGCCCGAGTTACCGCCTCCGCCACCGCTGGAGCTGCCGCCGCCACCGCAGGCGGACAGGGAGAGGGCCAGCACACCGGCCGCGGCCACGGGAAGTAGATACTTACGGGTTTTCATACAGGTGCTCCTCGCTGAGTACCGGCGGAACCGGTGATGCATTCATGTGGTACCGATCACAGTAATCAGGCTTACCAACAAAATGCAAGCGTTTACATCGCGGGTTGCGGAAGAGTTTCACAAACGCGACATGAAGCAGGGGTCAGCGAACCCGTTCGGCGCGCCCGAACCTGGAGCGGGCCCCGGAGCCGATGTGGATGAGCACCGGAGTCCGCCGTCCGATCACCGCGTCCAGGGCCTCCACCAGCGCCGAAACCTCTGCAGCGAGCAGGTGCGGGGCGACCCCCTGGCGGGGCTGGACCCGGATCCGGAGACCGGGCCGGCCCCGGAAGTCGTACGTCGCTACCGTGGCTCCGGCCAGGTCCGGGCGGCCGGCGAGGGCGGCACGGAGCGCCTGCTCGGCGACGCCGCCGCCGATCCGGACGTAGCCGGGGACCTCGCCGGCGTCGTCCTCGGTCACGAGGATGTTGGAGCGGCCCTTGCCCTGCTGCGCCAGCCAGGCCACCATCGCCACGATTACGGCGATGAGCAGGAGGACCATCGCGATCCAGAGCCAGCTCTCGGACTGGCCGGGGATCCGGGTGCTTTCGGACAGCGTCCGGATGCGGTCCCATTCCTCGGAGGACCAGCCCTGCCACCAGGCGGCGACGGCGGGAACGGCGGCCAGCAGGACCAGCAGCAGCCCCACGGCCACCAACAGAAGGCCGAAGATGCCGACCAGGGTCCGGTTCAGGACGCGCGGGGTGCCGTTCATGCGCCGATCACCCCCGAGGAGGCCACGTTGACCCGGACGGCGGGCATCGGTTCGGGCGCCATGTCGCGCAGTTCGGCCTCGACCGCGGCCTGCAGGTCACCGGCACGGAGCGGGACGCCGGAGGTGGGCCGGACATTGACCTGGACCTCGCGGCGGGAGACCACAACCATGACCTGTTCCTGGGTCACATTGGCAGCCAGCCGGGCGCGTCGGGCCAGGGCCGAGGCGATCACCTCGTCGTCCACGACGACGGCGGCACGAGGGTCAGCGAGGACGTGACGGGCGCGGCGGCCCGGCAGGACGGCGGCCATGACGAAGCACGCACCGGCTGCCAGCAGGATGGCCCCCACGGTGCCCAGCAGAACCGGCGGGACCCCGGCGGGCAGGGCGGTGACCTGGTCCGCCGCGGTCTGCGGGTCGATCAGCCAGGGCGGCTGGCCGACGGCGCGCACCGCCGTTTCCAGCAGCGCGTAGCCGCAGACGGCGATCACCAGGATGGCCGCCACCACGGCGGCACCGGCGCGGGACGAGGTGGTCTCGCGGGCCAGTATCCGCTGCCTGCCGGGCTCGCCGGAGGTTTCGGGGTTGGCAAAGGTTTCGGGGTTCCCGGGCAGATCCGGCCCCGGACCCGGGGGAACGTCGTTCGGCTGCGCTGCGTGTGTCACCGGACCCGCCCTCCGTCGGTGATGGTGGCGCCGCTGATGCGGATGTCGACCCGGCTGAGCTGCGCCCCGCTGAGCTCCGTGACGCGGTGCAGGATCTGCGCCTTGGCCGCGACGGCACGGTCCTGGATGGGTCCGCCGAAGGACGCCACCCGGGACGGGTCGCGCAGCACGGACGTCAGCGACGGGATGGCGATGGGGGTGACGAGCGAGAGGGCCAGCAGGCCGTCGTCGTCGTTCCAGTCCGCGCGCACGTCCTGCGCCGGGACGCCCAGCGCCTCGGCGGCCGCGGCGCGCGCCACCGACGTCAGCGCCTGGGTGTTGATCCGGTTGTGTCCGGCCAGCTGCCGCCCGGTGGCCACGCTCATGAGGAGGAGCGCCGGCCGGTGATGGCGTCGAGGACGCCGCGAAGGTCCAGTTTCCCTTCCGCCGCGCGGCCCAGCAGCCCGCCGATGGCCATGAAGAGCAGGGAGCCGAGGAAGCCCCACGCGCCGAACGCAAAGGACATGAAGGCCAGAAACGCTCCGGCCGCAATGCCGGCGATGGTGGGGCTCATTGCAGGACCTCCCGGGTGGGACGGGCGTCTGCGGCCGCGGGCTTGGGCGGGCCGGGGACGAACACGTCGTGGATTTCGACATTGACCTCGATGACCTGCAGGCCGACGAGCTCTTCCACGGCCGCGTACACCGCGGCGCGGATCTGGTCTGCCAGCGGGTGCAGGGGCGTGCCGTAGAGGGCCACCAGGTCGATGTCCACAGCCACCTGGGTCTCGCCCACCTCGGCGCGGACGCCCGCGGCGTGGTCCACGCTGCCGACCGCGTCGCGGATGGCACCTAGGGCACGGGACGGGCCGCTGCCCAGCGAGTAGACGCCGGGCACGGAGCGGGCGGCGATCCCGGCAACCTTGGCGACGGCGGTCTCGGAAATAACGGTGCGGCCGGAGGCAGCGGACGCCGCGGCCGGAACCAGCGCGCCGTCGGCAGCGGCCGGGTGGGAATCCTGGTAGTCCATGGGGCACTCCCTTCTCTTTTCCACCACCCTAGCCCGTGGGGCCGACCATGGGGATGAGGCGGGAGGATCCGGCCGCCGGGCTACTTGCAGTTCGCGGCGATCCAGCCGGTGACCGGGGCCATGGCGGCCTGGAACCTGCCGCTGCTGTACACGGTCTGGTCGCTCAGGCCGGCCATGGCCACCTGGTTCAGCTTGCTGAAGGCGACCTTGAGGCTGTCCGGCACACGCTCCGCGGTCCGGCTCAACTCCGCCTTGTACTGCTCCAGCTCGGCGGTCTTGCCCTGCGCGGCGGACATCGGCAGCAGTGAGGCGCCGGTGGCCTGCTCGGAGATGGTCTTGCAGGCCTCGGCGGCCGACGGGAAGTCGCCCCACGGGCCGGAGGCGGCGGCGGCGCTGGGCGTCGAGGTAGCAGAGGCCGTGGCCGGCGCGGAAGCGGACGACGCCGGAGCGGCGGCTTCGGGGGCCGAGCAGCCGGTCAACGCCAGGGCGGAGACGGCAGCGGCGAGGGTCAGCGGGCGGGCAACGGCGGGCAGGATGTTCTTCACAGTTACTCTTCTGGTCGAGATTGCGCCACGGGGTCCGCGGGACCGGCCGTGGCCTTGGCGTTCTTCCCCAGCGTGCGAGTTTAGCCCGGGGCCCCGGCGTGTCCCCAAAACGGTCGGAGAGCGACCGCCCGGCCCGGGCGGATCCCTTGCTGCCCGGGGTGGACGGGACCGGGACCTCCCAGTACCTTGGGAGCTGAACTGTCGTGGTGGCCCCTGGCCCCCACGGGAAATCCACTGAAGCAGGCCGGTGGGATGATAGACCGAAGAGAACGGCCCGACCATGCCCACGTCTCACGTCACAGCTTTCCTCCTGGAAGCAACTGTCCCCGACAACACCGAACCGCCGCTTGGCCCCGACTGCCTCTACGGGCTCTACACCAGCTGGTGCTTACTCCACGGCATCACCCCGCTGGAGGAACTCCAGCTCCGCGATGTCCTTCAGCACCAGGGTATCGACCCCCTCAACCTTCGCCGGCGCATCACCGGTCCGGCTGCCGCCGACTACATCCTCTCCAGCTACCCCGTCACGTAGGAGTGACCGCCCCTGTTGCGAGTTGCGGCCCGCTAAGGAGCCTTGAAGATTTGCAGTGATGCCAAGTGGGCCGCCGCCCGGCCCTCAGCAGCCGCGCGGACGAGTCCCTCCGCCACAGCATGGAGTTTCTGGTTGGAGTTTTGGCTCGCCGCGGAGAGTGTCCCGAAGGCCGCCGGGCCGTCTCCACCTCTTAGGGCCATGACGATCCCCTTCGCTTGCTCGATGAGCTCCCGGTGCGCATGGCTTCCCACGATGGCTTTCTCCGCGGCTTCCTTCGACTCGATCCGGAGACTCTGCGTCACGTCCACCATGAATCCGCGGACAGAGTCCACCTTCCCCGTCGCGTCGGCCACGGCCTGAACCGCTGAGAAAACCCGTCGCTCACGGCCTCGGATGTCCCTGATTCTGTGCATCAAGGCCGCCTGGCCGCCGTCGCGCACCAGGTCTGCCCAAATACCTAGGATGTGGTCACGGTCGGAGGGGTGCTTGTGGGCCATGAACAGTTCCAAGGTAGGAACAACATCACCGGGGTGCAGCCCATGAATCCCGAACAACCCGTCGGACCACTGCATCGTGCCCGACGAAAGCTCATATTCAAAGGTTCCCGAGGGACAAGAAGTTCCCGGTGGCAAAGGGAACAAATACGTCTCAAGTTTTGACCACATCAGAGGCCTCCAGATCAAAGCGGCCCTTCCGGGGCAAGGGCTGGCGTCCCGAGGGTGACGCCCGCCCACTATTCGCAATCCCACAGAGTACCGAAGGGTCCGGATATTGCCTCATTGTGCGCCTCATTACCGGTATCCCGCGCCTGAGGGTTAAAGAAAAACCCCCAGGCATTGCCTGGGGGTTTTAGCTGGTGGCTCCGACCGGCGTCGATCCGGTGACCTTTCGATTTTCAGTCGAACGCTCTACCAACTGAGCTACAGAGCCTAGGTGACATGTCACCATGACCGCCGGAATTTCTTCTGGCAACCAAAGCGACCCTGACGGGACTTGAACCCGCGACCTCCGCCGTGACAGGGCGGCGCGCTAACCAACTGCGCTACAGGGCCTTGCGTGTACTGCTTGTTACTGCGTTTTCTTGCTTGCGCCGTATCGCTACCGCACTTTTTCAAGGACTCTAGCTTACCAGACTTTTTCATCCGGTTTGACCAGCTCCCTGCGTACCCCCAACGGGATTCGAACCCGTGCCGCCGCCGTGAAAGGGCGGTGTCCTAGGCCGCTAGACGATGGGGGCCAGGACGCCATCCGGCAAACCATTAATGCCGGGACAAAAGCCACACGCCGAAGCCGTGATTCCTGCGCCCGCCGGGTTCCTCCGAACTGGACCTCTAAAACTATAGGGCCAACTTCCGGAAACTCCAAAATCGGTTGCCCGATCCGGGAATAAGCTCTGGACAGGGCCCGCCGGGGTGTGTGGATGATGGTCGGATGGACGCCGTCGCAGCCCTCAACGAGATCGCTTTCTGGCTGGAGCGCGAGCTCGCCGGGACATACAAGGTGCAGGCCTTCCGGAAGGCGGCGGCCGCCGTCGCCGGCCTCGCCCCCGAGGAGCTGGCGGCGCGGCGCGCGGACGGCCGGCTGAAGCGGATGAAGGGCATCGGCGACCGGACGTTCGAGGTGATCGCCCAGGCGGTGGACGGCCGGGTACCCGACTACCTCGCGGACTTGAGGGAACGCGGCGCGGCCCCGCTGGCCGAGGGCGGCCGCGAGTTGGCGGCCCGGCTACGCGGTGACCTGCACAGCCACAGCAACTGGTCCGACGGCGGATCCCCGATCGAGGCCATGCTGGACGCAGCCCGCACCCTGGGCCGGGAGTACCTCGGGCTCACGGACCATTCGCCGAACCTCAAGGTGGCCAACGGCCTGAGCCCGGAGCGGCTGGGCGAGCAGCTGGACCTGTTGCCCGGGATCGAGGCGGACCAGGACGACGACGGCCGGGTGCGGACCCGCCTGCTGGCCGGCATCGAGGTGGACATCCTGGAGGACGGGACCCTGGACCAGAGCCCGGAGCTGCTGGGCCGGCTGGACATGGTGGTGGCCAGCGTCCACTCGAAACTCCGCGCGGACACCCGGACCATGACCGCCCGCATGCTCGGCGGCATCCGGGACCCGCACACCCGGATCCTGGGCCACTGCACGGGCCGGCTGCTCTCCGGATCCCGGGGGACGCGGCCGCCGTCGGACTTCGATGCGAAGGCGGTCTTCGCCGCCTGCGCCGAGCACGACGTGGCCGTGGAGATCAACTCCCGCCCCGAACGCCAGGACCCGCCGGATGAGCTGGTCCAGCTGGCCCTCGAGGCCGGCTGCCTGTTCAGCATCGACAGCGACGCGCACGCCCCGGGCCAGCTGGACTTCCTGCAGTACGGGGCGGAACGGGCGGAGCGCAACGGGGTCCCCGCGGACCGGATCATCACCACCTGGCCGGTGGAGCGGTTGCTGGAGTGGGTCGGGCGGGGCCGGTAGCGCATCGCCGTTCGGCACCTCAGGCCAGGAGGGCCACAGCCAGGGCCACCATGACGACGGCGACACCCGCGTCCAGCACCCGCCAGGCCCCGCGGCGCCGGAAGAGCGGCGCGAGGTACCGGGCGCCGACGCCCAGTGCGGTGAACCAGAGGATGCTGCCCAGGCCGGCGCCGGCACCGAACCACCACCGGCCGGGGTCGCCCTGGGCCGCGGCGAGCGAGCCGAGCAACAGCACGGTGTCCAGGTAGACGTGCGGGTTGAGCCAGGTGAAGGCCAGGCAGGCGCCCAGAATCGCCACCCGCCGCCGGGGCTGGGCGCCGTCGGAAATCTCCATCCGCTCGCCACGGAACGCCCGCCGCGCCGCCATCGCCCCGTAGGCCAGGAGGAACGCGGCCCCGGCCCACCGGATCACGGTGATGGCGGCGGGTGCCCGGTCCAGCAGGACCCCGATCCCGGCGACGCCGGCCAGGATGAGCACCAGGTCCGAGGCGGCGCACACAGCCACCACCAGGCCCACATGCGAGCGCTGGATGCCCTGGCGGAGGACGAAGACGTTCTGCGCGCCGATGGCGACAATGAGGGAGAGCCCGGCGGACAGGCCGGTGAGCAGCGGGAGGATCACCCTGCCACCGTAGGCGCCGCGGAACCCTGAAACCAGTTAATGATTCTGCGGCAACATAAGCTGGGCTAATGATCGACATCACGCCGGAGCAGGCCCGCACGCTGGCGGCCATCGCGGCCGAGGGGAGTTTCGAGGCGGCCGCGGACGAGCTCTCCGTCACGGCCTCCGCCGTGAGCCAGCGGATCCGCGCGCTGGAGACCGCCGTCGGACGTCCCGTGCTGACCCGGGCGCGGCCGCCGGCGCTGACCGACGCCGGCCACGTGGTGGCGCGCTACGCCCGGCGGCTGGAACTGCTCACCGCCGACCTGGCCGAGGAACTCCAGCCGGCAGGCCCCCATACCGCCCCGCGGCTGACGCTGGTGATCAACAGCGATTCCCTGCACACCTGGGCGATGCCCGGCGTGGCGGCGGCCGGCACCGCGGCCCGGCTGGAGATCCTGCGCGAGGACCAGGAGCATTCACTGGACCTGCTCCGGTCCGGGGCGGCCGCCGCGGCCGTGACCGCCACAGCTGAACCGGTGCCCGGCTGCACCTCCCGGCGGCTCGGGACCATGCGGTACCTGGCAGTCTGCACCCCGGACTTTTCCCGCCGATGGTTCCCGCACGGAGTCTCCGCGGATGCCCTGGGCCAGGCACCGATGTTGGCCTTCGACCGCAAGGACGACCTCCAGGACCGGTGGCTGGCCTCGATGCAGTCCGCCGGTTCCCGGCCGCCGCGGCATTACATCCCCGCCGCGCAGGAGTTCGCCGACGCCATCCGGCAGGGCCTGGGCTGGGGCCTCATGCCGGACCGGGAGCTGGACGGGGACCTCCGGTCCGGCCGGCTCGCCCAACTCTCCCCCGGGACCCCGGTGGACGTGACCCTTTACTGGCAGCAGTGGCGGCAGGGTTCCACCGCCCTGACCGGGGTCGCAGACGCCATCCGGGCCGCCGCCCGGGTGCTGCACTGAGCGGGTCCCAAATCTGAGGTCTGGCAGGAACTCGACGAGACGTGGCCGATTTCCGCCAGCCGGGCCGCTCCGGCGGGAGCTAGATTGGCACTATGGCAACAACGGCCGGCAACGGCACTGGACTCCCCCAGCATGACAACCTGACGGCACCCGCTGACCCCGCCCTCCCCGAGCCCCCGCGCACCCAGGGCGTACCGCCCGCCGTCAGCGGCCGCGGCATCGCCGCCGTCGTCGTCACCGTGCTGCTGTGGGCGTCGGCCTTTGTGGGAATCCGCGCCGTCGGTCCCAGCTTCTCCCCCGGCAGCCTCACCCTGGGCCGGCTGGCCGTGGCCGTCGTCGCGCTGGGCGTGGTGGTGGTGCCGCAACTGCGCCGCACCGGGATCATCCCGCGAGGCCGTGAATGGTGGCCCATCGTGGCCTACGGGGTGATGTGGTTCGGCGGCTACAACGTGGCCCTCAACGCCGCCGAGCACCTGTTGGACGCCGGGACGGCCGCGCTGCTGATCAACGTCAACCCCATCCTGGTGGCGGTGATGGCGGGGATCATCCTCAAGGAAGGCTTCCCGCGCTGGCTGATCATCGGCAGCCTGGTGGCCTTCGGCGGCGTCGCGGTGATCGCGCTCGGTTCCGGGCAGCAGTCGAAGGGGGACGTGGCCGGCGTGCTGCTCTGCCTGTTGGCCGCCGCCCTCGCCGCCGTCAGCGTCATCATCCAGAAGCCCGTGCTGCGCAAGGTCCCTGCCGCCCAGGCCACCTGGTTCGGCATCCTCGTGGGTGCCCTGTGCTGCCTCCCCTTCGCCGGCCAGCTCGTCACGGAGGTCCAAGCCGCCCCGCCGCCGGCCACCCTGGGCCTGGTCTATCTCGGCGTCTTCCCCACCGCCATCGCGTTCACCACCTGGGCCTATGCACTGTCCCTGATCGACGCCGGCCGCCTGGCCGCCACCACCTATCTGGTGCCGGGCACCACCATCCTGATCTCCTGGCTGCTGCTGGGCGAGATCCCCACCGTGTGGGGCCTGGTGGGCGGCGTGATCTGCCTGGCCGGCGTCGCGCTCACCCGCCGCCGGTCGCGCCCGCGCCCGGCGTAGGGTTTTCCCATGACCGCTTCCCTGCCGCCCGGACTGCCGATCGTGCCCGCCGGAAACGACGACGACGGCGGCACCGGGTTCGCGATGTCGGCGGACGATTTCGAGGCGGCTGTCGCCGACGCCCTGGACCGTATCCCGCCGAAGCTGGCCGCGACGATGAACAATGTGGCCGTCTTCATCGAGGACGACTACGTCCCGCAGCCCGGCGAGGACCCGGAGACGGTCCTGTTGGGCCTCTACGAGGGCGTTCCCCTGACCGAGCGGGACTCGTGGTGGGACGCGGGGTCACTGCCGGACCGGATCACCATCTACCGCGGCCCCATCCTGGATCTCTGCGCCTCCCGTGAGGAGGTGGTGCACGAGGTCACGGTCACGGTGGTGCACGAGATTGCCCACCACTTCGGCATCGACGACGGGCGGCTGCATGAGCTCGGCTGGGGCTGAGCCGACGACGCGACACGCCGGAGCAATGCCTTCCGAATGACACTCGTGTTGTTTATGTTATTCATGTGACCTCTGTTGCCAAAGTGGTTTTTGGCACGTAGCCTCGAGCCTGCTGGGCGATCCGCAGAGGGCCTTTTTTCGTTGCCATCACTCCTTCCCTCGCTCGCGCCAGCCTGACTGCAGCGAGGTTTTCCCATGATCTGGTCCGGAACCGGCGGCAGGGCCGCGGCCCTGTGTACCGCCGTCGTCCTCCTGGGTGCCACGGCACTCCCGACGCACGCGGCCACCGCAGCCCCGGCCACCGTCCAGCGGATCCCCGCCTCGCCCGAACTGCCGTCCCCGGAGGAGATCGCCGCCGCGAAGTCCGACGCCGCAGCTGCCGCCGCCGAGGTGGACCGGATCGACGGCCTCCTTGCCGACGCCTCCGTGGCCCGCGACACCGGCATGGCCGCGTCCCTGGCCGCGAACAACGCCTACACGGACGCGCTGGTGCAGCTGCAGATCCGCAAGGATGCCGCCGCACTGGCGGACGCGAAGGCCTCCGCGGCGGAGACCGAGCAGGCCAAGGCCCGCAAGGTCATCGGGCAGCTCGCCGGTGACCTGTACCGCAACGGCGGCATGACCCCGGGCCTGGGCAGCCTGGTGGGCGGCAACGGCGAGACCCTGCAGCAGGCCGCCACGCTGGAATCCGTCGCGGCCAGCCGCACCCGGGCGTTCCAGGCTGCGGAAACCGCCGCCGCGGCAGCTGCCTCCACCAAGGACGCCGCCGCCGAGGCCCGCCGCGCGGCCGACGACGCCGCGGCCACCGCGGAATCCCGCAAGTCCGACGCCGAGCGGGCCAACACCGAGCGGCAGCGGGCCGTGACCGAGGCCGCTGCGCAGAAGACCGTGCTGGTGGGCCAGCTCGCCACCCTCCGCAACACCACCGTCACCCTCGAGACCGAGCGGGTCGACGGGCTGGAACGCCAGCGCCAGGAGGCGCAGCTGGCCGCGGTGACGGCCGCCGCCGCCAGGGCCCCGCAGCCGGGACAGGGGGGCACCGCCCCGTCCGCGCCCCAGGCATCGGCTTCACAGTCGGGGAACCAGCCAGCCGGCACCACCGGAACCCCTCAGGGAAACTCACCGGTGAACTCCCCCGCGGCCCAACAGCCCGCACCGGCCCAGCCCGCGCCCGCCCAGCCGGCACCCCCGGCCGCCGCGCCAGCACCGGTCCAGCCCGCTCCCGTCCAGCCCGCCCCGGTACAACCGGCCCCCGCACCCGCACCTGTCCTGCCGCCGTCCACCGGAGGCTCCAACCAGGTGGCGATCTCCTCGGCCCTGGCCAAGGTGGGCGCGCCCTACTTCTACCAGTACGGCGGCACGGGAGCCTACGGCTTCGACTGCTCCGGACTGGTCCAGAACGCCTTCGCCGCAGCCGGCAAGCGCCTCCCGCGCACGGCGGCGGACCAGTTCGCCCAGGCGCCGGTGAAGGTTCCGCTCTCCGCCGCGCAGCCGGGCGACCTGTTGGTTTGGGGTTCCGCTCCCGGCTTCTACCACGTGGCCATTTACCTGGGCGGCGGCCGCGTGGTCCAGGCGCTGAACCCGGACGCCGGCATCACCGTCACGGACATCGCCGCGATGTCCGGCATGCAGCTCTACCCCTACGCCGCCCGCTACTGAGACGGTCCGGGCGTCAGGACAGGACGTCCTTGGTGGCGAACCGGGCGTAGGCCAGGGCTCCGAACACCGCCACATACCCGGCCTGGAGCAGCGCGTTGGCGCCGAACGAGTCCCAGCCGATCGGCTGCCGGAGCAGATCGGCGAAGTCCAGCCAGCGGTGGCTGAGCAGCCACGGGTGAAGCCAGTCCAGCTGCGGCAACGCATCCGCGACCTGGGAGACGACGGCAAGGACCACCGTGGCAGCCATCGCCCCGACCGGCACGTCGGTGAGGGCCGAGACGAACAGCCCGACGGCGGAGAGACCCAGCAGGGACACCGCCAGGTAGGCGGCGATCAGGAGCAGCCGGCCCACCGCCTCAGCGACGCCGATGGTGTCCCCGGAGAGCAGCGTCACCGGCCCCACCGGGAAGAGCAAGGCGCCGATGCCCGCGCCGGCCAGGGCGACGGCGGCCGGGGCCGCGACGGCGAACGCCGCCGCGGCGAGGTACTTCACCAGCACCAGGCGGCCGCGTCCGGCCGGGGCCGCCAGCAGGTACCGCAGGGTGCCCTGGCCGGCCTCGCCGGCGAGGGTGTCCCCGGCCACCACCCCCACCGTCAGCGGCAGGAACAACGGGACCGCCACCACCATGGCAGTGATCCCGACGAAGAGTCCGTTCTGGCTGATCCGGTCGAGGAAGGCGGGGCCGCGGCCCGGCGGCACGGCGGAGGAGAGCCTGACGGCGACGGCGATCAGGATCGGGATCGCGGCGAGCGCCAGCAGCATGGCCCAGGTGCGTCGGCGGCGGAAGAGCACGGCCAGTTCCGAGCCGAGCAGCCGGAGCACCGGCGCGGGACTGGGCGAGGTGGACGGCCGGGGCGCTGTCGCGGGCTGACCCCCGGGCCCGGGCTGGCGCTCCGGCCCCGATTCGGGCGCAGGCTTTTCCTGCGGCGCCGGTTCAGCGGGCGACATCGAAGCCCTCCCCGGTCAGTTCCACGAAGCGGTCCTCCAGGCTGCCCTGCTCCACCGCGAAGCCCCGTACCCTGACGCCCGCGGCCACCAGGGCGGAGACCAGATCTTCCGGCGGGGCCTGCGGCGCGGCGGCCGGGCCTTCCGGCAGCGGCGCGGTGACCTCCCCGTCGTGTCCGGCCGCGGCGGGGAGTCCCAGGCCGCGGAGGACCCGGACGGCGTCGTCGGGGTCGGGGGTGAGCAGCCGCACCCGGGCGTGGCCGTCCTGTCGGAGCTGCGCCAGCGTCCCCTGGGCCACCACGCGTCCGGCGCTCATGATCGCGGCGTGCGTGCAGATTTGTTCCACCTCGGCCAGCAGGTGGCTGGAGACGAAGACCGTGGTGCCGTCCGCGGCGAGGGACCGCACGAGGTTCCGCACCTCGCGGGTGCCCTGTGGGTCCAGGCCGTTGGTGGGCTCGTCCAGGACCAGCAGCTCGCGCGGGGCCAGCAGCGCGTTGGCGATGCCCAGCCGCTGCTTCATGCCCAGGGAGTAGGCCTTGACCGGTTTGTCCGCGGCGAGGGTGAGTCCCACCCGTTCCAGTGCCCGGTGGACGCGGGCGTGCCGGGTCCGGGCGGGGGCCTCGGGGTCCGCGGCGTCGAACCGCAGCAGGTTCGCCGTGCCCGAGAGGAAGGGGTAGAAGGCGGGGCCTTCCACCAGGGCGCCGACTCGTGGGAGCACGGACCGCAGCTGCCGCGGCATCTCCTCGCCCAGGACGTGGACGGTTCCGGTGGAGGCCGCGGCCAGGCCCAGCAGGATCCGGATGGTGGTGGTCTTCCCCGAGCCGTTGGGGCCGAGGAACCCGAAGACGGAGCCCGTCGGGACGGACAGGTCGACGCCGTCGACCGCCAGCTGGCGGCCGAACCGTTTACTCAGGCCACGGGTCTCGATGCTGAGGCCGGACGGCCCGGCTCCCGGGGGCGGCAAACGCTCCGGGGGCGTCTCACTCACCGGGGACACGGGGTTCCCTGCGTGCCCGGGGCGGTCGGTCACTGGCCGCCGGCCGCGGCCTGCAGCCGCGCCAGCGGCACGGACCCCAGGAACACCCGTCCGTCGTCGAGAATCAGGACATTCAGCAGTGCCGTGGACAACAGCCGGCCACCCGCTACGGGAGCCGCGGCCTGCTGGAGCAGGGCCGCCGCGTTGCCGGGCGTGGCACCGGCGGTGCCGGACGGCGGTGGGGTCAGCGTACCGGCAGGCAGTTCCAGTACGGAGTCCCAACCGCTGCCGCTGACCTTGCGCTTCCCGGCCTGCGGGTCCTTGCCGGTTCCGGACGGCTTGTGGGCGGCCTGGCCGGAGTGATCCTGAACGGGCAGTTCCTTGACGCTGGCGCCGGCCGGCGGGGTGAACTGGAAGATCCCGGCGGCCGGGGCGGTCAGCGAGATGGCACTGAACGCCACCCGGAAGGCCGGGTCCGCCTGGCCGCGGGCCTTCAGTTCCACGCCCAGCGGCAGTCCCGTCTGGCCGTCCACCATGATCGCCGCCGAGGCCATCAGCGTGTCCGCGCTCTTCGGGGTGAGGACCAGCCGGTAGGCGGAGCGGCCGGCGACGCTGACTTCCGGCGCGACGGCCACATCGCTGGTGGGTTCGAGCGCGGCCAGCAGCTTCGCGGCCAGCGCATCCGGTGTTGGGGCCGTCCCGGCGTCGGCCCCGGAACCGGAGCCCTTGCCCTGGTGTCCGGCGTCGGCGGGGATGACGGCGTGGGCGGCGGAGTTGTCCTTGGAGGAGTAGAGCCAGAGGTCGTTGCCGCGGCGGATGACGTCGCGTTCGGCGAGCCGGTCCAGTACCTGCACGCGGAGGTTGCCGGGGCCGTCGCGGTAGACGCGCGCCGTGTGCGGTCCGGTCAGCAGCTCGAGCCAGGCGGTCTCCGGAGAGCTTCCCGGCCCGGTGGTGGGCAGTTGCGGCAGGCCCAGGCTGGAGGCCTGGTCCAGCGTGCCGGAGAACGCGGCCTGGCGTTGCCCGGCCATGAGTGCGATCACCTCGGCCGGGGTCTTCGAAGGCAGCGGATCCTTGGCACTGGCCGGGACCGACCCCGCCAGGACTCCGGCGGCAATCACGGCGGGGACGACGGCGGCTGGCATCCAGCGCAGCCACGTGCGGGTCATGACGACCGCGCTCCTGCATGGCAGTTCATGTATTAACTCTACGCCCGCCGGTGACGGGCATCACGCTCAGGAGCGGCCGAGCACCGGCCCGAAGTTGGCACGGTCATCCAGCCGCGGATCTTCCCTGTCCGGGACCACCAGGACCGGGCCCTTGGTGTGGTGCAGGATGCCGTCCGAGGTGGAGCCCAGGAGCATTCCGGCGAAGCCGCCGCGGCCGCGGGTGCCCACCACCACCAGTTCCACGTGGCGGCTGGCTTCGACCAGGACGTCCACCGGCGAGCCGTCCACCAGGCTGGTCTCCACCTCCAGGTTGGGGAAGTGGCTCTTCAACCAGGCGACGCCGGCGTCGAGCTGGACCCGAATGTCGGCGAACAGTGCCTCCCGGTCCATCGGAGCGGGGACCCAGGCGAGCGAGCCGCTGTACTGCGGCACGGCGCAGACAATCCGCAGCTTCGCGGCCAGGCGCTCCGCCTCGGCGGCGGCCTCAAGGACGGCCACCCGGGCCTGGTCGGAACCGTCGACGCCCACCACCACGACGTTCTCCACCGGCTGGTGGCCCGACTTCTCGCGCTCCGCCCGGACGTGCCGGTCCTCGGTGGTCTCGCCCAGCCGGTCGCCGCAGACCAGCGGGACGGTCACGGTGGGGCACTTGGCGTGGGCGGGCAGGGCGCTGCTGACCGAGCCGAGCAGCCGGCCGACGAATCCGCCCCGGCCGCGGGTGCCGAAGACCAGCAGGTCCGCGGTCTCGGTCATCTCCAGCAGGACCCCGGAGGCGTCGCCGTTCTCCACCGAGGCGTCGACGTCGATTGAGTACCCGGCCACCTTGTCCATGGCCTGCTTGAGGATGGCCTCGGCACCCTCGCGGATGACGGAGTCGTCCACGGTGGCGTAGCCGCCGTCCAGTCCGGAGGCGGCGAAGACGGGCACAGAGTAGGCGGTGACGATGTGCAGCGGTTCCTGCCGGCGTTCGGCTTCCCTGGCCGCCCACACGAGGGCGCAATGGCTGTGCTCGGAGCCGTCGACGCCGACGACGATGCCGCGCACGGCGGGGCGTTCCCCGCCGGAATCGCCGTCGCGGTATGGGTGCGTCTGTTCCTCGGCCATGGGGTCCGCCTCCTCGCGAATGTGGCTGTGTTGCGGCTATTCTGCCAGATCGCAGAGGCGGCGGCGCGCACCTCCGCGGACCACCGTCAGCCCGCCCGCAGGCCCGCTCGCGGGCATTGCGTCAAAGTCTTAACGCGGGTCTGTTCACGGTCAGAATTGTTGGGTATCCTCTGAGGCATTGCTGAACCGAGACTCGTCTTTCAGATCTGATCATCCCTTTGGGATGCCCTGTGGCGGGTCCGGAAAGCTGTCCGGGCACGGGCCCGGATCCGGCATTATTCGAGGAGGGACCCTGCAGTGTCGAGCATGCCTGTGAACGGCGGAATCGAACGGACCAGCACTGTGGTCATCGGTACGGGTCTGTCCGGTTTGGCGGTGGCCAGCGAGCTGCAGCGCCGCGGCGTGGACGCCATTGTGGTGGACGGCCTGGACCTCCTCGGGGCCGGCCACCCGGCCAACACCTCGTCCCTCCAGCGCTGCGACGCGGCCGACGCGGCCACGCTGCGGGAACGCAACGAAATCCTCCGACACCTCCGCAACTACGCCGCCAGCCACAACCTAGACGTCCGCGGCTCGGTCCGCGCCCTGCAACTGGACCGGCTGATGGCTGATGGCACCGGGGCGGGAACCGCCGCCGGCCCCGCCTGCCTGGCAGGAACGTCCGGCTCAGACTCCGCCGTGGCACCGTCCCAGGGCTGGGCGGTCCGGACCCCGGGCGGCATCCTCTACGCAGACCACCTGGTGCTCACCCGCTGCGCGCACAGCCAACTGCGGCGCATGCTGGTGGAGCTCGGCGTCGCCGTCGGCCAGAACCTGATGGCCGCCATGCACGCCCTCGGCATGTACCTGGTGGGCGTGGGCGAGCTGATCACCCCGACGCCGAAGGAAGTGCTGCGGCAGGCCAAGGTCGTCGGCCAGGCCATTTCCGCCAAGGTGCACCCGGAAGGCCTGCCGTCCCTGCTGGGCGGGCAACTGGCGCTGCCCGCCTGAACCGCCACGCGACATAGCAGGCGAGTTAGGGCCGGTCGTCGTCGCCGGCCTGCAGCCGGCGCTTCGCCATCAGGCCCAGTGCCACCAGGATGCCGATGGCGACGGCCACGAAGATCACGATGCTCCACGGAAACGGCTCGGACGCGTCCTTCACCGGCGTCGGGGCGATCGTCGTGCCCGGCTCGGCGGTGCCCATGGTCGGCACGGTGTTGGCGCCCGGGGCCGTACTTGCTGCCGCTCCCGGAGCCGCGGCCGCCGCGGTGAAGCCGAAGGTGCCCTCGATCGGGTGTCCGTCGGAGCTGGCAACGCGCCACTGCACCGTGAACCGGCCGGCGGGGGCGCCGGGCTTCAGCGGCTGGGACGCGACGTTGTCCACGATCTGCACGTCGCCGTCCGCCCAGTTGGTGCCGGCGGCGTCGTTGACCTTGATCTGCGAGCCGATCGCCAGGGGGTGGTTGCTCAGGGTGATCGAGACCTTCTCCGGTGGGGCCGGCAGGCTGGCGTCGGCCGCCGGGCTGGTGGATTCCACCGAGTCGTGGGCGGACGCGGGCGCGGCCCCCAGGACGGTCAGCCCCAGCGCGGCGGCGGCGAACAGCAGCGCCGCGGTCAGGTAACGGGCCAGAACGGATGCGGGAGTGGATCGGTAGGAAGGCATGACGGAGCAACTCCTTGTGTTGGCTTCCTTACAGACTAGGCGAATCTGGCAGGTGGGCGCCGTCACTCCTAATAGGATTTAGCTAACACCCTTTTCCCTCCCGGAGGACCAATGCTTAAGCAGGGCTCTGCACTCGACCGGTATTTCAAGATTTCCGAGCGGGGGTCGAACTTCTCCCGTGAAATCCGCGGCGGGTTCGCCACGTTCTTCGCCATGAGCTACATCGTGGTTCTCAACCCGCTGATCCTCTCGGGCGCGGACTCATCCGGCGGCACCCTCGGCTTCCCCGCCGTCGCCGCCGTCACGGCCTTCGTGGCAGGCATCCTGACCATCCTGATGGGCGCCTGGGCCAAGCACCCGTTCGCCCTGGCCACGGGCCTCGGCGTCAACGCCTTCGTGGCCGTCACGGTCGCCACCAACCCGGGCCTGACCTGGCCGGACATGATGGGCCTGGTGGTCCTCTCCGGCGTCACCATGCTGATCCTGGTCCTCACCGGTTTCCGGACCGCCGTGTTCAAGGCCGTCCCGGAGGGCCTCAAGACCGCGATCGTGGTGGGCATCGGCCTGTTCATCGCCCTGATCGGCCTGGTCAATGCCGGGTTCGTCCGCCGCATCCCCGACGTCGCCGGCACCACCGTCCCCGTGGGCCTGGGCTTCGACGGCAAGCTGCTCGGCTGGCCCACCTTCGTCTTCGTCGTCGGCCTGATCCTGACCATCGCGCTGGTGGTCCGCAAGGTCAAGGGCGCCATCCTGATCGGCATCATCACCTCCACGATCCTCTCCGTGATCCTGGAATTCACCCTGCACATCGGACCCAGCTTCGACGGCAAGAACTACAACCCGCAGGGCTGGTCCCTGGTGGCGCCGAAGTTCTCCGAGTGGGCCGCCCCGGACCTGTCCCTGATCGGCAAGGCCAACCCGTTCGGCGCTTTCGAGCACCTCGGCGTCGTCGCGGCCACCCTGCTGGCCTTCGTGATCCTGCTCAGCATCTTCTTCGACGCCATGGGCACCATGGTGGGCCTGGCCACCGAGGCCGGCACCATCGACAAGGACGGCAACATCCCCAACGTCGACCGCGTCCTGCAGATTGACGCCCTGGGCGCGATCGTGGGCGGCGGCGCGTCTGTCTCCTCCAACCAGATCTACGTCGAGTCCGGCGCAGGTATCGGCGAGGGCGCACGCACCGGCCTGGCCTCCGTGGTCACCGGCCTGCTGTTCCTCGTGGCCATGTTCTTCACCCCGCTGATCAACCTGGTTCCGTTCGAGGCCGTGGCCCCCGCCCTGGTGGTGGTGGGCTTCATGATGGTCTCCCAGGTGGGCAAGATCGACTGGCAGGACTGGGGCATCGCGATCCCGGCCTTCCTGACCTTCACCCTGATGCCGTTCACCTACTCGATCGCCAACGGCCTGGGCGCCGGCTTCATCTCCTTCGTGCTGATCCGCCTCTTCCAGGGCCGGGCCCGCGAGATCCACCCGCTGATGTGGGCCGTGGCCGCCGCGTTCCTGCTGTTCTTCGGCATTGGCCCGATCGAGGCCGCCCTGGGCATCCACTAGGAGTCGCGCACTCTTCCGGAGGGCACCCCGCCGCAGTGTTTCACCGCGGCGGGGTGCCCTCCGGCGTTTAAGGCCCGGGTTGTCCCCCGCGCCGGGACGTTTCCGGGATTCCGGACAGGACGACGGCGGGTGCGCTGGTTTTCCTCCTGTCGCTGCGGTGAGCTAGGAGCATGCCTCTCCTCTGCCCCGCCCCCGACGTCGCGCCCCAGCCCTGGTCCGGAAGGTTCGACGGCGACGGCGCCGAGCACCACCGCTGGTGGCAGGCGGTCACGCCGTACCCGGCGGTCTCCCCGGAAGCCTCCCCGGACCGGGCAGGCGGCACCCCCACACCCACGTCCGGGGACACCCGCGCCGCGGTCCTGCTCGGATTCGCCAGCGACGCCGGCGTCCGGCGGAACAAGGGCCGCCCCGGCGCGGTGGCGGCCCCGGCAGCCCTCCGCGCCGCCCTCGGGCCCCTGGCCTTCCACTCCGGCCGGACCGTCCACGACGCGGGGGACGTCACCGTCGAGGGGGACGAACTGGAGGCCGGCCAGGTCCGGGCCGGGCGGATCGTCAGCGGCCTGCTCGACGCCGGTGCGCTGCCGGTGGTGCTGGGCGGCGGCCACGAAACGGCCTTCGCCAGCTACCTGGGTGTGGCCGGGAGCGCCGCGGTCCGGGACGGGCTGCGCGTTGGCGTCCTCAACCTGGACGCCCACTTCGACCTCCGGGACGAACCCGTCCCCAGCTCCGGCACCCCGTTTCTGCAGATGGCCCGCGCGGAAGCCGCCGCGGGGCGCGCGCTGGAGTACGCCGTCGTCGGCATCTCCGAACCCAACAACACCGCCGCCCTGTTCCGCACCGCCGAACGCCTGGGCGTGGAATACCTGCTGGACGAGGACTGCACCGCGGACGCCGCGGCGGAGTTCGTCGCCCGCTTCCTGGACCGCGTGGACGCGCTCTACCTGACGATCGACCTGGACGTCCTGCCCGCGTCGGTGGCCCCGGGCGTCAGCGCCCCGGCCGCCTACGGGGTGCCGCTGCCGGTGATCGCGGCCGTCTGCCGGCAGGTGGCAGCGAGCGGAAAGCTGTTGCACGTGGACGTCGCGGAGCTGAACCCGGAGTACGACGTCGATGCGCGCACCGCCAAGGTCGCCGCGCGGCTGATCGACACTCTGATCCGCTGACGCCGGAGCTCCGCTGCGCCCTGCGGGCCGCCGAGGGCCCTGGCCGGGCTGCGGGAATCGCCTGGAGACCAGCGGGATCGCCTAGATGGGGGTGTGCGGGGCGCGGTCCTCGTCGCCGTGGACCTCGATCGCGCGGCGCTCGCGCAGCCGGTCCAGCCGGTTCATCACCGGGGCCGTGGTGGCCCCGTGCAGCACGATCGACATCGCCACTACCAGGCCGACGAAGGCCCAGAGCTGCTGCGCCTGGGCGGCGAAGTTTCCGTGCGCCACGGCGAATGCCAGGTAGTAGAGCGAGCCGATGCCGCGGATGCCGAAGAAGGAGATGGCGATCCGTTCCCGCGGGCCGGTCTTGCCCCGAGCCAGCCCGAGCCACCCGGCCAGCGGCCGCACGATCAGCAGGAACGCCAGCGCTACCAGCACCTCGGTCCAGCCGATTCCGGCCAGCAGTCCGCGGGCGATCGCGCCGCCCAGGAGGACCAGGATCACCACTGTCAGCAGCCGCTCGAGCTGTTCGACATAGGAGTGCATGACCCGGTGGAAGCCGTGCGTGCGCTCCGCCGCGCGGATGGTGAGGGCGCAGACGAAGACCGCCACGAAGCCGTAGCCGTCCAGCAGCTGGGTGACGCCGTAGGCCAGGAAGGTGGCCGCGAGGGCCACGAAGCCCTCCGAGTGGTTGGAGAGCCGGATGGTTTCGTGCCGGGCGGTGAAGAAGAGACGGCCCAGCAGCTTGCCCGTGCCGAAGCCGAGCAGGACGCCGATGACGATCCGCCACAGCAGGTCCACGGCCAGGAAGTGGCCCAGCCAGGCCGAGGGTGCTGCGCCGACGAAGCTGATGGCGATGGCCAGGTACACGAACGGGAAGGCCAGACCGTCGTTGAGTCCCGCCTCGGAGGTCAGCCCGAACCGAATTTCGTCCTCGCGTTCGGTCTCCTCGTCCTCGTCAGCCGGCTCCCCCACCTGGACTTCGGAGGCCAGCACGGGGTCAGTGGGGGCGAGGGCCGCGGCCACCAGGAGCGCCGCGCCCAGTCCCAGGCCCAGGAACCAGAGCCCCAGCAGGGTCAGGCCCACGATGCACAGCGGCATGGCCAGGCCCAGCATCCGCCAGGTGGTGGACCACGCCTTCCGGCCCACGGGACGGTCCAGCGCCAGGCCCGCGCCCATCAGGGAGATGATGACGCAGACCTCGGTGAGGTGGGCGACGAAGTCCCCGTGCTGCAGCGGGTCAGGGTCCGGCAGCGACGGGATGAGGGTGAAGGCCAGCATGCCGCCGCCAAGGAAGACCATCGGCATGGACAGGGGCGCGTTGCGCAGGAGCTTCGGCAGGATGGCGGCTACGAAGACTGCGATCCCGGCCGCGGTAAAAACGATGCTGGGAGCTTCAAACATGGCGCATGCCCTCCTGTGGAAACCGGATTGCGGGCCCGGGCCGGGGGTCCGGGCGCCGTCCCCGCGGGGAGCGTGCCGTTACCTCAATCGTGTACCGCTTCTTGCACCCTACCGGCTCCGGACAGGCCCATCGTGCCCCGCGGACTAGAATAGAGGGCGGCCAAACGGCCTGATTCAACGAAAGACCAGTAATGAACACACACACCATGCGGGCCGTCGGCCCCGATGCCACGTCCATCAGCCTCTCGTTTGACAGTGCGCGCGAAGTCCACAGCGGCCTCGAAAACGCCGTCAACACCCTGATCGCCTCGGCGGCCGTCGAACGGCGCTGCGGCATCCGGGTCACCCGGCACCAGCCGGGGGCCTACACCGTGTCCCTCGATGACACCGTGCCCTTCGGCGAGACCCACGAGAGCCGCGAGGCCATCGCCGCGTAGCGGACTCCTGGACATACGGAAGGCCGGTGAGGAACCGCCTCACCGGCCTTTCGCATGTCCGGGTCCGGGTCCGGGCAGTCTGCGCGCGCTGCCCTAGCTGCGCCGGACCTGGACGCCGTCGGACTTCAGGAACAGCTGCGCCTCACCCGGCGCCGCCGGCACCAGCCAGAGGACGTTGCCGCTGTCCGAGACTTCTTCCACGGACCCGGCCGCGATCAGCTGGGCATGCTTGAGGATCTCCACCCGGTCCCCCGCCGTGAGGCTCCGCCAGTCCGAGACTGTGGCCGTGTATGCCGTGCGCCTGGACAGGACCGTCCCGCGTGCTTTCATGAACGTCTACCCCTTTGTAGATCTTGTTGCTGTGTGAATCTGTGGTGTGAATCCATGCTCTGAATCCACTGCGCGCACCGGTGTGGCGCCGGTCATAGTTTTACTACATTCCGCACCGCCTCGGCGGACCGGGCGCCGAACATTTCGGGGGGTCCCCGAAACGCCCGGCGTCCCTGCATTTTCTGCGCCGTCAGGCAAGATTTCCGACGGCGGATTCGGCGGCGTCGCGGACGGCGCCGGAGCCCACCAGTCGGTCCGCGGCCTCCAGTTCGGGGAGAGGAACCTGTCCGTTCCCGGGCCCTCCACCACGCCGCGGAGGGCGGCGATGACGGCTGAGCCTGCCGGGCCGGCTTCGAGGGTACCGTCGGAGAGCTGGGTGCGGATATCCAGGGCCCGGGCAGAGGTGACCAGTTCGATCGCGAGCACCCGGCGCAGGTTCTCCACCGCGCGCCGCAGCTTGCGCGCGGCATGCCAGCCCATGGACACGTGGTCCTCCTGCATGGCCGAGCTCGGAATCGAGTCCACCGACGCCGGGACAGCCAGCCGCTTGTTGTCCGAGACCAGCCCTGCCTGGGTGTACTGCGCGATCATCAGGCCAGAATCCACGCCGGGATTGGAGGCCAGGAACGCGGGCAGCCCGTGCGAGCGGGCCGGGTCCAGCATCCGGTCGGTGCGGCGTTCGGCGATGGAGCTCAGGTCCGCGACCGCGATCGCCAGGTAGTCCAGGACGTAGGCCACCGGGGCGCCGTGGAAGTTGCCGTTGGAGCTGACCCGGCCGTCCGGGAGCACCACGGGGTTGTCGATCGCGGCGGCGAGCTCCCGCGAGGCTACCAGGGCGGCATGGTCCACGGTGTCCCGGACGGCGCCGGCCACCTGGGGTGCGCAGCGCAGCGAGTAGGCGTCCTGGACCTTGGTGTCGTTGACCCGGTGCGAGGCCACGATCGGGGAGTTCGAGAGGACCCGCAGCATGTTGTCCGCGGAGGCCGCCTGGCCGGGGTGCGGCCGGAGTGCGGCGTGAAGCTCGGGCAGGAACACCTGGTCCGTGCCGAGCAGCGCCTCGACGCTGAGCGCGGCGGTGATGTCCGCCGTCGTCAGCAGCAGCCGCAGATCGGCGATGGCCATCAGGAGCATGCCCAGCATGCCCTCGGTGCCGTTGACCAGGGCCAGACCTTCCTTCTCGGCCAGGGTGACGGGTTCGATGCCGTGCGCGGCCAGCAGCTCCGCAACCGGGGCCTCGCCGCGTCCGCCGAAACGGGTGCCGTCGGGGCCAGTGGCCTCGCCCTCGCCCATCAGGACCAGGGCCACGTGGGACAGCGGGGCGAGGTCGCCTGAGCAGCCGAGCGAGCCGAACTCGCGGACCACGGGGGTGATGCCCGCGTTCAGGACATCCACCATGGTCTGCAGCACTACGGGACGGACGCCGGTGCGGCCGGAGGCGAGGGTCTTGGCGCGCAGGAACATGATCCCGCGGACCACCTCGCGTTCCACGGCCGGGCCCATGCCGGCGGCGTGGCTGCGGATCAGCGATTTCTGGAGCTGGGTCCGCAGTTCGGCGGGGATGTGCCGGTTGGCCAGGGCGCCGAAGCCGGTGGAGATGCCGTAGGCAGGGACCTCGCTGTTGGCGAGCCCGTCGATGTGGGCTCGGACCTTCGCGACGGCGTCGAGGGCGTCCTGGGCGACGGTGACCCGGGCGTCGTGGCGTGCGACGGCGACGACGTCCTCGGGCGTGACGCCGCTGGCGCCGAGGGTGACGGTGAGCGGTTCGTGGGTGGCAATGGTCATCGGAGGTCCCTACTTCGTTGCTTCTGCGGAGTCTGCGGACTCTGGGCCCACGCGGACAGGGTCCCCTGGCCGAGCTTGCGAGGCTAGGGAGTCCGTGGGGAGCATGGGGATGCGGACGCCGCGTTCCCTGGCGACCTCGACGGCGCGGTCGTAGCCGGCGTCAGCGTGGCGGATGACGCCCATGCCGGGGTCATTGGTGAGGAGGCGCTCGAGCTTCTGCGCGGCGAGGTCGGTGCCGTCGGCGACCGAGACCTGGCCGGCGTGGATCGAGCGGCCGATGCCGACGCCGCCGCCGTGGTGCAGGGAGACCCAGGTGGCACCGGAGGCGGTGTTGAGCAGGGCGTTCAGCAGGGGCCAGTCGGCGATGGCGTCCGAGCCGTCGGCCATGGCCTCGGTTTCGCGGTACGGGGAGGCGACGGAGCCGGAATCGAGGTGGTCGCGGCCGATCACGATGGGGGCCTTGACCTTGCCCTCCTTGACCAGCCGGTTGAACAGCAGGCCGGCCTTGGCGCGTTCGCCGTAGCCGAGCCAGCAGATGCGGGCGGGCAGGCCCTCGAACTCAACCCGTTCCTGCGCGGCGTCGATCCAGCGGTGCAGGTGCTTGTTCTCGGGGAACAGTTCCTTGATGGCCTCGTCCGTGACGCGGATGTCCTCGGGGTCGCCGGAGAGGGCAACCCAGCGGAACGGGCCCAGGCCCTCGCAGAACAGCGGTCGGATGTAAGCCGGGACGAAGCCGGGGAACTCGAAGGCCCGGGTGTAGCCGCCCTTGCGCGCCTCGTCGCGGATGGAGTTGCCGTAGTCGAAGACCTCGGCGCCGGCGTCCTGGAATTCGACCATGGCCTGGACGTGGCGGGCCATGGAGGCCTGGGCCTTCTTGGTGAAGCCCTCCGGGTCGGCCGCAGACTCGCGGTGCCATTCCTCGACCGTGATGCCCTCGGGCAGGTAGCTCAGGGGGTCGTGCGCGGAGGTCTGGTCCGTGACGATGTCCACGGTGAGTTCGCCGGCGTTGTGGCGGCGGAGGATCTCGGGGAAGACCTCGGCGGCGTTGCCGACGTAGCCCACGGACCAGCCGCGTCGCTCCTCCTTGGCCTTCAGGACCTTGGCGATCGCGGCGTCGAGGTCGGTTTCGACCTCGTCGAGGTAGCGCTTGCCGGCACGGCGGCGGAGGCGGGATTCGTCGACGTCGACGATCAGGCAGGCGCCGTCGTTGAGGGTGACGGCGAGCGGCTGCGCGCCGCCCATGCCGCCGCAGCCGCCGGTGAGGGTCAGGGTGCCGGCGAGGGTGCCGTTCTCGTCGCCGGTGAGCTTACGGCCGATCGCGGCGAAGGTTTCGAAGGTGCCCTGCAGGATGCCCTGGGTGCCGATGTAGATCCAGGACCCGGCGGTCATCTGGCCGTACATCATCAGGCCCTCGGCCTCGAGCCGGCGGAATTCCGGCCAGGTGGCCCAGTCCCCGACGAGGTTGGAGTTGGCCAGCAGTACGCGCGGGGCCCATTCGTTGGTGCGGAAGACGCCCACCGGTTTGCCGGACTGGACCAGCAGGGTCTCGTCCTTTTCGAGGGTTTCCAGGGTGCGGGTGATGGCGTCGAAGGCGGCCCAGGACCGGACGGCCCGGCCGGTGCCGCCGTAGACCACCAAGTCGTCCGGGCGTTCGGCCACCTCGGGGTCCAGGTTGTTCATCAGCATGCGCAGCGGGGCCTCGGTCTGCCAGCTTTTGGCGGTGAGCTCGGTGCCGCGGGCTGCCTTGACCGGGCGGGCACCGGTGGTGAAATCGACGGGTGCCATGAGGGGCTCCTTCGTGGTGTGGGGTGGTTCCGGGGAGAGGTTCTGTATCTACTAAAGCCTGCCGGTGGCGCCGGTCACAGGGCTTTGGCGGGGGTGCTGTCCGGAATCCCAGACCCAACTGACTCGCAGCAGAAGCCGTTTTCCGGGCCTAAAACGGCCCCAGCTGCTAGTTAGTTGGGTTGGGGCGTCCGTAGATCCGGACCGAGAGATCGTCGGCGGCTTTTTTGACCCGCGCGGCCAGGGCCGGCCACTGCTCCGGCGGCAGCTTGTCCTCGAGGAAGGTCACGGCGACGGCGGCTGTCGGCCAGCCTGCGTGGTCCGTGACGGCAGCGGCGATCGAGCCGAAGCCGGGGGTGACCTCGCCGTGTTCGGTAGCGTAGCCGCGCTGCCGGACCTGATCCAGGTGCGAGGAGAGGACCGAGTATTTGGTGATGGCGGTTTCGCTCTCGTGCCGGACGCTGAACGCGGCGGCATTCGGGTAGAGGGCCCGGACCTGGGACTTCGGCAGGGCGGCCAGGATGGCCCGGCCGCTGGCGGTGAGGTGGCTGGGAAGCCGGACGCCGACGTCGGTCACCAGGGAAGGGCGGTTTTTGGCGCGTTCCTCCACGATGTAGAGGACGTCGCGGCCGTGCAGGACGGCCAGATGGGCGCTTTCCCCGATCTTGTCCACCAGGGCGGCAAGCATGGGGCGGCCCAACCGGGACAGCGGCTCCTGCCGGGAGTACGCAGAGCTGAGCTCGAACGCGCTGATGCCCAGCCCGTAGCGGCGTTCCTCATGCAGGTGCAGCACGAAGCCATTGGCCTCCATGACGCCCAGGAGGTGGTAGACGCTGGAGCGCGGCAGGTCCAGCGCTGTGGCGATGTTCGACGCCGCCATCGGCCCGCGCTTGGAGGCCAGCAGTTTGAGGATCCGCAGGGTGTTTTCGGCGGCGGGAACCTTGGAGGCGGCCCTGGCAGCGGGGGTGGCGGGGGCGTGCGGTGCAGTTGTCATGTCCGTCCTTCGGCAGGGGATGTCCGGTATCCCGTACTTAAGAATGCCTCCGCGGGAGGCCGGCGGAGGCCACCGCGATTGTCCAGTGTCTGTAATCCCAGATAAAACCTCCACCGGACCACGGCCGTAGCAGTCCCCGGCGGGCGCTCCGCCGTCGGCGGCAAGCAAGTAGTCCGTGAGAAAGATGGGGTACCTGTTACTCGTGTGAACGGTGGGTGCGGGTGCCTACCGTGGGGAGACGTTTCGATCCGCCGGAAGGAGCACTCCGATGGGCGTTCACGCCGCCAGCCACCTCCAGTCCGCTCCCCACGAACCGCGCGCCGCGGCGTCTCCGGCCGCAGCCCGGGGGCACCGCCGTCTCCGTGCCGTGATCAGCCGCCTCGGCGCGTCCCGGGTCCGCTTCCGCGTGGGCCAGGTGGTGGTCGGGGATGACCCCTTCAACGGCCGCCGTGAGGGACGGGTGACGGTCGTCCGGCCACCGTATGTGGGGGTCAGGGTCCCCGGCACGCCGGCAGGAACCCTCGTGTTCTTCGACCACCGCACCGTCCGCCTACCCGACTGAGTACCGCTCATTCCGTTCCCGCGTCCCAGAAGGAGTCTGTTCCATGCTTCCAGCCGACCGCCCCGCCTACCTGACCATCGCCGAGGTCGCCGACATCATGCGCGTGTCCCGGATGACCGTGTACCGCCTGGTCAAGTCGCACGCCCTGGCCGCCGTCCGGTTCGGCCGCTCCTACCGCATCTCCCAGGCGGCGGTGGAGGGATACATCCGTCAGTCCGCCACCGGCGCGGTGTGAGCCGAGCCGCCGCGTTCCGCAGTCTTTGTGGCAATGCGCCGAATGAGGCTCGCTTCGGGTGAAGGCCCCACCGCACTGAAGCCCCACGTTGACTTGCAATCGCCCCGCATCGCGGACAGGATCGCGGTCATGAGCGATGGAGCGAAAGCGGACCTGTGCCGCTATCTGCAGGAGGGCCGTGATGCCCTGGTCTGGAAGCTTGACGGGCTTGCCGACTACGACGTCCGCCGGCCCCTCACGCCTACGGGCACGAATCTGCTGGGGCTGATCAAGCATTTGGCGGGCGTTGAGGCCGAGTACTTTGGTTCGGTGTTCGACCGGCCGTTCCGGGAGACCCTGAGCTGGCTCGCGCCCGATGCCGAGCCGAACGCTGACATGTGGGCGACTCCCGGGGAGACCCGCGAGGACATCATCGGCCTGTATCGGCGCGTCTGGGCCCATGCCGACGAGACCATCTCCCGGCTTCCCCTCACGGCCGCCGGGTTCGTGCCGTGGTGGCGTGAGGACAGCAACCCGGTAACCCTGGCCCGCATCCTGGTGCACGTGACGGCGGAGACGCACCGGCACGCCGGGCACGCCGATATCGTGCGGGAGTTAGCCGACGGCAGCGCCGGGCACCGGGACGGTTACAGCAACCTGCCCGCAGAGGACCAGGCCTGGTGGGGCAACTATTACAACCGCCTCGAAGCGGTGGCGCGCGGCGAGGGCACCCAGGGCTAAAACGTCAGTCCGCTCCGCGCGCGGATCAGTTCCACGCCGGCCTCCGGATCCGCGCAGGAGACCAGGAACCAGGCACCCTTGGACCGGATTCTCAGCGTCGGGCCGCCCACCAGGTAGCCGGCGCCGCCGCCACGGAGAATCCTCAGGCCCATTCCTTCGAGCAGGCCGGTCTCCGGCCCGGGTGCGACCTCAACAAGGTCCGCGTAGGCAACCGTGGTGGAGAAGATTCCGGCAACCCTGACGTGAACTCCGGTTCCGTCGCAGCGGATGCGGGCGGTCAGCCGCCCCGCGGAGACGAAGACGAGCAGCATCGCCACGCCAGCCCAGGCCTGGCCGGTGGACAGGGTCACGACGGCGGTGGCCAGGAGCCCGATCACGGCCAGCACAGCCCTGTACCGGGCCGGCATGCCGGTGCGCAGTTCGTCGCCGCTCTTTTCGTCCCGCCCCATCCCGGCAGTCTTCCGGGTCGGTTCGGATGCGGCAACTCCGTTACTCCGCCGCGCCAAGGACCGCCACGGCTAGACTGGGCGGCCTAGGACGGATTGGGGGATCCGGGGCGCACCACGCCGGGCGTTCCTCGACCGGCCGCAGACCGCGAACGCAAAGGACCACCCGTGACCTTCTTCCAGGACTACCCGATTCCGGCGCTGCCCCCGCGGCCCCGGATGCCCGAGTTCGTGCCTCCGCCCTGGTCAGGGCCGCCGCGCTACGAGCTGCCGGCCATCGTCCCGGTCAGCCGCTTCCTTCACCGGTCCACGGGCCGCGTCGTCGCCGTCGAGTCGGTCAGCGCCTATTCCACCGGGTGCACGATCAACCTGACCTGGACGATTCGCCGGACGGACGAAGATGACCAGGAATGGGCCGTAATGAATGCCGGCTTCTTCAACCGGTTCGGGCCGCCGGGTCCTTCCGTCTCGGGCAAGGACATCTTCCTCTTTGGCATCGAGCTCCCGGACGGGACCAGGGCAAGCGTTTCGACTGTTGACCAGTACGCGGGGCCACCGATGGGCCAGGAACCGAACGGCCCGGTCTTCACGTTCAGGTCCGGGGGCGGCCACGGCGGCGACCACGACTTCTCCTCCGCCGGAACGCTGTGGCTCTGGCCATTGCCGCCGGCGGGAGACCTGCGCCTGGTGACACAGTGGACGGCCATGGGCATCGAGGAAAGTTCAATCACCCTGGACGGTGCGGCCCTGCGCGACGCGGCCGCGGACGCCCAGGCCTACTGGCCCGGCGGGACGCCCGCGTGAACGGCCTCGTCCTGACCGTCACCTTCGCGGCAATCTTCTTCTACATCCTCCACGGGGTGGTCCGGGCGGCCGTGCGCGACGGCATCCTGCAAGCCGAGGAACGGAGGCGCGAAGCGGCCGGCGCGCCGGAAGCGGGCACCGCGCGGAACTGAGGGGCCGCCGAAAAACGACGCAGCTCTCGGGGAAATAAATTATGACTGCACTCAGTTATGAACAGAGTCAGACAAACGGCGCCCCGGCGGGCGTCGGAACCCTCGAGAAAGCGAAATCCCCATGCCCTCCCTCAACAACGCCGTCGTCCTCGTCACCGGTGCGAACGGCGGCATCGGCACGCAGTTCGTGCACCAGGCCCTCGCCCGGGGAGCGGCCAAGGTCTACGCCACCGCCCGCACTCCCCGGACCTGGGACGACAGCCGGATCGTACCGCTGACCCTGGACGTCACGGATCCCGCGTCCATCCAGTCCGCCGTCGAGGCGGCCTCTGACGCGACGGTCCTGATCAACAACGCCGGGGCGAACCCGCCCACGGCGAGCCTGCTGGAGATTACCGAAGCGGACCTCCGGCAGAACATGGAGACCAACTTCTACGGGCCCGTCCTGCTGGCCCGGGCGTTCGCGCCGACACTCGCGGCGGCGACGGATTCTGTCCTGATTGACGTTCACTCCGTAGCAAGCTGGTACGCGTTCGGCGGGATCTACAGCGCCTCGAAGGCCGCACTATGGTCCGCCACGAACTCCTTCCGGCTGGAACTGGCCCCCCGGGGCGTCCATGTGGTCGGCGTCCACATGGGCTATGTCGACACCGCGATGGCCGCCCACGCCGATGGCCCCAAAATGACCGCGGCCGACCTTGTCCAGGCCGTCCTCGAGGGGGTCGAGGCGGGCGCCTACGAGGTCATCGCCGACGCCACCACCGCGGGCGTGAAGGCCGCGCTGAGCTCGCCCGTGGAGATGCTTTACCCGGAGATCACGGGCGCCGGCCGCTAGGAGGCCTGCGCCTCGGCCACCTTGGCGCGGACGTCGTCCATGTCCAGCCCCTTGATGGCGGTGATGAGCTGCTCGAGCCCACTCGCGTTCATCGCGCCGGGCCGGGAGAAGACAAGGATGCCCTCGCGGAACGCCATCAGGGTGGGGATGGAGGTGATCCGGGCCGCCGCGGAGAGGGAGGGCTCGGCCTCGGTGTCCACTTTGGCGAAAACGACGTCGGGATGGGCTTCGGAGGCCTTGCTGAACGTCGGGGCGAACATGCGGCACGGGCCGCACCAGGCCGCCCAGAAGTCGACCAGCACGATGTCGCTGCCGGAGATGGTGGATTCAAAGGTTAGTTCGGTGATGTCAATGGTTGCCATGCAATAAAAATAATACCCCCGGGGGTATTTAAGCAAGAGTCGGCCGCGACTTGCTAAATACCCCCGGGGGTATCATCATGGAAGGAGATGAAGGCCACCGCGGCCTTCGGCCCCCATGAAAGGACTGTGGACATGAAGAGCATTTCCGTGGACGACCTCGCTGCCTTGGGCTCCGGGGTCCCGATCATCGATGTCCGCGAGGAAGAGGAGTACGCCGAGGCCTCCGTGCCCGGGACCAGGAACGTCCCGCTCTCCCGCTTCCAGCAGTCCATGGGCGATATCCCTGCCGGCCGGACCGTGTACATCATGTGCGCTTCCGGTGGCCGGAGCTCGCGGGCGACGGCGGCGCTCACCGAGGCTGGGTATGACGCCGTCAACGTCATGGGCGGCATCACCGAGTGGTACCGCAACGGCCACCCCGTGACCTACCAGGCCGGACGCTAGGCATGTCCGCCACCGTGGCCGCGCCGTCGCCCGGAGCATCCCAGCACCGGACCGTCAACCGGCTCAAGCGGGCGCGCGGGCAGCTGACCGCACTGATCGACGCGATCGAGTCCGGCACGGACTGCCGGGCCGCCGTCACGCAACTGGCGGCCGTCCGCGGGGCCCTGGACAAGGCCGGCTTCGAACTCATCTCCAGCGCCATGCGCGACTGCCTCGCCCCAGCCGCCTACACCGGCCCGACGCCGCCAGCCGCAACGGCCGCCGACGTCGGCACGGGCGCCACCGGCCCCGTGGCCCCGGCGCCGCCGACGCTCGAGGAACTTCAAGCACTCTTCCTTCGCCTCACCTGAGCCACGGCACGGACTCTTTCTGCGCCGTGCATCCCCTATCTCCCCTGACCCCGAATCCCCCGGCACCCCCGAAAGGCCAGACCATGGATATCACCCCTAACGAACTGAATGCCCAGATCAACAACGGCAGCGACGCCCAGATCGTCGACGTCCGCGAAGCCGACGAGGTCGCCGCGGGCATGATCGCCGCCGCCCGGCACATCCCCCTGGGCGACCTGCCTGCCCGGATGGGCGAACTGGACAAGGCCCGTCCCGTCGTCGCAGTCTGCCGCAGCGGCCGCCGCAGCGCCGCCGCCGCCGACCAGCTCGCCGCCGCCGGCTTCACCGCCTACACGATGACCGGCGGCATGCTCGACTGGTCCGCCAACGGCCTGCCAGCCGCGTAATCCCCAAAGACCGCCCGGGCGGCGCCGACCCCCAACTGCGCCGCCCGGGCTTCCACCTGCCACGCCACCTGTACCCGGCATGCCGGGCACAGGAGCCGGCAGGCGGACGACATCGTCCCCGCCTCCGCGGGTGCGCCGTCGGCACCACCCCGCTCCATCCTTTGCTAGACCGAAAGAGATTATGACTTCCACGAACGTCCCCACCCCCGCCGCCACGGCTCCCAAGTCCATCGACGCGGCAACGCTGAAGACCTGGGAGGACAACCACGATGACCTGATGGTGATTGACGTCCGCGGCGGTGCCGAGTTTGATTCGATGCACATCAAGGGCTCCTACCACGTGCCGCTGCCGCTGCTGAGCGAGCACGCGGAAGAGTTCGCCGCCAAGATGGGCACCCGCGTGGTGCTGGTCTGCCAGTCCGGCAACCGGGCCGAGCAGGCCCGGAAGCACCTGGACGCCGTCGGCCTCGGCAGCGCCAGCGTCCTCACAGGCGGCGTGCCCGCCTACGCCGCCGCCGGCGGCAACGTCGTCAAGGGTAAGAACACCTGGGCCCTGGAACGCCAGGTCCGGATGACGGCCGGTTCACTGGTGCTCGCCGGCGTCGTCGGCAGCAAGCTCCTCTCCCCCAAGCTCGGCCTGCTGGCCGGCGGGATCGGCGCGGGCCTGACCTTCTCCGCAGCGACCAACAGCTGCGCCATGGGCCAGATGCTCTCCAAGATGCCGTGGAACCGCTCCGCCAACGAGCCCACCGCCCACCAGGCTCTGCAGAACCTGGGCACCAAGTCATGATCATCACCGCGGCGGCCTTCGGCCTGATCGTCGGCGGCCTTCTCGGCCTGGTCGGCGGCGGAGGCTCCATCCTCGCCGTTCCCGCCCTGGTCTACGGCGTCGGGCTCCCGCTTTCCGCGGCGATCCCGACCTCGCTGGTCGTCGTCGGCGCCTCCTCGGCCGTCGCGGTGGTGCCCCGGCTCCGCAACGTGAACTGGCGCCTGGCCGTGATCATCGGCGCCGCCGGCACCGCCACCGCCTACCTGGGCGCCTACGTCAACCGGTTGCTGGACCAGAAGGTCCTGCTCCTGGCGTTCGCCGCGATTATGGTGATCGCAGGCATCCGCATGATGATGCCGACCAAGACCGCCGGCGGGTCCTGCGCCCTTCCCGGCGGCGGCGTGCACTGGCGCAGCTGCCTGCCGAAGGCGATCGCCACCGGCGCCGTCGTGGGCTTCCTGACCGGCCTGCTGGGCGTGGGCGGCGGCTTCCTGATCGTCCCGGCCCTGACCCTGGTCCTTGGCCTGCCGATGGCGGCCACCGTGGGCACGTCGCTCGTGATCATCGTGATCAACTCCATCGCCGGCTTCGCCGCCCACCTGGGCGACCTGCACATCGACTGGGCCGTCACCGCCGCCTTCGCCGTGGCCGCCATGGCCGCGTCCCTGATCGCAGGCAGGCTCGGCACGAACATCCCGGACCGGGTCCTCAAGCGCAGCTTCGGGATCCTGGTCCTGGCCGTCGCCGCCTACGTCACCGCCCAGGCCCTGCTCGCCTAGCGGCATCGCCGACGCCCGCGGCATCATCGACATCACCGGCACAGCGCACCGCGAAAGCGCCGGAAGACACACCGTCTTCCGGCGCTTTTTCGTGCCCCGGCACTGATCGTGACCCGCCCGGGGTAAGTTGGGCGCAGGAGGCGTAAATGAACGAGATTCTGATCGCGGACGGGAAGGGCCGACTGGGCCTTCGCGGGCAGTACTTCCACCTGGTCTGGGCCCCGGAGTCCGAGGTGGACGCCGACGACGCCCGCGCCTCCATCGAGGCGATGCGCAGCCTGAGCGCGACCCCGCGACTGCTGCTGCTGGAGATCGCCGGGGTGACCCTGAGCAACCCGGCCCGGGCAGCCTTCGCCCACGCCCAGCCCGCCTCCGCTGTGGCGATGATCGGCTCCAGCGTGGTGGACACCATCATGGGGGCAGCCCTCAGCCGCCACGACCACTGCCCGCACGCCTACTTCACCTCCGAGCCGGAGGCCCTGGCCTGGCTGGACAGCCTCGCCGCCCAGCCGGCCGGCAACGCCCACTGAGCCGGCCCCTCTACCGGCCCTCAGCCGGCCCCCCGAAAGCTATCCCAGGCTCTCGAACACCAGGGTCGCCTGAATCCGGTCCCCGCCGGCGAGTCCCTTAGTGCCACGAACTAAAAGCCCGGCACGGCGGCTCCCGGGAAGACCACGGGCGGGTTGTTTCCGGGGACGCAAAAAGGGCGGCGGCCCGGGTTTCCCCGGGCCGCCGCCCTTGTGGTGCAGTGATTAGCCGGCGTTGACGGCGGACTTCTGCTGTTGTGCCGCCCAGGCGGCGTAGCTGCCGTCGAGTTCGACGACGTCGTAGCCGGCGCGGCGCAGGGCGCTGGCCGCTACGGAGTTACGGACCCCGCTCTGGCAGTAGGAGACGATGGTGCCCTCGGCGGGGAGTTCGTCCAGGTGCCACATGACGCGGCCGCCGCTGAGCTGGTAGGAGCCGGGGATGTGGCCGGCGGCGTGCTCGGTCTTGTTGCGGACGTCCAGCACCATGGCGGCCTCGAAGCCATCGAGTTCCTCCGGCTGGATCAGCTTCGGGACGGAGATCGGCAGGCCTTCGAGGCCGGTGACGTAGCCGGCGACCTTGTCGATGCCGACGCGGACCAGGTGGTCCCACATCTCCATCGCGGCGGCCTGGTCCGGGGCGAGCAGGACCAGCGGGGCCTTGTCCTTTTCGGGGTCGACTACCCAGGCGCCGAAGCTGGCGGTGGACTTGCCGGCCGGGACGTTGACCGAGCCGGTGACGGTGCCCTCGTGGACCTGGGCGTTGGCGCGGGTGTCAACGAAGATGACCTTGTCCGCGGCGAGATCCTTGGCGACGTCGGCCGTGTCCAGCTCGGCCAGGGGTGCACGCTCGCCCATGACGGCGGGGCCTTCACGGTTTTCGCGCTTCATGCGGGCGAAGTAGGCGTGCGCGTCGGGCTGGCCGTCGAGGAGTTCGTTGATGAAGCCCTGCTCGTCGTTGGCCGCGAGGTACGGGCCCCACCAGGCGTAGAGGCGTTCGTAGCCGACAGTGGAGGACGGGATGGCGCCGAGGGCCTTGCCGCAGGCGCTGCCGGCGCCGTGGCCCGGGTGGACCTGGACGTGGTCCGGCAGGGTCAGGAACTTGTCCCGCAGGCTGGCGAAGAGCTGCTTGGCACCTTCGAAGCGGGTGTCGACGCCGCCGGCGGCTTCGTCGAGCAGGTCCGGGCGGCCCAGGTCGCCGGAGAACACGAAGTCACCGGAGAGCAGGTAGCCGGGCTGGTCCGCGAACGCGCCGTCGGTGATCAGGAACGAGAGGTGCTCCGGGGTGTGGCCGGGAGTGTGGAGGGCCTTGACCGTGATGTTCCCCAGGGTGATCGTGTCGTTATCGTTCAGGCGCTCGGCCTCGAAGCCGTACTGCCAGTCAGCCCCGCCCTCGCCGGAGACGTACGCGGTGGCGCCGGTAGCGGCCGCCAGTTCGCGGGTGCCGGAGAGGAAGTCGGCGTGGATGTGGGTCTCGGTCACGGCCACGATCTTCATCCCGTTCGCGGCAGCAAGGTCCAGATAGACGGCATTGTCACGGCGGGGGTCGACCACCAGGGCCTCACCCTTGGCCTGGCAGCCAATGAAGTAGCTGGCCTGGGCGAGGTCTTCGTCATAGATGCGCTCGATAAGCATGGGACTCTCTTTCGTTGGCGTCCAGGAGGAGGATCCTCCGTTGGTCTACACACAACGATAATACCCCCGGGGGTATGTTGCAAGCCTCGCCAATCCGGGCCGGGGACGCTCCGGGATCATGAGCCCGGACGGCCTCCGGGAGGTGGCAGGAAAAGAGATTTCGGCGTGCGGGCACAAAATGGGGGTCGGGCGCGTTGTACCTGAACCAGCAACCAGACAGCAAAGAAAAGAGCACACCCCACGTGGCAACCGACTACGACGAAGTACGCCCCGACGTCGCCGAATCCCGCAATGCTTCCCTTGAAGCCCTGAAGTCCGCCAACTCCCCGGACGCCCGAAGCGTCGTGCTGGAACTCGACGAGGCCGACACGGTCGACGGCGTCGAACTCCCCGGCGCGGACCTCTCCAACGAGGAACTCGTCGTCCAGGTCATCCCGCAGGCCTCCGACGAATTCACCTGCTACTCCTGCTTCCTGGTCCGGCACCGGTCCCAGATCGCCCGCGAAAAGGACGGCCACGCCTACTGCACCGACTGCGAAGGCTGACGGAGGCCCACCGGCCCCACGGGAAAACCGGCTAGGCGCCGCGGTCGTCGCGACGGCCGAAGGAGCCCGGCCACTCGGACCGGCGGATCCGCTTGAGTTCCTCAACAGGTCCCGGCAGGCCCCATTCGTCCCGGCCCAGCCGGGACAGGGGGCCCAGCCGGTCGATCAGCGGATGGTCACCGGCCAGGACATCCCCGGCCACCACGGCATGGGTGACCTCACCGAAAATCAGTACACAATCCCCCATTGGCTGCGTCGCGTGCAGCCGGCACTCGAAGGCCGCGGGCGACTCGGCAACCCGCGGTACCGAGACCGTCCTGCCCGGCTCCCGGGTGAGACCGGCGGCGTCGAACTCGCTGACGTCGGCCGGAAAATTGGTGCCGGTGGCGTTGACCTCGGCCATGAGCGAGGCGGGGGCGAAGTTCACCACGAACTCCCCGCGCTCCGTGATGTTCCGCAAGGTATCCTTCCGGCCCACCGAGGTGAACTGGAGGATGGGCGGCGTCACCGAGGCCACCGTATAGAACGAATGCGGCGCGAGGTTGTCCACGCCCTCGGCGGACGTGCTGGACACCCACGCGATGGGCCGCGGTACCACCAGGGCCGTGAGCAGCCGGTAGAACTCGGCGGAGGACAGGTCCGAGGGGCTGAAATCCTTACGCATGCGCCCAGCCTAGCGAGGCCCGCGCCGGGCGCCGGGACGCGGGAGGGCGGTGCGCCCGTACACCGGCTGCCCGCACCCGCATCCCCCGCTTAACGGCAGAAATCCGCCCGGGCGTCGCGCCCGGACGGATTCCCACCGTTACTTACCCTTCTGGGCCCGTCAGCCGGCCACCCCTAGCGGGCGGACCAGCCGCCGTCCATGGTGTAGCTCGCGCCGGTGACCATGCCGGCGTCGTCGGAGGCCAGCCAGGCCACCAGCGAGGCGACTTCCTCCGGCTCCACGAGCCGCTTCACGGCCGCCTCGGTCAGCATGATCTTGGCCAGCACCTCGGACTCGGGGATGCCGTGGACCTTGGCCTGGTCCGCCACCTGGGACTCCACCAGCGGGGTCCGGACGTAGCCCGGGTTGACGCAGTTGGAGGTGACGCCGTGCGCGCCGCCCTCCAGCGCCGTGACCTTGCTCAGGCCCTCCAGGCCGTGCTTGGCCGAGACGTAGGCGCTCTTGAACGGCGAGGCCCGCAACCCGTGGACCGAGGAGAGGTTGATGATCCGGCCGAAGTTGTTCGCATACATGTGCGGCAGCGCGGCGCGGATCAGCAGGAACGGAGCCTCCAGCATCAGGGTCAGGATCCGGCGGAAATCGGCCGGATCAAAGTCCTCGATGGGGCTGATCCGCTGGATCCCGGCGTTGTTGACCAGGATGTCGCAGTCCAGGCTGAGCGACTGCAGGGCGTCCGTGTCGAACAGGTCGACGGCCCAGGCGGAGCCGCCTACCTCGTCAGCGAGGGCGGTCGCGGCGGCCTCATTGACGTCGGCCACCACCACCTTCGCGCCGCGGGCGGCCAGGGCGCGGACTGTTGCCGCGCCGATGCCGCTCGCTCCGCCGGTGACCAGGGCCTTGCGGCCGTTGAGTGAGTTTTCCATGTACCCAGCCTTCCAGTTCAGAAATTGACGAGTGCTGCAGATGCTGCTGTCCGGGTCAGCGGACGGAGGCTACGGCCAGGCCTTCGCGCTCGGCGTCGGCCCGGTCCACGTCCTCCAGTGCGATGCCCTTGGTTTCCTTCAGGGTCAGCACGGTGGCCGCGGTGATGACGCATGCCACCACGAGGTAGATGGCGGTGGGCAGCCAGGAGTTGGTGTCCTTGAGCCAGGCGGTTGCCAGCAGCGGGGCCAGCGAACCGGCGAAGATCGAGGTGACCTGGGAGCCGAGGGAGACGCCGGCGTACCGCATCCGGGTGGGGAACAGCTCGGCCATGAGGGCCGGCTGGCCGGCGTACATGAAGCCATGCAGGCAGAGGCCGATGGTCACGGCCAGGACGATGACGACGGCGTTTTTGGTGTCGAACATCGGGAAGGCGAAGAACGGCCAGGTGGCACCGGAGATGGCACCAACGAGGTACACCGGCTTGCGGCCCCAGCTGTCCACCAGTCGGCCGATCTGCGGGATGATCAGGAAGTGCACCAGGTGCGCGATCAGCAGGGCCAGCAGCAGGGACGAGGTGTCGTACTTGTCCACGGTCTTCAGGTAGACGATCGAGAAGCTGACCACCAGGTAGTACATGATGTTCTCGGCGAAGCGCAGGCCCATGGACTGCAGGATGCCCTTCGGGTACTTGCGGATGACCTCGCGGACGCCGTAGCTGGCGGCCTGCTCGGCTTCCAGCTGCGCCTTGGCCTCGAGGAAGATCGGCGCCTCGGAGACGTTGGTGCGGATGTAGTAGCCGACGAAGACGATCACGGCGGAGAGCCAGAACGCCACGCGCCAGCCCCAGCCGAGGAAGTCCGCGGCGCTCAGGGTGTTGGACATGATGAACAGCACCAGGGTGGCCAGCAGGTTGCCCACCGGAACGGCGGCCTGCGGCCAGCTGGCCCAGAATCCGCGGCCCTTGTCCGGGCTGTGCTCGGCGACCAGGAGGACTGCGCCGCCCCACTCACCGCCCAAGGCGAAGCCCTGGATGAAGCGGAGGATGACCAGCAGGGCCGGGGCGAGGTACCCGATGTCGACGAAGCCCGGGAGGCAGCCCATCAGGAAGGTGGACACGCCGATGATGACGATGGTCAGCTGCAGGGTGGGCTTGCGGCCCAGCTTGTCGCCGATCTGGCCGAAGACGATGCCGCCCAGCGGCCGGGCGATGAAGCCGACGGCGTAGGTCAGGAAGGCCTGGATGATGCCGTCAAGGTCGTTGCCCGTGGACGGGAAGAAGTACTTGCCGAAGACCAGGGTGGCTGCGGTGGCGTAGAGGAAGAATTCGTACCACTCGACGACTGTTCCCACCATGGAGGCGGCGACGATTTTCTTGAGGCCCTCGCCCTTGCGGGCGGCAGGCGGTGTTGCGGAGCGCTGTTCTACGCTCATAAATAACTCCTAGGTGTCCACGGCGACACAGTGTGTGGTGCTTACCGTCGCGGTGCAATCAGCTGTGATGCACGGCACTGAAAATGGGCTTCATCGAGTATCGCCGCAGATTCGCCGCCGCTCAATGGCCAAACCGGCACGATATGTGTGCAGAATTGCAGATATGAATCTCAATCCGGACGACCTCCTGGTGCTGCTGGCCGTCTCCCGCTCGGCGAAATTCACGACGGCGGCGCAGTCCCTGGGTCTGAACCACACCACGGTCTCGCGCAGGATCGCCGCGCTGGAGAAGGCGCTCGGCGGGCGGGTCCTCTCCCGCGCCGCCGGTGGATGGGAGCTGACGGACCTGGGCGCCGCCGCCGTCGCCGTCGCCGAAGAGGTGGAGGGCGCCGTGCGCTCCCTCGAGGAACCGGGGAAGACCCCGGACCCGGTCACCGGCGTCGTCCGGATGACCGCAACCGACGCCTTCAGCGCCTACATCGCCGCCCCGGCGGTGGCGAAGCTGCGGCGCCGGCACCCCGGGCTGAGCGTGGAGATCATCACCGTGACCCGGCGGGCACTGCAGCAGCGTTCCGGCCTGGACATCGAGGTGGTGGTGGGTGAGCCGCAGGTGCACCGCGCCGAGGCCTCGCGGCTGGGCGAGTACATGCTGGGGATGTACGCCTCCCGCGATTACGTGGCCGAGCACGGGACGCCCGCCTCCCTCGCCGAACTGGAGAGCCACCCGCTGGTCTACTTTGTCGACTCGATGCTGCAGGTGGATGACCTCGATGCCCCGCGCAGGCTGGTGCCGACCATGCGCGACGGGCTCAGCTCGACCAACGTTTTCGTGCACATCGAGGCCACGCGGGCCGGTGCCGGGGTAGGGTTCCTGCCCTGCTTCGCCGCGGACCTGCACCCGGACCTGGTGCGGCTGGTGCCGGACCAGGTCGCCGAGATGCTGCCCTACTGGATGGTGCTGCGGCCCGATTCGCTCCGCCGGCCCGCGGTGGCCGCCGTCGTCCAGGCCCTGCGCGAGGGGACGGACGCCAACCACGACGCACTGATGGGCCTCGGCACGTCCCGGACCTAGGGCTCCGCGGGCGCCGGATCCTGCCGGACGGCAGCGCCGGCGGCAAAGGAGCGGACCCGGGCGTCGTCCCAGAGATGCGCCGGGACGCCGCCGCCCAGCAGCCGCCGGGCCAGGCCCGGATCCTCGCCCAGCGGCTCGTCGCTGCCGGCGATGATCATGTTTCCGTAGCGCCGGCCCTTGAGCATGGCGGGGTCGGCGATGATGACGGTGTGCCGGAAGGCCGCGGCGATGGCTGCCGCGTCCTCGCGGGCGTTGGTCAGCGCCGGGGCGTCACCGGAGTTGACGACGTAGACGCCGCCGGGGCCCAGGAGGCGCTTGGCGTGGCCAACGAACTCGGCGGTGGTCAGTGGCCGCGGCGTCTGTGAGCCGGCAAAGACGTCCCGGATGATCAGGTCCCGGGTTTCGGGTGTCAGCGATTCGGTGACCTCGCGGGCCTCCCCCACCCGGAGCCGCAGCAACGGGGCCTTGGGTAGGTCGAACCAGCCGCGGACGTACTCGGCCAGCTTGCCGTCCAGCTCCACCACCACCTGCCGGGCCTCCGGGTAGGCGGCATGGACGTAGCGGGCCAAGGAGCACGCCCCGCCGCCCAGGTGCAGGGCGCGCAGCCGGGGCGAGGCCGCCGTCGGCCAGCGGGACTCGACCAGTGCTGCGATCCAGCGCATGTATTCGAAGTCCAGGAACAATGGGTCCGCCAGATCGATATGGGAACTCATCACGCCGTTGATGCGCAGCAGCCAGCCGGTGGAGTTGTCCTGGTCCGGGACGAGTTCGCATTCGCCGGTATCGATGGCGTAGACCCCCGCCACGGGTCCGGATTTACCCGGTCCACGGGCCGCGCCGGCCGCGCCGGGGCCTGCATTACGACCCGGCATTTCCTCGGTCGTCTCGGCCCCGCGCCGCGCAGCCCTGCCTTTCTTCGCCATCAGCCGTCAGCCCCCTCACCCATGCACCAACCCTATCCGCCCGTTCCGGACCAGGTCCCGGGCGGCCCTTGTGATTGGAAGCAAAGTTTGCTTACTATTTGTTAGTAATCATGCTTACTATTCGGGTTCCGGTGCTGCTGAACGGCCGGCCGGGCCTCAGATCTAAGACTGGATCTTCAAGGAAAGAGAGCGACGATGACAGAGAACCAATGGCCCCAGGACGGTACCTACGGAACGCCCGGTGAAGCACAGGACGAACTGCGCCCCCGCACCACGTTCCCGTCCGCGGCAAATTCCGGCACGGAGCATGCAGGCACGGGATACCCCGCCACCGAGTACCCGGCTGCCGGCACCACCGGCGGTTACGTCGGCGGGCAGACACCCTCCGGCGCCGGTTCCTATGAGGCTGACTCGTACAGCACCGGCTCGTACAGCACCGGCGGAACCGGCACGTCGTCCAAGACGGACGCCGCAAAGGATGAGGCCGCCGAGGTAAAGGACCAGGCCGTTGACTCGGCCCAGAACGTCGCCGAGACCGCCAAGACCGAGGCAGCCAACGTCGCCACCGAGGTCAAGAGCAACGCCCGCGACCTGCTGGACCAGGCCCGTACGGACCTGACCGAGCAGGCCGGCAACCAGCAGCAGAAGGCGGCCCAGGGGCTGCACTCGATCTCCAGCGAACTGCACACCATGGCCCGCGCCTCGGACCAGCCCGGCGTCGCGACCGACCTGGTCCGCCAGGCCGCCGAGCGCTCCGCCTCCGTCGCCACCTGGCTGGAGAACCGGGATCCGGGCTCGCTCCTGACCGAGGTCAAGTCCTTTGCACGCCAGCGGCCCGGCGCCTTCCTGCTGGCAGCCGCGGGCGCCGGCATCCTCGCCGGGCGCCTGAGCCGCAGCCTCAGCGCCGGCGCTCCGGAGCAGTCCGCCAACGGCTCCACCGGCACTGCTTCCCGCGCACCGCAGCCCGTCACGCGGGTGCCCGATGCCGGCGTCGCGGTGCCCCCGCCGCCGGTGCAGTACCCGGAAGCCACCACGGCCGCCCACGCGGACACCTACCCGCCCAACCCGCTGGAGGGAGAGGGCTCAGGCGCCCACGCCGGCAGCTGGGCCGAGGACCCGTTGGAGGCGGATCCGTACCGCGTCGATCCCGGCGTCGACCCGGACCGTAAGGACCCGTTCGACGGCGGACGCCGATGAGCACCGAGATGCCGCTGGGCGCCCACGCCCAGGCCACGGATGCCCACGTGAAAGCGGAAACCACTTCCCTGGGTGACCTGCTCGGGGACGTCACCCGCGACATGTCCACCCTGATGCGTCAGGAACTGGAGCTCGCGAAGGCGGAACTGAAGCAAACCACCAGCCGGGCCGGGAAGGGCAGCGGCCTGCTGGCCGGCGCCGGAGTGGCGGGACACTTCGTCCTGCTGTTCCTGTCCCTGGCCCTCTGGTGGGGCCTCGGAACCCTGATGGGACTCGGATGGGCCGGGGTCATTGTCGCCGTTCTCTGGGGCATCATCGGCGCCATCATGGCCTCCATGGGCCGCAAGGAGCTCAAGGCGATCAAGGGCCTGCCCCAGACCGCCGAGACCATCCAGGAAATTCCCCCCACTCTCAAGCCCAGCCACTAAAGCGAGGAAAGACAATGAGTCAGAACCCGGATGCCATCCGTGCCGACATTGAAGCAACCCGCGCACGGCTCGGAACCAACGTCGACGCCGTAGCGGACAAGGTCACCCCGTCGAATATCGTCCAGCGCCAGACCGACAAGGTCAAAGACGCAGTCTTCGGAGCGAAGGAGAAAGTCATGGGAGCAGCCGACCACGCCGGCAGCAGCACCGGAGCGCACTTCAGCGACGCCGGCTCCGCCGTCTCCGATGCACCGCACCAGGTGAAGGCAAAAACCCAGGGCAGCCCGCTCGCCGCAGGCCTCATCGCCTTCGGCGCCGGCCTCCTGGTCTCCGCCCTGATCCCGGCCAGCCAGAAGGAACGGGAGGCCGCCGATGCGCTGAAGTCGGCAGCAGAGCCGCTCACCACGGAACTGGGCCAGGCGGCCCAGCACGTGGCCGAGGGACTCAAGGAACCCGCCCAGGCGGCCATGGAAAACGTCAAGGCCACGGCCACCGACGCAGCCCAGAACGTCAAGGGCGAGGGCCAGACGGCCGTCGCCGACGTCAAGGACCGCGCCGCTGACGCCAAGGACAATGTCCAGCAGGCCTAGCCTGACCCGGATGGCGGCCGGCTGCCCCCGCTGATGCGGAGGCAGCCGGCCGCTGCGCTTAACCACGAAAGAAGATTCCGATGGCCAAGAACCTCACCCAGGCGCAGACTGGCTCCATGGACGACGCCGAGACCGCCACCAGCAGCACCGCCAAGGCCCGCACGTCCCCCGGCCCGGAGGACGCCCGCAAGCCGGACCGGCCCACCGACGTCAGCAAACCGTCCTGGAAGTACATCGCCCGCAAGACCCTGCGCGAGTTCACCAAGGACCAGTGCCCGGACCTGGCGGCCTCGCTGACCTACTACTCGGTGCTCTCCATCTTCCCGGCCCTGCTGGCGCTGGTGTCCCTGCTGGGGCTCTTCGGCGACGCCCAGAAGACCACCGGCGCGCTGCTGGACATCGTCCAGGGCTTTGCGCCCGGGCAGACCGTGGACACCATCCGCCCGCTGATCCAGGACCTGACCAGCTCCTCCGCCGCGGGACTGACGTTCGTCGTCGGCCTCCTGACGGCCATCTGGTCCGCGTCCGGCTATGTGGGCGCCTTTGGCCGCGCCATGAACCGGGTCTACGAGACGGATGAGGGCCGGCCCTTCCTGAAGCTGCGCGGCACCATGCTGGGCGTCACCGTGGTCAACCTCCTGCTGGTGGTGGTCATCGCCGCGATGCTGGTCCTCAGCGGCCCGGTGGCCGAATCCGTGGGCAACCTGATCGGCCTGGGCGGGGCCTTCCTGATGGTGTGGAACATCGCCAAGTGGCCGGTCATGCTGATCCTGCTGATCGTCGCGATCGCCATCCTCTACTACGCCACCCCCAACGTGAAGCAGCCCAAGTTCCGCTGGTTGAGTATGGGATCTGCGATCGCCCTGCTGGTCTTCCTGCTCGCCTCGGTGGCCTTCGGCTTCTACGTGGCGAACTTCAGCAGCTACAACAAGACCTACGGCGCGATCGGCGGCATCATCGTGGCGCTGCTCTGGCTCTGGATCCTGAACATGTCCCTGCTTTTCGGCGCCGAGTTCGACGCCGAGACCGAGCGCGGCCGCGAACTCCAGGCCGGGATCGAGGCCGAGGAAACCATCCAGCTGCCGCCGCGGGACACCAAGAAGAGCGACAAGCTGCAGGCCCAGGAGGAAGAGGACATCCGCCGCGGCCGGGAGCTCCGCGAGGAGCACGCCCGCCAGGCCTCCGAGGAGCAGGGCGCAGGGCACGGTGCCGGTCACGGGTCCGACGGCCGCCGCGGGGACCAAAGCCCCTAGCCTCCGCCCGGGCGGGCGGCCTGTACTGGGGTGAAGCCGCACTGCTGGGGTGCCGTCCGCCTACCCGGGAGGATCCATGCCGGCAGCCGCAGCAGGTCAGCGCGCCGCCGTCGTGGCCGGGTATGACGACTCGGATTCCGCCCGTCTGGCCGTCCGCTGGGCGGCACGGCATGCCGCCGCCGTCAGGCGCCCCCTCGAGGTGGTGCACGCCTGGGTCTGGCCGGTTTTCACCTCCAACCTGGGCCCGGTCAGCGGCGTCGCCGGCAGCGGGCTTCGCCAGGCCGCCGAGACCATCCGCGACGCCGGGGCGGCGCTGGCCCGGGCCGCCGCTCCCGGCCTGACGGTCACCGCCCGGATGCTGCCGGGGCTCCCGGCCCCGGTTCTGCTCGACGCCGCCCGCGGCGCGGCCCTGCTGGCGGTGGGCAGCCGGGGACTCGGCGGCGTGCTCGGCCGTCTCGCCGGCTCCGTCTGCGCGGACCTCGCTGGCTCCGCGCCCTGCCCGCTGATGGTGGTCCGGCGGCTCACCCTGCCGGGCCAACCGGTGGCCGCCGCCGTCGACGCCGATGCGGTACGGGCCGCCGTCGTGGCCCAGGCCGCTGCCCTCGCCACGGCCACGGGCACCGGCCTCGAAATCCTCCACGTCGCCCCCGGGCGGGGCGCCGGCCGGGCCGGGGACGGGGCCGCGTTCCTTGCGGACGCCGTGGCCGAGGCCCGTCGCTTGGCCCCCGCACTGGCCGTCACCGGAACCCTGATCACCGGGCGGCACGTGGCACGGGAGCTCTCGGCCGCAGCGGCCGGGGCCGATGTCCTGGTCCTGGGGTCCCACCACCGCGGCACCGGCCCGGGCAACACCGTCTCCGGGGTTCTGCAGCAGGCACCCTGCAACGTCCTCATCGCCCGGGAGGGCCCATGCGTGCCTGGTGGGTAGGCCGGCCCGGACCCGCGGACACCGGCCCACTGGTGGCCGGCGAGCGGCCCGATCCCGTGCCCGGCCGGGGCGAGGTTCTGGTCCGGGTGCGTGTCTGCGGGGTGTGCCGGACCGACCTGCACCTGGCCGAAGGGGACCTGCCACCGAAGCGGCCCGGTGTGGTGCCCGGGCACGAGGTGGTGGGCGACGTCGTCGCATCCGGGCCCGGGGCCGACCGGTTCCAGGCCGGCGAGCGCGTGGGGGTCGCCTGGCTCGGGGGCACCTGCCGGGTGTGCCGGTTCTGCGTCCGCGGGCAGGAGAACCTCTGCCTGGCGCCCATTTTTACGGGGTGGGACCGCGACGGCGGCTACGCGGACCTGGTGACCGTGGCCCAGGACTTCGCCTACCGGCTCCCGGAGTCGTTCCGGGACGAGGAGGCCGCGCCGCTGCTGTGCGCCGGGATCATCGGTTACCGCGCCCTGCTGCGCGCGGACCTTCCCGTGGGCGGCCGGCTGGGGATCTACGGCTTCGGCGCCTCCGCCCACCTCGCCGCGCAGGTGGCCCTGTACCGGGGCGCCAGCGTCTACGTGATGACCCGCTCCCCCGCGGCCCGGGCCCTGGCGCTGGAGCTGGGCGCCGTGTTCGCCGGTGACGCGGACGAGGACCCGCCGGACCCGCTGGACTCGGCCATCCTGTTCGCCCCGGTGGGCACCCTGGTGCCCCCGGCGTTGCGGGCGCTGGACCGCGGCGGAACGCTCGCCGTCGCCGGCATCCACCTCAGCGACATCCCGGCCCTGGACTACGCCACCGACCTCTTCCAGGAACGGCAGCTGCGCAGCGTCACCGCCAACACCCGGGCCGACGGCGAGGAATTCCTCCGGATCGCCGCGGAGATCCCGCTGCGGCCCAGCACCACCGCCTACCCGTTCGAGGAGGCCGGCCGGGCGCTGCAGGACCTGGCCGCCGACCGGGTCACGGGCGCCGCCGTCATCCGGGTGAGGGACTGAGCACGGCAGCCACTGCGCCGGGTGCCAAGGGCGTCCCGGAAGCCCGGTGTCATGGCCCGGCCTGGAACTCGTGACGTTGCCCGGCCTGCAGGAACACCTCCTGCTGCCCCACTCGGACCAGCACAGGCGCGGCGTCGCCCGGGGCGGCGGAAACGGCAAGCCGGCCCGGCTCAAGGTCCACCGCCAGCAACTGGTCCCGGTATCGGACCGTGAACCCCACCCGGCGCAGCTCGGCCGGCAGCCGGGGCGTGAAGGTCAGTGCGTCGCGGGTGACCCGGAGGCCCGCGAAGCTGCGCTGGACGACGTCGATGGTCCCCGCCATCGCGCCCAGGTGGATGCCCGAACTGGTGGTGCCGCCCTGGGTGTCGTCGAGGTCGGCGTCGAGCGCCTCTCGAAAGGTTGCCCAGGCCTGTTCCGGGTCGCGCTGGGCCAGCACGGAGGCGTGCGCCACCCGGCTGAGGGTGGAGCCGTGCGCGGTGCGGGCCAGGTAGTAGTCCACTGTGGCGGCCAGCTGCTCCGGGGTGACCGGATAGCCGAGCCGGGCCAGGAACCCGGTGAGCTGGTCCTCGCCCAGGAGGTAGAAGAGCATCAAGACGTCCGCCTGCTTGGCCAACCGGTAGCGGTTGGGGCTGTCCCCCTCAGCCTCGAGGATCAGGTCCAGGCGTTCGATGTTCCGGTAGCGGCGGCGGTAACCGGCCCAGTCCAGCTCCCGGAGCCGGCCATAGCCGGCGAACTGGCTGATGATGCCCTCGCCGTGGAAGGGCACGAACATCCGCCGGCTCAGCCGCGCCCACCGGGTGATCTCCGCCGTCGTGATCCCCAGCCGGGCCTTCAGGTCCTCCATGTCGAAGCCCCGCACCGAGCGCAGGATCCATTCGGCCTGGTCGAAAACCCAGGCGGCCATGACGTTGGTGTAGGCGTTGTCCGCCAGGCCCGCGTCCGGGCGCTCCGGGGGCCCGGTGTGGTACTCGTCCGGGCCCATGACGCCGCGCAGGTGGAAGCGGTCGTCCGCGGGATCGTGCTCGGCCATCGAGGCGAACAGCCGGGCCACTTCCACGATCAGTTCGGCCCCGTGCTGGGTGAGCCAGCCGCGGTCCTGGGTGGCCTCGAAGTACTGCCAGGCGTTGTAGGCCACGGCCAGTCCCACGTGCCGCTGCCGGTGCGAGTAGTCCGGCAGCCAGTGCCCGGAGAGCCTGTTGTACAGCAGGCTGGGGGTCTGTTCGGTGCCGTCGCTGCCGCTCTGCCAGGGGAACAGGGCGCCGGAGAGACCCGCCGCCCGGGCCGCGTCCCGCGCCGTCCCCAGCCGCCGCCACCGGTAGTCCAGCAGCTCGCGGGCCAGCGACGGCAGCCGCGAGTTCAGCACCGGCAGGACGAAGAGCTCGTCCCAGAACACGTGGCCACGGTAGCCCTCCCCGTGCAGCCCGCGGGCCGGGACGCCGGCGTCCAGCTCCGCGGTGTGCAGGGTGAGGGTCTGCAGCACGTGGAAGACGTGCAGGTTGAGGATCAGCTGGGCCTGGGAGGGGGCGTCCGAGTCGATGATGAACGGGGCCAGCAGCAGGGACCAGGCCCGCTCGTGGTCGGCCAACAGCTGGTCGAAGCTGCCGGCGCGGGCCAGCACCGCTTGCGCCCCCGCCAGCGGCGAGGACACCGCGTGGTCCCGGGAGGTGGCCACCGCCACCGTCTTGGTGACCGTCACCGGGGCCCCCTCCCCCACGGCGGCCTCCAGGCGGTGGGCGTAGAGGCCGGCGGCCTGGTGGTAGGCGGTATTGGCCGGGCCGGAGGATTCGGTGCGCAGGGCCAGCGCGATCCCGATCCGGCTGCGGCTGGTCCGGACCTGCACGTCGAGGCCGACGGCGCCCGGTCCGGGTGCGTTGGCGGGGTTTTCCACCGCCTGCACCCCGGTCAGGTGGCGCTGGGCGAGGCCGGCGTCCTCGGGGACGTTGGCGTTGCGCACCGCGGTGTCGCAGCCGCTGCTGATGCTGATCCGGCCGCTCCAGCCCTCCGCGCTGATGACGGTCTCCAGGGCCGCGAGATGCGGCTCGGCCATCGACACCAGCCGCCGCTGCACCACCCGCAGCCGCCGCCCGGCGTCGTCCTCCAGCTCCGCCTCCCGGGTCAGCAGCGCGCGTTTCAGGTCCAGGGTGCGCCGTTCCCGGCGCAGCCGCAGCCCGCCCTCCGACCACCACGGCCCGTCCTCGATCCGCAGGTCCAGGTGCAGCCAGTCCGGGATGTTCACCATGTGCTCGTCCGTGGTCCGCTGGCCCTCCACCGTGCTGGTGAGCCGGTTGTACACGCCGGCCAGGTAGGTCCCGGGGTAGTGGATGGGGCCGGCGCGCTGTTCTGGTGCGGACCCCCGCGTGGCCAGGTAGCCGTTGCCCAGGGTGGTCAGCGCCTCCCGGTGCCCCTCGTGCGCCGGGTCGAAGCCCTCGTAGACCAGCAGCCAGGGGTGGGTGATGACCAGGCCGATGTCCAGTTCGCTGACGTCTTCGACCACAATGTCCGCGCCGGCTGCCTCCAAAGCCGCGCGGCGGCCGTCCCGGTCGATGCCGACCACCAGCCCGAACCCGCCGCGCCGCCCCGCCAGGACCCCGGCCACCGAGGCCTCGATCACCATGGCGCGGCGGGGCGGGATGTCCAGCTTCCGGACCGCCTCCAGCGGGAGGGCGGGGGCGGGTTTACCGGGTAGGCCCCGGTGCGCGGCGGTCTGCCCGTCGGCAATCTGGTCGAAGGCGGCGTCGAGTCCGACGGCGGCGAGCAGCGGGGCCGCGTGCGGGGCGGATGTGGCCAGCAGCACCGGGACACGGCCGGCCCTGAGACGTTCCAGCAGGGCCACGGAGCCGGGGTAGGCCCGCGGCGGGTCCGCCGCCAGCGCCGCGACGAAGAGCTGGTCCTGCCTGGCGCCCAGCCCCGCCGCCGTCCACTCCCCCGGCGGGCCGGCGGGGTTTCCGGCCGGCAGCGCCGCGCCGCGGGAGGCCAGGAAGTCCGCCACCCCCTCGGCGGGGGTTCGGCCGTCCAGGTAGGCGGTGAAGTCGGCGGCGGTGGGCGGGCCGCGCCGGGCGGCGGCCGGCAGCCGGGGGTCACGCAGGACCTCGTCCAGCAGTATCCGCCAGGCCGCGGCGCGTTGTTCGGCGGTATCCAGCAGCACGCCGTCGAGTTCGAAGACGACGGCATCCACCGGCGCCAGTGCGGCGGCGACTGTGGGCGAGACCGTCATGCGTTATTCGTACCAGCCTTCCCGGGCGTGCGACAGGCCTGCATCACAGCCGGGGGCGGCTCAGCGGAGGAGGGCATCGAGGGTAGTGAAGCCGTAGCCGGCGGCCCGGAGCCGAGAGATCAGTTGCGGCAGGGCGTCCGCGTCGAGGGTGCTGCCGTCGTCGGGGTTGGAGCCGATGTGCATCAGGACGATTTCGCCGGGGCGCAGGCCGGCCAGGGTCCGGTCCAGCACGGTCTGGACGCTGATGCCGCCGCTGGTTCCCTTCCAGCCGAGCGTGTCCACGCTCCAGCGGACCGCCACGTAGCCCAGGGCGTTGACGGCGGCGATGGTGCGCGCGTCCCGCTCGCCGAACGGGAACCGGAACAGCGGCCGGGCGGTCCCGCCGCCGACGTTGATGGCGGACTCCGCGCCGGCGAGCTGCTCTGTGATCTGGGCGTCGGACAGGCCGGTGAATCCGGGGTGGGTCATCGAGTGGTTGCCGATCCGGTGACCGCCGGCCACGATCGCGGCCACGCCCGCCGGGTTGCCGGACGCCCACGCACCGGTGAGGAAGAACGTCCCGCGAACGCCCGTCGCGGAGAGGGTCTGCAGGATGCTGGGCAGCCCGGCGGAGTTGGCCCCGGCGTCGAAGGTCAGCGCGACCACCGGCCCGGCGCCCGGGATGACCTCGACGTCGGCGCCCCGGAGCGCGGCCGGGAACGGGGCGGCAGGCGGGACCGGAGGTTCCGGGGCGGGCGGGGCGGGAGGTTCCGGTGCCGGTGGCGCGGATTCCGGCGGGGCGGGAGGCTCGGGTGCGGGCGGTGCCGGGGTGGGTGACTCAGGCGCGGACGACGAGGTAGCCGGCGACGGGGACACCGTGGTCGTGGCTGAGGATGGCGACGAAGACGTGGGCGGCAGGGGTGCCGTGGCCGGGGGCCCGCCCTGCGGGCCCGAACCCCGCGGCCCCGAGGCCAGCAGCACCGCCCCGGCCACCGCGGCCGCCACGAGCAGGACGGCGAGCGCCGCCGCCAGAAGCCGGCGCTGGCCGCCGGCGGGGATCGTCCACATGCCCCACCGTGACCCCGGTTTCACGGCCCGGGATAGGGCTGAAGGGCCCCTCCAACGGCCCCGGAAACCCGTCGTCCCGGGGCAGTAGGATGCAGGGAGAGGCACATCCCGGATTCGTCGCTGAAGCGAGGCAGGACCCCGTGAAAACTCTCCTTCGGTACCCGCTGGTGGCAGGCACCCTGGCCGTCCTGTTGGCCGTGATCCTGCTGCTGGTGTCCGGCCAGGAGGGCATCGCCCGGTGGACCGCCAGCCTCTACGCCCTGGCCGTCGCCGCGTACCTGGCGGTGGGCATGGTCCGCCGGCTGATGGGCGGCACCTGGGGCATCGACATCCTGGCCGTGACCGCGATCGTCAGTACCGTGCTGGTGGGCGAGTTCGTCGCCTCCATGATCATCGTGCTGATGATGGCCGGCGGCACCGCCCTGGAGGACTTCGCGGCCGGCCGGGCCAAGGCGGAACTGACCGCCCTGCTCGAACGCGTCCCGCAGACAGCGCACCGCGAGCGGGCCGGGGTGGCGGCGGACGGCACCCACGGCGACGGCACCCTGGCCGACGGCCAGCACGAGGACGTGGCCGCCACCGACGTCCGGATCGGCGACATCCTGCTGGTCCGGCCCGGCGAGGTGGTGCCCCTGGACGGGGTCCTGCTCTCCGAGTCCGGCACCTTCGACGAATCCTCCCTCACCGGGGAAAGCCTGCCTGTGGAGCGGGCAGCCGGGGAGGGCCTGATGAGCGGGTCGCTGAACGGCGAGGCGGCCGTCCGCATGCGGGTCACGGCCCGGATGGAGGACTCCCAGTACAGCAGGATCGTGGCCCTGGTGCGGGAAGCCGCGGAGAGCAAGGCCCCGATGGTCCGGCTGGCCGACCGCTACGCCGTGCCCTTCACCGCCCTGGCGTACGTGCTCGGCGCCGTCGGCTGGATCATCAGCGGCAGCCCCGCCCGCTTCGCCGAGGTGCTGGTGGTGGCCACGCCCTGCCCGTTGCTGATCGCCGCGCCGGTGGCGTTCCTGGGCGGGATGAGCCGCGCGGCCCGCGGCGGGATCATCGTCAAGTACGCCGGGGTGCTGGAGCTGCTGGGCCGGATCCGCACCGCGGCGTTCGACAAGACCGGCACCCTCACCTACGGCCGCCCGGCGTTGGTGGAGATCCGCACCACGGGCGCCCTGGACGAGGACGAGGTGTTGCGCCTGGCCGCGTCCGCGGAGCAGTATTCCTCCCACGTGCTCGCCGCGTCCGTGATGGATGCGGCCAGGGCGCGGGTGCTGGGCTTCCACAGCGCCTCTGAGGCCACCGAGTACGCCACGCACGGCGTCCGGGCCCGTCTGGACGGGCGGGACGTGGTGGTGGGAAAGCCGAACTTTGTGGCCGAATCCGCCAAAGGGGTGGTGGAGACGGAGCTGGTGTCCGGGCAATTAGGCATCTATGTGGGGGTGGACGGAAAATTCGTCGGCTGTCTGGTGATGAGCGACCCGCTCCGGGACGAGGCGCGCCGGACCCTCGGCGAGTTGCAGCATCTGGGGGTCACGCAGACCGTGATGCTGACCGGCGACGCCCTGGCCACGGCAGAGCACATCGCGGATGCAGCCGGTCTCACGGACGTCCGGGCCGAGTGCCTGCCCCCGGACAAGGTGGAGGCGGTGCGGTCGCTGCCGCTGCGGCCGGTGATGATGGTGGGCGACGGCGTCAACGACGCCCCTGTCCTCGCCGTCGCCGACGTCGGGATCGCCATGGGTGCGCGGGGCTCGACGGCGGCCGGCGAGTCCGCCGACGTCGTGATCATCCTGGACGACCTGTCCAAGGTGGCCTCCGCCGTGCGGATCGGCCAGCGCACGGTGAAGGTGGCGCTGCAGAGCATCTGGATCGGCATCGCGATGAGCGTGGCCCTGATGGTGGCGGCTGCCGCCGGTTACGTCCCTGCGATCGCCGGTGCCCTGTCCCAGGAGGTGGTGGACCTCGCCACCATCCTGAACGCGCTGCGGGCGCTGAGTGCGGGGCGGAAGGGAACCCGGACGCCGGCGCCTGGGGTGAAGTGATCGTAGAGGGTATGCCTCACCGGGCAGCCGATTGCGGCACACCCCAGGAGGCGAGGAGGCGCAGCCTCTCAGCCGAGGGGGATCCGGGTTCGGCCGAGTAGACCAAGAGGACATGGCCCGGATCCGCCGTGATGGCGAGCTCCTCATAGGCGAGGGTGAGCTCACCGACGACCGGATGAAAAAAGCGCTTGGTCCCCGACCCGTGGGTGCGGACATCATGGGCTCCCCACAGCCGGCGGAAGACGTCACTACGGGTCGACAGCTCGCCCACCAGGTCCTGGAGATGCTTGTTGTGCGGGTCCCGGCCGGCTTCCGCCCGCATGATCGCTACGCACATGTCGGCGAAGAGATCCCAGTCCGGATAAAACTCCCGCGAGGCTGGGTCCAGGAACTGGAAGCGGGCCAGATTCGGTGTCCGGCCGCCGTCGCCAATCACCGGTGAGTAGAAGGCGCGGCCGAGTTCGTTGGTGGCCACCATGTCCTGGTGCGCGTTGCGGACGAAGGCGGGGCCGTCAGTAATGGAACTCAGCGCCCATTGAAGGCTCGGGCGCAGGGCGGGGTTGCGGATGGCGCTGCGCCGCCGCGCACGGCCCGAGCTGGGAATTCCGTCGGCCGCCCGGGCCAGGTCAAGAAGATGCGCCCTCTCCGTGTCGTTCAGCTGCAGGGCCTCGGAGATGGCGTCGAGCACGGAGGCCGAGGCCCCGGCGATGGCTCCGCGTTCGAGTTTTGAGTAGTACTCGACGCTGACACCGGCGAGCATGGCCACCTCGGAGCGGCGGAGTCCCTTGACCCGTCGGTTGGGGCCGGAGGGTATCCCGGCGAGCTCGGGGGTGAGTTTGGCCCGACGTGACATGAGGTACTCGCGCACCTGGGCTCGATTGTCCATGCCTATGACCATACGACGATCCTCGCGGTGGAGGGATGCCCTGCCAGTACACCTCTTGACAGGGACTTCTTCGGTCTGCCGATAAGGGTTTTGCTGGATACATGACTGATTCCTCCACCCTCAATCAGACGGGCCGACATGGCCGGTGGTTGGCGGCGCTGTTGCTGGTGCTGACGGTCTTTGGACCCATTTCCATGGACCTTTACCTTCCGGCTCTCCCTGCCCTGACCGCCGAGCTTGGCGCGAAGACGTCCACGGCACAGCTGACGGTCACCGCGTGCCTGTTGGGGCTGGCGGCGGGGCAGCTGGTCGCAGGCCCGCTCTCTGACCGTTTTGGCAGGCGAAAGCCGCTCCTGATCGGGGTGGCCGCGTACGTCGTCGTGTCGACGCTGTGTGCGATGAGCCCCACCGTTGAGGTGCTGGTGCTCGCCCGGCTGGTCCAGGGCGTGGCCGGCGGCGTCGGGATCGTGATCGCCCAGGCCGCCGGCCGAGATGTGTACGACGGCGGCCGACTGATCCGCTTTTACGGCCGACTGACCGTTATCGGCGGCTTTGCGGCCATCGTGGGCCCCTTGGTGGGCGGTGCGCTCTCCGCGGTGATGGACTGGCGGGGCCTGTTCCAGGTCCTTGCGGTCATTGGTGCGGCGATTCTGGCCTGGGTCGTCGTCGGGTTTGGCGAGACGCTGCCCGCGGGGTCGCGCACCCCGGGCGGGTTCGGCCAGGTGGGCCGCGATATGCGGGTTCTGTTCCGGGACCGCGGGTTCGTCGGCGCTGTTGTGGTTCAAGGGTTTGTCTACGCGGCCCTGTTTGCCTATCTCAGCGGCGCAACCTACGTCCTGCAGGGTGTCTACGGCCTTTCCCCACAGCAGTACGCCATGGCCTTCGGCCTCAATTCTGCAGGGTTCATGGTTTTCGGCTACCTCGCCGGCCGGTCCAGCGAAAGGTGGAGCATCACCGGGACCCTCATGATCGGCCTGGCCATGTGCGCGGCCGGAGCCGGGGGAATTCTGACCGCCGGTATCACCCACCTTCCCTTGCCCGCGGTGATGGTTTCCCTGCTTCTCTTGGTGAGCGGGACCGCGGTCACCAGCCCGCCCTCGACCACCATCGCACTGGCCGGCTATCCGACCATCGCCGGCGCCGCTTCCTCCTTCCTCGGTGCCGCCCGCTTCGCTCTCGGTGGAGTCGCCGCCCCGCTGGTAGGACTCGCCGGAGCACTCAGCATCCTCCCGCTGGGCCTGGTGACCGCCGCCGCGATCATCCTGGCAGCTGCGACCGCCCTGGTCCTGCTGCCCCGGGCGTCCCGCCCGGCATCGGCGGAAAGACCGTCCTCTGAAACACCCGTTCCAGAGCATTCCCATCACTGAAAGGAAACACCATGCACGGCACCGAATTTAGCCAGATCTTCCCGCTGGGCCAGAAGAACGACGCGTATGCGCAGTACTTCACCGGCCAGAGTTATCTGGCGCCCCTCGCCTCGGGCCCAGTCCCCGTCAGCAACGTCTCTTTCGAGCCGGGATGCCGCAACAACTGGCACATCCACCACGGCACAGACGGAGGAGGCGACCAGGTCCTGCTCTGCACCGCGGGCAGCGGCTGGTACCAGGCCGACGGCGAGGCCCCCGTCAGCCTGGAACCGGGAACGGTCATCCACGTGCCCGCCGGCACCAAACACTGGCACGGAGCGAAGGCGGACTCGTGGTTCTCCCACGTCGCTTTCATCACCCCGGGCAACGACGTCAGCAACGAATGGCTCGAGCCCGTCACCGACGAGGCGTACGGCGGGTTGCCCCGGAACGGAGGAGAAGCATGACCATCCTGAACGACAAACTCACCCTCTCGAACGGCGTCGAGGTCCCCGCCCTGGGGCTGGGCACGTGGTTCATCGACGATGACAAGGCCGCCGAGGCCGTGCGCCAGTCCATCGCGATCGGATACCGCAACATCGACACCGCCCAGGCCTACGGAAACGAGCGCGGCGTCGGCGAAGGCATCCGCACCTCAGGGGTGGCACGGGACGAACTCTTTGTTTCGACCAAGCTCGCCGCCGAGATCAAGGACTACGCCGGGGCCCTCGCCGCGATCGAGGGGTCGCTGGAAAAGCTGGGGCTCGAATATGTCGACCTCATGCTGATCCACGCCCCGCAGCCCTGGGACGATTTCCGTGGCGGCGACTACTCCGAGGGCAACCTTGCCGCCTGGCGGGCCCTGGAGGAAGCCCACCGGGCAGGGAAAATCCGCGCGATCGGAGTCTCCAACTTCCTGCAGGCCGATCTGGAGAACCTCCTCGACCACGGAACCGTTGCTCCGCACGTCAACCAGATCCTCGTACACGCGGGCAACACCCCCACCGGCCTGATCGACTACTGCCGGTCCAAGGGCATTGCGGTGGAAGCGTATTCGCCCATCGCCCACGGCGAGATCCTGAAGAACCAGGACATTGCCGGAATCGCGGAGAAGTACGGGGCGAGCGTGCCGCAGCTCTGCATCCGCTACACGACACAGCTCGGCGCCGTTTCGCTGCCCAAAACCGCGAACCCGGACCACATGCGCTCAAATGCGGAGATCAACTTCACGATCTCCGATCAGGACATGGAAACGCTTCGCACTCTCGATGAGAAGAACTACGGCGAGCACGCCGCATTCCCCGTCTATTCCGGAAAGTAGAAGAAATCGACAATGCCTGAAAAAGTGACAGCCGGCCGGGACGCGCTCGGTACCTTTGCCCCGACGTTCGCCGGGCTCAACGACGATGTGCTCTTCGGACAGGTCTGGTCCCGCGAGGAGGAGCTCTCCCCGCGGATCCGCAGCATCGTCACCGTGACCGCCCTGATGTCCAGCGGAGTGCTCGATGGCTCGCTCCGCCATCACATCGGCCTCGCCAAGGCCAACGGGGTCACGGCCGAAGAAATGGCAGAGGTGCTAACCCACGCGGCGTTCTACGCCGGGTGGCCCAAGGCCTGGGCAGCGTTCCGTATCGCGACGGAGACCTATGGTGTCGATCTCCCGCGGTAGGCCTGTCCGGGCCTAACGCTCCCTACCCTCCCGTGGGCCGCCGCTCCGCCTCGGCGATCAGCGGAACCGTCCTGAGATAGCTGTCCGGGTTCAGTGAGATCGAGTCGATCCCCTCCCCCACCAGGAACTGCGCGAACTCCGGGTGGTTGCTGGGGCCCTGACCGCAGATGCCGATCTTGATCCCGGCCACGTGCGCCTGGCGGATCGCCTCACTGATCATCGCCATCACCGCCTCGTCCCGCTCATCGAAAAGCGCCGCCAGCCGCGCCGAGTCCCGGTCCACGCCGAGGATCAGCTGGGTCAGGTCGTTCGAGCCGATGGAGAACCCGTCGAAGCGGGCGGCGAACTTCCCGGCGAGCACCACGTTGGCCGGGATCTCGCACATCATGTACACCTGCAGCCCGTTTTCCCCGCGGACCAGGCCGTTTTCCGCCATCACCGCCAGCACTTTGTCCGCCTCCTGCGGGGTCCGGCAGAACGGCACCATGACGATCACGTTGCCGAAACCCAGCCGCTCCCGGACCCGTTTCAGCGCCCGGCATTCGAGGGCGAACCCCTCGCGGTAGCGCTCGTCGTAGTAGCGTGAGGCGCCGCGGAAGCCCAGCATCGGGTTCTCCTCGGCCTCCTCGAAGGCCGCCCCGCCCACGAGGTGCGCGTATTCGTTGGTCTTGAAGTCGCTCAGCCGCACGATCACCGGCCGGGGATGGTACGGCGCGGCGATCTTGGCGATCCCCAGGGCCAGGGCGTCCACGAAGTAGTCCCGGGGGTCCGCATACCCGCACGTGAGCTCGCGGATCTGCGCCGCCTCGCCGGGGTCCGTGACCCGTTCCGGGTGGACCAGCGCCATCGGGTGGACCCGGATCAGGGAGCTGATGATGAACTCCATCCGGGCCAGCCCCACGCCATCCGCGGGCAGCCGCCACCACTGGAACGCGGCGGCGGGGCTGGCAATGTTGACCATCACCTTGGTGCGGGTCACCGGCAGCTCGCCAAGGTCCACCTCCTCGGTCTCAAACGCCAGGCTGCCGGCGTAGACACGCCCCTGGTCGCCCTCGGCGCAGGACAGCGTGACGGCCAGACCCTCCGTGAGCACCGCCGTCGCGTTCCCGGTACCGACGACGGCGGGCACGCCCAGTTCCCGGCTGACGATGGCGGCGTGGCTGGTGGGTCCGCCGTGGTCGGTGACGATCCCGGCGGCGCGCTTCATGATCGGCACCCAGTCCGGGTCCGTCATCTCGGTGACCAGGATGGCGCCGTCGCGGAACCCCTCGATGTCCGCGGCGCTGCGGATCACGCAGGCGGTGCCCTGCGCGATTGAGTCGCCGATCGCGGCACCCGCGGCCAGGACCGGTCCGGTTTCCAGCAGGTGGTGCAGGGTGAAACGGGGTCCCGTCTTCTGCGACTGGACGGTTTCCGGCCGGGCCTGGACCATGAAGAGCTCGCCGGTCTCCCCGTCACGAGCCCATTCCATGTCCATCGGCCGGCCGTAGTGCTCCTCCACGGTCACGGCCCAGCGTCCCAGCGTGAGGATCTCCTCATCCGTCAGGACATAGGCGCGGCGTTCCGCCTCGGAGGTATCCACGGTGCGGGTGCGGGCGTGGCCGCCCCGGCTGTAGACCATTTTCCGGGCCTTGGAGCCCAGGGTCTTCTCGATGATCGGGCTGATGCCGGCCGCCGCGGACGCCTCGGTGAGGAGGGGTTTGAAGACCAGGTACTTGTCCGGGTTGATGGTCCCCTGGACCACGGTTTCGCCCAGCCCCCAGGCGGCGCTGATCACGGCCGCGCGGGGAAAACCGGAGTCCGTGTCAATCGAGAACATCACCCCGGAGGCGCCGATGTCCGAGCGGACCATCCGCTGGACACCGATCGAGAGGGCGACGTCGAGGTGATCGAAGCCCTTGACCTCCCGGTAGCTGATGGCCCGGTCCGTGAACAACGAGGCATAGCAGCGCCGGCAGGCGTCCAACAATTCCGGCTCCCCGGCGACGTTCAGGAAGGTCTCCTGCTGGCCAGCGAAGCTGGCGTCCGGCAAGTCCTCGGCTGTGGCGCTGCTGCGCACCGCCACAGACAAACGGTCCATCCCGGCCCGCCGGCTCAGGTCCCGGTAGTGCTGGCGGACCGCGTCCGCCACATCCGGCGGGAATTCCCCGCCGAGGAAGAGTTCGCGGATGGCCTCGCCGGTCTCGCGCAGCGTGGCCGTCCCGGCGCGGAAAGCGGCCAGCCGGTCACGCAGGTCCGGCTCAATCGCATTCGCCGCAACGAACAACCGGAAAGCAGCGGCCGTGGTAGCGAAACCGTCCGGAACCTGCACTCCCCGGGACTTCAGGGTCTGGATGAGTTCGCCCAGGGAAGCGTTCTTGCCCCCGACCTGGGGCACATCGGCCATGCCGATCTCCTCAAACCACTTCACGTGCTCGGGCATGCGAGTACTCCTCGGGTCGGTCCGCCAATGCTCCGATCCTGCTGCCCGGCGCGGGGTCCGGTCAGAGTCTTTGGACCTTGGGGGCGCCGGCTTGGCGATGCCGGAAGGACTTGTACGCCCAGTCCGCCACGAGGACAGCGGGAACGGCCGCGAGCGCCACGGCCAGCCCGCCGGGCGTCGGCGGCGCGTGGCCCAGCAGCGCCGCCACCGGCCCGAGGAACAGGAACACCACCAGCAGACCCAGCTCCGCCAGCACGGCCCAGAGCAGCAGGCGGTTGGTGAACCAGCCCAGCCGCCACGGGGGCGCCGTGGCACTGCGGCAGGCGAAGGCGTTGGCGAGCTGGGCCAGGACGACGGTGGTGAACGCCGCACCCGATCCCGCCATCAGCACGTCCGCGGGCGGCAGCGGCGCCCCGGGACTCCAGCCGGCGCCGAACAACACAGCGGTATAGGCGGTCATCTCCATCAGCGCCTCCACCGGACCCAGCAGGGCGAAGACCCGGACCATCAGGGCCCGGTCCATCAAATGGCGTCGCTCCGGCGGCCGTTTCAGCGCCCCCTTGCTGGGAGCTTCCGATCCGAGGGCCAGGGCCGGCAGCAGGTCGGTGCCGATGTCGAGGGCCAGGATCTGCAGGACACTCAGTGCCAAGGGGAACCGGCCGCCGGACAGCGCCCAGAAGACGAACGGCGTCAGCTCGGCGACGTTGTCCGTGAGGTGGTAGGTGAGGAACCGGCGGATGTTGGCGTAGGTGGCGCGGCCCTGTTCGACGGCGGCGATGATGGTGGCGAAGTCGTCGTCGAGGAGCACCAGGTCTGCAGCCTCACGGGCGACGTCGGTACCGCTGAGTCCCATGGCGACGCCGATGTCCGCCTGCTGCAGGGCGGGTCCGTCGTTGACGCCGTCGCCGGTCATCGCCAGCACGTGGCCGCGGTGCTGGAGGAGCCTGGCCACCCGGAGTTTCTGTTCGGGCGTGACGCGGCTGACCACCACGCCGTCACGGTCCAGCAGCGCGGCCAGCACCTCGTCGTCCTCGGGCAGGGAGTGGCCTTCCAGCACCAGTTCGGGCGACCCGATCAGGCCGGTTTCCCGGGCGATGGCCGCGGCGGTGAAGGCATGGTCGCCGGTGACCATGGCTACCTTGATGCCAGCCTCCCGGGCGGCCTGCAGGGAGACCCGGACCTCGGCGCGGGGCGGGTCGTGCAGGCCGATCAGGCCCAGCAACGTCAGCCCGGTTTCGACGTCGTCGAGGGAAAACCGGGCGCCGGGGAGGCCCGGGAGGCTGCGTTGCGCGACGGCCAGCACCCTGAGTCCGTGTGAGGCCATCTGGTCCACCATCCGGAGCGCGTGTGCCGCGCCGTCCTCGCCGCCGTTGGCCTCACAGAGCGGAATGACTGATTCCGGGGCACCCTTGACGAAGAGGGTGGTGCCCACGATCGCGGACTCCCGGAGCCGGCGCGGGTCGAAGGCGAAGCGGTGTGAGGGTTTCAGCTCCTCGGGGCCGCTGCCCGGTTCCGCGAGCCGGTGGGCCAGTGCATCGATGGCGGCCTCCATCGGGTCGCCCTCAGGGATCCACTGCCCCTCGTGCTGAACCGTGCGGCCAACCGAGGCCGCCCGGGCCGCCGTACCGAGCTGCCGGGCCGCGTGGACGGCCTCGGCTCCGGCATCAGCCCCGTCCCCGTCCCTGATCTCGGCCTCCGGGGCATAGCCCTGGCCGGCGATCTCGAGCAGCCCGGAGGGTGTCCAGACCTCGACGGCGTTCATCCGGTTCTGGGTGAGGGTGCCGGTCTTGTCGGTGCAGATGAAGGTGGTGGAGCCCAGCGTCTCGACGGCCTGCAGGTTGCGCACCAGGGCATTCCGCCCGGCCATGCGCTGCGCCCCGATCGCGAGGGAGAGGGTGACCGTGGGCAGCAGGCCCTCAGGGACCAGCGCCACCGCCACGCCGATCGCGAAGAGGAACGCATCCCGCCAGGAAATGCCGACGAGCAGGGAGAGGACGAAGAACAGGATGCCGATGCCCAGCGCCACCCCGGCCACAATGCGGACAATGCGCTGTAGTTCCAGTGCCAGCGGGCTCGGGGGCGCCCCGACGTTCCCGGTCAGGGTCGCGATCTCGGCGAGCCGGGTGTGGCCGCCGGTACTGGTGACGGTGCCCTCGGCCGTACCGATGACCAAGAACGTGCCGCCGTAGATGCTGTCCCCGGCGGTCTTGGCGGTGGGCTCGCTCTCCCCGGTGAGCATCGACTCGTCCACGGCGCAACCGGCCGCGAGTTCCAGCCGCAGGTCCGCGGGCACCCTGTCCCCGGCCACCAGGACAACGGCGTCTCCGGGCACCAGTTCGGTGGTGTGGACCTTGACCACCCGGCCGTCGCGCCGCACCGAGACCATGGCTGGCAGAAGTTCCCGCAGTTTGGCGGCCGCGTGCTGGGCCCGTGCCTGCTGAATGAAGGCGAAGACACCGTTCACCACGATGACCACGACGATCGCGATGCCGAGTTGAGGCATACCGGCGACAAAAGCCAGCGCCGCGGCCACCCACAGCATGAGGGCGAAGAAGTGGGTCAGCTCCGCGGCCAACCGCCGCCAGCCGGGGACAGGACGCGCCTGCGGCAACTGGTTTGGACCGTCGTGTTCCAGCCGGCGGGCCGCCTCCTCGGAGCTGAGGCCTGCGCTTCCGGACGCCAGCCCCGCGCCCGCGGATGTCACCGTACGCCCCGCAGTCCGAAGGGAAGCCCCGGCGCCGCCCCGGTTCTCATGGTCCCGAGGATCCACCGCCCGGGGTCCCCGGGTTAGGGCCAAAGGTCACCGGCGCCGGCGGACGGACCTGCCTAGCTGCCGGTGGCCGCCGGCGGCGCCTGCCGGCCCAGGGAGCGCAGGTACGCCGCGAACCCCTGCGGTGCCCGCGCCTGCGTCCGACCGGAGGTGAGCACCCTGACGCTGTCGGTGGCCAGGACGGTGAACGCCAGGCTGCGCAGGCCCTGGACCAGGGTGCGGTCCTCATGCGACTGCTGCTTCGGGAATCCGCCGGCGGCGAGGTAGGCGGAGGCGCGGACGCCGAAGTTGGCCCCGTAGATGTGCGGGTGGTTCTCCTCGAACGGGTGCCGCTCCAGCCAGCGGCGCAGCAGGTCCGGGTCCATGCCCACCGGGTCCGGTTCCACCGACCCCAGGACGGCGTCCGCCCCGGCATCGGCGAATTCCAGTTGCCGGACCAGCCAGTGCGGCGGGACCCGGGAGTCGGCGTCGGTGTTGGCCAGCCAGGTCTTGCCGCGCCAGGGCACGGGGGTGGAGCGCTGGCCGGGATGCCGGCGGGGGCGCCCCAGGACGGCGGTGCGGATGCCGGCCGCCCGGCTGGCCCCGGCGCTGCGCAGCCCGACGGTGAGGACCTGGAGGCGGGGGTCGGCCTCGACGTAGCGTCCGGCAATCTCCGCGGACCCGTCGGTACAGGAGTCCAGCACCACCATCACCCGGACCGACACCTCCGGGCGGGTGCGGCCCAGCTGGTCCGCGGCTGCCTGCACGGCGGACAGCGCGCGGTCCAGATGCTGGTCCTCGTTGTGGACGGGAACGACGACGGCGACCGTGTCGATCGCGGGGCGCCGCCGGGCGGTCATGGCGACGGTCATGGCTGCCGCTCGGGCGCCCGAAGGATTTCCAGCACGAAGTCCCGTTCCCGGTAGAGCCCGGCTCCGGCCCAGCGGAGCCGGTCGCGGGCCGTGGCGTGGACCGTGTCACCGTCCAGGACCCAGCCGTCCAGCGGGTGCCGCCAGTGGCAGAGGACCAGGGTGCCGCCGGGCAGCAGCGAGGTTTCGACCCGCCGGAACAGTTCGTCCAGCTCCTCCGGCGAGAGGTAGTACCCCACCTCGGAGACGACGATCAGGTCGAACCCGCCGTCCGGCCAGCCGTGCGGGACGGTGAGGTGCCGGGTCTGCGCGGCCGGCAGGTGCTCCAGCCGTTCGGCGGCGCGGGCCAGGGCGGTGCTGCTGGCGTCGACGGCCAGGAAGGTTCCGCAGCGTTCGGCCAGTTCGGCGCTCAGCGTCCCGATCGAGCAGCCGATCTCCAGCCCGGCCTCGTAGCTCTGCTCCGGCAGCGCGGCCAGGGTCAGGGCCCGTTTCCGCTGTTCGTACCAGGCGCCGGTGTAGCCCCAGGGGTCTTCGTCGCGGCCGTGGACCGCGTCGAAGAGCCGTTCGGCGTCGGCGGCGGCGTAGCCGGCGGCCGGGCCGTGGGAGCCTGCGTCGTGGGCGGCGGCGTCCCCGGCCGTGTCCTTGGCGGCGGCGGGTGGCCGGGGCTGGTGCCAGGCGAAAGTTTCCCAGTGTCGCTCGAAGTGGGCCAGGAAGCCCGGCGGCAGCAGCACCTCGTCCCCGGGCAGGTCCGAGAGCGGAGCAATCTGGGAGGTGTGGGCGGCCATCGCCCGGGCCTTGGCCTGCTGGTCCTCGGGCCGCAGCAGGAACCGTTGCCAGTCCTGCCAGGCCGCGTCTTCCGGGGTGGCCCAGAGCCAGTACCAGATGGGAAATTCCAGCAGGCCGTAGCCGTGCCCGGCGGCGGATTCCGCGGCGGCCCGGCCCAGGGTGTCATGGTCGGTGTGGCCGTCGTGCCGGTAGGGCGCCACGAGAACTATCCGCTCTGCAGGCTTTCCGGTGTCCGCGGCCGCCTCCCGGATGGCCGCCGTGATCGCGGCCCGGTGCTCCGCGAGCCGGCCGTCGGGAAGCCCCAGGTAGCGGCGTCGGGGTCCGCCCAGCAGGTGTCCCAGGGCGCCGTCGAATTCGCGGAGCCGTACCTCGGCCAGCCGTTCGGGCGTCACCGTGGGCGAATCCGGGTGGGAGGCCTCGCCCGCGGTGCAGAGCAGCACCCGCACGTCCGCACCCAGGGCATGCAGCCGGGCCATGAGGCCGCCGGCGCCGAGGGTTTCGTCGTCGGGGTGGGCGGCCAGCACCAGGAACGCGGTGGCGGCGAGCTCGCCGTCGTTCAGTGGGAGCTCGGGCAGGGCCGCCGCGCCGGAGCGGGCCCAGGCGCTTTCCGGGGTGCCGGCGTCCTGGTGGGTGAAGCTCACCATGGCTCGTCGCCCTCGATTCCGCCCTTGAAAACCAACGAGCCCAGCTGCGCGTCGTCGCGCATGGCGTGGTGCTGGCGGATGTACAGCGCGAGGTCGGCCATGCGCTTGCCGTAGGCGGCGTCGAAGACCAGCGGGCCGGGGCCAAGGTTCTGGCTGACCAGGGCCTGGATGCGTTCTACGGCGCTGGCGACGGCTCCGCGGACGCGCAGCGCCTCGGGCCAGGCGCCGCTTCCGGAGAGGTCACCGGCGTCGATCCGTTCCGCGGTGCGGGCCAGGTAGGCGGTGAGCCCGGCGAGGGTGCGGTCGATCTCGCCCAAGTGCGCGAGGGCCACCTGGTCGGGGGCCCGGCCGCGGTCCTCGGCGTCCTTCAGGGTGTCCCGGTAGCTGCGGGCAACGGCTACGGCGCCGCCCAGCCAGCAGGCCGCCACCCCAATGCCGCCCCAGGCGAAGCCGGGGCGCCGGTAGTACCAGCCCTCGCCGCCGAGCGGAGTGGCGGGGACGGCGTCGAAGTGCACGGTGCCGCTGGGAACCTCCCGCAGTCCCAGGCTGGTCCAGCCGGGGTCGGCGACGCTCACGCCGTCTGCGTGGAGGTCGACGGCGAACGCGGCGCGGCCGCCGCCGGGCAGGTGGGCGGTCAGCACGGCATGATCCAGCTGCCCGGCCAGTGAGCACCATGGCTTGGCGCCGGTCAGCACCGTCCGGCCGCTCTCTTCCGTGGCGGTGAGGCTGAGGCCGGGTGCCTCCGCGGCGAAGACACCCCAGGCGCCCTCGAGGACCGGCGAGTCGCCGGCCTCCCCCGCGTCCCTGGCCTGTTGCAGGATCGCGGCCGCGTCCAGGTGCGGTTCGAGGATGCGGCCGGCCGCGACGTCGACGGCGGCGACGGAGGCGAGCAGTTCCCACAGGAAGGCGGTACGGCCGGTGCCGGGCGCCGGTGCCCACGATCCGGCGTCGGCGGCCAGGGACAACAGGGCGGGAACGTTCCCGACGGCGTCAGCGACGGCGGCCAGGAACGGATCCAGCCCGGCGAGCGCGTCCGGGCCGGAGCTTATCCGCACGGCCTTGGGCGGGCGGGGGTCCTGGGTCGCGTTCATAAGCTGGTTCGTGTCCTTTTGCGGGCTTCGCCTGGTGTTCTCGGTCCCTCCGTTCCGGCATGACGCTGCGCCGCAACAGGAAATATCAGCATACTTACCAAGGCGGCGGCCCGCACCGAGCCCTGGCCCGCGCGCGTCGGCGGGGCCTACTCCCCCAGCGCGCGCTCCAGCCGGTCCAGCTTGCCGGTCAGTTCGCCGGTGTAGCCGGGGCGAATGTCCGCCTTGATCACCAGCGACACGCGGCTGCCGTAGCGGCCCACCGCCTCGGTGGCGCGCTTGACGACGTCGAACACCTCGTCCCACTCACCCTCGATCGTGGTGAACATGGCGTCGGTGTGGTTCGAGAGTCCGGACTCGCGGACGATCCGCACCGCGGCGGCGACGGCGTCGTGCAACGACGCGTCGTCGGCGCCGGAGCCCGCGTCAGAGGCGGCGCCGGAACCGGCAAGGGGGTCGGCGGGAGGACGGCCGGACGGGGCAACAGAAAAGGCAAGCAGCATGGCTCCAGTGTGCACTCCGCGTCATAAATATGTGAACCCGCGGGTAACCGGTTCGCGCCGCCCCGGCGTTGCTACCCTGAGCAAATGAACCGGGCAGTAGACCGCAGGCCGCTCCGCGCGGATGCCGCACGCAACGTCAATAAGATCATTGCCGCGGCCCGCCAGTGCTTCCGTGAGCACGGGCCGGAGGTGCCGCTTCAGACCATCGCCGTGACCGCCGGCGTGGGCCCCGCCACCTTGTTCCGGAACTTCGCGGACAAGGAGGAACTGGTCCTCGCCGCCCTGCACCAGCAGCTGAAGCTGCGCGTGAACCCGGTCATCGAAGACGCGCTGGCCGGGACCGACGCCGCCGAGGGCCTGTTTCGCATTATCGAGGCGCTGATGGGAGTGGCCAGCGACGAGGCCAACCTCCTCGGCGCCGTGGCCGGGCGCCGCGGGGTGTTGACCGGGATCACCGGGGACCTGATCGAGTCGGTCGCGATCCTGCTGGGACGCGGGCAGGGCCAGGGCACGCTGCGCAGCGACATCTCCATGGCGGACATGATCCGGCTGCTGGCCATGCTGATCGGCGTGGTAGACACCATGGAAGCCGGCTCGGACGCCTGGCGCCGGCCGGTGGCCCTGCTGGAAGATGCCATCCGCGCCGAACGGCCGGACCGCCCCCTGCCGCCCCAGACACTGGTGCCCGGAACCCAGTACGGCACCGCGTTCGGCGTGGGGTTCGGTTCGCCTTCCGGGGCCACGTACCGCTGAGAATGGCCTAGCTGGCCATCCGCACGTTCTGCGCTGGCGAAATGGCGCTCACCGGCCAGCCGGTTTCGTCCCGAGAGCCACGGGCACGGCCGCCGGCTCCGACTCGGCCTGGCACCCTGCGCAGCAGGCCGCGTCCTGCTCCGCGGGTCCCGCTGTTGCGCAGCAGGCGTCTCCGCGCCAGGCGTTGATGCCCTCACGGACCGCGATGCCGGCAATGATCAGAGCCGCGCCAGCATCGGCCCACCACCAGCCCATGATGCTGTTCAGGACCAGTCCAACGAGCAGCACGGCGGAAAGGTAGGTGCACAGCAGGGTCTGTTTGGAATCCGCAACGGCCGTCCTTGACCCGAGTTCACGCCCGGCCTGCCGTTGCGCCCAGGACAACACGGGCATAATTGCCAGGCTCAACGCGGCCACCACGATGCCCGGCAACGAATGCTGCGCTTCACCGGCGCCGGACAGGGCCCGGATGGAGTCCGCGGCCACGAAGGCGGCGAGAGCGAAGAACGAGACGGCAATGATCCGCAGGGTCAGCTGCTCTCGCCGCTCCGGATCCTTCGACGCGAACTGCCACGAGAGCGCCAGGGCCGATGTCACCTCGATGACCGAATCGAGCCCGAAGCCGATCAGGGCAGCGGAGTCGGCAACGTTGCCGGCCCAGAGCGCCACCACGGCCTCAATGACGTTGTACGTGATCGTCGCGGCCGCGAACAGGCGGATGCGGCGGCTCAGCACACCCCGGCGTTCCGGGGTTAGAGCCCGCAGCGGCGCCGTCATACCAGGCACTTCCCGTCCGGGGCGCAACACGACGGATCAACGGCGAGAACAACACCCAACAGATCCTTGATCGCATGGCCCAACCGCGCGTCGGCCAACTCATACCGGGTCCGCCGCCCGTCGGGAACAGCCACCACCAGCCCACAGCCCCGAAGGCACGTCAGGTGGTTTGACATGCTCTGCCGTGAAACACCCAGCGACACCGCCAAATCCGAGGGGTAGGACGTCGCCTCTGAAAGGGCTAGGAGGATGCGGGCGCGGGTTGGGTCCGACACCGCATGGCCAAATCTGGCGAGCACGGGTGCCTGCGTGAGCGTTTTCATCTTCCAAAAAGTACAGCGTGCGATGTATTCATGCAATCCTGTACTACCGCACCCATCCCGACTACACGTGCACCGCTGTCGTTCCGACTTTCGAGTCCAGCCTCTCCTGATAAGTTCGGATCAAAGCTGCTGCCAAATTTCTGAGAACGGTTGAGTCCATGAGCTGGGAAACCCTCGCCGGCGTGATCGGCGGGCTGATGCTGGTCTACGCAGCACTGCTGGTCCTGCTGTGGAATTACGCGCGCAGGCACCCCGAAACCGTGACCATGAGGGACGCGCTGCGGCTGCTGCCCGACCTGCTCCGCCTGGTGAAACGGCTGATCGCGGACGGCACCGTCGCGGCGGGGATAAGGATCCGCCTGGTCCTGCTGCTGCTGTACCTGCTGTCCCCGATCGACCTGGTGCCGGACTTCCTGCCCGTGATCGGCTACGCGGACGACGTCGTGATCGTCGCCCTGGCGCTGCGCTCCGTGGTCAAGCGGGCGGGCACGGACGCGGTGCACCGGCACTGGCCCGGCACGCCGGAGGGCCTGGCTCTGATCCTGAAACTCGCGGGGCTGGGCGCCGCGCACTGAGACCGCTCTCACCCTGGAGCCCCGGAATACCGGCCCGGACGGGTCCGTTGACGCCTGCATGAAAGCAATCACGTACACCGAATACGGCACCCCTGACGTCTTCGAACTGACTGACCAGCCCATGCCCAAGGTGGGCCCCGGCATGGTCCTGGTCAAGGTCAAGGCAGCTTCCGTGAACCCGGTGGACTGGAAGATCGTCTCCGGCGGACTCGACGGCATGATGGACCTGCAGTTCCCCGCGATCCCCGGCTGGGACGTCGCCGGTGTGGTGGAAGCAGTGGGCATTGACGCCCCGCAGTACCAGCCCGGTGACGAGGTCATCGCCTACGGCCGCAAGGACTACGTCCACGGCGGCAGCTTCGCCGAGTACATCGCACTCCCGGAGCGGGTCCTCGCCCGCAAGCCGGCCACCCTGGACTGGAACGAGTCCGCGGGCCTGCCGCTGGCCGGCCTGACCGCCTACCAGGTCCTGACCCGCCTCGGCACGGGCGAAGGCAAGACCGTCCTGATCCACGGCGGAGCCGGCGGCGTCGGCTCCCTGGGCATCCAGATCGCCAAGTCCCTCGGCGCCTCCGTGATCGCCACCGCCTCGGAGAAGAACCACGACTTCATCCGCGCCCTCGGCGCGGAACCCGTCGCCTACGGTGAGGGCCTGGCCGACCGCGTGCGCGCACTCCGCCCCGAGGGCGTGGACATCGTGGCCGACTTCGTCGGCGGCGTGCTCGACGCCACCCTGGCCGTCCTGGCCGAGGGCGGCAAGCACGCCTCGATCGCGGACGCCGAGGTCGAACAGCACGGCGGGACCTGGATGTGGGTCAACCCGGTGGGGACCCAGCTCCAAGAACTCGCGGACCTGGTGGACAGCCGCGGCCTGCGCGTGGAGGTCGCCAAGACCTACCCGCTGGAGCGTACCGCGGACGCCTTCCGGGACAACATGGAAGGCCACACCCGCGGCAAGATCGTCGTCACGGTCGACGGCGAGTAGCAGCGTTTCCGCTCCGAGGGGCGGGTGATCTGAGGGCAGGTGTCGGGCTTCCGGCGCCTGCCCTCAGCCGTGTCCGGGTTCCCCGCCCGGACCCCCGGGTTCGTGGTGGCCGCCGTCGTGACGGTGCGCCGGCTTGTGCTTTGCTTCCTCGAGGTGGTGCTGCAGCTTCTCCTCGGCCTCGCGCCGGCGCCTCGCCAGGTCCTGCAGGTCGCGGGTGGATACGGCTCCGGTGGGAATGCCGCCGGCGGCGCGGGACGCGGCCGCACGGTCGTGGCCGCCCTTGGCGGGTTGCGCCTGCTCCGCCGGCCCGCGCTCGGAGTGTGCCCCGTCCGGCGCGGAATGCTCCGGATCGGCACCCTCCGGGTCGCGGGCAGCGGCATTGTCGGGCTGGTTGGTGGTCATCACTGGATGCTGTCACCGGCCGCCGCGCACCGGCTAGGGACTAAAGACCGGGCACCCGCGAACGCCCGCCGGCAGTAACGGCTACCCCCAGCCGAGCAGGCGCAGACCGGCCGCCGCGCCGGCGCCGGCCAGCACCACCACCAGGAACGGAGCCCGGAGCAGCAACGCCAGGGCGGCGGCGGCCAGCGCACCAACCCTCGCGTCGAGGACCAGCGACTGCCCGGAGGCCACCGCGTTGACCACCGTCAGGGAGGCGAGCAGCCCGATGGTCATCACCCCGGCCACGCGGGAAATCCTGGGGTTCTTCAGCCACGCGGCGGGCACCAGGTAGCCCAGCAGTTTCCACGCGTAGGCCAGCACGCAGGAGAGCAGCAGCCATAGCCAGAGCGTCATGCGCCCTCCCCCGTGTCCGCCCCGGCGCCGCGCCCGTGTTCGCGCCCGGGGTAGGGGGCGACGTCGGGCTCCAGGCCCTCGTCCCGCGGGCCGGAACTGAACCAGCCGAACACGGCGGCTACCAGCGCGGCTACCAGGATGGGCACCCCGGCGGGGACCAGCGGGACGGCCAGCACGGTGGCGAGCGCGCAGACGACGGCGATCGCCACGGGTTCGCGGCCCTTCAGCCGCGGCCAGAGCAGCCCCAGGAAGGCTGCCACCGCGGCGCCGTCGAGCCCCCACTGCTTGGGGTCCCCCAGCGCGCTGCCGGCGAGCGCGCCCACGGCGGTGAAGATGTTCCACAGCACGAAAACCCCCACGCCGGCGGTCCAGAACCCCCGGCGCTGCTCGGCCGGGTCCGTCTGGCCGGTGCTGGTGGCCGTGGATTCGTCGATGGTGACCTGCGCCGCGGCGAAGCGCCGCCAGCCCTTGGGCTGCAGCAAGGCGTTCAACTGCATTCCATAAATCCCGTTGCGCATGCCCAACAGGGTGGCCGCGCCCATGGCGGCCAGTCCCGAGCCGCCGCCGGCCACCACGCCGATGAAGGCGAACTGCGAGCCGCCGCTGAACAGCAGCAGACTCAGCGCCATGGTCTGCCAGAAGTCCAGCCCGGAGGCGACGGAGAGGGCGCCGAAGGAGATGCCGTAAAGCCCGGTGGCGACGCTGATGGACAGCCCGATCCGGACCGCCGGAGTGAGGGCGGTCCTCACCTGCGTGTCTGCCGGGGCGCTCTCGCCAGGCTCCAGGACCAGGCGATCAGGGGTGCCTGCAGCGGCAGCCGGATGCCGTGGATTGTGCGGGCCCGCGGGGACCCCTCCGGCCCAAAGGCCGTTCGGAGCGCGTCAACGTGGGCGGTCAGGAACACGGTGAAGAGGGCGGTGACGCAGCCGGCGCTGACCCGGCGGGTCCGGGGCAGCAGAAGCCCCGCGGCTGCGGCGCCCTCCAGCAGTCCCGTGGCGGCGACCCATTCGTCCCGGGAGAGGACCGCCAGCGGGCCGTTGCGCTGCTCGCCGGAGTCGTCCCGGCAGAGGTAGGACGGGACCAGCGGGGCGAAAAAGGCGGGGTCCCGGAAGTGCTTTGCGGCGCTGGCCAGCAACAGTCCGCTCAGGGCGGTGGCGGACAGGGTTCGGGTTGCCCCGGGGGACCAGCGAAAAGGCATGCATCCATGCAACCACAACCGCGGCGGTGCCACCGAACGGGTCCCGCCGACTGCGTCGCAGCCCCGCCACGGCACGGCCACGGCACGGGAGACGAACACGCGAAACGGGACCTTCCGCAGGGGATCCGGGAGCTTGCTCCCGGAGTACCGTGGTGGCTATGGGCAACGTCGTGGAGATGGCGGGTGTGGTCAAGCGGTTTGGCACCGTGACGGCGCTGGACGGTCTTGACTTCACCGTGGCCGCCGGGGAGGTGCACGGCTTCCTGGGGCCGAACGGCTCGGGCAAGTCGACCACGCTGCGGCTCCTGCTGGGGCTGCTGCGGTCCGACGCCGGGACGGCGCGGGTGCTGGGCCTGGACCCGTGGAAGGACGTAGCCGCCCTGCACCGCCGGCTGGCCTACGTCCCCGGCGACGTCTCGCTCTGGCCGAACCTCACCGGAGGCCAGGTGATCGAACTGCTGGGCCGGTTGCAGGGCGGCCAGGACCGGGCCGAGCGGGACCGGCTGCTACAGCTGTTCGAACTGGACCCCACCAAGAAGACCCGCACCTACTCCAAGGGCAACCGGCAGAAGGTGGCGCTGGTGGCGGCCCTGGCCACGGACGCCGAGCTGTTCCTGCTGGACGAGCCCACCAGCGGCCTGGACCCGCTGATGGAGGAGGCGTTCCGCGGTTGCGTCCGCGCGCTCCGGGACCAGGGCCGGACGGTGCTGTTGAGCAGCCACATCCTCAGCGAGGCCGAGGCCCTCTCGGACCGGGTCAGCATCATCCGCGCCGGCCGAGTGGTGGAGACCGGTCCGCTCGAGAAGCTCCGGCACCTGACCCGCACCGCCGTCACCGCCGACGTCGCGGCCGTCCCGCCGGGACTGGACCGGCTGCCCGGCGTGCACGATGTCACCGTGGTCAACCACCGCGTGAGCGCGCAGGTGGATCCGGCCGGACTCGCCCCGTTCCTTCAGGCCCTGACTGCCGCGGGCCTGAAGTCCCTGACCAGCCAGCCGCCGACGCTGGAGGACCTGTTCCTGCGCCACTACGGGGCGGGAACCTTTGGCCGGGGTTCCGGCGATGCCTGAGACCCTGGCCGGGACGGGGACGCTGCTGCGCCTGGGCTTGCGGCGGGACCGCTGGCTGCTGCCCGGCTGGGTGCTGGGCTTCGCCGTCGTCGCCTATTCCACGGCGCGGGCCGGCGCCGAGCTGTATCCGGACGTGCGCAGCCGCATCGAGGCGGCGGACGCCCTCAACGCCACGGCCTCCATGGTGGCGATGTTCGGCCGGATCTACGACCCGGCGTCCCTCGGCGCGCTCTCCCTGATCAAGTACACGGCGTTCATGACCGCCATCCTCGCCGTCCTGATGGCCATGCTGGTCATCAGCCATACCCGGGCCGACGAAGAGAGCGGCCGGCTGGAACTGCTTGGCGGCGGGCGGCTGGGCCGTGACGCGCCGCTGGCCGCCGCGCTCATCATCGGACTCGCGGGCAGCCTGGGCGTGGGCCTGCTCTCCGCCGCCGGGCTGGCCGCCGGCGGCCTGCCGGCGGAGGGGTCGCTGGCGTTCGGGCTGGGCTGGGCCGCCACCGGGATGGCGTTCAGCGCTGTGGCCGGCGTCGCCGCCCAGCTGACCGCCGGCGCCCGGGCCGCCAATGGCCTCAGCGTCGGGGTGATCGCGGTGACCTACGGCCTGCGTGCGGTGGGCGACCTGTCCGAGCCGGGCCCCTCGTTCCTGTCCTGGCTCTCCCCCATCGGCTGGAACCAACAGATCCGCGCCTTCGCCGGGGACCACTGGTGGGTGCTGGTGCTGCCCGTCCTGCTCAGCGCCGTCTTGATCCCGGCGGCCTTCACGCTGCGGTCCCGGCGGGACCTGGGCGCCGGGTTGCGGGCCGAGCGCCCCGGCCCGGCGGTGGGGTCCCTGTCCGGGGTGTGGGCATTGGCCGTGCGGCTGCAGTACAAGGTGTGGCTGGCGTGGGCGATCGCGTTTGTGGTGTTCGGGGTGGTGGTCGGCTCGCTGATCGGGAACGTCGCGGAGCTGCTGAGTTCGGCCAACGCGCAGGACCTGATCAAGCTGCTCGGCGGAGCCCCGGCGGTGCGGGACGCCTTCCTGGCCGCGGAGATCAGCATCATGGGCCTGCTGGCGGCGGCCTACGCGGTCTCCGCGGCCAACCATCTGCGGACCGAGGAGGCAGCGGGCCATGCGGAGGCGCTGCTGGCGACGACGGCGACGCGGGCCCGCTGGGCCGGCAGCCACTTCGGCTTCGCTCTGGCCGGTTCCGCAGTGCTGATGGGGCTGGCCGGGGTCTCGATCGGCATCGGGGCGGCGCTGACGGTGCAGGATCCCGGGCTGGTGGGCCGGTCCACGGTGGCCGCCCTGGCCCAGATCCCGGCCGCCTGGGTGCTGGCCGGGCTGGCGCTGGCAGTGTTCGGCTGGCTGCCGCGGTTGACCGCCGGGGTGTGGGTCCTGCTGCTGGCGTTCGTGGCCCTGGGCGAGTTCGGCGTGCTCTGGAACGCCCCGGAATGGCTGATGGACCTTTCGCCGTTCCGGCATTCGCCGCTGCTGCCGGTGACGTCCGACGCCGTGCCCGCCCTGGCCTGGCTGACCGGCGTCGCGCTGCTCCTGGCAGTGCTGGGCTACGCGGGCTGGCGGCGGCGGGACCTGGCGGCGTAAGCACGCGGGCCCGGACTTGCCGGGTGCTGCGGGGCCGGCCTTAGACCTCGGCCGGGCCCTGGACCTGGACCTCCTGTGCCCCCACGCCTGCCCTCGGGTCCGCCCCGGCCGCACGGCGGGCGCGCCGGGCCCAGCGGGAACCTATCCCTTCGGCGGCGGCCGCGTCGCCGGGGTTGACCAGGGAGCAGCGGCCCAGCGACAGGCAGCCGCAGCCGATGCAGCTGTCCAGGGACTCGCCCAGCACCTCCAGTTCGCGGATCCGCTCGGCCACCAGCCCCGCCCAGTCCCGGCTGATGGCGGTCCAGTCCGCCTGGTTCGGGGCCCGGTCCGCGGGCAGGCCGTCGAGGGCGGCTTTGATCTGCTCCAGGCTCAGTCCCACCCGCTGGCCGGCCGCCACCACGGCCAGACGGCGCAGGGTGGTGCGCTTATAGCGGCGCTGGTTCCCGCTGGTGCGTTGTGACTGCACCAGGCCGCGGTCTTCGTAGTAGCGCAGGGCCGGCACCGTGATTCCGGCGCGGGACGCGACCTCACCGACGGAGAGCAGGGAGTCTGGGGCGGACGGCACCCGTGCAGTCTGGCACGGGTCCGGCTTGACCTCAAGTTCACTTGAGGTTGTTCACTGGAGCCTGAAAGAACCGCTACGAACGAAAGCAGCACCATGAGGACCTCCCGCAAGACCGCACGCCAAGCAACCGTCACCCCCGAGGGGGACCAGGCCCTTCCCGGAAAGACCCTGCGCCAGCGCCGGCCGTGGGAGAACCGCTCGGTGGACGCCGCCCTGTCCTCCCTGTCCCAGTTCCGCTAGGGGCGGTGGAACTGGACCGGCCGCTACAGGCTGACGGAGATCCGTTCCAGGACCTCGGCCGGGCGGTTGGTGGTGATCTCCTGGATGCCAACCTCCCGGCAGAGGTCCACATCCTCGGGGGCATCAACGGTCCAGACCCGGAAGCGGCGGCCGGACTCGAGCCAGCGGCGGACCGTGTCCGGGAATTCGCGGACATAGTCGATGCCGGGTCCGGCCAGGCCCACGGCACCCTGGTCCAGCAGTTCCTCACCCTCGAGCTGGGCAGCCTTCATGACGTTGGCCATCGCGCTGCCGGTGATGGAGCCGACGCTGAACCTCTCCCGCACTTCGTCGACGTCGACGTCGTCCACCAGCTGGCAGATGGCCTCGGCGGGGACGGTCTGCAGCAGGTGCCGGACGGAATCCGGGTTGAAGCTCATGAAGGAAACCCGGATGTTCTCCAGCATGCCGGTGGCCGGGTCCCAGCCCTCGCCGGTGAGGATCTCCAGTACCCGGTCCTCGAGCTTAAGCTGATAGGGGCTGGGGTGCTTGAACTCGATGGCCAGCCCGATCTCGCGGCCGGCGGTGCGCAGGATGTCGAGCAGTTCGGGCAGGGTCAGGAGCTGCTCGGTCTTCGCCCCGTAGATCTCGGGGATCCGGGCGCCCTTCCAGGAGCTGAAGTCGAGTTCCCGGAGTTCGGCCAGGGTGCGTTCGGCCACCGGGCCCGTGCCGTTGGAGGTGCGGTCCAGGGTCGCGTCATGCAGCAGCACGGCGTGCTGGTCGCGGGTCAGGTGGACATCGCACTCGACGCCGTCGGCGCCGTCGGCGATCGCCTGCAGGTAGGCGGCGCGGGTGTGCTCCGCGAAGGCCCCGCTGGCTCCCCGGTGGGCGTAGACGAGCGGGCGGGCGGCAGCGGACTCCTCAATGGTCATGCGAACACGTTAGCGGACCCGGGGTCCGGGGGCCCGGCTAGGCTGGGCACATGCAGGTGAACTCTGAGCGACCATCCCGTGCTGGCACCATAACGGCTGCAGCCGACCACCGGCTCTCCCCTGCCGATGCCGCGAAGGCAGCCGCGCTACGGAAGATGAAAATGGTGGCAGGATCGCTCCTGATCGGGATGGCAGTGGTGTTCGTCGTCGCGTTCGCCCTACAGAAGCAGTACCCGGCGCTGGAGTACGTCCGCGCCGCGGCCGAGGGCGGCATGGTGGGTGCACTGGCGGACTGGTTCGCCGTGACCGCCCTGTTCAAGTACCCGCTGGGCCTGAAGATCCCGCACACCGCCATCATTCCCCGGCGCAAGGACCAGATCGGGGCTTCGCTGGGCGAGTTCGTGGAGACCAACTTCCTCTCCGAGCAGGTGGTGAAGGAGAAGCTGGCCAGCGTCGACGTCGCCCGCAAGGTCGGCGGCTGGCTCTCCGGCCCGGGCGGCGCCGAGCGGGTGGCGAAGGAGGGCGCCGCGGTGATCCGGGGTGCGTTCACGGTGTTGAACGACGACGACGTCCAGGCCGTCATCGAGGGCATGGTGCGCCGGCATCTGCTCACCCCGCCGTGGGGGCCGCCGGTGGGCCGTCTCGCGGAGCGGATTTTTGAGGACGGGCACCACCACGCCCTGGTGGACCTGCTGGTGGACCGCACGGTGGACTGGGTCCGGGACAACCACGAGACCGTCAACCGGGTGGTCACGGACCGCTCCCCCACCTGGGTTCCCAGCTTCGTGGACGGTCTGGTGGGCGACAAGGTTTATGTGGAGATCCTGAAGTTCACCCGGGCCGTGCAGGCCGATCCGCAGCACCAGGTCCGGCGCTCCATCGACACGTACTTGAAGTCGCTGGCGCACGACCTGCAGCACGACCCGGTGATGATTGCCCGGGCCGAGGGCGTCAAGGCCCAGGTGCTGGGCGACCCGGAGGTCCGCGAGCTGGCCTCCCGTACCTGGGGCACCGTCAAGGCGGCGCTGCTGACCGCAGTCGACGATCCGCACAGCGAGCTGACGGTCCGGTTCAAGGCGGCCGTCCACGACTTCGGCACCCGCCTCACGGTGGACCCCGAACTCGCCGGGAAGGTCAACGCCTGGGTGGGCGACGCCGCGGGCTACTTGGTGAACAACTACCGTTCCGACATTGCCGGCGTCATCACGGACACCGTGGCGCGCTGGGACGCGGAGGAAACCTCGGAGAAGATCGAGCTCCAGGTCGGCAAGGACCTGCAGTTCATCCGGATCAACGGCACCGTGGTGGGAGCGCTGGCCGGGCTGGCGATCTTTACGGTGGCGAGTTTGGTGTTTGGGTAGACGTCCGGGTTCCCTCAGCCTTTCCAATGCATCAAAACCCATTGTTTGCGGAGTTTTGACGTACATGGCGGCAGTAAATTTCGTAGTCGAGTTCTGACCTGACGATCCAATGGCAAAAGCCGGATTTGCGGCGGTGTCTTTGTGACTTTCGGCGGTAAATGGCGGTCTTTTTGCGGCGCTATTTGGCGCATGGTTCAGTCCGGAAGAGGATCCTCCACCGGACGGCCGCTCCGCCGGCGCCTTCCTCAACAGCTGTGTTCGATCAGCCTCACAATGAAGGACGCCCAAGCGCCGGCGGGCGGGTTAGGACTGTCCTACGGGCAGGAAGCTTCATTGCCGTAGGGTTCTCGGGATGGGGGATTGGAGACATCGCGGTGAACGTAGAAGATTCGGCACGACAGCGCTGCTGCTTGGGGTGATTGCTCTGGGTATCGGACTTCCCGCATACTGCGCGCAAGCCTTCTGGCTTCAGTGCCCGCCGGAGTATGGCTATCCGGCGGGGGTTGCTTCATGCCGGGAAGTTGAAACTACCTCACTGTTCTTTGGGCTGCTGGTTTTACTCTCGGGAGCAACCGTCTTGGTGGGTGCTGGGTTTGGGCTTGTTGCCCTTGCTCGACGCGAGCGGCTGTTGCCGGCGTTGCTTCCGATCGTTGTTGTGGCTGCATTGCTGATCAACTGGATTATCAGGTTTCCTCGCTAAACACCTCTTCGCATTGGGCGGTCCATAGGCGCGGGGCGCCCGGTAAAGGATCGATCAACGGGCAACCGCCGTCGTGTTGGGTCTGCCACTGCTTGAATAAGGCGTACGGACTGAACGATCGACTTAGGGGATCTGACGTGACACAGGTGATAAAGGAAGCACTCGATTCCTGGGACCGGGGAAGGTGGCGCAACCCGCCCGTGCGTGTCGTCGCGGATGGTCGGACTCTGCGGGTAACCGCAGCCGAGAACAGTGACGCGTGGAGGCACACCTCGTACGGCTTCGTCCATGACAGCGCGCATGCCCTGTTGGCACCGCTGCCCGCTGAGGGGGCGGTGGAGGTTTCATTCCTTCTGAATTACACTGAGCAGTTCGACCAGGCGGGGATCTATCTTCACGTTTCGGAATTTTCTTGGATCAAGGCCGGTGTGGAGGTGTCCGACGGAGTCCCACAGGTTGGGGCCGTCGTAACCCATGGGGTCTCCGACTGGTCGGTGGCACCTGTCCCTGAGTGGATCAATCGGGAAATCACAGTGCGGCTGAGCAGGGCCGGTAACGCCGTCACCATCAGGGCCCGCGCCGGGGATGAGTCTTTCCGGCTCATCCGCGTTGCTCCTCTGGATGAAACAGCAAGTGCCGAGGTCGGCCCATTTTGTGCCTCACCCACTCGGGCTAACCTCACGACCACCTTCACCCGATGGGTTGAGACCGATGCAGATGCAACCCTGCACGCTGAACACGACTAAAGCCGCAGAACTCATCCGTGAGTCGTACTGGGAGAGGTGAAGGATCGGCAATCGGTGCCCCGTCTGAAACGATCTTCGGCCATTGGCTACAGTGATCCAGGTGACGCCTGAAAGGAAACTGTCCTGCAGCCGATCTTTGGTGTGGCTGGCCTGCATAGCCGGTACTGTGCATGCCGGGTTCAGCTTGTACTGGGCCTTGGGTGGGCAGTGGCTCTTAGCCACGGTTGGTCAATGGGCAGTCCAGCTGTCCGTCGAAGCCCCCCTCGAGGCAGGACTATGGCTCGGAGTTGTTGCGGTAGTGAAGTTGCTGGCAGCGACTCTCCCCGTGGCCGTCGCGTATGGACGAATGCCCCGGCAGAGGTTCTGGCGTGCCGTGAGCTGGGCCGGCGGACTGCTCCTTGTCGTCTACGGGGGCGTGAACACGTTAGTCAGCGGTGCAGTTCTTGGAGGTGTGGTTCGGCCTGCAGGTGGGTATGACCTCAACGCGATGATTGGCCACGCATGGTTGTGGGATCCCCTGTTCTTCCTTTGGGGTATAGCCCTATTGTTATCGCTCTGGTACTCGCGCAGGAGCTCAACGGCAGTTGCGTAAGCCGATCCTCATTCGGGCCCCTAAACGAGGTGAGTGCTATAGCGCCGCTTGTGGGTGCGGTGAAGTGCAAGGCTCGGCTACTGTCCGGGGCGGTTGATGATGTCGGCGTCCCGTGTCAGGTCTGCTCCCTCATTTAGGGGTCGCGCTTCGATGGCGGGGTCCTGCACTAGCGCCGCTATGAGTTCCTGGCTGCCCGCAACCACTGTGGAGTCAAAGTCGATTTCGGTCACCATGACCCAGCTTCTGTCCTCTGGCCAGAGGATGTTCGGTGATTGCGGGAAGTGTGGGGAGTGGTGCCAGGGCACATGATTCACCCACCCACGGTCGCGGTAGAACTGCGGCGCGGCGTTGAAGAGGTAGTAGGCGCGCCCCGGCAGGCTAAGTGTTTCTCCGTTGATCGCCTCTGCCGGTAACAGACCCGAACCGGGTCCCGTGGGCAATGAGGACGAATCGGGAGCAATGTCTCCGGGGATCTCCGTGTCCGTGAACGTGAGTTGGGCGTAGCCGAGGGAACTCGTTAGGCCTCCCCATCCTTCCCAGATGGCGGTCACACCCTTGTTTGGTGTGGACGTATGTTCGCAGAGGCGCGCAGCCAGGGCCGCAAGGATGTTCGGTGCGAGGTTGCCGGTTAAGGGTTCGGAATAGCGCCAGCCCTCATTGTCGAAAATTTCCTGCTGGTCCGGTCGTTGCCCGAGGATCCGGTGGAATTGGGCTAGTGGGTACATCTTGGTCCCGAAAGCAGTCGCGACGTCAGACCAGCGGACCTGTTGCTCGTCCAGGGGGAAGACGCCACCGCGGGGATGTCCGTGCCAGGAGCCGGTGTCCGTTGGGCGGTCCCGGGTCATCGGATGGAAGATTCTGGCGTAGGCGGGGAATCCCCGTGGCACCACAACGTGCATGTCACGCCACACAGTGTCCATCAGAGGTTTGAGCCAGGCACCGGGAGCAGCGTTGGGCAACGATTCCATGGCGCCAGCCTAGTAGTCAGCTCGGGGCTGCTCCGTGAGAGCTTGGGAACCACGGGGTAGTGAAGCTGGCGCTACCGATCGTTGACAGCGCCCGGTAAAGGATCGGCTAACGCGCTTACTGGCGCGGCTGCGAAGCTTTCAGGAGGGTTTACGGAAGCTAGGCTGGCTCTCATGATGACGATTGTCTCTGCTCCCGCTGATCTCATTGTTGCCGAAAGCGATGGCATTGCCGTGCGTTTCGCGGGCGTCGAACTTACAGACCAAACACCAAACCAAATCGCAGCGGCGCAAGATGAACCTGGCATAAGGGTCAATCTTGAGGGGGTTCGGAGCCATGAGACCACCCATCGCGACCAAAGCTTTGTCGAAGCCCGCCTCCGGTGGGTTGAGCAGAGGAAGGAACATGGCCCTGAGGTTGCCGGGGACGGGCCGATCATGCCCGGCGTGATGGCCTTGGAACCGATCAAGGTGGTTGTTTCAGACGACGCTGGAACTGAATATCAAAGAGCGTCTGGGCAAGTTGCCGGGGACGGGACTGAATGGGCGGCATCTTGGACCTTCCTACCGAAGCCGCCAAAAGATGCTCGGACTCTCAACCTCGATTTCACGCTCCACGGGGAGTCGACCGGCAGAAGGTGCCAGGTCGAGCTCGCTTAGGTGTCGAGCGCCATTGGAGGATCCCTCACCGGACGCTTCACCGCCGGGCAGCGTGATAACAATTCTGCCCAAGCTCGTCGGCCTAATCGTGTCGCTCGAAACCGTCCAGTCGCAGCCCGATTCCCGCTGAACTAGGTTCGACGATGAACCCCAGGCGGCCGAGGGCGGCCCGCTACCAGCCACGCCAGCCCGCCCACCACACTTCCAAAGACGAGGAGCACCAGCCAGATATCCCTGCTGAAGGTTCGCATCTCTCTTTCGTCCGTTTGGATGAAGTTGACCAGGCTGTAGCCCCATATGGCCACGCACGGGATGAGGACCAACCAAGGCAGCCATGAGGCGGAACCTGCCATGTTCATAGGATCAGTATGCGTCATTACTTGTTGGCCAGCAGCCGGCCATTCGGACCAAAATTGGGCAGACAGGGAACGTGAGCGTAACCGCTCAGTCACCAGAAGCAGAGGGCGGCTCACTGTCCGTAAGCCGGTCGATCACCGTACCGCGGAAGCTAGCTGCCACGTTCCGCGGGGATGCTGGCCCAGGCCATGTACGTAAGACCCGCACGATCATATGCACGGTGACGGGGGGATTACTGCAACCATGTTCCTTATGACTGGAATGAAGATCGGTTATGCCCGGGTCTCGACGAACGACCAGGACCTTACCGCCCAACGCAATGCCCTCTTTGCCCTGGGTGTAGAGGAGTCCCAGATCTATGTCGATCACGGACTTACGGGCGCGAACCGGGTGCGCCCTGGGCTCCGTGAAGCGATGGCGGCGTGCCGGGCCGGCGATACGCTCGTGGTGACCAAGCTCGACAGGTTGGCGCGCTCACTTTCTGATGCCCGGGACATTGCCGATGAGCTGACAGCCAAGGGGGTTGTGCTTAGTCTCGGAGGCAATAGCCACGACCCGACTGACCCGGTAGGCCGGCTGCTGTTCAACGTCCTGGGAATGGTGGCCGAGTTTGAGGCGGATCTGATCCGGGCGCGCACCCGCGAGGGCATGGCGGTCGCAAAAGCGAAGGGGCGGCTGAAGGGCAAGCAGCCAAAATTGTCCAAGACGCAGCGGAAGCATCTTCTGACCCTGCACGACGCCGGCGAACATACGCAGGCTGAATTGGCGGAGCTGTTCCGCGTGTCACGGACGACTGTGTACCGCGAGCTCCAAAGGCGCACCATCTGAAGACCGGCGCGGTGCCGACGGCTAGGAACGCGCCAAATAGCGCCGCAAAAGACCGCCATTTACCGCCGAAAGTCACAGCGGTGTCTTGATGGGACGCACCGTCACCGTCAAAAACGGTCGTTTTTGACGTCCACACGTAAGGATCGACGGTCCTACGCCATTCGGAGGGGCTCCAGGGGCTCGGATGAGGCGCTGCTAGCGTTTGTCGGGTGGACAGACCTACGTGGCATTTCCCCGCTCCGACCAACGGTAACGAGACTTGGAGTCGTCTCGCCGAACTCGTTGCAGATAACGACGTCCTACTCCATGGTTCGCAGACCACAGGTCTGTCGACGCTTACCCCTAGAGCACCCTTCGACTTCAGCCTGGACCAGTTCTCTAAGACGACGGCCATCTACGCGACCGAAGACCCCACGTGGGCTATTGCGTACGCCATCCGATCTTTCTCATGCCGCCGATTTCTAAACGCCTGCTTCTACCCGGGAACGGCCCCTGGGACCTTGGCTGAACGGCGCATCTTTCTCTCTTACGCTTCGACTGAGGACGGCCGGGCGCCTACGAATGCGGGGGCGGTGTACGTGCTTCCGGGTAAGAGTTTCACAAGGATGCCCAGCTACACAGACCCTGCTCTCGGGCCCATCACTGAGTGCCAGTTCATTAGCACCGAGCCCGTTCCTGTCTTGGCCGAAATACCGGTAGAACCCCAGAACCTGCCGCTCATACCGGCGCTCCACAACTTCGAAACGGTTTCCAGCCGCGCGGCCGCCAACCCGCTGGGATTCCCATGGCTCGACTGAGCATGGAACACCGTAACGTTGCCCGGGTGAGTCGAGTCATTTTCATGTGCGGCCCCGCCGGCGCTGGCAAATCCACCATCGCTCGAGGATTAGAGAGCGACGGGATGATCCGGCTCTCCATTGACGAGGCTGCGTGGCGGTTGGGGTGCCGAACTATGCCACTGGAAGCCGGGACACAACTTGCGATCGAGGCAGCGCTACAAACGCGCCTCTTGGAACTTGTCCGGTCAGGTTCAGACGTGGTTCTCGACTTCTCCTTCTGGTCACTCAAAATGCGAGAAGAGTACCGCCGCCTGGTCAAACCTCTCGGTGTACGGCCGGAGACGATCTATGTGCAAACCCCACGAGAAATCGCGCTCAATCGCGTTCGTAGCCGAACTACAAGCCACGCAGATGACTTCAAACTCAGCGAGGACCTCGCGACCCAATACTTCGACGCTTTCGAACCCCCAACAGCAGAAGAAGGGCCGCTGGAGGTCGTGGTCTCCCCCGTGGATTTTCGCTGAATCCAAGCAGCAGGCAGATACGCTGTCTCGTTGACCCATACCTTGCTTGAGATAGAACGTGCGTTCCGCTTGTCCTGGGGTCCGGATACGACCTGCCTCGACGCCGAAAGCCTGGCGACGTGGCACCCCGACAAACCAGCGCATGGTCAGTGTGGGCCAACGGCGCTAGTGATTCAGGACCTACTCGGTGGCGACCTACTCATTGCAGACGTCACCGGCGGGGACGAGAACAACGAAGTCCACTACTGGAACCAGTTCACCAATGGGCTTGAGATCGATCTCACCCGAGAACAATTCCAAAGTCACCGCACCATCGGGGAACCGAGGGTCGTCGTTCGCCCGCCTGGCGGCCCCCGAGCTTACATCAACGAGTACCAACTCCTCCGTGCCCGGGTTTTTTCCGCGTTCGACCACTGATGCTTCGCCCGGGCACTAGGCCGTGTGGACAGCCAAAGAATGGCGCCACGGGCGCGACGAGAAACCCAGTGGACCGGATTGCTACCTTTGGGTAATGGTTGCCGTGCGTTATCCCAAGCCGCTCCGGAGGGGGGACCGAATCGAGGTCCCGGCCCCGTCCATGGGCGTCCCCGACACCCTGCTTGCCAGGCTTCAGGCCGCCACTGACAACCTCAGGCAACGAGGCTTCGATCCGCGACTGCGTCCCCATGCGACCATCGGCGGACTTACCCCTGCCAGCGCCCAGGAACGCGCGGAGGACCTAGGCGCAGCCTTCGCGGGAGCTGGAGCGGTATTGCCGCCGTGGGGCGGAGAACTCGCAATTGAGCTCATCGAATATCTCGACTGGGACGCTATTGCAGACGCGGAAACATGGTTTGTAGGCTGGTCCGACATTTCAACCCTCTTGTTGCCGCTGACCATCCTTACTGGAGTAGCCACCTTGCACGGGGCGAATCTGATGGACGAGCCTTGGGAGTTGCCAACTCAGTTCAAGCGCTGGACCCAGGTCGTGGGGCTGGCGGGGGGCGATTCGTTCTCCCAGAGTTCCGCTCCCCATCGCCGTTCGCGCGCATGGGTCGACTGGGAAGATGAACCTCTTGACCGGAAGTCCGCCTATGAGGCTCCGACTAAGTGGCAATCGCTGGACGGCCGTCCCGTCAGTATGCAGGGCCGGCTGATAGGAGGCTGCCTGGAAACCGTCTCCCTACTCGCTGGCTCACGGTTCGGAGATGTGCCTGGGTTTGCTCAGCGCCACGCCCCCGAGGGTTTGATCGTCTACCTTGAATCGGCTGGTTCCGATGCACCATCCGTACTCCGAATGCTTTGGTCCCTGCGGCTGGCAGGCCGGTTCCAGCAAGCCTCCGGCATTGTTATTGGTCGCAGCAGCTCGCATGATGCCAATGGGCTAAGCCAGGTAGAAGCCCTTTACCGTGCTGTTGGGGACCTCGGCATACCCGTCATCTATGACTTCGACATCGGCCACCAGCCGCCACAGATGCCCCTAGTTAATGGCGCTCTCGCGGACATCAGACTCAGCGACGGCTTCGGCATGATCACGCAGCACCTCACGACCTGAACCCACGTCAAGTGGAGCATTGTCCACCCGCAGGGGGAGCGGGTACGAAACGGTCGTTTTTGCATATACCGAGCAGGGCCCAAACCCGGGGGTTTTCCACTATCTGTGCGAGCGGACGATGGCGGTCACTTTCTGAATACGCGGCGCCACACATCCTCATCGTGAGGAAGTTCAAAACGCGGTTGAGGACCGGCCCGCCGGCATGTGGGGCGGTACATCACAACCTCCGGGGCGTCCACATATCGGTTCTTTGTTGTTCGAAGTATGGACGCATCGTTTAGCCTGCACCACGTGGATGACGGCTGGATAAACCAAGAAGATCTTCCCCCCTTGTCGATGCCGAGTGGCTCGAGGAGCACCAAAACAACGTAGTCATCGCAGACGTTCGCTGGTACCTCGACGGCGCGTCGGGCCATGCAGCATACGAAGGTGGACATCTTCCGGGCGCGGTCTTCGTGGATCTGGACGGATGGCTGTCCGGCAGTTCCGGGCCGATGGGCCTGAACCCGCTTCCGGCCCCTGAAGTCTTCGCACAGGGAATGTCCTCCCTGGGAATCGGCGACGACTCGATCGTCATCGCCTATGACGACGCGGGAGGAGTTATCGCCGCGCGCCTCGTTTGGATGCTGCGTGCGACCGGGCACCATGCGGCGCTGCTCGATGGCGGGATGACCGCATGGACACGCCCGCTGGAGACGATGCCCGTGAACCCAAGCCCCGAGACTTTCACGCAGTCTCCGTGGCCCGAGGCCCATCTCGCTCAGTTTGCGGAGATCCCTGCAGGGGCTGTCGGGACCATCGTCGATGCGCGCAATGCCGATCGCTACGACGGAAGCCTCCAGCTGCCCACCGACCCCCAGGCCGGACACATTCCTGGCGCAGTGAACGTCCCCTGTCGTAAGAACCTCACCCCCGACGGGCGCCTGCGCCCGATCGTAGAGATCCAACGAGCATATGCGGCGGCTGGGATCGAAGACGGGACCACCGTCATCTCCTACTGCGGCTCAGGCGTCACTGCCTGCCACAACCTGCTCGCTCTTGAGCACGCAGGACTCGGCCGGGGCCGACTTTACGCAGGCGGGTGGTCAGAGTACGGGGCTGAGCCTCGCCGCCCGGCCGAGGTTGACCGATGAACACCGCCGTAAAAAATACCGCCACTTGAACTTGGCCGCGCAGCAATTCCGCATGGATTAGAGTGACCGGCATGGCAGGGACCGTGTTCCCACCATTTACTGTTACAGCTGCGGCCATTCGCCAGTTGGAACTCATGGGAGGTCAAGCACGAGTAGACATCCAGGACGGCGGCTGTTGTGGAAACACATAAGTCTTCACCAGGGCCCGGGGCACTGACTCCGACGCTAGATACGGGTGCCCCGGGGCGGAGCTATTCGTCAGCGAAGCTGCACTCGCCTTGCTGGCCGGGGCAACCCTCGACTACAGCCCCACGATAAAACCCGCTCGCTTTCGGGTGCTGAAGAATCCGAACACCCCTAAACGGTGTCCTTGCAACCGCTCTTTCGGCCGCGACTGGCCAGGAAAGGGACAACCCGGATGCGCGTCCCGCACTCCAATGCCTTGGGATTGAGTTGCGGACGCCAGTGTGCGCGGAAGTTCAGACAAGCCCGCGAATACTGTCGCCTATGACGGTTGCGCATAAATCCAACGGTCCAGACGGCCGGTACTTGCCGTGGGCCGTGGAGTCTTAGCTGTGACTTGCGTCCTCGGTTGCCGTAGATAGGCTCGCGACATGTCAGAAGAGCGCGCCGGCTCCGGCAGTCCCGTCCAGGTTCCCGTCCCGAAGGAGTATGCAATGAAAAGGTCCTCGCCGCTGAGGCTCATTGCAGGAGTTTTCTTCCTGCTCTGGGCGGCAATTTTCCTGACATGGACGCCAGTGGACAGTGTCCGCCTTGTCAGCGGCATCATCTTCGTACCGGTAGGCCTGACGCTGATCCTTCGGTACTTCACCGCCCGTCCATCTACCGAACGGGGGCAACAGTGACCGCGGGACGATGGGCATTCCTATCGCTTGCCGGTCTGCTCCTGATCGTCTCAGTCACTCTTGCCCTGCAGGGATCGCCGGGCCTTTGGTTTACCGCCATAGCCATGGGCATCGGGATCTTCACGACAGTGCGGGCCGGGCTCAAGGAACGGCGCCAACACCGGGGCGTTTCGGATTCAGGGCTTTCTGATTGAATGTCGCGTTCCGAGGCAAGGGCAGCCTGCGTCGGAAACTTTCCGAAGGCTAACAAACGATCGCAGAAGGTGGTGGCGAGGGGCATTCACTCCGGCGTTATCGGCCCGATCATAAGTCCGGTTGAAAGCTACCTCAGCGTTTCCGGCCAACCCAGCTCGACCGCCGGCCGCTCCATGCAGAGCAGCTGGTGTCTGTCCTCCCAGGACGGAACGGGGACGAATCCGCCCCGGCGGTAGAGCCGGATAGCGTCTTCCCGCCAGTCCCAGACCGTGAGCCGTACGGGATCGTGCCCGTTCGCGGCGACAAACTTTAGGGCGGTGTCCAGCAGGGCGGCGCCGACCCGCTGGCCACGGGATGCTGGATCAACCCAGACCCGTTTGATCTCCCAGGCCGCGCACGCGCGGTGCACGGTGATCACACCGGCCGGACCATAACCCGAGTCCGCCACGAGGACGGCCGCGCCGGAGTAGGCCCGCGCAGGGTTCTCAACCTCGCGCCGATACCTCTCCGGAAGTACCCCGGAAAACGGTGGTCCGCCCAGGCGGGCGGCCTTTTCCCGCTCGGTTTCCACCAGGTAGGCAGCCACAAGTCGGCCGACCGCAGCAGCATCCGGACCGTCCAGGTCCGCGGTCCGGACCGGGGTCGTGCGCGGGACGTCGTCCATACGGTTCCTATGCGAAGGACTCGAGCTCGACGCCGGCCTGCTCCAGCGCGGAGCGGACGGCGGCGGCCACGGCCACCGAGCCGGGGGTGTCGCCGTGCAGGCAGAGTGAGTGCGGGGTGCGTTTCACTACGGTCCCGTCGATCGCTTCGACCTCGCCCTTGAGCGCCAGCCGCACCGCCCGCCGCACGATCTCGTCCGGGTCCTCGATGACGGCGTCGTCCTCCAGGTGCGGCACAAGGGTGCCGTCCGGGAGGTAGGCGCGGTCCGCGAAGGCCTCGTGGAAGACGGGACTGCCGGCGTCGGCGGCGAGCCGCAGCAGGGCGGACCCTTCCAGCCCCAGGACCGGCAGGCCCGGGTCGTAGGCCTGGACGGCGGCGACGACAGCTGAGGCCTGCTCCTCGTCGTGGACCGTGCGGTCGTACAGCGCGCCGTGGACCTTGACGTAGTCCACGGAGGCACCCACGGCGTGCGCGACGCCGTCGAGCGCCCCGAGCTGGTACAGCACCGAGCCGAACAGGTCATCGAAGCTGATGTCCATGGCGCGCAGGCCGAAGCCGCCCAGGTCCGGGTACCCCAGGTGGGCGCCGACGCGGACGTCGAGTTCGTAGGCCGCGCGGCAGGTGTCCAGCATGGTCACCGGGTCACCGGCGTGCTGCCCGCAGGCGACGCTGGCGCTGGTGACCAGCGGGAACATTGCGGCGTCGTCGCCCATGGTCCAGGAGCCGAACGACTCCCCAAGGTCAGCGTTCAGATCCACCGCGCGCCCCTTTCAGGCCGGTTCCGGCGTCGTCCGTGTTCAGGTCAGCGGAGTGCAGGTCGCCGGGAATGGTGATGGGCATGGGGCCGAAGGCCTCCTTGGCGTTCTCGATCACGGCGCGGCCCATCATGCGGTTGCCGACGCCGCCCACCACGGCGCCGACGCCGAACGGCAGCGCGCGGCCGAGGAATGCGGTGCCCTGCCGCTTGAGCAGGTTGCGTAGGAAGGCCCGCTGGATCTGCTCGCGGACCGAGCCGAAGCCGGCCAGGGGGGCACGCCGGGCGAACAGGGAACCCCAGGCCTGGGTGGGGCCCTTGCCCTGGCCCGCGGCCTGGCCGCTGAGGGAGCTGAGCAGCGTGGTGCCTTCCTCGCCGAGCATGATCGCCATGACCAGGGTGCTGGCGCGCTCCGGGTCCTCGAGCCGCACGCCGTGCAGCTCGGCCAGGGACGTGGCGAACAGGGCGGTGGCTTCCAGGAAGCCGGCGGTCGCGGCGGCGGAGAGCCCCAGCGCGGCCACGGTTCCGACGCCGGGGACGACGGCGGAGCCGCCCACCAGGGCACCTCCCCCGGTGACGGCCATGAGGTAGTTGCGTTCCAGGATCGCTGCGAGCTGCGCGGCGCTGGCGTGCGGGTGCTTCTTCTGCAGCCGCCGCAGGTTCGCCAGGACCAGCGGCCGCTGGATCTCCACGGCCCGCAGGAGCACGTTGTGCACGCCGGGCTTGGGCTTGCCCTCGGCGTCGAACATCGCGCTGTGGGCGGCTTGCTGGGCAATCTTCATCGCCGGGTTGCTGCGCTTGGCCATCATCGCCTCTCATAAACCATAAGGGTGCTGAACGTTGTCCAGGGTTAAGACTAGGCCACGCCCGAACCGGGCACGGCGACGGCCGCGGACGGAGGCAGTTGCCCCCGTCCGCGGCCGTGAGTAGCCGGTCGCGCCGAAGCTTTTCGCACGGCGGCCGGTCGCGCCGTCGGCGTTTAGCGCGGGGTGCGGATGAGCTTCTTGTTGACGAACTCGTCCATGCCGAAGCGGCCCAGTTCGCGGCCAACGCCGGAGCGCTTCACGCCGCCGAAGGGCATGTCCGCCTGGGTCTGGGCCACCGAGTTGATGAAGACCATGCCGGTGTCCAGCTGGTCGGCGACGTCCTGGGCCTTCGCGGGGTCGGTGCTGAACACCGATCCGCCCAGGCCGTAGGGCGAGCCGTTGGCCAGGTCAATTGCTTCCTCGACGCTGGCCACCTTGTAGATGACAGCGGCGGGGCCGAACAGCTCCTCGGAGAACGCGCGCATCTCCGGGGTGACGTCGGTGAGGACGGTGGGCTCCACGTAGGCGCCGGGGCCGTCCACCTTGTGGCCGCCGGTGCGCAGGGTGGCTCCCTTGTCCACGGCGTCCTGGATCTGCTCGACCAGGCCGTCCGCGGCGCTCTGGGAGGACAGCGGACCGAACCGGGTGTCTTCCTGCTGGGGATCGCCGGGCTTAATCCGGGCCATCCGCTCGGTGAACTTCTCCACGAAGGGCTCGTAGAGGTCTTCGAGGACGATGAACCGCTTGGACGCGGTGCAGGCCTGACCGGCGTTGCCCATGCGGCCCCCGACGGCGGCCTTGACGGTGGCGTCCAGGTCATCGGAGTCGAGCACGATAAACGGGTCGCTGCCGCCCAGTTCGAGGACGTACTTCTTGAGGTTGCGCCCGGCGACCTCGGCCACGGCCGCGCCGGCCCGCTCGCTGCCGGTCAGGGACACGCCCTGGACGCGGGAGTCCGCGATGATCTCCGCCACCTGGTCGTTGTCCAGGAAGAGGTTGGTGTAGGCGCCCTTCGGCAGCCCGGCGTCGTGGAAGATCTTTTCGATCGCGAGGGCCGACTGCGGGCAGCTGCCGGCGTGCTTAAGCAGGATGGTGTTGCCCAGGACCAGGTTGGGCGCGGCGAAGCGGGCCACCTGGTAGTAGGGGTAGTTCCACGGCATGATGCCCAGCAGCGGGCCGATCGGGGTGGAACGCACGAGCGCATCGCCGCCGCCCTTGACCTCCAGCGGTTCGTCCTTGAGGAATTCGGGGCCCTCGGAGGCGTAGTAGTCGTAAATCGAGGCGACAAGCTTGACCTCGCCGCGGGCCTCGACCACGGGCTTGCCCATCTCCTTGGCGATCAGGCGCGCCAGTTCATCCTCGCGTTCCCGGTACAGCTCGGCGACCCGGGCGATGACCTTGGTGCGCTCTTCCACGGGCGCCTTGCGCCACTCGAGGAACGACTGCTGCGCGGCGGCGAGCGCCGTCTCGACCTCTTGCTTGGTTGCGAGCGGAAATTCCTTTTCCGTCTCTCCGGTCGCGGGGTTCACTGTCTTGTAGGCAGTCATTGGTCCACCATCTCCGTTTCTGGCTGGGTTGAGCCGGTGTGGGCGCGGGCCGCGAACGACGCCGATGCGGCGCCGCGCGGCGGTCCCCGCCCCGGGTGAAGACGGGCCGCAGCAGGTGCGCGGCCCATCCTTTAAGCGGCAACCGCGCCGTCCCCGGCTGTATTCCAACCGTGATCTTCTGCACGCCGGCGGCGGGTCCGCCGTTGGCGCCGGCATCGCCGTCGCCCGCGCCGCCGTCGTCGGAAATACCCCATCGCGCCGGCCCGCACAAGGCGGTGACGCATTTCGAAATGCAGTGCTGCCGCCGGGGGCATCCGGTCGTAACGTTGAAGAAATTAAGGACTTCGATTTCCACATCGCGCCACGAAGGGCTATAGGACCGTGTCACTCGAATCACTCCCCGTTCTGGACTACTCCCGGCTGAACGCCGGGCCGGAGGAAGCCTCCCGGTTCCGGGACGAACTCCGCGACGCCATGCACAACGTCGGGTTCCTCTACCTTTCCGGCCACGGCATCCCGCAGGATCTGGTGGACGCCATGCTCGTGACGTCCCGCCGGTTCTTTGACCTGCCGGAGGAGCAGAAGCTCGCCGTGGAGAACATCCACAGTCCGCAGTTCCGCGGCTACACCCGGATGGGCGCCGAGCTCACGGACCGGGCCGTCGACTGGCGCGAGCAGATCGACATCGGCGTCGAGCGGGCCGCGGTGGAGCCGGGCGACGGCGTCGCCGACTATTGGCGGCTGGAGGGCCCGAACCTGTGGCCGGCAGAGCTACCCGGGATGCGCGACGTCGTGGCGGCCTGGACGGACCGGCTGAGCACCATCTCGCTGAACCTGCTCCGCACACTGGCGGTGTCCCTGGGCGCCCCCGAGGACAGCTTCGACGACGCCTTCGGTGACCGCGCGTTCCCAATGCTGAAGATCGTCCGCTACCCGGGCGAATCCGGCGACGAACCCAAGCAGGGCGTGGGCTCGCACCGCGACGGCGGCGTCCTCACCCTCCTGCTGGTGGAACCGGACAAGGGCGGCCTGCAGGTGGAATACCAGGGTCGGTGGATAGACGCGCCGCAGGTGCCCGGGACGTTCGTGGTGAACATCGGCGAGATGCTGGAGCTGGCCACCAACGGCTACCTCAAGGCCACGCTGCACCGGGTCATCTCCCCGGCGAAGGGCACGGACCGGATCTCGCTGCCCTTCTTCTACAACCCCGCGCTGGACGCCGCCATGCCGCAGCTTGCCATGAACCCGGAGTATCAGGCCAAGGCCCGCGGCCTGTCCGTGGACCCGACCGACAGCCCTATCCTGGAGACGTACGGCGATAACGCGCTGCGCTACCGGCTGCGGGCGCACCCGAACGTCGCCGCCATCCACCACGCCGACCTGCAGGGGTAGGTTCCGCGGGTCCGCTTCCGTCCCCTCGGCCGTACGCTCCCGCCGTCGTCAGCCGTTTGGTGCCGGCCTCAGCGTGCGGGCAGGCGGTAGACCGAGACGTGGCTCCGGGAGTCCGCCGTGAACTCGCTCCGGTCCCAGTCCGCCCAACGGGATTCCAATTCGAAGCCGGCCAGCTGCGCCATCAGGTCCAGCTCGGCCGGCCAGATGTACCGGTGCGGGGTGCGGCCCATCCGTGCCTCGCGGCCGCCGGAAGCTTCCGGATCGAACCGCACATGGTGGGAGACCACCAGCTGTTGGAGCACGTCGTAGGTGTCCACCAGCAGGTATCCGGGCTCGCTCACCTCCACGGTTCCCCCGCGGCCAGGCGGCAGCGAGCGCAGCTGCGGCACCCAGAGTTCGACGACGAAGCATCCGCCGGGGGCCAGATGCCGGGCGGCATTCCGGAAGCACCGGACCTGCTCCTCCTGCGTCAGGAGGTTGGAGATGGTGTTGAAGACCAGGATGGCCAGGGCGAACCCCTCCCCCGCCGAGGCCTCCGCCATGTCACCCCGAACCACGGGAATCTCCTCCGGGCCGGCCTTCTCCCGGAGCCTTGCGATCATGGCGTCGGAGAGCTCGATGCCGGTCACCGGGACGCCGGCCGCGGCCAGGGGAAGGGCAACCCGGCCGGTTCCGATGGCGAACTCGACGGCGCGTCCCCCGGCGGCGAGCTCCGCAAGGACAGCGACGGTCGGTTCGAGCACCTCCGGGGCGAACATCCCCTCGCCGGGCGTGTCATAGCGGGAGGCGGCGTCGGCATCCCAGAGCTGCTGCTGGTTGATCATCCCGCCACTATGGCACCCGGAACCCCGGCCCGGAAGGAGATCCCGGAACGCGCTTCAGCCCCGCCGTTTCGACGGGCGCGAAGGTGAAGCGGAGCTAGCCCCCCGCTCCCCTACCCCGCGGCGTGGATCACCGGAATGGACGCCGTCGCCGGGCCGGGGAAGACCGTCGGCTCGGGGCTCTCCACCGGCTGCACGGGGAAGGACACGGCGTCGGTCCCGACGGTGCGGCGTTCACCGCGGACGTCGACCTCCAGCGGGCCGCCTTCGACCATGGCCAGCCGCAGTTCCCGGTGGTCCAGCTGCACGTGCAGCAGTCCGCCGCGGAGCTTCAGGTGGAAGTCCAGCGAATCCCATTCGGCGGGCAGCCGCGGATCGAAGTACGGCACCTCGCCCTGGTCCCGGAGGCCGGCGAATCCACTGACCAGCGAGCTCCACACGCCGCCGGTCGAGGCGATGTGGACGCCGTCGATCGTGTTGCCGTGGGTGTCGTCCAGGTCGATGTAGACCGCGTGGAGGAAGTGGTCCAGCGCGGCCTTGCCGTAGCCCACCTCGGCCGCCATGATTCCCTGCACGCAGGCGGACAGGGTGGAGTCGCCGGTGGTGATCGGGTCGTAGAAGTCGAACGCCCGGCGCTTCTCCTCGGCGCTGAAGTCCTGCCATTGCAGGAACATCGCCAGCACCGTGTCCGCCTGCTTGAGCACCTGGTGCCGGTAGATCACCAGCGGGTGGAAGTTCAACAGGAGCGGGTACTTCGAGCGGGGGGTGTTCCAGTCCCAGGGCTCCAGGCTCATGAAGTCGTTGTCCTGCGAGAAGACCTGAAGGTCGCTGTCGTAGGGCAGTTGCATCCGGTTGGCGGCCTGCTCCCAGAGTTCACGCTCGGCGTCGTCGATCCCCGGGTGGTCCAGCGCCGCGGCGGCACGCAGGTTAAAGCGCGCCATGACGTTGGTGTAGAGGTTGTCGTTGACGACGGCGGTGTACTCGTCCGGGCCGGTGACGCCGTGGATGTGGAACAGCCCGTCCTTGCCGAAGAAGCCCAGAGAGGCCCACATGCGGGCGGTCTCGATCAGCAGCTCGGAGCCCTGGGTTTCGCGGAAGGCCGCGTCCCCGCTGGCCCAGATGTAGCGGTTGGTGGCGAAGGCGATCGCGGCGGCGATGTGGAACTGGGCGGTGCCGGCGGCGTAGTAGGCGCTGGCCTCCAGGCCGTTGATGGTGCGCCACGGGAAGAGCGCGCCGTCCACGCTGAGTTCCTTGGCCCGGACCCGGGCCTCGGGGAGCAGTTCGTGCCGGAATTCCAGGACCTGACGGGCGTTGTGCGGGTTCGTGTAGGTCAGGTAGGGCAGGAGGTAGACCTCCTGGTCCCAGAAGTAGTGCCCGTCGTAGCCGGAGCCTGAGACGCCCTTGGCCGGGATGCCGGCGACGTCCGCGCAGGCCGTGGCCTGGGCCAGCTGGAAAAGGTTCCAGCGGATGGCCTGCTGCAGCTCGGACCGGCCGCCCACCACGATGTCGCTGGTGGTCCAGTAGTCGCGGTAGTGCGCCTCGCTCTGGGCGAAGATGTCCGCGATCGGCAGCAGCTCGCGCTCGGCGGTCTCCGCGGGGTCCTCGTCCACGCCGCGGGCCACGGCGTAGCTGACGCTCTTCTCCAGCCGGAACGGCTCATCCGGGCTGACAGCCAGGACGTACCGGACGCTGCTGTCGTCCTGGTCCACCTGGGTGTCGAAGGGCTGGACGTTGGCGGAGGTCCAGTGGTCCACGGCCATGCCCAGCCGCTGCCGGGACTCCGCGGCCTCCCAGGACAGGCGCAGGGAGCCGTCGCCGCCGTCGAGCCGCAGCGGCAGCAGCACGCGCCCGGCGTGCCGGCCGGCGCGGCGCGGGTCGTGGGCGGAGTGGTCCTCCACCGGCTGGTCCTGGCGGTTGACGACGGCGGAGGTCACGTCTGCGGAGATCTCGCGGTCGGCGGAGACCTCAAGGGAGATGCCGAGGGTGCCGCGGGCCTGGTAGCCCACGGCACGGCGTTCGGTGGTGGTCACGGTGGACCCGGACCGGCACTGCCAGACGATCCGGCACTCGTAGATGCCGGTGGCGAAGTCCACGCTGCGCCGGTAGTCCAGGACGGTGGAATCCTCCAGGCTGAGCATCTCGCCGTCGATCACCACCGCGAAGTTGTTGGCATCCGGGATGTAGAGGATCCGCTGGCCGGTGCGGGCGAAACCGTAGGCGTTCTCCGCGTGCTTGATGTCCCAGATTTCGTGGAAGCCGTTGATGAAGCTGCCGGGCAGTTCGGCGTCGGCGGCGGCCCAGTGCGCGCCGCGGATGCCGAGGTGGCCGTTGCCGAGACTGAACAGGGTCTCCAGGGTGCCGGCGTTGCCGGGGACGTGGGCGGTCTCCACGAGTTGCCAGGGGTCGTTGGGGAACCTGGCGCGGTCCGAGGTGATGAGAGCCATGGTGGGGGTCCTTCTGGGGGCGGAGGGTCTGGTGCGGGTGGGGTGGCGGAGGCGGGCCGGGCTAGAGCAGCTCGGCGAGGTCGCTGACCACGAGGGTGGCGCCGGCGTCGAGCAGGGTCTGTCGGCCCGCTCCCCGGTCCACGCCGATGACCGAGTGGAAGCTCCCCGCGCTTCCAGCCTGGACACCGGAGACGGCATCTTCTACGACAATGCATTCCTCGCTCGGCAGCTCCAGGAGCCGGGCCGCGTACTGGTACGTGGCCGGGCTGGGCTTGCCGGGCAGGCCTTCGGAGAGGGCGACGACGCCGTCGACCACCACCGGGAAGTAGTCCGAGAGTCCCGCGGCCTTCAGCACCGGGACCGCGTTGCGGGAGGAGGAGACGACGGCGAGCTTGAGTCCGCGCTGGAGCGCGGCCTCGATGAAACGCACCGAGCCCTCGTAGGGCTGCACGCCGCCAGCGGCGACGATGTCGTTGAACACCTTGTTCTTGCGGTTGCCCAGGCCGTGCACGGTGTCATGGGCCGGGTCGTCGTCGGCCGGGCCCTCGGGCAGCACGATGTCGCGGGAGGCCAGGAAGTCGCGGACGCCGTCGAAGCGGGGCTTGCCGTCGATGTGGTCGAAGTAGTCGCTCTCCCGGTAGGCCTGCGCCCCGGGGACGTCCTTGAGGTACCCGTCGAAGAGTTCCTGCCAGGCGCGCTCGTGGACTACCGCGGTGGGTGTCAGCACGCCGTCGAGGTCAAAAAGGACGGCGGAGGCGCCGGCGAAGGCGTCGGCCGGCAGGGCCTCGGGGGAAGTGGCAGTCATGGGTTCGGGTGTCCTTCCAGACGGATGTGGAGATTCGGGGGGGTGGAGACGGGGGTCTGCTGCCCGGCCGCGGCCGGGGGTGTGGTCAGCGTCGTCGGCGGGTGCTGCGCCGCTCCACCAGCTTGGTCTCGAGCAGGTGTGCGGTGCGGGCCGGCGGCTCCGGCCGGAGCAAGCGTTCCACCAGCAGGTTCGCGGCGAAGGCGCCCTGGTCCGCGACCGGCTGGGCCACGGTGGTCAGGCCCAGGAACCAGCTCATCTGATGGTCGTCGATCCCGATGATCGAGACGTTTTTCGGTGCCGACATGCCCAGGTCGCGCAGGGCCATCAGTGCCCCGAAGGCCGTTTCGTCACAGCCGGCGAAGACCGCCGAGGGGAGCCTGCGGTTCTCGATCAGTTCGGTCATGGCCCGGCGTCCGCCCTCGATGCTGGAGCCGGCATCCAGGACCAGGTCCGGGTCCAGCGTCAGGTCGTGCTCCGCGAGCGCCCGTTCGAAGCCGCGGCGCCGGGCGTCCGCGGTGACCACGGTGCTCGACGGCGGCTCCGTGCCGGCCAGCATTGCCAGGTCCCAGTGGCCCAGGTCCAGGAGGTGGCCGGTGGCCTTCCGCGCCGCTTCCTCGTCGTCGATCCCGACGTTGTCCCAGGGCACGGACTGCATGCCGACGCTGGCGACGGCGAGGCCGGAGTCCTCCAGGGCCGCGACCTCGGCGGCGTCCAAGGCCACGTTCAGCAGCAGCACCCCGTCCACGCGCTGGGCCAGTCCGGCCAGGTCACCGAACAGCTTGCGCTGCACGCTGGGGCGGTTCCGGAGGCTGATCAGCACCGTGTCGTAGCCGCTGTCGGCGAAGACCTCTTCCGCGGCCTCGACGGCTTGGGCGAAGAACCACGCGGTGGCGGTGGGGACGATGATGGCGACGGCGCCGGTGGAGCCTCCGGCCAGGCGGGAGGCTGCGCTGGATGCGCGGTAGCCCAGCTTGCCTGCCGCGTCCGCGACCTTGGCCTGCGCCTTCTCGGACACATTGGGGAGGTTGCGGAGTGCACGGGAGACGGTGCAGATCGAGAGCCCGGAGAGGGCTGCCACGTCCTGGATGGTCACGCGCGGTGCCTTAGCCATGCGACACGGGCCTAGACCTTTCTCCCCAGCAAGTAGTGGGCCGATCAAATTGGCCAAATTAGAGTGTAAACGCTTATAAAAACAGGGCGCAAGTACCCGGATTCGGGCCATCGAATGGATTATCCGCCGGGGCCGGCCTCCGTCATTGCAGGACGTAGTGCCTCAGGAACGCCCCCACGTCCACCAGCTCGGCTGCCGAGATCGAATGCCCCATCCCGGGGTAGCTGCGGGCCGTGAGCTGGGTGTGCTCTTCCAGCCACTCCGCCGTGTGTTCGGTGGCGGCGTCGTTGATGACGACATCCTCCTTGTCCCGGCCCCAGAAGAACGGCGGGCGGGCGTCGAACGATTCACTCATGGCCAGCAGTTCGTTCTCCAGCACGAACCCGGAAAGTCCGACGGCGGCGCGGAAGCCTTCGGGGCGGAGGCGCAGCAGGGTGCTGGCCATCGCCATGCCCTGGGAGTAACCGAGGAGGGTGACGCTGCTGTGCCGGTCCTTGACTGAGTCGATCCAGGCGAAGACACGGTTGGCGGCGGAAATCACGTCCGCGAAGTCGTGGGTGAGGAAGTAGTCCAGCAGGAACCAGCCGTAGTCGTCGCCGATCACCTTCGGGCCACGCAGCGCGGCGCAGGTGAACTCGGGCGGCAGGCTGCCGAAAAGACGGGACATCCGGGTTTCGTCCGTGCCGTAGCCATGCAGCATCACCAGCAGCGGGGTGCCCTCCCGCTCCACCTCCGGCCTGGACCAGGCAACCGTCTCCATCCGGCCAGCCTAGCGAGAACCGGGGTCACCGCCGTCGAGCCGGGCCCGCCGCACCGGCTCAGGAAATCCGCTGCGCTTCCGGACCGGCGCGCCCCGGGTCCGGACCGCCCCCGTCCGGAAGCGGAGCGGAAACCCGGAATTGGTGCGAAAAACGGCCCTCACCTGCGGCTTTTCCGTCAAACCGGGGCCCAAATCGTTGTATCCGGGGGTGCCGGGCTGTAGCGTGACAATGGACAGCATGCTTAGCGTTGGCCGCAGCCCCTCAGGCGGCGGCCCTGGTCGCGACCCGGACTCTTCGATACCGACTGCACCACAGGACTTCACCAGACTCAGCCAGTGACACCGTCCATCCGGACCCCTAAGGAGCAAGTAATGAGAATCGGATCCTCCATCTTCCTGATCGCCCTCGGTGCCATCCTGGCCTGGGCCATCACCCCCGGACTGATCCCCAACGTGGACCAGACCATGATCGGGTACATCCTGATGGTCGTCGGCGTGATCGGACTGATCGCCTCGCTGATCCTGGCCTCCCCCGGCCGCAGCCGCACCCGCCGCGTCAGCGAGACCCGGTCGGTGGTTGACCCCAACACCGGCGAGACCATCACCCGCAACGAGAGCCGCGACGCCGGCATCTAGCCCAAGGGCCGCCGTCCCGGCGTCCGCAGCAACCGCAAGACACCGCCCGATGCCGGGCCGGACCGCACAGGTCCGGCCCGGCATCCGGCGTTTAAGCAGCGTCCGGCCCACCCGTCCCGGGCCCCGCCGCCGGCGCCCCAAAGACTCATTCTTTGTTCGTGTGGTTTTTCGTTGACAAAGCCACATGATCAAAGATAAAGTCAATCAATTCCACTTCGATGTGACAGCGGTCACCGAAGTCGGGACCAGCAGAAACCGCAGCCACGTCAACGCCGCAATGGAGGGCAAGTGTTCGCCGAGGAACGCCAGCAACTGATCGTTGAGCTCGTGGCCGCCAGCGGCCGGGCCAGCGTGACGGACCTCGCCGAGCGATTCAGCATCACCACCGAAACCGTGCGCCGGGATCTGGCCGCCCTCGAGGCCGCCGGCAGCGTCCGCCGGGTCCACGGCGGCGCCGTCTCCCCCGAACGGATCAGCACCACCGAGGAGAGCATCCTCGAACGCACGGTCCAGCGCCCCTCGGAGAAGACGCGGATCGCCGCAGCGGCCCTGGCCCTGATCCCCGAGGACCGCTCGGGCAGCATCCTGATCGACGCCGGATCCACCACCGAGGCCCTGGCCGGCATGCTGGCCGCCCGCTCGGCGGCAGCCACCACTGGAACCGGCACTCCGGGGACCGACGCCGAACTCGTCGTCATCACCCACGCCCTGCCGATCGCGGCCAGACTCTCCGGCGAGACGGGCATCGCCCTGCACCTGCTCGGCGGGAAGGTCCGTGGCCTGACCCAGGCCGCCGTCGGCCAGTCCACCGTGGAAGCCGCCGGCCGGATCCGCCCGGACATCGCCTTCATCGGCACCAACGGCATCTCCGCGGCCTTCGGGCTGAGCACTCCCGATCCTGAAGAAGCAGCCGTCAAGGCCGCCTTCGTCCGCTCGGCACGCCGCATCGTGGTGCTGGCCGACTCCTCCAAGCTGGACGCGGAAACGCTGGTCCAGTTCGCCTCCCTGAAAGATCTGGACACCGTGATCACCAACTCGAACCCCAGTCCGGCCCTCGCGGCCGCACTCTCGGACGCCGGAGTGGAGGTGGTGGTCGCATGATCGTCACCCTCACCGCCAACCCCAGCCTGGACCGTACCGTCGCCCTCCCGGGCCCCCTCCAGCGCGGCGAAGTCCAACGCGCCCTCTCCGTCCGGCAGGAATCCGGAGGCAAGGGCGTCAATGTCTCCCGGGCCCTCGTGGCCTCCGGGTTGAAGACCCTCGCCGTGCTCCCGGGCGCGGAGGCCGACCCGGTCCTGGCCGGGCTCCGGGACACCGAGGTGCCCTTCGCCGCCCTGCCGATCGGTGAGCCGCTGCGCAGCAACGTGGCCCTCACCGAACCCGGCGGCGTCACCACCAAGATCAACGAACCTGGCCCGGTTCTGAGCGCCGAACAGCAGGAGGCCCTGATCGGGCTGCTGCTGGACTCCGCCCGTGGCGCCAGCTGGGTGGTCCTGGCCGGCTCGCTCCCGCCCGGAGTCCCGGCCGATTTCTACGCCACCGTCACCCGGCGGCTGCGCTCCACCCACGACGGCTCCGAGGCACCCCTCATCGCCGTCGACTCCTCCGGCGAACCCCTCGCCGCAGCGGTCTCCGGCGACCCCCTCGGCATGCCGGACCTGCTCAAGCCCAACGCCGAGGAACTGGCGGAACTGGCTGCCGCAGCCGGCTTCGCCACGGACAAGTCCGCCGAGGAGCTCGAGGCCGATCCGGAGGCAGCCGCTACGGCAGCCGCCGCCGTCGTCCGCTCCGGGGTGGGCGCCGTCCTCGCCACCCTCGGTTCCAAGGGTGCGGTGCTTGTGACGGCCGACGGCGCGTGGCTCGCCACGCACCCGCCGGTCACCGCGGTCAGCACGGTGGGCGCCGGCGATTCCTCGCTGGCCGGCTACCTGCTCGCCGCAAGCCAGGGCGCCGCCCCGGCTGATTGCCTTCGTCAGGCGGTGGCCCATGGTGCCGCCGCCGCCTCCCTGCCCGGCTCCCGAGTCCCGGCAGTGCACGAAACCACCCCCGATGCCGTAACCATCACGGCCCTGACAAAGGATTGACAGTGACCCAGCTCATCACTCCCGAACTGGTCGAGCTCGACCAGAATCTCGGCACTTCACCCGAGGACGTGATCCGGCACCTGGCAGGCAAGGTTGCGGCCAACGGACGCGCCACCGAGGTCGAAGGCCTCTTCGCCGACGCCTTCGCCCGCGAGTCCAAGACTGCCACCGGCGTGCCCGGCGGCATCGCCATCCCGCACTGCCGCTCGACGGCGGTCACGGAGGCCACGCTGGCCATGGCCCGCCTCTCCAACCCGGTCGACTTCGGCGCCAAGGACGGCCCCGCGGACCTGATCTTCTTCATCGCCGCCCCGGAAGGCGCTGACCAGGAACACCTGAAGCTGCTCTCCAAGCTCGCCCGGTCCCTGATCAAAAAGGACTTCACCGCCGCCCTCCGCGCCGCGTCCAGCCAGGCCGAGGTCGTGGAACTGGTCGAGGGTGCCCTGGCCGACAAGCCGGCCGCCCACGCCGCAACGCCCGCCGAACCTGCAGCCGCAGCCACCGGCGCCGCTGCGGCCGGTGCCGCCGGTGCTCCGCGGACCAAGCGCCTCGTCGCCGTCACCGCCTGCCCCACCGGCATCGCCCACACCTACATGGCCGCCGACTCCCTCGTGGCTGCGGCCAAGGAGGTCGGCGTCGACCTGCAGGTCGAGACCCAGGGTTCCTCGGGCGCCAAGGCCCTGGACCCGGCCGTGATCGCCGCCGCCGACGCCGTGATCTTCGCGGTCGACGTCGACGTCCGCGGCAAGGAGCGCTTTGCCGGCAAGCCCGTCATCAACGCCCCGGTCAAGCGCGGCATCGACGAGCCGGAAAAGATGGTCCAGGAGGCCCTCGCGGCCGCTGACAACCCGCACGCCCGCCGCGTCCCACACTTCGGCGCGGAGGAACAGGCCGAACACGAGGCGGAGGAGCGCGGCGAGCACGTCGGGCAGAAGCTGAAGAAGGCCCTGCTCACCGGCGTCAGCTACATGATTCCATTCGTCGCCGGCGGCGGCCTGCTGATCGCCCTCGGCTTCCTCATGGGCGGCTACCTGATCACCAAGTTCGCGGACAACATCGTCCTGCAGAACTCCCTCTTCAACCTGCCCACCCAGTACCCGGACAACGCCTGGGGCCCGCTGGGCGCCTACCTCGGCGCCGTGCTGTTCAAGATCGGCGCCCTCTCGCTGGGCTTCCTGGTCCCGGCGCTGGCCGGTTACATCGCCTACGCGATCGCCGACCGTCCGGGCATCGCCCCCGGCTTCGTCGCGGGCGCCGTCGCAGGCTTCATGGGTGCCGGCTTCCTCGGCGGCATTGTCGGCGGCCTGCTCGCCGGCTACATCGCCCTCGTGATCGGCCGCCTGCAGGTGGCCCGCTGGCTGCGCGGCCTGATGCCCGTGGTGATCATTCCGCTGCTGGCCTCGCTGGTGGCTTCCGGCCTGATGTTCGTCATCCTCGGCGGCCCGATCGTGGCCATCACCAACGGCCTGAACTCCTGGCTCTCCGGCCTGACCGGTGCCGGCGCAATCGCCCTCGGCGTGATCCTCGGCCTGATGATGTGCTTCGACCTCGGCGGCCCGGTCAACAAGGTTGCCTACTCCTTCGCCGTCGCCGGCCTCGGCGCCGCCTCGATCGACAACCAGGCACCGTGGCAGATCATGGCCGCCGTGATGGCCTCCGGCATGGTTCCGCCGCTGGCCATGGCCCTGGCCTCGACCGTCCTGAACAAGAAGCTCTTCAGCCTGGCCGAGCAGGAAAACGGCAAGGCCGCCTGGCTGCTGGGTGCCTCGTTCATCTCCGAAGGCGCCATCCCGTTCGCCGCTGCCGACCCGCTGCGCGTCATCCCCGCCAGCATGCTCGGCGGCGCGGTCACCGGTGCCATCTCGATGGCGGCCGGCGTCGGATCCAAGGCCCCGCACGGCGGACTGTTCGTCTTCTTCGCCATCGACAACTTCCTGATGTTTGTCGTCGCGATCGCCGTTGGCACCGTGATCACCGCCCTGTCGGTGATCGCACTCAAGCGCTGGGCAGTCAAGAAGACCGTTGATACGGTGGAACCGGTCCCCGTCACCGTTTGAGCCGGTCCACCACAGACCCTTCATCGCTGATCATCCGAAGCTGAAATTCTAGGAGCAACAATGACCGAACGTAACGCCACCATCGCCAGCCGCGTTGGCCTGCACGCCCGCCCGGCCGCCATCTTTGCCGAGGCAGCAGGCGAGTTCGATCTGGAGATCACCATCGCCCGGCTCGGCGAACCCGCGGACGAGGCCATGGATGCCGCCAGCATCCTCTCGCTGATGAGCCTGGGCGCCTCGCACGGCGAGGTTGTGGTGTTGCGGGCCGAGGGCGACGGCGCCGACGCCGCCCTCGACCGCCTGGTCCAGATCCTTGAAACGGACCACGACGCCGAGTAGTCACCGACGCCGGAAGGCCGCCGCCCCCTCCCCTCGCGGGACGGGGCGGCGGCCTTCCGCTTTTAGGGCGGCCCGCCCGCCGGGGGCCATGGGGCGACCGCGACGCCGGCGGGCTTTTGGTCCGGTTCGTCAGCATGCTGACGAAATGCTTGTGTTCGCTTCCGCCCGTGGTTAGCGTGGGCAGAAAGGGCGCGGGAGGCCGGCTCCGGCGCCGCACGAATTCAGGACGGTTAGGACCGATCAGGAGGGGTGGGCATGCCGACCAAGAAGGGCGCACCGCAGGGCTCCGAGAGCCCCAGCATTAAGGATCCCGAGATGTATGAGGCGCTTCTCGAGGACGGTGCCTCCAAGCAGAAGGCGGCCCGGATCTCCAACGCCGCGGCCAAGCGCGGGCGCTCCAGCGTCGGCAGCAAGGGCGGCCATTCCGGCGACTATGAGGACTGGACGGTCCCGGAACTGAAGAAGCGCGCCAAGGAAATCGGCCTCACCGGGTATTCGGCCAAGAAAAAGAGCGAGCTCATCTCCGCTCTGCGGAACTCCTAGGCGGTGTCGGCGCTGCCCCGGGCGGCCTCCCCCGGCTCAGGCGCCCTTCCGCGCCGCGGTCTTCGCTGTCCCGGACTTGGCGGCGCTGGTCTTAGCGGCGGAAGTCTTCGTGGCGGCAGTCTTGGTACTGGCAGTTCTGGTCCCGGCAGATTTGGTTCCGGCGGACGTGCCGGCGGCCGACTTCGCGGTGCCCGTCTTCGCAGCCGCGGGTTTGGCGGTGCCGGTCTTGGCGGCGCTGGCTTTGGCAGTGCCGGTCTTTGCGGTGCCCGTCTTGACGGCAGCAGTCTTCGTCGTGCCCGACGTGGCGGCACCCCTTGCGGATCCGCCGGACGAGCCCTCGGAGGCTCCGCCGTCGGACCCGCCGCCGCGCTTGCGTTCGATGCTCCGCTTCAGGGCGTCCATCAGGTCGATCACCTCGCCGGTGCCCGCCTCCGCCGCGGGAGCGCCGAAGGTCTCCTCCGTGTCCAGCGAGTCGCCCTGCTCGATCTTGGCGTCGATCAGCTGCCGCAGCTGGAGCTGGTAGTCGTCGGTGAACTGCGCCGGATCGAAGTCGGCCGCCATCGAATCGACCAGGGCAGCGGACATCTCCCGCTCCTGGGCGGAGATCCGGACTGTGGTTTCCAAGGCCGGGAAATTGGCCTCGCGTACCTCGTCGGCCCAGAGCAGGCCCTGCAGCACCAGCACGTCGCAGCGGATCCGCAGGGCGCCCAGACGGGTCTTCTCCCGGAGCGCGAACTGGACCACCGCCACCCGGTCCGTGTCCTCGAGCGCCCGGCGCAGCAGCATGTACGCTTTCGGCGACTTGGCGTCCGGCTCCAGGTAGTAGCTCTTCTCGAACATCATCGGGTCGAGCTGGTCAGCGGGGACGAACTGCACCACCTCGATCTCGTGGCTGTTCTCCGCCGGAATGGACTTCAGTTCCTCGCGGCTGAGGATCACCGTCCGGCCGTCGTCCTCGTACGCCTTGTCGATGTCCTCGTAGTCGATAACCTTGCTGCACACCTCGCAGCGGCGCTGGTAGCGGATCCTCCCGCCGTCGGCGTTGTGCACCTGGTGCAGGCTGATGTCGTGATCCTCGGTGGCGCTGTAGACCTTGACGGGGACGTTGACCAGGCCGAACGCTATCGCGCCTTTCCAGATGGCTCTCATGGCTCAAGTGAACACCAGACCGGCACGGAGGTGAAGCCCCGTGGCTGAGGGCAAGGAACGGGTCCGGGTGGACGGCCGGGAGCTGGTGCTGACCAATTTGGACAAGGTGATGTACCCGGAGACCGGCACCACCAAGGCGGACGTGCTGGCGTACTACGCCGCCGTCGCACCCGTCCTGATACCGGCCGCCGCGGACCGCCCGGCCACCCGCAAACGCTGGGTGCACGGCGTGGGCACCGCGGACGCGCCCGGGGAGATGTTCTTCCAGAAGAACCTGGACCACTCCACCCCCGGCTGGGTGCCGCGGGCGTCCATCACCCACAAGGACCGCACCGTCCAGTACCCCCTGGTCAACGATCCGGCCACCCTCACCTGGCTGGCCCAGATCGCCGCCCTGGAGATCCACGTGCCGCAGTGGCGGGTGGATTCCGGCGGCGATCCGCTGCCCCCGGACCGCCTGGTCCTGGACCTGGACCCGGGCGAGGGCGCGGGCCTGGCCGAATGCGTGGAAGTGGCCACCCTAGCCCGGGCCATCCTCCGGGACGTGGGCCTGGACCCCGTGCCCGTGACCAGCGGCAGCAAAGGCATCCACCTCTACGCGGCCCTCGACGGGACGCAGAGCTCGGACCAGATCGCCGACTTCGCCCACGAACTGGCCCGGGCCCTCGAGGCGGACCACCCTGACCTGGCCGTGAGCGACATGAAGAAGACCCTCCGCACCGGCAAGGTCCTGGTCGACTGGAGCCAGAACAACGCGGCCAAGACCACGATCGTCCCGTACTCGCTGCGCGGCCGGCTCCGACCCACCGTCGCCGCGCCCCGCACCTGGCGGGAGCTCGCGGCCCCGACGCTGCACCAGCTGGACTACCGCGAGGTGATGAAGCGGGTGGCCGCCGGCACGGACCCGTTCGCCGTGATTTCCGGAAGGCACGACGGCGGCGCCGGTGCCGCTGCCCCGGGCGACGGCGGGGACACCGACCCGCGCCTGGAGAAGTACCGCACCAAGCGTGACGCCGCCGCCACCCCGGAACCGTTCACCGCCGAGCGGCACCGCAACCGTGCCGCGGAAGAAACCCGCCGGGAGAGCTTCGTCATCCAGGAACACCACGCCAGCCGGCTGCACTACGACTTCCGGCTGGAGCGCGACGGCGTGCTGGTCTCCTGGGCGCTGCCCAAGGGGGTGCCTGTATCCAAGGCCAAGAACCACCTGGCGGTGCAGACCGAGGACCACCCGATGGATTACGCGGACTTCGAGGGGACCATCCCCAAGGGCCAGTACGGCGCCGGAACCGTCAGCATCTGGGACCGCGGCACCTACGAGTGCGAGAAGTGGATCGCCGGCAAGGAGGTCATCGCCACGCTCACCGGACAGGACGGCGGCGCGCTGGGCGGTCCCAGGCGCTTCGCCCTCATCCACACCGGCCAGGCCAAGGACCAGTGGCTGATCCACCTGATGGACGAGGCGAAGGAACACCACGGGGATTCAAATGACGGCGACGGCGGGCCGGACGACGGCGGCCAGGGCGAAGACGGCCGACAGGGCGACGGCGGGACGGCGGAGGCTCCCGCGGCCCCGGACCTCGCGCAACTCTCCCCCATGCTGGCCAGCCCGGGAACGCGCGCGGACCTGACCGACAGTGACTGGCAGTTCGAGCTCAAGTGGGACGGCGTCCGGGCCCTGGTGCTCGGCGACGCGCAGCGGATCCGCTTGATCAGCCGCAACGGGATCGACATGTCCGCCAGCTACCCGGAGCTGACGGACCGGTCCTGCTGGCCGCCGCAGGACTTCGCCGCCGACGGCGAGATCATCGCCGTCGGCCCATCCGGGCGGTCCGATTTCGGGCTGTTGCAGGGCCGGATGAAGCTGACCAAGGCCGGCGACGTGGCCAAGGCGCGGGCCGCCACCCCGGTGCGGCTGATGCTGTTCGACCTGCTCACCGACGGCGGCGAGGACCTGCGCCGCCGCCCCCTGACATCCCGGCGGAAACGGCTGGATGCCTTCTTCGCGGCCGCGCCCCGGGGCGACTGCCCGGTGCAGCTCTCCGAGGTGATCGACGCCGACGTCGGGCATCTGCTCGAGAGCGCGCAGGAACTGGGCCTCGAGGGCATCATGGCCAAGCGCACGGGCGGCCGCTACGTCGGCCAGCGCAGCCGGTCCTGGCTGAAGCTGAAATTCGAGCGGACCCAGGAAGTGGTGGTGGGCGGCTGGCGGCCGGGCAACGGCGGCCGGAGCGATACCGTCGGGTCCCTCCTGGTGGGCATCCCCGACGGTTCGGGGCTCCGCTACGTTGGCCGGGTGGGAAGCGGCTTCAGCACCCGCGAGCTCGCCGAGATGCGCCGGACCCTTGACGCGATACCGCGCAAGACGCCACCCTTCGACGAGGTGCCCGTCGCGGACGCCGCCGACGCTCACTGGGTCTCGGCCAAGCTCGTGGGCGAGGTGACGTTCGGCGAGTGGACGGGCACCGGGAAGCTCCGCCACCCCGTCTGGCGCGGCTGGCGGCTGGACAAGAACCCGGCCGACGTCGTCGTCGAATCCGGCTGACGGCGGCCCTGAGGCTTTCCACACCTGAGCTTTCCAGCGATGAGCCATATCAGCGATGAAGGGACCGGACCATGAGCGAGACCAGGCGCAACGACCACCACGAAACCCCGGAGTCCGCGGCCCCCGGAGCCCGGATCGTCGCCGGCGCGGCGGGGATCGCGGCATGGCAGGAGGAACTCTACAAAGACCTGCACCGGCACCCCGAACTGGGCCATCAGGAAACCCGGACGGCGTCGCTGGCGGCCGGCCTGCTGCGGGACTTCGGCTACGAGGTGCACGGGAACATCGGCACCACCGGGGTCGTCGGCATCCTGAGGAACGGCGAGGGGCCCACCGTGCTGATGCGCGCCGACATGGACGCCCTCCCCATGGCCGAGGACACCGGGCTGCCCTATGCCAGCACCGACACTGCCGCGGACGGCCACGGCGGCACCGTACCGGTGGCCCACGCCTGCGGGCACGACGTGCACGTCGCCTGCCTGCTCGGCGCCGCCCGCCTGATGGCGGAGGGCAAAGCCTCCTGGGCCGGCACCTACATCGCCCTGTTCCAGCCGGCGGAGGAGGTGGCGGACGGGGCGCGGCGGATGGTCGACGCCGGCCTGGCGGACCTGATTCCGCGGCCGGACGTGGCGCTGGCCCAGCATGTCCTGGCGTTCCCCGCCGGCCAGGTGCGGACCCGGCCGGGCGCGGTTCTCTCCAGCGCGGACAGCGTCAAAATCACGCTCCACGGGCGGGGCAGCCACGGCTCGATGCCCCAGCTCGCCGTGGACCCGGTGGTGCTGGCGGCCTCCGTTGCCCTGCGGCTGCAGACGGTCGTCTCCCGCGAGGTGGCACCAGGAGAGTTCGCCGTCCTGACCATCGGCCGCCTCAGCGCCGGAGCCAAGAGCAACATCATCTCCGACCGGGCGGAGCTGGAACTGAACATCCGCACCTTCAACCCGGCCACCCGGGAGCAGATCACCGCCGCGGTCCGGCGGATCGTGACCGGCGAGTGCCTGGCCGCCGGGTGCCCGAAGGAGCCGGAGTTCGAGTTCTACGACCACTACCCACTCACCGACAACGACGCCGGGGCCACTGCGAGGGTCAGCGCCGCCTTCCGCCGGCACTTCGGCGCGCAGGCGGCAGGCCTGGACCGGCAATCGGCCAGCGAGGACTTCAGCGAGATTCCCGACGCCCTGGGAACGCCCTACACCTACTGGGGCCTGGGCGGCAGCGATCCGGAAGCCTACGCGGCGGCAGAGTCTGCCGGGACTGTCACGCAGGACATCCCGGCCAACCACTCCCCGCACTTTGCCCCCGTCATTGACCCCACCCTGCGCACGGGAACAACGGCGGCCGTCGTCGCAGCCATGGCCTGGCTCGCCAGGGATTAGGGACGGCCCCGCGGCGGCCGCAAACGAAAACCCGGCCTAGTCGTGGTGCGGAATCTGCGGCCGGCTTTGGCGGTGCATTGCGGCGTCGGCAACCTGCTGGCCCTGCTGTGCGTGGACGGCGTCGCGGTCCCTGGGGTGGTGGTGCTTGCCGCTGCCGTCCGGCCACGGGTGGCCGTCCGCCGGCGACGGCGGGGCGGGCCGCTTGATCTCCGGGCCGGGGACCTTGTCCATGGACTCGGTGAGGTGTTGGGCGACCTCCGGCTCAAGCTGCTCTTTCGAGTGATGATCCGCCATGACTCTTCCTTTCCGCGATGAAATGAAGCGTCCCACCATGGTAGGACTGCCGCCGTCGCCATGTCTCTAGGCTGGGGGCATGGAATACCACCTGCGGCAGGCAACGCCCGCTGACGCCGAAGCCCTGGTCGAGATGCACACGCTGGCCCACGAGGAGTGCTACTCCCACGTCCTCCCGGCGGAGTTCTTCGCCGCCCGCCGCGCCTCCTTGCCGGAGCGGACGGAAAGCCGGCGGCCCTCCCTGGCGGGCCCGTCCGCGCCGGTGATCGCCCTCGACGACGACGGCCGGATCGTCGGGTTCGCCCACGGCGGCCCCGGACGGGACGAGGACCGGCCGGACCAACGGGAGCTGTACGCGATCTACACGCTGCGGACCGCCTACGGTTCCGGGCTCGGCGCGGCACTGCTGCACGCCGCCGTCGGCCCCGGCCCGGCCTACCTGTGGGTCCTCGAAGAGAACCCCCGGGCGCGGGCCTTCTACGCCCGGCACGGCTTCACCCCCGACGGCACCCGGAAACTGCTCCCGAAGGACTGGTTCGAGCTCCCCGAAATCAGGCTCGAACGGCGGTAAAACGCCCGGAATCCGGGACTTCGGGGCGGTCGCGGCCCAATTGTTACCAAACTAATAAGCTCACTGCTTACTTCCCAGTGATGACGCGGAATATGCGATCACTGCCTCGCGCCGACGCCGGGCATCCGGCCGCCCAAAAGGGGCATCCTACGGCACAAAAATCGGAATCACTACGGAAATCCCGTAAAATTGAGAGCCTGCCCAGAGCGGGGCAGCTAGAAGTCGCAAGCAAATGACCTCCACAGGAGCTTCCCAAATGCCCAAAGACCGAAGCATGACCGACTCTTCCGCAGGCGTAGCCAACGCCGCCGGAACCAACCCGGGCGCATCCGTCGCCGCCAAGAAGCCACGCCTCCGCCGCCGCCGGCTCCGCGAGTCCGACGTCAACGTCGTTGACCAGCCGATGCTGAAGAAGGCCCTCGGCGGAACCATCGTCGGCAACACCATGGAATGGTACGACGTCGGCGTGTTCGGCTACCTGATCACCACCATGGGCCCGGTCTTCCTGCCCGAGGCGGACAAGACCGTCCAGACCCTGTTCCTACTCGGCACCTTCGCCGCCACATTCATCGCCCGCCCCCTGGGCGGCGTCGTGTTCGGTTGGCTGGGCGACAAAGTGGGCCGCCAGAAGGTCCTGGCCACCACCCTGCTGATCATGGCTGCAAGCACCTTCGCCGTCGGTCTCCTGCCGGGGTACGCACAAATCGGCATCTGGGCCGCCGTCCTGCTGGTGGTCCTCAAACTCATCCAAGGCTTCTCCACCGGCGGTGAGTACGCCGGTGCCACCACCTTCGTCAGCGAATACGCCCCGGACAAGCGCCGCGGCTTCTTCGCCAGCTTCCTGGATATGGGCAGCTACCTGGGCTTCGCGCTCGGTGCCGCGCTGGTATCCGTCCTGCAGCTGACCCTCGGCCAGGACAACATGGAGCAGTGGGGCTGGCGCATCCCGTTCCTCGTGGCCGGCCCGCTCGGCGCCGTTGCCGTGTACTTCCGGAGCAAGATCGAGGAGTCCCCGCAGTTCCAGGCCACGCTCGACGCCCAGGAGAACCTCGCCAAGAACGCTTCCGCCGCCGACGACGCCGCCTCCAAGGGGCCGGTGGGCATCGTGAAGGCCTACTGGCGCTCGATCATCACCGCCATGATCCTGGTGGCAGCGGCAAACACTGCCGGGTACGCCCTTACCTCTTACATGCCGACCTACCTCACCGAGTCCAAGGGTTACGACGAGCTGCACGGCACCCTGCTGACGATCCCCGTCCTGGTGGTCATGAGCCTCTGCATCCCGCTGACCGGCAAGCTCTCCGACCGGATCGGCCGTCGGCCTGTGCTCTGGATCGGCGCCATCAGCACCGTGGTCCTGGCCACCCCGGCATTCCTGCTGATCGGCATCGGCGCGATCTGGTCCACCCTGGCTGGCCTGGCGCTGATCGCGTTCCCGGTGACGTTCTACGTTGCCAACCTCGCCTCCGCCCTGCCCGCCCAGTTCCCGACGGCCAGCCGCTACGGCGCCATGGGCATCGCGTACAACTTCTCGGTCGCGATTTTCGGCGGCACCACCCCGTTCATCGTCGCGGCCCTGATCTCGGCCACCGGCAACGACATGATGCCCGCGTACTACCTGATGGTCACCTCGGCGATCGGCGCCGTCGCCATCTACTTCCTCAAGGAATCCGCCCAGATGCCGCTGCCCGGTTCCATGCCGAGCGTGGACACCCCGGACGAGGCCCGGGAACTGGTCGCCACCCAGGATGACAACCCGCTGATCAACCTGGAGCACATGGACATGCCCCTGGTTGCCGCGGGCGACTCCGACGGCGGCAAGGTCGGCGCACCGGCCTAGGCACCCCGCCCAGCGCCCCGCCCTCCGAGGCCCGTCGCGGCCCGTCCGTCCCCATTGGGGCGGCGGCCACGGCGGGCCTTTGGCGGCTCCCGGCCCGCTTCGATGCCGTCCCCGGCCGCGCCCCCATCCGCTCTCCCCACCTCAAAACACCCCAGGAGGTCCGTATGCCGTCCACGCCGCGGTCCTCCCTGCTCCGCCATGCCAAGGGTCTCCACTCGCTCGGACCGGCCAACCGGGACCACGCCTCGGCGGTGCGCGTGGCGCTCAGCGTCGCCGTTCCCTCGATGGCGCTGCTGGCCGCCGGGCGGCCGGACCTGATCGTCTACGCCGTCTTTGGCGCCCTGACCGGCATGTACGGCCGCTCCGAACCGCACCAGCTCAGGCTCCGGCACCAGCTGCAGGCGGCGCTGGTCCTGGTGGGCGGCCTGGCCGTCGGCGTGCTGCTCTCGGTCAACCACCTGCACTCCTGGACCCTCGTGGCCGTGGAGTCCGGCCTCGCCGCCCTCGGCTCACTCTTCGCGGACCGGGTGAACCTGAAACCGAACGGGCCCTTCTTTGGGCTCCTGGCCCTCGGCGCGTGCGCGTCCATCCCCACCCCGGTTCCTGGACCGGTTGCGATCCTGATCGGCGCCGGGTCCGCGGCGTTCTCCATCCTGGTCGGCTTCGCCGGCTGGCTCCGCACCCGGACCTGGGTGCGCGGCGCGGGACGGACCGTGCCGCCGCTGCGCGGTGTCCGCCGCCGGGCGGCCTGGATCCACGCCGCCCGCTACCTGGCCGCGGTCGGAGCGGCCGGCAGCATCGGGGTGCTCAGCGGCAGCGGCCACCCGCACTGGGCGATGGCCGCGGCGGCGGTGCCTCTGGCGGGCGCCGACCTGCCGAGCAGCGTCTACCGAGGCCTGCACCGGATCGTGGGCACGCTGCTGGGCCTGCTCGTGGTGGCAGCCGTGCTCTTCCCGTGGGCGGGTTCTCCGCTGCGGCTGTTCCCCGGCAGCGAGACCGCCGCCGTTGCGGTGCTGGTGATCGTGCTGCAGTTCGGCACGGAGCTATTCATGGCCCGGCACTACGGGCTGGCCATGGTGTTTTTCACCCCGGTGATCCTGCTGATGACCCAGCTCTCCTCACCGGCCGACCCGCACCTGCTGGTGGCCGAACGGGCGGTGGAGACGCTACTCGGCGCCTGCGTGGGGATCGCCGTCGTGCTGTTGATCCGCCGCCGCCGGGCCCTGGGGCAACGGACGCCGCCACGGACATCGCCCGCGGCCCCGGCCGGTCCGCCGCTCAGCCCGCCGGAAGCCTAGCCGCCGGCTACTTCGCCCGCCGCGGCGGACCGGCCACGAGCTTCGTTGGCAGCAGCCGCGCCGCCGCGATCAGCGCCTTGTAGCGCCGGCTGGGGATGGACACCCCGCGGCCTCGGGCGTTGTCCGCCAGACCCTCGCGGACCACCTGCTCGGCGCTCAGCCACATCCAGGACGGGGCCACGGACTTGTCCATACCCATCCGGTCGTGGAATTCGGTATCGGTGAAGCCGGGGCAGACTGCGGTTACTTGTATGCCTCGCGAGGCATATGCGATGTTGGCCCAGCGGCTGAAGCTCAGCAGCCAGGCCTTCGCGGCGGAGTACGTTTCCCGCGGCAGGAACGCGGCGACGGAGGCCACGTTGATGATCCGGCCGGAGCCCCGCTGGAGCATTCCCTGGAGGGCGGCGTGCGAGAGCTCCATCGCTGTCTCGACGTGGAGCTTGAGGTGGCGCTTTTCGTCCTCGATCGGGTTCTCGGCAAACGAGCGGAGCAGGCCCATGCCGGCGTTGTTGACCAGGATCTCCACCGGCCGGGCGGGATCGGCGAGGCGCGCGACGACCGCGGCCACGCCGGCGTCGTCGGTCAGGTCGGCCGGCAGCACCTCCGCCGTGACGCCGAAGCTGTTCTCCAGCTCCTCGGCCACGGCGTGCAGCCGCCCGGCGTCGCGGGCCACGAGGACCAGCCGGTGGCCCTGCCCGGCCAGCTGGCGGGCGAACTCGGCCCCGAGCCCGGCGGTGGCGCCGGTGACCAGGGCGGTGGATGCGGGCGTGGCTCCGGGGGTCTCTGCTGTCATAGCTGAAGCCTAGTCCCGGCCTCGCCTGAACTCAGGCAAAACAGGCCCAGGCAAAGCCGTCTCAGAGAGAAACAGGCTCAAGCAGAAACCGGACCCGCGGTGCGTTCGCCGTCGGAGGTGTCGTCATTGCCCTCTTCGACGTTGTCCCCTTCGACGACGGCAGCCGAGCGGAGTGGGGAGGGGTCCGGGGCTCGGACGGCCAGTTCGGCCGCGGCGCGTTCGGTGACCTCGGGGCCAGCCTCGTCGAGGTCTTCCCCGGCGAGCACCTCGGCGGCCAGATCCATGGCGGAGATGTCCTCGGGGGTCAGCCCGGCGGCGACATTGGTGGCCAGACCGGAGGTCAGCTCCGCGGCGCCGGCCCCGGCAAGCCCGTCCTCGCGGCGGTACCGGTGCTGCAGCTCTTCGGCGGCCAGGTCGTACCAGGTGAGCGCGCCGAAGTAGGGGTGTGCGGTGTCGAGGTGTCGGTACAGGGCATCGGCCAGCTGGCCAAGGGCGTCGTCGGAGAGCGCCCGCACGGTCACCGCCGGGTCCAGGGTCCCCTCGAAGTACTGGGCCAGCTCCAGGCCCTGGATGCGCTCCCCGGTGTCCACCGGGTCCTCGTCCGCATCGGCGGTGGTGTAAGGATCGCCCAGCTGTTCATCGATCGAGGCGTCGACCTCGGCGTCGTCGGCAAGCTCCCCGGCGGCCGGTCCCACGTGCGCCAGGCAGACCGGCAGGTCCGCCGGCTCCAGCAGTTCCAGCGCAAAACCCTCCGCCCGGGAAGACGAGGATTCCCGCAGGGACAGCAGGATTTCCGGATCGAGGTGGGAGGCGCTGTACAGGTCAAGGGTCACGTCCGCGCCGGCGGCAAGGCGGCTGGAACGCCGCATGATGTGCAGCAGTGCGGGGTAGCTGTCCTGGGTGAGGCAACCCGAGGCCTCCAGGGTCACGTGGCCGGTATCGGCATCAACGCGGACAAGCACTCGCAGTTTGTGGTTCATGGGATACTCCAAAAGACACGTCCATGAGCCAACTGCATAACCCAACGCTAACCATACGAGCTTGTTGCCGGGCTCACAAGCTGTCAGGCACCGGTGGGTGGTTGCTCCGGCCAGTCGACGCACTGATTGTAGGCCTCGTGCTTGCGCAGGTAGCGGTAGATGAACGGGCAATGCGGAATGATCCGTTTGCCGGACGCGACAACGTCGTCCAGGGCGAAGTGCGCCAGCACCTTGGCCAGTCCCCGGCCGGCGAACCGTTCCTCGGTTTCCGTGTGGGTAAAGTCCACGTGACCCGGGCGGTCGATATACCGGGCCTGCACGGCGAGCTCGCCGCCGACGTGCAGCTCGTACCGGTGCAGCGCGTCGTTGCGGGTGGTGGTGACGTCCGGGCCAAAGGTGTCTTCGGTTCTTGCCGCGCTCTCGGTCATGGTTCGACCTTGGCATGTATCTCCGGGGGTGGCAATGGGTCCCCGGCCCGGCGCGGACCCGGCGCCGGGGCGCGCACCGGAACGCGGCCCAGCAGCAGCACAGCGAGCGCGAAGCAAGCTGCTCCGCCGCCCAGCAGCCCCACGGTCAGGCCGTCGACGGCGGCCTGGACCACCGGGAGGAAGACCGCCACGGCGGCGGTGGCCACGGCGGTGGCGGGCCTGGAACGGGGCGGCCCGGGCGCCGCCGGCCGCTCCTCCAGCCTTCCGAAGAGGGCCAGGACGGGCAGCAGCAGGACGACGACGGCGAGCAGCAGCAGCGGCCGGGTCCACCACCAGGCCGCACTGCCGCCGGCGGGCAGGGCCAGGCGGGTCAGCAGGAGCACCCCGGAGAGGGCCGCGATCAACGGCAGATGCCAGAGGTAGATGGTCATGGACCGGCGGCCGACGCCGGCGAGGACTGCACGGACCGGCCGGAGGCCCGCAAGCCGGACCAGCCAGGGACGCAGTAACTGCAGGGCCGCGGCCTGTGAGACGGCCAGCAGGAAGAGGGTGAAGTTGGGCGGGTTGAGGTTCACCAGCATGTTGCCCGAGTAGAGGCGCAGCACAACCACCGCGCCCAGGACGGCGTTGCTGCCGGCCACCAGGCCCAGCAGGGCCGCCGGGCCCAGCCGCAGCGTCCCGTCGGCCAGGAGGAATCCGAGCTGCTGCACGGCGCACCAGAGGAACACCATGTTGGCGTACGCCAGGCCGGGCACCGCGCCGCGGAGACAGTCCACGGCCAGCACCAGGGCCACCAGCCCGGCCAGTGTCAGCCACGGCGACCTCGTGTGCAGGGCGGCCAGCCACGGAAGGTTCAGCTGCGCGGCGAGGTACGCGGCGAGGAACCACAGCGGCATGCCCGCGCCGCTTGCCAGCAGCTGGACCACCTGCGGGTCCACCCCCGCCAGCCGGGCCGCCCACAACCCGGTGAACATCATCGCCAGAAGCACCGCGGCCGGGCGGATCAGCCGCAGCAGCCGGGACTGGATGAATTCGGAGGCCGTTCCGCCGAGGGAGCGCAGCCGCCGCCACGAGTAGAGCCCGGTCACGCCCCCGGCCACGAAGAACAGCGGCATCACCTGCAGCACCCATACCACGGGTTCGAACCAGTGTTCGTTGCCAAGGGTGTTCTCCGAGGTGACCGTGCCGTCCGGGTGCAGCACCGGGCTGACCATCAGCGTGTGGCCGGCCACCACCAGGGCCAGGCAGAACAGTCGGGCGAGGTCGATCGCCGGATCACGGCCGTCCGTGCTCCGGGATCCGGTCCGCCGCTGCCCGGAGCCCCCGGTCATGGCGGGGCTACACCGCCCTCACGCTGTTCACAGCACCATTGTGGCCCAGCGCCGCGGGGCGGGGTAAGGGCGGGAAGGACCGGCGAGCGCGGCCAGGCGCGCCTAGGCGAGGATGGCGGCGAGGCCCAGCACGACGGCGAGCAGCGGCAGCGTGCCCTGGGTGGCGGCGGCGCGGAGGTACTTCCCGCCGCTGAGGGCCAGCACCAGGGCCGCGAGCAGCATCGAGCCGCAGCAGCTGAGGATCAGGGTCCAGCCGACCACGGCGGCGGACGTTCCGGCCCCGCCGAAGGCCACGCAGCCCGCGCCCACGAACGCGCCGATGGCCAGGAACAGGTTGTAGAAGCCCTGGTTGTAGGCCATCGGCCGGGTGGTTTCCGCGTCCGCCTGCGAGGCCAGGCCGAACCGCTGCCACGTCGCGGGCCGGGTCCACTGGAAGGACTCCAGGATGAAGATGTAGACGTGGAGCAGGGCTGCCAGCAGGGCAAAGACGAGGGAGGCCAGGATCATGGGTTGATCCTAGCCTCCCGCCGCTTTGCAGACTTCCTGCGTGGCCGGGTACCCGTGTTACCGGGCCAGGGCCGCCAGGGACGCTGCCGCGAAACTCCGGGCGGAGCCGGTCCAGTGCCCCAACAGGCCCTGCAGGTTCTCGCCGTCGGCCCGGTGCGCGGGCAGCTGCTCGGTGAGGGCCTGCAGCACGCCGGTGCGCAGCTCGGTATTGAAGTTCACCTTGCCCACGTTCATCGCCGCGGCCTTGGCCAGCTCGGAGGCAGGGATTCCGGACGCGCCGTGGAGCACCAGCGGCACCCGGACGCGAACGGCCACCTCCTGGAGGACGTCCCAGCGCAGCCGGGGTTCGCCGCGGTACTTGCCGTGGACGTTGCCCACGGCCACGGCCAGCAGCCGGGCGCCGGTGCGGGCCACGAAGTCCTCCACCTGGCCCGGGTCGGTCAGGCCCGCCTCGTCACCGCCGGCGTTCCCGCCGGCGTCGGGGCCGAAGGCGCGGTCCTCGTCGCCGGCGAGGCCGCCAAGTTCGGCCTCGATCACGACGTCGTCCCGGCCCTGCGCTTCGAGCCGGGCCCGGACGTCCCGGACCAAGGCGATGTTCTCCTCGTAGGGCAGCGCGGAGCCGTCCACGAGCACCGAATCGGCCCCGGCGTCGACGGAATCCAGGATCAGCTGCGGGTCCGCGGCGTGGTCCAGCTGGACCGCGACGGGGACGCCGGCGTCGTCGGCCAGGCCGCGGAGCGCCGTGATCAGCCGCAGGCCGTCGGGGGTGCCCGCGGTCTTCGGTGCCACCAGCAGGATGATGCCCCGCCCGGCCTCCTCCGCCGCGCCCACCACGGCCAACGCCGTCGTGAAGTCGTAGCAGGTAAAGGCCGGGACGGCCGAGCCCTGCTGCAGGGCCCCGGCGACCAGGGTGTCCAGACGGGTACGCATCAGGCGCTGAGGCCCGAGACCAGGAGCCAGGCCACGAAGGTCAGCGCGAAGCCGGCCACGCCCAGCACGGTGGTCAGGACGGTCCAGGTGCGCAGGCCGTCCGCGACGGTGAGGCCGTAGTAGCGGACCACCACCCAGAAGCCGGCGTCGGTGACGTGGGACAGGCCGAGCGAACCGAAGCCGATCGCGATGACCAGCACGGCGATCTGTGCCGGGGTGTAGCCGCCGGAGGCGACCGCGGAAGACAGCAGGCCGGAGGTGGTCACGATCGCCACGGTGGCCGAGCCCTGCGCGGCGCGGAGGGCCAGGGAGATGATGAAGCCCAGCAGCAGCAGCGGCACGCCGAGGGTGTCGAGGGTCTGGGAGAGGGCCTGGCCGATGCCGGAGACCTGCAGGACGCTGCCGAACACGCCGCCGGCGGCCACCACCATGAGGATCGAGGCGATCGGGGGCAGCGCGCCCTCGAAGATTTCACCGGTCTCGGTCAGCGACCAGCGGCGGCGGACGGCGAGCAGGAAGAAGCAGAGGGCCACGGCCACCAGCAGGGCGAAGAACGGGTTGCCGACGAAGGAGGCGACGCCGTACCAGGCGCTGCTCTTGGCGATGGTGAGGGTGCCGACGGTGCCGAGCAGGATCAGGACGATGGGGGTGGCGATCAGGAAGATGATCAGGCCCGGCCGCGGCGGTGCGACGGCGGCGGCGCCGGGACCGTCATGGCCCACCTTCACCAGGGACTTGGTGCCGAACTCGTCCACCTGGGTCTTGACCGCGGGCAGCAGTTCGTAGTCTTTGCGGTTCATGATCGAGGCCACCCAGTAGGACAGGAAGCCCAGCGGGACGCAGATGACCAGAGAGATCAGGGCGATCAGGCCAATGTCGGCGCCGAAGACGCCCGCGCCGGCCACGATGCCCGGGTGCGGCGGGACGGCGACGTGGATGGCCAGCATAATGCCGGCCATCGGCAGGCCGAACTTCACCGGGTGGACCTTGGCGATCTTGGCGAAGGCGTAGACGATCGGCACGAGGACGATGATGCCGACCTCGAAGAACACGGGGATGGCGACGAGGAAGCCGACGGCGGTGAGGGCCACCGCCACGCGCTTGGCACCGAGTTTCGCGGTGAAGTGGTCCGCGAGGGACTGCACGCCGCCGGAGACCTCGATCATGCGGCCGAGGATGGCGCCGAGGGCGATCAGCAGAGCGACCTTGCCCATGGTGCTGCCGACCCCGTTGGAGACGACCGTGAAGACGTCCTTGAGCGGGATCTGGGCGGCGACAGCCACCAGGATGCTGACCGTCAGGAGGGCCACGAAGGCCTGGACCTTGAAGCGGATGATCAACAGGAGCAGCAGGGCGACGCCGGCGGCGGCGATGGTCAGCAGCAGCGGAGTGCCCAGCTCCACGGCCGGTTTGATGACGGGCGCGTCGGCCGCGCCCACCATCAGGGAATTGAGCAGGGGGTTCATCGGGGGTGTCTCCTTTGACAGGCGGGAGGGAGGGGTCCGGCCGCGGCGTTGGGGGCCGCCGCGGCCGGAGTCGGGGGGGCTGAAGGCTTAGGCGGTGCGCTTTGCGGGGGCGACGACCTTGATGACGGCCGAGTCGTCCGCGGCGGCGAGGCCCTGGGCCTGGCCGAGGAGGTAGAGCTGTTCGGCGGCGGCGGCGACCGGTGCGGCGAGCCCGGCGGCGCGGGTGGCCTTGCCGACGATGCCCATGTCCTTGACGAAGATGTCCAGCCGGCTGAGCACCTCCGCGCCGTCCTCGGTGTAGGCCTCGAGGATGCGGGGGCCGCGGTTGGAGAGCATGAAGGACCCGGCGGCGCCGGCCTCGAGCGCGGCGAGGGTCTTCGCCTGGTCCAGGCCCAGGGCGTCGGCCAGGGCCATCGCCTCGGCAGCGGCGGCGATGTGCACGCCGCACAGCAGCTGGTTCACGGTCTTGAGCGCCTGGCCGTCGCCGGGCTTGTCGCCCACCACGGTCAGGGTGGAGGCGAGCAGTTCCAGCACCGGGCGGGCGGCTTCCAGGGCGGCCGGTTCGGCGCCGACGACGATCAGCAGGTCGCCCTCGCCGGCGCGCTTCGGGCCGCCGGAGAGCGGGGCGTCCACCAGGCTGACGCCGTACTCGGCCAGCCGGGCGACGGTGGCGGGAACGGCGTCGGTGCCCACGGTGCTGCCGAGGATGACGACGGCGCCGGGCTTGAGGACCCCGGCGACGCCGGTGGCGCCGAAGAGGACCTCGTCCAGCTGTTCGCCGTTGCGCACGGCCAGCAGCAGCGCGTCGGCGCCCTCGGCGGCCTCACGGGCGGAGCCGAAGGTGCGGACGCCGGCCTCTTCGGCGAGCTGCAGGCGGGGCTCGGCGATGTCGAAGCCGTGGACGGTCAGTTCCGTGGCCAGCCGGGCTGCCATCGGCAGGCCCATGGCGCCGAGGCCGAGGACGGTGACTTGGTAGTTCATGGTTTTCTCCGTTGAAAGGGTGCGGCTGGTTAGAAGGTGGCGCTGAGTTTGCGCGTGACCTGTGCGAGGGATTCGTCGTCGCCGACGTTCCCGGCGAAGACGACGTACGGGATGCCCTTGGCGGGTCCGTCGACCGGCTCCCAGAGGGAGACGATGCCCGGGAGCATCGGGCCGCGGACGATCGCGCGGCGGATTTCGAGGCCGTGGGCGGCGACGTCTGAGGAGGTGATCCCGCCCTTGGCGATCACGAAGCGGGGCGGGAAGGTCTTCAGCGTCCGGTTGACGACCGCGACGACGGCGGCCGAGACGGTGCGGGCGATCCGCAGGCTCTCCGCGGCGTCGTCGGCCTTGATCAGGAGGCGGCTGGTGTGCAGGATGACGTCCGCGCCGTGCAGCGCGTCGACGACGAGTGCGACCGTGGCGTCCAGGTGCTCCGCGGCGCGGTCGTCCAGGAGCTGTTCGACGTCGATCTCCACGATCCGGGCCGACCCGTGCTGGGCGGTCAGGGCATTGAGCTGGCGGGTGGTGACGCCCACGTGCGAGCCGACCACGATCAGGCCGCCGGCCTCCGAGGGCTGGTTGCCGGCGTAGGCCTCGGCGCCGGTGAGTTCGGAGCGGATTTCCTGCCCGATCCGGGCGCGGACAAACGGCGGACCGACGCGGTAGAGCAGTTTCTTGCCGCGGCGTTCGGCCTCCTGCAGGCCCAGGGACAGGAGCCGGAGGTCGTTCTCGGAGACGATGTCGGCCACGATCGGGGCGGAGTCGGTGGCGGCGTCGATGGCGTCCGCGATGGCGCGGGCCGAGGTCTGGGGGTCCCCGGCCCGGATGGTGTCCAGGTCCAGGACGATCACGGAGCCGGCGCTGAAGCGGCCGCCGGACTTTTCCTCGACGTAGCGGGCGAGCTCGGAGTTGGCGAAGCCGAAGCTGGCGTCGCGGGCGAACTCGGTGTCCGCCACCGGGGTGAGGCGGCCGGTGCCGCCGGCGCGCATGTAGTGCACCCCGCCGATCGTGACGCGGCCGGCGTCCGGGAAGGCCGGGACGATCACGACGCCGTCCGTGGTCCCGCCGTCGACGGCGCTGACGGTGGCGGCGATGACGTCCGGCTCCAGCGGGTAGTGGCCGCGGAGGGTGGAATCGCTGCGGCTGACGAAGCCCACGCTCAGCGACTCGGCCTGCGCGGCGGCGAGCGCGTTGCGGACGATTTCCTCGTTGCGGGCGGCGGCCTCGGCCGGGTCCAGGCTGCGGGTGTTGGTCAGGACGTAGACGGCGTCCGCGGGACGGCCGTTGATGCGGTGGGAGAAGGCCCAGGCGAAGTCCTTCACCTCCCATCGGGTCAGGACGGGGAGGTCGGCGACGGACTGGGTGCCGGTGGGGTCATCATCCAGCACCACGAGGGTGCGGGGGCCCGCCGCGGCGGCTGCGGCCACGCCGTCGGCCACCAGGGCTGCCGGTACCGGGACCTCCGCCGGGAAGGCGGCCAGGACATCTGCCTCTAAGGGCTCTGCTGCTAAGGGCACGTGCACTCCATTGTGGAAACTCTGTTGCGGTAGAATCTGCGCGGCTGGTCTCCAGCCATATTTGTAAGATGTCTGACATCTAACAAGTGAGTGTTAGTGTGGCATAAGGCACAGAGACGCGCAAGTAGACTTGTCGGGCACGCGTGTGGATGACGTTGGACGGGGAGATTTGGCTAGGAAATCGCTGGTAGGCGTCGTGGCCGACGAGCTGCTGGACCGCATCATCGCCGGCGAGTTCCCGCCCGGTTCCCCGGTCCCGGGCGAGCTTGAGCTGAGCGCCCGGCACGACGTGAGCCGGATGACCGTCCGTGAGGCGATCAAGACCCTGGAGGCCCAGCACATCCTGAGCGTCGAGCGCGGGCGCGGCACATTCGTCAACCCACTGAGCCACTGGGCATCGCTGGAGGCCGTGCTGCGGGCGGCCTCTGAGGGCACCAACGACGCCGCCACGGCGGTCCAGCTGATCGAGCTGCGGCGGATGCTGGAATCGGGGGCCTGCGAACTGGCCGCCTCGCGGATCAGCGACGCCGATCTGGAAACCCTCCGCGGCCAGGTGGAGTCAATGCGTGCCGCCCACGAACACCACGACGTCGCGGCCTTCGTCGCCGCGGACCTCGCCTTCCACGACCTGATCCTGCGCGCCTCGGAGAATGTTTTCGCGGCGGTGTTGTTCGCGCCGCTGCACCGGGTACTAGAGCGGCGCCGGACCCAGACCTCCGAGGTGCGGGAGATCCAGGCCCACGCGATCGAGCAGCACGGAAAAATTGCCGCGGCGCTGGCCACCCGCGACCCGCGGCTGGCGCGCGACGCCATGGACGCCCACATGCAGCAGACGCTGGATGACCTGCGGACCTACGTGCTGGCGGCCCCGGCGGGCTGACGCCAGCGGCCCGCCCTGAAAGCTCGCCGGTCGCACTGAAGTCCGGGCGCGCCGGGGAACCGGCCAAGCCCTGTGGGCGGGGCTACCCGGCGCCCCGGGCCTGTTCTAAGCCAGGGAGAGGAAGAGCTTCTCCAGCTCGGCGCGGTCCAGGCTGGGGTCCTCCTGCTGCATGCACTGTTGCAGGCCGGTGGCGATGATGGAGAAGCCCGCCTTGTCGAGGGCGCTGGAGACCGCCGCGAGCTGGGTCACCACGCTCTTGCAGTCGCGGCCCTCCTCGAGCATGCGGGTAACGGCGGCAAGCTGGCCCTGGGCGCGGCGAAGCCGGTTAATGACGGACTTCATGTCCGTGGGATCGAGTTCCATGGGAGCCTCCCGGAAAAGTGGTGGATTACCCTCTATCATATACCCCCTGCCGTATCCTGCATACCCCGGGCAGGTATCGCAATCCGCTTGCGGGGGCCGAAAGTACCTTGCACCGGCGTCGGCCCCGGCGTATTTCTGAGCTTGTGAACTCGGCAGCATTCCTTGATCCGGCACTCCCCTTCGGCAACGCCGCGCCGGGCGGCGGCCACTGGAGGCGGCTGGTTTCCTTGGGCGACTCGTTCACCGCCGGCCTGGGCGACCCGGAACCGGGCAGTCCGGGCGGCATCCGCGGCTGGGCAGACCGGACTGCCAAGGAGCTCGCCGCCCTCCGTCCCGACTTTTCCTACGCCAATCTGGCCGTCAGCGGGCTGGTGCTGCAGGAGATCGTCGACCTGCAGTTGCAGCGGGCCATCGCGCTTCAACCGGACCTGGTGACGCTCTCCGCGGGCGGCAACGACCTGGTCTTCCACCGCCGCGACCCGGACCGCCTCGCCGACGACCTGGATGCCGCCGTCGCCGCCCTGTCCGCCACGGGGGCGACCGTGGTGATCTTCACTGGCCCGGACTGGGGCCACACGCCCGTCTTTGGCCGCATCCGCGGGAAGGTGGCGGTGTTCAACGAGAACATCCGGACTATCGCTGCACGCCACCATGGCGTGATCGCGGACCTGTGGACCATGCGGGAACTCAGTGATCCGCGGATGTGGGACCCGGACCGGCTGCACTTCTCGCCGCTGGGCCACCACACCATTGCGGGCATGGTGCTGGACACCCTGCAGGTCCCGCACACCCTGGTGCCGCTGCGGCCCAAGCCGCTGCCCGCGCCCGGCTGGCGCCAGACCCGCACCGAGGACCTGTCCTGGGCGACGCACTACCTGTTTCCGTGGATGGCCCAGCGGCTCCGGCCGCACGCTCCCGAGAGCCCGGCCGCGCCGAAGCGCCCGGACCCCGGCCCGGTGCTGCGGGTCAACGTTTCCCCCGCCGGCAGCCCCTAGTCCGGGGAGGTCCGGTCCGCTAGCCTGCAGGAACGGCCCCCGGCCGCCGAGGCCGGGTCAACGGACCGACGACGATCCCGAGGAGCGAAGATGTCCAACCACACCTACAGCATTTCCGAAATAGTCGGCACCTCGACGGAGGGCGTCGACGCGGCCGTCCGCAACGGCATCGCCGAGGCCGCCAAGACCCTGCGGAACCTGGACTGGTTCGAGGTCAAGGAGATCCGGGGACACCTTGAAAACAACGAAGTGGCCGACTGGCAGGTGACCATCAAACTTGGCTTCCGGCTGGAGCGCTGACCCACCGCCCGGAGCGCTTTCTGACGAATTCCTGCTCACCCGAATCCCGCCCTGCGCGGGCTTTTTCCGCTGCCGGGTGGCTATTTGATAGTAAGCATGATTAGTATTTAGTCAGAAGGATGAAGCGCACCCGGCAACCCGGGTGTCTCCTCAACAGAAAGCGAAGGACAGCAAATGGGTATTCTCGGATTCTTGATTCTGGGTCTTATCGCCGGCGCAATCGCCAAGGCCATCCTGCCGGGCCGTCAGGGCGGCGGCTGGGTCATCACGATGGTCCTCGGCGTTGTTGGCGCCCTCCTGGGCGGCTTCATCGGCAGCGCACTCTTCGGCACCGGTCTGCAGGAGTTCTTCTCGCTGACCACCTGGCTGCTGGCGATCGTCGGTTCGATCATCGTTCTGCTCATCTACGGCATGATCACCCGCCGTTCGCACCGCTAAGTCGGAGCACTCAGAACCGGCTCCGGGAATTGCTCCCGGGGCCGGTTTTTTGTTCCCGGATATCCACGGGGGTCATCGAACCACCGCGAATTTTCACCAATCAGCACGGATTAGGAGCGCAGTATGAAGAACAAGCTTGTTTTCGGTACGGGCCTTGCCGCCGGCTACATCCTGGGGTCCCGCTCGGGCCGCGCCGCGTACGAGAAGCTGAAGACCCGCGCGTCGGAGCTATGGCAGAGCAAGCCGGTGCAGGACGGCGTCACCGCGGCCACCGAGGCGGTCAAGGACAAGGCCCCGGAAGTTTCGGGCCAGCTGGCCGAGGCGGCCCGCCGCGCCGGAACGGTCATCACTTCCAAGGTCCACCACGACGGCGACGCAGCCGACGCCACGAAGACCGATAACGCCGCAACCCGTGAGGACACCGCCACGGCCGAACCGACGGGCGCCGTCCCGGCCCACAGCACCCACGTGGGCACCCCTAACCTCGGCACCGACGAGGCGCCAAAGCACGTCACGCCGAACTAGTCCGCGTTCCGCGGTTTTCGCTGCGGTTTTCGCTGCGGTTTCGGACAGGCGCCCGCCGGATCCGGGGTGCGTCCGTCCGAAACCGCAGCAAAATTCCGGATTTGCCGCGAAATAGGGACTCTCCCCGGCGCGGGTTCACCCCGCCGGAGAGGCCTCGACTGCCGCCTGGAGTTACGCTCCGGGCGGCAGTCGGCTTTCCACCACCGTGGCGTCCAGCGCCGCAGAGGTGCGGATCCGGGCGGCGAAACCGTTGTCCGTGAGGATGGCGCGGGTGGCGCGGGCCTGGCTCCGGCTGGTTTCGATCAGGAGCCAGCCACCCGGGACGAGCCAGTCCGCGGCGCCGGCGGCAATGCGCCGGTGCAGCGAGAGGCCGTCCACTCCCCCGTCGAGCGAGATCCGGGGTTCGTGGAGCCTGGCCTCCGGGGGCATCGCGGCGATGGCATCGGTGGGCACGTACGGCGCATTCACCGCCAGAAGGTCCACGCGGCCCCGAAGCTCCTCCGGCAGGGCCGCGAACAGGTCGCCGGTGTGGACGACGGCGCCCGGTGCACTGAGGTTCCGCCGCGCACAGGCGACGGCGGCCGGGTCAAGGTCCGCGGCGTGCAGCTCCAGCGGGCCGGCGGCGAGCAGCGCCGCTCCCACCGCTCCGGAGCCACAGCATAGATCCACCACCACGGGCGGCCGGCTTCCGGGACCGGCGTCGAGCTCCCGCAGAAGGGCCGCGCCGCGCCGGACAAGGTATTCCGTACGGCGGCGGGGGACGAAGACGCCGGGATCCACGGCGATTCTCAGCCCGTAGAAATCCGCCCAGCCCAGCAGGTGTTCCAGCGGGAGGCCGGATACGCGGCGGTCCACGAGGCTTTCGAGTTGATCCGTGTCCGCGGCAGCGCCCAGCAGCAGGTCAGCTTCTTCTTCGGCGAAGACACAGCCGGCGTTCCGGAGACGCCGGATGATGTCCTGCCGCCGGGTACCGGTGTGCTGCATAGGCCGTTCCGTCCGCCGCGGGTAGGGAACTTCATGCTAGCGGCGCGGTCCGGGTCAGCCCACCACCTGGAGGGGCGTCTGCGGGCGGGTCGGCATCAGGCGGAGGACTTTTTTGCGGGCGGCAGCGGCGGTGGGCCGGTCCGCGGGATTCATGGCCGTCATCGACTTCAGCAGGCTGGTCCAGCCGTTGCCCAGGCCGGCGGGGATCGCCGGGCTGCGCAGGGTGCGCGCCACGAGCGACTCCACGGGGGTTCCGGGGTAGGCCTTCTCCCCCGTGAGGCACTCAAGGAGCACCAGGCCGAGGGCGTAGATGTCGGTGGCGGGGTGGAGGGGCTGTTCCTTGGCCTGCTCCGGGCTCATGTAGTGCACCGTCCCGGAGGACATGCCGGCCTCGGGAGTGGTGCCGGCGGTTACGGCGATGCCGAAGTCGGCCAGCCGCACCGAGCTGCGCCGCAGCTGGCTGACAAGGATGTTCGCGGGCTTGATGTCCCTGTGGACTAATCCCTTGCCGTGGACGTGGTCGAGGCCGGCGAAGGCGTCGCTGGCCCACGAAGCGACGGTCGTGGGCTCGGTGATGCCCTGGTGGATGCGGTCGCTCAGGCTTCCACCGCTGGCGTATTCCTCCACCAGGTAGGGCCGGCCGGCCCATCGGTCGCCGTCGGGTACGGTACCGGCCGCGACGAAGCGGACGACGGCGGGGTGGTTCAGGGAGGCGAGGACCCGCGCCTCGTCGAGGATCCGGGAGGCGTCCTTGTCGGCCGGCCCCTCGGCGACTTTGATGGCTACCGGCCGGCCGGTGGCCAGGTCGCTGCCGCGGTAGACCGTGGCCGTTGCGCCGCGGCCCAGCCGCTCGTGGACCAGGAAGCGGCCCTGCGGTTCGTTGGGGAGCCCCAGCAGGCTGGCGTCGAGGCCGGGCAGCCCGGCTGCCGGCAGGAGTGTCTCGGTAACCGGAACGGCGCTCACGAAAGGGAGGCCAGTGCGTTGGAGGGGTGGAGAATGCCATCGACCTGGAAGCCGCAGGAGCAGCGCCAGACCGGAGGCAGCGACGCCGGTCCGCCGTCGGGCTCAAAGGAGTAGTCGGCCATGGTGGCAAGCGCCGGGGCCTCCCACTGCATCGGGACACCGCAGTGGCTGGGGGCCAGCGCGCGGATGGCGGCGGAGGTACGGTCCGCGGGCTGCGCCTGGTCGTCCAGGTTCACATCCAGGGAACCCGCCTCGGGCCCGAAGCCGTGGTCGATGGTCAGCAGCCGCGACTCATCATTCTTGCGCGATAGGTTGTCCAACACATTGATAAGCATACATATCGCTAGCTGAACTAGCTAGTTTTGGAGAGCAGAACTTTGCTCTGCTCAGTGGCCGGCGGTGTGCTCGTCCAACGCCTCGGTCATCTTGCGCAGGAACGACACGATCACGCGGCTTTCCTCGGGTGTGAGGCCCTCGGCGACCTCGAGCATCCGGCGGTGCATCCGTCCCAACGTCTCCCGGACCTCGGTGTCGGTCTCCGTCGTGGGGACGATCACCAGGGAGCGCCGGTCCGTGGGGTGCGGCTCGCGGCGGACATGGCCACTGAGCACCAGGCGGTCAATGAGGGAAGTGGTAGACGCCGTCGTAATTCCCAGCATGCGGCTCAGGTCCTTCGGCCCCACCCGCTCCCCGGAGGACTTGGCGCGGAGCAGGTAGCGGAGCGCCAGCAGGTCGGTCTCGCCCATCCCCATGGAGTCCCTGGTGGAGCGCCGGGTGGCGACCTCGGCGGAGCGGTAGCCGCGGAGCGCCTGCAGCACGGCGGTGGGGGCGTCAACCTGCCCCTCCAAGCCGTACCAGTAGCCTGAGTCTGCCGTTACATGGGAGTCCATAGACCAATCCTAGCCGAGCTGATAACTAGACAGGCTTCCTAACGTTGCCTGTCGGGTGCGGGGACGCAAAAAACCCCCGGCGTCCTGTCGCCAGGATGCCGGGGGAATTTCCACTCTTCGCTAAAAGAGTGGGCCCTGTGGGGATCGAACCCACGACCCACGGATTAAAAGTCCGATGCTCTACCAACTGAGCTAAAGGCCCCCTCAAGCCGCCGCTGCACGGAAAACGCGGCAGAAACCGGCTCCGGGCGCAGTGGCAGCGCCATCCATTTCTGGACGTTAACACTGTACCGCAGACCACGCCGCGCTTTTCACCGCCGACGCGCCGTAACGGGCCGATTCCGCGGCGGCACAGGCGCCCCGGACCGGTTCCCCGTACGGGCGGCCGGGCACCCGCCGGACGCTCGATTCCCCGATGGCACAGGAGTAGCGTGGTGGCATGAGCGAGCAAGCAGGTACCGGCAACCCCGGCCCCGTCCGTCACCACAAGCCGAAGCCCTTCGCGCCGATCGACTTCGAGCCGTTCGCAGGAGGCGCCGACCCGGCCCGCGTGTCCGAGGCGGCCCACCTGGCCGCCCAAGCGCTGGTCCGCCGCGGCCGCGACAGTGACGATCCCAAGGTCACCAAACGCCTGGTGAAGCTCGCCGACGAACAGGGCCTCGAGGCGATCGCCGAGATGTGGGCCGAGAGCCCGGCCCGTTCACTGCCCGGTGCCCTGTGGCGCCTGTATGCCCTGCGCGCCGCGACGGTGCAGGATCCGGAACGGATATCGGTGTACTTCCGGGCCGGCAAGGACACCGCTCAGGTGTCCCACGCCGTCGCCGGTGCCGCCGAGCCGCCGGGCGCCGAGGAGATGCGCACCATGGCGGATGCCATCCTGTCCGGGGCGTTCGACGGCGAGTTCGACGTCGCGCTGGAACGGTCCGCGGCGTTCTGCCGGGTGGTTGCCCTGGGGCAGGCCACCCTCGCCGACGGCGCCGAGCACAGCAACGCCGGGCACGCCACCAAACTCACGCGGAACTCGCATTTGCTGGTCAAGACCGCGGAGGACCTGGAGCACGCGGCCAACGCGTGGCGCCTCGGCGAGCTCGATTAGGCCCGCCGCCGGAGCCGCCGCGGAGGGGTCCGGATACGCCCGCCGGGGGCCCGCTGTCAATCTTGACTTGGTCCGCCGGGCGTAGAAAACTAAAACCGGTGCCGAGCTGCGAAACCCCCGGGCTTCAACAATTAGCCGCCTAGAGCGGCCTACCGCCGAGAGGCGTATCCGGCTCGGCACCATCTACTTTTCCCCTTCTCTTCCGCCCCCGCAGGGCCGCCGTCCACCGGACGGTAAAGTGATCTTCATGCGCGGGCCGATCAATTCGAATCAAGGCCGGCGGACCACGCCTGTGTACGCATTCGGAGACCGGTAACCCCACGTGAAGCTGCGACTTTTCCCCCAGGAACCTGCGGGACTGAACCTCCTGTCCCAGATGGCCCGGCAGATCCTGCTGGCCACCGGCACGCTCTCGGAGATCCTCGGCGCGCCTGCGGCCGAACACTCCCGCCTGGTCGAGGACATGCACAACCACGAGGCGAAGGCGGCCGAGCTGCACTTCGCGCTGCTGACCCACATGCGCAGCAGCTTCCTCAACCCGGTCCCCCGCGACGACATGTACGCCCTCTCCCGCTACCTGAACGAGGCGATGGAGAAGCTCGACGCCGCCGCGGACCTGGTCTTCCTCTACAAGCTGGACCGGCTGCCCCGCCGCGCCGCGGACCAGCTGGAAATCATCAGCCGGCAGGCGGAACTGACCGTCGAGGCGATGCGCCAGCTGAACAACCTGGACGAGCTGGAGGATTACTGGATCGAGGTGCTGCGCCTGACCAAGCGGGCCGAACGCACGCACCGGGTCTGGGTGGCGGACATGCTCAAGGACATGAAGCACGCCCAGTACGCCCGCAACCGGGACATCGCCGACCAGCTGGTGGATGTCACCAAGGACATGCGCCGGATCGCCACCCAGGTAGGCAGCATCATCGTCAAGGAATCCTGACGTGTCCCTGGTCTTCTTCGCCGCGGTGGCGCTGTTCGCCGCGGCCTTCGCCTTCCTGAACGGTTTCCGGGACGCCTCCTCCTCCGTGGCCCTGGCCGTCCGCACCCGGGCGCTGACCCCCACCATCGCCGTCCTGCTCGCGGGGCTTTTCAACTTCGTCGGGGCTGCGCTCAGCGCGGCCATGGCCCTGGAGGTCAGCCGTACCTGGGTAGTGTTGCCCGCTGGCGGCAACGGCCTGACCATCCTGATGGCCGGGCTGCTCAGCGCCGTGCTGTGGGGCATCTACAACTGGTGGCGGGGCATCCCGTCGTCGTCCACGCACGCCCTGGTCGGCGGCTTGGCCGGCGCCGGCCTCGCCAGCGTTGCGGTGGGCGGCAATTCGGTGCTGGGCGTGGACCAGTCGCTGATGGTGCAGGTGGTGCTGCCGCTGCTGATCTCCCCCGCGATCGCCTTCGCCGGCTCCTACCTGCTGGTCTGGCCGGCTACGTGGGCCGCGCGCTACACCCCGCCCGGCGTCGTCAACAGCCGTGCCCGGCGCGCCCAGGCCGTGGCCGCGGGCGCCGTCGCGTTCGGCCACGGGCTGCAGGACGGCCAGCGCACCAGCGCCGTGCTGATCCTGGCGATGATCGCCGCGGGCCTGGCCGACGGCGGCGCCATGCCGGTGTGGGTGGCCCTGCTCACCGCCGCGATGCTGACCGCCGGGACGCTGGCGGGCGGGTGGCGGATTTCCTACACCCTGGGCCACCGGCTGGTCCGGATCGATCCGCTGCGCGGGTCCGTGGCCCAGCTCTACAGCAGCCTGATCCTGCTGGTGGGCGCGATCGGGCTGCACTGGCCGGTGTCCACCACGCACACCGTCACCGCGGCGGTGCTCGGCGCCGGGGCGAATCAGGGCTACGCGGCCACCAACCGGCGGCTGGTGCTGCGGATCCTGGCGTTCTGGACGCTCACGCCGCTGGTGACCGCCGCGGTGGCGTTCGTGCTGGAGCTGGCGCTCTCGCCGCTCTCCGGGCTGTAGCACCCGGCAAGGCCAGCGGCCGGCAAAGCCGCCAAGCGCCCGCTGCAGCGGGCCAGCCTGCCGGATTTATCCGAAGCGGCCGGAGACGTAGTCCTCGGTGGCCTTGACGGTGGGGTTGCTGAAGATGGTGTGGGTGTCCCCGTACTCGATCAGCTTGCCCGGCTTGCCGGTGCCGGCGATGTTGAAGAACGCCGTCTTGTCCGAGACGCGGGCCGCCTGCTGCATGTTGTGGGTCACGATCACCACGGTGTACTCATCCTTGAGCTCGTTGATGAGGTCCTCGATGGCGAGGGTGGAGATCGGGTCCAGCGCGGAGCAGGGCTCGTCCATGAGGATGACCTGCGGCTCCACGGCGATCGCGCGGGCGATGCAGAGGCGCTGCTGCTGGCCGCCGGAGAGGCCGGAGCCGGGCTTGGCCAGGCGGTCCTTGACCTCGTTCCAGAGGTTCGCGCCGCGCAGCGAGCGTTCCACCAGCGCGTCGGCGTCGCCCTTGGAGATCTTCTTGTTGTTCAGTTTCACGCCGGCCAGCACGTTGTCGCGGATGGACATGGTGGGGAACGGGTTGGGCCGCTGGAAGACCATGCCGATCTGCGAGCGGACCGTCACCGGGTCCACGCCGGGGCCGTAAAGGTTGTCGCCGTCGAGCAGCACCTCGCCCTCCACGCGGGCCCCCGGGATCACCTCGTGCATCCGGTTCAGGGTGCGCAGGAAGGTGGACTTGCCGCAGCCGGACGGGCCGATGAAGGCCGTGACGGACTTGGCGTCGATGTTGATGTTGACGTCCTCGACGGCCAGGAATTTGCTGTAGTAGACGTTGAGGTCTTTGACGTCGATGCGCTTAGACATGCTGTTCCTTCACTGGGAGAGATTGAGGGTCCGGGAGCCGGCGCGGGCCTAGCGGCCGGCTTTCGGGGCGAAGATGCGGGCCACCAGGCGGGCGGCGAGGTTGAGCAGCATCACCAGGATGATCAGGACCAGGGCCGCGCCCCAGGCGCGCTGGTCCGACGGTCCCGGGTTCGACGGCGAGGTCGGGTTCAGGATCTGCGTGTAGATGAACGTCGGCAGCGAGGCCATCCAGCCGCCGAAGACGTTGTTGTTGATCGAGGTGGCGAAGCCGGCGGTGACCAGGATGGGGGCGGTCTCGCCGATCACGCGGGCGATCGCGAGGGTGACGCCGGAGGCGATGCCGGAGATCGCCGTCGGGATGACCACCTTGAGGATGGTGCGCCACTTCCGCACGCCCAGGGCGTAGGCCGCCTCGCGCAGTTCGTTCGGGACGATCTTCAGCATTTCCTCGCTGGAGCGGACCACCACCGGGATCATCAGCACGGAGAGGGCGACGGCGGCGACGGCACCGGTCTTGGTGCCCGGGCCGGAGACGGCGAAGAAGAACGCCGCGGCGAAGAGGCCGGCCACGATCGAGGGGATGCCGGTCATCACGTCGACGAAGAAGGTGATGGCGCGGGCCAGCGGGCGGTCGTCGCCGTACTCGACCAGGTAGATCGAGGTCAGCAGGCCCACCGGGACGGAGATGACCGTGGCCAGCAGGGTGATCTGCACGGTGCCGATGAGGGCGTGGTAGATGCCGCCGACCACGGGGGTGCCGTAGTCGACGCTCTTGTTGTCGAACGCGCCGGTCACCCCGTTCATGGAGGTGCCGAGGAAGCCGGGGTCCAGCAGGCCGGGGAGGCCCTTGACCAGCACGGTCCAGATGACGGAGACCAGGGGCAGCAGGGAGATCAGGAACGCGCCCACCACCAGGCAGGTGGCGAGCTTGTCCTTGGCTCGGCGGGAGCCTTCGACGGCGGCGCTCCAGCCGACCAGGCCCACGGTGAAGAGGATGGCCGAGACGATGCCCCAGCCGAAGGCGTTGAAGCCGATCAGGGCCAGGATGGCGGCGCCGAGGATCAGGGCGAGGGCCAGGACGATGTACGGCGCGGCCTTGGGCAGCTGGCCCTTGGTGAGGGCAGAGCGCTTCTTGACGGGGGTCAGGGTGGCAGTCATTTAGTTGGCTCCCGAGAATTCTTTGTGCCGGGTGATGATCCACCGGGCGAGCATGTTCACGCCGAGGGTGATGATGAACAGGACCAGGCCGGCCGCGATCAGGGTGCTGACCTTCAGGCCGCTGGCCTCCGGGAAGTTCAGGGCGATCTCGGCGGCGATGGTCTGGTTGCCGGACTGGATCAGGCTGGCGGTCAGGGCGCCGGAGGAGAGCACCAGGGCCACGGCCATGGTCTCGCCGAGGGCGCGGCCCAGGCCCAGCATGATGGCGCTGATGATGCCGGGGCGGCCGAAGGGAAGCACGGCCATCCGGATCATTTCCCAGCGGGTGGCGCCCAGGGCCAGCGCGGCTTCCTCGTGCAGCTTGGGGGTCTGCAGGAAGATTTCGCGCGAGAGCGAGGTGATGATGGGCAGCACCATGACGGCCAGGACGATTCCGGCGGTGAGGATGGTCTTGCCGGTGGCCGACGCCGGGCCCTGGAAGATCGGCAGCCAGCCGAGGTTGGCCGCGAGCCAGCCGTAGGCCGGGGAGATTTCGCGGGCCAGGAAGGCCGCGCCCCAGGCGCCGTAGACCACCGAGGGGATGGCGGCGAGCAGGTCGATCACGTAGCCCAGGCCGGAGGCGAGCCGCCGGGGGGCGAAGTGCGAGATGAAGAGCGCGACGCCGATCGCCACGGGGGTGGCGATGACGAGGGCGATCACGGCGGCGATCAGGGTGCCGATCACGATCGGCCAGATGTAGGCGAAGAAGCCCGCTCCGCCCTGGATCTTGTCCGGCGGGGCGACGAGCGCCGGGACGGCCTGGATCACCAGGAAGAGCGCCACGCCGAAGAGGACGGCAAGGATCAGGCACCCGGCGGCCAGGGTGGCTGCGGAGAAGACTTTGTCACCGGCGCGGCCTGCGCCCCGGGACGTGGTCAGGGAGGTGGTGGTCACTTCACGATCCTTCAGCTTCGATCTGCGCTGCGCGGCGGACGGGTCACGTCCGCTGCGCGGCGGTCAATCTGGGGTACGGCGGACAAACGGCTAGGTTCCCTGCCCCGGTCAGGCGGTCAATGACCGCCCGGCCGGGACAGGGAACCTGGCTCAGGCTGGTGTTTCCACTATGCCTTGCGGGGAAACGGATTCCCTAGGACTTTGCCTTGATCGATTCGATCGACTTAGCGGCCTTGTCCTGCAGTGCCTTGGACAGCGGCGCGGACTTCGCGGACTCGGCGGCGGCCTTCTGGCCGGCGTCGGAGACGACGTAGTTCTCGAAGGCCTTGACCAGGTCGGCGGTTTCCTTGCTGTCGTAGGTGCTGCAGACGACGTGGAAGGAGACCAGGACGATCGGGTAGGCGCCGTCGATGGTGGTCTTGCGGTCCAGCTTGATGGAGAGGTCGTTGGCGGCGCGGCCCTCGACCGGCTTGCCGGCGTCGACGGCCTTGGCGGCGGCATCGGCGGAGATCGTGGTGAAGCCGTTGCCCACCTTGATCTGGGCGACGCCCAGCTTGCCGCTGACGGCGGAGTCGTCGGCGTAGGTCACGGCACCGGGGGTGTCGGTGACGGTCTTGACGACGCCGGAGGTGCCCTTGGCGTTCTCGCCCTTGAGCGATGCGGGCCAGACGCCGGAGGACTTGTCGGTCCACACGTCGGACGCGGCGGCGGACAGGTAGTCCGTGAAGTTCTGCGTGGTGCCGGAGTCATCGGAGCGGTTGACCGGGGTGACCTTGAGGTCCGGGAGCTTGGCGTCCGGGTTCAGGGCGGCGATGGCCGGGTCGTTCCACTTGGCGATCTGGCCGCGGAAGATCTTGGCGACCGTGGCGGCGTCCAGCTTCAGGCCCTTGACGTCGGGCAGGTTGAAGGCCACGGCGATCGGGGAGATGTAGACCGGGATGTTCAGGGCGCCGTCGGGGCCGCACTTGGCCTTGGAGGAGGCGTACTCGTCGTCCTTGAGGTACGCGTCGGAGCCGGCGAACTGGGCCGAGCCGTCGAGGATGGCCTTGCGGCCGGCGCCGGAGCCGTCCGGGGAGTACTGCACCTGGGCGCCCTGGTTGGCGGAGGCGAAATTGGTCTTCCACACGTCCATGGCCGCACCCTGCGCGGAGGAACCGATGCCGGTCAGCGTGCCGGTGACCTTGGGGCCGGAGGCGGCCGGGGTGCCCGCGGTGGAGTTGGTCGCGTTGTCGGAGCCGCAAGCGGTGAGCGCCAGGGCGCCGGCTGCGATAACAGCGATGGCCGCGTTGCGGCCGAAGCGTGATGCCTTCACTAGATGTACCCCTTCCAGGGATATTCAGATGCGTGCCGGACCGGAGACGTCCGTACAGAAAAGACGGTGGGTACGTTTTGTACCTTTACCGACGCTAAGTGCCCCAAGTGAAGAGAATTGGGGTCCAAAGTGAACGGCGGGTTAACGAATCCCGGCCATCGGCTGACATCTGCACCGATTTCGACCGTTGATGGTTGCGTTGCGGGCGGACCGGTCGTAAGAGCCGCGCCGCGCGGAGCGGGTACCGGGGCCAGCAAATAGACTGGACCCCATGGCCGCCGCTACAGGGATTTCCGCAAGCGCACGGTTCCTGCGTGGCCGGATTCGTACCGGCTTCGTCCGGAGCCGGAACTCGTTGCTGCCGGCGGTCCAGATGACGGCGTGCGCCGTCGGCGCCTACGCCTTCGCCGAGTACGTCCTGGGCCACACGGGGCCGCTGTTTGCCGCCACCTCCTCCCTGATCGCCCTGGGTTTCTCCCGTGATCCGCGGCTGCGCCGCGTCGTGGAGGTGGGCCTGGGCTGCACCATCGGCATTGTGGTGGGTGACCTGCTGCTGCACTGGCTGGGCGCGGGAATCTGGCAGGCCGCCGTCGTGCTTCTCTTCTCGATTCTACTGGCGCGGTTCCTGGACAGCGGAACGATTTTCACCACCCAGCTGGGCCTGCAGTCGCTGCTGGTGGTGCTGCTGCCGGCCCCGGCCGGCGGGCCGTTCACCCGCAGCATCGACGCCGTCGTGGGTGGAGTCTGCGCCCTGCTGGTGACGTTCCTGATCCCGCGGGATCCGCGCCGCGAACCGCGCAACGACGTCAAGAAGCTGCTGCACGAACTCGCCGAGGTGCTCCGGGAATGTTCGGAGGCGCTGACCCGCAGCGAAGCCACCCAGGCCTGGCACGCGCTGATCCGCGGCCGGAACTGCCAGCCGCTGGTGGACGCGATGCGGCAGAGCCTGCGCTCCTCCGGCGAGGTGGCCGCCCTGGCGCCGGCCTACCGGCGCTACCGAGATGAACTGGACCAGCTGTCCCAGTCGCTGGACTACATCGACCTTGCCCTGCGCAACAGCCGCGTCTTCGCCCGCCGCCTGACCAGCGCCATCAACCACGCCGCCCTCTCCGACGACGCCACCGAGAACATCGCCGAGGTGCTGATGGAAACGGCGGCGGCGATCGACGAGCTGGGGCTGGGCCTGGCGGAGGTGCACGACGGCGTCCGCCGCGCCCACCTGCGCACCGCCCGGGTGGAGCTCAGCGAGATCGCCGGCCGCCTGCACCCGCGCCTGCTGGACGTGCAGCGGCTGGAGGGCGAGACCGTAGTGATGCTCTTCCGTCCGCTGATGGTGGACCTGCTGGAGGCCTCCGGCGTGAACTCGGACGAGGCCCGGGACATCCTGCCGGCGCTCTAGCCGCCCATCGCCGGGACCGGCGTTCGCGCGCTGCCTATCGCCGCCGTCCGCTGCCCTGCGCCCGCCGTCGTCGTGACCCGTCTCCAGCCCGCCGGCGGGACCCGCCTCCCGCCCGCCGTCCGCTGTCGGTGCCCGAGGTTAGGGTGGAGCAATGGCTACAAAGACTTCCCGGGCCGCCAAGGCGCCGGGCTATAAATGCGCGGAATGCGGCTGGACCACGGCCAAGTGGGTGGGCCGCTGCGGCGAGTGCCAGGCATGGGGCACCGTGGAGGAAACCGGCGCCGCGGTGGCCCGGACCACCGCCGCCACCACCGTGCTGGAGCCGGCCCGGCGGATCGCCGACGTCGACGCCACCACCGCCGCCTTCCTGCCCACCGGCGTGGACGAACTGGACCGGGTGCTCGGCGGCGGCCTGGTTCCCGGCGCCGTGATCCTGCTCGCCGGCGAACCCGGCGTCGGCAAGTCCACCCTGCTGCTGGACGTCGCGGCCAAGTTCGCCCGGACCGCCCAGGACGTCCTCTACGTCACCGGCGAGGAGTCCGCCGCCCAGGTGAAGCTGCGCGCGGACCGGATCGACGCCGTCGCCGAGTCGCTGTATCTTTCCGCGGAGACGGACCTGGGGCAGGCGCTGGGCCAGGTGGAGAAGCTCGAGCCGAGGCTGCTGGTGGTGGACTCGGTGCAGACACTCAGCAGCGCCGACGTCGACGGCAGCGCCGGCGGCGTCTCCCAAGTCCGCGAGGTGGCCGCCTCCCTGATCGCGGCGGCGAAGCGGCGCAACATGACAACCCTGCTGGTGGGCCACGTGACGAAGGACGGCTCCATCGCCGGGCCCCGGCTGCTGGAGCACCTGGTGGACGTGGTCTGCCAGTTCGAGGGTGAGCGGCACTCCCGGCTCCGGCTGCTGCGGGCGGTCAAGAACCGCTACGGGCCCACGGACGACGTCGGGTGCTTCGACCTGAACGAGGACGGCATTACCGGCCTCGCCGATCCGAGCGGGCTGTTCGTCTCCCGCATCAAGGATCCGGTCTCCGGCACTTGCATCACGGTCACCCTTGAGGGCCGCCGGCCGCTGCTGGCCGAGGTGCAGTCGCTGCTGGCCGAGAGCGCCAACGCCCAGCCCCGCCGCGCCACCAGTGGCCTGGACAGCTCGCGGGTCGCGATGTTGCTGGCGGTGCTGCAGCAACGCGCCGGCTGCCAGCTGCACAAGGACGACTCCTACGTGGCGACGGTGGGCGGGGTGAAGCTCAGCGAGCCCGCCACCGACCTCGCCGTCGCCCTCGCGGTGGCGAGCGCCAAGGCCAGGAAGCCGCTGCCGCAACGGCTGATCGCCTTCGGCGAGGTGGGCCTGGCCGGCGAGGTCCGGCCCGTCCCCGGGATCAACCAACGGATTCAGGAGGCGCACCGGTTGGGGTTCACCCACGCCGTGGTTCCCGCGAGCCCGGCAGGGCACGGTCCGGTCCCGGAGGGTTTCTCGGTCCGCGAGGTGGGCCACCTGACGGAGGCGCTGAGTCTGCTGATCGCTTAGCCGCCTCCGGCCGTGCACCGTCCCCGGCAGCAGCCGGACGACGGGTGCCCGGCCGTGGGGCCCTTGCCACGCATACCCCCTAGGGGTATATTGAATGGTGCACGATGCCGATGAGTTTTCAGGAGGCAGCACCATGGAACACCAGCACGGCGGGCACACGGACCAGCTCCGGGGCCAGCACCACGACCCGGATCAGCACCCGCCCCAGGACGACGACCATGCCGTCCACCAGCACGGCCAGCATGCCGGGCACAGCGTGGCGATGTTCCGGAACAAGTTCTGGCTGACCCTGGTCCTGTCCGTCCCCGTGGTCCTGTTCAGCCCGATGTTCGGCCACCTGCTGGGCTACGAACCCCCGCAGTTCCCCGGCTCCGCCTGGATTCCGCCGGTGCTGGGCACGGTGGTCTTCCTCTACGGCGGCCAGCCGTTCCTCAAGGGCGGCGTCGGCGAGCTGAAGTCCCGCAAGCCCGGCATGATGCTCCTGATCGCGATGGCCATCACGGTGGCGTTCGCCGCGTCGTGGGCCACCAGCCTGGGCCAGGGCGGCTTTGACCTCGACTTCTGGTGGGAGCTGGCCCTCCTGGTGGTCATCATGCTGTTGGGCCACTGGATCGAAATGCGCGCCCTGGGCTCGGCGCAGGGGGCCCTCGATGCCCTGGCCGCCCTGCTGCCCGACGAGGCGGAACGGATCACGGACGCCGGTACCGAGACGGTGAAAGTCTCCGACCTGGCCGAGGGGGACACGATCCTGGTCCGTCCCGGCGGCCGGATGCCCGCCGACGGCGAGGTGACGGAGGGCCAGGCCGAGTTCGACGAATCGATGATCACCGGCGAGTCCCGCACCGTCCTGCGCTCCCCCGGTGACGCCGTCGTGGCCGGGACCATCGCGACGGACAACAGCGTCCGGGTGCGTGTCTCCGCCACCGGCGAGGACACCGCACTGGCCGGGATCCAGCGCCTGGTGGCCGAGGCGCAGTCCTCCTCCTCGAAGGCCCAGGCCCTCGCGGACCGGGCGGCGGGGTTCCTGTTCTACTTCGCCGCGGGCGCGGGCGTCGTGACCTTCATCGCCTGGACGCTGCTGGGCAGCGTGGCCGACGCCGTCGAACGCACTGTCACCGTCCTGGTCATCGCCTGCCCGCACGCCCTGGGCCTGGCCATCCCGCTGGTGATCGCCCTCTCCACGGAGCGGGCCGCGCGCGCCGGCGTCCTGATCAAGAACCGGATGGCGTTGGAGCGGATGCGCACCGTCGACGTGGTCCTCTTCGACAAGACCGGAACGCTCACCAAGGGCGCTCCGGAAGTGCGGGACGTTGCCGCGGCGGAAGGTTCGGACCGGGACGAGGTCCTGGCGCTGGCGGCCGCGGTGGAGGCCGACAGCGAGCACCCGGTGGCCCGCGCGATCGTCGCCGCCGCCCGCGGGCGCGGGCTGGAGGTTCCGGCAGCCAGGGACTTCACCTCCCTGACGGGCCGCGGCGTCCGGGCCGACGTCGGCGGCCGCCGACTTCACGTCGGCGGACCGGCGCTGCTGAAGGAACTGGGCCTGGCGGAGCCCGCCGACCTGGCGGCAGCCACCGCCGGGTGGGTCCAGCGCGGCGCGGCCGTCCTGCACCTGATGGAGGGTGACCGGGTGCTGGGCGCCGTCGGGCTCGAGGACGCCGTGCGGGAGGAATCCCGGCAGGCGGTCGAGGCCCTGCAGCGCCGCGGCATCCGGGTGGCCATGATCACCGGCGACGCCCGGCAGGTGGCGGATGCCGTGGCGGAAGAACTCGGTATCGATGAGGTCTTCGCCGAGGTCCTGCCGGCGGACAAGGACAAGAAGGTTGCCGAACTGCAGGCCCGGGGCCTCAAGGTGGCCATGGTGGGCGACGGCGTGAACGACTCCCCCGCCCTGGCCCGGGCCGAGGTGGGCATCGCGATCGGCGGCGGCACCGACGTGGCGGTGGAGTCTGCCGGGGTGGTGCTGGCCGGAAACGATCCGAGAGCGGTGCTGTCCATGGTGGACCTGTCCCGGGCGAGCTACCGGAAGATGTGGCAGAACCTGATCTGGGCCACCGGCTACAACGTGCTCGCCGTGCCCCTCGCCGCGGGTGTCCTGGCCTTCGCCGGGTTCGTCCTCTCCCCTGCCGCCGGCGCCATCCTGATGTCCGCCTCGACGGTGGTGGTGGCCCTGAACGCCCAGTGGCTGCGGCGGCTGACGCTCAACCCGGCCCAGGTCCGCTAATCGGCGTACGCTCCTCCCCGGTTACTCCGCTCCCAATTCGACGACACCCCCCGGAAACCCCGGATTTCCGCGGGACCCGCGGCCGCGGCCGCGGCGGCCATTGGCCCGGCGGGTAACCGGGCGGGAGCGCACGGAACCGGGCGAGCCGGGGGCACGAATAAATGGGGCACGGAAAAAAGCACGAAAAAGGGGCGTCCGCCGGACTGGCGAACGCCCCTTTTCGGGTCCAACAGGACCTACGAAGCTGCTAGGCCTTCTTCGGCGGCAGTGCGAGCTTGAAGATCTTGGCCCAGGTGGAGCCGACCTGCTTCCACATGGGGCCGGTGTTGTAGGGCAGGTTGTAGCGGCGGCAAATGTCCCTGACCTTGGGCGCCACCTCGGCGTACCGGTTGGAGGGCAGGTCGGGGAAGAGGTGGTGCTCGATCTGGTGCGAGAGGTTGCCGGTCATCAGGTGCATGAACGGGGAGCCGGAGATGTTGGCCGAGCCGATCATCTGGCGCACGTACCAGTCGCCGCGGGTCTCGCCGTCGACCATTTCCTCCGTGAAGGTGTCCGTCCCGTCCGGGAAGTGCCCGCAGAAGATGACCGCGTGGGCCCAGACGTTGCGGATGGCGTTGGCGGCCAGGGTGCCGTAGAGGGCCTGCTTGCCGGAGCCACTGAGCATGGCGACGGCGGGGGTGGCGGCGTAGTCCTTGGTGAACTGCTTGACCGCCTTGATGCCCAGGGCCTTGAGGTCCTTGAGCAGGGCCTCCTTGCTCTTCTTGCCCTCGCGGTATTCCACGAGTTCCAGGTCGTAGACGGCGATGCCCCATTCGAAGACCGGGGCCAGCAGGGCGTTGTAGACCGGGTTGCCCAGGTTGAAGGGCTTCCATTCCTGCTGCGGATCCATCCGGAGCAGGTTGTATCCGATGTCGTTGTCCTTGCCGACCACGTTGGTCCAGCGGTGGTGGAGGTCGTTGTGGGTGTGCTGCCAGGACCGGGACGGGGTGACGAAGTCCCATTCCCAGGTGGTGGAGTGGATGTCCGGATCCCGCATCCAGTCCCACTGGCCGTGCAGGATGTTGTGGCCCAGTTCCATGTTCTCGAGGATCTTGGCGAGGCTCAGCAGGGTGGTGCCCGTGGCCCATGCCGCCTTGTTCTTGCTCACCAGCAGGGCCGCGCGGCCGGAGATCTCGAGCCCGCGCTGGATCTTGATCATCCGGCGGATGTACGCCGCGTCCTCGGCGCCGCGCTTGGCCAGCACGGCGTCCCGGATGGCGTCCAGTTCCCGGCCGAGCTCCGCGACCTGCTCATCGGAGAGGTGCGCGGCGGCCGGCGGGCGGACCAGCGGGCTGCCGGTTTCGGCCAGGGCGCCCTTGCGGGGCTTGGCGACGGCTGACGCCGGAGCGGCGGCTTCGCCGTCGACGGTGGGGTTTTCTGCAAGCGTGGTCATAGGGTGGCTCTCCTCAGAGGTCGAGGTTCACGGGCCCGGCGGCTGCCGAGACACACGTCTGGATAAGTTGGCCGGGCTCGCCGTGCACCTCGCCGCTGCGAAGGTCACGGACCTGGCCGGCCCGGAGGGGGGTTAGGCAGCTGTGGCAGATGCCCATGCGGCAGCCGCTGGGCATCAGCACGCCGGCGTCCTCGCCGACGTCGAGCAGCGGCGTGGCGCCGTCGGCTTCGACCTCGCGGTCGGAGGCCTCGAAGGTGACCAGGCCGCCGTCGTGCCCCTCGCCGCCGCCCAGATTGGTGCTGAAGCGTTCAATCGTGAGGTCGGTTCCGGGCTCGTTGGTGCCGGATTCGATCGCCCAGAGCGATTCGGCGTCGTCCAGGAATCCCTCCGGCCCGCAGGCGTAGGCGGCGCGGTCCCGCCAGTCCGGGCACAGACGGTCCAGTTCGGCGCCGGAGCTGAAGTCGGCCCGGCCGCGTTCGCCGGTGAACCACTGGGTCACCGTGAAGTTGGGGAACTGGTCGGCCAGCTCGGCGAGCTCCTCCAGGAAGATGGAGTCCTCCCGGGTCCGGGCGGTGTGGATCAGGACGACGTCGGCATCCGGCCGGTGCGGGACCAGCGTGCGGATCATGGACATCACCGGGGTGATGCCGCTGCCGGCGGTAAGCATCAGCAGGGGCCGCGGGTGCTCGGGCAGGACGAAGTGCCCCTGCGGCGGGGCCAGGAACAGCACGTCGCCGGGCTTGGTGTTGCGGACCAGCGCGCCGGAGACGGCGCCCATGTCCGTGACGGTGATGGCGGGATCCTCGCCGGCGGGTGCGCTGAGCGAGTAGGAGCGCCAATGGCGGACGCCGTTGAGTTCGACGCCGATGCGGGCCCACTGGCCGGCGCGGTGCGCCTGCCAGCCGCGGCCGGGATGAAAAAAGATGGTGGCGGAGTCGGCCGTTTCCGGGACCACCCTGGTAACCACGCCGCGCAATTGGCGGGAGGAAAACACGGGGTTGAATAGCGACAGAATGTCTTCTGGGGCTAGCGGGGTGGTCAGCAGAGATGCGGCGCGCGCCAGCTTACGGAGCCGGATCATTCATCAAGTGTATGTCGGGATGAGTCATAATTCTTCACCCCGGGCATACGATCGGGACATAGAAACTATCGCTACACAACAGTTTTTGGAGTCCACCATGGATGCGACACCCACCTCCGGCACCGGTTACCCCGCCTACGACCCGCCCTGGCTGGCTCTGCCCAAGGAGGTCAGCGACGTGCTCCGGCCCCGGATGCCGGGAATTGTGGAGGCCATCATCGACGCGGTGCCGCAATTGGTGCCGGCCTACGCCCGCCCCATCGAAGGCCGCTTCGGCCGGGGGCTGAGGCGCGGGGTGGCCGCGGCCCTCGACCGTTTCCTGCAGCTGCCCGGCACGGCACTGCCGGCACTCTCGGAGGAAAGTCGGGAACTGGTGGCAGGGCTTGGCAGCGGCGAATTCCGTCAGGGCAGGAGCATGGACGCACTGCTGAGCGCCTACCGGATGGGCGCGCGGGTGACATTCCGGGAGATGTCCAAGGTCTCGATGGACCAGCACCTGGGCCAAAACGTGGTGGTGGACCTGGGCGAGTCGATCCTGGCCTACATCGACGAGCTGTCCGCCGTCAGCGCCGAGGCCTACGCCTTCGAACAGTCGGAGCGGGCAGGCGCGGTGGACCGCCGCCGGACGGAGCTGCTGGACCTGCTGCTGCTCGGCCAGGCGGACGAGGCGGCCCTCCGCCAGACCGCCGCGATGGCCGACTGGGCGCTGCCGCGGCGGATGTGCGTGGTGACGCTGCCGCTGGACCGGGCGGCGGGGCTGCGCCTGCGGCTGGGCCCCGGGACCCTGGTGATTGAACGGGAGACCGACGCCGTCGTGCTGGTCCCCGCACCCCGTTCGGCGGCCGCGCGGCGGGACGTCGACAACGCACTGCGGGGCCGCGGGGCCGCCGTGGGGCCGGCCGGTGGCTGGGAAAAGGTGCCCGACTCACTGCGCCTGGCCGTGCTGGCGGCGTCGGTCCTGCCGCACCGCGACGCCCCGGAGGATCCCCCGATCTGGGCGGACGAGCACCTGGCCGCCGTGGTGCTGGGCGCCGAACCGTCGGCCATCGCCGAGCTGGCCAGCCGTCGGCTGGCACCGTTGGAGGGACTCCGTCCCGCGCAGCGCGAACGGCTGGCCGAGACGCTGCTGTCCTGGCTCCGGCATTGGGGCCAGCGGGGCCCGGTGGCGGCGGAGCTCGGGATCCACCCGCAGACCGTGGGGTACCGGGCGGTGCAGCTGCGGGAGCTGTTCGGCGACGCGCTGGAGGACCCGGTGGCCCGCTTCGAGCTGGAACTGGCCCTGAACGCGGGCAAGCGCTAGGCCAGGCGAGCGTTAGGTGGGAGGCAGGCCGGCGGCGCTGCCTCCCTGGCCCGGGCGGCTCAGCCCGCGGCCAGTTCCCTGCCGCGCAGCCTCAGCTCGAGGTCGTTCATCACCAGTGCGGCCAGATCCTCGAGGGAGCGGGTGTCCTCCTCGCTGAACTCGCGGGGTTCCCGGTCCAGGATGCAAAAGGTGCCCAGGTTGTAGCCGTCCGGGGTACGCAGCGGAATGCCGGCGTAGAACTGGAGGCCGAAGTCCCCGGCCACCAAGGGATTGGCGAGGGTCCTCGCGTCGTGGGTGGCGTCGTTGACGATCCACGGGCCGTCCTGGAGGATGGCCGAGGCGCAGAGCCCTGGGTCGCGGCCGATCTCCGTCACGTCGGTGCCGTGGTGTGTCTTGAACCAGATCCGGTCGTGGTCGACGATGCTGATGATCGCCACCGGCACGGAGAACATCCGCGCCGCCAGCGCCGCGATCCGGTCGAAGGAGCCGTCCGCGGGCGTATCCAGGATGCCGTAGCGTTCCACGGCCCGCATCCGTCCGGCCTCGTCGGGCGCCGTGGCGTGCCGGCGTCGACGTCCGGACGAGCTGATGATCTCCTGCCGGAGGGCCAGGGCCACCTCCCTGGCGGGCGGCCGGTCGGCCGGGTCGCGGGAGAGCATGGAGGTGAGCAGTTCCGCCCACTTGGGCGCCAGCTCGTCGGGGATTTTCGGGTCATGGAGGAGCCGCGCGACGGCGGACTGGATCGGCGCGCCGGGGTAGGCCATGTTCCCGGTGAGGCCCTCCAGCAGCACCAGCCCCAGGGAATAGACGTCGCTGGCGGGACCGGCCGGGCCGCCGGCAGCCTGCTCGGGGCTGAGGTAGGCGGGCGTTCCGGAGGTGCCGCCGTCCTCCTGGTCGTCATCCGGGGCGTCCGCGAAGCAGGCGACGCCGAAGTCGGTGAGCTTGGCCCGGGGCCTGCGGTCCTCGTTGCTGTAGTCCACCAGCAGGACGTTTCCGGGCTTGACGTCCCGGTGCACCACGCCGTGGTGGTGGATGTAGGACAGGCCCTCGGCGAGGTCGTAGCCGATGTGTGCCATATGCGCGGCGGAGAGCGGGCCGCGGACAGTGCGGTGCCGCAGGTCCTGGCCGGGGACGTACTCCATCACCAGGTAACTAAGCTCCTGGCCGTCGTCGTCGTGGTCGGATCCGGCGTCCAGCAGCATCACCAGGGCGTGGTGGCTCATCCCGGCGAGGATGCGGGCTTCCTGCCGCTGCAGCCGGACGGCGCCGGGGCCCTCCGGGTCGGCGCGGAAAAGCTTCACGGCAACCTCGCGGTGCAGCTGCTGGTCGTAGCACCGGTAAACGGTGGACTGGCTTCCCCGGCCGATCAGGGACTCAATCCGGTAGCGCCCGCCAAACAGGGCTCCGGATTCGATGGTGATGGTCAACGCGTGTAGGTGTTCCCTCGTTCGGGGTCCGCTGAACCTCGGCGGATCGGTGCTGTGAGCAGGCCTGGGGCCGGCGCCCGCAAATTAGCAAGGTTACTTATGATAACGCGGAATCGCCGGAACGGTAGGGGTCGAGGCGTTTATTTCGCCGCAGCCCCCGGGAGTCCGGGTCGGTGATTGCGGTGGCTACTTTGCGGGGTTGTGGGTGCCGATCGGGATCAGCGTCAGGTCCGGCAGGTTCTTCTCGATCCGCCGCAGCGCCCACACGTCGTTGAAGAGGGCCAGGTACTCGCCGTCGGAGCGCAGCAGCACCTCCGCGCCGGTGACGTTGGCCAGCGCGGGCATGGCGTCCGCCGTCGTGATCCGGGCCAGCGAGTAGGGCAGCCGCTCCAGCCGCATCGGGGCGCTGAAATCGTGCGCCATCCGGTCCTCGACCACCTCGAACTGCATGGGGCCGACGGCGGCGAGCACGGGCGCCTGGTCGCCGCGGATGTCCGAGCGGAGCACCTGGATGACGCCCTCGTGCTCGAGCTGTTCGATGCCGCGGCGGAACTGCTTGAAGCGGCTGGGGTCCTTGGAGCGGGCCACCTGGAAGTGTTCGGGCGCGAACAGCGGGATCGCGGGGAATTCCACCGGCTGGTCCAGGAACAGGCTGTCACCCACCCGCAGCGCGGAGGCGTTGACCAGGCCGACGACGTCGCCGGGGAAGGCCTCGTCGATCACCTCGCGTTCGCGGCCGAAGACCTGCTGGGCGTACTTGGTGGCGAAGGACTTCCCGGTTCGGCCCTGGGTCACGACCATGCCGCGTTCGAAGACGCCGGAGCAGACCCGGATGAAGGCGACGTGGTCGCGGTGGGCCTTGTTCATGCCGGCCTGGACCTTGAAGACGAAGCCGGCGAACGGGGCGTCCACCGGGCGCGGGTCGCCGTCGACGTCGGGGCGCGGCGCGGCGGGCGGGGCGAAGTCCACCAGCGCATCCAGGATCTCCTTGACGCCGAAGTTGAGCGCCGCGGAGCTGAAGAGGATGGGGGTGGCCTTGCCGGCGTGGAAGGCCTCGACGTCGAACGCGAGGTTGGACTCGATAACCAGCCCGGCCTCGTCCACCGCGTTGGACCAGTCATCGCCCTGGCTCTCGGCGGCCTGTTCCGGGGTGAAGTAGTCGGTCAGGGCGATGTTGGCGCCGGCGTTGTTGCGCTGGAACCGGGCGAAACGGTCGTTGCGCAGGTCCCAGACGCCGCGGAAGTCACCGGAGATGCCCACGGCCCAAGTCAGCGGCATGGGCTGCAGGCCGGTGCGTTCGGTGATCTCGTCCATCAGGGCCAGCGCGTCCAGGCCGGGGCGGTCCCACTTGTTGATCACGGTGATGATGGGCAGGTTCCGCTGCTTGCAGACCTCGAACAGTTTCATGGTCTGGGTTTCCAGGCCCTTGGCCGCGTCCACCAGCATGACGGCGCAGTCAACGGCCGCGAGCACGCGGTAGGTGTCCTCGGAGAAGTCGGCGTGGCCGGGGGTGTCCAGCAGGTTGATGACGGTGTCCCGGTAGGCGAACTGAAGCGCCGCGGAGCTGATGGAGATGCCGCGGTCCTTTTCCATCTGCATCCAGTCGGAGACCGTTTCCTTGCGGTTGGCCTTGCCGCTGGACGCGCCGGCGGTGCCGATCACCTTCGCGTGCAGGGCCAGCGCCTCGGTCAGCGTGGACTTACCGGCGTCGGGGTGGGAAATGACTGCGAAGGTCCGGCGCCGGCCCGCCTGCTTGTGAATCTCCTGGACTCGGGCGGGGCTGTGGACATCTTGGGACACGGTGCTACTTTCGCTGCGGCTTGGGGCGGGTTCACTGCGCGGAGAGCCCGCGATACACCCAGGACTCCAGTTTATCGCAGGCGGCGGGACAGCCCCGGCGGGACTAAAAATGTGGTCCGCCGGAGTGCCCGGGGAGAGCACTTTCCGGGTCCTTTCGTAACGCTCCCATGGACCACTTTGGGGCTTGTCCGTGCGGAAAACGGGGGGCCGTACCCCTATGATGGTGCTACCGGGAGACCGGGCATTTTTGTTCTGACCGGCCACCGTATGAAATCCGCGGATCCGGCGCACGGCAGGCAGAGGCCTGCACCTTTGAAGGGAAACACCCATGGCTCGGAGCCCCGAAGACGCACTCAAGGCGACGCTGGCCAGGGTGGCCCCCGGCACCGCCCTCCGGGACGGGCTCGAACGGATTCTGCGCGGCCGCACCGGCGCGCTGATCGTGCTGGGCATGGACCGGACCATCGAATCCCTCTGCTCCGGCGGGTTCGAGATAGGCATCGACTTCTCCCCCACCCGGTTGCGGGAACTCGCGAAGATGGACGGCGCGATCGTCTGTGACAGGGACGCCAGCAACATCCTGCGCGCCGGCGTCCAGCTGGTACCCGATTCCAGCATCGAGACCCAGGAGACCGGCACCCGGCACCGGACCGCCGAGCGCGTCGCCATCCAGACCGGTGTGCCGGTCATCTCCGTGAGCCAGTCGATGCAGATCATCGCCCTCTACGTCAACGGCCTGCGGCACGTGCTGGAGGGCTCCGAGAAGGTCCTGGCCCGCGCCAACCAGGCACTCGCCACCCTCGAGCGGTACCGGTCCCGGCTGGACCAGGTCACCAGCTCGCTGTCCGCCCTCGAAATCGAGGCGATGGTGACTGTGCGCGACGTCGCCGTCACCCTGCAGCGCCAGGAGATGGTGCGCCGGATCTCCGAAGAAATTTCCCAGTACGTGCTGGAACTCGGCGAGGACGGCCGCCTGCTGTCCCTGCAGCTGGACGAGCTCACCGTGGGCCGCGGCCCCGGCAGCGATGTGATCATCCGGGACTACTCGGGCCCGCACGCCTCCGTCGAGGACATCGACAAGGCCGTCAAGGCACTCGTCAGCCTGGATTCGACCGAGCTGATCGACCTGGGCAAGATCGCCGGGATCGTCGGGTTCGCCGGCGGGGAGGCCAACCTCGACGCCGTCGTCCAGCCGCGCGGCTACCGGCTGCTCTCCGGCCTCAAGGCGGTCCCGAAGGCCGTGGCCGACCGGCTGGTGGACCACTTCGGCGGCCTGCAGTTCCTGATGGCGGCCACCATCGATGACCTGATGACCGTGGACGGGATCGGCGACCAGCGTGCCAGGACCGTCCGCGAGGGCCTGAGCCGGATGGCGGAGGCCAGCCTGCTGGACCGGTTCCTCTAGACCGGCTGCCCTGAACCGGCTCCAATAGACCGGCTCCGCCGGGTTTTCTCCTTGCGGACCGGCCGGCTCAGCCGAGCTGGAAGACGGCCTTGGGGCTGGTCTTGTTCCCCAGCCGCGCCGTGAAGACGTAGTACGCGCCGCCGCCGCCGGGCTGCGCCGTGACGGCCTTGCAGCCGTCGACGGACCGGTTCCGGGCCCACGGGAAGTTGGCCGTCTCGCTCTGGCCGGGTCCGATCGACTTCACCAAATCGCTGCTCTCGGCCTGGCAGTCTGCCGAGGAGAAGATCCGGTCCGCGCCGCTGGTGACGACGTACTCCATCTGTGAGGTGCCGATATTGACCTCACACGGGACCTGGTTGCCGTTGGTGACCTTCAGGGTCAGCAGCGGGTTCTCGCCCGGACCGTAGACGGCCTTGTCCGTGGCGGCGGTGACCGTAATCAGCTTGTCGTCGCAGGCCGACGCCGGGCTGGGCGTCGCGGAGGCGGAAGGGCTCGCGGAGGCGGAGGCGACGGCGGAGGCCGTCCCGGACGCGGCGGCAGACGCGGTGGCGCCATTTCCGTTGGCGCTGCCTGCCTGCCCTGCGTCGTCGGAAGAGCCACCGGAAAAGGCGTTGGAGACGGCCACGACACCGGCCACCGCGAGCGCCAGGACCAGGAGCAGGACGGCGCCGGCAAGGAGGCGGCGACGGCGGTAGACGGCCTTACCCGGTTTCCGGGCCGTACCGCGAGCGTTGCCTTGCCTGACCATTCTTCTAGGCTAGAGAACCACGCCTCCGATCACACACCACCACGCCGCTGGTCCGGCTATGGTGCGCGTCTCTATTAAGCTGGTTCGATCAAAACCATGACCTCCTCCCCCGAAACAGTGGCCACCCCCGCCGCGCCCGGCTCACCCTCCGCGCAGGCAGTTACCGCCCCCGCCGCGCAGGCAGTTACCGCCCCCGCCGCGCCGCCCGCCGGACGGCTGGCGGAGCTCCATGCCGCCCTGGACTCCTGGTTCGCGGACACGGCCCGGGACCTGCCGTGGCGCGAGGCGGGCCGAACCCCCTGGGGCGTCCTGGTCAGCGAGATCATGCTGCAGCAGACCCCCGTGGTGCGGGTGCTGCCGGTGTGGGAGGAGTGGCTTCGGCGCTGGCCCGAACCGGCCGACCTGGCCCGGGAGGCCCCCGGGGAGGCCGTCCGCTCGTGGGGCCGGCTGGGCTATCCGCGGCGCGCCCTGCGGCTGCACGCTGCCGCGGCGGCGATCGTCAAGGACCACGACGGGCAGGTGCCCGGCACCTACCAGGAGCTCTTGGCGCTGCCCGGCGTCGGAACCTACACCGCGGCCGCCGTCGCCGCCTTCGCCTTCGGTCGGCGGGAAACGGTGGTGGACACCAACATCCGCCGGGTGCACGCCCGGCTGATCGGTGGCGCCGCGCTGCCCGCCCCGGCGCTCACCGCCGCGGAGATGCGCCTGGCCGCGGAGCTGCTGCCCGCCGGCGGCCCCGAATCGGTGCGCTGGAACGCCGCCGTGATGGAACTCGGCGCCCTGGTCTGCACCGCCCGCTCACCCAAGTGCGGGCAGTGCCCGGTCCGGGACGCGTGCGCGTGGCTGGCCGCCGGGGAACCCGCGCCCACCTACACGCCCAAGGGCCAGGCCTGGCACGGCACGGACCGCCAGGTCCGCGGGGCCGTTGTCGCGGTGCTGCGTCTTGCCGAGGCGCCGGTGCCCCGGGAGCTGCTGGACCGCGCGCCCGCCGACCTGGGGTTCACTCCTGTTGGGATCGGTATCCCGCTGGCCGCCCTGCACCGGCTGAATGCCCCGCCGGAACAGCTGGAGCGGGCCGTGGCCGGGCTGCTGGCCGACGGCTTGGCACAACAGCATCCTGCCGGACTTCAGCTGCCGGCCTGAGCGCCCGAGGAACCAGGTGGGGCTTAGGGCTCGCCGAACCCGTCGGTGATGAGCCCGCCCAGGTAATCCACGGCCTTGACCGCGTCCGGACCGCTGGCCTCGATGTGCAGCACGGTGCCCTGTCCGGCGCCCAGCATCATCAGCTCGGTCATGGACTCCCCGTCGACGCCGTTGATGGTGACCGTGGCGTCCATGCCGGCGAGGCTCCCGGCGATTTTGGCGGCCGGCCGGGCGTGCATGCCGGCCTTGTTGACCAGTTCGAAGTCCCCCTGCGCGTCCGGCGCCGCGGACCTCTCAGCATGGGCGTGATGGTGCTCCGGCGGCCGGTAGACGGCCTCGGCGGCCTCCTTCACGGTCTCCGCGTCGGCCCCGGTCTGCGCGGACACAGCGGCCGCCACCAGGCCCTCGATCAGCGGGGCGTCGGCCAGGTGGATGGAACAGGGGTCCGCGGCGAACTCCACGGCGGATTCCGCCGTCATCACGGCGGAGCCCAGGTCCGTGAGGACCACAACGCCCTCGCCGCCGTCGGCCTGTTCCAGCGCGGCCATGACCTTCTCCAGGCTGGTTCCGATCCGCCCGTCGTCGGTGCCGCCCGCGGCGATGATGGGCACGTCCGGCGCCATCTGGGCGGCGAGTTCGACGGCGCCCTCGGCAATCTTCGCGCTGTGTGAGACCACCACCAGCCGCACCGTCATGCGGCGCCCTCAGCGGCCTCGGCGGCGGCGCGCAGGATCAGGGCGGTGGAGACGGCGCCCGGGTCGCGGTGGCCGATGCTTCGCTCCCCCAGGTAGCTCGCGCGGCCCTTGCGCGCCTGCATCGGGTCGGTGGAGACGGCCCCCGCTTCCGCGGCATCAGCCGCCGCGGCCAGCACCCGGCCCGGGCTGCCGCCGTCGGCCCCGGCAGCGGCCGAACCCGCGTCAACGGCAGGGGTCCAGGCATCCACCATCGTCTTGTCCCCCGATTCGGCCTTGCCGCGGGCCACGATCCCGTCCCGGGCGGCCGTCAGTGCCGTGGCCAGCGTGCCGGCGTCGATGTCCGCGGCGTCGCCGAGGGCGGTGGCTGCCCGCAGGAAGGCGGTGCCGTACAGCGGTCCCGCGGCTCCGCCCACCTTGGACATCAGCGTCATGGCGGTCAGCTTCAACGCGGCTCCGGCGGTTTCCGGGGGCGCCTCGGCGAGCTTGTCCATCACGGCCTTGAAGCCGCGGTCCATGTTCTCGCCGTGGTCCGAGTCCCCGATGGGCCGATCCAGTTCGATCAGTTCCACCCGGTGCTCGGCCATGGCCTCCGCCGACAAGGTCAGCCAGCGCACGGCCCAGCCGACGTCCAGCCCCACGGTCAGGCGCCCCAGCGCAGGGCCGCGGTGTGCACGGGTGCGTCCCAGAGGGCTGTCATCTCGTCGTCGAGCTTCAGGACGGTGATGGAGCAGCCCTGCATCTCGAGGGAGGTGATGTAGTTGCCCACCAGCGAGCGCTCCACGCTCACGCCCTGCTCCTCGAGCCGGTGCACCGCGCGGCGGTAAACGATGTAGAGCTCGCTTTGCGGAGTGCCGCCCATGCCGTTGACGAACAGAAGGACCTTGTCCCCGGACGCCAGGCCCAGGTCGCTGACCACGGGATCCAGGAGGCGGTCGGTGATGCCGTCCGCGGGCTCCATGGGGATCTTGTGCCGGCCGGGTTCGCCGTGGATGCCGATGCCGATCTCGATCTCGTTGTCCTCCAGCTCGAAGCTGGGGACGCCCGCGTGCGGGACCGTGCAGGCGGTCAGCGCCACGCCCATGCTGCGCACGTTCTGGTTGACCCGGTCCCCCATCGCGGCCACGGCGTCCAGATCATCGCCGCGCTCGGCCGCGGCACCGGCGATCTTCTCGACCAGGACGGTTCCGCCCACGCCGCGGCGCCCGGCGGTGTAGAGCGAGTCCTGCACGGCGACGTCGTCGTTGACCAGCACGGTGCGGACCTCCACACCCTCGGCCTGGGCGAGCTCGGCGGCGGTCTCGAAGTTCAGCACGTCGCCGGTGTAGTTCTTGACGATGTGGACGACGCCGGCGCCGGAGTTGGACGCGAGCGTGGCCGGCAGGATCTGGTCCGGGGTGGGCGAGGTGAAGACGGCGCCGGGGACCGCGGCGTCCAGCATGCCCTTCCCCACGTAGCCGCCGTGCAGGGGTTCGTGGCCGCTGCCGCCGCCGGAGACGAGGCCTACCTTTCCGGCCACCGGGGCATCCTTGCGGACGATGTATTTCGGGTCGGGGTGGACGGTGACGAGGTCCGCGTGGGCGAGTCCGAAGCCCTCCACTGATTCGTCGACCACGGCCTTGGGATCGTTGATGAGTTTCTTCATGGCTGCGCTCCTGGATGGTGTCCTGGCTGCTTTGGTTGAACCCTACTACCGGCATCCGGCGCGCGGTAGGCTCCGGGGCCGGGCTGGACCTTGGCGGGGAACTCCGGCCACGCGTCCGGGCCCAGTCCCTCCTGCGGGGGCATCCGCCGGCCGGGGCCCACGCCTGCGTCCGGGGCGCCGCCGGGTTCGCCGTCCGCTCCGGCGCCGCCTCCCGTTCCGCCTCCGTAGCCGGGAGCGTCGCACGGCGGCAGCGGAGGGGCGTCCACGGACATCTGGAACGCGGAAAAGTCAGGAAAGATCACGCGGTGTTGCACAGTCTGCCTCCGGACGACGGCGGCCCTTCCCCGCCGGGCCGGCATCAGTTTATCCACCGAGTGGAGGTGGCGGAAGAGGCCGGGCGGCCCTTACAGGGCGCGGATCATCCGGGTGTTGCCGAGGGTGTTGGGCTTGACCCGGGCAAGGTCCAGGAACTCGGCGACGCCCTCGTCGTGGGAGCGCAGCAGCTCCGAGTAGACCACGGGGTCCACCGCCGTCTGGTCCGCCATGACGGCGAACCCGTGGCGCTTGAAGAACTCCACCTCGAAGGTGAGGCAGAAGACGCGGGAGACGCCCAGCGCGCGGGCGTCATCCAGCAGGTGCTCCACCAGCTGGTGGCCAACGCCCTTGCCGCGCCACGCGTCGGAGGTGGCCAGGGTACGGACCTCGGCCAGGTCCTCCCACATCACGTGCAGCGCGCCGCAGCCGATGATCTCGCCGTCGGGCGACTCGGCGATCCGAAACTCCTGCAGGCTCTCGTAGTAGGCGACCGTCTCCTTCGCCATCAGGATCCGCTGGTCCGCCAGGGGTGCCACGAGGGTCTTGATCGCGGCGACGTCGTGGGTGCGGGCAGGGCGGATCCGGATGGGCTCAGTCACAGCCCCATCCTACGGCTCCGCCCCGCCGCCCCCGTGCGCCTCCCGCCTTGCCGGCGGGCTAGACGCCCAGCTCCGCGGGCACCGGGATGTCCTCCTCCAGCAGGTGCCGGGCGAGGAAGTGCTCGACGACGCCGTACCAGACCTTGGCGTGCTGCGGCTGCAGGATCCAGTGGTTCTCGTCCGGGAAGTAAAGGAACCGGTGGTCGGTGCGGCCGTCCCCGTCCGCGGCGAGCTGGGACTTGGCGAGCAGCTCGTACCAGAGCCGCAGGCCCTCGCCGATCGGCACCCGGTAGTCCTTGTCACCGTGGATCACCAGCATGGGGGTGCGGATGTTCTCCACGAACAGGTGCGGGGAGTTGGCCGCGGCCATCTCCTCGGTCATTTCCTTCAGCCAGTACTGGGCCGCGTCGGTGGTGGGGCCGAACTGGTCCAGCGCCCAGAGGCTGGCGTGGGTGACGATCGCCTTGAACCGGTCCGTCTGGCCGGCCACCCAGTTGGCCATGTAGCCGCCGAAGGAGCCGCCCATCGCCGCGGTGCGGGTCTGGTCGATGTCCGGCCGGTCCACGACGGCGTCGGTGATCGCCATCAGGTCCGTGAAGGGGGCCTTGCCCCACTCACCCCAGCCGCTCTGGATGTGGTCCTGGCCGTAGCCGGTGGACAGGGCCGGGTCCGGGAGCAGGACGGCGTAGCCCCGGGCCACCAGCAGCCAGGGGTTCCAGCGCCAGGTCCAGGCGTTCCAGGAGCCCAGCGGGCCGCCGTGGATCCAGAGCAGCAGCGGGGCCGGGTTCTCCGCCGAGGCGTCGTCGGGCAGGGCCAGGTAGGCGGGGACCCGCCGGCCGTCCGCGGCGGTGGTTTCCACCCGTTCCAGCCGGCCCGGGTGCGCCGGCCGCCCGGCGGGAGCATGCAGCCGGGTGACGTCGCCGGAGGCGAGGTCTATCCGGACCGCCTCGGCGGGGAATTCGTAGGAGCTGCGGAGCGCATAGGCGTGGCGCCCGTCCGGGGAGACGACGACGTCGGTGTAGGCCGCGGCATCGCCGGTCAGCCGGCGCGGTGAAGCGGCCGCGCTGCCGGTGCCGGAGCCCGCCACGTCCACCCGGAACACCGGGGTGGCCCCGTCCTCGTCCGCGGTGACCAGCAGGGCCGATCCGTCCGGCAGCCAGGCGGCCGGGCGCGGCCAGCGGTCCCAGCCTTCCGCCAGCGGACTGAGCTTCCCGTCCGGGCCGGTGAGGTCCAGCAGGTGCAGCCGGACCTGCGGCGCCTGCTCCGGGGTGGTGTCGGTTTCGCTGACCACGGCCAGGGTGCGGCCGTCCGGGCTGACCGGCCCGGGGAAGTAGCTCATTCCCGGCTCATCCAGCAGGACGCGCGTGGTGCCGGTGGCGACGTCCACGGCCACCAGGACGATCCGGGAGTCGGCGTTGGCCAGCGGCCGGGTAAAGCTGCTGTAGACGGTCTTCCCGTCCGGGCTGACCGACATCTCGGCCTCGCGGAGCCCGCTGCCCGCCTCCGGGGTGAGGTTGCGCAGGATGGCGGGGGTGGCGGCGTCGACCGTTCCAGGCGTGCCGTTCTCCGGTTCCGCACCGGGTTCGACCGCGAAGATCCGGGGCTGGCCGGGGCCGAGGTCGGCGTCCCAGTACCGCACCGGGTAGCCGGTGTGCAGGATGGCCGCGACCTTCTTGTCCTTGCGGGCCTTCCGGCGGTCCTCGTCGTCGGCCTCCTCCGTGGAGCCGGCCAGGACCGGGGCGGTGACGAACACGGCGTCGGCGTCCCGGGCGGCCAGCACGCCGCTGACCCCACCGGCGCGGGAGAGAGCCAGGCGTGCCTCTCCGCCGTCGGCCGGCAGCGCCCAGAGGGCCTTGACCGCGTCGGCGTCCGGGTTCTCCGGGTCGGGGCGCTCGGAGGTGAAGTAGAGGGTGCCGTCGGCCGCGAACGCGGCCCCGGCCTCGCCCTTGGCGCTGCGGGTCAGCCGGCGGGCCGGGCGCGTCCCGGCCGGGTCGATCTCCCAGAGCGCGGTGCGGTAGTCGGTGCCCTTGTCGTTCAGGGTGGCGACGGAGACGACCAGTCGCCGGCCGTCCGGGCTCATGGCGAGGCCGCTGATGCGCGGGATGGCCAGGTAGTGGTCCAGGTCGTGGAAGGGTGTCTGGGGAAGCCCGCCGGTCGCAGGCGTTTCGGTTGAAGGCATGGTCCGATTCAACACCCGATGTGCTCCCGCTCACACCGGGTTCACTAAGAGTGAAACAATGCTTTCAAGATTCCGGGGTGCCCGTCCGCAGCCAATTCCCAGCGCCGCTTGGCAGAATGGGCCCATGAATCCTGAACAGATGCTCCCCCGACGTTCCCTGTTGCTTGGCGCCGGAGCGGCCGGCGGCACCGCCCTGACGCTCTCCGCCTGCTCCGGGCCGGAGTCCGACGCGGCCGCCACCAGCGACGCCGCGGCGTCTTCTGTCCCGGCCGGCACCCCGGTGCAGGTCGGGAAGGTCAGCGAGGTCAAGGTGGGCGGGACCGCCACCGGCAAGGTCAACGGCAAGGCCGTGGTGATCTTCCGCCCGGACGAGAAGACCGTCCTGGCCTACGACGCCGCCTGCACCCACGCCGGCTGCCCGGTGGCCCCGGCCGGCGGCGACTTCGAATGCCCCTGCCACGGCTCCTCCTTCAAGGGCAGCGACGGCAGCGTCATCCAGGGTCCGGCCCGCGCGCCGCTGGCCAAGCTGAAGGCCGCGATCGACGGCGAATGGATCACCGTTACCGCCTGATGACCCGTCGCGAACCTGGGCGCGAGCCCCGGCGCTCCAGCGCTCAACGGCTTAACGACGACGGCCCCGGCCGCTCCCGTAAGGGAAGCGGCCGGGGCCGTTGCGTGTGGTGCTGCGGAGCAGCGAACCTGCCCTAGTGGGTCGGCGCGATCTCCGGGATGCTCGGCTTGGCGTTGCCGGCGAAGGTGAACTTCGCCTCGTCGCCCTCACCCTCGACGTCGACCACCACGATGTCACCGGAGTGCAGCTCGCCGAAGAGGATCTTCTCGGAGAGCTGGTCCTCGATCTCGCGCTGGATGGTGCGGCGCAGCGGCCGGGCACCCATCGCGGGGTCGTAACCGCGGGTAGCCAGGAGCACCTTGGCCGCGGGCGTGAGCTCGATGCCCATGTCCTTGTCCTTCAGGCGGCGCTCCAGGCGGGTGACGAACAGGTCGACGATCTCGATGATCTCGTCCTGGGTCAGCTGCGGGAAGACCACGACGTCGTCAACACGGTTCAGGAACTCGGGGCGGAAGTGCTGCTTGAGCTCCTCCGTGACCCGGGCGCGCATCCGGTTGTAGCCGGTCTGCGTGTCCGTGCCGGACTGGAAGCCGGTGGCGACGCTCTTGGAGATGTCCCGGGTACCGAGGTTGGTGGTCATGATGATCACGGTGTTCTTGAAGTCCACCACGCGGCCCTGGGAGTCGGTCAGGCGGCCGTCTTCCAGGATCTGCAGCAGCGAGTTGAAGAGGTCCGCGTGGGCCTTTTCCACCTCGTCGAAGAGCACCACGGAGAACGGACGACGCCGGACCTTCTCGGTCAGCTGGCCGCCCTCCTCGTAACCCACGTAGCCCGGAGGGGCACCGAAGAGCCGCGAGACGGTGTGCTTCTCGGAGTACTCCGACATGTCCAGGGTGATCAGCGCATCTTCCTCGCCGAACAGGAACTCAGCGAGGGCCTTGGCCAGTTCGGTCTTGCCGACACCGGTGGGGCCGGCGAAGATGAACGAGCCGCCGGGACGCTTCGGGTCCTTGAGGCCGGCACGGGTGCGGCGGATCGCCTGGGACAGGGCCTTGATGGCCTCGTCCTGGCCGACGACGCGCTTGTGCAGTTCCTCTTCCATCTTCAGCAGGCGCGAGGATTCTTCCTCCGTCAGCTTGAAGACCGGGATGCCGGTGGAGTTCGCGAGCACCTCGGCGATGATGTCCTCATCCACCTCGGAGATGTCGTCCATGCCGCCGGTCTTCCACTGGCGTTCCTTCTCGGCACGCTCGGCAATGAGCTTCTGCTCCTTGTCGCGCAGCGAGGCGGCACCTTCGAAGTCCTGGGCGTCGATCGCCGATTCCTTCTCCAGCTTCATGGCCGCGATCTTCTCGTCCATCAGCTTCAGCTCCGGCGGAGCGGTCATCCGGCGGATGCGCAGCCGGGCGCCGGCCTCATCGATCAGGTCGATGGCCTTGTCCGGCAGGAAGCGGTCCGAGATGTAGCGCTCGGACAGGCTCGCGGCCGAGGCGAGGGCGCCGTCGGTGATGGTCACGCGGTGGTGCGCCTCGTAGCGGTCACGCAGGCCCTTGAGGATCTCGATCGCGTCCGCGACGGAGGGCTCCTTGACCTGGATCGGCTGGAAGCGGCGCTCCAGGGCGGCGTCCTTCTCGATGTGCTTGCGGTACTCATCGAGCGTGGTGGCACCGATGGTCTGCAGCTCGCCGCGGGCCAGCATGGGCTTCAGGATCGAGGCCGCATCGATGGCACCCTCGGCCGCGCCGGCACCCACCAGGGTGTGGATCTCGTCGATGAACAGGATGATGTCGCCGCGGGTGCGGATCTCCTTGAGGACCTTCTTCAGGCGCTCTTCGAAGTCACCGCGGTAGCGGGAGCCGGCCACCAGGGAACCGAGGTCCAGGGTGTAGAGCTGCTTGTCCTTGATGGTCTCCGGGACGTCGCCGCGGACGATCGCCTGGGCCAGGCCCTCGACGACGGCGGTCTTACCGACACCGGGTTCACCTATCAGGACGGGGTTGTTCTTGGTGCGGCGGGAAAGGACCTGCATGACGCGTTCCATTTCCTGCTCGCGGCCGATCACGGGATCGAGCTTGTTCTCCCGGGCGGCCTGGGTCAGGTTCCGGCCGAACTGGTCGAGGACGACCGAGCCGGCGGGGGTACCCTCGGCCTGGCCGGCGCCGACACCGGCTCCGGCCGATTCCTTGCCCTGGTAGCCGGAGAGCAGCTGGATGACCTGCTGGCGGACCCGGTTCAGGTCTGCGCCGAGCTTGACCAGCACCTGTGCGGCAACGCCTTCACCCTCGCGGATGAGGCCGAGCAGGATGTGCTCGGTGCCGATGTAGTTGTGGCCGAGCTGCAGGGCCTCGCGCAGGGAGAGTTCCAGCACCTTCTTGGCCCGCGGCGTGAAGGGGATGTGACCGGACGGTGCCTGCTGGCCCTGCCCGATGATCTCCTGCACCTGTTCGCGGACGCCGTCGAGCGAAATGCTCAAGGACTCGAGGGCTTTGGCGGCAACACCTTCACCCTCATGGATCAGACCCAAGAGGATGTGTTCGGTACCGATGTAATTGTGGTTCAGCATGCGTGCCTCTTCTTGGGCAAGCACAACTACGCGACGGGCACGGTCCGTAAATCGCTCAAACATTTCGCCACACTCCTAGCTACGACGTACTTTGATGCTACGTGGCGGTCTTCGTAATTTGTGGCTTGTTCGCCACAGGGGAAACCGGGGCGGTTGCGGGGACCCGGGCGGCGTGCACGGCCCGTGCGTGCGTCCCTCCCCGGTTACCTCCGCCGCACCAGGGCGAGGGGTCCCCGGAAACGGCTGCATTCCGGCCCGGCCGGGCCCCGGCGTCGGCCCGGCAAGCCGCAGCCGCCCGGTAACCGGGGAGGAGCGTACGGACCTCGGACGCAGCGAAGCCCCCACCGGATGGCGGGGGCTTCGCTTCGGGCAATTCGTTCCGGCCTTAGGGGCCGGAAACGGCGCCAATCCTAGGAATTGGCCTTTTGGTAGGCTTCCTGAATTTCGGCTTGGATTCGGCCACGGCTGTTGACCGCGTAGCCATTGTCACGGGCCCACTGGCGAATCTGGGCCGAATCCTGATTTCGGCCGCTGGCGGCCTTCGTGCGGGTTGGCCGGCCGGCGGACGTTTTGCGGGCCTGGCCCACATAACGTTCGAGCGACGAACGCAGTTCTGAAGCATTGTTGGCCGACAGGTCAATTTCGTAACTGACGCCGTCCAGCCCAAACCGGACAGTTTCGTCCGCGGATCCCCCATCCAGATCATCCACGAGGATGATTTCAACTTTCTGTGCCATAAAGACTCTCTTTTCGAAGGAGGAGCATTTAGAAAAGCAGGATGTAACTGTAAAAAGTATCCATCTCTTTATGGCGCCGAGTCAAAGCGGAAAACTACGCTGTGGGAAAACAGAGTCGGCTAATGACTTTCTAGGGCTGTTCCGGGGAATGCCCCTGATCCGGCGCGGAATTCGCGGCCGGGGCGTTTGCTGCTGCGTCGGACTCCGCCTGGGCGCGGGCCTCGGCCTGGCGTTCAGCTTTATCGGCGTTGAATATTGCCTTCATCACGAACCAGAAAATGAGGCCCACCACCACGGAGGGCAGCAGCACGGCAATGTAATCCATGATCAGTTGCCTTCGGGCTTGAGCAGCGGGAACAGGATGGTCTCGCGGATGCCCGCACCGGTGAACAGCATCACCAGCCGGTCGATGCCGAGGCCAATGCCACCCATCGGCGGGGCGCCGTATTCGAGGGCCCGGAGGAAGTCCTCGTCCAGCTGCATGGCCTCGACGTCGCCGGCGGCGGAGCGCAGCGACTGTTCGGTGAGGCGTTCGCGCTGGATGACGGGGTCGATCAGCTCGGAGAACGCGGTGCCGCGCTCCATGCCGCCGATGATCAGGTCCCAGGCCTCGATCAGGCGGCCGTCCTCACGGTGCTGGCGGGCCAGCGGCTGCGCGGACGGCGGGTAGTCATAGACGAAGGTCGGGTTCAGCAGGGTGGGTTCGACCAGTTCGCCGAAGAGTTCGACGACGAGCTTCTCCGCGTCCCAGGCCGCGTCAACCTTGACCTCGTGCTTTTCCGCGAGTGCCAGCAGCTCGGCGGCCGGAGTGTCCGGGGTGATCTCCTGGCCGACGAAGTCGGAGAGGCCCGGGTAGACGGCCATCCAGGCCCAGTCGCCGTCGAGGTTGATCTCGCCGGCCTCGGTCTGCAGCACCCGGCCCACGCCGGCGGCGTCCGCGGCGTCGAGGATGATCTCCTTGATCCGGTCCGCCATGACGAACTGGTCGGCCCACGCCTCGTAGCTCTCCAGGGTGGTGAATTCGGGGCTGTGGGTGGAGTCGACGCCCTCGTTGCGGAAGACGCGGCCCATATCGTAGACCCGGTCGATGCCGCCGACGACGGTGCGCTTGAGGTACAGCTCGGTGGCGATGCGCAGGGTCATCTTCTGGTCAAACGCGTTCATGTGCGTCTCGAACGGGCGGGCGGTGGCGCCGCCGTGGACCAGCTGCAGCATCGGGGTCTCCACCTCCACGTAGCCCTGGCGGTGCAGGGTTTCGCGGATGGAGCGGGTGATCGCGGCGCGGGTGTAGACCATCTCGCGGGCCTCGTCGCGGACGATCAGGTCCACGTAGCGCTGGCGGACGCGGGTTTCCTCGTTCAGTTCCGCGTGCAGCACGGGCAGCGGGCGCAGGGCCTTGGACGCCATGGACCAGGACTCGGCCATGACGGAGAGCTCGCCGCGGCGGGAGGAGATGACCTCACCCTTGATGAAGACGTGGTCGCCGAGGTCCACGAGGGACTTCCAGTCGGCGAGCGCCTCCTCGCCGACGTTGGCCAGGCTGAGCATGACCTGGAGCCGGACCGCCTTGCCGTCGAGGCCGCCCTCCTGCAGGGTAGCGAAGCAGAGCTTGCCGGTGTTACGGATGAAGACGATGCGGCCGGTGACGCCGACGACGTCGCCCGTGGTCTCGTCGGCGACGAGGTGGGCGTACTTCTCCCGGATATCGGTCAGCGAGTGGGTCCGCTCGACGCCCACGGGGTAGGCCTCGATCCCGCGCTCGATCAGCTTCGCGCGCTTTTCCATCCGGACCAGGGTCTGTTCGCTGGCGTCAGAGTGCTCGGGCGTGTTCGGGGCGGGGGTGTTTTGGGAAGTCACAATCCCTAAGTTTACCGGGGATTCCTGAGCGCCCGGGATCGCGGCCGGTGGCACTAGAATCGGGGGCGACCGCTCCTGAAAGGACCCCCTTGGCCAAGCTCTACTTCCGCTACGGCGCGATGAACTCCGGCAAGTCCACGGGCCTGCTGCAGGCGGCCTTCAACTACGAGGAACGCGGCCAGCGGGTGCTGCTGGCCAAGCCGGACATCGACACCAAGGGCGACACCGCCGTCGTCTCCCGCCTGGGCATGACCCGCGACGTCGATTTCCTGATCCCGGCGGGCGCGTCCGCGCGGGAACTGTTCTCCGCCCTGGCGCACGGGGACGATCCGGACGCGCTGCTGCAGCACGTCGACACCCCGCCCGTGGCGTGCCTGCTGGTGGATGAGGCGCAGTTCCTGACGCCGGAGCAAGTGGATGACCTGTTCCGGATCGCCGTCCTGGACAACGTGCCGGTGCTCGCCTACGGCATCCGCACGGACTTCCGGACCCGCGCCTTCCCGGGATCGCTGCGGCTGCTGGAGATCGCGCACACCCTGGAGGAGCTGAAGACGATCTGCCGCTGCGGCCGCAAGGCGATCTTCAACACCCGCCGGATCGGCGACCGGGTGGTGTTCGACGGCGAACAGGTCGCCATCGACGGCCAGGACGCCTGGTACGAATCCCTCTGCGGCTCCTGCTATCTCGAGGTATCCGGCGGCCGGCTGGGCTAGGCTCAAGCCATGACCCGCGAGAACATCCACACCCCCGACGGCGGAACCCTCGAGTTGTTCAGCACGGGGGCGGAACTGTCCGCGGCCGGCTCCGGCGTCGTCGTCGTGTCCGCCTCGATGGTGACCGCCGCCGACTACACCAAGTTTGCGCAGAAGCTCAGCGCCTCCCTCGGCCGGCCGGTCCACACCTTCAACCGCCGCGGCCGCGGCGGATCCTCCCCGCAGCCGGAGGACTACACGCTGGACGTGGACATCCACGACCTCGACGCCGTGATGAAGCACACCAACAGCACGGACGTGTTCGGACACAGCTTCGGCGGCGCCGTCGCGCTGCACGCCGCCCGCACCCTGCCGGTGGAGCGGCTGGCGGTCTACGACCCGGCCGTCTCGGTCAACCACAGCGTCACCGCTGACTGGATTCCCGAGTACGAACGCCTCACCGCCGCCGGCGACGACGACCGGGCCCTGGCCGTGCTGGTGCGCGGGCTGGAGACCGGAAGCGCCGTTTCCCGGATGCCGCTGTCCATGCTGACCCTGGCCAACAAGCTGACCGCCGGGACCCCGGTGGGCAAGCAGCTGCGCGAACTGATGAAGACCGGCGTCCGCGAGATCAAGGCGATCATCGCCGCCGACATGCCGGCCGAACCGTTCCTGGCCCTGCCGCTGGAGACCCTGATCGTGGTGGGCGAGAAGAGCCCGGCGTACTTCGGCGTGGCCTGCGCCCAGATCCACGACGTGCTCTCCGGTTCGAGCTACACGATCCTGCCGGGCATGGGCCACGACGGCGTGAACAAGGCACCGGAGAAGCTCATCTCGGAGCTGAGCGCCTTCTTCGCCGGCTGACGCAAGTCCCCCGCGGCGGCACCAGCCGCGTCTGTTGACCCGGGCGCGGGGAGCGGGACTTGCCCGCTCCCCCCTCTCAGAGGCCCGGTTCTCAGTGGGCCGGGTTTCTCAGTGGCCCGCGGGCCCGGCAGCCCCTTCGGTCTTGCGCATCAGCAGCGAGAGCACGAGCGCGGCGACGGCGATCGCGGCGGCGGTCAGGAACGCCGCGTGCATGCCCGCTGCCGGACCGGACGCAACGGAGACCACCGCGAAGATCGAGACCAGCAGCGCGGTGCCGGCCGCCCCGGCTACCTGCTGCAGGGTGCTCAGGATGGCCGAACCGTGGGAATACAGGTGCGGCGGCAAGGGGTTCAGTCCGGTGGTGAAGGCGGGCGTGAACAGCAGCGCCAGGCCGAAGCTGAGGGTCACGTGCAGGCCGATGATCCAGCCCACCGGAGACTGAGCATCCAGTCCGGCCAGCTGCCAGAGCGAGAGCACCATCAGCACGGAACCGGTCACGGTCAGCGGCAGCGGGCCCACCTTGTCGAACAGCCGGCCGATCACCGGGCCCAGTAGCCCCATCGCGAGGCCGCCCGGGAGCAGCACCAGGCCGGTTTCCAGCGACTTCAGGCCGCGGATCTCCTGCAGGTAGAGCGGCAGCAGGATGACGGCGCCGAACAGCGCGACCATCGCGACCACCAGCAGCAGCACGGAGACGGTGAACATCCGGAAGTTGAAGGCCCGCAGGTCCAGCAGCGGCTCGTCGCGCTTCTGCAGCCTCAGCTGCCGGAACACGAAGGCGGTCAGGGCCACCACGCCGACGGCGAGCGCGGCCACCGCGGGGGCGGGTGGACCGGAGGCGCCGCCGCCGATCTGGCTCAGCCCGTAGACCACGCCGCCGAAGGCCGGGATGGTCAGGACCACGGAGAGCGCATCCAGGCGGATCTTCTCGTTCTCGCCGATGTTGCGCAGGAACTTGGCCCCGATCGCCAGGGCCAGCAGGGCAATCGGCAGCACGAAGACGAACATGAAGCGCCAGGAGAAGTTCTGCAGGATCAGGCCGGAGACGGTGGGGCCCATGGCCGGGGCCACCGAAATCGCGATGCTGACGTTGCCCATGACCGCGCCGCGGCGGGAGATCGGCACCAGAGTCAGGATGGTGGTCATCAGCAGCGGCAGCATGATGGCGGTGCCGGCGGCCTGGACGATCCGGGCCAGCAGCAGGACCGTGAAGCCCGGGGCGAGGGCGGCCAGCAGGGTGCCGCCGGAGAACAGTCCCATGGCCAGCATGAAGACGGCCCGGGTGGTCAGCCGCTGCAGGATGAACCCGGTGGTGGGGATGACCACGGCCATGGTCAGCATGAAGCCGGTGGCCAGCCACTGGACCGTGGGGGCGTCCACGCGCAGGTCCACCATGAGCCGCTGCAGCGCGACGTTCATGATGGTCTCGTTCAGGATCACCACGAAGGTGGCCACCAGCAAGGTGGCGATGACCGTCACGGATTCGCGGGACAGCTTCTCCGGCGCGGGTTTGGCTGCGCGGGCGTTTGCCGGGGCGCCGGCGGCGGTCTCCGCGCGGTTTCCGGTTCCGGTGCTTTGGGCGTCGGCGCTTCCGGCGACGGTGCTTTCGGCGTCGGTCCGGGGCGGGGCCAGGCCCTCCTGGACGGTGGAACGGGCTTCTTCAGGCATGGGGTTCCCTCGGGGATGTGATGGCGGATTGGCGGACACGGCCGCCACTACGATTTTCAACCCTCAGGCCGGAAAGGTCATTCCCTCCCGGCGGACTATTTGTTCCCTAGGAGTCCAGCGGTACGTTGTCGATCAGCCGCACCGGGCCCACCTTGGCCGCGATGAGCACCAGGGCCTCGCCCCGGAACGGCGTTTCGCGGCAGTTCTCCGCGAGCGGTTCCAGGGTGCGCGGATCGACGACGTCGAAGTAGTCCAGTTCCACGAGCGGCTGGGACTCCACCAGCTCCCGGGCGGAGTCCAGGTCTAGGGGTTCGTGCGCGTTGGCCCGGTCCTCGACCAGCCGCAGCGCCCGCGAGAGGACCAGCGCGGCCTCGCGTTCGGCGTCGGAGAGGAAGCGGTTCCGGCTGGAGAGCGCCAGCCCGTCCGCTGACCGCACGATCGGGACGGCCACGATCTCCACCGGGAAGTTCAGGTCCGCCACCATCCGGCGCACCAGGGTCAGCTGCTGGGCGTCCTTCTGGCCGAAGTACGCCCGGTAGTCGGCCTGGGCGCCCGGCAGCCCGTAGTGCAGCAGCTTCGCCACCACGGTCAGCGCGCCGTCGAAGTGCCCGGGACGGGACGCGCCCTCCCACTTCTCGGCCAGCGCGCCCGAGGTGATCCTGACCATCGGCTCCCCGCCGGGGTAGACCTCTTCGACGGACGGCGCGAAGACAAGGTCCACGCCCTCCGCCTCCAGGAGCGCCAGGTCCGCCTCGAGCGTGCGCGGGTAGCGTTCCAGGTCCACGGCCTCGCCGAACTGCAGCGGGTTGACGAAGATGGTGGCCACCACCACGTCGTTCTGCGCGACGGCGGTGCGCGCCAGTGCGGCGTGGCCCTCGTGCAGGGCGCCCATGGTGGGGACGATGCCCTGCGAGCTGCCGCCCTTTTCGGTGAGCAGGCGGGCACTCTCGGCACGCAGCTGAGCGGCGGTGGTCACCAGCTGGATGGGCATATCGGGGTCCTTCCTCAGGAATCAATCAGTCCGGTGCGCCGTCGAGCGCCTGGCGGATGCCGTCGACTTGGTCCGGCCGGAGCAGCCCACGGCTGCCCGCGCGGCGGGCCGTCGCCCGCGCCATGGCCAGGTAGGCCTCCAGAATATCCCCGCCGGAGCCGCCGTCGAGGTCGCGCAGCGCCTCCGCGTGCGCGGCGACGGTGCCCGCGTCGCCGCGGGCCACCGGTCCGGTCAGCGCCGATTCGCCGGAGGCGAGGGCGTTCTCCAGGCTGGCGCGCAGCAGCGGGCCCAGCATGCGGCCGGGTTCCTCGACGCCCACCTCGCGCAGCATTTCCGCGGCCTGCGCCACCAGGGTGACCAGGTGGTTCGAGCCGTGGGCCAGGGCGGCGTGGTACAGCGGCCGGTCCCCCTCGGCGATGGCGACGGGTTCGGCCCCCATCTCCACCACCAGGGCCTGGGCGATCGGGAGCATGGCCGGGTCCGCGGTCACGCCGAAGGTGCAGTCGAGCAGCCGGGTCAGGTCCAGGCTCATGCCGGTGAAGGTCATGGCCGGGTGCAGGGCCAGCGGCACGGCGCCGGCGGCGCGGACCGGATGCAGGATGCCGACGCCGAAGCGCCCGGAGGTGTGGGCCACCAGCTGCCCCGGCTGCCAGGCGCCGAGTTTCGCGAGTCCGTCCACCAGCGGGCCGAGGGCGTCGTCCGGGACCGCCAGCAGCACCAGTTCGGCGCGTTCGACGATGTCCTGGATCTCCAGGATGGGAACGCCCGGCAGGAGCGTGTCCGCCCGTTCGCGGCTGGCCTCGGAGACGGCGGAGACGCCGACGACGGCGTGTTCGGCGGCGCGCAGGGCGGCGCCGAGCACGGCACCGACCTTTCCTGCGCCGATAATTCCGACGCCGAGGCGTCCTGGCTTAGCCATGCTGTGGGCCTTCCTGTGGATCTCCGGCGGGGTTTCCCGCCGGCTGGGATTTGGGGCTCAGGCGGGCAGCCTGGGCGAGGAGCAGGGCGCGGCCCTCGGCCAGGCCCCCCTGGATGACTCTGGGTGCCACCGGTCCGGAGGTGGTGTGCAGGACCAGGTCCACGACGCCGAAGCGCCGCGCCACGGGGCCCTGGTGCAGGGCGATGGACTGGGTGCGTCCGTGCGGCACGACGGTCAGGTGACGCCACCAGCGGCCGGTGCGGATCAGCAGCGCGCTGCCGGTCTCGGCGAAGCCGTTCCGCCGCCACCCCAGCGGGGCGAGCAGCCGGGCGCGGCGCGGGGTGGTGGTGAAGCCGCCGTCGGTATCGCCCGTGGTTTGGGCCGGGTTCCGCCGGGCTTGGACGCGGGCAGCGGGCGCAAGCCCGCTCAGCCCGGCGATGAGGACGGCGTGGGCGTCAGGGCGTCCGGTATTCGTGGCTTCGGGCTGAGTTGCGCGTGGCTGCGCAGCCGCTGCTTCCGGCAGCACCAGGTCCAGCAGGGCGGTCACGTCCTGCAGGGTGCCGACCGGCAGCAGGGTGGTCCGGGCGGATCGTTCGCCGTCCTGGCCGGGCGTCCCGTAGCCGGCGACGTTGACCTGGATGCGGTACCAGCCCAGCGGCCGCCAGAGCGGCGGCTGGCTGATCCGGAGGGCCTGGATCCTGCCCGGCGGGAGCGTCTGGGCCAGGGTGTCCAGCAGCCCGTACTGCAGCCGGATCCCGGCCGGGGAGGCAGCCGCGGTGAAGTTGAAGCCCTTGCTGAAGGAGGCCCAGAAGCCAGCCAGGATACCGAGACCGGCAGGGACCAGGTAGAAGGAGAAACTCCGGTTTTCCGTCAGGGCCGAGAGCAGCACGGACGCCGCGGCACCCAGCAGCAGGACCACGGCCTGCTCACTGAGCAGCAGCGAACCGGCCAAGCGTCGGGGCGGCACGGCCAGGACCGGCCGCTCGGTCGGGTCTACAGGCGCGGGCGGCCCGGGCGGCGCCCCAAGTCCCGCAGGTCCCGCGGCGGCCTGTGCACCGAGCTGGGCACCAGGTCGCTGCGCGTCAGGTCCAGGGGCAGAAGGCCCCGCAGCGGCGTGCGCTGCGGCGTCCCGGACGGCGGCGTCGAGGATCTCGGCGCGCAGCCGGCGGGCCTCCGCGACGCGCAGGTAGGCCAGGTGAACCGCCGACTGCCCGGCGTCGGCCACCTCGAAGCGCAGCTCGGCGAGGCCGAAGATACGGGCCAGCAGCGGCTGGACGACGTCGATCGCCTGGACCCGGTCCAGGCGGGCCTGCCGGTGCTGCTTGACCAGTACGCCGGTGGTGACCCGGACGAAGCCACCGGCCACCTGGTAGCGGGTGAAATACCAGCTCAGGACGAAGCCGGCCACCACCAGCAGCAGCATGGTGCCGCCGCCCAGCAGCAGCCAGGGCGCACGGCCCGCGAAGCGCTCGTCGAAGACCGGGCCGCCGCGCAGCAGCCGTTCGGCGGCGTCGCGGCCGAAGAAGAAGAACAACGCCGCGAGTGCCAGCCAGCCGCGGACAAACGGCGACGCGGGGTGCACCCGCTGCCAGTTGTCGGTCTCGCCGTTCACAGTCCGGCCAGCCGGGCCTCGCCGCGGGCGGTCAGCTGCTCCCTGAGCCGGGCGCCCTCCGAGGCGGGCAGGCCCGGGATCACGGCGCTGGTCCCGGCGGAGGCGGTGTGGAGTTTCAGCGTGCAGAGCCCCAGCGCCCGCTCCAGGGGTCCGGCGGCGATGTCCACGTACTGCATCCGGCCGTACGGCACCACCAGGGTGCGCTGGAAGAGGATGCCGCGGCGGATCAACAGGTCATCGAGGCGTTCGGCGTAGCCGACGGCGCGGACCTGGCGCGGGATCAGCACCAGCCGCCAGAGGGCCAGCAGCAGGTACGCGGACGGCAGCGCGACGGCGAACCACAGCGGGGGCCACCGCCACGCTCCGGCGAGCACCAGCGCCAGCGGCGTGGCCACGGCGGCGGTGACGAGCACGGCTTCGGCGCCCCAGCCCAGCAGGCGGGCCGTCAGGTAGCGCGGCGAGACCCGCAGCCAGGAGATGCCCGGCGGGTCAATCGCCTCGGTAGGCATATTCGCCTTCGGCTTCGGGTTTGCCGCGCTTCCCGGCCACCCCCGGGGGCTTGCCGGCGTCGCCGTCCTCCGGCGGGATGCGGCAGAACCGCTCCACCATCAGGCCCACCACGATCATCACCAGGCCGCCACCGGCCATGGCCGCGATCTGCCAGGTGATGGCTTGGCCGCTGCGGACGTTCCAGAGCCGGAGCTGGTCCATGAAGATCCCGGCGTGCCAGCCCAGCAGCATGGCCCCGGTGTAGGCGCAGGCCTGGGCGAGGACCAGGGTCCAGGCGGCCAGGATGGGGTTCAACAGCTGCTTCTTCTTGCCGTTGCGCCAGCGCAGCACCCGGAGGCCCAGCACCAGGGTCAGGACCACGATCACGCCCATGGTGATCAGGCCGGTCAGCGGCAGCACCGGGGTGGCCAGACTGTAGCGGGCCGCCAGCAGGGTCGCGGCCCAGCCGGCGGCGGCCAGGCCGACGCCGATCACCAGCAGCACCAGCGGGTTGGTCAGCTTCATGGCGACACCGCCGAGCCGGAGGCGCCGTTGAGTTCCTCGAAGCCGTCGAAGGGGGCCAGGTCCCGGAAGTCGGCGGCCCGGACGGCGAGGTCGGCCACGCGTTCGCCGCCCAGTTCTGCCGCGGGGTCGATCAGGGACCACGGGTACAGCACGAACGCCCGCTCGGCCGCGCGCGGGTGCGGCAGCGTCAGGACCGGATCGTCGCTGACCAGCTCGCCGTAGGTGACGATGTCCACGTCCAGGGTCCGCGGGCCCCAGTGAACCTCCCGGACCCGGTGGTGCTTCTGTTCCACGGCGTGGCAGTGGTCCAGGAGCTGCCGCGGAGACAGCGAGGTCTCGACGGCGATCACCATGTTCAGGAAGTCCGGCTGGTTGGGCGGGCCGCCGACGGCCTTGGTCTGCACGATCGGCGAGATGGCCAGCAGCCGCACCTCCGGCGGGTCGACGAGGTCGGCGACGGCGGCGGAGAGGGTGTCATTCCGGGTGCCGAGGTTGCTGCCGAGGGCGAGGACGGCACGGGTATACGGTGCGGGTTCCGGCGAGGCCGGAGCGTGCGCGGCGGAGCTCATGGGCGTTCCCGGTGCACGGTGACGGCCACGTCGCCGAAGTGGACCTGGATCGGGGCCTTGGGCTTGTGCACGGTGATGTCCACGGCGGTGACCGGGAAGCGTTCCAGCAGATCCTCGGCGATCCGGACGGCCAGGGCCTCGATCAGGTTCACCGGCGCACCGGTGATCCAGCCACGGATGCATTCGGCCACCTCACCGTAATGCGCCGTGTCCAGCACGTCGTCGCTCGCGGCGGCGGCGGTGAAGTCCAGGTGCAGGACGGCGTCGACGACGAAGGGCTGGCCCTCCCGCCGTTCGAAGTCGAACACGCCGTGGTGCCCGACGGCGGTGACGCCGCTGAGCGCGATCCGGTCCATGGTGCCGCCGGCCTAGCTGTTGCCGGCCGGGGTCATCCGGGCGGCGGCCTTGACCGCGTCGAGGTTCGCCCCGACGTCGTGGACCCGGACGGCCCAAGCGCCGCGGAAGGCGCTGATGGCGGTAATGGCGGCGGTGGCAGCGTCGCGGTCCTCGGGGGCGGCGGCCTTGCCGGCGACTGTGAGTAGGCTGCCCAGGAAGCGTTTCCGGGACGCTGCCACCAGCACCTTGTGGCCCATGGCCTGCAGCACGTCCAGGTGCTGCAGCAGTTCCCAGTTCTGCGCCTCGTTCTTGGCGAAGCCCAGTCCCGGGTCCACGATGATCTGCTCCGGCACGGCGCCGGCGGCGACCAGCTTGTCCCGGACGCCGGCCAACTCGGCCGCCACGTCGGCGGCAACGTCCCGGTAGTCGGTCAGGGAGTCCATGGTGCGGGCGTCCCCGCGGCGGTGGGTGAGGACATAGGGCACCTTGCTGCGGGCCACGAGTTCCACCATCTCCGGTTCGATGGTCAGGCCGGAGACGTCGTTGATGATGGCGGCGCCGGCGGCCAGGGCTGCCTCGGCCGTGGCGGCGTGGGTGGTGTCGATGCTGACCAGGGCGCCGGCCTTCACCAGCGCCTCAATCACGGGCAGCACGCGGCGCTGTTCCTCATCCGGGGTGACCTCGGCGGCGCCGGGGCGGGTGGATTCGCCGCCGACGTCGATGATGTCCGCGCCGGCGTAGTACATCCGCAGCCCGGCGGAGATGGCCTGTTCCGGCGTGGCATGCCGGCCGCCGTCGCTGAACGAGTCCGGGGTGACGTTGAGGATTCCCATGACCAGGGTGCGGTTCGTGGGCAGGTCCTTCAAGGCTGCTGCCGGCCTCGGCTTCCGCAGCACGGGCAGCGGCGAGGTGGCAGGCCCGGTTCCGGGGGCTGCGGCGAGGGAGTCCATAGTGTGTCTTTTCTACCTTCCGAGGATGAGGCTCATGGCTTCGGCGCGGGTGGCCGGGTCATGCAGTTGCCCACGGACCGCGCTGGTGACGGTCTTCGCGCCGGGTTTGCGGATGCCGCGCATTGACATGCACAGGTGCTCGCATTCGACGACGACGATCGCGCCGCGGGGCTTGAGGTGTGTGGTGAGCGCCTCGACGATCTGGGTGGTGAGCCGTTCCTGCACCTGCGGGCGGCGGGCGAAGAGGTCCACCAGCCGGGCCAGCTTGCTCAGGCCCGTGACCTTGCCGTCGTGCGAGGGGATGTACCCGACGTGCGCGACGCCGTGGAACGGCACCAGGTGGTGTTCGCAGGTGGAGTAGAACGGGATGTCCTTGACCAGGACCAGTTCCTCGTGGTCCAGGTCGAAGGTGGTGGCGAGGATTTCGGCCGGGTCGTGGTGCAGGCCGGCGAACATCTCCGCGTAGGCCTTGGCCACCCGCTTCGGGGTGTCCAGCAGGCCGCCGCGGTCCGGGTCTTCGCCGATGGCGAGCAGGATTTCGCGCACCGCCGCCTCGATCCGGGGCTGGTCCACCAGCGTGGCGGCGCCGCCGTCGGCCCCTGCCGCCGCGGAATTTTCCGGGCGGAAGGGAGCGGCGGCGGCCGAAACGTCGTCGTCGTCGAAGTAGGAAGTCACAGTAAAAGCCTAGCCGGGGTGGCCGTCAGGCCCCAGATCCGTGGTCCCGCCCTGGAAGGGCTCCTGGCCGGGAACGCCCTGGGCGTGCGGCGGCCGGGTGTCCAGCGGCTCCTCCAGGCGGGCCCGGGTGGCTTCCTCCTGCGCCTCCCGTTCGGCCTTCTCCTGGCGGGACTCCACCGGGCCGACGTCGTGGATGGGCCGGGTCTCCTTGGAGAGCCAGATCTCGCGGAAGTCGCGCTTGCGGATGTCCGCGAAGACCTGGGCGATCTCGTTCTGGTTCAGGGTCTCGCGCTCGAGCAGTTCGAGGGCCAGCTGGTCCAGGACGTCGCGGTTGGCGGTGAGGATCTCGTATGCCTCGTCGTGGGCGTTCTCGATCAGGCGCCGGACCTCCTCGTCCACGACGTAGGCGATCTGGTCCGAGTAGTTGCGCTCGTGCCCGGCGTCGCGACCGAGGAACGGCTCGCCGCCGCCCTGGCCGAGGCGGACCGCGCCGACGCGCTCACTCATGCCGTACTCGGTGACCATCTTCCGGGCGATGCCGGTGGCCTTCTCGATGTCGTTCGAGGCGCCGGTGGAGGGGTCGTGGAAGACCAGTTCCTCGGCGACGCGTCCGCCCATGGCGTAGGCCATCTGGTCCAGGAGCTCGTTACGGGTCACGGAGTACTTGTCGTTCTCCGGCACCACCATGGTGTAGCCGAGGGCCCGGCCGCGGGGCAGGATGGTGATCTTGGTGACCGGGGCGGAGTTCCGCAGGGCGGCGGCAACGAGGGCGTGGCCGCCTTCGTGGTAAGCGGTGACCTTGCGCTCGTGTTCCTTCATGACGCGGCTGCGCTTCTGCGGGCCGGCCATGACGCGGTCGATCGCCTCGTCCAGCGCACGGTCATCGATCAGGTTCGCGTTGGAACGCGCGGTGAGCAGCGCGGCCTCGTTGAGCACGTTGGCCAGGTCGGCACCCGTGTAGCCGGGGGTCTTCTTGGCCACGGCCTTGAGGTCGACGCCGGGAGCCATCGGCTTGCCCTTGGCGTGGACCTTGAGGATCTGGTCGCGGCCGATCAGGTCCGGGGCCTCGACGGAGATCTGACGGTCGAAACGGCCGGGCCGCAGCAGCGCCGGGTCCAGCACGTCCGGCCGGTTGGTGGCGGCGATCAGGATGACGTTGGTCTTGACGTCGAAGCCGTCCATCTCCACCAGGAGTTGGTTGAGGGTCTGCTCGCGTTCGTCGTTGCCGCCACCGATGCCGGCGCCGCGGTGACGGCCGACGGCGTCGATCTCGTCGACGAAGATGATCGCCGGGGAGTTGGCCTTGGCCTGTTCGAAGAGGTCACGGACGCGGGAGGCGCCGACACCGACGAACATTTCAACGAAGTCCGAGCCGGAGATGGAGAAGAAGGGGACGCCGGCCTCCCCGGCGACGGCGCGGGCCAGCAGCGTCTTACCGGTGCCGGGAGGGCCGTAGAGCAGCACACCCTTGGGGATCTTGGCGCCGACGGCCTGGAACTTGGCCGGTTCCTGGAGGAATTCCTTGATTTCCTGGAGTTCCTCGACGGCCTCGTCCGCACCGGCGACATCGCTGAAGGTCACCTGCGGCATGTCCTTGTTGACCATCTTGGCCTTGGACTTGCCGAACTGCATGACCTTGGAGCCGCCGCCCTGCATCCGGGAGAGCAGGAACCAGAAGAGCACACCCAGCAGCAGGACCGGCACCAGCAGGGAGAACAGGCCGGAGAACCAGTTGCTCTCGACCGGCTGGTCGGTGAAGCCGCTCGGCGGCTTGGAGTCCGTGACGGCCTTGACGACGTCGGCCGCGCGGGCGTTGACGAAGTAGAACTGGACGTTCTTGCCCTTGTCCTGGCCGTCGATCTGCAGGTTGTCCTTCAGGACCAGGTCCACGCGGTTCTCGGCGTCGAAAATCTTGGCCTGTTCAACCTTGCCGCCGTCGGTCAGGAGCGCCAGGCCCTTGTCCGTGTCGATGCGGCTCGACCCGCCCGGGGCGAGGGTGGCAAAGGCCAGCAGGAGCATGCCGATAACGACGACAATCCAGATGCCGGGGCCCTTGAAGAAACTCTTAGCTTTCATCTGATCGGGGGCTGGCCCCGTCCCTCCTGGTAGTGCTGCACGGCGTCCCATGGGCGCGCGTGTGGTGCTGCGTCAGTCTAGCTATACACCGTCGCTGTACCTCACGCGCGGTCGGGATCAAAAGTTCCCTATGGGCGTAGCGGAGGGCGGGTTGCGGCCCCGGCCGCCGGTCCCGCGGGCGCCGGCGGCGGCGCGGCGGACTTACTCGTAGACGTGCGGGGCGAGGGTGCCCACGAAGTCCAGGTTGCGGTACTTCTCGGCGTAGTCCAGGCCGTAGCCGACCACGAATTCGTTCGGGATGTCGTAGCCGACGTACTTGACGTCGATCTGGACCTTGGCCGCGGTGGGCTTGCGGAAGGCGGTGCAGATTTCCACGGACGCGGTGCCGCGGGATTCCAGGTTGGTCTTCAGCCAGGACAGGGTCAGGCCGGAGTCGATGATGTCCTCGACGATCAGGACATCCTTGCCCATCAGGTCCGTGTCCAGGTCCTTGAGGATCCGGACGACGCCGGAGGACTGGGTGCCGGAGCCGTAGGAGGAAACAGCCATCCAGTCCATGGAGACGTGGCTGTGCAGCGCGCGGGCGAGGTCGGCCATGACCATTACAGCGCCCTTGAGCACGCCGACAATCAGCAGCTCGCGGCCCTCGTAGTCCCGGTCGATCTCTGCGGCGAGTTCGGTGATGCGGGACTGGATCTGTTCCTTGGAGTAGAGAACGTGCTTAAGGTCCGCCTGGACGTCGTTTGAATCCACCAATGGCTCCTGTGTAGATGCGGGTGCGACTAATCTTGGGGCCGTTTGTGAGGCCGGAATACTAGCTTCCCACAGCGGGCCGCCTCGCGGGGAACGCCGCCGGCGGCCTGGCCGGCCTCCGCGGGCCGGCCGGGCGTCTGGCTGGACGGCTGGGTGGCCACTTCCCCGGCCGCCTGCAGCTGGGCGAGCGAGAGCCGGTAGACGCTGACACCGCCGGGCAGCTGCACGGGTCCGGCAGATCCCCGGCGCCGCAGCAGGTCCTCGGCGGCGAGCAGGCGCTGGTGGCTGGGTTGCTGGCCGCCGACCTCGGCGGCGGCCTTGGCGATCACCCGGAACCTGAGCGCGGCCGGCAGGGCACGGAGCTCATCCTCGGGCAGGCCGAGGTCCCCCCCGTCGTCGGTTTTCAGGGTGAGGTACGTGTCGTTGGCCACGGCGTCGAGGTAGTCGGCGTCGGCCTGCAGGATGGCGGCGGTGCGGGCCAGGGATTCGGCGACGCCGGGGCCCAGTTTCTCCTCCAGCATCGGCAGGACCTCCACCCGGGTGCGGGAGCGGGCGAAGGCGGGGTCGGCATTGCTTGGGTCGTGCCAGGGGTCCAGGTCTTCGGCCGAACAAATTTCCAGCGTCTCGGCCCGGCGCAGGCCCAGGAACGGCCGGATCAGCCGCCCGCGGGCCGGCCGCATGCCGGCCAACGAGCGGGTGCCGGAGCCGCGCGCCAGGCCCAGCAGGACCTGCTCGGCCTGGTCGTCCAGGGTGTGGCCGAACAGGATGGCCTGCGCGCCGGCGTCGTCAGCGGCCGCGTCCAGGGCGGCATGCCTGGCCTCCCGGGCGGCGGCCTCGGGCCCCATCCCGGTGGCGGCGACGGTGACGGTCCGGATCTCCACGGGAGCGAGTCCCAGCTCCCGGAGCGCCGCGGCGGCGGTCCGGGCGACCTCCGCGGACCCGGGCTGCAGCTGGTGGTCGACGACGACGGCGCCCACGCTGATCGGGTGGCCGTCCACGTGGCCGCGGCGGGCGAAGTACGCCGCGGCGGCCGCGAGCGCCAGGGAGTCCGGGCCGCCGCTGCAGGCGACGAGAACGCGTTCGGGGTAGCCGGCGTCGGCGAGGGCCGTTTCGAGCAGCTTCCGCGCCTTGCCGATCACTGGCGAGAGGCGGCCGGGCCGGCGCCGGCCGGCGGTGTGTCCGCTAACGGGCTCGGTAATGTTGTCGTGGGCGTCCGCAGTGGCGGGTTCGTTCGTGGTCGGCATGCCGCTTAGAGGCCCATCCGTTCGACCCAGAGCTTGGGGTCGTGGATTTCGGGTTCGGTGGGCAGGTGGTCCGCGGACTCCCAGACCCGGTTGAACCCGGCCATGCCGACGGCGTCCACCACCTCGCGGACGAACTTCGAGCCATCGCTGTACTGGCGCATCTTGGCGTCCAGGCCGAGCAGGCTGCGGATGAACTTCTCCACCGCGCCGCGGTCCTTGCCGCGGGCGTTGAAGCGCTGCCTGATGGTCTTCACCGACGGCACGATGCTCGCGTCCACCGCATCCATGACCACGTTGGCGTGGCCCTCGAGCAGGCTCATCACGGCGGTCAGGTGCGAGATTGCTGCCTTCTCCTCAGGGTCCTGCAGCAGGTCCAGGATGGCGCCGCGGCCGGGGGCTGCGCCGGGAGCGGACCGGTCCTTGAGCGACCTGGCCGCCGCGGCGGCGCGTTCCATGATCGAGTCGACGTTGCCAAGCAGGTGCCCGCTGAGGCCCTCGATCTGGTCCAGCATGTGGTGCCGCAGCCAGGGGGCGGCGGCGAACTGGACCCGGTGGGTCTGCTCGTGCAGGCAGACCCAGAGCCGGAAGTCCTCGGGGGCGACGTTCAGTTCCCGCTCGACCGAGATGATGTTCGGCGCCACCAGCAGCAGGCGGCCGGCGGCCGGGGCGGTGGAGCCGGGGGCCAGGGCGGAGAACGGGTCGTACTGGCCGAGGACCTTGCTGGAGAGGAAAGCCAGGATCGCGCCGAGCTGGCTGCCGGTGATGGCGCCGCCGACGCTCGCGCTGCCGGGGCTGATGCTGCCGCGGCGGCCCTCCAGCATCTTCTCGATGGCGGGCTGCAGCATGACGGCGAAGCTCTGAGTGTTGGCCTTGGCCCAGGAGGCGCGGTCCACCACCAGGACGGAGGAGTCGCGCAGGTCCCGGGCTGCCTCCAGGCCGGTGATGTCGTGGACGTGCGGGACGGAGAGGTCGGCCATCAGGCGGAGGTTCTCCACCGCGGCTCCGATTTCCTTGGTCCCGAGCGTGGGACCGGCCGGGGTGAGCCGCGCGGCAGTGGACGCCGCGAGCTCCCAATTCACCAGGGCCTGGGCCTGGGCTGACGTCTCTGCTGATCCGGCACGCGAGGGGGTCTCCATAGTCCCCATCAGATCACAGGGCCCGGGCCGCCGCACAGGACTGGCCCGTTTCGACGGTGCGGGCAATTCCCTCAGCGGCAGCCGCAGGCCGCGAGGGTGGAGGCGGTCCGGTCCAGGGCTTCCTTGTTCCCGGCCGCCCCGGGGGTCAGGCCGTTGCCGATGAAGGAGAAGACCAGGAGCCGGCCGTCGGCGTCCACCACGTAGCCGCTGAGGGCGATCACGGAGTTCAGCGTTCCGGTCTTGGCGCGGACCAGGCCCGCACCGGCGGCAGTGGTGGCATCCGTGTACCGGCTGCCGAGCGTGCCGGTAAGCCCGGCCACCGGGAAGCCGGCCAGCGCGGAGCGGAGCCGGGTGTCGGGACCGTTGGTCATGGCCCGGACCAGTGCCGTCAGCTGCCGGGCGGTGACCCGGTTGTCCAGGGTCAGCCCGGCCAGGTCCGCGGCGTGCAGGGTGTCGGTGGGGATCTTGAGTTCCTGCAGCTGCTTCAGGACGGCGGCGATGGCGCCCTCGCCGCTGCCCGGCTGTCCGCTGGCAAGGGCCACCATGCGGCCCATGACCTCGGCGAGGTAGTTGTCCGAGGTGCGCAGCAGCAGGTCCACCTGTTCGCTGACGGTCGCGGAGTCGGCCTCGGCCAGCACAGTCCCGGCACGGGGACCGGCGTCCGCCGCCTTGGACGAACTATCGGACGAACCGCCGGACGCGCCGCCGTCGCCCTTGCCTGTCTGATCCTTGCTTCCTTGGCCCTTGCCACCCGCTTCCGGCGTGGGCGCCTTGGCGCGTACGACGCCGGGTGCCACGGTGATGCCCGCAGACCCGCCGGCCTCCCCCAGCCGGGCGGCGAAGGCCTCGGCGGCGGTCATGGCCGCGTCCTGCGGCCGGGCGCCGGCGGTGCTGCCGGGCGCGAACCGGGCCCCGTTCAGCGCCAGCGGGAACAGCGGCGCCACCTCGCCGGCGGCCACGTCCTCCGGGCTCCAGGCGGGGCTGAGCGACGGGCCGGTGAAGAGTGAATCGTCCAGCTGCACGGTGACCGCACCGGTCACACCTGCCTGCCGGAGGGCCGTGACGGTGGACGTGGCCAGGGTCGCCAGGCCGGCGTGGCCCAGCACCGCATCCGGGGCGGAATCCCCGGCGCCCAGCAGCACGTCCCCGCCGCCGGTGAGGACCACGGTGCCGGGGGTGGCGCCGGCAATCACCCGGGTGGTGAAGCGGCGGTCCGGGCCGAGGGTGCGGAAGGCCGCGGCCGCGGTGAGCAGTTTGATGTTCGACGCCGGCGCGCGGCCCTCGTCGCCCGCCCGGTCGAAGAGGACCTCGCCGGTGACGGCGTCCTGCACCATCCCGGTGAAGGTGCCGCCGCCGTCGGTCTTCAGGGTGGCGTTAAGCCGGTCCGCGAGGGTGGCCGCGTTCGGGACGGGGGCGGCGTCGTCGAGCGGCTTAACCGCGCCGGGGACGGCGGTGAGGGCCGACGGCGGGAGCTGCCACGGGCCCGCCGCTGGCACTGCCGGGGGGCGGGACGGGCCGGCGAATCCGGGGCCAAGGGCGAAGCCGGCGGGGATCACGAGCGCGATGACCAGCAGCCCCAACAGCACGGCCGGAACGCTCCGGCGCCACCCGGCGGCCCGGGAATCCTGCCCGCGCGGGCTGGTTGTGCGTGTCATGGTGCTGATGGTCCTTAGTTCCGAAATGTCCCCGCTAGTTCCTGAAACCAGGGCCTGTCGCTATATCCTCAATAATAGTCGGCGGTACCGGGTGGCCTTTTTGGGGCGCCAGCCCGTGCCGCGCACCCCCTTACATCCGTCGAGGAGCATTCCATGAAGCATGACGTGACCATCGAGATCCCCAAGGGATCGCGCGTCAAGTACGAAGTCGACCACGAGACCGGCCGCGTCCGCCTGGACCGCGTCCTGTTCACCTCCATGCAGTACCCCACGCACTACGGTTTCTTTGAGAACACCCTGGGCGAGGACGGCGACCCGTTGGACGCCCTGGTCCTGCTGCAGGACTTCGACCTGCACCCCGGCGTGATCGTCGAGGCCCGCCCGATCGGCGTGTTCAACATGACCGACGACGGCGGCGGGGACGCCAAGGTCCTCTGCGTGCCGGCCGACGCCCGCTTCGACCACATCAACGAGATCAGCGACGTCAGCGAGTTCCTGATCAAGGAAATCGAGCACTTCTTCACCCGCTACAAGGACCTGGAGCCGGGCAAGTGGGTCAAGGCCGAGGGCTGGGGCGACCGCGCCGCCGCCGAAGCCGAACTGGAAGCCTCAATCAAGCGCTTCGTTCCGCACGCTCACTAAGGCCGCGTCGGTAACCGACAAAGCATTAAGCGTCATCTGCCGGGGCCACCCCGCGCCGACCGCCCGTCAGGGGCGGCGGCGCCGGGTGGCCTCCGGCGTTTAAGGGGCGGAGTCTAGATCAGCTGCTGACACCGGGTGGACGGCGCACACTGCCAGCCGTGAATCAGGAAGATGTGAAATCGTTGGTTCATGACCACCGAGCCTGCGTTTAACCCGCCCTGCGGCCCCGTGACCGGCTGGCACGACGGCGAGGTGCTGCGCGCCACCGGCATCCCCTATGCCTCGGCCGCCCGGTTCCAGCCGCCGGCCCCGGCCCCGGGATGGACCGCGCCCTTCGCCGCGACGACCCCCTCCCCCGCCTGCCCGCAGGCGCCGGTGCCGTTCCTTGACGACATCCTGGGCACCCGGTACGGCGAACTGCCCGGCAGCGAAGACTGTCAGCGGCTCTCCATCACCATGCCGGCGGGTCTGGGGCCGGACGAGCGGGTCCCGGTGATGGTGTGGCTGCACGGCGGCTCCTACACCTCAGGCTCGGGCGACCTGGCGATCTTCGACCCCAAGGCCATGGTGGCGGAGAACCGGGTGATTGTCGTCTCGGTCACCTACCGGCTGGGCCTCTTCGGCTACCTCGCCGCCGGCGACGGCCGCCCGGCAAACCTGGGGCTGCTGGACCAGTTGGAGGCCTTCCGCTGGGTGCGCCGCAACGTCGCCGCGTTCGGCGGCGACCCGGAGAACGTGACCGCCTTCGGCCAGTCCGCGGGCGGGGACGCCGTCGCCCACCTGATGGCCGTGCCGGAGGCGCCGTCGCTGTTCCGCCGCGCCATCATCCAGAGCGCCCCGCTGGGCATCACCCGCGGACGCCACAAGATGAGCGCCGCCATGGGTGCCGCGGCCCAACACATCACCGAGGACACCCCGGCACTGGATGTCGTCGCCGCCGAGGCCAGTGTGGCGCGCACGGCCCGGAAGTTCGGACTGGCCTCCGCCATGCCCTTCGGCACGCAGTACGGCCACGACCCGCTGCCGCCCGAGGCCGACATCGAGGAGGCCTGGGACGCCACCGCCGCCGGGATCGAGGTCCTGATCGGACACACCACGGAAGAGGCGCGGATGTTCCTGCCGCGCAACCGCGTCGTGGGCCGGATTGGCCGGGTCCCGGTGCTGGGGAACGCCGTCGTCAAGGCCGTCAACTGGGCCGTCACCGAGGCCGTCTACGGCCGGGCGACGCGGAAGTTCGCCCGCCGCCACGTCCGCGCGGGCGGCCGCGCGCACCGCTACCTGCTCTCCTGGCACGCCCCGGGGAACATCTACGGGGCCGCCCACACCGTGGACCTGCCGCTGCTCTTCGGCGACGAGCAGACCTGGGCCGGGGTAGGCCTGCTCGCGGGCGCCAGCTGGGAGGACGTCAACGTCCCGGGCAAGGCGATGCGGGCGCTCTGGGCCCGCTTCGCCTCCGGTGAGGGGCTCGACGACGACGGCGGGATCCCCGGCGCACTCCGCTACCGGGCGGTCTAAGCCGTGCGGACCCTCGGCGTGGACCTGGCCGCGGCGACGAAGAAGACCGCGGCCGCCGTCCTCGAGTGGGAGGGTGGGACCGCAACGCTGGTGCACCTGGCCCTTGACGTCGACGACGCCGAGATCGTCCGGCTCTTCGGCGGCTGTGCCATGACGGGCATCGACTGCCCGGTGGGTTGGCCCGACGCGTTCCTGCCCTTCATCGCCGCGCACCTGGCCGGCGAGCCGTACCCGGTGCTGGACTACGACGGCATCGAGGGCCGCCGGCTGCTTGCGTACCGGGAGACGGACCGGTTCACCACCGGGCTGTCCGGCCTGATCCCGCTGAGTGTCTCGGCAGACCGGCTGGCGCACCCGGCGATGCGCTGCGCGGTGATCCAGGCCAAGATCGCCCGGGAGCACGGACTGCAGCCGCGGGATGGCAGCGGACGGCTGGCCGAGGTGTACCCGGCGGGGTCGCTGAAGACCTGGGGGCTCCTGGCCCGCGGGTACAAGGGCCGGGGCGGGCCCGAGGCGGAGCGGCTGGGCGGCCTGCTGGCAGCGCTGCGCGACGCCGCGCCGTGGCTGGACCTCGCCGGCCACGAGGAACGCCTGGCCGCGTCCGATGACCTGTTCGACGCCGTGATCGCAGCCCTCACGGCCCGGGCCGTGGCGGTCGGGGCAACCGTCGGGCCGGATGAAGCGCACGCCGCGGCGGCCCGGAGCGAGGGCTGGATCCACGTACCAACGGGCGGTCTGGACACATTGCTGGCGGCCGGCTAGGGGGCGGGCGGCTACCGGCCGCCCAGGGTCCAACCGCTGATTTCCTTGGCGTCTTCGCCGAACTCGCGAGTGTGATTGTGAGCCCGGATGCGCTGGTCCTGTAGCGACTGTCGCAACAGTGAATGCCGCTCGGCCAACCCCGGCACCCGGTCGATTGCGTCGATGGCCAGTTGGAACCGGTCGATCCCGTTCAGCATGGCCATGTCGAAGGGCGTCGTCGTGGTCCCCTCCTCCTTATAGCCGCGCACGTGCAGGCCTTCCTGGTTGGTCCGCCGGTACGAGAGCCGGTGGATCAGCGAGGGGTAGCCGTGGTAAGCGAAGATGATCGGCTTGTCGGCCGTGAAGATGCCGTCAAAGTCGCGGGACGAGAGCCCGTGCGGGTGTTCGGCGGCGTCCTGGAGCCGCATCAGGTCCACAACGTTCACCACCCTGATCTTCAACCCCGGCGCACCGGCCCTGAGCAGCTCGGCCGCGGCCACGGTCTCCACGGTGGGCACATCGCCCGCGCAGGCCAGCACGACGTCGGGTTCCTCGCCGGGGACCTCCGAGCCGGCGAATTCCCAGATCCCCAGGCCGCGCTGGCAGTGGTGGGAGGCCTCGGCCGGCCCCAGCCAGGTTGGCGAGGGCTGCTTACCGCTGACCACGATGTTGACGTAATCCCGGGAACCGAGACAGTGCTCCATAACCGAGAGCAGGGTGTTGGCGTCCGGCGGCAGGTAGACGCGGATGACTTCGGACTTCTTGTTGACCGCGTGGTCGATGAAGCCGGGGTCCTGGTGCGAAAACCCGTTGTGGTCCTGTTGCCAGACATGGGAGGAGAGCACGTAGTTCAGCGATGCCACGGGCCGGCGCCAGGGGAGCTGCCGGTGGACCTTGAGCCACTTGGCGTGCTGGTTGAACATCGAGTCGACGATGTGGATGAATGCCTCGTAGCAGCTGAACACGCCGTGCCGGCCGGTCAGCAGGTAGCCCTCTAGCCAGCCCTGGCACAGATGTTCGCTGAGGACCTCCATCACCCGCCCGGCCCGGGCGAGATGCTCGTCGACCTCCTCGATCCGGTACTGCCAGACCTTGTCGGTGACCTTGTAGACGTCCTGCAATCGGTTCGACGCCGTCTCGTCCGGGCCGAAAAGCCGGAATGTCTCCGGGTTCAGGGCTATCACGTCCCTCAGCCAGGACCCGAGGGTCATCATGGCGCTGACCCGTTCCCGGCCCGGCTGCTCGACGTCCACCACGTGGTCGGAGTAGCGCGGGAGACGCAGGTCGCGCAGCAGGACGCCACCGTTGGCGTGCGGGGTGGCGCTCATGCGCAGGTCCCCGTCGGGGGCGTTGGCGGCCACGTCGGACCGGAGCCGGCCGCCGTCGTCGAAGAGCTCCGCCGGGCGGTAGGACTCAAGCCAGCGGCCCAACTGCGCCAGGTGCTCGGCGTTGGTCCGCACCTCCGCGAGGGGCACCTGGTGGCTGCGCCAGGTTCCCTCAACCTGCAGTCCGTCGACGGTTTTCGGTCCGGTCCAGCCCTTCGGGGAACGAAAAACGATCATCGGCCACGCGGCAGCGGGCGCATCGTTCCGGGCGCCACGCCCGGGGGCCGCAGTCTCCCTGTGGTCCGCCTGGATCGCGCGGATCTCGGCAAGGCAGCGGTCCAGGACCGCAGCGAAGTCCCGGTGTGCCGCGGCCGTGTCCTCCGGGTCTGCGACGGTCACGAAGTGCGGGGTGTGCCCGTAGCCGCGCAGCAGTTGCTCCAGCTGGGACTCCGGCATCCGGGCGAGAATCGTGGGATTGGCGATCTTGTAGCCATTCAAATGCAGGATCGGCAGCACGGCACCGTCGTGCGCCGGATCCAGGAAGTTGTGGGAGTGCCAGCTGGCCGCCAGCGGCCCGGTTTCGGCCTCGCCGTCGCCAATCACGACGGCGGTGATCAACTCCGGGTTGTCGAAGACGGTGCCGTAGGCGTGCGCCAACGAGTACCCGAGCTCACCGCCCTCGTTGATGGATCCCGGGGTTTCCGGGGCGGCGTGGCTGGGTATGCCGCCGGGGTAGGAAAATTGCCGGAACAGCTCGGCCAGGCCCACCTCGTCGGGGCCGACGTTGCTGTAGATCTCGGAATACGTCCCCTCCAGCCAGGCGTTCGCCACCACGGCCGGTCCGCCATGTCCGGGCCCGGCAACGAACACCATCTCCTGGGCGTCGCGGCGGATGACGCGGTTGAGGTGTGAATAGATGAAGTTCAGGCCCGGCGTGGTGCCCCAGTGTCCGAGCAGACGGGACTTGGTGTCCCCGGCGCTCAGCGGTTCCCTCAGCAACGGATTGGACCGCAGATAGATCTGCCCGACCGAGAGATAGTTGGCTGCGCGCCACCACCGGTCGACGAGGTCCAGTTCGTCTGTGCTCCCCGCTGGCGCGTCCCGCCGCCCGGTTTCCCGCCCCACCACATTCGCCACAGTGCACTCCACCCCGTTCGTGCCGCCGTCGGCAGCGTGTGCGTCCATCGCAACATCTCCCGCAGGCGCTGACAAGCCTCAGCGGTCCGGACGCTGGTCCGGGACCTCCGCGGCGACACTGTGACGGCCGACGTCGCCCGTTTGCGGCGAAACAGCCACGCGGTAGTGTGGCACCCAGAATGTTCACCCTGACCATCAACCAGACTGACAGCCGTCACGACGGCGACCGCGTGCCGCAGCTCCTCAAGGACCTGCGGCACATTCCGGCGCGCCTCGATTTCGACCGGTCCGTCGAGGATGAGGTCCAGGGCATCGTGGACTGCCCGCGGCAGGCCGTGGACGCGGCGCTTATCGCCCTGCGCACCGGCGCCTGGTACGTCGGGATCGGCGTCGGGCCCGTGAACGAACCGCTGCCCAACCAGATCAAGGACGCCTCCGGCCACGGGCTGGTCTACGCCAGGCGGGCCGTCGACCGGCTGCGCAACGGCAAGGAGCGCATCCCCGTGGCCGTCGAGGGCCCGCTGGCCGAGCTGGCCGCGGAAGCGGAGGCGGTGCTGCGCCTGCTGGGCCAGATCGTGCACGACCGCAGCGCGGCGGAATGGCGGGTCCTGGACCTGCTGACGCCCGGCGTCCGGGGCCAGCAGAAGGCCGTGGCGGAGGAGCTCGGCATCACCACGCAGGCGGTGAGCAAGGCCGTGGCCCGCGCCCAGTGGAACGAGGAGCACGCCGCACGGCCCGCGGCCGCCCGGCTGCTGTCCCTGATCCTCGAGGTGCGCTAGAGCAGGCTACGCAGCACGTGGGCCGCGCCGTCCTCGAACACCGAGTGGGTGACCTCGTCCGCGGCGGCAATGACCTCGGCGGGAGCCTGGCCCATGGCCACCCCGCGCCGGGCCCACGTCAGCATCTCGATGTCGTTCCGTCCGTCGCCGACCGCCACGGTGCGGTGCGCCCCGATGCTCAGCCGGCCGCGGAGCTGCTCGAGCGCGCTGGCCTTGGTGACGCCGGCCGCGGCGATGTCCAGCCAGGCGGTCCAGCCCACGGAGTAGGTGACGCCGGCGAGCCCGACGTGGCGGATCGCGGCGTTGAACTCCTCCGGGGTGTTCTCCGAGCTGAACACCACGACGCGCACGGCGGTGGCCTCCAGCATGGTCTGGAAGTCCACGCCGATCGCCTCGACGCCGAAGCTGGCGTCCTGGAAGCGTTCGGTGGAGAGGAAGTTGCCGTCGGCGTCCTCGAGGGCGTACTTGGCGGAGGGCAGCCGCTTCCGGAGCGCCCGCAGCGCGGGTCCGGGATCGAAGGTGGCCCTGTGCAGCACCTCGTAGCCTTCGGCGAGGCCGGAGTCGACGCGGAGGGTGACGCCGCCGTTGGAGCAGACGGCGTAGCCGGTCTCGATGCCGATGTGCTCGATGATGGGCAGCGTGGCGCCGAGGGAGCGGCCGGTGGCGATCATGACCTCGTGGCCCGCGGCCACCACGGCCTGCGCGGCTTCCCGGACGGGAACGGACATGTGGCCGTCGTGGTCGACGAGGGTTCCGTCGACGTCGAGGGCGATCATCAGCTTGTCGTTGGCATTGCGCTGGTCGTCGTTGCCAGCGACTGAGGTTTCAGTCAATGTAGTCATCTAACAAGTAGAGCAGACACCCCCGACAGCCAGCTAGGACGCGCGCCACAGCACGAAATGAAGCGCCCGTGAACACTTGGGTGACGCAGTAGCGGGGCGGACGGCGGGAGGCTGGCGGAGGGGGCTGGAGGGGATGGTCAGAGGACGGGCAGGACGGTCATCCCGCCGAGGTACTTCTGCAGCGCGGCCGGCACGTTGACCGAGCCGTCCGGGTTCTGGTGGTGTTCCAGGATGGCCACGATCCAGCGCGTGGTGGCGAGGGTGCCGTTCAGCGTGGCGACCGCGCGGGTGCCCTTGGCGGTGCCGTCTTCGGTGATCACGCGTTCGCGGATGTTCAGCCGACGCGCCTGGAAGGTGGTGCAGTTGGACGTGGAGGTCAGCTCGCGGTAGGCGCCCTGGGTGGGGACCCACGCCTCGCAGTCGAACTTCCGCGCCGCTGAGGTGCCGAGGTCGCCCGCGGCGGTGTCGATCACCCGGTAGGGAAGCTCGCACTTGGCCAGCATTTCTTCTTCCCAGGCCAGCAGCCGGGCGTGCTCGGCGGCGGCGTCCTCGACCGTGGTGTAGATGAACATCTCCACCTTGTTGAACTGGTGCACGCGGATGATCCCGCGGGTGTCCTTGCCGTGCGAGCCGGCCTCGCGGCGGTAGCAGGAGCTCTGGCCGGCGTAGCGGATGGGACCGGCGGAGAGGTCCAGGATCTCGTCCGCGTGGTAGCCGGCGAGGGCCACCTCGGAGGTGCCCACCAGGTAAAGGTCGTCCTCGGCGAGCCGGTAGATTTCGGCGTCGTGCTTGACGTCGAAACCGGTGCCCTGCATGGTTTCGGGACGGACCAGCGTGGGGGTGATCATCGGGACGAAGCCGGCGGTGATGGCCTGGTCCATGGCCATCTGCAGCAGCGCCATCTCCAGCCGGGCGCCGACGCCGCGGAGGAAGTAGAAGCGGGAGCCGGAGACCTTGGCGCCGCGCTCCATGTCGATCGCGCCGATCAGCTCACCGATTTCCAGGTGGTCCTTCGGCTCGAAATCGGTGAATTCGCGCGGGGTGCCGACGGTCTTAACCACGACGTAGTCGTCCTCACCGCCCTCGGGGACGCCGTCCTCGACGAGGTTGGGGATGCCGCGCAGCAGCTCCTCCTGGGCGGCTTGGGCGGCGTCGGCCTCGGCGGACGCTTCCTTGACCGACGCGGCAAGGACCTTGACCTCGGCCAGCAGGGCCTGCTTTTCCTCGCCCTTGGCCTGCGCCACCTTCTTGCCGAAGGCGTTCTGCTCGGCGCGGAGGTTCTCGTAGCGGATCAGGGCCGCACGCCGGGACGCGTCCGCGGCGATGATCGCGTCCACCACGGATTCGTCGGCGCCGCGGGCGCGCTGGCTGGCGCGGAACTTGTCCGGATTTTCGCTGAGGTCTTTTACGTCGATCACCAGACAAGAGTATCGAATCCGCACGGTGACGCCGGGCAGTCCGGCCGCGGGGCGGCCCCGGGTTAGTGTTGGAGCACCATGCGCGACTGGCTGCTCTACCTCGTCATCGCTGGAGCCCTGGCCTTTGCCGTCTCCAGCTGGTGGGGCGTGCGCCGTCTCAAGGCCAAGCACACGCGCAGCGCCGTCTGGGAGGACACCCACCATCCGGGCCTGGAGCGGCAGAAGGTCGCGGTGGTGCTAAACCCCATCAAGGCCCGCGCGTCCGAGGCCCGTGCCCTGGTGGAAGGTGCGTGCCTGGCGGCCGGCTGGGAGGCCCCGCTGTTTTACGAGACCACGGCGGAGGATCCCGGTTTCTCGCAGGCGCGTGCCGCCGTCGCGGCCGGCGCCGACGTCGTCCTGGTGGGCGGCGGGGACGGCACCGTGCGGGTGGTCGCCGACGTCCTGGCCCACTCGGACATCGCCATGGGACTGCTGCCGCTGGGTACCGGCAACCTGCTGGCGCGCAACATCCACCTGGACATCGGGAACCTGCATTCCTGCGTGGAAACGGCCCTGTTCGGGCACCAGCGCTTCATCGACACCGCCCGGATGACGGTGGCCAACGGCATCACCGGTCAGTCGTCGGAGCACGCCTTCCTGGTGATCGCCGGGATCGGACTGGACGCAGAGGTGGTCAGTGACACCAGCGACGGCTTGAAGAAGGCGGTTGGCTGGCTGGCCTACACCGAGGCCGGGGTGCGGCACCTGCCGGGCAGGCGGAAGCGGGTTTCCATTTCCCTGGACGACGAACCGGAGCAGTCACGCAAGATCCGCAGCGTCCTGTTCGCCAACTGCGGCCTCATTCCCGGCGGCATCGACTTCATCCCGCAGGCAATGATCGACGACGGGATGCTGGACGTGGTGGTGATGAGCCCCCGCAGCGCAATCGGCTGGCTGGCGATGTATTGGAAGATCGTGCTCAAGCACAAGCGGAACCTGCCCGTGATGACCTACTACCGCTCGGGCAAGGTGGTCATCACCTGCGCCGAGCCGATGCCGACGCAGGTGGACGGTGACCCCTCGGGCGAGGCCACGAAGGTCACCGTCCAAATCGCCCCCCGGTCCCTGCTGGTGCGGGTCCGGGAAGACGAAGCCGTCTAGCCTAGCTGGCTTCCTTGTCGGCCTCTTCAGCCTTCTTCGCGTCCTCGGCGGCCTTGGCGGCGCGCGCCTCGCTCTGTTCGCGGATCATGGCCTGCTCCTCTTCGAAGCGCAGGCGGTCCGCGCGGTCTGCGTCGTCGCCGTCCCAGTCCTGGTTCTCCGCCGTCGGCTTGGGGTTGACGATCATCCCCTGGCCATCGTTGTCATTGCTCGTCGTTGACATGCCCTGCTCCCTCCAGTCGAGGTCTATCCCGGTTTGGTTCCCGCCAGCATACGCCCGTTTACGAGGGGCGAAAGTGCAGGATGGGGCATTTGTCTTCGCTTTGGGCGAATGCCGGGAGTGCTATCCGGCGGCCGGGGTTTCCCCGCTGGAATCCGGGGCGGTACCGGAGCGAAGGCCCTGCACCCATGCGTGCGCGGCGTGGAACGCCTGGTCCGAGGTGTGCGGCTCGACCTCGGTGCGCTGACCGTCCGCGCGGCCGTAGGAGCCGAGGAACCGGGTGGCCGGGCTGATCCGGTGCAGTCCGGCTAGGGCGTCTGCCACCCTGGCGTCGAGCACGTGGCCGTCGGCGTCAATGCTGAAGAAGTAGTGGCCCAGGTACTGTCCGGTGGGGCGGGACTCGATCCGGCTCAGGTTAACCCCGCGGCTGGCGAACTGGTCCAGGATCTCCATCAGCGCACCGGGCCGGTCCTCCGGCAGCGGCACCACCACGGTGGTCTTATCTGAACCCGTGGCTGCCGGCAGCTCGCCGGGACGTCCCACCAGCACGAACCGGGTGACGGCGCCGGGGTTGTCGCCGATGTTCTCCGCCAGGACCTGCAGGCCGGGCTGTTCCGCGGCGACGATCGGCGCGCAGATGGCGGCGTCGTAGGGGGCGCCGTCGAGCAGTCCCATGGCCGCGGCCGCCGTCGAGGACCCGGGGATGTATTCTGCATGGGGAATATGAGCGTCCACCCAGAGCCGGCACTGCGCCCAGGCGTGGCCGTGGGTGGAGACCCGGCGGACGTCTTCGAGCCGCACCCCGGGCCGGGCCACCAGCACGAAGGTGATCGGCACCAGCGCCTCGCGGAGGATCCGCAACTCAGGGCCGGTGGCGATGGCGTCCAGGGTGGCGGTCACGCCTCCTTCCACCGAGTTCTCGATCGGCACCATGGCCGCGTCCGCCTCGCCGGCGCGGACCTTGTCCAGGGCGGTGTTGACGTTCGACGCCGGGACGCGGACGGCCTCCGCGGCGCCGGGAACCTGCAGCAGGGCCGCCTCGGTGAAGGTTCCCTCCGGTCCCAGGAACGTGTACGTGAGCGGTGCGGCAGGCATGGGGTCCCTTGGAGTTAGAGGATGACGGGCTTGAGGCCGTTGTCGGACACCAGCGGCAGGCCGGTCTCCAGCCACTGGTCCATGCCGCCGGCGACGTTCAGCGCCGAGTAGCCGTGGCCCACCAGCCACTGGGCGGCACGGAAGGAGCGGCCGCCGGTGCGGCAGATGACGTAGAGGTCCTCGTCCGGGTCCAGCTCGTCGATGCGGCCGGGCAGCTGGTCGAGCGGGATGTGCAGCGCGCGCTCGGCGTGTCCGGCGGCCCATTCATAGTCTTCGCGGACGTCCAGAATCTTCGCCGACTCGGGGATGTCGGAAACGGTCACGGTATCGATGTCACTCATGGCAGTCCTCTCCGCAGTACCAGGTGTGCCTCCAGCGTATCGCCAGCCCTGCGCCCTCCCGCGTCCGGCGCGTCAGGTTACGCTTCTGGGACGACGTAGGGAGACCGATGGCAGCGAACCTTGGCTGAGATCCACGAACTATCCGCCGTAGCGCTGCGGGACGCCCTCCGCGCCGGCGGGCTGTCCGCCCGCGAGGCAGCGGCGCATTTCCTCGCCCGGATCGGGGAGCAGAATCCGCGGCTGGGCGCCTTCGTCACGGTCACCGCGGAGCAGGCCGCCAGGGACGCCGACGACGCCGACGACGCGTTCCACCGGGCCTCCAAGGCCGGCGCCGTGGACTCGCTCCCGCCGCTGCACGGCATGCCGGTGGCGTTCAAGGACCTGACCGACGTCGCCGGTGTCCCCACCAGCCACGGCAGCGCGGCGCTGGAGGCCCGGCCGGCGGCGGAGGACGGTGCCCTGGCCGCCGCGTTGAAGGGCGCCGGCGTCGTCTCCCTCGGCAAGACCCAGGTTCCTGAGTTCGGGCTGACCGCGTACAGCGAGAACCGGATCGCCCCGCCCTCGCGCAATCCGTATTCCCCCAGCCGCAGCTCCGGCGGTTCCTCCGGCGGCAGCGCGGCGGCCGTGGCGGCGGGGCTGCTGCCGTTTGCGCCGGGTTCCGACGGCGGCGGGTCCATTCGCATCCCGGCGGCGGCCTGCGGCCTGGTGGGGCTCAAGCCCGGCCGCGGGCTGGTGCCCGCCGGGGAGAGCCCCGGCGACCGGGCCGCGCTGGTGGTGGCCGGGCCGCTGGCGCGCTCCGCCGCGGACGCCGCACTGCTGCTGGACGCCCTCGCACCGCCGGAGCCGGGCCGGCCCGGGTACCTGGAGCGCACCGGGCAGGCCCCTCCCCCGCTCCGGATCGGCGTCAGCCTGGACAACCCGTGGCAGGCCGCCTATCCGATCACCCCCGAGCCCGAGGCCCTGGCCGCGCTGGCCGCCGGGATCGACCTGTTGGAGCGGGCGGGGCACCGGACCGGCGAGGCATCCATCCGGTACGACAACCGGTACCCGGCGGCGTTCACCACCGCCTGGACGGCCGGCGTCGGAAGCGCCCGGATCCCGCCGCAGCGCGAACCGCTGCTGACCCCGTTGACCCGGACGTTCCGGCGCCGGGCGCAGCAGCGGAGCGCGGCCAAGCTGGAGGAGGCCCTGTCCTTCCTGCGGACCTTCCAGCGGGACACGCTGGCGCAGTATTCGGCGTGGGACCTGATGCTGATGCCCGCGCTGGCGCAGACCCCGCGCCCGGTGGGCTGGTTCACCGGGGCCGTGCACGGCGACGGGTACTGGCCCGCCGCGGAGTGGGCCGGCGACGCCGACGAGGACTACCGCCGGCAGTGCCAGTTCGCGCCCTGGTCCTCGATGATCAACGTCTGCGGGCTCCCGGCCATCAGCATCCCCGTGTACTGGACCGGCGGGCAGCCGGGCGAAGGGTTGCCGATGGGCATCCAGCTGGTCGGGCCGATGGGCTCGGAGGCCCTGCTCCTGCAGGTCGCGGCGCAGCTGGGCTACTGACGCCGGCTTTCTGACCCGCGGAGCCGGGGCACCGGATTTCCCGGCCGCCCCCGGCTGCGGTTTACTGGAGCGGACACGGCCACTGGCGGCCCCGACGACGGAAGAGGGATCGATGAAGATCACCGGAGCAGTGCTTGAGGAGATCGGCCGGTCCCGGCCGTTCGCGGAGTCCAAACCCATCAGCATCGCGGAACTGGAACTCACCGGCCCCGGCCCCACCGAAATCCTGGTCAAGCTTGAGGCCGCGGGCATCTGCCACTCGGACCTCAGCGTCGTGGACGGGAACCGGGTCCGGCCCGTGCCGATGCTGCTCGGCCACGAGGCGGCCGGCCGGGTGGTCGAGGTCGGCGCCGAGGTCACGGACCTTGCGCCCGGCCAACGTGTGGTGATGTCCTTTTTGCCGCGCTGCGAACAGTGTGAAAACTGCGCCGCCGACGGCCGGCTCCCCTGCACCGCCGGTTCCAAGAGCAACAACGAGGGCACCCTCCTGCACGGCAGCCGGCACCTGAGCCGGGACGGCGAACCGGTCCACCACCACCTCGGCGTCTCCGGCTTCGCCAGCCACGCCGTCGTCGACCGCGCCTCCGCCGTGCCGGTGGATGACGACATTCCCGCCGACATCGCCGCCGTCCTCGGCTGCGCCGTCCTCACCGGCGGCGGGGCCGTCCTGAACGCCGCCAGGCCACGCCCCGAGGACAGCGTGATGATCGTGGGCCTGGGCGGCGTCGGCATGGCCGCGCTGATCACCGCCGTGTCCCAGGGGATCTCGCGCATCATCGCCGTTGATACGCTCCCGGAGAAGTTGGAACACGCCCGGCGCCTCGGCGCCCACGAGGCGTACACCCCGCAGGAACTGCCCGAGCTGGGCGTGAAGGCGCGCTACGTCATTGAGTGCGCCGGCAGCGCCCGCGCCTTCGAGACCGCGTTCGCCGCCACCGCCGTCGGCGGCACCACCATCACCGCCGGCCTGCCCGCCCCGGACGCCCTCGCGCACTTGTCCCCACTGACCATCACCGCCGAGGCGCGGACCATCGTGGGCAGCTACCTCGGCTCCGCGGTCCCGGCCCGCGACATCCCCACCTACGCCCGGCTCTGGCGGGAGGGCAGGCTGCCGGTCGAGGAGCTCATCACCTCGCGGATCAGCCTGTCCGGGATCAACGAGGCCATGGACCAGCTGGCCGACGGGAAGGCCGTGCGGCAGGTCATCCTGTTCGACGCCGACTAGCGGATCCACGTGCGGAGACATCGCGAAACACCCCGGCATTGACTTGCGCCGGGGGCTTTCCGAATGTGACAATCCCGGGCTCCGGTGTCAGCATTAAGTAAATGAGCACAACTCATTTAGCTGATCCCCCCGCGACTACGCCGGGCGACACCTCCTTCTTTGGCCACCCGAAAATGCTGGCCAGCCTCTTCTCCGTAGAAATGTGGGAGCGTTTCTCCTTCTACGGAATGCAGGGCATCCTCCTGTACTACATGTACTTCTCGGCCACCCAGGGCGGCCTGGAGATCGACAAGGCCCTCGCCGCCAGCCTGGTCGGCGCGTACGGCGGCGGCGTCTACCTCTCCACCATCCTCGGCGCCTGGCTCGCCGACCGGCTCTTCGGCTCCGAGCGGGTCCTCTTCGGTTCCGCGATCATGATCATGGCCGGCCACATCGGCCTGGCGCTGATCCCGGGCATCCCCGGCCTGATAACCGGTCTGGTGCTCGTGGGCATCGGCTCCGGCGGACTGAAGGCCAACGCCACCGCGCTCGTGGGCAGCCTGTACCGGGAAAAGGACGAACGCCGCGACGCCGGCTTCTCGATCTTCTACATGGGCATCAACACCGGCGGCCTGATCGGCCCGCTGGTGACCGGCTGGCTGCAGGAAAGCCAGGGCTTCCACTGGGGCTTCGGCGCCGCCGCCATCGGCATGGCCATCGGCCTGGGCATCTACGCGATGGGCCGCGGCAAGCTCCCCGCCGAGGCGCACCGCGTCCCCAACCCGCTGCCGGCCAACCAGCGCACCCGCTACGGCCTGATCTTCGCGGCGATCGTCGTCGTCATTGCCCTGCTGCTGGGCACCGGCGCGGTCAACGCCAAGAACCTGGCCATGTCCATGGCCTACGCCGCGATCGGCGCCTCGGTGCTGTACTTCGTGCTGATCTACAGCAGCAAGAAGGTCACCACGCTGGAGCGCGGCCGGGTGACCGCGTTCATCCCGCTGTACATCGCCTCCGCCGCGTTCTGGGCCCTGTTCCAGCAGCAGTTCACCTTCATCGCCGTGTACTCGGAGGAGAAGCTGGACCGGAACCTCTTCGGCTGGGAAATGCCCGCCGCCTGGGTCCAGTCGATCAACCCGGTGTTCATCATCATCTTCGCCGGCGTCATGGCCGCGCTGTGGACCCGACTGGGCCGCAAGCAGCCCGGTTCGGCGCTGAAGTTCTCCATCGGCCTGTTCGTGATGGGCCTGGCGTTCCTGGCGTTCATCCCGCTGGCCGGCGGCGGCAAGACCCCGCTGCTGGCGCTGATCGGGATTCTGTTCCTGTTCACTCTCGCGGAGCTGTTCCTCTCCCCGATCGGCCTGTCCGTGACCACCAAGCTGGCCCCGCAGGCGTTCCACACCCAGATGGTGGCGCTGTTCTTCCTGTCGGTGTCGCTCGGAACCACGCTGGCCGGCATCCTCTCGGGCCTCTACAACCCGGACGATGAGCTGCCGTACTTCATCGGCGTCGGCGGCACCGCGATGGTCCTGGCGGTCGGCCTCGCGGCCGCGTCCCCGGCCATCAAGAAGCTCATGGGCGGCGTACGCTAGGCCGAATGAGCACCCCGCATCGCCCGCCGGTTGAGGCGCGCGTCTACGTCCCCGCCCCCGGCGAGGCGTCCGACGTCGAACTCATGCCGGCGGGCGATGTTACTGAGGGGGTGGTGCGGGTCGGCGGGACCATCCGCCGGCCGCATCAGCCCCAGAGCCTCGCCGTCGCGGCGTACCTGGACTGGCTGGAGGAGGCCGGGTTCGACGGGTCGCCCCGGTTCCTAGGCCGCGACGGCCAGGGCCGTGACGTGCTGACGTACCTGTCGGGGGCTTGCGCCGGGGCCAAGCCGGAACCGTGGGTGCAGTCCGAGGAGCTGCTGGCCTCGGTGGGCCGCCTGGTCCTCAGGCTGCACGCGGCCTCCGCCGGGTACGTCCCGGACACCCACCCGTTCCCGGACCGGCCGTTCCCCGTTCCTGATTCCTTACGGACCGCAGACGGCCCGGCCCTCGTGTGCCACCTGGATGTGACGCCGCAGAACGTTGTGGTCCGGGACGGCCTGGCCGCGGGGCTGGTGGACTTCGACCTTGCCGGTCCCGCCACCGCCCTGCGCGATTCCTACAACGCGGCGATGCATTGGGTTCCGCTGCGCGCCCCCGAGGACACGTGGCCCGGCTGGGCCGGCACGGACCCCTTCCGCAGGCTGCGCATCTTTGCCGACGCTTACGGCTGGACCCCGGAGGAACGACGCCGGGTGCCCGCCCTGGGCGTCGAGGCGGCGGAGCTGAGCTACGGCCGGATGCAGGAGCGGGCCCGGACGCTCGGCGGCGGCTGGGCCCGGATGTGGGACGAGGGCGTGGGCGGACTGATCCAGCGCCGCCGCGACTGGCTGGAGGCCAACGCCGGGCGGCTGCTGGAGGCCCTTATCGGGTAACGAAGTCCGCGTTAGAGAAGGCGACGCCGAGGACGATGACCACCAGCAGCGTGATGGCAATCGCAATGTAGCCCAGGACCAGGCCGGCAATGGCCAGGCCGCGGCCTCCCGGTTCGCGGAGCAGCGCAAGGTGACCCAGCAAGACGGCAGCGAGCTGCGGGAGCAGGAAGAAGCCCAGTCCCAGAAAGGCCGCGATGCCGCAGCACAGGCTGGCGATGCTGAGGCCCTTCGGGGCGGCAGCCACCGGGTAATAGAGCGGCTGGCCGTAGGCGTCGACCGCGGCAGGCTGCCGACGTGCGCCTCCCCGGTAGTCCGGGGGGCCGTAGGCGCCGGGGCCGCCAGCGCCCGAGCCGGCCGGGCCGTAACCGCCGGCGGGGATCCCCTGGTGGGGCGCGGACCGCGGCATCGGCGGTACCTGACCGCGGTAGCCGCCGTCGTACCCGGGCCCGGTCTGCTCGGTCATCGCACTCCCCTTGTTCACGTGTGTTCGTCCAGCGTACCGCCGCGATGCCGGCGGGCGCGGCAGCGGTTCCCGCCGTCATTTCCGCCGACCGTCCCGACATCGTTTCCGCCGTCACCCGCGGCCGCATTGCGACCAAACCGTGCCACCGGGGCCGTGGTTCTGGCATGCTGGAGCCATGGCTAGCCGCGCGGGCACAGTTGCCCAACCCCAGGACCTTGTTGACCTCACAGCGCTCCTCGACGCGTATTACGACGTCGCGCCGAACCTCGAAGACCCCGGCCAGCGGGTGGTGTTCGGCACCTCCGGCCACCGGGGCTCCAGCCTCAAGGCCTCGTTCAACGAGCCGCACATCCTCGCCATCACGCAGGCGATCGTGGAATACCGTGCCGGGCAGGGCATCACCGGCCCGCTGTACCTGGCGAAGGACACGCACGCCCTGAGCGAACCGGCGCAGAACTCCGCACTGGAAGTCCTCGCCGCCAACGGCGTGCACGTGCTGATCGACGCCCGCCACGGCTATACGCCCACGCCGGCGCTCAGCCACGCGATCCTTACGCACAACAACAAGGCCTCGGCCGGCGCCCCGCAGGCGGACGGCATCGTGGTGACCCCCAGCCACAACCCGCCCGGCGACGGCGGCTTCAAGTACAACCCCCCGCACGGCGGCCCGGCGGACACCGACGCGACCGGCTGGATCGCCAACCGCGCCAACGAACTGCTCGAGAACGGCCTCCGCGGCGTCAAGCGGGTTCCGATCGCCGAGGCGATGGCCGCCGGCACCACCGGCAAGTTCGATTTCCTCTCCAGCTACGTCGACGATCTGCCTTCCGTCCTGGACCTGAACGCCATCCGCGACGCCGGCGTCCGGATCGGCGCGGACCCGATGGGCGGCGCCTCCGTGGATTACTGGGGCGAGATCGGCGAACGCCACCACCTGAACCTCACCGTGGTGAACCCCACCGTGGACCCGCAGTGGGCCTTCATGACCCTCGACTGGGACGAGAAGATCCGGATGGACTGCTCCTCCCCCGCCGCCATGGCCTCCCTGATCCAGCGGATGGGAGCGGGTGCGGACGGCGCCGCCCCCTTCGACATCGCCACGGGCAACGACGCCGACGCCGACCGGCACGGCATCGTGACGCCCGTCGTCAACGGCCGGGGCGGGCTGATGAACCCCAACCACTACCTCGCCGTCGCCATCGACTACCTGTACCGGCACCGCACCGGCTGGAACCCGCAGTCTGTGATCGGCAAGACCCTCGTGTCGTCCTCGATCATCGACCGGGTCGCCGAAAGCCTGGGCCGGAAGCTCGTGGAGGTACCCGTGGGCTTCAAGTGGTTCGTGCCGGGTCTGCTCTCCGGTGAGGGTGCCTTCGGCGGCGAGGAATCCGCCGGCGCCTCCTTCAACAAGATGGACGGCAGCGTCTGGACCACCGACAAGGACGGCATCCTGCTGGCCCTGCTGGCCTCCGAGATCACCGCCGCCACGGGCAGCTCGCCGTCGGAGCTCTACAAGGGCCTGACCGACCAGTTCGGCGACCCCGTCTACGCCCGCATCGACGCGGCTGCGACCCGCGAGCAGAAAGCAGCTCTGGGCAAACTCTCCTCCTCGGACGTCAGCGCGACGGAACTGGCCGGCGAGACGATCACCGCTAAGCTGACCGAGGCCCCCGGCAACGGCGCGGCCATCGGCGGCCTCAAGGTGGTCACGGAGAACGCCTGGTTCGCCGCACGCCCCTCGGGTACCGAAGACGTCTACAAGATCTACGCCGAGTCCTTCAAGGGCGAGGAGCACCTCAAGCAGGTCCAGGCCGAGGCGAAGGCGCTTGTGGACTCGGTCATCTCCTGACCCGTTCCCGGGGCGCTGCGGCGCCCCGGGGGCCTGTTCGGCTGGTTCGCTCGCGGCGCCTGCTTCGGCGGGCGCCCCGCGCGCTGGCTGTCCGGCTCAGACGGTTCCGGCGGTCTCTTCCTCGCGGAGGGTGGCCGCCAGCACCGACTGGTCGCGGCCCTGGGTCTTGGCCCGGTAGAGGGCGGCGTCGGCGCACTCCACTAACGCTTTCAGGTCCGCACGCCCGGGCCGGGTGGCGGTGATGCCGTAACTGACGGTCGGAAGCTTGGCCTCCACCTGCGGCTGCTTTTCCTGCAGCCGCCGGCTGATGTTGGCCGTCATGTCGCCGGCACGCTCGGGGCTCACACCGGGCAGGAGAAGGATGAATTCCTCACCGCCATAGCGGCCCACCAAGTCGGTCGAGCGGACCGATTCGATGCAAGCTTGGGCGAAGGCCTGCAGCGCCACGTCGCCGGCGGCATGGCCGTACCGGTCGTTGACGGTCTTGAAGTGGTCCAGGTCGGCCAACACCAGGGCGGCCGGCGTCCGGGCGTTACTAAGCCTGCGCAGCTCATCGGCGGCGAGGTCCATGAACGCGGTCCGGTTCAGCAGCCCTGTCAGACCGTCCATCGTCGCCCGCGCGCGCAGGTCACGGGTCAGCTGTTCGTTGCTCAGCTCCACCATGGTGAAGGACGCCACCACCAGGACCATCGTGGTCAGCACGGTGGTCACGACCGAGCCGAAATACGTGACGAACACCGGGCTGTTCGGCCCCTGCAGCAGAAACACCACCAGACGGCCGACGTAGAAGATGGTCAGCAGGGCGGAGCCGTAGGCGAGCGGCCGGTGGACGCGGGAGTAGTCGACCTCAAGGAGGAAGAGCTCCCGCGAGGACAGCCCCAGCATGAGGCCCATCAGCCCCAGGAGAACCGGGCCGCCGGACCAGTTGTTCGTGGCCGGGTTGTCGAAGATTGAGACGATACCGGTGACAACTGGACCTGCGAGCAGGTACCAGATCCTGGGACTGGTGCGGCGGAGCGAGCGGGCCCCGGCCCACATGGCCCCCGCGCCGCCGACCAGGAGGGTGTTCCCGAGCGGGTTGGCCCACTCCTGATGCACGGTTCCGTCCAGCAGATAGGAGGCGGAGCCGGTGAGGAACAAGAGCAGAGCGGAACACCACCAGGCACTGTAGGCCGAGCGGGTTTTGCGGTACGTGATGAAGAAGAAGAGGAACAACAGTGTCAGCGTGACGACGGCCAGCGAAACTCGCAGGGTCGACGTATCAAGCACCATCCGCTTTTTCTCCCGCCAGCACCCGGTGACCCCATTTCAGCGGTGTCAGACTCCCCATGTGCCCCCAGTATGGCACCCCACGATAAAAATGAAGAGCTTAATTCACAATGTGGCTTCCCACAGCCGCAGGACCTCGCGGGAACTGTGGATGCCGCCCGGCGCCATGTCCACCAGCGCGACCCGGTCGAGGACCAGCCGGTCACCGGTTTTCAGCAGTTTGGTGCCCTAATGGGAGACGTGGGGGCGGTAGCCGGACCGGGTGTAGGCACTCGTGGCGACCCGACCGCGCAGCGATTCGACGACGTCCAGCAGCCCTTCGTGCAGCCGCTGGAGGCGGTCGTTGGGTTCGATCAGGGTGACCGGGATCGAGCCGTTCCGGCCGAAGTTGGCCGGTTCCCCCGCGGTAAGGACCTCGCCGAGGGCGGCGCGTACCACCGGGTCCATGCGCCGGGCGACGTCGGTTTCCAGAGGGTGCGACGCCAGCGGGCCGGCTTCCGGTGGGCCGGCTTCCGGAGTCCCGCCCGAAGACGAGGGCGCTGCGCCCGACGCCGGGGCGCCGGGGCCGCCGTCGTCGTTAGCCTCCGCAGGCGGCTCCGCGACGTCGAAGCGCACCAGCGTGATGTGCAGCGGCCACGCGTCGCGCGCGAAGACCAGCCCCGCGCTGACGGGCTCTACGAAGGCGACGGCCACCAGGTTCCGCATGGGCCCAGTCTGCCACCGACCTAGACGGTGCGGACGACGTCTTCGTAGGCGAACTTGGGCTTCGGGGCGCCCCAGGCGTTTTCGGCGGGGCGGCCGATGTTGACCACCATGAAGCTCTTCTGGCTGCCGTCGGGGAAGAACGAGGCGTCAATCGCGGCGAAGTCGGCGCCGGTCATCGGGCCCGCAGAGAAGCCGAGGGAGCGAACGGCAAGGATGAAGTAGCCGGCCTGCAGGTGGGCGTTGTTGTTGCCGGTGGCGGCGGCGAGGTCCGGGGACGCGTCGTACATGGCCTTCGGGGCGTTGTAGCCGGGGAGGAAGGCGTCCCACTGTTCGTGCCAGGCGGTGTCCGTGCTGAGGATGGCGACCAGCGGTGCCGAGGCGGTCTTGGCGCGATTACCGGCGGACAGGGCGTCCACCAGCGTGGCGCGGGCCTCGTCCGAGCGGACGTAGGTGATGCGCAGCGGCTGGGAGTTGAAGGCGGTGGGGCCGAACTTGGTCAGTTCGTAGATGGCGCGGGCCTGCTCGTCGGTGACCTCGCCGGTGAAGGCGTTCGCGGTGCGGGCCTGGGCGAAGATGGCGTCTACAGCCTCGGCGTCGATTACTGCTTCTTCGTGGGCGATGGTCATGTGCGTCTCTTTTCCCTGGTCTGCGTTGCTGCTTCCCGGCCCGGTCCGTGCGTTGTCCGTGCGTAGTCCGTGCATAGGGAGCGCTGCTGTCTTAGGGATTAACCGGGGCGTTCACCGGCCGCTTCCCGCCTCAAGACGTGAGATCAGCCACATCCGGCGCCTGGGCGCGGGCGAACATCCGGGCGCTGTCCCGGCGGTAGCCGGCGGCGTGCTCGTGCAGTTCCGTGCGTCCGCTCTCGACGGCACGCCGGTCCGAGTAGTCCGCGAGTTCCAGCAGCCGCCGGCCGAGGGTCTCAAAGATGTCGGCGTGCGCGAAGGGCTGGCCGTAGGCCTCGATGAGATCGTCCAGCCGGCCGGGCTTTTCCTCCTCCGCGGGCTCCCCGGGGCCGGTGCCTTCGATCAGCGGCACCAGTTGATACGCCAAGTAGGCGACGTCCCAGATGCGGGGGCCGGGCGAGGCGGCGTCGAAGTCGAAGGCCCCGGTGAGTTTCCGGTCCCGGAACACCATGTTGTAGGGCGCGAAGTCGTTGGCGCAGACGACCTCGGCCGGTTCGTGGCTGGCCAGCAGCCAGGGCCGACTTGGGTCCGCGAGGTGAGCTCCGGCGTCGTGGATTTTCCGCAGCATGGTGGCGGCGTCGCGGAGGATATCCGGGTGCCAGATCCAGGCGGGGAGTGGGTAGCGAACGACGTCGCCCGGCACGAACGTGAGGATCTCGCGGCCCTGCTCGTCGAGCCCGAGCGCCTCCGGGACGTTGGTGACGCCACCGGCGTGGAGGGCGTTGAGGAACTCGTGCACGGCGGGGGTCCACGGACCTGTGTTGCGGCGGACGGTGTCCCCCACGCGCACCACTACGCTCGAATTGCCGCCGTCCAGGACCTCTTCGTTCTCCACCGGACCAATCTATGCGGTTCCGTGGCTTTGGTGCTGGTTTCGGGTTGTTGGGCGGGGTTGGTGGGCGGGCATGGCTGCCGCGGCTGGCGGGCGGCCTTAATTGTCAGAGGTCGGCGGGAGTATCAGGTCATGGACGCACTGGCTGCGGTTTCTTCTCTACCGGCTCCCCGGCTGGTCTGTGACGGGCGTGTTCGGTTCACCGGTGCGAGCTTAATTGTCAGTGGTCGGGGACAGGATTAACCCATGAACGCAACGGCTGCGGTTTCGTTTCTTCCGGTCCCCGGACCGGTAACTGGCGGGCGCGGCGGTATTGCATTGGGGGATATCACCGCCGCGCTGCGCGAGGTCTGCGCGGCCGCGGTCGACGACGCCGGGCTCCTGGGTTTCACTGAGGCCGCGGCTTTCGCCGGGGACGTGGAGGAAATCGCCCGAGCAGTGGAGTTCCTGCAGGTGGTTGCCGCAGGAGCCGTCGACCGAACGCGAACCCGGGCCGCAGCCGATGCTTCTGATCGCTCCGCGCCCGGGCCCGAGGGTGACGGGTATCGGCGGACCACTGACTTCCTGCGCGACCGCCTCCGGATCAGCACCGCCGAAGCCCACCGGCGTCTATGCCTGGCCGGGGAACTGCTGCCCAGGGTTGGGCTGACGGGCCAAAGAATTCCAGCCGTTCACGAGGAACTGGCCTCGGCGTTCGCGGAAGGGGAGCTCCCTTCCCGGTCCGCGACCATCATCACCCAGGCCCTCGCCCGGGTCCGGCTCCTGACCGACACGGCCACCGTGACCCGGATGGAAGAAGCCCTGACCACTGTCGCGGCGGTTCACGACCCGGACTTCCTCACCCGGGTCGCCCGCCGCTGGGTCGACGGCCTGGACCAGGACGGCGCCGAACCCACCGAAGAGCTCCTCCGCCAACTCCAGGGAGCGTTCATCCGCCGACCCCGGCACGGTCTCCAGCACCTGGAAATCTTCGCCACCACTGACCAGTTCGAACACCTCCTCACGGTCATGAACACCGCCACCAACCCCCGCACCGGAACCAGTCAGGTTGCAGGGACACCGGCCGGGGCCGGGGATCCTTTCGCCGGGGAGCCCGGCATACCCGACGAGCGGCTGGACCTCCGGACCCGTCCACAACGGCTGCTCGACGGCCTGGTCGCCGGCTCCAAAATCTCCCTCGCCAGCGGCGGGCTCCCCGCGGCCGGAGGTCTCCGCCCCCAGGTCCTGGTCACCATCGACTACCGCGACCTCCTTACCCGCCTCACCACCGACGATGGCACCGCCAGAACCCCGGATGGGCGCGGCACCCTAGGCCTGGCCGGGACCGGGTCGCTGGCCTTCACCGGCCCCGTCACCGCCGCCACCATCCGCAAGATCGCTTGCGACGCGGACATCATTCCCGTCCTCCTCGGCACCAAAGGCCGCGTCCTGGACATCGGCCGGACCAGCAGAATCTTCCCGTCCCACATCCGCAAAGCCATCACCGCCCGCGACAAGGGCTGCACCTTCCCCGGCTGCACCATCCCGGCCCCGTGGTGCGAAGCCCACCACATCGACTACTGGTCCCGCGGCGGCCCAACGAGCACGGATAACGGTGTCCTGTTGTGCTCACACCACCATCACCTGATCCACAAAGAACAATGGACCATCCAGTCCCGCAACGGGACTCCTTGGTACATCCCGCCACCCCACCTCGACCCTCACCAAAAACCCCGACAAAACCCCTACTTCACACGGTGACGCGCTGAGGCAGAGGAGAACCGCGGCCGATCCAGCAGTGCTGAGCGCGGAACTACCACTACGAACGAGGGCGGGGAACGAGAAGGCGCCGAGACAAGGAGATCGCGAGGACAAAGGCGCCGCTCGGCTGTGACACTCTCTCCCTGCGTTTGAAACCTAAGAATTCAGAATGAACATGCCGTCCGGGCCAAACGTCGCCCTCCGGGCGCCGGGGTTTGTGAAGACGCTGACGGACCATGGTGAGGAGTCGCAGAATGCTCCCAAATGCCAGTCAGAGAAGCGGTGACTGAGGCCAAGGCCGGCACCGACGGCGAGTTCATCCTGGGTTGCCGGGCCGCCGCGAGCCTGGGTGGTCGTGCCAATGACCAACTGTCCGGCTGGAACAAGGATCTCGGCAGCTAGGTCAAAGACGCCCCCCAGTTCCGCGTCGGTAAGAAACGCCGGCACGTTCCCGGACACCATGACTGCGTCGTAGCTCTTGGGTAGGTCCACCAAGCCGAACTTCCTCAAGGACAGATCGGCGGCCGCAGCTTTCCGAAACCAGGCAGGATCATGGCTTTGGGTTGCCACTTCGAGCACAGCAGGCGTCGGGTCGACACCGAACGCCTCATGGCCTCGTTCCCGCAGTGCGGCCACGGCGGAGCCGATCCCGCAGCCCACGTCGAGGATGACCGCCCCTCGCGGAACCAACGTGTCGACGAATCGAGCATCGGCCTCCATGTCCCGCCCGGATGCCACCAGCCCTCGCATCTTGGCAGCGTACGCGTCGTAGTCGGTGGCAGCTCGCCCCGTGCGACGGCCGTTCACACCGTCCCACACGTCGGTCATCAGCTCCCGTCGGCCCCGGACGAACGCCGCCAAAGATACGGCGTCGTGGTCGACACCCGAACCAGTCCTGAGCGCTGCAGGATGGGACGCGAAAACTCGGTCGAGTCGCTGTGGATGAGCGTCTTGCCCAGGTCCAACGCTGCACGCGCCCGGGCCGCCGTGACCGAGCGGTAGATGCCCCTCCCGCGCCATTCCGACCGCGTAGCGCCACCCCAGATGCCAGCGAAATCGGTTCCGGGGACGGGTTCCAGGCGCCCGGCGCTGATGATCACACCGTCGTGTTCGGCCGCCCACAGCTGCATTCCGTCGTCGCGGGCCGCGCGGCGCAACACCGCTTCGGCGTTGCCGTCCGAGGCGGGGCTGCCGAAGACCTCGTCCTGCATGGCGCACATCGCCCGGATGCCAGCCTCGTCGGACACCTGCCGGACGGTAACGCCCGGCGGGAGGTCGACGTCGACCGCCAAGCCGCTGGCCGCGCCGATCATGATCGACTCGGTCTCGTCGGCCTCCAGACCGTTCTCCAGGAGGGCCTCATGCAGGCCGGCGGCGTGATCGTGGCCGCGGGTCTTCCACTCGAACCGGTCAATCCCGGGTTGGGCGCGGTAATACTCGACGGTCTCCGCCACCCACCCGGCGATCGTCGGCGCGTCTGCCCCGCCCAGATCCTGATAGGTGACGAACCCTCTGCCGCCGGGAAACGTGACGAGACGCAGCGGACCCAACCGTTCGACGGCCACCGCACTGGGAGTTTCCGCGTCGGTGCGAAGCTGCTGATCATAGGCCGCGAGGAGCTCAGTCGTCGTCATCGGGCCCACCATACAGCGGCGCGGCCGGGCGGCACTGTCATGCCGCGGTAGGCTCGGGCTATGCCGGAGCCCGTCGATCATGCCGCCCACCTCCGGACCGCCGGGCTGAACGTGAACGGTGTCGACCTCTCACCGACCATGGTCCGGGTGGCCGGGCGCCTGCACCCGGAGATCGAGTTCACGGCCGGCGAGCTCACCGCCCTGCCCGCCGACGATGGTTCCGCGGACGGGGTCGTGGCCTGGTACTCGATCATCCACCTCGATCCGGAAGCGATCGACGCCGTCGCCCGGGAGTTCGCCCGGGTCCTCCGGCCGGCCGGCGCCGCGCTGGTTGCCTTCCAGGCCGGAAGCGGCTCCCGCACCCTGACGCGCGCGTACGGGCACGACGTCGTGCTCCGCGCCGAACTGCACAACCCCGGCGACGTCGCGCGCAGCTTCGCCGCGCACGGCTTCGAGCAGGTGGAGCAAATGGTCCGCCCGCCGAGGGAGACGGAGAAGCAGCCCCAGGCGGTGCTCCTGTTCCGCCGGGGTGCCGGGGCCGCACCCGCCGGCCGACGGCCGCTGACGCCGGCGCGGTAAAGTGTCACCCGGAAGATTCCTTCCCAGCCCCGCGACACCCTTTTGAAAGGCTCACTGCCATGAGCATGCTCGGAACCAACTGGAAGATCCACGGAAACGGCAAGTCCATCCGCCCCGGCGAGGTCGTCCGGCCCGACGAGCGCCTGGCGTGGCCGCTGACCATCGGCGTCGGCATGCAGCACGTCGTGGCCATGTTCGGCGCCACCTTCCTGGTTCCGATCATCACCGGCATGCCCCCGGCCACCACCCTGTTCTTCTCCGGCGTCGGCACCCTGCTGTTCCTGGTCATCACCAAGGGCCGCGTCCCCAGCTACCTCGGCTCCTCCTTCGCCTTCATCGCCCCGATCATGGCCTCGCAGCAGCAGTTCGGCATCCCCGGCGCCCTCGGCGGCGTGGTGATGGCCGGCATCGGCCTCGCCATCATCGGCGCGATCGTACAGAAGTTCGGGGCGGGCTGGATCAACCGCCTCATGCCCCCGATCGTCACCGGTGCCATCGTCGGCCTGATCGGCCTGAACCTCGCCCCCGCGGCCAAGAACAACTTCGACGCCGCCCCGATCACCGCCCTGATCACGCTCGCCGTCATCATCGTGGTCAGCGTCTTCTTCCGCGGCATCCTCGGCCGCCTGAGCATCCTGGTGGGCGTCGTCGTCGGCTACCTTGTGGCGATCATCCGCGGGGAGGTCAACTTTGCCAAGGTCGACGCCGCCGCCTGGATCGGCCTGCCGCACTTCCAGACCCCCGAGTTCCACCTCGGCGTCGTCGGCCTCTTCGTGCCGGTAGTCCTGGTGCTGGTTGCCGAGAACATCGGCCACGTGAAGTCCGTCTCCGCCATGACCGGGCAGAACCTCGACGGCGTCTCCGGACGCGCGCTGATGGCCGACGGCGCCGCGACGGTCCTCGCCGGCCTCGGCGGCGGCTCCGGCACCACCACCTACGCTGAAAACATTGGCGTCATGGCCGCCACCAAGGTGTATTCGACGGCGGCCTACTGGGTTGCCGGCCTCTTCGCCGTAATCCTCAGCTTCTCGCCGAAGTTCGGCGAACTGATCGCCACCGTCCCGGCGGGTGTCCTGGGCGGCGCCGCCACCATGCTGTACGGCATGATCGGCGTCCTCGGCGTGAAGATCTGGGTGCAGAACAAGGTCAACTTCTCCAACCCGGTCAACCTCACCACGGCCGCCGTCGCCCTGATCGTGGGAATCGCCGACTACACCTGGACCATTGGCGACCTGAAGTTCACCGGCATCGCCCTCGGCTCGGCCGCCGCGCTGGTGATCTACCACGGCATGAAGGCCATCGCGAAGGCCCGCGGAACGGTCGCCGAGCCTGAGACCGAGGACGGCGCAGCCGCGGCCGCCGCCCGGGGCGCCGTGAACGCAGCAGCCAAGCGCGCCCCCAAGAAGCGCCGCTAGCCGACGATCGCGGCCGGCAACATGGCAAAGGGCGGCGCACTCCCGGAAAGGAGGGGCGCCGCCCTTGCTGTTTACTGCTGACGAAGCCTGCGATCACCCGGCGTTGAAGGACTCTTTGTCCTCGTCGTCGCGATCCTTCGGCGAGTGCTCCTCCGGCAGATCCGTGCCGGAGCCGTCGGGAATGCCGGCGGCGTCCTGCCCGGACTCCGAGGAGAACGGGCGGCCCGGTTCGGCCTCCTCGGTGTTGGCGGAGTCCATGTCAGCTTCCGACGACGGCACGGCGCCGCCGTTCTCGGCTGCGGTCTCGTCGCCGGACTCGAAGCCCTGCTCGGTGCTCTCGTTTTCCGCGTTCATCTGCTCCTCCGTTCCTCCGAAGCGTCCCGCTCCGGGTTCTCCTGCACTGTCCTGGTCTTCCGCGCCGAACTGGCTCAGATCCGGGGCGCCGGCCGGGAAGGTTTCACCGTCCGGGCTGTCCTGGTTGAGGCCTGCGGCGTCGAACGCTTCTTCGTCGCGCGGCTGTGCGAAGCTCTTGGTGTCGCCGCCGGGCATCTCCTGCTCGGCGGTGGGGGTACCGTAGCCGCCTGCTTCTTCCTCGACGACGCGGTGCTGGTCTTCAGACATATGCTTCCTCCTGGTTAGCGGCGGCCGGCGGTTAGCCTGGCAGAATTTCCCTGCTCTTCCACCGTACCCGAAATTCGTCAGTAAGCTTAGTACTAGAGTGAAATCTCAGTAGAGGAGCAGCGATGGCGCGCACCGATGAGTCCCGGGAAGCCGGGCGGAGTGAGACCTTTGACGAGAAGATGGACCGCAACTGGGGCGAACTGCTGCAGGAACTCCGGGTGCTGCAGACGGGCGTGCAGATCCTTGCCGGTTTCCTGCTGACGCTGCCGTTCCAGAGCCGCTTCGAGAAGCTGGACAGCTTCGAAATCGGGCTTTATCTCTGCAACGTGGTCCTCGCGGCGCTCACCACGGCCCTGATTCTCTTGCCGGTCAGCGCTCACCGCCGGCTGTTCCGGCAGGGCCTGAAGGAGGTTCTGGTCTCCAGCGCGGACCGGATCGCGAAGACCGCCCTGGCCGCCGTCGCCCTTCTCAGCGTCGGGACGTCGGCCCTTGTTTTCGATGTCACGATCGGCCGGACCGCCGGGATTGTGGCCGGTGCGGTGCTCCTGGCGGTCCTGCTGGTGCTCCTGGTCCTGGTGCCGGACCGGCTACGGCGGAGGGCCAAAGGGCAACGCGCTTCGCATACCAGCACGTCTTCAGGCAACGGAGGAGGCAACGATGACTAAGTGGATGCGGGAGCATGGACTCCTGTTGGCCAGTGCCGGCCTGTTCATAGTGTTTTTCGGCGGGATGGTGATCAGCGGGGCCGCCGACTACAGCGACGACCAACTTGCCCACGGGCACCCCGCCGTAAGTATCGGCGCCTATCTCGGCACCGGGGCCTTCCTCGAGGCGACGTTTGAGAACTGGGAATCCGAGTTCCTGCAGATGGGGATGTACGTCCTCCTGACGGTATTCCTCTTCCAGCGGGGGTCCTCGGAATCGAAGCCGTTGGGCAGGAAGTCACCGCAGGACGACGGTCCGGGTGCCGCGCGGGTATCGTCATCCTCGCCGTGGCCCGTGCGGCACGGGGGCTGGATCCTGAAGATCTACGAACACTCGCTCTCGATCATGTTCCTGGTGCTGTTTCTCGGCTCCGTGGCGCTGCATGCCGTCGGGGGCAGCGACGAATACAACCAGGAGCAGATGGATCATGGCCAGCCGACCGTAAGCGTGCTCGGTTACCTTGCGACCAGCCGCTTCTGGTTCGAATCCTTCCAGAACTGGCAGAGTGAGTTCCTCGCGGTCGCCGTCCTGGTGGGAGCATCGGTCTACCTCCGCGAGAAGGGTTCACCGGAGTCGAAGCCTGTCGCCGAGCCCCACTACGATACCGGCGCCTGAGCCCGCGTTAGTCCCTGCGTTCCGACACGCTGTCACGCCCGGCGTCGCCCTCCCGGTCTGATGCGCTCTGCTCCGACGCCGGCCGGTCCCCCTCAGCCGGGTGGTAGGTCTCGTCGAACGGCATCTCGTTGAGGTCCAGCAGTTCGTTTTCCTCCTGTCCCGCCACAAGCTCGTGGGCCTCCTCGACCGTGTCGACGCTCGGCATCGAGCCCATCAGCGGCCGACCGGCGGTTTCTTTGATGAAGTAGACGGCGATCGCGCCAATCGCGGACGTGGCCATAAGGTAGTAGGCCGGCATCATTTCGTTGTTCGTCCCGGCGATGAGGGACGCGATGATGAACGGGGCGGTGCCGCCGAAGATGGCGACGGCGAAGTTGTAGGCGATGCCCATGGCGCCGTAGCGGCTTTCCGTCGGGAACAGCGCCGGGAGTGTGGAGGCGAGGTTGGCCACGTAGAACGTCAGCGGGAAGGCGATCAGCGCCAGCCCCAGCAGCGTGGACCAGATGGCTCCGACGCCGATAAGCAGGAACGCCGGGAGAGCCAGGACCACGGTGCCCAGCGATCCGATCCAGAGCACCGGACGGCGGCCGATCCGGTCCGAGAGCTTGCCCGTCAGCGGGATCGCGGCGGACATCAGGACCAGGATGGGGATGGTGAGCAGGGTGCCGTGGAGTTCGTCGTAGCCCTTGTTCGAGGTCAGGTACGTGGGCATGTAAGAGGTCAGCGCGTAACCCACCGTGTTGGCGGCGGCCACCAGGATCATCGCCAGCAGGATTCCGCGCCAGTGCGAGGCGAAGATGGCCACCGGGCCCTTCGCGTCCGCGGACTCACCGGATTCGCCGCCGGCCTGGGCGTCCAGGCTGGCCTGGAATGCCGGGGATTCCTCGATCTTCATCCGGAAGTAGATGGCAATCAGGCCGAGCGGACCGGCGATCAGGAACGGCAGCCGCCAGCCCCAGGCCTGCATGGTGTCCTGGCCGAGGGTGACCTGCAACAGCGTGACCAGGGCGGCGCCGATGGCGAAGCCCATGTAGCTGCCGAGGTCCAGGAAGCTGGCGAAGAAGCCGCGCCGGGCGTCCGGGGCGTGCTCGCTGACGAACGTGGTGGCGCCGGCGTATTCGCCGCCGGTGGAGAAGCCCTGGATCAGCTTGGTGGCGACCAGCAGCACGGCCGCCCAGATTCCGAGAGTGGCGTATCCGGGCAGCAGGCCCACCACAAAGGTGGACGCGGCCATGATGATCAGTGTCATGGCGAGAACCCGCTGTCGGCCGATCTTGTCACCGAGCCAGCCGAAGAACACCCCGCCGAGGGGCCGGGCCACAAAGGTGGCGCCGAAGGTTCCCAGCAGGAACAGGTTCTGGACGGTCTTGTCCGCCTCAGGCAGGAAGACCGGGCCCATGGTGGTGATCAGGTAGCCGAACACGCCGACGTCGTACCATTCCATGGTGTTGCCGACGATGGTCCCGCCGAGGGCCTTGCGCATTACACGCCGGTCCACGACATTGATGTGTTCGACCTCGAGCCGCCGTTCCCTGAGCTTGGGGCGGCGGGCGGTGCTGCGCTTCATGGACATGCGGATCTCCTGTCACGGCCACCGGTCTGCGCGTGGCCCTGGCAGGGGGTCACGGCCCCCAATGCAGCAATCTTATTCAGCGGGGAGCCGCTAAACCAGAGTCCCCACCCGCAGCTTAGGCACCCTCGAGCACCTGGCTGGTGGTCCAGGCGAGGTACTTGGCCGCCTTCGCCTGCGCCTCCTCGGGGCTCGGGGCCGAGTCCACGAGCTGCGCCGCGGCAACCACACCGCGCCGTTCCAGGTCCTCCGGACTGACCAGAATCCGGCCGGCGACCATGATCACCGGGATGCCAAGCGCGTGCGCGGCGTCGGCCAGCGCCACCGGGGCCTTGCCGGTCAGCGACTGCTCATCGAGGGACCCCTCCCCCGTGATCACCAGGTCCGCTCCGCGCAGTTTGTCGGCAAGGCCGGTGAGGCCCGCCACGAGCTGGAAACCGCTTTCCAGCGCTGCGTTACTGAAGGCCAGGAACGACGCCGGGAAGCCGCCGGCCGCGCCAGCGCCGGGGACGTTCACGTCCCGGCCGGTGGCCTGCCGAAGCACCGAGGCCCAGTTCCGCAGGCCCGCGTCGAGCCGTTCGACGGCGTCCTCGTCGGCGCCCTTCTGCGGGCCGAAGACGTGCGCGGCACCGTCCGAGCCGAAGAGCGGGTTTTGCACGTCGACGGCGATGCGCAGCGTCACGGCCGACAGCCGGGGGTCCAGTCCGCTGACGTCGACGGCCACAACGTCCGCAAGCGAGCCGCCGCCGAGGGGCACGACGTTGCCGTTGGCATCCAGCGGCTTGAGGCCCAGGGCGCGCAGGGCGCCGCTGCCCGCGTCGCTCATGGCGGATCCGCCCACGCCCAGGATGATCTCCGTGGCGCCGGCGTCGAGGGCGGCGGCGATCAGCTGCCCGGAACCGTAGCTGTGCGCCCGCAGGGCATTCTCCGGCGTCGGTTCCATGTGGGCGAGCCCGGAGGCTTGGGCCGTCTCGATGACGGCGGTGGCCCCGCCGAAGGCATCCTTCCGGAGCGCCCAGGCCGCGCCGATCGGCGCCAGGATAGGCCCGACGACGGCGTTCAGCCGCTCCTCGTAGCCGGCGCTGACCGCGGCCTCCAGTGTCCCCTCGCCGCCGTCGGCGACGGGCAGCTGCAGCACGGAGGCCTCGGGATAGACGCGGAGGGCCCCCTCGGCCATGGCGGCGGCGGCTTCGGCCGCGGTGAGGCTGCCTTTGAACTTGTCCGGAGCAATCAGGATGCGCATGGCTCCATCCTGCCAGCCGGGGCAGACAGCCACGGGCAGGGCCGGAGCGGCGAGCCGGTGCATCGGCATCGGCGTCGCGGGGGTCAGGTCAGCGCTGGTCTGCGGCGCCCCCTCAGTCCCGCCATTGGCCGCGGTCTTGGAGCACGGCCTTGAGCAGGTCCGCCCGGTCCGTGACGATGCCGTCGACGCCGAGGTCGAGGAGCCGGTGCATCTCCGCCTCCTCATTGATGGTCCAGACGTGGACGTGCAGGCCATGCCGGTGGGCGCGCCGCACGAAGCCCGCCGTCACCACGGGAACCGCGCCGAACCGGACCGGGACCTGCAGGGCGTCGACCCCACGCAGCGCCCGCGCCGTCACGCGCCGCATCACCGGCGTCGGGAGCAGCGGACCCAGCAGCACGAAGAGCGCGTTGGAGGCCATGCCGGCGGAGCTGGCGGCCGGCCGGCTCAGGCGGCGCAGCACCGCGCGGCGGCGGCGGTCGGAGAAACTGGCCACCAGCACCCGGTCGTGCAGCCCGTGCCGTTCGATCGCCGCGGCGAGGGTTTCCACCGAGTTCCAGTCCTTGACGTCCAGGTTCAGCCTGGCGTCGGGGAATTCAGCGACGAGTTCGGCGAGCTGCGGGATGGGCTCGGTACCGGCGATGCGCGCCCGGGCCACCGTCTCGGCGGAGAGTTCGGAAACGCGCCCGGCCCCGTCGGTGACCCGGTCCAGGGTCTCGTCATGGAAGAGCAGCAGCACGCCGTCGGCGGTGGTGTGCACGTCGGTTTCCAGGTACCGGTAGCCCAGGCCGACGGCGGCGCGGAACGCGGCCATCGAGTTTTCCGCACCTTCCGGCGAGAACCCGCGGTGGGCGATGGCCACGGGAGTGGCTGGGCCGCCGTCGCGGGCGAGGAAGGGGTGCTCTGCGCTCATCCGGTCAGCGTACCGGAGCCGCGGTCCTAGCCGTGGGGCAGGATTTCGACGCCGTCGCTGCAGTGCAGCAGGGTGCGTCCGCCGCCGTCGAGGTCCACCCAGACGGTGGTGTGGTCCACGGTGAGCGCGTCCACGAATCCGTCCGCCTCGTAGCCCGGGGACATCCGCACCCGGACCCGGTCACCCTGGCGCAGGCTCTGCCAGTGGGCGTCCGGAGTGACCCGCCGCAGCGGCTGGTCGTCAATATGTCGCTTCACGTTCCTGGCCATGATTGCCCGCCCTCAGTCATCCGATCCGTTCCGTGACTCGAGCGTAAGAGGCCAAGGTGAACGGCAGTTGGCCGCAAGCTGGGAATCACATGTCCGCGGCGCGGGCGGGACTGCCGTACGGGCGGCGCGGCGGGTCAGCGCCGCGCGACGGAATGACGGCGGGTCAGGGCCGCGGGGTGAGGGTCAGGGCTGGCGGACGCCGAGGTCGGCGAGCCGTGCCTCCAGGATCTGGGCCACGCCGTCGTCGTCGAAGTGCGGGGCAGTGTGCGCGGCGGCGCGGATGGCGTCCGGGTGGCCGCTGGCCATGGCGTAGCCGTGGCCGGCCCAGCGCAGCATCTCGATGTCGTTGGGCATGTCGCCGAACGCCACCACGTCTTCGGCGCCGAGGCCCAGGGCGCGGGCATATTCGGCGAGGGTCACGGCCTTGTTCACACCCGGGAGGGAGAGCTCCAGCAGGGCCATATTGGGGGCGGAGTGGGTGGCGGCGGCGAGGTGGGCGACGGCGGGCGAGACGTCCGCGAGGAACTCATCCGCAGTGCCTTCCCGGATTATCGCCATCAGCTTCACGACGGAATCGCCGGGACGGAGTGTCTCGTGCAGCGGAGCGGGGGTGACCTCGTCGAGAAGGCCGGCCGAGTTGCCGCCCAGGAAGTGCGGTTCCAGGTGGAAGCCCTCGAGGGTTTCCGCGGCGAACAGCGCGTCCGGCCGGATGCCCTGGATGATCCGCCGGGCTTCGAAGACCGATTCGAGGGCCAGGGCGCGGGAGGAGATGACCCGGTCGGATTCCAGGTCCCAGACCACGGCCCCGTTGGAGCAGATCACGGTTCCGGTGTGGCCCAGCTGGTCCCGAAGGGGGTGCAGCCAGCGCGGCGGCCGGCCGGTGACGAACACCAGCTCCACGCCGGCGTCGCGGCAGGCGTGGAAGGCGCGGACGGTCCGTTCGCTGATCCTGCCGTCATGTCCCAGGATCGTTCCGTCGATATCGCTCGCTACCAGCCGCATGCTGCCAGTCTACGTCGGCGCCCCGGGCGGTTGCCCGGGACGCCGACGGTCAGTGCTGTTAGAAACTTCTCAGTGCTGTTCGTAGATGCCGGTCAGCCGGGCCCGCCCGATGCTGTGGCTGAAAAGGTTGAAGCCGAGGAACGCGGGGCTGCCATCCGCGTCGACGTCGAGGTGTTCGACGTCGACGGCGTGCACCACCACGAGGTAGCGGTGGGGGCCGTGGCCCTTGGGCGGCGCCGCTCCCACGAAGCCGGCGAATCCGGCGTCGTTCTTCAGCTGCAGGGCACCCCGGGGCAGGTGTGCGCCGTCCTTGGAGCCCGCGCCGGCCGGCAGCGAAGTGACGTCCGCCGGGATGTTCAGGACGGCCCAGTGCCAGAAGCCGCTGGCCGTCGGCGCGTCCGGGTCGTAAACGGTGACGGCGTAGCTCTTGGTGCCTTCCGGGGCGCCGCTCCAGCTCAGCTGCGGGGATTCGTCCTCGCCGCCGGCGCCCATGAGCCCGCTGCGCTGCGGCGGCGGGAGGGTCTCCCCGTCGGCGAAGGATTCACTGCGGAGGTCGAAGGCGGGAACGTCCGGGAGCGGGGCATACGGGTCGTGGGAGGTCATGGCTGCCTTTCAGGTCTAACGCGGAGGTCGGGAGCTTACGGGGCCGTGCTGGTGTTCACGCTACCAAGTTCCATGGCGGAGAGTTCCGCGCGGCCGGGCGGGTTGGCGCCGGCCCGGGAGACGGTGACGGCGGCGGCCGCCGCGGCGTGCACCAGGAGCTCGCGCAGGCTGCCGGCGGAGAGGGAGCGCAGCTCGCCGCGGTTCTGCGCGCCGTCCAGGCCGCGGTCCACGATGCCGGACAGCAGCGCCGCCATGAAGGAATCCCCCGCGCCCACGGTGTCCGCCACCTTGACCCGGGGCGCCGGCGCCTGCGCTTCGCCGTCGGCGTTGACGCCCCAGGGGCCGACGGCGCCGCGGGTGACCACCACCAGCGCGGGGCCTTCGGAGCCGCCCAGCGAGAGCCAGCGCCGGGCCGAATCCAGCGGATCCACGCCGGGGTAGAGCCATTCGAGGTCCTCGTCCGAGGCCTTGACGACGTCGGCGAGGGCGACGAACTTTTCGGCCTGGTGCCGGGCGTAGTCGGCATCGGTGATGATGCTCGGGCGGCAGTTGGGATCGAAGCCGATCGTGGCGGAGGGGTGGGCGCGCTCGACGGCGGCAAACACGGCGGCGGCGCCGGGCGCCAGCATGGTGGCGATGGAGCCGGTGTGCAGCAGGGTGGTGGCCTGCAGCATGAGCGGCAGACGCTCGGTCAGGTCGGGCAGCTGCCAGGCGAGGTCGAAGGTGTAGCTGGCCGCCCCGGCGTCGTCGATCAGCGCCGTCGCCACGGAGGTGGGCAGGTCATCGGGGCCGAGGGGCAGCAGCACGGACCCGGATCTGAGGTGCGCTGCCACCGCTTCGCCGTATTCGTCCCGGCCGTAGCGGCCGATGAACTGGACCGGGTGGTCCAGCCGGGCCAAACCGATGGCGACGTTCAGGGGGCTGCCGCCGACGTGGGCTTGGGTGCCGGAGGACCGCTGGACGACATCTACCAAGGCCTCGCCAATGACTGTGAGCATGGTCATACTCTGCCAGAGAATCCGGTATGGCGCCGCTCCCGGGCCACTTTATAGAGATACCCCCAGGGGTATATCATTGAGGCATGTCGACTCCCGCCCCCAGCCATGCCACACGCCGCGATGCCGTCGGTTCCGCCGTCGTCCTTGGCCTGCGCAGCAACCTCCCGCAGTTCCTGCTGCTGGTGGCGGTCAACGCGCTGGTGGGTGGAACCCTGGGCCAGGAACGCACCGTGCTGCCGCTGCTGGCCGGCGAGGTGTTCCACCTGGACTCCTACAGCGCCGCCCTGACGTACATCCTGGCCTTCGGGCTGGCCAAGGCGGCCACGAACTACGCCGCCGGAACACTCTCGGACCGGTTCGGCCGCAAGCCGGTACTGGTGACCGGCTGGCTGATCGCTCTCCCGGTGCCGCTGCTGCTGATCTTCGGGTCCAGCTGGGCATGGATCGTCGCCGCCAACGTGGTGCTGGGCGTGAGCCAGGGGCTGACCTGGTCCACCACCGTGGTGATGAAGATGGACCTGGTGGGGCCGCACCGCCGGGGCCTGGCCATGGGCTTCAACGAGGCGGCAGGCTACCTGGGCGTGGCCGGCACCGCGCTCTTCACCGGCTATCTCGCGGCCACCTACGGCCTGCGGCCGGCACCGTTCCTGCTGGGCGCCGCGTTCATCGCCGTGGGGCTGGGCCTGTCCGTGCTCACCGTCCGCGAGACCCACCACCACGCCAAGGCCGAGGCGGCCTCCCGCGCCGGATCCGTGGCGGGTGCGGCGGCGGGTCCGGCTGCGGGCGCTGTTTCAGGCGGACTCAGCAGCCGCGAGGTCTTCACGCTCACCAGTTTCCGGGACCGCTCCCTCTCCGCCGTGAGCCAGGCCGGCATGGTGAACAACCTCAACGACGGCCTCGCCTGGGGACTGTTTCCGGTGCTGTTCACCAGCGCCGGCCTGCCGCTGGAGCAGGTGGGAATCCTGGCCGCCGTGTACCCGGCAGTCTGGGGCGCGGTGCAGCTGGTCACCGGGGCGGCGTCCGACCGCCTCGGCCGGAAATGGCTGATCGCCGGCGGGATGGGCGTGCAGGCGGCGGGACTGGTGATGGTCGCGGCGGGGCACGGGTTCGGCCCCTGGTTGGGCGCCGCCGTGCTGATGGGCATCGGGACGGCCATGGTCTACCCCACGCTGCTGGCAGCGATCGGCGACGTCGCCCATCCGGGCTGGCGGGCACGGTCCGTGGGCGTCTACCGGCTCTGGCGCGACGGCGGCTTCGCCGTAGGTGCGCTGCTGTCCGGCGTCCTTGCGGACGCCTACGGGATTCCGCCGGCGATCATGGTGGTGGCCGCCCTCACCGCGGCGTCCGGCGTGGTGGTGGCCCTGCGGATGCGGGGGACGGACCACCGGCGCTAAACGCCCACAAGGGGGGGGCACCGCCGTCGGCGGACCATCGCAGCGGCCGAAGTCGTTAGGAACCCGACGTCGTCAGGAACCCGCGGCGTCCTGCTGGTAGACGTCCGGGATGCCGTCCTGGTCCGAATCCCGGCGCTCCTCTTCCTCCGCGATCCGGTACTGCCGGTTCCGGGTGGTGAGCACCGCACTGGCGAGGAGGGCCGCAATGAAGGACGCCGCCAGAATGCCGACCTTCGCGTGGTCGTCGTGGGGGCTGCCCTGGCCGAAGCTCAGCTCTGCCACCAGCAGCGAGACGGTGAACCCGATGCCGGCGAGGATGGACACCCCGGTGATATCGATCCAGCGCAGCGAGCCGTCCAGCCGGGCGCGGGTCAGCTTGGTCAGCAGCCACGTGGTCGCCAGAATGCCGATCGGCTTTCCGAGGACCAGCGCCACGATGATGCCGAGAGCCACCGGATCGGAGAGCGCCGAGCCGAGGCCCTCCCAGCCGCCGACCGCCACCCCGGCGGAGAAGAACGCGAAGACCGGCACGGCCACGCCGGCCGAGATGGGCCGGAAGCGGTGCTCAAAGATCTCGGAGAGTCCGGGCCCGGCCTCGGGGCCGCCGCTGGCCTGCGAACGGATCACGGGGATGGCAAAGCCCAAGAGCACGCCGGCCACCGTGGCATGGATTCCGGAGGCGTGGACCAGGGCCCAGGTGATGACGCCCAGGGGCAGCAGGATCAGCCAGGCGGCGGGAGCCTTCAGGCCGAAGAACCGCCGGTACCGGTGGGCCAGGAACGTGTAGAGGCCCAGCGGTACGAGCGCCAGCAGCAGGGGCAGCACGTGCAGCTCCCCGGAATAGAACACCGCGATGATGGTGATGGCGATCAGGTCGTCCACCACCGCGAGGGTGAGCAGGAAGATCCGCAGGGCACTGGGCAGGTGCGAGCCGATGATCGCCAGGACGGCGACGGCGAACGCGATGTCCGTGGCGGTGGGGATGGCCCAGCCGCGGAGCGTTTCGGCGTTGCCCAGGTTCACCAGCACGTACAGCACCGCCGGCACCAGGACACCGCCGGCCGCGGCAGCCACGGGGACGATCGATTTGCTCAGTTGCCGGAGGTCGCCGGCGATGAATTCGCGCTTGAGTTCGAGGCCCACCAGGAAGAAGAAGATCGCCAGCAGGCCATCCGCGGCCCAGGCGCCGAGGCTGAGGTTCAGGTGCCAGGGTTCGTAGCCGATGGTCAGGTCGCGGAGCGCAAAGTAGCTCCCCGAGGCCGGGGAGTTTGCCCAGATCAGGGCGACGACGGCGGCGGCCACCAGCAGCGCACCACCAACGGTTTCCTTGCGGAGGATCTCGCCGATGCGCAGTGATTCGGCGTAGCTGCCGCGGCTGAACAGGGCGGGACGGGTCGAAGCCGTCTTCTGGCCCGGCGGCTGCGGGGAAGGGGTCGTGGGTGTCTGGCTCATCTGGGAAGTCCTCACGGTGGGGTCGACGAAATTATGCCGACCAGACTTCCCGGCGCACCTGACTCCAGTCTAGGCGATAGGCCCGGCTGCACGTGGGCCGGTCCGGCCGCCGGCTCAGGCGAGCAGTTGCTGGACCAGTTCCCGCGACTTCCGGTAGGCCGGCGCCTTCGTGTCGATGAGGGCGAAGTGGTCGCCGGGAACCTTGACCAGCTGCACTGCGGCGCCGGCGGCCCGGCCGGCGGCGGCATAGGTCTCGGACTGGCTGATCGGCACGGTGTCATCCTCCGTGGTGTGGAGCGCGACGACGGGCACGTTGAGGGGCACGGCGGTCATGGGGTCCGCAAACTTATGCCGTTTGGGGTATCTTTCCGAGGAGCCGCCCAGGAAGTTGCTGACGGCCCCGTTGCTGAGGTCCAGTCGGTCCGCCTCCGCCAGGTTCAGCAGCCCGGACTGGCTCACCACGCCCGTCAGGTGCACCGCCGCGCCGTCGTCGTTGCGTTGCAGTTGCCGGTCCGCGTCCGGAAGTCCCAGCGCGCCCAGCCGGCTGCGCCCCGCGGCCCAGACCGCCAGGTGGCCGCCCGCCGAGTGGCCCAGCGCCACCACGCGGTCCAGGCCCAGGTCGTGCTCGCCGGCGGCGTCCCGGAGCTTGTCGATGCCGTTCAGGACGTCCGCGAAGGTCTGCGGCCAGCCGCCGCCGTTGCCGGCCCGGCGGTACTCAAGGTTCCAGGCGGCCATTCCGTGGCTCGCGAGGTCCTTGGCCAGCGGCTCGCCCAGTTCGGCCCCGTACTGGGAACGCCAGTAGCCGCCGTGAATGACCACCGCCACGCCCCTGGTTTCGGTGCCGCCGGGCAGGAACAACTCGGCCCACTGGCTGGGGTCGTCCCCGTAGTGATACTTCTGCCGCTTCACGGTGTCCTCCGGGGGGCCGGGTGAGCATGCCACGGCGGCGGCCCCCAGAGCCGCCGTAGCCGCAGCACCGAGCAACACCCGACGCCGCAGATCAGCCATGCCCAGAGCCTACCGTGGGCCCGAGGCCGTACGGCGGAGGCCCGGGCGGACGTCCGCGGGGGAACCGGAGGGCGGCGGGGCCCGGGCACACTGTCGGCGCCGCACCGTATGCTGGGGCGCATGGCAAGCAACTGGGACCGTCTGGACCCCGCACTGCGCGAATCGGTGCAGGAAAACGTGGAGCTCTACGAGCGGGTCCGCCCTGCCCTGAAACTCGTAACCCGGGACGTGCTGTTGACGCTGCGCACCATGCTGAAGGGCACCGAGGTGACCCCGCTGTTCGTCACCGGACGGACCAAGACGGTGGAATCCTTCCGCGAGAAGATCTCCCGGGTGGAGGAACCGGTGGAACCCGGGGCGCCGCCGGTGCTGAAGTTCCCGGATCCGTTCCGGACGCTCAATGACATGGTGGGAATCCGGGTGATCACTAAGCTCCCGGCGGAGAACGCCGTCGTGGCCAACCTGATCAAGCGGCAGCGACAACTCTTCGACTGCCGCGGTGACCGGGAGAAGGACATCGGCTCGATCGAGTCCGGGACCTACGGGTACTCCAGCCGGCACCTGATCCTGCGCAGCATCCAGAATGAGGCGGTCAAGGAGTATCAGCAGGTCTTCAACCCGGAGGCCCAGCCCAACGGCAGCTACTTCTTCGAGTGCCAGATCAGGACGGTCTTCGCCCACGCGTGGAGCGAGATCGAGCATGACATCCGCTTCAAGGCCGAGGACCCGCGCGCCTGGACCCCGCAGTTCGACCGGCAGTTCACCGCGACCGCCGCGATGCTCGAGACGGTGGAAAGCGCCTTCGCGGACCTGCACGAACGCTACGAGGAGGTCCGCAGCTACTGGGACATGGAGGGCGAAGGCGCCGCACAACTGACGCCGAACCGGATCCGCGACGTCTGGCGGACCCTGCTGCCGCACGTTGACCGGAAGGTCGACGACGACTGGGGCTGGGCCGCGGAGCTGATGGCGGCCCACGGGCTGAACCAGACCGTGGAGCTCGCGGGGCTGCTGAGCGCTTCCCGCATCACCGAGGTCCGCAAGGCCCTGGACCACCGCTACTCGCCCGGGCCGGACCGGCTGCTCGATGACCTGCTGCTCTGGGAGTACGGGCACGCGCACATCGACCTCACGGCCGAGCCCGCCGACGCCGTGCCGCACCCCCGCCGCGACAGCCTGCTGCGCCGCTTGAAGCAGATCGAGCGCTACCGGCTCACCACCGGGTAGGTTCCGGGTCCGGCTTAGAGCGCCGCGGGTTCCAGCCTCTCCTCGACGACGGCGGCCTCTGATGTTCCGGGCTGTTCAAGCCGGACCCGGTAGGCCGCCTTGCCGGGGGTTTCGGTGACCACGTCGGTGAGTTCGGTGCCGCGGTAGACCAGTCCCACGCCGTCGTCGGTGCAGTGCGTCTCCCCCACCGTGCCGTCGGCCACCAGCCGGTGCACCGTGGGACGGCGCGCGGCCTCGGAATCGTAATGGACGCCGTTGTCGTAGGGCAGCAGCGCCAGCCCGTTGTCCACGGCCCGGAGTTCGGGGCCGAACGAGTCGGTGGTGCCGCCCTTGAACCAGCAGATGGACCCTGCGGAGACCCCGGCGAGGACGACGCCGGCCTCCCAGACGCGGCGGAAGATTTCGTCCAGGCCGTGCGCGCGCCAGACCGCCAGGAGGTTGACCACCGAGCCGCCGTTGACCCAGACGACGTCCTGGCCCAGCAGATAATCCTCGATGTTCCCGACGTTCGGCATGGTGAAGAGGTTCAGGTGGCTGAGGTCGAACCCGGCCACCCTGCCGGCCTCGCTGAGTTCGTGGTTGAACCAGCGCTGGTCGCCGCTGGCCGTGCCGACGTGGCTGATGCGCGGCGCCCGGCCGGAGACCCCGGACAGTTCGACGGCGTGATGCACCAGTTTGTTGAACTGGAAGCGGGTCCGGGTGCCGGGGCGCAGGCCGCCGGAGGTGGCGAGGATGGTGGGGCTGCTGGCGGTCATGGGCGCGGGTTCCTCCGGCGGGATCAGGGGCGGTGTGCTTCGAGACTAGCCGTCATCTGCGCGCCACCGGCTACCTTTGGAGGCAGGCGGCAGCGTCCCGGCCGCCCCCACAGCCGAAAGAAGGTCTGGATGGACAGCGACGCCGGTGCATGGTTCCTCAGCGGCCCGGAGCGGGGTAATCCCGCCAGCGAGGTGCAGGACGGCCGGAACGGAGGTCCCGCCTGGTCTGAGGGGAACCTGGTCCGGCCCCTGGTCCACGGGGTCACCTACTTCGCCCGCCTGCACGAGGAACTGTCCTCGCTGACCGCCGGCGACCGCGTCTGGTTCACGGACTGGCGCGGCGACGCCGACGAGCGCCTGGTGCCCGACGGCCCCACCATCGGCGACCTGCTGGCTTCCCTGGCGCGCTCCGGCGTCGAGGTCCGCGGCCTGGTGTGGCGCTCCCACGGTGAGCGCATTTCAGCACCGATCAGCGGCCGCTCCAACGAGCTGCTGGGCCGGGAGATCAACGACGCCGGCGGCGAAGTCCTGCTCGACCAGCGGGTGCGGATGTTTGGCTCCCACCACCAGAAACTGGTGGTGATCCGGCGCCGGGACGATCCTGCCCGGGACGTGGCGTTCGTCGGCGGCCTGGACCTGTCGCACAGCCGCAGGGACGACGCAAACCACGCCGGGGATCCGCAGGCCGTGGAGATGGACCCGCGCTACGGTGAGCGCCCGCCGTGGCATGACGCCGCCCTGGAACTGCGCGGGCCCATCGTGGCGGACGTGCTGGCCGTCTTCGCCGAACGCTGGAACGATCCCCACCCCCTGGACCGCAAGACCCCCTACCGGATGCTGCTGCAGCGCCTGGCCCGGATGCCGCGGCATCCGGAACCGCTGCCGGAGACCGCCCCGCCGCCCCCGCCGGCGGGCACCCATTCGGTCCAGGTGCTGCGCACCTACGGGGTGAAGCGGCCCCCCTTCCCGTTCGCGCCCGACGGCGAACGCAGCATCGCCCGTGCCTACGCCAAGGCGTTCGGCCGCGCGAGGTCGCTGATCTACATCGAGGACCAGTATCTGTGGTCCCTCGAGGTGGCGGACGGGATCGCCGACGCACTGGAACGCAATCCCGACCTCCGGGTGATCGCCGTCGTGCCGCGCTATCCGGACTCGGACGGCCGCCTCGGCGGTCCGCCGCGACGGCTGGGCCAGCTCCAGGCCCTGCACCGGCTGCACCGGGCCGCCCCGGACCGGGTGTCCGTGTTCGACCTGGAAAACGCCGCCGGAACCCCGGTGTACGTCCACGCCAAGGTCTGCATCATCGACGACACCTGGTTCACGTGCGGCTCGGACAACTTCAACCTCCGGTCCTGGACCACGGACAGCGAATTGACCTGCGCCGTCGTGGCCCCGGCTCTGGCCCGGCAGCTCCGGCGCGAACTCTGGGCCGAGCACCTGGGCCTGGACCCGGCCGACCCCCGGATGGACGACGCCGATTCCTGGGGAGACCTCTGGAAAGGGACGGCCGCCGCCCTGCAGCACTGGCACGACGGCGGCCGCACGGGGCCCCGACCCGCGGGCCAGGTACGCCGCCACACCGTCGAGACCGTGACCCGGCTGCAGCGGCTCTGGGCGGAGCCCCTCTACCGGCTCATCGTCGACCCGGATGGCCGGCCCCGACGGCTGCGGGGAACCACTCAGTTCTAGGGACAGGCTCCGGCCTGTCAACGGCTGCACGGACTGAACCGACCCTGACCTGCGGCCCGTGCTGGAAGCGTTATCGGCGCGCCACTTGGCAAAATATCGCAAGCACCCTTACTATTTCCTCTGAAGCGGCCCCCGGGCCGGGACTCACCAAGAACCATCCATATCTTCACCCAAAGAGTCATCAAGGAGTCATAATGTTGCTTTGGATCGCGATTATCCTGGCCGTTCTCTGGCTGCTCGGCCTGCTCGGCAGCATCGGCGGCGGGTTCATCCACCTGCTGCTCGTCGTCGCCGTCATCGTCCTGATCTTCCACTTCGTCCGTGGTCGATCCTCGCGCGTCTAAGTACCGCGAAACCCGGCAATGGCGGGGGTGCTGACCTGGTCGGCTCCCCCGCCATTGTCATGTCCGGGCTAGCCTAGATCCGGTGGCCACCCGGGCTGCCGCCGGCCCTTTGGCCGGGGAAGGGAGTCCCGTGAAGAAGATCCTGTCCCGCGAACCCGGCTGGCGTCGGGAGGGGCAGATGCCCGACTACCGGTTCTCCCTGGCCAACGAACGGACGTTCCTGGCCTGGATCCGCACCGCGATGGCCATTCTCGCGGGGGCTATCGCCATCGACCAGCTCACGCCGCAGATCGCGCCCCAGCCGGTGCGGGTGGTGCTGTGCCTGGTCCTCTCGGTCATCGGCGCCCTGCTGGCCGTCGAGGCCTACCGCCGCTGGGCCCTCCAGGAACAGGCCATGCGGAACAACCGCGAACTCCCGCACGCCTGGCTGCTGGTGGCGATGACCGGAGTGATCGCGGCGGCCGCCGTCGTCTTCGCCGTCCTGATCCTGCTGGGCCGATGACCGCCGTGGCCGACGGCGGAACGGTCCCGGGCCGGGATCCCGGCCTTCAACCGGAGCGGACCTCGCTGGCCTGGCGGCGGACCCTGCTGGCACTCCTGGTGGCGGACTTCTTCATCTGGCGCTCCTGGCTCACTCACCTTGGGTTGGAACGCATCCAGGAACACTCCCCCGAACAGGGCGGACCCGGCGGCTACGCGCTGGGCCTCGGGATCGCCGCCGCGGCCGCCGCAGCGGCAACGGTGCTGATCGCGGGCTGCGTGATTGCCCGGGCCCGGGTCCTCCGGCGCGGCACCGACGCCCCCTCGGCCGGGTTGCTCCGCACGGCCGCCGTTGCGGTGCTCCTGCTCGCCGCCGCAGTGGCTGCCAGCATTGTCCTTTCCCGCTGACCCCACCCCTGGGATCGGTTCTGGGCGACGCCGCCCGCTGTCATTTACCGCCGGCTGGGTCGGCGCCCTACGCGATGCCGGTGGTGCCGAGCAGCAGGCCCACGGCGTAGGTGAACGCCATGGCCAGCGCCCCGCCGATCACCAGGCGCAGGGTGGCCTTCCGCTTGGAGCTGCCGCCGATCCTGGCGCTGATCGTGCCCGTGATGGCCAGTGCAATGACGACGGCGACGAAGGTCAGCGGGATGCGCACCTCGGCGAGGGTCAGGATGATGGTCAGGAACGGCAGGATCGCGCCAACGGTGAAGGCGATGGCCGAGGCCATGGCGGCGTGCCAGGCGCTGACCACTTCGTGCTCGTCGATCTTCAGCTCCGCCTCGAGGTGCGCACCCAGCACGTCGTGGTCGGTCAATTCCCGGGCCACCGTCTGGGCCGTGGCCTCCGAGAGCCCCTTGGCCTGGTAGATCGCGGTGAGCTCCGCCAGTTCGCCCTCGGGATCCTCTTCGAGTTCGCGGCGTTCCTTCTCGATCAGGGCCCGCTGGCTGTCGCTCTGGCTGCTGACGGAGACATATTCCCCAAGAGCCATAGATACGGCACCACCGACGACGGCGGCCGCGCCGGCCACAAGGATGGGGGTGACATCGTTCGTCACACCGGCCACGCCCACCACGGTCGCGGCGACGGAAACGATCCCGTCATTCGCGCCGAGGACGCCGGCCCGCAACCAGTTCAACCTGGCGGCAATGCTCTCGTCGTGCGGTTCGTTGGCGTGCAGCGCGGCGTCAGTCATGGCCTTAGTAAAACACCCGGCGGCGGGCCGCGCCACGCTGGTCCGCCGTCCGGCGGAAGGGAAGCACGCCGTCCGGCGGAAGGGAAGCACACCGTCGGACCCGCCGTCGGACCCGCCGAGACCCGTCGGAAGGCCACACAGAGAGGCCCTTCCGGCTCTGGCGCTGCCATGGACCCGTGCCTAGAGTGGCCCCAAACGCCCCCCAGACGGTCCAACGAAGGGACATCGATGTCATTTCAGGCCTACCTTGACTCCATCGAGGCCAAAACCGGACTCACCCCCAGGGAGTTCCTCGATGCCGCCCGCGACAAGGGCATGACGGGCAGTTCCGTGAAGGCCGGGGAGATCCTCGACTGGCTCAAGGCCGACTACGGCCTGGGCCGCGGCCACGGGATGGCCCTGGTGCACGTGTTCAAACACGGCCCGGGCATCAGCGCCAAGCACGTCGGAACCACCGGCGCGCACAGCGACGCCACCGACACGCTCTGGCTCGACGGCAAGGACTCGAAGCCCAGAACTTAGTCCCGGGGCACGCCGTCGAGGGTCAGTGCCCGGCGCCGAGCTTTCCGCCGAGCCGTTCCTGCATCCGGACGCTGGCGTCGTTGAGACCCACGATCTTCACGTCCTTGCCATGGTGGCGGTACTTCTCCGTGATCGCGTCCAGCGCCGCCACGGTGGAGGCATCCCAGAGGTGGGACGCGTGCAGGTCGATCACCACAAACTCCGGGTCCAGCGCATAGTCAAACTGCGTATAGAGCTCGTTCGAGGAGGCGAAGAACAGCTCGCCGGTCACCGTGTAGGTGGCGGTGTCATGGCCGCCGGCGGTGGTCACCGTGCGGTCCACGGTCACGAAGTGCGCCACGCGGCGGGCGAACAGCACCATGGCCACGAGCACCCCGACGCCGACGCCGACGGCCAGGTTGTGGGTGGCGACGGTGCCGATGACCGTGGCCACCATGACCGCCGTCTCGCTCTTGGGCATCATCTTCAGGGTGCGGGGCCGGATGCTGTGCCAGTCGAAGGTGGCTACCGATACGAAGATCATCACTGCCACCAGCGCCGCCATCGGAATCAGGGACACGATGCCGCCCAGCACCACCACCAGGATCAGCAGGAAGACGCCGGCCAGGAAGGTGGAGATCCGGGTGCGGGCGCCGGAGGCCTTGACGTTGATCATGGTCTGGCCGATCATCGCGCAGCCACCCATGCCGCCGAAGAAGCCGGTCACGATGTTGGCCACGCCCTGGCCCCAGGCCTCACGGGACTTGGGCGAGCGGGTATCGGTGATGTCGTCGACCAGCTTGGCCGTCATCAGGGACTCCAGCAGACCCACGAAGGCCATGGCCAGCGAGAACGGGAAGATGATCTGCAGCGTCTCGAGGGTGAACGGGACGGACGGGATCAGCAGGGACGGCAGCGAATCCGGCAGGGCGCCCTTGTCCCCCACGGTCGGGACGGCGACGGCGGCCAGCACGGTGATGAGCGTCAGCACGACGATCGCCACCAGCGGGGCGGGGACGGCGGTGGTCAGTTTCGGCAGGCCGAACACGATCACGAGGCCGAGGGCCGCCAGCGGGTAGACCAGCCAGGGGACGCCGAGGAGTTCGGGGACCTGGGACATGAAGATCAGGATGGCCAGGGCGTTGACGAAGCCCACCATGACCGAGCGCGGGATGAACCGCATTAGCTTCGCCACGCCGGACAGCCCCAGGATGATCTGGAATATGCCGGCGAGGATGACCGCCGCGATGAGGTAGTCCACGCCATGTGAGGCGACCAGCGGCGCCATCACCAGGGCCACGGCCCCCGTGGCGGCGGAGATCATGGCGGGACGGCCGCCCACGATCGAAATCGTGACGGCCATGGTGAAGGAGGCGAAGAGGCCGATCCGCGGATCGACGCCGACGATGATCGAGAACGCGATGGCCTCGGGAATCAGCGCGAGGGCGACGACGAGGCCGCCGAGGACCTCGGTCTTCAGCCGCCGCGGGGAGGCGAGGGTGGCCCTGACGGACTGACGTTCTTCGGGGGTTGGGGCGGGTGCGGGCACGGCGGTTGTCACGGCCACTGCTGGCTCCGTTTCTGATTGGGGGCGCCGGGGCGCCACGGATCCCGGGACCGGCCCGGGTCTGGCGAATTCTGTGATGCGTCGATTGCGGGCGCCACACTGCGCCGAAGAAGAGCGGGACGGCTTGGCCATCACACCGCGTCTTCATCAACTCTACCCTAACGTGATGGTAGAGTTGAACGTCGAGCGGACGGAGACCTTCATGACGGCCAAAACCACCACCATGCACATCGGCGAACTGGCGGAACGCACGGGCCTGTCCCTGCGCACCATCCGGCACTACGACGACGTCGGCCTGCTGCCCGCGTCCGCCCGCACCGAGGGCGGCTTCCGCGTCTATTCGGAGACCGATGCCGATCGCCTGATGGTGATCAAGCAGATGAAACCGCTCGGATTTTCCCTGGAGGAAATGGCCGAAATCCTGGCCCTGCTCGGCACGGAGGCCCCTACGGCCACCACCGCACTTGCCGAATTCCTGGAACGCGCCGAAATCCAGCGCGCCAAGATGGCCCGCAACCTCGCCCAGGCCGACGAGTTCATCACCATGCTGGGCCGCCGGACCGCCTAGACTCCGCCTGACACACTCCCCGCGCCCCCGGTCACAAAGTGGCCGCGCGGGCGCACCGAGTGGCACCATTCTTGGATGCTTGAGGCAACTAAATCTTCAGAGTCCCGTACCGACGCGGACACCCCGGCCAATCCCGCCCTCGCCGCCGAGGCCCGGATCGCCCGCATCGCCGTCACGGTCTTCCCGCTCCTGGTGGTGGTGGCCGGCGTCGCAGGCTTCCTGGCACCCGGTGCCTTCAAGCCGCTCGCACCCAGCGTCCCGTATCTGCTCGGCATCATCATGTTCTGCATGGGGCTGACCCTCACGCCGCCGGACTTCGCCTCCGTGGCGAAACGGCCGTGGGCCGTGGTGCTCGGCATCGTGGCGCACTACGTCATCATGCCGGGCGCCGGCTGGCTGATTGCCCAGGCGCTGCACCTCGAGCCGGAACTCGCCGTCGGAGTCATCCTGGTGGGCTGCGCGCCGTCGGGCACCGCCTCGAACGTGATGGCCTTCCTGGCCAAGGGCGACGTCGCCCTTTCCGTCGCCGTCGCCTCCGTCTCAACGCTGATCGCCCCGGTGGTCACCCCCCTGCTGGTGCTGTTCCTGGCCGGTTCCTACCTGCAGATCGACGCCGCCGGAATGGTGCTGGACATCGTCAAGACCGTGCTGCTGCCCGTCGTCGCCGGCCTGCTGGCGCGACTGTTCCTCAAGCGCGTGGTGGCCAAGGTCCTCCCGGCCCTGCCGTGGGCCTCGGCCGTGGTGATCTCCCTGATCGTGGCGATCGTGGTCGCCGGCAGCGCTAGCAAGATCGTCGCCGCCGGCGGCATCGTCTTCCTCGCCGTGGTGCTGCACAACGGCTTCGGCCTGGGCCTCGGCTACCTCGCCGGCAAGCTGGGCCGCCTGGACGACAAGGCCCGCCGCGCCCTGGCGTTCGAGGTGGGCATGCAGAACTCCGGCCTGGCCGCGACGCTGGCCACCGCGCACTTCAGCGCCCTGGCCGCCCTGCCCTCGGCCGTGTTCTCGCTCTGGCACAACGTCTCGGGCGCCATTGTGGCCGCTTGGCTGGCCCGCCGTCCGCTGCGCGACGCCTAAGCCGCTTTTCGTTTCACCGGCTGGGCCTCAGCCGATCCGTGCCGCCTCGTCCAGTGTGCGGGCCTCGAAGTGCTCCAGCATGGGGCGGATCGCGGCGAGCCCTTGGGCGAACGTCGGGGAGCCGCGCCACTGCTCGATTTGCTCCAGCGACTCCCAGGCGCCGGTACTGATGAAGCGCTGGCGGACGTCCGCGTCGTGCATCAGCACGGCCTGGGCGCCCGGGTAGTCCTCCTCGGTCTTCCTGGCCAGGTCCCGCCAGGCCTGGACAAAGTCATTCTCGCGGCCGGGATGCACCAGCCAGATCCCCAGGCTGTAGACAGACATGGCCCGCCTCCGTTCTCGATGTGGGGCTGATTCCCCCAGCATCGGACTGGCCCGCGGACGCCGGTAGGGCCGGACTGCCCGCCGGCAGCTAGCCGATCAGGGCCAGGACCGCACCGGCGCTGACGGTGCCGCCGGCGTCCGCCCGGACGTCGGTGAGGGTGCCGTCCCGGTGGGCGGAGACCTGGGTTTCCATCTTCATCGCCTCGAGGACCACGACGGCGTCGCCCGCGGCGACCTCGGTCCCGGGCTCCACCAGCCACTTCACCACGGTGCCGGCCATGTCGGCGCACAGTTCGGCAGGGTCGGTGTCGGCCGGGTCGCCGTCTGGCCGGCCGGCGGTTTCGGCGTCGTGCCCGCTCCCGCCCGCTGACGCGCCGTTCCCTCCGCGCATTAAGCCGTCCAGCAGCTCCGCGGGGAGCCCGACGGCGAGGCGTTTTCCGTCCACGTCCACGGTGATGGTGCGGCGGGCGCCCTCGGGTGCGGCCGGGCTGTAGCCGGGATCCGCCGGGATCCGGTCCGCGAAGTCCGTCTCGATCCAGCGGGTGTGGACGTTCAAGGCGTCGGGGGCGGTGAAGTCCTCGGCGTCGAGGACGGCGCGGTGGAACGGCAACACGGTGGCGACGCCGGTGATCTCCAGTTCGGCGAGGGCACGGCGGGCGCGGCGGATGGCCTGCTGCCGGTCCGCGCCGGTGACGATGAGCTTGGCCAGCAGCGAGTCGAACTGCGGCGCCACGATCGAGCCGGCGCGCACGCCGGAGTCGAGCCGGATGCCCGGGCCGGTGGGGCCGCTGAAGCCGGTGACGGTGCCGGGCGAGGGCAGGAAGCCGCGGCCCACGTCCTCGGCGTTGAGCCGGAATTCGAAGGCGTGGCCGCGGGGTGCCGGGTCCCCGTCGAGGCCCAGCGGCTCCCCCGCGGCGATCCGGAACTGCTCCTGCACCAGGTCCACGCCGGTGGTTTCCTCGGTGACCGGGTGCTCCACCTGCAGGCGGGTGTTGACCTCGAGGAAGGCCACGGTCCCGTCGGCCGCAACGAGGAATTCCACGGTGCCCGCGCCGGTGTAGCCGGCCTCCCGGCAGACGGCCTTGGCGGAGTCGTAGATCTGCCGGGTCTGCTCGTCGGTCAGGAACGGTGCCGGCGCCTCCTCGACCAGCTTCTGGTGGCGGCGCTGCAGTGAGCAGTCGCGGGTGCCGACGACGGCCACGTTTCCATGCGTGTCGGCGAGGATCTGGGCCTCGACGTGTCGGGGTCGGTCCAGGTACCGCTCTACGAAGCACTCGCCGCGGCCGAAGGCTGCCACGGCCTCACGGACGGCGGAGTCGAAGGCCTCTTCGACCTCGTCGAGGGAGCGGACCACCTTCAGGCCGCGGCCGCCGCCGCCAAAGGCCGCCTTGATGGCCATGGGCAGGCCGTGCTTCTCGGCGAAGGCGCGGGCCTCGGCCGCGGATTCCACCGGTCCGTCGCTGCCGGCCACCAGCGGGGCTCCGGCCCGGACGGCCGTCTCGCGGGCGGTGATCTTGTTCCCCAGCAGCAGGATGGCCTCCGGTGACGGCCCGATCCAGGTCAGCCCGGCGTCCAGGACGGCCCGGGCGAAGTCGGCGTTCTCGGAGAGGAAGCCGTAGCCGGGGTGCACGGCGTCGGCACCGGACGCGGCGGCCGCGGCGAGCAGCTTGGGGATGCTGAGGTAGGTCTCGGCCGGGGAGTTGCCGCCGAGCGCGTAGGCCTCACCGGCGGCGGAGACGTGGAGGGCATCGGCGTCGACGTCGGCGTACACGGCCACGGAGGCGAGCCCCGCGTCGTCGCAGGCCCGGGCGACCCGGACGGCAATCTCTCCTCGGTTGGCGATCAGGACCTTGCGCATCAGGAACTCACTTCTGTGTCGGAAACTGTGGGGGCGGCGGGCGGTGCCGCGGGGGCGGCGGTGTGGTTGTCCCTGGCGCTGTCGGCCCAGCGGAAGCGGATGGTTCCGCCGATGGGGACCTGCCCCGCCCGGTCCAGGTGCGCGTCGACGACGACGGCGATCACCGGGTACCCGCCGGTGACGGGGTGGTCGGCCAGGAAGAGCACGGGCAGGCCCTCGGGCGGGACCTGGAGCGCGCCGGAGACGGTCCCCTCGCTGGCCAGTTCACCGTCCCGGGTGCGGCTTAGCGGTGTGCCGTCCAGCCGCATGCCCACACGGTTGGACTGCGGCTTCACGGTCCACTCCTGGGCCGTGAGGGCGTCCAGGGCGGCCCGGTCGAACCAGTCCGCGCGGGGCCCGGGGACGACGTCGAGCACGGTCACGCCGGCGTCGGGGAAGTCGGGCTGGACCTCGGGGTGGCCCACCACGCCGGACTCGGTGCTGCCGCCGGCGGCCAGCGCCTGCCCGGCTGCCAGAGGGGCCGGGCCGAGGCCGGCGAGCGTATCGGTGGACCGGCTGCCTAGTACCGGTGGGACATCGACGCCGCCCCGCAGGGCCAGGTAGCTGCGGAACCCGCTGGCGGGGGCACCGAGGGTCAGGGTCTCGCCGTCGAGCAGCGCGAACGGGGTGGCCATCGGCCCGGTGCGGTCGAGGGCCGCGCCGTCGTCACTGGCCGTGATGGTCAGCTCGCCGGGAGCACCGGTGACGGCGAGGACTTGGTCGCCCACGGCGCGGACCTGCAATCCCCCGGCCACGGTCTCGATCACGGCGGCGGACGCCGCGTTCCCCACCAGGCGGTTGGCCCGCCGGAGCGAGGCCCGGTCGAGGGCCCCGGCCGCGGACACGCCCAGGCCGGCGTGGCCGGTGCGGCCAAGGTCCTGGATCAGGCTCTGCAGTCCGGGCGAAATGATGCGAAGCCCGGAGGAGGCTTCCTGCGCCGGTGCGTCTGTGGCCGGCGCGGATTCGGGGGCGATGTTCAGGCTCTCCCGGACCGCGCGGAACTGGATCCGCTGGCCGGGGGCGGCGAGGGCGGGCTGGTCCCGGCTGAGGTCCCACATCCGGGTGGTGGTGTGTCCGATCAGCTGCCAGCCGCCGGGTGAACGGCGCGGGTAGACGGCTGAATAGGTGCCGGCCAGGGCGACGGCCCCGGCGGGGACGGCGGTGCGGGGCGAGCTGCGGCGCGGCACCTCCAGGGCGCTGTCTTCGCCCAGCAGGTAGCCGAAGCCGGGGGCGAATCCGGCGAAGGCCACGGTCCAGAGCTGGCCGGTGTGGGCGGCGACGACGCCGTCGGGGCCCAGCCCGGTCAGCCGGGCCACCTCGGCGAGGTCCTCGCCGTCGTACACGGTGTCGATGACCACCAGGCCGCCCTCGCGCTGGACCGGGGCGGTGAGGTCGAGCTCAGGCAGGGTGGCGGCGATGCGGCGGGCGGAGGCCGGGGAGTCGGCGGTGACCAGGACCGTCCGCGCGGCGGCCAGCACGTCCACCTGGCCGGGCAGCGGGTGTTCCTGGAGCAGGGCCTGGAGGGCCAGGACGTCTCCGGTGCCGGCGAGTTCGGCGAGGACCGCGCGGGTCCCGGCCGGGCGGACGCCGGCGACCCTGCCCGTTCCTGCCTGCAGTGCCTCCCCCGTGGTCTGGGTCATCACGGGCCTAGACAAACGGGGCGGTGCCGATGCCGGCGTCGTTGAGGGCGGCGCGGACCGCAGCCGACATAGCCACGGCGCCGGGTGAATCGCCGTGGACGCAGATGCTTTCGGCGCGGATCTTCAGGATGGAGCCGTCGATCGCGCGGACGGCGGAGTCCGTGGCCATCCGGAGGACGTGTTCGGTGACCTCGGCGGGGTCGTGCAGGACGGCGTCCCGGCGGGTGCGGGAGACCAGGGTTCCGTCGGGGTTGTAGGCGCGGTCGGCGAAGGCCTCGGTGACGGCCCGGAGACCGGCGGCCTCGGCCAGGCGCAGGACCTCGGAGCCGGGCAGCCCCAGGATGGGCAGGCCCGGGTCCACCGACTTCACGGCGTCGACGACGGCCTTAGCCTGGGCGGTGTGCGAGACGATCGCGTTGTAGAGGCCGCCGTGGGGCTTGACGTAGGTGACCTTGCCGCCTTCCGCGGCGGCGAGGGCCTGCAGCGCGCCGATCTGGTAGACGACGTCGTCCGCGAGTTCGCCCGGGTCGATGTCCACGAAGCGGCGGCCGAAGCCGGCCAGGTCGCGGTAGCCGACGTGCGCACCGATGGTGACCCCGGCGGCGACGGCGTCCCGGCAGGTCTGGCGGATGACGCTGGGGTCGCCGGCGTGGAAGCCGCAGGCGACGTTGGCGCTGGACACGGAGCGGAACATGGCGGCGTCGTCGCCGAGGCTCCAGCGCCCGTAGGATTCGCCGACGTCGCTGTTCAGGTCAATGGTGTTCAGCCCGGTGGTGGCCATGTGTGATCCTCGTCTCAAGGTTGCTTCCTACCTAGGATGCACCATGAACGAGGATTGTTCAACAATTTTCTGTGGGGGTTAGCGCTTTCCCTTTTTGCGGGAGCCCTTGCCGCGGCCCTTGTCCGGGTTCGGGGCGTAGCGCTGGGCGACCTTGGGCTGCTTGACGGCCGGTCCGCGGCGGTCCGGCTTGGGCGCCCGTTTGGGCTTCTCCTGCTGGGCGGAGGGCTGGCGGGAGCTGGCGGCCGTGCGTCCGCGGACAATCCCGATGAACTCCTCGATCACCTCGTCCGTGGACTCGCTGGGCCACGCCAGGGCGATCTGCGTAACGGGGGCTCCGGTGAGCCGGCGGGCGACGGTGTCCTTGACGTTGAAGTGTCGCGCAACGGACATCGGCAGGACCACCAGTCCGGCGCCGGAGGCCACCACCTGCAGGGCGGCTTCGGCGCCGCCGAGCTCAGCCACATCCAGGAACGTCTCGGCGGACAGGTCCTCCAGTGCCACCTCCTCGAAGAGGGAGATTTCGTGGCCCTTGGGCGCCACCACCACCGGCTGTTCCTCGTAGAGCGGGATGACACTGAGGCCCTCGCGGTCCACCGGCAGGCGCACGAAGCTCAGGTCCGCGGATCCGTCGCGCAGGACGGCGAGCTGGCCGGCGTCGTCGGTCATGAAGGAGTCCAGCGGCACCTCCGGCATGCGTTCCTCCCAGCGGCGGCTCCATTTGCCGGGGGTCACCCCGGCCACGTAGGCGAAGCGCAGCTCGCGGGGCTGGGGCGCGGACTCGTCGTGGGGCTGGGGGGTTTCTTCTGCTGCGGGCACAGCTTCACAGTACCGCCCGGGCCTCCGGCGCGCGGGGGCGGCAGCGGGGACGGTCCCGGGGCCGCTCCCGGGAGTGGAGTGCAGTGGTGCCCCGCGGGCGCGCCGACCGATACCCTTTAACCATGACCTCTGCAAACTCCCAGTCCATGAAGCCGGCCACCGTTGCCAAGAAACTTGGCCTCTACCTGCCCGCCACGCCCCAGGAGTTCCAGGATTCGGTCGTTACCCGCGAGGAATTCGCCGAGCTCCAGGCCAACCCGCCGGAGTGGCTGGCCGAACTGCGCCGCAACGGCCCGCACCCGCGCCCCGTGGTCGCGCAGAAGCTCAACGTCTCGATCAGCGGCCTGGCCCGCGGCGGCGTCGAGGAGGCGCTGACGACGGCGGAGATCACCGCGCTGCTGCAGGCTCCCCCGGCCTGGCTGGTGGCCGAACGCGCCACCCACGCCGCGGTCCGCGCCGAGGCGCAGCGGGTCAAGGACGAAGCGGCGAAGAAGGCCGCCAAGAAGGCCCACACCGAGTAGGACCCGCGCGTGGCCATGAGCTGGCCGCGCCCGGCAACCGTCGGACCTAGTCCTGGTGCAGCTGGATGTAGTTGCCGCAGCCGTCGTCGAGGATGGCTGTGGTGCCGCCGGGACCGTCGGAGGGCTCGGTCAGGAACATGACGCCCTTGGCCGTGAGCCGCTCGTACTCGGCCCGCACGTCTGGCACCCCGAACACGATCGCGGGCAACCCGGCGTCGTGCACGGCATTCATATAGGACGCACCGATCGGGTTGTCGCTGGGTTCCAGCAGCAGCCCCACCGTGGCCGCACCCTCCGGGTCCTTGATGATGTAGAGGTTGTGCTCCGGCATGGCCATCAGGGTTTCGAAGCCGAGGATGCCGGTATAGAACTCATGGGCCGCGGCCGGGTCCTTGACATGGATACTGCACATTTTCAGTCGCATGGGCCCTAGGCTACGCGGCGGCCGCCGCCCAGGGAACGGGCCCGGGCAGCCGGCAACAGCCCGGCGGCCCTGCCCGCCCAACAGATCTCGAAACGTGGCCCCCAATCCCCAGCGGGACTTTGCGCCATTGACGGCCCGGCCCGGATGACCTGCAATGGAAGGAGCGGAACGCACCCGCCCGGGGGTTCCGCGGGAGGTGCACGATGCCGTTTCCTGCAATATTCGCCGTGACGGGGCTGTGGCAGTTGCTGGCCCTGACACTGGTGGCCGCCGTGGGCGCCGCCGGGTCCGCCCATCTGGCCCGCAAGCACCATGCCGACCCCGCGACCCTCCCCGACGCCGTCTTCTGGGACGTCTTCGCCGGTGTGGCCGTGGTGGCACCGGCGGTCCTGCTGGGCGCCCTCGCCTCCCCCGCAGCCGGGCTGATGCTCTCCGCCGTCGCCGTGGCCTCGGCGGCGGCCAGCTTCCGCTGGACCCCGGCGCTCCTGCGCCGGCAGCGGACGAGGCGGGACGGCAGGCGTGCGACGGCGGACGACGCGGCGGCCGCGGCCCGGCACGGAGAGGTGCTGGCCCGCTGGCAGCGCTACGAGCTGGATCCGGCCCTTTGCATCGACTACCCGCAGCTCAGCGACGCCCGGCACCCCGAGACCTCGGCCCTGCTCAAGGCCATGCGGCGGGCGGAACTGCTGCGGCCCGTTCCAGGTCTCGGCGGGAGCGCAGGTCTCGGCGGGCCTGGCCGGGCGGACGGACCCAGTTACAGCGACGCCGTGGCGCGGCTGGAAACCGCCTTGGCCGAGGCCGAGCGTTCTGCCGGTGCTCTCGGCCAGCCACTGCTTTCACCAGGGAGTGCGCAATGACAGACATCACGATCATCGGCAGCGGCAATATGGCCCGGGCCATCGGGCTGAGGGCGGCCGCGGCCGGGGAATCCATCCAGATCCTGGACCGCAGCCCGGACAACGCGGCCCGGCTGGCGGCGGAACTCGGCGGGGGCACCACGTCCGGCAGCCTGGGCGACGTCCCGGAGGGCGACATCGTGGTCCTAGCGCTGTACTTTGAGCCGGCCAAGGAGGTGGCGGCGCACTACGGGGACACCCTCAGCGGCAAGACCGTGGTGGAGATCAGCAATCCGGTGAATATGGAGACCGGGGACTCGCTGCTGGTGGAGCCCGGCACCTCGGCCGCGGAGGAGGTGTCCCGGTTGCTGCCCGGCGCCCGGGTGGTGAAGGCCTTCAACACAACCTTCGCCGGGCCGCTGGCGGAGGGGTCAGTGGGCGGCCGGCAGCTGGACGTGTTCATCGCCTCCGACTCCGAGCAGGCCCGCAACGAGGTGGCGTCCTTTGCCGCCAAGGCAGGCCTCCGGCCGCTGCAGGTCGGTGCGCTTCGGCACGCCCGCGAGCTGGAGGGGATCCAGCTGCTGATGATCGGGCTCCAGATGAATCCGGCCTACGAATCGTTCAACTGGCAGACCGCGCTGAACGTCATCGACTAAGAGGCAAAAGACACGAACGACGGCGGGCGGCCCGGTCATCAGACCGGACCGCCCGCCGTCGTGGTTCGGGGCCGTAAGGGCTACAGCTCGACGGTGCCGCTCTCGCCCACGCTCATCCGGCTGTTGGTGACCTTGGACTTGACCCACTGCAGCACGGTGGCCGCGGTGCCGCCCGGGCTGGTCCAGTACTCGGCGGAGTCCGAGTCGACCCGGAGAAGGACCACGCCGGGGGTCTCCGGACCGTCCGGGAACCATGCCTCGACGGCCTGGTTCCACCGGTCGCGGATTTCCTGCCGGTCAGTGACGACCTCGGTGGTTCCCGCCACGGAAACCCATTCGGTGCCCTTGCCGAAGGAGACGTTGACGGCCGGGTTGGCCTTCACGTGGGCCACCTGGGAGGTGTCCTGCGACGTAAAGAACCACATGTCGCCGTCGTTCTCGACATCCTGGACCGCCAGCGGCCGGCTGACCAGGGCGCCCTTGTCATTGATGGTGGTGAACATCCCGATCCGGGAATCGTTGATAATGCCTGTCACCTTGCTGATGTCCTGTGCGTCCGACATGCGCTCACCTCGTCTTGAGTACTCCGGAGGGATGTCCTCCTGCCGCCAGCCTATTGATAAGGGTGCTTACTTTTCAAGCACGCCCGTGTCCGCGGCGGGAAGCTACCGGCCGCGGGTCAGCACCTGGCCGCGGAAGAACTCCGGCCGCAGCCTGGCCATCACCAGCATCAGGACCACGCCCAGCAGGATCACACCCATTCCGAGGATGAACACCAGCCCCAGGCCGCCGATGGAGGAGCCGGAGCCGTACTCGGGGTCCATCGAGTCGTAGGCGGTCTTGACGAACATGACCAGCAGGATCACGCCGCCCAGCAGGGGTGCCAGGAACTTGAAGAAGAACGAGTGCGCGCCGCGGAACGCCTGGGCGCGGAAGAACCAGACGCAGGCCAGGGCGGTGATGCCGTAGTAGAAGCAGATCATCATGCCCAGCGCGGTGATGGTGTCCCAGAGGGCGTTCTCGGACAGGGTGCGGGTGATGACGTAGAACCCGGCGGCCGCGGCGGCGGAGGCGATCGTGGCGAAGCTCGGGGACTTGTAGCTGGGGCTGATGGTGCCGAACTTGGCCGGGAGCGCCCGGTAGTGGCCCATCGAGAGCAGCGTGCGCGCCGGCGAGACGAAGGTGGACTGGAGGGAGGCCGCGGAGCTGCTGAGGATGGCCAGCGACATCAGGATCGCGAACGGTCCCATGACCGGTCCGGCGAGGACCGCGAAGATGCTGCCCTGATTCTCCGGGTTGCCGGCGCCCAGGCCTTCCTCTCCGACGCCGGCGAACGCCAGGGTGGCCAGCGCGACCGTCATGTAGATGATCACGATCACCAGGACGGTGACGGTGGCGGCGCGGCCCGGGGTCTTCTCCGGGTTGCGGGTCTCCTCGTTCATGGTCAAGGTGACGTCCCAGCCCCAGTAGATGAAGATCGAGAGCGAGACGCCGGCAGCGAAGGCGGAGAAGGATTCGACGGCGAACGGGTTGAACCAGTCCGGGGCGATCGCGGTGGCGTCGAAGGCGGTGCCGTTGGCCACGTGGCTAAACGCCGCGATGGAGAACCAGCCCAGGACCAGCAGCTGGAAGCCGACCAGGACGTACTGCACGGTCTTGGTGGTTTCCATGCCGCGGTAAGAGATCCAGCAGGCCAGGGCGATGAAGACCAGGGTGGTGGCGATGTTCAGCGGCAGCACCTTGGTCAGGTCGCCCAGCTCGGGGTTGTTGAAGATCTGGGCGAGCATCAGATAGAAGAAGTCGACGGCGACGGCGGCCAGGTTGGAGAGCACGATGATGGTGGCCGCGATCAGGCCCCAGCCGCCCATCCAGCCGATCCACGGTCCGAATGCCCGGGAGGCCCAGGTGAAGGAGGTGCCGGCGTCGGGCATGGCGTTGTTCAGCTCGCGGTAGCCCAGGGCGACCAGCAGCATGGGGATGAAGCCGACCAGGAAGATCGCCGGCAGGTGGACGCCCACCTCGGAGACGGTGGGGCCGAGCGCGGCGGTGAGGGTGTACGCCGGGGCGATGCAGGAAACGCCGATGACCACGGCCCCGATCAGGCCCACCGAGCCGGCCTTCAATCCCTTCTCGCTCAGACCGTGCTGCTGCACGGTGCCGGCGGCGCCGGACGTCGCGTGTTTGATGCTCATGCTTGTGCCTCTCGGGATGGGTCATTCGACGTTGAATGGGACGGGCTCTTGAGCTCGTAGTCGCTGGGGACCACGATCATGGGAACCGGCAGGGCCCGTAGGATCCGGTTGGCGGTGCTGCCCAGGAAGATGGAGCGGTGGCGGGCCAGCCGGCTGGAGCCGATCAGCAGGATTTCGCCGTCCTCCCAGTCGAGCCGGTCCACGGCCTCCTCGACGCTGCGGCCCTGGGCCACGACGACGTCGGAGGGGTGGGCGGCCGCCGCGGGCCCGCCGTCGGCGCCGGCGCTGCCGGTCTCCCCCGCAGTGCCGATGGCCGGGAGGGCGGCGGCGAGGTGGCCGGCGGCGTAGGCGCGGGCGGTTTCCGCGGCCTCGGCCGAGTCGCCCTCGTCGAGGGTGAGCAGCGAGACGACGCGCAGCGGGACGTGCCGGTTGGTGGCCATCGACACCGCGTAATCCAGCAGTTCCTCGGCGCCGGGCCGGTCGCCCAGCCCGCAGCTGACCCGGGTCAGCGCCTCGCGCCGGTGGTAGCCGTGCGGCGCGAGGGCCACCGGCACGGTGGCGGCGTGCAGCAGGGCACCGGCCACGGAACCCACGGTGAACCGCTTGAACAGACCGTTGCTGGTGGCGCCGATGACCAGCATGTCGGCGCCGAACTCGTCGCAGGCATCGATCAGGGTCTGGGCGTCGGATTCTCCGCTGCGGATGTGCGCCGAGGCGGGCACGTCCGCGGGGATCAGGCGCAGCCCCTCGTCGAGCCATTCCTGCGCCTGCTGGTGCAGGTAGTTGTCGTAGCCGGCGGCGGGGGCGTGCGCGGCGTTGAATGGCGCGGCCTCCGGGATGGCGACGACAAGGTCCAGGGCGGCCCCGCGGCCGCGGGCCAGGGAGACGGCCAGGTTGACGGCGTCGCGGCCTCTGGCGTTCGCGGAATATCCCACTACATATCGCATACTGACCGACCTCTCTGATTGGGTGCTGGACTGGGTCACGGGCTGGTCACGGGCTGATTCACCTGCGGTGGGCCGGGTCAGCGGCCGGCCGGGAGCCGGTCGGCGGCGGCGACGATGCGGGCGGCCACCTGGCGGCCCATCCGGATGGCGCCGTCGACGTGCTGGTATCCCTCGGCCGCGAGGTCGGAGGAGGCCCAGTAGATGGGGCCGACGGGGGCGTGCTGGTCCTTGCCGTAGCGGTGCAGGCCGCCAAGGTCGTAGCTGGCGGCGTAGGCTCCGCGGGTCCACTCCTCCGAGCCCCAGTCGGATTCGTAGTAGACCTCCGGTTCCAGCGCCTTCGGGCCCAGGAATGCGGCGATCGATTCGAGGATGGCGCGGCGGCGGCCCTCGGCGCTCAGTTCGAACATGGCGTCCGCCTTCTCGTCCGAAACGAAGCCCACCAGTGTCCCGCGCGGGTCCTCGTGGTTGGTGTTGTCGTAAACCTCCTGGACCAGGGCGTCGGCGCCGAAGCAGGTGCCGGAGAGGCCCTCCTCGCGCCAGAACGGCGAGCTGTAGACGGCGTGGACCTTGATGACCAGGCCCAGGGACTGGTGCTGGTGCATCTGGTGCTGGCGGCGCGGCAGCGGGGGGTTGTAGGAGACGCGGGAGTACAGGTTCGGCGGGACGGCCATGATGACGTGGCGCGCAGTGACGGTGGCACGGTCGGAGACCACGGTGGCGGTGTCCTCCGCCCAGGTGATGCTGCGCACCGGGCTGGAGAGGACGACGTCGTCGCCGAGTTCCGCGGCCTGGAGCACGGAGACCTGCTGCATGCCGCCCACCACGCGCTTGTCCAGGATGAAGTCCTCGTCGGTGAGGTGGGTGAAGGAACCGGCCGACGCCGCCATCAGCACGGCCTGCAGCGCGGAGAAGGCGTGCGCCGGCTTGGTGAGCATGCCGCCGGCGATGAAGAGGCCAATGTTGTTGCAGGCTTCCTCGTCGGTGGAGTTCTGGCGAAGCCAGTGGTGGAAAGAGATGGTGTCCAGCTCACGGGCCTTGGGGTGGGCCCACGGCTCGGCGGGGCCGATCTCGGCGGCGAGGGAGTCCAGCAGATCGGTCAGCTTGGCCATCTCGGCCGCCGTCGTCTCGCTGACCGGGAAGGTGTCCCCGGTGTAGAGGGTGCGCTTGCCGTCCGCGCCGAGGTAGACGGCCTGGCCGTCGCGGTAGCGGTCGTAGGTTTCGAGTCCGAGTTCGTCCAGCAGTTCCAGGAGGGCGGTCTGGTCCGGGGAGACCCACTGGCCGCCGATTTCCAGCATGGCGCCGTCGATGGTGTTGGTCCAGGTCCGGCCGCCCACGCGGTCGCGGGCCTCCAGCACGGCCACGCTCAGCCCGGCCTTCCGCAGTTCACGGGCCGCGGTCAGGCCCGCGGGGCCGGCTCCGACGATGGCGACGTCGCGGTCAAATTCCAGCATGATGTCCTCTCCGGGGTCCGCTCAGTGATGCGGACCACTAAATGAATGTCATTCATTTAGTGACGACTATAACGCCGGAGGGGCGCGGAGGGAAGACCCCGGCGCAAGGTTGCCGTCGGTGGAATAATCCAGAGGACACCCGCCGGGAGCCTCCCGGATCCGCAGGAAGAGAGGGGCAGGGCATGCCGGCAGCCAGCAACGCCACCACGGAACCGCACCGCCCGGCGGTCTCGCGCCGCCGCGTCGGCCGCCCCGCCGCCGCGGTCCTGGACCAGGACGGCATCACCGCCGCGGCCCTGCAACTGGTGCGCAAGAGCGGCTACGACGCGTTCACCATGGCCGCCCTCGCGAAGACGCTGAACGTGGCGCCGTCGGCCCTGTATAACCACGTCGCTTCCAAGCGCGAGGTTCTGGTGTTGGTGCAGGACCACCTGACCTCGTTCGTGGACGTCTCGGCGTTCGAGACCCTGCCGTGGGAGCAGGCAGTGCGGGAGTGGGCCTGGAGCTACCGGGACGTGTTCTCCCGCCACACCCCGCTGATTCCAGTTATTGCCGTCCTGCCGGTGGCGGACGCGCCGAAGACCCTGGCCATGTACGAGGCGGTCAGCGCCGGTTTCCGCCGCGCGGGCTTCCCGCAGGACCGGATCGTCGCGGCCATCGTGGCGCTGGAGTCCTTTATCTTCGGCTCGGCCTACGACGTCACGGCGCCGGCGGATATTTTCGACGCCGGCAGTCTGGCCGCGTCGACGCCGAACTTCACCGCCGCCGTCGCCAGCCTGGGCACGGAAGGCTACGCCAACCAGGCGGACACCGCCTTCAGCCTGGGCATGGAGGCCCTGATCGCGGGCTTTGGCGCCCTGAGGTCCTAGGCGGTTCCGTCCGGCGATTGCCTGCCTTAATGGGAAACCGGCCGCGGCCCCGCCTGCTGGGCGGGTCCGCGGCCGGTGGGCGGCGTCGTTGGGGATGACGCCTGCCGGGCGGGCTACTTGGCGTCGAGGAACACCGGGTTGGTCAGCGCCGCCATGGGGCCGAGCTGGAGCGTGGTCCCCATGGCCGTCCCGTTGCTGGCCGTGCCGTCGGGCAGCGGGTGCCGGACCTCCACCCGGATGTAGGCCGCGAGCTGCGGCGTCGTCAGCCAGGTGCAGGTGCCCGTCCCGGAGGCTGGCAGGGTGAACTGCTGGGTCTGGCCCTCGTCGGTGATGAACCGGACCACGCCGTTGGCGACGCCGGAGACCTTGGCCGTGACGGTGACCCGCGCGTCCGGGGCCGCCGTCAGCCGCTCGCCCACGCCGGCGGTGCGGCCACCGACGGCGACGCTGAAGTCGACGGTGATGTCCGCGGACTCGGCGATCCAGCTGCGACCATTGCGGATGCCTTCCAGCACGCCGTCCCGGGACAGCGCCTTCGCGTAGACCACATTGTGCGGGAAGCCGATGACCTGCGGTGCGCTGTGGGCGTCACTGTTGCCCATGGCGGGAAGCCAGCGGCCGCCGGTCCGGGCCGACTGGGCCAGCATCGAGTCCCAGGTGTTGATGGCGTACTCGTCATCGGCTGTCCACGGACCGGTCCATACTTCGACGGCGTCGGCGTCGTCGTAGCCGAACTTCCAGCGGCAGGCCACGTAGGGGCAGTAGGGGTGGGCCGGGACCACCAGGCCGCCGGAGGCGTGGATGTGCTGCGCCTCCTGCTCGAAGCCCTTGTCCCGGGCGCGGTAGCGCCAGTCGATCCATTCGCCCGGTTCCAGCCCCAGCGCCAGGTAGTGGCCGTTGCGGGTGGTGACCTCCTCACCGGTGAGGATGAGCAGGTCGTTTCCGGCCAGCGGGCCCCAGACGCCGTGCGAGGCCGGGGTGTTGTGGTCGGTGCTGATCATGAAGTCCAGCCGGCCGGCACGGGCACCCGCGGCCACTTCCTCGGGGGTGCGCTTGCCGTCGGAGTAGACGGTGTGGAGGTGCGCGTCGCCGCGGTACCAGCCCGGGCCCTTGCCGGCCACCTGCTGCGGCGGATACTGCGGGCGGTAGGGTGCGGCGTCCGGGCCGAAGTCCAGGGTGACGGTAACGGTGTAGTCCATGCCCTGTTCCGCCACCTGGTAGGGGCCGAGGGCGATGTTCCAGGTGCCCTTGCCCACGGGGCCGGGGAGGTAGCCGGGGGTGGCCTCGGCGGCGCTGATGAAGAATTCGGTCCGGAATCCGCCGGACCAGCCACGGAATCCCTTGCCGGACAGCGCAGTGCCCTTCTCGTCGAAGACGCCGATGTCGCAGGCGTTGTTCAGCAGGCCGGCGGCGACGGAGGGCTTGCTGTAGCTGTAGCTGACGCTGATCTTGTTGACGCCGGCGGGGACCTCGACCGGCAGGTAGACGAAGTCGGCGGCACCGGGATCGAGGTGGCCGGTGAGGGTCTTGGTGGTGGCGCTGCCGTCGGCGGCGGCCGCGAAGTTCATGGGTGCCAGAGTCAGGGCCGCACCGGTCATGGCGGCGGCGAGGAATCCTCGGCGGCTGGGAGAAAGAGCGGGGGTGATGGCCTCGTGGGCCTTACATGGTGAAGTCACGCGGACCATGCTCACGGCGGCAGCTGAACTCCCGGGGGCACGGGTTGGCCGGAGTGTGAACGTCCGCTGGGAATACCGTCGTCATGCGTCTCTGGGGAGAATGGGCCGCGTGAGAGGACGGTGCCGGGAAACAAAAGAACCCCGGTCCGAAGACCAGGGTTCTTTAGAATGCGTGCGCGAGGGGGGATTTGAACCCCCACGCCCTTTCGGACACTGGCACCTGAAGCCAGCGCGTCTGCCGTTCCGCCACTCGCGCGCAACTTCTTCCGCTCGGCAGTAGTCCGTTTCCGGAACCTCCGCCTCGTGAAAGCAGCGAGATCAAGCATAACGGACACCTGCGGCAAAACACTAATCGGCCGTTTTGGCACCTCCCGAAGGCGTCCACAGGGGCCTTTTCCAGCCGCCAAACTCCCGCTTTTCGGGCCCACAGCCCGGTGGTTCTCTACCCCATCCGCACGCCGCCACGCCGCCAGCCTCCCGGGCATCCGCCCACGTCAGCGCCGGTGGGGACCCAAGCACTAACAGCCCCGACGACGGGCCGCGTTAAGGCCATTCCCAGCCATGGACAGTAGTATCTGGTGTAGGAGTGCCCGATCCCGGTGGACTCCCGCGTTAGTTGGAAACCGAGTTCCGGAACAAAACGCTGCCCCGCAGCTGTCAGGAAAGGAGAAGGACCATGGGCTTGCTGGACAAGGTCGAGCGCGGCATTGAAAAGGCCGTCCGCGGCGTCTTCTCCACCGGTTCCCGGGCGCGGGTAGAGCCGGTCGAGATCGCCAGCCACCTCCGCCGCGAGGTGGACGATAAGGCCATCACCATCGCCGCCGGCCGCACCCTGGCCCCCAACGTCTTCGATGTGCTGCTCAGCGGCGACGATTTTGAACGGGCCCAGGAATGGGGAACCCCGCTGGCCGAAGAGCTATGCGACGTCGTCATCAACCACGTCCGCAGCCAGGGCTACACCCTGCAGGGTCCCGTGCGGATCAGCTTCCGCCACGACGGCGACCGCAAGGCCGGCGACTTCGACATCACCTCCCGGACCGAGAAGTCCGGTGGGTCCCCGGCCGCCGCGCCCGCACCGATGCCGGTCACGCCGCCACGGCAGCCCGCGGCCAACCTTCAGCCGGTGCTCGACATCAACGGCCAGCGGTACTCGCTGAATGCACCCTCGGTCGTCCTGGGCCGCTCCTCCGAGGCGGACATCCTGATCGATGACACGGGCGTCTCGCGCCGGCACCTGGAAATCCGGTCCGGCCACGGTACGGCCCAGGCCATCGACCTGGGTTCCACCAACGGCAGCTACGTCGACGGACACAAAGTAGTCGGCTCCGCGGAACTCTCCGACGGCGCCACCATCACCATGGGACGGACCAAGATCATCTTCCGCCTTCTGCCCCCCAGCCAGGGCGGCCGCCCGTGAGCGAACTGACCATCACGGCCCTGCGGTTTGGCTTCCTCATCCTGCTCTGGGTCCTCATCTTCAGCATTGTCTCGGCCATGCGGCGCGACCTGATGATCGGCCGGAAGGCCGCCGCCGGTGCCCCCACGGCCCGGCAGGTACGCCGCAACCCGTCCCTGGCCGAACCCGCACCGGCGCCCGTGAAGCAGCAGGCCCGTCAGCTCGTGGTGACGGAAGGTCCCCTCAAGGGCACCACCCTGCCGCTGGCGGCGAGCCCCATCCTGCTGGGCCGCGCACAGGAAGCCACCCTGGTCCTCGAGGACGACTATGCCTCCGGCCGGCACGCCCGCCTGTTCCCGCAGGGCAGCCGCTGGTTCATCGAGGACCTCGGTTCCACCAACGGCACTTATCTCGCAGAGCAGCAGCTGACCCGGGCCCTCCCGGTGGAGCTGGGTGTCCCCGTGCGAATCGGCAAGACGGTCATTGAATTGAGGCCGTAGCCGTGGCTGCTACCCAAACCCCCGCGAACCAGGCATCTGCCCAGGAGCGGCCGCTCATCATGCGCTATGCCGCGCGCTCCGACGTCGGCCGCGTCCGCTCGAAGAACGACGACTCCGCCTACGTCGGCCGGCACCTCGCCGTCGTCGCGGACGGCATGGGCGGCCACGCCGGCGGCGACGTTGCCTCCGCGGCGACCGTGCTGGACATGATCCATCTGGACCGCGACGACTACGATACCGCGGCCGGCGAGGCGGACACCGTCTTGGCCGACGAGATCCAGACGGCGAACTCCCTGCTCTCCGAGCTGGTCCACATGAACCCGAAGCTTGCAGGCATGGGCACCACCGTGACCGCCCTCCTGCTGGCCGGTGGCAAGCTGCACTTCGCCCACATCGGCGACTCCCGCGCCTACCGGCTGCGGAACGGGGTCTTCGAGCAGGTCAGCGTGGACCACACCTTCGTGCAGCGGCTCATCGACGAGGGCCGCCTCCGCCCCGAGGAAGCCGAAACGCACCCGCACAAAAACGTCCTGATGCGCGTCCTGGGCGACGTGGACGCCAGCCCCGAACTCGACCTGGACATCCTGGACGTCCAGCCCGGGGAGCGCTGGCTGCTCTGCTCGGACGGCCTGAACTACGTGGCCGGCCACGTCGTGGAGCGGACCATCCGCGAGACGAAGAGCCTGCGCGAATGCGCCGAAACGCTGGTGGACCTCACCCTTGAGGCGGGTTCCCCGGACAACGTGACCGTGGTGGTGCTCGACATCGCCGAGCAGACCGGCGACGACGTCAACACCGCCGCCGTTGAGGTGGTGCTGCCGCGCGCCGTGTCCGCCACCGTGCAGCCCCCCGCCGAGACGACCGACGCCGGTAAGCCCTCCGGTAAGCCTGCTGCCGGCGCAGCCGCCGGTGCGGCCGCCGCCGCGGAAGCCGATGCGGCCGGCAGCACCTACGCGGCCAGCATGCCCGGCTCCAAGGACACCACCGGCAACGGGACCAAGGACGGCGACGCCGGAAAGTCCGCGGACGAGCCGTCCCCGGCCACCGATCCCAACCTCGGCGAGCATCTCTCCGCCGAGGTGCTGCGCGAAGAACTGTCCAGCCGCCCGCACGAACTCGTCGGCGCCGCCGCTTCCGCCGCCGAGAGCGGATCCATTCCGTCGATCGCCGGCCGCACCGTGGCCCGCCGCGCCGCGACGGTCCTCACCCACAAGGCCGATCCGGCCCGCGAGGAAGCCGACGAGATCAAGCCGCCGGTCAAGCGCCGCCGCTGGCTGACCATCTCGATCGCCGCCGCCATCGCCATCGTGCTGGGGCTTGGCCTGTGGCTGGGCTACGCCTGGACCCAGACCCGGTACTACATCGGCGAACAGGACCAGCACGTGGCGATCTTCAACGGCGTCTCCCAGCAACTGGGGCCGATCCCGCTGTCCACCCTGGAGACGGTCACCGATATCAAGATGTCCGATCTGCCCGAGTTCTCCCAGCAGCGCGTCCGCCAGACCGTCCCGGCCCGGGACCTGTACGACGCGCAGCGGATCGTCAAGAACCTGGAACGCACCGGCCTGACGTCCCCCGCCGATGAGTGCCTGACGCCCTCCCCCGGCCCCAGCCCTTCCGGCACGGCCACCCCGTCCGGAACGGCCAGCCCCAGCGGCCAGGCGACCGCTTCGCCGTCCGGCTCCGCGGCCGCCCCGGCGCCCTCCGGCTCCCCCCGGCCCACTCCCACACCGAGCTGCGAGGGATCAAAATGACCCCCATCGATCCCACTCCCAGGCCCCGCCGCAACGTCGAACTGGTCCTGCTGATCCTGGCGCTCCTGGTCGGCATCGGCGCCAACGCCCTCGTGGGCGTGGACCGGCAGAAGGCCTTCGACACCGACTTCTGGTTCCAGTCCGGGCTGCTGACCGCCGCCGCGCTGGCTTTCCACATGGTGTTGAGGTTCCGCGCCAAGTATGCCGATCCGGTAATACTTCCGCTGGTCATCGCCCTGAACGGCCTCGGCCTGGCCATGATCCACCGGCTCGACCGCGTGGGCGAGGACACCGGCAACAACCAGCTCCGGTGGACGCTGGTGGCCATGGCCGTCGCCATCGCCGTCGTGTTCTTCCTCAAGGACCACCGCCTGCTGCGCCGGTTCACCTACATCTCGCTCGCCGCGAGTGCGGTGCTGCTGGTCCTGCCGCTGGTCCCCGGCATCTCCGCCGGTGAGGTGCTCGGCGCCAGTGTCTGGATCAAGCTGGGCTCGATGACCTTCCAGCCGGGCGAGGTCGCCAAGATCACCCTCGCCATATTCTTCGCCGGGTATCTTTCCTCGAACCGGGACCTCATCCTGCTCGCCGGCCGCAAGGTCGGCCCCGTGCAGTTCCCCCGGATCAAGGACATGGGCCCGATGATCACGGCCTGGCTGGTCAGCATCGGCGTACTGATCTTCCAGCGCGACCTCGGCACTTCCATCCTGTTCTTCGGACTTTTCCTGGTGATGATCTACGTCGCCACCAGCCGGATCAGCTGGGTCATCATCGGCGTTGTCCTGATGGTGGCCGGCGGATTCGCGGCCGCCAAGGTCTTCTCCCACGTGGCGCTCCGGATCGACGGCTGGTGGAACGCCTTCACGGACGAGGTCTACGGCCGTGAGTTCGGCGGCAGCCGCCAGATCGTCGAGGGCCTCTTCGGCATGGCCAACGGCGGCCTTGTCGGCACCGGACTGGGCCAGGGCCGGCCCAACCTGGTCCCCTTCGCCAACAGCGACATGATTGTCGCGTCCTTCGGTGAGGAACTGGGCCTGATCGGGCTGTTCGCGATCGTGCTGATGTACCTGCTGCTCTTCACCCGCGGCTTCCGCGCCGCCCTGGGCACCCGGGACGCATTCGGGAAGCTACTGGCCACGGGCCTGTCCTTCGCCGTCGCGCTCCAGTGCTTCGTCGTCATCGGCGGCGTCACCCGGCTGATCCCGCTCACGGGCCTCACCACACCGTTCCTGGCCGCCGGCGGCTCCTCGCTGCTGGCCAACTGGATCATCGTGGGGCTCCTGCTGATGATCTCGCACACCGCCCGCGGGCCGGTCGACACCACGCCGCTGCCGGCGGGGCAGGCTCCCGAGACCCATGCGGACGCCCCGGCCGTTCCGCCGAAGCCCGCGGCCGCCCCCGCGGCCCGGCCCGGCAAACCTTCCAGTCCAGACGCTCCGACCGAGGCGGTGACCTCCCTGTGAACCAGGCCATCCGAAACTCCTGGATCGCCGCGATCGCCATGTTCGCGCTGATCTTCGGGGCCCTGAGCTACGTGCAGGTGGTTGGCGCCGACGAACTGAAGGCCAACGCCTGGAACACCCGCACCCTGATCCAGAACTACTGCAACGACCGGGGCGCCATCATCGTCGGCGGCACCCCGATCGCCCAGTCCGTGCCGGGCAGTGAAAGCTGCCAGTTCCAGCGCACGTATACGCAGCCTGAGCTTTACGCCGGCGTCACCGGCTACTTCTCCCGGAATTATGGCCTGACCGGCATGGAACTGGCCATGAACGAGCAGCTCGCCGGCAGCTCGGACCAGCTGTTCCTGGACCGCGTCGGCCAGCTCTTCCTGGGCAATCAGCCCAAGGGCGCCTCGGTGGAGCTGACCCTGGATCCGAAGATCCAGAAGCTCGCCTACGACCTGATTCCGGACGGCCAGCGCGGCTCGATCGTGGTGACCAACCCGAAGACCGGTGCCATCCTGGCGATGGTGTCCAAGCCGTCCTACAACCCGAACCTCGTGGCCACGCAGGACAGCGACGCCGAGGCCGCGAACATCACCGCGCTGAACAAGATCCCGGGCATCAACCTGAACCAGTCGGTCAGCGGTCCCACCGGAGCGCTGCTGGCACCGGGCTCGGTCTTCAAGATCATCGACACCGCCGCCGCCCTGGGCTCCGGGAAGTACAACAAGGACAGCGAACTGCCCAACCCGGCGGAGCTGCCGTTCCCCGGCATCCAGTACAAGCTGCCGAACTACGCCGGCGGCAACTGCTACACCCGGGACACGGCGTCCTTCGCGTTCGCCCTGCAGCAGTCCTGCAACACCCCCTTCGCCAAGATCGCACTGGACCTGGGTCAGAAGGCCATCGCGGACCAGGCGGCCAAGTTCGGCTTCGGCCAGGACTTCGGCGACCAGCTGAAGCTGGACTCGGCCAAGAGCTTCTTCCCGACCGAACCGCTGGACGACGCCGGTCTGGCCCAGTCCGCGATCGGCCAGCGCGACGTGCGGGCCACCCCGCTGCAGATCAACCTGATGACCTCGGCGATCGCCAACGGCGGCGTCGAAATGAAACCAAACCTGATCAAGACCCTGCGGGCCCCCGATCTTCGGATCATCAACGAGCCGAAGCCGGAGTCCCTGCGGACCTCCACGACGCCGGAGATCTCCCGGCAGATCACCGAGTGGATGGCCAGCGTGGTCAGCGACGGCATCGCCAAGGGCGCGGCCGTTCCGGGCGTCCAGGTGGCCGGCAAGACCGGCACCGCGGAACTCGGCGACGGCAAGAACAACTCTTGGTTTACCGGGTTCGCCCCGGCCAATGACCCGCAAGTGGCTGTCACCATCGTCATGCAAGGCGTGGACATCACCACCGGAGCACAGCTAACCAGTCCTAATGCGAAGAAGATTTTTGAGGCGGTGTTGAACAAGTGAGGCCTTCATCGGGTATCACCCTCGGCGGCAGATTCCAGCTGACCACCCGGATAGCGATCGGCGGTATGGGCGAGGTCTGGAAGGCCAAGGACCTGATCCTGGGCCGGATCGTCGCGATCAAGGTCCTCAAGGAGGAATACACCGGCGACCCCGGATTCCTGCAGCGCTTCCGCGCCGAGGCACGGCACACCGCCCTGCTCAACCACGTCGGCATCGCCAACGTCTTCGACTACGGCGAGGAGGAGGGCTCGGCCTACCTGGTGATGGAACTGGTGCCGGGCCAGCCGCTGAGCAGCATCATCGAACACGAGCAGGTGCTCTCCCCGGAGCGGACGCTGTCGATGATTTCGCAGACCGCCCGGGCCCTGTCGGTGGCCCACGCCCAGGGCCTGGTGCACCGCGACATCAAGCCCGGAAACCTGCTGATCACCCCGGACGGCAGGGTCAAGGTCACGGACTTCGGCATCGCCCGCCTGGCGGACCAGGTTCCCCTGACCCAGACGGGCCAGGTGATGGGCACCGCCCAGTACCTCGCCCCGGAGCAGGCCACCGGGCAGACCGCCACCGGTGCCTCGGACATTTACTCCCTCGGCGTCATCGGCTATGAATGCCTGACCGGCCACCGGCCGTTCTCCGGCGAATCGCAGATCGCCATCGCCCTTGCCCAGGTCAACGACGCCCCGCCGCCGCTGCCGGACACCCTGCCGCGCCCAGTCCGGGCGCTGCTGATGTCCATGCTCGCCAAGGATCCGAAGAACCGCCCGGCCGACGCCATCAAGCTGGCGGAAGCCGCGGACGCGATCCGAAACGGTGACATCGCCGCCGCTCATGCAGCGGTCCCCGGCATGCTGCTCTTCGAGGACACCAACGGTCCCGTCACCGCTGCCACGAGCGTCCAGACCGCCGCCACCGGCGTGATCGGCGGGGACAACCGCACCTCGGCCCTTCCCGTCGTCGGGGCCGCCGGTGCCGGCGCCGCCGCGGGGCTGGCCGCGGGTGCCGCGGCCGCCAGCGGCTACGGAGCGCGCAATGCCCTGAACCGGGCAGACGCCCTGGCCGCCGAACGCAACTGGCTGCCGGAGGAGGACGAGGAGGACTACGACGGCTATGAGCCGGAGGAGGAACCCAAGCGCCGCGGCCGCAGCCCGTGGACCTGGCCGCTGATCGCCCTGATCCTGCTGGTGCTCTTCGCCCTGGTCGGCATCGTGGTCTCGCAGGCCGGCAGCCTGTTCCCGTCCTCGACCGCCACGACGTCGAAGCCGGCGGCCACGACGGCGGCCCCGACGTCGTCGACTCCCACGCCGACGCCGACTCCGACCGTCAGCTCGGCGACGCCGACGGTGTCCACGCCGCCTGCCATCAACCTGGTTCCGGAGTCATATTTGGGTCGGCAGTACAACGATGTCCGTTCCCAGCTGATCGGAATGGGGCTGCAGGTCAAGGGCAACCAGGTGGCGGACCCGTCCACCCCTGGAACGGTCACTGACATCAACCCCTCCGGTCCGGTGCAGCGCGGTGACGTGATCACGGTGACGTACTCATCCGGTCCCCAGATGGTTGCGGTGCCTCAGTTCAAGCAGGGCGCCAGTGAAACCTCGGTGCAGCAGGCCATCGAGGCAGCCGGTCTGCGCTGGCAGAAGGGGGACCCGCTGCCGGGTACCAAGAACCAGCAGGAGGGCACCTTCGTCAGCTCCGAGCCGGCGTCCGGAACCCAGGTCCAGGCCGGGTCGGTCGTGACCTACCACCTGGCCGCCGCACCGGCCGCGCCGACCCCGTCCCCGAGCCCCACCCTCACCAAGTAGGCCGTTGTGACTACCTCACCCCGAACTCCTTCGCACCGGGAGGACAGCGGCACGGCGAACACCCGGCGCGTCCTCAGCGGGCGCTATGAGCTGGGTGAGCTGATCGGCCGCGGCGGCATGGCGGACGTGTACCGCGGACTCGACACCCGGCTGGGCCGGACCGTCGCAATCAAGCTGCTGCGGCCGGACCTGGCCCGCGACCCGCAGTTCCAGGCCCGGTTCAAACGCGAGGCGCAGGCCGTCGCGGCCCTGAACCATCCCTCGATTGTGGCCGTGTTCGACACCGGGGACCATCCCGTCCCCGGCGGCCACGACGATCAGGTCAGGGTCCCGTACATCGTGATGGAGTACGTGGACGGCAGGACCATCCGTGACCTGATCCGGGCCAAGGACGTCACCATCGACCAGGCCGTCGACTTCGCGCTGGGCGTGCTGTCCGCGCTGGAGTACAGCCACCAGGCCGGCATCGTGCACCGGGACATTAAACCGGCCAACGTCATGTATTGCCCGGACACCAACAGCGTCAAGGTGATGGACTTCGGCATCGCCCGGGCCATGGCTGATTCCTCGGCCACCATGACCCAGACTCAGGCCGTGGTGGGGACCGCCCAGTACCTGTCGCCTGAGCAGGCCCGCGGCGAGACCGTGGACGCCCGGAGCGACCTGTATTCGGCCGGCTGCCTGCTGTACGAGATGCTGACCGGACGCCCGCCGTTCGTCGGCGACAGCCCGGTGTCCGTGGCGTACCAGCATGTGCGGGAGATCGCGGAGCCGGCCAGCAGCCTCAACCCGGAGGTCTCGCCGGCACTGGACAGCGTGCTGGCGAAGGCACTGCAGAAGAACCGGGCGGACCGCTTCCAGGACGCGTCCTCGTTCCGTCAGGCGCTGCGCGCGGCGCGCAACGGCGTCGGCGTCGCGGCCCTGCCGAGCAGCGAGGCACCCACCGACCCGACGAACACCGTCGAGTCGCCGGCCGACGTGCCCACAGCGGCGTTCGCCCTGACGGGCGCGAAGTTCCTTGACGATGCCCCCACCGGGCGGCTGTCCCTGGACGGGCACGACGACGGCGGGGCCGCGGTCGGCGCCCTGGAGGTTCCGGACAGCGGCGGCATGCCGTTGGACCTGCCGGCCGAACGCGAGCCCAGCAGCCAGCAGAAGTCCAGGCGGCGCATGTGGATCGCGACGCTGATCATCTTCACCCTGCTGGTCCTGGCCGGCGGTGGACTGTGGCTGTACAACATGGTCAACCAGCAGCCGGCGCCGGTGGCCAAGGTTGATGTGCCGTCCGTGGCGTCGCTTAGCGAATCCGAGGCGCTGCAGAAGCTCTACAACGTTGGCTTCAAGCCGCAGATCAGCCGCGTCCAGCACGAGACCATTCCCAAGGGCACCGCGGTGGGAACCGTGCCGTCGGCGGGCAGCAGCCTGGAGCGGAACTCGGACATCACGCTGAATATCTCCGAGGGGCCCAGCGTCATCAAGATTCCCGCGGACCTGCCCGGCCGGACCGAGGCGGACGCCCGCGACGTGCTGCGGCGGACCGGACTGACTGGCGCGCCGAAGACCACGCTGAATAACAGCGCCACCGTTCCTGCCGGGATCGTCATCACCACCAACCCCGCGCCCGGCCAGAGCGTGGCGGTGGGAAGCACGGTCGAGATCATCGTCTCCACCGGCAAGGTGGCGGTTCCCCAGCTCGTCGGCCTGCCGCGGGCCGAAGCGGAGGCTGCACTGAAGAACGCGGGCTTGAACGCCAATGTCACCGAGGTGGAGAACTCCCAGGTCGACCCTGGCAAGGTAACGGGCCAGAGCGACGCCGCGGACTCCACCGTGGAGCAGGGTAAGACCATTACGGTGACCGTGGCGAAGGCACCCGCGCCGACACCGACGCCCACACCCACCCCGACTCCCACCAAGACGGGCAAGGACTCCGGCAACAACAGTTCCGGCGGACTCCTCGGCGGCCTCTGACCATGGTTTAGTGCCGGACCGGCCTAGTCCGTGTCCGGGTTAGCCCTTGTCCGGGGTGGCGCCGGATCGGGTCAGTGCTTGATCAGCGGGCTCAGCACGGCGGCCCGCTCGGCGGCACCGGCCATGCCGAGGGACTCCAGCCAGTTGCCCAGCATCAGATAGCCGCCTTCGGTCAGGACCGATTCGGGGTGGAACTGGACACCGCAGAGCGGCGCGGAGCGGTGCTGCAGGCCCATGACGACGCCGGTGCCGGTTTCCGCGGTGATCTCCAGCTCGGCCGGGATGCTCTCGCGGACTGCGGCCAGGGAGTGATAGCGGGTGGCGGTAAACGGAGAGGGGAGCCCGGCGAAGACGCTGCCGCCGTGGTGTTCCACCAGTGAGGTCTTGCCGTGCATCAGCTCGGGGGCGTGGGTGACGGTCCCCCCGTAGGCCTCGGCCAGGGCCTGGTGCCCGAGGCAGACGCCGAGCATAGGCTTGCTGTGCTCCCCGCACCACTTGATCAGGTCGATGCAGACGCCGGCTTCCGCGGGGGCACCGGGGCCTGGGGAAATGAGCACGCCGTCGCGCGCTTCGGCCATCTCAATCGCCTCGGCCAGCGTGACGTCGTCGTTGCGGACCACCGTGGTCTCCGCGCCGAGCTCCTGAAGGTAGCCCACCAGGGTGTAGACGAAGCTGTCGTAGTTATCCACGACCAGGATCTTGGTTGCGCTCATGGTTGCCGTGCCGTGCCAATCGTTGAATCTGTGAACGGGCCGAATTGCGCCATCCACGGGAAAAGGAACTGAACCATCAATACCAGTACCCCGGCCAGCAGCACCAACGCCGTGACGATGCGCAGCCAGAGGGGGCCGGGGAGGTGGTGGAAAATCCAGGCGTACATATCTCAGCCGCCCTCTCTGGTCCGGGCCACCTGGGCCGCGATCTCCGCGGGTGGTCCGGCGGACGCCGGCTGCCAGCCCTCCATGGTCGAATAGGCGACGAAGCGCTCCTGCGAGCCGAACCGGGGGTTGCAGCTGGTGAGGGTGAGGTAGCGGTCCCGCGGTGCCACTCCGGGCCGGGTGGGCACCGGAAGCAGCACGTCCACGGCCGTGGGCAGGACGATCTGGCTGTTGCGGAACACGTAGGTGTAGTAACCGTCGCGGGTTTGGATGTAGATACGGTCGCCGGGGACAAGGCTGTCGATGGCATCCAGTACGGCCCCGTGGGTCTGCCGGTGGCCGGCGAGGGCGACGTTGCCCACGCCGCCGGGCATCGCCGTCCCCTCGTAGTGGCCGAGGCCCAGGGAATCCAGCACCGCCGTCGTCGTTCCCTGCACCATGGGCCGGGTGTACGTGGCGCCAAAGCGCGGGATATAGACGACGCCGATCGTACTGCCGGGCGCAGGCTCCGCGGCGACCATCGGCTGGCCCGGGGACGGCGGGGCAGCGGAGGCAGGTGGGGCGGCGGGGCCGTCGAGGGACCGGGCGAACTCGGCGACGGCGGCCTGCTGGCGGGAATCGGCGTCGACGTTGGTCCACCAGAGCTCCCATGCGACGAACAGGAGGAGCACCGCACCCGCGGTCACCAGCAGTTCTCCGCCAATCAGCAGCACCCACCGGCCCGGCGAGCGGCTCCCTGAGTCACGTGGCGTTGCGGGCGTGGCTGACGCTCCCGATGCATCTGAAGGGTGTCCGGACTCCGCTTTCTGCAGCAGCACCGTGATTCCTCCCTATGCATCCGCGGCGTCCGCGCGGTTGTGTCCTGAATAACAGCTAGAATTGTGGGGATTTAAACCCGTCCACGATTGCTCAGTCCGCCGGCTTTTCTTTTTTGCAGGATATCAAGCCGCCGTTCGCGCATCGTCAGCCGCCCGCCAAGGAGGACCCGTGCCCGAGTCGAAGCCCCGAAAGAGGTCTGCCGCACCCGAGCAGACTCCCGCCGCGGAGGCCTACAAGCCGAACCCGGTGTGGTTCAAGCCGGTGATGTTCGGCCTGATGATCATCGGCCTGCTGTGGATCATCACGTTCTACATCAGCGAAGGCACCCTGCCGGTCAAGGACTGGGGCGCAGGCAACATCATCGCCGGCTTCGGCATCGCCATCGTCGGGTTCCTGATGACCACCCGCTGGCGTTCCTAGCCCCTTTTCGACCTCCTAGACCGGCACCTTGTGTGCCGGTCTGTTGGTTTAAGGCCGGGCTTCCTCCCGCGCCTTGCGTCCCCGGTTATAACGTCAGCGGCTCCCGCTAGGCTCGGAGTCATCCCGGACAGGAGAATCCCATGAGCACCGAACCCCACACCACCACCGGCGCCACCGCAACCGGTGGAACGGTCATCGGCGACGACGGCCTGGCCCGTCCCCTGTGGGCTTCCTCCGATCCCATGCTCCGGGACTATTACGACACCGAGTGGGGTCTCCCGGTCCGCGATGAACAGGGCCTCTACGAGAGGATCAGCCTGGAGGCGTTCCAGGCCGGCCTGTCCTGGGCAACCATCCTGCGCAAGCGTCCCGCCTTCCGGGCGGCCTTTGCCGACTTCCACCCAGACACGGTTGCGGAGTTCACGGACGGCGACGTCGAACGCCTGATGCAGGATGCCGGCATCGTCCGCAACCGGCTCAAGATCCAGGCGGCGATTACCAATGCCCGCGCCACCGTTGAACTGCGGAACGACGGCGGACTGGTGAACTTTGTGTGGGGTTTCCAACCGGAGTCGACGCCTGAACCGACGGCGCTGCACCACATCCCCACCACCTCACCCGAGTCTGTGGCCCTCTCGAAGGCCCTCCGCAAGCGCGGCTTCGCCTTTGTGGGCCCGACGACGATGTTCGCGCTGATGGAGGCGATCGGCATGGTCGATACCCACCTCATGGACAGCCACCGCCGGGGCAGTTCCGGAGTGTGGCCCCGGTAGGGGGTCTCTGGGTCCACTGGGCCCCAAACTTCCATGGGGTCTGCGCCGCTCCAACACCGCTCCTCCAAACGCTTCGCCCGTCCGGACAGGCAGCCGCGCAGCACATAAATCACTCCGAATCTTCATCCCCAGCTGTGCACAAGAGGCACAAAGTTATCCACAGGCTGTGGATCCAATGCGTGGATAACCGTGGTCGTCGCACAGATTCGGGCCGACTCGCGGGCTTGTGGGGATCCGATTGTGAATTACGTCGGCAGGCTTACAGGACTGTGAGTTATTAACACTGTGGAAACGGCTGTGGATAAGGCGCGAGGTTTGTCAGCGGGACGGGACGGCCGTGCATGTGTCGAAGGAGTTCGGATTCGGACGTCCGCTTGAACCCCAAAGCTTCTCCTAGGACCCGCCTAGCTGGCCTCGATAGCCTCCAATCAGCCAGGCCCCACAGCCGCGTGCAGTTTATCCACTCCGAGTACCCACAAGTTATCCACAACTGGGGATAACGGGTGCACTGCCCTCTTTTCCGGCGTCAACAGGGCCGGAGAGGCGGGGCCGACCAGAGAGTAACTAGGCTGTCGAGTTATTAACACTGTGAAAAAGGCTGTGCATAAACGCCATAAATCTGATCTATAACCCCAAGTCAGGGTGCATTCGGTGGATTTCGGCTTGGATCGGCCCTCAACGCCCACGAGTTGTCCACTTACCCACACAGGATTCCCCAAAAGTTATCCACAGCTGTGGAGGAGCCGGTGTGTAACTGTTACCAAGCGGCTTAAATCCGCCAACACGAGCGGCTCAAGGGCAACACCGCACCTGAACTACACGCCTGTAAGTTACCAACAATGTGGATAAGCCCTGTGGAAAAGCGGTCGTCCGGCTACTGAAGAGCCCATCCCTCCTGTCGACCAGGAGTAACGGACGGCGGATCCGCTACGCTTCCGGACCACCGCACCCGGATCCATGGCGCCCCCATCCGGATCCGCCGCGGAAAGGGGAGGGTTCCCTAGGCTCAGAGACAGCACCGAGAGAGTGGAGAGGCAGAAATTGATCCACAGCGCCGGAATCAGCAGCGGAGTCCGGGACCGGGAGCGTGCGGCCGCACAGGCCAAACTCTGGCAATAAAGGCTGTCGAACCCGTCGTCAGCAGAGAGGTATCGCGGAGACCGCTACGATTTCGGACCAGCGCATGCCGGGTCCGGGGTGCACCGGTCCGAAATCGGCGCAAGAAAGAGGATGCGGTGCGCCGGCCCGAAACTGGCGCGAAAAGAGGGGCGCGAGTCTGGCTGGAGTTGGCGCCGCAACTGGAGAAGAACCCGCAGCCCGCCCTCAGCTACACCGGCAGGGCTGCAGTCGTGGCGGCGCGAACGGCGGTGGCGGCGACCAGGAGCCCCACCACCACCAGGAGGCCCAGGAACTGGAGTACGCCCTGGCGCCGACCGCGGGGCACATAGGCAATGGCGGCCGCGCAGAGGGCACCGGTGACCAGGCCGCCGAGATGGGCCTGCCAGGCAATTTGCGGCACTACGAAACCGATGACGGCGTTGATCGCGATCAGGACCCAGAGTTGCCGGGTGTCACCGCCGCGGCGGCGCTGCACCACCAGCATGGCGCCGAAGAGGCCGAAGATGGCCCCGGATGCGCCGACCACGCCGGCCAGTTGCTGGCCGGGAACGTACGCCGGGGTGAGGAGGTAATAACCGACCGAACCGCCGACGGCGGAGATCAGGTAGAGGGCCAGGAAGCGGATCCGCCCCAGCAGGGGCTCCAGCGCCTGGCCAAAGATCCACAACATGTACATGTTCAGCAGGATGTGGAGGATGAAGCCCTGGGAGTGTAGGAACGCGGAGGTCAGCATCCGCCAGGGTTCGAACGCCCCGAATTCGGGGGTGGCGTAGACGGTGGCGAAAGCCAGGTTCTGATAGACCCAGTCGTTCGGCACGATCCACTGCAGGACATAGAGGATGGCGCAGGCGGCGATGATGCCCAAGGTGGCCAGCGGCCGGCCGGCCGCGGCAACCCCGCCAAAGGCGGAGCGGACCTGCGGCGCGGAGCGCTGGGCTTCGTTGACACAGTCAACGCATTGGAATCCGACGGCGGCCGCCCGCTGGCAATCGGGGCATGCCGGACGCCCGCACCGCTGGCACCGCACATAGGCGGGCCGGTCGGGGTGGCGGGGGCATACCGGGACGTCTGCGGACGGCTCGGCCGACGGGATTCCGTAGCTCATGGCGGAAGTTAGAGCTTTTCGACGTCGATGCTGTTGATGACGACGTCTTCAACCGGACGGTCGCCCATGCCGGTGCGGACACCCTCGATGGCGTCAACGACCTTCTTCGACTCCTCGTCGGCCACCTCACCGAAGATGCTGTGCTTGCCCTGCAGCCAGCCGGTGGGGATGGTGGTGATGAAGAACTGGGAGCCGTTGGTGCCGCGGCCCATCTGGATGCCGGCGTTGGCCATGGCGAGCTTGTAGGGCTCGTTGAAGTTCAGTTCCGGGTGGATCTCGTCGTCGAACTTGTAGCCCGGTCCGCCGATGCCGCGGCCCAGCGGGTCGCCGGCCTGGATCATGAAGTCCTTGATGATGCGGTGGAAGATCGTGCCGTTGTACAGCGGCGTGCCGGTCTTGTCCTCGCCCGTTTCCGGGTGGGTCCAGGCCTTCTCACCGGTGGCGAGGCCGACGAAGTTGTCCACGGTCTTCGGCGCGTGGTTGCCGAAGAGGTTGACGACAATGTCGCCCATGCTGGTGTGAATGGTTGCTTTTGCAGTTGCGATGGCAGTCATGGGCCTATTCTTCCACGGCGCTGTCCGGCGTACAGGGGCGCGGGCTGAGTTCCGCGCTGGGTGAAATCGCCGCGAAATAAGGGCTGGGAATAGCCGGTGGAGTTCCGGCCACGTAGGCTAACTGCAGAACCGTCACATTAATCGGGAGGTAGTTGTGAAGAAAACGGACCGTATTGCCCGTGAGCTGGAGCACTCGGTGTCCAGCGCCGTGGAAAACGCCAAGGATTGGGCCACCCCCCGGGTGGAGGCAGCCGTTGACTGGGCCGTTCCGCGCTTGCAGCAGGGCCTGGATACCGCTTCCCCGAAGATCCAGGAGGGCCTGAAGTCCGCGGCCCACAACCTGGCCGACGGCGTCGCCACCGTCACCCCCCGCATCCAGGACGGTCTGGCCCAGCTTGCGCCGAAGATCCACGACGCCGTCGACGCCGCCACCCCGCGGCTGCACGACGCGCTGGACAAGGCCACCCCGGTGATCGCCAACGCGCGTGACCGCGTCGTCGTTGAGTACCTGCCGAAGCTCTCGGACCAGATCGGTGCCGCATCCGACGCCGTTCACCGCACCCTTGAAGGCGCCCCGGCCCACGTCGACGCCGTCGCCCAGCGCCTCGCCGACTCCGGCGTCGTACAGAACGTGCAGGAACAGGCACAGGCTGCCGGCAAGCAGATCAAGGCTGCCGCCTCCGACGCCACCCGCGCCGTGACCGGCGAGGTCGCCAAGCAGCAGAAGCCCAAGCACCGCGGTTTCCTGATCTTCGGCATCATCACCGCCGCCGTAGCAGCTGGCGTCGCCGCCTGGAAGGCGTCCAAGCCGGTCGAAGACCCGTGGAAGACCCCGAGCCCGGTGAAGCCCGCCACCCCGGCACCGGTTCCGGCCACCACGGTCACCGAGGTCAAGGAAGAGGCGAAGCACGCTGCCTCCAAGGCCGCCGACGCCGTCGGTTCCGCCACCTCCGCCGCCGCCGACAAGCTTGGTGACGCATCGTCCAAGGTCGGCGACGCCGCCAAGGAAGCCACCGACGCCGTCGCCAGCAAGGCTGACGAGGCGGCTAAGGAGCCCGAGAAGTCCGATGCCGACAAGAAGGTCGCCAAGGACGCCAAGACCGCGATGAACAACATTGCGGCCAGCCTGAACGACGAGGGCAAAACCAAGTAAGCACCGCTGTTGCCATCCATTGGGCGGCTGCAGCCACACAGGGAGGGTCACCGCCGCGGGCGGGGCCCTCCCTTTGTTATGCCGATCCGCCGGGGTCCCAACCCGCCCGGATGCTAAATTTGGGGGGATGTCACGCGAAGAGTCCCAGCTGGGTTCCCCCGACGATGCAGCGCTGCCGCCTGCCGTCTCCATCGTCATCCCGGCGTACAACGAGGAAAGCGTGATCCGGCAGTGCCTCATCGCTGCCGTCTACCAGTCCGTTCCGGCGCACGAGATCATCGTGGTGGACAACATGTCCAAGGACCGGACCGCCGACATCGTCCGGCAGATGCAGCTGGAATACCCGGAGAGCCGGATCCTGCTGATGAGCCAGGACAGTGATCAGGGCCTGATTCCCACGCGGAACTTCGGTCTGAACCACGCCACGGGCGACGTGCTCGGACGGATCGACGCCGATTCGGTCCTGGAACCGGACTGGGTGGAACAGGTGCAGAAGGCCTTCGCCGATCCCTCAGTCGCCGCCGCCACCGGTCCGGTGGTGTACTACGACATGCCGATGCGCCGCTTCGGGCTCAAGGCCGACGACAAAATGCGGCAGCTGATGCTCAAGCTCGCCAAGCACCAGTACCACTTCCTGTTCGGCTCCAACATGGCCCTGCGCCGCTCGGCCTGGGAGACCATCAAGGGCGAGACCTGCCGGGATGAGCGGGACGAGATGCACGAGGACATCGACCTGTCACTGCACCTTGCCGACCACGAGCTCCGGATCCAGTACTGGCCGCAGATGATCTCCGGGATGTCCGCCCGGCGGCTCGAAGACTCGCCCCGCGACTACCGCTACTACGTCACCCGCTTCGACCGGACCTACAAGGCCCACAACGTCAAGAAGATGGCCCTCAAGGCCCCCATGGTGGTCTTCTTCTCGGTGTACTTCCCGGCCAAGCTGCTGCGCGCCCTGCACACAGTGAACACGGCCCAGCCCGTGCGCCGCGGCGGCCAGTAGCCGCAGTTAATTCCGTACGGGTTAGTCCGTACCCAGCTCCGCCAGTCTGGCCGCACTCCGCCGCACAGCGCGTGAACGGCGCTGGCCGAGGACCACGACGGCGAGTCCCACCAGGATCATGGCCAGCCCCACGTACGTGCCGGCGGGCAGCTTCTCACCCAGGAACGCGGCGGCCAGCAGGGCGGCTCCCGGGATCTCAAGCAGGATGATCATGGACACCAGCAGGGGGCTCATGGTGGCCAGCAGGTGGTTGAAGGCCGTGTGGCCCACGAGTTGCGCGCAGACGGTAATGGCGAGGATTCCCAGCCAGCCAGCGGCCTCGAAGCCGCCCAGGGGCTGTCCGCTGGCCAGCGCCAGGACGGCGACGACGGCGGCGCACATTCCGTAGCAGAGGCTGGTGTAGACGCCGGTGCTCATGGTCTGCCGCGCCTTGCCGCCGGCGAGGGTGTAGACGCCGGCCAGCATCCCGCCGGCGACGGCCAGGAGGTCCCCGGTGAGCGCGTGCGGGGAGGTCCCCATGTCGAAGCCGGTAATGGCCACCACGCCCGCGAATGCCAGCCCCAGCCCGGCCAGGACCTGCCAGCCGTGCCGGACGCCGCGGAACATCTGGAAGACGGCGATCCAGCCTGACTGCAGGCAGACCAGCGCGGTGGCGGCGGCCACGGACGTCAGCTGCAGGGAGGTGATGAAGCAGGCGAAGTGCAGGGCGAGGGCGACGGCGGCCGCCAGGGACCAGCGGAACTCCGCGGCGGTGACGCGGCCAAACTGCCGTGGCTGACGGACCAGGACGGGCCCGGCCATGACTACGGCGCCGATGGCGTTCCGCCAGAACGCGACGGCAAGGGCGCTGACGGTGGTGGCGCCCAGCGTCGCGGCAATCAAGGGGCCGGAGGAGGCCACACCAAGGACGCCCAGGGCGGCGAGGAAGAAGGTCACGCCTCAACCCTAATGGGCGTACAGCGGTGGCCCGTGCCTTGGCGGTATGCGGGGCTATAGGACAAAACGTGTGTATGGATTGGGCCTGCTTCCCAGTGACGGCGGGGGAAATCAGGGGTAGCTAAGCTTTGAAAGCTTAGGGTGGCTGGGGTGCTTGCATATCTCTGGAATGTTCGATCTGCGGTCGACCGCTGGTTCGGAACGGAAAAACGGCGGCCGGGAAGCAGCGGTACCGGTGTCTGTATTGCGGGGCTAGCCGCTCGGGTGAACGCCCGGATGTGAGCCGGCGCGCGGAGCTGGATGCTTTTCTGGGCTGGCTGCTGGGCACGGGCTCGCAGACGTCGGCTGCCTCGTTTGGCACTGCCCGGTCGTTCCGGCGCCGCACAGCATGGTGTTGGAATATCGCCCCCTCTATTCCGGCGACGGGCGAGATCTATGACCAGGTCCAGATCGACGGGATCTACGTCGGGTCATGGTGCTGCCTCATCGCGATCGCCGGAGAGCACGTGATCGGCTGGCAGTGGTGCGACACTGAGAAAAAGGCCGCCTGGGCCGCTTTGCTTCAACGCTTCCCCGCACCGCGGGTGGTGATCACCGATGGTGGTTCCGGGATCGCGGCCGCCCTGTCCGATTGCTGGTCAGATACCGCGGTGCAACGCTGCCTCGTCCACGTTCAACGCAACGTACGCACCTATCTGACCAGCCGCCCGCGGACCGAGGCGGCCAGGGCCCTACTGCGGTTGGGGCGGGCTCTCACAAGGATCAGCACACCTGCGCAGGCCGCGGCGTGGCTGGGCCACCTCAACGACTGGCACCAAGACCACGGTCACCTCGTCCGGGCCCGCACCTACCGCACCGCGACCACCATGGCACCGGCATGGGTCCGGTCGAACCAGAGCTGGTGGTTCACCCACGACCGGCTTCGAAAGGCCTACCGCCTCCTGGAACGGCTCAGCCAGGCCGGGACGCTGTTCACCTACCTCCGCCACGAGTTCGCCGGACTCGACATTGCCGCCACGACCAACCGGATCGAGGGCGGCACGAACGCCCAGCTACGACTGATCCTCCGGGCCCACCGAGGGATGAGCGAAAAACACCAGAAACGGGCCATTGAGTGGTACCTCTACCTGCACAGCGAAACCCCGGTCCCGCCGTCACAGCTCATCAAATCGCAACACCACACGCCCGCACGCCGCCCTGCTCAAACCACCCTTGAGCAACCCCACGGGCCGGAGCAATACGGCACCGCAGCCACCGCAGAAGAAGGCCTCTGGGCCCGGACGGGCTGGGCAGGACGCCCCTGACACACCCGGGATTTACACACGTTTTGTCCTATAACCCGGTATGCGGGGAAGATGAAGCTTAAAGCAAAAGTCCCGGCCAGCGTTTCCGCTGACCGGGACTTCTCGATGGTGGAGGCACGGGGACTCGAACCCCGAACCCCCTGCTTGCAAAGCAGGTGCGCTACCAATTGCGCCATGCCCCCATCGGAGCAACCCACCAATCCGGCTAGTCGACCGTGTCGGTCGATTCGCTCCAGATTGCTTTCCGGGCTTCGGCTTCCTGCACTTTCCTGTAGACCAGGACGCCTGCGAGCGTAGCTGCCAATACCAGCAACTTCTTCACATGCACCCCGTTCCGGTCCGCTTTCGCGTTCCTTTACAAGAACCAGTACAGGTTCCGTGGGCGTACCAGGACTTGAACCTGGGACCTCTTCGTTATCAGCGAAGCGCTCTAACCGCCTGAGCTATACGCCCCGATGCCTCATCGGGCCGAGATATGACTTTACAGCACATCCCGGCCCGATCTCAAATCGAGGCATTTACCCGCTAAATCACGGGCAAAACGGGTATTTCTAGTCGTCCGTGAGGGTCACACCGATGCCGCCCACCAGGGTGGCAGCGATGTTGTACAGCACCGCGGAGAGCATCGACAGGGCGGTCAGCAGGACCACATTAATCACGGCGATGATGACCGCGAAGGAGGCCACCTGGCCCAGCGAGGCCACCTTCTTCAGTTCCAAGCCGCCGCTCTCGGACCCTGCGAGGGTGCCGAGGAGGCCGTCGACCTGGTCGAAGATGCCGGTGAGGTCCAGGACGGTCCACAGCACGATCGCGGCGACCACCGTAACGATGCCGAGGGCCACCGAGAGCAGGAAGGACATCTTCAGCACGGACCACGGGTCAACCTTGCTCACCAGCAGGCGGGCGCGGCGCACCTTGGCCTTGGGGGCCGGCTTGACCAGTCCGGGCTGTCCGGGACGCGCACCGGCCGATTCCGGGCGGCTGGCCTGGCCGGCCGGACGCTGGCCGGGTACCGAGGGGCGCTGCCCCGGGACGGAAGGCCGCTGGCCGGGGGCCGCGGGACGCTGGCCGGGGCCCGCGACGCCGGGGCGCTGCTGCGGACGCGACGGCGCGTTCACCCGGGGAGCCGCCGACGGCTGCCGTGCGTTGCCGGGGCCACTGCTCGACTTGGGATAGGAGTCGGAATTGCTCACGGGTTACCTCCGGGGTTGTCTTCGTCCAGCTCGGCATCCCCTGATGACTCATCTGACTCCGGGGCCGGTACTGATGTTGTATCTCCGGACCCCTCGCGGACTCCGTTTTCTCCAGCCAACGTTACGTCATCCGGCAGCGTAGCCTCATCTCCGGCGTCGCCATCGGCTGCTGTTTCCTCGGATTCGAGGCCGCGTTCGCTGTTGCGGGCAACGGCGATGATGCGGTCGTTCTTGTCCGGCTTGGCGAAGATGACGCCCATGGTGTCGCGGCCCTTGGCAGGCACGCCGGCAACGGACGAGCGGACCACCTTGCCGCCTTCCATCACCACCAGGACCTCATCCTCTTCCTGGACGATCAGGGCGCCGACCAGGTGTCCGCGCTCCTCCTGGTACTTGCCCACCTTGATGCCGAGGCCGCCGCGGCCCTGGAGGCGGTATTCCTCCACAGCCGTGCGCTTGGCGAAGCCGCCCTCGGTGACGATGAAGACGAAGGAGCCGTCCTGGACGACATCGGCCGCGAGCAGCTCATCGTCCTCCCGGAACTTCATGCCCGTCACGCCGGAGGTTGCCCGGCCCATCGGGCGCAGCGCCTCGTCGGTGGCGGTGAACCGGATGGACTGGCCCTTGCGGGACACCAGCATCAGGTCATCGGTTTCGGAGACCAGCTGGGCCGAGACGAGCTCGTCGCCGTCCCGCAGATTGATGGCGATGACGCCGGCGGACCGGTTCGTGTCGTAGTCCTCGAGCCGGGTCTTCTTCACCAGGCCGCGCTTGGTGGCGAGCACCAGGTACGGGGCGTGCTGGTAGTCGCGCAGGTCCAGGACCTGGGCGATGTGCTCGTCCGGCTGGAACGCCAGCAGGTTGGCCACGTGCTGGCCCTTGGCGTCGCGAGCGGCCTCCACCAGTTCGTACGCCTTGGCCCGGTACACGCGGCCCAGGTTGGTGAAGAACAGCAGCCAGTGGTGGGTGGTGGTGACGAAGAAGTGCTCGACGACGTCGTCGCCGCGCAGCTGGGCGCCCTTGATGCCCTTGCCGCCGCGCTGCTGGGAGCGGTAGTTGTCGCTGCGGGTGCGCTTGACGTAGCCGCCGCGGGTGATGGTGACGACCATTTCCTCTTCGGGAATGAGGTCCTCGATCGACATGTCGCCGTCAAAGCCCATCAGGACCTTGGTCTTGCGGTCGTCGCCGTGCTTGGCCACGATTTCGGCCAGTTCGGTGCTGATGATTTCGCGCTGGCGGGCCTCTGAGGCAAGGATCTCGTTGTATTCGGAGATCAGGGCCTCGAGTTCGGCGTGCCGGTCCTGGATCTTCTGGCGTTCCAGGGCTGCGAGCCGGCGCAGCTGCATGTCCAGGATGGCCCGGGCCTGCAGTTCATCGATCTCCAGCAGTTCCATCAGGCCGTCGCGTGCGGCCTCGGTGGTGGTGGAGGCGCGGATCAGGGCGATGACCTCGTCCAGGGCATCCAGGGCCTTGAGCAGGGCGCGCAGGATGTGCGCTTCCTCCTCCGCCTTGCGCAGGCGGTACCGGGTGCGCCGGGCGATGACGTCCATCTGGTGCGTGACCCAGTGGCGGATGAAGGCGTCGAGGCTGAGCGTGCGGGGCACGCCGTCGACGATTGCCAGCATGTTCGCCGCGAAGTTGTCCTGCAGCTGGGTGTGCTTGTAGAGGTTGTTCAGCACCACCTTGGCGACGGCGTCGCGCTTGAGCACGATCACGAGGCGCTGTCCGGTGCGGCCCGAGGTCTCGTCGCGGAGGTCGGCGATGCCGGAGATCTTGCCGTCCTTGACCAGCTCGGCGATCTTGATCGCCAGGTTGTCCGGGTTGGCCTGGTACGGCAGCTCGGTGACCACCAGGCAGGTGCGGCCCTGCAGTTCCTCGACGTTGACGACGGCGCGCATGGTGATGGAGCCGCGGCCGGTCCGGTAGGCGTCCTCTATGCCCTTGTGGCCCAGGATGGTGGCGCCGGTCGGGAAGTCCGGGCCCTTGATCCGCTGGATCAGTTCCTCGAGCAGCTCCTCGCGGCTGGCGGTCGGGTTGGCCAGGTACCACTGCACGCCGTCGGCGACCTCGCGAAGGTTATGCGGCGGGATGTTGGTGGCCATGCCGACGGCGATGCCGGAGGACCCGTTGACCAGAAGGTTCGGGAAGCGGGCCGGCAGAATGGTGGGTTCCTGGTTCTTGCCGTCGTAGTTGTCCTGGAAGTCGACGGTTTCCTCGTCAATGTCCCGGACCATTTCCATGGCGAGCGGGGCCATCTTGGTTTCGGTGTACCGCGGGGCGGCGGCGCCGTCGTTGCCGGGAGAGCCGAAGTTGCCCTGTCCCAGCGCCAGCGGGTAGCGCATGGTCCAGTCCTGGATCAGGCGGACCAGGGCGTCATAGATCGCGGTGTCACCGTGCGGGTGGTACTGGCCCATGACCTCGCCGACCACGCGGGCGCATTTGTTGAAGGAGCGGTCCGGGCGGTAGCCGCCGTCGAACATCGCGTAGAGCACGCGCCGGTGGACCGGCTTCAGGCCGTCGCGGACATCCGGCAGCGCGCGGCCGACGATGACGGCCATGGCGTAGTCGAGGTAGGAGCGCTGCATTTCGGTCTGCAGGTCCACCTGCTCCACGCGATCGGTGAGCACATCGGTATCAAGGACGTTGCCTTCGAGCACGGGCTCCGCGCCGGATTCGGCGGGGACTTCCGGTGTTTCGTCACTCATAGTCTATATTTTCCGTTTCAGGTATATATCGGTTCCGGGATATGAAGTGGCGATGCCGCTAGATATCGAGGAACCGAACGTCCTTGGCGTTCTGCTGGATGAAGTTTCGGCGGGATTCCACGTCCTCGCCCATGAGCACCGAGAAGATCTGGTCGGCCGCGAGGGCATCGTCCATGGTGACCTGCAGCAGTGTCCGGTGCTCGGGGTCCATGGTGGTGTCCCAGAGTTCGGTGTAGTCCATCTCGCCGAGGCCCTTGTAGCGCTGGATGCCGTTGTCCTTGGGGATGCGGCGGCCGGCGGCCTGGCCGGACACCAGCTTGGCGTCGCGTTCCCGGTCGCTGTAGACGTAGTCGTGCGGGGCGTTGGACCACTTGATCCGGTACAGCGGCGGCTGGGCGAGGTAGACGTAGCCGTTTTCGATCAGCGGGCGCATGTAGCGGAAGAGCAGGGTCATCAGCAGCGTGGTGATGTGTTGGCCGTCGACGTCGGCATCGGCCATCAGCACGATCTTGTGGTACCGCAGCTTGGCCAGGTCGAAGTCCTCGCCGATGCCGGTGCCGAAGGCGGTGATCATGGACTGGACTTCGGCGTTGCCGAGGGCCTTGTCCAGGCGGGCCCGCTCCACGTTCAGGATCTTGCCGCGCAGCGGCAGGATGGCCTGCGTCTCGGGGTTGCGGCCGCGCTTGGCGGAGCCGCCTGCCGAGTCACCCTCCACGATGTAGACCTCGCACTTCTGCGGATCCTTGGACGAGCAGTCGGAGAGCTTGCCGGGCATGCCGAAGGATTCCAGCGGGCTCTTGCGGCGGGCGTTGTCGCGGGCCTTGCGGGCGGCCATGCGGGCCTGGGCCGCGGAGATGGCCTTGCGGATGACGTCGCGGGCCGGCCCGGGGTTGCGCTCCAGCCAGTCGCCCAGTCCGTCGGTGACGACTCGCTGGACGAAGCCCTTGACCTCGGAGTTGCCCAGTTTGGTCTTGGTCTGGCCTTCGAACTGCGGCTCGGACAGCTTGACCGAGATGACGGCGGTCAGGCCCTCCCGGATGTCGTCGCCGGTGAGGTTGTCGTCCTTTTCCTTGATGATGCCCTTTTCGCGCGCGTAGCGGTTGATCAGGGAGGTCATCGCGGCGCGGAAACCCTCTTCGTGGGTGCCGCCCTCGTGGGTGTTGATGGTGTTGGCGTAGGTGTGGACGCTTTCGGAGTAGGCGTTGGTCCACTGCATTGCCATTTCCAGGGCGATGTGCCGCTCGGTGTCCTCGGTTTCGAAGGCGATGACGTCCTCGTGGACGACGTCGACCTTCTTGCCGGAGTTGAGGTGCTTGACGTAGTCCAGCAGGCCGTCGTCGTACTGGTAGACAACGGTGTGGAATTCGGCCGGAACCTCGCCCTCGGTTTCGACGGCGTCGAGGTTCAGGTCCTCATCGCCGGAGGTCTCCGATGCGGTGCGTCGCTCGTCGGTCAGTGTGATGCGCAGGCCCTTGTTCAGGAACGCCATCTGCTGGAACCGGGCCCGGAGGGTTTCGAAGTCGAATTCCGTGGTCTCGAAGATGCTGCCGTCCGGGTAGAACGTCTGCGTGGTGCCGGTCTCGGAGGTCTCTTCGCCCTTGATCAGCTCGCCCTGGGGCTTGCCGCCGTCGGCGAAGGACATCCGCCAGACGTGGCCCTGCCGGCGGACCTCGGTGTCGACGCGGCTGGAGAGCGCGTTGACCACGGAGATGCCGACGCCGTGCAGGCCACCCGAGACCGCGTACCCGCCGCCGCCGAACTTGCCGCCGGCGTGCAGGATGGTCATGACGACCTCCACCGTGGGCTTGTGTTCGGTGGGGTGCATGTCCACGGGGATGCCGCGGCCGTTGTCGACCACCTTGACACCGCCGTCGGCCTGCAGCACGATCTCGATGTGGGTGCAGTACCCGGCCAGCGCCTCATCGACCGAGTTGTCCACCACTTCGTACACCAGGTGGTGCAGGCCGCGGGGTCCGGTGGAGCCGATGTACATGCCCGGACGTTTCCGGACTGCCTCCAGGCCCTCAAGAACGGTGATGTCGCTGGCCCCGTATTCGCGGGGAGTGACCGTTTCGGCGGCCGCGGCCGCGGCCGCCTGGCCGGTTCCGTCCGCGGTGTCCGCTGCCGGGATTTCTGCATTGTCGTTAGCCACAGGCGCTTTCGACTCCTCTATGTTCGTTGAAGGCCGGCCGCGGCCGTCTCCAAGGAAACAGCCACTGCCAACGGGCACGTCACTGACGGCGCCGGCGGCATGGCTGGCCGGGACCGATTCCGCGCAGGGAAAACCGCGTCGGAAACGGACTCAGTCGACGTTGCATCGGCGCCCAGTTATCTTCCTTGATTCTATCGTGTTATAGGGCCGAAACCCGCATTCTGGCGGGGTAAACGCGGGTGTAATTGCCGTTGAGAGGCCACTGGCCCCGCCTGGAATGCTCCCGGGGTGTTCCGCATGGGTTCCTATACCGAACCGGGGCGTCTGAGCGCCCTACACGCCGCTTGTGGATTTTTCAATGGTTTTGGAACAACTGCTTCATACCCTCGGACCGCGGTGCCGTTGGAAAGCCTAAGGGTGTGGCGCGGCGTGCGGCCTAGCCGTAGGTGTCGCGGGGGCCGCGGCCGTTGACGGTGCGGGCACCCTTCCGCCAGCTGGGTGCGGCCGGGCCCAGGACCTGGATGCTGGTGACGACGCCGTCGCCGAGTTCCACACGGAATTTCTCCAGCAGGCTCAGGCTGAGCAGGCGGAGCTGGGTGGCCCAGGCGGTGGAGTCGCAGCGGACGTGAAGGGTGGTGTCGGTGAAGCTTTCGGGGGTGCAGTGCGCCGAGATTTCCGGTCCGACCAGCGCCGGCCACTGTGCCATCACCGAGCCCACGGCCACCGGGGAGGTCCAGCCGCGTTCGGCGACCAGCCGGCCCACCACCTTGCCCAGGCCCAGGGGGTCCCGGCCGTTGCCATGGAACTGGCTGAAGCCCCGGGTCCCGGCGCCGCGGGCGGGTTTCTGGGTGCTTCCGGGTTTCGGCGGCGCCTTGCGCCGGATCTCGCCCCGCGCGGCCGCGGCGTCACGCATGCGATTGAGGGCCGCCTGGGCGGCGTCAATGTCGTCGGGGTCGCGGCCGGGCTGCAGCCCGCCGTCGGTGTCCTTATTCATCGCCTGTCACTTGTGGCTTGTCCGGCTCATCGATGCCTCCCGGAATGACCTTCACCCGCCGGCCGGCCAGTTCCGCCGGGATATCGCCCTCGACGGCGGCGGTCACCAGGACCTGCTCCGCGCCGGAGACTATAGCGGCCAGTTTACGCCGGCGCTGCACGTCGAGTTCGGCAAACACGTCGTCGAGGATCAGGATCGGGGCCGATCCGCCGGTGCGGGCGTCGTCGAGCATGACGTAGTAGGAGGCCAGCCTCAGCGAAAGGCACATGGACCAGGTTTCGCCGTGCGAGGCGTAGCCCTTGGCGGGGGCCCGGCCCAGGGTCAGGTCCAGGTCGTCGCGGTGCGGGCCCACCAGGGAGATGCCCCGTTCGAGCTCACGACGGCGGGACGCCGCGAAGGCACGAATGTACCGTTCGGTGAGCTCCTCCACGCTCAACCGGCGCAGGTCCTCGACCTGTTCCGCCGGGGCGGCGGCCGCGGCACCGTAGCCGTCGCCGTCGTCGTCGACGATTCCGTCCAGCGTGGAGCGGTACACCGCACCGGCTTCCTTGGACCCGTCCGTGAGCTGGGCGTAGGCACTTTTCAGGTGCGGCAGCAGCAGTTCCACGAGTTCCAGGCGCGCATGCAGCAGCTCGGCGCCGGCCCGGGCCATGTGCTGGTCCCAGACATCCAGGGTCGCCTCGTGCCCGGCGGTGAACTTGCCCGCCCGGCCGGACTTGAGCAGCGCGTTGCGCTGTTTCAGGACCCGGTCGTAGTCGCTGCGGGTGGCGGCATGCCGCGGCATGAGGCTGACCAGCAGTTCGTCGAGGAAGCGGCGCCGGTTGGACGGGTCGCCCTTCACCAGGGCCAGGTCCTCGGGCGCGAACAGCACCGTCTGGCAGATCCCCAGGATGTCACGGGCCCGGACCGGGTTGCTGCGATTGATCCGGGCGCGGTTGGCCCGCCCGGCGTTGAGCTCCAGCTCCAGCACCGTGGACTGTTCGCCGCGGACCAGGCGGGCCCGGATCATGGCCCGTTCCGCGCCGAAGCGCAGCAACGGACCGTCCGAACTGACCCGGTGCGAGCTCAACGTGGCGAGGTACCCGATGGCTTCCATCAGGTTGGTCTTGCCGATGCCGTTGGACCCGACAAGGACCGTGACCCCGGGCTCGAGGCTCAGGTCAACCTGGGCGTAGCTGCGGAAATCCGTCAGCGAAAGCTTCTCTAGGTACACGCCGGGGTCAGGGTCCTGAAATTACTTGGCGGGCCGGGTGGCGTGTCCGCCGAACTGGTGCCGCAGCGCGGAGACCATCTTCATTGCCGGCGAGCTGTCCTCGCGGGAGGAGAACCGGGCGAACAGCGCGGCCGTGATGGCGGGGGCGGGAACGGCGTTGGCGATGGCCTCTTCGACGGTCCACCGGCCCTCACCGGAATCCTCGACGTAATCGGAAATCGACTCCAGTCCCGGGTCCTCATCGAGGGCCTTGACCATGAGGTCAAGCAGCCAGGAGCGCACCACGGTGCCCTTCTGCCAGGCGCGGAAAGTGCCGGGGAGATCGGTGACGATGTCCTTGGCGGCCAGGAGTTCGTAGCCCTCGGCGTAGGCCTGCATCAGGCCGTACTCGATGCCGTTGTGGACCATCTTTGCGTAGTGGCCGGCGCCGACGCCGCCGACGTGGACGAAGCTGTCCGCCCGGTCACCTTCCGGACGGAGCGCATCGAAGACCGGCAGGGCGCGCTCGATGTCGGCGGCGTCGCCGCCGGCCATCAGGCCGTAGCCGTTCTGCAGGCCCCAGACACCGCCGGAGACGCCGCAGTCGGCGAAGTGGACACCCTTGGCGGCCAGCGCGGCGGCGTGCTTCTGGTCTTCGGTAAAGCGGGAGTTGCCGCCGTCGATGACCAGGTCACCGGCCTCGAGCTTGTCGCCGAGTTCGGTGATGACGGCGTCGGTGATGTCTCCGGCGGGGACCATGACCCAGATCAGCCGGGGAGCCGGAAGCGCGGCGATCAGTTCGTCGATGGTGGCTGCGTCGGTGACCTCGGGGTTGCGGTCGAAACCGGTGACCTCAACGCCGCCCTTCCGAAGCCTTTCGCGCATGTTGAAGCCCATTTTTCCAAGGCCGATCAATCCAATGTGCACGGGGAACTCTTTTCTGCGCGGTGGTACGGGTAAAGCGGTGGGGCCTAGTTCGGCAGGCGGACGGGCATGACCAGGTAGCGGTAGTCGTCCTGGTCCTCGCCGTCGGCGTCTTTCTGGGCCGTGATCATCGCCGGCTTCGGTGCCGTGGTGAAGGAGAAACGCACGAATTTCGTCTCGATGACGCTGAGGCCTTCGATCAGGTAGTGCGGGTTGAAGGCCACGGTGATGTCCTCACCGGTGAGCTGGGACTCGAGCTCCTCGGAAGCCTGGGCGTCCTCGCCGGTACCGGCATCGAGGTGCAGCTGGCCTTGGGTGAACGCGAGGCGGACCGGGGTGTTGCGCTCGGCCACGAGGGACACACGCCGCACGGCCTCGACCAGTTCCTGCGTCTGCACGGTGGCGTGGATGGGGGTGGAGTCCGGGAACAGCGAACGGATCTTCGGGTAGTCGCCGTCCACCAGCAGCGAGGTGGTGGTGCGGCCGCCGCTTTCGAAGCCAATCAGCCGGCTGTCATCGTCGGCCAGGGCCAGGTGGATGTCGCCGCTGCCACCGAGGGTCTTGGCCACCTCGTTGAGGGTCTTGGCCTTGACGAGCGCGCTGGTGGAGATGCCCGGGGTGGCGGGCTTCCACGGAACCTCGCGCATGGCGAGGCGGTAGCGGTCGGTGGCCAGGAGGGTGATCAGGTCATCCTCGATCTCCATCCGGACCCCGGTCAGGATCGGCAGGGTGTCGTCCTTGCTGGCCGCGATGATGACCTGCGACACGGCCTGGGCGAAGGCGTCGCCGGGGACGGTGCCGCTGATCGGCGGCAGTGCCGGCAACGGCGGGTATTCGGTTTCCGGCATGGTGGCCAGGTGGAAGCTGCTTCGGCGGCAGGAGAGGGTCACCTTGTTGCCATCGGTTTCGATGTCAACCGGCGCGGACGGCAGGCTGCGGCAGATGTCCGCGAGTAAGCGGCCGGAAACCAAAATGGTGCCCTCGGTGCTGATGTCGGCCGGAATTTCCAGCCGGGCGGAGGTTTCGTAATCGAAGCTCGAGAGACTCACGGTACCCGCCTCAGCTTTGAGCAGCAGGCCGGACAGTACCGGAACAGGCGGCCGCGGAGACAAGGACCGGGCGGTCCAGGTCACTGCCTCGGCCAGGACATCCCGCTCGACTCTGAACTTCACGGAAGGGTGCCGCCTTTCATTGCTGCTGACATCGCTGGAACGGACCGGCCGGCGGGTGCCGAAGGCGCCGCCGGAGCTGGTCTGTGGTGGTCATGCGGTTCCCCGGACGACGTGTCCTGGATGCGCCGGCACGGCGCTGGGACACGGTGGGACCGGGGATGGACGCACAGCAGACAGCTTAGCCCCAAGATCCGGGTTCTCCCATCCCCGGCTTACATCGCTGTGGTTTTGGCCGGGCCCTCAGTTCGGCCTGGGCCGGACCGCGGTGGGGTGGAGGGAGATTGTTGTTTGAGGGAATTTCATTTTCTTGGGATTAGTAGTGTTAATAACTGCTGTGGAAACTGTGGATAACCCGGTCCCGGCCCGCCGATCCGCGGTTAAGCCCTGTTCATGAGCTGTGGGTCCGGCCCGTTTTAAACAGGGTGTGGATGGGGACAAGATTTTCGGCCGTTTCGTCGATCCACAGGCGGCTTAAGGGTTTTAAGCCCATTAACCGCCGTTGTCCCCTTAACTATCCACAGGCTTGTCCACAGCCCCTTGTTAATAAGGTATGAGTGCGCGGATGCGGAGCTAGGAATTCCGCTGCTGCTGCTTGATCCGGTTGGTCAGTTCGGTGACCTGGTTGTAGATCACACGGCGTTCGGCCATCAGTTCCCGGATCTTGCGGTCCGCGTGGATCACCGTGGTGTGGTCCCGGCCGCCGAGTTCCTGGCCGATCTTGGGCAGCGACATGTCGGTCAGCTCCCGGCAGAGGTACATGGCGATCTGGCGGGCGGTGACCAGGGTCCGGGTCCGGGACTTGCTGCAGAGCTCTTCCATGGTGAGCTTGAAGTAGTCCGCGGTCTGGGTCAGGATCTGCGCCGAGGTGATCTCCTGGGCGCCGTCGTCGGTGATCAGGTCCTTGAGCACCATCTCCGCGAGGGCCACGTCCACCGGCTGGCGGTTCAGGCTGGCGAAGGCGGTCACCCGGATGAGGGCGCCTTCGAGTTCGCGGATGTTGCTGGAGATCTTGGAGGCGATGTACTCGAGGGCATCGTCCGGCGCGGAGAGGCCTTCGCTGAGGGCCTTCTTGCGGAGGATCGCGATGCGGGTTTCCAGTTCCGGCGGCTGGATGTCGGTCAGCAGGCCCCACTCGAAGCGGGACTTCATCCGGTCTTCGAAGCCGGCCAGCAGTTTCGGCGGCTGGTCCGAGGTGATGACAACCTGCTTGTTGTTGTTGTGCAGGGCGTTGAAGGTGTGGAAGAACTCTTCGAGCGTGCGGTCCTTGCCGGCCAGGAACTGGATGTCGTCGATCAGCAGGACGTCGACGTTCCGGTAGGTGGTCTTGAAGCTGGTGCCCTCGTCGTCGCGGATCGAGTTGATGAAGTCGTTGGTGAACTCTTCGGAGTTGACGTAGCGGACGCGGATCCCGCTGTAGAGGCGGCGGGCGTAGTGGCCGATCGCGTGCAGCAGGTGGGTTTTGCCCAGGCCCGAGTCACCGTAGATGAACAGCGGGTTGTAGGCCTTGGCCGGGGCTTCGGCGACGGCGACGGCGGCCGCGTGCGCGAAGCGGTTGGAGGAACCGATCACGAAGGTGTCGAAGACGTACTTCGGGTTCAGCCGGCCGAATTCGTGCGAGGTGCTCGGCAGCATGGGCTGCGGCTTGAGTTCGACGGCGGGATCGGCCGTGCGGGTCAGCTCCGGTGCCGCCTCGGGTTCGACGTGGAGGGGCACCAGTTCGGTGTCGACGTCGATCGCGCAGCGGATCTCGTCGGAGAAGACATCCCGCAGGGCGTCGTCGAGGGCTTCCTTGACTTGGGTCTGGAGGACCTCGCGGGTGAGTTCATTGGGAACGGCCACCAGCAGGGTGGACCCGATGAGGCCCTGCGCCTGGGCGAGGATGACAAAACCGCGCTGCCTGGGGGTAACCCGGTGGTCGTTTTCCAGGAGGCTGACCACCCGGCGCCAGGAGCTCCCGACGGTGTTGGCGTGGTCGGCTTCGTCTACCGTCATCAATGAATTCCTCAAACCTTGCTTGCTGGCGTTACCGCAGCCGCACCGCCCGGGACTCGATGTGTGGTCCCGGCGTAATCCACAGGGTTGTACACAGACAGTGGATAATGGGCTACTGGGACACTCTAGGGGATGAAAAGCCCAGAAGATAGCTGGGAACTGACCTGTGGATAATTACACGGTTGTGGTTCTCTCCGGGGGCTTGTGATGTGCTTCATCCACAGGCCCGGGGGCAGGTTAGCCACAGCTGGGGATGATCGCCGGCGACCCCTCCGGTTTGACTCTGCAGCCGTTTTTCCCCTAACGTTGTGAAGTCCTTTGTGTCCGCTTTTCGCTTCATTGAAGCTCTCCCAGACGCCTGCGTCACCGGGAGCGGGGTAGCGGCACATACAAAACTTAGCGTCGGCCAGTTCTTCCCCTTTTTTGATCGGGTGGGCGCACCTTTGATCCACTGGAGTAACTAACGTGAGCAAGCGGACTTTTCAGCCGAATAACCGCCGTCGAGCCAAGAAGCACGGCTTCCGCCTTCGTATGCGTACCCGTGCCGGCCGCGCCATCCTGGCAGCCCGTCGTGGCAAGGGCCGCACCGAACTGTCGGCGTAAATACTGACTTATCGGTCATCAGCCTTTTGCGAGTTGAGCGGTGCTAGCCACCCGGAACCGTCTGAGGACCTCTACCGATTTTTCAACAACTGTACGTTCCGGCGTCCGCAATGGACGCCGGAACTTAGTGTTATATACGGCAGCTTTACCTGCCGGCGAGCCTAGCCGCATCGGTTTCATCGTTTCCAAGAGTGTCGGGAACGCTGTTGTCAGGAACCTCGTTAAGAGGAGACTGAGAGAAGCCGGTGCGTTGTCGCTGCGTACTTATCCCGTCGGATTTGCGATCGTCGTCCGGGCCCTGCCCGCGTCGGCGTCCGTCGGCTGGGAGACCCTGCGTACTGACTACGACGCCGCCTTGGAAGCAACCCTTAAGCGGCTGGCCGGCCGTGCGCAGCAGGCCGTTGCCAAGGTTTCGAGTGAGACACCACAGGAAGGGACACCGCGTGCGTAACCGAGATGCCGCCGTCGTCCCCGGTCCTGTACCGCGTGTGTCCGCGGCGGCCGCCTGGTTGGGCCGCGCGCTGTGGAACCTGCCCCGCAACCTGATCATTTTGCTGTTGATGGCCTACCGCAAGGTTGTGTCTCCGCTCTACGGCCAGGTCTGCCGATTCTTTCCGAGCTGCTCCGCCTATGCGCTGGAAGCGGTGACGGTGCATGGGGCGGTCAAGGGCACCTGGCTGGCGGTCCGTCGGCTGCTGCGTTGCCACCCGTGGAATTCCGGCGGTGTGGACCATGTCCCCGCCGGTCACAGGGAGTGGCCCGCCGGCCACACCCCCCGAATTGTCGTGCTGAACAACCCGGACAAGTACCTGGCGGCACAGTCTGATGGAGAAGGCCGCCCTGCGGCCTGACGAAGAGGAATAACGTATGGACATCTTTGGAGCAATTCTGGCCCCGTTCAAGTGGCTGGTGTCGGCCATCATGATCGGCTTCCACGACGGACTGAGCTTCATTGGCCTGCCTGCAGCCAACGGCTGGACCTGGACCTTGTCCATCATCGGCCTGGTGCTGGTCATTCGCGCCGCGCTGATCCCCGTCTTCGTCAAGCAGATCAAGGCCCAGCGCGGCATGCAGCTGCTGCAGCCGGACCTGAAGAAGCTCCAGGAAAAGTACAAGGGCAAGACCGACCAGCTTTCCCGCCAGGCCATGGCGCAGGAACAGATGGCGATGTACAAGAAGCACGGGACCAACCCGTTCTCCGCCTGCCTCCCCATGCTGATCCAGATGCCGTTCTTCTTCGCCCTCTTCCAGGTGCTCTCCGGCATTAGCTCCGCCAAGGCCGGCGGCACCGGTATCGGTGCGATGAACATCGATCAGGTCCGGCAGTTCGATGAATCCAGCATCTTCGGCGCTCCGCTGTCTGCCTCCCTGCTGCACGGCGGCGGCGGAGACCAGACCGCGGTGTGGATCCTCTCGATTGTCATGATCCTGGCGATGACCGCCTCGCAGTTCATCACGCAGAAGCAGATCATGGCCAAGAACATGTCGGAAGACGCCATGGCCAGCCCCTTCATGCGCCAGCAGAAGATGATGCTCTACATCCTGCCGCTGGTCTTCGGCGTCGGTGGCATCAACTTCCCCATCGGTGTCCTCATCTACTGGACCACCACCAACCTGTGGACCATGGGCCAGCAGTTCTTCGTGATCCGCCGCATGCCCACCCCCGGTTCCCCCGCCGCCAAGGCCCTGGCCGAGCGTCGTGCCGCCAAGGGCCTGCCGAACCTGCCCCTGATGGGTGCCAAGAAGGCCGACGCCGAGGCAGAGGCGGAAGCCGCTGCCAGCGCCGCCGTTGCCAAGAGCCAGCGCGTCCAGCCCCAGCGCAAGAACAGGAAGAGGAAGTAATGCCTGCCGAGAGCACCGACCACGCTATTACCGCCGAGCCGCTGTCCCAGGAAGACGTCCGCGACGAGGCCGAGACCAGCAACGACGCTGAAACCCCGGCCGCCACGGATACCGACGCAGGCCAGTCCGCGGGCAAGAGCAACACCGCCAGCCGCCTGGAGGAGGAGGGCGACGTCGCCGCCGACTACCTCGAGGAACTCCTGGACATCGCGGATATCGACGGTGACATCGACATCGAGGTGCGCAACGGCCGTACCTACATCTCGATCGTGGCCGAAGAGGACAACTCCGGCCTGGAGAACCTCGTGGGCCGCGACGGTGAGGTGCTGGAAGCCCTGCAGGAACTGACCCGCCTGGCCGTCCTCGCGGCCACGGAGAACCGCTCCCGGCTGGTCCTGGACATCAACGGGTACCGCACGGACCGTGCAGGCGACCTGCAGCAGATTGCCGAGGACGCCATCGCCTCTGTCAAGGAGAGCGGCGGCCCGGTGGCGTTGAAGCCGATGAGCGCCTACGAGCGCAAGATCGTGCACGACGCCGTCGCAGACCTGGGATTCGTCAGCGAGTCCGAGGGCGAGGGTGCCCAGCGGCACATCGTTGTCTCCGCAGAGTGACCCCGCAGAGCAGCATGATGGTGGAGATTACCGCGGCCGAGATCAAGGCCGCCGAAGCGATTTTTGGTGACCGGCTGGACCTGGCCCGTCGCTATGTGGAGCACCTCGCCACGTCCGGTACCGAACGCGGCCTGATCGGCCCGCGCGAGGTGCCGCGCCTGTGGAGCCGGCACGTGCTGAACTGCGCCGTGATCGAACGTGAGATTGCGCCCGGCAAGCACGTGGCCGACGTCGGAAGCGGCGCCGGTCTCCCGGGGCTGTGCCTGGCCATCGCCCGTCCGGACCTTGAACTGACGCTCATCGAGCCGCTGGAGCGGCGCGTGATCTGGTTGCAGGAAGTGGTCGATGACCTCGGTCTGGACAACGTCACGGTGATGCGTACCCGCGCCGAACTGGCCGTGGGACAGGTCGACGCCGACGTGGTTACCGCGCGCGCGGTATCCGCCCTGACCAACCTTGCGGGGCTTACTATCCCGCTGCTCCAGGGCAAGGGTGAAGTCGTGGCCATCAAGGGACGCAGCGCCGGTGAAGAGATCGAAAAGGCCGCCAAGACCATCCGCAAACTGGGCGGCGTGGACACGTCCGTCGTGGTTGTCGGGGAGGATCTCCTCGAGGAGCCCACCACCGTGGTCCGCATCGTAGTGAATAAGCCCCTAAAGAAGGCGTAGCGCCCGCCCGGCGCCCGCGGTGTTCAGGGGTAAGAGGTTAGGCTAGTTACCGGCAGTCAACGCCGAGCGAGAGTGAGAGTGTCAAGTGAGCAGTAGCGAAGCCTCCGCACAACGGATTCCGCCGTTTGTGTCCCTGGGGTCTGCACGGTCGTTCATGGCACCGACTGCCTCTCATTCTTCTGCCGTCAGCAAACCTTCTTTGGTTTCAAGCAGCTCATCGGCTTCGTCTGTTTCACGTGAAACCTCGACGACGTCTACCGGGAATGTACTGGATTCGATTGATGACTCCAGCCCGATTGCCCGGGAGCTCGCCCACGAAAACAAGCGCCGGGAGCGCCTCCTGGGCCGGCAACTGCCCAAGCCGGAGAAGACCCGCATCTTCACCGTGTCCAACCAGAAGGGCGGCGTCGGGAAGACCACCACGACGGTGAACATCGCCGCCGCACTGGCTGCTGCAGGACTCAACGTGCTGGTCATCGACATCGACCCGCAGGGCAACGCCTCCACCGCCTTGGGCATCGAACACCATGCCGATGTGGACAGCATCTACGACGTGCTTATCAACGATGTTCCGTTGCAGGATGTCGTAGCGCCGTGCCCGGACATCGCCAAGCTCATCTGCGCTCCGGCCACCATCCACCTGGCCGGAGCCGAAATCGAGCTCGTCAGCCTCGTAGCGCGCGAGCAGCGGCTCCGCCGGGCGATTGACGTCTATGCCAAGGAACGCGCCAAGAACGGCGAGGAGCGGCTGGACTACATCTTCATTGACTGCCCGCCGAGCCTTGGTCTCCTGACGGTCAATGCTTTCTGCGCTGCCAGTGAGGTCCTCATTCCCATCCAGTGCGAGTACTACGCACTGGAAGGGCTGAGCCAGCTGCTGAAGAACATCGAGATGATCCAGAAGCACCTCAATGCTGACCTGGTGGTCTCGACCATTCTGCTGACCATGTACGACGGCCGTACCAACCTCGCCGCCCAAGTGGCCGCAGAGGTTCGCGAGCACTTCCCCGAGCAGGTCCTGAGCGCCGTGGTTCCCCGCTCCGTGCGCATTTCCGAGGCACCCAGTTACCAGCAGACGGTCATGACCTATGACCCGTCGTCCAGCGGCGCGCTGTCCTACTTGGAAGCCGCCGCTGAAATCGCCGAACGTTAGAATCTTCTCAACAATTGCACTAGCCAGAGCCGGAGCATGCCGCGCTCTTCCAATGGAGGGATTTATCCATGAGCGATAAGCGACGCGGCCTGGGCCGTGGACTTGGCGCATTGATTCCAAGTTCCGCCTCGGCTAACGCCTCCGGAAACGGTGCTGCCCCGTCCCGGCCCGTGGATCTGTTCTTCCCGCCGGCCAGCAAGCGCGCCGGTGATGCACCGGCTGTCGAAGAAACCCCGGTGGAGGCATCCCCCGAAGTTGTTGCGCCTGAAGCTGTTGCGCCGGAGGAGACGACGATGTCCCGCTCGGCCGCGTCGGACACAACCGCCAAGGCACCCGCCCGCAAGTCCGCTGCCGCGGCTAAGGGTAAGTCTGCCGCCCAGGCTGGTCGGGACACATCCGAACGGAATCGTGCGGCGGCCTCCAAGGCGGCGGCCGAGGCTCCTGTCCTTGAAGAGGCTGAGCCCGAGACGCAGGCGGTCGACAACGGCGTGGACCTGGTCGCGGTCCCTGGCGTCCGCTTCGCCGAAATCCCGGTCGGCGACATCCACCCCAACCGCAAACAGCCCCGCTCGGTCTTCGATGAGGACGACATGGCGGAGCTCGTGCACTCCGTTCGCGAAATCGGAGTCCTCCAGCCAATTGTGGTGCGGACTTCAACCGAAGAAGGTGGAGAACCCTACGAGCTGGTGATGGGTGAACGCCGGTGGAGGGCGGTCCAGGCCGCCGGCCTCGAAACCATCCCCGCAATCGTCCGTGACACCACCGATGACGACCTCCTCCGGGATGCTCTGCTTGAAAACCTTCATCGCAGCCAGCTCAACCCGCTGGAAGAGGCCGCGGCGTACCAGCAGCTGCTTGAAGACTTCGGTACCACTCACGAGCAGTTGGCGGACCGCATTGGCCGGTCCCGTCCGCAGGTGTCCAACACCCTGCGTCTGCTGAAGCTTCCGCCGTTGGTGCAGCGCCGCGTCGGAGCCGGTGTACTCTCGGCCGGACACGCCCGCGCCCTGTTGGCACTTCCGGACGCCGCGGCGATGGAGCGGCTGGCTCAGAAGATTGTTGCCGAGGGCATGTCCGTTCGGGCGACCGAAGAGGCTGTGACTCTCTACCAGAGCCCCGCGGCCCCGGCGAAGAACAATATCCCCCGCCCCGGGGCGCGGCATGAACGGCTGGACTACCTGGCCTCGTCGCTCTCGGATCGTCTGGACACCAACGTGAAGATCTCCCTCGGTGCGCGCAAGGGACGCGTCAGCATTGAGTTCGCCAGCGTGGAAGACCTGAACCGCATCATGGATGTGCTGACGCCGGGGAATCCGACCTAGAGTTTCATTCATCCAGAGAGGGTCCGTTTTATGTGAAACGGGCCCTCTTTTTGCGTTTCCACCGCCGGTTGGTTGGTCTGTCTTTTGATGGCCGTTGGGGGCGTGACGTCCATGCTGGGTGCGAATTCTTCATTCTTACCCTCCTGTGTCTCCGACCGTGAAGGGTGTCAGCCGGGTGGCAGCAGCGGCATATCTGTTGCCACGGCGAGGGAATAGCGAGCTCGAATGGTTGAGCGTCCCCGCCGGCGCGCAAGCAGTAGGTTGAAGGACCTTGGTTTTGTTGCTGAATTGGTTGGATGAGACCGCCCAAACAGGGCCTCTTTGTGGGCCGTGGGCCGTGCTCCATGGGTTGCGACGCTTGGGTCGTGGGCTGGACCCGCGGAAAGTCTCGATATCAGGTTAGATATAGAGGCTGGCCGATGATCACGAGCGTAATCCGGGCTGCTTAGAACCCCCGATAGTCCGCCTACGCCTCTGCTTTCGAACCGGACGCGGATGGTGTGTTGTCCGGTGTCCTACAGGCTCTGAGGCGCTGTAGATGGTCTCAGGAGCCTTCCTGGGGTGCAATGATGGCTCGGGCCCACTGTGGTTCTCCGTGCGCATCCTAGGCGACCACAGTCGCTTTCGGCTCCTTGTGGCATCCCTTATGGACGGGTTGGTCAGCCTGATAGTCCGTCGGGAGGTCTCGGCAGACGTCATCTCGTGCCGTGCGGGTTTGGATATGTTGGGAAGTGAGGGGTGCGTTTGAGTCGTTTGAGGCGCAGTTATTGGTGAACAGTCGCAATTCATGCTCGGTAGGCTTCGTTGCGCTCATTGGGAAGCGCTCTACTTTCCTGGTCCGCCCTTTGCCTCCTCAGCTCATTACGGATTGTCGCGGGCCGCCATGACTCCTCTCGGGTTGTGGACCATGGGTTGCTAAGCTGCGGCTCGGTACTTACCCCCGGTGGGGATGCCATTCTGTTGGTCCATTTGGATGGCATCACCGGGAGCAGGAGCGGCTGAGGCGACCGGTTTGCCACTCCCGCCAGCCAACTTGATGCGTGGCCTGTTTCCAATGCTGTTTCACGTGAAACCAATCCCCCGCCCGCGAGCCTCGGACGACGATCGATTCCTGAAGGCCCGGGGCGTTGTATGACATCGGCGGCGGTATGGCGACGTAAGTTTTCCCTCCGTATACAGAAAGATCTGCCGGGTCGCCGACTATTGCATCGTTGGGAAGATCGACCCACATGTCGGCGTTCCGCGGATATGGTCGGAGTACTGCTTTAGGCAACTGATCGGCGCCAGACGCAGACGCCTGACATGATGTGTCGGTCTCCGCGAAAGCAACGATGGAACTGGACATGTTTCACGTGAAACGGTGCAGACGCGCCGGCGTTGTCGTCCTCCTAGCTAAGTCCCTGGCCATGAGTCTGCACGAGGGCTTGTAAGCATAGGAGCTGCCCGGCGCGGAGTAGGAATCGTCCAGTGACGGCCTGCCAAGATCTGCGGCCATGCAGGTTGAACTGGCGCGACCAGCCTTCAGGCTGAGGTCTGCAGAACGCTCAGAGACGTGTGCGAGTACCTGGGCACGCCGATGCTTTGACGGACGATCTTGAGGGCGTTAAGTTCCTGAACTTAGTGGTGCCACCACGAATCTGACTTCTCTACGGCGGCTTCAGGAGGGTTCCGGTTACTGAAGGGCGCCAGCGAATGCGATCGGATCCCGGAGGCATCTCTCACCCAGTCGGCCCTCGTCCATGCTGCACTCCCCTTGTTCGTTCTCACCGAAGAGCACACGATGGGATCATCCGGCCCGCCGGGTGGCTTAGTGGTCTGTGCCGGTTCCCCTTGGAGACAGCCTCGCGCTCCGCTTCCATGTGCTTCGCTGATCTCCGTCATGAGCAAGGCATACGGGTCAGCTGCCGAGTCCGCGTCTGGTGATGTGTGAAGGGCCCGCATAGAGCAGGCAGCCAAGGGGAAGATGCCGGCAGGGGTCTTAGGGCTAAATGACCGGATGTCGGTCACTGCGCAATAAGGAAGGTCTCTACTCGGCCGTGCGGAGGAGCGTCTCCCCCGGCACTGCGAAATTGGGATTCCGAGCCACAGACCCTAGAACCCCGAACCCTAGAACCCTAGAAGCCCGAATCCTAGAAGCCCGAACCCTAGAAGCCCGAACCCTAGAAGCCCGAACCCTAGAAGCCCGAACCCGGGAGCCGGACCTCGGACCCCAGCCCGCGGAGACCGCCACGCCGACCTCCGACCCAAGCACCTGGACCCTTGAGGCATACGAAGGGCTCCAGCCGCAGGGAGCTGGCTCCCCTGCCCGAGGCGGCTGGAGCCATGACCAGGGGTCGATGAGACGTGGACGGTAGTCGCTGGTCAGTCTTGTTACGTCATCTGCAATTGCCGGAACGCTCGAGGTTCGAGTGCTGCTTACGAAGACTGACAGCATCTCCTCGCACGACGCGTGTGATCGGTGCTTCCCCGATGGCTTCCCTAGCTTGTTCGCGACGGCTTGGCGCTGGCCTGAGACAGTTGAAGCGGTACCGGCCGAGTGCGCACAGCGCAGGCATCTCCGGCGGTTCCGTGAGCCAAACTTCCCGTGGATATCGCTGTGGATAACTTTGTGGAAAGTTTGACGGTCTTCGTGGGCTGGCCGGTCTCGTTTGTGCCCACCCGAGAATAGTTCGTGAGGTGCGATGAGAGACGCGAGCATTACCGCCGGCGTTCGTTTCACGTGAAACATTGCGGCAAGTCGGAGTGCCGTCAAATATCTCCTACTTGGTCCGAAATCTCGCCACAAATGGGTTAACTTTCTGTTGGCGCCCCTGCCAGCTAGTGTGACAAACACCGTTGCTTCTCGGCGAGGTGGCTCTCTGCTCAGGTGAGAGGCTGGGTCGGCTAAACCTGCCGATAATCGGAAGTGGTGACGAGGCGCCGTGTAGCTGTGGATAAGACTGTGTGCAAACTCTCGGCGGCCTGTGGATATCGCTGTGGATACTCAAGGTGGATATCCACGCTCAAGGGAGGCCCTGCGGCGGACATCGTGATCGAACGCCGCCGCCTCGTGGCTGTGATCTGCTACGTCTCCGCCTCAGGAGCAGTCCGGCGTGTGCAGAGCTGCGCCGTAGGGTTTTGGATCTCGGGGCTGAGGGATTCGTGGCCACGGATGCCGGTGTAACTGCTCTGGCACTCCTCCTCTGTCGATGGAGCGGTTCTTCATTGCCGTCAACTGAGGGACGGCAGGTTAGTCGGTACCGGCAATGTCGATGGTGCCTGAGTTCAATGACTGGACGTGGTTCCGCTGCAACCGAAAGATCAGCAGCAGCTGGTTGTGGCCTTTCCTGACAATTGGACGGCGTCCTCAGTCCGATCGTCGGGGGCTCAGGCAACTGTCGTTGGGTGCCCCGATTCTGCTGAAGTTCATGTCGCTACGGCTTCACCCTTGTCCGGGACAGGCTCCCTGGCATGGCAGTCCGTCGTTCCTATGAGCTCGTCTCTGCTGTCCCCGGCGGACCTTGCCTACGGATGAGTGTCGCGCACAGGCACAAGCCCCATACTAATGCCGGTTGAAGCAGCTCCTAACGCCCGTTTGGCTCAGCTGAGCCTTGGTTGCGGTGTTCACCCCAGGTGGGATGGCAAGCGATCACTTTAAGCTCGGCGTGAGTGGGCCGATCCTGCAGTCCTCGCCCGGGCCCAATGTAGTTCCGTGCATTCCCTGAATCGAGCGCACCTCAGAAGTGTTGGTGTTGGTACCGATGCCCTGGTGGACTATGACGGGAGCCCGATACCGAAGGGCCTTATGGGGCGTTATCGACTCAAGTTTCTGTAGCCCGGGTGTCGATACGAAAATGTTCAGGTCTTCATCGATCACACTTACAACGCAGCGTAGCGGGGACAGTGTAGGACAGTCATGGATGTTCATGGTTCCCAATTTCCCGTCCGCGGCGCCTTTCCGTAGGTGCGTGGTAACACGCGTTGCTTTTACCCAGTCCAGCCGGCGCTCCGCAACTTTACCTGAGCCTCCCGTCTTCGACGATTAGCTCTGTCCGTTTGAAGGCCCAATCTTTCCAGCTGACTGCTGGGTGTCATGCGATAGAGCTTCGTAGGTCGAGGCGGCCCACAGTTCGCGCTTCTAACGGTCCCCTGGCATTCTCGGTGCCGATGGGTGCATCAGCCGTAGCAAGTTCGAGTATGGGCGCTTCAGCCTGGGAAACGTCCTCGGCCTCTTCCATGGACCGTCCTGACAGTGCGGTTTCGAGCTTGGCTGATGGATTCGCCAACCGGGAGCCCTGCCTTCTTAGCCCTCTGAGTGCCTTCAGGGGGCTCGTCTGGCCGTTCTAGTCACCCATCCCCCTCCGGAGATAGAGATGGGGAGTATCAGGAGGGTTTCACGTGAAACAGGGCTTCGCAAGGGTGAACACGCAACACGTCCGCCACCAAGCCTGTCACCGCGGCGCTGGTGCTTTGATGCACCGCCATCTAAGGAGCAGCCTCCGCGGGCTCACCACCTGTGACATTGGACGTTTCACGTGAAACAGGGTCCTACGGCGGATTTACTTGTTCGGCCATACTGTGCGCAGCGACGTGCACCAGAGTCGCGCTTGACCGAACGAACGATGTGTTTTTGCTGGAAAGCTAAACTGGTTGAGACGAACAGAAGCGCGCTCGTGAATCCGTCAAGGAAGCCATTTGAGATTCCTTTTGAAGGAATGAGGTCGCAGATGTGGGGTGCTCTTCAGTCTTGGAACCTTCGTTGTTTCCCTAGGCTAGTTCGTGGGGGACGTTAGTCTTTCTAGAGGGTCCGAGGAGCTGGAGTCACATCATCCTTCTGTCAGATCTCGAGAGGGCTCCGGATGCTATCGCTCAGACCAAATCGTCTCCATCAAGCGCCGTCTCAACCGACTCTTCGTAGTGGTGCTCCTTCTGCGGTGGGGCCCTCCCAAGATGAGAGACCCGATCAAACCCGATCAATGCCACCCACAGTCCCTGCTACCGTTTCGATGTGCGTCGGAAATTTCGGACGTTCCTTGGTCATGTTTCACGTGAAACAGGGACGGCAGCGTCGGTATTGGACAAGCGATGTGCGCAGAAGCGGCGTGAATAGCGAGATCAGTCCTAATGAGTCGTGACTTTGACCGACGGACTCCCGAGCTAGTAGTGAATGTTTCACGTGAAACGCTACGAAGGCGGCACACCATTGGTGGGGCGATGGTGTCAAAATCTTTGCAACTAAGTTCGCCGGTTTCCGCGCGCACCGGCAGTACTCATATTTCCGTCCGCGTATTCCTGCTGCGTATCTGGGGTGGGATTCTCCGTGAGATCAATCTCCAGGGCCTCCAGCGGAATATCTACGAATTAGCGCAACATATTCGGTTGATTACTAGCTATTGCCAAGTCTCGAAGGACTTCGGTTGACCTGGGGTCAACCGAAAAGAACCGTCTGCGAGCACGAAGTCTGCTGAATCTGAACAGAAACAAGAACGGCGGCCCTCCCCTAGTGGGGAGAGCCGCCGTCGTCGTGCTTACACCGGCCAGTGCCGGTCAGGAGGAACTAGGACAGGACGTCCGCGAATTCCTTCTCGAAGTACTGCTTCGGGCGGGCGCCGATGACGCTGCCCTTCACTTCGCCACCTTGGAAGAGGTAGACGGCCGGAATCGAGGTGATGCCGTACTCGGCCGCGATGGCCGGGTTGTCATCGACGTTGACCTTGACCACGTCGACCTTCTCGCTGTACTCGACCGAGATCTCGTCCAGGATAGGGCCCAGCTTGCGGCACGGACCGCACCATTCGGCCCAGAAGTCGACGATGACCGGCTTGTCGGAAGCGAGCACGTCGGTGCTGAAGCTTGCGTCTGTTACGTCTTTTGCGTTGCTCATAACCTTGTCCTTTTCGTGGAGGGGTAGCGTGCTGGTCTAGGCGACCGGGAGGTCTGCGAGGTAGTGCTCGACGTCGACGGCCGCCACACAGCCAGAACCGGAGGCGGTGATGGCCTGGCGGTACGTTGGGTCGATGACGTCGCCGGCGGCGAAGACACCCTTGATGCTGGTCTTCGAGGACCGGCCCTCGACGGCGATGGTGCCCTCCGGGGTCAGGTCCAGCTTGCCCTTGACCAGGTCCGTGCGGGGATCGTTGCCGATCGCGACGAAAACGCCGGTCACGGCCAGTTCGGATTCGGTGCCGTCCAGCAAGTTCTTCACCCGAAGTCCGGTGACCTTGTCGCCGCCGAGGACATCCTCTACGCCGGTGTTCCAGACGAAGTTGATCTTTTCGTGGGCCAGGGCGCGGTCGGCCATGATCTTGGAGGCACGCAGCGTGTCGCGGCGGTGAACCACGGTGACGGAGCGGGCAAACTTGGTGAGGAAGAGTGCTTCTTCCATGGCGGAGTCGCCGCCACCGATCACGGCGATGTCCTGGTCCTTGAAGAAGAAACCGTCACAGGTTGCACACCAGCTCACGCCGTGGCCGGAAAGACGCTTCTCGTTGGCCAGGCCCAGCTCGCGGTAGGCGGAACCGGTGGATAGGATGATGGCCCGGGCGCGGAAGGTCTCCCCCGTGGCAATAGTGACGGTCTTGATATCGCCGTCGAGGTCCAGCTCGGTGACGTCCTCGAACTGGATCTCCGTGCCGAACCGGGCGGCCTGCTTCTCGAAGTTCTCCATCAAGTCGGGACCCATGATGCCCTCGGGGAACCCGGGGTAGTTCTCGACGTCGGTGGTGTTCATCAGCTCGCCACCGGCGGTGACGGAGCCCGCCAGGAGCAGCGGCTTCAGGTTGGCGCGTGCCGTGTACACCGCTGCGGTGTAACCGGCCGGCCCCGAGCCGACGATGATGACATCACGTACTTCGGACGCGGTGTTTTCTGCGTTGCTCACTGAACGGTGAACCTCTTCCTTTGTCGATGCACCCGCCAGGTTGGCCGGCCACATGGCACAACTAAGCGCACCGGGTGAATATTCCGCGTACGCCTTTGGACGGGGCCTAAGCCCCGTCCTTCTAGGGTACCGGTGTGGGGCCGCCGGGACGGCCCGGAACGGCTATTGGACCTTGATCTCCGCGAGCCGCAGACCGAAGCCGTAGCGGGTCTTCGGGGCGGCCAGCTTCGGCAGGCTCTTGATCTGGATGATGACGTACTGGGCGGTCACCGGTTCCTGCAACGGCAGCGTCAACTCGGGCGAGGTGAAGCTGTTGCTGCCCACCAGCTTGGCTCCGTCGAGCGAGGGCTGGTCGGCGGTATAGACGCTGATGTTGCCGCCGGAGGCACCGAGTTGGCTAAGCGTGACGGAGGAGATCTTGGCCGGGCCCTTGAGCTTGACCACCAGCGGGACGCCGTCGGGAGCGAAGCCGCCCCAGGCGTCGGTGGCAAATTCCATGTCCGACCAGTAGCTGGCGGCGTTGCCGTCGTAGGTCTTGACCAGGTCCCCGTCGTAGGTGGCCGCGAAGTCGAAGTTGCCCTGGCGGGACACGGAATCGATGGCCGGAGGGACCGCGGCCGGCGGGGCACTCTGGCTCGGAGACGGCGTGCCGGACTGCTCGGGCGTGCCCGTGCCCGAGGAGGTGGAGGTCGTCTTTGCTGCCTGCGGTGTGCCGCCCTTGAACAGGCCGCCCAGGTTGGTGACCGCAAAGATCAGGCCGATCACCAGGACGGCGGCCAGCAGCGCGCCGACCAGCCACCGCATGGAGCGGGGTTCGCGGCGGGGCGCGTCGTCATCATCGTCGTCGTAGTGCCCCGGGCCGTCCGCGTCGGGTTTACGGGCAAAGGCGGGCAGGGTCGCGGCGGCGCGGCCGGTTGCCGGGCCGGCGGACTTCTCCCGTGCCATCGTGCGCTGGTCCGGGACGGCGTCGTCGTAATCGTCGTCCTGCCACAGCGAAACCTTGGGGTTCGACGACGTCGGACCGGCCTTCGCGGACTGTGCCTGCTGGACCGGGTTGGCCACGGTCGGCTGCGGTGCGGCCTCCTGCGGCGCGGTCTTCGGCGCCTTGGCCGGCTTCGCTGCCTTCGCGGCGGCCGCGCCGGCTGCTGCACCGGCAACACCCGCGGCGGCGGCGGCTCCGGCTCCCCGGTGCTCCGCCTTCGGCGCTGCTGCCGGCGGGGCGGGGGCCTGCCGCGGCGGAACAACCGGCTGGGTGGCGGGCCGCTGCTGCTGGTCGCCGTAGTTGATGTAGCCGGCGTCGACTTCCTCGTCGTCGTAGAGGCCGTCATAGGTTTCGGGCTCGTTCGACCGGGCCTGGCCGAAGATCTCACTGCCCAGGGTGTCGGTGAAGAACGGCTCCACGTAGGGCGGGTTGGAGCTGACCACGAGGTCCAGCAGGTCAGCTGCGGACGTGTGGTTGGTGATCAGGTAGGTGGCGTCGTCACTGACCCCGAGGTCCAGGATCTGCACCTGTCCGGGGCGTTCGCCGGTGGCCACCTCGCGGGCGCTCTGGGCCACCTGGTCGGCGTTTCCCGGGCCGGCAACGAGGATGCTCACGGGCCGGTTCAGCACCTGGTCCACGCCGTCCAGCACCAGATCCTCGTCATGCGAGGTCAGAACCGTGGCGGTCACCTTGTAGCGGCCGCCGAGTACTGATCCGACATCGATCGGGTGGGACACGTGTTCCTCCTAGGCTGTCCGGAACTGCCGGCCCGGTGACGTCAACGGTCAACGACGGCCCCCGGTAAAGCCGGTGGACCCCAGGTCTGCAACTCCCCTTGTTAGTCTTCGATCCTAACTGATGCTGGTGTTGCGCCCGGTGACCCCGGCCTCCGTTCGGGGTGCGGCTTACTTTTTGTTGCCCTGCCCGTCCGGGAAGTACGGGTTCCGTCCGGGGTCGCCCTGGTAGGTGCGGCGGCCCGGCAGCGGAATCTCCGTCCGGCCCGCCCCGCCCCGCGATGTGGCGGGCCGTTCCTCCTCGGGCAGGTATCCGCCGTCGGGGCCCCACCTGGTGGTGTCCTCCTCGCGGACGTCGGGACCCACACGGAAGGACGCTGAATCGAACTCTCCCGAGATCCGCGGGATGAGGCCGGTGTCCAGTGAGGTGGTGGCCCGCTGGGGAACCGTCCGGACCTGTGCGGTCCGCGCCGCCGGAACCTCCCCGGCCACTTCCTCGCCCGACCCGGCTGCAGCCTCGCCCGTGACATCCGCCCCGGTCCCCGCGGCGCCTGCCGCACCCGCAACGGCCGGGCGGCGGCGCAGCCGGCCCAGCAGCGGCTGCAGCAGGTCCTGGAGCTCGCTCACCCGCAGCACCCGCAGCAGCACTAAGTAGACGGCCAGCATGATGGGGCCGACGACGGCGACGGTCACCAGGGCGGCGATCCGGCCGCTCCAGGCGAAACCGTCCGGGTTGTAGCTGCCCAGCAGCCACAGGGCGCCGGTCCCCGCGATGGCCGAACCGAGGGCCGCGTAGCCCATCTTGATGTAAGAACTGGCGACACGCGGTCCGTCCAGGTGGCCCAGGAGCCGCCGCAGGAAGCCGGCGCTGACGACCACAGAGAGGATGTTGCCGCCGGTGTAGAGGAGCGCGATGGCGAAGATAATCCGGTCGTAGGGCAGGAACTGGATGAAGAAGGCCGCCACCACGTTCACCAGGGCCAGGACCAGCTGGATGAAGAACGGGGTGCGGGCGTTCTCGTTGGCGTAGAACACCCGGGACATCATGAAGTTGGCGCTCATGAACGGCGTGCTCAGGGCCAGGATGGTCAGGGTCTGGGCCAGCATGACCCCGTCCTGCCGGTCACCGCCGGAGAAGAACATGCCCAGCGGCCCGGCCAGCGCGAAGAGGGCCAGCGCACCGAAGACCGTGGCCACCGCCATGGTGCGCAGGCCGTGGCTGAGCGCGCGGCGGAGACCGGCCCGGTCCCCGTCCTGGGAGGCGCGGGTCATCCGGTTGAAGAGCACCGTGGCGAGCGAGAGCGCGATGATCGAGTGCGGGAGCAGGTACAGCTGGCTGGCTACCTCCAGCACGGCGTTGCCGGGAAGCGTGGCGGCTGCCTCGGTCTGTCCTTCGGCCTGGAGACGGAGGCGTTCCGCGCCGGGGATGGTCGCGATGCGCATGATGTAGAGGAATCCCAGCTGCCCCACGGCCGCCGTCGCCAGCGTCCACACACTGAGCTTGGCGGCCTGGCCCAGCCCCACGCCGCGCCAGCCGAAACGGGGACGCAGCCCCAGCCGGAGCCGGAGCACGGGAATCATCAGGATGGCCGTCTGCGCCACGACGCCGATGGTGGAGAACCCGGCCACCAGCAACGTCTGGAAGGATCCCCAGTTGTCCAGCGTGTGCGGGTTGGCCTCGTTGGTGCCGAGGATCCAGATGAACATGCCGAGGCCCGCGATGGCGACGACGTTGTTCAGGATCGGTGCCCACATGGCAGGCCCGAACGCGCCATTGGCGTTCAGGACCTGGGTCAGCAGTGCGTAGAGGCCATAGAAGAAGATCTGCGGCAGGCACCAGAACGCGAACGCCACGGCCAGGGACTTCTGCTGCGGCGAATATCCCTGGGTGGTCAGGTCGATCACCGTGGGCGCCAGCAGCGTCACCAGCAGCGTCAGGGACAGCAGCACGACGACGGCAAGGGTGAGCAGGCGGCTGATGTAGTCGGCGCCGCGGTCCGGTCCCTTGCTGGCCTTGATGATCTGCGGGACCAGGACAGCGTTGAAGACACCGCCGGCAACCAGCAGGAAGATCAGGTTGGGAAGGTTGTTGGCATTGATGAACGTGTCGGTGACCGTCGAGCCGAGGCCCAGGGCCAGCGCCAGCATCCAGGTCTTGGCGAAACCGAGGAACCGCGAAACCAGGGTCCCGGCGGCCATGATGGCGCTGGACCGGGCTTCTCCTGCGCGGGCGGCCTGGGGGGCGGCGGCTTCGGAGGGTGCGGACTTCTCGGGCTGGGGCTGGGCGGCAGACATCCTTCTCATCGTCTCACCCGGGCGGCCGAATAGGCGCAACCACGGCCTGTACGGACGTGGTCCTAGCGGTGGTCGGGAAGGACTTCGCGGGCGAGGTCGGCGATGCGCCGCTCATTCGGGAAGGACAATTTCCGGGCCAGTTCCGTCAGCGGCACCCAGGCCACGTCCACGGCTTCCTGATCGGGATCGTTCTCAATGGTCAGTTCGCCGCCGGTGGCCTGCAACAGATAGTGGTGGACCGTCTTGTGCACCCGGTGCCCGCTGACGGTGAACCAGTAGTCGATGCTGCCCAGCGGGGCGAGGATCTTGCCCTCGATGCCGGTCTCCTCGGCGATCTCGCGGACGGCGGCTTCCTCGTTGCTTTCCTTGCCCTCCGGGTGGCCCTTCGGCAGGCACCACTCGAGGCGGCCGCCGCGGTTGAGCCGGGCGATGATCGCCACGCGCAGTTCGGCGTCGGACGTGTCCACCACGACGCCGCCCGCGGAAACTTCCTCCACGGTAGGCAGGGAGGCCTGGCCCGCGTGCTGCTGCGCCGGCGCGACGTTGCCACCGATTGCCGAGGGCAACGGTGCGTTCGTCCTCCTGCCGGGAGCGCTCGGTACGGGGTGGGCCATAAAGTCCACTCTAACTACTCTTGCCCGGACTTGATGACCTAAACGTGACGGGAAAGTGGACGGCGGGAAAATCGGATTCGGGCCGCCCCCGCGGGCCGCCGCGGCCGGGCCGGTGTCCCCGGTCCGTCCCGGTGTGGTGCTGGCGGGGATTTCTGACAAGCTTAAGAGACTATGTCGCACCCACATCACCAGACCGAGTCCCACCCCGTCGATTTCCAGGTTGACCCGGTGGTCCTTGAGCTGGGGCGGCGTTTCGCCGATGCCGGCCACGAACTCTCCCTGGTCGGCGGCCCGGTGCGGGACCTCTTCCTGGGCCGCGAATCGCCGGACCTGGACTTCACCACCGACGCCACCCCGGACCAGACCGTCGCCCTGATCAAGAAATGGGCCGACAACTTCTGGGAGATCGGGCGCGCCTTCGGCACCATCGGGATGCGCAAGGCTGGGTTCCAGATCGAGATCACCACCTACCGGGCCGAGGCCTACGACCCAGAGTCGCGGAAGCCCGTGGTGGCGTTCGGATCGTCCCTGACCGATGACCTTTTGCGCCGCGACTTCACCATCAACGCCATGGCCCTGCGGCTGCCCTCGATGGAACTGGTGGACCCGTTCGGCGGGGTCCGCGACCTGCACGCCTCCACGCTGTCCACGCCAGGCTCGCCCGAGGACTCCTTCTCGGACGACCCGCTGCGGATGATGCGGGCGGCCCGCTTCGCCGCGCAGCTGGGCGTGACCGTCCACCCCGACGTCCGCCGCGCCATGACCGCCATGGCGGAGCGGATCAAGATCATTTCCAACGAGCGGGTCCGCGACGAGCTGGTCAAGCTCATCTGCGCCGCCCAGCCGAGGACCGGCGTCGATCTCCTGGTGGACACCGGCCTGGCCGAATACGTGCTGCCCGAGGTGTCCGCGCTCCGGCTCGAATCGGATGAGCACCACCGCCACAAGGACGTCTACCAGCACTCGTTGCAGGTCCTGGAGCAGGCCGCGGGCCTGGAGGCCGGCGCCGACGGCCCCGTCCCGGGGCCCGACTTCGTGCTGCGGTTCGCGGCCCTGATGCACGACGTCGGCAAGCCGGCCACCCGGCGCTTCGAGGCGGGCGGGGCGGTGAGCTTCCGGCACCACGACATGGTGGGGTCGAAGCTGACCGCAAAGCGGATGAAGACGCTTCGTTTCGACAACGACACCATTAAGGCCGTGGCGCGCCTGGTGGAGCTGCACATGCGCTTCTACGGGTACGGCGACGCCGGCTGGAGCGATTCCGCCGTCCGCCGCTACGTCACCGACGCCGGCCCCCTCCTGGAGCGGCTGCACCGGCTTACCCGCTCCGACGTGACCACCCGCAACCAGCGCAAGGCCGAGCGCCTCGCGTTCGCCTACGACGACCTCGAGGCGCGGATCGCCGAGCTGCGCGAGCGGGAATCGCTGGAGGCGGTCCGCCCGGACCTCGACGGCGGCGCCATCATGGCCCTGCTGGGCCTCAAGCCGGGACCCGTCGTCGGGCGCGCCTACAAGTACCTGCTGGAAGAACGGATGGAGAACGGGCCGCTCGAGCCCGCCGCCGCCGAAGCCAAACTGCTGGAATGGTGGGCGGCACAGCCGGAATCCGCCGCCGTCGCACCCTCTGAGGAGTCCTAATGCCCGCACCCGCCAACGGTCCCCGCCCCCAGCTCTGGATCCTCCGCCACGGCGAGACCGAATGGTCCAAGAGCGGCCAGTACACGGGCCTGACGGACCTTCCCCTCACGGTGGAGGGCGAGCAGCAGGCCGTCGAGGCCCGCAAGGTCCTGGACGGGGTCGACTTTGACCTGGTGCTCACCTCGCCGCTGCGCCGCGCCCGCCGCACCGCCGAACTGGCCGGTTTCCCCGACGCCCGGCTGGAACCGCTGGCGGTGGAGTGGGACTACGGCGACTACGAGGGCATCAGCTCGGACCTGATCCGCAAGGACAACCCCGACTACCTGATCTGGACGCACGGCGTGCCGAACGGTGAATCCCTCGACGACGTCGCGGCCCGGGCGGACAAGATCGTGGCCCGGGTGCTGGAGTCCGGCCTCGACAACGTCCTGGTCGTGGCGCACGGGCATTTCTCCCGCATCCTCACCGCCCGGTGGCTGGGACTGGACGCCCACGAGGGACGGCATTTCGTCCTGGGTACCGCCAAGGTTTGCACGCTCGGCTGGGATAAAAAGACCCCCGCAGTGGTGCGCTGGGGCCTCTAAACCCGGTCCCCTAAAAGTTTTTCCATAAAACTTTATGGATTTAGTAGTCAAGCACTGCATTCATCATGTAGTTTTATTTCCAACCCCAGAGGCGTCCCGCCGGGGTATCGGCGCTCACCGCCCGGCCTGTCAGCCGGAGCGATGGCACAACAGAAAAGGAGGTTGGGAAAATGATTACTTTGACTCGCGGATGGATGTTCACCCTCACCGCCAACCCGGCCTCCGTTGTTGCCTGGCGCCCGAATTTTGGAATGCACACCTGCTGATTCCGCTGATCGCCGGCCACGCGCCGGGATCGCAGAACCGCCGCTAGCCCGACTCCTCCCGCATCAGGGACGGCGCGGGCCCGCGCGGGTCAGTTGCCGGTAAAGCCTCCTTCTTCATCACCCTCGCCCTGCCAGGCAATCACAACGCGCGGCACCACAATTCGGAACTCTGCTTCCCGGCGGTGCATCTTTCACGCTCAGTGGCGGCATTCTTCGCTTGGCGAATTCACGCACTAAAACGGCTCTACTTTTGCTGCCCTTTTAGTGAATTATCTGCAATTCATCCGGGGTCTATTTGTCATGCCCAAATATCCCGGAAATTCCTTCCCTCTTCATCCTTGGAGTACACGTGTCTGCCGTTCCGTCCCTGACCCGCCCCACACCGCACCCCGGAGCGTTGCCGCTCCGGCCGAATCCCGCCCAGACTTCCACCCCGACCCTCCGTAGGGAGGTGAAACCCATGAAACGACAGCTCCCCCGCGTGCCGGTCTTCCGTCCGCGGCCCGGCCGCAAGGAACGGACGCAGTTCAACGCCCAGCTGCTGGAACAGCGGCGTGAAGACGTCTACCTGACGCTGCACCAGATGGGCCTGATCCGCTGATTCGCTGCTGCCCCGACCGCCCAGGTCACGCACACCGCAGCAGCCATCAGAGGAGGACCCATGAGATCGACCATTCCGAGCTACCCGCCAGGAGCCCACGCGGCAACGCGTGGGCTCCCCCGTTTAACCGGCCGCCCGTCGCCCCCACGGCCACGTCCGGCTGCCGCGAACCCCCGGTAAGCTCATGGCATGCAGGAGACAATGCCGCCGGACCAGCACCGGAGGAGCCGACTGGTGGTTCCCAGCCGAAGTGACCGGCTGCTACGGAATTTCACCGAACTGATCGGCGGCCCCATGGGGCACCGCGCCGCGCCCGGCGTCGTCTCACCCGGCTTCTTCACCGTCCCGCGGGTCCTCGGAATCCTGACAGTCCTGGCTGCGCTGCTGGCACTCCTGGTCAAGGGCTACTGCCGGAGCAACGGCTGGGAATCCCCCGGCCAGTTCTACGCCACCTGCTACTCCGACTTCCCCGAACTCTTCCGGAACCGCGGACTGGGCAACGGCGCCTTCCCGTTCGTCACCGCCGGCAGCTACTTCGAATACCCGGTCCTGATGGGCTTCATCGCGGGGGCCACCGCCCTTCTGGTACCCGGCTCGGGAACCGGCGCCGGCCGGGTCCTCGCGTACTTCGACGTCAATGCCACCCTGGTGGTGGCCGTCTGGATCGTCGTCGTGCTCGTCACCGCCCGTACGGCCGGCCGGCGGCCCTGGGACGCCGCCATGGTGGCGCTCGCCCCCGGCATTATCCTGGCCGGATTCATCAACTGGGACATGTGGGCCGTGGGGTTCCTGGCCCTTGCCATGTACTTCTTCTCCCGAAACCACCTGGTCCTGGCCGGCATCTGCATCGGGCTGGGCACCGCTACCAAGCTCTACCCGCTGCTGATCCTGGGCGCCATCCTGGTGCTCGCGCTGCGTACCGGACGGATCCGGGCGTTCCTCACCACCGCCGGGGCTGCCGCGGCGGCGTGGCTTGCCGTGAACCTTCCCGCCCTGCTGGCAGACCCAGCGGGATGGAAGTACTTCTACCAGTTCACCGAGTCCCGGCCTGCCGGCTACAGCTCACCCTGGTTCGCGTACAACCTGGTGGCCGGCCGGCTCGGTTGGAAGCCGCTGGAGGCGGCCGTCATCAATTCCCTGGCCATGGACCTGTTCCTGGCCGCGTGCGTGCTGATCGCGTTGCTGGCCCTGGCCGCCCCGCGCCGTCCCCGCCTGGCGCAGCTGGTCTTCCTGATCGTGGCCGCCTTCATCCTGACCAACAAGGTCTACTCGCCCCAGTTCGTCATCTGGCTGATCCCGCTCTTGGCCCTGGCGCGGCCGCGGTGGCGCGACTTCCTCATCTGGCAGGCCATCGAGGGACTGCACTGGGCGGCCGTGTGGATGTTCCTGGGACAGGTCACCAGCGGCGGCCCCTCACAGCACAACATCGACATGCCCTACTACGTCCTGGCCGTCGTCGCGCACATGCTGGCCACGGCATACCTGATGGCGCGGGTGGCCTGGGACATCGTCGAGCCGGACCTGGACATCATCCGCCGGCAGCGCATGGACGATCCCCACGGAGGTCCCTTCGACGGCGCCGCGGACCGGCTGAGGATTGACCTCCGGCACCCGGCGAACTCGGTCCTGCCGTGGCGAAAGGCGAAGGTGAGCACCGATGCCTGACGTCGCAGTGGTGGGAGCGGGCCCCAACGGCCTCGCCGCGGCCGTGACCATGGCCCGCGCGGGCCTCGCCGTCGACGTCTACGAGGCCGCTCCAACCCCCGGCGGCGGCCTCCGGACCATGGAACTGATGGAACCGGGCCACCTGCACGACGTATGCTCGGCCGTTCACCCCATGGCGCTGGCCTCGCCGTTCTTCCGCGGGTTCGGGCTCTCCCGACGGATCGACGTCGTGACCCCCGGGCTCTCCCACGGCGCACCCCTCGACGGCGGCAGGGCCGCGCTGGGATACCGCTCCCTGGAGCGCACGGCAGCCGCCCTGGGCCGCGACGGCGCTGCGTACCGGCGGCTGATGACCCCGCTGCTGCAACGCCTCGAGGGAGTCATGGATGTTGCCCTCAACCAGCTGCTGCGGATCCCCCGGGACCCCGTCGCCGCGGCCTTCTTCGGCCTGCGCACCTTCGAACAGGGCACCCGGCTGTGGGACGTCCGGTTCCGTGAGGATCTCGCCCCCGCGCTCCTGACCGGGGTGGCCGCCCACGCCGTCGCCCCGCTGCCCACTCTCCCGGCCGCTGGCGCCGGCTTGGTCCTCGGTGCCCTGGGACACGCCGCGGGCTGGCCCATTCCGGTGGGCGGTTCAGCGTCCATCGCGCAGGCGATGATCGCCGACATAGAAGCGCACGGCGGCCGGATCCACACCGGCAACCGGATCGATGCCCTGACGGATCTGCCGCCGGTCCGGGCCACCCTCTTCGACGTGGCCCCGCCCGGGCTGCTGCGGATCGCCGGCAACCGGCTCCCGGCCCGTTACCGCCGCGCGCTGGAGGACTACCGGTTCGGCAACGGCGCCTGCAAGGTGGACTACATCCTGTCCGGCCCGGTCCCCTGGGCCGCCTCCGAGCTCGCCGGGGCCGGCACGGTCCACGTCGGCGGAACCCGGGCCGAAACCGCCGAGGCCGAGCACCTGGTGGCCGCCGGGCAGCACCCGGAGCGGCCCTACGTCCTGGTTTCCCAGCCCTCCACCTTTGATGCCGGCCGCGCCCCCGCAGGCCGGCACATCCTCTGGACCTACTGCCACGTCCCGGCCGGTTCCACCGTGGACATGGGTGCCGCGGTCACGGCCCAGCTGGAGCGTTTCGCCCCCGGTTTCAGGGACCTGATCGTGGACCAGCGGGTGACCACGGCGGCGGACCTTGGCGCCTACAACGAAAACTACGTCGGCGGGGACTTCAGCGCCGGGGCCATGGACCTGCGCGGTCTGCTGGCCCGTCCGGTCTTCCGGCCCGTCCCGTGGCGGACCCCCGTCCGCGGGCTCTATCTCTGCTCCTCGGCCACCCCGCCCGGGCCCGGCGTGACCGGCATGCCGGGCTTCCACGCCGCCCGGCACGCGCTCCGGGACGTCTTCGGTCTCCCGGTTCCCGGGCTTGGCCCGGTGGGGGACGCGGCCGCCGGCTAGTGCGCGCCCTGCCGGCTACTGCGCGCTCTGCAGGGCGCCGAGTGAGAGCCGACCGTCTGCCATCGAGGCGACGGCGTCCGTGTGCGGCACCAGGTCCGCGTCGTGCGTGACCATCAGCGTCGCGACGCCGAACTCATCGGTGACCTCCCGCAGCAACCGGACGATGTCCCCGCTGCGCTGCTGGTCCAGCGCCGCCGTCGGCTCGTCCACCAGCAGCAGGGCGGGATCGGCCATCAGGGCCCGGGCGATGTTGACGCGCTGCCGCTGACCGCCGGAAAGCTGGTGCGGCCGGCGGTCCCCGGCGGCTGCCAGGCCCACGCGGTCCAGCAGCGTCCCCGCACGCTCCCGGGCCTGCCGCGGCTGTTCTCCGCGCAGGTGCGCGGCCAGGAGCAGTTGTTCCACGGCGGCCAGGGAGGGCAGCAGGTTGGGCTGCTGGAAGATGATCCCGATCCGGTCCCGGCGCAGCGCGGAACGACCCGCGTCGGTCAGTGACCCCGCGTCCTGGCCGGCCACCAGGACTGTGCCGGAGCTTGGGCGGATCAGGGTGGCGGCCACCGCCAGCAGCGAAGACTTCCCGGATCCGGAGGGACCCAGAAGCGCCACGAACGTGCCCGCGGCCAGGTCCAGGCTGACCCGGTCCAGGGCGCGCAGCGTGGTGCCGCCGTCGGGGTAGTCCAGGGTGACGTCGCGGAGGCTGAGGACGGACTTCATGAATATGCCTTTCGAGGAATGTTTAGGGGTTTGGTGCCGGTGGGAGAAGTCAGTTGCCGCCGAGGGCCAGCAGCGGGTCCACCCGGGTGACGCCGCGGACCGCGAGGACTGAAGCGGCGAGTCCCAGGACCACGACGCCGGCGACGGGCAGCAGCGTGGTGGCCGGGCCGGTGAGGAACGGCGCGGCCTTCCCGGCGAGCAGTCCGCAGAGCACGCCCGCGGCGCCGCCGGCCAGGGCCCCCGCGGCCAGCACCGCTGCGGCCTGGACCATGGCGTCCCGGAGGATGTACCGGGTGGATCCGCCGAGGGCCTTGAGGACGGCGATGTCACGGGTCCGCTGCACGGTCCACACGGTCAGGAAGGCGGCCACCACAAGGGCGCTGATCCCGTAGAGGAACGACTGCATCAGCAGCAGGGAACCGTTTTCGCTGCGGTAGGAGCCGAGGGCCTGGAAGGAGCCGTCGCGGGTGGTGCTGACGGTTCCCGCGGCGGCGTCGGCGGTACCGAGGTCCGTCCCGGTCGAGGTGCTCACGGCCAGGACCGTGGCCACGGCGGCCGGGTCCGTCAGGTGCGAGAGGGTGCGCCAGTCCGCCAGGGAGGTCCAGACCACGGCGGTGTGCGAGTACCACTGGTCCGGGACCACGGCGGCGACGGCCAGGGAGCTGCCGCCCACGCTGATCCGGCGTCCCGGCGCGAGGTCCAGGTCCTTGGCCAGGCCGGCCCCGATCACTGCGGTGCCCTCGGCCACGGGGGCGGGGGCGAGCGTGCCGTCCCCGGTCACGCCGAAGACGGCGACATTCGCCGACCCGGCGGGATCCCCGCCCGGGGCGACGGCCTGCAGCCGGGTCTGGCTGATGCCCAGCGGCTCCGCGGAGGTGACGCCGTCGTGGTTCTTCCAGCGGGCCAGCTGGGCCGCGGTGACGGAGGACTCCGTGTAGGAGGCGGTGGGTGTGGTCCCGGCGGGGGCACCGAAGACGATGTGGTCCGCCGGGAGGGCGGCGATGGCGGAGGTGGACTGGTTGCCGAGGCCGGCGGTGAGGCCGGAGAGCATCACCAGCAGCAGGGTGATCAGGGCGACGACGCCGCCCATCAGGGCGAAGCGGCCCTTGGCGAAGCGGATGTCGCGGAGAGCGAGAAACATGGGTGTCCTTTGCGGGTTGAAAAGCCTTTCTTCCACTCTGGCCCGGGCCGGCGGCCATTCCATCGGGGGCCCGGATGATCCCGGCGGGACGATCGGAGGGGCGCCGGGTCATCCAAAAGGATGATTACGGTGTCCCGAGGGCCCGGGGCGGGCTCCCGGGCAGGGTGCCAAAGCTAGGCTGAGGACATGGAAAGCGAGGCGGGGGACACCCGGCGGGCGGCGGGTACGGCGGTGATCCTCCGCGTGCTGCGCGTCAGCCTGCACGTCGGCTTCGCGGTGCTCCTGCTGGTTGCGATTGCGCGGCTGCTGGCCGGCGGCCTGGGCAGCGGCGCGGCCTGGCTGCAGCTGGTCCTGGCCGTCGCCCTCGCCGGGGTCTACCTGGCCGGAACGGTCCTGGAGAAGCGGCACGCGGCGCTGCCCGGGCGCTTTGACCCGCGTCCGCACGCCCGCTGGTGGCTCGCCCTGGTGTGCCTGCTCTGGCTGGCGCTGATCGCCGGCAGCGCCGACTTCGTGTGGCTAGCCTTCCCGTTGTTCTTCCTCCAGCTGCAGGTGCTCCCCCGGGCGGGTGCCCTCGCCGCGATCGCCGCCAGCACCGCCCTGGTGATCGCCGCGCTCTGGGTCCACGGCGGCGGGCCCGCCGGGACGCCGCTGCAGCTGCCGATGGTGCTGGGACCCAGCTTCGGCGCCGCGTTCGCCGTCGTCACCGGCCTCGCCTACCGGGCGCTCTACACCGAGGCCGAGGAACAGCGCCGCGTGGCGGAGGAACTCCGGCGCACCCGCGCCGAGCTGGCCAGCAGCGAACACGACGCCGGCATCCTCGCCGAACGCGCCCGGCTGGCCCGCGAAATCCACGACACCCTGGCCCAGGGCTTCTCCAGCATCGTGCTGATGGGACGCTCCGCGGAGCAGGCGCTGGCCGCGGGCGATACGGATCTCGCCGCCGCCCGGCTGCACACCGTCCAGGCCACCGCCGCCGGGAACCTGGCCGAGGCCCGCAACTTCGTCCGCGGGCTGCAGCCGCCCGCCCTGGAACGCGAATCGCTGCCGACCAGCCTGCGCCGGCTCTGCGAGACCACGGAGGCCGAGGCCGGCGCGCAGGGAACGCCCCTGGCCTGCCGGCTGGAGCTCACCGGAACGCCCGTGGAACTGCCCCGGCCCTACCAGGCCACCCTGCTGCGCGCCGCCCAGGCCAGCCTGGCCAACGTCCGCCGCCACGCCGCCGCCGGCACGGCCGTGGTCACGCTCGGATTCCTCGACACGGAGGTCACCATGGACATCTTCGACGACGGCCAGGGCTTTGACCCGCAGGCCATCGCGGGCCACCCGGACGGCTCCGGCTTCGGCCTGCGCTCCCTGCAGGACCGGCTGGCAGCGCTCGGTGGCACCTTCGCCGTCGAGTCCGCGCCCGGGGAAGGTACCGTGGTGGCGCTCCGCCTGCCGCTGGGCGGTGCGGCCGCGTGAACGACATCCGTGTCCTGCTGGTCGATGACCATCCCGTGGTCCGCGCAGGTCTGCGGGCCATGCTGGCCGGCTGCGAGGGCATCACCGTCGCCGCGGAAGCCGCCGACGGCGCCGCCGCGATCGCCGAACTGTCCCGGCTTCACACCCTCGGCGAACCGGCCGACGTCGTCCTCATGGACCTGCAGATGGGTGCCGGCATGGACGGGGTCACCGCGACCGGCCGGATCCGGGCCGGCGCGGCCGGGACACCCCCGCCCCCGGTCCTGATCCTCACCACCTTCGACTCCGACGCCGACATCCTGGCCGCGGTGGAGGCCGGCGCCAGCGGCTACATGCTCAAGGACGCCCCGCCCGAGCAGCTCCGCGACGCCGTCCTGGCCGCCGCCGCCGGCCGCACGGCCCTGGCCCCCGAGGTCGCGGCGCGGCTGCTCGGCCGGATCCGGAACCCGGAACCGGTCCTCTCCGCCCGGGAGCTGGAACTGCTGGAACTGCTGGCCACCGGCCTGGCCAACCGCGCCATCGCCAAGGAACTGTTCATCTCCGAGGCCACCGTGAAGACCCACCTGGCGCACATCTACGCCAAACTCGGCGTCGACAACCGGACGGCGGCCATCGCCGCGGCGACGCAACGCCGCATCATCCGCCCGGCCGGCGGGTGAGACTGCCCCTGTCACCGCCTCTCGGGTGACTTCCGGACCCCAGGACGCCGCGTGACACGGCGATGTCCGGGGCTCAGGGCATAATGGCGCGAATGGGGAAAAAACACATACTGACCTTTGGCCTGACCGGACTGGTGCTCGCCGCCTCGCTGGTGGCCTGTGACGACGGCCGCTCGGGGGCCCAGGACGCCGCCAACAAGCTCGCCTCCGGCCTCTCCGCGCTCGACGTCGGCGCGGTCCCGTTCCAGGGCAAGGACTCCTCCGCCGCCAATGACCGGCTGCACGAGGCCTTCAAGGCCCTCGAACCGGCCAAGCCCACGGTCCACGGCGGCGACCTCACCGTGGACAAGGACACCGCCACGCTCCCGCTGGACATCAGCTGGACCATCGGCGGATCCGAATGGAAATACTCCGTCTCCGCCCAGCTGAAGAAGGCCGGAAACACCTGGCAGACCGTCTGGAAGCCGGACCTGCTGGCGCCCGGCCTGACCGACACCGAGGTGCTGGCCACCTCCACGCAGGCGCCGCAGCGGGCCGATATCCTCGGTGCCGGGGACGTGCCGCTGGTGACCTCCCGCCCGGTGGTCAACGTCGGCATCGACAAGACCACCCTCGGTGGGGCCGACCCGGCGGCATCCGCCGCGAAGCTCGCGACCCTGGTGGGCGTGGACCCGGCCGGGTACACCCAGCAGGTGCAGGCCGCCGGCCCGCAGGCCTTCGTCGCCGCCATCACGCTGCGGCAGGACGGCCGGACCGTCACGGACGAGCAGATTGCCGCGATCCCCGGTGCCCGGGCCATCGCCGATGCGCTCCCGCTCGCACCCACGCGGACCTTTGCCCGGGCCGTCCTCGGCTCCGTGGCCGAGGCCAGCGCCGAACAGATCGAGACGTCCGGCGGGGCGCTCAAGAACGGGGACAGCACCGGCACCGGCGGCCTGCAGCAGCAGTACGACGCCCGGCTGCGCGGCACCGACGGCGTCCAGGTCTTCGCCCAGGTCCCCGGCCTCACCGCGGAACAACGCCAGGCCCAGCCCAACGCCGGCCGCCGGATGCTCTTCCAGGTCGCCATGAAGCCGGGCACCCCGCTGAAGACCACCCTGGACCCGAAGCTTCAGCAACTGGCCGAGGACACCCTGGCCAAGGTGGGACCGGCATCCGCGATCGTGGCGCTCCGGCCCTCCAGCGGCGCCGTGCTGGCCGCAGCGTCCGGACCCGGCAGCAACGGCTACGACACCGCCATGCTGGGACAGTATGCCCCCGGCTCCATCTTCAAGATCGTCGATTCCCTGGCGCTGATCCGCGGCGGCATGACCCCGGACAGCAAGGTCGACTGCCCCGCCACCCTGGAGGTGGACGGCCGGACCTTCAAGAACGCGGAGGGCTACCCTGCTTCCTCGCTGGGCTCGGTAGCCCTGCGGGACGCTTTCGCGCACTCCTGCAACACCGCGTTCATCAACGCCCGCGACAAGGTCAGCCAGGCCCAGCTGGAAAGCACCGCGGCGTCCCTGGGTGTGGGCGTTGACGCCCCGAAGCTTGGCGCGGCCGCGTTCCTGGGGTCCGTTCCCGGCCAAGCCGGCGGCACCGAACACGCCGCCTCGATGATCGGCCAGGGCAAGGTCCTGCTGTCCCCGCTCGTGGCGGCGGTGATGGCCGGTTCCGTGGCCAAGGGCGCCCCCGTGTCGCCGGTGCTGGTCACGAACCCTGATGCGGCCGCCGGCACGCCGGGAACGACGGCGGGCACCACGTCGACCGCCACCGGCTCCGCGTCTCCCGCCGCGACGGCGTCGTCCGGCGGGTCGCCGAGTGCCTCTTCCGGTGCGTCGTCGACGGCGACCTCCACGGCCGCGCCGACGGCCTCCGGCACCCCGCTGACCCCGGCCGAGGCGGCGTCCCTGGCCGACATGATGCGCGCCGTCATCACCTCCGGGCACGCCGGCTTCCTCGCCTCCGTCCCCGGCGCCCCGGTGGGGGCCAAGACGGGAACGGCCGAGTTCGGCTCGGACAACCCGCCGAAGACCCACGCCTGGATCGTGGCCACGCACGGCGACCTCGCCGTCGCCGTCTTCGTGGAGGACGGCGGGCTGGGCGCCACCACCTCCGGGCCGCTGCTCAAGGAGTTCCTGACCGGCGCCGGCTAGGCCAGCACCACGGAGCCCCGCGGCCGTGACCGCGGGGCTCCGTGCGAGGATGGAAGCGTGGCCCATATTGACGTTTCCGGCATCGACTACTTCCTCTCCGACGGCACCCAGCTGCTCAACGGCGTGACCTTCAAGGTCCCCGACGGCACCAAGACGGCGCTGATCGGACCCAACGGAACCGGCAAGACCACGCTCTTCCGCATCATCGCCGGTGACCTCACCCCGGACGAGGGCGTGATCGGCCGGTCCGGCAACATGGGCATCATGCGGCAGTTCGTCGGCCAGGTCCGCGACGACTCCACCGTCCGGGACCTGCTGGTCTCCGCCGCGCCGCCCGCGCTGGCCGCGGCCGCGCGCGCCGTCGACGAGGCCGAACTGGCCATGATGGAACATGACGACGAGCCGACCCAGATGAAGTACGCCCAGGCGATCGTCGACTGGGGCGACGCCGGCGGGTACGACGTCGAAACCGTCTGGGACGAGGTCTGCATGGCCGCGCTGGGGCTCCCCTTCGACCGCGCCCAGCACCGGCCCGCCTCAAGCCTGTCCGGCGGCGAACAGAAGCGGCTGGTCCTCGAGGCCCTCTTCGCCGGCCCGGACGAACTGCTGCTGCTGGACGAACCGGACAACTACCTCGACGTCCCCGGCAAGCGCTGGCTCGAGGCGAAGCTCAACGAGTCGAAGAAGACCGTGTTCTTCATCAGCCACGACCGCGAGCTGCTGAACAACGCCGCCGGCCGCATCGTCACCCTGGAACCGGGCATCAACGGCGCCGGCGCCTGGGTCCACGGCGGCGGCTTCGGCTCCTACGTCGAGGCCCGTGCGGACCGCAACGCCCGCTTCGAGGAGCTCCGCAAGCGCTGGGACGAGGAGCACGTGAAGCTCAAGGAACTCGTCAACATGTACAAGAACAAGGCCGCGTTCCGCTCCGACATGGCCAACCGGTACCACGCCGCGCAGACCCGGCTGGCGAAGTTCCTCGAGGCAGGCCCGCCCGAGGCCCTGCCGATCGAGCAAAACGTTCAGATGCGGCTCAAGGGCGGCCGGACCGCAAAGCGCGCCGTCGTGGCCGAAAAGCTGGAACTCACCGGGCTGATGAAGCCGTTCTCCACCGAGATCTGGTTCGGCGACCGGGTGGGCGTGCTCGGCTCCAACGGCTCCGGCAAGAGCCACTTCCTGCGCCTGCTCGCCACCGGCGGCACCGATCCGGAACGCGAACACCTGCCCGTCTCCGCGCTGCCTGCGGCTCCCACCCCTCGCAAGCTCGGGGAGGGGCCCTCGCCGCAGCCGCTTGTCGAGATCGCCGAGGTCCCGCACGAGGGCACGGTCAAGCTCGGCGCCCGGATCCGGCCCGGCTTCTTCGCCCAAACCCACGTCCGGCCGGACCTCCTGGGCAAGACCCTGCTGGAGATCCTGCACCGCGGCGACGAGCACCGCTCCGGCCTGGCCCGCGAGGCCGCCGCCGGCGCGCTGGACGGCTACGGGCTGGCCGGCCAGTCCGAGCAGAAGTACGAGTCCCTCTCCGGCGGCCAGCAGGCCCGGTTCCAGATCCTGCTGCTGCAGCTCTCCGGCGCCACCCTGCTGCTGCTCGACGAGCCCACAGACAACCTGGACCTGCACTCAGCCGAGGCGCTGGAACGGGCGATCGGCCACTTCGAGGGCACCGTCCTGGCCGTGACCCACGACCGCTGGTTCGCGCGGACCTTCGACCGCTTCCTGGTCTTCGGCTCCGACGGCAAGGTCTACGAATCCGCGGAGCCGGTCTGGGACCAAAAGCGGGTGGACCGGGTCCGCTGACTGCGCACTTGAGCGGTTACCGTGATCATTTGATCATTTAGCGCTACTGTTTGCTCATGAACACTGAGCAGCGGCACCGCCGCATCGGCGAACTGTTGCGCCGCCGCGACCACGTGAGCGTGGAGGAACTGGTGGCCGAGTGCGGCGCCTCCGGCGCCACCATCCGGCGCGACCTGGACGTCCTCGCCCTCAACGGCGTCCTCCGCCGGGTCCACGGCGGGGCGCAGAGCCTCGTCGCGGGCGGCGAGCACCCCGAATACGGCCAGCGTGAACTCGAGGACCAGGAGGCCAAGGCGCGGATTGCCGCCGGCGTCGCCGGACTCCTCCGGGACCGGACCCACGTCTGGCTGGACAGCGGCACCACAGCCACCGAGGTGGCCCGGCAGCTGCAACACCGTGAACTGACCGTCATGCCCATGTCCCTGCCCGCCGTCAACGCCCTTGCCGGCGGCGCCACGGCGGGCCGGCGGGCGGCGCTGCTGCTGCCCGGCGGCAGCCTGAGCCCCGGAGAGCTCTCCTTCCGCGGCCCGCTGACCGAGTCCACCGTCCGGGCCCTCCGGTTCGACACCGCCGTCGTCACCCCCTGCGCGGTGAGCCTGCGCGACGGCCTGCTCGCCCACGACCTGGAGGACGCCGCCGTCAAACGCGCCGGCCTCGAGTCGGCCGCCCGCGTGATCGCCGCCTGCTCCGCCGCCAAATGGGACGCCGGCGCCGTCGCGCTGGTGGCCGCCCTGGACGCCGTGGACGTCCTGGTGACCGACAAAGACCTGACCCCGGCGGACCGCGCCGAACTCGCCCGTCACTGTGTGGAAGTGGTAACCGTATGAGCAAGCTTCAGACCCGCGAACCCCTCAGGGCGGCGGCCGCGGCCACCTTCCTGGTCTTCGGCATCAACGGGCTGGTCTTCGCCAGCTGGGCCGCCCGGATCCCCGCGGTCACCGACATCCTGGGCATCACCTCTGGCCAGATGGGGACGCTGCTGCTTTGCGTGGCCGTGGGGTCGCTGATGGCCCTGCCGACCGCCGGCTGGGTGGTCAACCGGCTGGGCACGGCCAACACCATCCGGGCCGCCGGGCTGCTCGCGGCCGCCGCCGGCGCCGGCATCGCCGTCTCCCTGAACGCCGTGTCGATTCCCGGGACCGCCGTCTCGCTGTTCTTCTTCGGGATCGGGATCGGGCTCTGGGACGTCTCGCAGAACATTGAGGGCGCCGACGTCGAACACCAACTGGGCCGCACCATCATGCCGCAATTCCACGCCGCGTTCAGCGGCGGGGCCTTCGTGGGCGCCCTGATCGGCGCCGGGCTCTCCCAGTTGGGCATCGGCCTGCCCATCCACCTGCTGGTCATCGCCGCCGTTGTGGTCGTCGCGGCGCTGACGGCGCCACGCTACTTCCTCCCCCATGCGGCGGGAGCGGACGGGGCGCACGACGCCGACGCCGGGGCGCCGCGCGCCGGCTCGGCCTGGCGGGAGGGCCGCACGGTGCTGATCGGCGTCGTCGTCCTCGGCGCCACCCTGACCGAGGGGGCCGGCAACGACTGGATCGCCAAGGCGGCCGTCGACGGCCTGGGCGCCCCGCAATCGACCGGGGCGCTGTTGTTCGCCGTCTTCGTCCTCGCCATGACGGCCATGCGCCTGTTCGGCGGCCGCCTGATCGACGGCTACGGCCGGGTGCCGGTGCTGCGGGCCAGCATGGGCGCCGCGGCGGCGGGCCTCGCCCTCTTCGTCTTCGCCGGCAATCTCTGGGTGGCGGCCGGGGGCGCGGCACTCTGGGGCGTGGGGGCCGCCCTGGCCTTCCCAATGGGGATGTCCGCCGCGGCGGACGACCCGCGCCGCGCCGCCGTCCGGGTCTCCGTGGTGTCCACGCTGGGCTACGTCGCCTTCCTGGCCGGGCCTCCGCTGCTCGGCTACCTGGGCGACCTGACCGGCATCAGGCTGGCCCTGCTGGCCATCGGGGCGCCCATCCTGCTGGCGCTGCTGCTGGCGGGCGCCGCGAAGCCGCTCCGCGCCGGGTAGGGCACGCCGCCGCCGGGCCGGCAGTAAGGTGGGCAGATGCGAAGCATGCTGGCCAAAACCCCGCGCCACTTTGAGAAGCTGGACCGCCGGCTGGTGCGGAAGGTCTCGCGGCTCCCCCACGGCAGCCACGACGATTTCTTCCGGAACCTCTCCGCCGCCGCCAACCACGGCAAGCTCTGGATCGGGATCGCCGCCGGCCTGGCCCTGGTCCCCGGCAAGACCCGCCGGGCCGCCCTGCACGGACTGCTGGCCCAGGGCGTGGCGTCCGCCGTGACGAACGTGGTCTTCAAGTCGCTGCTGCCCCGCCAGCGGCCCCTGCCCGAACACCTGCCGACCTTCCGGTTCGTGAACCCGCAGCCCACCAGCTCCTCCATGCCGTCGGGGCATTCGGCCTCCGCCGTGGCCTTCGCCGTAGGGGTAGGCCTGGTCCGGCCGGCCCTGGGCGCCGCCCTGGCCCCGGTCGCCGCCGGAGTGGCCTACTCACGGGTGCACACCGGGGCGCACTGGCCCTCGGACGTCTTCTTCGGCTCCGCGATCGGTGCCGGGGCGGCCCTCGTGACCCGGCGCTGGTGGCCGGTCCGGCCGCCGTTTCCCGCCGTCCGCCGCACCCCCGTGGAGGCCAACCGGCTGCCCGACGGCGAGGGGCTCGGCATCGCCGTGAACACCCTCGGCGGTTCCTACGCGGACCAGACCGCCGCCGCCCTCCAGGAAGTATTCCCCAAGGCGTACATCAAGGAAATCCAGGCCGGCGAGGACGTCGACGCCGAAATCCAGGCGGTGGCCCGGCGGGAGGGGATCAAAGCCCTCGGAGTCTGGGGCGGGGACGGCACGGTCGGCACCGCCGCGGCCGCCGCCGTCGAACACTCCCTCCCGCTGCTGGTCCTGCCCGGCGGCACCCTGAACCACTTCGCCCGCGACGCCGGCACCCCCACCCTCCAGGCCGCCGTCGACGCCGCAACCCGGGGCGAGGCCGCCCGCGCCGACATCGGCCACGTCGCGGTGGAACGCGGCCTCCCGGACGACCCGGTCCGGCAGCACCTGACCATGCTCAACACCGCCAGCATCGGGCTCCACCCCAACTTGGTCCGGCGCCGCGAACAGCTCCAGCCCGCCCTCGGCAAGCCGCTGGCCGGCGTCGTGGCCATGTTCCGGACCTTCGCCGCCGGAACACCCAGCACCCTGGTGGTGGACGGGGTGCGGCACAAACTCTGGATCCTCTACGTGGGCCGCGGCCGCTACTACCCGCGTGACCACGCACCGCTGGTCCGACCGGTGCTCGACGACGGCGTCCTGGACCTCCGGATGATCACCGCGGACGAGTCCTTTGCCCGGCTCCGCCTGCTCTGGGCGGTGCTGACCGGGACGGTGGCGACCTCGGGCATCACGCACCTGCGCGAGGCCACCCGGATCCGGGTGGAACCCGCCGGACCCACCATGGTGCTGGCCGTCGACGGGGAGGTCATGCCCGGAGTCCGGGCCGTGGAGTTCTCGGTCCAGCCCGGCGGCCTGGTCTACTACACGCCGCGGGACCAGGACTGACGGGAAGTCCCGGCCGCGGTGGACCAAAGGCCGAGGGCCCCAGTGCCGGGACCCTGAGTCGACCCTGAAACATCCCTTAAACCGTTGCCAAACCGGTTCGGTTGGCGGACAGCATGGGTAGCGTGGGGACCATACAGCCACCGCTACGCAAAGGACCGCTTCCATGATCGAGGCCAGAGGCCTGACGAAGGTCTACGGCGACAAAACCGCCGTCGCCGGAGTTGATTTCACCGTCCAGCCGGGACGGGTCACCGGCTTCCTGGGCCCTAACGGGGCCGGGAAGTCGACCACCATGAGGATGATCATGGGACTGGACCGCCCGACGTCGGGCACCGTGACCGTCGACGGCGTCCCGTACGCCCGGCACGCCGCGCCGCTGCGCGACGTCGGCGCCCTGCTCGATGCCAAGGCCGTCCACACCAGCCGCTCCGCCTACAACCACCTGCTGGCCATGGCCGCCACCCACGGCATCCCGAAGCAACGGGTCCGGGAAGTCATCGAGATGACCGGCCTCGGCGAGGTGGCGCGCAAGAAGGTGGGCGGCTTCTCCCTCGGCATGGGCCAGCGGCTCGGCATCGCCGCCGCGCTGCTGGGCGACCCGCGCACCGTCATCCTGGACGAGCCGGTCAACGGCCTGGACCCCGAGGGCGTGGTCTGGGTCCGCAACCTGGTCAAGTACCTGGCCTCCGAGGGGCGCACGGTGTTCCTCTCCAGCCACCTGATGAGCGAAATGGCCGTCACCGCGGACCACCTGATCGTGATCGGCCGCGGCCGGATCATCGCCGACGCGCCGATCCAGGACATCATCACGGGCAAGGACCGCGGCAGGGTGCGGGTCCGCACCGACCAGGGCGCCGAACTGACGCGCCTGCTCACCGCCGACGGCGCCACCGTGGACGGCCAGGAGAACGAACTGCTCGAGGTCACGGGCCTGGAACCGCGCCGGATCGCCCGGACCGCGCTGGAGCACGGCGTCATGATCTACGAACTCACCCCGCTCCGCGCCAGCCTCGAGGAGGCCTACATGGAGTTGACCAAGGACGAGGTCGAATACCACTCGCTGATCACCACGGGCGACACCGCCCCCGCCCAGGCCGGAGGCAACTGAACCATGAGCTCCACCACCATCGACCCCACGCCCTCCCGCCGCGGACCCGGCGGCCCGGCTCATGCCGCCGGCGGCAGCGGACGCCCCGCCGGCCTTAGCACCGGGCCCGGCCCCAGCTTCCCGCGGGTCCTCAACGCCGAATTCATCAAGTTCCGCTCCCTGCTCTCGACCGTGATCCTGCTGGTCGCCACCGCCGCGGTCATCGTGGGCATCGGCGCCCTCGCGTCCTGGGGCATCGGCCAGGCCCTCCAGTCCTCCGGCGCCGATCCCCAGCGCTCCGCCGCGCTGGCCGCCCAGGGTGACATCGCCGCGTCGGCCCCGGGTGCCGGAATCTCGTTTGCCCAGTTGATCCTCGGTTCCCTGGCGGTCCTGATCATCAGCTCGGAGTTCACCACCGGCATGGCGCGCTCCACGTTCACGGCCGTGCCGCGCCGCATCCCGGCGTTCGTGGCCAAGCTGCTCGTCGTGGCCGTCGCCGCGTTTGTTGTCACCGCGGTGTCGCTCTACATCTCCGGACTCGTGGCGGTGCCGATCTTCGAGCAGTACGGCCACACCCTGGATGTCTCCAGCGACCACTACTGGCGCACCCTGCTGATCAACAGCGCCTACGTGGCCGCCGTCGCCGCCATCGGCCTGGCGCTCGGGGCACTGCTGCGCAACTCGGCCGGTGGCATCATGGCCCTGGTGGGACTGTTCTTCGTGCTGCCGATCGCCCTTCAGATCATCCAGGGCGATGTGGTCAAGGAACTGCGCAAGTACACACCGGACAGCACACTGACCCCCATGACCGCGTCCCAGCACATCCCTGACACCCTCGAGGCGTGGCAGGCCGCGCTGGTGCTCGGCGCCTGGGTGGTCATCCCGCTGGTCCTGGCCGGCTTCCTGCTGAAGAAGCGCGACGTCTAAACCGGAGCTATCCGCCGGTGCCCCCTCCGGGGTACCCGCGGGTAGCTTCACCGCGGGCCCGGCAGAGCCTGAAGCAGTGGTTTCAGGCACACTTCAAAATTGCCTGAGAGGCAACAGGCTTTGACCGCCGGGCCCCCGGGCTGGAACCGCGCCCGAAATCACGCACCGTAATCTGTGGGATTGCACAGGACACCGCCTTCCGCTGCCGGTCTACTGTGAAACGACCTTGTGGTCCGCAGCACACGCCCCCGGCCCCTGAGCCCGGCGTGCGGCCCGGACCTAGACCACCCACAAAGGACGGCGCTTCATGCAGGCTGACCAGCAACTCTCCAAGTCCCTCAAACCCCGGCACCTCTCGATGATCGCCATTGCCGGCGTCATCGGCGCCGGGCTCTTCGTCGGCTCCGGCGCCGCCATCCAGCAGGCCGGCCCGGGCATCCTGGTCGCCTACCTGGCCGCCGGCCTCGTCGTCATCCTCGTCATGCGGATGCTCGGCGAAATGGCCGCGGCAAACCCGGAAACCGGTTCCTTCTCTACCTACGCTGACAAGGCCCTGGGCCGCTGGGCCGGGTTCAGCATCGGCTGGCTCTACGCCTGGTTCTGGATCATCGTCCTCGGCATCGAGGCCACGGCCGGCGCCGCGATCATGCACCGCTGGGTGCCCGGCATTGACCAGTGGGTCTGGGCCCTGGCCCTGATGATCCTGCTGACGCTGACAAACCTCGGCTCGGTGAAGTCCTACGGTGAGTTCGAATTCTGGTTCGCCTCCATCAAGGTCGCCGCGATCGTCCTCTTCCTGCTCTTCGGCGTCGCCGCCATCCTCGGCCTGATCCCCGGCGTCCCCGCCCCGGGCCTGGACAACCTGGTCAACAAGGGCGGCTTCATGCCCAACGGACCGGGGGCCGTCCTGGCCGGCATCCTGGTGGTTGTCTTCTCCTTCTTCGGTGCCGAAATCGCCACGATCGCCGCCGGCGAATCCGAGAACCCCGTCGACGCCGTCAAGAAGGCCGTGAAGTCCACGGTGTGGCGCATCCTGGTCTTCTACATCGGCTCCATCGCCATCGTCGTGACCCTGCTGCCCTGGAACAGCGCCTCCGTCGCGAAGAGCCCGTACGTCGCCGTGATCGAACTCTTCGGCATCCCCGGCGCCGGAACCATCATGGACATCGTGGTCCTCACCTCGGTCCTGTCCTGCCTCAACTCCGGCCTCTACACCGCCAGCCGGATGCTCTTCTCCCTCTCCCGCCGCGGTGACGCCCCCAAGTCCTGGATGCGGATCTCCAAGCGCGGCGTCCCGGCCGGCGCCGTGCTGGCCTCCACCGTGGTCGGCTTCATCACCGTGGGCCTGAACTACATCGCCCCGGACACCGTGTTCCTCTTCCTGGTCAACACCTCCGGCGCGATCGCCCTGTTCGTCTGGCTCGTCATCGCCGTCTCGCAGCTGATCCTCCGCCGCCGGATGGGCGCCGCCGCCAGCGAACTGCAGCTGAAGATGTGGCTCTTCCCCTACCTGACCTGGGCCGCGATCATCAGCATCGTGGCGCTGCTGATCGGCATGGTGATCCTGGACAGTACCCGCGAGTCGCTGCTGCTCTCGCTGGCCCTCGCCGCCGTCGTGGTCGGCATCGGACTCTTCCGCTACCGCGGCCGGGGCCACGTCGCCGCGGATGATGCCACCGCCCGGAACTCCGCCGAGGTCACCGACGGCGCGCCCGCCGTCACCGGCCCGGCCAAGTAAATCCAGCCGTTCCTCCCCCGCCGCCGCGTCGCCGCAGGCCGGCGGGGGAAGAACGGGCTCCGGTTAGACTCGGAGCCATGTCTTCCACCGCAGCAGAGCACATCCAGGACCTCGGCGCGTACGTCAGCGCCTCCCCGTCGAGCTTCCACGCCGTCCACGAGGCCGCCCGCCGCCTGGACGAGGCCGGGTTCACCGCCCTCGACGAACTGCAGCCGTGGCCCGCCGCCGCGGAATCCGGCGCCGGCACCGGCCGGTTCTACATGCTGCGCGACGGCGCCCTGATCGCCTGGGTTGTCCCGGAAGGGGCCGGTCCCGTCACCGGCTTCAACATCCTCGGCGCCCACACCGACTCGCCCTCCTTCAAACTCAAGCCCAAGCCCAGCACCGGCAAGTTCGGCTGGCTCCAGGCCGGCGTGGAGGTCTACGGCGGGCCGCTGCTGAACTCCTGGCTGGACCGGGAACTGCAGCTCGCCGGCCGCCTGGTGATGCTCGACGGCGCCGAACACCTCACCGCCACCGGTCCGCTGCTGCGGTTCCCCCAGCTGGCCATCCACCTGGACCGCGCCGTCAACGACGGCCTCGCCCTGGACAAGCAGCAGCACATGAACCCGGTCTACGGCCTCGGCGACCCGGCAGATTCCGACCTCCTGGCCCTGCTCGCGGACCGGGTCGACGGCGCCACGGTGGACCCCGCGCAGATCGGCGGCTACGACGTCGTCATCGCCGACACCCAGCCCCCGGCCGTCTTCGGTGCCCGCGGCGAGTTCTTCGCCTCCGGCCGCCTCGACAACCTCTCCGCCACGCACGCCGGCCTCACCGCCCTGATCGCGCACGCCGCGGGGGCCGTCCCGGCGGACGGACCGATCGCCGTCCTCGCCGCCTTCGACCACGAGGAAATCGGCTCCGCTTCCCGCTCCGGCGCCTGCGGCCCGGTCCTCGAGGACGTCCTGGTCCGCATCTCCGACGGCCTCGGCGCCACCGCCAGCCAGCGCCGGCAGGCCTTCGCCGCGTCCTTCTGCGTCTCCGCGGACGCCGGCCACGCCGTGCACCCGAACTACCCCGAACGGCACGATCCGGCCAACCGGCCGGTCCTGAACGGCGGCCCGCTGCTGAAGATCAACGCCAACCAGCGCTACGCCACCGACGCCACCGGAGCGGCCCTCTGGGCGCGGCTCTGCGCCGAATCCGGCGTCCCGTACCAGGAATTCGTCTCCAACAACGTGATGCCGTGCGGCTCCACGATCGGCCCGCTGACCGCCACCCGCCTGGGCATCCGCACCGTCGACGTCGGGGTCCCGCTGCTCTCGATGCACTCCGCGCGGGAACTCTGCGGCGTCGAGGACCCGCACCGGCTGGCCACGGTCACGGGCGCTTTCTTCCGCACCGGCGCCGGTCAGGCCGGCTAGGAGCTGGCGAGGCCGATCACCACGTTGATGGTGGCGGCGAGGATCACAGTGCCGAAAAGGTAGGAGAGCAGGCTGTGCTTGAGGGCCTCGGCCCGGATAGCGTGGTTCTTCAAGGCGGTGTCCGAGACCTGGTAGGTCATGCCCAGGCTGGTGGCGAGGTAGGCGAAGTCCGTGTACTGCGGCGGCTCCGGCTGGTTGAAGTCGATGCCGCCCACCGCGGCCCCCGCCCTGGCCGAGGTGCTGAAGTACAGCGCGGCGTAGCGCAGGGTGAAGAGCGTCTGCACCAGCATCCAGGACAGCGCCGTGGAGGCCAGGGCCAGCAGCCCGCCGGCCAGCCGGAACCCGCCGCTGCCGCTGTGCGAATCGATGACGACGGCGGCAACGGCCGCCAGGCTCGCCAGGTTGGCGGCGAGGATCATCAGGTCCGTCACGCGGTGCGAGGGGTCCTCCGAGGTGGCGTGTGCCCGGGTCCCCGCCGCGTCCAGCCGGCCGATCACGATCCACACCCAGGCGATGTAGATGAAGGCCGCGACGCTCCATCCCACCGCCGGCGCCTCCACCCACCGGCCGCCCAGGCCGGAGGCGACGCCGGACACCAGCCCGGCGGCGAGCATGACGATGAAACGGAGCCGGCTGCGGCGGACGGGGAAGCCGGTGGACTGCGGGGCGGTGGCCGGGGTCATGAGCAGATCATGGCACAGGGACCTTGGCCGGAAGTTATCCACACCGCCGCGGGCCCGCTTCCCCGCCGCCCCGAGCGGGATTACGGTGGGTGCAGAGTCGCCGAAAGCACCCCGGATGCACTAAGCTATTGAAGTCTGTGCTGCGTCACGTCCCCGTTCCGGGTGCGCGGCCGTGCAGTCACCGCAAATGAACCTCCTGTTACGGAAATGCCGTAACCGCTTAGCCCAAAGGAGGTGGGTTCACATATGCGTCCTTACGAATTGATGGTAATCATCGACCCCGAGGTCGAAGAGCGTACCGTTGAGCCGTCGCTTCAGAAGTTCCTGAACGTCATCACCAACGATGGTGGAACCATCGAAAAGGTTGACATCTGGGGCCGTCGTCGACTGGCTTACGAAATCCAGAAGAAGTCCGAAGGTATCTACGCCGTGGTGAACTTCACCGCTGAGCCGGCTACCGCCAAGGAACTTGACCGCCAGCTGAGTCTCAACGAGACCATCATGCGCACCAAGATCATCCGCCCCGAAGAGCAGAAGGTTGTTGCTGAGTAATTCAGCTCCACCCCTCAATCTTTAACCCCGTAGGAACGAACAAGGAGGCAGTAGATGGCAGGCGAGACCACTATTACGGTCATCGGTAATCTCACCAATGACCCCGAACTGAGGTTCACCCCGTCAGGTTCGGCAGTAGCGAACTTCACCATCGCTTCTACGCCCCGCACGTTCGACCGCCAGTCCAACGAGTGGAAGGACGGGGAAACCCTGTTCCTCCGCGCTTCGGTCTGGCGTGAAGCAGCCGAAAACGTCGCCGAGTCCCTGACCAAGGGCATGCGCGTGATCGTTTCCGGCCGCTTGAAGAGCCGTTCCTACGAAACCAAGGAAGGCGAGAAGCGCACCGTTATCGAGCTGGAAGTCGACGAGATCGGCCCCAGCCTGCGCTACGCCAACGCCAAGGTCAACCGCACCCAGCGCTCCGGCGGGGGTGGCGCCGGAAACGGCGGCCAGGGTGGCTTCGGCGGCGGCAACAGCGGCGGTTTCGGTGGCAACTCTGGTGGAAACCAGGGCGGCAACTCGGGTGGAAACTGGGGCGGCGGCCAGCAGGCTGCGCAGGATGATCCGTGGGCAACGCCCGGGGTCAGCAATGCCGGCGGCTGGGGCAACGGCCCGGATTCCGAACCTCCCTTCTAAACACCATATAAAGGTCCGACGCCGGACCCGCACGGCCGCCCCAGGGCGGCCGCGAGAGAACGGCGGCGGATCACCACCATCCCGTGGATCAATATCCACGGGCTCCATCGAATAGGAGCTCCACGATGGCTAAGGCTGAACTCCGTAAGCCCAAACCAAAGTCCAACCCCTTGAAGGCCGCTGACATCACTGTCATCGACTACAAGGACGTAGCATTGCTGCGCAAGTTCATCTCCGACCGCGGCAAGATCCGCGCCCGTCGCGTCACCGGCGTCACGGTCCAGGAACAGCGCAAGATCGCACAGGCAATCAAGAACGCCCGCGAAGTTGCTCTGCTGCCTTACTCCGGCGCTGGCCGCGGCTAAGGAAGGGATTAACTAACATGGCAAAGCTCATTCTGACCCACGAAGTCACCGGTCTCGGTGCTGCTGGCGACGTTGTCGAGGTCAAGGACGGTTACGCCCGTAACTACCTGCTGCCCCGCAACTTCGCCCTGACCTGGTCCAAGGGTGGCGAGAAGCAGGTTGAGTCCATCAAGGCCGCCCGCGCCGCCCGCGAGCACGCTTCCCTGGAAGACGCTCAGAAGCAGGCTGCGGCTCTGCAGGCCAAGCCGGTCAAGCTCGTCGTCAAGGCCGGCGAAACCGGCCGCCTGTTCGGCACCGTCAAGCAGGGCGACGTCGCCGACGCCGTTGAGGCCGCTGGCCTCGGCCGCATCGACAAGCGCAAGGTTGAACTGCCGGCTCACATCAAGTCGACCGGTTCCTACCAGGCCAACGTCCGTCTCCACGACGACGTTTCCGCTGTGATCGAACTCGACGTCGTCGCAGGCAAGTAGTCTTTTCGACTGACTGACTGCACGACGGGGAGGCCCCCGCCTCCGGATCCCTTTAGGGAACCGGGAGCGGGGGCCTTCTGGTTAAACCCCGCGGTGGACGGGCGGCACTCTCGGCACCCGCGGCGGTGATAGCCTGCGGCACGTGACCGATAATCCTGCACCCCGGCTCCGCCCCTTCGCCCAGGTCGACGTCTTCTCCGCCGAACCGTACCGCGGTAATCCGCTGGCAGTCGTGCTCGACGGTGACGGCCTCGACGCCCATGCCATGCAGCGATTCGCCAACTGGACCAATCTCTCGGAGACCACGTTCCTGCTGCCGCCCACGGATCCGCGTGCCGACTACCGGGTCAGGATCTTCACCGGCAGCGAGGAGTTTCCCTTCGCCGGCCACCCGACCCTGGGGTCTGCCCATGCCTGGCTCGAGGCGGGCGGCATCCCCCGGCAGGACGGGGAGCTGGTGCAGGAATGCGCCGCCGGTCTGGTGCGGGTGAGGCGCGACGGCGGCCGCCTGGCCTTCGCGGCACCACCGTTGACCCGCTCGGGGCCGGTGGCTGAGGCGGACCTCGCCCGCATCGCGGCCGGGTTGCGGTTGCCCCGGCACGACTTTCTGGACGCGTCCTGGCTGGTCAACGGCCCGGAATGGATCGGCGTCCTGTTGGAATCCGCGGAGCAGGTGCTCGCCATCAGGCCCGACTACGCCGCGATGGCCGGGCTCAAGGTCGGCGTGATCGGCCCCCACTCGGACGGATCAAAGCCGGACTTCGAGGTCCGCACCTTTATCCCCGGAGACGCGGCCGCCGAAGACCCGGTCACGGGAAGTTTTAACGCCGGTGCGGCCCAGTGGCTGATCGGAACCGGCCGGGCCCCCAGCTCCTACCTGGCGGCGCAGGGGACGGTGCTGGGCCGTGCCGGGCGCGTCCATATCGAGGCTGCCGGCGACGATGTCTGGGTTGGCGGGAGCTCCGTGAGTTGCATCGAGGGATTCGTCCTCCTCTGAACGCCTCCCCTGAACGGCTGGAACCTTGGGAAGCGGAGGGGAATAAAGCGCCGAGGCGCCGGCTTCTACAGGTAGATGCAAATGCATGTACCTCGATCTTAGGAGCGCACCGTGGAAACCCGCCGCCTTACCGTCCTCTCCGCCGGACTCGGCGTCCCCTCCTCCAGCCGCCTGCTGGCCGACCAGCTGGCGGCCGCCGCCAAGGCCCGGCTGGAGCGCGAGGGCTACGCCGTCACTGTCGACGTGGTGGAACTGCGCGACCTGGCCGTGGACATCGCCAACAACTTCGTCACCGGGTACGCCGGCCCGCGGCTGGCGGAAGTGATCGCCGGCGTCGAGGCCTCCGAGGGCCTGATTGCCGTCACGCCGGTCTTCAGCGCCTCCTACAGCGGCCTGTTCAAGTCCTTCATCGACGTACTGGACCCGAAGTCCCTCGATGGCAAGGCGGTGCTGCTGGGCGCCACCGGCGGCACGGACCGGCACCAGATGGTCCTGGACTACGCCATGCGGCCGCTCTTCAGCTACCTGCGGGCGCGCACGGCGGCCACCGGCGTCTTCGCCGGCCCCCAGGACTGGGGGACCGCGGGCGACGGAGGCTCGCCCCTCTCGTCACGGATCGAACGGGCCGCGGGGGAGTTCGCGGCCCTGCTCCAGGGCCCGCAGCCGGGCCGCCGGCAGGAACCTGCCTCGTCGCTGCCCTTCGAGCAGTTGCTGGCCGGCATCTCGGGCGGACACTAGGGCGCAACGGCACCAGCACCGGCGCCAGCACCGGCACCAGCACCGGCGCCAGCACCGGCGCCAGCGCCGGGTGTCAGTCCTCCAGGAGGGCGATGAACTCCCGGGCATCGTCGAGGGTGATGTCCGAGTGGCGGCAGAGCGCCGCCGCGGCGCCCTCGACGTCGCCGTCGGCGGCCTGGCGGCGGATCCGGCCGTAGATCTCGTCGTTGAGCTTGGTGCTGCTGACTTCCCGGGTGACCTCGCCCCTGCTGGCGATGGCCCGGTAGCGGTAGGGGAAGTGCTGCGGGGCCCCGGCGTCCTCGGCCGGCGCGTCCGCCGGGGCGGCCTCCCGGAACGGCTGGGGGTGGGCCGCCAGCGCCGCGACGGCGTCCCGCGCGGCGCGCAGTCCCGTCCCGGTGGCTTCCCGGTAGGCCTGGATGGCGGCCACCGCCTGCCCGCGGGCAATGAAGGCGTAGACCCGGCGGTGCTGGTCCTGGTCCAGGCCCTGTGCGGCGGCACGGGCGGCCTCCGGGGAGGGCGGGGCGCCGGTGGGACCAGACTCCGCCCCGGCGTTCCGCCGCCGGCCCAGGGTCCGCGCCACGAGCATCACGACGACGGCGGCGAGCACCAGGATGGCAAGGGGGATGAGCAGGGCTTCCATTCGTTCTGGACCAATCCTTGGGGAGTGCGGGTTATCCACAGCATATTCCGCCCGCCGTATGACGGAACCCGGGGATCGGGCGCGGAGCGGCGCGGAATCAGTGATATGCATCACAGAACAGGCATATGTGCGGAGTTTTCCGGCCGGGATGTGCTGCGGTTTCCCCAGCCCGCCCGCCGTGGCTGTGGATGAAACTTATCCAAAATTCTTTTGCGTCCACAGCCTGAATGCAGTGTTTCCGCAGGTCAGGGGCTATTTTATGTGCGAAACAATATTCTTTTCCACAGAACTTCCCACAGGCTGTGCACAAGCAGGGGGCGGTGGTCCACACCTTATCCACACCCCCGGTGGACAACCGGGTTGGAGCCCGGCCGCCGGGGGGATACCGTGGCGGGAGACCAGCGGCAGCCGGGCCCCACACCGCCATCCTGTCAGTGCCCGCTGATACACCTGACGCATGGGACGGAAGCCGCCGGCGGCGGCGCCCCACGGCACACAACGAAGGACGGCAGTTTTGTCAGTTACGCATCTGGACTCGATCGAGGGAACCCGGGGAGCAGAGGGCAGCCGCAAGCCGCCGCAGGACATTCCGGCCGAGCAGTCCGTGCTGGGCGGCATGATGCTCTCCAAGGATGCCATCGCCGACGTCGTCGAAATCCTGCGCGGCCAGGACTTCTACCGCCCTGCCCACGAGACCATCTACGAGGCCATCATCGACCTCTACGGCCGGGGCGAGCCCGCCGACGCCGTCACCGTCTCCGATGAACTGACCAAGCGCGGCGAAATCAACCGCATAGGCGGGCCCGCCTACCTGCACGAGCTGATCCAGACCGTTCCCACGGCCGCGAACGCCGGGTACTACGCGGAGATCGTGGCCGAACGCGCCGTGCTCCGCCGCCTGGTGAACGCCGGGACCAAGATCGTCCAGCTCGGTTACGGCCAGGACGGCGAGGTGGAGGACCTGGTCAACCAGGCCCAGGCCGAGGTCTACGCCGTGGCCGAGCGCCGCACCGCCGAGGACTACGTGGTCCTCAAGGACGTCATGGAATCCACGGTGGACGAGATCGAGGCTTCAGGCCACCGCGGCGAGGGCATGGTGGGCGTCCCCACCGGCTTCTACGAGCTCGACGAGCTGACGCACGGCCTGCACCCGGGCCAGATGATCGTCATCGCCGCGCGCCCCGCCGTCGGTAAGTCCACGTTCGCGCTGGACTTCGCCCGCTCGGCCGCGATCAAGAACAACCTCGCCACCGTCATGTTCTCCCTGGAAATGGGCCGGAACGAGATCGCCATGCGCCTGCTCTCCGCGGAAGCCACCATCGGCCTGCAGGACCTGCGCAAGGGCACCATCAAGGACGAACAGTGGTCCAAGATCGCCACCACGATGGGCCGGATGAACGACGCCCCGCTGTTCATCGACGACAGCCCCAACATGTCCCTGATGGAAATCCGCGCCAAGTGCCGCCGCCTGAAGCAGCAGCACGACCTCAAGCTGGTCATCCTCGACTACCTGCAGCTGATGAGCTCGGGCAAGAAGGTCGAATCCCGCCAGCAGGAAGTCTCCGAGTTCTCCCGTGCCCTGAAGCTGCTGGCCAAGGAACTCCAGGTACCGGTGATCGCCCTCTCGCAGCTGAACCGTGGCTCCGAGCAGCGCCAGGACAAGCGGCCGATGGTTTCCGACCTGCGTGAATCCGGCTCCATCGAGCAGGACGCCGACATGGTCATCCTGCTGCACCGCGAAGACGTCTACGACAAGGAGTCCCCCCGCGCCGGCGAGGCGGACATCCTGATCGCCAAGCACCGTAACGGCCCCACCAAGGACATCGTGGTCGCCTTCCAGGGCCACTACTCCCGGTTCGCCAACATGGCCGGCGACGCCGGCGGAGGCGGGGGCTTCTAGGCCGGTGCGGGCCCGGCGAGCAGGTGGTTGGGCAGCCGGTTTCCGGGGGCCCGGCCGCGGATCTCCAACAGCTCCCGGGCGTGGGCGTGCAGCCGCCGGTCCTCGTCCGAGACCGGCACCCACTGCCGTACCGGGACCGAGGTGCCCGTCGCGTCCCGGGCCACCATGACGGTCAGGCAGTAGGTGGTCAGGTTCAGTTCGTGGCCCTTGGGGTCCCCGGAGCGCACGTGCACCGCGATGTGCATTCCCTTGGTGCCGGTGTACACCAGCCGCGCCTCGACCTCCACCAGGTGCCCGATCAGCAGCGGCCGGTAGAACCGCACCCCGCCGGAGAACACGGCCACCGTGTCCATCCCGCAGTACCGGGAGGCGCAGACGTAGGCCGCCTCATCGATCCACTTCATCACGATGCCGCCATGCACCTTGCCGCCCCAGTTCACATCCGTGGGTGCGGCCATGAAGCGGAGCGTGACCCGCTCGGCCGTGCCGGCGTCGGTGTATTCCTGCCGGTTCATGGCCTCGACGATCTCCTCGCGGACCTTGATCCGCGCCAGCGTGTGGTCCCGCTCCTCGATTTCCGCCGGGGTGGCGGGCTCGAACTGCGGCACCGGGATGGGCTTGCCGTCCGCGCCCACGGCCACAAAAATCACCAGGCACTGGCTGCGCATGGTGGCGGGGCCGCCCTTCGGATCGCCCGAGGACACCACCGTGCGGATGTGCATGGAGGACCGGCCGGTGTAGACGATCGTGGCCTCCACCTCCACCATGTCCCCGCTGTTGACCGGGTCCGCGAAGTGGATGTTGCCCACATAGGCGGTCACGCAATAGGACTTCGCCCAGCCGACCGCCGCGGCGTAGGCGGCCTTGTCTACCCATTCGAGGACCGTCCCGGCGTCCACGGAGCCGCTGTGTCCGACGTCGGTGGGCGCGGCCAGGAAGCGGAGGGTGACGGCATTGTCGGGGGACTCATCCATGCCTGCGAGTGTACTGACGCGGCCACGGGCGGACACAGGCGCCATGACACATTCGCACGCACCCGCGCCACACGGGACGGCTAGGGTGGAGCCGTGCCCGCGCAACCCACCACCACCTCCCGGCCCAACCAGCGCCGGGAGATCCTGCGGCTGGCCGTCCCGGCCTTCGGGGCGCTGATCGCCGAGCCGCTGTTCCTGCTCGCCGACTCCGCGATCGTGGGCCACCTCGGCGTCGCGGAACTGGCCGGCGTGGGCCTCGCCTCCGCCGTGCTGCACACCGCCGTCGGGCTCATGGTCTTCCTGGCCTACTCCACCACCCCCGCCGTCGCGCGCGCCGTCGGCCGCGGTGACCTGGGCCGCGCCCTGGCGTCCGGCCGCGACGGCCTCTGGCTGGCGCTGCTCCTCGGCGCAGCCCTGGCCGCCGCCGGCGCCCTCACCGCCGGGCCGCTGCTGGACCTGATGGGGGCTCAGGGCGAGGTGCGCACCTTCGCCGTGGACTACCTCCGCTGGTCGATGCCCGGCCTGGTCGCCATGCTGCTCATCTTCGCCGGGACCGGGGTGCTCCGGGGCCTGCAGGACACCCGGACGCCGCTCGTGGTGGCCACCGCCGGGTTCGCCGTCAACATCGGCCTCAACGCGTTCCTGGTCTACGGGCTGGGGCTGTCCGTCACCGGGTCGGCACTCGGCACCAGCATCGCCCAGTGGGCCATGGCGCTGGTCTACGTGGTGATGGTGCAGCGCACCGCCCGCCGGCACGGGGTCCCGCTGCGGCCGGACTGGCGCGGCATCCGCGCCCTGACGCAGGTGGGGTCCTGGCTGATGCTGCGCACCGTCAGCCTGCGCGTCGCGATCCTCGCCACCGTGCTCGTGGCCACCGCCCAAGGCGCCGTGAACCTGGCCGCCCACCAACTCGCGATGACCGTCTTCACCTTCCTCGCCTTCGCCCTCGACGCCCTGGCGATTGCCGCGCAGGCCCTGATCGGGAAGGAATTGGGCGCCTCCCACCCGGCGGCGGCCCGGGAGCTGACCCGCACCATGGTCCGCTGGGGCCTGGGCTTCGGCGTGCTCACGGGGGCGCTGCTGGCGGTGGCCGCACCGTGGGCCGGCCTGCTGTTCACCGCCGACGACGGCGTGCGCTCCACCCTGGCGCTGGCGCTGTGGGTCCTCGCCGCGGGCCAGCCGCTGGCCGGCTACGTGTTCGTCCTGGACGGCGTGCTGATCGGTGCCGGGGATGCCAAGTACCTGGCGGTGGCCGGCGTCATCAACCTGCTGGTGTACCTGCCGCTGCTGCTGGTGGTCCGGCTTTCCGGGGCTGACGGGGGAGAGGGGCTGCTCTGGCTCTGGGCCGCGTTCTCCTTCGGCTACCTCGGCGCACGGGCCGTGACCCTGGGGCTGCGGGCCCGCACGGACCGCTGGATGCGGCTGGGCGACGCCTGAGGCCTGCCAGCGCCTAAACTGGACGGGTGACTCTCCCCGCCACCCCGAGCCCCTCGACCGCCCCGACCGCCGCCCCGGACCTCTGGAAGCCGGTCCTGCTGCGCGCCGCAGTCGCCCTGGTCTTCGGCGCGGTCACCGTCTTCTGGGCGGCGCCGCCGGTCCCGGCGATGGGCTGGACCGCGGGACTCTACCTGCTTGCCACCGGCGTGGTGCTGCTCTGGGGCGCCCGCAGGACCGGCCTGGCCGCCGGCGGTCCGCACGCGCGCCTCCTCGCCGCGGCCGGCGCCATCCTGGCCGGCACCGGTGCCGCCGTGGCGCTGCTGCCCTCCAACCTGGTCTTCGGCGTCGTCGGCGCCCTGGGGCTGGGACTGGCAGGCGCGGCCGAATTGATCCTCGGGATCGCCACCCGCGGCCGTTCGGTCCTGGCACGGGACTGGATCACCTCCGGCATCATCGGCCTCGGCACGGCCGCCGGGCTGCCGTTCTTCATCGACCTGGGCCCGCACGCCCTCCTCGGCGTGGCCGGCGGCGGCGCCATTATCGGCGGCGTGCTGTGGACGCTGGCCGGGCTGACCCTGCGGCACGATGCGCGGGGCGTTTCCGCCGAGGCCGTAAACTAGACAGGACAGGTTCTACCCGGCGTAGAACATTTGCGCGATCGCGACTGCCACGCCCCACGGCGCTGGCGGCAGGAGGAAAGCACCTTGGCACAGCAGAACCCAGGAGAACGCCGCACGATGCGGACTTCGGTCAAGGGACCGCTGATGTTCTCCGCCTTCTTCGCGGTGCTGGCCTTCTTCGCCGTCCTCATCTTCGCCTCCGGCGGCAGCGCCAAGGCCCCCCGCTTCGACCTGGCCTTCACCGGCGCCGGCATCGCCTTCATCGTCACCCTGGTGATCGCCGCGATGCTCTCCATGAGCTACAAGGAGAACGCCGAGCACCTCGGCAAGGGCTCCGGCGTTAACCTCAGCTCCCGCCGCCCGGCGTCCTCCCACCAGCAGGCCCCGCAGCAGCAGGAAGAGTCCGACGGCGGCACCACCGCCAGCTAGCCGGGCCCACTAGTCCGGCCCTACTCCGGCGGCGCAGGCCGTACTACGCCGCCCCCTAGGAGGCGGCCTTCCGGGCCCGGTATGCCGCCACGTGCGCCCGGTTCGCGCAGTTGCCGGTGTCGCAGTACCGCTTGGAGCGGTTCCGGCTCAGATCCAGCACGACGGCGTCGCAGTCGTCCGCGGCGCAGACCAGCATCCGGTCCATTTCCTTGCTGCGGATCACGTCCACCAGCGCCATCGCCGCCTCCGTGCTCATCCGGTCCGCCAGGGGCGCCTCCGGGGCGGTGGCGTGCAGGTGCCAGTCCCAGCCGTCGTGCTTGCTCAACTGAGGCAGTGCCCGCGCCTCGCGCAGCAGCCGGTTCACGGTGTCCACCGCCTCGGACTCCCCGGCCCGCCACAGGGCAGTGAGTTCGGCCCGCAGCCGCAGGACGCTCTCCAGTTCGGCCACGTCACGGCTCCGGGCGCCGCTGAAGCCCTCGGCGCTGAGGAACCGGTCCAGGGCGGTCGGATCAGGGAGGTGTTCCTCCCCGTTCGCCGCGGTATTGATCAGGTTGACGACGGACCGGAGAGCAATCTCCGTGTCAGGGGCAAAAATCATCTTGACTCCTTACGTTCGGCGCACGTACTGTCATGACCATAACCCGACTTTACTCCTGACAGGAGGCAGACCCTTGCCTGCCGCTCGCCGCCCCGCCGGCCCTTCCACCAGCACCCCGCACGACGGGGCCATTCCCGGCAGCCCGGGCACCGGCACCGCCGCCGGCACGACAGGCACCGGAACGCCCGCCGGAACCCCGGCGCGGACCGGGGTCTCCTCGTTCCTCGCCTCCGGCCTGGGCGTGGCCCTGTTCTCCTCGGCGGTCTTCGGCCTGTCCGGATCCTTCGCCAAGTCCCTGCTGGAGACCGGCTGGAGCCCCGGCGCCGCGGTCACCGCGCGCCTGACCGGCGCCGCCCTGGTCCTCGCCGTCCCTGCGGCTCTCGCGCTGCGCGGCCGCTGGCACCAGCTCCGGGACAACTGGCTCACCGTGGTGCTGTTCGGCGTGATCGGCGTGGCCGCCTGCCAGCTCTTCTACTTCAATGCCGTCGCCCGGCTCTCGGTTGGCGTCGCCCTCTTGCTCGAATACCTTGCCCCGGTGATGATCGTGCTCTGGCTCTGGTTGGCCAGCCGGCGCCGGCCCCGGCCGCTGACCATCGGCGGGACGCTGCTCTCGCTGGCGGGCCTGGTGCTGGTCCTGGACCTCACGGGGGCGGTGCGGATCGACCTGGTCGGCGTGCTCTGGGGCGTGGCGGCGGCCGTCTGCCTGGCCATCTACTTCTTCATCACGGCCAAGGAAAACGACACCCTGCCGCCGATCGTCCTGGCCTCGGGCGGTCTGCTGACCGGTGCGGCCGTGATGTGGCTGGCCGCCGCGACCGGGCTGCTGCCCATGGCCGCCTCCACGGCGGACACCCGGCTGGGTCCCTGGGTGACGCCGTGGTGGGTGTCCCTCGGTGGCCTGGTCCTCCTGGCCACCGTCCTGGCCTACGTCTCCGGCATCGTGGCCGCCCGGGCTCTGGGATCCAAGGTGGCATCCTTCATCTCGCTGACCGAGGTGCTGTTCGCCGTGCTCTGGGCGTGGCTGCTGCTGGGCGAACTTCCCGGTCCGGTGCAGCTGCTGGGCGGCGTCCTGATCGTGGGCGGGGTGCTGCTGGTGCGCCTCGACGAACTGCGGACCGCCGCCGCGGTTCCGGCGCCGCTGGACCACGCGAACGACGTCGAACCCGTCCCCTAGGCGGGCCGGGCGGGATCATAAGAACCGAATTAACGGCAGCAGGTCCGGACGCGGCGCGTCCGGACCTGCTGCGTAGTGTGCGGGTTGTTTCCGCGGCCGCGTTTAGCGGGCGGAGGCGCTCTGCTGCTCGGTGGCGTTGCGGACCGCCTGCTGACCGGCCTGCTGCAGCGCCTGGGACACCCGGGTCAGGGCCGCGACGTGCTCGCCGTTCCACTCGCTGCGGAACTTCTCCGCGTCCGGACCCATCCACTGCGTGCCAGCCAGGACCTTGGTCAGCATCGACTTCTGGTTATCGATTTCCTGCGACCCGGCCTGCAGCTTGGACCCCAGCGCCTTCAGCTGATCAACATCTGCACCCCAAATAGCCATGCGAAAAATCTCCTTAGATCGTCGGACCCGAACCTCTCGGCGTCCCCAGCGGCCCCCGGCTGATCCGGAAGTTCCTATGCCATGAACCTACCCTGCCGCCTCCGCGAGCGTCGATGGGGACCCCTGCCCATGGAGCCCTGCCCATACGTTTGGCACCGTTCAGGCCGCGGCCGGCCCCTGCTTCCCGAAGCTGCGGAGACGGAGCGAGTTGGCCACCACCAGCACGGAACTGGCGGCCATGGCGGCACCGGCGATCATCGGGTTGAGCAGGCCCAGGGCCGCCACCGGGATGCCGACGGCGTTGTAGAAGAAGGCCCAGAAGAGGTTCGTCTTGATGGTGCCCAGGGTGCGGCGGGACAGCTCGATCGCCTGCGCCACCTGTGCCAGGTCGTTGCCCATGACAGTCAGGTCCGCGGCCTCGATCGCCACGTCCGTCCCCGAGCCCATGGCGATGCCGAGGTCTGCCTGCGCCAGCGCCGCGGCATCGTTGACGCCGTCGCCGGCCATGGCCACGGTGGCACCGTCGTCCTGAAGGGCGCGGACGGCGTCCACCTTGCCCTCCGGGGTGACCCCGGCGTAGACGTCCTCCGGGGCGATCCCGACGGCGGCGGCCACCTGGGCCGCGACCGCGGCGTTGTCGCCGGTCAGCAGGATGGGGCGCAGTCCCAGCCCGCGGAGCCGGGCGATGGCTGCCGCGGATCCGGGCTTCAGGGTGTCGCGCAGGCTGATGAGCCCCGCCGGTGCGCCGTCGACCGCCACCCAGATGGCGCTCGCCCCGGCGGCTTCCTCCGTCGCGAGGGTCTCACGCTGGCCGCCGGTGAGCGCGACGCTGTTCTCCTCCAGCCAGCCGGAGCGGCCCACCGTGACCGTGTGCCCGTCGACCGTGCCGCGGACGCCGCCGCCGGGGGCGGAGTGGAAGTCCGCGACGGCGGGCAGCCGGTCCGCGGACCCGTCGGCCAGGGCGGCGGCCGCGATGGCCCGGGCGATGGGGTGCTCTGAGGCGGCCTCGGCGGCGCCGGCGAGGCGCAGCACGGCGTCGGCCTCGAAACCGGGGAAGGCGGTGGTGCCCTCGACGGCCAGGTGCCCGGTGGTCACGGTCCCGGTCTTGTCCAGCAGGATGGTGTCCACCGTCCGGGTGTCCTCGAGGACCTGCGGGCCGCGGATCAGGATGCCCAGCTGGGCGCCGCGGCCGGTGCCGGTGAGCAGGCCCACCGGGGTGGCGAGGCCCAGCGCACAGGGGCAGGCGATGACCAGCACCGCCACCGCCGCCGTGAAGGCCGAGCGGAGGCCGGCGTCGGTGATGTCCGGTCCGGCCGCCAGCAGCCAGGCGGCAAAGGTCACGACGGCGATGCCCAGCACCACCGGGACAAACACGCCGCTGATGCGGTCGGCCAGCCGGGCGATGGGCGCCTTGCCGGACTGCGCCTGCGAGACCAGCCGTCCCATCTGGGTCAGGGTGGTCTCCGAGCCCACGCGGGTGGCCCGGACCAGGATGCGGCCGGAGGTGTTGATGGTGGCGCCGGTGACGGGGCTGTCCGGACCGACCTCCACCGGCACGGATTCGCCGGTGACCAGGGAGGCGTCGACGGCGGAGCTGCCCTCGACCACCACGCCGTCGGCCGGGATCTTCCCGCCGGGGCGGACCACGATCACGTCGCCGACCGCGAGCCGGTCCGCCGGGACGGTGACCTCGAGTCCGTCGCGGAGCACGGTGGCGTCCTTGGCTCCCAGGTCCAGCAGGGTTTTCAGCGCATCCCCGGCCTTCTGCTTGGCGTTGGCCTCAAGGAAGCGGCCCAGCAGCAGGAAGGTGGTCACCACGGAGGCCACCTCGAAATACAGGCCCTCCGGTCCCATGCCGGCCATGCCCGGGTGCTCGGTGAGACGCGGATTTGCCAGCAGCTGCCAGGCGGAGAAGACGTAGGCCGCGGTGACGCCGATCGAGACCAGGGTGTCCATGGTGGAGGACAGGTGCCGGGCGTTCACCGCCGCGGCCCGGTGGAAGGGCCAGGCCGCCCACGTGACCACCGGCAGCGCCAGCAGCCCGGCCACCCAGCCCCAGTTCGGGAACTGCGCGGCCGGCACCATGGAGAGCACGAAGACGGGCACGGTGAAGACGGCGGCAGTGATCAGCCGGGGCTTCAGGGCCGACGCCGCGGAGCGGGTTGCGCCGGCAGTTGCGCCGCCGTCGGACGCTTCATCCCCGGCGGCCGCATCGTCCACGGCGGGGCGGGCGGCAGGGGGCGTCCGCACGGTGGCCTTGTAGCCCGCGGCGCTCACGGTGGCGGTGAGCTGGTCGTCGCTGATGCCGGCCGGAACGGTCACGCGGGCCGATTCCAGCGGCAGGTTCACCACCGCCTCCACGCCCTCCAGCTTGCCGAGTTTGCGCTCCACCCGGCCCACGCAGGACGCACAGGTCATGCCCTCGATATCGAGTTCCACCACCCGCGTCCCGGACTGGTCCAGCAGCTTGGCGTTTTCCACGGTACGTGCCTCTTTCCTTACTCCTTCGTGCTGCGGGCGCCCTCTCCGGCGCTCAGGGCTGGTTGCCGCCCGGTCAGGCTTCGTTGGCGACCACCAGGTAGCCGGCCTCGGCGACGGCCTCGCCGATCTCGGCGGGGGAGAGCTCCCGGGCGGAGCCGATGGTCACGGTGGAGATCCCGCCGGCGTTGAGGTCGACGTCGACGTTCTCCACGCCGTCCAGGGCCTCGAGTTCCTCCGTGACGGAGGAGACGCAGTGGCCGCAGGTCATGCCGGAAACTTCGATGGTGGTGGAAACGGTGCTCATGGTGCTCTCCTTCGTGGGCCGGGACGGCCCGGTTGATGGCTGGCTGACTAGGTAGCTGGGTGTGGGGTTTACCGGTGGGCCGCGTCGCGCGGCGTCAGCGCAGGAGCCGGCCGATGGCGTCGGTGGCTTCCTTGACCTTGGCGTCGATGGCCTCCGACCGCAGCTCAGGATCGGGTTCGGCGGCGGCCCCGACGACGCAGTGGCCGATGTGCTCCTCGACCAGGCCCAGGCTGACGGCGTGCAGGGCCTTGGTGACGGCGGCGACCTGGGTGAGGATGTCGATGCAGTACTTGTCCTCATCGACCATCCGGGCAATGCCGCGGACCTGGCCCTCGATGCGCTTGAGCCGCTTGAGGTAGGAGTCCTTATTGGCGGAATACCCGTGCTGGCCGGAGCCGGCGTGGGGGCCCTCGTGCTGGGCGGTCTCTGCGCCGGCGTCTGCGGGAATCAGGTCCCCGGGGGCGGCGACTGAAGAATCGGATGCGCTCATGGCCACTAAGATATACCCCTGGTGGGTATGGCGCAAGTACCCCCAGGGGGTATCTGATGCCGGTACCGTCGGAGAGCGGGCGTTAAAAGCTCCGGAGTGCGTTATTGGGGGATACGCACTCCGGAGCAGTCATTGGGGTAGGAGTTCTTCCGCCTACAACCACGACTCTACGGGGACCGGGGCCGCTTCGCCAGCACCTGGGATAACTACTTTCACTTTAGTTTCCCGCGCCCCCGGCCAGCCGGGCCGCTGCCGGCGCCCCCGGGGGAATTTCTCCAAGCGAGGGTGAAAAGACCATTGCGGGCCTCCCCCCGTGGTGGTTCGATGGGGGCCATGGCATCCGAGGAAAACTTTGTCCTGGCAATCGGCACGAAAAAAGGGCTGTGGCTGGCCACCAGCCCCGACCGCCGGTCCTGGTCCCTGTCCGGACCGCATTTCCTGATGAGTGAGATCCCCAGCATCGGCATCGACACCCGGGACGGCAAAACCCGGATCCTGGTCGGCGTCCGCTCCGAGCACTGGGGACCCACCGTCTTCCACTCCGACGACCTGGGGGCGAGCTGGACCGAGCCCGAACAGGGCGCCATCCGCTTCCCGGAGGACACCGGCGCCGCCCTGGAGCGGGTCTGGCAGATCTACCCCGACGCCGACTCGCGGCCCGGCGTCGTCTGGGCCGGCTGCGAGCCGATCTCGGTGTGGAAGTCCACCGACGGCGGGGAGCACTTCGAACTCAACCGCGGTCTCTGGGACCACCCGCACCGCAGCGAGTGGGGCTCCGGCTACGGCGGCGCGGCGGCCCACTCGATCGTCGTCCACCCGGACGGGGAGCGGGTGCACGTGGCCATGAGCACCGGCGGCGTCTACCGCTCCAAGGACGGCGGCCAGTCCTGGGATGCCCGGAACAAGGGCATCTCCGCCTACTTCAATCCCGATCCCTACCCCGAGTTCGGCCAGTGCGTGCACAAGATTGCCGCCGATTCCGCCGTCGACGGCCGGCTCTACGCGCAAAACCACCATGGCGTCTACCGCACGGACGACGACGCCGAGACCTGGGAATCCATCGCGGAGGGCCTGCCCGCGGACTTCGGCTTCGTCATGCTCACGCACCCGCACCGCGCCGGGACGGCCTGGGTGATCCCGCTGAAGGCCGACGGCGAGCGGATCCCCCCGGAGGGGAAGCTGGCGGTGCACCGGACGGACGACGCCGGGGCCACCTGGAAGCGTCTGGACGAGGGCCTGCCCGGCTCCGAATTCAACGCGGTGCTCCGCGATGCGGCCTGCGTGGACACCGCCGAGCCGGCCGGGGTGTATTTCGGCACCCGCGGCGGCAGCGTCTACGCCAGTGCCGACGAGGGTGAGCACTTCACCGAGGTGGCCTCGCACCTGCCCGACGTGCTGTGCGTGCGCGCGGCGCAGGTGGTCGGCGCCCCGGTCCCGGCATGACGGGTCACCGTGGCTGAGATCAGCGTGCTGCTGCCGAGCGTCCTGGCGCCCCTGGCCGGCGGCCGTTCCGGCCTCGAGGTGGCCGCCGACGGCCCGCTCCCGGTGGGCCGGCTGCTGGATGAGCTGGCCGGCGACTACCCGGCGCTCGGCCGTCGCCTCCGGGACGAGACCGGCAGTCTCCGCCGCTTCGTGAACGTGTACGTTTCCGGCGTCGAAATCCGCCGCCTGCAGGGCCTCGGGACCGAGGTCTCGCCGGGCCAGGAGGTGCTCATCATCCAGTCCGTCGCCGGCGGCTGAGCTCCGCGGCATTCTGACCTCAAAATCGTTGACAATTTCGTCGGCGATCCGTACCGTCGGTTCCGGGCGGTCCCTGCCGGTCGCGCCCCACCCCGCAATGGTGCGACAGGAAGGGACGCCGGTGGCCGCAACCTTGAGCCTGACGGACGTGAGCCTCCACTTCGGCGGCGTCAAGGTGCTGCAGGAGGTCAGCTTCGATGTTGAACCCGGGGTCATCCTCGGGCTGGTCGGCCCCAACGGCGCCGGCAAGACGTCCCTCTTCAACTGCATCAGCGGACACTACAAGCCCAGCGCGGGCACCATCACCATCGACGGCGCCGAGGTCCAGGGCTCGGCCCCGTCCCGGCTCGCCGGACTGGGCCTCGCCCGGACCTTCCAACACCCGGCCCTGCTGCTGAACGCCACCGTCCTGGAGAACGTCCTGCTCGGCGGACACCTCCGCCTCCCCGGCGGCCCCGCCTCCTGGGCGCTCCGGCTGCCGCGGACCGCCCGGGCCGAACGCTCCATCCGCGCCGAGGCCCGCGGGCTGCTCGAGCGCGCCGGACTCGGCTGGGCGGCCGATGTCCCGGCCAACGAACTCTCCCACGGCTTGCACAAGGGGATCGAGCTCTGGCGGGCGCTGCTCTCCGGACCCTCGCTGCTGCTGCTGGACGAACCGGCCGCCGGCCTCTCGCACGCCGAGGTGGAGGAGCTGATTGCCACCGTCCGGCGGATCAGGGCCGAACAGGACATCACGATCATCGTCGTCGAGCACCACATGGGCCTCATCTCGGCGCTCACGGACCAGGTGGTGGTGCTGGACCACGGCCGGAAGCTCATGGCCGGGACCGCGGCGGAGGCGCAGGCCGACCCGCGGGTGATCGAGGCCTACCTGGGGAAGGACGCCGCGGATGACGCTGCTTGAGCTGGTGGACGTGACCGCCTCCTACGGGCCGGTCCAGGTGATCGACGGCGTCTCGCTCAGCGTGCCCGAGGGCGGCGCCGTCGGGATCCTCGGCGCCAACGGGGCGGGCAAGACCACTACCCTGCGGGCCATCAGCGGCACCGTCCGGGCCGGCGGGACCATCCGGTTCGCGGGCCGTGACATCCGCGGGCTGCGGCCGGACCAGGTCGCGGCGCTGGGCATCGCGCATGTGCCGGAGGGCCGGGGGACGCTGGGGCAGCTGAGCGTGCGGGAAAACCTGATGGTGGGCGCGTACCTGCGGAAGGGGCGCCAGGCGATCGCCGCCGACGTCGACTACTGCCTGGACCTGTTCCCGCAACTGCGTGACCGGATCGGCTCCAGGGCGGCCGCCCTCTCCGGCGGCGAACAGCAGATGCTCGCCGTGGGCCGGGCGTTCATGGCCCGGCCGCGGCTGCTGCTGCTGGACGAGGCCTCGCTGGGACTCGCGCCGGGCACCGCCAAGACCGTCTACGAGGCGATCCGCAGGCTCCGGCTGGAGTCCGGGATCGCCATGGTGGTGGTGGAACAAAACGCCAACCTCGCCTTCTCCCTGGTGGACACGGCAACCGTGCTGGAAACGGGCCGCACCGCCCTGACCGGCACCACCGCCGAGCTCAAGGGGATGGACGAGATCCGACGAGCGTACCTGGGGGGCTGAGACCGGTGGGAACCTTCATCCAGCTGGTGGTCGACGGGCTGTCGACCGGATCCATCTACGCTGCGCTGGCCCTGGCGATCGTGCTGGTCAACCAGGCCACCGGGCTGATCAACTTCGCCCAGGGCGGCCTGGCGGTCCTCTCCGGCTACGTCGCGTACGCCTTCGTGCAGGCGGGCCTGCCGCTGGTGGTGGCCATCATCCTGGCCGTGGCGCTGTCCTTCGTCCTCGGGGCCCTGGCCGAACGCTTCCTGGTCCGCCGGTTCGAGCGCGGCGACCCGGACACCGCCGTCGTCGTCACCATCGGCCTGCTGACCCTGATCACCGGCATCGTCGCCGTGATCTGGAGCTACAACAACCTCGGGTTTCCCTCGCTGTTCCCGCTCACCAGCGTCGACATCCTGGGCGCGGTGGTCAGCGTCCGGTCGCTCGCCACCACGGTGACGATCGTGGTCATCATGGTGGTCCTGCAGCTGCTCTTCCTGCGCACCAAGCTGGGCCTGGCCCTCCGCGCGGTGGCGGACAGCCCGGCGTCGGCCGCCCTCTCCGGGCTGCCGGTGGGCCGGCTGCTGATGGTCGGCTGGGGACTGGCCGCAGCGCTCGGCGCGGTCGCCGGCGTCCTGGTGGCCCCGCAGCTGACCCTGACCCCCGGCATGCTGGACACCGCCCTGGTCTACGCCCTCGCCGCCGTGATCCTGGGCGGGCTGAGCAGTCCGATCGGCTGTGTGGTGGCCGCCTGGGCGATCGGCGTGCTGGAAAACCTCGTGGCGGTGTACATGCCGTTCATCGGCCACGACCTGAAGATCGCGGTCCCGTTCGCGCTGATCTTCGTCATCCTGATCCTGCGGCCGCAGGGCCTCTTTGGCCGGAAGGTCGTGGTGAGAGTCTGATGCGCAACCGCCTGAACGTACAACCCCTGTCCGTGAAACCCCTGTCCACCGGAAACCGCACCGTCCGGATCGTCGTGCTCGTCCTGGTGGCCGTGGTGCTGCTGCTCGCGCCGCTGAACCTGCCGCCCTTCGCCAACCAGACCCTGGTGCGGATCGGCGTCTACGCCGTGGCCGTGCTGGGACTGAACATCGTCATGGGCTACACCGGCCAGGTCAACCTCGGCCAGATCTTCTTCGTGGGCCTCGGTGCCTACGTCACCGCCTACGGGGTCAAGCAGGGCTGGAACATCCTGCTGGTGTTCGTCCTGGCCTGCCTGATCGCCGGCATCGTGGGGCTGCTGGTGGCGCTGGCCGCGGCGCGGCTGGGCGGCCTCGCGATCGCCATGGTGACCATCGCCCTGCCGATCGTGGGCGTGCCGCTGGCCAAGCGCCTGGAGGGATTCACAGGTGGATCGCAGGGCATCTCCGCCCGGTTCACCGACGCCCCGGACTGGTCCGGCCTCTACAACGACCAGTGGCAGTACTACATCATCCTGCTGGTGACCGCCGCCGGGTTCCTGCTGGCCCGGAACCTGGTCCGCGGTAAGTACGGCCGGGCGTTCGGCGTCGTCAAGGAAAACGAGGCCGTCGCCGCGTCGATGGGCGTCTCCCCGTATCGGACCAAGGTTCTGGCCTTCACCGTGGCCTCCATCTTCGGCGGCGCCAGCGGGTTCCTCTACCTCGCCGCCGTGCAGTACACCTCCCCGGAGACCCTGAGCTTCGGGCACTCGATCAGCCTCCTGGCCGCCATGGTGATCGGGGGCGCCGGGAGCATCGCCGGGTCACTGATCGGCGGGGCGTACTACGTCCTGGTCCCGCTGCTGACCAACGCAGTGGACCCCGGGCTTACCACCGTCAGCCAGGGCGCCATCCTGCTGATCGTCCTGTTCCTGCTGCCCGAGGGGCTGGTCAGCCTGCCCCGCGTGCTCCGCCGGATCACCGGCCGGAACCGGGACCGGCCCGGGACCGGTGACCAGCAGCGCACCGTTCCCGCCCCGGCCCCGGGGGCCGCGCCGGAAAACCAGGCAGACGAGCACCCGACAGAGCAGCAGACCATTCAGGACCAGACAGACCAGCAGCAGACAATCCAGCACCAGACAGGGAGGCAAGACCAAGCATGAGAAAGAACACCCGGCCTCGCGGGGTCCTCGGCATCGTGGCGGTGGCGGCGGTCATTGCGCTCTCCGCCTCGGGCTGCACCCGCGGCGGTACCAACCAGGGCGGCGGAAGCAACGCCGCCTCGCCCGGCATCACCGACTCCTCCATTACCCTCGGCATCACCACCCCGCTCAGCGGCGCGATCGCCGGCCAGGGCACCTGCACGGTGGCCGGCGTCACCGCCTACTTCGGTGCGCTCAACGCCGCCGGCGGCGTGAAGTTCGGCGACGGCAAGACCCGAACGGTCAACATCAAGTCCTACGACGACGGCTACGACCCGCAGAAGTCGCTGGCGAACTTCCAGCAGATGGTCTCGGACAATGTCTTCGCCGCCACCGCTGGCCTCGGCACCCCCACCAACCGGGCATTCCGGGAGGCGGCGATCAGCCAGAAGGTCCCGCAGGTGCTGGTGATGACCGGCGACCCGCTGTTCAGCGACCGGAAGCAGAGCCCCTGGCAGCTCGGGTTCGTCCCGATCTACCAGAACGAGGGCGCCGCGTTCGGCAAGCTGATCGCCGGTTCCGGCCAGCCGCACAAGGTGGCCATCCTGTCCCAGAACGACGACTACGGCAAGGGCTACGTCCAGGGCTTCAAGGACGCCATCAAGGGCGCCTCGAACATCTCGGTCGTGGGCGAGCAGACCTATGAGGCCACGGACACGTCCGTGGACGCGCAGCTGACCCAGTTGGCCTCCTCCGGCGCGGACGTGTTCTTCGATGCCATGTCCATCACCCCGCTGGCCATCGCCTCGCTGCAGAAGGCCCAGCAGCTCGGCTGGAAGCCCAGCTGGTTCCTGCCCTCGAACACCTCCAGCCCTGCCGCGATCCTGGGCCCGGGCGGTGCCGCCGCGTACCCGGGCATCTACTCGGTGTCCTTCGCCAAGGCCCCGCAGAGCCCGGCGTTCGCCAAGGATCCCGACGTCGTGAAGTTCCTCGCCGACCTCAAGCAGTACGCGAAGTACCCGGACATGCCGGCCTTCCCGCACTGCATGTGGAGCTACATGGTGGGGGCGACGCTGGAGCAGGCGTTCAAGACCATGACCGAGCCCACGCGGGACAGCTTCATGACCGCGCTGCGCAACGTCAAGGGCCTGCAGGCGCCGCTGATGCTCTCCGGCACCTCGGTGGATACGACGACGGACGGCCAGCCCGCGGTGTCCTCGGTGCTGGTGCAGAAGTATGACGGCAAGGGCTACGCGACGGTGCAGAACTTCGGCTAGGCGCGGGCGGTGCCTACAGGGCGGTGCCTACCGGGCCGGGATTCCCGGCCCGGGCCAGGCGCCGCCGGCGGCCTCCAGTTCGTCGACCAGCCGGAGCCCGCGCCGGGCCCACTCGATCTCGGTGCGGGCCCGGTCCACCAGGCCCTCGTAGGTGAAGCGCTTGAAGGCCACGGTGCGTTCCCGGTCGCCGGGGTCGGTGACGGCGAGGCGGCGGACCAGCATCGGGTTGGCCACCTCGGCGATCCGCTGCAGCTCACCCTCCCACTGGGCGAGTTCGGCCTCCCACTGGGCCTGGTGCCGGCGGAAGAAGGCGCGGGCGTCGCCGGGGGAGGCGGCCTCGAGGTAGGCGGCGCGCAGGTGGGCGGGGTCGCGGACCCGGGCGTATTCCAGCGGGGTCTGCATCCAGGCCAGGAACGCCGCCTCGCCGTCGGCGGTCACGTGGTAGAGCCGCCGGGTGGCGCGCTGGCCGCGGGGCTGTTCCTCGCCCTCGATCAGGCCCTCGGCCTCCATCTTGCGCAGCTCGGGGTAGATCTGTGAGTCCGGCGCGTGCCAGACGTGGCCCACGGACGCGGAAAACTGCTTCTGCAGTTCGTACCCGGAAAGCGGGCCGACGCGCAGCAGCGCGAGCAGCGCATAGCGCAGGCTCATACGGTGCTCCTTCCGGGCGTGGCGGGGGTCGAGGGGGCGTGTGCCGCCCCCTCGACCCGAGGCTCCCAGCCTAGGCGGGCTGGTAGTTGGTGCGCCAACCGCCCTGGTACGTTGCGCGCGCCACGGTGGAGTAGGGGACCGGGCTGACCACGGCGCGGACCTCGGTCTGCTCGTGCGGCTCGACGGCGGCCTTTGCGGTGCCGCCGTTCGGCTCGCCCCAGACCACCTTCAGTTCGGTGCCCTCCGGGACGTTCGGGTCGATCGTGGCCAGGGACAGTGCTCGGCGCTCGTTCGCGCTGTAGCCGGTGAACATCGAGTAGCCCACCACGGTGCCGTCGGCGTCGACCACGGAGTCGTAGTTGGCCGAGCCGTAGTTCGCCAGCGGCAGGTCGAAGAACTTGTAGCTGGGGCCCTCCACGTTGAAGAGCGAGGCGTAGATCTTCGTGATGTCCTCCGCGTCCCAGGCCAGCGTGACCTTGCGGCGCTGCGCGGCGGGGTCCATCTTCTCCAGGGCGTCCCTGCCGATGAAGTCGTGGTCGAACTTCACGAAGGAGCCGTAGCCCAGCTCCCACGGGGTCAGGTAGTAGTCCTCGATCCGGTCCGAGACGAAGGAGCCCGCCAGGGTGCCGGTGGCCTCGTAGCCGTCCGCCGGCAGCCACTCGCGGTAGCCGCGCTCGGCCTCGCCGGTGTAGATGGCCGGCAACGGGGAGGGGATCCAGCCGGATTCGAGCGTGTTGGAGGGGTAAGCTCGGGAGCCCACCGGGACCAGCCCGAACTCGGCGCCGGCGGCGACGATCGCGTCGCGGATCCGGTCGTGGTCCTCGTACGGTCCCCACACCTCGAGGCCCGGGGCGCCGGCCATGCCGTGGCGCAGGGTCCGGACGGTGGTTCCGTCGATCGTCATGGTGGACATGTTGAAGAACTTCAGCTGCTCCAGCGGTCCGCCGTTGAGCTTCTCGATCACCTGCCAGGCGTTGGGGCCCTGGATCTGGAAGCGGTAGTACTGCCGGGACACCCCGTGGCCGTAGGGCCGCGACGGCGACCGGCGGTCCACCCGGATGTCCAGGTTGCTGTAGCCGCCGGTTTCGCCGTGATAGAGCAGCCAGTTCGCGGCCGGGGCGCGGCCCACGTAGACGTATTCGTCCTCACCCTCGCGGAACAGGATGCCGTCGCCGATCACGTGGCCGGATTCGGTCGTCGGGACGTACTGCTTGGCCTTGTTGACCGGGAAGACGGCGGTGGAGTTGATGGCGGTGGCGGAGATCAGCTTGATCGCGTCCGAGCCGGACATGAACAGGTTGTCCATGTGGTGGGACTGGTCGTACAGCACGGCCGTCTGGCGCCAGGCGGTCTGTTCCTTGATCCAGTTCTGGAAGTCGGCGGGGACCACCGGATAGATGTAGGAGCCGATCTGCGAGTTGCGGAGCAGGTCGACGGCGCCGCGGGACGCGTCGAGGACTTCCTGCAGATTCTTCGGTGCCACAATGAACCTCTTTTTCTGTCGGGATTTCGGGGTCTGGGGGTAGTTCGAGGGTTTGAGTGGGTCAGAACACGATGGTCTGGTTGCCGTGCCGGATGATCCGGTCCTCGGCGTGCCACTGCACCGCGCGGGAGAGCACGGCCCGTTCGACGTAGGCGCCGCGGGCCTGCAGGTCCGCCGCGGAGTGGGCGTGCGTCACGCGGGCGACATCCTGTTCGATGATCGGGCCCTCGTCCAGGTCCTTGGTGACGTAGTGCGAGGTCGCGCCGATCAGCTTCACGCCACGCTCCTTGGCCTTGCGGTACGGCGCGGCGCCGACGAAGGCGGGCAGGAAGGAGTGGTGGATGTTGATCAGCGGGACGCCGGCCCGGTCCAGGAATTCCGGGGAGAGGATCTGCATGTAGCGGGCCAGCACCACGAAGTCGACGTTCCCGGCCAGCAGCTTCAGGATCTCGTCTTCGGCCGCGGACTTGTCCGGCCCGGCGGAGGGAACGTGGAAGAACGGCACCCCGAAGGAGCGGACATCCTCGGCGGTGTTGGTGTGGTTGGAGATCACCATCGGGATGGAGACGGGCAGCTCGCCGCGGCGGTGCCGCCAGAGCAGCTCCAGCAGGCAGTGGTCCGAGGTGGAGACCAGGATGGCCATCCGCTTGGGCACGGACCGGTCCGTCAGGGTCCACTGCAGGCCGAGCGGTCCCAGGGTCTTCGCCAGGTCCGCCTCGATTTCCGGCAGGGCGGCGGCCAGGTCGGGGCGGTTGAACACCACCCGCTGGAAGAAGTCGCCGGAACTGGGATCGGAGGAGTACTGGTCCAGGGAGACGATGTTTCCCCGGCTGCGGGTCACCAGGGCGGCCACGGCGGCGACGATGCCGGGCTGGTCGGGGCCGTGGACAATCAGGCAGGCCTGGTCCCGGAGCGACTCCGTGTGGGGTGCCATCAGGGGCGCCCGGCGGTGAACTGCCGGACCCAGTCGGCCGTGGCCAGCAGGCCGCCGAAGGTGTAGAAGTGCAGGCCCACGCGGCCGACGGCGGGATCCTGCGGCCCCGAGGTGCGCTCGGCGAGCTCGGCGGCCAGGTCGTTGACGAACCGGTCCGGCCCCGCGTCGCCCATCAGGTTGGTCAGGGAGAAGCCGTACTTCTTGACGATCATGGCGTTCGCGCCGACGCCGAACCGGCGGGCGAAGCCGAGGAGCCGCTTGATGCCGGCCGGTCCGGGGGTTCCCACCCGGATCTCGGCGTTGACGCCGCCGGCGCGCAGGGCGGTGATCCAGTCGGCGACCGGGTCGGTGTCGAAGGCGAACTGGGTGAGGATGACGGCGTCGAGCTCCTGCTCCGCGAGGGCGGCGGTCTTGTCCGCCAGCGCCCGGGCGAGCACGTCCTTGGCGATGTCCGGGTGGCCCTCGGGGTAGCCGCCGATCCCCACCTGGCGCACCCCGTACTGCTGCAGCACGCCGCTCCGGATCACGGCGAGGGAGTCCTCGAAGGGCCCCTCGGGGGTGGCCGGGTCGCCGCCGACGGCGAAGATGTGCTCGCTGGCGCCGACGTCCTGGAGCCGGGCCAGGAATTCCTCAAGCTGTTCCAGGGAGCGGAGCCGGCGGGCGGAGATGTGCGGGACGGGAACGAACCCGAGCTCCCGGACGGCCTTCGCCGCGGCCACCCGCATCTCCAGGTCCTCGTTGCCGAGGAAGGTGACGTTGATGCGGGTGCCCGGCGGGATGTGGTCCTTCGCCTCGTGCAGGGCCGGCACGTCCTTGCCGGTCATCTCAAGCGAGAAATCGCGGATCAGTTCCAGGGAAGCCGCCCGGTTGACCACGGGCGTGATTCGATTCGCCATCAGGAAGTCCTTTCCGTGGGTGCGACGGTGCACCCACGGCCGACTTTACCTATGTGCATAGGGACTGTCTATAGGTAATTAACTCCCGGCAGCGTCCTCCGGCTGCAGGTGTGCGATGGACCGGGTGTCCTGGAATGCCCGGACTCCCTCGATGCCCTGCTCGCGGCCCATCCCGGACTGTTTCATGCCGCCGAACGGGGCGCGCAGGTCCAGCCGGGTGGCGCCGTGGTCGTTGACCCAGACGTAGCCGCAGACCAGCCGGGCACCCACCCGGTTGGCGGTTGCGGTGTCGGCGGTCCAGACGGAGCCGCAGAGGCCGGCCCAGGTGGCATTGGCGGCTACCACCGCCTCGTCTTCGGTGTCGAAGAGCAGTATCGGGATGACCGGGCCGAACTGCTCCTCGGTCACCACCCGCAGGGACGGATCCGGGTCGATCACCAGCGCCGGGCGGAGGAAGTTCCCGCCGCGCAGCTCCGGGTCCTCCGGCAGGGTGCCGTATTCGCGGACCTCCGCCCCGGCGGCCCTGGCCTCCTCGATCAGCCCGGCAACGAACTCCTTCTGCGCGGGGGAGTGCAGCGGCCCCATGGTGGTGCCCTCGTCCAGGCCGTAGCCGATCACGGCCCGCTCCAGCCGGGCGGCGAGCCCGTCGACCACCTCGTCCAGCCGTGAGCGGTGGACGTAGATGCGCTTGGCGTTCATGCAGATCTGGCCGGTGGTGTCGAAGATGGCGGCGTACAGCCGGTCCAGGTGAGTGTCGTCCAGGACGGCGTCGGCGAGGATGACGGCGGCATCGTTGCCGCCCAGTTCCAGCGTCACCCGGGTCAGCGCCTTGGAGGCCATCTCCATGATCCGCTTGCCGCCGCCGACGCTGCCGGTGAAGCAGACCTTGGCGACGTCCGGGCTGCTGATCAGGGCGGACATCTCCGCGTCCTTGCCGGTGACGACGTTGAGCACGCCCGGCGGCAGCTTCTCTGCGATCCGCTGCACCACCCGGGTGGTGGCCAGCGGCGCCGTGGGCGGCGGCTTCACGATGGCGGTGTTCCCGGCCAGCAGTGCGTGCGGCAGTGAGGCCGCGAGGATGGCGATGGGCCAGTTGAACGGCACGATCACGGTCACCACGCCGAGCGGCTGGTAGGCGACGGTGGTGGAGACGGGGATGCCCGGCGCCGGCGGCAGGACCTTGGTGGCGTCCACCTCCGCCGCGAGGGCCAGGGCCAGGTTCCAGCGGATCTCGAAGACCAGCGAGTCCACCCAGGCCTCCATCCGGATCTTGCCGTTCTCCCGGGAGAGCACGGCGGCGTCCTCGTCGCGGTGTTCGGCGATCCCCTCGAGGGCGGCGCGCATCGCGTCGGCGCGCTGCTCCGCGGTCAGTGCCGCCCAGGCCGGGAAGGCGGCCTTCGCGGCGGCCACGGCGTCGTCGACGTCGGCGGCGGAGGCCGCGGCGGCGTGCCCGACAACGGCGCCCGGCCTGCCGGGGTCGGCGATCTCCAGGGTCTGCCCGGCCTGGCGTTCCCGGCCCCCGATGTAGAGGCCGGTGGTGACCGGGGCGGCGGTGTCGGTGGTACTGGTCATGGCGGCGCACCTCTCTGTGCTGTCTTGCTGTGCTGTCTTGCTGGGGGCTGTTGTTAGGGGGGTGTTGGTCTGGATTGCGTGGGTTCCGGGTGTGGGTCAGGCGTCGGCGGACACGTTCGGGGTGCCGTGGGTGTGGAAGGTTTCGATGGTCTTCATGCCCCAGGCCTGGCCCTTCTTGCGCTCCTCCTGGGTCCATTCCACCACCGGGGAGTCGGGATCCAACAGGAGCCGGGCGCCGGCATTCGCGAATTCGATCCGGTTTCCGCCGGGCTCCCAGACGTAGAGGAAGAAGGTCTGGTTGATGGCGTGCTTGTGCGGGCCGGACTCGATGTGGATGCCGTTCTCCAGGAAGATGTCCGCGGCCTTGAGGATGTCCTCGCGGGTGTCCGGGGCGAACGCGACGTGGTGCAGCCGGTTGCCGTGCTTGAGCCAGTCGTCGGAGTAGACCACGTCGTAGGACTTGTTGTTGAAGTGGAACCACCAGGCCGCGTAGCCGCCGTCGTCGAGCTTGATCCGCTCGCTTTCCCGGCCGCAGAGGGCGTGCGCCACGAACTCGCCGTTGGCCGCCACGTCCTTGGCCAGGTAGTTGATGTGGTCCAGCCGCCGCGCGTTGACGCCGCGGCCGGGGAAGGCCGAGGCCTGGTTCTTCAGGGCCGGCCTGTCGTCGGTAGCGACGTAGCGCTCGGTCTCGTAGTAGAGGGCCATGCTGTGCCCGTCGGGGTCCCGGAACATGTAGGTCGGTCCGGTCCCCACCTCCCCGTCCACCCAGCCGGTCCCCAGGCCCATGGCCTCGATCGCGGCGACCCGGCGTTCCAGCGCGGCCTGGCTGCTGGCCCGGAAGGAGGTGCGGCCCACGCCCGCGTCGGCGGATTCGGTGAGCTTGATTGTGTAGAGCTGGTATTCGTCCCAGGTGCGCAGGTAAACGGACCGGCCGCCGCCGGCGTCCCCTGAAGCCTCGGCGACGACGCGCATGGCCAGCAGGTCGCGGAAGAACCACAGGCTCTTCTCGAAGGTGGGGGTCAGCAGCTCCACATTCCCCAGGTGGGCGACGTCGAACGAGGTGTACTCGGTCACGGGGGCAGTCCTCTCGTAGCGGTGGTGGTCAGGGCCGGGGGCGCGGGAAGACGCGCCCGTCGAAGATCTTGCGGGCGGTGCGCAGCGCAGCCGAGCGGGTCACGGTGACCCCGTCCAGGCCCTCGGCCAGGCCCACCTCGACGTCGAAATGCCCGGTCGGGTGCTCGATCCGGCATGGCTCGCCGGGACCGGGCAGGGCGGCCAGGCTGTGGCCCACGGCCCCCTCCGCCAGGATCCCGACCGCCACGGTCAGCGCGCCGAGCACCCCGATGGAGGTGTGCACCCGCACCGGCAGGAAACTGCGGGTGGTGACTGCGCCGCCGTTCCGGGCCGGGGAGAGCAGCACCATTTTTGGCACCGTCGCCGTACTGACATCACCCATTCCCATCAGCGCGGCGGCGTTCTTTCGCAGTCCGGCCAGCCGGTCCGCCAGCGCGGTGTCCGCCTCGAGCTCCGCGGGGGATTCGTCGCCGGCCAGGCCCAGGTCCGCGGCGCGCAGCAGCACGCTCGGCATCCCGTTGTCCACGCAGGTCACCGCCATGCCGTCCACGGTGTCCAGCACCCGCCCGGTGGGGAACAGCGCCCCGGTGGAGGAACCGGCGGTGCCCTCGAAGTTCAGCCGGACCGGCGCCGCGGTGCCGGGGACGCCGTCGATCGCGAGGCCGCCGTCGTACTCCGGCCGCCCGCCCGGGGTGGGGAAGCCGGCGGTGGCGAAGCTGCCGGTGTTGAGCATCCGGATCCGGACCTCGGTATTCCCTTCGCCGGCGCGCACCAGGCCGCGTTCCACGGCGAAGGGGCCCACGCCCGCCAGCAGGTTGCCGCAGTTCTGCCGGCTGCTGACCACCGCCTCGTCCACGCCCACCTGCAGGAACAGGTAATCCACGTCCGCGTCCCCGTCCGGGGAGGGGGACACCACGGCCACCTTGCTGGTCAGCGGGTGCGCCCCGCCCAGGCCGTCAATCTGCCGGGGGTCGGGACTGCCCATGATCCGCAGCAGCAGGGCGTCCCGCTCCTTCGGGCCGGCGGGCAGGTCGGAGGCCAGGAAGTAGGCGCCCTTCGAGGTGCCGCCGCGCATCAGCAGGCACGGAATGCCCTCGGTCTCAGCCATCCCCGGACTCATATTCCGCAGCGGTTATATACCGGACGCCGAGCCCGTCGAGGAGGCCGCGCAGCTTATTGCGGTCCAGGCTCAGCCCGCCGGTGGAGTAGTCGGCGCGTGAGTCGGCCTCCTTGGCCGCCCGTGCGTCGGCGGCCCGCAGCGCCTCCGCAGCCTCCGCCCGCGGAACGCACAGCACGCCGTCGTCGTCGGCGATGATCACGTCACCCGGGCGCACCACGGTGCCGCCGATGGCGACCGGGACGTTCACCGAACCGGCCGTGGCCTTCACCGTGCCCTGGGCGTTGACGGCCGCGGCCCAGGCCGGGAAGCCCAGGGCCCGCAGCTCGGCCACGTCCCTGACTCCGCCGGTGGTCACCAGCCCGCGGACCCCGCGGTGCCGCAGCGCCGTGGCGAAGAGTTCGCCGAAGGACCCGTCCAGGGAGGGGGAGGTGGTGGTCACCACCAGGATGTCGCCCTCGCGGCACTGTTCGACGGCGGCGTGGATCATCAGGTTGTCGCCGGGCCAGCACAGCACGGTCACGGCCGTGCCCGCGATCCGTTCGCCGTCCTGGATGGGGCGAAGGCCGGGGCCGAGGAGCCCCGTGCGGCCCATGGCCTCGTGCACGGTGGCGACCCCGTGCGCGCCGAGCCGGTCCGCCACGCCGGCGTCGGCCCGTTCGATCCCGGTGACCACGACGGTCCTCATGCCGCCACCCCTCTCATTCCCGCGGTGCTTCAGGCCAGGACATCGGTGACCTGGGGGTAGTAGCGCATGTAGGCCTCACCGCGGGTGTCCACCGGCAGCCCGAGGTTCGGCCCGGCGTTGCGCTTGACCTGGACGCCGCGGCGGACGGCCAGCGAGCTGTAGTACTCCCACATGTGCTGCTGGGCCGGAAGGCATTTCATGGCCCGCTCCTTGGCCGGAAACGCCGCGGTGATGTCCAGCAGGACGTCGGGCTTGAAGTCGCACTGCTCCGGCTGGTGCGGCTCGAAGAAGAACACCGGGGGAGCCCCGAGCACCTCGCCGGGGGCGTCGTAACCGATCGCCTGGGCCAGGATCCGGGCCTCGATCGCCAGGCGGGCCGCCGCCGGATGGTCCCCGTTGTAGGGGTCCAGCAGCGGGTGGGTCAGCACCACCGTGGGCTGGATCCGGCGGTAGATCCGGACCAGCGTGTCCAGCAGTTCGCGGCTGGGCTGCAGCGGGTAGTCGCCGGCGTCCAGGAACTCGATCTCGGCGCCGAGTGCGGCCGCCGCGGCCTCCGCCTCGGACCGGCGCAGCTCCTTGATCTCCACGAGCGACTTGCCGGCGAGCCACTGGCTGGCGGACTCGCCGCGCTCACCGTAGGAGAGGCAGACGACGACGGCGCGGTCCCCCCGGCCGGTGGCGGCGGCGATCGCGCCCCCGGCCCGCCAGACGAAATCTCCGGCGTGCGCGCTGACCACCAGCACCGTTCCTGGCATGCCCATGTCTCGGTCCTCTCCGGTTCGCCCCGCGGACAGTGCCAGACAACCACGCTCTGGCAGACCGGTCAATACATCCCATACAATTTTGTTAGCAATCCTGATTCCAGATCCGTACGGCGATCGCGGCCACGGTTGCGGCCCGCTATCAAAGGAGATAACCGATGGCCCAGAAGTCCCTGCAGGATGTCCTCGACGCGGCCGGCAACACCGTGGAGCACCTCCGGAACTCCCAGCTCGGCACCTACATCTATCCGGTGGTGCCGGCGGAGTTCACCAACTGGCGGCGCGAGCAACGGGCCTGGCGGGAGACCGCCGTCCTCTACGACCAGTCGCACCACATGGTGAACTTCTTCATCACCGGCCCGGATGCACTGAGGCTCCTCTCGGACACCGGCGTCAACAGCTTCGCCAACTTCCCGGTCAACACCGCCAAACAGTTCGTCCCCACCGCCTCCAACGGCGGCGTGATCGGCGACGGCATCCTCTTCCACCAGGCGGAGAACGAATTCGTCTATGTCGGCCGTGCGCCTGCGGCGAACTGGCTGCAGTTCCACGCCGAAACAGGCGGCTACGACGTCGAATGCCGCTACGACGACCGGTCCCCGTCGCGGCCCTACGGCCAGGCCGTCCAGCGCGAGTACTACCGTTTCCAGATCCAGGGCCCGAACGCCTGGCAGATCATCGAAAAGCTCAACGGCGGCACGCTGGAACAGGTCAGGTTCTTCCACATGGGGCAGCTGGAGATTGCCGGGCAGCACGTCCGCACCCTGCGCCACGGCATGGCCGGCGCCCCGGGCCTGGAAATCTGGGGACCTTACGCTCAGCACGGCAGGATCCGCGACGCGGTGCTGGAGGCCGGCGCGGAGTTCGGCATCGAACCCTGCGGATCCCGGGCCTACTCCTCCAACACCCTGGAGTCCGGCTGGATCCCCTCGCCGCTACCGGCCATCTACAGCAGTGACGCCGAACGTGCCTACCGGCAGTGGCTGCCGGCCGCCAGCTACGAGGCCACCAACGCCTTGGCCGGATCGTTCGTCTCGGAGAGCATCGAGGACTATTACCTGACGCCCTGGGAGCTCGGTTACGGCTCCTTCGTGAAGTTCGACCACGACTTCATCGGCCGCGAGGCTCTGGAACGGATCGACCCGGCGTCCCAGCGGCGCAAGGTCACCCTGGCCTGGAACGACGAGGACCTGGCGAAGATCTGGGCCTCGTTCCTGGACCGGGACACCCCCGGCTACCAGTTCTTCGACCTCCCCAACGCCAACTACGGCTCCTCCAACTACGACTCCGTGGTGGACGCGGACGGCACCCCGGTGGGGCTCTCGCTCTTCACCGGTGTCTCGGCCAACGAACGCCGGGGACTGTCCCTGGCCACCGTGGACGCCAACGTCGAGGCCGGCACCGAGGTCAGGGTGATCTGGGGTGAACCCGACGGCGGCTCCCGCAAGACCACCGTGGAACCGCACGAGCAGCTCAGCGTGCGCGCCGTCGTCAGCCCGGTGCCCTACGCCGTGACGGCCCGGACCGAGTACCACGGCGGCTGGCGGACCGCCGGCGCCGCCCGCTAGGGGTCAGGCCGCCGGGAGCTCGCGGAGGGCCGCGATGACGCTGAGCAGGTGGCTGCGCACCGCCTGCTCGGCGGCGTCCGGATCCCGGGCGACGACGGCGTCGATGATCGCGGCGTGCTCCAGCACGGAGACCTTGGCCCGCTGCGGCCTGGAGGAGAGCTTGAACTGGTGCCGGACGCTCTGGGCGTGCAGCCGGGCCAGGACCTCGGCGGCGATCGTGTGGTGGCTCAGTTCCCGGATCCGGTTGTCCAGCGAGAGGTTCAGCCGGGAGTACTCCACCAGGTCACCCTCGGCGACGGACTCGATCATCCTGGCCCGGAGGTCCAGCAGTTCGGCGGCGTCCCGGTCGCTGAGCGCGGCGGCGGTCTTCGCGGCGCACAGGCCCTCGACGCCGATCCGCACCTCCAGGATCTCGATCGCCTCCTCCACCGAGATGGCACGCACCCGGGAGCCGCGGTTGGGCAGCCGTTCCACCAGTCCCTCGCCGGCCAGCTCCAGCAGCGCGGTCCGGACCGTGGCCCGGCTGGCGGCGAAGGCCCCGCTCAGGTCGGCCTCGATCAGCCGCTGGTTGGGGGCGTACTCGCCGCGGATAATCGCCCCGCGGATCAGGTCCGTCACCCGGGTGTCCGCGGCCGTCACGGCCTCGGCGGTCCGGACCGCCAGGGCGGGACTCTCAGCTGCTGGTGCCATATGAACTCAACCCCCGGAATCGGACTGCGGCAGACCCCGGATCCGGGACCATATTGTCTACAATCTTAGAAGCATCGAAGGGGTGGGTCCGCATGCGCGTCGCCGTACTCGGCCTGGGGGAAGCCGGAAGCATCTATGCCGGGGACCTCGCCGGGCTGGGCGTGGCCGTCACCGGCGTCGACCCCCGGGTGGCTGCCACACCGCCAGGCGTGCTCCGGGCCGCGTCCGTGACGGAGGCTGTGCGCGGTGCGTCCGTGGTCCTCAGCCTGGTGGGCGGGGCGGCCGCGGCGGAGGTGCTGGGCCAGGCGTTGCCGGCCCTGGGCCCGGATGCCCTCTACGCGGACCTGAACACCGCAGGCCCGGAGGCCAAGCGGCGTCAGGCCCTGTCCGCCCGGGACGGCGGGGCCGCCTTCGTCGACGTCGCCGTCCTGGCCCCCGTGGCCCGCGCCCGGCTGGCCACCCCGCTGCTGCTGAGCGGCCCCGGCACGGAGGCGCTGCTGCCGGTACTGGCGGGCTGGGGCATCCCGGCGGCCGGCGCGGGCGGCGAGGCGGGGGTGGCCGCCGGATTGAAGCTGTTGCGCAGCGTGTTCATGAAGGGCCTCGCGGCCGGACTGATCGAGGCGGTGACGGCGGCCCGGGCCGTGGGTGCCGAGGAGTGGTTGACCGGCCAGATCGCCGCAGAGTTGGGTCCCGCCGGCCCTGCGCTGGTGTCGCGGCTGCTGGCGGGGACGCCGGTCCACGCGGTGCGGCGCGAGGCGGAGATGCGCGAGGCGCGGGCCTTCCTCGACAGCCTCGGCGTGCCGCACCCGGTCACCGACGGCACCATCGAATGGCTGCACCTGCTGGCCGGGGACAGTCCTGACTGACTACGCCCGCCGGCCGGGGGTGGATCTCCTGCTGAGGCGACGGTTGAGTATCAGGCTCAGGCGACGCGCCACAGGGTGCATTCGTCGGCGTTGACGGCCTTGCGCATGCCGCTCTGCCGGTCCAGGATCCAGACGACGCCGATCCCCGGGGCCGTCTCCTGCACGCACCCGCGGCGGATGACGACGTCGTCGTAGTTCGGTCCCACCCGCAGGCGGGCCTCGATCTCGTCCCCCCGCCGCACCTGCTCGAGGCTGCGGATACGGACAACGTGCGCTGCTGCTTCCTTCAACATGGCGGGCCTCCCGGACTGGAGCTGATGCCTGGACCTGCGGGCACTTCCAGTGTGGGCGGCCATTGTTGCCGCCGCGTTTCGGTGCGGTAAGGAACGGGTTAGTTCTCGACGCCGGGCCGGGCGCAGGCAAGAATGGGCGCATGGACCTGCCCCTGATGCCTCCGGTCGCGCCGATGCTGGCCAAGGCCGTCCCCGCCCTCCCCGAGGGGGAGCTGAGCTTCGAACCCAAGTGGGACGGTTTCCGCTCCATCATTTTCCGCGACGGGGACGAGGTGGAGATCGGCAGCCGCAACGGCAAACCGTTGACCCGGTACTTCCCGGAGCTGGTCGAGGCCCTGAAGCGAAACCTGCCGCCGCGCTGCGTGCTGGACGGGGAGGTGGTCCTGGTGGCGGGGGACCGGCTGGATTTCGACGCGCTGCAGCAACGGATCCACCCCGCTGCCAGCCGGGTCACGTTGCTGGCCGGGCAGACGCCCGCCAGCTTCGTCGCCTTCGACCTGCTGGCCCTGGACGGCGAGGACTTCACCGGCCGGCCGTTCGCGGAACGCCGCGAGGCCCTGGAAAGCGCGCTGGCCGCCAGCAGCGCGCCGGTGCACGTCACGGCCGCGACCCGGGACCGGGACACCGCGGAGCGCTGGTTCAACCAGTTCGAGGGCGCCGGCCTGGACGGGATCGTGGCCAAGGCCCTGGACTCGGTCTACCAGCCGGACAAGCGGACCATGTTCAAGGTCAAGCACCAGCGCACCGCGGACTGCGTCCTGGCCGGCTACCGGGTGCACACCTCGGGGCCGGACCGGGTGGGCTCGCTGCTGTTGGGCCTCTACGACGGCGACGGCGTGCTGGCCAGTGTCGGCGTCGTGGGTGCCTTCCCGATGCAGCGCCGGAAGGAACTCTTCGAGGAACTCCAGCCCCTGGTCACGGACTTCGCCGACCACCCCTGGGCCTGGGACCGGCAGGAGGATGGCACCCGCACCCCGCGCAACGCCGAGGGCAGCCGGTGGAGCGGCAGCAAGGACCTCAGCTTCGTGCCGCTGCGGCCGGAGCGGGTGCTGGAGGTCAAATACGACCACATGGAAGGGCCCAGGTTCCGGCACACCACCCAGTTCGTGCGGTGGCGGCCGGACCGGGACCCTCGGTCCTGCACCTACGCGCAGCTGGAGGAGCCGGTCAGCTACGACTTGGCCGACGTGCTGGGCGCCGGCCGCTAGGCGTACGCTCCTTCCCGGTTACTGCCGCCTTCAGGTCCCGGCACGCCGGAAGGCCCGGCGTGTTCCGTGAACACACCGGGCCTTTCGGGTTGTAACCGGGCGGGAACGTCCGCCCTGGCCTTTCAAACAGAGGGGGCTCAGCGGAGGCCGAGCTCCTTGGTGGGGACCTTGAAGGTTTCCTTGGCGGTCAGCGCGGAGGCCGCGGCGATGACGCAGATGATGGCGGTGAAGATGGTGATCTGGACCCAGCCACCGGCCTTGATGCCGCCCATCGCGGCCACGATCGCCGGGGCGAAGCCGGCCATCAGGAAGCCCAGCTGGGTGCCGATCGCCAGGCCGGAGAAACGGACCTTGGTGCTGAACATCTCGGCGTAGAAGGAGGGCCAGACGGCGTTCGAGGCGGCGTAGCCGAAGGAGAAGAAGCCGATCGCGGCCAGGAACATCAGCGGGATGGAGCCGGATTCGAGGCTGAGCAGGAACACCGGGGTCAGCACTGCGCTGGAGAGCGCGCCGTAGATGAAGACGGGCTTCCGGCCGATCCGGTCAGCGAGCTTGCCGAACAGCGGCTGGGTGCCCAGGGCCACCAGGTTCGCGCCGACCACCAGCCAGAGGGTCACGGTGCCGTCCACGTTGGCGACGGTCTTGGCGTAGCTGATGGCCAGGGTGCCGAAGACGGTGGAGACGGCGGCGATGAAGGCGCAGGCCACGACGCGCAGCACGTCACGCCAGTGGTGCTTGAGCAGGTCGGCCACCGGGATCTTGGAAATCTGGGCGCTCTTCTGGGCTTCCTCGAAGGCGGGCGGCTCGTGCAGGGTGCGGCGGATGAAGAACGCGACCACCACGACGACGGCGCTGAGCCAGAACGGGATGCGCCAGCCGATGCCGTACTTGACCTCGTCCGGCAGGGCGAGGACGGGGATGAAGACGAGGGCCGCGAGGATCTGGCCGCCCTGGGTGCCGGTGAGGGTCCAGGAGGTGAAGAAGGAGCGGCGGTTGTCCGGGGCGTGCTCCAGCGTCATGGAGGAGGCGCCGGCCTGCTCGCCGGCGGCGGAGAGGCCCTGGCAGAGCCGGGCGATCACCAGCAGCACCGGCGCCCACCAGCCGACCGTCTTGAAGTCCGGCAGGCAGCCGATGACGAAGGTGGAGGCGCCCATCAGCACCAGCGTGAACATGAGGACCTTGCGGCGGCCCACCCTGTCGCCGAAGTGGCCCAGGATGATGGCGCCCACCGGGCGGGCGATGTATGCGAAGCCGAAGGTCGCGAAGGACATGATGGCGGCGTTGGTGTCCGCGTCCGGGAAGAAGACCTTCGGGAAGATCAGGGCGGCGGCGGAACCGAAGATGAAGAAGTCGTAGTACTCGACGGCGCTGCCGAGGAAGCTGGCGAGGGCCGCCTTCTTCGGCGTGCCCGCCGGAGCGGTGGTGCCCGGCGTCGTAGTCGGGAGAGTCTGGCTCATGGTGTTCCTTCGGGGTGACGGCATTGTCGGGGATGGATCTCGGGGGCCGTGCCGGCCGCTGGCTTCCCGGATGCGGCAGCCGATTGACCTGGAGTGGACCCTGTGAAGTAGCCGCATGGTGGGAGCTACTTGCGTGATGTAGCAAGCATGGCTGTGGGGCAGATCACTTGTCAAGGAAAATATTCACCATCTAGCAATAGCTCTCACAATGTGAGAACATCGAGCCATGAGTGTGAACCAGGACACAATGCCGGCCGCCGATCAGTCCGGCGCCGGACCCAAGGATGGATCCGCCCCGGAGGCCGCCGAATCCGGTACCGGCTCCCGCACCGACATGGTCGGCAAGGCCCTCGGGCTGCTGGTCCTGCTCGGCGATGAACCCCGCGGCGCCAGTGCCGCCGAGCTTTCCCGCCGCGCGGAGCTGCCGTTCAGCACCACCTACCGGCTGCTGGGCTCGCTCACCCGGGACGGCTTCGTCGATTACGAGCCGGACGGCCGCCGCTACCACCTGGGCCTGCGGGTGTTCCAGCTGGGCCAGCGGGTCTCGAACCACCACGGCTTCGCCGGTACCTCGCTGCCCATCCTGCGCCGGGTGACCGAGGAGACCGGGGAGGCCACCATCCTCTCCGTGCGGGACGGCAATCACCACCTCACCGTGAACAAGGTGGACGGCCCGCAGACCTTCCGCGTCACCTCGGACCCCGGCCATCTGGGAGCGCTGCACACCACCTCCGTGGGGAAGGCGCTGGTTGCCTTCGCCGATGACGCCACCCGGAGCCGGCTGCTGGAGGAACTCCCGCTCGATCCCCTGACGGAGCGCTCCATCACGGACCGCGGGGATTTCCGCGCCGAGATCGAGCAGGTTCGGGCCCGCGGCTACGCCACCATGGACGAGGAGAACGAGCTGGGCATGCGCGCCGTCGCCGTCCCCGTCTTCAACTCCCAGGGCCACGCCTTCGCCTCCCTGGCCACCGCCGTACCCGTCTTCCGGATGAGCATGGAGGCCCTCGTGGCGTTGGTGCCCCTGCTGCAGGCGGCGGCCGCGGAACTCTCCGCCAGGCTGCCGCAGCAATAAATAAGTTCGCCATAAGAACACAAGTGCATTATGTGAACACTTGCAGTACTGTTACCCCTATCACTTTCCCCGCCGCCCCGAGCGGTGCGGCGGAGAGGGTGCCGTTGTCAAAGGAGCTACACGGATGAGCAACCGAGCGGAGTCCTTCCTCATAGGCCTCGTGGGTGATGGCGTGACGCCCTCGCTCACGCCGCCCATGCACGAACGGGAGGGCGATGAGCAGGGCCTGCGCTACCTGTACCGGCCCATCGACCTGATCGAACTCGGCCTGCCCGGCACCGCCGTCGGTGATCTCCTCACCGGCGCCGCGCGGCTGGGCTTCAACGGCCTGAACATCACCCACCCCTGCAAGCAGCTGGTCATCGAGCACCTCGACGACCTCACCCCGGACGCCCGCCGGCTCGGCGCGGTCAACACCGTCACCATCCGGGACGGCCGGCTGACCGGCCACAACACCGACTGCTCCGGCTTTGCCGCGGCTCTGGCCGACGGGCTCCCCGACGCCACCCTGGACCGCGTGGTCCAGCTCGGCGCCGGCGGCGCGGGCTCCGCCGTCGCCTACGCCCTGCTAACCGCCGGCGTCCGTGAACTGGACCTGGTGGACACCGACCCCGCCCGCTGCGCGGCCCGCGCCGCCGAGCTGGCCGTCCTCTTCCCCGGCGCCACGGTCACGGCACGGACGACGGCGGAGCTGCCGGCCCTGATGCCGCGCGCCGACGGGCTGGTCCACTGCACCCCGGTGGGCATGGCCGCCCACCCCGGGCTGCCGCTGGACGCCGAACTGCTGGAGTCCCGGCACTGGGTGGCGGACATCGTCTACCGGCCGATCGAGACCGAGCTGGTCCGGGTGGCGCGGGAACGCGGCTGCGAGGTCCTCGACGGCGGCCGGATGGCCGTGGGCCAGGCCGCCGACGCGTTCCGCATCTTCACCGGCCGGGAACCGGACGCGGCCCGGATGCGCGGCCACTTCCTGGAACTTGTCGCCGCCGAGGAGGTGGCCGCCTGATGCGCACCGGAATCGCCACCGTCTGCCTCTCCGGCACCCTGCGGGAGAAGATGCAGGCCTGCGCCATCGCCGGCTTCGACGGGATCGAGATCTTCGAGCAGGACCTGGTCACCTCGCCGCTGAGCCCGGAGGACATCCGCGCCATGGCCGCGGACCTTGGCCTGACCCTGGACCTGTATCAGCCGTTCCGCGACTTCGACAGCGTCCCGGAGGAGCTGCTGGCCGGCAACCTCCGCCGCGCCGAGGCCAAGTTTCGGCTGATGTCCCGCCTGGGCATGGACACCATGCTGGTCTGCTCCAACGTGGCCACCGCCTCTATCGACGACGACGATCTCCGCGCCGAACAGCTGGCCCGGCTCGCGGAGCTGGCCGGGGAGCATGGGGTGCGGGTGGCGTACGAGGCCCTCGCCTGGGGCCGCTACGTCAACGACTACGAGCACGCCCACCGCCTGGTGGCCCGCGTGGACCACCCGAACCTGGGCACCTGCCTGGATTCCTTCCACATCCTCTCCCGCGACTGGGACACCGCACCGATCGAGGCGTTCGACCCGGAGAAGATCTTCTTCGTCCAGGTTGCTGACGCCCCCAAGCTGTCCATGGACGTCCTCTCCTGGAGCCGGCACCACCGGGTCTTTCCGGGCGAGGGGCAGTTCGAGCTGGCCAAGTTCATGGGCCACGTGGTCCGCGCCGGGTACGCGGGACCGGTCTCGCTCGAGGTCTTCAACGACGTCTTCCGCCAGTCCGACGTCGAACGCACCGCCGTGGACGCGATGCGTTCCCTGATCTGGCTCGAGGAACAAAGCGCCAAGTGGCTCACCGGGAACGCGGCCGCCGCCGCCGGCCGGCCCGCCCCGCGCCGGCACCCGATGGAGCTGGCCACGCTGCCGCGGGTGGCCGAACCCGCCGGGTTCAACTTCGCCGAGGTGCGCGCCACGGACACCGCCGCCCTGGAGAGCCTGCTGGGCCAGCTCGGCTTCGGCTTCAACGGCCGGCACCGCAGCAAGAACGTCCAGCTCTGGACCCTCGGCCAGGCCCGGATCATCATCAACGAGGACGCCCCGGCCCCGGCGGAAACCGCCATTGCCGCCGTCGGCTTCGACGTCGACTCGCCCGTGCTCGCCGCGGCCCGCGCCCGGCAGCTGAAGGCACCCGCCGTGCCGCGCACCAGCCGCGCGGACGAGGAGGTCTTCCAGGGCTTCGCCGCGCCGGACTCAACCGAGATCTTCCTCTGCCAGGGCAGCCCGGACGGCACGGCCGCGTGGGTGGATGAGTTCGGCCCCGGCCACGCGGAGCCATCCACGGGCGGGGAGGCCGACGGCGCGAGGGCCATTATTGACCACGTCAACCTGGCCCAGCCCTGGCAGCACTTCGATGAGGCCGTCCTCTTCTACACCAGCGCGCTGGCACTCCAGCCCCAGCCCTACGCCGAGGTGGCCAGCCCCACCGGGCTGGTCCGCTCGCAGGTCATGGCCACGGGCGACCGGGGCGTCCGGCTGGTGCTCAACCTCGCGCCGCTGCACCAGCAGGAGGGCGCCACGGAGCCGGCCGGCGGGGCCCACACGCCGCGCCGGACCTACCAGGAGCACATCGCGGTGGCCGTCGATGACCTGGTGGCCACCGCCCGCGCCGCCCGGGACCGGGGCCTGGACTTCCTGCGCATCCCGGCCAACTACTACGAGGACCTGGACGCCCGTTTCGACCTGGACCCGGAGTTCCTCGCCACCCTGCGCGAGCTGAACCTGCTCTACGACAGCGACGCCGACGGCGAGTTCCTGCACTTCTACACCGCCACCGTGGGCAGCGTGTTCTTCGAAATGGTCGAACGCCGCGGCCGCTACGACGGGTATGGTGCCCCCAACGCGCCGGTCCGCCACGCCGTCCAGTACGACCACCGGCACCAGCTGACCCGCACCTCCTGACCCGCACCTCCTGAACTCAACAGCCTGACCGACCATCATCCGAGCATCACCGATCCAGCACCACGAAAGGAGGCTGCAGTGCCTGAAGAGATCAACCGCGAGACGTTCAACGCGGACCCGCTCACCGAAGACGTGTCCGACGCAGCGCCCCAGACCCCGGCCCAGCCGGCCGTACCCGCTCTGGACACCGCCGCCGAATCCCAGCAGATCCTCAGCGACGAGATGCAGGCCCTTGGCGCCGCGTACGCCCAGGCCCGCGCCAACGGCGCCGCCGCGGAAATCCAGCCGCGGCTGGACTACCCGCCCTACCGCAGCAGCATCCTCCGGCACCCGACGAAGAGCCTGCACCACGCGGACCCGGAGACCATCGAGCTGTACTCACCGGCGTTCGGGCACATGGACGTGCACGCGCTGGAGTCCGACCTGACCATCCAGCACAACGGCGAACCCCTGGGCGAACGGATCATCGTCTCCGGCCGGGTCCTCGACGGCGACGGCCGCCCGGTGGCCGGCCAGCTGGTGGAGATCTGGCAGGCCAACTCCTCCGGCCGCTACATCCACAAGCGGGACCAGCACCCCGCACCGCTGGACCCGAACTTCACCGGCGTCGGCCGCTGCATCACCGGCGCGGACGGCTCCTACAGCTTCACCACCATCAAGCCCGGCGCCTACCCGTGGAAGAACCACCTGAACGCCTGGCGCCCCGCGCACATCCACTTCTCGCTCTTCGGCCACGAGTTCACCCAGCGCATCGTCACGCAGATGTACTTCCCCGGCGACCCGCTCTTCGCCCTGGACCCGATCTACCAGTCGATCGTGGACCAGGACGCCCGGGACCGCCTGGTGGCCACCTACAACCACGACCAGACCAAGCCCGAGTGGGCGCTGGCCTACAACTGGGACATAGTCCTGACCGGGTCCAAGCGGACCTGGACCGAAAACGAGGCCCTCGGCGCGGAAGGCGACCAGCATGAATAAGTTGACCCCCACGCCCGGCCAGACGGTCGGCCCGTTCTACGGCTACGCGCTGCCCTACGCCAAGGACCGCGAACTGCTGCCCCCGGCCGCCCCCGGCAGCATCCGGCTGCAGGGCACGGTGTACGACGGCGCCGGCCACCCGGTCCCGGACGCCATCCTGGAGATCTGGCAGGCCGACGCCGAGGGCAACGTCCCGCAGCACCCCGGCTCCCTGGTCCGCGACGGGTACACCTTCACCGGCTTCGGCCGCTGCGCCGTCGGCAACACGGGCGTCTTCACGTTCACCACCGTCAACCCCGGCCCCACCGCCCCGGGCGCGGCGCCGTTCATCTCGGTGGTGGTCTTCGCCCGCGGCCTGATGAACCGGCTCTTCACCCGCGTGTACCTACCGGAGAACGAGGAAGCCCTGGCCAACGACCCGCTGCTGTCCGCCCTGGACCCGGATCGCCGCCGCACCCTGATCGCCCGGCGCGAGGCCGATGGCGGCCTGAGCTGGGACATCCGGCTGCAGGGCGGGGACGAGACGGTGTTCCTCGACTTCGAAGCCGGCTCCGAGGGTGAGGGCACCGCACCGTGACGGCCGCCCTTCCCGACGGCGACTTCGGCCTGCTCAGCCCGGTCTCGGCCGCCCCGCGGGTCACGGCGCTGACCGGCGACCGCGCCGTCCTCGCCGCCATCCTGCGGGTCGAGGCCGCCTGGGCCGGGGTTCTCGAGGAGGCCTCCCTGGAACCCGCCGGGTCCGCCGCCGTGGTGGCGGCGGCCGCGGACGTGGACCGCTACGACCTCGCCGGGATCGCGGTCCGCGCCCAGGGCGGGGCGAACCCGGTCATCCCGCTGCTGGCCGACCTCCGGGCCCAGGTCGCCACCCTGGACACGGAAGGCCTCGGGGCGTCCGCCGCGGTGCACGCCTCGCTAACAAGCCAGGACGTGCTGGACTCGGCCCTGATGCTGCTGGCTTCCGACGCCGTGGCCGAACTCCTGGCCGAGGTGCGGGAATCGACGGCCGCGCTGGCCGGGCTCGCCGAACGCCACCGGGACACCGTCTGCGTGGGCCGCAGCCTGACCCAGCACTCCCTGCCGTTCAGCTTCGGGCTCCGGGCAGCGCAGTGGTTCGCCGGCCTCGCCGACGCCGCCGCGCGCCTGAAGAACCTCACGTTTCCGGTGCAGACCGGGGGCGCCGCCGGCACCCTGGCGGCTGGCACCGCGCTGGCCGGTTCGGCAGACGCCGGTACAGCCGGTCCCGCCGTCACCCCGTTCGAGCTCTCCGACCGGCTCGCCGCCAGCCTCGGCCTGGCCCCGGTAGCGGCCCCCTGGCACACCAACCGGCTCGCGGTCACGGCGCTGGGCGACGCCCTCACCGCGGTCACGGACGCCGCGGGCAAGATCGCCGGGGACGTGCTGTTCCTCAGCCGTCCGGAGGTCGCCGAGCTGTCCGAACCCGTGGCCCCCGGACGCGGTGGCTCCTCGGCGATGCCACACAAGCAGAACCCCGTCCTCTCGGTCCTGGTCCGCAGCGCCGCGCTGCAGGCGCCCGCGCTGGCCGCCCAGCTGCACCTGGCCGCGGCCAGCTTCAACGACGAACGGGCCGACGGCGCCTGGCACGCCGAATGGCCCGCGCTGCGCTCCCTGCTCCGGCTCGCCCTCGGCGCCGCCGGCCAGCTGCGCGAGCTCACCGCCGGACTGCAGGCCCACCCGGACGCCATGCGCCGCAACCTGGACCTCTTCGGGCCGCTGCTGCTCTCCGAAGCCGTCGGCGCCGCCGTCGCACCCCTGCTGGGGGACGGCGGGCGTGCCCGGTTGCAGGAGGTGGTGGACCGCACCCTTCAGGCGCCCGCCGCCGAGCGGGGTGCCACCTACCGCTCGCTGCTGCGGGAGGCAGTCCCCGCCGACGCCCTCACCGACGAACGGTTCGCGGAGCTGCTCGACCCCGCAAACTACCTCGGCCAGTCCGGCGAAATCATCCGCCGGCTGCTCGACGCCCGTCCCGGTTTCACGGACCCGGCTCCCCAGAAAGGTGTTTCCGATGACTAGACCCAGCCTCAAGGCCGTCCTGCTCTCCCCGCAGCGCGAGCTCGGCGACCGGCCCCTGCTGGTGGTGGGGCCCTCGCTGGGGACCTCCACCCTGCTCTGGAGCCAGGCCGGCGGCCTCCTCGGCGACGCGTTCGACGTCGTCGCCTGGGACCTCCCCGGCCACGGGGTCTCCCCGGCCGCCACGGAACCGTTCACGGTGGCGGACCTGGCCGACGCCGTCGTCGACCTGGTGGACTCGATCGCCCCCGGCACCAGGTTCCACTACGCCGGCGTCTCCCTCGGCGGGGCCACCGGCCTGCAGCTGGCCATCGCGCACGGTGCCCGGCTCAAGAGCGTCTCCGTGCAGTGCAGTGGCGCCAAGATCGGCACCCCCGAGGGCTGGCTGGAGCGCGCGGAGACCGTCCGGAACCAGGGCACCCCCGTCATGATCGAGGGGTCCGCCCAGCGCTGGTTCGCCCCGGGCTTCATGGAGCACGAACCCGAGCGCAGCAGCCGCCTGCTGCACACCCTCCGCGACGCGGACCGGTTCAGCTACGCGTACTGCTGCGAGGCGTTGGCCGGGTACGACGTCCGCGGTGATCTCGGCCAAATCAGCGTGCCCACCCAGGCCCTCGCCGGGGAGTTGGATGCGGTGGCGCCGCCGTCGCTCGCGCAGGAGATCGTCGCCGGGATCACCGCCGGCGGCGGCACCGCGAACGCCGCCACCCTGGGCGGCGTCGCGCACCTGGCCCCCTTCGAGGCCCCCGGCCACGTCGCCGAACTGCTGCGCACCCTCATCACCTGGGCCGAGTCGAACGGGACCGGACAGTGAACGACCGGACAGTGAGCGATAAAGAACGGAACGGCCCGGAGCGGCACGGGGTAGTCCAGCCGGAGGCCACCAGCCGCGAGATCTACGACGGCGGCATGAAGGTCCGCCGGGAGGTGCTCGGCGACGCCCATGTGGACCGGGCCAACGCCGCCAAGGACGACTTCACCGAAGACTTCCAGGACATGATCACCCGGATCGCCTGGGGCGGCATCTGGACCCGGCCCGGACTCAGCCGGCAGATGCGCTCCGCCGTCACCATCACCGCGATGGTGGCGCACGGGCACTGGGACGAGCTGGCCATGCACATCCGGGCCGCCCTGACCAACGGCCTGACCCGGGACGAGATCAAGGAAATCCTGCTGCAGACGGCCATCTACTGCGGGGTCCCGTCGGCCAACACCGCCTTCAAGACCGCCCAGCAGGTGTTCCGCACCATCGACGAGACCGAAGTGGACAAGAACCATGACTGAGGCTTTTCTGTACGACGCCGTACGGACGCCGTTCGGCAAATTCGGCGGCGGCCTGGCCGGCGTACGCCCGGACGACCTGGCCGCGCACGTGATCGGCGAGGCCGTCCGGCGGGCCCCCGGCCTGGACCCGGAGCGGATCGACGAGGTGGTCTTCGGCAACGCCAACGGCGCCGGCGAGGAAAACCGCAACGTCGCCCGGATGGGCACCCTGCTGGCCGGGCTTCCGGTCGGCGTCCCGGGGACCACCGTCAACCGGCTCTGCGGGTCCTCGCTGGACGCGGCGATCATCGCCTCCCGGCAGATCGCCACCGGCGACGCGGACCTGGTGCTCACCGGCGGCGTCGAGTCGATGTCCCGGGCGCCGTGGGTGCTGCCCAAGACCGAAAAGCCCTACCCGGCCGGGGACATGGCCCTGGTGTCCACCACCCTGGGCTGGCGCCTGGTGAACAAGCGGATGCGCCCGGACTGGTCCATCTCCCTCGGCGAGGCCACCGAGCGGCTCCGCGAGAAGTACGGCGTCACGCGGGAGGCCCAGGACGAATTTTCGGCCGCCTCGCACAACCTGGCCGCCGCCGCCTGGGACGAGGGTTTCTACGACTCTTTGGTCGCCGCGGTGCCGGGCACGGACCTGACGCGGGACGAGGGCATCCGCCCCGGTTCCAGCGCGGAGAAACTCGCCGGGCTGAAGACGGTCTTCCGCGTCGAGACGGACGGGCCCGACGGCGGCACCATCACCGCCGGGAACGCCTCCCCGCTCTCCGACGGCGCCTCCGCGGCGTGGCTGGGCAGCGAGGCAGCCGCCGGGCTGCTGGGCCTCGATCCGCTGGCCAGGATCGCCGGCCGCGGCGCCCACGCCAACGACCCGCAGTACTTCGGCTACGCCCCCGTCGAGGCGGCCAACAAAGCCCTCGCGAAGGCCGGGATCGGCTGGGACCAGGTGGGCGCCGTCGAACTCAACGAGGCCTTCGCCGCGCAGTCCCTGGCTTGCATCAACGGCTGGGGCATCGATCCCGCGATCGTGAACCGCCACGGCGGGGCGATCGCCATGGGCCACCCGCTGGGCGCCTCCGGCGGCCGGCTGCTGGGCACCCTGGCCCGCTCCCTGCAGGCATCCGGCGAACGATGGGGCGTCGCCGCGATCTGCATCGGCGTCGGGCAGGGCCTCGCCGTCGTCCTCGAAAACGTCACCGCCGGCACCAGCAACGGAAAGGCCTGAGCCATGCTGAACTTCGTAGACACGGTGGCCGAGGCCGTCGCCGGTATCCGGGACGGGTCCACGGTGATGATCGGCGGCTTCGGCAACGCAGGCCAGCCCTTCGAACTCATCGACGCCCTGCTGGACGGCGGCGCCACCGGCCTCACGGTGGTGAACAACAACGCCGGCCAGGCCGACCAGGGCCTGGCGCTGCTGATCAAGGAGGGCCGGGTGCGGAAGATGATCTGCTCCTTCCCCCGCCAGTCCGACTCCTGGCACTTCGACGGGAAGTACCGGGCCGGGGAAATCGAACTGGAGCTGGTCCCGCAGGGCAACCTGGCCGAAAGGATCCGGGCCGCCGGGGCCGGGATCGGCGGCTTCTTCACCCCCACCGGCTACGGCACCATGCTCGCCGAGGGCAAGGAAACCCGGTTCCTGGACGGCAAGTGGCAGGTCTTCGAGACGCCCATCCACGCCGACGTCGCCCTGATCAAGGCCCTCACCGCCGACGGCAAGGGCAACCTGGTCTACCGCAAGACCGCCCGGAACTTCGGCCCCATCATGGCCGCGGCGGCGAAGCACACCATCGTCCAGGTCTCCGACGTCGTCCCCACCGGCAGCCTCGACCCGGAAAACGTCATCACGCCCGGAATCTACGTCAACAGCATTGTGAAGGTGGCCTGAGATGAGCACGCAGTCCGAGCGGCAGGAGAGCCTCCTGCGCTCCGAACAGCCCCTGGGCCGGGACGAGCTGGCCCGGCTGGTGGCCCGGGACATCGCCCCCGGCTCCTTCGTCAACCTCGGCATCGGCCAGCCCACCCTGGTCTCCAACTACCTCGAGCCGGAGCAGAACGTCACCCTGCACACGGAGAACGGCATGCTCGGCATGGGCCCCGAGGCCACCGGGGACCAGATCGACGGCGACCTGATCAACGCCGGCAAGATCCCCGTCACCGAGCTGCCCGGCGCCTCCTACTTCCACCACGCGGATTCCTTCGCGATCATGCGCGGCGGCCACCTGGACATCTGCGTCCTCGGCGCTTTCCAGGTCTCCGGGACCGGGGACCTAGCGAACTGGCACACGGGCGCCCCGGACGCCATCCCGGCCGTGGGCGGGGCCATGGACCTGGCCACCGGCGCCAAGGACGTCTTCGTGATGATGACCCTGCTCACCCGCGACGGCGTCTCCAAGCTTGTGGAAACCTGCACCTACCCGCTCACCGGGATCGGCTGCGTCACCCGCGTCTACACGGACAAGGCCGTCTTCCTCATCGGGCCCGATGGCGTCACGGTGCGGGAGACGTTCGGCTGCACCCTGGCGGACCTGCAGGCCGTGGTCCCCGTGCCGCTGACCGCGGCCGGGCCCGAATGACGGGCCGCGCAGATAGGGTAGGGCGGTGACTGAAAAGCCGAACCCGTCCCCGGCCGGCGCCGCTGAGGCGCCCGCCGCGAGCGACCAGTACGTCCAGTCGCTGGCCCGCGGCCTGGCCGTCATCCGCTCCTTCGACGCCGAGCACCCGCAGATGACGCTCAGCGAGGTGGCCGCGCGGACGGACCTGACCCGCGCCACGGCCCGGCGCTTCCTGCACACCCTGGTGGAGCTCGGCTACGTCCGCACCGACGGCAAGGACTTCGCGCTCACGGCCAAGGTACTGCAGCTCGGCTACGCGTACCTCTCCGGCCTGTCCCTGCCGCAGATCGCCCAGCCGCACCTGGAGGAACTCTCCCTGGCGCTCGGCGAATCAACCTCCGCCGCGGTGCTGGAGGGCCAGGACATCAGTTACGTCGCCCGTGTGGCGACGCGGCGGATCATGACCGTCGGCATCACCGTCGGCACCCGCTTTCCCGCCTACGCCACCTCCATGGGCCGGGTGCTGCTGGCCGCCCTCCCGCCGGAGGAGCTGGCACGCTACCTGGACACCGCGGAACTGCGGCCGCTGACACCGCGCACCATCGCCGACCGCGCCGGCCTCGAGGCCGAACTGGCCACCGTCCGTGCCCAGGGCTGGTGCCTGCTGGACCAGGAGCTGGAACTCGGGCTGATGTCCGTGGCGGCGCCGATCCACGACGGGCCGAAGGTGGTGGCGGCGATCAACGTCTCACTGCAGGCCCAGGCCGTCGCGGCCCGCCCCGACCCCGAGGCGTACCTCGACTCGGTCCGCGAGGCCGCCGTCGCCACCGCCGGACTCATCTCGGCGGACCTCTCCGCGAAGAGCTGAGCAGCCGTCTGAGCCGCCGGGTGAGGAATCCTGCGGGTGAGGGGTCCTAGACCCGGCGGGACCGGGCGAAGAGCTGCCGCAGCGTGAAGAACGAGCCCAGCGCGCTGAAGAGCAGCATCATCAGAAATTCGCTCTTGAGGTCCTGCACCAGGGGCGCATTGCTCGTGAGGTTGTAGCCCAGCAGGTCCCAGGCTCCCGGTTCGAAGAGCAGTCCGAAGGGCTGGTCGCCGATGTATTCGGCCACATCCAGCCAGATGCTGCCGAAGAACGCCAGCAGCATGGTCAGCGCGGTCACGCCAAGAACCACCCACGCCCCGCGCCGGGTCACTGCGCCGCCCCTGCCTCCGGTGCTGCCGGCCAGGTACAACCGTGCCGCTCCGGCCGCGGTCACGAAGGACACCAGCGAGGCCATCCAGCCCAGCTTCCAGAGCGCCAGCCACAGCACGACGCCGGCGGGGACCACCGCCAGGGCGAAGACGGTGCCGCGCACGGCGTTCTCGAGCGTCTCGGTCCGCGGGCGGGGCAACGGCAGGGCCGGCAGCAGCGTGTGCCGCCGGTCCGCCGAATCCGGCCACGGCGCGCCGTCGGGCCACCGCTGGCCGTAGCGGGGCTCCGCCCCGAGGTTCGTCAGTGAGTGTTCGTGTGCGTCGGAATCCGCGCGCTCGTTCATCATTCCCCCAAATGAGATGAGTCTTCCGGCCACATCGGGCCGCCAAATCCCGCCCAGTCTGGCACATTCTTTGGACAAAATACGGATTCCCGGCGGATTGTTTCCCCGCCGCCGGGTCGGGACCCGGTTACGCGGTGGAGACGGTGATGGTGACGCCCTCGCCGTCGTCACGGATCTGCAGTTGCAGCGGCCGGTTCACCAGGGTTGTGTGCATATCCTCGCCGCCCTCGGGATCGAGTTGTTCGGCCAGCCGGGTCAGCGCCAGAGCCATGGCCCGGCCCCAGTCGTGGGGATCCCTGCTGGAGGCTTCGGCTTCCGCCGTGTGATGGTCCTGGTGTTCGGTCATGTGGCCGCCTTCCGCGTCCGAAGCGCACACGCCCCGGCGGTTCCGGGGCGGCTTCCGGCCAGGCCGGCACGCTTCAGTCCTTGAACACGGTCAGTGTACTGACCATCCGAGGGGTGAGTCCACGTTCCCGGCGTCCCCGCTGCGCGGGATAGCGCGCCGCCGCGGATAAGATTTCACTGCGGGAGCCATCCCGCCACGCTGCCCGAAGGACGACATGCCACAGAACAATGCCGCAACCCAGGCCACCCCGGCCCCGGAGCGTTCCGCACAGACCAGTACGGCAGGGGACGCCGCAGCGGCCCGCCGCGCCGCCGTCGTCATCAACCCGATGAAGTCCTCCGGTGAGGACTTCAAGGCCTCCTTCTACCACCTCTGTGAGACGCAGGGCTGGGCCGAGCCGCTGTGGCTTGAGACCACCGCCGAGGACACCGGCCTGGGCCAGGCGCGGGAGGCCCTGGAGGCCGGCGTCGACGTCGTCATCGCCGCGGGCGGAGACGGCACCGTCCGGTGCGTCGCGGAGGTCCTCGCCGGGACCGGCACCCCGATGGGCCTGGTGCCCATGGGCACGGGCAACCTGCTGGCCCGCAACGTCGGCGTCGACATCACCGACCCGGTCGCCGCCAGCCACGACGTCTTGGCCGGCTCCAACATCAAGGTCGACGTCGTCAAGGCCCGGCTGGACCACGGCGAGGACGAGCAGCTGTTCCTCGTCATGGCCGGCCTGGGATACGACGCGGCCATCATGGCCAACACCGTCGACGAGCTCAAGGACCGGGTGGGCTGGCTGGCCTACGTGGAGGCCGGCATCCGGCACCTGCCCGGCAAGCCGGTGCGCGCCCGGATCAGCGTCGACGGCCAGCAGCCGGTCCGCCGCCGCATCCGCAGCGTCATGGTGGGCAACTGCGGCAAGATCACCGGCGGCATCGAGGTGTTCCCGGACGCCAAGATCGACGACGGCATCCTGGACGTGCTGCTGCTCGCCCCGCAGGGCCGGCTCGGCTGGTTCAGCGTGCTGGCCGGCATGTTCGGCCGCAAGAACAAGAACAACAAGTCCGTGGAGTACTTCGCCGGCCGCACCGCGGAGATCAGCCTCGACCACGAGCAGGAATTCCAGCTCGACGGCGACCACATCGGCAAGGCCAAGCACCTGAGCGTGGCCGTCGAGCACGAGGCGCTGACCATCCGGATGACGAAGGCCGCGCAGGCCTAGCGATTGGCGCCTGACCGCTAGCGGTGTTCGGCCGGGACGTCCCGTGACTCTTCCCTGGACGTCCCGGCCACCACCGTCAGCAGGTCCCGGATCTCGGCCAGCAGTGCCGTGTCCGCCGGGAGCGGCTTCTCCTCCGGCTCCGCCGTCGCGAGCCGGTTCTTGACCATCCTGTTGATCCGGTTCATCGGCGCCACGAAGATGAAGTACACCACCGCCGCGGTGATCAGGAATGTGACGAAGGCGGTCAGCGCCGCGCCCACATTGACGAACGTCTTCTCGTTGCCCGGCCAGATGTGGAAGCCCAGCCCCTGAGCCTCCACGCCGCCGGCGGCCGCGATGATCGGGTTGATGATGTTGGTGGTGAAGGCGGTCACCAGGGCGGTGAACGCGGTACCGACGACGACGGCGATCGACAGTTCGATCACGTTGCCGCGCAGGATGAAGTCCTTGAATCCTTTGAGCATGGGGTCCTCCGGGAATGCTGCCGTACGGGTGTTTCAACCGCTCGACGCTACCACCGCAAGCACCCCACGGGCCTTCCGTTGATCGGAATTTAGGGCGGCGGCGGGGACCTTCCGGGCGTAAGCTCGTCAGGGATGCCAGTGCCGCCGTCGTTTCACCGAATGGCAAAGGAAGGCCCCTCACACCCCGTGCATCCCTCATCCGCCGCGGACCGCCGCGCACCGTTCGCCGACTTCTTCTCCATGTTCTTCACCATGGGCCCGGCCAACAAGGACCACCACCCCGCGCTCCGCTGCGCCGTCGGCGTCTTCGTCCCGCTGATCACCCTGGTGCTGCTGCAGCGGCTGGACCTGGCCATCTTCGCCTCCTTCGGTGCCTTCGCCGGAATCTACGGCCGCAACGAGCCGCACGGCCGGCGGCTGGTGCTGCAGCTGCGCGCCGGAACCCTGATGCTCGCCGTGATCCTGCTGGCCGCCCTGACCGCGCACGCCGGCGCGCTGACCGCGTTCACGCCGGCCGGGCGGATCTGGCTGCAGGTCGCGGCGACCACCCTGGTGGCCGGCGCCTGCTCGCTCATCGTCTCCCTGTGGCGGCTCCGCCCGGCGGGATCCCTGTTCCACATCTTCGCCTTCGCGGCGATCGCCTCCGTCCCGCACCAGCCGCCGCTCTGGCAGGGAATGCTGGTGGCGGTGCTGACGGTAGCGTTCTCGCTCCTGGTGGGCATGTCCTCCCGCGTGGTCCCCGGCCGGCGCCGGCCGTGGAGCTGGTCCGCCCCCGTCCGCCTGACCGGGCCGGAGCGGCGCGCGGCCTGGCTGGAGGCCGTCGGCTACCTCGTGGCCGCGGGCCTGGCCGGAATCCTGGCGACCGTGATCGGCCAGCGCCTCGGCATCGGACACAACTACTGGGCCATGGTGGCCGCGGTCGTCCCCCTGGTGGGCCACACCACCCGGCACCGGATCAGCCGCGGCCTGCAGCGCATCCTCGGCACCGCCCTGGGCCTGGCGCTGCTCGCCGCCATCCTGCTGCTGCAGCCCGAACCCTGGCTGACGGTGCTGGTGATCGCCGCCTGCCAGTTCGGCGCGGAGATGTTCATCGCCCGCCAGTACCTGGTGGCCCAGCTTTTCGTCACGCCGCTGGCCCTGATTTCCACCCTCCTGGTGGCGCCCGTCCCGGCCGGTGTGCTGCTCCGGGACCGGCTCTTCGAGACCGTGATCGGCGCCGTGGTGGGCGTCGCCGTGGTGCTGGCGCCCGCCCTGTGGCGGCAGTGGAAGACTGGTCGCTAGCAGGAAACGTCGACGGCGGGAGCGTGGGGCATGGCCAATTCCGAATCGGGTGATTCGGTGGTGGACCGCGTGGTGCGCCTGCTGGAGGCCATCCCGGAGGGTTCGGATGCGCTGCAGCTCTCCGAGCTCGCCGCCCGCGCCGGGCTGCCGCTGAGCACCGCGCACCGCCTGGTCCGTCAGCTGGCCGGCCACGGGCTGCTGGAACTCGGTGCCGGCGGGTCCGTCCGGCTGGGGCTGCGGCTCTGGGAACTCGTGAACCGGAACTCGCCCACCCTGGCCCTGCGGCAGGCGGCGATGCCGTTCATGGAGGACTTCCAGCAGGTGCTCAACCAGAACGTGAACCTGGCAGTGCTGGACGGGGCAGAGGCCCTCTTCGTCGAACGCCTCTCCCGGCGCGGCTCGGTGGCGAACCGGGCCAAGGTGGCCGGCCGGATGCCCGTGCACCTCTCCTCGGCCGGGCTGGTGCTGATGGCCCACCAGCCACCCGCCCGCCAGGCGGCGTACCTGCGCGACTTCGCCGATCCCGCCGGGAAGGTGGGCGTGGCCGAGCTCCGCGCTCTGCTGGCCCAGGCCGCCGCCCAGGGTTACGCCGAACTCTCCGGCGTGGTGGACCCGGACACGTGGGGCATCGCGGTTCCGGTCCGGGACGCCCGCAAGCGCGCGGTGGCCGCGCTCGGCGTCGTGGTTCCCGTGCGCGAGGTCCGGCTCCAGGCGCTGGTGCCCGCGCTGCAGACCGCCGCGCGGGGCATCGGCCGGCGGCTGGGGGAGACCCGCGCATCCTCGATCCATTCAACGGAACACGTGTAACGCCGGTCACGCCCGTGCGGCAGACTGGGAAACAGTGATCATCCGGTCCGTGCGCCGCGCCCGCCCCGGGCCGCCCGGACCCCGCAACGAAGCGAGGAACCCATGGCACGGCACGTCGTCCGCACGCAGGTGGCCATCGTCGGCGGTGGCCCCGCCGGCCTGATGCTCTCCCACCTTCTTGCCAGGGAAGGGATCGAGTCCACCGTGGTGGAGCTGCGCAGCAGGCAGGAGATCGCCGAAACCGTCCGCGCCGGGATCCTGGAGCACGGCACCGTGAACCTGCTGGTGGACAGCGGCGTCTCGGACCGGGTGCTCACCGACGGGGACCGGCATGACGGGATCGAGCTGCGCTTCAACGGAGAGAGCCACCGCATCGACTTCCAGGACCTGGTGGGCGAATCGGTGTGGCTCTACCCCCAGACCGATGTCTTCAAGGACCTTGCCGCCCGCCGGGAGGCCGACGGCGGGGACGTGCGCTACGGCGCCGCGGACACGGCCATCCACGACGTCGACGGCGACCCCCGGGTCTGCTTCACCGACGCCGACGGCACCGAGGTGGAGCTCCGGGCGGAGTTCATTGTCGGCGCCGACGGCTCCCGCAGCCACTGCCGCGGGCAGATCCCGGAGGCGCACCGGAAGTGGTACTTCCACGAATACCCGTTCGCCTGGTTCGGCATCCTGGCCGAGGCGCCGCGCAGCTCCGAGGAGCTGATCTACGCCAACTCGGAGAACGGTTTCGCGCTGATCAGCCAGCGCACTGAGACGGTGCAGCGGATGTACTTCCAGTGCGACCCGGGCGAGGACGTCACCAACTGGAGCGACGAGCGGATCTGGGAGACGTTCCGCAGCCGGGTGAACGGCAACGGCTTTGAGCTCAAGGAAGGCCCGGTGCTGGATAAGACGGTGCTGAAGTTCCGCAGCTTCGTGCACGCGCCGATGCGCCACGGCAGGCTCTTCCTGGCCGGGGATGCCGCCCACACGGTGCCCCCCACCGGGGCGAAGGGCCTGAACCTCGCCATCGCGGACGTCCGGGTGCTCTTCGAGGGGCTGGACAGCTACTACAAGACCGGATCGGAGGCGCTCCTGGACCGCTACAGCAGCCGCGCCCTGGACCGGGTGTGGAAGGCCCAGCACTTCTCCTACTGGATGACCTCCATGCTGCACACCCCCGAGGGCGCGGACGACTTCGCCCGCGCCCGGCAGCTGGGGGAGCTGAACTCCGTGGTGTCCTCCCGGCACGGCCGCGCCTACCTCGCCGAGGCCTACACCGGTTGGCCGTCGGCGCGGTAGGACGGCTGCCGTGACACGGCTCAGCAGGATCAGGCCATCGCAGTGTGCGCCGCGCTATGGGAATCGATGGTCTTCTCGTAGCAGAAGGAGTGCTCCACACCGATGTACGGCCCAAAATTCGGCACCGGGGCGAACCCGGAGTTGGCGTAGAACTGCCGGCCGTCGGTCTGAACTGAGCCCGCCTCCGCCGTCAGCCGGGTGATGCCCAGGGCGTGGGCGTGGCCCTCCAGCGCCGCCAGGATGGAGCTCGCCACCCCCGAACCGCGGGTGTAGGGCAGGACGTAGAGGCGCTTGATCTCGGCGGTCCGGGAGTCCAGGAGGCGCAGCCCGCCGCAGCCCACCGGCTGGCCCGAGCCCTTGTCATAGGCGACGAGGAAGACCGCCGAGTCCGATTCGGAGGGCACGGGGCCGGGCTCGTGGTCCGGGCGGCCGAAGCGGGCATCCAGCTCGGCCTGCTGGGCGGCCCGGAGGTCTGCGCCCACGGGGTTCGCCCAGGGCACCTGCCGGATGTGAAGCCGCGGGTTGGTCTGCATCGTTGCCTCGTTTCACCGAAGGGTTATGCAGTCCAAGGCTAGGAAGCGGTGGTTTCCACGGTGTTTCCCGCAGGTAAGGGATGGGAGAACTCGGGGCGGCACCGGCGCAGAGTGCATGGATGCCGAACGGACCTCAGGCGGGGCCGCCGGCCGGGTCCTCCGCCGTCGGGTCGGCCAGGGCCAGGCCGCCCACGGGGCTGCCGTCCCAGTGCACCATCCGCCAGCCTTCCGCGGAGCCGCCCTCCAGGGCCACGATGCCGGTGTTGGCAAGGACGTGCCGGGCCGCGAACTCTGCGTCGACGTTTTCCGCGCGCAGGGCGGTCCAGACCCGGATCGCCGCCCCGTGGCTGACGACGGCGACCGTGCCGCCGTCGTCCGTGCCGCCGGGGGACGCCCCGCCGGCGGTCCCGGCAGCTGCCGCCGCGATCCGGGCGACGGCGTCGTCGAACCGGGCGAGGAAGTCGTGGCCGCTGGGACCCGTTGGCATCCGCCGGTCCAGCTCGCCCGCGGCCCAACCGAACACCGTACCGAGGTACCGCAGGTGGGACTCCCGGTCGGTGAGCTTCTCCAGCGCGCCCGCCTCGATCTCGTGCAGCCCGTCCAGGACCGTGACGTCCAGTCCGCGGCGGCCGGCCAGCGGGGCAGCGGTCAGCTGGGTCCGGATCAGCGTGGAGGCATAGAGGCGGCTGATCTCCAGCCGCTCCAGCGACCGGGCCAACGCCTCCGCCTGCCGTTCGCCCAGCTCGGTCAGGCCGGGGCCGGGATGGGCCGTGTCGAGCTGGCCGAGCACGTTGCCCGGTGTCTGGCCGTGCCTGATCAGGAGGAGCCTCATAGCCCGATTTTACCGCCGCACCCTGCGAGGGAGCGGGGCGTCAGGGGATGAGGACGGTGGCCTGGATCGGGGCGTGGTCGCTCGGGTAGCGGTCGTCGAGGCGGAAGGTGTTGACCGCCGCGTCGGCCACCTGGATGCCTGGGGTGACGGCGATCCAGTCGATCCGGCTCTCGCCCACCACCGGGTCCTTGTAGTTCGGGAAGGTCCCGTACGCCGGGGTGAGGTGCCGCTTGGCGACCAGCCAGGAGTCCCGGAACGGACCGCTGTCCACCAGGGTGGAGTACGCTCCGGAGGCGCCGGCCCGGGCGTTGAAGTCGCCCATCACCACGGTGGGCAGGCCGGGTTCGAAGCGGGCCGTGTGGTCGATGATGGCCTCGGCGCTGCGCAGCTGGGCGTTTTCCGACTCGTGGTCGAAGTGCGTGTTGAGGACCATCAGCTCCCGGCCGGTGCTGCTGTCCTCGAACCGGCCCCAGGTGGCGATCCGGGTGGTGTCGTTGCCCCAGGTGGCGGATCCCGCGACGTCCGGGGTGTCCGAGAGCCAGAACTGGTCCCAGGCCCGGAGCAGCAGGCGCCGTGAGTTGTAGAAGATACAGGAGTACTCGCCGCGGCTGCCGCCGTCGCGCCCTTGTCCAATCATCCGGTAGTGGTCCGGGAGCGCCTCTTCGATCACCGCCAGCTGGTGCCCGAGACCCTCCTGGATACCCAGGACGTCCGGGAGTTCCTCGGCGAGCACGGCCTGCAGGGCCGGTGCCCGCTCCGGCCAGTAGTCGGCCTGGCCGGGGAGGGTGTGGTTGGTGTCGCAGCGGATGTTGAAGCTCATCAGGCTCAACGCCGCGTCGTCCGCCCCTGGAGATTCGGGGGCGTCCGGCGCCAAAGGGTCCGGGTCGGTCAGAACGGTCCGTGCGGTCGACGCTATGTCGCTCGGCAAGGGAGTCTCCTCGTGTCGGTTACAGTCCCAGAATCCACGATACGACTGGCCGGTCCTCGACGGCGGCGTAAACGCGGATGTGCCGGAAGGTTAATTCGACGTGAATGACCTAGCGGCCGTCAATCAGGTGATCGACCAGCTTGTCCGCGATGCCGGTGTACCGGCCCGGCGTGAGCGCCAGCAGGCGTGATTCCGCCTCGGCGGAGAGGCCCAGGCCCTGGACGAACTCCTGCATCCGGGCGGCGTCCACCCGCTGACCGCGGGTCAGGTCCTTGAGCCGCTCGTAGGGGTTTTCCATGCCCGGCACGCCGGCGATTGCCTCGGCGCGCATGACCATCTGGATGGCCTCGCCGAGGACTTCCCAGTTGGTGTCCAGGTCCGCGGCGAGCACGTTCTCGGCCACGTCCAGGCGGTCCAGGCCCTTGGCGACGTTGGAAATCGCCAGCAGCGAGTGGCCGAAGGCGACGCCGATGTTCCGCTGCGAGGACGAGTCGGTGAGGTCGCGCTGCCAGCGGGAGGTCACCAGGGTGGAACCGAGCACGTCCAGCAGGCCGGAGGAAATCTCCAGGTTCGCCTCGGCGTTCTCGAAGCGGATCGGGTTGACCTTGTGCGGCATGGTCGAGGAGCCGGTCGCGCCGGCCACGGGGACCTGGGCGAAGTAGCCGATCGAAATGTAGCTCCAGATGTCGGTGCAGACGTTGTGCAGGATCCGGTTGAAGCGGGCGACGTCGGCGTACAGCTCGGCCTGCCAGTCGTGGCTTTCGATCTGGGTGGTCAGCGGGTTCCAGGTAAGTCCGAGACCCTCGACGAAGCCCTTCGCGACGGCTTCCCAGTCGGCTCCCGGGACGGACGCGACGTGCGCGGCGTAGGTGCCGGTGGCGCCGTTGATCTTGCCCAGGTATTCGGTGCGCGCGATCCGGTCCAGCTGGCGGGTCAGGCGGTGCGCGATGACGGCCAGTTCCTTGCCCAGGGTGGTGGGGGTGGCGGGCTGGCCGTGGGTGCGGGAGAGCATCGGGACGGCGCGGTTGGCCTCGGCCATGGCGCTGATCTGGGCCACGAGCGTGCGGGCGGCGGGCAGCCAGACATCCTGGACGGCGCCCTTGATGCCGAGCGCGTAGGAGAGGTTGTTGATGTCCTCCGAGGTGCAGCCGAAGTGGACCATCGCGGTCAGGTGCTCGATCCCGATGCCGGGCAGGCGGCGGCCGATGTAGTACTCGACGGCCTTCACGTCGTGGACGGTGACGGTTTCGATCTCGGCGAGTTCGGCCACCGAGGCGGCGTCGAACTCGGTGACGATGTCCCGCAGTTGCTGCTGCTGCTCCGCGGACAGCGGGCCGGCGCCGGGAAGGACGTTGTTGCCGGTCAGGTGGATCAGCCATTCGACCTCGACGGCGACGCGGTCGCGGTTGAGCGCGGCTTCAGAGAGGTAATCCACCAAAGGCGCGACGGCGGACTGGTAGCGGCCGTCCAGCGGTCCCAGGGCGATGGGAGTGCCGGAGGCGGCCAGGGCCAGGCGTCCGGACGGCGTGCGGGTCTCAGCTGTGGCAGCAGTTTCAGGCATGGTCCGATTCTTTCACGAAGTGCCGCCGGGGCCGAAGCCGGGCGGTGGTATGACAGCCGCCCGGGCGGGGTGCGGCAGGTTGTCCACATAGCGGCACCGTGCCGTGTCCGCCCCGGTGCCCTGGCCCTAGCGTCGTTGTGTATCCGGGATGTGTAGGGGTTAACCAGCCGGAAGAGAACTCACGGCAAGAACGCAGGTAAGGCCGGCGTAAGCCGGGGAAGGGAGGAAGTGCGATGACGTCCACAACCGTGCTGGCCGGGGATGCGGCGGCCTGTGCCTCCCGCAGCGCCGAGGTGCAGCGGCTTGCGGCCCGGGTGGCCGGGTGCGCCGGGCAGGCGGACGCCGTTCTGGCGGCGCTGGCCCGGCTGGAGCTGCAGACCTGGCAGTCGCCGGCCGGGCGGGCCTACCGGCTGACGCTCTCGCTGCAGGCGGCCTCGCTCAGACGGGCCCGGGACGGCCTGCTCGAGGCCTCGTCGGCGGTGCTGGCCCACGCCCGGTTGGTGGCCCTCGCCCCCGGGCGGACGGGGTACTGATGACGGAATTCAGCCCGGCCGGTTCCGGCGAGGTGCCCCGTCCGGTGGCTCCGCCCCCGGACGGCATGCTCCGCATCCGCGGCGGGGTGGGCGGCGTGGCCTTCCAGTTCGAGGAATTGCTGGCCGGCGCGGCAGCCCTGGACACCTCGGTGCGGGACCTCTACGCCGTGGAAGCGGAGGCGGACGGGATCCGCCGGTCCCTGTTTCCCTATCAGGAGGATGCCTATCGCAGCGGCAGTGAAGCCATCACCGCGGTGGGGGAGGCGGGCCGGGGGATCGGCAGGGTCCGGGCCGAGCTGGAACACATCGCTTCCCAGGTCAGGGCCAGCCACCGGGATTACGAGTTCACCGAGGCGCGTAACGCCTTGCTGCTGAGGATGGGCCTTACCGGACCCGAGTATGGATCCACCGGCGGGGTCCTGGGCCTCCCCGGGGTGCGCGACCGGTTCGAAACCGGGCTGGCCTCACCGGGAAGCCTGGCGCTGCTGCTGGGCCTGCCGCTCCCGCTGGCCGGAGCGCTCGCCGGGGTCCCCGGCTCGGCCTCGATCGGTGGCCTGGTCAGGGCGCTGACGGACGAGCCCGGGCTCGGCTTCCTCAAGCCCCGTCCGGTCTCGGCCACCGCCGGGGCGACCAGCACCGAAACCGTGGACCTGACGCCGGCCGGACTGCTGCGCCGTACCGAGGACGTGGACAGGACGCCGGGTGAGATCGAGGTCATCAGGGTTGACGCCGCGGGCGGCCCGGCCTGGGTGGTGCTGCTCCCGGGGACGCAGCTGGGCGGGCTCCCCGCCGGAACCAATCCCTTCGACACGGCCGGCATCGCGGAGGCGCTGGGCTATGACTCCGTCGAAACAACAGCCGCCATCAGGTCGGCGCTGCGCGAGGCCGGCGCGGAGGCGGGGGATCAGCTGGTGGCCGTCGGCTACAGCCAGGGCGGCATTCACGCCATGAACCTCAGCCGGGACAAGGCATTCCTCGCCGAATTCGACCTCAAGTACGTGCTGACGGCCGGGTCGCCGGTCGGCGGAATCAGCCCCGCCCCGGGGATCAGCAGCTTGCACTTGGAACACCGGGACGATTGGGTGCCCGGCGCGGACGGCGCCCCGAACGCGGACACCCGCGACCGGGTCACGGCCACCCTGACCAACAGCCTGAGCGTCCCGGCGCCAAAGGACTTCGGCCTGGGGCCGGGACACCGGTTGGAGAACTACGAGGCCGGCGCCGCCGCCGTCGAAGTCTCCCGTGATCCGTCGCTGCAGGCGTCCACCGCTGCGCTCGCGGCCGTGGTGGGTACGGGTGGAACGGCGGCCGTCACCCGGTTCGCGCTCCGCCGCGAGTCGCGTCCCGTACCAGCGGGAGGAGGGAGCGTCGGGGCCGACGTTGGCGGTACGGTCAGCGGCGGCCGCCGGGAAGCCGGCCGGCCACCAGCGACACCAGGGTCACGATGATGGCCGCCAGGACGGCGGTCCAGAAGAAGGAGTCAATGGTGAAGTGCACCGGCGTGTAAGAACTCAGCCAGGCCGTCAGATACAGCATGGCCGCGTTGATCACGACGGTGAACAGGCCGAGGGTGAGGATGGTGATCGGCAGTGACAGCAGGCTGACCAGCGGCTTGACGAAGGCGTTGACCAGGCCGAAGATCAGGCCGATGAAGAGGTAGGCCAGGATGATGCCGATGGTCTCCGTGCCCTGCGTGACCCCTTGGTCCGCGACGGCGCCGGTGGTGGCCGTGGTGGAGATATTCAGTCCCGGCAGGATCCAGCTGGCCACCCAGAGGGCCAGGGCATTGACGATGACCCGGACAAAGAGAGACCGCATGGCCCCATGCTGTCACATCACCGGACGCATGGGCAGGGTGGCGTCGTAGGCTAGGGGGCATGACTTCTTCTGACAGCCTGGCCGGCGGAATCCGCCCGCGGCCGGTGGTAGACCTGCTTCCCCGATACGCAGCCGGCAAGCCGCCGGCTCCCGTCGAGGGGCTGGTCAGCTACAAGCTTTCCTCCAACGAAAACCCGCTCCCGCCGATCCCTGCAGTGCAGCAGGCCATCGCGGCGCGGACCGACTTCAACCGTTACCCGGACCCGCTCAGCAGCAAACTCCGCGGCGCGCTCGCCGACTTCCTCGACGTCCCGGCCGAGGACATCGTCACCGGCGCGGGCAGCCTCGGCGCCCTGAACCAGCTGCTGGCCACCTTCGCCGGCCAGAACGACGACGGCAAGGCCGACGAGGTCATCTACGCCTGGCGCTCCTTCGAGGCCTACCCCATCAGCGTCGGCCTCGCCGGTGCCGAGAGCGTCCGCATCCCGCTCACCGCGGACGGACGCCACGACCTGGACGCCATGGCCGCCGCCGTCACGGTCCGGACGAAGATGATCCTGCTCTGCACCCCGAACAACCCCACCGGGCCCATCCTCACCACCGAAGAGACGGAACGGTTCCTCAACGCCGTGCCCGCGGACGTCGTCGTCGTGATCGACGAGGCCTACCAGGAGTTCGTCCGGGCCGATGACGCCGTGGACGGCATCGAGATGTACCGCAAATACCCCAACGTGGTGGTGCTCCGGACCTTCTCCAAGGCCCACGGCCTGGCCGGCCTCCGGGTGGGCTACAGCGTCTCCCAGCCCGAGCTGACCCAGCACCTCCGGGTCACCGCCACACCCTTCGCCGTCTCCCAGCTGGGCGAGGACGCCGCGGTCGCCTCCCTCCAGCACTACGACCAGGTTGTAGAAAGGGTACAAAGCCTGGTCGACGAACGGGACCGGGTAACCGCAGGCCTGCGAGACCTCGGCTGGTTCGTTCCGGAGGCCCAGGGCAACTTCGTCTGGCTGAACCTCGGGGCCAACAGTGGCGAATTCGCCGCACTGGCGGGGGAGCAGGCGCTCTCCGTCCGGGCCTTCGGTGACGAGGGGGTGCGGGTCAGCATCGGCGAAACGGAAGCCAACACCCGCTTCCTCGAACTGTGTGCGAACTATACAAAACCCCCGCAGCGTTCCTAGCGGTAAGCATCACCCCCGGCGGCTGCCCGTGGAGGGTACTGTGGGGACGAGTAAGCCATCATGTATGCCACAACCAGGATGTATTCCCGGAGCGGCATATTCACCACCGAGTGCAGCGCCCCGGATGCGGCAGGCAAGGAGACGGTATGGGTACACAACTGCCCTCCACCGAGTTCGACGGAACCGACACGGATGACCGCCAAGAGGCGCAGGCCGAGGCTGTCCTGGGTGACCCCGACGTCCCCATGGTCCAGCTCCTGCGCCCGGACGGGACGCTGGGGACGGACCCGGTGTTCTCCGAGTACGCCGCCCGCCTGGATGCCGGGAAGCTGAAGGGTTTCTACGCGGACATGGCCAAGATCCGCCGGTTCGACGTCGAGGCCACCGCGCTGCAGCGCCAGGGCCAGCTGGCCCTCTGGGTGCCGCTGACCGGACAGGAAGCCGCGCAGATCGGCTCGGGCCGGGCCAGCCAGCCGCAGGACTACATCTTCCCCACCTACCGGGAACACGGCGTCGCCCTGACGCGGAACGTGGACCTGGCCGAGCTGCTGCGGCAGTTCCGCGGGGTGTCCAACGGCGGCTGGAACCCGAAGGACACCAACTTCCACCTCTACACGCTGGTCCTGGCGGCCCAGACGCCGCACGCCGTCGGCTACGCCATGGGCATCCAGCGCGAGCAGAAGCTGGCCCCCACCGGGGAGAAGGCCGCCGTCATGGTCTACTTCGGCGACGGCGCCAGCTCCGAGGGCGACGTCCACGAGTCGATGGTCTTCGCATCCTCGTTCAACGCCCCCGTGGTCTTCTTCTGCCAGAACAACCACTGGGCCATCTCGGTCCCCACCACGGTGCAGACCCGGATTCCGCTCTCCAACCGCGCCAAGGGCTACGGCTTCCCGGGCATCCGGGTGGACGGCAACGACGTCATCGCGGTGCACGCCGTGACCGCATGGGCCCTGGACCGGGCCCGGCGGGGCGAGAGCCCGGTGCTGATCGAGGCCTTCACCTACCGGGTGGGCGCCCACACCACGGCGGATGACCCCACGAAGTACCGCGGCTCCGAGGAGGAGGCGCAGTGGCGGGCCAAGGATCCGCTGGAGCGGCTCGAGAAGTACCTGCGGGCCGAGGGCCTCGCGGACGACGCCTTCTTCGAGCAGGTCAAGGCCGACGGCGACGAGCTCGCCGCCTACGTCCGAAAGACCACCCACGACCTGGAGACCCCGGACATCCGGCAGGCCTTCGCGAACACCTACGCCGAGGCCCACCCGCTGGTGGCCGAGGAACTGGCGTGGTTCGAGGACTACAGCGCCGGCTTCGCCGATGAGGCGGCGGAGGCCGAGGACACCGGGACACAGGGCACAGCGACAGACGGGGCAGCCAGCCGATGACCACCATGACCATTGCCAAGGCCATCAACGAGGGGCTGCGCGCCACCCTGGCCGGCAACCCGCGCACCCTGCTGATGGGCGAGGACATCGGACCCCTGGGCGGCGTCTACCGCGTCACCGACGGGCTGATCGGCGAATTCGGGGCCGACCGCGTCGTCGACACCCCGCTGGCCGAATCCGGCATCATCGGCACCGCGATTGGCCTGGCCCTCAGCGGCTTCCGGCCGGTCTGCGAGATCCAGTTCGACGGCTTCGTCTTCCCCGGCTTCAACCAGATCACCACCCAGCTGGCCAAAATGCACTCACGCAGCAACGGCAACCTCACGGTCCCCGTGGTCATCCGCATCCCCTACGGCGGCGGCATCGGTTCGATCGAGCACCACTCCGAGTCTCCCGAGGCACTGTTCGCGCACACCGCCGGCATCCGGATCATCACCCCGTCCAACCCTCACGACGCCTACTGGATGATCCAGCAGGCCGTCGACTGCCAGGACCCGGTGATCGTCTTCGAGCCGAAGCGCCGCTACTGGCTCAAGGGCGACGTCGACACCGCCGCCCCGGGCCGCTCCGCCGACCCGTTTGCCGCCCATGTGCTGCGCGAGGGAACGGACGCCACGGTGGTTGCCTACGGCCCGCTGGTGCCCGTGGCCCTCGCCGCCGCCAACGCCGCGGCCGAGGACGGGCACAGCGTCGAGGTGATCGACCTGCGCTCCATCTCACCGATCGACTTCGACACCGTCACCGCATCCGTGAAGAAGACCGGCAGGCTGATCGTCACACACGAGGCCCCCACCTTCGGCGGCATCGGCGGCGAGATCGCGGCGCGCGTCAGCGAGCGGGCCTTCCTCTCCCTGGAGGCCCCGGTGCTGCGCGTCGGCGGCTTCCACATGCCCTACCCGGTGGCCAAGGTCGAGGAAGATTACCTGCCGGACATCGACCGCATTCTTGAGGCGCTCGAACGCGCCCTCGCCTACTGACGGGGAGCACCATGACCGTAAACAAGTTCAACCTCCCGGACGTCGGCGAGGGCCTGACCGAGGCCGAAATCGTCTCCTGGAAGGTCAAGGCCGGCGACACGGTGGCCGTCAACGACATCCTCTGCGAGATCGAGACCGCCAAGTCGATCGTCGAACTCCCGTCGCCGTACGCCGGGACGGTGGCGGAGTTGCTGGTCGCCGAGGGCGTGACGGTCGACGTCGGCACCCCCATCATCAGCGTGGCCGACGCCGGCGCCCCCGCGGCTTCCGCCGCGCCCGCCGCCGCCCGGACACAGGCGCCGGAGGCACCGGAACCGGCCCCGATGTACGGCACGCTCACCCCGAGCGCCGATGCCGAACCCGACGGCCGCCCCGCCGGTGGCCCGCTGGTCGGCTCCGGCCCCAAGGCCGACGCCGTGAAGCGCCGTCGCCGGACCTCCGCCCCGGCAGTGCCCGCAGCCCCCGCCTCGCCCAGCCCGGCCGCAGCCCCCGCGGCAGCCGCTCCCGCCGAGCCGGTCGAGTCGCACGACATCTGGATCGACCCGGCCTCCGTCGCCCAGGCCGGACGCGGGCCCCAGGCGCCCGTTGCCGGGGCCGACCCTCGCCCCACCCTCGGAGGAGCCATCACCGGCCTCGTCTCCAAGGTCCTGGCCAAGCCGCCGGTCCGGAAGATCGCCCGTGACCTCGGCATCGACCTGGCCGACGTGGTCCCCACCGGCGCCCGCGGCGAGGTGACCCGCGAGGACCTGGTCAGCTACCAGGCCCAGCGCGACGCCGAGGTGGACAAGGCGGACACCTTCTGGGGCAAGACCGGCCGGCCGCAGGAACAGCGGATCGAGAAGGTCCCTGTCAAGGGTGTCCGCAAGGCCACCGCCCGGGCCATGGTCGAGTCGGCCTTCGCCGCCCCGCACGTGAGCATCTTCGTCGACGTGGACGCCAGCCGCACCATGGAGTTCGTCAAACGGCTGAAGGCCTCACGCGACTTCGAGGGCATCAAGGTCTCGCCCCTGCTGATCCTGGCCAAGGCCGTCATCTGGGCCGCGGCGCGTAACCCCAGCGTGAACGCCAGCTGGGTGGACGCCAAGGATGGCAGCGACTCCGCGGAGATCCACGTCAAGCACTTCATGAACCTGGGCATCGCTGCGGCCACGCCGCGCGGGCTCATGGTGCCGAACATCAAGAACGCCCAGGACCTCTCACTGAAGGAACTGGCGCTGGCGCTGAACGAGCTGGCGACCACGGCCCGCGCCGGGAAGACCCAGCCGGCCCAGATGCAGGGCGGCAGCCTGACCATCACCAACATCGGCGCCCTCGGCATCGACACCGGCACCCCGATCATCAACCCGGGCGAGGTGGCGATCGTGGCCTTCGGCACCATCAAGCAGAAGCCGTGGGTACTGGACGGGGAAGTCATTCCGCGCTGGATCACCACGCTCGGCGGCTCCTTCGACCACCGTGTGGTGGACGGGGACCTCTCGGCGCGGTTCATGGCGGACGTCGCCTCGATCCTCGAGGAACCGGCGCTGCTGCTTGACTAACGGGGCTCGACTAATCAGACGCGACTAAGCGGGTCTAACCAACGGGAAGGGGCGGGCGCCTGGGCGCCTGCCCCTTCCCGTTAGTGAGAGAACTTTCGGGAGGCTCTACGCTCCGGAGTAACCCGAGAGGAGCTGGCCGATGACCCGGCTGCCGCCCCAGTTCGCGACGGCGATGGCCGCGGCAAACATGGTGCCGGCCACGCCGAAGCTCGCGCCGGTGACGATGGAGAGGAACTTCCAGTCCTCCCGCAGCACGCTGCGCACCGTCGCCGGCATCTGCAGCGACGGGGAAATCAGGTTCGGCGCCGAGTCCACGCTGCCGTCGTCGAGGTAGGCCACCACGCGCCCGGCGGCGCGGTCCACCCGCATGGCGCTGATGTGGTTGCCGTGGCGGGCCAGCAGGATGTCGTGCCCGACGAGCTGGCGGCGTTGCAAAGTAGGCAGAGTAGGCAAAAGATTCTCCCGGAAATGTGGGCGGATAGGACTGTCCGCACCGTCGGGGGCACCTCCCATTTTACCGCCGCGCCCACCGCCGGCCCGGCCCGGATCCGGGTGAGACTGCCCACGGGCCACCGTGACGGCCGTCAAAGTGCCGCCCTCCTGTCCGCCGGCGCCCGGCGGCATTAGAGTGGCACCAGCCGCCGCGGTGCGGTCCTCACCGATCAAAGGAGATAGTGGTGTTCCGGAGTCCGTTCCCCGCCGTAGACATTCCCGACGTCAGCCTCTACGACTACCTTTTTGCCGGCCTCGACGACGCCGCCCTGGACCGGGTGGCGCTGGTGGACGGCAGCAGCGGCGCGGAGACCAGCTACCGGGAACTGCGCGACCGGGTCAACGCCGTCGCCGGGGCCGTCGCGGCCCGGGGCCTCGGCGTCGGCGGCGTCGCGGCGATCCTCTGCCCGAACACCCCCGCCTTCGCCGTCGTCTTCCACGGCCTGCTGCGGGCCGGGGCCACCGTCACCACGGTCAACTCCTTGTACACGGCCGAGGAAACCGCCAAGCAGCTCGACGACGCCGGAGCGGACTGGCTCTTCACCGTCTCGGTGCTGCTGCCGGCGGCACGCGCCGCGGCACAGGAGGCGGGCATTCCCGCCGAGCGGCTGGTGGTGCTCGACGGCGCCGAGGGCCACCCCTCGCTGCGGGACCTGCTGGCCGCCGGGGAGCCCGCCCCCGAGGTCAGCTTCGACCCGGCCACCCACATCGCCGTGCTGCCCTATTCCTCCGGGACCACCGGCCGGCCCAAGGGCGTGATGCTCAGCCACCGCAACCTGGTGGCCAACGTCGAACAGTCCCGGAACCTGCTCAAGGTCACCGCCGAGGACCGGGTCCTGGCGGTCCTGCCGTTCTTCCACATCTACGGCCTGACGGTGCTACTGAACCTGGCCCTGCGCGAAGGCGCCCGGCTGGTCACCATGCCCAGGTTGGATCTGGCCGAGTTCCTCCGGCTGATCCAGGAGCAGCGCTGCAGCTTCCTCTTCATCGCCCCGCCCGTCGCCGTGGCCCTGGCCAAGCACCCCATGGTGGCCGAGTACGACCTCGGATCCGTGCGCACCACCATGTCCGGCGCGGCGCCGCTGGACGGCGAGCTCGGCACCCGGCTCGGTGAACGGCTGGGCTGCAGGGTGCTCCAGGGCTACGGCATGACCGAGATGAGCCCGGTCTCGCACCTGATCCCGGTCGACGCCGACGACGTCCCGGTCAGCTCGGTGGGCTTCACGGTCCCCAACATGGAGTGCCGCCTGGTGGATCCCGCCACCGGGGAGGAGATCGAGGTTCCCGCCGAAGGCACCAGCGCACCCGGACACCTGCTGTGCCGCGGCCCGAACGTCATGCTCGGGTACCTGAACCGGCCGGAGGAGACAGCGGACACGATGGACGCGGACGGGTTCCTGCACACCGGGGACATCGCGACGGTCCGCGCCGACGGGGTGGTCACGATCGTTGACCGGCTCAAGGAACTGATCAAGTACAAGGGCTACCAGATCGCCCCGGCCGAGCTCGAGGCGCTGCTGCTGACGCACCCGGGCATCGCGGACGCCGCCGTGATCGGCAGCGTGGACGAGGACGGCCAGGAGGTGCCCATGGCCTTCGTGGTGCGCCAGCCCGGGCCCGACGGCGACGCGCTGGACGAGGTCGCCGTCGAGGACTTCGTGGCCGCGAAGGTTGCCCCCTTCAAGAAAATCCGCCGGGTGCAGTTCATCGACGCCGTGCCGAAATCGGCCTCGGGCAAGATCCTGCGCCGGGTGCTGAAGAATCCGCACCCGGCGCCGCAGGCCTGAGCCCCTGAGCCGCCTCGGCGGCGCCCGGGGCCGCTATTCCGGCGAGTCGGTCTTGGCGATGTAGACGTCGCAGGGGGCGTTGTGGGCCACGCTGTTCGCAACGCTCCCCAGCACCCGGCCCAGGCCGCGCATCCGCCGGTTGCCCACCACGATCATCCGGGCGCCGGTGCGCTCGGCCTCCTGGATCAGGGCCTCGGCGGGCTTGCCGCGCGCCGCGGAGTAGGTCACGGCGGTGCCTTCGGACTGCAGCTTCTCGGCCACGCCCTTGGCGACCGTCTCGGCGTCGCCGGCGTCGGAGACGATCCACTGGTCGCTGCCGCTGCCGAACACCTGCGTCCGGTCGCTGTCGAAGGCGCTGACGACGTGGAGGGTGGCACCGAGGGAGGCGGCCAGGTCGCGCGCGGTATGCGCGGCGCGCAGGGCAGTTTCGCTGCCGTCGACGCCGACGACGATGATTCCGGACATGAGGTCTCCTCTAATTCAGGCGGGCCAGACAATCAGTTCAGGCTACAACGCCCCGACGGCTTCCCGCAGGACCGGCGCCAGTCTGCGGACGCCTTCCTCGATCGCCTCGGCCGGGACAGCGCTGAACGCGAGCCGCAGCTTGTTCGAGGGCTCGTCGGAGGGGCTGAACGCGGCGCCCGGAATGAAAACCACCCCGGCGTCGATTGCCTTCTGCAGCAGCGGGTACGTGTCGATGCCCTCCGGCAGGGTGACCCAGACGAAGAAGCCGCCCTCGGGACGGGTCCAGCTGAGCCCCTCCGGCATGTACTCCTCCAGTGCCGCCAGCATCGCCTCGCACCGCTCCCGGTAGAGGCCGCGGTAGGTGGCGATCTGGCCCTGCCAGTCGTAGTCGCGGAGGTAGGCCGAGACCAGCATCTGGTTCAGCGTCGGCGGGCACAGGGTGACCGCCTCGGAGGCCAGGTAGTAGCGGCGCTGCAGGTGCGCTGGGACCAGCGCCCAGCCGATCCGCAGGCCCGGGGCGAAGATCTTGGAGAAGGACCCCATGTAGATGACGTCGTCCGGGTTCCCGGCCCGCAGCGGCGTCAGCGGGTGGCCGTCGAAGCGCAGCAGCCCATAAGGGTTGTCCTCCAGGATGATGATATTCGCGTTACGGCATATATCCACGACCCGCTGCCGGCGCCCGGCAGCCAGGGTGATGCCGGAGGGGTTGTTGAAGCTGGGGATGGTGTAGAGGAACTTGATGTTCTTGCCCTCGGCCTGCAGGGCGGCGATCCGAGCCTCCAGTTGCTCCGGGACGATGCCGTCGCCGTCCATCGGAATGGTGGCAACCTCCACCTGGTAGGCCTCGAAGGTGTTCAGCGCGCCGACGTAGGTGGGGTCCTCCACCAGGACCACGTCGCCGGGGTTGCAGAAGACCTTGGTGGCCACGTCCTGGGCGGATTGGGAGCCCGCCGTGATGACGATGTTCTCCGGGGCGGCGTCGAGGATTCCCTCGGCGGCCATCACCTCGCAGATCTGGCGGCGGAGTTCCTCGGTGCCCTGGCCGCCGCCGTACTGGAGGGCGGTCAGGCCCTCCTCGGCGATGATCCGGGCCGCCGATTCCGCGAGCCGGTCCAGCGGGAGGGACTGGAGGTACGGGCTGCCCCCGGCGAGGGAGACCAGCCCGGGCCGCAGGGAGATGTCGAAGACGTCCCGCACGGCCGATTGCTTGATGTTTGCTGCGCGCTCCGAGAAGAGTTCCTCGTGGCGGTGGGCGGACGTAGCCGCGCGTTCGATTGCGTCAATGGCCTCGGCCGGCAGGACAGCGCCGGCGGCATCAAGTGTTTCGTGGGTCACACCCTCAGGATACAGCGCTTGTTGTTATAGGGAAAACTTTTGTTCACAAGAACGTGCGCAGGCGAAAGCCCCCGGCGGCCAAGGGCCAGCCGGGGGCTTCCGGTGCGGGGGACTACGCCGCGTCGGCGGTGCGGGCCTCTTCGATGGCCTGGAAGACAACCTTGATCTGCTCCACGACCTCGGCGTCGTCCTTCGGGTGGACCTCGGCGAAGCGGACCATGGAGCCCGGGACGGCGAGCTTGACGTCCTCGAGGACGCGGGCGCCGGCGATCCCGGCGGCCTTGCGGGCCTCGTCCTGGGCCCAGACGCCGCCGTACTGGCCGAAGGCGGTGCCGACGACGGCAGTGGGCTTGCCGTTAAGGGCGCCGGCGCCGAACGGGCGGGACAGCCAGTCGATGGCGTTCTTCAGCGGGGCGGGAACGGTGCCGTTGTACTCGGGGGTGACCAGGAGCAGCGTGTCGGCCTCGCTGGCGGCGGCGCGCAGGGCGGCCGCGGCGGCGGGAACCTGGCCCTCGACGTCGATGTCCTCGTTGTAGAACGGGATGTCACCCAGGCTGTCGTGGATCACGACCTCCACCTGCTCCGGCGCGTTGAGCTGGATCGCCTCGGCGAGCTGGGCGTTGGTGGAGCCGGCGCGGAGGCTGCCGACGAGGGTGAGGACGGTGGTGCTGGACATGGAGTCTCCTTCGTGTGCGCCGTGGGCGGCGCGTGGCTGATGGAACCGGCCCGGAGGCCTTCACGAAGGTAAACGGACTGTGGTCCGTTTATTATTCCCGGCGGCTAGGATGTGGAGCGTGAGCCACATCCCCCTCCGCCCCGGCATGCCGGGGTCCGCGCCCAACGCCGCCCTGCCCGCTGCCGCCGGCAGGCCGTCCGAGCGCCGGGATGCCGCGCGCAACCGCGAGCTCCTGCTGGCCGCCGCCCGGGAATTGATCGCCGAGGGCGGTGCGGAGGCCCTCACCATGGATTCCCTCGCCGCACGGGCCGGCGTGGGCAAGGGCACGGTGTTCCGCCGCTTCGGCAGCCGCGCCGGGCTGATGATGAGCCTGCTCAGCGACGCCGAGGCGGAGTTTCAGGGCCGGTTCATGTTCGGTCCGCCGCCCCTGGGCCCCGGTGCCCCGCCCCTGGACCGGCTGGTGGCCGTGGGCGCCGCCCGGATCCGCTGGGTGCTGGAATTCGGCGACCTGGCCCGAGCTGCGGATGAATCCCCCTACAACCGGTTCGACGTCCCGGCCGCCGTCCTCTGGCAGCGCCACCTGGAGATGCTGCTGCGTGAGGCGGGCTTCACGGCTGACCCCTGGCTGATGGCCGGATCGCTCAGCGTGACGCTCGAGCCGGAGCGCATCCTCTACGCCGTCCGGGTGCACCAGGTGTCCCCGGAACGGTTGGCGGAGTCCTGGCGGGAGCTGGCCGTCCGGGTAGTCGGCGCCGCGTAGGGTACGCCCTGTTCCGGCCGTCCGCCAAGTCAAATCAATTCAAGGGAATTATTCATAACGATCTGGTAGTGACGGTCCCGGATTGGCGCATTTCCCGCCCGGCGGCGCGATTTCTATGTGGTAGTTTCCTCTGGAATGTGACCCGCAACATACTGCCTTACGAGGCTGGCCGAAGGGCCTGCGGGTGGCCACGCACCTGCTGGCCTTGATCCCGGACCGACGGCGGAGACCCCCCGTCACGCGGGGACTACGGAAGGATTCGCGCTGTGAACGAACTCATTAACCCGGCACCAGGACGGGCGCGCCTGCCCCGCCCGGCGGCGCCCTTTTCCGCAGCACAGCCGACGGCCAGCCTGACGTAGCCGCATGCTCCGCTACCTGGCCAAACGGGCCGTCACCTACGTCGTCATGATCTTCCTGACCACCAGTGCCGGATACTTCCTGGCGGTCACCAGCCTCCAGCCGGCGCTGCTGGAACAGGAACGCATCCCGCGCCCCACCCCCGAGCAGGTCGCCAACTCCTTCCGGCTTAAGGGCCTGGACCCCGCGCTGAGCCCCTGGGAACGCTACGTGGACTGGCTCACCGGCATCGTGACCCGCTGGGACTGGGGCCGCAGCCCCAACGGCGCCTACATCAACGCAGAGTTCGGCGACCGGGTCTGGATCTCCACCCGGCTCTTCCTCGCCTCGATCATCCTGACCCTGATCATCGGCGTCGCCCTCGGTGTCTACACCGCGGCCCGGCAGTACAAGTTCTCCGACCGCGCCATCACTTCCTACAGCTACCTGGTGTACATCGTGCCCGCGCCGATCGCGTACTTCCTGGTGCAGCTGTGGGCCATCAACATCAATGAGACCGTGGGTGACCGGATCCTCTTCGTCACCGGCATTTCCACCCCCGGGCTGGAGGGCGACGGCTGGGTTCAGTTCCTGGACATGCTGGCCCACTACGCCGTGCCCACCTTCGCCATCACGATTGTGGGCTGGGGCGCCTACCAGATCGCGCAGCGGCAGTACCTGCTGGACAACGTCAACGCCGACTTCGTCCGCACCGCCCGCGCCAAGGGCCTGACCCGCAACCAAGCCATCACCCGGCACGCCCTGCGCGTCTCCTTCATCCCGGTGGCCCAGAGCATCGCCTTCACCATCCCGGCGATCTTCGCCGGCGGCTTCTTCGCGGAGAAGATCTTCGCCTGGCACGGCGTGGGCTCGTGGAGCATCGACGCGATCGCCCTCCAGGACGTGAACGCGGCGACGGCCACCCTGGCCTACGGCTCCGTGATCTTCGCGATCGGCGCGATCCTCGCCGACTTCGCCACCACCCTTGTCGACCCGAGAGTGCGGGTGCAGTAGCCATGACTAACCTCAACGCCATCGACCCGGCCGCGGTCGCCGAGGAAGCAAAGATCGAGGACGGCGACGTCGTCATCGCCAAGTCGCGGATCATCCTCCGCCGCTTCCTGCGCAACAAGACCGCCGTCGCCGGCCTCGTCATCTTCATCCTCCTGACTCTGCTCTCCTTCTTCGGCGGGGCACTCTCCAGCTGGGACAAGGAGACCATCGACCCGTTCAACATCGGCACCGAACCCTCCTCCGAGCACCTGCTGGGCACCTCGCAGGCCGGCATCGACCTCTATGCGCTCACCGTGGAGGGGACCCGGGTCTCCATCCTCATCGGCCTGGTGGTGGGCCTGGTCTCGGTCCTGATCGCGGCCGTGTACGGCTGCACCATGGCCTACTTCGGCGGCAAGGTCGACAAGGTCATGCTCTTCATCCTCGAAGCGCTGATCATGATGCCGGCGCTGCTGGTGGTGGCCGTGGCCACCAGCGGCGGCGGGGACGGGCTCAAGAAGAGCCTCCCCAGCTGGCTGCTGCTGATCATCGTGCTGCTGGTCTTCAGCTGGATGGGCACCGCCCGCCTCATCCGGTCCCTCTCGATGTCCCTGATGCAGCGCGACTTCGTCAAGGCCGCCCAGTACATGGGCGTTCCCGCCCGGCGCATCGTCTGGCGGCACCTGGTCCCGAACATCGGATCGCTGCTGGTGCTGGACATCACCCGCGGCGTCACCGGCGCCATCCTCTCCGAGGTCGCCTTCTCCTTCATCGGCATCGGCATCAAGGTCCCGGACGTGAGCCTGGGCGTGCTGATCGGCCAGGCCACCTCCCAGGTCTCCACCTTCCCGTGGATGTTCTGGGTGCCGCTGACCGTGATGTTCCTGCTCACCGGGTCCCTGGCAATGATGAACGACGGCCTCCGGGACGCGTTCGACCCCAGCTCCAGCTCGATTGGCAGCGCCAAGAAAAGGAAGAAGGCCACCGCATGAGCAGCGACTCCACCGGCCTCGGCACCGCCGAACGCCTCGATACCGCCGAACGCCTGCACGCCGCCGGACTGCATAGCGCCGACAGCGCGCCCGCGGGCGCAGTCCTCTCCGTCCGGGACCTGAACGTCCGGTTCAACACCGAGAACGGCGTGGTCCACGCCGTCCGCGGAATCGACTTCGACCTGATGCCCGGCAAGACCCTCGGCATCGTGGGCGAATCCGGCTCCGGCAAGTCCGTGACCTCCATGGCCATCATGGGCCTGCTGCCGGAAACCGCCGACATCACCGGCTCGGTCCGACTGCACGGCACCGAGCTGCTGGGCCTGAGCGACAAGGCCATGTGCCGCCACCGGGGCAACGAGATGGCCATGGTCTTCCAGGACCCGCTGTCCTCGCTGACCCCGGTCTACACCGTGGGCGCCCAGATCATCGAGGCGCTCACCGTGCACAACCCCGGGATGAGCAAGCAGGCCAAGGAGGCGCGCGCCGTCGAACTCCTCGCCATGGTGGGCATCCCCAGCCCGAAGGACCGGCTCAAGGCCTTCCCCCACGAGTTCTCCGGCGGCATGCGGCAGCGGGTGATGATCGCCATCGCGATCGCCAACAACCCCCGGGTGCTGATCGCGGACGAGCCGACGACGGCGCTGGACGTCACCATCCAGGCGCAGGTGCTGGAGGTGCTGCACACCGCGCAGGAGGAGACCGGGGCCGCCGTCGTCATGATCACCCACGACCTGGGCGTCGTGGCCGGCATGGCGGACGACATCATGGTGATGTACGCGGGCCGGCCGGTGGAAACCGGCAGCGTCGACGACATCTACTACAACCCGCGGATGCCCTACACCATGGGCCTGCTCGGCGCCGTGCCCCGCGTGGACACCGCCGAGAAGACCTCCCTGGTGCCGATCGAGGGCATCCCGCCGAACCTGATCAACGCCCCCACCGGCTGCTCCTTCGCGCCCCGCTGCCCGCTGGCCACGGAGGAATGCCTCGACGGCGAGCCCGCGCTGCTGGCCGTCGGCGGCGCAGGGGACGGCACGCTCGAGCACCGCGCCGCCTGCATCAAGAGCGAAGAGCTGGGCGCCGGGGTGGACGTGCACCGGATCTTCTCCGCCCCCGAGGTACCTGTCTCCCGGTTCGACGCCGTCCCGCGCGCCGACCGCAAGGCCGTGCTGGAACTCAACGACGTGCGCAAGCACTTCCCGCTGCTCAAGGGCTCCCTGATCAAGCGCAAAATCGGCACGGTCAAGGCCGTGGACGGCCTCAGCTTCGACATCCGCGAGGGCGAGTGCTTCTCGATCGTGGGCGAATCCGGCTGCGGCAAGACCACCACGCTGCTGGAAATCATGGAGTTCCACCGGGACCAGGACGGCGAGGTCACCATCGGCGGCCTGAGCAACAAGGCCGCCTCGGATGCGAAGACCAAGGCCGCCATGCGCCGGGAACTGCAGATGGTCTTCCAGGACCCCACCGGCGCGCTGGACCCGCGCTTCACCGTCTTCGAGGTGCTGGCCGAACCGCTGGAGAACTCCGGCATGGCCAAGCCCGCGATCCGGAAGCGGATCATGGAGCTGATGGAGCTGGTGGGCCTGCAGCCGGACCACGTCAACCGCTTCCCCAACCAGTTCTCCGGCGGCCAGCGGCAGCGCATCGGCATCGCCCGGGCGCTGGCGGTCAATCCCAAACTGGTGGTCCTGGACGAGCCGGTCTCCGCCCTGGACGTCTCGGTCCAGGCCGGCGTCATCAACCTGCTGGACCAGCTCCGCGCCGAACTGGGCCTGAGCTACCTGATGGTGGCCCACGACCTGTCCGTGGTGCGGCACATCTCCAACCGGGTGGCCGTCATGTACCTGGGCAAGATCGTGGAAATCGGCGACGTCGACGAGGTCTTCGACCGCCCCCGCCACCCCTACACCCGGGCGCTGCTCTCCGCGATCCCGGTACCGGACCCGCGGCTCGAACGCACCCGGGAACGGATCATCCTGCAGGGTGACCTGCCCTCGCCGCTGGATGCGCCGCAGGGCTGCAACTTCGCGACCCGCTGCCCGGTCTTCGCCGCGCTTCCTCCCGCCAAGCAGGAGAAGTGCCTGACCATCGAACCCGTGCTCGAAAACGCGGCACATCCCGACGCGGCCCCGGGCCGCCCGGCCGGCGGTCCGCCGTCGGCCCCCACAGACCAGCAATTCGCCTGCTTCTACCCGGACGGCGACCTGGACGCGGACATGCTCGTAGTCCACGAAACCACCTGACCTACCCGTCAGGCGCAGCAGTGCAACAGATAAAAATGAGGGGAAAAATGAAGAATCTCACCAAGATCGGCGGCGTCACCGCCGTCGTGGCAGCTCTCGCGCTGACCGCCTGCGGCGGTGGCGGGGGCGGGTCGAAGGGCCCGGAAGCCGCCAAGGGCCAGGACTCGGGCAGCGACCTGTCCAAGCTCATCAGCATCAACGCCAAGGACCCGAAGGACCTGCAGCAGGGCGGCAAGCTCACCCTGCCGCTGGGGAACATCGGCCCGGACTTCAACGGCTTCTCCAACACCGGCAACAGCGCGGACAACACCGCCCTGCACCGCCCGATCGATGAGGCCGGCACCTGGGGCTGCTGGAACTTCGACTTCGACGGCACCGCCACGCCGAACAAGAACTTCTGCGAGGACGTCAAGAGCGATGTCAAGGACGGCAAGCAGACCATCACCATCAAGGTGAACCCGAAGGCCACGTTCAACGACGGCACCCCGATCGACGTGAAGACCTTCGAGAACACCTGGAAGATGCTCAACGGGCAGAACAAGGACATCGACATCGTCTCGTCCGGCGCCTACGAATTCGTGGACTCGGTCAAGGCCGGCGCCAACGACAAGGAAGTCGTTGTCACCACCACCCAGCCGGTCTACCCGCTGGACTCCCTCTTCACCGGCTTCATCCACCCGGCCGTCAACACCCCGGAGATCTTCAACACCGGCTTCACCGGCGACATGCACCCCGAGTGGATGGCAGGCCCGTTCAAGGTCGACAAGTACGACACCGCCGCGAAGACCGTCACCATGGTCCCGAACGACAAGTGGTGGGGCACCAAGCCGGTGCTGGAAAGCGTTGTCTTCCGCCAGCTCGAGTCCAGCGCCGCCATCGCGGCGTTCAAGAACGGTGAGATCGATGGTGTGTCCGCAAACACCATCACGCCGTACAAGCAGCTCGACGGCACCAAGAACTCCGAGATCCGGCGCGGCCAGCGCCTGTTCGCCGGCGGCCTGAACATCAACGCCCAGAAGGCTCCGATGACCGACGTCGCCATCCGCAAGGCGATCTTCACCGCGGTTGACCGCGAGGCCCTCCGCAAGGTCCGCTTCAACGGGCTGAACTGGGAAGAGGAAAGCTCCGGCTCGATGATGCTGCTGCCGTTCTCGAAGTACTACCAGGACAACTACCCCGTCACCGAGACCGGCCCCGACGCCGCCAAGAAGATCCTGACCGACGCTGGCTACAAGGCCAACGCCGCGGGCATCATGGAAAAGGACGGCGTTCCCGCCGCCTTCAAGATCAGCAACTTCGGTGACGACCCCACCACGCTCGCCTTCGCCCAGACCCTGCAGAAGCAGCTCCAGGCCGGCGGCATGGATGTCGGCATCGACCAGCGCGCCTCCGCCGACTTCGGCAAGGTCCTGGGCAGCCGCGATTTCTACCTGAGCGTCTCCGGTTACACCGTCGGCGCCGACGCGACCGACGCGGTCAAGCAGTTCTACGACTCCAAGACCAACGAGAACGAGCTCGGCGACGCCGACCTCGACGCGAAGATCAAGAAGCTCTCCACCATCGCCGACAATGCCGAGCGCAACAAGGCGGCCATGGAGGTCGAGAAGGAGCACATGGCGAAGTACTTCTCCATGGGCGTCGTGATGAACGGCCCGCAGATCTCCTTCGCCCGCACGGGCCTGGCGAACTACGGCCCCTCCCTGTTCAAGAGCCTGTCCCAGGTTCCGGACTGGACCACCATCGGCTGGGAAAAGAAGTAACCTCCCCTCCGACGCTCCCGCAGCTTATGCGGGAATTCGGGCGACGCTCCCTCACTTCGTGGGGGAGCGTCGCCTTTTTTGTAGCCGAAACCGAGGGAGCGCCCTGCGTGTGCAAGGGGCCGGTAGCGTGGACCCATGGCAGCCCCCTCGCATCCCCTCCGCACCGCCGTCGCCGGGTTCGGCCTCTCCGGCAGCGTCTTCCACGCGCCCCTGATCGCCGCGGACCCCGCCTACTCGTTGGAGGTCATCGCCACCGCGGACCCGGGCCGGCGCGCCGCGGCCGCCGACCGCTACCCGGGCGCCCGGCTCGTGGACACCCCGGAGGCCATCCTGGAAGCCGCGGACGGCCTGGACGTGCTGGTGCTCGGCACGCCGCCGGCCACGCACTACCCGCTCGCCCGCGCCGCGCTGGAGGCCGGGCTCGACGTCGTGGTGGACAAGCCGTTCACCGTGACCAGCGACGAGGGCCAGGAGTTGACCGGCCTGGCCGGGCGGCTGGGCCGGGTGCTCACCGTGTTCCAGAACCGCCGCTGGGACGGCGATTTCCTGACCGTCCGCGGTCTGCTGGCGGCCGGCAGCCTGGGCCAGGTGGCGCGCTTCGAGTCCCGGTTCGAGCGCTGGTCCCCGGCGGTCAGCAAGCCGTGGAAGGCGGCGGCGACGGCGGCCGAGGGCGGCGGGGTGCTCTACGACCTGGGCACCCACCTGGTGGATCAGGCCTTGCAACTGTTCGGGCCCGCGACCCTCACGCACGCCGAGCTGGGCGTGCGGCGGCCCGGCGGGGCCTCCGACGACGACGCGTTCCTGGCGCTGCGGCACGACTCCGGGGTGACGAGCCACCTCTGGATGAACCTGCTCTGCGCCCAGCCGGGACCCCGGTTCCGGATCCTGGGCAGCGGCGGCGGCTTCACCAAACACGGCGTGGACTCGCAGGAACCCTACCTGGCGGCCGGCGGCAGCCCGCTGGACGCGGCCTACGGGGTCGAGGACACGGAGTGGGCCGGCCTGCTGGGCCGTGACGGCCACCTGGACCGGCTGCCCACCGAACGCGGCGCCTACCCGGAGTTCTACCGGTTGCTCGCGGAGAAGATCGCCGACGGCGGCGCGAGCTCGCCTCTGTCCCTCCCCGTGGATCCCGCCGACGCCGTCGCCGCCCTCGCGCTGATCGAGCAGGCCCGGGAACTGGCGGGGGAGAGGCCTTAACGCCCGAACGGCAGCCATCCGTGGGGATGACTGCCGTTCAAACAGCTGACCGGGTGTTACGCGGAAACCAGCTCGTGCCAGTCGGAGACCAGGGGCAGGTTGTGCGCCTCGGAGACGGACCGGTGCGCCACCTTGCCGGCGGCGATGTTCAGGCCGGCGGCCAGGGCGGCGTCCCGATCGAACGCGGCCTTGACGCCCAGGTTTGCCAGCGCCACGCCGTAGCGCAGCGTGACGTTGGTCAGCGCGTAGGTGGAGGTGTTCGGCACGGCGCCGGGCATGTTGGCCACGCAGTAGAAGATCGTGTTGTGGACCTTGTACGTGGGTTCCTGGTGCGTGGTGGGGTGGGTGTCCTCGAAGCAGCCGCCCTGGTCCACGGCGATGTCCACCAGGACCGAGCCCGGCTTCATCCGGGAGACCAGCTCGTTGGTGACCAGCTTGGGGGCCTTGGCGCCCGGGATCAGCACCGAACCGATGACCAGGTCGGCGTCGACCACGGACTTTTCGATCTCGTAGGCGTTGGACGCGACGGTCTTCAGGCGGCCCTGGTACTGGGCGTCCAGTTCGCGCAGGCGGTTGATGTTGATGTCCAGGATGGTGACGTCGGCGCCGAGGCCCAGGGCCATGGCGGCGGCGTTGGTGCCGGCCACGCCGGCCCCCAGGACAACGACCTTGGCCGGACGGACGCCCGGGACGCCGCCGAGCAGCACGCCCTTGCCGCCGGCCGGGGCCATCAGCGAGGTGGCGCCCACCTGGACGGACAGGCGGCCGGCGACCTCGGACATGGGGGCCAGCAGCGGCAGCGCGCGGCCCTCCTGCACGGTCTCGTAGGCGATCGCGGTGACGCCGGAGTTGATCAGTTCCTGGGTCAGTTCCGGCTCGGCGGCCAGGTGCAGGTAGGTGAAGAGGATCAGGCCCTTGCGGAAGCGGTGGTACTCGGCCTTGACCGGCTCCTTGACCTTCATCACCATGTCGGCGCGGGCCCAGACGTCGTCGGCCTCGGCGACGATCTCGGCGCCGGCGATGGCGTATTCCTCGTCCGTGATGCCCGAGCCCAGGCCCGCGCCGCGCTCCACCAGGACGGTGTGGCCGTGGTGGCGGAATTCGTGCACGCCGGCCGCCGTGATGGCGACGCGGAATTCGTTGTTCTTGATCTCTTTGGGGACACCGATGATCATGTGTGAAGCTCCAAAAGTGGCGGCCTGGCCGGCCGGGTGTACGGGGGAAGTCGTGATTCCAGAATAGGACCGGCTGTGAGGCAGGCGACAGGGACGTCCTGCCCGCCCGACGCCAAAACCCCGCCATTCCGGGGATGTTATCCGGCGCGGTTCGACAGATGTCGAGGGTGCGGGCGGCAGGTGTCGCCTGCTGTCCGGAGCGGTCCGGCTTCGCCGCGGCCCGGGCGGGGCAGTACTGTGGCAGCATGCAGCAGCAGGACGTCGAGCAGCTCGTGGAGCGCGTGGCCATGCGGCTGGGGCGCGGGCTGTCCCTGGAGGACCTCGACGGTGTCCTGCTCGCCTACTCCTCCAACCAGTCCGCTGCGGACCGGGTGCGGGTGAACTTCCTGCTCAGCAAGCGCGTCCCGGTGGACGTCAGCGCCTGGCAGCTCTCGCACGGCATAGCCACCGCGGTCCGGCCGGTGGTGGTCCCGGCGAACGAGGAGCTGGGCATGCTGGGCCGGGTCTGCGTTCCCCTGCTGGTCCGCGGCTTCCGGGTGGGCTACCTCTGGGTCCAGCTCGACGCCGGAGAGCCCACCGCCGGGTCCGTCCTGGCCCAGCTGCCGGACGTGGCCCGCGACCTGGAGCAGCTCTCGGCGCTGCTGCTGGACTCCAACACCGCCGAATCCGAGTTCCGCCGCCGCCGGGAACGGGAGTTCCTTGCCGCCTGCCGCGGGGAGGCGAACGCCGTCGCCGCCGTCGCGGGCTGGAAGGAAGTGCAGGGCCGCGGGCCCTGGCAGCTGGTCACCGTGCTCGACGCCGACGGCTGGGCCGAGGGATCGGACCCCGCGGACGCCATGCTGGTCCACCGCTCCGCGGCGCTGCAGGCCACCATCGGCGTGGATGCGGCCCTCTTCAGCGCCGGGACGGAGACCCACGCGGTGATCCTGTTCAAGGAGTCCACCGGCCGGGCCGATCACGCCCAGGTGCTGGTGCACTATCAGCTGGAGCTGGCCAAGCGTTCCGGCCGGCCCGTCCGGCGGATCATCCTGGGGACCTCGGAGGGATTCTCCCGGCCCCGGGGGCTGGTGGAGGCGTACCAGCAGTCGCGCCAGGCGGCGCAGGCGGCCGCCGTCGATCCGCAGCTGGGGGAGCTGGTGGACTGCCGGGCCACCGGGATCTACCAGCTGCTGGCCTCCGCGGGCGGCGGCGCCGGGGCCTGGGCCGATGCGGGGTCGGTGCACTTCCGCACCCTGGCCGACCACGACCGGAACGGGGAGCTCCTGCCGGTGCTGGAGCTGTTCTACGACAACGACGGCTCGGTCCAGGATGTCGCGGCGAAGCTGCACCTGCACCGCAGCAGCATCTACAACCGGCTGGGACGGATCCGGCAGCTGCTGGGCGTAGACCCGCTCAAGGGCCTGGTCCGGCTGGAACTGCACGCGGCGCTCAAAGCGCGGCGCTGGGCGGAACGGCCGAGGATTTAGCGGGAACAGATCTAGCGGGAATCTACCGCTCGTCCGGCTCCGGGCCCTCGTGCACGGAGTCGCGCGGGGCCTGCCGGGCCGTTTCGCGCCGGCGGCGCGTGAGCCGGCTTTCGGTCCAGAGGGCGACGGCGACGAAGACCACGCAACTGGCCATGAAGGACGCGGTGTTGTTCAGCCCCATCAGGTTTCCGAGGATGCCGGTGATCACCATGGCGGCGATGCCGGCCAGGATGTGCCACCCTCTGAACTTACCCACAATTCCAGCGTAACCCCGGGTTCCGCCGCACTTTCGCCCCGGGGCCGGATTGTTGCTTGATCCTTATCACGCCGTCAGGATTCTTCGGCGGAATCGGGGGACCCGGCAGGTTCCCCGCCCGCGGCCCCGCTCTTCTTCTGCGTCTCCAGCCAGGCCATGATGTCCGCCAGCCTGATGCGCCGGTGCGTCCCGCGGTACTGGACCGGGATCTCGCCGCGGTCCGTCATGTTGCGCAGGTAGGTGTGCGAGATGCCCGCCAGCTCGGCCGCCCGGGAGGTGGTCAGCATTTCCTCGACGCTGCTGACCGTGACGGATTCGCCGCGGCTGAAGCGCTGCAGCAGATCCACGACGGCGTCCCGGGCGGAGGCGGGCAGCCGGTGGACCGTCCCGTCGACGAAGACGGTGACGTCGGTGCTGCCGTCGAGGGCGTAGCGGAGTGCCTGGGCGTCCTCGGCGGGGAGCGCGGCGGTGACCCGGGGCGCGATGAGTGTCATGGACTGCATCCTAGCGTCCCGGGCCCGCCGCGGCGGCTGCTAGAGAGACCCGGTCAGAGGCCCAGTTCCTCCAGGACCGGAAGCTTGGCCCGGACCCAGGCGCGCGCGTCCGTGGCGCTCGGGGCGGAGAGGGCCAGCTTCGCCAATTCCTGCGCCTCGCCCAGGGTCACGGTCTTCAGGACCGCGGCCACCGCGGCGATGGAACGGGCGGTCATGGACAGGGTGGTCACGCCCAGGCCGGTGAGGACCACGGCCAGGGCCGGGTCCGCGGCGGCCTCGCCGCAGACACCCACGGACTTGCTGTGGCCCTCGGCGACGGAACCCTCCACGGTCAGGCCCACCAGGCGGAGCACGGCGGGCTGCCACGGGGTGTTCAGGCCGGCCAGCGGGCCGAGCTGCCGGTCAGCGGCCATGGCGTACTGGGTCAGGTCGTTGGTACCCAGGCTGGCGAAGGAGACCTCGCGCAGGATCGCCTCGGCGGTCAGGGCGGCGGACGGGACCTCCACCATGACGCCGGGGGTCTTGAGGCCGGCCTCCGCGCACATGGTGGCGAACCGGGCCGCCTCCTCGGCGGTGGAGATCATCGGGGCCATCACCCAGACGTCCGCCTCAGATTCGGCCGCGGCGCGGGCGATCGCCTGCAGCTGGCGCTCCAGGACGCCGGGGGTGGTCAGGTCGGTGCGGTAGCCGCGGACGCCGAGCGCCGGGTTGGGCTCGGTGGCGTCGGTGAGGAACGGCAGCGGCTTGTCGGCACCGGCGTCCAGGGTGCGCAGCACCACCTTCTTGCCGGGGAAGGCGTGGAAGACCTCCTTGTAGGCGGCCGCCTGCTCGTCCACGCTCGGTTCGTTGTCGCGCTCGAGGAAGCAGAACTCGGTGCGGAACAGGCCCACGCCCTGGGCGTTGAGCCGTGCGGCGGCCGCAGCGTCCTTGCCGCCGCCGACGTTGGCCAGCAGCGGCACCTGGTGCCCGTCCGCCGTCGTTCCGGTGCCGTCGAAGTCGGCCAGCAGCGACGCCGTCGCCGCCCACTGCTCGGCCGCGTGGCGCTGCTCCTCGCCGGGTTCGGCGGTGATGGTGCCGGCGGCGCCGTCGACGTAGACCTCGGTGCCGTCGGCCAGGGCGTCCACGCCGGCGGCCGCCACGACGGCGGGCAGGCCGAGCGAGCGGGCGATGATCGCGGTGTGCGACTGCGGGCCGCCGCCGGCGGTGAGCAGGGCCAGGACCTTCTCCGGGTCCAGGGTGGCGGTGTCGGCCGGGGCAAGGTCCTCGGCGATGAGGATGAACGGCGTCTCGGCGCTGGGGATGCCGGGGGCGGGCACGCCGCGCAGTTCGGCGACGATCCGGGCGCGGACGTCCAGGACGTCGGTGGCGCGTTCGGCCATGTAGCCGCCGAGGTTGTGCAGCATCTCCGAGACGGAGGCGCCGGCCTCCCAGATGGCCCGCTGGTTGGAGGTGCCGCGGGCGATCAGCTTCCCGGCGGTCTTCAGCAGCATGGTGTCCGTCGCCATCAGGGCGGTGGCCTCCAGCACGGCCTTGCCGTCACCGCTGACGGTCTGGGCGCGGTTCTTGAGCTGGTCGTGCACGGCCTTCGCGGCGGCCTTCAGCGCGGCCGTCGCATCCTCGGCGGAGACACCGGCGGGCAGCTGCTCGCCGGCGGGCGGCTCGCTGACCGGTTTGGGCATCTGACGGATGGTGCCGATGATCCGGCCGGGGCTGACGCCTACACCTTGGAAGTTCTGCACTGAAAGTCCTCATTCTCTGCCGTGAGCCAGTAAGACGGTCCAGATGCCGCTGCTGAGCCGCTAGACCCTAGATTTCCCGCGGCCGTCCACTACGTCAACCCGGAACCCGAAGCACCTGAAAAAGTCGATGGAAAAAAGTGTTGTGATGCACTTCATATAGCGTTGCTATAGGTGCTAGGGTAGCGGCTATGAGTATCGATGGCCAGCTACCGCCCAAAATCCGGCTGCTCCGCGCAGCCGCCGGACTGCTGGCCAAATCCGGAGGCGCCGCCGTCTCCACCCGCCAGATCACGCAGCTGGCCGGAGTCACGGCACCCACGCTCTACCACCACTTCGGGGACAAGGAAGGCCTGTTCGACGCCGTCGTAGCGGCCGGCTTCGAGGAGTACGTGGCGGGGGAGCGGGACTTCGAACCGTCCGGCCGTCCGCTGGAGAACATCCGGCGGATGTGGGACAAGCACGTCCAGTTCGGCCTGAAGCAGCCCGAGCTGTACCTGGTCATGTTCGGTAACATCCGCCCCGAAAGCCGCCCCGCCGTCGTCGCCGACGCCGAGGCGCTGCTCGAGGGCATGCTGAACAAGGCCGCCGTGGCCGGCCACCTGGCCGTCCCGCCCAAGGAAGCGGCGCGCAGCATTCTGGCCGCGAACGTGGGCGTGACCCTGATGCTCATCACGGAGAAGGCCCCGGAACGGAACCTGGAGCTCTCGGCCATGACCCGGGACGCCATGATCTTTGCCGTCTCCACCGACCTGGCCCGCGAGGCCGACCCGGAAGACCCCGGCAAGTCGCCGGTGGTGGTGGCCGCGATCGCCCTGAACGCGGCCCTGCAGTCCTCGCACTCGGACCAGCTCTCCAGCTCTGAACTCAAGCTCTTCCTCGAATGGCTCCACCGGATCTCCATCAGTTCCACCAGCTAGCTCGTCGAAATATCGGACACTCCTGCGGTGCAGCAGGAAAACACGGTTAGGAAATCACATGGCAACAGAGACAGTTGCGAAACCCCGTAGCAGCGTGCGGGTCGGCGTCCAGAAATTTGGCACCTTCCTCTCGGGCATGATCATGCCGAACATCGGCGCCTTCATCGCCTGGGGCATCATCACCGCCTTCTTCATCCCGGCGGGCTTCACCCCCAACACCGAACTGGCCAAGCTGGTCGGCCCGATGATCACCTACCTGCTGCCGCTGCTGATCGGCTACACCGGCGGCCGGATGGTCTATGGCGTCCGCGGCGGCGTCGTCGGCGCGGCGGCCACCATGGGCGTGATCGTCGGCACGGACATCCCGATGTTCATCGGCGCCATGATCATGGGCCCGCTCACGGCCTGGATCATGAAGAAGCTCGAGAGCCTCTGGGAAAACAAGGTCAAGCCCGGCTTCGAGATGCTGATCGACAACTTCACCGCCGGCATCGTCGCCGCCATCATGGCCATCTTCGGCATGCTGGTCATCGGCCCGGTAGTCAAGGCCTTCAGCAACGGCGCCAGCGCCGTCGTCGAATTCCTGGTCAACAACGGACTGCTGCCCTTCACCAGCATCTTCATCGAACCCGCCAAGGTGCTGTTCCTGAACAACGCCGTCAACCACGGCATCCTCACCCCGCTGGGTACCGAACAGGCCCTCGCCCAGGGCAAGTCCATCCTGTTCCTGCTCGAGGCCAACCCCGGCCCCGGCGTCGGCATCCTGCTCGCCTACATGCTGTTCGGCAAGGGCATGGCGAAGGCCTCGGCTCCCGGTGCCGCGCTGATCCAGTTCGTCGGCGGCATCCACGAGATCTACTTCCCGTACGTGCTGATGAAGCCGATCATCATCCTCGCCGCGATCGGCGGCGGCATGACCGGCATCTTCACCTTGGTCCTCACCGGCGCCGGCCTGCGCTCGCCGGCCGCCCCGGGCAGCATCATCGCCGTCTTCGCCGCCACCCCGGCGGACAGCCTGGTGGGCGTCGCCCTGTCCGTGCTGCTGGCCGCCGCGGTGTCCTTCGTGATCGCCTCCGTCATCCTCAAGGCCAGCAAGGACGTCGAGGGCGATGAACTCGGCGCCGCGACCACCCGGATGGAAACCATGAAGGGCAAGAAGAGCTCCGTCTCCTCCGCCCTCACCGGTGGCGCCGCGGGCGCAGGTGCCGGCGGCGTGGCCGTACTGGCCGGACCGGTGAAGAACATCGTCTTCGCCTGCGACGCCGGCATGGGCTCCTCCGCGATGGGCGCCTCGGTGCTGCGGAACAAGATCAAGGCCGCCGGCTACCCGGACGTCAAGGTCACCAACTCCGCCATCGCGAACCTCTCGGACAGCTACGACGTCGTCATCACCCACCAGGACCTGACCGAGCGGGCCCGTCCGGCCACCTCCAGCGCGGTGCACGTCTCCGTGGACAACTTCATGAACTCGCCGCGTTACGACGAGATCGTGGAACTGGTCCGCAGCAGCAACGCCCCGGCGGACGCCTCGGGCGCCGTTGCGGCCCCCGCCGCCGGAACTGCCGTCGCTGCCGGAACCGCCACCGCGGAAACCGGGACGGCCGCACCGTCGGACATCCTGGTGGCCGACAGTGTGGTCCTGCAGGGCTCCGCGACCACCCGTGACGGTGCGATCGACGAGGCCGGCCGGCTCCTGCTGGACCGCGGCGCCGTCGACTCCGGCTACCTGGACGCCATGCACGAACGGGAGGAGTCCGTCTCCACCTACATGGGCAGCTACCTCGCCATCCCGCACGGCACCAACGCCGCCAAGGACCACATCATGAAGTCCGCGGTGTCCGTGGTCCGGTACCCGGAGGGCATCGACTGGAACGGTAAAGAGGTCAAGTTCGTCGTCGGCGTCGCCGGCATGAACAACGAGCACCTGCAGATCCTCTCCTCGATCGCGAAGGTGTTCACCAACAAGGCGCAGGTCGCACAGCTGGAGGCGGCCACCACCGTCGACGAAGTGCTGGACCTGCTGGGAAAGGTCAATGACTAGTGAAGGCTGTTCATTTCGGAGCCGGAAACATCGGCCGCGGGTTTGTCGGGCTGCTGCTGCACGAGGCGGGCTATGAGGTGGTGTTCGCGGACGTCGCGGACGCGCTGATCTCCCAGCTCGCCTCGGCGGACAGCTACCGGGTGCACGAGGTGGGGGAGACCCCGGCCGTGCGTACGGTGGACAACTTCCGCGCGCTGAATTCCGGCAGCCAGGAGGACGCCGTCGTCGCTGAGATCGCGACGGCGGACGTCGTCACCACCGCCGTCGGGCCGCACATCCTGAAGTTCGTGGCGCCCGTGATCGCCAAGGGGATCGCGGCCCGCGCGGCGGGGCTGGCTCCGCTGCAGGTGATGGCGTGCGAGAACGCCATCAATGCGACGGACATCCTGAAATCCGAAATCACCGCCCAGTGGGATCCGGCCGCCGGCGACCTGGCGGCAGCCGCGGTGTTCGCCAACACCGCCGTGGACCGGATCGTGCCTAACCAGGAGGCCGGCCAGGGCCTGGACGTCACCGTCGAGACCTTCTACGAGTGGGTCATCGACCGGACGCCGTTCGGGGACCACCAGCCGGTCATCCCGGGCGCCACGTTCGTCGACGACCTGGGCCCCTACATCGAGCGGAAGCTGTTCACCGTCAACACCGGGCACGCCTCCGCGGCGTACTTCGGGTTCGATGCCGGGTTGGAGAAGATCTCGGACGCCATGGCGGACCAGGACGTCGCCGCGGACGTGCGGGCTGTCCTGGACGAGACCAAGGAACTGCTGGTGGCCAAGCACGGCTTCAACCGCGACGAGCAGGAAGCCTACGTGCAGAAGATCCTGGGTCGCTTCACCAACCCGTACCTGCCGGACACCGTGAACCGTGTGGGGCGGGCACCGCTGCGCAAGCTCAGCCGGCACGAGCGCTTCATCGGACCGGCCGCCGAGCTGGCCGAGCGGGGCATCGTCCCGGAAGCGCTGCTCGGGGCGATGGCCGCCGCGCTGCGGTTTAACGACCCGGCCGACGCCGAGGCCGTGGAGCTGGGCCAGATCCTGGCGTCCTCCAGCCCGGAGGATGCCACAGCCCGGATCACCGGCCTGGAGCCGACCCATCCGTTGTTCCCCGCCGTCTGCGCCCTGGTCACGGAGGCCAAGGCCGCACTCTGAGGGCGTTCTGCTGCACCAACAACAACGCTGCACCAACAACAACATCAACAGCAACGGGCCCTCCCTCACATCATGTGAGGGAGGGCCCGTTGTTTTGGTGCGGGACCTGAGCGAGCGTCAGGGGCGGGCGGCGGCCGTTTCGGCGTCGGCCATGGACTTCCACTCGGCCACCCGGGCCTGGTGCAGCGGGGACCGCCGGACTACGGCGAACGCGACGCCCAGGATGGCGAACCACAGCGGGGTGACCAGCAGCGCCACCAGGGTGTCCGGCTGGGTGGTCAGCGCCCAGACCAGGAACGCGAAGAACGCGAACACCACCCACACCATCGGGATGCCGCCGGGCATCTTGAAGGTGGAGGCGTCGTGCAGCTGCGGCCGGCGCTTCCGGAAGACCAGGTAGCTGGCCAGGATGATGCTCCAGACGAACATGAAGCAGACCGCGGAGACGGTGGTGACCATGTCGAACGCGGTGCCCACGTCCTTGCCCGCGTAGAGCAGCACGACGCCGGCGAGCAGCAGCACGCAGGAGAGGAACAGGGCGTTCTGCGGGACCTTGCGGCTGGAGAGCCGGCCGAAGACCTTGGGGGCGTCGCCGTCGTTCGCCAGGCCGTAGACCATCCGGGACGTGGAGTAGATGCCGGAGTTGGCCGAGGACATCGCGGAGGTCAGGACCACCAGGTTCACCACCGTGGCCGCCATGCCGAGGCCGGCCAGGGAGAACATCGCGATGAAGGGGCTCTGCCCGGCCTTGAAGCCGGTCCACGGGGTGACGGACATCAGGATGATCAAGGCGCCGACGTAGAACAGCATGACACGCAGCGGGATGGCGTTGATGGCCCGGGGCAGGTTGTGCTCCGGGTTCTTGGTCTCCGCCGCCGCGGTGCCCACCAGTTCGATGCCGACGAAGGCGAACACGGCGATCTGGAAGCCCGCCACGAACCCCATGAACTCCTTGGGGAAGAAGCCGCCGTGGCTCCACAGGTTGCTGAAGGAGGCGGTGCCGGCGTTGGACTGGAAGCCGGTGAAGATCATGACCAGGCCCACCACGATCAGCGCGACGATCGCCACGATCTTGATCAGCGCGAACCAGAACTCGGTCTCGCCGAAGGCCTTGACCGTGGGCAGGTTCAGCAGCAGCAGGATGACGATCGTGGCGATGCCGGGGACCCAGAGCTGGATGCCGGGCCAGAGCTCCTCGGCGTAGCCGGCGATCGCGATCACGTCGGCGACGCCGGTGACCACCCAGCAGAACCAGTAGGTCCAGCCGGTGAAGAAGCCGGCCCACGGTCCCAGCAGGTCGCCGGCGAAGTCGCTGAAGGACTTGTAGTTCAGGTTGGAGAGCAGCAGCTGGCCCATGGCGCGCATCACGAAGAAGAGCATGAAGCCGATGATCATGTACACAAAGATCACGGACGGGCCGGCCACCGAGATGGTCTTGCCGGAGCCCATGAAGAGTCCGGTGCCGATGGCCCCGCCGATGGCGAGCAGCTGGATGTGGCGGTTGCTCAGCGAGCGGGCGAGGTGGGGCTCGGTGTCCCGGCTGGAGGCAGTTCTTTGCCCCGCGGTGGTCTGTTCGGGCATATCAACGATCCTTCGAATGGTCCGCCGAAGGGGTGACGGCGGTTACAAATCAGCCCTCCTAAAGTACAGGTTTAGCCCGCGGGGTGCGTTATGGGTCGTCCCGCGGCCATCCTTGACTCTTAGGCACCCTAACTGTTAGGCTTCCTAAGTATGAACGATGAGACCCCCGGCGAGGACCTGCTCGCCCTGGCCCAGGACTTCCGCGAGGCGCTGCGGCACAGCATCTACCTGGTGCGCCGCCTCGACGCCGACGGCGAGCTCAGCGCTGCCCAGATCAGCACCCTCAAGATGCTGCTGGAGGCGGACTCCGACGGCGGCGTCCGGGTGGGCGAGATCGCCCGGAACCAGGGCGTCAAGGTCCCCAGCGCCACGGAGCAGATCATCAAGCTCGAACGCGCGGGCCTGGTCCAGCGGGAGGCGGACCCCACCGATTCCCGGGCCGTCCGCGTCCGCCTCACCGCCGCGGGGCACACCGCCGTCGAGTCCGCGAACGCCCGCCGCAACGCCGTCATGGCGCAGATCCTCGGCGGCCTCCCGGAGGAGGACCGGCGGGCCCTGGCCGCCGCCATGCCGGTGATTGGCCGGATCAACGAATCCGTCCAGACCTGACCCGCGCCGGCGCCGCCCGGCGCCGCCCGGCGCAACACAGACCACCCCGTACACCCACGACCCTAGGAGCGCCCTCCATGGACGGCCAGCTCACGGCCCCAGCGCCGGAAGCATCATCAACCCTCGAAGCCGAAAAGGCCTCGTTCCTCAAGCAGCCGAAGGCGGTGTGGGCCACCGCCCTCGCGGCCGTCTTCGCCTTCATGGGCATCGGCCTGGTGGATCCCATCCTCCCGGCCATCGCCAAGAACCTGGAGGCCACCCCCAGCCAGGTCTCGCTGCTGTTCACCAGCTACTTCCTGGTCACGGCCATCGCCATGCTCATCACGGGCTTCGTATCCTCCCGGATCGGCGGCAAGCGCACGCTGCTGACCGGCCTGGCGATCATCGTGGTCTTCGCGTCCCTCTCCGGTTTCTCCGGATCCGTCGGTGAGCTCGTGGGCTTCCGCGCCGGCTGGGGCCTGGGCAACGCCCTCTTCGTGGCCACCGCCCTCGCCGTCATTGTCGGCGTCGCCAGCGGCGGCGCCGGAATTGCGATCATCCTCTACGAGGCCGCCCTCGGCCTGGGCATCTCGCTCGGCCCGCTGCTCGGCGCCCTGCTGGGCGGCTGGCAGTGGCGCGCCCCGTTCTTCGGCACCGCCGTGCTGATGGCTGCCGCCTTCATCGCCCTGATTGCCCTGCTGCCCAAGACGCCGCTGCCCGAACGTAAGGTCCGGCTCCGCGACCCGCTGCTGGCACTGGGCCACAAGGGCCTGCGCACCACCGCAGCCAGCGGCCTGTTCTACAACTACGGCTTCTTCACCATCCTGGCCTTCACCCCGTTCATCCTCGGAATGGACGCCTACGGCATCGGCGCGGTCTTCTTCGGCTGGGGCGTCGCCGTCGCCGTGTTCTCCGTCTTCGTGGCCCCCGCCCTGCAGCGCCGCTTCGGCGCCGTCCGGGTCCTCTCCGGCACCCTGGCCCTGCTGCTGCTGGACCTGGTGGGCCTGGGCCTGTCCGCGGGCCACTCGGTGCCCGCCGTCGTCGCCCTCGTGGTGGTCTCCGGCGCCCTGCTGGGCGTGAACAACACGATCTACACCGAACTCGCCATGGGCGTCTCCGACTCCCCGCGTCCGGTGGCCTCCGCCGGCTACAACTTCGTGCGCTGGATGGGCGGCGCGCTGGCGCCGTTCGCCGCCGCCCAGCTGGGCGAGAACTTCGGCCCGCAGGTGCCGTTCTTCGCGGCCGCCGTCGCCATGGCAGTGGCCATCGCGGTGGTCCTCGGCGGACGCCGGTTCCTCAGCACGCACGAGCCGCACCTGGTCTAACCGCCCGGTAGTAAACAACAACGGTCGGGCCCATGTTTCCGCGGAAACATGGGCCCGACCTTTGTGCTTTTACCGGCTGAGCTGCCTACTGACCTCCCCGCCGAGCGGCTTACTTCTTGGCGGAACCCTTCGGGACGAACAGCGTCTCGGCGTGCTCCAGGGCCATGCCGTTGGTCTCCGGGACCTTGAACATCACGAAGAAGAACGACGCCGCCGCGAACAGGGCGTACATGGCGTAGGTCAGTGGCAGAGACGCGGCGGCCATGACGGGGAAGCTCAGCGTGATGGCGAAGTTCGCGATCCACTGGGCGGCCGCGGCCAGGCCGAGCGCGCGGGCACGGATGCGGGACGGGAAGATCTCGCCCAGCAGCACCCACACCAGCGGGCCCCAGGAGGCGCCGAAGCTGATGACGAAGACGTTGGCGGCCACGAGCGCCGCCGGACCCCAGCCGCCGGGGAGGGTGATGTTCTCACCCGAGCCGGTCGCGGAGCCGAAGGCCACGGCCATGGTGGCCAGCGAGGCGGCCATGCCGATCGAGCCGGCCAGCATGATGGGGCGGCGGCCCACCCGGTCCACCAGGGCGATGGCCACCAGGGTGACCAGGATGTTAGTGATGGCCGTGGCCACCGAGATGGTCAGCGAGTCCTTTTCCTGGAACCCGACGGCCTTCCACAGGGTGGTGGAGTAGTAGAAGATCACGTTGATGCCGACGAACTGCTGCAGCACGGAGAGGATGACGCCGATCCAGACCACCGGCTGCAGGCCCAGGGCCTTGCCGCGCAGCGAACCCTTCTTGCCGGCGATTTTGTCCTCTTCGATGGCGTCCTTGATGTCGCGCAGGTGACGGTCCGTGTCCTCGTTCGGGGCAATCGACTTGAAGACCTTGCGGGCCTCCTCGTCCTTGCCCTTGACCACCAGGAACCGCGGGGATTCCGGCAGGGTGAACGCGATCCAGCCGTAGATCACGGCGGGGACGGCGCCGGCAATGAACATCCAGCGCCAGGCCTCGATGCCGAACCAGAGGTTCTGGTCGGCGCCGCCGGCGGTGTTGGCGAACAGGGCGTCCGAGAGCAGCGCCGCGAAGATACCGGTGGTGATGGCGAGCTGCTGCAGCGAGGCGAGCCGGCCGCGGACGTGCCGCGGGGAGATCTCGGAGATGTAGGCGGGAGCGATCACCGAGGCGAGGCCGATGCCCAGGCCGCCGATCAGGCGCCAGAAGATCAGGTCCCAGACGCCGAAGGCGAAGCCGGTGCCGAACGCGCTGACCAGGAACAGCAGGGCGCCCAGTTTCATGGCCGGGATGCGGCCGTAACGGTCCGCGACTTTCCCGGCGAGGTAGGCGCCGGCCGCGCAGCCCAGCAGGGCGACGGCGACGGCGAAGCCGGTCACGGCCTCGCTGAGGGCGAACTGTTCCTTGATGGCATCGACGGCGCCGTTGACGACGGAGGAGTCGAAGCCGAAGAGGAAGCCGCCGACGGCGCCCGCCACGGCTAGCCAGATGACCCGCTTCGGAATCTTCGCGGCGGTCTGGTCCTGGGTGGTGGTCATATGGCTCCCTCGGCAAATCGTGGTCAGCGGCTTGCGCCGCAACTATCCAGTTTTACACCGGTCCCCGCATGGTGCACGTCACGGGGACCGTGAAAGTGAGCCGAAACATAGCGGAACCGGGCGGTTAAGCGCCTCCGGCGGGGGCAGCCGAAGCCGCTCCCGCCGGAGGGTGTCACCCTGCGCGCAGGTCAGTGCGCCGCGGCCGCGGCGCCTTCCCGGGCGGCGGCCTTCGGGTCCGTGAGCTTCTTGTTCGGCAGTGCGAAGGTGATCAGGAACGCGAGGCCGGTGAGGATGGCCGCGGTGAGCATGACGGCGTCGATCGACTGGGCGAATCCCTCGGTGATCGGGCGGGTCAGCTCGGGGTTGGCGGTGTGCAGCCAGCTCGTGTCGTTCAGCGAATCGTTGCTGGCGCCGTCCTTGAAGAAGGCGTACAGCTTGGCGTTTGCCGGGTCCGCCGCCACCGCCGGGTTCTTGAGGACCTTCAGGTAGTCGGCGTTCTGGACGGCGGCCTTCATGCCGTTGCCCACCTTGTCCGCCGCGAGGCTGAAGAGCATGGAGATGAACACGGCTGTGCCGACGGCGCCGCCCATGGAGCGGAAGAACGCGGCCGAGGAGGTGCCCACGCCCATGTCCTTGGGCGGGACGGAGACCTGCATGGCCAGCGTCAGCGGCTGCATGCAGAAGCCCAGGCCCAGGCCGAAGAACACGGCGATCGCGCCGGGGACCCAGAGCGGGGTGTCCACGCCCAGGGACAGGCCCATGACGACGGCGGCGCCGGTCAGGACGGCGGTGCCCAGGATCGGGAAGATCCGGTAGGTGCCCGAGGCGGAGATGGTCCGGCCCGCGGTGATGGAACCGGTCAGGATGCCCACCGTGAAGGTGATCATCATCAGGCCGGCCTCGGTGGGGGTGAGGCCCTTGACCAGCTGGAGGTACATGGGCAGCATCGCGATGGCGCCGAACATGCCGATGCCGATGATGAAGTTCAGCAGCGAGGACAGCCCGAAGGTGGTGTTGCTGAAGAGCCGCAGCGGGATCAGTGCGTAGTCACCGGCGCGCTTTTCGGCCAGCAGGAACGCGGCGATGCCGACGACGCCCAGCCCGTAGCAGACGAAGGCCTCGGTGGAGGCCCAGCCCCAGGTGCGGCCCTGTTCGGCGACCAGCAGCAGCGGCACGATCGCCAGGGTGATGGCGGCGGCCCCCCAGTAGTCGATCTTCTGCTTGAGGTGCTTGGCGGGCAGGTGCAGGTAGAGGAACACGACGGCGAGGGCAGCCAGTCCGATCGGGATGTTGATGAAGAAGACCCAGCGCCAGCCGTCGAAGCCGAGGATGTTCGCGGAACCGGCGAATGCGCCGCCGATCACGGGGCCCAGCACGGAGGAGACGCCGAAGACGGACATGAAGTAGCCCTGGAACTTGGCGCGGTCCTTGAGGGCGACGATGTCGCCGATGATGGTCAGCGCCAGGGCCAGCAGGCCGCCGGCGCCCATGCCCTGGATGCCGCGGGCGATCGCCAGTTCGGTCATGGAGTGGACCGACCCGGCGTAGAGGGACCCGGCCAGGAAGATGAGGATGGCCGCGAGGTACAGGGGCCGGCGGCCGAAGATGTCGCTGAGCTTGCCGTAGAGGGGGGTGCTCACCGTGGAGGTGATCAGGTAGGCCGTCGTCGCCCAGGCCTGCAGCGAGAGGCCGTCGAGGTCGTTGGCGATCGTGTAGATGGACGTCGAGACGATCGTCTGGTCCAGCGACGAGAGGAACATGCCGAGCATGAGGCCCACCATGACGGTGATGGTCTGACGGTGCGTCAGGACCTCACCGGGCAGGCGGGCGGAGGTGGTGGTGGACATGACTGCTCCAAGGGGAAAGATTCAGGATTTAAGCACAAAGGTTGCTTTCAGTAACTATCTTAGTGCCAGCTTTGTTCCTGATTTTCCGGCCAATTTTCCCGGCCTTCTCAGCGCTCCAGCAGGATGCCGTCCGGGTCGCACCAGATGCGCTGCCCGGGGCGGATGCTGACGCCGTCGATCACCAGCTCCACGTCCTGGTCGCCGGCGCCGTTTTTGGCGCTCTTGCGCGGGTTGCTGCCCAGGGCCTTGACGCCCAGCGGGAGCCCGGCGATGGCTACGCGGTCACGGATCGCGCCGTTGATGACGACGCCGGCCCAGCCGTTCTCCACGGCGCTCGCGGCGATCATGTCCCCCATCAGGGCGGTGCGCAGCGAGCCGCCGCCGTCGACTACCAGGACCGCGCCATCGCCCGGGGTCGCCAGCACGCTCTTGACCAGGCCGTTGTCTTCGAGGCAGCGGATGGTCCGGACCGGGCCGTCGAAGTGGCTCCGGCCGCCCAGCGACTGGAACTGCAGGGCCAGGGAGTCCAACTCCTCCCCGCGCTCGTCGTACAGGTCGGCGGTGTTGACGGGCGTCCGGGTCATGGCGTCTCCTCTGGCGGCGGGTGTGGCTCTTGCAGCCCACGATAGTCTGGCCCCAGCCTGGTCCACCGCGCCAGCCATCCGTTCCGGGGGGAACCACATGAGCCTGTCCGATCTGCCGGCCGCCGGGAGTGCCTCACCCGCCACCGCCGAACCGGTCCGGCCCGTCCGGCCGGTGTGGACCACCGGCGTCGTCCTGGTCAACGTGGGCATCAACGCCGCCTTCTTCGGCCCGCTCCAGGTCCTCCTCGGCCAGCAGGCCGCGGTGTTCGACGAGGGGCAGAAGGAAGCCATCCTGGCCCTGGTCACCGGGGCGGGCGCGGCCGTGTCCGTGGTGGCGAACCCGCTGAGCGGCGCGCTGAGCGACCGCACCGCGGCACGGCGGGGCCGGCGGGTCCCGTGGGTGGTCTCCGGAGCGGTGCTGGGCGCCGCCGCCCTGGTGGCGCTCGCCGGGGCGCCGAACGTGGCCGTCATGGCGCTGCTGTGGTGCCTGGTCCAGGCCGGCTGCAACGCCGCCTACGCCGCCATCACCGCGGCGATCCCGGACCGGGTCCCCGTCGCCCAGCGCGGCACCGTGGGCGGCCTCGCCGCGATGGGCCAGACCGTCGGCATCCTGCTGGGCGCCGTGATCGCCGCCGTCGTCGCCGGGCACTTTGGCCTGGGCTATGTGCTCTGCGCCGCCGTCCTGCTCGCCGGCGTCGTGCTGTATTACCGGCGCAACGACGACGTCGCCCTCCCGCCGGGGGAGCGGCCGCCGTTCGCGCTGGCCGCGTTCCTCCGCAGCTTCTGGGTTTCCCCGGCCCGTTACCCGGACTTCGCCTGGGCCTGGCTGACCCGGCTGCTGGTGAACATCGGCAACCACATGATCACCCTCTACCTCCTGTTCTTCCTCACGGACGCGGTCCGGCTCCGCGAAACCCAGGGCATCGAGGCCGAATTCGGCGTGCTGATCCTGACCGGCCTGTACGCGGTGATGGTGATCATCACCAGCGTGATCGGCGGCCGGCTCAGCGACCGTATGGGGCGGCGCAAACCCTTGGTCATCGTCTCCTCCGCCGTGATCGCCGCGGCCGCCCTGGTCCTGGCCTTCGACCCCACCTGGTCCGGGGCCCTGGTGGGCGCGTCGGTGCTCGGCATCGGCTTCGGCGCCTACCTCGCCGTCGACTTCGCCTTGATCACCCAGGTGCTGCCGACGGCGTTGAGCCGCGGCAAGGATCTGGGCGTCATCAACATCGCCAACTCGCTCCCGCAGGTGCTCGCGCCGCTGATCGCCTACCCGTTCGTCGCCCTCTGGGGCGGGTACGTCTCGCTCTACGTCGCGGCGGCCGTGATAGGTCTGTTGGGTGCGGTGTTCGTCGTGAAAATCAAAGGCGTGGACTGAGCGGCAGGCTCCCGTGTGACTGGCCGGGCGCCCAGCCCGGTGCCGTATAGTGGACGGGATTCCCGCGGCACCCCGGCGGAGCACGCCTCCGCAGTGCCGAGAAAACGACCCCGGAACCTTGCCGATGCCTGAGTCTCTTTCCGATCTTCCCCCGATGGCGCCGCCGCCCACGCTGCCCCGGCAGCGTCAGCGCTATGCCCGCATCCTCGACGTCGCCGCCGGCTTCGCCCGCACCGGCCTCGACGCCGTCGTGCTCTCCGAAGTGGCCGCGAAGGCCGACGTGCCGCTGGGCACCCTCTACCGGTACTTTCCTTCCTCCACCCAGCTGATGCTGGCCCTCTACCGCAAGCAGCTCGGCGAGCTGCACGTGGGCGACCGGCCCGCCGGGACCCGCGCCCCGGTGCACGTCCTGGTGGGCGTCGTGATGGAGATCTTCCACATGCGCCTGATGCAGCCGGCGGTGGAACAGTGCCTGAACCGGGTGGTGTACGCCAAGGACACGGATACCACCCGCCTGCTGCGCGATATCGACGCGACGGCGGAGAAGGCCGTCACCGCCGTCAGCGGCGACCCCGTGGTGTCCCGGGTCCTGCTGTTGACCGTGTCCGGGCTGGTGCAGTCCGTGCGGTGCCGCAGGCTCTCGCTCTTTGAGGCCGAGGAAGACCTGAAGCGGGCCTGCTCCCTCTTCGAACGCGGGTCCCAGGCGGCCAAGCCGGTCTAGACCGGTTACTCCTTTGTGTCCGGCCGACTCCGGCCCGGCCCCGAATCTGGCTACCATGGCAACACCGGAGCGGCGCCATGCCAGCACTTTCCGGAATCTCCACCGCAGGCCCGCCACCCCGGGGCCGCCGCCGGAGTTCCCCACAACCACCCTGGGCGCGTCCGCGCCCAGGCAGCCAAGTGCCGTATGCCCACGGTCAGCCCCAGGAGACAACGACGTGTCCATTGAAACCATCCTGCCCACTTCCGCCGACGACGCAGCCGGGACCGCAGCCGCCCCGATCGACGACCAGGAAATCTTCGCCTCCCACCAGGGCGGCAAACTCTCCATCGCCAGCACCGTCCCGCTGGAGAGCAAGCGCGACCTCTCCATCGCCTACACCCCGGGCGTCGCCCAGGTCAGCCGGGCGATCGCCGCGGAACCGGAACTCGCCAAGACCCTCACCTGGGCCGAACGCCTCGTGGTGGTGGTGAGCGACGGCACCGCCGTCCTGGGCCTCGGCAACATCGGTCCCAGCGCCTCCCTCCCGGTAATGGAGGGCAAGTCCGCCCTGTTCAAGGCCTTCGGCGACCTCGACTCCATCCCGCTGGTGCTCAACACCACCGACGTCGACGAGATCGTGGAGACCCTGGTCCGCCTGCGGCCCAGCTTCGGCGCCGTCAACCTGGAGGACGTCTCGGCCCCGCGCTGCTTCGAGCTCGAGGAGAAGCTGATCGAGGCCCTCGACTGCCCCGTCATGCACGATGACCAGCACGGCACCGCCGTCGTGGTCCTCGCCGCCCTCACCGGTGCCGCGAAGGTCGCCGGCCGCGACCTGGAGGGCCTGCGCGTGGTGGTCTCCGGCGCCGGCGCCGCCGGCATCGCCGTCGCCGAGATCCTGCTAACCGCCGGGATCGACGACGTCGTCCTGCTGGACTCCCGCGGCGTGATCAACCGGGAGCGGGCGGACATCGCCGCGGACCCGGCCAGCAAGAAGGCCCGGCTCGCGGCCCGCAGCAACCCGCGCGGGGTCAGCGGCGGTCCGGGCGAGGCGCTGGACGCGGCCGACGTCTTCATCGGCGTCTCCTCCTCCCGGCTGGACGAGGCGCACCTGGCCCGGATGAACGACGGCGCGATCGTGTTCGCCCTCTCCAACCCGGACCCGGAGGTGCTGCCCGAGGTCGCCACGAAGTACGCGGCCGTCGTCGCCACCGGCCGCAGCGACTTCCCGAACCAGATCAACAACGTCCTGGCCTTCCCCGGCATCTTCCGCGGCGCTCTCGACGCCGGTGCGCGACGGATCACCCCGGCCATGAAGCTGGCCGCCGCGCGGGCCATCGCCGCGCTCGCCGAGGAGGACCTCTCCGCCGACTACATCGTGCCCAGCCCGCTGGACCCGCGCGTCGCCCCGGCGGTGGCCGCCGCCGTCGCCGCCGCGGTCTCCGAGGGGTAGGCGGGCCGGCCCTAGACTGGGCAGGTGTTCGCCGAAACGCTCGTCACCGTCCTGTGCGGCCTGGCCATCCTGACCGGGGTGGCGGGCATCGTCATCCCGGTCCTGCCGGGCAGTATCCTGATTGCCCTCAGCCTGCTCGCCTGGGCCCTCTGGGGCGGGGCGGGCACCACCGGCTGGGTGGTCCTTGCCGTGGGCGGGGTGTTCGTGCTGGCTGGCATGGCCGCCGGCGCGGTGCTGACGGGCCGGAAGCTCAAGCAGCACAGCATCCCCGGCCGCTCGGTGGTCACCGGGCTGGTGTTCGGCGTCGTCGGCATGTTCCTGATTCCCGTGGTGGGGCTCTTCGTCGGCTTCGCCGCCGCCCTGCTGCTGAGCGAGCTGCACCGCACCCGCGCCTGGCGCACCGCCGCGGCGTCCAGCTGGGCGGCCCTGAAGGCCACGGGCCTGGGCATGCTGGCCGAGTTCGGTCTCGCCTGCCTGGCCGCCAGCACCTGGGTGATCGGGGTCTGGACCGCCGCCGTCGCTTAGAGGCGTAGCGGTGGGTGCGGGTGCCGTCCGGGGGCCTAGTCGGCGAGAAGTCCGGTGGTCCGGTAGGGGATGACCTCGCGCAGGAACATGCTGGTGGAGGTCCGGACGATGCCCGGGCAGAGCCGGATTTCCTCGGAGACCCGGTAGAGGTCGTCCGGGCTGGTGGCGACCACCCGGATGAGCAGGTCGGTGTCCCCGGCGGGGGCGTGGCATTCGAGGACCTCGGGGATGTTCCGCAGCGCGGCGATCGCCTCGTTCAGGTGGCTCTGGTCCAGTTCGGCGCTCACCGCCGCCGCCACGCCGCGGCCCAGTGCGGCCGGGAGGACCCGGCTGCTGTTGGCGCGCAGGGCACCCGAGGCGGTCATCCGCTCCAGCCGCGACTGCACGGTCCCGCGGGCCAGGCCCAGTTTCTGCGCCAGCAGCATGATCGGCATCCGGGGTTCCTCGTCGAGGGCCAGGAGGATCCGCCGGTCCGTTCCGTCGAGTTGCTGCAATCTGACCACTCCCTGCAAGATGTTTTGGCGTGCCTTGGTCAGTCTGATCAATGCCACTGGCGTCCGTTGCATCAACTGTAGGGCTTCTGCTCAAATGGTGGCAACAAAGGAACACCGGCCACCGCCGGCACCCAATGGCTAAAGATCTCCCGGTACACCTCCCGGATTCTGGACCCGGCTCCCGCAAGGGGCCCGCCGCTGATTGACTCTTGTTCACACCCTGGTCATTCCGCACACCCTGGCAAGAGCCCCTGAGCCCCCGACGTCGGTTTCCCGAAGTCATCGGTGGCTGAGGGGCTCTTGTGCTGTCCGGCATAGGCTTGACCCATGAATCCCGCCGGCCGTTTCGCTCCCAGCCCCTCGGGAGAGCTGCACGCCGGCAACCTCCGCACCGCCCTCCTGGCCTGGCTCTTCGCCCGCTCCTCCGGCCGCCGGTTCCTGCTGCGCGTGGAGGACCTGGACCGGGCCCGCTCCGGCGCCGAGGAGGCGCAACTGCGGGACCTGACCGCGATCGGCCTGACCTGGGACGGCCCCGTCGTCCGCCAGACCGGCCGGGAGCCGCTCTACGCCGCCGCGATCGACCGGCTGACCGCGGCTGGCCTGACCTACGAATGTTTCTGCACCCGGCGCGAAATCCAGGAGGCGCCGTCGGCCCCGCACGCGCCGCAGGGCGCGTACCCGGGAACCTGCCGGACCCTGGACGACGCCGAACGGGAGGCCAGGCGCGCCCTCCGCCCCGCCGCCATCCGGCTGCGGGCCGGGGTCACCGAGGGCACCGTCCGGGACCGGCTCCTGGGGAGTTTCACCGGCGTCGTGGACGACTTCGTGCTCCGCCGCGCCGACGGGGTCACCGCCTACAACCTCGCCGTCGTGGTCGACGACGGCGAACAGGGCATCGACCAGGTGGTCCGGGGCGATGACCTGCTGCCCTCCACCCCGCGCCAGGCCTACCTCGCCGGCCTGCTGAATATTCCCGTGCCGGAATATGCGCACGTGCCGCTGGTGCTGAACGCCGACGGCGCCCGGCTGGCCAAGCGGGACGGCGCCGTCACCCTGGCGGATCTGGCCGCCGCCGGCGTGACCGCGGACCGGGTCCGGGACCTGCTCCTGGCCTCGCTCGGGCTGCCTCCCGGCCCCCTAGGGAATGCCCTGGCGGCCTTCGACCCGGCCGCGCTGCCGCGGGAGCCCTGGGTGTGGCCGGGGATGACGGACGCGTAGGCTGAACCCATGCCCGAAACAGAGCCTTCCGCACCGCGCTTCACCGTCGAGACGGCCAGGGTCCTCGCTGAGGTGGCCCACAACCGGCAAAAGGACAAGCTGAAAAGGCCCTACCGCGAGCACGTGCTGGCCGTCGGCGACGCGCTGGCCGACTTCGACGAGGACATCCAGATCGCCGGCTACCTGCACGACATCGCGGAGGACACCCCGATCACCCGGCAGGCGCTGCTGGAGATGGGAGTCTCCGAGCGGGCCGTGGACATCATCGATCGGGTGACGAAGCGGCTGCAGGACAACCCGGACGACTACCAGTCAGGGATCCGCGCGATCGCGGAGCACCATGACGCCACACTGGTCAAGATCGCCGACAACGCCCACAACTCGCTCCCCGAACGGGTGCAGGCCCTGGCCGAGAAGTGGCCGGACAAGCCGCCGGTGACCCGGTACGCGGACGCTCGTCCCGTCCTCTACGCGGCCGTTCCGGTCGAGGAAACGCGCAAGATCCTGGCCCGGATCAACCCCTGGCTGCTGGCGGAACTCGACGGGGACGCCTAGACCCGGCCCAGCAGGTCAATGTCCTCGAGGAACTCCTGCTGCACCTCAGCGCTGACAGTGGTCCGGGTGTCCGCGATCGCGTCGAGGTAATCCTGGGTGGCCGGGCCCCGCCGCACGGCGCTTCCCGCGCCGGAACCGGGCGCTCCGCCGTCGCCCTCCCCGTACACCGCGTTCTCCAGGGCGCGCTGCGAGGCGCTCCGGGCGGCGTATTCGATATCCGCGGGGGAGAAGCCCTCTGTGCGCTCCACCAGCAGCTCGATGTCGACGTCGTCCACCACCGCGGCGGGAATGAAGCGCTGCCACATCGCCTCGCGGGCCTGCCGGTCCGGGAGGCCGATGGGGATGACGTAGTCGAACCGGCCGTGGCGCAGGAACGCCGAATCCAGAGCGCGGATGAAGTTGGTGGCGCAGACCAGCAGGCGGCCCGGCTGCTCCCGGAAGGCCGGGATGATCTTCAGCAGTTCGTTCGTCACGCCTTGCAGCGGCGAGGGCGGATCCCCGGCGCGCTGCGAGGCGATCTCCTCCACCTCGTCGATGAAGACCACGGCGTGTTCCAGCTCCGCGATCTCCAGGAACGTCTCCCGCAGCGCCCCGGCCAGGCCCAGCGGGTCCGCAGCCAGCCGGGACGGGAAGACCTCCACGAACGGCCACTCCAGCCGGGACGCGATCGCCTTGGCGAAGGTGGTCTTCCCGGTCCCGGGCGGGCCGAAGAGGACGACGGCGCGCGGCGGGACCACCCCGAACTCGTCAGCCAGCTCGGCTTCGGCCAGCGGCAGCACCAGACGGCGCTCCAGGAGTTCCTTCTCGTTCCGCATCCCGGCGACGTTCTCCCAGAGGTCCCGCGCCAGGATCCGGCCGCCCAGCTGGCTCAGCGGCTCCAGCTCCTGGCGCTGGACCGGGATCCGGCGCTCGAAGTAGCGGAGGTTCTTCTTCAGCACGAACCCGCGGCCAAGGAACGCCTCCACCCGGGTCTCGGATTCCGGCATCAGCGCGGAGAGCTTGTTCAGCCCGTGCGGGGCCATCCGGTTTTCCACCGCGGCCAGCAGCGAGGTGCCGATGCCGCGGCCGCGGTACTCGGGCAGGGTGGCCAGGAAGACGATCCAGCCCTGGTCGTGGGCGGCGCGGCCGACGGCGGCGCCCACCACCTGCTCGCCCTGCACCGCCACCACGGCGTGGTCCTTTTCGCAGGAGGCGAGGACCTCGGAGAGGGCATAGACCGGCTCGACGTTCGAGGCCTTGAGTGTCTCCCACAGGTGCAGGATCCCGTCCAGGTCCGCGGAGTGGAAGTCCCGGATGCGCCAACTGGTCATGTGTTTCTCCCGGTGGATCGTCGTTGAGCCCGAAGGAATGCCTGCTCCGAGCTTAGGCGATCCGGCCTAGACGGTCGCGCCGCCGGCACCCGGACCCGGCCGGTTCGCTACCAGCGGGGCGGGGCCGGTGAAGCCGTCACGCACCGCGGCGATCTCCAGGATGCGGTGCTTGCAGAGGCGCCAGCCGAGCATCAGCAGCGGGATGATGACCACCAGGGAGGCGATGGTCCAGGTGCCCACGGGCGAGTCGAAGGCCATTAGGACCAGAACGGCCAGCAGGAACGCCAGGGTGATCCAGCCGGTGACGGGCGCGCCGGGCATTCGGAAGGAGGGCCGGAGGAGTTCGCCGCGGGCGGCGAGTTTCGCCAGCTGCATCTGGCAGAGCACGATCATGCCCCAGGTGCTGATGATGCCCAGGGACGCGACGTTCAGGACGATTTCGAAGGCCTCGGCCGGGACCACGGCGTTGAGGATGACGCCGAGGACGGCCACGCCGGCGGTCAGGGCGATGCCGCCGTAGGGCACGCCGGCCTTGTTCATCCGGGCGGCGAACTTCGGGGCGGAGCCGGAGACGGACATGGAGCGCATGATCCGGCCGGTGGAGTACAGGCCGGCGTTGAGGGAGGAGAGCGCGGCGGTGAGGACCACCAGGTTCATGATGGCGTCCACGCCGTCGACGCCGATCGAGCCGAAGAACGTCACGAAGGGGCTCTCGCCGGCCTTGTAGGCGTTGAAGGGCAGCAGCAGGGAGAGCAGGATCAGCGAGCCGACGTAGAACACCGCGATCCGCACGATCACCGTGTTGATGGCCCGGGGCATGATCTTCTCCGGGTTTTCGGTCTCGCCGGCGGCGGTGCCGATCAGCTCGATCGAGGCGTAGGCGAACACGACGCCCTGCATCACGACGACGGCGGGCAGCAGCCCGTTCGGGAAGAAGCCGCCGTTGTCCGCGATCAGGGTGAAGCCCACCTCATGGCCGGGGACCGGGGTGCCGAAGATGACGAAGTAGATGCCGACCAGCAGGAAGGAGACCAGGGCCACCACCTTGATCAGCGCGAACCAGAACTCCATCTCACCGAAGACCTTGACGCTGATCAGGTTCAGGCCCAGGACCAGGATCAGCGCCGCCAGGGCCCAGGTCCACTGCGGCACGTCCGCGATCGGCGCCCAGTACTTCTTGAAGAAGTTCATGTAGAGCGCGACGGCGGTGATGTCCACGATCGCGGTCATCGCCCAGTTCAGCCAGTACAGCCAGCCGGTGACGAAGGCGGCCTTCTCGCCGAAGAATTCGCGGGCGTAGGAGACGAACGATCCCGAGGAGGGCCGGTGCATGACCAGTTCGCCCAGGGCGCGCAGGATCATGAAGGCGAAGAAGCCGCAGACGGCGTAGCTGATGATCAGGGCGGGTCCGGCCGCGGCGAGCCGGCCGCCGGCGCCCATGAACAGGCCGGTGCCGATCGCGCCGCCGATCGCGATCATCTGGACCTGACGGGGTTTGAGGCTCTTGTGGTAGCCCTGGTCCTCGGCGTGCAGGGCCGCCTCGGTGGCGTGGGCGTGCAGCGGGATGGTGTGGTCAGTGACCGTGGGCTGGGGGGAGCGTGCTGTTCCGGGAGATGACATGGGGGGTCCTTTTGGGGGTTCGGGGGACGCTACTTGCTCAGGTTGGCCAGGCGCTGCGGGCTGAGGAGGTCGGCGAGCTGCTCGGCGGTGAGCAGTCCGTGTTCGAGGACCAGTTCCGCGACTCCCTTGCCGGTGGCGAGGGCTTCCTGGGCGATGGCCGTGGCGGTCGCGTAACCCAGGTGCGGGTTCAGTGCGGTGACCAGGCCGATTGACTGCTCCACGGTGAGGCGGAGCCGTTCGGTGTTGGCGGTGATGCCCCGGACGCAGCGTGCCGTGAGGGTGCGGCAGGCGGCTTCCAGGTGGGAGATGCTCTTGTGGAGGCTGTGGACGATGATCGGTTCGAAGGCGTTCAGCTGCAGCTGGCCGGCCTCGGCGGCCATGGTGATGGTGACGTCGTTGCCGATCACCTCGTAGGCGACCTGGCTGACCACCTCGGGGATGACCGGGTTGATCTTGCCGGGCATGATCGAGGAGCCGGACTGCACGGCGGGTAGGTTGATCTCGCCCAGGCCGGCGCGGGGTCCGGAGGAGAGCAGGCGGAGGTCGTTGCAGATCTTGGACAGCTTCACGGCAACCCGCTTGAGCACGCCGGAGAGGTGCACGAATGCGCCCACGTCCTGGGTGGCCTCGATCAGGTCGACGGCGGTGACCAGCGGCAGGCCGGTGATCTGGGCGAGGTGCCGGCAGGCGGCCTCGGCGTAGCCGGCCGGGGCGTTCAGCCCGGTGCCGATCGCGGTGGCGCCGAGGTTGATCTCGTGGATCAGCAGGTCCGCCTCGGCCAGCCGGAGCCGGTCCTCGCCGATGGTGACGGCGTAGGTGCCGAACTCCTGGCCGAGGGTCATCGGGACGGCGTCCTGGAGCTGGGTGCGGCCCATCTTGACGACAGTGCGGAACTCCATGGCCTTCGCTGCGAACGCGTCCTCAAGTTCGGTGAGGGCCTCGAGCAGTTCCCGGGCGGCGAAGATGGTGCCGAGTTTCACCGCGGTGGGGTACACGTCGTTCGTGGACTGGCTGAGGTTGACGTGGTCGTTGGGGTGCAGCTGCGCGTAGTCGCCCTTGGGGTTGCCCAGGATTTCGAGCGCCCGGTTGGCGATCACCTCGTTGGCGTTCATGTTCGACGACGTTCCGGCGCCGCCTTGGATGACGTCGACGACGAACTGCTCGCTGAGTTTGCCGCTCATGACGTCGGTGCAGGCTTCCTCGATGGCGTCCGCGCGGCGGGCGTCCAGCAGGCCCAGTTCGTGGTTGGCGCGGGCTGCGGCCAGCTTCACGGCGGCGAGTCCGCGGACCAGGTACATGTTGGAGGACAGCGGCTGGCCCGTGATGGGGAAGTTCTCGACGGCACGCAGGGTGTGGACGCCCCAGTAGGCGTCGGCGGGGACGTCCCGGTCGCCCAGAAGGTCGTGTTCCGAGCGGAAGTCTGCGGTGGCGGGGGTGGTCATGGCGTTCCTTAGCGTGCGTCGGTGCTGGGGGTGATGGAGGAGAGGAAGTCGGTGGCCTGGAGCAGCCCCACGGGGTGGCCGCCACCGAGGACGGGGGCCGTCGCGAGGGCGGACAGGGCCTCCGCGTCGACGCCGAGAGCCTCCAGGATCCGGACGGTGACGGGCATCCGGGCGCGGTCGCCGCCGTCGGAGATCTTCACGGCGACGCCGCGGCCGTCCGGGAGGCCGACGAGCTGGACGCCCTCGAAGCCGTCCTTGGCCACCAGCCCGGGAACCAAGCGCATCAGGGCGGTGACGTCCCGGTCCGGGCCTGCCACCATCTCCGGGTGGCGGCGCATCGCGTCGGCCACGGCGGCTTCCGCTGTGTCGATTCCAGCGGTGCCGTTCCCGGCGGCGATCCGGCCGAAGGCGCGGGCCATGCCGCCGAGGGGCAGGGCGAACAGCGGGGTGCCGCAGCCGTCCGTGGAGGTCCGTTCCGGCTCCTGGCCGGTCAGTTCCACCACGGTCCGGGCCACCTGCTGCTGCAGCGGGTGGCCGGGGTCGAGGTACCCCGCCACGGGCCAGCCGTTGATGACGCAGGTGGCGGCCATCGCGGCGTGCTTGCCGGAGCAGTTCTGGGCCAGCTGGGTGGCCGTGCCCCCGGCGCGGAGCCATTCCTCGCGCTCACGGACGCCGTAGGGCAGGTCGGTGCTGTTTTCCAGCGCGTCCGGGCCGAGGCCGTGCAGTTCCAGGATGCGCAGGGCACCGTCGCGGTGCTCGGGGCCGCCGGAGTGGCTGGCCGCGGCGAGGGCCAGGAGATCGGCCGGGAGCTGGAGGCCGGCGCGGACCATGGCGACCGCCTGCAGCGGCTTCAGGGCCGAGCGGGGGTAGAACGGGGCCTGCGGGTCGCCGGCGGAGAGCAGCAGGGATCCGTCGGCGGCGGTGGCCGCCACCGAGCCGTAGTGGATGCTTTCGACCAGCCCGTCGCGGGTCTGGGCCGCCAAGGCGGCGTGCTGCGGCAGGCCGGCCGGGTCCAGGCGGTCCGGGGCGAGGGCGGGGGAAGGCAAAGTCATGGTGTCCTTTGGATCGGGTGGGCGCGGGTGGTGCCCGGTGGTGGGCGCTTAGGCGGCGCTGGTGGGGTGCAGGATGGAGGCGAGGGCCTCGCCGACAGCGTGCAGGTGCTGGCTCATCGCCACCCGGGCGGTCGCGGCGTCGCCGGCTTCGATGGCGGCGAGGATCTTCCGGTGCTCGTCGTTGGAGGCGTGCTGGCGGTCGGCCACCATGTTCAGGGTCTCCGACTGGGAGGCCAGCGCCTCGCGGATCTCGGCGACGACGTTCTCAAAGACCTTGTTCCGGCTGGCCTTGGCGATCAGGGCGTGGAAGTTCGAGTCCAGGCCCACCCACACCTCGGGATCGTCCTCGCCGGCCATCTCGGCGACGATGTCCCGCATGGTTTCCAGCTCCTCGTCGGAGCGCCGTTCCGCGGCGAGTCCGGCGGCGGGGACCTCGATGTGGGGCCGGGCCTCGGTGAGGTCCAGGGCCGAGTACTGGCCGAGGACCAGGTCCGTGGCGACGCGGTCGGCAACCACGAAGGTGCCGCGCCCGGTGCGGGTCACGGTCAGGCCCAGGGCGGTGCAGGAGCGCAGGGCCTCCCGGACCACGGAGCGGCTGACGCCGTACTGCTGGGCGAGGGTGGCCTCGGAGCTGAGTTTCGCGCCGACGGGGAGTTTCCCGGATTCGATATCCGAGCGGAGGACGTTGAAGACGGCTTCGGCGGCGCTGAGGCGGGCGAGAGGCTGTCCAGCTGTCCGGCTGTCTGACAGGTTCACGGTTCAAATATGGCAGGGGTCACATCGGGCTGTCAATATGCGGGGCCGGATGACGGGGATCTGCGGAGGGATTTCCCTAGATTCCCAGGGACGCCAGGCTCTGCCGCAGCGTCTCCGCACTGTGGTGCAGCGAGGTAATCTCGCCGTCGTCCATAGGTGTTTCCAGCACCGTCCGTACGCCGCCCCGGCCCACGACGCTCGGCAGGGACAGGGCGACGCCGGTGATGCCGTGCTGCCCGTCCAGCACCGTGGAGACAGGTAGGACGGCGTTCTCGGAGCGGAGCAGGGCCTCGACGATCCGGGCGCCGGAGAGGCCGATCGCGTAGTTCGTGGCGCCCTTCCCGGCGATCACCTTGTAGGCCGCCTGGGTGACGTCCAGGGCGGTCTCGGCGAGCGAGGCGTCGGTGAAGATGCGGCCGCCGTCGACCGTCCACTCCCGGATGGGGACCGGCCCGATTGTGGCGCCGGACCATACCGGGAACTCGGTGTCCCCGTGTTCGCCCACCATGCTGGCGTGGACGCTGCTGACGGAGACACCCGCCCGGTGCGCCAGCAGCCACCGCAGCCGGGAGGTGTCCAGCACGGTTCCGGAGGAGAAGATGCGCGACGGGGGCAGGCCCGTGATCTTCTGGGCCGCGACCGTGAGAACGTCGCAGGGGTTGGTGACCAGGACGTAGACGGCGTCCGGGGCGTGGTCTATGAGGCGTGGCATGAGCTGTTCGAGGATCCGGACGTTGGTTCCGGCGAGGTCCAGTCGGGTCTGGCCGGGCGACTGCTTGGCCCCGGCGGTGATGACGACGACGTCGGCTCCGGCCACCGCGGCGATGTCCCCGCCGCCGTCGACCGTCACGGCTGCGGCGGAGAACTGGGTGCCGTGGGCCAGGTCCAGGACCTCCGCCTCGGCCTTGGCGGCGTTGACGTCGTAGAGCGCGACGTGGCCGGCGGATCCCCGGATCAGGGCGGCGTAGGCCAGCGAGGTGCCGACGCTGCCGGCGCCGACGACGGCGAGTTTGGTACCGGAGCGTGCCGTTCCGGGCGTTGCTGCCGTTGCCATGGGCGGTCAGCCGGCCGGGGTGATGACGGTGCCGGCGGTCTCTCCGCCGTCGATGACGAACTCGGCGCCGGTGACGAAGGAGGACTCGTCGCCGGCCAGGTAGACGGCCAGGTCCGCCACATCCACGGGTTCACCGATGCGGTGGAGGGCGACGTGCCCGGTGTCGAAGGTCATGCCGTCGGTCATCGGGGTGCGGATGACACCGGGGTGGATCGAGTTGACCCGGGTGCCGTCGCGGCCGAGGTCCAGGGCGGCGGCCTTGGTCAGGCCGCGGACGCCGAACTTGGCGGCGGTGTAACCGGGGAGGTTCTCGTAGCCGCGGATCCCGGCGATCGAGGAGACGTTGATTATGGAGGAACTGCCGGCGCGGGCGAGGGCCGGGGCCGCCGCCTTGATGCCGTTGAAGACGCCGGTGAGGTTGACCTCGATGATGCGGGCCCACTGCTCGTGCGGGTACTCATCGATGCGGCCGAAGGTCACGATCCCGGCGTTGTTGACCAGGATGCTGAGGCCGCCGAAGGCCGTGACGGCCTGGTCCACCGCGGCGCCCCAGTCCCCGGGCCGGGTCACGTCGAGGTGGACGTAACGGAGCCGGTCGCCGAGCTCGGCAGCCAGCGCGGCGCCGTCGTCGTCCAGGACATCCCCCACGACGGCGCTGGCCCCCTCCTCGAGGAACCGCCGGGCCATGGCCGCGCCGATGCCGCGGGCGCCGCCGCTGATCAGGGCCACCTTGCCGTCCAACCGTCCCATCGCGCACCCGCCCTTCCGGCGCCGTCCGGGCGCCACTGTGGACCGGCCGCGCGGCCGGCCCTCCCAGCATGCCCGCCGAGGGCGGGGCGGGGGAGGGCCGTTATGCCCGGGGGATCAGAGGTGCTGAATGCCCGCCCGCTGCATCGCGTCCTTGTAGACGGCGACGTTCTTGGCGAGCAGTTCCTCCTGCTTGGCCGCTGAGACGGCGAAGGCGCGGCCGCCGAGGGCGGTGGCCTTGTAGATCTTGATGCCGCGGTTCTTCAGCGAGGAGTGGTACGTCTTCTCGAAGAGGGTGAGGAAGGAGTGGGCGTCGGCGCCGTGGGCGATCACGGCGGAGGCGCGCTTGTTGATTTTCATGAACTGGCGGAACGGGCGGAGGCCGTCGGTTTTTTCCTGGACGTTCAGTGCCGTGGGAAGGCCGGGGTCGCGGACCCAGGGGTAGGCGTTCCAGGGCATGACGTAACGGGGGTCGAGATCCACGGCCTCGTAGATGGACGTGGCGCGCTGGGCGGCTTCGTCGTCGTTGAAGTGGGAGAGGAACCCCGATTCGCAGCCCTTGCCGGGCGAGATATGGAGGCTGACGATCCGGCATTCGTCCTCGTCATGGACGGGGTCGATGTAGGGGACCACCGAGCCCGGCTTCTTCTCCCTGAGCTCATCACAGAGTTGGGTGACGGCGGCGATGTTCGGTTCCTGCAGCAGGGTCTTCTTCTCGTCCCAGTCAATCGTCACGATTTCTCCCTCAGCACTTGGCGTCCAGAATCAGGCGTCTCTGTCCACTCTACGCCGCTAGGCTGGGAGCCATTTCCGGGGGCCGGGCAAGAGTCCACCGACCCCTTGGCCCCGGGCTCGACGGCGGCGTAGGCTTTAAGTGCCTGCAGGTAACCATCTGATTTTCACGGGCCGTTCAGGGTGTTTCGATTCCCGGGCCAGCTCATAGCGAGATCGCGAAGGTACCTGCAGGTTCTGTGTTTAAGTCGGGGCATTCCCCGCGCAGCGGTGTCCGACTTTGCCCGAGCCAGCAAGCTGGGCGTCGGACGGCTCGTTGCAACTCAAGCCGCGACCTTTTTCTTCCGCCCGAGCCGCCGTGCCCTCATTCGATGACGCTCCGCCCTCAGCTCCGGCCCTCCCAGAGGCCGGGAACCATGGGCATGATCCGTCGCTGGCTCCCCTCCCTGTGCTGATCTGAAACACGCTCCACTTCCCGTTGAGTTGCCGGGAAGAGGTGGCGCTGTTGAGGTGTAGGTGTGACCGGTGGGGGTGGTGAGTTCGAGGGTGTGGCGTGTAGCCGGAGGGGGATTGTCGCCCGGCCTCCCCTTGTTGAGTGGTGCCTCCGCAATGGCTTGTCGTGAGGTCCAGCCGGGGGTTTCTTTGGTGTGGTTGAAGGCTGCGCAGAGGCCGGCGCCGTTGGCTGCTGTGGTTTCTCTGCCGCGGTACCAGGGAACGATGTGGTCAAGGTGACGGATGGGGGCGTCGCAGAATGGGGTCCGGCACATGTTGTCGCGGGCTTCAATGAAGCGGCGCAGCCCTGCGGGGAAGAGCCGGGCCCGGGAATCCATGCCGATGAGTTCGCCGGTGCCGGGAGCGGTGTAAAGCCGCCGCACCCACGTTGTGAGCTCTGGGATGTCGCCCTTGGCAGCCACGAGTTTCCTGGCCCACCCGGCCGGGACGACACCGTAGCCCGCGAGCCTAGCGGGTTCGTTATCGCCGGCGAGGAGGGTCCGGTCGGTCATGACGAGTTGGACTTCGATGCCGGTGATCCCGCCAGGTGTCCCGGTGACCCGTTCCACCAGAGCGTCCGCCATCACCTGCACCCGGGATCGTGGGTCACCGGTGGCGCGGGCGGTGTCGGCGTGCCGGGTCAACGCCGCGTAGGCGGCCACGCCGGCGGTGACGGGAAGCAGGGCCGTCAGGTAACACATCGTGTCCGGTGCCGGGCGGAGACTGACACTCCGTTCGGTTTCGGCGTGTGCCGCGCGTTGGGTGACGGATCGTGGGTCGTGCCGGTAGGCGGCGGCTTTGGCGGCGGAGATGATGGCCCGGTCTCCGGCGCCGTCGAAGGTCCCGGTGTCGGCGGCGAGTTCCTCGTCCACGGCGGCCCTATCCGCGGCGTCCAGGCAGGCGGTCTCGCGGACCAGGAGCGTGGCCCGCCATTCGTTCAGCCGTCCGGTGTCGAGGGCGGCGAGGGTGTGCGGCATCTCGGTGACCAGTGCCCGGGCCAGACCCAGGAGGCGTGAGCCTTTGGCCGGGGATTCCCGCCGCGCCAACGCGACCTCCGCCCCGACCCCGGCCCCAAGCTGGTCCGCGGGCAACCCAAGAGCCGCTTGTTCCCGCCGCCGGACCAGATCCAAGGCCACGGCCAACCTGGCCTGCCGGGCTGAGATCGCCGCCTTCCGGTCCTCCAGGGCGCGGAGCTCATCGATGATCGCCGCCGCGTCCCCCACCGTGGGGGCCGCTGCAGCGACTAAGTCTTCGAAAAGCTTCCGAGTGCCTTCCATAAATCAATTCAACCGGGAGGGTCTGACATTTAAAGGCAGAGCACGGAGAAATCCCTAGCGGCTAAAGGAACTACGCAATGGCCGTCATATGGAGCACGTCTGGCTCCGAGGCGTAGGACGGCGCGCGTAACGCCGTCGTACGGCGAGTGTCCGCTGTTCGCTGGCCGCGGGGCCCGAAGACCAGGCGCGCAGCGCACCTCGCCATCTGCGCGGAACGGGGGTCCCGGCCCGCGTTCCGGGAGAGCGCGCACCGCCCCTGTCCGCCGTCAGCCCTCAACCCGCACTGCACCCCAGTCACCCCCACCGTCCATACTGGAACTTGCCGTATCCAAGCAATCCCCGAGGAATCCATGCCCCTGAACAGAGCTTCACTGAAGCGTGACGGCTTCACCGGATTTCGGCCCCTGGGCGAGCTGGAGATCAACCGCATCCCCCAGAAGCCCCGTATTTTCGCCGTTCTGCTGCCCGCGGGCGGCCAGGAGCCGGTCGAGCCGGAGTTCCTCGCAAAGAGCACCGCAGGAGTCTTCAAGAAAAAGAACCCCGGCCTCCCGCAGGAAACACTGAAGGCCGAGTGGGTCGAAGGCGCCGACATCCTCTACCTGGGCAAGGCCGGCCCCGGCAGCAAGGGCAACCGCGGGCTCCGCCGGCAGATCCAGGAATTCGTCGACTTCGGCCGGGGCAGGCCGCCGGGACACTGGGACGGCCGACTCGTCTGGCAGCTGGCGTCTGCGGACCGGCTCATCGTCGCCTGGCGCGAGCTCCCCGTCGACGAGTTGGCCCCGGCCCTGGCGTCCTACCACGCGGCCTTCGTCGAGGACTTTGGCCGGCTGCCCTTCGCGAACCTGGTCCAGGCACCTAGCCCCCGAAGCTGAAGCGGCCCGCCACCAGCGTCGCGGCCACCGGCATCGCGGCGAACGCGGCGTCGTCCACGGTGAGCGGATCCCCCTCCACGACGACGACGTCGGCCGGGTCGCCGACGCGGATGCGGGAACGCCCGCGGGCGGAGGCCGCCAGTGCCTCTCGCCGCGTCAGCGCCTGCTCCGGATGCCACGGCTCCCGCCCGTCGCCGCGTGCCCGGGTGGTCGCGGCGGACATCGTTGTCCACGGCTCCAGCGGGGCCACCGGCGCGTCCGACCCGAGCGCCAGCGTGGCACCGGCGTCGAGCAGGGACCGCAGCGGGAAGGCCCGGTCCGTGCGGCCCTCCCAGTTGGCGTCGGCGGCGTCGCGGTCATCCAGCGCGTGGGTCGGCTGGACACTGGCGGTCAGCCCCAGCTGGCCGAAGCGCGCAAAGTCCTGCCGCCGGACGAACTGGGCGTGTTCGATGCGTCCCTTCACGCCCGCGGCGGCGAAGGCGTTCAGCGCGACCTCGTTGGCGCCGTCGCCGATCGCATGGACCGCGGGCACGAACCTGGTATCGCGGGCACGCACCAGCAACTCCAGCAACTCCGACTCGCTCACCGTCAGCAGCCCGCGGCCGCCGTGCGGATAGGGGTCCACGCAGTACGCCGTACGGGTGTTCAGCGACCCGTCGATCAGCACCTTCAACGGCCCGACGCTGAGCAGCCCGGCACCCCCAGGAACCTGTTGGCAGGTGCGCATCCCCTCCTCAACAGCCCGGTCCAGGTCCTGCGGGTACACCCCTGCCTCCACACGGAACGAGTCGAACCCGTCGGCGATCCGGCGCAGCCAGGGATCCCGGTTCCACACCATCTCGAGGTCCACGATCCCCACGATGCCCCGCGCGGCGGCCGCCGCACCCGCGGAGCGGACCAGGGCGTCGACGTCGGCATCGGGCAGGCGGCCCAGCTCGCGGGTCAGCGCGAACGCCGGCTCCTCCCGCAGCAGGCCGTCCGGACCCGGGTGTACCCCGTAGCGCGCGGCGCCGGCCGAGTTCAGCCAGACGCAGTGCAGGTCGTGGCTGATCAGCGCCACCGGGACACCCCCGGTCGCCCCGTCCAGCAGCTCCAGGCTGGGGGCGTCGGCCCATACGGCGTCGCGGAAGCCGACGCCGACCAGCGTCCGGCCGCCGGAGACCGCGCCGCCGTCGCGTGTGTCGCCCTCGCGCACGCCGTCCGCGTGAGCCCCGACGACGGCGGCGGCCTCCCGCGCCGACGCGGCACCGGAGAGATCCACCCGGCCCAAGGTCAGCGCCCACTGGTTCATGTGCACGTACTCGTCCCACAGCCCGGGAATCACGAACCGGCCGTCGAAGTCCACCCGCCGTGTCCCCGCCGGAACCGATGCGTGGGACCCCGCCGGCGCGATAGCCGCGACCCGCCCACCACTCAGGAGGATGTCACACGGCGTCATATCGTCCGGCTGGTGGACGCCGGTGAGAAGAAGGTCCGGCGCACCGGCGTCGGGGGCTGTTTTAGGCATAGCAGCAAGGCTAAAGGGGTCCCCGGAGCGCGGCAATCCACGTAGCAGCAGCCACACAACGCACACCCGTATCAGCCCCCGCCTGAGGCGGCAGTCCAAGGGACCTTTGTCCCCTTGCCCGGGCAGAGCGGCCCCGTCACTCTGGGTATTGGGCGAATCCAGCACGGCAATTTTGGGGAATTGGGGAAGCGCCTGCGAGGAAATTTCGGTCTCGCTATGACCCTGGGGTGAGGAAATGGCAGTTGCACTTTCCAGCTTGGGCAGGAAAGGCAGGAGATCCGCCATGGTGAATGACCGGCAGCAAGAGGCACGGCAGCGGGGACCGGCAACGCCCGGCGTCGCGGGGAGCGCTGAGGCGCCATGAGCCCCTTGGGACACGCCCATCACAGCAGTCGCGCGAGATCCTTTTTGGCGCATCCGTCCCACGGCGACCCGCGCATCAAGGTGGTGCTGCACACCGACCCGGCGTCCGAAACCGTTCGGGTGGACGTGCGGGGCGTCGTGACGACGACGAACATCCGCGCGCTGTATGTCGTCTGCCGGCGGGTGGTCGCCAAGTTCGTGGGCTTCGAAATCGTCGTGGACCTCGGCCATGCCCGGGTTACCGCGGCCGCCTTCGACGAACTCCGCGAGCACGCCCGCCAGTCGATCGTCTCCTCGGGGATCGATGCCTCCGTTACGCCCTGCCGCCTGCGGATCGTTGATCCGCCGGTGGTCCTTCGAGTCAAGGAGTCTGCATGAAAGCCCTCGTCTATGGCGGCCCCGGCAAGAAATCCTGGACCGACGTTCCGGACCCGGTGATCACCAACCCGAGCGACGCGATCGTCCGGGTGGACACCACCACCATCTGCGGCACGGACTTGCACATCCTCAAGGGCGACGTGCCCGCCGTGACCGAGGGACGGATCCTGGGCCACGAGGGCGTCGGCACCATCACCGAGGTGGGGTCCTCCGTGACGAGCCTCAAGGTGGGGGACCGGGTGATCATCTCCTGCATCAAGTCCTGCGGGCATTGCGCCAACTGCAAGACCGGCCTGTACTCGCACTGCTTAGGGGAGGAGGGGAAGTCCGGGATTGGCTGGGTGTTCGGGCACCTGATCGACGGCACGCAGGCCGAGTTCGTCCGGGTTCCGTACGCGGAGAACTCGCTGCACCTGCTGCCGGAGGGCGTCAGCGACGAGGAAGCCGTGATGCTCTCCGACATCCTCCCCACGGGCTTCGAGATCGGCGTGCAGTACGGCCGGGTCAAGCCGGGGGACACCGTTGCGGTGATCGGGGCCGGGCCGGTGGGCCTCGCCGCAATCGCTACGGCCGGGCTTTATGGCGCGGCCACCATCATCGCCGTCGACCTGGACGCGAACCGGCTGGAGAAGGCCCGGGAATTCGGGGCCACCGACGCCGTCCTCTCCAGCGACGCCGACTGGAAGGACCAGGTCCTGGCCCGCACCGACGGGCTGGGCGTGGACGTGGCGATCGAGGCGGTGGGTGTCCCGGCGACCTTTGGCATGTGCACGGACATCGTTCGTCCCGGCGGCACGGTGGCCAACGTGGGCGTGCACGGCAAACCCGTGGAACTGCACGTCGAGGACCTCTGGATCCAGAACATCACCATCAGCATGGGCCTGGTCAACGCCAATACGACGCCGATGCTGCTGAAGCTCGTGGCCCGGAAGAAGATCCCGGTGGCCAAGTTCGCCACCCACCGGTTCCGCTTCGAGCAGTTCCTGGACGCCTATGACACCTTCGCCCGGGCGGCAGAAACCAAGGCGCTGAAGGTGGTGATCAGCGGATGAGGGCCCATGTCGTCTACGACTCCGCCTACGGCAACACCAAGTCGGTGGCCGAGGCCGTCGCGGAGGTCTTCCACGCGGATCCCATCCCGGTCACCGACTTCCGGCCCTCGGACCTGCTGGCGGGGGACCTGCTGGTCCTGGGCAGCCCGATTAACGGCTGGCGTCCCACGCCCAAGGTCACGGAACTGCTCTCCGGGCTGGGCGACGGCGACCTGGCCGGCGTGAAGGCCGCCGCCTTCGACACCCGGGTGCGGATGTTCATCCACGGCGACGCGGCCAAGAAGATGGCCCAGTCACTGAAGGACCACGGCGCGGACATCATCTCCGAGCCCATGCCGTTCTACGTCCGCGGCAGCGAGGGCCCGCTGCGGCCCGGAGAGATCGAAAAGGCGACCCGTTGGGGTCAGTCGCTACTGGAGGCGGCGGAAAGGCCATGAAGCCCGGGCGGGTAGTCCTGCTGGTCCTCGGCTCGCTCGCCGCGCTGCTGGGCTTGGGCCTGCTCGCCGGGGCCGCCGCCACCGGCTGGGCCAACTACCAGCAGCGCGACGGCGGCTATTTCACCACCCCCACGGAACGCTTCACGGCGGACGGCTACGCGCTGACACTTCCCCGGATCAACATCCTCGACGACGGCGGCATGCGCCCCAACGGGACACTCCCCGGTACGGACGCGACGCCGGGCAGCATCCTGCTGCGCGGTTCCGCCGCAGACCCGTCCCGGCCGGTGTTCATCGGAATCGCCCGCCAGGCCGACGTCGCGGGCTACCTCGCCGGCGTCCCGCACTCCGAGCTCGCCGACGTCCGGTTCTCGCCCTTCCAGGCCGACTACCGCACCGTCCCCGGCACGAAGGCGCCCGGGCGGCCGGCGGAGCAGACCTTTTGGGCCGCCTCCGTCTCCGGGACGGGCAGCCAGGACCTGCGCTGGGACATCCGGCCAGGAAACTGGGCCGTCGTCATAATGAACGCCGACGCGGCGAGCCCGGTGGCCGTGGACCTGAGCGGCGGGGTCCGTTCGGAGCTCCTGCTGCCGATCTTCATCGGCCTGCTGATCGCCGGAGTGGTGCTGCTGGGCGTCGGGGTGCTGCTGATCGTGCTGGGCGCGGCGGGGCTGGGGGCTGCAGGGCCGGGGGGCCCCGGCTATCCCGTGCTGCCGCCACCCCACGGTTACCCGCCGCCGTCGACCGTCCCCGCGCCGGCTATTCCGTCACCCGCACCCGTTCCGGCACCCCCTCCTGCCATGCATGCCGCGGCCGGGACGCCCCACGGCCGCATCTATCCCGCCCGGCTCAGCGGCCACCTGGACCCGCAGCTATCCCGGTGGCTGTGGCTGGTGAAGTGGTTCCTGGCCATCCCGCACTACATCGTGCTGTTTTTCCTCTGGTTCGCGCTGGTGGTCACCACGATCGTGGCGGGGTTCGCCATCCTGTTCACCGGCCGGTATCCGCGCTCGCTGTTTGCCTTCAACGTGGGCGTGATCCGCTGGAACTGGCGGGTGGCGTTCTATTCCTACTCGGCGCTCGGCACGGACCGGTACCCGCCCTTCACCCTGGCCCGGACCGACTATCCCGCCGACTTCGACGTCGACTACCCGGAGCGGCTCTCCCACGGCCTGGTGCTGGTGAAGTCCTGGCTGCTGGCCATTCCCCATCTGCTGATCGTGGGGATCCTGACCGGCACCGTGCGCGGCTGGGGCGGCCGGGAGCGGTACTGGGACGGCACCGAATGGGTGCAGGAGAACGCGGGCATCTCCCTGATCGGGCTGCTGGTGCTCATCGCGGGGGTGGTGCTCCTGTTCAGCGGCCGATACTGGCCGGGTCTCTTCGACCTGCTGATGGGGCTCAACCGGTGGGTCTACCGGGTCATCACCTACGTGGCCCTGATGAGGGACGAGTATCCGCCGTTCCACCTGGACCTCGGCCCTGCCGATCCCGGCGACGCGCAGCCGGCGCCGGTCCCGCCCGGCCCGATCTGGCCGGCGCCGGTCCCACCCGGCCCAATCCCACCCGCCCCGGCCCCACCGCAGCCCGGCCCGGTTCCGCCGCCGGCTTCCTGAACCTGTTGGCCCCAGGGGGTGGCGTCCACAGCGGGCGCGGCTACACTGGCAACAGTCGGCAACGTTGCTGTATCCAGCGTCCCTGCGGGGGCGGACACGGCAGGTTCCAGGCAGGAGGCGATCATGGCAGTCACCTTCTTCCCGCACGGCAGTCACGGACGGCACGTCGCCGTAGGTATCGCGGCCTGCCTGGTAGCGGCGGCCCTCGCCAGTTCCTCGCAGCCGGCGGTCACGGCGGCCCCCGCGGTGCGCGTGGTGGTGGTCGGCGATTCGCTCAGCACCGGCCACGGCACATCGCCCGACCACGCCTGGCCGGCCCTGATCCGCACGGATCCCGCCCTGTCCGGGTTCCAGGTGGTCAACGCAGCGGAAAACGGCAGCGGCTACGTCCGCCCGGGTGACGCCGACGGCACCTTCGGCAGCCAGGTGGACCAGTTCGTCACGCCGGACACCGGCGTGGTGGTGTTCTTCGGTTCGGAGAACGATCTTGGCTACGCCCCCGACGACGTCGGCGAGGCGGCCTCGACGGCGCTGGCCCACGCGGAGGTCGCGGCCCCTTCGGCCAAGCTGATCGTGGTGGGCCCGCCGTCGTACACCACGGACCCCGACCCCGGCCTGCTGGATATCCGCTCCCAACTCAGGAGCGCCGCGCAGGGCGCCGGCGCCGAATTCGTGGACCCCATCGCCGAGGGCTGGATCAGCGACGACGTCGAGGACCTGATCGGGCCCGACGGCGACCACCCCACCGTGGCCGGACAGGAATACCTGCTCCAGCACATCGCCGCCGTGATCGAGCACGCCGCGCCGGAGCAGAACCCGCAGCCGGGCCGCCCGGCCGAATAACGCCGCCGTCGATCCCGGGAAATTCCTAGGAAACGCCCGTAAGGTGGGCGGGTGCCACCTCTCGACGTCGTTATTTCCGCCTGGCAGGTCGACTGGACCGCGCTGGTTCTCGCGCTGATCGCCGGCACCCTCTACGGCCTGGGACTCCGGGCCGCGGCGGCAAAGGGCGGGCGCTGGCCGCTCTGGCGCACGCTCGCCTTCTATCTTCTGGGCCTCGGCTCATTCCTGGTGCTGACCTGCGGGTTCACCGGCGTCTACAGCGCCGGGCTGCGGTGGGCGTTCACGGTGAAGATCACGCTGCTGCTCTTCGTCGTCCCGCTCCTGATCGGTCTCGGAAAACCCATCGGACTGGCCCGCGCCGCCTTGTCGGAGCGCGGCGCCGGACGCCTGGATTCCGTGCTGGGCCACCGTCTGGTCCGCTTCGTCAGCAATTCCCTGGTGGCACCGCTGCTGGGCCTGGCGCTCTTCTCGACCTTCCTGACCCCGGCGTTCCATGTGCTGCGGGCCAATCCACTGGCAGAAGCCCTGCTGACCGTGGTCATCCCGCTGCTGGGCCTGCTGATGGCGCTGCCCATTATCGAGGAGGCCGACTTCCACCGCTCCAGCGCCTTCATCACGCTGGAGTTCGTCTTCGTCTTCATCGAGTTGCTGGTGGACGCCGTCCCCGGGATCCTGCTCCGGCTGAACGGTCAGGTGCTGGACCTGATGACGGCGCGGCAGGCCGGGCCCGGCTGGTTCCCCGACGCGCTCCGGGACCAGCAACTGGCCGGGGACGCGCTCTGGTTCATCTGCGAGGCCGTGGACCTGCCGCTGATCATCCTGATGTTTATGCGGTTCTCCCGCACGGATAAGCGCGAGGCGCGGAGCTTCGACGACCTGACGGACAGCGAGCTGGAAGCCCTCAACGCCGAACACCTGCGCCGGGGCCGCTAGGCGCAGGCTGCATGGTGCGGCGCCGTGCTGCGTGCGCCTGGTTACTGTGCCGGCGGGACGGGCGGCTGGCCGGAACCCGGGTAGCCGCCCGGGTACTGCTGGGGCTGCTGCGGTGCCGGGTACTGGTTGCCGTGCGTGTCCCAGGACTGCGGACCCACCGGTCCGTGCTGCTGCGGGCCCAGGTGGGCGCCCGGAGGGGTGCCGCCTTGCATCCGGATCAGTTCCGCGGTGTTCTCCGCGGTCCGGATGCCGGCCACCAGGGACTCGAGGCCGATCCGGGCCAGGGCCAGGTAGATAATCACGATCAGCGGGCCGATCACCAGCAGCACGAGCACCCCGAGGAACGGGTTCCGGCTGGCGAAGGCCGAGATGACGAAGAAGAGGTACATCACGCCGAGGGCGATCATGATCAGGATGTAGACGATCCTGGCGATCGACGGCGCTACGAACCGGGTGAAGGAAAAATCGAAGAGGTTTTTCATTGGCTCCCCCAAGGAGTGGCCCGCCACCTGCGGGCGGGATCGTGTCGGTTGTGCAGAGCCTAACCGAAACACGCTCCCGCCAGCGCAAGGCGGCCCGGCGCGCCAGCACAGGGTCGCGCCCGGCCCGGGTCGCGCCAGCCCCGGGGCAGGCAGTCCCGCGTCAGGCCTCGCGCGACGCCGGGGACTTGGTCTGCGCCGGATCGCGCTCGGCCAGCAAACCGATGGCCGCATCGATCTTGTCCATGATGCCCTGGTCCAGCTTCACGCCGGCCGCAGCAACGTTCTTCTCGATCTGTTCGGGCCGCGAGGCGCCCATGATGGCGGAGGCGACGTTCTTGTTCTGCAGCACCCAGGCGATGCTCAGCTGCGCCATCGTCAGCCCGGCCTCGTCGGCGATGGGCTTGAGTTGCTGCACGCCGGTGAGCACCTCGTCGGACATCCAGCGCTCGATCATCCGCGCGCCGCCCTTGGAATCGGTGGCGCGGCTGCCCTCGGGTGCGGGCTTTCCCGGGTGGTACTTGCCGCTGAGGACACCCTGGGCCATGGGGGACCAGACGATCTGGGACAGGCCCAGCTCCTCGGACGTGGGGACCACTTCGGCCTCGATGACCCGCCACAGCATGGAGTACTGCGGCTGGTTGGAGATCAGCTGGAAGCCCAGTTCCTTGGCGAGGGCGTGGCCGTCGCGGATCTGCTGCGCGGTCCATTCGCTGACGCCGATGTATAGCGCCTTGCCCTGCCGGACGATGTCGGCGAAGGCCTGCATGGTTTCTTCCAGCGGGGTTTCGAAGTCGTACCGGTGGGCTTGGTAGAGGTCGACGTAGTCGGTCTGCAGCCGGGACAGGGAGCCGTTGATGGACTCCATGATGTGCTTGCGGGAAAGCCCCAGGTCGTTGTGGCCCTTGGGGCCGGTGGGGCCGAAGACCTTGGTGAAGATTTCCAGGGATTCACGCCGCTCGCCCTTGAGGGCCTCGCCGAGGACGGTCTCGGCGGCCGTGTTGGCGTAGACGTCGGCCGTGTCGAAGGTGCTGATCCCGGCGTCGAGCGCCGCCCGCACGCACTGGGTGGCGACGTCGTTCTCCACCTGTGAGCCGTGGGTGAGCCAGTTGCCGAAGGTGATTTCCGAGATCTTGAAGCCGCTATGGCCGAGGTATCTGAATTCCATGGGTCCCAACGTAGCCCAGATACCCGGGCGCGGTAAGGGCTCAGCTGGCCTTGCGCTCCGGACGGCCGGCGGCGGGGAGCTCGCGGACGGAGACGGTGACTTCGGGTGCCGCGGCCGCCTCGGCCCGTGCGCGGGCCCGGGCATCGGCGCGTTCGACGGCGGCCGCCCATTCCGGGGAGATCTGCGGGTCTTTGCGGGCCGGCTTCAGTTTCGGCCTGCGTTTCGTCGCCACGGGTGCGCCGGCGCGGCGGCCGAAGAGGGCCATGCCCAGGGTGGCGATGAGCCTGCCGAGGCCGGCGAGCAGGAGGGTGATGACGAAGGCCGCCGCGACGCCGAAGAACATGACGACGCCGATCACGAGGGTGCCGGCGTAGGTCAGATTCATGGCGGTGGTCGTCGGGTCTTCCACGTCGCCTCTCCCTTCCAAGCCTGCTGCGGGCCGTTCCCGGCCACCGTTAACCTTACGGAGAATTGGCCGCCGACGCGCCGGGAAACGTCGGCGGACCCAGGATGTGTCCAAGCCGATACCTTCGGGCCCGCGGCGGCCCGCCACAGGCATATAGTCGGTGTCAGCTTCGGGCCGTCAGGGACCGGGCGAGGGAAGGGAAACGCGTGCAGCAGTCAGGGTTCGAGGGCCGGTGCCCGTGCCTCTCCGGTGAGCAGTACGGGCAGTGCTGCGGCCGGTACCACCGCGGGGAAGCGGAAGCACCGACCGCCGAGCAGCTGATGCGGTCACGGTACAGCGCGTTCGTGGTCCTGGATCCGGAGTACCTGCTCCGCACCTGGCATCCGGAGACCCGGCCGGCGGAGCTGGACCTGGATCCGGCGATCCAGTGGCGGCGGCTGGACATCCTCGCGACCCACCGCGGCGGCCCCCTGGACAGCGAGGGAACGGTCGAGTTCGCGGCGCACTACCGGGTGGCCGGGGAGCGCGGCGTCCAGCGCGAGACCAACCGGTTCCGCCGGCTGGACCGCCGCTGGCACTACCTCGACGGTGTCGAGGGCCGCTAGGGGTGCCGTTTCCCGGAGGGGATTAGCGCTCCTCGACCGTTTCCACCGGGGTGAAGCCGGCGCGGTCCACCTTGCGGTGGAAGCGCATGCCCGCGAGGCCGCCCAGCATGGCGCCGATCAGGGCCACGACGGCCACCACGACGGCGGCGATCACGCTGGTGGTGGTGAGGTCGCCCTCGTTGACCGGGATGCGCGGGAAGCTGTTCAGGTTGGCGAGGACGTCGAACTTCTGGCCGGCGGTCATGGCCAGGATGGCGACGACGACGGCGGCGATCAGCGCCCAGATCCACACCATGAGGCCCTGCCGCGCGCCGTTGAAGCGCGCCATCCGGCCGGCCACGTAGCCGCCGCAGTAGTAGGAGAGGAACAGGATCACCAGGAGGGTGATGATGCCGGCGAGGCCCACGGTCTGGTTGCCGGAGGCCTGGTTCACGGCATCGTTCACCGTGGTGTTGGTGGCGAGGCCGACGGCGGTACCGGCGGCGGCGACCAGCGCGGTCAGGATCACGGCCATGCCGGTGGCGGCGAGCCAGCCGAAGAAGGCGGAGCCGACCTTGATGCCGCCGAACTGTTCCTTTTCGCGGGCCACGACTGTTTCGCGGGTGGGGACCTCCTCGACGACGGTTTCCCGGTCCAGCCGGTCGTGGCGGTCCAGTCCGTCCCGGCGGGGGTCGCGCGAGCCGTGGATGGGCCGGTCGTCGTGGTGGTCCCGGGCGGCCGTGGCGGCGGCGGCACCCGTCGCGGCACCGGCGGCGGCGGGCATGGCGCGGGTCTCGGTGGAGTGGCCTGCCCGGTCCTCGGCGCGGATTTCGCGTTCTTCGGCGGGGGTCCCGGCGGCGGCCGCGGGGGGAGTCTCCGCGCGGTGCTCGGCGTGGTGGCCGGCGTGCTCTTCGGCGGGGTGGACAGTCTCGGTCCCGGCGGGGCGGACGGTCTCGGCGGTGTCCTGCCGGGCGTCGTGGATCCGGGCGTCGCGGCCCGTTTCGAGGTCCGCCGTGCTCTCGCGGCGGGGGCTGCGGTCTTCGGGGCCTGCTGTGCTGCTCATGATGGCTGCTCGCTTTCATTGGGAGACCCGTGCCGGCTGTTCCGGCCGGGCACGGCAATGCTTCGACCGTCACCAGGTCTTGCCATACCTAACCACGCCGGCAACCCAATTAGCAAGGTTACTTATTATTAGGGATCGCGGGTGTTGCCGCAGGTCAGCGGTAGCTCCGGTGCAGGTTTTCCGCTTTCGACTCGCGCGGGGAGGCGTCGGCGATCCACGGCCCGGTGCCCTCCGACTGGTCCAGCACGCCGGCCTCCAGCCACTCGTAGTCGCCGGCCAGCACCCTCGCCGTCAGGCCGCGGTCGCCGTCGTCGGTGTTCCGCCAGAGCTGGTCGAAGTATTCCTCGACCCGCACCCGGGCCTGCGCGCAGTAGGCATCGGCCAGTTCGTAGGCGGACGCCCCGCGCTCCGGCGCGGTGCGCAGCAGCATCTCAGCCCGGGAGCAGCAGGCGGAGATGGCGAACAGCTCGGCGCCGATATCCACGATCCGGCCCAGGAACGCCTGTTTGTGCTCCAGGGCCGCCTGCCAGCGGCCCATCCCGTAGAAGGTCTGCCGCGCCAGCTTCCGCGAGGCGCGCTCGACGTACCGCAGGTGCCGGGCCAGCCGGCCGAAGTCACCGTAGGACCGCGGGTCCATGCCGTTGCCGGCGAGCAGCTTCGGCAGCCAGCGGGCGTAGAAGCCGGAGGCGCCGACGGCGGCCCGGGCCTTGTCCGGCAGGCTGGCGTCCGCGGTGGCCAGCGCGCCCGCGGCGGCCAGGTGTGCGTCCACGGCCTCCCGCGCGATCAGCAGCCGCATGATCTCCGAGGACCCCTCGAAGATCCGGTTGATCCGCAGGTCCCGCAACTGCTGCTCTGCCGGCACCGCCCGTTCGCCCCGGGCCTGCAGCGAATCGGCGGTCTCGAAGCCACGCCCGCCGCGGATCTGCACCAGCTCGTCTGCGATCCGGCAGCTGATCTCCGTGGACCAGAGCTTGGCCAGCGCTGCCTCGATCCGGACGTCCTTCTGCCCGGCGTCGGCCAACTCGGCGCACAGTTCAAAGACCGCGTCCAGGGCGAAGGCGCTCGCCGCGATGAAGGCGATCTTCTTACCCACCGCCTCGTGCCGGCCCACCGGGCGACCCCACTGGGTACGGGCGTTGGACCACTCCCGCGCGATTTTGAGGCTCCAGCGGCCGGACGCCACGCAGAGGGCCGGGATGCTCAAGCGGCCGGTGTTCAGCGTGGTCAGCGCGATTTTCAGGCCCTGGCCCTCCCGCCCCAGCCGGTTGGCGGCGGGCACCCGGACTTGGTGGAAGCGGGTGACGCCGTTCTCGATGCCCCGCAGGCCCATGAACGCGTTGCGGTTCTCCACCGTGATGCCGGGCGAGTCCATCTCCACCACGAACGCGCTGATCCCGCCCCGGTGCTCCGTGCCGTCCGGGTCCGTGTGCGGCGGCACCACGGCCATGACCACCACCAGCTCGGCAATCACGCCGTTGGTGGTCCAGAGCTTCACGCCGTCGAGGAGGTAGGAGGAACCGTCGTCGGAAGGTACTGCCGTGCTGCCCATGCGGGCGGGGTCGCTGCCGACGTCGGGCTCTGTGAGCAGGAAGGCGGTGACGGCGCCGGCCGCGCACCGGGGGAGGTACTCGCGTTTCTGCTCCGCTGTGCCGAACACCTTGACCGGTTCGGGCACGCCGATCGACTGGTGGGCGGAGAGCAGCGCACCGAGGCTGGGATGCACCGAGCCCAGCAGGGCGAGGGCGCGGCCGTAGTAGACCAACGTGAGGCCCAGGCCGCCGTACTCGCGGGGAATCTTCATGCCGAACGCGCCCAGGTCCGCCAGGCCCTTGATGTATTCGTCCGGGATTTTCGCCTCCCGCTCGATCACCCGGCCGGACATGGTGCGGCAGTAGACCGTGAGCCGCTCCATGAACGCCTCGCCGCGTTCGACGTCGTCCGCCGGGGCCTGCGGCCAGGGATGGATCAGGCTTGGGTCGAAGCTGCCCAGGTACAGGCCCTTCGCGAAGCTGGGCCGGTCCCAGCTGGTGTCCCGGGCGGCCTCTGCGACGGCGCGGGCGGTGTCCGCGGTGGCGCCAGCCCCCAGTTCGTCGGCCGGCGGGGCCTCGACGGCGGGATGTCCGGTTTCCGGCCCCGGATCGGGAGCGGCTGGGTTGTCGACGGCGGAGCTCACTGGGCATCTCCCCTCACCGGACTGGCCGGCTCAAGCCCTGGATCCGCCGCGGGTGGAGGACCCTTCAGCTGTCCCGCAAGATTACTCGCGGGTAGGTGCCGGTGCTAGGGGACGAGTGCCCGATCAGTTCGCCCGGGAAGTCGCCGGGCAGTTCCACCCGGCCCGCGTGGTGGACCAAGTGCTCCCACGCCGTATTGATGCCGGTGACCATTCCCACGAGCGTCCGGACGACGAGGAACCAGGCCAGCTTGCCCACGCCCAGCAGCGCCAGGGCCACCGTCGCCGCCGTCATGATGAACAGGGCCAGAAGGGCGGCAAACAGCAGTGTCCCGCCGAACACCAGGGTCCCGGTCTCCACCGTGGTCAGATCAAACAGGCTCGCATCGAACTGCATTCTTCCTCCTGCAACGGCGCTTCGGCTGAATCAGTAGCCCGAGCGTAGGGCGGGGGAGGCGGGCCGTTCCAGAGTCCCGGGGCGCGTCGGGCCCTCTTGATACGGGATCGAGACGCTACCCGGTGGTAGGTCACGAACAGATCGCAGGAGCCCCACCAGAAACATGCGCCCCACGAGCCGGTTTGGAGGCGAGAGGGGGCGAGTCCGGCGTCGGCGGTGCCTGCGTTAACCTTGTAGCTGGCAGTTTTGCGTCGCTGCCGTCCCCCGGCAGCGAGAGGAGAGTTGCGTGCCCGGATCCGCCCTGTCCTCCGCGGACGCCATCAGTGCCCGGCTGCGTGAGCTGGAACTGCTGACCAAGGGACCCGCGTGGGCGCTGACTCGCTCCGCCCCCTGGGTGATCGCGGTCCTGCAGGCCTCCTTCACCCGCACCCGGCCGCAGCTGCCGCTGGAACAGTTCCACGCCGACGTCGACGCCTTCCTCGAACAGCTCCGCCGACAGGAGCCGGGCCTCGGCGGGTCGGCGAACGGCAAGGCCTTCGGCGACGAGTGGACCCGGAAGAACTTCCTCACCCGCCGCAACCAGTCGGGCCAGATCGTCTACGAAGTCACCGAACCGGCGGCCCGCGTGCTGGCGTTCCTCGACAGTCTCTCCAGCGAACGCTCCACCCTCAACGGCTCCCGCCTGGGCACGCTGCTGGGCGACGTCGAGAAGCTGGCCAACGAAACCAACCCGGACCAGAGCGCCCGGCTGGAGGCGCTTCAGGAAGAGATCGGCGAACGGCGCCAGCTGATCGAGGACATCAGCTCCGGGGAATTCGACGGCCTGCTCGACGACGAGGAAGCCGTCGAGGCCGCGGGCAACATCCTGGACCTCGCCGCGAGCCTGCCCGCCGACTACAAGAAGATGCGTGACCGGATCGAGGAACTGGTGGGCGAACTCCGCAACCAGATCATCGAGGAGTCGCTCAGCAAGGGCGCCACCATGGCCCAGGTCCTGGAGGCGGACAAGCGGCTCCGGCAGAGCCCCGAGGGCAGGACGTTCCGGTCCTTTACCGCCTTCCTGGAGGACCCCCAGCAGCAGTTGCGGTTCCGTTCCGCGATCGGCGAGGTGCTCAGCCGCCAGTTCGCCGACGACCTCAGCCAGGAGGAACGGGAGACGCTGAAGAACCTCGTCGCCGAACTCCGCAGCCAGCACAGCCAGATCCAGCGGATCTACGGCAAGCTCAGCGAGAGCCTGAACACCTACGTGCAGAGCGACGACTACCGCCAGTCGGTGCGGCTGCGGAAGGTCCTGCGGGAGGCCGAGCAGGCGATCCGCTCCCTGCCCTACGAGCGCGAGCGGCCGGGCCTGGTCCGCGGGCCGGTGCTCTACAACGCGGGCTTCGAGTCGCTGGCCATGATCAAACTCTTCGACCCGGACGAGTTCGCCGCCCCGCCCAAGCTGGCTGACCCGATCGCGTTCAGCGACTCGGACCGGGCGCGCTCGCCGCGCACCGGTAAGGCCAACCCGGCCGCCATCCGCGGCGCCGCCGCCGGGGCGGCCACCCTCGCCGAGGCCTGGGAGCAGCTGCCCGCGGACGAACGCCACATCAACTCCATCCGGGCGCTGCTCTCCCACGCGCTGCACCAGGGCGCCGGGTTCGACCGCGGCGGTTGGCAGCCGCTGGACTTCGAACAAATCGACGGGTCCACCCGCACCGCCTACCTCCCCGTCGTCACGCTTAAAGAGGACTGAAGATGACCGAATCGCCGCAGGACACGCCCGACGCAGGGGCCGAAACGGCTGCTACCCGGGCGCAGGCGGACCCGTTCACGGTGACTCCCCGCGACACCTTCGTCGACGGCGCGGCCCTCTTCCCCGGCGACACCGGGGTGCTGCCGATGAAGGTGCGGCAGGCGCTGGTGAAGCTGCTCAAGGGCCCCTACATCGACGGCGGCCGGGACGAGAAGCTCTGGACCACGCTGCTCGACAACCAGCTGATCCTGCGCAGCCGGCTCTCCGAGCTGTTCCTGACCCTGCAGCTGGACCATGAGCGGAAGGTCGCCGTCCTGCGCCCGGTGGACCCGGAGGCCATCGGCGGCAGCACCCGCTCCAGCATCCTGCGCCAGCAGCGCGCGCTCAGCCGGGTAGAGACGATCGTCCTGCTCCGGCTGCGGCTGTTGCTGGACCGGCACGTCACGGCCCAGACCGACCCGACCATCACGCGGGAGGAAATCGCCGACCTCGTGGCCCACTACCAGCCCGCCGGCCAGCAGGACGCCCTGCGCGACGCCGACGTCGTCAACCGCGCCATCACCAAGCTCCTGGCCCGCCAGCTGCTGCTGGGCACCGGCCTCGACGACGTGTACACCATCTCCAACGCCCTCCCGCTGGCCCTGCCCTTCGAGAACATCGGCGACATCCCCGCCCACATCGAGGCCCTGATCGCCGCCGGCACCGACCCCACCGGCACGGAACCCCTCCTCGAACTCGACGGCGACGCTGTTCCGGACGGTGAGGACACCACCGAGGACTCGGACGGTGAGGACGACTCGTCACCCAGCCCCGCCAACGAAACCGAGGCAGCCGAATGAGCATCGCAACCATGCTTCCTATGGGCGAGCTGACGAACCCGGGACAGATGCGCCTCGCCCTGGTGCAGGTGGTCAACTGGGGTACATTCCACGGCGCGCATACGATGCACGTGGACCGCAACGGCACGCTGCTGACGGGCAACTCCGGCGTCGGCAAGTCCACGCTGTTCGACGCGATGCTGCGTGTCTTCGATGCCCGGCCGCGGTCCAATGAGGCCGCTGCGCAGCGGGCCGGCGGGGCCGTCGAGGACAAGCGGACCACGTTCACGTATATGCGCGGCAAGGTGGGAGACAAGGCCGTCGGCGAGGGCTCGGCCAGTGCCTACCAGCGCCCCGGCGCCACCTGGTCAGCCGTCGCGCTGACGTTCGACAACGCCGCCGGCACCCGGGTCACCATTTCGGCCCTCTTCGACCTGCCCAAGAACGGCACCGAATCCAGCGTCGGCCGGTTCTACCTGATCGACAACAAGCCGCTGGACCTGGCCAAGGTGGAGGGGATCGCGGAGAAGCGGTTCACCAAGTCCACGCTGGACGCCATCTTCCCGGACGCCCAGATTTTCGATGTGCACAAGGCGTTCGCGGAGCGGTTTCGCCGGCTGTTGGGGATCAACTCGGACCAGGCGCTGCCGCTGCTGCGCGTCATCCAGGCCGGCAAGGGCCTCGGCGGCAGCGTGAACACGTTCTTCCGCGACCAGGTGCTGGATGCCCCGGCCACCCTGGCCGCCGCGGACGACGTCGTCGAGGAATTCAGCAACCTCATGTCCATCCGGCAGCGGCTCGAGGACGTCCGGCAGCAGCGTGACCAGCTGGCCCCGGTCCCCGGCCTGAACAAGGAGTACGCCCAGTCCCTGCTGGACGCGAACCGGCTGCGGGAACTTGCCGGCGAGGAATTTGAGGCCTACCGGCAGCAGCTCGCCGTCGCCATACATGAGAAGACCCTGGCCCGGTTCAAGGACCTGGCCCAGGCGAAGGCCAAGGACCTGGCCGCCGAGCGGGCCGTCCGGGACGGCCTGGCCAAGGAACTGCGCCAGCTCGAGGCGGAGTACAACAACCAGGGCGGCAACGCGATCTCCGCGATCGAACAGTCGCTGGAGAACGCCCGGGTGGGCCTGAAGCTCCGCGAGGAAGTGGAGGCCTCCGCCCGGAAGGCCCTCACCGACGCCGGCCTGGAGCTCGACTGGACCGCCGCGGGCTGGGAGCAGGCCCACGAGCACGCCGCCGCGCGGTCGGCCGAACTCAAGGACGACTCCGAGGCGCTGAAGGAACTGCGCTTCGAGGCGTTCGACAGCCACGCCGCGCGCAAGCGTGAACTCGCCGCGGCCCAGCAGGAACTCGTCTCACTGAAGACCCGCAAGTCCCTCTTGCCGCCGTCGAGCATCGAGAACCGCACCGCCATCGCCGCCGCCATCGGGGTCCCGGAGGAGCAGATGCCGTTCGGTGGCGAGCTGATCGACCTCGCCGAGGGCCAGGAACGCTGGCGCCCGGCCGCCGAACGTGCGCTGCGGAGCCTCGCCACCACGCTGCTGGTGCCGGGCGAGCACTTCACGGCCGTCACCCGCTACCTCAACGACCACACGGTCCGCGGTGCCCTCCGCGCCGTGGACATCTCCAAGCCGCTCGCAGGCGGGGCGCTGGCCGTGGCGGAGGCGTCCGACGGCGACCTGCTGGGCAAGCTGGACATCCTCACCGCCGGGCCCGAGGGCAGCGCGATTGCGGAGGCCGGGCAGTGGATCCGGGAGCGGATCGCCCTGGACTTCGCCTACCCCTGTGTGGAGAACCCGGACGAGCTTGCCGGCCTGGACAAGGGCCTCAGCCTGGGCGGCGTGGTCAAGCGCAACCGCCACACCGTGGAAAAGGATGACCGTTTCACCGGGCGGCAGGATTACGTCCTGGGCTTCGACAACGCCGCCAAGCTGGACCTGGTGGCGGCCCAGGTGGAGGAGCTGGAACGGGAACTGGCGCGGGCCGCGGAGCTTGCCCAGGACCGCGAGGAATCGCACCAGGGCATGACCCGGCAGCTCGAGGCGCTGCGGCGCGTCGCCGAGGACCACCGGCCCTGGGAGCAGGTGTCCGCGGCGGTCGCCGCCGAGGAGCTGGCCCGGATCGAACAGCGGCTCAAGGACGCCCTCGCCGCCCAGGCGGACCTGGAACCGCTGCGGGCCACGGTGGAGACGGCCCGTGAGCGGCACCAGTCCAGCACCGAATCCGCCGCCGTGCTGCAGAGCGAATACAAGGCCCTGGACGCGCAGCTGACCACCGCCGACTCACTGCTGGACGCGGCCCGGCGCCGGCTCGCCGAGCAGCCGCCCTCCCCGGAGGCTGCCGCGGCCCTGGCGGAGTACTTCAGCGGCTTTGGCGATGTGCTGGAAATGCACGAACTGGACCTGCTGGCCAACCAGGTGCGGACCCGGCTGCTGGCCGAACTGCACGCCGCTGAGTCCCGCGGCCAGGCCACCGCTGAGCGGCTTACCCGCATCTTCGAGGGCTTCGTCCGTGAGTGGGGCACGGCCATCTCCGCCGACCACGGCACCTCCATCGGCGCCGCCGGCGAGTTCGAGGCCCGGTACCACGCGATCGTCAGCGACGGCCTGCCCGCCCAGGAGGCCGAGTTCCGGCAGTTCTTCAACCAGCGCACGCACGAATCGTTCTCCACGCTGCTGCACCTGCTGGACGAGGAGCGGCGCTCCATCACCAGCCGGATCCTGCCGCTGAACGGCATCCTGTCCCAGGTGAACTTCCACGAGGGCAGTTACCTGGAGCTGGACATTAAGCAGACCCTTCCGGCCACGGCCAAGCAGTTCAAGGACGCCATCCAGAACGCCCTCAAGGTCCGGCACGCCAGGCCCGGGAAGACTGTCGCCGCCGGTGCGTCGACGCCCGCGGACGACGACGTCGAACTCACCACCCGGTACAAGTCGCTGGAAACCCTCGTGAAGCGGCTGGGTTCGCAGAGCCCGGAGGACCGCCGCTGGCGCGCCGAGGTGCTGGACGTCCGCGGGCACCTGTTTATCCAGTGCAAGGAACACCGCGAGGTGGCCGCCCGCACCGGCAAGTCCGGCGCCGCGAAGTCCGGCTCGGCGAAGGGTGCGAAGAAGACCGAGGTGTTCATGCACGCGGACACCGGCTCCATGTCCGGCGGCGAGCGGCAGCGCTTCACCGCGTTCATTATGGCGGCCGCGCTGAGCTACCAGCTGGGCATCGCCGAGCAGGGCTTCACCACCTACGGCACGGTCATGATGGACGAGGCGTTCGTCCTGGCCTCCGAGGAATTCGCCGGCGCCGGCATCAAGGCGCTGCACGAATTCGGTTTCCAGCTGCTGCTCGCCGCCCCGGAGAACGTGATCGACCTGTCCCGGCACCTCGGTTCGGTGACCGAGATCCTCCGGGACAAGCGCACCAACCGTTCCGGCGTGTTGACGGCCCCGGTGATCGCCCCCAATGCCGCCGACGGCGGGGCGTGGCGGTCCGAGGCGAACCCGGTGGACATCATCCTGCGCTGACGCCGGCGCGCCCGGGCGGCCTAAGCAGCCCGGGCGCACAGGGTGAGACGGGGCCGTGCCGTCAAGCTCCGCGGACGCGGTCCATGAACTGCGCGGTCCGGGCTATCAGGCCTTCGACCTGGCGGGCGACGGCCGCCTCCGGGTCCGGGTTGATGTCGTTGACCGGCGGCGCCACGCGCACGTTGCGGCAGCAGCCGAAGTCCGCACAGATCAAGGTGCCCACGGTGTTGCCGTTGCGGCCTGACTGGCCCGCCCGTTTGGCCACCCAGAGCAGCACGTCGTCCTTGGAGTGGATGTCGCGGCACAGTTCGCAGAGGACCGCGCGGTTTTTCTTGGCACCGCCTTCGGGGGCGCGGAGCATGATGCCGACGGGCCCGGTGGCGCCGGGGAGCACCAGGTAGCCGCGCAGCGGCATCTTGCCGTCGCGCCAGCCGAGGAAGTCGAGGCTGTCCCAGTCCAGGCTGTCGAAATTTCTGGGCAGGTTCAGCTTGGCGGTTTCGGAGCGGCTGGCGTTGATGAAGGAGGAGCGGATGCGGGCAGCGGTGATTTCGTCCATGGGAAGGTCTTTCGGGATCGGAGAGCTCCGGCCGGCGCGTTGGACGCGCGGGGGAGAAGGGCAGGCTGCTGCCGGCCTGCGATTCCGGTAGGGGGGGCGCGGCGGCGTTAGGCCGCGGCGGGTCCGTACATGGTGGAGGGGGCCGGCGACGGCGCGGGCGCGATGCAGGCCGCAACGGCCACCCCGCTGACTGCGGCTGGAGTCATCGTCCTGATGTCCGCCCACTTTCCCTCGTCGCATCCGGAGGTGATCTCTGCCCGTCCGGTGCCGGTTCCCGATGCCCGGCTCCGCCATCCTCGCAAACGCGGAACCCGGTGTCCAGTCCGCCCTTCGCGGACCCGCGAGGCACCCCAAGGCAATTACGTCACTCAAAGCTTGCGTAATTATATTGAAGATAGGTTAGCCTTACTTAGGTTTGCATCACCTACCTAAGGATTCTCGTGACGTCCCCGCTTGCTACGCCTCCCTCCCGCTTCGCCCGAACTCTCCTGAGCCCGCGCACCCTCTCCCGGCGCGCACTCGGTGCAGCCGCCCTCGCCGTCGTCGCCGGCCTTGGCCTGGCCGGCTGCTCCACCGGCCCCGTCGGCGCGCAGGACGCGGGGGCCGCCACCGCCGGCTACCCCGTGACCATCAAGCACGCCTTTGGTGAGACGACGCTGGAGCACCAGCCGCGGCGCGTGGTCACCGTGTCCTGGGTCAACGACGACGTCGCGCTCGCCCTGGGCGTCGTGCCGGTGGGCCTGCCGAAGAATGACTGGGGCGGTAACAGCCGGGCGTCGACGCCGTGGAAGGACACCGCGCTGGACCGGCTGGGCGCCGGAGCCGGCTCCGCCACCGCGCCCACGCAGTACTCGGAGGCTGACGGGATCAACTTCGCCGAAATCGCCAAGCTCAACCCGGATGTGATCCTCGGCGCCTACTCCGGCCTCAGCGAGGAGGACTACCGCAAGCTCAGCGACATCGCCCCCGTGGTGGCGCAGCCCGGCGTCGCCTACGGCACCGCCTGGCAGGACTCCACCGCCATGATCGGCAAGGCGCTGGGCAAGGAGGCCGAGGCCGCCGACCTGGTCGCGAAGACCGAGGCCACGGTCAGGGACAAGGCCGCCGCCTACCCCCAGCTGGCCGGCAAGACCTTCATCTACGGCAACCTGGAGCCGGCCAAGAGCGACGGCGTGAACATCTACACCGCCAATGACAACCGTCCCCGGTTCCTCTCCAGCCTGGGAATGACCCTGGCCCCCGTGGTGGCCTCGAACACCAAGGATTCCAAGGAGTTCTTCATCCCGTGGTCCGCCGAGAAGGCCAACGAGCTCGACTCGGACCTCTTCGTCACCTGGATCCCAGACGCCAAGACCGCGGACTCGATCAAGCAGCACCCCCTGCTCGGCCAGATCCCCGCGATTAAGAAGGGCGCCCTGGTTGCGGACCCGGACAACACGCTGACGCTCTCGATCTCCGCGGCCTCCCCGCTGAGCCTGCCGTGGGCGCTGGACCGCTTCCTTCCCCAGCTCGCGGCCGCGGCGGACACCGCCGCCGCGGCAAAGTAGGGCGCCCCATGCGCTCAGCCCGGGGGCGGAGCGTCCGCGCCGGCTGGCTGCTCGCCGCCGTTGCCGCGCTGGTCCTGGTGTCCGCGGCCTCGCTGGCGGTGGGCGCCCGGCAGCTCAGCCTCGGCACCGTCGTCGCGGCCTTGACCGGGTTCGATCCGGGCAACGGGGATCACGCCGTGGTGCAGGCCCGGGTGCCGCGCACTGTGCTGGGGCTCCTGGCGGGCGGCGCGCTGGGCCTGGCCGGGGCCGCCATGCAGGGCGTGGCCCGCAACCCCCTGGCGGACCCGGGCATCCTGGGCGTCAACGCCGGGGCGGCGCTGGCCGTGGTCGCCGGTATCCACCTCGCGGGGGTGACCTCGCTGACCGGGTACCTGTGGCTCGCGTTCGCCGGGGCCTCGGCGGCCGCCGTCGTGGTCTACCTGATCGCCGCGGCGGGCCGGGGCGGCGCCACCCCGGTGAAACTCGCCCTCGCCGGTGCCGCCCTGAGCGCGGCTTTGTTCTCGCTGATGAACGTGATCCTGATCTCCAGCCAGGACACCCTGGACCGGTTCCGGTTCTGGCAGGTGGGGGGCCTCGCCGGACGGGACTGGTCCGTGGTGCTGGCCGGGCTGCCGTTCCTGGTCGCGGGCGCCGTGCTTGTCGTGGTTGCCGGGCGTGCCCTGAACGGCCTGGCGCTGGGAGACGACGTCGCCCGCGGACTCGGCCAACGCGTCGGCCTCACCCGCGGGGTCACCGCGCTGGGAGTGGTGCTGCTCTGCGGGGCGGCCACGGCGCTGGCCGGGCCGATCGGCTTCGTGGGCCTGGTGGTGCCGCACGCGGTCCGGCTCCTTTCCGGCCCGGATTACCGGTGGATCCTGCCGCTGTCCCTGGTGTTGGGGCCGTGCCTGCTGCTCCTCGCTGACGTGGCCGGGCGGGTGGTCCTGCTCCCGGGCGAGGTGCCTGCGGGGATCATGACCGCCCTGGTGGGAGCCCCCGTCTTTGTCTGGCTGGTCCGCCGGAGCAAGGGGGCCGCGCTGTGAGCGCCCGGCTGCCGTCCCTGCGGCCGTCCCGCCCGGCGGTCCTGCTGGCCCTCGCCGCCGGCGGGGTGTTCTCGGCGGCGGTCCTGTTGGGCAGCTACACCGTCACCGTTCCCGACCTGTGGAGGGTCCTCGCCGCGCACCTCAGCGGTGCCCCCAGGATCCCGACGGTGAGTTTCATGGTGATGGAGCTGAAGTTGCCGCGGGCGGTCACAGGCGCCATGGTCGGCGCCGCCTTCGGCCTCTCGGGGGCGCTGTTCCAGACGCTGCTGCGGAATCCGCTGGCCAGCCCGGACGTCATCGGCATCAGCTACGGGGCGAGCGCCGCGGCGGTCACGGCCATCATCGTCTTCGGGGCCTCCGGCGCCGCCGTGTCCGGGGCCGCGCTCGCGGGCGCCCTCGCCGTCGCCCTCCTGATTTATGCGATCTCCCGCCGCGGTACCGGCGGGAGCGGGGCGGCCGGCGGCCGGCTAATCCTGGCCGGCGTCGGAATCGCCGCGGCCCTGCAGGCGGTGGTCAGTTTCCTCATGACCCGCTCGGACATCCGGACCGCCGCGGACGCCCTGGTGTGGCTCAACGGTTCGCTGAATTCCGCCGGCTGGGAGCGGGCGGGCGTTCTGGCCGCGGCCCTGCTGGTGCTGGTCCCGGCGGCCGCCGCCCTGGCGCGGCCCCTGCGGATGGTCGAGCTCGGCGACGACGCCGCCGCAGGGCTCGGCGTGCGGGTCGGCGCCACCCGGCTGGGCGTCGTGGTGGTCGGCGTCGCCCTCGCTGCCTGCGCGACGGCGGCGGTCGGCCCGGTGGCCTTCGTCGCTTTCCTCGCCGGCCCGATTTCCCGCCGCCTGACCCGCCGGACCAGCCTGCCGGCTGCGGCCCTGACCGGGATGCTGATTGTCCTCTCCGCGGACTTCCTCGCCGCGAACCTTGCCCCGCTGCTCCTGGCCGGGACCGTCCTCCCCGTGGGGGTCGTGACCGGTGCGCTGGGCGCGCCCTTCCTGCTGTGGCTGCTGGCCACCGCCAACCGAAAGGACACCTGAGATGGCAGAACTCGCCGCACAGGATCTCACCCTCGAGTACGGGGCCACACCGGTGGTGGCCGGCCTCAGCTGCACGATTCCGCCCGGGAAGGTGACCATGATCGTGGGCGCCAACGCCTGCGGCAAGTCCACCCTGCTCCGCGGCCTGTCCCGGCTGCTCAAGCCCGCGGGCGGCGCCGTCACCCTCGACGGCCAGGACATCCGGTCCCGCCCGGCCCGGGACCTCGCCCGGCAGATGGGACTGCTCCCGCAGCACCCCTCCGCCCCGGCCGGCCTCTCCGTCCGTGACCTCGTCGGCCGGGGCCGTTACCCGCACCGCGGCGCCTTCGGCGGCTGGAGCCGGGCCGACGAGGACGCCGTCGAGCGGGCACTGGCGGCCACGGACACCGCCCACCTGGCCGGACGCGACGTCGACGAGCTCTCCGGCGGCCAGCGCCAACGGGTCTGGATCGCGATGGCGCTGGCGCAGGAGACCGAACTGCTGCTGCTCGACGAACCCACCACGTACCTGGACCTGGCCCACCAGGTGGAGGTGCTGGACCTGCTGACGGACCTCAACCGGCGCCGCGGCACCACGGTGGTGATCGTGCTCCACGACCTGAACCTGGCCGCACGCTACGCGGACCACCTGATCGCCCTCAAGGCCGGTCGGATCGTGGCTCAGGGCGCCTCCGCGGCGGTGGTCACGGAGAAGCTGATCCGGGAGGTGTTCGGCCTGGAGTGCCGGGTGATGCCGGACCCGGTGTCCGGCACACCGCTGGTGCTGCCGCTCGGGCGCCACCACACCGCATCCGCCCCGGAGGGTGCTCCCACGGGCGCCCCGGCGGCTGCCCCGGCCGGCGGCGACGTGATGGTGGCGATCCCGTGACCGCCCAGCGTACGGCGCGGCACCCGGTCCCCGAAGCGCTCGCCGAGCAGCCGATGTCCCGCGCCTTCGACGTCACCGTCTCCGCCGTGCGGGACCTCAGCCCCAGCTTCCGGCGGATCACCCTCGGCGGCTACGCGCTGCGCGACTTCGGCGTCCACGGCCCCACCCTGGACCTCCGGGTGAAGCTGGTGCTCCCGTCGCGGGCGGCGGACGGAACCGTGCTGCCCCTTCCCGTTTTCCGCGTGGAGGAACCCGGCTGGTACCGCCAGTGGCTGGCCATGGACCCGGACGTCCGGGGGTCCATGCGCACCTACACCGTCCGGCGGGCCCGGCTGGACGCCGTCTACCCCGAGATCGACGTCGACATCGTGCTGCACGGAGAGGGCGCCGGAACCGCCAGCGAGGGGCCGGGTGCCACGTGGGCCCGGCAGGCAAGGCCCGGGGACCGCGTCACCCTGATCGGCCCGAACAGCCGCGCCGCGCACTGCGTACTGGAGGAGACCTACGCCGGCATCGAGTGGCGGCCCGGCGCCGCCGGTCGGATCCTGCTGGCCGGGGACGAGACGGCGGTCCCGGCAATCTGTGCGATTCTCGAGACCCTGCCGCCGCATCTCAGCGGCGACGCCGTCCTGGAGGTCCCCGACGCCGGCGACATCCGGGACATCCGCACGGAGGCCGACGTCGCAGTCACCTGGGTCGCGCGCGGCTCCGGCGCCGGGCACGGTGCGCATCGGGGCCGCCCGCACGGAGAGTTGCTCCGGGACGCCGTACGGGATGTTGTCTCCCGCCTGGACGGCACGGGCCGGAGGACGCGGTCGCAGGACCCCGAAGCGGAAGCGGTCACGCCGGATGCGGACCCCGGGTTGCTGTGGGAGACCCCCGACGGCGCCACCGCGAGCCCGTTCTACGCCTGGATGGCCGGCGAGGCGGCCACGGTCCGGGAGTTGCGGCGCTACCTGGTCCGCGAGGCGGGAATCGACCGGGCGCAGCTGGCCTTCATGGGCTACTGGCGGCAGGGCCGGGCCGAGCTCTAGGCAAAGGCGCGGGCGGCGGTATGGAATCAGGGCGGCACCGTCCCGGTGCCAAGCCGCCGCCCGCAGTTCACCCTCCCGGCACCGGCTGGTTGGCCGGCGGCGCTACCGTGGCGGCATGGCCGCGAACCTCTTGCATCCGGGCCCGGACGGGCGGCGCGTCTACGTCGCCCTTGGCGATTCCTTCACCGAGGGTGTGGGGGACCGCAGCAAGCACCTGCCCAACGGCGTCCGGGGCTGGGCGGACCGGGTGGCCGAGAGGCTGGCGAAAGCGGACCCGGGCTGGGAGTACGCCAACCTCGCCATCCGCAGCAAACGCCTCCGGCAGATCATCGCCGAGCAGCTGGAACCGGCGCTGGCGATGAAGCCCACCCTGGTGACCCTGTACGCCGGCGGCAACGACCTGCTGGACCTCGGCACCGACATCGAGGACCTGATGGACGACTACGAGGTCCTGGTCCAGCGGCTTACCGCCTCGGGGGCCACCGTGGTGCTTTTCACCGGCTTCGACGTCAAGGTCTCCGTGCTGCTCGAACCCTTCAAGCGCCGCAACACCCTCTACAACCGCCGGGTCCGGGAACTGGCCGACTGGTACGGAGCCGTGCTGGTGGACTACTGGGCCTTCGAGGCTTTCCAGGACCCCAGGATGTGGTACAGCGACCGGCTCCACATGTCCAAGGCCGGCCACAAGTACCTCGCCGCGCAGGTCCTGGACCATCTGGGCGTCCCGCACAGCATCAGCCCCAAGGAATGGGAACCGCCGGCCCCGCTGGGGTTCCGCGACTGGGAACGGCGGCAGCGGCGCTGGGTGCATGACTGGGTGCTGCCGCTGTTCGGCCGGAAACTCCGTGGCGTCACCCTGGGGGACCAGCTCACCCCGCGCTGGCCGCAGCCGGTGCGGGTGCCGGAGAAGGGCGGGCTGAAGAAGCTGCTGGCCTGAGGCCCGGCCTAGCCGTCCAGCAGGTTCTCGAAGCCGGGGGCCACCCGGCTGGCGTGGAACTCCTCGACGTCGAAGTCCGCCACGCCGTTGACGTAGAACGGATCCGCGAGCAGCGCCGCGTCCAGGTCCGCGCGGTCGGCATTCGAGAGCAGGAGCCCGCCGGTCCGGGGAATCTTCCGCCCCGCCACCATGAAGACGCCCCGGTCGAAGGCGTCCTGCAGCCACTGGACGTGCGCGGGCAGGTGGAAATCGACGATCTCTTCGGGCACCTTGTAGGTGAGCGACACGACGTACATAGCGTCAGCGTACCGCCTGGTGCGAAGCCCCGGAACGGCGCCCCGGCAGGGACAGAAACTGTGGAGGATTGAACCGTCAAGCTTCCCGGCTCCTAGAATGGAGCCATGACCGATCCGCGCTGGCTTAACGCCGAGGAACGCCGTGCCTGGCTGGCACAGCTGAGCATCAACACCCTGCTGCCGGCCGCGCTGGACACCCAGCTGCACTCCGCCGGGAAGCTCTCGCTTTTCGACTACAACGTCCTGGCGATGCTCTCCGAGGCGGAGGGCCGCTACTTGCCGATGAGCGAACTCGCCGCCCGCACCAGCGCCTCGCTGTCCCGGCTCTCGCACGTGGTCACCAAACTGCAGAACCGGGGGTGGCTGGAACGCCAGCCCCACCCGGGGGATGCCCGCGTCACCACGGCGCACCTGACGGATGCCGGCCTGGAAACCCTCGTCGGGCTCGCCCCCGCCCACGTGGAAGCGGTGCGCGAGCTCTTCCTCGACGCCCTGGACCCCGACGACGTCGCCGCCCTCGCCCGGATCGGCGAGAAGGTGGTGGCCCGGCTGGACCCCTGCCACTGGATCCTGCGCGAGAACGTACCCGCCGAGGCCGGGTAGTCCGCCCGGGCCTCCTTGGTTGCTTCCGGCAACGGGTGACAGACTGTCTGCATGGATTTCAGCACCCGGTACGTGGCCCTCGGAGACTCCTTTACCGAAGGCGTCGGTGACGACGATCCGGCCCGCCCCAACGGGGTGCGCGGCTGGGCCGACCGGGTCGCCGAGCAGCTCGGCGCCGCGGACCCCGGCTTCGGCTACGCCAACCTCGCTATCCGTGGCCGGAAATTGCGGCAGATCCTGGCCGAACAGGTGGATGCCGCCGTCGCGCTCAACCCCACGCTGGTGACCATCTACGCCGGAGCCAACGACATCCTCCGGCCCAGCATCGACATTGACGGCCTGCTGGCCGACTACGACGCCGCCATCCGCACCCTCACGGCAACCGGCGCCACCGTGGTGATGTTCACCGGCTTCGACGCCCGCGGGTCCAAAGTGTTCAGCACGATGCGCGGCCGCACCGCCATCTACAACGAACTGGTCCGCGGCATCGCGGGGGACCACGGGGCACTCCTGGTGGACTACTGGCGGTTCAGCGAATACTACGACTGGGGCATGTGGGCCACGGACCGGATGCATATGTCCCCGGCCGGCCACGCCACCATGGCCCGGCGGGTCCTCGACGTCCTGGCCCACGAGCATTCCATCGACGTGCCGCCCATGACCCCGGTCCCGGAACTCAGCCGCTCCGAAGCGCTCGCCGCCAACGCCCGCTGGGTCCGCGAATTCGCCGGCCCCTGGGTGATGCGGCGGGTCACCGGGAAGTCCTCCGGCGACGGCCTCGCGCCGCGGTATCCTCAGCTGACCCACCTCTAAGGCGGGGCAGCGCCCGCTGCCCCGATAGAAGGATTGGCACCGTGCAAAGGAGCAGCACCGGATGAACAGCACCCCAGTGACCTTCCCGCCCGGATTCCTTTGGGGCGCCGCCACCGCCGCTTACCAGATCGAGGGCGCGGCCCGGGAAGGCGGGCGCGGCGAATCGATCTGGGACGTCTTCAGCCGGGTGCCCGGCGCCGTGGCGGACGGGCACAACGGCGACGTCGCCTGCGATCACTACCACCGCACGGCGCAGGACATCGCGCTGATGCAGGACCTGAACCTGGCCGCCTACCGGTTCTCGGTCTCCTGGGCCCGCTGCATGCCCGACGGCGTCACCCCCAACCCGGAGGGAATCGCCTTCTACTCGGACCTGGTCGACCGGCTGCTGGCGGCCGGGATCACGCCCTGGATCACCCTCTACCACTGGGACCTGCCCCAGGCGCTGGAGGACAAGGGCGGCTGGGCTGCCCGGGAGACCGCCGAACGGTTCGCGGAGTTCGCGGCCGTGATGCACGGGGCGCTGGGGGACCGGGTCCGGTTCTGGACCACCCTGAACGAACCCTGGGTTTCGGCCTTCCTGGGCTACGCCGCCGGCCTTCATGCCCCCGGCCGCAAGGACCCGTCGGCCGCCCTCGCCGCCGTCCACCACCTGCTGCTGGGCCACGGTTTGGCGGCGCGGGAGATCCGGAGCCGGGACGCCGCCGCCACCGTGGGCATCACCCTGAACCTGACAGTTGCGGACCCGGCGGACCCGGACCGTGAACTGGACCGCGACGCCGCCCGGCGCGCGGACGGCCAATCCAACCGGCTGTTCCTGGATCCGCTCTTCCGGGGCGAGTACCCCGCGGACGTCCTGGCCGACGTCGCGCACCTGGGCATGGCCGACGTCGTCCGGCCCGGAGACCTCGAGCTGATCAGCGCCCCGCTGGACGTCCTGGGCGTCAATTACTACCACGGGAGCGCCTTCACGGCGGAGCCCGGCCTGGACCCCGACCCGTCCTCCCCGATGGTGGCCGCCGACGGCGTGCACGCCGTGCCCCGCGGCCTCTCCGTCACCGGCATGGGCTGGGAAGTCCAGCCCGACGGGCTGCGCCGGCTGCTGGTGCGGCTGCAACGCGACTACACGGGCCTGGCAGGGATTCCGATCTACATCACCGAGAACGGCGCCGCGTACGACGACGAACCGGACGCCGAGGGCTTCGTCAACGACGAGGACCGGCGGAGCTTCTTCGAACAGCACCTCCGCGCGCTGCACGCGGCGATTGCCGAGGGCGTGGACGTGCGCGGCTACTTCGCCTGGTCCCTGCTGGATAACTTCGAGTGGGCCTTCGGCTACCACCAGCGCTTCGGCCTGGTCCGGGTGGAGTACGACACACAGCGCCGGATCCCCAAGGCCAGCGGGCTTTGGTACGCCCGCGTCGCGGCGTCGAACGCCCTGCCGGGCTGACGGCCCGGAGCGCTGACGGCCGGGAACGCTAGGCGCGGAAACCGGGTGTGGCGAGCAGGCCGCCGTCGCGCCTGACCGCGAGGACCTGGACGTCCCAGCCGTCGGTGGCGCGGTTCAGCATCGGGAGCCCTCCCGCCACGATCGCGGTGGCCAGCACGTCGGCGGTCACGATGTCCGCCGCCGCGACAGAAACCTGCAGGAATTCGCTCGGCCCGGTGGCCCGCGTCCAGATGTGGTCGCCGCGTTCGGCCGAGCCCGAGGTGGCCAGCGCCTGCGCGGTGGTGCCGCCGCCCAGCGGGTAGGCGGCCAGCAGGGTTTCGCGGTCCTGCGGGTCCACGATGCCGGCCTGCCAGGTGGCGGCGGTCCCGACAATCGGCGAGCCGGAGACCAGCACGTCGCCGCCGGCGTTGAGGCACCAGTCCGTCAGTCCCAGCGACGACAGGGCGGCCCCGGCCTCCTGGACCGCGTAGCCCTTGACCAACCCGGACAGGTCCGGGGCTCCGTCGGGACGTTCCGGGGTGAAGGCGCCCTCGGTGAGCAGCCGCCAGTCCGCGGCCTCGGCGTAGCGGTCCCGGAAGCCGGCCGAGGTTTCCCCGGGGGTCACCTCCCGGCGGGCCACCCGGCTGGCCTCCGAATCCGGCCGGTAGAGGCTGAACTGCCCGTCGAGCTCGCGGAAGATGCGTTCGACGGCGTCCGCGGCCGTGCCGAGGGCCTCCTCCACCGCGGCCCGGGAGCCGCCGTCGTCGTTCGCTGCCATCGGGACGGTGAGGCCGATGACGGTGCCCATGCACTGGAACGTCCGGGCCTTTAGTGCCGGGCTTTCCGGCTTAGAGGTGGGCCGCATCGAGGGCCGCCTGCAGCGAGGTCAGGTACGCAGAGCTAGTGACGGTGGCACCGCTGATGGTCTGGACGTTGGCGGACTGGGCCTGGAGGACCTCGGAGCGCAGCAGGGGAGCGGCGCGGTTGCTGATCTGCACCGAGCGGCGGTCCTCGTCCGTGAGCTGCAGCGCCTTGACGTCCGTGATCTTGCCGCCGCTGACGATGATCTGCACCTGGACCGAGCCGAACCGGGTCTGTACCGAGTCCCCGGTGAAGGTGCCGCCGGCACTGGAGGAACCGGAGGAGCTGCCGGAGGATCCCGATGAGCCGCTGGTGCCGGTGCCGGAGGACGTGTCCCCGGAGGCTGCGGACCCGGAGGACGAGCCGCCGGCGGAGCTGCCCAGCCCGGACTTGGCGGACCCGGTGCCGGTGGCCCCGGTCCCGGCGGTTCCCGCCGTCGTGCCGACGGCGCTGGCAGATTCGGCCACGTGGGCGCCGGATTGCCAGCCGGCCAAAAGGATCCCGGCGGAAGCCAGGGTCGCTGAAACTACTGCGCGTATTCTCACCAGTCAAACCTTTCGTAGTGGAGCTGTTCTTCCCGCACGCCGGCCTGGCGTGCGTCGTCGAGGACGTTCCGGGCCCAGGCATCCGGGCCGCAGACGTAGATGTCTGAACCGGCAAGGTCGGGAGCGTAGCTGGCCAGCCGGTAGCCGGCGCGGGACTCGCTCTCGGGCAGCCAGGTGCTCACGCCCCGCGGCCGCCGGCCGGTCAGGTGGAACAGGGTGGCCCCGCGCCGCTGGCAGAGGTCCAGGATCTCGTCGCCCAGGTACAGGCCGGACTGGTTGTGGCCGCGGAGGATCACCGTGGCTTCCCCCGGCGCGAAGGGCGTGTTCTCCAGCAGCGCCCGGATGGGGGTGATGCCGATCCCGGCGCCGATGAGGACCACCTTCCGGCGGCTTCGGGAAGCCGAGCTGAACAGCCCGTAAGGGCCCTCCACCGCTACCCTAGTGCCTGGCCGCAGCCGGGCCAGGGCGGCGGAACCGCGGCCCAGGTTCCGGACAGTGATCCGGAGCCTGCCGGCGCCGTCGGCCCCGAACGTCACGGGCTCAGCAGAGAGGCTGAAGGGGTGCGGGTGCCACCACTGGCCGGGGGCCAGGAACCGCCAGATGAAGAAGCGGCCGCCGCTGCCGGCCAGCTCGTCGAGGTGCCGGCCGGTCATTTCGATGCTGACAACGCCGTGGCCGGCGGAGACCACGCGGCTGACCCTCAGCTGGTGCCGGACGGTGGCAACGATCGGCTCCAGGACCCGGTAGTGCGCCAACGCGGCGCCGGTCCCGATGCAGACGGCCAGCCAGTACCAGCGCTGCCAGGTCCCCTCGGCGAAGAGGCCGCCGACGCTGAACTGATGGGGGATGGAGGTCAGGACCGCGGCGTAGGTCAACAGGTGAACCGCGTACCAGAACTCGTACGGGAAGCGGCGGCGCACAGCCACCAGGGAGGTCACGACGACGGCGATGAACAGCAGGATGGAGATGTACGCCAGCCACATGTCCGGCACCTGGACCCAGAGGGACACCGCCTCGCTGACGGGGTCCAGGCCGTCCGCCATCCCGTAGCCGATTGCCAGCAGGACGCCGTGGGCCAGGAGCAGGTAGAGGGCGGGCTTGCCCAGCTTCCGGTGGAATTCAAGGGCCCGGTCGTGGCCGACGGCCCCGTCGATGATGGGCAGCCGCGCCGCTAGCAGCAGCATCAGCAGCACCAGGTCCATGCCGGCGAGGCCGGCCACGATGCCCAGGGCGGTGAACGCGCCGCCGGGAGTGGAGAAGCCGGACGCGCCGCCGTCGGCGAGCCAGAGGGCAATGGCGGCGGCGACGGAGGACCAGGCGATGACCGTGAGCAGGTCGCCCCTGAACATCCGCCGGCGGTGCTGCGCCGCGAACGGGTTGCCGCCGGCCCCGGCCCGCCGGGCGAGGGGCTGCTGAGCAGTCTGGGTCGATGTGTTCATGGATCCAGAATCTGCCCGTTCCCTTTCGTTTTGCTGTGAAAGAACTGCGCCCCGCTTAAGTCTTCGCTGCAGGCCGGGCGGACCGCCTTATACACCCTCGGACCCCCGGATTGGTCTTTAATTCCACGAGATCGTAGACTTGGTAGGCGCTAGGTGGCGCGGAGCGTGGGCAATTGCTCCGGTTGACGGGAAAATCTGCAGTGCAGACAGCCCCGAAGGCCGGTAGTTAGGGGCTCAAGTTGCGCGCGTTCCTGTATTCGCCCGGCATCCCGGTACCGCAGTGAAGGCTTACGAGTTCTCCCTGACGGTTATCTCGGACTCCTTCATTGGCTCCCTCGCAGCACGGTTTCGGCCGTCGTCGTGAGGGGCCCGTTCGAGGAGAGCTGGCGGCGGACGCTGCCTATCGCACGGTAACGCGGAACTCCGCCTGCCGTTTCATTTATTTTCATGAGGAGAGTCGTCATGGCAGCACACTGCCAGGTGACCGGAGCCGAGCCGGGCTTTGGACACAGCATTTCGCACTCGCACCGCCGCAACAAGCGCCGGTTCGACCCGAACATCCAGAAGAAGCGCTACTGGGTTCCGTCCCTGCGCCGTAATGTCACCCTGCAGGTCTCTGCACGTGGCATCAAGACCATCGACGTACGCGGCATCGACGTTGTCGTCGCCGACATCCTGGCACGAGGAGTGAAGCTCTAGTGGCAAAGGACAAGGACGTACGTCCGATCATCAAGCTCAAGTCGACCGCGGGCACGGGTTACACCTACGTGACGCGCAAGAACCGTCGTAACGACCCGGACCGCATGGTCCTGCGGAAGTACGATCCCAAGATCCGCAAGCACGTCGAATTCCGAGAGGAGCGCTAAGCACATGGCTAAGAAGTCAATGATCGCTAAGAACGAACAGCGTAAAGTCATCGTCGAGCGCTATGCTGCAAAGCGCCTCGAACTGAAGAAGGCCCTGGTCGACCCCAACTCGACCGACGAAGCCCGCGAAGCTGCACGCCTCGGCCTGCAGAAGCTGCCGCGCAACGCTTCCCCGGTCCGCCTCCGCAACCGCGACATCATCGATGGCCGCCCGCGTGGCACCTTCCAGAAGTTCGGCATCTCCCGTGTTCGCTTCCGCGACATGGCTCACCGCGGTGAGCTCCCGGGCATCACGAAGTCTTCCTGGTAATTCAGCACTCCTGAAGCCAGTGGCTTAAGAGGGGCCGGCAACCGTCATGGTTGCCGGCCCCTTGTGCGTTAAGCCGTCTGCGCTGGCTGCCGGTTCCGGTCCCGTGTTCGCGGGGTGGTGACCGAGCGCACACGGACGGGTTTTGCGCACGACGGCGGTTGTTTCGGCCGCGATGGGGCGCTGCGTCCCGGATTTCAGGGGTTTTTAGGGGCGGGGGTGGGTCTTCGGGGCGCGATTTGTGTGGTCCGGTGTTCGTGTGTAAAGTTATTCGAGTCGCCGCCGCTGAAGCGGAAAGATGGCGACCGACCCCCTGATGAACAGCCTGAAAAATGGTGCGGAATTCTGCGCCGGTTTTTCGGGTGGGGACCCTTCCATTGCGTGGGATTCGGCGAGTACGCCGGTTTGCATTGCGGTTGGTGATCGGGTAAGTTTGAAAAGTTGCTCCGGAGCGAGTCGCGGTCCCTTGAGGGGTTGTGGTGGTGCCGGGTGTGTCTGTTGTTTGAGAACTCAATAGTGTGCCAAGTTTGTTGATACCGATTGTTTTATTGATTGGTTGATTATGCTGTGTTGTCCACCCCGTGGATGGCATGGTTTTCAGCTGGTTTCAAATTTTGTGCAGCATGTTGTCGCCGTTTTCCCGGTGGTGCGTGTTGTGTCTGTTTGTTTTCAACGGAGAGTTTGATCCTGGCTCAGGATGAACGCTGGCGGCGTGCTTAACACATGCAAGTCGAACGATGATCCGGTGCTTGCACCGGGGATTAGTGGCGAACGGGTGAGTAACACGTGAGTAACCTGCCCTTAACTCTGGGATAAGCCTGGGAAACTGGGTCTAATACCGGATATGACTCCTCATCGCATGGTGGGGGGTGGAAAGCTTTTGTGGTTTTGGATGGACTCGCGGCCTATCAGCTTGTTGGTGAGGTAATGGCTCACCAAGGCGACGACGGGTAGCCGGCCTGAGAGGGTGACCGGCCACACTGGGACTGAGACACGGCCCAGACTCCTACGGGAGGCAGCAGTGGGGAATATTGCACAATGGGCGGAAGCCTGATGCAGCGACGCCGCGTGAGGGATGACGGCCTTCGGGTTGTAAACCTCTTTCAGTAGGGAAGAAGCGAAAGTGACGGTACCTGCAGAAGAAGCGCCGGCTAACTACGTGCCAGCAGCCGCGGTAATACGTAGGGCGCAAGCGTTATCCGGAATTATTGGGCGTAAAGAGCTCGTAGGCGGTTTGTCGCGTCTGCCGTGAAAGTCCGGGGCTCAACTCCGGATCTGCGGTGGGTACGGGCAGACTAGAGTGATGTAGGGGAGACTGGAATTCCTGGTGTAGCGGTGAAATGCGCAGATATCAGGAGGAACACCGATGGCGAAGGCAGGTCTCTGGGCATTAACTGACGCTGAGGAGCGAAAGCATGGGGAGCGAACAGGATTAGATACCCTGGTAGTCCATGCCGTAAACGTTGGGCACTAGGTGTGGGGGACATTCCACGTTTTCCGCGCCGTAGCTAACGCATTAAGTGCCCCGCCTGGGGAGTACGGCCGCAAGGCTAAAACTCAAAGGAATTGACGGGGGCCCGCACAAGCGGCGGAGCATGCGGATTAATTCGATGCAACGCGAAGAACCTTACCAAGGCTTGACATGAACCGGTAAGACCTGGAAACAGGTCCCCCACTTGTGGTCGGTTTACAGGTGGTGCATGGTTGTCGTCAGCTCGTGTCGTGAGATGTTGGGTTAAGTCCCGCAACGAGCGCAACCCTCGTTCCATGTTGCCAGCGCGTTATGGCGGGGACTCATGGGAGACTGCCGGGGTCAACTCGGAGGAAGGTGGGGACGACGTCAAATCATCATGCCCCTTATGTCTTGGGCTTCACGCATGCTACAATGGCCGGTACAAAGGGTTGCGATACTGTGAGGTGGAGCTAATCCCAAAAAGCCGGTCTCAGTTCGGATTGGGGTCTGCAACTCGACCCCATGAAGTCGGAGTCGCTAGTAATCGCAGATCAGCAACGCTGCGGTGAATACGTTCCCGGGCCTTGTACACACCGCCCGTCAAGTCACGAAAGTTGGTAACACCCGAAGCCGGTGGCCTAACCCCTTGTGGGAGGGAGCTGTCGAAGGTGGGACTGGCGATTGGGACTAAGTCGTAACAAGGTAGCCGTACCGGAAGGTGCGGCTGGATCACCTCCTTTCTAAGGAGCGCCTACAACAACCCCGCCTGGTCTATGTACTGGTGTGGTGGTGTTGTCAGGAGTAGGCCCGTTGCGCAGACGTTTGTTCTGCGGCGGGTGCTCATGGGTGGAATATCAACGAATAGGTGCCTGTCGGGTTTTTGCCGGTGTTAGTACGGAAGACGCACTCCTCTTTGTGGGGTGGGTGTTCCTGGAACGCTTCGGTGGAGGTTCGGGTGGGTAGTGTTTGGCACACTGTTGGGTCCTGAGACAACAGGACCATGGCCTGTGTCTGCCTCCTTTTGGGGGTGGGTGCGGGGTGTGGGTTTTGTGTGTTTCTGGCTTCCTGGCTGCGACGCCCTGTGCGCTGTCGACCTTCTGCTTTTGGCAGGGGGTTGGTGTGTGGGGTGTGTGGTACGGGGTTGTTGTTTGAGAACTACATAGTGGACGCGAGCATCTTTTATAAGAAGCAATTTCCAAGAATATGAACCTGGATCTGGCTGCGCTTGATGGTACTGCCCTTGGGTGGTGTTGTTGTGGTGTGGTTGGTTTCTGTGGTTCTCTCGAAATTACTCCTTGATCTTTTGTGGTCAAGTTTTTAAGAGCACACGGTGGATGCCTTGGCATTAGGAGCCGAAGAAGGACGTAGGAATCTGCGATAAGCCTGGGGGAGTCGATAACCGGACTGTGATCCCAGGGTGTCCGAATGGGGAAACCCCGCCAGGGGCGCGAGTTGCCTGGTGACCCGCATCTGAACACATAGGGTGCGTGGAGGGAACGCGGGGAAGTGAAACATCTCAGTACCCGCAGGAAGAGAAAACAATAGTGATTCCGTTAGTAGTGGCGAGCGAACGCGGATCAGGCTAAACCGTTCCATGTGTGATAGCCGGCGGGCGTTGCATGGTCGGGGTTGTGGGACTTTCCGTTCTGTCTCTGCCGGGACAGTGGGGTGAGAGCGTGGGCATAGGTGAACGGTCTTGAAAGGCCGGCCAGAGAGGGTGTGAGCCCCGTAACCGAAATGTTTTTTACGCCGCCTGGAGAGTATCCCAAGTAGCACGGGGCCCGAGAAATCCCGTGCGAATCTGTCAGGACCACCTGATAAGCCTAAATACTCCCTAATGACCGATAGCGGACCAGTACCGTGAGGGAAAGGTGAAAAGTACCCCGGGAGGGGAGTGAAACAGTACCTGAAACCGTGTGCTTACAATCCGTCGGAGCAGCCTTGTAGTTGTGACGGCGTGCCTTTTGAAGAATGAGCCTGCGAGTTAGTGTTACGTCGCGAGGTTAACCCGTGTGGGGAAGCCGTAGCGAAAGCGAGTCTGAATAGGGCGTTGCAGTGGCGTGATCTAGACCCGAAGCGAAGTGATCTACCCATGGCCAGGTTGAAGCGACGGTAAGACGTCGTGGAGGACCGAACCCACTTCAGTTGAAAATGGAGGGGATGAGCTGTGGGTAGGGGTGAAAGGCCAATCAAACTTCGTGATAGCTGGTTCTCCCCGAAATGCATTTAGGTGCAGCGTTGCGTGTTTCTTATCGGAGGTAGAGCTACTGGATGGCTAATGGGCCCTACAAGGTTACTGACGTCAGCCAAACTCCGAATGCCGGTAAGTGAGAGCGCAGCAGTGAGACTGTGGGGGATAAGCTTCATAGTCGAGAGGGAAACAGCCCAGACCACCAACTAAGGCCCCTAAGCGTGTGCTAAGTGGGAAAGGATGTGGAGTTGCGAAGACAACCAGGAGGTTGGCTTAGAAGCAGCCATCCTTAAAAGAGTGCGTAATAGCTCACTGGTCAAGTGATTCCGCGCCGACAATGTAGCGGGGCTCAAGTACACCGCCGAAGTTGTGGCATTCAGATTTTTGCTAAGCCCTTGTGGTTCAGGCGTCTGGATGGGTAGGGGAGCGTCGTGTGGGCAGTGAAGTCGCGGTGTAAACCAGCGGTGGAGCCTACACGAGTGAGAATGCAGGCATGAGTAGCGAAAGACGGGTGAGAAACCCGTCCGCCGAATGATCAAGGGTTCCAGGGTCAAGCTAATCTGCCCTGGGTAAGTCGGGACCTAAGGCGAGGCCGACAGGCGTAGTCGATGGACAACGGGTTGATATTCCCGTACCGGCGAAAAACCGCCCATGTTGAACAGGGGATACTAACCGCCCGAGACCTGCCCGATCATCCTTGTGGTGTGAGGGTTTTGGTGGAGCGCGGGACCGAAACCTGGGAGGCAAGCGTATTAACAGGTGTGACGCAGGAAGGTAGCCGGGCCGGGCGATGGTTGCCCCGGTCTAAGGATGTAGGGCGAACGGTAGGCAAATCCGCTGTTCATGATGCCTGAGACCCGATGGGACCCCCGTATGGGGGGATCCGGTGATCCTATGCTGCCGAGAAAAGCATCGACGCGAGGTTTTAGCCGCCCGTACCCCAAACCGACACAGGTGATCAGGTAGAGAATACTAAGGCGATCGAGAGAATTATGGTTAAGGAACTCGGCAAAATGCCCCCGTAACTTCGGGAGAAGGGGGGCCCCTATCGTGATGGACACAAGCTGTCCGGAGCGTGGCGGGGCCGCAGAGACCAGGGGGAAGCGACTGTTTACTAAAAACACAGGTCCGTGCGAAGTCGCAAGACGATGTATACGGACTGACTCCTGCCCGGTGCTGGAAGGTTAAGAGGACCGGTTAGCCGCAAGGCGAAGCTGAGAATTTAAGCCCCAGTAAACGGCGGTGGTAACTATAACCATCCTAAGGTAGCGAAATTCCTTGTCGGGTAAGTTCCGACCTGCACGAATGGAGTAACGACTTCCCCGCTGTCTCAACCATAAACTCGGCGAAATTGCAGTACGAGTAAAGATGCTCGTTACGCGCAGCAGGACGGAAAGACCCCGAGACCTTTACTATAGTTTGGTATTGGTGTTCGGAGTGGCTTGTGTAGGATAGGTGGGAGACGTTGAAGCCCGGACGCCAGTTCGGGTGGAGTCATCGTTGAAATACCACTCTGGTCACTTTGGACATCTAACTTCGGCCCGTAATCCGGGTCAGGGACAGTGCCTGATGGGTAGTTTAACTGGGGCGGTTGCCTCCTAAAAAGTAACGGAGGCGCCCAAAGGTTCCCTCAGCCTGGTTGGCAATCAGGTGTCGAGTGTAAGTGCACAAGGGAGCTTGACTGTGAGAGAGACATCTCGAGCAGGGACGAAAGTCGGGACTAGTGATCCGGCGGTACATTGTGGAATGGCCGTCGCTCAACGGATAAAAGGTACCTCGGGGATAACAGGCTGATCTTGCCCAAGAGTCCATATCGACGGCATGGTTTGGCACCTCGATGTCGGCTCGTCGCATCCTGGGGCTGGAGTAGGTCCCAAGGGTTGGGCTGTTCGCCCATTAAAGCGGTACGCGAGCTGGGTTTAGAACGTCGTGAGACAGTTCGGTCCCTATCCGCTGCGCGCGCAGGAAATTTGAGAAGGGCTGTCCTTAGTACGAGAGGACCGGGACGGACGAACCTCTGGTGTGTCAGTTGTACTGCCAAGTGCACCGCTGATTAGCTACGTTCGGATGGGATAACCGCTGAAAGCATCTAAGCGGGAAGCTCGCTTCAAGATGAGATTTCCATACACCTTGTGTGTGAGAGGCCCCCAGCCAGACCACTGGGTTGATAGGCCGGATGTGGAAGCGAGGACTAAAGACTCGTGAAGCTGACCGGTACTAATAGGCCGATAACTTACACCACACACCACCCCCAAACACTGTTTGCCGGGGTGGGTATGAAGAACAAGACTGCTTGCGTCCACTATGTGGTTCCCAACCAACAAACCCACCACGGGTGAGTTGCGTTGCACGGAACCGAATATAATTGAATACAACACCACACTGCCCTAAAAAGCAGAGTTGTAACCAAAAGTCTTCCCACCAACCCCGCACGGGGTTCGGTCCGGGTAACAGGGTTACGGCGGTCATAGCGTGGGGGAAACGCCCGGTCCCATTCCGAACCCGGAAGCTAAGACCCACAGCGCCGATGGTACTGCACCCGGGAGGGTGTGGGAGAGTAGGTCACCGCCGGACAACCATTAGGTCGAGAGCCTCCAACCACACGGTTGGAGGCTCTCCCACTTTAAGCAACCATTCGCTACTGCTTCGCGGGCTCCGCCCTGGCCTCTGCCTCGGGCCGGCCGTTGAACCGGCGCCGGTGTAGCCACGCCAGGACCTCGACTAACGCCCCGCCGCCCAGACCCGACCCCAGTGCGGCCAGCAGCAACGGCTCCGGCGGCCAGCCAAGGATGAAGAAGTCCTGGGCCAGCGGCACTCCCAGCAGGACAACCAGCGCGGCGGCCATCGCCGCCAGTACACCCAGCCGGCCGGCGTTCAGCGGCCGTGCCACGGCACTCAGGATCCACAGCCCGACGATGGACAGGGTGAGGACCGCCGCCGAGCGAAGGTCCTCCGCACGCGGCGCCGGATCCGCCGTCGTCGACGCCGCCGTGACCGCAATCAGCGAGGCCGTGACGATCAGCCCCGCAGGCACGGAGAACCACAGGGAACGCCGGAGGAAGCCGGCACGGTAGCGGCGGGCGTTGGGCATCAGGGCCAGGAAGAAGGCCGGGATCCCGATGGTCAGTCCGTCGGTGAAGGACAGCTGGCGGGGCAGGAACGGGAAGGGCCACTGCAGCAGCGCGAAGCTCGCGGCGATGGCCACGGCGTAGGCCGTCTTGCTGAGGAACAAGCTGGAGACCCGTTCGATGTTGGCGATGACGCGCCGGCCCTCCGCTACCACTTCCGGCAACCGGTCGAAGCGGCCATCCAGGAGCACCAGGCGGGCGACGGCTTTGGTGGCTGGTGCCGCCGAGTTCACGGCAATGCCCAAGTCCGCGGTCTTCAGGGCCAGGGCGTCGTTGACTCCGTCGCCGGTCATGGCGACCGTGTGCCCGCGCCGCTGGAGGGCGGCCACCATGTCGCGCTTCTGGTGGGGGCTGACCCGGCCGAACACCGTGTTCGCTTCCATCACCTCCGCGAGCCGTTCCGGATCCTCGGGAAGGGTCCGGGCATCGACGCCGTGGGGAACCGTCAGCCCCACCCGGCGGGCGATGGCGGCAACCGTTCCCGGTTCGTCGCCGGAGATGATCTTCACCGTCACGCCCTCCGCCCGGAAGTATTCCAGGGTGGTTGCGGCCTCAGCCCGGGGCTGCTCGCGGAAGGTCAGCAGGGCCACCGGGCGCACGGATGCGGGCAACGCGCCGTCGTCCGTTCCCTGCCGGGGCAGGCCGGATGCCTGGGCGAGGAGGAGGGTGCGGAGACCGCCGGCGGCGAGGTCCCCGGCCTGGTGGAGGGCGGCGGCCGCGGCGTCTGGCGCGTCCCCCGCCGACGCAGGCTCTCCGACTGGTTGCACCGTTGCTGCGGTACCCGGGGCAAGGAGGATGTCGGGGGCGCCAAGGACCCACGTCGAGGTGGTGCCGATGCCGGCGTCGAACGTGGCGCCGCTCCACTTGCGGGCGGAGGAGAACGGGACGTAGGACACGGAGCGGAAGCCGCCGTCGTCCTCGAAGGCGAGCTCCATGCTGCGCGCGGTCGCATTCGCCTCCGGTTCCGAGGCGAACCAGCCCAGCGCGTGCTCCCACCCCGGCGGCGGGTCCGGCAGCAGCTGGTGCACGGCGTCGAACCTGAGGCCGCCTTCGGTGAGGGTGCCGGTCTTGTCCAGGCAGAGGACATCCACCCTTGCCAATCCCTCGACCGCGGCGAGCTCCTGGATCAGGACCTTGTGCGCGGCCAGACGGAGACCGCCGACGGCGAAGGCCACGCTGGTCAGCAGCACGAGGCCCAGGGGGACCATGGCGATGACGCTGGCGATCACGCCGACGACGGCGGGTACCCATGCCCCGTCGACGGTCACAGACTGCCAGCCGCCCCTGGCCTGCATCTCCCCGGTAGCCACCAGTAGGGCGACGGGCAGGATGGCCCAGGCGATCCAGCGGAGGACACGGTTCAGGCTGTTGCGGATCTCGGACTGCACCAGGGAGAAACGCCGCGCATCCGCCGTGATCCGGCTGGAGAACGATTCCGCACCTACCCGCACCACCCGTGCATGGCCCCGGCCGGCAACCACCAGCGACCCGGACAACACCTCAGACCCTGTTGCCTTGTCCACGGGGTCGGACTCACCCGTCAGCAGGGATTCATCCGCCTCGAGCCCGGAGGACTCAACCACCTCAGCGTCGGCGGTCACCTGGTCGCCGGCCCGGAGGATCAGGACATCGTCCCGCACCACCTCCGCGGTGGGAATCTCGACGGGCAGTCCATCACGGAGGACCCGCGCCTGCGGAGCATCGAGGATTGCCAGCCGGTCGAGGGAGCGTTTGGCTCGGAACTCCTGCACGACGCCTATCACCGCGTTGCCGGCGGCCGCGAGACCGAACAGCGCGTCCTGCCACCGGCCCAGCAGCAACAGGATCAGGAAGCTGCCCCCGACGATGGCATTGAAGAGCGTGAGGACGTTGGCCTTGAAGATCTCCCAGAGACTGCGGCTGGACCGGTCCTGCACCTTGTTGTCCAGACCCCGCTTTACGCGGTCCGCCACCTCGCGGTGATTCAGGCCGGGTCCGGGGGAGCGGGCACACGCGCATCCACCGTTCGTGTCTTCTGGCGCCGGCGTTCTGCCCTCACACCCCGATGGTAGACGCAGCGGGCCTAGGAGTGACGCAGCATACAGGCAGCCCTTTCCCCACAACTGGGCCTTCGATGGCCCGCTGGGGCGCTGCAAGGGCCGAAAGTCCGCGGGTTTCCGGGGTTTGCTCCGGCCGGGGTGGGCCCTTCGGCCCGGGTTTGCAGACGCGCCCGGCGGGGTGTATTGTTTTCTAAGTCGCCGCGAGGGAGACCAGCCGAGAGGCCGGGAACCGAAGGCGGCCAAACCCCCAAAAAACTACAAGACCAAAATCTTGGACAATCTTTTGACCACTATTTTTGGCTGGGGCTGATGCATCTCCTGAATCTGGTTCGAGAAAGTCGAATTTGCTTCGGAGAAGGACATCGGGTAAGTTTGAAAAGTTGCTCCGGAGCGAGTCGCGGCCCTTGTGGGTTGTGGTGGTGCCGGGTGTGTCTGTTGTTTGAGAACTCAATAGTGTGCCAAGTTTGTTGATACCGATTGTTTTATTGATTGGTTGATTATGCTGTGTTGTCCACCCCGTGGATGGCACGGTTTTCAGCTGGTTTCAAATTTTGTGCAGCATGTTGTCGCCGTTTTCCCGGTGGTGCGTGTTGTGTCTGTTTGTTTTCAACGGAGAGTTTGATCCTGGCTCAGGATGAACGCTGGCGGCGTGCTTAACACATGCAAGTCGAACGATGATCCCCAGCTTGCTGGGGGGATTAGTGGCGAACGGGTGAGTAACACGTGAGTAACCTGCCCTTAACTCTGGGATAAGCCTGGGAAACTGGGTCTAATACCGGATATGACTCCTCATCGCATGGTGGGGGGTGGAAAGCTTTTGTGGTTTTGGATGGACTCGCGGCCTATCAGCTTGTTGGTGAGGTAATGGCTCACCAAGGCGACGACGGGTAGCCGGCCTGAGAGGGTGACCGGCCACACTGGGACTGAGACACGGCCCAGACTCCTACGGGAGGCAGCAGTGGGGAATATTGCACAATGGGCGGAAGCCTGATGCAGCGACGCCGCGTGAGGGATGACGGCCTTCGGGTTGTAAACCTCTTTCAGTAGGGAAGAAGCGAAAGTGACGGTACCTGCAGAAGAAGCGCCGGCTAACTACGTGCCAGCAGCCGCGGTAATACGTAGGGCGCAAGCGTTATCCGGAATTATTGGGCGTAAAGAGCTCGTAGGCGGTTTGTCGCGTCTGCCGTGAAAGTCCGGGGCTCAACTCCGGATCTGCGGTGGGTACGGGCAGACTAGAGTGATGTAGGGGAGACTGGAATTCCTGGTGTAGCGGTGAAATGCGCAGATATCAGGAGGAACACCGATGGCGAAGGCAGGTCTCTGGGCATTAACTGACGCTGAGGAGCGAAAGCATGGGGAGCGAACAGGATTAGATACCCTGGTAGTCCATGCCGTAAACGTTGGGCACTAGGTGTGGGGGACATTCCACGTTTTCCGCGCCGTAGCTAACGCATTAAGTGCCCCGCCTGGGGAGTACGGCCGCAAGGCTAAAACTCAAAGGAATTGACGGGGGCCCGCACAAGCGGCGGAGCATGCGGATTAATTCGATGCAACGCGAAGAACCTTACCAAGGCTTGACATGAACCGGTAAGACCTGGAAACAGGTCCCCCACTTGTGGTCGGTTTACAGGTGGTGCATGGTTGTCGTCAGCTCGTGTCGTGAGATGTTGGGTTAAGTCCCGCAACGAGCGCAACCCTCGTTCCATGTTGCCAGCGCGTTATGGCGGGGACTCATGGGAGACTGCCGGGGTCAACTCGGAGGAAGGTGGGGACGACGTCAAATCATCATGCCCCTTATGTCTTGGGCTTCACGCATGCTACAATGGCCGGTACAAAGGGTTGCGATACTGTGAGGTGGAGCTAATCCCAAAAAGCCGGTCTCAGTTCGGATTGGGGTCTGCAACTCGACCCCATGAAGTCGGAGTCGCTAGTAATCGCAGATCAGCAACGCTGCGGTGAATACGTTCCCGGGCCTTGTACACACCGCCCGTCAAGTCACGAAAGTTGGTAACACCCGAAGCCGGTGGCCTAACCCCTTGTGGGAGGGAGCTGTCGAAGGTGGGACTGGCGATTGGGACTAAGTCGTAACAAGGTAGCCGTACCGGAAGGTGCGGCTGGATCACCTCCTTTCTAAGGAGCGCCTACAACAACCCCGCCTGGTCTAAGTACTGGTGTGGTGGTGTTGTCAGGAGTAGGCCCGTTGCGCAGACGCAAGTTCTGCGGCGGGTGCTCATGGGTGGAATATCAATGAATAGGTGCCTGTCGGGGTTTTGCCGGTGGTTAGTACGGAAGACGCACTCCCTTGTGGGGTGGGTGTTCCTGGAACGCTTCGGTGAGGTATCCGGTGGGTAGTGTTTGGCACACTGTTGGGTCCTGAGACAACAGGACCATGGCCTGTGTCTGCCTCCTTTTGGGGGTGGGTGCGGGGTGTGGGTTTTGTGTGTTTCTGGCTTCCTGGCTGCGACGCCCTGGACACTGTCGACCTTCTGCTTTTGGCAGGGGGTTGGTGTGTGGGGTGTGTGGTACGGGGTTGTTGTTTGAGAACTACATAGTGGACGCGAGCATCTTTTATAAGAAGCAATTTCCAAGAATATGAACCTGGATCTGGCTGCGCTTGATGGTACTGCCCTTTGGGGTGGTGTTGTTGTGGTGTGGTTGGTTTCTGTGGTTCTCTCGAAATTACTCCTTGATCTTTTGTGGTCAAGTTTTTAAGAGCACACGGTGGATGCCTTGGCATTAGGAGCCGAAGAAGGACGTAGGAATCTGCGATAAGCCTGGGGGAGTCGATAACCGGACTGTGATCCCAGGGTGTCCGAATGGGGAAACCCCGCCAGGGGCGCGAGTTGCCTGGTGACCCGCATCTGAACACATAGGGTGCGTGGAGGGAACGCGGGGAAGTGAAACATCTCAGTACCCGCAGGAAGAGAAAACAATAGTGATTCCGTTAGTAGTGGCGAGCGAACGCGGATCAGGCTAAACCGTTCCATGTGTGATAGCCGGCGGGCGTTGCATGGTCGGGGTTGTGGGACTTTCCGTTCTGTCTCTGCCGGGACAGTGGGGTGAGAGCGTGGGCATAGGTGAACGGTCTTGAAAGGCCGGCCAGAGAGGGTGTGAGCCCCGTAACCGAAATGTTTTTTACGCCGCCTGGAGAGTATCCCAAGTAGCACGGGGCCCGAGAAATCCCGTGCGAATCTGTCAGGACCACCTGATAAGCCTAAATACTCCCTAATGACCGATAGCGGACCAGTACCGTGAGGGAAAGGTGAAAAGTACCCCGGGAGGGGAGTGAAACAGTACCTGAAACCGTGTGCTTACAATCCGTCGGAGCAGCCTTGTAGTTGTGACGGCGTGCCTTTTGAAGAATGAGCCTGCGAGTTAGTGTTACGTCGCGAGGTTAACCCGTGTGGGGAAGCCGTAGCGAAAGCGAGTCTGAATAGGGCGTTGCAGTGGCGTGATCTAGACCCGAAGCGAAGTGATCTACCCATGGCCAGGTTGAAGCGACGGTAAGACGTCGTGGAGGACCGAACCCACTTCAGTTGAAAATGGAGGGGATGAGCTGTGGGTAGGGGTGAAAGGCCAATCAAACTTCGTGATAGCTGGTTCTCCCCGAAATGCATTTAGGTGCAGCGTTGCGTGTTTCTTATCGGAGGTAGAGCTACTGGATGGCTAATGGGCCCTACAAGGTTACTGACGTCAGCCAAACTCCGAATGCCGGTAAGTGAGAGCGCAGCAGTGAGACTGTGGGGGATAAGCTTCATAGTCGAGAGGGAAACAGCCCAGACCACCAACTAAGGCCCCTAAGCGTGTGCTAAGTGGGAAAGGATGTGGAGTTGCGAAGACAACCAGGAGGTTGGCTTAGAAGCAGCCATCCTTAAAAGAGTGCGTAATAGCTCACTGGTCAAGTGATTCCGCGCCGACAATGTAGCGGGGCTCAAGTACACCGCCGAAGTTGTGGCATTCAGATTTTTGCTAAGCCCTTGTGGTTCAGGCGTCTGGATGGGTAGGGGAGCGTCGTGTGGGCAGTGAAGTCGCGGTGTAAACCAGCGGTGGAGCCTACACGAGTGAGAATGCAGGCATGAGTAGCGAAAGACGGGTGAGAAACCCGTCCGCCGAATGATCAAGGGTTCCAGGGTCAAGCTAATCTGCCCTGGGTAAGTCGGGACCTAAGGCGAGGCCGACAGGCGTAGTCGATGGACAACGGGTTGATATTCCCGTACCGGCGAAAAACCGCCCATGTTGAACAGGGGATACTAACCGCCCGAGACCTGCCCGATCATCCTTGTGGTGTGAGGGTTTTGGTGGAGCGCGGGACCGAAACCTGGGAGGCAAGCGTATTAACAGGTGTGACGCAGGAAGGTAGCCGGGCCGGGCGATGGTTGCCCCGGTCTAAGGATGTAGGGCGAACGGTAGGCAAATCCGCTGTTCATGATGCCTGAGACCCGATGGGACCCCCGTATGGGGGGATCCGGTGATCCTATGCTGCCGAGAAAAGCATCGACGCGAGGTTTTAGCCGCCCGTACCCCAAACCGACACAGGTGATCAGGTAGAGAATACTAAGGCGATCGAGAGAATTATGGTTAAGGAACTCGGCAAAATGCCCCCGTAACTTCGGGAGAAGGGGGGCCCCTATCGTGATGGACACTAGCTGTCCGGAGCGTGGCGGGGCCGCAGAGACCAGGGGGAAGCGACTGTTTACTAAAAACACAGGTCCGTGCGAAGTCGCAAGACGATGTATACGGACTGACTCCTGCCCGGTGCTGGAAGGTTAAGAGGACCGGTTAGCCGCAAGGCGAAGCTGAGAATTTAAGCCCCAGTAAACGGCGGTGGTAACTATAACCATCCTAAGGTAGCGAAATTCCTTGTCGGGTAAGTTCCGACCTGCACGAATGGAGTAACGACTTCCCCGCTGTCTCAACCATAAACTCGGCGAAATTGCAGTACGAGTAAAGATGCTCGTTACGCGCAGCAGGACGGAAAGACCCCGAGACCTTTACTATAGTTTGGTATTGGTGTTCGGAGTGGCTTGTGTAGGATAGGTGGGAGACGTTGAAGCCCGGACGCCAGTTCGGGTGGAGTCATCGTTGAAATACCACTCTGGTCACTTTGGACATCTAACTTCGGCCCGTAATCCGGGTCAGGGACAGTGCCTGATGGGTAGTTTAACTGGGGCGGTTGCCTCCTAAAAAGTAACGGAGGCGCCCAAAGGTTCCCTCAGCCTGGTTGGCAATCAGGTGTCGAGTGTAAGTGCACAAGGGAGCTTGACTGTGAGAGAGACATCTCGAGCAGGGACGAAAGTCGGGACTAGTGATCCGGCGGTACATTGTGGAATGGCCGTCGCTCAACGGATAAAAGGTACCTCGGGGATAACAGGCTGATCTTGCCCAAGAGTCCATATCGACGGCATGGTTTGGCACCTCGATGTCGGCTCGTCGCATCCTGGGGCTGGAGTAGGTCCCAAGGGTTGGGCTGTTCGCCCATTAAAGCGGTACGCGAGCTGGGTTTAGAACGTCGTGAGACAGTTCGGTCCCTATCCGCTGCGCGCGCAGGAAATTTGAGAAGGGCTGTCCTTAGTACGAGAGGACCGGGACGGACGAACCTCTGGTGTGTCAGTTGTACTGCCAAGTGCACCGCTGATTAGCTACGTTCGGATGGGATAACCGCTGAAAGCATCTAAGCGGGAAGCTCGCTTCAAGATGAGATTTCCATACACCTTGTGTGTGAGAGGCCCCCAGCCAGACCACTGGGTTGATAGGCCGGATGTGGAAGCGAGGACTAAAGACTCGTGAAGCTGACCGGTACTAATAGGCCGATAACTTACACCACACACCACCCCCAAACACTGTTTGCCGGGGTGGGTATGAAGAACAAGACTGCTTGCGTCCACTATGTGGTTCCCAACCAACAAACCCACCACGGGTGAGTTGCGTTGCACGGAACCGAATATAATTGAATACAACACCACACTGCCCTAAAAGAGCAGAGTTGTAACCAAAAGTCTTCCCACCAACCCCGCACGGGGTTCGGTCCGGGTAACAGGGTTACGGCGGTCATAGCGTGGGGGAAACGCCCGGTCCCATTCCGAACCCGGAAGCTAAGACCCACAGCGCCGATGGTACTGCACCCGGGAGGGTGTGGGAGAGTAGGTCACCGCCGGACAACCATTAGGTCGAGAGCCTCCAACCACACGGTTGGAGGCTCTCCCACTTTAACCGGCTCTTCAAGGTTTATGGGGAAATTGATTCCGCGGATGAGTGTCATGCCGCCGTCCGGACGGCACTGGTCATGAGGATAATCGATTTGTAGTTCCCTGCGTTGCGGTAGCCGCGGGCGGTGCGTTTGATGTGTTTGATTCCGGTGTTGTTGGCTTCGACCTTGCCGGTTGTGGCGCCGGTGACGATGAGGACTTCGATCTCGTTCCACCACCGGCAGACAGTGCGGTAGAGCTTGTTCGTCTCCGGCCTTCCGGCGGCTTCAACGAGGGTCATGAGTTCCTCTTTCGCCGCGGCGGCGTCAGCCAGCGAGTTGGTGCGCAGCAGCGCCCGCAGCTTTTCCTTGACCTTCCAGACTGCCTCGAGCTTGCCGGTGGCGTCATCGGCGGTGAAGACCTCAGCCAGGCGGTGGGCCGCGGGGTCAGAGAGCTTGTCGCCGGCGCGCAGGAGCAGCATCCGGTGGGCCCAGGCCTTGTCGATGCCGCGGCCGCGGCGGCCCTTGACCTGCTGGGAGAGGTTCTGCCGGGCCTCTGTCACCGCCTGGTTGGCCAGGGACACCAAGTGGAAGTGATCGACCGCGACAGCGGTGCGGGGAAGCCACATCCTCAACGCTTTCCGGAATGCGGCCGAGGGGTCGATCGCAACGACCTGCACGCCCAGCCGCCACTGAAGCGGGCGGGCGAAGAGCCAGTCGCCAACGCCCTTGTGGTCCCGGCCATCGACCACACCCAAGACCTGCCCGGTGTCCAGATCCACGATGGTGGTCATCCACGGCTCGTGCCGGATCCACGAGCTGGAGTCCGGGTCACGGAAATACCGCACGGATCGGAACCGGTGTTCGTCGATGCCCAGCATGCGGGGGCTGAGCTCATCCACGTCCGGCAGCGTCAGAAGGCAGGCTTCGTTCAGCGCGGCACGGACCATCCACCAGGACACCGCGAACGCAGCGGCCGTCTCGGACACGGCCCTGCCGGAATTGATGACCGCATCAACGACGTGGTCCCGGAGCCGGCCCGTGGAACGGGCGCGGCGCGGGACCTGGGCGGTGGATTCAAAGAAGGAAAGCCGCGGGCAGGCCGGTTCCTCGCAATGCCAGCGGTACTTGGACCAGAGCACCTCCACGGCGCCGGCGACAGGGATATCCCGGATCCGTTGGAGGCGCCGTTCCTTCCGCCGCGTCGCGACAACACCGCAGCTCGGGCAGCCTGGTGGCTGGTCTGTTTCGACGATGATCTGGCGGCGCCCGTCTTCCAGCACGGTGACGGAGAGGACGCGGTAGTCGGGCAGGTTGAAGATGCTGGTGGCAGCGTCGAACGCCACGAAGGTAGGCTCAGTCAAGGCTCGTGGTCCTGTTCCTGGTTGAATGCTAGACACACTCATCCCAGCAGGGCCACGGGCCCCTTTTTTAGCTACGACACGAAATCAGTTCCCCACGAACCGCGAAGAGCCCTTTAACCACAACAACAACAGCACAATCGTGGCGGCCAACCGGCAGCGGGGAAGCCCGGTACTCGGCAGGCTTTAGGGCAGGCGCACTGCCGGCTCCTAGCTCGCTGCTCGACCTGGGATCGGCGGGCTTCAGGGGAGACGGTGCCGGCCCTTGCCCCTAGCTGCCGGAACGGAGAGAGCTCGACAGGCGACAGGGAGGCTTACGCGGGTCCTGGGCCCGTTGTTTGAGCTGGGGTAGGTACACCGCCCGGTGGTCATTGCTCAGTGCCCGGTCCCCGCAGCCCGGCGCCCACGCCGGCGGCACGGCAACAGCGCGGCCGCAGCCACTTCATCAGGGGCGCTGCGGAGCCATTCCCGCCCACGGTCCCGGCGATTCTTCGGTGGCCCGGCATCCGGCCGGTGGTGCGCCGGCTGGGGGTGATGGTGCTGATGCGTCCGCTGAGGGCTGAAATGGGCCGTCCAAACCCCCGCGAAGTCGTGATTTTGGCCAAAAAAGCGCGAAAACACGCGGAATTTTGTCTCCTCGCGGGCGCCTAGCTGGTAAGTTTTCGAAGAGTGGCTTGCTCGCGCACTGCGGGCAGGCTTCAGAAATTAGATCAGTCCAGGAGGACATACATGGCTAAGAACCGTAGTGAACTTGTTTCAGAGGTAGCTGGCAAGGCCGGCACCAGCCAGGCAGCCGTCAACTCCGTGCTCGATGCACTGTTCGAGGTTTTCGAGACCTCTGTCGCCGCGGGCGAAAAGATCACCATCCCGGGCTGGCTCGCCGTTGAGCGCACCGACCGCGCTGCCCGCACCGGCCGCAACCCGCAGACCGGCGAGACCATTCAGATCGCCGCCGGCCACAGCGTCAAGCTGACCGCAGGCTCCAAGCTGAAGGCCGCCGTCGCCAAGAAGAAGTAGTCTTCTTCCACGCTTGAAGGAGCGGCAACCCCTCGCGGGTTGCCGCTCCTTTGCGTTTAACCAACCCGCCAGCGGCCGGCCCGCCGTGACCCCGGATTCGGCCCGGCGGCGGCAGTAGCGGACAATGGAACTGTGCCTTTTGCTACGAGAACCCAGAGCCCGGCAGCGTCCTCCCGGCCGGGCGGACCGGCTGGCTCCGGCGCCGGCACCCCTGGCATCACGCAACCGTGGCTGTGGGCCGGGCTGGCGGCACTCTTCGCCGCCCTGATCGCCGGACTGCTGTTCTCCGGCGCGGCGGGCGCCCGCGCGGTCTCCGACCCCGGCGCCCTTGTCCGCTGGGGCCTGCCGGTCACCAAGGCGCTGCACAACATCTCGATCGCGACCGTGATCGGCGGCCTCCTCTTCGCCGTCGGCATCCTGCCGCGGAACTCCACCCGCAAGGCCTCCCGGGACAGGAACGCCCCCGAACACCCCGCCTTCACTCGGGCGCTGGCCGTCACGGCGATCGCCGGCGTCGTCTGGACGCTGTCCGCCGTCGCCGTCCTGGTGCTCAGCTACGCCGACATCGCCGGCCAGACCCTCGCGGGCGACCCGCAATTCACCAAGTCACTGGTCTACTACATGACGGACATCGACACCGGCAGGGCCTGGCTCGCCGTCGTCATCATCGCCGCCGTCGTGACCACCGCACTCTTCGGCATCCGCTCCCGGGGCGCGCTGGCCATCACGCTGGTGATCGCCGCGGGCGGCCTGATCCCGCAGGCGCTGATCGGCCACTCCGCCAGCTCGAACGACCATGAGGGCGCCATCAACTCCCTGGCCCTGCACCTGGCCGGTGTGTCCGCCTGGGTGGGCGGCATCATCGTGCTCGCCCTCCTCTCCCAAATTCTCACCAGCTCCGGCGGCAAGGCCGACATCACCGAGCCCACCCTGCGGCGGTTCTCCGCTCTGGCCGGATTCGCCTTCGCCCTGGTCTTCGGCTCGGGCATCGTCAACGCCAGCATCCGGGTCTCCAGCTGGGCCGACCTCTTCGGCTCCCCCTACGGGCAGTTGATCATGGCCAAGGCCGCGGCCACCCTGGTCCTCGGCGGCGTGGGCTTCATGCATCGGCGGTGGGTCATCCCTCAGCTGGGCGCCACGGGCCACGGCAAGACGGCCCGCCGGGTGCTCTGGCAGCTGATCGCCGTCGAACTGCTGATCATGGGCGCCACCTCCGGCCTGGCGGTGGCCCTCGGCCGCTCGGCCCCGCCGCAGCCCACCACCTTCGCCCCCGACGCCTCCCCGGCATTCATCCTCTCCGGCTACGAACTGCCGCCCGAGCTGACCCCGGAGCGCTGGCTCACCGAATGGCGCTTCGACTGGCTCTGGGTGGCCGTGGCCGCCGCCGGCCTGGTCTCCTACCTGCTGGGCGTCCGGAAGGTCACCAAGCGGGGCGATTCCTGGTCCTGGTTCCGGACGGCGAACTGGATCATCGGCCTGGTCGTCCTGACCTACATCACCTCCGGGCCGCCGGCGGTTTACGGCCGGGTGCTGTTCTCCGCGCACATGGTGGACCACATGGCCCTGACCATGGTGGCGCCCATCTTCCTGGTCCTCGGCGCCCCGGTGACCCTCGCGCTGCGCGCCCTCACCGCGCGCCGTGACAGCTCACGCGGCCCGCGGGAATGGCTGCTGATCTTCGTGCACTCGAAGTTCTCCCAGCTGGTCACGCACCCGCTCTTCGCCGCCGCGAACTTCGCCGGGTCCATCATCCTGTTCTACTTCTCGGACGCGTTCGGCTACGCCATGCGCGACCACGTGGGCCACGAGCTGATGAACCTGCACTTCCTCCTGACCGGCTACATCTTCGTGCTCACCATGATTGGCATCGATCCGCTGCCGCGCCGCGCCGCGTACCCGATGCGCCTGTTGCTGCTGCTGGCCACGATGGGCTTCCACGCCTTCTTCGGCGTCTCCATCATGGGTGGCACCGGGTTGCTGGCCGCGGACTACTTCGGCAACCTCGGCCGGGCCTGGGGACAGTCGGCCCTGCTGGACCAGCAGACCGGCGGTGCCGTGGCCTGGGGCATCGGCGAGGTACCCACCCTGCTGGTGGCGATCGGCGTCGCCGTCCAGTGGTCCCGCTCCGACGCGCGCGAATCGAAGCGCACCGACCGCGCCGCGGACAGGAATAACGACGCCGATCTCACCGCTTACAACGATATGTTTGCCAAGCTCGCCGAACGCGACGCGAAGCTGGCCGACCGAATCTCCAAGCTGGAAGGACGCTGATGAGCGAAACAGTACGCACCCACCACCGGGTCCGGGCCTCCGAACTCGTGGGACGCGGCTGGTTGAACACCGGCGGCAAGTCCCTGGACCTCGAATCCCTGCGCGGCAAGATCGTGCTCCTGGATTTCTGGACCTTCTGCTGCATCAACTGCCTGCACGTCCTGGACGAGCTGCGCCCCCTCGAGCAGGAGTACTCGGACGTCCTGGTGACCGTGGGCGTGCACTCGCCCAAGTTCGAGCACGAGGCGGACCCGGTGGCCCTCGCCGCCGCCGTCGAACGCTACGAGATCCGCCACCCGGTCCTGGACGACCCGGAGCTGGAGACCTGGAAGGCGTACACCGCCCGCGCTTGGCCCACCTTGGTGGTCGTCGACCCCGAGGGCTACATCGTGGCGCACCTCTCCGGTGAGGGTCACGCCGACGGCCTCGCCGTGCTGATCCCCGAACTCATCGCTGAACACGAGGCCAAGGGCACCCTGCACCGCGGCGACGGCCCCTACGTCGCGCCGGAACCGACGTCGGGCACCCTGCGCTTCCCCGGCAAGGCCCTTTACCTGCCCGCCGGCCGCGGCTCCGATGCCGCCGGCGACGCCGGGTCCTGGCTGGTCACCGACACCGGCCACCACCGCCTGGTGGAACTCTCTACCGACTTCGAGACGGTGCTGGGCACCTACGGCTCGGGCGAGAAGGGGTACGCCGACGGCGGCCCCGCCGACGCCCGCTTCAACGAGCCCCAGGGCCTGGTGCTGCTGCCCCAGGAGGTGGCCGACCAGGCCGGCTACGACGTCGTGATTGCCGACTCGGTGAACCACCGGCTCCGCGGGCTCTCGCTCCGCACCGGTGACGCAACCACCCTGGCCGGCAACGGAATCCAGCGGCTGCTCGAGACCGGGCCGGCCCGCGTGGACGAGGAGGGTGCCGCCTACGGTGCCCCGCTGGAAGCCGATCCGCTGAAGGTGGCGCTCAGCTCGCCGTGGGACGTCGTCTGGTCCGCGAAGCTCAACGCCGTGGTCGTGGCCATGGCCGGTGTGCACCAGATCTTCGGCTTCGACCCGCTGACCGGGGCCGTCACCATCGTCGCCGGCAACGGCCTCGAGGGGCTCCTGGACGGCCCGGCCGCCGAGGCCTGGTTCGCCCAGTCCTCCGGCCTCGCCGAAGACGCCGACGGCAACATCTGGGTGGCAGACTCCGAGACCTCCGCGCTCCGGAAGCTGGTGATCGGCGAGGACCGCAGCGTCACCGTCGAGTCCGCCGTGGGCAAGGGCCTGTTCGACTTCGGTTTCCGTGACGGCCCGGCCGCCGAGGCGCGGCTCCAGCACCCGCTGGGCGTCACCGTGCTGCCCGACGGCTCCGTGGCCATCGCCGACACCTACAACGGCGCTGTCCGCCGCTACGACCCGGCCACCGGAACCGTGTCCACCCTGGCCCGCGGCCTGTCCGAGCCCTCCGACGTGATTGTGGATCACACCCACGTGGCCGGCGAGGAGCCGCTGCTGGTGGTGGTCGAGGCCAACAAGCACCAGCTCGTGTACGTGCCGATCCCCAAGGAAGCCCAGCAGGTGGACGAGGGAGCCGCCCAGACGCAGCGGCCTAAGAGCCCGGTGGCGCCCGGGCTGCTGTCCCTCACGGTCCGCTTCAACGCCCCGACCGGGCAGAAGCTGGACGACCGCTGGGGCGACCCGACGCAGCTGAAGATCTCCTCCACCCCGCCGGAGCTGCTGGTGGCCGGCGGCGGGACCTCCGTGGGGCTGCTCCGCACCCTGGAGCTAGCCTCCGATGTCCCCGAGGGCGTCCTGCACATCACGGCCCGCGCGGCCGCCTGTGACGGCCCCGAGGACGCCGACGGCGAGATCCCGGACCATGCGGCCTGCCACCTGTACCAGCAGGACTGGGGCATCCCGGTGACCTTGCAGCCCGACGGTGATACCGAACTGGTGCTGGATCTACGCGGAATGGACTAAGGCGACTGGGCCGGTCCGGGTCTGACCCGGACCGGCCCTTTTATGCCTCCGCTTGCCGCTGGCCGGCTGGTTGGTATTGGGCCGGGGAGGGCAAAGACGGGCCGGTCCGGCGCCGACGTTGTCCACATGGGCCCTTTTGTGGCCATCGGGGCCGGCGGGCCACCCGCAGAGTGGGGCCATGGATCCCGTGCATATACCGGGAACCGGGGACCGAGCGCCCAAAGAAGGGCCAGTCCGGAGCGTCGGCCGCAGAAAAACTAGCCGGTCAGCTGCGGGGTCAGCTTCACCGAGTCCCCGTCGACGTCCAGCCGGGCGGTGAAGCTGAAGTCGTGCACCGCGTTCAGTTCGGTGACGGCGCCGGTGAAGAGGTCCACCTGCCGGGCCTTGATCCGGGCCTTGCCGTCCAGTGGCGCCACCACCCAGCGGCCGCCGAAGGGTTCGATGCTGACCACCGGGTAGTCGGTGATGCTCCAGTCGATGGTGCCGTCCACCACCCGGTTGTTGGTGGCGTGGTAGAACGGGCAGTCCGGCTGGAGCTGCTGCTTCTTGTCCGCCTGGTCCGCGCAGGTGTCCAGGAATTCCTTGACCTTGGCCGTGACGGCGCCCTTGAGCCCGTCGGTGGCGCGGGTCAGCAGGTTCAGCGGCGCGGCCGGGGCGTCCTTGCCGGTCAGCGTGGTCCGGGAAGGGGGCGCCGCGAAGTACTGGCTGTTCAGGGACGCCTCGTACTGGCCGGGGTAAAACACGGCAAAGCTGTTGCGGCCGTTGGGCATGTTGACCGGAACCCCGTTGAGGGCGGCGTGGTTGGAGTTGACCACGGTGACGTCCAGGACGGGCAGCGTGGTGGGTACGAAGGCCCAGTCCCGGAAGAACAGCCATTGCGGGTCCGAGCCCTGGAGCAGGAACTCCGTGCGCTGGCGGCTGCCGTCGATGCTGTAGTCGATCGGCACCATCACCCGGTTGCCGCCCCGGTCCTCCGCGCGGCCCACCGAGACGTCGGAGAGGCGCGCCGCGGCCGCCTTCAGGCCGGCGCCATCCAGCATGGCGGCGTTGCTCTTGGGGACGGAGGCGTGCAGCAGGCCGAGGGCTTTGGCGCCCTCACCTTGGCGGAGCGCGTCCAGATATTCGCGCACCGGCTGTTGCGGGCTGGCCAGGGAATTGTTCACGACGTTGATGGCGACGACGGCGCCGGCCACTGCCAGCATCAGGCCCAGCAGCCACAGGGCTGCGGTTTTGACGACGGCCTGACTCATCTGCACGACTCTTACGTTACCTGCCGCCCCGCCAAATCCCGGTGTCACGACGTCCGTGCATGACGGCCGGACGCGCCCAGAGAAGCCCCAGCCAGACCCCAGAGAGGCCGGAGTCAGGCCAACAGCCGGGCGCTCCCAGCCTGCACCCCACAGGCGTCAGCGGCGACGGCTCCGGGAAGACGTGCCGAAGACGCCGCGCAGCAGTTCGCGGCCCAGCTGGGTGCCCAAGGACCGGGCCATGCTCTTCAGCCCGCCGCCGAGCGCACCGCCCAGGGCGCCGGCCAGGTCACCGGCCATGCCGCCGCCCTGCTGCGGGGCGGGCGGGGCCTGCGGGGCACGGCGGGGTTCGGGAGCGGGGGCCGGGCGGCTGCTCGGGCGGCCAAGGATCTCCTCCTCGATCCGCCGCGCGTCGGCGTCGACGTCGGTGGGCGTGCCGGCCGGGGTAGCCCCGGTCTCCGGCGCCGAGGCCGGGCCGGCGGCCGGACCCGTGGGTGCGGCGGCCTTGCCGGAGAGCTTCTCGTAGGCCGAGACGTTGTCGACGGCGGTGCCGTACGCGGCCAGCAGCGACGAGGCCGCCACGGTGCTGGCCACCAGGGCGGCCTCGCTGGGACCCATCACGGATTCCGGCGCGCGCAGCCGGGTCAGCGCCACCGGGGTGGGTGCACCCTTCTCGTTCATGACGGTGATGACGGCCTCGCCGATGCCCGCCGTGGTCAGGGTTTCCTCAAGGTCGTAGTCGCTGACCGGGAAGGTCGAGACGGTGGCCTTGAGGGCCTTGGCATCCTCCGGGGTGAAGGCCCGCAGGGCGTGCTGGACCCGGTTGGCCAGCTGGCCCAGGACGTCGGCGGGGACATCCTTCGGGGTCTGGGTCACGAAGAAGATGCCGACGCCCTTGGAGCGGATCAGCCGCACGGTGGTGGTGATGGCATCGAGGAAGGCCTTGGAGGCGCCGTTGAAGAGCAGGTGCGCCTCGTCGAGGAAGAAGACCAGCTTCGGCTTGTCCAGGTCCCCGGCCTCGGGCAGGTCCTCGAACAGGTCCGCCAGCAGCCACATCAGGAAGGTGGAGAACAGCATCGGCTTGGTCTGCAGGGTGGGCAGTTCCAGGCAGGAGACCACGCCGCGGCCGTCGGGGGCGGTGCGGAGCAGCTCGGCGGTGTTGAACTCGGGCTCGCCGAAGAACTTCTCCATGCCCTGGGCCTCGAGGGTGATCAGTTCGCGGAGGATGACGCCGGCGGTGGCCTTGGAGAGCCCGCCGAGGTCCTGGAGGGCTTCCTTGCCCTCATCGGAGGTGAGGAACTGGATGACCGCGCGGAGGTCCTTGAGGTCGATCAGTTCGAGGTTGTTCTTGTCCGCGAAGTGAAAGACCAGTTGCAGGCTGGATTCCTGGGTCTCGTTCAGGTCCATGATCCGGGAGAGCAGGATCGGGCCGAAGGAGGTGACCGTGGCGCGGACCGGGACGCCGGCGCCGTCGCCGCCGAGGGCGAGGAATTCCACCGGGAAGGTCTTGCCGGACCACGGCTGGCCGATGCTGTCGGTGCGGGCCTTGAGTTTCTCGGAGCCGGCGGCCGCGGTGGCGAGGCCGGAGAGGTCGCCCTTGATGTCCGCGAGGAACACCGGGACCCCAGCGGTGGAGAGCTGTTCGGCCATCATGTGCAGCGTCACGGTCTTGCCCGTGCCGGTGGCGCCGGCCACCAGGCCGTGCCGGTTCATCATGGCCAGCGGCAGGCGGACCGGTGCTTCCTTGTGCAGCTCGCCGTCGACGATCGCTGCTCCCAGCTCAATCGTGGGACCCTCCAGGGTGTATCCCTTTTGGAGTGTGGCTACTTTATCTGCGGTGGATTTGATCGCCATGCGGCTAGCTTAGCCGGGTCCGGTTGCCCGGACCCGGCGTCGGCCGTAATTACTTTGCGTCGGTGAGAGCCTTGATGACTTCCTGGGCCACGTCCGCGCTGGACTGCGGGTTCTGGCCGCTGATCAGGTTGCCGTCCCGGATCACGTGGGAGGTCCAGGCTCCGCCGTTGTCCACGACGGCGCCCTTGTTCTTGAGCTCGTCCTCGACGAACCACGGGGTGTTCTCGCCGGTGCCGCCGCCGAGTTCCTCCTCGTTGGTGAAGACGGTGACGCGGCGGCCGGCGAAGGCGAAGGTGCCGTCGCCGTCGACCGCGCTGAGCAGGCCGGCGGGGCCGTGGCAGAACGGGGCGATGATCTTGCCGTCGTTGTTGGCCTGGGTCAGGAGTTTGCCGAGGGATGCGTCCTGGTACAGGTCGGCCATCGGGCCGTGGCCGCCGGGCATGACCACGGCGTCGTAGCCGGAGAGGTCGACGTCGGCGAGCACCAGCGGGGAGGAGAGCTCGCCGTCGATCTGCTCCAGGTAGGAGCGGAAGCCGTCCGCGCGCTCCTGGCCGCCGGCCTGGTCCGCCTGCAGGCTGACCTGGTCCACGGTGGGCTTGGTGCCGCCGGGGGTGGCGATGTGGACGGTGTGGCCGGCCTTGATCAGTTCCTGGTGGGAGACGACGAGCTCCTCGGCCCAGAAGCCGGTGGGGTGCTGGCTGCCGTCACGCATGGTGAGGGAATCGGCGGCGGATACGACCATCAGGATGTTGGCCATGGTGTGCTCCTGTTCTGCCGGGCGGGCCCGGCGGTGGGTTTATGAGGGGGAAGGTGGTCTAGCGGGCGTTGTTGAGCTCGGCGAAGGTGGCGTCATCGAGGACGACGCCGGCAGCCGCGAGGTTTTCCTCCAGGTGCTTGATGGAGCCGGTGCCGGGGATGGGCGTCATGACGGGGGAGCGGCGCAGCAGCCAGGCCAGGGCCACCTGCGAGGTGGTGGCGCCGAGACGCTTGGCGGCCTCGTCCAGCGGTCCGCCCGGCCGGGCGAGTTCGCCGGCGGAGATGGGGGCCCAGGGGATGAAACCGATGCCCTTCTCCTCGGCGTAGTCCAGGACGTCCTCGGAGCTGCGGTCGGTCAGGTTGTAGCGGTTCTGCACGGTGGAGACGGTGAAGTGCTTGCCTGCCTGTTCGAGTTCGGCGACGCTGACCTGGGACAGGCCCAGGGCCTTCACCTTGCCCTCGTCCAGCAGCTCGCGGAGCACGCCGAACTGCTCCTCGGCGTCGACCTTGGGGTCGATCCGGTGCAGCTGCAGCAGGCCCAGGGCGTCGACCTTGAGCTTGCGCAGGCTCAGTTCGGTCTGCTGGCGCAGGTACTCGGGACGGCCGACGGGGATCCACTGGTCCGGCCCGGTGCGCGTGAAGCCCACCTTCGTGGCGATCTTCAGGCCCGCCGGATACGGGTGCAGCGCCTCGGCCAGGATTTCCTCGCTGATGTTGGGGCCGTAGGAGTCGGCGGTGTCGATGAAGTCGACGCCGAGGTCGACGGCGCGGCGGACGACGGCGACGGCGGCGGCACGGTCGGCCGGCTCGCCCCATACGCCGTCGCCGACGATGCGCATGGCACCGAAGCCGAGCCGGTGGACGGTTCCGACGCCCGGCAGGTCGATCGTGGCGGATACTTCCTGGTGCTCTGTTGTCTCGTGGCTCATGGCAAGGCCAACACAGTAAGGGTGCTGAGTATTCCGCCGGTGTGGCGGCCGCAACGGAGATTGGCAGAAATAAGACGGGCACCGCCGTCGTTGCCACCTATAGGCGCCCGGCCGCAGGACGGCCCGGCATTCCTCACACTGCACTTCCCACACTTTCCGCTACGAAAGGCCGGCTTTTCCGTGACTGTTCCGCTTTCCATCCTTGACCTCGCAATCATCGGCAAGGGCCAGACGGCGGCAGAGAGCTTCGCCGGCAGCGTTGCCATGGCGCAGCGGGCCGAGGAGCTGGGCTACCGCCGCATCTGGTACGCCGAGCACCACAACATGTCCACGATCGCCTCCTCCGCGACCAGCGTCCTGATCGCCCACGTCGCGTCGCAGACCAAGAGCATCCGGCTCGGCGCCGGCGGCGTCATGCTGCCTAACCACTCTCCGCTGACCATCGCCGAGCAGTTCGGCACCCTGGAGACGCTGCATCCGGGCCGGATCGACCTGGGCCTGGGCCGTGCCCCCGGCAGCGACCAGAACACCATGCGGGCGCTGCGCCGCGACCCGATGAGCGCCGACAGCTTCCCGCAGGACGTGCTGGAGCTGCAGGGCTACCTCACCGGCAACAGCCGGATCCAGGGCGTGGAGGCCATCCCGGGCAAGGGCACCAACGTGCCGCTGTACATCCTGGGCTCGTCCCTCTTCGGCGCCCGCCTGGCCGCGCAGCTGGGCCTGCCGTACGCGTTCGCCTCGCACTTCGCGCCGAACGCGCTGCAGGACGCCGTCGCGATCTACCGCCGCGAGTTCCGGCCCTCCGAGCAGCTGGACGCCCCGCACGTGATCGCCGCCGTGAACGTGATCGCCGCGGACTCCGCCTCCGACGCGCAGGAGATGTTCCAGGCCACCAAGCGGGCCCGGGTGTCCCTGTTCTTCGGCAACGGCCGGGTCTTCAGCGACGACGAGGCGGACATGATCCTGGACTCCCCGCAGGGCCAGCACATGGCGCAGATGATGAAGTACTCCGCCGTCGGCACCCCCGACGCCGTCATGGAGTACCTGGACGGCTTCACGAAGCACGCCGACGCCGACGAGCTGATTGTGGCGCACCAGAGCCCCCGGGTCGAGGACCGGCTCCGGTCCGTGGAACTGCTCGCCGAGGTTGCCGGGCTGGCCAGGGTCTAGCCCTAGGCCTCCTCGAACGCCGGCTCGCGCCGGGCGCCCTCGGCCGCGGTGACCGGGAAGATGTGCGGCGCGGTGAAGCCCGCCTTGTCGAAGGCCTCGAGCACGCCGCGGGCGACGGTTTCGGCGTCGGCGTCCCGGACCAGGGCGATGGCCGCCCCGCCGAACCCGCCGCCGGTCATCCGCGCCCCAATCGCCCCCAGGGACTGGGCGGTGGCGACCGCGAGGTCCAGTTCCGGGGTGGAGATCTCGAAGTCGTCCCGCATGGAGACGTGTGAGGCGTTCAGGAACGGTCCGATGGCGGCGGCGCCGTGGCTGCGCAGGGTGGCCACCGTGTCCAGGACCCGCTGGTTTTCGGTGATGATGTGCCGGACCCGGCGGAACGTCACCGGCTCCAGGGTGGCTTCGGCGCGGGGCAGGTCCTCGGGGCCCAGGCCGCGCAGGCTGCCCACGCCCATCGCCTCCGCGCCCTCCTCGCAGGAGCGGCGGCGGCTGGCGTACCCGCCGTCGGAGTGCGAGTGGCTGGTCCGGGTGTCGATGACCAGCAGGCCCACGCCGGCGGCCTCGAACCCGAGCGGGACGATCTCCGTCACCAGGCTCTGGCAGTCCAGCAGGATCCCGTGGTCCGGTTCGCCCAGCAGCGACGCGGACTGGTCCATGATGCCGGTGGGTGCGCCGACCACGCGGTTCTCCGCGAGCTGGCCGATCCGGGCGAGCTCCTGCCGGTCCAGGCCCGCGTCCCAGAGCTCGTTCAGGGCCAAGGCCACGGAGCATTCGATCGCGGCGGAGGAGGACAGGCCGGCGCCGGCGGGAACGTCCGAGGTGAGCGCCAGGTCCACGCCGGGCAGCTGCGCGACGTCGCGGCCGGCGCTCCGCAGCGCCTCCGCCATGGCCCAGGCGACGCCGAGGGGGTAGCCGGACCAGCCCTGCAGTGCGTCGGGGTCCAGGCCGTCAAGTCCGACGACGACGACGCCGGGGAAGGAATCGCTGGCCACCCGCAGCCGCCGGTCCTCCCGGCGGGATGCGGCGACGGCGGCGCGCTTCTCGATCGCGATGGGGAAGGCGAAACCGTCGTTGTAGTCGGTGTGCTCGCCGATGAGGTTCACACGGCCCGGGGCGGACCAGACCCCCTCGGGCTGGTGGCCGAACTGGCCGGCGAAGTAGTCGCGTCCCTGCTGGGAGAGTTCAGTCATGGCGGGTGGTTCTTCCTGCTACGTGGTGGGGATGCCGGTGGCGGCGTCGGCGGTGGCGATGGCCTCGCGCAGCCGCGCGGCGGCGGTTTCCGGGGGGATGTCGGCGATGAAGGCGCCCATGGCGGCCTCCGACCCTGCCAGGTACTTCAGCTTGTTCTTCTCCCGGCGGGGCGAGGTCAGCTGCAGCATGAGCCGGATGTCGTCCCGGTGGGCGTTGACCGGGGCCTGGTGCCACGCCGAGATGTACGGGGTGGGGGTGTCGTACAGGGCGTCGACGCCGCGCAGCAGCCGCCCGTACAGGCCGGCGAATTCGTCCCGTTCGGCGTCGGTGGTGCCGGCGAGGTCCGGGACGTGCCGGTGCGGCAGGACGTGGACCTCCAGGGGCCAGCGCGCCGCGAACGGCACGAACGCCGTCCAGTGCTCACCCTGCAGCAGCACCCGCTCGGAGTTCCGTTCGAAGGCGAGGATGTCCTCGAAGAGGGAGCCCTCGTAGTCCGCCAGGGTGCGGATCAGCTGGGAGGTGCGGGGGGTGATGTACGGGTAGGCGTAGATCTGGCCGTGCGGGTGGTGCAGGGTCACGCCGATCGCCTCGCCGCGGTTCTCGAACGGGAAGACCTGTTCGACGCCGGGCAGCGCGGAGAGCGCGGCGGTGCGGTCCGCCCAGGCCTCCACCACGGTCCGCATCCGGGACCGGGACAGGCCGGCGAGGGACCCGGTGTGCTCGGGGGAGAAGCAGACCACCTCGCAGCGGCCCACCGCCTGCCGGCTGCGGCCCAGGCCGATCCGGGCCAGGTCCTCCAGACCTTCGGGGGCGTCCGGGCCGGTGAGGGCCGGGCCGAAGGAGGGGGACTTGTTCTCGAAGACGGCGACGTCGTAGCGGCTGGGGATTTCGGAGGGGTTGTCGCGCGACGCCGGGGCCAGCGGGTCCCGGTGGGTGGGCGGCAGGACCACCCGGTTCTGCCGGGCCGCCGCGATGGAGATCCACTCGCCGGTCAGCACGTCCTGGCGCATGGTGGCCGTCTCCGGCCGGTCCATGGGTTCGCGCAGGTCCGGGCCGCGGTCCGGCGGCAGCGTGGTGTCCGCGTCGTCGAAGTAGATCAGGTCCCGCCCATCGGAGAGCTTGTAGGCGCGTTTGGTGATCTGTTCCATGCTAGGAGTTCCTTACCGGGGTGCCGCTGTGGGGTGCGCCGCCGCCGGCCCGGCGGACGGACAGGAGCACGCCGTGCTCCGGGTTCAGGACCGGCATCGGCAGGCCCGAGCCGGCCAGGAAACGGCCGGTGGCTTCCACGCCGCCGGCCAGCCAGCCCGGCGGTGCCGTCTGGAGGTAGGCGCCGCGGTCCGTCGCGGCGGGGTAGACCGCCTCGACCCGGTACCGGGTGTCCGGGTCCAGGCCCGGCAGGCAGACCCGGCCGGGGATTTCGGCGAACGAGGTGGCCACGGACACCAGGGCGAACAGGGCCTCCCCGCCGTCGTGCGCCACCACGCCGTGCAGCCGCAGCGCCGGGTCCGGTTCGTCCGCCCGGACCATCCGGCCGCTGTGCAGCAGCCCCCGGTACTCCTTGAACAGGGCGATCGCCCGGGCCAGTTCGTCCCGCTCGGCGGGTTCGAGGTGCCGGACGTCCCATTCCAGGCCGAAGTGGCCGAACATGGCGGTGACGGCCCGGAAGGACAGGTCGTGGGTGCGGGCCGTGGTGTGGCTGCGGGTGGGGCCGATGTGGGAGCCCACCAGCTCGGGCGGGACCACCATCCCGGTCCAGCGCTGGATGGTCTGGCGCTCCAGGGCGTCGTTGCAGTCCGATCCCCAGACCCGGTCCGTCCGTTCCAGGATGCCCAGGTCCACGCGGGCGCCGCCGGAGGAGCAGCTTTCGATCTCGACGTCCGGGTGGGCCTCGCGCAGGGCGTCGAGGAGCCGGTAGACCGCGCGGGTCTGGGCGTGGACGGAGGGCCGGCCGTCGTGGCCCATCTCGGTCAGGTCCCGGTTCTGGTCCCACTTGAGGTAGCTGATCCGGTTCTCGCTCAGCAGGGCGTCGAGCCGGTCGTAGATGTACTGCCAGGCGTCGGGGTTGACCAGGTCGAGGACCTGCTGGTGCCGCCAGCGCTCGGGCAGCCGGCCGGCCGAAGCGGGCCCACCGGCGGCGCCGGTCGCGGGTCCGGCGATCCAGTCGGGGTGCGCGCGGGCCAGGTCCGAGTCCTCGTTGACCATTTCCGGTTCCACCCAGAGGCCGAATTCCATCCCGTGGCCTGTGACGGCGTCGATCAGCGGGGTCAGCCCGTCCGGCCAGAGGTCCTCGTCCACGTACCAGTCGCCGAGGCCCGCGGTGTCGTTCCGGCGGCCGCGGAACCAGCCGTCGTCGAGGACGTAGCGTTCCACGCCGAGTGCGGCGGCGGTGGCGGCGAGGTCGAGCAGGGCCGGCAGCCGGTGGTCGAAGTAGACGGCCTCCCAGACGTTGAGCACCACGGGCCGGGGCTTCCCGGCGGTGGGGTGGTGCGGGCGGGCGCGAAACCAGGCGTAGAACGCCGCGGTGATGCCGTCCAGGCCTTCGTCCGAGTAGGCGGCGAACAGCCACGGGGTCTCGTAGCTTTCGCCCGGGGCGAGGGTGACCTCGGCGGATCCGAGGAGTTCGGAGGCGCCGATCACGGTGCGGCCGTCGCCGGTGGTGTCCACGAAGCTCTCGTGGTTGCCGCTCCAGCCCAGGTGCACGGCCCAGACCTGCCCGTGCCGGTAGCCGAAGCCGGGGGTGCCGGCGGCCAGGAGCAGTGAGGCGTCGTGGCCGGTGCGGCCGTGCCGGCCGGACCGGACCCAGGTGCCCTGCTGCAGGGGGAGCCGCTGCGGGTGGGATTCCCGGCACCAGCGGCCGGTGAGGTCCAGGACCTCGGCGGCCGCACGGCCCACGGGCAGCACCGCGGCGAGTTCCTCCACGGTGTAGGGGGAGCCGCCGTCATTGACCAGGGTGTGGCGTAGCTGCAGCAGCCCGCCGTCGTTGAGCCGGAGCTCGGTGCGCACGGTGATCCCGACGTCCGGGTCGGTCTGGGTGAGGACCGCGGAGGCGCCGTCGCCGGGATCCGCGTCCACGGAGACCAGCCGCAGCCGGGGCGAGAACGCCGTGCCGCCGCGGTGGCCGCGCAGGCCGGGCCGTCCGCGCCAGCCGGAGGAGGCCTGCGGGACCAGGCCCAGGGTCACCGGCACGTCCAGGGCCGAGTGCGGCACCGGGTCCGTCAGGAGCGACAGGTCCGGCAGCTCAGGGCCGAGGTCCGCGCCGAAGTGCAGCAGGGCGGGCTCGCCGGTGCGGAAGTCCAGCAGCAGGGCGGTGCCGGAGCGGCGCAGGTACAGCGGCGCGGGCGCCGCCGGAGTGGCCGGGGTCCGGCTCTCCGGGGCAAGGTTCAGGTCCGGGTTATTCACTGCAGCTCCAGGCGTCGTCAGGTTTCGGGGATTCAGAGGGAGGTAGGGGGAATAGGGGGTTGAAGCGGCTCAGCCGGTGGCTGCTCCGGCGGTGTGCGTGGGGGCCAGCCGCAACCGGCCCACGCGCTCGCCGAGGACGCGCCGGGCCTCGGTGCCCAGGAGGTCGTCGCTGATCAGCTCGTCGGCGTCCTCGAGGGCGGCGATGGTGCTGATGCCCAGGGTGCCCCACTTGGTGTGGTCGGCCAGGACCACCACGCGCCGGGCCGCGGCCACGAAGGCCCGGTCCGTTTCGGCCTCCAGCACGTTCGGGGTGGTGAACCCGGCATCCGGGTCCACCCCGTGGACGCCCAGGAAGAGCACGTCCAGGTGCAGCTGCCGGAGCGAAGAGGTGGCCAGCGGCCCCACCAGGGCGTCCGAGGGGGTGCGCTGGCCGCCGGTGAGGATCACGGTGGACGGGGAGGAACTCTGGTGGAACGTGTCCGCGATCCGCACCGAATTAGTGACCAGGGTGATCTGCGGCCCGGCCGTCAGCAGCTGCGCCAGCGCCCAGGTGGTGGTGCCGGCGCTGAGGCCCACCGCCATCCCCTCCCGGACCTGGGCCGCCGCCTCCTGGGCGATGGCCATCTTCTCGTCCTTGAGCTGGGTCATCTTCAGCTCGAAGCCCGGCTCGTGGGTGCTGGCCCCGCCGGGCAGTTTCGCGCCGCCGTGGATCTTCTCCACCGCGCCGGCCGCGTCGAGGGCCTCGATGTCCCGCCGCACCGTCATCAGCGAGACGCCCAGCATCTTGGCGAGGTCCGCGACGCGGACGATCCGCTCGCGCTGGACCTCGGCGAGGATGGCTGAGTGACGGGCTGCGGCGAGCATCGGGAGTCCTTCTAAGCGTTGGCGGGTGAGGTGGCCGGCGGGTGCGGCTACTGCGGGGAGGTGGAACGGACGACGGCGACGCCCCCGGCCGGAAGCCCCAGGCCGCCGTCGAGCCCGGCGTCGGCCAGGACGTCGTAGCCTTCCAGCGGCAGGTGCACGTCCCGGTCCGAGTGGTTGATGCAGAACGTCCAGTGCGTGCCGTCCTTGGCCCGGCGGACCACCTCGACGTCGGCCGGGAGGGCCGGGACCAGGGGCGCGACGCCGGCGTCGGGGCAGACGACGGCGAGCAGTTCGCGCAGCCCCTCGGGGGAGAGAGTGGTGGCGGCGTAGTAGGCCCGCCCCTTGCCGGCGACGTTGCGGGTCACCGCGGGGGATCCGGCCGCCGGGCCGTGGGCGACGGCGGAGAGCACGTCGGCGGTCGTGGCGTGGCCCAGTTCGTTCCAGTACGTGCCGGCGCCGAAGCGGCTGAGCGGGACGCTCTCGCCGGCGCGGAGCGGGAAGAACTCCTCCATCTGCACGCCGAGCAGTTCGCGGAACGCGCCGGGGTAGCCGCCAAGCCTGATGTGGTCATTTTCGTCCACGATACCGGAGAAGTAGGACACCACCAGGTGGCCGCCGGCGCGGACGAAGCCGTCCAGGTTGGCGGCACCCTCGTCGGTGATCAGGTACTGCATCGGGGCGATGACCAGCCGGTAGCCGGAGAGGTCATCGGTGCTGCGGACGAAGTCGGTGGGGATCCCGGCCCGGTAGAAGGCGTCGTGCCAGCGGCGGGTCTCGGCGATGTTGGAGGCGTCCACGCTGGGGTGCGAATCGAGTTCCGAGGCCCAGCGGGCGTCGGTGTCGTGAACGATCGCGACGTCCACCCGGCCGGAGGCGCCGGTGACGGTGGAGCCGGCGATCTCGGACAGGCTGCGCAGGGCCTGGCCCAGCCGGACCACCTCGCGCCAGACCTTGGTTTCCGTCCCGGCGTGCGGCAGCAGGCCGGAGTGGAACTTTTCGGCCCCGGCACGGGAGGCGCGCCACTGGAAGAACAGGGCGCCGTCGGAGCCGCGGGCCACGTGCTGCATCGAGTTGCGCAGCATTTCCCCGGGCGCCTTGGCGATGTTGCGGGGCTGCCAGTTGACCGCCGACGTCGAGTGTTCCATCAGCAGCCAGGGCTTGCCCTGCGCCCAGCCGCGGGTGAGGTCCGCCGTCGCCGCGAGTTCCTGGTAGTTCCGCAGGTCCTCGGCGATCAGGTAGTGGTCGTTGGAGACCACGTCCATCTGCTCGGACCAGCGCCAGTAGTCCACCGGCTGGTGCAGGCCCATGTTGAAGCCCATGAAGTTGGTGGTGACCGGGTGCTCCGAGTGGGAGCGGATGATCTCCGCCTCGGCCTTGTAGCACTCGAGCAGTTCGTCGGAGGAGTAGCGGGCGAAGTCCAGCTGCTGGGTGGGGTTGACCCAGGTGCCGGAGGTGCGCGGCGGCAGGATCTCCTCCCAGTCGTAGTAGCGCTGGGACCAGAACGCGGTGCCCCAGGCGGCGTTGAGCCCGTCCAGGGTGCTGTAGCGGTTCTTCAGCCAGACCCGAAAGCCGGCGGCGGCGCCGTCGGAGTAGTCGGGCTGGTTGTGGCAGCCGTACTCGTTGTGCACGTGCCACATGACGACGGCGGGGTGGTCCTTGTAGCGGGTGGCGATCTGCTCGGTCAGGGCGGCGGCGGCCCGGCGGTAGTCCGGGCTGGAGGCGGCGAACGCCTGCCGGGAACCGTAGCTGTGCCGCACGCCGTCGGCCGTCACGGGCAGGGACTCCGGGTACTTGTGGCTGAACCACGGCGGCGGGGAGGCGGTGGCGTTGGCCAGGTCCACCCGGATGCCGTTCTCGTGCAGCAGGTCCAGGACCCGGTCCAGCCAGCCGAACTCGTACTCGCCCTCGGAGGGTTCCAGCAGGGACCAGCTGAAGATGCCGACGCTGACCAGGTTCACGCCGGCCTCGCGCATCAGGGCGACGTCCTCGGCCCAGGTCTCCTCCGGCCACTGCTCCGGGTTGTAGTCGCCGCCGAAGGCCAGCTGCGGGGCGCCCTCGGAGCCGAGGCGGGCGGTGATGTAGTCGATGGAGGCCCTGGGGGGCTTGGTGCTGTTGTCCACAATTATCCTTTGCTGGAGCCGAGGGTCAGGCCGGCCACGAAGTGCCGCTGGAGGGCAAGGTAGATCACCAGGGCGGGGATGGCGGTGATCATGGCGCCGGCGGCGATGAGGTTGTAGTTGGAGAGGAACTGGCCCTGGAGGTTGTTCACGGCGGTGGTCAGGGGCAGCCGGTCACCGCTCTGCAGGAACAGCAGCGGCCAGAAGAAGTCGTTGTAGATGAAGATGACTTCCAGGGTGCCCATGGCGGCCAGCGCCGGCCGGCACAGGGGGAGGATGATCTCCCAGTACTGGCGCCAGATGCCGGCGCCGTCCACCAGGGCGGCCTCGGTCAGTTCCGGGGAGAGGGCCTTCATGTAGTTCGAGAGCACGAAGGTCACGAAGCCGATCTGGAAGGCGGTGTCCACGGCGATCACGCTGATGTAGGTGTTGAGCAGGCTGCCGGAGTCGCTGACGCTGTACGGCAGGGGGAGGAGCTTGAACATCTCGAACAGCGGGGCGGCGAGGACCTGCGGGGGGAGCAGGTTGCCGGCGGTGAACATGATCAGCAGGGTGACGTTGAACTTCCAGCTGACCCGGCTGACCGCGAACGCCATCATGGAGGCGAAGAAGAGCACCAGGATGACGGAGGGGATGGTGATCAGGGCCGAGTTCCAGGCGTATTGGGCGAAGCCGCCCTGGGTCCAGGCCTGGACGAAGTTGTCGAAGTTGAAGGACCCGCCGAAGCTGAAGTAGCCGTACTTGTCCGTGTCCGCCTTGGGCCGGAGCGCGGTGAAGACGGTCCAGGCCAGGGGGATCAGCCACATCACCGCGAGCACGCTCAGGAAGATGTGGAGGCCGAAACGGGGCTTGTTGCGCTTGCCGGCGCTCTGGCTCCCGGCTCCCGCGGCGGCGCCGCGCCGTGACGGTGCCCGGCCCGCCGGGCGTGCGTCCGTAGGCTGTGCGATACTCATGCCTCTTTGTCCTTTCCAAAGGCCCGGGACAGGTAGAACGTGATGGGTACCAGCGAGATGACCAGCAGGATGACGGCCAGGGCCGAGCCGACGCCGATCACCTGGCCCTCGCCGACGAGGTTCTGGATCACCAGGGCGCTGATCAGTTCCAGGCCATTGGTACCGCGGTTGATGACGTACACGATGTCGAAGGCCCGGAGGGATTCGATCACGGTGATGACGATGATGATGACGTTGACCGGACGCATGGCCGGGAAAATCACCCGGAAGAAGGTCTGCACGGCGTTGGCGCCGTCGATCTGGGCCGCCTCGCGGAGCGTGGGGTCCACGCCCTTGAGGCCGGCCAGGTAGAGGATCATGACGTAGCCGGCGTGGCGCCAGGTTGCGGCGATCAGCGCGGCCCAGATGTTCACGCCGGAGTCACCGAACCAGTCGACGGCCTGGGGCGTGCCGGCGGTGCCGAGCAGGAAGTTCAACAGACCGTTGTCCCGGTTGTAGAACAGCTGCCAGATGACGCCGATCAGGGCCAGGGAGAGCATCACCGGGGTGAAGAAGATGCTCTGGTAGATCCGGGTGCCGCGGATGTTCTGGTCCAGCAGGATGGCCAGCAGCAGCCCCAGCGGCGTGGCGATCACGGCCAGGAACACCAGCCACAGCACGTTGTGCTGTACGGCCGGCCAGAACGGCGGGTAGTTCTGTGCGATGAAGTCGTAGTTGCTGACGCCCGCCGGCTTGATGTCGTCCAGGCTCAGGCCGTTCCACCGGGTGAAGGACAGGGCCGCCGAAAGCAGCGTGGGGATCCAGACCAGAACCAGCTGGATCAGGGTGGGCAGTCCCACCATGAAGGCCAGGACCCACTTGTCGCGGCCGGAAAGGCGGCGGACCCGCCCCGCCCGGGCAGCGGCTGGACGCCGTGCCCCGGCGGGGCTCGTTTTGGATGGTGTACTCACAAGAACATTTCCTTAGTGCCGATGAAAGGGCCCTGGCAGCGCTACTGCGCGGCGTAGAGGGACTTGGCCTGGGCTTCCAGGTTCTTGACGTCCACGTTGCCGTCCTTGATGAAGGACTGCAGCGCGGGGATCATGACGTTGTTCGCCATGGCCGGGAGCGCGTCACGGTCGAAGAACTGGCTGATGCTCTTGGCGTTGGTGATCACGTCCGCCATCTTCTTGGTCAGCGGCGTGAACTTCGAGGTGTCCGAGCCCTTGGCCGTGGCGATGTTGGAGCTGTCCACGGAGGCGTAGACGTCCTGGCCTTCGGGGGTGCCGAGGTAGGCGAGGAAGTCCTTGGCCGACTGGTTCTGGCCGCCCTTCTTGGAGAGCAGGAGACCGTCGATGGGGGCTTCGACGGCGTCGCGGCCTTCCATCGCCAGTTCCGGGAACGGGAAGAAGTCGATGTCCGCGGCCACGGTCTTGTCCGTGTACTGCTGGGTGAGGAAGGATCCGAGCAGGTACATGCCGGACTTCTTGTCGCCAAGGTTCTTGGCGGAGTCCTGCCAGGTCATGCCGAGGGCGTTCGGGTTCTGGAAGGGCAGCATGGCCTTCCAGGTGTCGAAGACGTCGCTGACCTTCTTCTGGTCCCAGGATTCCTTGTGCGCGGTCAGGTCCATGTGGAACTGGTAGCCGTTCAGGCGCATGTTCAGGTAGTCGAAGGTGCCCATGGCCGGCCAGCCGTCCTTGTCGGCGAATTCGATCGGGATGAGCCCGTCGGCCTGCATCTTCTTGCAGAGGGCCAGGAGGGCGTCGTACGTGGTGGGGACCTCGTAGCCCTTCTCGGCCCAGAGGCTCTTCCGGTAGAAGAAGCCCCACGGGTAGTTGTAGTTCGGGACGAAGTACATCTTGCCGTCGGCGCCGGTGGAGGCCTTCTTCATGGCGTCCGAGTAGTTGCCGCCGATCTTCTCCCAGACGTCGTCGATCGGGGCGAGCAGGCCCTTGCCGGCGTAGTACTGCATGCGGTAGCCGGCGAACCAGGTGAAGGTGTCGTCGGGGCTGCCCTGCAGGTAGGTGTTGATCTTGTTCTGGAAGTCGTTGTGCGGAACCGTGTTGGTGGTGACGGCAATGCCGGACTTCTTGGTGAACGCGTCGGTGACGGCCTTGTACGCGGCCTTGGGTACCTCGTCGGACGAACCGGAACCGAAGGTGACCGCCTTGTTGCCGCTGGCGGCGGGTCCGCTGCCGCCGGTGCAGGCGCTGAGCAGGGGCGCCCCGGCGAAGGCGACGGCGCCGGCACCGAACGTCTTCAGCAGCGTCCGGCGGTCCCACCCGCCCTGGCTGGAGGCCCGGCGCAGAGCGTCTTCGTGCATGGTCATGATTTCTCCTTTGAAACAGTGCGGGTGGTGTGAAGCAGCTCACATGATTATTCATCATAATCGCACAATAAGGAACGTCAACAGGCAAAAAAGCACATTTTGTTACGTGCTGGGAACATGCTGAAGGTCTGCCCGGGGGACGCAAGGGGGCGGTGGGGCTGTCGAGCCGGTTAGCGGCCGAGGTGCCGGACCGACGCGACGGCGCCGAGTTTGTCCGGATTGCGTACCAGGTACAGCCCGGTGACGTGTCCGCCGTCGGTCTCGATCACGACGGCGAGGTCCGCGCGGCCGCCGCTGGAGATGACGATCGCGGGCATCGCGTTCAGGACAGCGGGCTCCAGCCGCATGTCAGGGAGCGGCTTGCCGGCGAGGCCGAGCAGGAAGCGGGCAATGTTTTCCGCGCCCACCACCGGGCGGCGGGCGGCCGAGACCTTGCCCCCGCCGTCGGAGAGCAGGACGGCTCCGGGAGCCAGGACATCCATGAGGGCCTGCACGTCGCCGCCCATCGCGGCGGCGACGAAGCGGTCCGTGACGTCCTTCCGGTCCCGGGCGTCGACGTCGTAGCGCGGGGTGCGCCGGGCCACGTGGTCCTTGGCGCGGTGGACCAGTTGGCGGACCGCGGCCGGCGTCTTGCCCGTCGCCCCGGCGATCTCCTCGTAGGGGAAGTCGAAGACCTCCCGGAGGATGAAGGCGGCCCGCTGGTCCGGGGAGAGGCTTTCGAGCACCACGAGCATGGCGAAGGAGAGCGAGTCGGCGAGGACGGCGTCGTCCGCGACGTCAGGGAGGGTGGCCACCGGCTCCGGCAGCCAGGGGCCGACGTAGTCCTCGCGCCGCCGCCGTGCACTCCGCAGGGTGTTCAGCGCCTGGCGGGTGACGATGGTGGCGAGGTACGCCCGGGGGTTGTCGATGCCGTCCGGATCCACGGCGGACCACTTCAGGTAGCTCTCCTGGAGCACGTCCTCGGCATCCGCGGCCGTGCCGGTGATCTCGTAGGCAATGGTGAACAGCAGCGGGCGGTGTTCGGCGAAGGTCCGGTGGCTGTCCATGGCGTTACCGCACCCCGGCGGCGGGTTCCGGCAACGCCGCCTGCGGACCGCGGGGCCAGGTGAAGGAGCCCGGCCGGCGTGACTCGGCCCGGAGCCAGGACACCGTCATCCGGCACACCTGTTCCTTGGCCAGCGCGGCCAGCGGGCCGCGGAGCACCGGGCCGCGGGGGTGGTCCCCGGCGGTGACGGGCTGGATGAGGCCGGCGCCGCGGCCCAGGCTGAGGCAGCGGAGCAGATAGCCTGCGGACACCGGGGAGGGCCCGCCTCCGTCGAGGTGGGCGGCAATGCCGTCCGCGGCCTGGGCGCCCAGCGGCAGGGCCGATGCGCAGCTCATCCGCAGGTGCCGGCCCTCCGGACCGGCGACCTTGACGGCGTCCCCGGCGCCGAAGATGCCCGGGTGGTCCGGGCAGGCGAGGAACGAATCAACCAGGAGCCGGCCCTGCGCGTCAGTGGGCAGGCCGCTGTCCCGGGCCAGGGGCGGCACCGCGAAGCCGGCCGCCCGGACGGTGCAGGCCGAGGGCAGGACCGCGCCGCCGGAGGTGGTGAGGGTGGACTCGTCGCAGGACCGCACGTCGGTATTCTCCACTACCTCGACGCCGAGCCGTGCCAGCCGGGCCAGGACCGCACGCGCGCCGGAGGGCGTCAGGTCCCCGCCCACCACCCCGCGGGTCACCAGGCGCAGGCGCAGGTGCCGGTGGCTTTCGGCGATTTCGGCAACCAGCTCGAGCCCGGTCAGCCCGGCACCCACCACGCTGACGGTGCTGCCGGGGGCCAGGCTGCGCAGCCGGGACCGGAGCCGGGCGGCCGAAGGGGCGTCCCGGACGCCGAAGCCGGCGTCGTCCCCGGTGCCGGGTGCGGCCGGGGCGTGGCCGCTGCCGACGGCGTACAGCAGCGCGTCGTAGGCCAGGGGAGCCGGGCTGCCGGCGAGGTGCACCAGCCGCCGGGCCGGATCGATCCGCACGGCGCTGTCCCGGACCAGGTCCACCGCCGGGTTCAGGAGGGACCCGAGCGGAACGGCGGCCGAGGCCCTGGTCCCGGCGGCCACCTGGTGGAGCCGGATCCGCTCGATGAAGTCCGCCGCCGGGTTGACCACGGTGACCCGGAACGCCGGGGAGCGGCCGGCGAGCCGGTTGGCGGCCATGACGCCGGCGTAGCCGGCCCCGAGGATGAGAACGCGCTGTGCTGCCATGTCTAACTCCTGTCCGAAGAACCGTTGTTAAACACCAGACACCGCCGGCGCCCCGGATGTGACAGCCGGCGGTTATTCGCAGGCGATACCGTCGCCGTCGCGGTCCAGCTTGCTGCTGTAGCCGGGCTGGCCGCGGCGGAGAGGAGCGGCGCCGGCGGCCCGCACGGCCGTGCAGTTGGCGTAGTACGCGGTGGCGGGGGCCGCGGGGACGACGGCGGCGGGCGCCGGTGCGGGAGCGGGCTGGACGGGAGCGGGTGCGGGAGCGGGCTGGACGGGAGCCGGCTGCGCCGGTGCTGCCTGGGCCGGCGGTGCCGCGGCCGGGGCGGGCGCCTGCTCGTTGGTCGGGGCGAGGGCGCCGGGGCAGTCGCCCAGCACCCGGGCCATGGCGTCGTGCTCGGCCTGGGTGACCCAGAGCGAGTAGGTGGCCTTGACCGAGACCTGCCGGGCGACGTACTCGCAGCGGTAGGCCTTGTTCGGCGGCAGCCAGGTGGCGGCGTCGCCGTCGCTCTTCTTCGTGTTGGTGGGGCCGTCGACGGCGAGGAGGTTCAGCGGGTCGTTCGCGAGGGCGAGGCGCTGGGCCGCGCTGAGCTGCTGGGCGCCCTTCTGCCAGGCATCGCTGAGCGCCACGACGTGGTCGATCTGCACCGCCGAGCTGGTGCTGCTGCCCCGCACGAAGGCGATCGCCGTCGCGGTGTAGGGGTCGTTCAGGGCGCCGGAGAGGACCACGCAGTCGTGGGTGCCCGGCTTCAGGGCGGTCCCGGTCAGGTCGCGGCGGAGGATGTCGTTGCGGGTGTCACAGCCGTTGCGGTCGACGTCGGCCCAGGCCTGGCCGAACTGGTCGCGGGAGTACCCGGTCTTGGGTGCGCGGCCCTTGACGGGCAGGGTGGCGAGGACGTCCAGGGCCTTGCTGGCGAAGGCGGGCTGACCGTGCGGTGCCGTGGCCCCGGCGGCGCCGACGGCCGGGACGGTGTCCGGGTCCAGCGGGTTGTCCGGGTCCGCGGACGGCGACGGCGACGGCGTGGCGGTCGGGGTCGGGGACGCGCTGGTAGCGGCGGTGGTGTGGACCGCTGCCGGGACGGCGTCTGCGGCCGCCGGGGCGGGCCCGCCGCACGCGGTGGTGGAGACCAGCACCAGGCCGGCAATTCCGCAGGCGATCCAGTCGATGACGCCGCGGCGTCCCTTGGCTGCGGCGCCTGCGCCGTCGTCGTTCCTGCCCATGATCCTGCTTCCCCCGGTGTGCTGCCTGATGCGTGGCCGCGAAAGGCCGTCCCCAGCCTAGTGGCGGCAGGTCCGGCGCCCGCGATGCCACGCCGCTCAGGCCAACAGCAGGGCCACCCCGATCATGGCGGGGACGGCCACCACCGTGGTGATCAGCACGGTGTCCTTGGCCACGGTCAGCCCGGTCCGGTACCGGGTGGCGACGACGAAGACGTTCTGGGCGGTGGGCAGGGCGGAGGTAACGACGACGGCGAACAGGGCCTGGCCGTCCAGCCCGAGGGCGAAGCGGGCGAACAGGAATGCCAGCGCCGGGTGCACCACGAGCTTGAAGCAGCTGGCCAGCACCGTGTCCACTTGGCGGCCCGCGGCGGCGTGCAGGGGCCGCGAGCCGTTCAGGCTCATGCCGAAGGCCAACAGCATGGCGGGGATCGCGGCACCGCCAATCAGATGGACTGGCTGCAGCACCAGCTCCGGGATCTGCACTCCGGTGCCTGCCACCACCAGCCCGAGCGCGGACCCGACGATCATCGGGTTGCGTAGGATCATCAGCAGGAAGCTCAGCGGGGTGGTCCTGTGGCCGCTGGTGGTGGCGTCCAGCAGGATCAGGAACAGCGGCGTGAAGAACGCGAGCTGGAAGATCAGCAGCGGCGCGACGTAGCCGGCGTTGCCGAGGACGAAGACGGCGATCGGGATGCCGAGGTTGGCCGAGTTGGCCAGGGAAGCGCTCATCGAGGAGACCAGGGCCTCCGGCAGCGGCCGCTTGAGCACAAAACGGACCAGCCCAAAATACAACGCCGCGGTGGCGACGGCCCCGACGGCGGTGACCAGCAGCGGGGCGGCAAAGACCTCGTTGAGCCTGGCCTTGCTGAGGGTCTCGAACAGCAGGGCGGGGCTGGCGACAAAGAAGGTCAGGGCGCTCAGGACGGAGCGGGCGTTCTCGCCGAGGATGCCGCGGCGGCCGACGACCATACCGACCAGGATGATCGACCAGACGACGAAGAAGCCGGCCAGGACGCCTAGCATCCGGCCGGTTCCGGGTTCAGGGGGCGGAGCGGCTTCAGCTCAGGGCGGCGTTGTTCAGCGCATGCGGCGGCCGGAGGATTCCGGCGGTGTGGCCTTCTGCGGGGTCGTTGCCGATCTGCACCACACGGTTGTCCCGGTCCACATGGACCACGGTGGGCGTGAAGGCCTTGGCCTCCTCGGTGGTCATCTGGGCGTAGGTGATGAGGATGACGATGTCGTTCTCGTGCATCAGGTGCGCGGCGGCCCCGTTGATGCCGATGACGCCCGAACCGCGCTCGCCGGCGATGGTATAGGTCTCCAGGCGCGCACCATTGGTGACGTCGACGATGGACACCAGCTCGCCCGGGAGGATGTCCGCCGCTTCCAGCAGGTCCAGGTCCACGGTGACCGAGCCGACATAGTGAAGGTCCGCGTGGGTGACCGTGGCGCGGTGGATTTTGGACTTGAACATTGTGCGATTCATAACAGCTTCAGTCTAGCGCCGGGGCGCCTCACCCGCTGTGAGCCAGGGAACACCCCCGGCCGCGGTCGCTCACTCCGCCGGCGCTCACTCCGCCGGTGAGATCGAGGCCGCCGTCTGCGCCAGCACCTCACGCGCGGCCAGGATCGCCGGCCGCTTCGCGCTGGATCGCCGGACCGAGGTGAAGACCGTCCGGTAGGGCCGGCCCGGCAGTTCGATCAGCCGGGCCGTGGTCCCTCGCCCGGTCCAGACCAGGTCCGGCATCAGCGCCACCGCGTTGCCGGACTCGATCAGCCGGATCTGTGCCTGCAGGTCCGCGGTCTCGAAGCGGACGTCGGGTTCGAAGCCGGCGCTGCGGCAGGCCTGTTCCGCCCAGTGCCGGGACGCCGCGCCGCGCGGCTCCATCACCCACGGCATGCCGGCGGTGTCCGCGAGCGAGGCCGCCGTGGGCCGCCCGGGCGCGGCCGGCGGAACGGCCAGCCGGATGGCGTCCCGGGTCAGGCTGACCCGGTCCAGTTCGGCGTAGTGGGGCGCGGCGTGGCCGGGGTACTGCTCGGCGATGACAAGGTCGAAGTCCCGCGCCCAGGTCTCGTGCAGCGCCGTCTCCGGTTCCCGCTGGGTCATCTCGATCCGCACCTCGGGATAGCTCTCGGTCATCCGGGTCAGGGCGTCCGGCATCAGCGCCAAAGCGGCGGACTGGAAAACGGCGATCCGCACGGTGCCGGTCACCGTGGTCAGCGAGGCGGCAAGGTCCGCCTCGGCCTGCTCCAGCGTCTCCAGCAGCTGCGCCGTGTGGGCCACGAGAACCTCCGCCTGCGGCGTCAGCTGGACCCGGCGGCCGGTCTTGCGGAGCAGTTCGACGCCGGCTTCCTTCTCCAGCTGGGCCAGCTGCTGGGAGACCGACGACGGGCTGTACTGGAGCGCTTCGGCCACCTCGGCCAGGGTGCCGCGGATCTGGAGTTCGCGCAGCAACCGCAGCCGCCGGACATCGAGCATGACAATTCCTTGTGAATTCTAATGTTTATCGGTTAGGAGAAGTCACTTTATCTAATGGAATCCGGCTTGCATACTGAATCAATCATGTGACCCCCACCACGGGCGCCCGCCGCCGGCTGGGGCGGGGCCCACCCGACGCAGGAGACCGGAATGAGCACCAGCGACCTGACCAGATCGATCATGCGGCGCAAGCCGATCGACGACATCGAGGAAGAAAGCAAGCACAGCGGCCTGTTCAAGAGCCTGGGCCTCTGGCAACTGACGGCCATCGGCGTCGGCGGCATCATCGGCGTCGGCATCTTCTCCCTGGCCGGCCTTGTGGCGCACGGCAGCGAGAGCGAGCCCGGGGTGGGGCCGGCGGTGCTGTTCTCCTTCCTGATCGCGGGCCTGGCCTCCGCGGCGGCCGCCCTGTCCTATGCCGAATTCGCCGGCATGATTCCGCGCGCGGGGTCCGCCTACACCTATGGCTACGTGGCGCTCGGCGAGGTCATCGGCTGGTTCATTGGCTGGGACCTGTTGCTGGAATACATCGCGATCGTGGCCGTGGTGGCGATCGGCATCTCCGGCTACTTCGACGCCTTCCTCTCCGGCATCGGGATCCACATGCCGGTCTGGATGACCTCCACCGTGGACGAGGGCAAGGGCGGCGTGGTGAACATTCCCGCCATCCTGGTCTGCCTGCTGGTGACCTGGATCCTGTCCCGCGGCACCCGGGCGTTCGGACGGTTCGAGCTGATCGCCGTCGCCATCAAGGTGGTCCTGATCCTGTTCATCATCGGACTGGGCATCTTCTACATCAACACCAATAACTACAACCCGTTCATGCCCAGCGGCTTCGGCCCCGTACTGGCCGGGTCCGCCACCGTGTTCTTCGCGGTCTTCGGCTACGACGCAATGAGTACAGCGGCTGAGGAAGCCACCGACGGCAAGAAGCACATGCCCAAGGCGATCGTGCTGTCCCTGATCGTCGCCATGCTGCTCTACGTCGCCGCCACCCTGGTCCTCACCGGCATGCAGAACTACAAGGACATCGATCCGAAGGCCGGCTTCGCCTCCGCCTTCAACGGTGTGGGCCTGCCGGTGATTGCCACCATCATCTCCGTCTTCGCCGTGCTCTCGATCCTGACCGTGATGCTCACGTTCCTCCTCGGCGTCACCCGCGTGTGGTTCTCCATGAGCCGCGACGGCCTGCTCCCGGGCTGGTTCGCCAAGACGGACCGGCACGGCACCCCGCAGCGGGTCACGTGGATCGCCGGCGTCGCCTCCGCCCTGCTGGCCGGGGTGTTCCCGATCAAGGCCGTGGCGGACCTGACCAACATCGGCATCCTGGCCGCGTTCGTCGTCGTCTGCCTCTCGGTGATCATCTTCCGCTACAAGCGCCCGGACGCCCCGCGCACCTTCCGCCTGCCGTTAATGCCCGTGGTGCCGCTCTTCGGCATGCTGGCGTCGGCGTTCCTGATGGCCCAGCTGCACTGGGAGACCTGGCTGCGCTTCGGCGTGTGGCTGGTGGTGGGCCTGTGCATCTACTTCGGCTACGGCCGGAAGCACTCGGTAATGAACCCGGCGAGCCCGCGGCACCAGGAGGCAGTGGAGCAGCACCGGCACGTCGGCTAACCTAGGCTCCCGCACTCTTGGCGAACCCTCCCGCAGCTTCTGCGGGAGGGTTTCGTCATTCTCGGCCCCACGTGAGAAGCCGTCGGAGGGGGGAAGGCCGGAGGTGAGGGAGGGCCTTGGAAAACTGCTGCTTTTCTAACCAGTACTGCTCAGAAAACGTCGCTTTATCTTACGTGATACGGATCGCATACTGATGGGAAGAAACGTCCACATCTTGAGAAAGTCCGAGTGCCACCATGACCCACACCTCTACGGAAACTGGCGCCGTCACCGCCGCCGCGGCCACGACCGTTGCCGAAGCGGCGGCCCTGGCCGATGACTGCATCGCGCTGGTGCGCCGCTGGCTCACCGCCGCCTCCGAGGTTCCCGTCGACACGTCCGCCCAGCAGCTCGCCGGCGTGCTGAAGGACCCGAACGGCCTCGGCTTCACGGTCGGGTTCGTCGACGGCGTCGTCCGACCCGAGGACCTCCACGTCGCCGCCCGCAACCTCGCCGCCCTGGCCCCCAAGGTCCCCGCCTTCCTGCCCTGGTACATGCGCGCCGCCGTCCGCCTCGGCGGAACCATGGCGCCGGCCCTGCCGCAGGTGGTCATCCCGGTGGCCCGCCGCGTACTCCGCGAGATGGTCGGCCACCTGATCGTGGACGCCACCGACGCCAAGCTGGGCCCCGCCATCGCCAAGATCCGCAAGGACGGCATCAAGCTCAACGTCAACCTCCTCGGCGAGGCCGTCCTCGGCGAGCACGAGGCCTCCCGCCGGCTCAAGGGCACGCACGCGCTGCTGGCCCGCCCCGACGTCGACTACGTCTCGATCAAGGTCTCCTCCACGGTCGCCCCGCACTCCGCCTGGGCCTTCGACGAGGCCGTCGAGCACGTCGTCGAGAAGCTCACCCCGCTCTTCACCCGCGCCGCGTCCTTCGCTGCCAACGGCGGCAAGGCCAAGTTCATCAACCTGGACATGGAGGAGTACAAGGACCTGGACATGACCATCGCGGTCTTCACCCGGATCCTGGACAAGCCCGAGTTCAAGAACCTCGAGGCCGGCATCGTGCTCCAGGCCTACCTGCCGGACGCCCTCTCCGCCATGATCCGCCTCCAGGACTGGGCCGCCGAACGCCGCGCCAACGGCGGCGCCCCGATCAAGGTCCGCGTGGTCAAGGGCGCCAACCTGCCGATGGAACAGGTCGAGGCCTCCCTGCACGACTGGCCGCTGGCTACCTGGAACACCAAGCAGGACTCGGACACCAACTACAAGCGCGTCATCAACTACTCCCTGCACCCGGACCGCATCCGCAACGTCCGGATCGGCGTCGCCGGACACAACCTCTTCGACATCGCCTTCGCCTGGCTGCTGGCCAAGAAGCGCGGCCTCGCGGACGCCGGGCACCAGGGCATCGAATTCGAGATGCTGCTCGGCATGGCGCAGGGCCAGGCTGAAGCCGTCAAAAAGGACGTCGGCTCGCTCCTGCTCTACACCCCGGTGGTCCACCCGGCCGAGTTCGACGTCGCGATCGCCTACCTGATCCGCCGGCTCGAGGAAGGCGCCAGCCAGGACAACTTCATGTCCGCCGTGTTCGAACTCTCCGAGAACGAGCAGCTCTTCGAACGGGAGAAGCAGCGCTTCCTGGCCTCCCTGGCCGCTCTCGACGAGGAGGTCCCGGCCCCGAACCGCCGCCAGAACCGCGCCCTGCCGGCCGAACCGATGCCGCGCGAGGGCTTCCGGAACACCCCCGACACGGACCCGTCGCTGCCCGCCAACCGCGACTGGGGCCGCGCCATCCTGGACCGCGTGCCGGGCTCCACCCTGGGCAACGCCGCCGTCGAGGCAGCCACCATCACCGACGAGGACACCCTCAACGCCGTCATCGACACCGCCGTCGCCAAGGGCAAGGTCTGGGGCGCGCTCTCCGGCGCCGAGCGGGCCGAGATCCTGCACCGCGCCGGCGACGCGCTGGAAGCCCGCCGGGCCGAACTGCTCGAGGTCATGGCCAGCGAGACCGGCAAGACCATCGACCAGGGCGACCCCGAAGTCAGCGAAGCCGTCGACTTCGCCCACTACTACGCCGAATCGGCGCGGAAGCTCGACGACGTCGACGGCGCCACCTTCGTCCCCGCGAAGCTCACCGTCGTGACGCCGCCGTGGAACTTCCCGGTTGCTATCCCCGCCGGCTCCACGCTCGCCGCCCTCGCCGCCGGCTCCGCCGTCGTGATCAAGCCCGCCAAGCAGGCCGCCCGCAGCGGTGCCGTCATGGTCGAGGCGCTCTGGGAGGCCGGCGTCCCCCGCGATGTGCTGACCATGGTGCAGCTGGGCGAACGGGAACTCGGAACGCAGCTGATCTCCCACCCGGCCGTGGACCGCGTGATCCTCACCGGCGGCTACGAGACAGCCGAACTCTTCCGCTCGTTCCGCAAGGACCTGCCGCTGCTGGCCGAAACCAGCGGCAAGAACGCCATCATCGTCACCCCCAGTGCCGACCTGGACCTGGCCGCCAAGGACGTGGCCTACTCCGCGTTCGGCCACGCCGGCCAGAAGTGCTCGGCCGCGTCCCTGGTGATCCTGGTGGGCTCCGTCGCGACCTCCAAGCGCTTCCACAACCAGCTGATCGACGCCGTCACCTCCCTCAAGGTCGGTTACCCGGAGGACCCCGCCAGCCAGATGGGCCCGATCATCGAACCCGCCGGCGGCAAGCTCCTGAACGCCCTGACCACCCTCGGCGAGGGTGAGACCTGGGCCGTGGAACCGCGGCAGCTCGACGACTCCGGGAAGCTCTGGAGCCCCGGTGTCCGCTCCGGCGTGCGGCGCGGGTCCTACTTCCACCTCACCGAGTTCTTCGGGCCGGTGCTCGGCGTGATGACCGCCGCCACCCTGGAGGAGGCCATCGCCATCCAGAACCAGATCGAGTACGGCCTGACCGCCGGGCTGCACTCGCTGAACTCGGACGAACTGGCCCTGTGGCTGGACACCATCGAGGCGGGCAACCTATACGTCAACCGCGGCATCACCGGCGCGATCGTGCAGCGCCAGCCCTTCGGCGGCTGGAAGAAGTCGGCCGTCGGCGCCGGCACCAAGGCCGGCGGCCCCAACTACCTCGCCGGGCTGGGCGGCTGGACCAGCACGGAAGCCACCGCGGCCCCTCGCCCGCTGAGCCCCGAGGTGGCGCGGATCGAGGACGCCGCCAAGGGCTTCCTCGCCGCCGCCGACGTCGCCCCGCTGCAGCGCGCCCTCGCCTCGGACGCGCAGGCCTGGTCCGACGAGTTCGGCACCGCCAAGGACGTGTCCGGGCTGAGCGCGGAGCGCAACGTCTTCCGCTACCGGGCCCTGCCGGTCCTGGTCCGGCTCTCCGCGGGCAGCACGCTCGCCGAGCTGGTCCGCGTGGTGGCCGCCGGCGTCCGCGCCGGGTCCACCGTCACGGTGTCCAGCGCCGTGGCGCTGCCCGCCCAGCTGCAGGCCGTGCTCGCAGGGCTCGGTATCACGGCGACGGTGGAGGACGACGCCGCGTGGCTGGCCTCGGCAGGGCGCCTCGCCGCCGCGCCGAAGCTCGCCGTCCCGCGGATCCGCCTGATCGGCGGTGACCCCGTGGCCCTCGCCGAGGCCACCGGCGGACGTCCGGACCTGGCCGTCTACACCCACCCCGTGACCGAGGCCGGCCGCGTGGAACTGCTGCCGTTCCTGCACGAGCAGGCGGTCAGCATCACCGCGCACCGCTTCGGCACCGCGAACCACCTCTCCGACGGGCTGATCTAGGACGATCCGGCGCCTCCCGGACGGCCCGCGCGGACCCGGGCGGGCCGGACGGCCCGTCCGGGGGGCGTAACACAGGGGCGGCGCGGGGACCTTTCGGTTCCCGCGCCGCCCCTTTGTGTTTTAGTCCGGGCTTAGCCGAGGTACCAGCCGGGCGGTGCCCAGGACGCGGGAACGGCATGGGCGGAGAAGTCCTCGCAGCCGGAGCAGAAGTAGGTCACCTCGCCGAGCTGGCTGACGGATCCGTCGCGGTGGTGCCGAGGCGGAACGAACGACTCCAGGTAGACGAACTCGTCGGTCCCGCAGCGTTCACAGAAAGGAATGCCCACATAGTCGCCGTCGGCGCGTGCGGGTGCTGGGTGCGGATCGAGCCGGCCGAGGGCGGGGTGGGCGATTCCCTCCAGCCGTGCCGCGGCCGCAGCGGCCGGGCGGGCAGGGGTGCGGGGGCCGAGCCGTCGCGGGGCCGGCCGCATCGAGGCGTGGGGAGTATTCATGGCTGGCGTCATTGCTGGCCTATCCCGAACGCTGGGTGCCACGGAGGGCCGGGAGTACCGGCAGCGACGGCAGGAAGCGTCCGTAGTCTGTGCTCTCTTGACTGAGCGGGGTGGCTGGCCTCTGCTTGACCTGCAAGTAGTGTCAGGATAGGGCAAGTATCCGGCGGGTTCAATGGTTGCGTATCCCCGCCCGGGCGTCGCCCGCGTCGGGCAGGTAGTGCGTCCCGGAGGGGCAGGTAAAGCCGGGTATTCCTACGCCGGTCGGTGCAGCGCGCGGCCCGTGATGGTCTGGGTGAGAGCCTCGATGACCTCCGTGTTGGCCAGCGGATTCCGGATCAACGTGAAGTCGACGTCGCCCACCGGCGGCAGGTCGAAGCGCCTGGTGATGATCTTCAAGTCGTCCGGAACCAGCGACGACGGCATCACGGCGACGCCGATACCTGCCCGCACCGCCGCCAGCACCCCGCTGATCTGCCGCGTGGTGCAGGTGATCCGCCAGGTGCGGCCGGAGGCCTCCAGGGCGTCGATCGCCAGCTTCCGGCTGAGGCTGGGAGCGGGGTAGGCGATCAGCGGGACGGGATGCCCGGGCGCCAGGGCCGTCTGCTCCAGGCCCACCCACGCGAAGGAATCCTGCTGCACCACCGTGCCGTCCTTGGCCCCGGCCACCCACTTCACGAAGACCAGGTCCAGCTGCCCGGCGTTGAGCCGTTTGTACAGCTGGTCGCTCTGGCCGACCGTCAGTTCCAGGTTGATCTGCGGGTAGACCTGCCGGAACTCCCGCAGGATCCGGGGCAGTCCCGTGATGGCCAGGTCGTCCGCGGTACCGAACCGCAGCCGGCCGCGCATCGCTGAGCCGGAGAAGTAGCGGGCCGCCGAGTCATGGGCGGAGAGGATGCTGCGGGCGAACCCGGCCATGGCGTCGCCGTTGTCCGTCAGGCGCACATCCCTGGTGTCCCGTGCGATCAGGGTCCGGCCGGCGGCGGCCTCCAGCTTCCGGACATGCTGGCTAATGGTGGGCTGGGCGAGCCCCAGCCGCTCCGCCGCGCGGGTGAAGCTCAGCGTTTCGGCGACGGCCAGAAAGGATCGGAGCTGGGCGGGCTCAAACACGGGCGCGTTTCCCGGACCCGCGGGTGGCCACCGGGGTACATTGCATTTCGTGATGGGAGTTATGCATCCAATAACCTTCCATAATCGATTGCGGCCAGCCTAGCGTTAAACCGACTCCCGCAGGCCCACTCTCACGAGGACTTTTCCGTGGCACCCCCACCGCCGTTCCAGGCCGCCGACCCAGACCCGACCCCGACCCGCCGGCCCGCGCCGGACCCGCTACCGCCGTCGCCGCCCGCCGCCGACGCGCTGGCCCTGACGCCGTCGTCGCCCGTGACCGAGCCGCTCGCCGTCGTGAGCGAACGGCTGCCCTGGCGGCACACCTTCGTCTCGCTCACCGTCCGTAACTACCGGATCTTCGCGGCCGGGCATTTCATCGCGGTGATCGCCCTGTGGATGCAGCGGATCGCCCAGGACTGGCTGGTGCTGCAGCTTTCGGGCTCCGTCACGGCCGTCGGGGTGACCGTGGCCCTGCAGTTCCTGCCCTCGCTCTTCCTCGGTCCGTGGGCGGGCATGATGGCGGACCGCTTTGCCAAGCGCCGGATCCTGATGCTCTGCCAGTCGATGGCGGCCGTTCTTGCCGCGGCGCTCGCTGTCCTGGCGCTGACGGGCCGGATCGAGGTCTGGCATGTCTACGCGATCGCCCTGGCGCTGGGCCTGGTCACCGTGCTGGACCAGCCCGCACGCCAGGTGTTCGTCAACGAACTGGTGGGGCCGGTGTACCTCCGGAACGCCATCAGCCTGAACTCCACCATCTTCCAGCTCGGCGGCCTGATCGGGCCTGCCGTCGCCGGGATTTTGCTAGGCGCGGTGGGGGCGGGCTGGGCCTTCGCGGGCAACGCCGTGGCGTGCTGTTCCACCGTGACCATGCTGCTGGTGCTGCGCAAGGATGAGCTGCACACCACGCCGCCCGCCGCCAAGCGCAAGGGCATGCTCAAGGAGGGCCTCCGCTACGCCCTCGCCAAGCCCACCATCTACTGGCCCTGGCTGATGGCCGGGTTCGTGTCCGTCTTCGCCATGAGCCTGCCGGTGCTGCTGGCCGCCTTCGCGGACCACGTGTACGACGTCGGCGCCGGCGGGTACGGGCTGCTCAACGCCCTGGTGGCGCTCGGCGCACTGGCCGGGGCCATCACCTCGGCCCGACGGCGCGAGTTGCGGCTGCGCTCGGTCATGCTCGGGGCCGGCATGTACGGGCTGATGCTCTGCCTCGGTGCGGCCGCGCCCTCGATGGTCTGGTTCGGCGCGGCGATGGTGCTGGCCGGGTTCTGGTGCCTGATGTTCCTCACCGCCGCCAACCAGCTGGTGCAGGTCAGCGCGAACATGGGGATCCGCGGACGGGTGATGAGCCTGTACATCATGGTGCTGATCGGCGGGCAGGCGATCGGCGGCCCGCTGATGGGGTGGCTGGCCGAGCACGCGGACCCGCACACCGCGATCCTCATCTCCGGCGGGGTCCCGGCGCTGGCCGCAGCTTCGGTTGCGGTGCTGCTGGCCCGGCGGGGGCAGCTGACGCTCAAAGTGGACCTGCGGCACCGGCGCCGGCTGCTCCGGATCGTGGCTGCATAGGTTTCCGCGCCGTTTCCGGACAGCCGCTCCGCGGATCGGCGTAGCGGCTGTCCGGAACCGGCGCAGAATCCAGGAACCGGCGCGGAACCGTTAGCCGGCCACCGGCAGGTGCGGGTAGTCCGGCTGCCGGTGCTGGAACGCCAGGACATCCGGATTCAACACCACGCCGTCGCGTATTTCGATGGCACGGCGGATGGTCTCCTCACCTGCCCACCCCTCCGGGCCGGACAGGACCGGGGCAAGGAACGGAAGCAGCGCCTCGCTTATCTCCCAGCTCGCGGAGTTCCAGAGGTAGGACGGGCTGTGGTCCACGGCGTAGTAGTCGATGCTGCTTCCGACCGTGAACATCGGCTCGGTAAACGTGGTGGTCCGCGCCCAGCTGAAGCCCATGCCCTCGTCGCAGGACACGTCGATGATCAGGCTGCCGGGCCGGAACGCGGCCAGGTCCTCAGTGCGCAGGTACGTCAGCGGTGCGGTCGGATCCTGCAGGGTGCAGTTGACCACAATGTCGCTTTCCGCCAGGAACGGGGCCAGCGGTACCCGGCCCCGTTCGGTGATGACCTCGCTCAGGAAGGGCGCCTCCGTGTCGTGGTCGAACTGGGCGATCCGCACGGAGTGGATGGGGGAACCAACCGCGGCGACTCCCCGGTTGGTCAGCACCTGAACGTCATGGATGCCATGGGCATTCAGGGCCGTCACGGCGCCGCGTGCGGTGGCGCCGAAGCCAATGACGACGGCGCTGAGCCGCCGGCCGTAGTCCCCGGTGGATCCGGTCAGGGACAGCGCGTGCAGCACCGAGCAGTAGCCAGCCAGTTCGTTGTTCTTGTGGAACACGTGAAGGCCGAACCCGCCGTCACTGGCCCAATGGTTCATGGCCTCGAAGGCAATCAGTGTGAGCTTCTTGTCGATCGCCAACTGGGTGATCGCCGGGTCCTGGACGCAGTGCGGCCAACCCCAGAGGACCTGTCCATCCCGGAGCTCGGCCAGATCCTCGGGCTGGGGCTTCGGCAACAGAACGACGTCGGCCGCGGCCAGTACTTCCGGGCGCTGGGCGACCCGTCCCACCAGCTCCGCCAACCTGTCATCCGTCATGCCGAACCGGCTGCCGTATCCGGTTTCGACGATCATGTGCTCGCGGAGTTCCGGGGCGATGCGCTCAAAGTGGCCGGGGTGGACGGGCAGGCGGCGTTCGTCCTGCTTGCGCGTACTTGCAAGGATCCCGAGGGTGAGTCGTTCCGGTGACCCTGTCACTTCTTTTTGGCGACCGGGGCCTTGGCGGCGGGGCCCTTGTCCAAGGAGCTGGGCGGCGCGGCGGCGGCTCTCTTATCGGCGCGCTTTTCCTTGATGGATTTAGTGGATTTCTTGGATGCTGCTTGACGGGGGGATTTGTCAGCCATGTTCGCTCCTGTTGCGGAACCGAAAAGGTTCCAGACTTCGAACGATACAGGTAGCCGCCTAATAGGCCGCGTCGCTTCGTGACGGGAGGGGGCGGAGGAGGGGGATTTGGAGCGGCTGACGGGAATCGAACCCGCGTATCAAGCTTGGGAAGCTAGCGCTCTACCATTGAGCTACAGCCGCGCAGGGACCGGCCAATAACCCACGGCAGTGTCCTGCGGAACAACGAGATTCACCTTACCCCAGGCGCAGGAGTTCCCCGAACATCAACGCCCGGTACCGGCTGGATAACTCTTCGGTAAAGACGGTCCGGTGACGGTGCGGGAGCCCCGGCCGCTGGATACCGTGGTGGGGTTAGCTGCGGTCTGAGGGGAAACGGGCTACGAGCACCATTAGTCCGACCGTAGGGGAACTTCCGTGGCGTATGCAGAGCACGACGTCGTCATCCAGTACGACGCCATGGGCATCTACGCGTTCCTCCTGGACCCCCGGAACCTGCCGTACTGGCGCGAGGGGATTGAGAGCGTCGCGCTGGTCTCCGGCGCGGTGGGTGCCCCGGGTTCGGTGTACCGGCCGCGGCTTGCCCCCGGCGGTTTTCCCCCGGCGGGCGGGGACTTCGAACTGACGGCCACCCGGCCCGGCGCGGAGATCCAGTTCCAGGTCATTTCCGGGCGCGCACGGGTGCACTGCGGGTATTACCTGAGCACCCATGGCGGCAGTACCCACGTCCGCTTCGCCCTGCGCTACCGGCCCGGCGTGGCCTCGTTCCTGCTCTCGGCCGGGATGCGTCGTGCCATGCAGGCCCAGGTGGTGCAGCTCGAGCAGCTGAAGATGCTGCTGGAAGCGGAGCAGGCCGCGGCCTGAGCGCAGCCGTCGGATCCTCTGTGACGGGGCCGCCGGCACGGACGCGGGGGAGCGGGGAACCTGCGGTACTTTTGATCCTGTGCTGATCTCTGACCGCGACATTCGTACCGAAATCGACTCCCAGCGGATTGTGCTGGAACCGTTCGACCCCGCCATGGTCCAGCCCTCATCGGTGGACGTGCGGATCGACCGCTTCTTCCGCCTCTTCGACAACCACAAGTACGCGCACATTGACCCCGCCGTGGACCAGCCGGAGCTGACCCGCCTGGTGGAGGTCGACGCGGACGAACCGTTCATCCTGCACCCCGGCGAGTTCGTCCTGGGCTCCACCTATGAGACGGTCACCCTGCCCGACGACATCGCCGCCAGGCTGGAGGGCAAGTCCTCCCTCGGCCGGCTGGGGCTGCTGACGCACTCGACGGCGGGCTTCATCGACCCGGGCTTCTCCGGCCACGTCACGCTGGAACTGTCCAACATGGCAACCCTGCCGATCAAGCTCTGGCCCGGCATGAAGATCGGCCAGCTGTGCTTCTTCCGGCTCAGCTCCGCCGCCGAGCACCCCTACGGCTCCGGCGAGTACGGCAACCGGTACCAGGGCCAGCGCGGCCCCACCGCCAGCCGCAGCCACCTGAACTTCCACCGCACCGAGATCTCTTCCTAGCCGGAGGGCGGTGCGCTGAGGCGCTGAGCGCGGGCGGTTAGTTAACCGCCCGTGTCCGCTGCACCGCGCGGCGCGCCGGACGCCGGACCGCCCGGACCGCGGGCTCGATGAACTTGGCCGCGAGCGGACCCGTGACGGCCATGATCAGCACATAGGCGGTGGCCAGCGCCGCGAGCTCCCGCGGCACCACGCCTGAGGCCACCGCCAGGCCCGCGATCACGATGGAGAATTCGCCGCGGGCAATCAGGGCCGCCCCGGCACGGAACCGTCCCGGAATCGCGATGCCGGCCCGCTTCGCCGCCCAGATGCCGGTCAGCATCTTGGTGGCAGCGGTGAGGACCGCCAGGGCCAGCGCCCAGCCCAGCACCGGCGGGATGGACGTGGGGTCAGTGTTCAGGCCGAAGACCACAAAGAAGATCGCGGCGAACAGGTCCCGCAGCGGCTCCAGGATGCGGGTGGCGCTGTGGGCCGTGGCGCCGGAAATCGCGATGCCGAGCATGAACGCACCTACCGCCGCCGAGACCTGCATGGCCGCGGCCAAACCCGCCACCAGCAGCGCCGCGCCGAGGAGGTTGAGCAGGAAAACTTCCGAGTTCTCGCTGTGCACGGCCCGGGAGACGTGGTGCCCGTGCCGCAGCGCCACCACCAGCACCAGGGTGACGACGGCGAGCGAGATCCCCACGGTCTGCAGCCCCACCAGGAGGCTCACCCCGGCCAGGGTGGCCGTTAGGACGGGCAGGTACACGGCCATGGCCAGGTCCTCGAAGACCAGGATGGAGAGGATCACCGGCGTCTCGCGGTTACCGATCCGGCCCAGGTCCGTGATTACTTTCGCGGCGATGCCGGAGGAGGAAATGTAGGTGACGCCGCCCATCACCATGGCCCCCACGACGCCCCACCCCAGCATCAGCGCCAGGCCCGCGCCGGGGAGGAAGTTCAGGACCAGGTCCAGCACACCGGCCTGCCAGGAGCGGCGCAGCCCAGTGACCAGCTCGGCCGCCGTATATTCCAGGCCGAGCATGAGCAGGAGAAGGATGACGCCGATCTCGCTGGAGAGGTGCGCGAACTCGTGCATGCCCTCGAGCTTGACCAGCCCGCCCGCGCCGAAGAACAGCCCGCCGACCAGGTACAGCGGGATGGGGGACATGCCGATCCGCCCGGCCAGCCTCGCCAGCAGGCCGAGGCAGAACACGACGGCCCCCAGTTCGATCAGGGTCACGGCGAGGGCATCCACGGCTTATCCGTTGCGCAGGATGGAGGCCGCGGTGTCCAGGCCCTCCTGGGTGCCGACGGCCACCAGCAGGTCACCGGGGTGGAGCACGACGTCGGGGCCGGGGGAGGGGAGCACCTCGCCCTCGCGCATGATCGCCACGATCGAGGCGCCGCTGCGGGTCCGGATGCAGGCCTTGCCCATCGGCTGGTTCTGGAACGGCGAGTCGGCCGCGATGGAGAACTGCCGGGTGACGATCCCGGGAACCTCGCGGTGGGCCTCGGAGAGTTGCATGGCCAGCCGCTGGCCGCCGAGCAGGTTGCCCAGGGCGGCGGCCTCATCGGCGGTGAGGGGAATCGAGGCCTGGCAGGTGTCCGGATCGTCCCATGTGGAGACGATGAGCTCGGTCTGCCCCTCGCGGTATTCGACGACGCCGATCCGGCGCCCCGAGGCGGTCATGAAATCCTTGCGCCGGCCCAGTCCGGGAAGTTCGGTCTCATCCACGTTCATGCCACCAGCCTAGTGGCCGCGCCCGGTTTTGGGGCCGGGTTCAAGGCCGCAGCCGGGCGGCCGCCTAGCGGGAGGGAACGACGGCGATGTCCGTCTTGCCCGGGGCCTTGACCGGCAGCACCACCAGCAGGCCGGCCAGCAGCACCACCATGATCCCGACGATGCCCCAGCGCTGCGCCTGGCCGGGGGCCACCAGGGGCGTGGCGATGGTGATGCAGAGGGTGAACAGGGCCGGGGCGAGGAAGCTCACGGCGCGGCCGGTGGTGGCGTAGAGCCCGAACAGCTCGCCGGTCTCCCCGCTCGGGGCAAGCCTGGCCAGGTAGGCACGGGAGGAGGACTGGGCGGGGCCGACGAACAGGCAGAGGAACAGGCCGAAGACCCAGAAGGTCATGCTCCCGGACCAGGATATGCCGAAGAAGGAATATGTCCCGTTGCCCAGGATCAGCAGAACGGTGCCGGCCAGGAGCAGGCCCGCCAGAGAGCCGATGATGACCGCCTTGGGGCCGGCCCGGTCGTCGAGGAGTCCGCCCACGAGCGCGCCGACGGCGGCGACGACGTTGCCGAAGATGGCGAAAAAGATGACCTGCTTGAGGTCGAAGCCGAAGGTGCCGGCGGCGATCACCCCGCCGAAGGTGAACACGGCGGCGAGGCCGTCGCGGAAGATGGCGCTGGCCAGCAGGAAGTAGATGGTGTGCGGGCTGGTCCGGTAGATGGCCTTGATCCGGCGTGCCAGCAGTCCATAGGAGGCGAAGAACCCCAGTTTGTCCTGCCGGGCGGTGGGCACCTCGGGCACGGCGACCATGACCGGGATGGCGAAGACGAGCAGCCAGAGCGCCGAGAAGACGGCGACCAGCCGGATGTTCAGGCTGTCCTCGGTGGAGGCACCGAACCACTCGATGCTCGGCTGGACGAACAGCTGCAGGACGATCAGCAGCGCCACGATGCCGCCGAGGTAGCCCGAGGCCCAGCCGAAGCCACTGATTTTGCCGATATTGGCCGGCGTCGAAATCTGGGCGAGCATGGCGTTGTAATTGACGCCGGCGAACTCGAAGAAGATGTTGCCGAGGGCGATCAGGGTGACCCCCAGCAGCAGGAATTCCGGCCGGGGGAAGACGAAGAAGCAGAGCCCGGTAAGCAGTGCGACCGCGGCGGTGTTCACCCCCAGCCAGAGCTTCCGGCGGCCGCCGGCGTCGGACCGCTGCCCGGTCACCGGTGCGAGCACCGCGATGGCGGCGCCGGCGATGGCCAGGGCGGTGCCGAGCACCGCGGAGGCCTCGTCCTCGCCGCCGAAGGCCTTGGAAGTCAGGTACACGGTGAAGACGAACGTCGTCATGACGGCGTTGAATGCGGCAGAGCCCCAGTCCCAGGCGGCCCAGGCCAGGATGCGTCCCCTCCCGGCGGGCTGGCGTCCGGAACCAAGTTCGGACGCCGGTGCGGCCTCGGGAGCGGTGGCGGAATTCATAGCCCTGATGTTAGCCGTCCCCGCGGCTCGGATCGGGATGAAACGGGCAGAAAAGAATTTGTACACGCTTGGTAAACTGTTCGGACTGAACCTAACCACATGCGCCGCCTGCTCCAACTTTTTGATAACCGAATTCCTGACGTTGCGGAGATACCAGTGATCACAGTCCTAGCCGTGCACTTCGCTGTGGCTCTTGTGGCGCCGTTTCTCTTCCGCCGGGTGGGCAGGAATGCGTTCTATGCGCTGGCGGCGGTCCCCGCGGGTTCGTTCCTGTGGCTGATCCTGCAGCACGACGCCGTGTATGCGGCCCCGGACGCCCCCGCCCTGCTGGTCCCCTGGATTCCCGACCTTGGCCTGGAGCTGGCCTTCCGGATGGATGCCCTGGCCTGGGTGATGTCCCTGCTGATCCTGGGCGTCGGCACGCTGGTTCTGGTTTATTGCGCCCGGTACTTCAAGAACAAGGACAGCAATCTAGGCGGCTTCGGGGCGCAGCTGCTGGCCTTCGCCGGGGCGATGTTCGGGCTGGTCACCGCGGACGACCTGCTCCTGATGTTCATCTTCTGGGAGCTCACCACCGTCCTGTCCTACCTGCTGATCGGCTACGCCCGGACCCGGCTGGCGGCCCGGCGCTCCGCATTGCAGGCCCTGATCGTCACCACCGCCGGCGGCCTGGCCATGCTGGTGGGCCTGATCATGCTCGGTTCCTTCGCCGGCACGTACCGGATCTCGGCCCTGCTGCAGCAGGCGCCGGAACTGGTGTCGGGCCCCGCCGCGCCCGCGGTGGCTACCGCCGTCGTGCTGGTGCTGGTGGGGGCCATCACCAAGTCCGCGCTGGTGCCCTTCCACTTCTGGCTGCCGGGCGCCATGGCCGCCCCCACCCCGGTCAGCGCGTACCTGCACGCCGCGGCGATGGTGAAGGCCGGCATCTACCTCGTGGCACGGCTGGCGCCCGGGTTCGCCGGGACGGACACCTGGCTGCCGGTGGTGCTGGGCCTGGGCCTGGCCACCATGCTGGTGGGCGGCTACCGGGCGCTGCGCCAGACGGACATCAAACTCATCCTCGCCTACGGCACCGTCAGCCAGCTCGGCTTCCTGAGCATGGTGGTGGGCCTCGGCCAGCCCGACGCCGCCCTGGCCGGGATCGCCCTGCTGCTGGCCCACGGGCTCTTCAAGGCCACCCTGTTCCTGGTGGTCGGCATCATCGACCACCAGGCCGGCACCCGCGACATCCGGAAGCTCTCCGGGGTGTTCCGCTCCTCCCGCGCGCTCGGCGTCGTGGCCATCATCGGCGCCGCCTCGATGGCCGGGGTGCCGCCGCTGGCCGGGTTCGTGGCCAAGGAGTCTGTCGTCGAGGCCTTCGTGCACCACGCCGGGACCGGGCCCTGGGGCGTGGTGGTCCTGGTCGGCGTCGTCGTCGGGTCGATCCTGACCTTCGCCTACAGCGCGCGCTTCCTCTGGGGCGCGTTCGCGGTCAAGGACGGTGTCCCGGTGACCCGGTTCAAGGCCATCAAGCCCGCCTTCCTGGCCGCGCCCGCCCTGCTGGCCGTCCTCACCGTGGCATACGGGCTGTGGCCCGCGCCGGTGGACGGCTGGATCCAGCCCTACGCCGCCCTGTTCGCCGGCGAGGGCGCCCCGGACGCCGGGCACCTCGCCCTCTGGCACGGCATCACGCCGGCCCTGGGCCTGACCGCCGTGACCTTCGCCTTCGGACTGGCGATGTACTACGGACGCGGCGCCGTCGCCCGGGCCCAGGAGCTGGTCCCGGGCTGGATCAACGGCGACCGCGCCTACCAGCAGACCATCGGCGCGCTCGACGACGCCGCCGTGTGGGTCACCGGCCGCACCCAGCGCGGTTCGCTCTACTTCTATCTGGCCGTCATCCTCAGCGTGGCCTTCCTGCTCCCGCTGACCGCCATCCTGCTCGCGGGCAAGCCGCTCCCGGCGGACCTCTACGTCATCGATCCCGGGTCCCCGCTGCAGCTGGTGGCCGGCGCCGGCATCGTGGTCGGCGCCCTCGCCGCGGTCCGCGCCAACAAGCGGTTCCTGGCCGTGCTGATGGTCTCCGTCACCGGCTACGGCATCGCCCTGATGTTCGCGCTGCAGGGCGCCCCGGACCTCGCGCTGACCCAGATGCTTGTGGAGACCATCATTCTGGTGGCGTTCGTGCTGGCCATGCGCAGCCTCCCGGCCGAACTCCGGGACCGCACCGGCGGCCGGTACCGCGTGGTCCGGATCATCATCGGCGCAGGCTTCGGCCTAACCATGATCTTCGTGGCGATCTACGCCCTCGGCGCCCGGGTCGCCACACCCGTCTCGCTCGACTTCCCGCGGCTGGCCTACGACGGCGGCGGCGGGCTCAACGTCGTCAACGTCACCCTGGTGGACATCCGGGCCTGGGACACCTTCGGCGAGATCTCCGTCCTGGCCCTCGCCGCCACCGGCGTCGCCAGCCTCATCTTTGTCCGCGGCCGCGGAGACCGGATCCGGTCCTCCGGGTCGGCCGACGAGGGCACGGTGGGCCGCCTGGCCGCCCCCGCGCACAGCCGCGACGGTGCCGCGCTGGCCCTGAGCCGCCGGTTCGCGGCGTCCACCAAGGACGCCTGGCTGGTGGCCGGCCGGACCCTCGCCCCCGAGCGGCGTTCCATCATCTTCGAGGTGGTGACCCGCCTGGTGTTCCACTCGATGATCGTCTTCTCCATCTACCTGCTGCTGGCCGGGCACAACCTGCCCGGCGGCGGCTTCGCCGGCGGCCTGATGGCCGGGCTGGCGCTGACCATCCGCTACCTCGCCGGCGGCCGGTTCGAGCTGCGCGAGGCGGCGCCGCTGAGCGCCGGCGCGCTGCTGGGCATCGGCCTGGCCACGGCGGCCGTGTCCGGGGTGGCGCCGCTGCTCCTGGGCGGCGAGGTCTTCCAGAGCGCCATTGTCCAGCTGTGGCTGCCGGTCTTCGGTGACATCAAGTTCGTCACCTCCACCATCTTCGACATCGGCGTCTACATCGTCGTCGTCGGCCTGGCCCTGGACGTGCTCCGCAGCCTCGGCGCCGAAATCGACGAACACTTCGAAGAGCAGTCGGACGCGGCCGCCGGAACCACCCCCGGGGGGAATGCATGAGCGTCAACCTGACCCTGCTGACCGTGATGGGGGTGCTGTACGCCTGCGGCATCTACCTGCTCCTGGAACGCAGCATCACCCGGGTGCTGCTGGGCCTGATGCTGCTGGCGAACGCCACCAACCTGCTCATCCTCACCACCGGCGGCTACGCCGGCCTGGCCCCGCTGTTCGCCAAGGACACCGATCCCGGCGCCTACAGCGACCCGCTGCCGCAGGCGCTGATCCTCACCTCGATCGTGATCTCCTTCGCCGTCACCGCGTTCATGCTCGGCATCATCTACCGCACCTGGGTGCTGGCCCGGCAGGACGAGATCCAGGACGACGCCGAGGACCTCCGCGTCGCCGAGACCCCCAGCTTCGACGCCGAGGACGACGCCGTCATCCCCGAGGAAACCTCCGAATTTCCGCTGCCCGCCGTCGAACAGGACGACGGCGGGACGATCCTCGCCGGCGCCCGGCAGATGCCGGCCAGCGACGCCGCCGCCGAGGAACGGCCCGGCTCCCGCACCATTGCACCGAACCAGGAAGGAGGGTCCGAGTGAACATCGCCAGCTTTGCCCCGCTCGCCGTCGTCCTCCCCATCCTGGGCGCCGCCCTGACCTTCTTGTTGATCCGGCACTCCCGGGCGCAGCGGACCGTCAGCATCGCGCTGCTCTCCCTGACCCTGCTGCTCGAGTGCTGGCTGCTGGCCTCCGTCTGGGAGGGCGGTACGGCGGCGGTGAGCATCGGCGGCTGGCTGCCGCCGTGGGGGATCGTGCTGGTGGTGGACCAGTTCTCCTCGCTGATGCTGGTGGTCTCCTCCGCCATCAGCCTGGCCGTGCTGGTCTACGCAACCGGGCAGGGCATGGCCGACGGCGACAGCGACGCCCCGGTCTCGATCTTCCACCCCACCTACCTGATCCTGGTGGCCGGGGTGTCCAACGCCTTCCTCTCCGGTGACCTGTTCAACCTCTACGTGGGCTTTGAGATCCTGCTGACGGCCAGCTACGTGCTGATGACCCTCGGCGGCACCGGCCCGCGGATCCGCGCCGGTGTGACCTATGTGGTGGTCTCCGTCGTGTCCTCGGTGCTGTTCCTGATTGCCATCGCGATGATCTACGGCGCCACGGGCACCATCAACATGGCGGACCTGGCCATGAAGCTGGGGGACCTGGACCAGGGCACCCGGAACCTGCTGCACGTGCTGCTGCTCGTGGCTTTCGGGATCAAGGCCGCCGTCTTCCCGCTCTCCTTCTGGCTGCCGGACTCCTACCCGACCGCCCCCGCTCCGGTCACGGCGGTGTTCGCAGGCCTGCTCACCAAGGTGGGCGTCTACGCGATCGTCCGCACCGAGACGCTGCTCTTCCCCGGTGACACCTTCAATCAACCGCTGATGGTGGTGGCGCTGCTGACCATGGTGGTGGGGATCCTGGGCGCGCTCGCGCAAAGCGACATCAAACGTCTGCTCTCCTTCACCCTGGTCAGCCACATCGGGTACATGGTCTTCGGGCTGGCGATGTCCTCGGTGGCCGGCCTGGGCGCCGCGGTGTTTTACGTGGCGCACCACATCACCATCCAGACCAGCCTCTTCCTGGTCACCGGGTTGATTGAACGCCGGGCCGGCAGCTCCTCCGTGGACCGGGTGGCCGGCCTGGCCAAGCTCTCGCCGCTGCTGGCCGTGCTGTTCTTCATCCCGGCCATGAACCTCGCCGGGATCCCGCCGCTCTCCGGTTTCCTGGGCAAGTTGGGCCTGCTGCAGGCCGGCGTCCTGCTCGGCACCCCGCTGGCGTACGCGCTGGTGGCCGGCGGCGTCCTGACCAGCCTCCTGACCCTGCTGGCCATCGCCCGCGTCTGGAACCGTGCTTTCTGGCGCAAGCCCGAGGACGCCGAGCATCCGGACCCGGTGCTGCTCGCCGCCCCGGGCGGGGATTCCCAGGGAACCGGTGGTGCCGGGGCGTCCTCCGCACGACACACGGTGAGCCTGCTGCCGCGCACCATGGTCGGTTCCACCCTGGCGCTGGTCATCCTCGGCGTGGCCCTGACCGTGTTCGCCGGGCCGCTGTTCCGCCTCTCCGGTCAGTCCGCGGCCGAGATGCTGGACCGGTCCTCCTACATCCACGCGGTCCTCGGTGACGAGGTCACGGTTCCGGCCCCGCCGCAGCCCGTGGCCCAGGGAGGCGGCAAATGACCCGCAAACGGATCTCGCTGCGCCAGGAACTGCCGCTGCTGGTCTGGCTGGTGATTGTCTGGGGCGCCCTCTGGCAGGACTTCAGCGCCGGCAACCTGCTCTTCGGGGCGCTGATCGCGGTGCTCGTGGCCAGGCTGTTCTACCTGCCGCCGGTGGAACTGGGCGGCCGGTTCAACGTGCTGCGCGCCATTCCCTTCGGCGTGGTGTTCCTGGCCAAGGTGGTCGCGGCGAGCTTCCAGGTCCTCTACCTCGCCGTGGTCCGCGGGCCCCGGGTGATCAGTGCCGTCGTCGCCGTCCCGCTCCGCAGCCATTCGGACCTCCTGGTCACCGCCACCGGGCACGTCATCTCGCTGATCCCGGGATCCCTGGTAGTGGAGGTGGACCGGACCACGTCCACGCTCTACATCCACGGCATCAACGTCCGCGACGCCGACGACGCCGCCAAGCTCCGCAAGGACGTTCGGGACACCGAGGCCGGCCTGATCCGGATCATGGGCACCCCGGAGGAAGTTTCCGCCCTCAAACAGGAGGCAGCCGCATGATGCCGATCGTCCTGGCCGTGACCGCCGTCATCCTGTCCCTCGCGGCAGGCGGCGCCATCATCCGGATCGCCCGCGGGCCGTCCCTGCTGGACCGGGTCCTCGCCGCCGACGTGCTGCTGGCCATCCTGGGCGCGGCGCTGTGCATCGACATGGCCGTCAACCGGCACCTGAACAACCTGATGCTGCTGGTGGCGATCTCGATCATCGGCTTCGTCGGCTCGGTGACCGTGGCCCGCTTCGTGGCCGACCGGAGGAGGCATCCCCATGAATCATGAGACCTTTTCCGCAGACCCGGTGATCGACGCCGTGTCCGGAGTGTTCATGGTGGTGGGCGCGCTGATGTCCCTCGGCGCGGCGATCGGCCTGCTCCGCTTCCCGGACCTGATGAGCCGGATGCACGCCGCCACCAAGCCGCAGGTCCTGGGCCTGTTCCTGTTGCTGTGCGCCGTGGGCCTGCAGATGCGCACCTGGTGGGTGTGGCCGGTGCTGGTGGTCGCGTGGATCTTCCAGCTGCTGACCGTTCCGGTCTCCGCGCACATGGTGGGCCGTGCCGGCTATCGCACCAAGCATCTCCACCCGGAGCTGCTGAGCGCGGACGAGCTGGAAGCGGTGGTGCAGCAGGCCGCCGGGGAACGCGGCTTCAACGACGACGGGGAGCCCCGCCGGGACTGATGCCCGGGGGACTCCCCGTCGGAGTCTGGTGGTGCGGTGCGCCTAGACGATGTCCTGGGTCTTGGCGAAGCGGGTGATGGCCCGCTGCGTGCCGCGGTTGGCGAGGACCTGGATGACGGCGCTCACCGAGGCCGAGATCAGCGCGAAGGTCAGGGCCTGGCGCAGCGTGGTGGGGACGTCGTCGTCGTGGCCCTTCGGCGGCTTGTTGCCGGTGGTCTTCTCCCAGACGGTGTCCACGAGCTTGGTGCCGACGAGACCGGCGACCAGGCTGATGCCGGTGCCGAGCAGTTTGATGACAATGTTCATTTCGTGCTCCTTGCGGGTGGAAACAGGACTGCCCCTAGCCTACTGGCACACCGGTCCGGGGCGGACGCCCCTGTCCGCCGCGCGCCGCCCGGCCTACCGTCGGGCATGGACAGAGACCGGAGCGCACCCTGGGCGCCGTTCGTGGCGGTCGGCATCGTGCTGATCGGGCTCGGCCGGAAGGGGAGGCGGGCCCCGGCGGCGCGGGTGTAAACTGGCCCAGCCCACACGGGCGACATTCACAACGACAGGGGAGCGCCGCCGTCGGACCCTTCCGGAGGAATCCGGGAACCGTAGGTGGGCGCTGAGAGTGCGGACAGCCGCAGACCCTCGAACCTGATCCGGTTAGTACCGGCGCAAGGGAGTCGAGTTCTCAGGGTGTCCGGAACACGCGGCAGCGGCCGCCGTGGCCGGAACACCCTCCCCTCCTGTACCTCAGGAGGACGACATGACCGATATTTCCACCCCCCGCGCCACAGCAGCCGGCAAGAAGAGCTGGCGCGTGGTCGACATTGTCCTGGCGGCGCTGATCGCGATCGCCGGCGGCGTCATCTTTTGGGCCTGGGACCAGGGCGCCAACGTGGTGTCCGTCCCGCTCACCGCCGTCTACCCGCCCCTGACCGGCCTCTACGCCGGCGGCTGGATGATCCCCGCGGTCCTCGGCATGCTGGTGGTCCGCAAGCCCGGCGCCGCGCTGTTCTGCGAAGCCGTTGCCGCCACTGGCGAGCTGATCATGGGCTCCCAGTACGGCACCACCGTGCTGATCTCCGGCATCCTGCAGGGCCTCGGCGCGGAGCTGGTCTTCGCCGCGTTCCGCTACACCAAGTTCAACCTCCCGGTCTCCCTGCTCGCCGGCGCCGGCGCGGGCCTCTTCTGCGGCCTGAACGACTGCTTCCTGCCCTGGGGCTGGAACATCGCCTTCGAGGCCGGGGACAAGGCCGCCTACATCGTCTTCTGCGCCATCTCCGGTGCCGTGATCGCCGGCGGCCTGGCCTGGATCGCCACCCGCGGCCTGGCCCGGACCGGGGTGCTGGCCTCCTTCGCCTCCCGCAAGGCGGCCACCGAACCCGTCTTCTCCTGACACCCCGCGCATGAACGCCGACGACGTCCGCCCCGCCGCGGTCACCGCCCGCGGCTGGGGCTGGCGGCACGCCGGACGGTCCCGCCCCGCCATCAGCGGACTGGACCTGGACATCAGCCCGGGCGAACGCGTCCTGCTGCTGGGTCCCTCCGGCGCCGGTAAGTCGACCCTTCTGCACGCCCTCGCCGGGGTCCTCGGCGAGGGCGGCGGCGCGGACGCGGATGCCGACGACGCCGACGAGGCCGGCAGCCTGCTGATCGACGGTGCCCCGCCCCGGGACCGGCGCGGACGCGCCGGGCTGGTGCAGCAGGACCCGGAGACCCAGGTGGTGCTCTCCCGCGTGGGCGACGACGTCGCGTTCGGGGCGGAGAACCTCGCCGTCCCGCCCGCGGAGATCTGGGCGAGGGTGGGGGAGGCGCTCGACGACGTCGGGCTCGGGTCCCTGCCCCTGGGGCACCCGACCTCGGCCCTCTCCGGCGGGCAGAAGCAGCGGCTGGCCCTGGCCGGCATCCTCGCCATGCGGCCCGGGCTGCTGCTGCTGGACGAACCCACCGCCAACCTTGACCCCGCCGGCGTGCTGGAGGTCCGCGACGCTGTGGGCCGCTGCCTGGACCGGACCGGCGCCACCCTGGTGGTGGTCGAACACCGGGTTTCCGTGTGGAAGGACCTGGTGGACCGGATCGTGGTGCTCCAGCCCGGCACCGCGGGCGAATCCGCGGTGCTGCTGGACGGGCCGCCGGACCGGGTCCTGGCCGAGGCGCGGGAGATGCTGATCGCCGCCGGAGTCTGGGTCCCGGGCCACGTGCCCGCCACCCGTGCCCGGAGCGCCGGCGTAACCGGGCAGGGTCCGGAGCCTGGCCTCCAGGCCGGCCGCCTGCTGCTGGCCGCAGAGTCCCTGGCCGTGTCCCGCGACCGTCCCCGCCGCGGCGGCCTCCGGACCCGTTTCCGGCCGGTGCCGCCCGTGCCGGTGCAGGAGGGCATCGCCGCGCAGGTCCGCGCCGGACGCGCGCTCACCATCACCGGGCCCAACGGCGCCGGGAAATCGACCTTCGCCCTGACCCTCGCCGGGCTGCTGGCCCCGGTGGCCGGGACCGTGTCCGCCACCACCGACCTCAGCGCCGGCGCGGGCATCGACCCCTACGTCTGGAAGGCACAGCAGCTGATCCCGCGGATCGGCACGGTCTTCCAGGAACCCGAACACCAGTTCGTGACCGGCCGGGTGCTGGACGAACTGACCTTCGGGCCGCGGCAGCTCGGCCGCGGCGCGGACCGGGTGGACGAACTGCTGGAGCGGCTGCGGCTGCGGCACCTGGTGGACGCCAACCCGTACACCCTCTCCGGCGGCGAGAAACGGCGCCTGTCCGTGGCCACCGTGCTGGCCGCCCACCCGCAAGTCCTGGTCCTGGACGAACCCACGTTCGGCCAGGATGCCAACACCTGGGCCGAGCTGGCCTCCTTCCTCTCCGAACTCCTGGACGCTGGCACCGCCGTCGTCTCCGTCACTCACGACGCCGAATTCAGTGACGTCCTCGGCGGCGACGAACTCAAGCTCCAGGGGGCGGCGGCATGAGGGAAGCCCTGACCCTGGAGGGAAACCGCGCCCTGCTGGCCCGCGCCAACCCGCTGGCCAAGTTCTCCGGCGTCGTCCTGATCACCGTGGCGCTGGCCCTGTCCATCGACTGGGTCTCCGCGTCCGTGGCCCTGGTCTTCGAGGTGCTGCTGTTCCCACTGGCCGGGCTCACCCCCACCCTGCTCTGGCGCCGCGGCTGGCCCTTGATCCTGGCCGCCGCCCTGGGCGGCTGGAGCACAGCCATCCTCGCCCCGGACCGGGGCCGGATCCTGGTCGACGTGGGGCTCTGGTCCATCAGCGAGGGCTCGCTGCAGCTGGGCCTGGGCTTCCTGCTGCGCGGCCTGGCGATCGCGCTGCCGGCCGTCTTGCTGATGAGCTGCACCGACCCCACTGACCTGGCCGACGCCCTCGCGCAGCAGGCCCGGCTGCCGCACCGGTTTGTGCTGGGCACGCTGGCCGCGATGCGGCTGGTGGGACTCATGGCGGAGGAATGGCAGACCATCGGGATGGCCAGGCGGGCCCGCGGCGTGGGCTCGCACGGCAGCCCGGCGCAGCGCGCCAGGGCCATGCTGGGGCAGAGCTTCGGGCTGCTGGTCCAGGCGGTTCGGCGGGCGTCGCGGCTGGCGGTGACCATGGAGGCGCGCGGCTTCGGCGGGGCCCGGCGGACCTGGGCCCGGCAGGCGCGCTTCACCGGGCTGGACGTGTGGGTAGTTCTGGGCGGAATGGTGATCGCGGGGTCGGCGGTAGCCGCCGCCGTCGCCGCCGGGACCTGGAACATGGTGTTCCTCGGGCAGCAGTGACGTTGGAGGGTTATCGCACCATCCGACTAGGGGTGTGACGTTACGCGCTTTGAAGCGCTTCCGGAGGCGGCCGGTAGCTCAGCTGTGATATTTCTTGGGTATGACGCTTCCCACTGCAGAACACCTCGGCACGGTCCTCAAGGACGCACGCGGCGAAAAGGGCTGGACCCAGGGCAAGCTTGCCGCCGAGCTCGGCACCAGCCAGAGCGCCGTCGCCCGGATGGAACAGGGCAAGCAGAACCTGAGCCTGAAGATGATCCAGCGCCTGGAATCCATCTTCGGCCGCTCCATCGTCAAGGTGGGCCGGCCCCAGATGACCCACCTGCGCGTGGAGGGCGGACACACCCTCTCCGGCGCCGTCGACGTCAACAGCAGTAAGAACGCCGGCGTCGCCCTGCTCTGCGCCAGCCTGATCAACCGCGGCACCACGGTGCTGCGCCGGCTGGCCCGGATCGAGGAGGTCAACCGGATCGTCGAGGTGCTCACCAGCATCGGCGTCGAATGCACCTGGCTGAACGCCACCGACCTGCAAATCCGCCGCCCCGCCGTCCTGGACCTCGACGGCATGGACGTCGACGCCGCCCGCCGCACCCGCAGCGTCATCATGCTGCTGGGCCCGCTGCTGGACGAGTCCGCCGAGTACCGGCTCCCCTACGCCGGCGGCTGCGACCTGGGCACCCGGACCGTGGAACCGCACATGCAGGCGCTGCGCCAGTTCGGCCTCAGCGTGGAGGCCACCTCCGGCTTCTACACCGTCCAGGCACCGCCCGCCGACGCCGAGAACCGCTCCTTCGTCCTCAGCGAGCGGGGCGACACGGTCACCGAGAACGCCATCATGGCCGCAGCCCACCGCCGCGGCACCACCATCATCCGCAACGCCAGCCCCAACTACATGGTCCAGGACCTCTGCTTCTACCTGCAGCGTCTGGGCGTGGAGATCGACGGCGTCGGGACCACCACGCTGAAGATCGTCGGCCGGCCCGCGGTGGACGTGGACATCGAATACTTCCCCTCCGAGGACCCGATCGAGGCGATGAGCCTGATCACGGCCGGCATCGTGACCAACTCCGAGGTCACCATCCGCCGCGTGCCGATCGAGTTCATGGAAATCGAACTGGCCACCCTCGAGCAGATGGGCCAGCGGCTGGAGGTCTCCGCCGAATACGTGGCGCGCAACGGACGGACCCGGCTGGTGGACGTCACCACCCGGCCCTCCGAGCTGAAGGCACCCGAGGACAAGATCCACCCCATGCCGTTCCCGGGCTTGAACATCGACAACCTGCCGTTCTTCGCCGTGATCGCCGCCAACGCGCAGGGCCAGACCATGATCCACGACTGGGTCTACGAGAACCGCGCCATCTACCTGACCGAGCTGAACCGGCTCGGCGCACAGGTGCAGCTGCTGGACCCGCATCGGATCTACGTCAACGGCCCGACTAAGTGGCGCGCCGCCGAGGTGGGCTGCCCGCCGGCCCTTCGCCCTGCCGCCTGCCTGCTGCTGGCCATGCTGGCCGCCCGGGGCGTATCCGAGCTGCGCAACATCTACGTGATCGAGCGCGGGTACGAGGATCTGGCCGAGCGGCTGAACACCATCGGCGCGAAGATCGAGTACTTCCAGGACTAAGCGGCCCCGGCGCACAATGGGTTATGCGCACCTTCGGCGTCGAAGAGGAACTGCTGATCGTGGACCCCGTCACCGGGCTTCCGCTGGCGCTCGCAGACGCCATGCTGCGCGGGCTCATCCGGGACCCGGACACGGGCGACGGCCATTCCGGCTTCAGTTTCGAGCTCAAGCTCGAACAGATCGAGACCCAGACGTTGCCCTGCCGGGAGCATGACGCCCTGCTGCGGCAGATTCGCCGGGCCCGCCGGACCGCCGACGAGGCCGCCCGGGTCCACGGCGCCCGGGTGGCGGCGCTGGCTACCTCGCCGCTGGCCGCCCCCACCCACACCACCCCCAAACTGCGCTACGCCACGATGCAGCGGCGGTTCGGCCTCACCGTCCAGGAACAGCTCACCTGCGGGCTGCACGTCCACGCCGCCATCGACTCGCCCGAGGAGGGGGTGGCGGTGCTGGACCGGATCCGGGACAAGCTGGCGGTGCTGATCGCCCTGAGCGCCAACTCCCCGTACTGGAACGGGATGGAAACCGGGTTCGAGAGCTACCGCACCCAGGCCTGGAATCGCTGGCCCGCTGCCGGTCCGGCGATGGTCTTCGGCAGCCACGCGGCCTACCGCAGGGTGGTGTCGCGGCTGCTGGAAAGCGGCGTGCTTTTCGACGAGGGGATGGTGTACTTCGACGCGCGGCTGGCCCGGAACCATCCCACCGTGGAGATCCGGGTGGCGGACGTGTGCCTGCGCGCGGAGGACGCGGCGCTGCTGGCGGTGCTGGTGCGGGCGCTGGTGGAGACCGCCTCGCGCGAGTGGTACGACGGCGTGGACCCGGCGCCGGTGCCAACAGTGCTCCTTCGGATGGCGGCCTGGCAGGCGAGCAACTGCGGGCTGTCCTCCGAGCTGCTGGACTTCGGCACCTTCCGGCCCCGCCCCGCGGCCGACGTGGTGAACGCCCTGGTGGACTACCTCGCCCCCGTCCTGGCGGACCAGGGCGAGCTCGGCCTGGCGCGCGCCGGGGTGGCCAGAATCCTGGCGGAGGGCACCGGGGCGGAGCTGCAGCGCCGCGCCGGCCTCGGCGCCGTCGTCGGCCAGGCGGTGCGGACCACGGTCGGCAGGGACTCGCCCGACGCCGGCACCGCTACCGGGCCGCTGCCGGCGCTGGCACCCGTCCGCCGGTTCTAGGCCGCGCGTTCCACGCCTCTGAGGATTACTGGATTCGCGCCAGGGCCTGGCCCAGGTCCCGGATCAGGTCCTCCGGGTCCTCCAGTCCCACGGAGAGCCGCACCACGCCGTCGCTCAACCCGATAGCCGCCCGCCCCTCCGGGCCCATGGCCCGGTGCGTGGTGGTGGCCGGGTGCGTGATCAGCGACTTCGAGTCGCCCAGGTTGTTGGAGATGTCGACGATCCGCAGCCCGTCAAGCAGCTCGAAGGCGGCGTCCTTGGCGGACCTGCCGGCCGGGGGAGCCAGTTCGAAGGTCAGCACCGTCCCGCCGGACTTCATCTGCCTGGCGGCCAGCTCGTGCTGCGGGTGGGAGGCCAGGAGCGGGTACTTCACCCAGGTCACTGCCTGCTGCTCCTCGAGCCACTCGGCCAGCCGCAGCGCCGAGGCGGAGGCGTGGTTGACCCGCAGCGACATGGTTTCCAGGCCCTTGGTCAGCACCCAGGCGTTGAAGGCGGACAGCGCCGGTCCGGTGTGGCGCATCAGCTGCCGGACCGGGCCCTCGATGAACTCCTTGCTGCCCAGGATCGCGCCGCCCAGCACCCGGCCCTGGCCGTCGATGTGCTTCGTGCCGGAGTAGACCACCACGTCCGCGCCGAAGTCCGTGCAACGCTGCAGCAGCGGGGTGGCGAAGACGTTGTCCACCACCACGGTGGCGCCGGCGGCGTGCGCCAGCCCGCTCACGGCGGCGATGTCCACGATCTCCTGCATCGGGTTCGACGGCGACTCGAAGAAGACCGCCGTCGTGGGTTCAGCCAGCGCTTCACGCCACTGGTCCATGTCCGGGCCGTCGACGAAGACGGTCTCCACGCCCCAGCGCGGCAGGATCTCGTTGAGGATCACGAAGCAGGATCCGAACAGGGACCGGGCAGCGACCACCCGGTCCCCGGCCCCGAGCAGCGCGCCGAGGGCGGTGAACACCGCGGACATGCCCGATGCCGTCGCGAAACACGCCTCGGTGCCCTCGAGCAGGCGGAGCCGCTCCTGGAAAGTGGCCACCGAAGGGTTGCCGTAGCGGGAGTAAACGAACCGCTCGTCCTCGCCGGTAAAGGCCCGCTCCGCGGCGACGGCGGATTCGTAGACGAAGCCGGAATTGAGGAAGATCGGCTCTGTGGTTTCTTGGAAGCCGGTCCGGTCCAGGCCGCCACGGACGGCCTGGGTGTCCGGGCTCCAGTCCGCGGCCTCGGGATTGAAACTCATGCGGTGCGGGTCCCGTCGGTCGGCAGGCCCACGTTCTTCCAGCCGTTGACGCGGCGGACGCCGGACTCATCCGGCTGGCCCTCGAACCCGTCCAGCACGTTGTAGACGGCGAATCCTGCCGCCGACGCAGCCCCTGCCGCCGCGACGGAGCGGGCCCCGGACCGGCAGAGGAAGAGCAGTTCGGCGTCGGCCGGAACGCGCTGCCGGAGCTCGTCGAGGAAGGCCTCGTTCGGCACGCCGCCGGCCCGGGTCCACTCGATGAAGACCGGCTCAGCGGCCGCACCGCCGGTCACCGGGACGCCGATCTGCGCCCACTCGGCGCGGGTGCGGACGTCCACCAGCACCGCGCCGGACTGCACCCGTTCCCAGGCCGCCTGCGGAGTCAGGTCCCCGGCGTAGCTCATGCTCCTGCCCGCCCGTCGAACTCCAGGACGTCGACGGCGCGGGCCACCGCGGCGTCCGCCTCCGCGACGGCGGCCGGCAGCACCAGGGCCTGCGCCACGATCACCGAGGTGCCATTGAAGGTTGCGGCCGGGCTGCCGTGCAGCACATACCCGTCGGCAAGGGCGGCCGAGATCCGCTCGCAGAAGCTGCGGTCGTCAGGGCCGGTCAGCAGCCGGTAGGCTAGCCGCTCCGCGGGGGCGGCAGCCTGTGCGGGAGGGGTGGCCGGGGTGCCGGTTCCGGGAGTGGGGACTGGGGGCGGGGTCGCGTCGGACACGACAAACTCCTTACGTTCACGCTTGCAGCTCGAATGGTCGATTGCCGAGTAGTCACCTGAGGCACCCCGCCGCAAAAGGAGGGTTGCCGACCGGCCAGTCAGGGCTTGGCACCGGTTCTCATTACTCTGCAAAAAACCTAGCACCCCGGGGCCCGCACCCGCGCGTCGACCCCGTCATGTTCGGTCACGGGAGGCTGTCCTCCGCAGCCCAACCGAGTATCGCGCCCGTCCTGATCGAGTACAAAAAGTCGATCTCGTCCGCGGTGGCCGAATGCTTTTCGGGTATTGCCTACTCGGGTTTTCCGATAGGGGCGTCACGTTTACTGAAGTGGCAGTCCAAGGTCTCAGCTGGGTCTCCACATACCGCATACGCCTTTTCAGCACCCGCTGCGCGGCCGCTTCCGGCCGTTTGCGCAGCGCCGCTGGCGCATGGGTTTTGACGTCTCCGCCGGGATACCGCGGACCGGTTCTTTGACAAGCAATCCTTCCCTCCAGAACCCGGCAGCCTCTGCCGGGCGGGTTGCAGATCCATCATTTTGTCCGGCACAGCACTGGTGGCGGCCGGCACCTCGAAGAAGAACTGGAAAGATTCATGGTCTCGATTTACGTCTTGATAATCGTCTTGCTGATTGCGCTGCTGGTCGCAGCGGCAGTGGGGAAATCCTGGTTCCACCGCCGCCTGCGCCGTCCCGAACTTCTGCGCCGGATTTCCCTCGCCACCGGCGTAGTGCTCCTGCTGGCCAACGTCGCCGCCTTTGCCCTGGACGCCTCCGAGTTCTGGCAGACCGCGGACCTGACCGCCACCCTGGGCGGACTCACCGCCCTCGCCATCGCGCTGACCGCCCTGCGCACCGGCGGAAGCCCGGCCCGTCAGCCCCGCCGGGTGCTGGCCATCGGCGCCCACCCGGATGACCTGGAGCTGGCCTGCGGCGGAACGCTCGCCAAGTTCGTCGACTCCGGCCACGAGGTGCAGGGGCTGGTGATGAGCGACGGCAAGCGCGGCGGCAACGCCCTGGAGCGTTCGCTGGACGCCCAGCGCGGCGCCACCTTCATGGGCCTGACCGGCATGATCCACCACAACTTCACGGACACCGAGCTGCACCGCCACAGCCAGGAAATGGTGGGCGCCATCGAGCACGCGATCGTGCGCTTCAACCCGGACATCATCCTCACCCACTCCAACCACGACCAGCACCAGGACCACCAGGCGGTGCACCAGGCCACCCTGCGGGCCGCCCGGCAGCATCACTCCATTCTTTGCTACGAGAGCCCCTCCGCCACCCGGGAATTCAACCCCAGCGTCTTCGTGGACATTGACGACTACGTCGACGCCAAGGTCCAGGCGGTGAAGATGCACAGCGACCAGCTCGCCAAGCCCTACATGACGCCCGAACGGGTCCGCGGCATCGCCTCCTTCCGCGGCGGCCAAGCCCGCCGCCGGGTCGCCGAAGCCTATGAACCCGTCCGCCTGCTGAGCACCGAAATGGAGAAGCTGTGAAGCCCCGCGTGCTGGTCACCGGCGTCGGCGGCCCCGCCGGCCGGGCCCTTGCCGCGCAACTGACCGAACGCGGCATCCCGGTCCTCGGCACGGACATCCGCGACCTGGCTGAGGTCTCCGGGGTCCCGGTGGTCCGGGTGCCCGAGGCCAAGGATCCCGAGCTGGTGTCCGCACTGCGCCGGCTGGTCTCCTCCGAAGGCATCAACCTCGTGATCCCCACGGTCAGCGAGGAACTGCCCCGCCTGGCCGCCTTCCGGGCCGGCTTTGGCCCGGACGTCCGCGTCATCATCGGCCCGCCCGGCGCCGTCGCGCTCGCCGACGACAAGCTCTACACCGCCTGGCAGCTGCACTCCGCCGGCGTCCCGGTTCCCGCCTTCGGGGTCCCCCGGGACTTCAGCTGCGCGGAGGAGGCCATCGAGTTCCTGGGCGGACCCGTCGTCATCAAGCCCCGGGTGTCCCGCGGCGGCCGCGGCGTGACAGTGGTCCGGAGCGGTTCCGACGTCGACTGGGCCGGACTTCCCGGCGGCCTGATCGTCCAGGAATTCATTCCCGGCACCGAGTACGGGCCCATGGTCTTCGGAACCCCGGCGCACAACACCACCCCGCCGTTCGCCGTCGTCGTGGAGAAAACCGCGCTCGCGCAGGGCGAGGTCGGCAACGCCCTCAGCACCCGCCGGGTGGAGGCCGGGGAGGCGAACGACGTCGGCAACCTGGCAATGAACGCCGTCCGTGCCCTGTCCCTCACCGGGCCGGTGGACCTCGACGTCCGGCGCCGGGCCGACGGCACCCCGGTGGTGCTGGAAATCAATGCCCGGTTCGGGGCGAACAGCCAGCGCGCGCCGGAACTGCTCGACGCCGTCCTCGCCTCGTTCTCGCTCCCGGCCTTCAACCCGGCGTCGTTCCTGCAGACGAGGGGAGCGTTCGCCCATGCCCTGGTATGAGAATCTCCTCGCCGGACTGATGCCCGGCGCCCAGCTGCTGCTGGTGGCGCTCGGCATTCCGGTGCTGGTCTTCGGCCTGCTCAAGCTGCTGGTGCTGCCGCTGGCCCTCTGGTTCCAGGTACAGGTGACCCGCCGGCGCCGCAGCGGCCAGGGGACCCTGCTGAACGAATGGCCCACCGTCTCGATCATCGTCCCGGCCTATAACGAGGCCACCGTGATCGAGAACTGCGTCCGGTCCATCCAGCTCACCACCTACGACCGCTACGACGTGGTCCTGGTGGACGACGGTTCCACGGACAACACGCTGGAACTGATGCACGAGCTGGCCGCCGGGGACCCGAGGATCACGGTCCTGACCCAGGAGAACGCCGGCAAGGGCGCCGCACTGAACCGCGGCCTGAACTATTCGACCGGCGAGGTCCTGATGTTCGTCGACGCCGACGGCATCTTCTCCCGCAGCACGGTCAAGCGGATGCTCCAGGGCTTCACGGACCGCCGCGTGGGCGCCGTCTGCGGCGACGACCGGCCGGTCAACCTCAACCGCGTCCAAACCCGGATGCTCGCGTTCATCAGCCACGTGGGCACCGGCCTGGTCCGGCGGGCACTGACGGTGATCGGCTGCCTGCCGATCGTCTCCGGCAACATCGGTGCGTTCCCGCGCTCGGTCCTGGCCGACGTCGGACCGTTCCGCGAGGACACCGTGGGGGAGGACCTGGAGCTGACCTGGCGGGTGCACCGGGCCGGGTACAACGTGGTGTTCGCGCCGAAGGCCCTGGTCTACGCAGAGTCGCCGTCCACGGTGCACGCCCTCTGGCGGCAGCGGGTCCGGTGGGCCCGGGGGCTGCTGCAGACCATGCGGGTGCACAAGGACATGATCGGGAACCTGCGGCGCGGCCGGTTCGGCGCGTACCTGCTGTTCAACACCGTGACCATGGTGGCACTCCCCGTCCTGCAGCTGGCCCTGCTGGCGGACCTGCTGCTCCTGGTGGCCGGCGGCCGGAGCCCGCTGGGCGCCGACGCGTGGGCGGTGCTGGGCTGGCTGGGGCTGGTGGTCACGGCGGTCCTGACCCTGTTCGGTCTCTCCCTCAACCGGGCGTGGCCGGACCTGCGGCACGCCTGGACCCTGCCGCTGGTCCCCTTCTACTCCGTGTTCACCGGCCTCACCATGGCGGCGGCGCTGCTGCAGGAGACCCGCGGCAAGCAGGCGCACTGGAACAAGCTGAAGCGCACCGGAGTGGTCAGCGTCCCGACGGCGGCGGCCATCACCGAGGTCAGGGTGTGAGGCTGCTGGCCGCAACGCTGGCCATGGCAATGCTTGCCCTGACGGGCTGCTCGGCGCCGGCGCCTCCCCGGGCGGAGGCACCGGCGCCGGAGCGCACCGTCGGCGTCGGCTACGAAACCGTGGTCGAGGACCCCGGCGGCCTCCCGGCCCTGGCCAGGCGGCTCGACGAGGTCAACGCCAACAGCGTCACTATCAGCGTGGGCCGCCTGGACTGGACGGCGTTCCGGTGGGACAAACACCCCGAGCTTGAAGCCGCAGGCGGCCGCGACCACGTGGCGGAGGCCATCAAGGCCCTCGGCACCGCGGGCAACGGCAGCAAACGCCGGGTCACGCTCACCATCGACCTGCTGATCCCGGGCTGGATCGCCAAGAACCAGGGCCTGGCCGGCATCAACCTCGACGGCACCCGGTCCAAGGACTTCGCCAGCGTCACCGCCCTGACCACCGGACCCGTGGGCCAGCGGCTGGTGGAGTTCGTCGACGAGGTGACCCTCCGCTACCACCCCGACGCCGTGGCGCTGACCGAGCTGATGTTCGACGACAACACCTACGGCGGGGACGACCGCGACTCCTACCTGCGCGCCACCGGCGCGAAGGACTGGCCGCGGAAGGCCGACGGCGGGATCAACACCGGGGACGCCAGCATCGGCGCCTGGCGGTCCGGGGCCCTCGCCTCCGTGGTGGCCAAGGCCGCCGCCGCCGCGCACGCCAACGGCGCCAGCCTGGACATGGACGTCCGGGCGCCGTGGCAGGACCCGGCGGGGGACCGGCCGGAAAGCGGGCATGACTATGCCCTGCTGGCCAAGGCGGCGGACCGGCTGGTGCTGTGGAACTACTTTGCGCTCAACGGCAAGGGCCCGGACTACTCGCGGCAACTGGCCGCGGCCATGGCGGCGAGGCCCGGACGGTTCGTCATCTCCACCGGGATGTGGGCACGCTCCGGGACCGTGTCAGCCGCAGACCTGGAGACCGCGCTCGCGGACTCGGTGGCCGGCGGCGCGGACGCCGTCGCGGTCACCCCCTCGAGCATGCTGGACGACGCCGCGTGGGCGGCCCTGCGCAAGGCGTGGTCATGACACCGGGCGCGGGCTGTCCCGGCGGCCGGCAATGTCGTAGGCTCGCCCACAACACGCACCTCTCCACGCTCATTCGCACCGTTGGCATCCGCACGGCAACCATCCGCACCGCTGTTATTCGCACCGCACGTATCCGCACAATCCTTTGGGGGACATCATGACCACGCACCGCCTCGCACCTTCCGCCCTGATCATCGCCGCGGGCCTGGCCATGGCCGGGTGCTCCGGCGGCGGTTCCTCCGCTGCCCCGTCCACCGGCGCCCCGGAAACGTCGGCGGCCGGATCCCAGGCAACGGCCGCAGCCTCGTCGTCGGCGCCCAGCCCCAGCCCCACCGCCAGCCCGAAGGCCTACTCCACCGCCGAACTCGGCACCATCCTGGTCGGCCTGAAAGACGGGGAAGGCCATCCTCTGACGGCGGTCCCGGCGGACCAGCTGGAGACGGGCATCGCGGCGGCCAAGCAGATGATCTCCGCGGCCGTCATCACCCCGCAGGAATGCGCCGCCTTGGTGGACACCAGCGGCCAGATCCCGGCCGGCAGCACCTACACCGGCGGCGTGGCGAAGTCCTCCTCCGGCCAGGCGATGACCACCGTGACCCTGGTGTCCGTCTCGGACCCGTCCGTGCTGTCCAAGGGGGCCGCCGCCGCGAAGGACAACGCCGGCAAGTGCGCCAACTACACCATCGAACTGCAGGGCAAGAAGATCACCGGCAAGACGGAGGTCCTTCCCGTCGAGACCGGCGGGGACGCGTCCTTCGGGTCCCTGACCACGCAGGGACTGCCGGACGGGCAGGCCACCCAGACCGCCGTCGTCACCGGGATCAAGGGTTCCCTGTCCGTCTCCGCCGTGGCCATCGGCCAGGGCGTGGGTGCTGAGTCGGCCGCCACGCTGGCGAAGATCGTCAGCGACGCCCTGGCCCAGGGCTAAGCGGGAACGCGGACGTCCTGGCAGCTACTGGACCGTGGCGAACAGTTCGTTCAGTTCGGCGGTCAACTGGCGGCGGACGTCGGCGGTGCCGATTTCCTTGCCGTCGATGTGGTTGACCGGCGCCAGCAGCCGGATGCTGGAGATCAGCCACACGGCGTCGGCGTCGTACAGGTCCTCCGGCACCAGCGGGCCGTAGCCCAGCTCCCAGCCGGCGGCCTTCGCGGCGGCGAACAGGGCGCCCTGCGAGGTGCCGGGGAGAATGCCGCTGTCCAGCTGCGGGGTGATCAGGCGGCGCACCGTTCGGGTCCCGCCGTCGCCGTCGTCGGCGGTTTCCAGGTGCGCCAGCAGCACGGTCGACGTCGGGCCCTCCAGCACCCGGCCGTCGGAGGACGTGAAGATGACGTCGTCGGCGCCCTGGTGGTGGGCGTAGCGCAGCGCGGCCATGTTCACCGCGTAGGAGAGCGTCTTCGCGCCGAGCAGCAGCCACGGCGCGCGCTCGCCCACCTCGCTGTCATAGCCGCGGTCCAGCAGGATCACGTCGATGCCGCTCTCGCGCTGCGCGCGGCCGGCCGCGGGCGGGGTGGAGGCCTGCACCCAGCAGGTCGGGACGGTGGAGCCCTCGACTCCGCGGGTGGCGATCAGCTTCACCACCACCTCGTCGTCGCCGTCCTCGGGGGCGCCCGCACGGAACTCCCGGAGCGCCGTCGCGATGGCCTTCCGCCAGGCGTCCTCCGCCGGAATTTCCAGCTCCAGCGTCCGCGCCGAACCGGCCAGCCGGGCCAGGTGCCGCGGCAGTTTGCGGGGCTGGCCGCCCACGGCCAGGAGGGATTCGAAGATGCCGTCGCCGCGGGTGGCACCCTGGTCCGTGGCCATCAGCTGCGGCTTGGAGGAATCGGCGACGCGGCCGTCCTCGAACGCGGGATCGAGGAAGACCAGCACCGTGGCGTTGGCGGGAGCGGAGGCGGACGTAGTCATGGCTTCAGCTTAGTGCGGCGCGCCGGGATAAGATTTGCAAATTGCCCGTTCCGGAACTGTTCCGCGGGTCTGGAACTTGAGGGGTTCGCCTGTGCTCTGGCCTTTACCGTTCGTGGGGTCTCTCCCGTCCTGGGCGATCCTGATCCTCACGCTGATCGACCTCGCCATCCGCGTGCTGGCGTTGGGCATCATCCCCGGCAACCGCCGCCCCACCACCGCCATGGCGTGGTTGCTGGGCATCTTCTTCGTTCCCTCCGTCGGCCTGGTGCTGTTCCTGCTGTTCGGCAACTTCCGGCTCTCCCGCCGCCGCCGTGCCCAGCAGGAGGCCGTGAACACCAGGATCCGCGCCGGCACCTCGGAACTGGCCGCCGTCGAGAGCCGCTACGACGGCCCCGAATGGGTGGCCTCCGCCGCGGAGCTAAACAAGACCCTGGGGTCGCTGCCGATGGTGGACGGCAACAGCGTGGAGCTGCTGCCGGGCTACCCGGATTCGATCAAGGCCATGGCCGCCGCGGCCCGCGAGGCCAAGAGCTTCATCAACGCCGAGTTCTACATCCTCAGCTCCGACCACGTCACCGATGAGCTGCTGACGGCACTGGAGGATGCCGCCGAACGCGGCGTCGAGGTCCGGCTGCTGTTCGACCACCTGGGCACCCTGCGGATCAAGGGCTACAGCAAGCTGATCGCACGCCTGAAGGCCAGCAAGATCCGCTGGCGGCCGATGCTGCCGCTGCAGCCCGTCCACGGCCAGTGGCGCCGACCGGACCTGCGCAACCACCGCAAGATCATGGTGATCGACGGCGAGGTCGCCTTCACCGGCTCGCAAAACCTGATCGAGCCCTCCTACAACAACCCGCGGCACCGCAAGGTGGGCCGCGAATGGGTGGAGCTGATGGCCTGCATGCGCGGCCAGATCGTCACCACCCTGAACGTCGTCTTTGCCACCGACTGGCTCAGCGAGACCGACGAGTCGCTCGAGCACCAGCTGGGCCACCGGCCCGAGTCGGTGCCCGGCCACATCACCGCGCAGGTGGTTCCCAGCGGCCCCGGGTTCATCACGGAAAACAACCTCCGCCTCTTCAACACGCTGATCTACTCCGCGCAGCACAAGCTCTCCATCTGCAGCCCCTACTTCGTCCCGGACGATTCGCTGCTGTACGCGGTGACGACGGCGGCCCAGCGCGGCGTCGACGTCGAACTCTTCGTCTCCGAAAAAGGCGACCAATTCCTGGTCCACCACGCCCAGCAGTCCTACTACCAGGCGCTGCTCGAGGCGGGAGTGCGGATCCACCTCTACAAGGCCCCGTTCGTGCTGCACGCCAAGCACTTCACCGTGGACAACGAGGTGGCCGTGCTGGGCTCGAGCAACATGGACATGCGGTCCTTCTCGCTGAACCTCGAGGTCTCCGTGATGATGCTCGGCGAGGACATCGTCAGCCGGATCCGCGAGGTCGAGGAGACGTACCGGGGCATCTCCCGCGAGCTGAAGCTCGAGGAGTGGATGCAGCGGCCTAAGCGGATCAAGTACATCGACAACGTCGCCCGCCTGACCGCAACCCTGCAGTAGCGGGGGCTTTTAGCCGGGCGATCAGGCGGGGCTCTCAGCCGCGCGGGAAGACAGAGCCCAGGGCCGAGAGCACGCCGAAAGCCTTGGTGCGGATCTCCTCGTATTCCTCGGCGGGGTCCGAGTCGGCGGTGATCGCGCCGCCGACGCCGAGGCTCAGGGTGGTGCCCTCCCCGGCGCCGTCGTGCATCACCAAGGTGCGGATGGCGACGGCGAGGTCGGTGCCGCCGTCGAGCGAGAAGTAGCCGACGGCGCCGGAGTAGACGCCGCGCGGGGCCGCCTCAAGGTGGTCCAGGATGGCCATGGTGCTGACCTTCGGGGCGCCTGTCATGGAGCCTGCCGGGAAGCACGCCGCCACCGCCTCGGCCCGGGATGCGCCGGGCCGGAGCCGGGCGTCGATGGTGCTCACCATCTGATGGACAGTGGCGTAGCTCTCCACCGCGCAGAGGCGGCTGACGGAGACCGACCCCGGGACAGCGAAGTGGCTGAGGTCGTTGCGCAGCAGATCCACGATCATGATGTTCTCGGCCCGGTCCTTGGAGGCGGCGGCCAGTTCATCCCGCAGCGCGCGGTCCGCCTCCGGGTCCGAAGACCGGCGCCGCGTGCCCTTGATCGGTTCTGCCCGCATGGCGCCGTCGGCGGTGATCCGCAGGAACCTCTCGGGAGAGGTGCTGGCGACCGCGACGTTGTCCAGGCGCAGGAAGCTGGCGAACGGGGCGGGATTCCGGCGCCGCAGCGCCAGGTAGGTCTCCCACGGGTCGACGGCGCCGGCCGGAACCTCGGCGGTGAGGGCGGTGGTGAGGCAGACCTCGTAGCTGTTGCCCTCGGCGATCTGGTGCCCCGCCTCGGCGATCTTGGCCTGGTAGCCGGCCGCGGTATCCCGGGCGGTGAACACCGGCGGTGCCGCGCTACCTCCGCCGTCCGCGCGTTCTGGCACGGGCGTGCTGTCACCCGTTGATGCCGTGCCCACCACCACGCTTGCCGCAGTGCTTATCGCGTCGCTGGCCGTGGCCAGCCACCCGGCGGCGTCGGGGTCCTCCAGAGCCAGCAGCCAGACGGCACTCTCCGCGTGATCGAGGACCACGGCCCGGCCGGCGAAAATCAGCGCGGCGTCCGGGGTGACGGCGGCCACGTCGCTGCCGCCGGTTTCCCGTTTGAGTTCGTAGCCGAGGTAGCCCAGCCAGCCCAGGGCGAAGCCGCACCCGTAGTCGTCGGGGGAGCGGAGCGGTCTGCTGTTCCACTCTGCGTCGAGCCACCGGAAGAAGCCGCCCTCGATGGTGGCAGCCGCGCCGCCAGTGCGGATCACGGTGCGGCCGGAGCGGTGCAGGGCCGATTGGCCGTGGCTGCCGCCGTCGTCGGCCAGGATGCTGAAGCGGCCCCGGCCCGCCGGGTCGCTGGTGAGGGAGGAATCGAGCCAGACGGCCCGCTCCGAGCCGCCGTAGAGAGCATCGAAGAGGAGTGCGGGGTCGGGGGCGGCGTCGATCCGCTCGGCATGGAGGGGCAGCGAGTGGCGGGCCTGCCGTTCCGGGTGCAGCAGCATGGCCAGGGCGGGAAGGTGCAGCAGCGCCTGCAACACCTGGCCGGGGGCGGCGCCGTCGGCGTGGTTGAGGACCCTAACGTCGGCCCGGGCGCGGACATCGTCTCCGGCCAGCCAGGCCTCTTCCTGCTCTGCCCACTGCTCCCAGTAGGGGGCGTAGGTGTGGCCGTCGCGCTCCAGGGCGCGGTCTTTGCGGGCGCCGTCGGGGGCGTCGGCCCAGATCACGGCGTCGAGGTACGGCGCGGCCTCAGCGGCTGCTGCACCGACACCCTCGACCAGGACGACGTCGGCCGGGCGGGTGGTGCGTCCCTCGCCGTCGTAGTGCCGCTCCCAGTCCCAGCTGGTCCAGTGCGCGGTGGCGCCGCGCCGGAGCGGTGCCAGGACGGTGGCGGCGTAGCGGTCGATCCCGGCGGCCAGGCCGTTCCAGCCGGGATAGATGTCCTCGAGGTGGAAGAGTGAGACCGTGCGGTGCTCCCGCAGCCGTGCCGCGAGTTCAATGGCGAGGGTGGTTTTGCCTGCCCCGGAGCGTCCGTCGATGGCGATGATGACGGGTGCGGGGCTCATGAAATAGAGCGTACCCGCTGCTCCGTGTCGGCTTCGTCCGGGGCCGGGAGGGACCGGAGGCCGGCGGCGGAGCGGGCCAGGGCGGCCCGGACGTGGTCGAGGAGGCCGGGCAGGGAGGCGTGGATCAGGTCCCAGGTGATGTCGAAGTCCGTATGGCCGCCGTACCAGGGGTCTTCGATGCCTTGGTCCAGGGGGTCCCTGCCGGCGACGGCGGGATCGAAGCTGCGGAGCATGCGGATTTTGGACAGGGACGCGGCGTCGGGGGCCGCCTGCCGCAGCCAGCCGTAGTGGTCGACGTCCATGGCAAGGATGAGATCCCGGGACTGGAACCATTCGTTGCGCCATTCGCGCGCGATGTGGCCCGCCGAGGGAATCTGGTGGGCGGCGAGCTTACGGGCTGCCCGCGGATCGATGGGGCGTCCCACCTCGTAGGCGGTGATGCCGGCGGAGTCGACGTCGACGCCGGTCAGCTGCTCCGCGGCCAGAGCCTCGGCCAGCATTAGCTCGGCCATGGGCGACCGGCAGATGTTTCCGGTGCACACCGTGATAATCCGGTACTGGCTCCGCGTTGAGGTCATGACTAAGCATGAGGGATGCGCGGGCCCGTTGACCAGCAAAGTGCACTGTGTGACCGGTCACGCAGGCAGAAGTGACGCCCGCCGGCCGGCCGTGCAGGTGCTAGTCATTTGCTGCCGGCCGAAGAGGAGATCGGGTATTTGAAACCACGGTGGGATCCCACAAAGCCCAGACGCTCGTAGAACCGGTGGGCATCCTTGCGGGCCTCATCCGAGGTGAGCTGCACCAGGGACGCGCCGAGTGCCGGGGCAGCGGTGTCGGTGACCCAGCGCATCATGGCCGTTCCAATGCCTCCCGAACGGGTATCGCTCCGGACGCGGACGGCTTCCACAAGAAGCCGGGTGGAGCCTCGCCGGGCCATGCCGGGGATCCTGGTGAGCTGCATCGTGCCCATCAGCTCACCGCCGTCGTCCGTCACGACGAGCAGCTCGTTGGCGGGGTCGGCGGTGATCTCCAGCAGTGCGGAGCGGTAGGCCTCGGTATCCGAAGCGTCGGCCTGGTCGCCCCTGGCCGCACTGATTGGGTCGTCGGCGAGGAGGCGCATCAGGGCGGTGAGGTCATTCTCGGTGGCCCTGCGCAGGGTCAGCTCACGGGCGGAGCTGCGGAGGGTCTCGGGCAGGGTGAGGGACGCGATCACTCTGGCAGTCTGCCATGTCGCCGCCTTGCGGCCTCGGATTTTCTCGGGCCGACGTGGGGCACTTCTTTCCGCCGAGTCAACGCTGGCGGTCGGGGCAGCCGGTGCTAGCCCGTTGGCACGGTGCTTACGGCAGATCCGGCCCGGGGAGTGTCCTCCTGGCTGTCGGAGCCTTGGCGGGGATTGGGGCGCGTACCAAGCGCGACGTCGATAAGTATCTCCGCGGCGGCCCGGGCTTGGCGCGCCGGCTCCGGACTGGCGGAAATGGCGGCCGTCGTCACCGCGCCCTCCGCCAGGATGGCCAACTGCGGGGCAAGTGAGGCGGGTGCGCCCGTTTCGGCTGCGACCCGGGCCAGGTAGTCCTGGAACTCCGCTTTCTGTGCCCGGACAATGGCGCCGATTCTTCCCGACGTTCCGCTCAACTCGCCAAATGAATTGATGAAGGCGCATCCCCGGAACCCCTCCGATGTGAACCAGGCGGCCAGGAAATCGAACACGGCCAGCAAGCGGTCACGGGGTACCTGCGTGGATTCCACCTGCGCGACGATATTTGTCTCCCAGTCCTCCCGCCAGCCAAGCAGGACCTGTTCAACGAGGTCTTCCTTCGAGGGAAAGAGCCGGTAGAGGCGCTTGAGCGAGACGCCGGCAACTGCCCTGACCTCATCCATGCCCACCGTGGTGAATCCGCGCGCGTAAAACAGGGGCCCGACGGCGGTCACAATGCCTTCCCGGACGGCATCCTCTGCCGCCGCCGCGGCGTCGATGGAAGACGTCGGCCCTGCCGCAGCTTCTGGCACGGACATGCCTTGGTCCCTTTCGGCTTGCGTGGAAAACGATCGTTCTCTAATGTAAGCGACAGCGGAGAACGAGCGTTCTCCGCTGTTTCTTCACCCGGCTGGTAGGGCTCTGGTTTTACCGGGCAGCCACCATCCTCTTGGTTTCACCATACGCTCCTCAATTGCTTCATCGGTGGCCCGCTGGGGGCTGACGCGGACTGACCGAAAAGACACTATGGAGACACTGGACCGACCGCCGTCCGGGCAGGATGAAGCCAGAACCTTCCTGGCCGGTTTGTTGGTTGAAACCGCAGAGGGTAACCACGAGGCCTTTTCCGAGTTTTATCGCCTCACTTCGCCGCGGGTGTTCAGCGTGGTGCGGCGTGTTGTCCGGGATCCTGAACTCAGTGAGGAAGTCATGCAGGAGGTGTTCCTCCTGGTCTGGCAGAACGCGGACACGTACAACCCTGCACTTGGCAGCCCGTATGCATGGCTTGTGACCATGGCGCACCGCAAGGCGGTAGATAAGGTCCGTTCGTGGCAGAGCAGCGCCGACCGCGACGCGCGTTGGGCGACGGCCGAATGGGAGCATCCTTTTGACGAAGTGGGCGAGGCGGTCACGAACAGGATGGAAGTCCGTCAGGTTTCCGAAGCCCTCACAGTCCTTTCGCCCCTGCAACGCGAGTCCATCCTCTTGGCCTACTTCGGCAGCCTCACTTACCGGGAGGTGGCAGAAAAGCTGTCTGTGCCTCTGCCCACAATCAAGTCACGGATCCGCGACGGCTTGAGCCGGCTACGGGCCCAACTCGGTGTCGCCTAAGCGGGCCGACTAGTGGCGGCCGGCTAGACGGGCCGGTCCCCGCAGCCGTGGTTTCGTTGGCGCCTCCGGCCGCCGCCGAGCCTCCTGAGCCGTCGGTATGCGCGCGCACGTGCGGTGAGCCGCCTCAACCGCTCCCGGAAATACCAAACCAGTGCGATCCCGAGGATGGCGAACGGGAGCAATTCCGGGGCGATTGCGAAGGTTCCAAAGAGAATGTCGAAGGCTTCGAATCCGATGGCGGAGCCGGCCGCGAGCCAGACCCAGCCGCCGAACGAGAGGGCCCGCAGTGCCACGCGGCGGTAAAGCCGACGGCCCAGACGGGTTAGCAAGGCAAGGCGCCGGATGGGCCGGGAACTGAGCGGGCGGTGAAACGAAGGCACTGTGCGTGCGGGGATGTGTGGGGACACGGCAATAAACTCCTGGTGGCGGTGGCGAATGACTCGGTGACGAGGTCGCCCGGTGAGCCGGTGAGGAGCAGCCGGTCGGATTGGCTATGGCCGCGAGGGGTCAGGCCGTGGACTTCGGCTGTTGATGGCTCAGGGGCGGTTTCCGTGACCGCCAGGAGCGCGGGGGCCCGGACCGCCGGCAGGTGGCGGCCACGCGGATGAGAGGGGTAACCGCCTGAGCGGCTCCTCAGTAACACCGACGACGGCGCAGCCGATGAAAACAACGAGGCGGTTGAGAAGTGCCTGGAAGGTGTGGGCCATGGCGATGGCCGTGGCAACGACCAGCGCCAAAAGCGCTACGGCCGCGATAGGAGGAAGCCCGGAACCGATGGTCGCGCGGACCGCGACATCCAGCTGGACGAAACGTTCCAGCAACTCCAAACCCGTCACAGCACCTCCCCCCAATCGCCCCCACGCTAACACCGGCCGGACAGCCGGACAACGGATCAAGGTTCAGCAAAGGGGGGGCGTTAGCCGAACCTCCTCCAGGTTCCCTCGGAGATCACGTCGACGGAGCCGTCGACCACTGAGATGGCAGTCTGCTCGTCGATGGCGTAGGCCGGGCTGCCCAGCTCCTCCGCCCACCGTTCGGCGTCGGTCATGGTGTTGGTCGGGAAGGCGAACAGGTGCGGGAAGATCGCAAAGTCCACCGCTCCAAGGGTGCGGTCGTCCGGCGCCGACGGCCAATGGACGAAGTCCTTCCCGATCCGCGGAGCCATGACCATGCTCCCGGCGCTCACCCCGAGCCAGACCGTTTCGGGGAGCGACGGCAGGAGTCCTTCAAGCCCGGACTCGCGGATCCAGTGGGCCAGGTAGCTCGCGTCACCGCCGTCGACCAGGAGCACGTCGGCGTCCCGGACCCACGGGATCCAGCGTTCCTGCCCGATGCTCGGCAGGGCGGTGAGTTCCAGGACGCCGACCGCGGCCCAGCCCAGGCCGGACAGGTGCGGCGAGCCCGTCCCTGCGGCCACGAACCGCTGCGCCGATTCCGGACCGCACGCGGGGTGGCCCCACTGTGCCGTGGGGATGGCCAGCGCGTGGCACTCCTCAACGGGCTTGCCCAGCAGGTCAAGCAGCGCGGAGCGAATGCTCGGATTCGTGACGCCGCCTGATGTCAGCAAGAGTTTCAAGGACTACCTCCGGTGGTGGCGGATCGGATGATTTGGGACTCTCCGGGCAGTTCGATGCCGGCGGCAGTCTGGAACGCGAGGGGAAGTCCGTGCGCACGAGGCCAGTCAACGCTGTCCGTCACCTGCACGTGGACATGCGGCTGGGTACTGTTTCCTGAGTTCCCACACTGTCCGATCACCTGGCCCCGCTCGACGACGTCGCCCACGACCACGCTGACGGATCCCTGCCGCAGGTGGGCAACCAAGACGTACGGCCCGTTGCCGCCGATCGCGACGACGACGTGATTCCCCGCGATGGCGCCCGCCCCGCGCCGGATGCGCCGGGGCTGCCCTGCCATGTAGGCAAGCAGCGTCAGTTGCGACCGGCGTGCCGCGTGATCGTCCTCCCCTCCTGGGCCACCACGACGCGTCCCGCGGCTGGCGCCATGACATCGATCCCAAATCCCACGAAGGTTTCGGGCCGCTCCGTCGCAGCCACGGCCCGCCAGTTCAACGGCGCGGACCGACCGTCCTCATCAACGGGGATGAAATCGATGGCGAAGGTGGTCCCCATCAAGTCCGTTCCGTGGCTCGGCACCCGCCGCGCGGGGCTCTTCCGTGCCCGGAAGCTCCCGGCCAAGGGGTACCCCAGCACGACGGGAGGACCGTAGTTCGCAGCCAGGGCCATGCGGTTCATTCTGGCGTCCGCGATTCCCTAAAACCAGAGTCCACACACATTCGGCCCACTGACCCGGCCTGTCACCGAACCCCGACGTGGTCCAGCGCCCTCAGCAGATCGCCAGGATCGGCAACGTCGTAAAAGGCGACGGCCTGGCCCATTCCCAGACCCATGAAGTCGAGACCGGTGTTCTGATACATGCCGACAACGCCCATCAAACCCTGCTGGCCGAACACCACATTCGCATGGCGGCCGTCGCGCGATCGGTCGATCTTGGTGGGCACAGTGCCCAGCGGGGAATCCACGACGGTCCGGTCACCGACGCGGACAATGGCCCGGCGGTCAGTAAGCCCGTAGGCCGTGATCCGCTTCCGACGCCCCTTCACGATGAACCGTCCGAAGATGAAATAGAGGCCCAGCAGGACGAACGGCACACCCCACAAGACGAAGAATGGCTGAGCGGCCATGCGGATGGCCGATAATTCCCAAAAGACCGCGAATCCTCCCCACAAAATGCTGAAGGGAATGAGAAATGCATCGGCACCGGTGAAACGAACCTTCGGGTCAGGCTGGCCGTCCCACAACAGCTCCTCGCCTTGGCGAAGAAGAGGATGGATGCGGCTTCGCGGATCATCCATGGGGGCAGTCTTGCATAGGGGCGGCCCGGGTGAAATAGCGGGAGCGGGATATCGAATGCACTCGGGGCGGGATCAAAACCCTGCAATACTCTGACGATGGCCGTCACTTTCGAATGCAGGACGCGCACCACCATGCCCCCGGCGGAGATGTTTGATCGTGCGCGCAACATCGACGTCCACAAAGATTCCCTGGCGCACTCCCGGGAAGAAGCCATCGCCGGGGTGACCTCAGGCCTCATTTCCCTCGGCGAGGAAGTGACCTGGCGGGCCCACCATTTCGGCATTCCGCTGCACATGACCAGCCGGATTACGGAGATGCACGCGCCTGACTCTTTCGTTGACGAGCAGGTGAGGGGTCCGTTCCGACGGTTCCGGCACGTCCATGAATTCAGGGCGGATGGAGCGGGAACCCTCATGCTGGACCGCATCGAATTCTCGGCACCGTTCGGCCCCCTCGGGCGCCTGGTCGAGAAGGCGGTGCTCGGCCGCTACCTCAAACAGCTGATCGAGACGCGCAACCGGCATCTTGCCGGCGGCACGCTCATTGAGTAGCCCGGTTCGCTAACCCCACAGCGCCTTCCGGAGCAGGGTCTTTAACTGTCCGGCCTCCTCGGCGCTGAGCCGGCCCAGGGCGGCGACCTCGGCCTCCCGGGCAGCCGAGGTCGCCTGCCAGAAAACGGCGTCGCCCGCGTCGGTGGTGGCGACCGTCTTGGCGCGCCGGTCCTGCTTTCCGGGCGCGCGCATCACCAGCCCCCGGCCCTCAAGCTCATCGATCAACGCCACGATCTGGCTGGGATCCAGGCTGAGGAACTCCGCCATCTCGCGCTGGGTCGGCTCCAGCCCGCAGGCGGCCAGGGCCAGCACGGAGAAGGAGCGCTCCTTCAACCCGAACCCGGCCAGCGCCCGGTTGTTCAGGACCGAGCCGGCAGCATGGAGCTTCGCCAGCAGGAATCCGGCGTCGCCGGCCATGGGCGCGGCCGTGAGCTTCTCCGCCCGGTCCGTGCCCGGTGCGCCCGTGGCTTCGATCGTCATTACGGCTCCAATGGTCGACAAAATAAATCATTGACTTTCTCAATTATCCATACTTTCATGGATCCAGAACAACGTCCCACGCCGCCGTGCAGGACGCGCGGCAGCTAGCAAAGGAGCGGCAATGAGCCTCGCAGGAAAAGTAGCGATCGTCACCGGCAGCGGCCGGGGGCTGGGCCTGGCCTACGCCCGGGAACTGGCCCGGCAGGGCGCCGCCGTCGTCGTCAACGACGTCGACGAGGCGGTTGCAGCCGACGCCGTCCGCACCATCGAGGCCGACGGCGGCCGCGCCACCGCCGTCGTCGCCCCCGTGGGCAGCTCCGAGGTGGCCAAACAGCTGGTCCAGGCGGCGGTCGACACGTTCGGCCGGCTGGACATCCTGGTCACCAACGCCGGCATCCTCCGGGACAAGAGCCTGCTGAAGATGACGGACGAGGACTTCGACGCCGTCATCAACGTCCACCTCAAGGGCACTTTCACCTGCGCCCGGGAGGCCTTCGGCTACTTCAAGGAAAACCAGGTTCCCGGCCGCATCATCACCATCGGTTCGCCCACCGGCCAGCGCGGCAACTTCGGCCAGACCAACTACGCCGCCGCCAAGGCCGGGATCGTGGGCATGGTCCGCACCTGGGCGCTGGAGATGAAGAAGGCAGGCGTGACCGCCAACGCCGTCATCCCCGTGGCCGCCACCGCCATGACCAAGACCGTCCCGTACTTCCAGAAGGCCGTCGAAGCGGACGAGCGCGGCGAGGCCATGCCGGCCTTCTTCCGCCACGACCTGGGCTTCGGCACCGCCGACGACGTCGCCGGGCTGGTGGCGTTCCTGGCCTCCGACGCCGCCGCCGGGATCACCGGCCAGGCCATCGGCGCCGGTGGCGACCGGCTCCAGCTCTGGACCCACCCGGAGGCCGCCGCCACCGAGTACCGCGAGGGCGGCTGGGGTTACCAGGACCTCGTGGAGAACTTCGACTCACTCTTTGGCGACAAGCTGCAGAGCGTGGGCGAGGAGTTCCTGCCGCTGCCGGAGGAGCTGCAGCCCGAACCGGCGCAGGCCCGCTGAGATGGCCTCGACCCGGTACGAACCCGGCATCGACGCGGCCGCGCTCAATGCGATCGACATGCACGTCCACCTCGAGGTGGACAGCTGCGGCCACAACTCCCTGCCCGAAACCCTCACCGAGGCCTCCGCCAAGTACTTCAAGGCCGAGGACCGGACGCCGTCGCTGGACCGGATCGCCGAGATCTACCGCGAACTGAACATGGCCGCCGTCGTCTTCACCGTGGACGCCCGCACCCAGCTCAAACACGAACCCAACAGCATTCCCGAGCTGATCGCCGGCGCCGCCCGCAACAATGACGTGCTGATTCCGTTCGGCAGCGTCGACCCGCGCACCGGCCCGGACGCCATCACCGGCGCCCGCCACCAGGCGGAGGAGCTCGGCGCCCGCGGCTTCAAGTTCCACCCCAGCCTGCAGGGCTTCGACCCCTCCGATGAGCAGTTCTACCCGCTCTGGGAGACGCTGCAGGAGCTGGGCCTGCCGGCGATATTCCACACCGGCCAGAACGGCATGGGCGCGGGGCTGCCGGGCGGCTACGGCATCAAGCTGGCGTACTCCAACCCGCTGCTGCTCGACGCCGTGGCCGCGGACTTCCCGGAGCTTCAGATCATCATGGCCCACCCGTCCGTGCCGTGGCAGGACGAGGCGAACTCGATCGCCACGCACAAGGCCAACGTCTTCATCGACCTCTCCGGCTGGTCCCCGAAGTACTTCCCGGAGTCGCTGGTGCGGATGTCGAACTCGGTGCTGCAGGACAAGGTCCTCTTCGGCACCGATTTCCCCCTGATCACCCCGCAGAAATGGCTCGGCGCCTTCGCCGACCTGCCGCTCAAGGACGAGGTCCGGCCGAAGATCCTCAAGGCCAACGCCGTCCGCCTGCTCGGGCTTGGTGGTTGAGGTGGGCGCGGAAACCACCGAGCGCCTCTACGGCGTCTGCGACTACTACGACGCCGAGGCGCTGCTCACCGCTGCGGAGCGGCGGGTGCTGGGCCGGCTGCGGACCTTCCTCGATGAGCAGGCCAGGCCACTGCTGGCCGATTACTGGGAACGCGGCGACTTCCCGGACCAGCTGACCGGTCCGCTGATCGACCTGGACCTGATGGAACCGGCCGAGGTGACCGGCCCGCCCGGACCCGGCCACACCCCGGCCCGCGGGATCTACCACGGCTTCCGGATCTTCGAGTTGGCGCGCACGGACGCGTCCCTGGCGACCTTCTACACCGCCCAGGCCGGCCTCTTCCGGACCGCCATCACGGTGGGCGCCTCCCCGGAGCAGCGGGCCGAATGGCTCCCCAGGGTGCTGGACTTCTCGCTCAAGGGCGTCTTCTCCCTGACCGAACCGGAGCACGGTTCGGACATCGCCGGCGGCCTGGCCACCAGCGCCCGGCGCGACGGCGGCGACTGGATCCTCAACGGGGCCAAGCGCTGGATCGGGGGAGCCCTGACCGCCGACGTGCTGGCCGTTTTCGCCCGCGACGAGGCCGACGGGCAGGTCAAGGGCTTCCTGGTCGACCGGCAGTCCGGGGGCGTGACCCTGGAAAAAATCCACGGCAAGGCCTCGCTGCGGATGATGCAGAACGCCCACATCACGTTGGCGGATGTCCGCGTCCCCGAGGCGATGCGGCTGCACAACGTCAACTCGTTCCGCGACGTCGCCGCGATGTTGCGGATGATGCGCTCCGACGTCGCCTGGATTGCCACCGGCACCGCCGCCGGCGCGTTCGAGGCGGCCCTCCGCTACGTCACCGAACGGCAGCAGTTCGGCCGGCCGCTGGGCTCGTTCCAGCTGGTCCAGGAGAAGCTCGCCCGGATGCTGGGCAACGTCACCTCCGCCCTCTCGCTGGTGGTCCGGTTGACCGAACAGCAGGACCGCGGCGTCTACCGGGACCAGGACTCGGCGCTGGCCAAGATGCAGACCTCCCTGCTGATGCGCGAAACCGTGGCGCTGGCCCGGGAGGTGGTCGGCGGCAACGGCATCACCCTGGCGGCCGACGTCGCCCGCTTCCACGCCGACGCCGAGGCAATCTATTCCTACGAGGGTACGCACGACATCAACGCCCTCATCATCGGCCGCGCCCTCACCGGCCACAGCGCCTTCACCCACTAACCACCCCCACCAACTCCAGGAGCCCGCCATGCCCAACCTCGTTGTCGACTTCGACAAGCTGCTCACCCTCGCCGGAACCGACCTCGGCGTCACCGACTACCGCGAAATCACGCAGGAACAAATCAACAAGTTCGCCGAGGCCACCGGGGACGACCAATGGATCCACGTCGACGTCGAACGCGCCAAGGAAGGGCCCTTCGGCGCCCCGATCGCGCACGGTTTCCTGACCCTGTCCCTGATCATCCCGTTCTGGGGCGAGCTGTTCGACGTCGAGGGCGTCACCACCAAGGTCAACTACGGCCTGGACAAGGTCCGCTTCACCTCCCCGGTGAAGGTGGGCTCGCGGATCCGGATGCAGGCCACCATCGCCGAGGTCACCGAGGTCAAGGGCGGCGCCCAGATCAAGGTCTCCAACACCATCGAGATCGAAGGCCAGGAACGGCCCGCCGTCGTCGCCGAGTTCCTCGCCCGCTTCTACAAGTAAGCCGCCCCGGCTCCGCCTCTCGAAAGGACCTGCCGTGGAGAATTTCGGCATCGGCTCATGGCTGCAACGGCGCAGTCCCAAGTCGGGCACCAAAACCGCCGTGATCGCCGGCGAGCGGGCCGTGACGTACGCGCAGCTGGCCGAGCGGGCCGTCCGGCTGGCCGACGCCCTGGGCCGACGCGGCGTCACCAAGGGCCACCGCGTCGCGTACCTGGGTGAGAACGACCCGGCGTTCCTGGAGACGCTCTTCGCCGCCGGGCTGCTGGGCGCCGTGTTCGTCCCGCTGAACACGCGCCTGGCGCCACCGGAGATCCAGTTCCAGCTGCAGGACTGCGGCGCCGCCGTCCTGGTCCACGCGGCCAGCCTGGCCGGGCTCGCCGGGCGCGGCTCGGCCGGCACGGGCGTCCGGACCCGATTGGTGGTCGACGACGGCGGTACGGCCGGCGCGGCGTCCGGCACCGAAGCGGTGCCTGGCGCCGAACCGGTGCCCGGGACCGAACCGGGCGGGCACGTCGGAGGGGGCGAAGGCGCCGCCGTCGAGGACTACGAGCAGGCGCTCGCCGCAGGGTCTCCCGACGCCCCGGACATCGTCGTGACCCTGGACGACGGGGCCATGATCCTTTACACCTCCGGCACCACCGGCAGCCCCAAAGGTGCGCTGCTCACGCACGGCAACATCACCTGGAACTGCATCAACGTGCTGGTGGACTTCGACTTTTCCTCGGCCGACGTGGCGCTCATGATCTCCCCGATGTTCCATGTGGCCTCGCTGGACATGGGCGTGCTGCCTACGCTGCTTAAGGGCGGCACCGTGGTCCTGGAGGCCCGCTTCGACCCCCGCCGGACCCTGGAACTGATCCAGCGGCACCGGGCCACCACCCTCAGCGGGGTGCCCACCACGTTCCAGATGCTCTGCGAACACCCGGACTGGGACAGCACGGAGCTGGGCTCGCTGAACAAGCTCACCTGCGGCGGCTCGGCCGTTCCCCTGCGGGTCCTGGACGCCTACGAACGGCGTGGACTGCACTTCTCCAACGGCTACGGCATGACCGAGACCGCCCCGGGCGCCACCACGCTGCCGGCGGCACGGTCCCGGGAGAAGGCCGGTTCCTCCGGACTGCCGCACTTCTTCACCGACGTCCGGGTGGCGGACCCTCTGGAGCCCATTCCCGGCCCGGCCGCGCCGGGAACGGTGGGGGAGATCCAGATCAAAGGCCCCAACGTCATCCGTGAATACTGGAACCGGCCCGAAGCCACGGCCGAGTCGTATACGCCGGACGGCTGGTTCAAGTCGGGCGACATGGGGTATACAGACGACGACGGCTTCGTCTTCATCTCCGACCGGCTCAAGGACATGATCATCTCCGGCGGGGAGAACATCTACCCGGCCGAGGTGGAGCAGGTAATCGCCGAGCTCGACGCCGTCGGCAGCGTGGCAGTGATCGGCGTGGCCGATGAGAAGTGGGGCGAGGTGCCGCGGGCCGTGGTGTCGCTGCGGGACGGGGCCCGGCTGACCGAGGAGGAGCTGCGCGCGCACCTGGACGGGAAGCTGGCCCGGTACAAGATCCCGAAGTCCGTCGTATTCGTGGACCAGATGCCCCGGACTGCCAGCGGCAAGATCCGCAAGGCAGAGCTGCGGAAGCTGACCCAGGGCGCGGTGTAGCGCCTGTCCTAGTGGATGGCGGCCAGCAGCACGCCGACGGCCATGAACAGGACGCCGAAGACGCGGTTGAGGATCCGCTGGCCGCGCGCGTCGTGCGTGAACCGCTGGAAGGTCTTGGCGGCCGCGGCGAAGAAGAACCACATGACCAGGATGTCGATCACGATCACGGTCAGGGACAGCACCAGGTACTGCGGCAGCAGCGGCTGGTCAGGGCGGATGAACTGCGGCATGAACGCCAGGAAGAAGATGATCGCCTTCGGGTTGAGCAGGTTCACCCAGAGGCCGCGGCGGAACATGGACAACGCCGGCTCGTTCCGCAGGGCCGCGGCTTTCTCCTGGTCCAGGTCAGGCTTGTGGCGGAACTGCTGGATGCCCAGGTACACCAGGTACGCGGCGCCGGCGTAGCGGATGATGTTGAACGCCAGCGGCGAGCTGGCCACTAGGACGCCGACGCCGAGGGCCACGATCAGGATGTGCAGGACCAGGGCCGCTTGCTGGCCCAGGATCCCCCAGATGGCGCGCCGGAAGCCGGAGTTGAGCGAGTTGCTCATGGTGTTGATGGCGCCCGCGCCGGGCGTGAAACTGATCAGTACGCCGGCGCCGACCAGGGCCAGCCAGAGGGAGAATTGCACCCGCCAAGCTTACGGTTCGCCGCTGCCGGCGCCCGCATCCGGGCCGCTGCTCAGTCCCGGCGGCCGTAACTGAGGATCATGTTGCCCTTGCTGGTCTGCTCGGAGGACTGCAGCTCCAGCCGGCTGAGCGGGTCGCCGTCGTTGAAGAGCTTCCGGCCGCTGCCTGCAACCACCGGGTGGACGATCAGCATGAGGCTGTCCAGCAGGCCGGCGAAGAACAGTTGGCGGACCAGGGAGATGCTGCTGAAGACGCCGATGTCGCCGCCGTCGCCCTGCTTGAGCTCCTTTACGAAGTCCTCCAGCGGACCCTCGATCAGCTGCGAGTTCTGCCAGGCGAGGTCCCCGCTGAGGGTCCGGGAGGCCACGTACTTCGGCAGCGGGTTGATGAAGGCGCCGAAGTCGTCATCGGCCTGTGCGTTAGGCCAGTACTCCGACCACTGCTGGTAGCCGACCCGGCCCAGCAGCCCGGCGTCGATTCGGCCCATCATCTCGCCCATGCCGGCCCCCAGTTCCGCGTCGAAGCTGTCGAACTGCCAGAGGAACGGGTCCTCCACCACGCCGTCCACCGAGCTGAACAATCCGGCCGTTACCTTGCGCATCCGCTCTCCTCACATCGGGTCAATGCCTGCACCCTAGCGGCAGATCCGCGCGGAGGGAATGGGTTCCGGGCGGCCGGGTTGCCTCCGGGGGCCGGACGGTCGGGGTACCCGGGCCGACGGCCCCGGTACCCCGCCGCGTCATCCGTTGGTCGCGGGAGCGTCGGCGTCGTTCTGGCCCGTGCCGCCCTGGCCGCCGTCGCCGTCGCCGTCACCGGGGCCGCCGTGGCCGCCCGGTCCGCCCTGCCCCATGTCTTCGGTGCCGGTCACGGTGAAGTTGCCGTCCAGCAGGACGGTGGCCCGGGTGCCGTCGGCCTTCGTGATGTGGGCCTCGTAGGTGGCGCCGTCGGCGTCGGTTTCCATCCGGTCGATCGTTGCTCCGGGCTGGGCTGCCGTGACGGCGGCTTCGACCTTGGTTGCCGTGTCACCGGTGAGTACCTCCTCAGTCTTGCCGTTGGCCTGATGCGGTCCGCGCTGGCCGCCGTCGGTCCCGGCCGCCCCGTAGCCGCCCGCCGCGGTGCCGCTGGTGGCGCTGGACGACGTCGATCCGGTGTTGTCTGCCGCCATTGCGGGGACGGCGGCGCCGACAGCGCCGCCGCCGATCACCGCCGCCAGCATGATGGCCGCCGTGGTCTTGTTGATCTTTGCCATGTGTTGCTCCTTTCCTGGAGCCCGGAATCCGGGCCAGCCGGTCTTTTCGGCTGAATCCAGCGTCGCCCGCGCAGGTAGGGCAGGACTTTGGTAGCACTGTGGCGTTCCTGTGCAGGTGCGGCCGCTCAGGCGGTGGGGAGGTGTTCCCCGCGTGCCCGAACGATGGGCGGACTAGGCCTTTGAGGGCCGCGTAGGCCCGGCCGGCACAGCTCCGCAAGCTCCACCAGCAACACCGGCCGTCCTTTTGCGGCGTCTGGGCGGCCTCCCCCGCTGGCGCTCCTCCGGCCGCCCAGACGCTCGCGCGGGCGCAGCCACACCATCTCCAGCTCGGCGAAGAAGCCTAGATGGAAGTCTCGGATTGCTGCTGCCGCTCCGCGTAGTAAGACCGCAAGCCATGCTTCACGCCCATGCGAATGATCCAGTACAAGGCAAAGGTGATCACCGCCGCCGGCACTGCAAAAACAAGTATGGATATGACGATCGAAACCATGTTTCCCCCTGGTGAGCGCTCAATCTCCTGACAGCCTCTCACGACCCGGCTCATCGACGGCCCAGCCGTCGAACGACTAGCATCCCAGGAAACAGGCAAAAACCCCGGCTAGAGTGGAGGAACGAACACGGCACCAACGCGGGGGAGCGCCACCATGAGCCACGAATTCACCATGACCGAGGACGACGCCCGGCCCGCCAACCCCAGCCTGACCGAGGACATCATTGAACTCAGCCTGCTCACCGCCGGCGAAAAGATCGGCCCGGTCGATACCGAATGGGCCCAGGAACACCACAACTTCTAACGACCAGGCAGCGAGACGCTGCCCCACAGATTTCCTTTGCAGAGGGAAAACAGAAAGCGCCGGCACGAGCAATCGTGCCGGCGCCTTCGCTTTTAGAATCCTCGTGCCCGCAAGGCCCACAGCGCCGCGGCCACCGCGCCGTTCAGGCCGGCGACAAAGAGGTCGCCGGCCAAAGGCCGGCCGACAGTTAGATCGACGGCAACCAGGGCCAGCGCACCCAGAAAGGCCACGGTGAAGACCACCGCCAGCGCCAGCGGCCACCGCTGCCGGGGCCGGTGCGCGGGCGAATGTACCAGGTCTACGTTGCCCATGCCCCCCAGCGTAGAACCAAAGACCAGATCGGTCGTCCGCTGGCGCGGCCGGCTGTTGGTCCAGTGCCTCCGTCGCAGAGCTCCGGCTGCCCTGGCCCTTTTCTTACGTCTTCGACGTTTTTTGGCTGCTGTCCTTATGTTGTTACGGGGCTCAGTTCCGCGGCCATTGTAGGGTCGTGGCTACCCAGGGGAGGCGGGTATGGCTTTGGCTGCTGTACCGGACGACTTTCGCGTGACGGCTTCGAAGGATTGGCCGCCCGTCACCCCGCGATGACCCGACCGCTGATTGAGAGACGCGACATGATCGCCGGATAAAAACACGACGGCGCGGTTATCTGCTGGGACCCATAACCATCCGACAGACTGGAGGCTGTTCTTGGTGCAACTATGGGCCGGCATTGATGCCGGCAAAGCCCACCATCACTGCTTTGTGATCGACGGGGACGGAAACCGCCTGCTCTCCCAGCGAATCCCGAATGATGAACCCGCGCTGCTGCAGCTCCTGGCCAGTGTTCTGGAGCTGGCAGGCGGGGAGCCGGTAGTTTGGGCGACCGACCTGAACCACGGCGGCCCGGCGCTGCTCATCGCCCTGCTCATCGGCCATGGCCAGGACATCCTTTACATTCCCGGCCGGACGGTGCACCACGCCTCCAAAATTTATCGAGGCGAAGGGAAGACCGACGCCAAGGACGCGGCCGTCATTGCCGACCAGGCCCGGATGCGAACCGACCTGCAACCCTTGCGGGCTGGGGACGAGATCAGCACGGGGCTGCGGATCCTCACCGCGAGGCGGGCCGACAAATCCGCGGACCGCACCCGGGCAATCAACCGCCTGCAGGCCCAACTGCTCGAATATTTCCCCGCGCTGGAAAGGGCCTTCGACTACAGCCGCTCCAAGGCAGCCCTGACACTGCTAACCAAACACCGGACGCCGGACGGGATCCGCCGCGCAGGGCAGGCCAGGATCCACGCCTGGCTGAAGAAGCAAGGGGCCCGGTCCTCGGCTGCCGTTGCGGCAACCGCGGTCGAGGCCGCCAAATCCCAGCACACGATCGTTCCGGCCCAGCAGATGGGGGAGGGGATCGTCGCCGCACTGGCCAGAGAGATTTTGACGCTGAACGAAGAGCTGACCGAGCTCGATGCTCTGATCAGCGAGACAGTCACGGAACACCGGCACACGCAGGTGCTGCTGAGCATGCCCGGCTTCGGCCCCGTTCTCGCAGCCGAGTTCCTCGGGGCCACAGGCGGAGACCTCACCGTTTACGAAACCGCGGACCGGTTCGCCGGCGTCGCAGGCCTCGCACCCGCGCCCCGCGATTCCGGCAGGATCAGTGGCAACCATCACCGGCCACGCCGCTATGACCGCAGGCTCCTGCGCGTCTTCTACCTCTCCGGGCTTTCGGCCCTGAAAAGCTGCCCTGCCTCCCGGACCTACTACGACCGAAAACGCACCGAAGGCAAAACCCATATTCAGGCCATGCTCTCCCTGGCCCGGCGCCGGCTGAACGTTCTCTGGGCCATGCTCCGCGACGGAACCACCTACACACCGGTTCCGGTCCAGGCACTGGGTCTAGCTGCCTGAGCTCCTACCGGCCCCAGTATCTCTTTGGGCTAGAGCGCGCCACCGGCCTGGCGGCAGCTCCCCCCAAAGGAGCTGCCGCCTGGCGGTGGCGCGAGACTTATGTGATTCGCGAGCCCGCGGCATCCGCGGGTCGGCCTATCGAGAGCAAATCCCCGACCTCGCACTTCAGCGCTTCGCATATGGCTGCGAGAGTTGAGAACCGGATGGCTTTAGCGCGGTCGTTTTTCAGCACGGAGAGATTTACTACGGACACGCCGACGCGCCTGCTGAGCTCTGTCAGCGTCATGTCGTTTGCCAGCAGTAGTTCGTCGAGCCGGCAATGAATGCCACTCAGATCGTCGTCCTGTTTGGCGGGCGACATCAGACCAGACCCTCGGTGTCCTGCTGGTAGCGGGTGCCGAGTTTGAAGGCGCCGGCCAAAAGCAGCAGGAGCAGGCCGGCAATCAGCAGGGGAAGGCTGATGCTGTTCCAGACGTAGAAGGGGAGATCGCTGTATGCCAATCCTGGCTGCGAGAGGATCCGTTCCCGCCCGATATGGTCCATGACCTGCTTCTGGCCGGCCCCACCAAGGGCAGCAATGAGGCCGACGGCTACGAGGATGAGCAGACCGGTTGCAGCTAGAGCCCGGGAGACCAATCGGGTGAAGGGCCGTCCTTTGAATACCTTTAGCGATACAACGAACATCAGAGTGGCCAGCGCAATCCAACTGCTGCCGTTGAGAATTCCAACTCCTGCCAGCAGAAGCGCCGCGCCTTCAGGAATGTTCTGGACGGACAGGCTTGACTCCAAAGGGACCAGAGAGAGGACATCCGGACCCAGATATCCCCAGCTGTCCACCGACGCGCTTCGGGTGTGAATAGTGAAGGTACTCTGGCGGCTGAACGACGCGGTCAGGGATGCAATGACATCCCATAATGCGCCGGCAATCCACAGCACCGAGACGGCCATGGCGAGGACCAACGCGGCGCGGGACCAGACCCCGAGATGATGCGGGGCGGTTCGGTGCCGGATAGCCTCTGTCGTGTTCATCGTTCCCCCATAGCGGTCATGTCCCAGCCTGTGTATATCGAATATCGTTGTTATCGATAAGCGATACGTTATCCAGGGTGGGGGATCCGTCAAGGTCGAAGACGAATCCTCCTGAGAGGGAGCGAATCCGCCGTTCACGCGAATGGCTCCGGCGAGTGACGCCCAGGAGCCCCACAAATGAGTCTCGCCGCGCTCGGGCAGCACAGGCATTTTCCTCCTTTCTTTTTTGCCGCTGTCCGTTGGATCCCACGTGCCCGCTCCACCGGCTCAACCGTCCTTCGGACGGCCGCGCTCCGGCTGCCTTGTGTCGGCGCTGCGCCTCTTTCTTCCCCCAATCCATCCGCTGCTCGCCCTTTCGAAGCGATCACCGCCGAGGTGTTCTTCCACTGGGCATCGGGCCAGTCCGACGGCCCGGACAGCCTCCCTGCCACGGCCGCCGAACGGCCGGAGTAAGACCGGAAGCCCTACCCGGGCAGGGCGCACTAGAAACACCTCGCATGTCCCGGCCGTCTCCGGCCGGGACGCCACCGACATCCGTTGACAACATCATTGAGATTCCTTCGGATCGTACGTGCCCGCTCCGGCCCGTCTAGCCCCTCCGTTCCTCCGGGGCCTGCGGTGCAGGAATTTCCCTGCGGCGCTCCTAATTCGTTGTTAAGCGGCTTCAAAGGGCCAGATGGTTGGCCACTCCGGGGCTGTCTTGGTGGAGTTCTGCGGTGGAGTCATCAGTGGTGACGCCTTCGGCGCTCTTGGATCTTGAATCCTCGACGCAGAGCGGCGCGTTCGCTGAGGGCGCCCGCCGCAGAGCCCTTAATTAGCCGGGCCGATGCCCGGTTAATGCGATCACAGGCAGCTTCTCGCAGCGCCAGATCAGTTGGCCTACCCGGAGCTGTTTCGGGGTTCCACGGCGCAGTATCGCTGCGACGCCTTCGGCGCTCTTGGGTCCTTGAACCCTCGACGAAGAGCGGTGCGTACCGGTGCAGATTGGCGCCGCGGGACCCCGGACTGGCCGGCAGATGCCCTCCGGGCTTTTGCCGGCCAGGTTCCGCCGCCCGCGTGGCAGCGGAACCCCCGACTGCTGGCGTGGTACTTGGTTCTCGTGGTGGCGTGCAGGCTGCGGGATGACCCCTTCCTTCTCCGGGAGCCGTGGAGCTCTTGGTTAGACCGGGGCGCCCGAAGTGGACTCGTTTCACGAACGGCTGGTGAGATGGCAGACCTTCGAGTCTTGGAATTAGGGCGCTGCGTGATCCGAACTGGCACACCCCGGGAACAGAACACACCTTGACTGCGAGGAGTACAGATTGGACCTCTACTGCGGGATCGACTGGGCCGAGGGCCACCATGACATTGCCATCATCGACAGCGCCGGAGAGCTGTTGGCCAAACGCAGGATCACCGACGACGCCGCCGGCTACCGGGACCTGATGGAACTGCTCGCCGAATACGGAGACACACCCCAGAACCCGGTCCCGGTGGCGATCGAGACGAGCCAGGGCCTGCTCGTCGCGGCCCTGCGCGCCGGCACCCGGAAGATCTACGCGGTCAATCCGCTCTCGGCCGCCCGCTACCGCGACAGGCACGGGGTCTCGAAGAAGAAGTCCGACCCGGGGGATGCCCTGGTGCTGGCGAACATCCTTCGCACTGACGCCCACGCGCACCGCCCCCTGCCGGCCGACACCGAGCAGGCAAGGGCGATCACCGTCCTGGCCCGGGCCCAGCAGGACGCGGTTTGGGCACGCCAACAGACCGCTAACCAGCTCCGCTCCGTGCTGCGCCAGTTCTACCCAGCGCTCCTACAGGCCGGCGCGGTCTGGCAGAACGGGCTCACCCGCCCCGAGACCAGGGAACTGCTGCGCATCGCACCCACCCCGGGCACAGCTGCCCGGCTCAGCACCGCCCGGATCGAAGCCGCGCTGCGCCGCGCGGGACGCTCCCGCGGCATCGCCGCCCAGGCCCAACGGATAAAGACCATCCTTCGGGGTGATCATGCCCGCCAGCCCCAGGCCGTCGAAGACGCCATGGGCCAGCAGGCCGCCGGGCTGCTGCTCCTCCTCGACGCCGCCTGCCAAGCCATTGATCAGCTCAGCACCGCGGTCGAGGAAGCATTCCTCACCCACCCCGACGCGCAAATCCTGCTCAGCTTCCCCGGGATCGGCACCCAACTCGGTGCCCGGATCCTCGCAGAAATCGGAGACGACAAAACCCGCTTCACCGACGCCCGGTCCCTGAAGGCGTACGCCGGCTCCGCGCCCATCACCAGAGCCTCGGGAAAGAAGAAATTCGTCGGCCGCAGATTCGTCAAGAATGACCGGCTCAGCACCGCCGGATACATGTGGGCGCTGTCCGCCCTGACCGGATCCCCAGGCGCCAGAGCCCACTACAAGCGCCGCCGCGCAGCCGGGGACTGGCATGCAGCAGCCCAACGGAACCTCTTCAACCGCCTCCTCGGCCAACTCCACCATTGCCTTACCACCGGCACCCGTTTCGACGAAGCCACAGCCTTCACTCCACCGGCCGCAAACCTCGCTGCTTGACTTCCTAAACACGTGAGATGTCTTCGTCGCTTATTTCCTCCGGGAATTTCCCGCCCCTTGCCTTCGGTAGACAGGCCTCCGTCGGGCACAGCTCCGCAAGCTCCGCCAGCAGCCAAAAAACAACTGTGAGTCTTGCAGTGGCTGGTCTGGGACTAGCTGGCAGTGTTGATGCCGGTCGTTCTGCCTGGCGCGTGACTCGAAAAAACAATTGCCCCTTTGAGGGTGCATGTCCCCCGACTTGTCCGTACTGGGGGGAGCGGCCGGCGTTGACCTGTCCCACGTCGGTGGCTTGATTAGAAGCTTGCCCAGCCCTTTGGGGTTGTGGCTCATCACAGTATTGCCTCGACGTGACTCTTCCCCAGGTCAGTGCCGGTCGTGATGCGACCAGTCGTGCCCGTTCGAAAGGAAGGAGGGTGGCCGCGTTGACTCTCGTTGCGCAGACCCGCCCGTTCGTAATCGGCGTGGACTGCCACGCCCGCACCCACACCTACGCCATCATCGAGGCCAGCACCAAGCAGCAGGTCGCGTGCGAGCAGTTCCCGACCACCCCGGCAGGGATTTCCCGCGCACTTGCCTGGGTCGGCCGACGGACAGACGGTGATGTCGCCTGTCTATGGGCCGTTGAGGGTATCGGCTCTTATGGGGCACGTCTGGCCAGGGCGGTAACCGACGCCGGCTATGACGTCGCCGAAGCACCACGGATGAACGCCCGAGGGCGCCGGGGCATCGGCAAGTCCGACCCGCTGGACGCGGCCGCCATCGGAACCGCAGTCCTGACCATCGAGGAGTCCCAGCTCCGTGCTCCGCGCAGGGATGAAGGAGCCCGTGCCGGGCTCAGGATCCTGAGCGCAGCCCGGGATCAGTTGACCCGGGACCGAACAATGAACGTCAATGCACTCATCGCCTTACTCCGGGCACACGATCTGGGAATTGACGCCCGTAAACCTCTGGTTCCCGCCCAGATCGTCACGATCACCAGGTGGCGGGAACGACAGGAGCAGATCGAACTGTCGATCGCGCGCGAGGAGGCAGTCCGGTTGGCGCGCCGCGTTCTCGAGGTGACCACCCAGCTGACGGCGAATCAGAAGCGTATGACAGAGCTGATCCAAGACAGCCCGGCGGCGCCGCTGTTGGAGATGGTGGGGGCTGGGGCTGTCACCGTCGCCACTGTCCTGACAGCTTGGTCGCATCCTGGAAGGGTCCGCAGTGAAGCTGCCTTCGCCTCGCTGGCAGGGGTGAATCCCTTGCCGGCCTCAAGCGGTAACACTGTCCGGCACAGGCTCAACCGGGGCGGTGACAGGCGCCTGAACAGGGCTTTGCACACCATCACCATGACCCGGATGGTCCACGACCCCGGAACACGGGACTACGTCGCCAAACGCACCCAAGAAGGACGCAGCTACCGCGAAATCCGCAGATCCCTCAAGCGCTACATTGCCCGTATCCTCTACCGCCAGCTCAACGCACTTTACGCCACCGCGGAACCGGCCCCATCCCGCGTTGCCGGGGCAGATGGTTGAGGTGGTGTCCGGTAAAGGATCCCTCGGCGTGCAAATTTCCCCTTCCTGGGACCTGCCGCTGGGCGTCGTCAGGGCATTCGATTGGTCCGAGTTAGAAGGCGCGCGACGGTGGGGTATTTGGCAGCCGTGTAGTCACTCCAGCCCGAGGCTGCGTCGGCTGCAATCTTCTTGGCCTCAAAGTATTCGGCGCGGGCCGCCGGATCTTCTCTGAGCAGATCGCGGAATGCGATGCGTGCAGACCATTCAGTGCCTTCGAATGCGACGACGTGCACCACGGATTCTCGATGGCGGCGGCTTGGCCACGCGAGCCAGCAATGGCCGGGCTTCATCCCCTCGAGGGCGAACCCCGCCATTTTCAGCGCCCGGGCTGCATTTTGAACGCTCGAAACCTTGACCCCCACGATCACGTCTATGACATCTTTCGCCGGCAGGTCGGGCACGGAAGTCGAACCAATGTGTTCGCAGTGGGCTTCGGGGAGCACTTCGAGGATCGCCGCGGCGAACCGGGCATAGTGGTCCGCCCATTCCTCGTATCTGCTCGCCACAAGTGTCACCGGCTGTTCGTCGTCCATCCGTCCGATTCTGGTCCCGATGGTGTCTGCACTCTTTGAGGCCACGCCGCTGCCGCCTTGGGTGGCGCCCGATAGGCCCTCTAAGGTGTTGCCACAGTTGGGACCCGATTGGCACTGGATCGAGGACCTGACCTCGCAAGTCACGGACAGGGCAGCACCAAAGGTCTCGCATGCCGGATCGTGTCAGCAGACTCGCCCGTAAGCCGGTCGATCACCGTGCCCAGGAAACGCGCCGCTACGTTCGTCAGTTGCAGAAGTCGTCTGCACCGTCATGCATTTTTTCAACAGTCGTTTGCACCAAAGACCGAGCTGCGGGACTGCAACTGCTTCAGGGTTCGAGGCCCGGACCCAGCGGTACAGCGTGGGCCCCGAGACCCCGAGGCTGGCAGCAACTTCCTTGGGCGGCGTTCCCTAGCTGAGGAGCTTCCGAGCTGAGCGGATCTTGGCCTCAGTCATTACACGCTTGCGTCCGCCGACCCGGCCCTGTTCGCGCGCTGCCTGGAGGCCCGCCTGGGTGCGTTCGACCATGAGCTCGCGTTCCATCTGAGCCAGGGAGGCCATCACGTTGAAGAAGCAGCGTCCGGAGGCGGTGGTGGTGTCGATCGAGTCGGTGAGGCTGACAAAACCAATTCCGCGCTCAATGTCCAGGGCGAGCCCGAAACAACGGTCAGTGGACTTTGCGCCGAGCTAGAAGTCACCCGCCAGACGTGTTGATGGTCGCCAGCCGGAGAGCTGCGCCCGGACGGCGAGAAGCTACTTCCCAGACAGTCCTGGTGTCCAAAATTGTGTGGGTGCGCAACGGCTGGCCGACGTCTCCGAAGGTCAGGTACGATCCCGCCAGCTGATCCACCGCGGCGGGCGCTATCGACCTGATCATCACGACCATTTTCCGCTGCTGCGGGTATCGCCATATTCGCACCGGCGCGCAAAAGATTACGGTCGAGCCGGGTCCGGCCTAAACCGAGGCCGGGTCGAAGGGCGCCGGCCCGGTCCTGGACCGGGGACGGCGGAACAGCGCAAGGAATAATGTCGAGCCGGCGGCAAAGAGCAAGGCCGCGACCCAGGTGTTCACTCGCAGACCCAGGATCAGGTTTGCGTAGTCGGAGCGCATCAACTCGAAGACGAAGCGCCCGGCAGAGTAACCGCCCACGTAGAGGGCGAACACACTTCCCGCGCCCAGCCTGAAGCGGGCATCGAGGAATAGGATTGCACCCCCGGCGATCACGCACCACAACGACTCGTACAGGAACGTCGGCTCGAAGAATCCTAAGACCACAGGCGCCCCGGACGCGTCCGTCGCGGCGATCCCGGAGGCAGGGTCCATCTGGTGGATCTGGAGCTTCCATGGCAGGGTGCTGGGGTCGCCGTAGAGTTCGTTGTTGAACCAGTTTCCCCAGCGGCCCAGCGCCTGGGCGAAGAGGACGCCGGGGGCGACGGCGTCCAGGAAAGCGACGAAGGAGACCTTCAGCCTGCGGCAGCCGATCCAGGCGCCGGCGCAGCCAAAGGCGACGGCACCCCAGATGCCGAGGCCGCCGTCCCAGATGGCGAGGGCGTTCCACGGGTTCCGACCGGGGAGGAAATACAATTCGGGGTCGGTGATGACGTGGTAGATCCGGCCGCCGATGATTCCGGCCGGAATCGCCCAGAGGCAGATGTCCAGCACCTGACCCGGTTGGCCGCCGCGCTGCTGCCAGCGCCGGGACCCGAGCCAGAGGGCGAGTGCGATGCCGGCAAGAATGCACAGCGCGTAGAAGTGGATGGTCAGCGGTCCCAGATGGAACGCACTGACGGTCGGTGATGGGATGAATGACTCTGTTGGGGCCTGCGCAGCCATGGGATCCTGCCGGATGGTGAACGGGGAACGTGAAGTCTAAGCCTATGGTTCGGCGCGGCCGGGCGGTAATTGCTCCGCTGTCGTGCTGATCAGTCGGCGGAACCTGTCATCGCTCGGTGGCCTCCGCCCAACGTGCCGGCGGCGCGGACGATGTCGGGGTAGGGGACATCAGGCGAGCGGTGCGCGGTCGTGGTGCCGATACGTGGTCGTTATAGAGCGTTGCTGGAAAACGGCGGGTAGCTGGAGATTATGTAGTCGGCGGCGGCGGGACCTGCGATTCTTCGTCGAGTCTTGCCTGGTTCTACTCCGTGGTGTTGGAGCGCGTCGCGGAAGTGGCGGGCCTCGAGGGGGCTGATGCGATGCAGAATGCACCAGCTGGTGTAGAGCCCGTAGAGGCAGTCGGACCCGAGGGGTTCCTGAGTCTGGTCCGGAATTGTTGCTTCCAGGAGAAATTGCGTGATGTGTGAGGTGGGCATATCGCCTCATTCTGCGCGTGTGCGTTCTTTCCACCGGACTGCTTCAGTGGCTTCCACCGCACCCTGCACCTGGGGGCGGGCATCCGGCCCCGAAGGGCATATCGGATACACGCGAATCTACGTGGTGTACTTTGCACCGTCCACTTTCCAGTGGACGGTGACTACGGCATTTTTGTGGCTGCCCGGAGGCCGGTGGCTGTGCTTCGCATTCGGAGCAGAAATTGTGCCCACTTATCGTTCGTGCGGCAAAGGCGAGCGGCTCCTGCACTCCACTCTGAGTCAGCCGCCAGACTGTACCGGCGCGTCTCCCCTGCAGGGCCACGGATTGGAGCTCGATTTCCTGGCGCGAGGTGCCCTGGCGGTCATGTCGTCGAGGCGGGTGTCTTTTCCACCCTACGATTGCCGGCGGGCCGCCGCCGGCGATTTTGTTCGCAGTGCCAGTGACGGGTACGGAATGCCGCCCTCTTGCGGCCCTTAGTGGGTTCCCGTTACCCATGTTGGGTTTCCGTCGGGCCGGTAGATGACTGCGTTTCCGTCGTCCTGGATGACGAGCCGGCTTCCGGGGTTGTTATCGGTTTCGGTGTCCCACACGTATTCGTCGTTGGGGCCGTAGAGGACGAGGTTCCCGTCGGGCTGCATGATGCATGCCCCGGCGCCGCGGCCGTTGGTCCCGGAGTCCCACAGGGGTCCGTCGGGGCCGTAAAAGACGAGGTTCCCGTCAGTCTGGTAAAGAAGTCCGTAGAGCCCGTTGGCGGATCTGATTCCGTGGGTGGGGGTGAGTGTTGATCCTGACTGCAGGACGTGGGAGTCGGCGCTGCCTGGCGGCTGGCATGTTTCTGTAGCCCACAGCGGGGAACCGTCGGGCCGGTAGATGACTGCGTTTCCGTCGTCCTGGATGACGAGACGGCTTCCGGGGTTGTTATCGGTTTCGGTGTCCCACACGTATTCGTCATTGGGGCCGTAGAGGACTAGGTTCCCGTCGGCCTGCATGATGCATGCCCCGGCACCGCGGCCGTTGGACCCGGAGTCCCACAGGGGCCCGTCGGGGCCATAAAGGACGAGGTTCCCGTCCGTTTGATAGAGCAGCCGGTAGCGGCTGTTCGGAGAGGTTGCTGCGGAGCCGGGGCGGAGTGCTGTTTCCGGGTGCAATGTCATGGCCGTTCCCCGTCGGTTGTGGTGATGAATCGTGGACGCATCTCCGGGCGTTGGTTTACGGCGGCCCGGTCCGGAGGCGGAGACAGCGGTGCGCGGGTTTGGATCAGGTGGTGTCTGAGTACAGCGATGTGGTCGCCGGGGTGGACGGCGAGCAGACTGCGCAGCCGGTGCCTGGCGGGTGCGGCTGTTGGGTCCGTTCCTGACAGGACGGTCCGGATAATGTCCTCCGCCTGTGAGTCCAGTGTCATGGAGGTGTCGTCATCACGTTCTGCGTGGCTGGCATTTGCCTCAGTCAGTGCAGTCAGGGGTTGCTGAGAACTCATGGGGTTATCCTTCTTCTTTTTCTTCTTCTTCGATGCGGACGCTTCGGCTAATCGGTTTTGATCTTTTGTCCGCGCATGGACGGGCGGGGCCGTGCGGCCGGCCGGTCGCCTGTCCCTGCCGCGCTTGGGTGGTCAGTTGCGGCGGCCGTCTGTACGCGTCATCGATGACGATCCCTGAATTGTGCAGGTTTTGACTGGTGCCGGCCTCCGGCCCGTGGCGGGAGTTTAGGTGGTCCCGCCGTGCCGGGCGATACGTGGCGGCCGGAGGTGTTGCTTTGGGCCGCCCGGAGGTTTGGCTTTGGTCCTTTTTCGAACGTACCACGCGGCCGCGGCGGATGATCCAGGTCATGAGCTGGCCCCCTGCTGTCGGTCCGCCGGGCGCGGAGGTTCGGGGCAGGCAGCCGGGTTCGGGCTATTAGGGATCTGCATGATGGTGCCTCCTGCGGTTTCGTTCCGGTACTACCAGCATGGCTGGCGGTTCCTGAGGGCGTCCTGAGTCTTATTCCTGCACCAGTACTTGACCGGTAGGGGGTTAGTCGATTTTTTCTCCGGTGCCTTTGGCTTTCGTGGCGGTGGCGGTGACCGGGGCGAGTCCGGGTGCGGCGGCTTCGACGCTGATTTTTACTTCGTTCGTGGAGGTTCGGTAGAGGCTGTATTTGTTCTCCGGGTAGTGCCCGGTGCCGGTGGCGTTGTCGAAATACACTGTCGCTGACGTATCAGGTGCCAGGGTCAGCCCGTCGAGTTTCTGGTAGTAGGACTCTGTCTGTCCGGTGGCGGTGTCTTTCATGGTGTAGTACACCTCCAGGCCGGTAAGCGGCGCGGGGGTGGAGTTGCTCAGGGTGAACTGAAGGCGGTCCGGAACTGCGGCGTTGGTTTGCGGGTCGGTGTTGTCTTCGGCTTTGGCCTTGCTGATGGTCAGTCCGGGGGCGGTCCCGGTGGCGGTGATGGGGTTTTTTGTCACGGGAAGTACGGTCGCTGCGGGGCCGGCCGCGGCGGTGCCGGTGGTGCCGGCCGTGGGGCTGCCGGGGCCGGAGGCCCCTTGCCAGATCAGGATGGCGGCCAGGATGGCGATGGCGATGAGGGCCAGAGGGAGGATTCTTCTAAGGGCGGGCGTTTTCATTGTTCTTAGGCCTTTCGGAGGAGTTTGTGCCGGGTGGCGGCCAGGACCGCGGAGCCCGTTGCTGCGGTGAAGCCGGCGAGGAGCCAGAGGGTGTGGTTGAAGGTCTGGGCCCATACATAGGCGGGGCTCTGTTGGTTGTATTGGTTTTTGATACCGAGCCAGGCGAAGAGGGGGCGTTCGTATTGTTTGGTGAGGGAGGTTTGTTCGATGAGGTCGCGGGCTGTTTCGTAGCCGGTGAAGTTGGCCATAATGGCGTGTTCGTGTGCTTTGTCGATTTGGAGGCCTGCGAACAGCCCTCCGGGGATCTGGTTGTCCGGATCCATGGTGTCGCCGATCTGGGGGATCACCAGAACGACGATGAGCCAGAGGACCAGGGCAAGTACCAGGCCGGTGGCCGGGGTCCGGGTGAGGGCGGCCAGGGCCAGCGCGGCGAGCGACCACATGGTCAGGTAGATGGTGGTGTGGGCTGCGGCGAGTACTAGTCGGGTGAGGTCTGTGCCGGTCAGGGGGGCGTTGCCGGCGATGAGCAGGGCCCCGGTGATGACGGAGAACAGGGCTGCGGTGACGGCGGCCCAGATGGTGAAGGCGGCCAGGATTTTGCCGGCGGCGAAGCTGTGGCGTCCCAGGGGACGGGTGAAGATCAGTTGCAGGGTGCCGTTGTTTTTTTCCTTGGCGATCAGTCCGTAGCCGAGGATCACGGCGAAGAGTGCCCCGACGATTTCCAGGTACTCCATCGCTGCCCGCAGCATCTGCAGCGGGAAGAGGTCCGGGGGTGGGGCGGTGACGGTGCCGCCGCTGGCTTTGAGGGCGGCCAGGTAGCTGGTGTAGTCAGCGGTTTTGGCACGGAAGTCTGCGGCCGCTACGAGGACGGAGAGCACGACGATGAGGGCCAGGAAGGTGATCAGCAGCCGCATGGAACGGTTTCGGGACAAGTCCCGGATTTCCTTCCCGCAGAGCGTGAGGAGGCTAGTCATGGAGTTCCTTTCGCATGCTCGCGCGGCCGGTCAGGACGATCAGGGTGACCCCGACGGCGAGGAAGGCCAGGATGACCATGATCCCGCCGGTCATCGTGCCGCTGGCCTGGGGGTCCTGCAGCAGGATCGAAGCGACGTGTTTGAACTGCTCCCCGAGGGACAGGGGGCCGGTGAGGGAGCCGGTGACGGCGAAGATCCCGGTCTGCGGGGCCGCAGGAGGTGTCACCGGGTTCAACAGCGAGACCGGGTGAACGGCGGTGCCGAGCAGGGGCAGGACGAAAATAATGACGCTCCAGACCACGATGGGAACCAGGAGCGCGGCGGTGTAGCTGGAGGCGTGGAGCCCGGCCAGCATGCCCAGGGCCACGAAGAAGAGCAGGAAGATCCATGCCAGGGCAAAGAGGGCGGTGAGCCGGAGCAGCTGGCCGGGCGCCGGGATGCTGCCGGTGACCGCGCTGATGGAGGCCATGCTGATCAGCGCCGAGGCCGCCAGCACGCCCAGGAGTCCCAGGCTGATGCCGGTAAATTTCGCGGCCAGGTACCCGGCCGGGGACAGGCGCCGGGTCAGGACCAGGTCGATCGTCCGGGCACGCCGGTCCCGCATCCCGGACTGCACACCGGTCACAACGGCCAGGAGAGCCCCGATCAGGAGGATGTAAATGACGGTATTGCGGGCGTAGTAGAGGGCCGGGACGTTGCCGAAGGGGTTAGGGGCACTTGTCAGTCCCTGGCCGGCGGCTGAGTTGTACACGTTCGTGACGGTTGCCTTCGCGGCCGAGCCGATGAACGCCGAGACTGCGGTCATGCCGATAAACACGGCCAGGAGCAACTGGGGCAGACGTTCACGTCCGGCGCTGCGCAGTTCATGACTGACGGTGGCGGCCCAGGGATTCATGACGGGGTGCCGGCTTCGATGTGGAGGTAGATGTCTTCCAGGGATGCCTGGTCGGGGAAGGCCCCGAGGGTGGCCGCGACGGAGTTCTGGTAGATCAGCCGCCCTGAGCTGAGGATTCCGATGCTGGTGCACGTTTTGGTCACTTCGGCCAGGAGGTGGGTGTTCATGAACACCGTCATTCCCAGTGACTGGTTGAGGCCGATGATGATTTCCCGCAGGTTGGCCACCCCTTGCGGGTCCAGCCCGGAGGTCGGTTCGTCCAGGAACAGCACCGCCGGTTCGTGCAGGATGGCCTGGGCGATGCCGGCGCGTTGACGCATCCCTTTGCTGAACGTGGACATTTTCTCGTGGCCGTGGCCGGTGAAGTCCACGGCTTCAAGGGCCGCTTCGATCCGGGCTGCGGGGGCCGCTATCCCGGAGAGCCTGGCGAAGAACGTCAGGTTCTCGGTGAGGGTGAGGTTGTCGTAGAACTGGACATTCTCCGGCAGGTAACCGATCGAGCGGCGCACCAGGTCAGCGCCGGTGGCCACGTCATGGCCGGCGATGCGGGCTGTGCCGGACGTAGCCGGCAGCAGGGTGGTTAGGATGTTCACGGTGGTGGTTTTACCCGCCCCGTTGTGTCCGAGCAGCCCGAAGATTTCCCCTCGAGGGACCTCGAGGCTCAGGGCCTGGAGGGCCTGCTTGGATCCGTAAGCCTTAGCCAGTGAGCTGGTTTCGATTGCCATGTCCGTCATACACCGCAACTTATGACGACGCCGGTAAGAGAAACCTGAGGACGGGCCTGAACCCCTGAACCCCGGACGCTCGTTCTTGAGCCCCCGGGCGTCAGCGGCTCAGGCCGAGGGCCGGAGCCAGCCAGTCCAGGGCCGGTCCCATCGTTTGTCGGGGGATCTCCCAGGAGTGCCCCTGGCCCGGGACCAGGGCGGTCCTGACGCTCATGCCGGCTTTGGCGGCCGCGTCAGCGGTCCGGGCCTGGTATCCGGAGAACGTTCCATCCTGCGCCCCGGCGGCAAGGTAGATCCTGCTGTGGCTGTAGTGCCCGGCGGCCAGGACCTTCAGGGGCGAGACCGCATCGAAGGCTGCCGTGTTGCCGCCGAACGCCTGGGCGATAGTTGCGGACCGGTCCGGGCCCAGCGCGGGTTCGGCTTCGCCGCTGAGGTCGATCGCTGAAGGGTAGATGTCCGGGTGCAGGGCGGCCATCTGCAGGGCGCAGGTCCCGCCGAAGGAGAACCCGCCGACCGCCCAGCGGGCCGGGACCGGATCCACTCTCAGGGTGGTCTTGATCCACGCCGGAACATCGGTGGCGAGATAGGTGCCGGCGTTGGCGATCTTCGAATCCATGCACATGGTGTTCCCCGGCGCCGAGCCGTTGACATCCGGGATGACGACAACCGGGGCGAGCCCTTCGTGCGCTGCTGCGAAGGCATCCATGGTTGTTGCTACTCCTCCGGCGGTGATCCAGTCCGCCGGTGAGCCGGGCTGGCCCGCCACCAGGACCAGGACAGGCATCGCCGGCCGGGACGGGGCCTGGTAGGCCGGGGGGAGGTAGACGTACCCGGGGCGTGCAGCGAAACCTGAAACGTTACCCGGGATCTGCACCGAGCTTATCGTCCCGGCCGCGGGGAGCCCCGGCGGTTTCACCCAGGTCGAGGCCACCGGGCCGGTCTTCGGGCCGGGAGCCGGCCCGGGCATGGTGCGGGGTACCGCGCGCGCGGCCTGCGGCAGCGCCCCGATGGCGGCGGTACTGGCCCCGGTCATGTCACCCAGGGTCCGGTACGCGGCGTAGTAGATGTTCACTTGTAACGCCGCCACCAGAATCAGCGCCGTCATGGCCACCGGTGCCAGGATTCTGCGGCGCCGGGAGCTTCCGGCCAGGTTCAGCCCGGCCAGCAGCACAGCCCAGTACGCGAGCCCCATCCACACGGTCACGGGCAGCGGCAGCTCCTGGGCCGAAACCCCCGCGGCGTGGACCAGAACCCAGCCCGTCCCCGCAGCCAGCAGTGCCGCGGCCAGAAAGGCCCCGCCCGTGGCCATCCACCAGCGCCGCCGGCGGCGGATCAGCAGGAAGAGCGCGGCCGCCGCGGCAGCAACAGCGGTGCAGGCCGGGACTGCCCCGCTCAACAGCTCCACTCCGGTCAGGGTGATCATGCGGTCCTCTAACAGGTCAGGACATTGTGGACGCCGGGGGTTTGTTACCGGGGACAGGAGGACCCGCGAAGCCGGGGTGCTTCGCGGGTCCTGGTATGCCGGCGGTGAGGGCTGGGGGGTCCGTGGCGCCGGCTGGTTTCTTCCCTGGGTGCCCGGTGTTACGGGGTTCCGGGGGCGTCGCCCGGATCGGTGTGCTCACCGGTCTGTTCGACGTTCGGTCCGGTATCACCGGGGGCTTCAGGGGCGTCTGCCTTTTCGGTTCCCTCGGCCGCGCCCGGGGCGTCGGCGGCGTCGCCGGGCGTGGCCTTCTCCACCGTGCCCGGCGCGTCGGCCGTGTCACCCGGGGTGGGGGTATCCGCGGTGACGGACTGGGTGGTGGTCGGTGACGGGGAGGGGGTGGCAGCGTTTGCTGCCCCGATGCCGAGTCCGGCCAGGCCGAGGACTCCTGCGCTGACGATGACGATTTTTGTCCTGGCTTTCAGGTCTTTGACGTTCATGTCCGGCTCCTTTCGTGGCGGGTTGCGGGTCCGCCGGCGCCTCCCGGTGCGGGGGGCTATGGATCCAGTGTGTCCCGCGGGACCTGAGAGGACCCTTAACCCGGTTGAGATCCCGCTGAACCGGATCCGGTACCCTGCCACGGGAGGGGTTTGGTATCTGCACCGTGCCGGGCCCATCCTTGGATTATGGATACTGACCGGGTTCTGCCCTCTGCCGGCGGCGCGCGGTGGGGTGTGCGCAAGCGCGCCACGGCAACTGCGGTTCTGGTGGTCGCGGCGGCTCTGGCCGTGGGCGGGCTGGTCCTGCTCGTGTTGCTGCAGACCTCTCTGGTCGCTTCAACGGAAACGGCCGCCCGGCGGCAGGCGGCGGATGTGATCGCGCAGATCTCCGGGCAGGATGTCGCCGAAGCGGGCCAATACATTGTCTCGACCGCCCACACCGGCCAGTATGTGCAGATCCTTACTCCCGGCGGGGCGGTTTTTGCCGCCTCGGTGCCGGCGGCGAAGACGGTTGCCCTCACTTCCCTGCGGCCCGGTCACGGGCAGACTCTCACGCAGGATGTGTCCGGGCTGCCCAGTCTGCGCGATGATGATGATTTCCTGATCGTCGCGACCGGCGCCGACGTCGGCGGTCGCCTTTACACCGTCGTCGTGGCCGCGACGGTGCAGGTCCAGGCGGATACGGTGTCCACCGTGGCCTGGTTCATCCTCGGAGCCACCCCGCTGTTACTGGTAGTTGTGGGCGTGTCGGTCTGGGTGCTGGTGGGCCGGTCCCTGCGGCAGGTTGAACGGATCCGCGGCCAGGTCGCAGGGATCAGCGCCCGGAACCTGGACGGCCGCGTTGACGTCCCGCCGACCAGTGATGAGATCCAGGCGCTGGCGGAGACGATGAACATGATGCTGGGCAGGCTGCAGGCCTCGGACCAGGAACAGCGCCGCTTCGTCTCGGATGCCAGCCATGAACTCCGCAGCCCGCTCGCGACCCTCAGTGCCGGTGTGGAGATCGCCGCCGCCGACGCCTCGGGGGCGACGTGGGAACACATGAAAACCGTTCTCGCCGGCGAAACGGCCCGCATGCGGTATCTGGTCGAGGATCTGTTGACCCTGGCCAAAACGAACGACGGCGGCCTGCGCCTGGAAACTACAGATGTGGACCTCGACGATGTCCTGAACGAAGAAGTCCGCCGGTTTCGCTCCACCAGCACCCGCCGGATCGAAGCCAGCCTCGAACCCTCCCGGATCACCGGGGACCCGCGGCGCCTGGCCCAGGTCATACGCAACGTCCTGGACAACGCCGACCGGCACGCCGCGTCCCGGATCAGCATCACGTTGCGCAACACCGGCAGCGGGGCACAGATCACGATCGATAACGACGGCCCGCCGGTGCCGGCGGCCGACCGGGAACGGATCTTTGAACGGTTCGTCAGGCTGGATCAGAGCCGGTCCCGCGAAAGCGGCGGCAGCGGCCTTGGCCTGGCCATCGCCGCCGGCATCATGACAGCCCACCACGGCTGGATCCGCACCGGCGAAACCCTCGGCGGCGGATGCCGCTTCGAACTGGGCTTCGCCCCGGCACCGGAACCCCGCCAACCAAAGGACCCGGTCACGGCGGGAGACCCGCGGGCGCCGGATACCCCGTAAGAGTCCGGCCGGCTTCGCAGCCATCCGGGAGCCCCGGCCCGGCGCCGGCGGTATCCGGACCGCGGAAGCCGGGGTTGCGGGACGGATCGTCACAGCGGTTCCTCAGCAGCGGTGAGGAAGTGTGGTCCCCATGAACCTTCGCAGCATACCCGGCACCGCTTTGGCGGTCGTCGTCGCTCTGAGCCTCGGGATGGGCTCGGCGTCCGCGGCGGAGCACGGAAAAACCCCGCCGCCGGCGACACCTGCCCACACTGCCGCCCCGGCAGTACACAGCCCCGGAGGCTCTGACCTGGACGTCCTCACCGGCTACCCCAAGGAAGTCCACACCGATGAGCGGCTGATCGAGGAGGAACTCGAATTCGGCGAAGCTGCCCCGCATACACACCGGCGGTTCCACGCCGGCACCGCCTAAGCCAGCCCCGGCCCGACCGGCACCGGAACCTCCGCAGGCGGCCTCAGGCGCCGCACCGGACCAGGACAATCAGGGCAAGGGCGGAGGTTTTTCACCCGGCCGGCCGGTCGGCGCCCAGCATGTACCCCATGCCCCGGACCGTGGCCAAGGTCTGCAGCCCGAACGGGGCATCGATCTTGCGCCGCAGGTAGCCGATATAGACCTCCACCACGTTGTCGCCGCCTTCAAACGCCGGATCCCAGACGTTGTCGAGGATCTGGGCTTTGGACACGACCTGGCCATGGCTGCGCATCAGGTAATGCAGCAGACCGTACTCCCGGGCCGTCAGTTCGATGACGGTATCGCCCCGGCGCACGCTGCGGCTGCCCGGGTCCAACGTCAGCGAACCCACCGTGAGGGTGACAGGCCGCTCCGGCGCGCCCCGCCGGATCAGGGCACGGATCCGGGCAACGAGGACGATAAAGCTGAAAGGCTTGGTCAGGTAATCATCAGCTCCCAGATCGAAGGCGTCCGTCTGGTCGTATTCCCCGTCCTTGGCCGTCAGCATCAGCACCGGGGTCCAGACCAGCCGCTCCCGCAACTCCTTCAGAACGTCGTAACCGTTCTTGAGCGGAAGCATCAGATCCAACAAAATCACGTCGTACGGGTTCTCCGTCGCCGCCCACAACCCACTGACACCATCATGGGTGACATCCACCACGAACCCCTCGTTGACCAGCCCGCGCCGGACCGTCTCGGCCAGCATCTTTTCGTCCTCGACCAGCAGAACCCGCATGTCCGCACCCCTTTCCTTTGATAGCTGCAGTATCCCGGAGTCCTGTTGTGCGGAACCTGAGAAACGTCGAAGCCCCTCTCAGGTTCTTCTCAGAGCCGGTGCCGCAAGCTGGTGGCACGCCCCGCGCATCAGCACTCGAACTGTCAGGACTGCACCATGGATACCTCCCCGGCCCGCCGGAGCACAATATTTCCCGGACTTCAGTCCTGGTGGTGGGTCACCGTGGCTGCCTCCATCTTCGCCACCACCGCCGCGGCCGGAATGGTGGCGAAGTCTTTCGGGCCGGTGTCACCGGAACTGGGACTGGACATTGCCCTGAGCCACGGCCGAAACAGTGCCCTAACCGGGTTGAGCGAGGCCATCCACTACGGACTGGGACCGGTAGGAGCGGTGACGCTCGTCCTGGTCATCTGCCTGTATCTGCTCGGGGTCCGCCGCAACCCGGTGCAGGCGGTGGCGTTCGGGTCCGTCGTCGCCGCCGGCTGGCTGGCCTCATCAGCGGTCAAAGCACTGGTGGGCCGCTCCCGGCCGCCGGGGGACGTGACAGCGTCCCTGGTCGTTGAAACAGGCCACAACAGTTTCCCCTCCGGCCACACGGCCTTCGCCGTCTCCCTGTTCCTCGCCGCCGTGCTGGTCCTGGCCCGCAGCAAGGGTCAACGGCTGGCAGCGCTGGTCGCGGGTTCGCTTTTCGCAGCAGTCGTCGCGTTCTCCCGCCTTTACCTCGGGGTCCATTACCTCAGTGACGTGGTCGGTTCGGTGTTCATCAGCACCGCGGCGGTCCTGGCCTGGTCGCCGGTATGGAATACCCTCATTGCACCCCGGATCGGCCGCGTGCAGCTGATCCGGAAGTTAGACCGCACGGCCACGGACCGTACCCGGGGGTAACCCGGGCGGAAAGAGGCCCTGGAGGGCCACTCCCGTGTCAGCGTGCTACCCCTCCGTTGAAAGGAACCCTGTGGCTGCGACCCCTCAGGAGCCCGGGAAACCGGTCATTCCAAGGGCACTGGCCTTTGCGCTCCGGCAGCTGCGCCGCGCGCCGGCCACACTTGGCTGGATTTTCATCTTTTGGGCCGCCGGAACGGTGTCGTCCAGTCTCATCGACGGCCCGTCCGGGACCCTGCGCCCGAACGTGGCCGCAGCCGCACACTCTGTGCCCGGCCACTGGTGGGCGCTGCCCGCCTCAGGTTTCTGGGCGCATAACCTGACCGGGTACCTGCTCGGAAGTGCCCTGACCCTGGTGGTGGGGCTGGCCCTGGAACCACGGATGGGCAGTGCGCGGTTCGCTGCAGCCGCCCTTGGCTCCCAGATCCTGGGAATCGCCGCCGCTCTTGGCTTCCTGGCCGCCGCGCACCAGGTGATGGGTGCCTGGACACGCGAAATGAGCGGGCACCTCTTCCTCGGCCCCAGTGCACTCATCACCGGGGCACTGATGGCCGGCACGGCGACCATGCCCACCCTCTGGCGGCGGCGGATCCGCCTGGCCGTCTTCGCCCTGCTGATTCTGCTGGCCCTCTATACAGGCGGGTTCGCGGATTTGGTCCGGCTCGGAGCCGCCGTTGCCGGCGCCCTCCTCGGCCCGGTCCTGCATGGCAGGGCACCCCGGTTCGGCCGTCCCGTGACCTCCCGGCACGAAGGCCGGGTCCTGGTCGCCCTGCTGGTGGCCGTGTCCGCCGTCGGACCTGTCGTCGCCGGCCTGGCCCCGCACGCCGCCGGGCCCCTCTCGGTGTTGCGGTTCCTGTTTACGAACATCCAGCCCGTAGACCCGCAGACACTCCAAAGCCTCTGCACAGACCCTGGACAGGCCAAGGAATGCGCGAGGGCGCAACTGCAGCTGCGCGCCGGTGCCGGCGGGATCTTCATGGCCGTCCTCCCGTCGTTCTTGTTGCTGCTGCTCTCCGACGGGCTGCGGCGGGGACGCCGCTTCGCCTGGGCCGGCGCCGTGCTGATCGAGCTGGCATTGTCCGTTCTGGCAGGAATCACCATTGCCGCAGCGTTGTCCCCGGTGCCCGCAAACACCGCTGCCGGCGAAGCGGCGGGCCCTATCGAGGTCCCCGGCTACACACACCCGTTGGCCCTGATACTGCCGCTGCTGCTGCCGGTGGCACTGACGCTGGTGCTGCTGCTGACCCGCAAATTGTTCCCCCTCACCGCCCCGGCAGGAACCTACCGGAGCCTCGCGGTCAGCGCCGGGAAAACAGCCGCCGCCCTGGCCTCGGTCTACCTGCTCGCCGGCATCCTCCTGGCCCCCGGCTTCACGCCCGTTCCGGCGCCGCTTGACCTGCTGGCCGATATTCCCGACAGGTTCCTGCCGCTGGGATACCTGTTCGATCTCTCCCCGGCGTTCTTCCCCCAAAGCACCCCCGCGGTCATCCTCTATGAAGGCACCGGCACCGTCTTCTGGGCCGTCACCGCCGTCCTGATCCTCAAAACATTCCTGCACCCGGTCCCGGCCCAGCACGCCGCCGGGACCGCCCGGGCCCGGGAAATTCTGAAAACAGGGCAGGGCAGCACCCTGTCGTGGATGACAACCTGGCCGGGGAACACCTACTGGTTCTCCGCCACCGGAGAAAGCTTCATTGCCTACCGGACCATCGCCGGGATCGCCCTGACCCTTGGAGGCCCGGTCGGCCCCGGGCACCAGGGAAAGTCCTCTTTGGCGGAGTTCACAGCATTCTGCACCGGTCACGGCTGGACACCGTGCTTCTACTCCGTACCCCAACACCTGCGCGACCACGCAGCTTCTCTTGGCTGGGGATCCGTGCAGGTAGCCCAGGAAACCATTCTGGAACTGGACACGCTGTCCTTCAAAGGAAAAAAATTCCAGGACATCCGCACGGCCCTGAACAACGCGGCCAAAAACGGGATCCGCGCCGAATGGACCACCTACCATGACGCACCCCTCACCCTGGCCGCCCAGATCCAGGAAATCTCCGAAGAATGGGTAGCCGATAAAAAAGTCCCGGAAATGGGCTTCACCCTCGGCGGCCTGGACGAACTCAACGACCCCAACGTCCGCCTGCTGCTCGCCATCGACGACACCCACCAAATCCACGCCGTTACTTCCTGGCTGCCCGTCTACCGCAACGGCGCTATCGAAGGCTGGACCCTGGACTTCATGCGGCGCCGCAGCACAGGGTTCCGTGCCGGCATCGAATTCCTCATCGCCTCCGCAGCCCTGGACCTCCAAGCCGAGCGCTGCCGCTATATCAGTCTCTCCGGAGCACCACTGGCCCGGCACGCCGGCACCACACCATCCACCGCGGAAACCCCCGAAACGGGAGGAACCGGCGGCCTCGACCGCTTCCTAGGCCGGCTCGGCGAGGCCCTGGAACCTGTCTACGGGTTCAGGTCCCTGCTGGCATTCAAAGCGAAATTCCAGCCCCGCTACGAACCCCTGTACATGCTCTACCCTGACGCGGCCGCCCTTCCGGCCATCGGCAACGCCATCACCCGCGCATACCTCCCGGCCATCAAACTCCGCGAAACCCTCACACTGGCCCGCCACATCCTCGGACGCGCCACATACAAAAAACCGCCCATCAACCAGACCGGCCACCAGTCACCCTCCCGAAACCCCGGTGAGGAGCACACGGTGAAACCTCACGCCCCGAACCCGCCGCGGCCGTAACAACCGGCGCACGCTCCGCCTGAGCAAAACCCGACCGCAAAACGAAGGGCCCCTTTCACCCCCTTTTTGCGGAGCGGCGTTTCCTAGGGACCGGAACGGTAAACGTCGGTCCCGAAGGTGTTGACCCCCGGTTCGCCGGCGCCCGCGAGACGGGGCAGGGCGAAGATGTCTTCCATGGTGGCCAGCAGGCTGTAATGGTTGTAGGGGCGGTCCGAGCTGCTGCCCGGGGCGGTGAACGGGGAGAGTACCAAGGCGCCGACCTTTCCTCCTGCTGTGCCGCCGGTGACGCCCGTCGAGGGGCCGACGGCCCCGCCGTCGGCCTCGTCAAAGGTGATCACGAGCATGCCGTCCTGCTGGTAGGCGGGGGAGGCCAGGATCGCCGGCACCTGGCTCTTCAACCATTCATCCGCCGTACCGAGGCCGCCGGCGGTCCCGTCCACGCAGGGACTGTCGTGCCCGTCGTGGCAGAGGTTAGGGGTGATGTAGGAGAGGTTGGCCGTAGTGTTGACCGACTGCAGGTCCTTTGCGAGCCTGGAGTAGTTGACGACGTTTTTGGCGCAGTCCGGGGTGGAGGTCAGGGAACGGAAATAAACGAACGGGTTGTGGCGGGTGCCGTACTGGTCACCGGGGGAGGCCGCCACATGTTCGTCGACGGCACCGAGCTCCGGGTGCTGGCAGGGTGCGGACATGTCTTCCATGTAGCCGCGCCAGGCTTTCGCCTTGGCGCTCAGTTGCCCGGCGATGGTGGGCACCTCGGCAGGGAACACACACCCGTCGCCCATCAGCCGTCCCTGTGAATCAACACCCGTGCCGGTAAACGGCGTGTAGACGGGGCAGTCCTTTTTGGTGCTCACGTTAGGCGGCTGCCCGGAGATCTGGGCCAGATAATTGGGCAGCGAGTTGTGCGAGATGCCGTAATAGTTGGTCAGCAGCACGCCCTGGGAGCGCAGAGTTCCAGAGAGGTACGGGGCCGGGGAACCGCTGCCCCACACCCGGTCATAACCCTTGTTCTCCAGATTGATCACGAACACGTGGCCCGGCGTGCCGGACCGTTGTCCCTGCACCGGCCCACCCTGCGACTGGCAGGCCGCCGCCGTGACGAGGAGGGCGCCCATCGCCATCAGCGTGGCGGTCTGGGATCGCCGCGGGAGCGTGCTCTTCCATAGCGAACGAGTTCGGGCTGTCACGCTGAGCTCCTGTCCTCAGAATTTTCCTTGACGGATACCCCTGCGGCGACGCCGCAAAGTTCCCGGCCCCTGCGACTGAGCCTGCCAGAAATGAGCCTTTGGGATGCTCTGATCTTCCTGCGGGCAACCTGTGAAGGAGCAGCCGCCGGAAAGAGCTTCGGCCGGTCCACGGCGCCTGCGTCCCTTGTTCAGGATCTTTCGTGCTCCCGTCCCTGAGCGGCGGCGGTACGTCGTCGGCTCTTGAGCAGTTCCACTGCGATGGGGACGAAAGAGATTACAACGATGACAACGAAAATCAGGTCAATGTTCGAACCGATCCACTCGTAGCGTCCCAGCCAGAACCCGAGTAACGTCACCCCTACGCCCCACAAGGCAGCCCCGATGGCATTAAAGGCGAAGAAGGAACGGTAACTCATCCCGGCGACGCCGGCCGTGACCGGAAGGAACGTCCGCACCACCGGAACAAAGCGGGCCAGAACAACGGACCGGCGTCCGTACTTCTCGAAAAAGCGGTGCGCCTGGTCCACGTATCTGCGTTTGAAAAACCGGGAATCCTCTTTCCGAAATACCGCAGGCCCCGCTTTGCGGCCGATCAGATACCCGGCCTGGTCGCCTACGAAAGCGGCCACGAACGCGGCGGCCGCCAGAAACAGAATATTCACCTGAATAGTGCCGGTGGCCACCAGCAATCCCGCCGTGAACAGAAGCGAATCCCCCGGCAGGAAGAACCCGACCAGAAGACCGGTCTCGACGAACAGGAACACACACACGACCCCGACGACCCATGGAGCCAAGGCAGGATCACGCAGGAACTCGTTCGGATCAAGCCACGGCGGGAGCAGCCCGGCAACGGGTCGGGACAACACACCGGCAGGCAACGCCAAAGAAACCATGGCCCTCACCATAGGGCAACCATGCTGAGCAGACGCTGAGAACAGCTGCCCGGTGCAATCCGCAACGACCGGGCCCGTTCCTCAAACCCGGCACTCACACGCCGCCGGTAAATTCCCTGCCCGGGCCACAGCCGCTTCAGCTGACGCGACGACCTCAAGCCCGATCACGTCCAGGCGCGCCAAGCGACGGACGTCCCGTTGAAGGGCATGTAGATCCGTCGACAGCCCACCCCGCCCGCACCCGGCCGCGGCCGCGGCAGCAAGACCTGTGCACCTGCCGGTGATAGCCTCTGCCTCGGCCGTGAGCCGTTCGGAAAGTTTCACCTCGAACACCTCATTACTGGCGCCATTGTCCGTCGTGGTGGCCATGACAACGATGTCACCGCCGCCGGCCAGGGCATGCCTTACGGCGGCATCCACGGCCGGACGATGCATCACGGTATCCGGGATAGCCCAGACACCCCCGGAAACGGCGACACCTCCGCCGTCAGCGAGAGCGGCGTAAACGCGGCGCCGATACCGGGGTGCAGCGCCACGGAGCCTGACTATCAGCACCAACCACGTCATGGACCCCAGCTTATCGGGCGCCGTTGGCCACACCCGGCCGCTCCGAATCCAGTGTGCGCACGGACTGCCCGGAACAATAGGTGTCCGCCACCCCTATCCGCGCCGTACAACCTGCCCCGGCGGCCAAAGAGACTCCGAAGCAGGGGCATTCCGACGGGAGAGCCCTACATGCATCGCAGCCCGCGCGGACATCACAGGCCCTCGGTACTTCAGCGGCAGCACAGCAGGAAGAAAAAGCCTCCGCCGCGGTCGCCGGAAGACTGCGGCCCCGGTAAGTGTGCGCCCGGTCCGTAGCTCCTAATGGCCGACCAGCCGCCCGCACAGCGTCGAAGGACTGGTGCGTCCGACCCCGGTGAAGCCGCCGAAACAGCGCCCCGAATTGACGCCGTCTTTTGGTGGACCATACAGGAAGCTCGGTTATGCTGGCGCAGATCGTGCAACTGCCGTCCGGCTGACCAGCACGTGCCTTCCATCCCGGCCGGTACCGATGGTTAGTCAGAATGTGATCAGATCTAGGAGATTGGGTACACATGACCACCGCCAACCCTGCCCCCGGGGGACCTTTGTCCACGGCGCCGGATAGCCCCGCTGTCCGGGTCGTGGTCGTAGAAAATCCGCATTGTCTCCAGGAGGACCTGGCCGTCGCCGTGAAGCAGGTCCGGGACACCGCAGAGTCGGGGGACAGACGAGGAATCCTAATGACCCGCCTCGGCCAGTCGCTGTTCACGGTGGAGGCCAGCCCCGACGTACCGTACGGAACCACCCTCGAGAGGGACCTCTGGAGGCGCCGCGCCGTCCCGGGCTCTGATCAAGCAGCACCGGTCCTGTGATACCCGACCCCGACCAGGTCCAGGGAAGTCTGTGGAGAACGGACCCGATAACGCTGCGGGAAATCGTCCTGGACAGGGAGGCGCTGTGGGCCCGCCTCGACTCCTGCCCTGCCCTTGAACGGGTGTGGATCTTATCGCTTCTCGGCCAGCCAGAGGAAGCCATACGCGCCGGCCACGCACTGGCGGCAACAGCCCGGGACCGGCTCCTACCCCTGTTGGTGCTCGCCCGCGCCTACCAGCGCCAATACGCCTGGCATGAGGCGGCCCGGGTCCACGAAGAAGCACTACAACTGGCCGGGACCCGCGTCCGCGAGGCCATGGTCCGATACCAGATCGGCAGGCGACTGTTCGACGAAGCCCGCTACCGCGAGGCAGCTGCCGAATTCGAATGGGCACGCGACCTCTACCGAACCTCGAACACACCCGGGCAAATGGTTCGCACGTGCCAAGACGCCCTCGACAGAGCCCGCGAGCTGCTAACCGGGCTCTAAGCCCTGCCGAACGCAAACCGGGACGACGCCGGACCATGCCAGGGCTGTCTGTTCAATGACCACTACCCGGCGCTGGTCTGCTGGAGCCCACCGATCACCAACCGGCCACAGCCGGCCCACTTCGGCCCCTGTAGGGACCCTTACAGCTATCCGAGTACCCACAGCGTTCCAGTTCTGGCCGCAGGAACGAGAGACCACCGAACCCGGGAACCATGAAGCCCGAAGCGTGGTGGTGAGGGCGGCGTGCATCAGGCAAAGCACGAAGAAAGCGCTTCCCACGACCGGACCGAAATTCCCTCTACAAGCACATACCGGCGCCCGGAGGACGCCAGCGTAATAACCGGCCCGGCGTTCGATAGGCGATTCCCTCGCGGCAGCGAGGCGACGAATATCGCCGCAAAAGACCGCCATCTACCGCCGAAAATTGTCGTTTTCAGAAGTCGTCTGCACTCGCTCCCGCGGAATTCCGGCGTAGTGCAGACGAGTACGGACACGGAGATGTCACAAGTCCCCTGCACGGAATTGCATTCCGCTCAATAGTCCTCTGCACCAACCGTCACTTTTCAGAAGTCGCCTGCACCAAACAGCAGCGACTATTGCGTCGAAGCCCTAGTCGCGCCCGTTGCCGGGACCCACCGGTAGAGCGTCGGGACGGAGACGCCGAGGCTCGTGGCCACTTCCCGGGGCGGTGTTCCCTGGTTGAGTAGTTTGCGGGCTGAGCGGATCTTGGCTTCCGTCATGATGCGTTTGCGGCCACCTACTCGTCCCTGTTCGCGCGCGGCTCGGAGTCCGGCTTGGGTGCGCTCGACCATGAGCTCCCGTTCCATCTGGGCCAGGGATGCCATCACGTTGAAGAAAAAGCGCCCGGAGACCGTGGTGGTATCGATCGCGTCGGTGAGGCTGACGAAGCCTACGCCGCGGTTGTTTAGGCCGCCGGCGAAGTCCAGGAGGTCTTTCACGCTCCGGCCCAGGCGGTCTAGCTTCCACACCACCAGGGTGTCACCGTCGCGCAGGGTGTCTAGCGCCTGGCCGAGTCCGGGGCGGTGAGACTTGGTGCCGCTGATCGTGTCTTCGTAGATTTTGTCGCATCCGGCCTTCTTCAGGGCGCCGATCTGCAAGCCCAGGTTCTGGTCCCGGGTGGAGACTCGGGCGTAGCCGATTCGGTGTGAGGTCATGGGTGTTCTCTTCTCAAAACTCAGCCTGGTGTGTTGGTTCGACTGTACCGTTTTGAGAACTATTTGTGAGAACGACCGGCCCTGAGCTCGGTTTTTCGTCCCAACGGCGGTTTTCCGCAGAAAGATGCCCGTTTGCAACAGCTCGCTGCGAACACCACGATTCTCCAATCAACCTGTTCTTGAAATCCTTCGTTATCGATAACGACAAGACGGGGCCGTACGAGAGGAGTCCGCACACCCCTGGAGCGCCCCTGCATCCAATTGCGGCCGAGGGTGAAACATCGTAAGGACGAAAGTCCACTACAGTGGGTGCATGGACGCGCACATATGCACTTAAGGGAGTTGGCCTGATGTTAGCGGTTTTGCGGAATGTGACCTACCGGCGGCTGTTCGCCGCCCAGATCGTGGCCCTGGTCGGCACGGGCCTGCTCACGGTGGCCCTGGGGTTGCTGGCCTATGACCTGGCGGGCCGGAACGCCGGAGCGGTCCTTGGCACGGCCCTGACGATCAAGATGCTGGCCTATGTGGGTCTCGCCCCGGTGATCACTGCCCTGGTGGCGCGGCTCCCGAAAAAGCCGGTGCTGATCGGGGCGGACCTGATCCGGGCGGCGATGGCACTGTGCCTGCCCTTCATCACCGAGACCTGGCAGATCTACGTCGTGATCTTCCTGCTGCAGTCCGCCTCCGCGACCTTCACCCCGGCCTTCCAGTCGCTGATTCCCACCATTTTGAAGGACGAGCGGGACTACACGCGCGCGTTGTCCCTCTCCAGGCTGGCCTATGACATGGAATCCCTGGTCAGCCCGGCCCTTGCGGCGTTGTTGCTGACGCTGATCAGCTACAGCAACCTGTTCATCGGAACGGTTGCCGGTTTCCTGTTCTCGGCCTTCATGGTCACCATCACGGTTCTGCCCCGGCTTTCCGCCCCGGCCGGGCCGCAGACGTCCCTGTGGCACCGGACCACCCTGGGCACACGGATCTTCTGGCGAAACCGGCGCCTGCGGTCCCTGCTGGCACTGAACCTCGTGGTCGCAGCCCCGACGGCCTTGGTGCTCGTCAATACTGTGGTCTACGTCCGGGATGTCCTGCACCGCCCCGAAACCGACCTGGCCCTGGCCCTGGCCTGCTTCGGCGTCGGTTCAATGATCGTTGCCTTGTCTGCGCCCCGGGTCCTGGACCGTTTCGGGGACCGGGCGGTCATGCTCACCGGCGCCGCCCTGATCCCCGCCGTGCTGTCCGGCGCCACACTCCTGACCCTCCTGGGCGTCGGTGGTGCGGGATGGTGGCTGCTGCTGGGGCTGTGGTTCCTGCTCGGTGCGGCGAACTCCACGATCCTCACCCCCTCCTCCCGGCTGCTGCGCGATGCCTCCACCGAGGAAACCCGGCCCTACGTTTTCACGGCGCAGTTCTCCCTCTCCCACGCCTGCTACATCCTGACCTACCCGCTGGCCGGTTGGATCGGGGCGGCCGCCGGTTTGGGCTGGGCCGCGCTGGCCCTGACAATTATTGCGATGATAGGCAGTGCGGGTGCATTCCTGTCCTGGCCACGTCACACCGCCGCGGCATCCCAGGAACCAGCCACTGAGGAGCAGACCGTTGAGCAACCGGCCTAGCAGCGCGTTGAACACTGTCCCCGGGGAACCCTCCCTGGCCCACCCGGTCACCCCGGGCCCGGAACTGCTCGAAACAGCCGCAGGCACGCTGCGGATGCTCGCCGAACCCACCCGCCTGCACCTGCTCTGGCAGCTTTCCACCGGACCGAAAACCGTCACCGAACTCACCGACGCATCCGGTGCGCCCCGGACCGTGGTCAGCCAGCACCTGGCCAAACTCCGGCTCACCGGCCTCGTGGACACCCGCAAAGACGGCCGGCACGTCATCTATTCCCTGCACGACGGGCACCTGGTCCGGCTCATCCGCGAAACCATCAACCACGCCGACCACCGGATGACCGGGGAACCGGCCCACGACTGACGCCTCTCCCCATGCCGGTAACCCGCCGCCGCCATCGAAAGCACTGACCACTGAGCTGGACCCGCCAAATAGCGCTGACAAAACAACGCCAAATACCGCTGCGCTTCACGCGTTAGGTGCATCCGCATGCGGACGGGCAGGGGATATGTAACAGCAGTTACAATTGCACCTGTGACTAACACATTGGAATCTTCCTGGCTTGTGATGCTCGTGCAGGTGCCCTCTGAACCGTCCCGGCACCGGGTCGCCGTCTGGCGCGAGCTGCGGCGGTTCGGTGCGGTTCCGGTCGGACAAGGTGCATGGACGGCCCCCGATGTGCCGGTGTGCAGGGAAGGTGCCGACAAGGCGCGGGCTCTGGCCCGTTCCGGCGGCGGTGAGCTGATCCTGCTGACCACGGGCTCCACTGATGCTGATGCTGCGAAGCTCCGTGCATTGTTCGACGCTGCCAGGGAGGATGAATGGGCGGAGTTCGTCGCTGATTGTGGGAAGTTCAAGGACGAAATCGCCCGGGAAATCTCCAAGCATAAGTTCACGCTGGCCGAGTTGGAAGAGGAAGAACAGAACCTGGAACGGCTGAGGCGGTGGTTCCGCACGATCCGCGCGAGGGACGTCTTCGGCAGCCCATCGGCAGCCAGAGCAGATGAGGAATTGGCTGCCTGCGCCGTTGTCTTGGAGGAATTTTCCGGGCTCGTTTATCAGGAGCTGCACTCATGAATGGTCCTGCTCCCGCCCTGGCGGCCCGGACGTCCTCGGCGCCGTTGTACGCTGCCGGGTTCGTGACGGCCTTCGGCGCCCACAGCATCGCAGCCGGCATGGGTGCCCAGAGCGAGAACATCGGCCTGACGCTGCTGAATCTCGGCATCCTGCTCGCCGTGTACGACCTCGCGGAGGTGTTCCTGAAGCCGGTCTTCGGTGCGCTCAGTGACCGGATCGGCGCGAAACCGGTCATTGTTGGTGGCCTTCTGGCCTTTGCTTTGCTCTCGCTCATCGGCCTGTGGGCTGCCAATCCGCTCATGCTCGGCCTGGCCCGTCTCGGCCAGGGTGCGGCAGCCTCGGCGTTCTCTCCGGCATCCTCGGCGATGGTCGCCCGCCTGGCCGGGGGCAGGAACGCCGGCACGTATTTTGGCCGGTACGGGTCCTGGAAGAGCCTCGGATACGTCATCGGACCATTGCTGGGGGCGGGCCTGATTTTCGCCGGCGGGTTCGCGCTGCTGTTTGCCGCCCTCTCGGTGCTGGCTGCCGTCACGGCGGTGTGGGTGATCGTGCGCGTGCCTCATCTGGAGCCTCTCCCGCGCCGGCGCTACACGGTGCTGGATCTGGCGCGCCAGGTCACGGAGCGGCGGTTCCTGATCCCCACGTTGGTGCTGGCGGCCTCGACCGCTGCGTTGGGATCCGCGATCGGGTTCCTTCCCGCGCTGGCCACCCGGTACGGGCTCGGACCCTTCGCAGGAACGGCCGCCGTCAGTGTTCTGGCCATCGCCTCGGTCCTGATCCAGCCCTGGATCGGCAGGTCGCGCGACCGGGGCCGGATCGGCGATGCCCGCGGCATGAGAACCGGGCTGCTGCTCACCTCCGCCGGTATCGCGATCCTCGCGCTGGCACCGGGGCCCGTCACTATTTTCCTGGCCGCCGCCGCAATCGGTGCAGGCGTGGGTGTTGCCACGCCGCTGGGCTTCGCCCACCTGGCCGATACCACTCCTCCGGAACGGATGGGGCGAACCATGGGCTCGGCTGAGCTCGGACGCGAACTCGGAGACGCCGGCGGCCCCCTCCTGGTCGGAGGGATCGCCACGCTCGCCGGGCTGCCTCTCGGCCTTGGCGCCCTGGCCCTCGTGGTTGCCGCTGCCGGCGCTCTCCGCCTGAACCGCAGCCCGGAACCCCGCGCCCACACGGTTACCGGCTCTTCAAGGTTTATGGGGAAATTGATTCCGCGGATGAGTGTCATGCCGCCGTCCGGACGGCACTGGTCATGAGGATAATCGATTTGTAGTTCCCTGCGTTGCGGTAGCCGCGGGCGGTGCGTTTGATGTGTTTGATTCCGGTGTTGTTGGCTTCGACCTTGCCGGTTGTGGCGCCGGTGACGATGAGGACTTCGATCTCGTTCCACCACCGGCAGACAGTGCGGTAGAGCTTGTTCGTCTCCGGCCTTCCGGCGGCTTCAACGAGGGTCATGAGTTCCTCTTTCGCCGCGGCGGCGTCAGCCAGCGAGTTGGTGCGCAGCAGCGCCCGCAGCTTTTCCTTGACCTTCCAGACTGCCTCGAGCTTGCCGGTGGCGTCATCGGCGGTGAAGACCTCAGCCAGGCGGTGGGCCGCGGGGTCAGAGAGCTTGTCGCCGGCGCGCAGGAGCAGCATCCGGTGGGCCCAGGCCTTGTCGATGCCGCGGCCGCGGCGGCCCTTGACCTGCTGGGAGAGGTTCTGCCGGGCCTCTGTCACCGCCTGGTTGGCCAGGGACACCAAGTGGAAGTGATCGACCGCGACAGCGGTGCGGGGAAGCCACATCCTCAACGCTTTCCGGAATGCGGCCGAGGGGTCGATCGCAACGACCTGCACGCCCAGCCGCCACTGAAGCGGGCGGGCGAAGAGCCAGTCGCCAACGCCCTTGTGGTCCCGGCCATCGACCACACCCAAGACCTGCCCGGTGTCCAGATCCACGATGGTGGTCATCCACGGCTCGTGCCGGATCCACGAGCTGGAGTCCGGGTCACGGAAATACCGCACGGATCGGAACCGGTGTTCGTCGATGCCCAGCATGCGGGGGCTGAGCTCATCCACGTCCGGCAGCGTCAGAAGGCAGGCTTCGTTCAGCGCGGCACGGACCATCCACCAGGACACCGCGAACGCAGCGGCCGTCTCGGACACGGCCCTGCCGGAATTGATGACCGCATCAACGACGTGGTCCCGGAGCCGGCCCGTGGAACGGGCGCGGCGCGGGACCTGGGCGGTGGATTCAAAGAAGGAAAGCCGCGGGCAGGCCGGTTCCTCGCAATGCCAGCGGTACTTGGACCAGAGCACCTCCACGGCGCCGGCGACAGGGATATCCCGGATCCGTTGGAGGCGCCGTTCCTTCCGCCGCGTCGCGACAACACCGCAGCTCGGGCAGCCTGGTGGCTGGTCTGTTTCGACGATGATCTGGCGGCGCCCGTCTTCCAGCACGGTGACGGAGAGGACGCGGTAGTCGGGCAGGTTGAAGATGCTGGTGGCAGCGTCGAACGCCACGAAGGTAGGCTCAGTCAAGGCTCGTGGTCCTGTTCCTGGTTGAATGCTAGACACACTCATCCCAGCAGGGCCACGGGCCCCTTTTTTAGCTACGACACGAAATCAGTTCCCCACGAACCGCGAAGAGCCCGGTTACCGGACGGACCGCCATTCACCGCGAGAACCCAGCGAACCAGTCTCCAGCCGCGCGACCAGAAACAACGAGGTACCAGGGCGCGGCAGCACCACAAACACTTCAGCTCCGCTGAGATACAGATCTCCTGTGCCTAAGGGAAATCAGGAAGGGCACGCACTCAAGTGCCGGCCCTTCCGCTTTATGGCTGCTCCCAGTGATTACACTCGCGTTTCTGCGTCGGCTCCGTCGCCGTGCGAATCGCTCACAATTCGAAGACCAGAGCCGGATGAACCAGCCGTGAGCTGGGCGTAGCGGTCAAAGAGCCGTTCCTGCCTCTCTAGGAGGCTTGGCGCTTTCCGGAATCCGAAGACCGCATCAACAGCGCGGTCCAGAGCCTTGTGTGCTGTGACCAAGCCCTGCGGCATCGCTAGCGGGTGATACAGATCAGCCAACGTACGCCCGGGATGAGACTCACGGGCTTGAAGCACGTCTTGTCCTGCTTCAATGACGCGGGAGCGTTGAAGCTCAGTCATCTCAGACAAGGGAAAGTTGTTCCACACAATGGTGTTTGAGAATCGGAGGTCCGATTTCAGCCGGCCCCCTACCGTCTTTTGCCACGTCATGAACATGGCCGACGATATGACGCCAAAGAGGAACCCATCAACGTCCGGGGCGGTGAAAGCTAGATTGCTTGTTACGACCTCCGGGTCAAAACGACCGCAGGTTAGATAGGGCCTTTGCTCGCTCACAACGGAGGGGATGCACAGATAAGGAACCGAAGGTTGCCGGCGCTCTGCAAAAACGGCTGGTGTGGAAGCGAGGGCTTTCGTAGCGGCCTTTGGGCTCTCAAGCCGGAACCGCCGCACGTTCTCTACCCGCTCCCTCAGAAGCTCTGAGCCTCTCAAATCCTGCGCAGAAACTGCCTCCAGCCATAGGCACCAGCGATCTCCGCCGTTGATCAGCTCGCGGGCACCAACAAACGGCCGCATGTACTTCCCGGCAACTGCATCATTTCTAAGAGCTCGAGCTTCCTCACCTTCACTGAGAAGGTACCCGCCGTCTGTGGGCTGCGACCCCTTCGTAACCGGAAGGAGATGCGGCGACAGCGGTTGACTTCGTTTCTCGATCAGAACAGTGGGGGCGTCCACGAGGTAGGGATTGATAGAGCGCGTGTCGACTTCAACCGGTTCTGACTTAGGTGTTTCATATTCCCAAAGGCGTGCTTTGGCGGAGGGGTCCTGGTCGAACCCGACAATAACGCAGTGCACAGCTGCTTTTCCGGTGGCTTCCGACGTCCACGCAAATGTCCGGTGGGCAAAACGGATCCTCCAACCGTCCCGAAGGATTGGCCGAAAGAGAGCTGGGACAGGCTGACCCTGTGTAATGGAATTGGTCGTGACGAACCCAAACCGGCTGCCAGGGGCGGCTTTGAGGAAACTGAGCGCTTTTGCGTGCCAAGCGGTGACGTAGTCCAGATATCCGTCATAGTCCCCTCCCCACGCTTGCTTCATGCCTTCGGTTTGCTGCGCAGACTTGGAGTATTGCCCGATAAAGGGTGGGTTGCCGAACACATAGGTGGCGCGATTCCCTGGGTGGGTGGCTTCATTCCAGTCCACTGCTAAGGCGTTGGCGTGAACGATTGAAGCAGCTTCGCGAATTGGCAGAATCGACGGTGGCTCACCTATCTCGCCCAACTGTTGGGTGACCCGGTGCTGAGTCAGAAACATGGCGGTCTGCGCGATCTTCGCCGGCCACCAGTTGATCTCTATTCCACCGAAGTGATCGGGCGTCACTTGCAGGCCCCAAGTCGGGTCGAGGGTGTAGTCCATTTGTCCCGACAGTTCTCGTAGTCTGGCGAGGATCCGGAACTCGATGTCCGCCATTTCTCTGTAGGCGACGATTAGAAAGTTCCCGCAACCACAGGCTGGGTCCAAATAACGGTAGCCGCCAAGCTCGGTGCGCAGCTTCCGTAGCTCTCCTGGGGAGGTCCACGCGAGCTGGAGACGCTCTTCGAACTCGTCCAAGAAAAGAGGGCGCAGAACCTTCAGTATGTTCGTTTCAGTTGTGTAGTGCTCACCGTGTGCCCTCCGTTCCTCCCGGGAAGTAAGTCCCTGGAACAAAGAGCCGAAGATAGCCGGGGAGATGCCGGCCCAGTCCAGCTCGCAGGCCGTCAAAAGGGCTTGACGCATTTCCGCAGTGAAGTCCGGGATGTCGACCCGGTCGGCGAAGAGTCCACCGTTGACGTATGGGAAGACTGAGAGCAGCGGTGACAGCGTGGCAGAGCGTCGTGCTGGCGGCGTATCCAATATTTGGAACAAGTAGGCGATGGAAGGACCGACATCTGACCCATCCGGGCTGGTGGAATTCTTAAGGTAAGCCTCGAAAGACCCCGGTTCCCATAGGCCGACAGCATCGTCTCCGTACAGAAGAAAAAGTATCCGTGTCATAAAGATCGCGGCCTGCTCGGAGTGGTGTGAGTCTTCATCCGTGTCAACGTCACCAAGAAGCACTTCGTAGAGCGCTGACATAGACCGAGCTGCCTTAACGGATACGGCCTCATCCTCGCCCTGGCGACGTCGAGGCGGCGTGTAGCCGCCCAGAAAAGCGAAGCGTTGAACGTATTTTGGAAGGTCTTTTAGTCGGAAAGAGAACGGTGGGTCATCGGATTCCAGGTCGTCCAAGGTGATTCTGTCGAAATCACAAGAGACCAGAAAACGAGGGAACTCGTGGTGGCCGATGTCCCCTCCCCGCAGGTAATCCTCCGCTTGAGAAACCCCGCGCCCTTCATCCTTGCCCAGCGATTTGTGTTCAGCAATCATCACTCCAGGCATGAAAACATCAATGCGCCCCTGACGGCCAGTAGATGCCCGCTTCGCCCACCGCTCGTAAGACGCTACTTCCCGCCGCGCTACCCCAAAGATGTCAAAGAAGTCATTCCACCAAGACTGCGACTCCGCGTTCTCCCGCGTTTCCCCCTGCCAGTCCGCAACAAACTTCCGTGCTCGGTTCTGCATCTCTCGCAAGCTCAACGGCTTCTTCGACGGTGCGTGCGGTAACGCCACAAGATTCCTTCCCCCATAGGTCAATTCCACGACTGTATGACAGACCCGCCCGTGGAACGAACCAGCGGGGCGGTCAGCGCCACAGATGGCTGCAGTGGCGCTGGAGCGCCGAAGCCGCCGCGCTCTCCTGCGTCACTCGCCTAGATGTGCTCGACCGTGAGCCTCTTTGTGTGATCATGTGGCACGGCGCCAAGGCGGAACAGGGTCGGTGCGGCGGTGGACGTCCGCAAAACAAGCGTGAGGCATGACACAAGCTGGGCGAGTACGAGGCCGTTGAAGTCCTTGCCCTTCACACCCAGCGGCGGGCGCTCGATCGCGGCGAAGTGTAGCCCCGCCTTCCGCAGTGCATTTCGCTCGTCGTCGAGGCGAAGGATCTTGTGGTCCAAGCTAACCAAGACGTCAAAGGACTCCTCAGCGGCCGAGCGGAAGAGCTTCGGATCGAGCGTGCCGCGCCAATTCAACGAGGTCACAGAGTGGAATTCGCAATTGCGGAAGGCCGCTTCCAACGAAGGCATGAGGCGGTAAGAGACACACTCGTCGAGGAGGAACTTCAAGCCGCGGACCCCCGGTGGGTTGCCGTGACCTCGACGCTGAAATCGACAGCGTCCTCCGCCGCCGCTCGGCTGACGTCGGGATAGTAGTAGTGAAGGTCATCGAAGTCCTCCTCATCCGGATGCTCGCCGAGGAACTGTGTTACGACGTCGTAGGGCACGCGGGTACCGTCGATCGTCGGCCAGCCGCCGAGGCGGTCGCCATTCACAGCCAAGCGGGGCCGAGGGTGCTCGAAGTCGGCTACTGTCTGATTCTGGAGATTCTCGAAGGGGCGGAAGATGTCAGCTAGCGTGAAGGCCGCCATTTGACCCTTGTGCCGAACGAGGTCAACGGTGTTTCCCGAGCCGTCTGTGACGGCTATTGTTCTGCCATCGGTCTCGAATCGGTATGCCGAGGGATGATCGTTGAAGTTAAGCGACCGGAGGGTCCCGAATGCCGTTCGTATGCTCTGAAGTGACGTGCGCGCGCGGAGATAGGACATAGCGCGAAGCGCCGTAACGTCCCGGAAAGAATAGAGCGGTGGTCGGCCGGCGCTCACTTCGGGGATGAGAAGGCCGGATCTGCGCCACAGGTACAACTGGTGCAAAGAGGTGCCTGAGAGGGCCGCAGTGAGGTCGGCTGGAAATGACACGCGCTCTCCCTCCCTAGGATCGAATGGCCCTTATTTTGTTCAAACGATCCCAGAGGGAACCGACAGAATCATATCGCCGCGCCGATAAGGTCCTTGTCCCGAGTAGGCGTCGCTGAGCCCCGGCTAGGATTCTCAACTACACGACTCAATCCTCGCTGGGCTTTGTCAGCTCCCCACGCGACATTGCGGAGTTATCCAGTCGGGACTCCAGCTAAGGGGTTGGGACAATGCTGCTGTCTTGAAAACGAGTCACCATGCGAACTCGCGGTCGGGTCAATAACGACCGTTTGTGCCTAGTTCGCTGGGAGTGGCTGGATCCGCTTGAAGGCGGCCTTTTTCGCGGCTACCGGGAACGGCAGAACTCGACTGCGGAATCTCGACGCTGATTCCTGATCAGAACTCTTGAGTGAGTGAGTTTTGCGGTGCCTGCCGAGGGTGGACAGTGCTGATCCGGCAGCGAAACAGTGTTGAGCTCAGCGATGGACGGGAGAAACAGTGCTGAGCTTTGTCCCTGTCCTCGGTCAGAGTCATTTCCGCCGGCGGGGCGAGGCCGAGCGCGGGGGCGCGGAGCGGAGTTGTCCGGCGGCCTTGCCCATGATGCGAGCGAGGTCTTCGACGTCGTCGTCTGAAAGGGCAGCGAAAAGCAGGGTCCGGACCGCGTCGATGTGGCCCGGAAAAACCTCGCCCAGGATCGCGCGACCGTCCGCAGTGAGGGTCACCAAGGTGCTGCGTTCATCGTCGGGAGAGGGGGAACGTGTCACCAGTCCGCGCTTCTCCAGCAGTTGGGCCTGATAGGTGAGGCCGCTGCGGCTGTAGACCAGCCCGTCGGCGAGATCGGTCATGCGTCGCACCCCATCGGGGGCGTCGCCCAGGGTGGCGAGGAGCTGGAACTGGACGTAGCTCAGGTCCCCGGCCTCGCGCAGTTGCTTTTCCACCGCGTGGCGCACAAGGCTTCCAACTTCGGTGAAGGCGAAGTATGCCGCGAGCTGGCTGGGGCTGAGGGGTGGGGGCGTCTGAGTCATAACTCCATTCTAGGGGTTGCTTCGAGTTCGAAGCAGTGCTAGATTCCTCTCGTGCTTCGAATTCGAAGCAATAGACGAGAAGGAGAATAGCCATGAAGGCAGTTATGAAGGCTGTGCAGTTCGAAAAGGTTGGCGGACCCGAGGTGCTCCGTCTGTTGGAGATCCAGCGTCCGAGCCCGGCAGCCGGGGAGGTCCGGCTGCGGGTGGAAGCGTCGGCCTTCAACGCGGCTGACAAAGGAATGCGGGCGGGCTTCCTCCCCATTCCGGTGGTGCTGCCTCATGTTCCTGGCTACGACGTGTCCGGCACCGTGGACGCGGTGGGGGAGGGCGTGGAGGGCGTCGCCGTCGGGGACCAGGTGATCGCGTTCCTACCAATGGAGCACGACGGCGGCGCCGCCGAATACGTTCTTGCCCCGGCCCGCGCGGTCGTTTCGGCCCCTGCGGGCATCCCGCTGGCCGACGCGGCGGGGCTGCCGTCGGTGGGCCTGACAGCATGGCAGGCGCTCTTCGACGAGGGGCAGTTGGTCGCCGGCCAGCGGGTACTCATCGTGGGCGCCGGCGGCGTCGTGGGTAAGTACGCCATCCAGCTGGCGAAGCGGGCCGGCATCGGGGTGGTGGCCACGGCCAGTCCGCGAAGCGCCGCGGCCGTCCGGGCAGCCGGGGCTGACCAAATCATCGACCACACCCGCTCAGACCTGTTGAGTGCCGTTACCGGCCAGGTGGATGTGCTGCTCAATCTCGCTCCGATCGATCCGGAGGAGTTCGACGGGCTTGTCGCCCTGGTGCGCGACGGCGGAGCGGTAGTCAGCACCACGGCGTTCATGGCGACGCCGGACGACGCGGGCCGCGGTGTCCGTGCCGCCACCGTGTTCGTCCAGCCCAACAGGGACCGCCTCGCCGAGCTTGTCTCCCTTGTGGATAAGGGAGAGCTGACAGTGGAGGTCGGCCGCCGGATCCCGCTCGCCGAACTTCCCGCCCTGCACGCCGAAGCCGCTGAGGGGCGCGTGGCCGGGAAAGTCATCGTCCTCGCACGGTGAAGCCGGTCCCCGCATCAAGACCCCGATGCCCTTCGAGTTGCGTCCCATTCCGTCCGGATCCCCCACCCGCTGGTGTCAGGCGGCGGAAGGGTCGGGCACCGGAGCCTGGTTCAGTGCCTAGGCACAGAGACGGCGGGTTGGCCGAGCTAGCCTTCGAGGACGGGGTGCAGGTGTTCGCTTTGGAGGGCGACGCGGGCCTGGTTCGCCGCGGCTTCAAGGGACTCCGCTACCGACGCGCCGTGCAGACTCGAGGCCAGGAAGCCGGCCATGAAGGCATCGCCGGCACCGTTTGTGTCCACGACGTCGACGGGAACGGCGGCCACCTCGTGCCGTGTACCGTCGGCCTCGAGGGCCAGGGCGCCTTGCGCCCCGCGGGTGCAGATCGCCAGGCGAGGGCCCCGGGCGAGGCAGGAGCCCATGAGCTCCCAGGGATCGGTTGTCCGGTCATCGTTCATGAAGACGACGTCGGCGGCCCTCACGAACGGGTCGTGGAACGCGGAGGACCCGTCGTAATCGTGAAGGTCCATCCATAGCGGTTTCTTCCGGACCTCGTCACGTTCGAGCAGCAGCAGGCCAAGCTCACTGAGGTCTATGACGGCACGATCGGCCGCGACCAGCGTTCGCACGGCAGCGTCAACGTCCTCCACGGCCGGTGTGGAAGGCACCGAGGTGTACAGCGAAACCCGGCCCCCGTTCTCGGTCATGAGGTTGACGTGGCGCTCGGTGCGCTCGGATGTAATCGCGTCGACAGGGATGCCCGCGGTGGTGAAGGCGTCCCGGACCCGGCCGCCGGCGTCGTCCGCGCCCAAAGGCGAGCACAGGCGCACGTTGATGCCGAGATCCGCCAGGTGTAATGCCTTGCCCGCCGAGGTGCCCCCGACGGTCTCCCACGAACGGCGCGCGAACTGCATATGCGGCACCGGTTCCGGTAGATGATCCAGCACGACCAGGTGGTTCCACGATGAGGGACCAAAGACAGCAACAGATGGGAAACCAGGCACGTCCGCAGGCTACCTTGCCGAGCCCTCGGACCGGGCTGACAAGCTCGCTCCCGCGCCGAAGGCATATTCCGGGAAAACCGTCCCGACGGCCCGGACCGCGAGTTTGAAATAGTGTGGTGTCTCAACGACTGGCGTTGGCATGGGGGAGCAACACCGCTAATCCGAACAAAGGAATCCCATTGGCCCGCAGAGTTCATGTTCAGCTGATCGACGACATCTCAGGCGAAGACGCCCAGGAATCCGTGCGTTTTGCCCTCGACGGTGTCGAGTACGAGATCGACCTGGCGGAAGAGAACGCGGTCGGGCTGCGGAAAGCGCTTGGACCCTACATCGCCCACGGCCGCCGCGTTCGCGGCTCCTCAGCCGGCCGGAAAACCACCGCCAGCGCGTCCAACCGGGAACAGAAGCAGCGGATCCGGGAGTGGGCCGAGGCAAACGGGCACAACCCCAGCGCCCGTGGCCGCATCAGCCGGGACATCATGAAGGCATACGAAGACGCCCACTAGGCGGAAGGTGGAGGCCGTGGACGAAGCCTCGAATTGCCCGAGACGAGAGCGGTTCGTTGAGATTCGCGTGGTGCGCTCGGTACGGAGCGCCCCGTTCGCACGTCCTTTGACGCCCGCTTAGTGGCCGGCCCCGCTGGTACCGTTCAATCATGGGGACCCAGAACAAAGCTGCCAGATCTGTGATCGTTTTCCTATCCGGTTTTCTGCCCTGGGCGCTCCTGTGGTCATCGATCGGTGCGATGCAAGCGTTCCTCATTGGGGTCTTCGTTGCGGTGGCAGCGGTATTCCTCTTGACCCGCCCACGCAAGGAAGCGTGACGGTGAGCTTCCTCAGGGGAGCCCTTATTGGGCTGGCTGCCTTTCTCCTTCTCAGCGCCGTCGGCGCCATGCTGTACGGCCGAACCGGGGTGTGGCCGACTGCCGTCGCCATGATCTTGATTATCGGGTCGATGATCCTCGGTGGCCGACGGGCCGCGACAGGGCGGAGGCGGGGTTGAATGATTTATTGGGGCCGCCTGCGAGTGGTTTCGGGGTACCGATGGCCCTTCGGCCACAGGCCGGCTGCGTGGCGCAGCTCGGTACGCCAATAACCCGACTTTCTGCATGAATGGGGTTGTAGTGGTGATGATGGAGCGTGTGCCCATGCCGCCGGGTCTTGTCGCGCTTGTGGCCTGCATTGCCGACAGGCTTCCAAGCCACGTTGCGCACCCGCTGGTCTATCAGTCGCGGGTAGCGACAGTTGTCGAGAAGGTTCCAGGGAGATCGATTAGCGTGTTTGTGCCTCCTGGGGCCACCAGAGTGCCGCTACCCGATGGACCGCTCGAGCCGATCCCGGCGGTCCTGGGCGGAGACGGCGAACTGACTGAGGAGCTGATCGTTTGGCTTGACGGAGGACTCATCGTGGGGCTGGAACAGCCTTGGTTCGGTGATGAGCCGCCTAAAAGGTGGCCGGCGGTCGAGGCTCCCGATTTTTCATAGCTTGGTGGTGCAACGGCCAAGGCAGCGCTGGCGCCTATGGTTAGGAGTAAATTGTGCCGCCGGCTGTCCGGGCTTAGCCCCGACATCTGGCGACAACCTATTTAGCAGTGGGTGGATTACTGTCGGACGTATCTGACTGATCTGGAGACTGGGTGGACGTCACTGTGTGCCATGGCAGCTCATGTCCCCGTCGTCGGAGTTCTTCGCGCACTGAACGGGAAACGAAGCAGGGTTTTTCCGTGAGGAGGGGCACCAGGTCGTCCAATGAGGGGGTGCGGTTCATGAGGTCTGAGATCGGCACGACGACGACTTCGGTGAGTTGCTCGACGAGTGCTGTCTCGGGCAGGCGATCTCTCGTCTCAGAATTCAGGAGAAGGATTCCGGGAAGGTTATGGGCTGTCAGTCCATCGGATCTGACGTAGTCGATGGTTGGGATGACGCCGGTGTCCTCGGCTCGGAGCGCCAGGGCGCACATGTGTGCTGCTCGGAAGTCTCCCGAAGGAACCGCCGCATGCCAGCCAAGATTGACGTAGAAGTTGTCTCCGCCCCAGGAGGACTTCTGGAGGTTGACTACTTGGTACTCGCCGGCAGAGGTTGTGCGGAACCAGTTGCGTGCCCGTTTTCGGTAGCCACGCGCTTTGAGCACGCCCGCGAAGGTGTTCTCGATTATTTTCGTTTCGTCCACGGCACCTAGTCTCGCGCGGAATGTTTGTTAATGCGCCTCGACACTGAATTTAATTGTCGGGGAGTGTCCCAGCCAGGAGGACCGAAAGGACGCGGCCAAAGCCGTCCGGACTGTGGCCGGCAACGCCCCAGGGATCGCGTCGGCGCATTGGTGTGAGGCATCCTGTTGGCGGGTACTCCTGCCGTGCTTTTGGTCTGTTTCCGTGTAGTCAGTGGCCGTGGGGGTCCTAGATAGTCGAAGGATCGGACGAGTCCGTTTTGAGCAGCATTTCTCTTAGGGCGTCGATCTCGGCTGCGAGCTGCTCAGAGGGGTATGCCTTTGACTTTCGGGGAAGATACTCGCGGACGAGCCGCGCCGTCTCAGGGAGCACACTGGCCAGCCAGGCGCGAACCGCGGCGGCCGTGTCCAGCCCCTTTGGGACCGAATGCCAGATGATGAATCGTCGTTGCTTGCGCCCGACCATGGCGGCGTGGACTCCGGTGAACTCGGGTTCCCTGTTGGGGTGCCACGAACGAAATGCGATGTCGACGACGTAGTCCTGGTCGGATTGGCGAGGGGCGAAGCTGGCTACCTGCCTTTTGACTTCCTGGAGGGCCCAACGCGGCGGACCCCAATCCTCGATGATGCCGCCTGTACTGATAGCCATGGCCGCAATTATGGTTTGGGTATCGCTGATCCCGGTGTGTTTAGATACAGAAAGTGGAGTTTTATGTCGCTCTTAGGTCGTCGGCGAATTCTCCGGCCCGGCGGATTGGGATGCGTCGTCACCACCACTTATCGCCAGACTCGATTCGATAGAACCGGCTGAGCTCTTTGGCGATGTCCTCTTTTGTCGCGGCCAGGAACCCTACGTCCAGTCAGTCCAGTCCCGGTATCCAGAGAATGCGCGCATGGACCGTGAGGAGTGGCCACGCGGCATCCGGCCAATCCCGGCTCGCCAAGTCGTTCGTGTATTCGTCCAACATGCCGCTATACCGGACTCGATCTGAACTATGAGATGTTCCCAGGCCGCCATCAGCTCGTCAAGGCTGAAGGCTTTCTTTCAGCCACGGTCGCGGAGTGGCCGGCCGGCGTGATCGATCGACTGGATATCCTCAGCTGTAAATTCGTTTATGGTGCCACCATCAGAACTTGCGACGGGGGGCTAACAACGTGGCCAACGCGGGGGGAGCGCCAGCGGGCCCAGGCATCCCGGTCCATTGGAGGCGAGTGAGCGAGGAACGGCGAGGACAACTATGGCTTCAGAAGCTAAGGCATTCGAGATTCCGCGTGGGACGAAGACGTACGTCTGCACTCACGTCTTCGACCACAGCCGGCCGGTGCTATATGTGACCCGCCCGGACGGTGACTGGTGCGCCCTCTGCGGAGATAGTCACCCGGACGACGCCAGCGCCTACCGGGTGGTTGGAATGGGTCACGTGCTTGACCACGACTCATCTGTCGCTGACGTGCTCGACCTAAAACCAAATCAAGAAGCAGAACGGGAGACAGTGGGAGCACCTTGGGTTAGGAGCGACTTCTGACTCGGCGACCGGAAATCGAGCGACTATACGATGACTTTCACACTCGAAGGCACTTTTAGGGGCGTCGATCTGGTGGTGCCGGCCATAGGCATATTCAGAGGTACGGGGTGACATCGAAAGGTGCATATTGAATGACTCCAGATGTGATGCACGAGCTGCTGCTGGCGGGCGAGGACGACTGGGTGAGCCTGGACGAGGCAGCTTGGATAGTGGCTGAGGGGGACTTCACTGAGGGTTCCAGGGGTGGTGAGGTTTTCCAGGCCGCCTTGATGGTCCCGGGGGATTTAGGCGAGACCGACTTCGAGGAGTGGCCAGGTTCGGCCGAGGACTGGGTCGCCCGTGCCGTGGACGAATTGGAACATCTTGCGTGGCCGCCTATGGGCACTGGCTTCTGGCTGCGCTTGACTGATCGAGGGCGCATGCGGCTCGTGGACTAGTTGGGGGAGAGGGCGCCAACGTCGGCGGTTCAGCCGTCAAATCGAGTCAGAGGCCCGCCGTGAGGGAGGCTAGTCAATGGCATTCCCAGAGCGGCCGCTCTTACATGGGCGCGGTTGCGTGGGGGTGAAGCCCGATGAAAGGAGACACCAACTAGTGAGTCTGGTCCAGACAAATATGAGGACCTTGAAACCGTCGAGGAAGGAGCCTCGCGCTGGGGATGTTTTCGTGCTGCAGATGCCGGATGACCAGTATTCCTTTGGGCGGGTGATCAGCACGACCGCGATGGTGAGCGGCCGGATGCCGGCACAGTTGATTTACGTCTTCAAGACCAGGGCGGGTTTCCCTGCGCCATTGAGGCCCACCACGCCGAGAACTTCCCCGGGACGCAATCCCACCGTGACCTCACCGCATACCGGGGCACCCGCATAGCCCGCCAACACCCGCTCAACCTCAAGAACGGCCCCCACATCAGCCATCCAGCCAGCCTACCGGCGACGGCGGTGGCCAAGTCGCCGCATGTTTCAATTCAGGGACCATACGGGGGGAGGAACCGCCCCGGCCAAATAATCTCAGTGCCTAGAAACGCTAGGGTTCCGAGACGCTGCATGTATAGCGTTTAGGGCACCTTCACGGGCGCCTGATTCCGACTTTGCGGCGTAGGCTCGGCACTATGCGAATGTCGCGAGCTGCTGCGGATGATTCCGTCGGAGGCGGCGATCTACCGCCAAGCTACAGAGTGCGTCTTTGGTTTCCACCGCCGGACACGAATTCCGCCTGGCTCGTTGATGAATGGGATGTCAGCGATGCCAGAGAGGTGACGGACGTTATCGCATGGGCGAGAACCAAAGCAGGAGGAAATCCCTTTGAGGTTTTCCTCCGCTGGGAGGACCACCATACGTCCAACAATGATCAGCTAGAGCCGTACGCCCGGTATGCACTGATTTACGGGAAGCCTGCAACCGACGACTCGACCACCGAGACCATCTTCTTCGAATCGAAGTAAACCGTGCGACGCTCCGGTATTCGGTTAGGGGATCCTCTTGCCGGACGGGGCTCACCCCTGATTCTGACCGATGAGTCGGTACGCTCGATGAAACACACTCTGGGGGAGTGAATGGGGACAGATCTAGTAGTTCGGAGGTGCACCGATCGGGAGTTGGCCGCGCTTGAAGCCGGCGAACCACCAGGGTCGGGGATCGCACGCCGCTTTCTCAGAGAGCAGGCCGCCGGAAACATTGTCTTCGCAGCTGCGTGGCGGGATGAACAGTTGCTTGGCACTGTCGTCTTGGATTTCCGCTCCGAGGAAGCCCCGGAACTTAAGCACCTCCACGTCCAGGAAGCCTTTCGGGGTGCCGGGGCAGGTACAGCCATGTGCCGGTGGATTGAAGCGCAGGCGGAGCGGAGTGGCTTCGGCAAGCTCTATCTTGGTGTCGGCGCCGATAACCCTGGAGCCCGTCGGCTCTATCAGCGGCTGGGATTCACATTCGCTGGGCGGTCGACCACAACAACCTACCAATATGTCGACCACGACGGGCAAAAGCAGTGGGCAACGGAAACGGACGACATACTCGAAAAGACCCTATCCGGTCGAGAGTTCTCGGTCTTTCGTGAGCCAACGTCCGGTCAGGGATCCCATTCCGGGGCTAAGGCTTCCGGAATGCAACCGGCTCACGGGTCCCCGTTCGAGGAGCATCCTGCGGCTGTGACTTGCGGTGGATGTTCGAGTGGGTAGGCTCGCGGCATGGCGTCCTCCCATATACCGCTGGCATGGTTCGACAATGGCATGATCCAAAAGCCCGCAGAACTGGGGAAAAGATGACCGCCGGACGATGGGGACTACTCGTCGTTGCAGTAGCGGTCCTGATCGTCTCCGTAGTTCTCGCTGTTCAGGGTTCCACGGGCCTTTGGTTCACCGCAACGGCAATGGGCATCCTGATCTTCGCGACCTTGCGTGCAGGACTCAAAGAAAAGCGGCGGTCCCCCGGAGAATAATCGTTGAACTGTTCCAGGGGCCTTCTTACTGTCCGGAAGGGGATCGGCTAACGGGCAAGCTCTGATTCTTTCACCAAGGCCAGTGGCAGGATCGAATCAATCACGTGGGTACCGGAGGTCTGTGGGATGATCTGCTGGTCTGGGCGACGGGACAGGCCGTGGAGAGTATCCCGCGGGCGGATATCCGCGGAGTTAGGGCGGCGGAAAGCTTTGCTTCACAACGCCGATTTTCAAGTCCGGCCCATACGGCTCGATCTGACGGTCATATTCTCCGAAACCAACCGAAAAATCTAACCTCATACCCGTCGAACAGCCACGGCCGCCGAGGATAGAGTCGTATTGTGGCTACGCCTTCGCAAGATCCTCGACCCGAGATCCTTGTCGACGTCGATTACGGGTACACCTGGCCGATGTCCACCATATTTTGGGCGCTAGAAGATGTGCCTGATTGGAAGAGTGAACTTCCAAAGGCTCTGTACGAAGATCTTGAGGCCTGGGCAAAATTCTTCAACGAACATGCCAATGAAGAGACAGGGATGTTTGGGAGTGAACAACGCCGCAAACACTTTGACCTGGAAGGGGTTCGCCTCCGAGATGAACTCGAAAAAGTTCTCGGAGATAGATTTCGCTTCCGTCTCCGACTTTGGTTCTAGATAACGGTCAAATGATGCAGCCCTTTGCGCACTGGGGACTGCTCCGGCTTTAGGTGACTCCTAGGCACCGGATGACTTGAGGTGTCCCAGTGAGGGATCCCCCCCAACGGACGGGCTGATGGCTGGTTTGTGCACCGTCGCGCGCCCACACGCGGATCCCCAAGCGGGCACCGCAGCATCCAGAGGCACGGGCAGTCCTGGCTCCCTTCGGCGGAGTGCGCTGCCGGGACTTTCACTTATAGGGTCTGAATCATTGCCGGTGTGCCTGCCCACCATTGACTTTCGGGACCGGCTGCGGTGGCGGAAGCACCACGATGAACAGGGTGGCAAAGGCCGACGAAGACGGAAATAAGAAACCATGCGATCCTGCTTCGGTATTTCTGTTCAGCCAACCCAGCGTTGATCAACGCGATGGCGAACCAGACTGCGCCTCCAGCCGAATAGTCATTCATAGGGCTACTCAACCACAGCCGAATCTCTGTGCTTCGAAAAATCCCGGCTCATAGGTACCCAACAAAGTGCCCGGTAAGCGATCCCTCACCGGGACATCTCGAGCAGATGAGCTCGTCGGACGCAGAACTTCGGAGGTTGGCCGTCGTGATTAGACGCCTGAGCGCAGTTAGGGTGACTGCATGAAGGTACTCACACATGCTCCTGCTGATCTCGTCATCGGAACGAGCGATGGTGTCGACGTGCGCTTTGCCGGAGCCCAGTTGAAAGACACGCCGGGCGACGTCGCTGGTGCCAATGCACGAAGGATCGGTATCCACTTGTCTCTCAGTGGTGTGCGCGGTGAAGAGACGATGTCTCGGGACGTCCTGTTTGAACGGGACCGCTATGAGTGGGCGGAACGGCGCAAGGCTGCGAGAGCGGATGCAACCGAGAACGCTCCGGCGATGCCTGGTGTCGCTGTCTTTGAGCGGCTGACCACCGTCGTGTCGGATGATCTCGGGACCGAATACCAGTGGTCAGGAGGCCAAGTAGCGGGCGGTGGCACGGAATGGGAAGCCCATTGGATCTACACCCCGGCTCCACCCGCGGAGGCCCGGACGCTTCGTTTTGAGTTCAGCATCGATGGGCAGCCAACCGGACGATACTGCGAGCTCAAGCTCTCGGAGTCCGACGCCGCTGGCCTTTGAAGGTCACTCTGCACGACGGAGGATCTTCTTGCGGACTCCGGAACCGGCTGTCAGGGCTGACCGAGGTGTCTCATAACCTAGGTGCCTCAAAACCCTAGGGTAATGAGACGGGTGACTGGCATTGAGAGCTACAGACATGAATACGACCAAAAGTTTGTCGAGCATTCGATAGCCGCTGGCGGTCACGGACCCGGTACTTCTCGGTGACCCTGTCTTGAGCCGAGCTCAAGCTCAGGCGCGGGCGATGATCTCGCCGTTGGGGATCAGGAACCAGCCGTCGTCGGTGGATCCCCAGCGGTGCCAGCCCGCGGAGATCCGGGCGAGATCCGCGGGAGTGGCGAAGCCGTACTCCACGGCCTGCTCCGCGAAGGAGGAATGCAGCACCCGTTCGCCCCAGACCCTGGCCTGCCAGCGCCGGGTCTGGCCGGTGGCGTAGAGCCAGTTGCTGCTACTGGGCGCGACGTCGGTGAAGCCGGCGGACTGCGCCCAGGACACCAGCCTCCGCCCGGTGTCCGGTTCCGCGCCGTTCTTGCGGGCGATCCGCTGGTACAGCTCCATCCATTCATCCAGCTCCGGTACGGCCGGGTGCCAGCTCATGCCGTGGAAATCGGCGTCGCGGGCGGCGACGATGCCCCCGGCCTTGGCCACCCGCCGCATTTCCCGCAGCGCGGCCACCGGGTCGGTGAGGTGCTGGAGGACCTGATGGGCGTGGACGACGTCGAAGCTTTCGTCCTCGAAGTCCAGGTCGTAGAGATTGCCGGCCACGAACCGGGCGTTGGCGGTGCCGCGTTCGGCGGCCAGCGCGGAAGCGTGGGCGATCACCTCGGCCGAGCGGTCCAGCCCGGTCACTTCCCCGGGCGCCACCAGGGCGGCGAAGTCGCAGGTGATGCTGCCAGGGCCGCAGCCGACGTCAAGCACCGAAACGCCCGGGGTCAGGTGCGGGAGTACGAACGCGGCGGAGTTCTCCGCCGTGCGCGACGCGTGGGCGCGGACCACGGATTCGTGATGGCCGTGCGTGTAGACATCCTCGGGCTGTTCGGCGCTCATGGCCACAGGCTACGCGCTTCCGGAAGCTTCCTCGCCTGCCCGGACCGTGGCGGCGATCATCGCGGTCAGGAACCGGGTGGCCACCTCCAGTTCCTCCGCGGTGAAGCGTTCCATTGCGGCCCCCATGTGGCGGGCCAGCGGCAGGAACATGGCACCGCCGTCGTCGAAGGCCTTGGCCGTCATCCTCAACTGGACCTGCCGGCGGTCCGTGCCCTGGCGCTCCCGCACCACGTGGCCGGAACGGTCCAGCCGGTCGATGAGCGCTGTGGTGGCGGGTGAGCTGAGGTGCAGTTCCCGGCGCAGCACCCCGGGGGTGACCACCTGGTTCTTGGCGGTGTGCTCCATGATCACGGACAGGGCGTTGAGGTCCGTCCGGTGCATGTCGTTACGGGCGCCGGCGGCGTCGACGTAGCGGTTGGCCTCCAGGCTGAACTCCTGGAGCAGCCGGACCAGCGGCGACGGCTCACCGGGGCCGCCCTGCGGTGGAACATCTGCTGACACTGTCCGCTCACCTCCTCCTACGATTCATCCCCCGGCGCACCTGGCGCCCCACGGAGTTTACTCCAGGGGACTGGGCGGATCCCGGGCAGGAAACACATCCCAATTTATCTAGCCAGGCACTTATATCCATCATGGAGATAATCTATGATTTACTGAAGTCTACTCCGTACCGCCCCCAGAGAAGGACGCCATGAAAACCAAGCGGCAAAACTCGACCCGTGTACCGTTCTGGCTCCGCTGGCTGGTGCCCGTCCTGCTGGTGGTCACCTGGCTGGCCATCGCCGGCATCGGCGGCCCCACCTTCGGCCGGCTGAGCGAAGTCTCCTCCAATGACCAGGCCTCCTTCCTCCCGGCCGGCGCCGAGGCCACGGAAGCGCAGGACTGGCAGGCCAAGTTCCGCGACTCCAAGGAGATCCCCGCCGTCGTCGTGATCGAAAGCGACGCCGAGTTCACGCCCGCCCAGCTCGGCCAGGCCGCCGCGCTCAAGGGCAAACTGGAGGAACTCAAGGCCGGCAGCAGCGTGATCGGGCCGATCCCCTCCAAGGACGCGAAGGCCGTCCAGTTCGTGGTCCCCATCGCCTCCTCCGACGAGGTCAAGAATGTGATCAAGGAGGTCCGCGACGAGGTCAAGGCCTCCGCCCCCGAGGGCATGCAGACCTTCGTCACCGGCCCGGCGGGCCTCACCGCGGACCTGGTCAGCGCCTTCGGCGGCATCGACGGCATCCTCCTGCTCGTGGCGCTCGGTGCCGTGTTCGTGATTCTCCTGGTGGTCTACCGGTCCCTGCTGCTGCCCATCGCGGTGCTGTTCACATCCGTGTTCGCCCTCTGCGCCGCCATCCTGCTGGTCTTCGGCATGGCCAAGCTGGGCTGGATCCAGCTCAACGGCCAGAGCCAGGGCATCCTGTCCATCCTGGTGATTGGCGCCGCGACCGACTACGCCCTGCTCTACGTGGCACGGTTCCGCGAGGCCCTGACGCACACCACCAACCGCACCGCCGCCGCCCTCACCGCGTGGAAGGCCGCGTGGGAGCCGATCCTGGCATCCGGCGCCACGGTGATCATCGCCCTGCTCTGCCTGCTCTTCTCCGACCTGAACTCGAATAAGGCGCTGGGCCCGGTGGCGGCCGCCGGCATCCTCTGCTCGCTCTTCGCCGCGCTCACCCTGCTGCCGGCCATGATGGCGCTACTGGGCCGCGCCGCGTTCTGGCCGTTCCGGCCCAAGGTGCTCCCCGAGGAGGAGCGCGAGCCGGAATTCGTCACCGGCCTCGAGGGCCAGAAGGGCCTGTGGCGGGCCACCGGCTCGCTGGTTTCCCGCCGGCCGCGCACCGTCTGGGTGGCCTCGGTCCTGCTGCTGGTGGTCGCCGCCGCGGGTGTGCTCCAGCTCAGGGCCAACGGCGTCCCGCAGACCGCCGTCATCCTCTCCGCCTCCAACGCGGTGGACGGCCAGAAGGCTCTGGCACGCCACTTCGACGCCGGCAGCGGCAGCCCGGCCGTGATCGTGACCGACCAGGCCAAGGCCCAGGACGTGCTGGCCAAGACCAAGGACACCGACGGCGTGGGCGATGCCTACCTGGTGGCCGACGGCGGCGCCCCGGTCATCCCCGGCGCTCCCGGTGCCGCCACGGAACCCGCGGTCCGCGACGGCCGGGTCCTGATCAACGCCACCCTGAACGATGCGGCCGACTCCAACGAGGCCGAGAACGTCGTCGTCGAACTCCGCAAGGAGCTCAAGGCCATCGACAGCGGCGCGCTCGTCGGCGGGGTGACGGCCACGGCGCTGGATACCAACACCACCGCCCAGCGCGACCTCGTCACCATCATCCCGGTGGTCCTGGGTGTCATCCTGGTCATCCTGATGCTGCTGCTCCGCTCAGTCCTGGCGCCGGTGCTGCTGGTGGCCTCGGTGGTCCTCTCCTACGGCGCCGCGATGGGTGTCTCCGCGGTCGTGTTCAACCACGTCTTCGGCTTCCCGGGGGCGGACGCCACCGTCCCGCTGTTCGGCTTCGTGTTCCTCGTGGCCCTCGGTGTGGACTACAACATCTTCCTGATGAGCCGGGTCCGCGAGGAATCCATCAAGCACGGCACCCGGCCGGGCATCCTGCGCGGCCTGGGCGTCACCGGCGGCGTGATCACCTCCGCCGGCGTGGTCCTGGCCGCCACCTTCGCCGCCCTGGGCGTCATCCCCATCATGTTCCTGGTGCAGCTGGCCTTCATTGTGGCGTTCGGCGTGCTGCTGGACACGGTCCTGGTCCGGTCCCTGCTGGTCCCGGCCCTGGCCTACGACCTGGGCCACCGGATCTGGTGGCCCAGCAAGCTGGGCCGGGCGGAGACCGACCGTGCGGCGCGGGCCCAGGTCACGCAGCCCGAGCCGGAAGCCGCGGAGGCGGGCGTCCGCTAAGACCTTCCCCGGCCGCAGCCGCCGTCACCGGCCCTGGTTCCCCCACCAGGCAACCGTGGCGGCGGCTGCCTCGTTAAGGGGCATCCCGGCGCAGGGAAACGGCCCTGTCGCCGCCCGGGGTCCCTCGATAGACTGCCCCTGCGCCCGAGCGGGCGCGCACGCCTGCAGGAGGGATCCACCCATGTCTGACAATCACGGTGAGTTTGATCGAACGGCAGCAGAAGAAGCGCGGCATGATGCGGCCGCCCCGGCCGCCGAGGAGGCGGGCCTCGAGGCCGACGCCGGCCAGTACGTCGAGGGCGACTACGGCAACGCCGGTGTGACCGGGGAGAACCCGGCGGGCGCCCCGGAGGGCGAATACGCCGAGGGTGACTACGGCAAGGCCGGCGTCGCCACCGGCTCCGCGGTCGGCGCCGAGGAGGGCGACTACCCGGAGGGCGACTACGGCCGCGCCGGCGCCACTGGCCCGGACGCCGTCGCCGGCGACGAGGGCGAATACGAGGAGGGCGACTACGGCGCCGCGGGCGCCACCGGCCACCGGGCAGCGGGCGAGGCGGCCCGCGGCAGCGAACACCGCGGCGACGATCGCCGCGACGACGAAACCGGGCGCTAAGCGCGCAGAAGGACTTTTTAGGCGGGCCCGGCGGGGCCGTTCTCGCAGAGCGAAACGGCCGCCGGGGCACCCGCCCTGCGTACACCGGGAATCGCAGTGGCGCCGAAATCCGCGGAATCCCGGGGTTTGGCGGAACAAGACCGCCAGCATCAGCGCCGCCGTCGTGCTCGAAAACGAGGGCCGTCAGCCGAAGTTGAGTGGATGCGACTCAACTTTGGATTGACATCGGAATGGGCCTGCGTAGACTTGAGTGCAGAGCGCTCAACAAGTGGGCGCGCCTCGACAATCGACGGGCTCGATCCCGGGTTTACTCCCGGTCGCCGGGCCTCCGCCCGATGGCCGGGGGCAGCACGTTTCCAAGGAAAGAAGGAAGCCACACATGTCACGAGCAGTAGGTATTGACCTCGGAACCACCAACTCCGTTGTTTCCGTTCTCGAAGGTGGCGAGCCCACCGTCATTGCCAACGCCGAGGGTGGCCGCACCACGCCGTCGGTCGTTGCGTTCTCCAAGTCCGGTGAGGTCCTGGTCGGCGAAATCGCCAAGCGCCAGGCCGTCAACAACATCGACCGCACCATCTCCTCGGTCAAGCGCCACATGGGCACCGACTGGACCATGGGCATCGATGACAAGAAGTACACGGCGCAGGAAATCTCCGCCCGTATCCTCATGAAGCTCAAGAACGACGCCGAGTCCTACCTGGGCGAGAAGGTCACCGACGCGGTTATCACCGTCCCGGCCTACTTCAACGACGCCGAGCGCCAGGCCACCAAGGAAGCCGGCGAGATCGCGGGCCTGAAGGTTCTGCGCATCGTCAACGAGCCCACCGCGGCCGCCCTGGCCTATGGCCTGGACAAGGGCAAGGAAGATGAACTCATCCTCGTCTTCGACCTCGGCGGCGGCACCTTCGACGTCTCCCTGCTCGAAGTGGGCAAGGACGAGGACGACTTCTCCACCATTCAGGTTCGCGCGACCGCTGGTGACAACCGCCTGGGCGGCGACGACTGGGACCAGCGCGTCGTTGACTACCTGCTGAACCAGCTCAAGGTCAAGGGCATCGACCTCTCCAAGGACAAGATCGCCCTGCAGCGTCTCCGCGAGGCTGCCGAGCAGGCCAAGAAGGAACTCTCCTCCTCCTCCAGCACCAACGTCTCCCTCCAGTACCTCTCCGTCACCCCCGACGGCCCGGTCCACCTGGACGAGCAGCTGACCCGCGCCAAGTTCCAGGACCTGACCAAGGACCTGCTGGAGCGCACCAAGAAGCCGTTCCACGACGTGATCAAGGAAGCCGGCATCAAGCTCTCCGACATCGACCACATCGTGCTCGTCGGCGGCTCCACCCGTATGCCCGCCGTCTCCGAGTTGGTCAAGGAACTGGCCGGCGGCAAGGAGCCCAACAAGGGCGTCAACCCGGACGAGGTCGTCGCCGTCGGCGCCGCCCTGCAGGCCGGCGTCCTCAAGGGCGAACGCAAGGACGTGCTGCTGATCGACGTCACCCCGCTCTCCCTCGGTATCGAAACCAAGGGCGGCGTCATGACGCACCTGATCGAGCGCAACACGGCCATCCCCACCAAGCGGTCCGAGACCTTCACCACCGCGGATGACAACCAGCCGTCCGTGGCCATCCAGGTCTTCCAGGGCGAGCGTGAATTCACCCGCGACAACAAGCCGCTGGGCACGTTCGAACTGACCGGTATCGCCCCGGCCCCGCGCGGTGTGCCGCAGGTTGAGGTCACCTTCGACATCGACGCCAACGGCATCGTCCACGTCTCCGCCAAGGACAAGGGCACCGGCAAGGAACAGTCGATGACCATCACCGGCGGTTCCAGCCTCTCCAAGGAAGACATCGACCGCATGGTCCGTGACGCCGAGGAGCACGCAGCCGAGGACAAGGCCCGCCGCGAGGCGACCGACACCCGCAACACCGCCGAGCAGCTCGCCTACTCCGTGGACAAGCTGATCGCCGACAACCCTGACAAGCTGCCCGAAGAGGTCAAGACCGAGGTCCAGGCCGACGTCGACGAGCTGAAGAAGGCGCTTGAGGGCACGGACGACGCCGCCGTCAAGACCGCGTTTGAGAAGCTGCAGGCTTCCCAGACCAAGCTCGGCGAGGCCATCTACGCCCAGGCTGGTGCCGCTGAGGGTGCCGCCGGTGCCGAAGGTGCCCCGGCCGGCGAGAAGGCGTCCGACGAGGACATCGTCGACGCCGAGATCGTTGACGAAGACGAGAAGAAGTAATCATGCCGCACCACGGTAACGAAGCAGAGCACGCCGGCGAGGGCCCGGACGAGAGCCAGAAGCCGGTGGTCCACGACAACCGCAAGGTTGATCCGAAGACCGGCCAGGCACGGCACCCGGACCAGGAACCGGCTGCGGCGGAGTCCGGATCCGGGGACGCCCTGTCCCAGGCCGAGGACATCCTCGACAGCGTGGACGTCCCGGCCGCGGACTCCGTGGCGCAGGGCGTCAACGCCGGGGAGGCGGAGGAACTGAAGAACGACCTCCGCCGTTTGCAGGCCGAGTACGTCAACTACCGCAAGCGCGTCGAACGCGACCGCGCCGTGGCAGGGGAGATGGCCGTCATCGGCGTCCTGAACTCCCTGCTCCCGGTGCTGGACGACGTCGACGCCGCCCGGCAGCACGGCGACCTGGCCGACGGCCCGTTCGCCGCGATCGCCGCGAAGCTGGAGAACGCGCTCAAGACCTACGGTCTGGTGCGCATCGATGAGACCGGCGTGGAGTTCGACCCCACGATCCACGAAGCCCTCATCCAGCAGCCCGGCGCCGACGTCGAAACCGACACGGTCAGCCAGGTCCTCCGCTCGGGCTACAAGTCCGGCGACCGGGTCCTGCGCGCCGCCCAAGTGATCGTGTCCGTCCCGGCGTAGCGTCACCACCGCGCCTTCGCGGATGAGGGGGCCCCGCCCTCTCATCCGCTCCGCCCTCCGCGCCCGCGGTCTTCTCGCCTAAGGTGAGTGGACATACTGCGCGCAGCAGACGATGGGCCCCGGGAGTGGCATCGGGCCTGTCGAAGCCGGGTGGCTGGGGATCGCAGATCCCCAGCCACCCGGCGAAGGGGCGGGGGCCCATCGTCTGCGAAGCGCACTCTGCACGACTTTTGAAAGGAAACGCCAGTGGCCAGCCAGGACTGGGTCGACAAGGACTTTTACAAGATCCTTGGTGTCGCCAAGGACGCTTCCGACGCCGACATTAAGAAGGCCTACCGGAAGCTCGCCCGGCAGCACCACCCGGATACCAACGCCGGGGATACCGCTTCGGAGAAGAAGTTCAAGGACATCTCCGAGGCCTACTCCGTGCTCTCCGACGCCGACGAGCGCCAACAGTACGACGCCATTCGGGCGATGGGTGGCGGCGCCCGGTTTGCCCCCGGCGGCGCGGGCCAGCCCGGCGGCGGGGCCGGCTTCGAGGACCTCTTCGGCGGCCTGTTCACCGGCGGCGGGGGCCGACAAACCGGCGGCTACAGCACCGCCGGCGGCATTCCGCCCGAATTCGCCGACCTGTTCGGCGGCGGCGGCTTCGGTGGCGGCCAGTCCTTCCAGCGCGGCCCGCAGAAGGGCGCAGACCGGACCGCCTCCACCAGCATCTCCTTCGCCGGTTCCATCCGCGGCACCACGATCGGCCTGCGCGAGCCCGACGGCGAGGTCATTGACGTGCGCATCCCCGCCGGCATCAAGGACGGCCAGAAGGTCCGGGTCCGCGGCAAGGGCCAGTACGGCCCCGCCGGCAACGGCGACCTGATGGTTACCGTCTCGGTTAAGCCGCACGATTTCTACACCCGCGACGGTGACAACCTGCGCATCCACGTTCCGGTCACCTTCCCCGAGGCTGCCCTGGGCGCGGACATCGAGGTTCCCACGCTCGACGGCGACAAGGTCCGGGTCCGGGTTCCCGCGGGCACCCCCACCGGCCGGACGCTCCGGGTCAAGGGCCGCGGCGTCAAGCACAGCAAGGCCACCGGCGACCTGCTCGTCACCATCGACGTCGCCGTCCCCAAGAAGCTGACCAAGGAAGCCGAGGACGCCGTCAAGGCGTTCGCCGCGGCCACCGCCGGCGAGGACGTCCGGGCGGGCCTGGCAGCCAAGGCCCGGCTGTAGGAGTCCAGCCATGGACATCGAGTTCGACCAGCCGATCTTCGTCATCTCGGTCGCCGCTGAACTGGCGGACATGCACCCGCAGACGCTGCGCCAGTATGACCGGCTTGGCATCGTCTCGCCCAGCCGCGCCCCCGGGAAGTCCCGCCGGTACTCGCAGCGGGACGTGAACATGCTCCGCGAGGTGCAGCGGCTCTCCCAAGAGGGCGTCTCGCTCGAAGGCATCAAGCGGATCCTGCAGCTGGAGAACCAGGTCGCGGCCCTGCAGCACCGGGTCTCCGAACTCACCGAGGAGCTCAGCCGCCGCCGGCAGCCGCTGGATTCCAGGATTTTCGCCGCCGGTGCTGCGGGAGATGTGGTCACCCTCGCCCGCGGCCAGCGGCCGCGCCCCCGCTCCCAGGCCCTCGTCGTCTGGCGCCCCCGCGACAACTCCTGACCCGCCTAAGTAGTCCACCCGGCGGGACTGAGTAGCCGCCCGCAAAGACGGGTGGTGAAACCGCAAAGTCGAGTACCGCGACCCCCTGACGGGCCGCTTTCCCGCCCGGTTAGATGGTCTCGGCGGCGCACTGCCGCCACCGGTCGACGCCCTGGGGCGGGCCGGTCACGTGCACAAGCCGGGGGGCAGCACCGATGAATGAACTCACCCGTGGTTTAGGGGATTCCACCACTTCCCGACGCACGCCCGTGACGGCGCCGGCGTCCGCACTGAGCGCGGGCCGGCCATGAACTCCGGACTGAATGCCCTGGCCCTCTTTGGCAACTCCCTGCCGGGCCTGCTGCTGCTCACCTTCGGCCAGACGATCGTGGTCGTGTGCGTCTGCACCGACATGGTCCGGGCCGTCTCGGTGCCGCGCTCCCAGCGCCGCTACCTGGCCAACACCGTCTTCCTGACCCTGGTCCCGCCGTCGATCCTGGCGCTGAGCCTCGCCGTGCTGGTGTACGCGGCATCCGGGGCGTGGGCGCAGACCGCCGGCGGCGTCTTCGTCCTGGTGACCGTGATCTTCCGCTGGCACACGGACCCGGACGAGGACAGTTGGTGGAAGGGCAAGGGCAAGCAGCTCCGCCGCTGGTTCCAGCGGCGGCTGGCCACCGGGCGGATCACCGCGCCGGCCGCCGCCTGAGGCCCGCTCCGGCTAGTCGTCGAAGAGCCCGGCCAGGTCCTCCGCTGTCAGCGCACCGCCGGCCAGCGCGTCGCCCTCCACCACGTCGGCGAACAGCTGGGACTTCTTCGCCTTCAAGGCCATGACCTTCTCCTCGATCGTGTCCTTGGCCACCAGCCGGTAGACCATCACGTTCCGGGCCTGGCCGATCCGGTGCGTCCGGTCCACAGCCTGCGCCTCGGATGCCGGGTTCCACCACGGGTCCAGCAGGAACACGTAGTCCGCCTCGGTCAGGTTCAGGCCGAAGCCGCCAGCCTTGAGGCTGATCAGGAACACCGGGGCGGCGCCGTTCTTGAACTCGCTAACCACGTCCGCACGGTTCCGGGTGCTGCCGTCCAGGTAGCAGAACTCGATGTTCTCCTCGATCAGCCGCTCCCGGACCTTGCCGAGGAACCCGGTGAACTGGCTGAAGATCAGCGCCCGGTGGCCCTCCGCCACGAGGTCCTGGAGCTGTTCGAAGAGCACGTCCAGCTTGCTGGCCCGGATCCCGGAGAGGGACGGGTCGATCAGGGACGGGTCCAGGCTGAGCTGCCGGAGCAGGGTCAACGACTGGAAGATCGTGAAACGGTTCTTGTTCACGTCCTCGATCAGGCCCAGGATCTTCTGCCGTTCGCGCTGCAGGTGGGTCTGGTAGACCTTTTGGTGCCGCGGATTCAGCACCACCTCCAGGATCTGCTCCTGCTTGGGCGGCAGGTCCCGGATCACCTGTTCCTTGGTGCGGCGCAGCATCAGCGGGCGGACCCGGCGGCGCAGCTTGTCCAGCCGTGCCCGGTCCCCGTTCTTCTCCACCGGCCGCTGGTAGTTCTCCGCGAAGCGCTTGGGGCTGGCGAACAGCCCGGGCGCCACGATCGAGGTCAGCGCCCAGAACTCCATCAGGTTGTTCTCCAGCGGCGTGCCGGTCACCGCCAGCTTGAAGTCCGCAGGCAGCTTCCGGGCGCACTGGTAGGCCTTGGACTGATGGTTCTTCACGAACTGCGCCTCGTCCAGCACCAGGCCGGCCCAGCGGCGGGACGCGTACGCGTCGTAGTCGATGCGGAAGAGCGCGTAGGAGGTGATGACGACGTCGGCGCCGGCCAGAGCGTCGGCAGGATCGGAGCCGCTCTTGGCGAAGGTCTCGCCGATGGCCCGCACGGTCAGCCCGGGGGCAAACCGAGCGGTCTCGGCCAGCCAGTTGCCCACCACGGACGTGGGTGCCACCACCAGGAACGGGGCGGCGCCCGCGGCTCCGGGTGCCCCGGCGTCGTCGTCGCCGTCAGCCGCAACAGACGCCGCCTCGGCAGCCGCGATCTTCGCCGCGCAGATCAGCGCGAGCGTCTGCACGGTCTTGCCCAGGCCCATGTCGTCGGCCAGCACCCCGCCCAGGCCGTGGCGGTAGAGGAAGCTCAGCCAGTTGAAGCCCTCCAGCTGGTAGGGACGCAGCTCCGCGTCCAGGGTGTCCGGCAGCGGCAGGCCTTTCACGCCCCCCTCCAGCAGCCCGCCGACGGCGTCCCGCCAGGCGGAGGCCTGTTCGTCCACGATCCCCAGCTGCGCCAGCTCGTCCCAGAGCCCGGCCTGGAAGCGGCTGATCTGGAGCGGGGCGTCCTTGTTGTCCTGCAGCTCCCGGGCCTCCTCGATCAGGGCGCGCAGTTGGTGCAGCTCGGGCAGGTCCAGCGAGAAGTAGGCGCCGCTGGGTAGCAGCATCTTCGTCTGACCGGCGGCGAGAGCGGAGAACACGGCGGCGAAGGACACCGGCTGGCCCTCCAGCGAAATCTGGATGCCCAGGTCGAACCAGTCCCGCTGTTCGGTGGCCTTGGTGGAGATGGAGACCACCGGGGCCTCCTCCGCCTCGCGGTAGTCGGCGATCTCGCCGGCGGTGTCCACGGTGACCTCGGCCAGCTGGCGCAGCCGGGGGAGGACCTCCTCGGTGAACGCCAGGGTGTCCAGGCCGCTGAGCTCTGCGGAGTCGGCGAGCCGGGGTGTGCCCCAGCCGCCGGTGGCCGATTCGCCGAGCTTGGGCACCACCTCCCAGGGCTGGCCCACGGTTTCGAGGATGCGCGCCTCGGCGGTGTCGTCCCGATAGCCGTGGTCGCCGGGGTGGCGCCAAAGCGGCTGCGCCGTGACCAGGGTGCCGGAGGTGTAGTGCCACTCCCAGTGCAGTCGGACCCGGTGGTCCGCGCCGTAATTCGCCAGCAGCGACAGCGTGGGGACGGCCAGCGTCGGCAGCTCCACCGACTCGTCCGAGGCGGTGACCCGGGCGGTCTGCTTCAGCTTCGGGTAGAAACCGGTGAGGAAGCGGGTCTCGTCCCGGGACGGGATGTGCAGCGTGGTGCCGGCGGTGACGAACGCCAGCAGTTCCTCGCTGAGCCCGGCCTCGAGCGGCGCGAGCGTGATCGTGGCGCCCTCGGGTGCCAGGCCCGGGAGGGTCCCGGCGTCACCCGTGACGAAGATGCCGTGCGCGGGGCGGCCGATGGTGCCCACCGCCGCGGGGTCCACCTCGGTGGCCTCGACGGTGATGATGGGCGCGAGGGCGAGGCCGCCGTCGTTGCCGCCGCCGTCGTCGGCGCCGGTTCCGGCGGCGCTGTCCGCGCCGTTCCCGGCGCCAGCGCCGGCGGGGGTGCCGAAGCGGGTGAGGTTGAGTCCGACGGCGGCGGGGCTCGCCGCCAGGTGCACGGGCTCGTCCGCCTTGCCGTGAACCAGGGCCAGGCCGATCTTGCGGGCCTCCTCCAGCAGGCTCCACAGGTTCCGGCCGGCGTAGGTGTTCAGACCCAGCCAGAGCCCGGTCCCGGCGTGCTGGCGGTTCGCCACGGAAGTGTGCGAGGCCAGGAACTCCAGCATCCACTCCACGTGGGCCTCGTTGCACTCCCGGCGGTAGTTCAGGTAGCTCAGGGTGCTCCACGAGACGTCGCCGCGGATCCACTTGCCCTTCGCGCCCATGATGACGGGGCGGGCCTTGAGCTGGCGGACGCTGCGCAGCGGGTCGCGGCGGCCGGTGTAGGAGAAGTGCGGAGCCGGTTCCTCGATCTCGAACTGCAGCGCCAAGGGCACGCCGGCGGAGGGCTGCGTGGACGCCTGCCGGGAGAGCAGCGGGCTGAGCGCCTGCTCCCAGTCGGGCAGGTCCACGGGAGCCGGCTGCCGGGAGAGCCGGGACGTCTCGGCCGGGGCCAGCAGCTGCACACGGGTGGCCGGGTTGTCCTCCGCCGCGAAAAGCAGCGCCGCGACGTGCTTGCAGTCCTTGCGGACCGGGCAGCTGCAGACGCCCACGGTGCAGCTCCAGCCGCCGCCCTTGCGGACCAGCTTCGCCGTCGTCGAATACGGCACATCGGACCCGCCGCGGACCTTGCCCAGCATCAGCCCGGTGGCGGCGTCGAAGGAAATCCCGGAGACCCGGCTCCCCATGGCGTAGGCGAGCCCGGCCGCGAGGGAGCGGTCGTTGATTGCGGGGGTCTGGATCGCCAGTGCCGCATTCTCATCCGGATTCGAGGGCATGAAGGCACTACTTTCGGCAGTTGGTCATCTGATCCATCTTAGCCAGCCGGCGGTGACCCCGGACCGCGGGCGCCGGCCGTGGGGGCCAGGGCAGGGGCCGGAGTCCGGCTACATCCGTGCGAGGCGGGCGCGGACGGCCATGAAGATGCCGTAGCAGATCAGCCCGGCGCCGACGGCGGCGAGCATGTACATGCCCAGCGGCTGGTCCCGCAGGGCCTTGAGGCCGCCGTCGAGCCCGGTCGATTCGTCCGGGTCAGCCTTGATGGTGGCAATCACGATCAGCATCCCGGTCAGCAGCAGGGCCACGCCCTTGGCCGCGTAGCCGATGATCCCGGTGACCTTCACGGCCAGGCAGGCGTGCTCATTGGCAGGCATGCGGAGGTACTTCACGAAGGACTTCCGGAAGCCGCGGATGGCATAGACCACGCCGGTCACGGCCACGGCGACACCGATCAGGATCAGCAAAAGCGTCCCGCCGGGCGTGGCCATCAGGTGCAGGGTCAGGTCGCTGGTGGACTGGCGATGGTCCGCGTGCGCGCCCAGGGCCACCGACGCGAGGGTCAGTGCGAAGCCGGTGTAGACGACGGCCTGCAGGGCGGCCTTGAGCTTCCTGGCGGCTTTCTTCTTCGTTTCCAGGTGCTCGAAGTCGAACACCGCGTCGCTGGTCTGCCAGATTGCCAAGGCCACGCACGCGGCGAACGCGCTCCAGAGCAGGTACGGTCCGACGGGCTGCTGGGCCATCTCGGCCACCGCGCCGCTGACGTCCGCCTGGCCCTGGCCGCCCATCGCGAGGCGGATCGCGACCAGGCCGATCAGGAAGTGCAGCAGCCCGGAGACGGCGAACCCCGCTCGGGCCGCGATTTCGAGCGGCCGGGAGTTGGTGACATCCTCCGCAACTTCTGCCGCGTCTTTCAGTTCCATGCTGCTGGTCCGTTCTTGCACTGTTGAGCTTTGCCGTAATCCTGCCATGCGGACGGCCCCCGCGGCCGCAGGCGATGGGCCCGGATCAGCGGCGCCGGTAGCTGAGGTCGAAGATCAGCCGGCCGGCCTCGTGGGCCTTGTTCTCGAAGCTGGTCAGGATCCGGCCGTCGAACCGCGGCGCCCAGCCGCCGACGTCGTCGACGCCCTCGTTGGGGCCGGTGTGCTCGGTGCTGACCGGGGCGCGGCCCTCCTTGACCGGGGCGCCGCCCACCACGGACTCCACGCCGGATTCCCAGACCTGGGTCAGCGGGCTGTCCGGGCCGCTGCGTTCGCCCTCGTGCAGGTTTTCGAAGTCGGCGGCGCCGGCCATGACCTCCCGGACGTGCACGGCGTAGTTGGACCAGTCGGTGGCGATCCGGAAGATGCCGCCGGGCTTGAGCGCCCGGGCGGCGAGTTCCGCGAACGCCGGCTGGATCAGGCGGCGCTTGTGGTGCCGGGACTTGTGCCACGGGTCCGGGAAGAAGACCCAGAGTTCGGTGACGGAGCCGGCGGGAAGCATGCTGGCCAGGACCTCGGGGGCGTTGGCCTCCACCACGCGGACGTTGGTCAGGCCGCGGCTGTTGATCTTGATCAGGGTGTTGGCCAGGCCCGGGGTGTAGACCTCCACGGCCAGGAAGTCGGTGTCCGGGTTCTGTTCGGCCGCATGGCAGACGGCGTCGCCCAGGCCGGAGCCGATCTCCACGATCAGCGGGGCCGTGCGGCCGAACTCGGCCTCGGCGTCGAAGACGTAGTCCGGGTGGACGGAGGTGTTGGCGATGTGCCGGGGCACGTCCACGGCCCAGCGGTCCGAATGCTCGTCCCAGGCCGCCTGGCGGCGGCCCTGCAGCCGGGTGCCGCGGCGCACGAAGCTCACCGGGCGGCCGCCGTAGGTGCCGAAGGAGGCCTGGCTGCCGGGGGTCACCGGGCGCGGGGAAGGCGCCGGCTGCGGGGATTCTGGGGTTTCACTCATCCCCTCCAGAATAGTGGAGCCCCGCACCCAACTGACTCGCAGCTGAGGCCGTTATGAGCGCTCATAACGGCCTCAGGTGCGAGTCAGTTGGGAGAAACCGGGGCTTTGCAGCGGCGCCTGGCCCCGGTCAGGCGGTGAGGTCCTTGCCCTTGGTCTCCGGGATGGTGAAGACGAACAGGGCGGAGACGGCCAGCAGGGCCACGGCGTAGACGTTGAACAGCTGCGGAGACTGCAGGCTGGTGCCCAGCCACTGCTGCAGGTACGGGGCGGTGCCGCCGAAGAGCGCGACGCAGATGGAGTACGGCACGCCGACGCCGACAGTGCGGATGCTGGTGGGGAACAGTTCGGCGTACACAGCCGGGACGATCGCGGCGCTCGCGGCGATGAAGATCAGCATCACGGACATGCTGACGGCCAACTGCCAGGCCGAATCCTTCAGCAGGGCGGTCATCGGGAAGTGCAGCAGGCCCGAGCCGATCGCGCCGGCCCACAGCACCTTCTTGCGGCCGATCCGGTCCGCGAGCTTGCCCCAGAACGGCAGCGCTGCGATGAAGACGATGTTGCCCACGACGCCGGCCCAGAGCGCCTCGCCGCGGTCGATCTTCAGGGCGGTGGTGGCGTAGCTGGGGGCGACGACGCCCCAGATGTAGTAGATGACCGTCAGGCCCACGGTCAGGCCGATCACCTGCAGGGCCTGCTTGCGGTGCCGGACGATCTGCGGCCAGATCGCGGCCTTCTTCTCGGCCAGCGCCTCACCGGCGAAGACGTCGGTCTCGTGCAGCCGGGACCGCATGATCAGGGCGTACAGTCCCATCGCGGCGCCGATCAGGAACGGCACCCGCCAGCCCCAGGCGTTCATCGCCTCGGTGGAGAGGGCCATGTTCAGGACCGCGCCCAGCAGGGTGCCGAAGAGGATGCCGACCGTGCCGGAGGTGTAGATCAGGGTGGCCCAGAAGCCGCGGTGTTCCTTCGGCGCCATCTCCGAGAGGTAGGTCTGGGAGGAGGGCAGCTCGCCGCCGTGCGCCAGGCCCTGGACCAGCCGGGCCACCAGCAGCATCAGGGACGCGAAGGCGCCCACCGCGGCGAAGGTCGGGGCGACGCCGATCATCAGGCTGCCCACCGACGCCAGGCCTACGGCCAGGGTCATGGATGCCTTGCGGCCGATCCGGTCGCCGATCCAACCGAAGAGGAAGCCGCCGAAGGGCCGGGCGACGAAGCCGACGGCGAAGATCGCCAGGGTGGAGAGCACCGCCGAGGCGGGGTCCGACTTGCTGAAGAGCTGGCTGGCGATGAACGGGGTGAACGTGGCGTAGATCGCCCAGTCGTACCATTCGACGGCGTTGCCGATGCCGGTGCCGATCAGGGTCTTGCGGGTGGATGTCCGGGGAGCCGTCGGCTGGGACACGGTTGCTGTCATGGAAATCTCCGGGTGGTTCTGGGTGGGAGTGGTGCTGGACGGGGGTGCCGGTTAGGAGCGGCCGGCGGGTACGGCGGCCGCGGTGGCTGTGGCGGCCGAGAGGGTGGCGAGCCGGGACAGGGCGAGTTCGGCGTAGAGGGCGGCGCCGTCGGCCAGGACGGCGTCGTCGAACGTGGCGTACGGCGAGTGGTTGAACGCCGACGTCGTGTGGTCGCCGCCGTGCGGGACGGCGGAGAGGCCGATGAAGGTGCCCGGGACCTCGGCCAGGACGCGGGAGAAGTCCTCGGAGCCGCTCAGCGGCGTGGCCCAGCGGGCCAGCCGGCCCTCGCCGAAGAGGTCCCCGATGACGTTTTCCGCGGTGCGGGTCTCGTCCTCATCGGTGATGGTGAGCGGATATTCCTGCTGGTAGTCGACGTCGACGTCGAGCCCGTGGGCCGCCGCGATGCCGCGCAGCAGGCGGGGGACGGCGTCCATCATCTTCTGCCGGGATTCCTCCGAGAAGGTCCGCACCGTCGCCTCGATCCGGGCGGATTCGGGGATGATGTTCCGCTTGGTGCCGGCCTGGAGCACGCCCACGGAGAGGACCACCGGGTCGAACATGTTGAACTGGCGGGTGACCATGACCTGCAGCGCCGTGACCATCTCGGCGGCGACCGTGACCGGGTCCTTGGCCGCGTGCGGGGCGGAGCCGTGGCCGCCGGCGCCCAGCACGGTGACGGTGAGCCCGTCGGAGGAGCTGAGCATTACGCCGGGCTTGGTGCAGAAGGTGCCGTGCGGTTCCAGTGCGGAGAACACGTGCATGCCGTAGGCGGCGTCCACGCGCCGGCCCGGGGCGTCCAGGACGCCCTCGCGGATCATGTAGCTGGCGCCGTCGAAGCCTTCCTCGCCGGGCTGGAACATCAGGACGACGTCGCCGGCCAGCTGGTGCCGCTGCTCGGCCAGCAGGGTGGCGGCGCCGGCGAGCATGGAGGTGTGCAGGTCGTGGCCGCAGGCGTGCATGGCGCCGTCCATGGTGGAGGAGTAGTCGATGCCGGTCTTCTCCTGGACCGGGAGGCCATCCATGTCGGCGCGCAGGAGCACGGCGGGACGGCTCACGTCATCGGCTCCGGAGCCGGCGTTCCCCTGGCCGCGGAGCACGGCGGTGACGGAGGTGGTGTCTGTGCCGAGGGTGATCTCGTAGCCCAGCCCGTCGAGTTGCTGCAGGACCTTTTCCTGGGTGCGGGGCAGGTCCAGGCCGATTTCCGGTTCGCGGTGCAGGGCGTGGCGGAAGCGGGCCAGCTCCGGCTGGAGTTCCCGGGCGTCGTCGGTGATGGTCACAAACTCTCCTGGCGGTTGATGGGCGGTTGATTGGGGCGGTGCGTTCGGGTCTATTCTGGAGTGACCTGCGCCACACGGGCGCTAAGGGCTGGAAATATGCATCCATTCCCGTGGAACGCAGGATTCGTGCATGAGAGGGGAGTGGGACGTGGAGCTGAGCGAGGATGACCTTGCGTTGATCAACGTGCTGCAGATGGCGCCGCGGCTGGGCTGGGGCGACGCCGCGGAGGTCCTGGGTGTCCACGCCACCACGCTGGCGGCCAGGTGGGACCGGCTGCGGGCGTCCGGGGTTTCGTGGATCACCGCTCACCTGATCGGCGACCCGCACCAGATGTGCCTGGCCTTCATCGCCGTCGACTGCGAGATGCACCGCCGTGACGAGGTCACCGAGCAGCTGGCCCTGATGCCGGAGGTGGTGACCGTGGAGGAGGCTGCCAGCAAGCGCAACCTGATGCTCACCGTCATCACCCGGTCCCTGGACGACCTCAGCGACCAGGTGATGTCCCGGCTGAAGGAGATCGAGGGCCTGACCAAGTACGAGACCGCGTTGTGCACCCGGCTGCATTCCAGCGGCGGCGCCTGGCGGCTCAACGTGCTGGACCGGGCGCAGCAGGCGGCCGTGCGGACCCTGGCCGGCGCTGAGGCCGGAACGGCAGCATCAGCGGCCGCCGTCGCGCGGGAACTGCCGGAGAGCCACCTGGCGCTGCTGCCGTTCCTGGCCCGGGACGGGCGGGCCACGGCCGCGGAGATCGCCCGGAGCCTGGGCCGCCACCCGGCCACCGTCCAGCGGCAGCTGAACCGGGTGCTGGCCAGCGGCATGCTGTCCTTCCGCTGCGAGGTGGCCCAGCGCTATTCGTCCTTCCCGGTCACCTGCCAGTGGTTCGTCAACGTCCCCGCCGGCCAGCACGAGGCGGCGGCCGCCGAGCTGAAGACCATGCGCAACGTCCGGCTGAGCGCCTCCACCACCGGGCCCACCAACTTCGTGATCATCATGTGGCTGCAGTCCCTGGCCGACGTGATGACGGTCGAACTCGCGCTGCAGCAGAAGGTGCCGGGGATCGAGCTGGTGGAGAGCGTGGTGATGCTTCGGACCGTCAAGCGGGTGGGGTGGATGCTCGACGCCGACTCCCGGGCCAGCGGCGCCGTCGTCGTCCCCGCCCAGGGGCTTGCGCCGTAGGCTTCAGGTATGTCGAACCCCGCCAGCCCGCGAACCCGCCCGGACCAAGGGCCGGAGACCGGCGGCATCTTCCAGCGCCGGTACGTTCTGGTGACCCTCGGCGCCTGCGCGCTGGTGTTCCTGGCGGCCTTCGAATCGCTGGCGGTGACCACGATCATGCCGCTGGTCAGCCGCGAACTCGACGGCGCCGGGCTCTACGCCCTGGCCTTCGCCGGGCCGCTGGCCACCGGCGTGATCGGCATGGTGGCCTCCGGCAGCTGGGCCGACCGCAGGGGGCCGGTGGCGCCGCTGCTCTCCGCCGTCGGCATGTTCGTCGTGGGGCTGCTGATTGCCGGGACCGCCGCCTCCATGCCGGTCCTGGTCGCGGGGCGCCTGGTGCAGGGTCTCGGTGGCGGCGGCCTGACCGTGGCGCTGTACGTGGTGGTGGCCCGGGTCTACCCGCCGCCGCTGCACCCCAAGATCTTCGCCGCGTTCTCCGCCGCGTGGGTGGTCCCCTCGCTGGTGGGCCCGTTCACCGCCGGGCTGGTGGCGGAGGTGGCGGGCTGGCCGTGGGTCTTCCTGGGTGTGGTGGGCCTGGTGGTTCCGGCGTTGCTGCTGACCGCTCCGGCGCTGCGCGGGCTGCCGAAAAACGAGCCCGCCCCTAATGAAGTCCCGGCGGGCCAGCCGGAACCGGCTCCGGCGGAATCCGCCCTGGCGGAATCTGGCACTGGTAATCAGGCGGGCCCCCGGCCCTCCCGCGTCCCCGGGGCGCTGGCCAAGCTGGGGCTGGCCGCGCTCGCTGCCGCCGCGGTCCTGGGCCTGAACCTCTCCTCGTCCCTCCCGGGGATCGGCGGGCTGCTGGCCGGGGCCGCCGTCGCCGTCGCGCTGCTGGCCGTCCGCCCGCTGATGCCCCGCGGCACGCTGACCGCCCGGCGCGGGCTTCCCAGCGTCATCCTCACCCGCGGGCTGGCCTCCGCCGCGTTCTTCGGCGCCGAGGTGTACCTGCCGTACCTGCTGGTGGAGCGTTACGCCTTCGCGCCCACCTTTGCCGGGCTGACCCTCACCGCCGGCGCCGTGGCGTGGGCCTCCGCGTCCGCGGTGCAGGGCCGCCTGGGCCCTCGGCTGGAACACCGCCGCGCCATCCGGATCGGGGCGGCGATGGTGCTCGCCGCCGTCGTCCTGGCCCTGGCCACCACCGTCCTCGGCTGGCCCGCCGCCGTCGCGATCGCCGGCTGGGTGTTCGCCGGCGCGGGCATGGGCCTGATGTACGCGCGGCTCAGCGTCATGACTCTGGCCCTCTCCACCCGCGAAAACGAGGGCTTCAACAGCTCCGCGATGTCCATCTCGGACTCCCTCGGCGGCGCCCTCTCGCTGGCCACCACGGGCATCATCTTCGCGGCGTTCACGACGGCGGGAGCCGGCCCGAACGGTGCCGCCGCACCGTTCGCCGGGGTCTTCGCCCTCACCGCCGCGATCGGCGTCGCCGGCGTCCTGGTGGCGCCGCGCGTCGCCCGCCGCGGCGCACCCGACTGACCGGCAGTTAATGCCGTTTTGGACCGCGAAAACGGCATTAGCTGCGAGTCAGTTGGGACGGGCTGGAAACGGGAGGAGGGTCCCGGATGATAGACTGGGGGAACTTGATGTGCAGTGATGCCCACTCCTGATCCGGCTGGAAAGCCTCGGCAGACCGCCGGATCGCCCGCGGATTCCTCGGAATCTCCCCGCGGGAGTGGGATTTTTTCATGTGAGAGGCACATCCTGCGTCGATGAACGCGTTCCATTTGGTCCCGGCAATGAGCGGCTACCCGCAGACCGCCCGGTCGACCACCTGACTTTTCTTCGGCGAACCCCTGGTCCAACCGGCGCCGGGGGCCGATATCCGCACGGATACCGCCTGAAAGACCCTTGACACTTATGACTACATTTGCTGCCCTCGGCACGCCCAAGGCCCTTGCCGACACCCTGACCGCCCAGGGAATCACCGAGCCGTTCCCCATCCAGGTCAAGACCCTTCCTGACACCCTGGCCGGACGCGACGTCCTGGGCCGCGGCCGCACCGGCTCCGGCAAGACCATCGCCTTCGCCATCCCGCTGGTCGCCCGTCTCGCCGAGCGCGAGGCCGCGCACTTCCGCAAGCCCGGCCGCCCCATGGCCCTGGTCTTGGCCCCCACCCGCGAGCTGGCAACCCAGATCAACGCCACGGTTGAGCCGCTGGCCAAGGCCGTCGGCCTGAACACCACCGTGATCTACGGCGGCATCTCCCAGGCCCGCCAGGAAAAGGCCCTCCGCGCCGGCGTCGACATCGTCATCGCCTGCCCCGGCCGCCTGGAGGACCTGATCCGCCAGCGCATCCTGACCCTCGAGTCGGTCGAAATCACCGTCCTGGACGAGGCCGACCACATGGCCGACCTCGGCTTCCTCCCCGTGGTCAAGAAGCTCATGGACATGACCCCCACCCAGGGTCAGCGCCTGCTCTTCTCCGCCACCCTGGACAACGGCGTGGACAAGATCGTCCAGCGCTACCTCTCCAACCCGCTGACCCACTCCGTGGACGACCCCCAGGCCGCGGTCACCACCATGGAGCACCACGTCCTGGTGGTCAACGACCAGACCGTGAAGAAGCAGCTGATCGTGGAGCTCGCCTCCGGCGCCGGCCGCCGCGTGCTGTTCATGCGCACCAAGCACCACGCCCGCAAGCTGGCCAAGACCCTGACCGACGCCGGCATCCCCGCCGTCGACCTCCACGGCAACCTGTCGCAGAACGCCCGTGACCGCAACCTCGCCGAGTTCTCCTCCGGCGACGTCCGCGTCCTGGTCGCCACCGACGTCGCCGCCCGCGGCGTGCACGTCGACGACGTCGAACTCGTCATCCACGTGGACCCGCCCACCGAGCACAAGGCCTACCTGCACCGCTCGGGCCGTACCGCCCGCGCCGGTTCCGACGGCACCGTGGTCACCCTGACCCTGCCGGAGCAGCAGTCCGACGTGAAGAAGCTCATGAAGGCCGCAGGCGTGGACGTCAGCTTCGAGCGCGTCACCGCCAGCTCGCCGATCGTGGCCGAGCTCGTCGGCGACATCGCCGAGAAGGTTGACCCCCGCACCCGCGCCGCGCTGCTGGCCGCCAAGGCTCCGCAGCAGGGCGGTGGCAGCTCCACCGGTGCCAACGCCGAGCGCAAGCGGGCCCGCCGCCAGGCAGCCCCCACCGCCGGTGGCCGCGGCGGCCGCGGTGGACGCGGCAAGGTGTCCGCCGAGGCTCCGCGCACCGACCTGCCGCGTGCCGAGCGCCGCGCCGTTGCCTACGAGGGCCAGGCCGCTGCCCGCAGCGCCGCCGAGCGCATCGCCGAGCAGAACCAGGACCGGTCCGACGCCGAGCGTTCCGAGCGCCGCAACGCCCGGGGCCGCGGCCGCGCCACCGCCTACGCGCACCACAACGATGTTCCGTCCGCCGGCGGCCGTCCCGCCGCGGGTCGCGGTTCCGACGGCCGTGCAGCCGAGGGCCGGAACGATTCCCGCGGCGGGGCACCCCGTGGCGGATCGGCCGCGGGCCGGGGCGGCGCCCCGCGTACCGGCGGTTCCACCGGCGGCCAGCGTAGCGGACGTCCGGCCACCGGCCAGCGTGCTGCGGCAGGCACCAAATCGGGCGGTCGCTCCGGCGGCGGTTCGGCTCCGGTCTGGTCTTCCAACAGCGGCGGCACCTCCGGCGGTTCCTACGCGGGCGGCGGCAACGGCCGCTCCGGCGAAGGCCGTCCGGCCCGCAGCGGCGGTCCCCGCCGCGCGTCGGCCCCGGCATCGAACGACCGCCGCAGCCGCTAGTCCCCAACCGCTCCCTAACCTCGCAAGCTCGGCCAGGGAACCCGGCGGTCGTGGCCCCAAGTTTCGGGGTGGATTAACCGTCCGCGCTACGGAAACGGACGGCCGCACCGGGGGTCCCCGATACGGCCGTCCGAATCCGCGGCGCCGGTCCGGAACCGGCGCGGATTCCGGCTCCTGCCGAGCCGGCAGAATCTACCAGCCGCGGGCGCGCCACTCCTCAAGGTGCGGGCGTTCCGCACCGAGGGTGGTCGGCTTGCCGTGGCCCGGGTGCACGACCGTGTCGTCCGGGTAGGCATCGAACAGCCGCGCGGACACATCGTCCAGGAGCTGGGTGAACCGCACCGGATCCTTGTCCGTGTTGCCCACCCCGCCCGGAAACAGCGAGTCGCCGGAGAAGATGTGCGCGGGCCCTGCCGGGTCCTGGTACACCAGCGCCACCGAGCCCGGGGTGTGGCCGCGCAGGTGCACCGCCGTCACGTCGAACCCGTCGAAGTTGCCGACGTCGCCGTGATCCAGCAGCACATCCACCGGCACCGGCAGCGCGGGAGCGTCGTCGGTTCCGGCGGCGGTCTTCGCGCCGGTCTCCTTGACCACCTCGGGCAGCGCACGGACGTGGTCCCAGTGCTGGTGCGTGGTGGCGATCAGCGCCAGCTTCGGCGTCGCCTCGGTGTCCGCGGCGGCGTCGGCCAGCAGCGCCTCGATGGCGGCCGCATCATCGGCCGCATCGATCAGGAGCTGCGCGCCGGAAGCCTTAGCGGTGAGCAGGTACACATTGTTGTCCATCTCACTGACCGAAATCCTGCGGATGGTGACGTCGCGGAGCGAATGAATGAGTGAGTCCATGGGCATCAGTCTAGGACCGCCTATTCCCGGCCCTCGGAGACCCAGCCCGGGTTCGCTGCGCGGGAGCCGACGACGGCGTCCGCCGCGGTGTTGAGCCGGTCGAGTTGCGCCGGGTCCAGCTTCAGGGACAGGGCGCCGAGGTTTTCATCGATCCGGGCGGCCTTGCGGGTGCCGGGAATCGGGACGACGGGCAGGCCCAGCGCCTCGCCGCGGGCCAGCAGCCAGGCCAGGGCAACCTGCGCCGGTGTGGCGGGACCGCTGGCGGTCTGCAGCTCGGCGGCGACCTCGCGGACCGTGGCCACCACGGCCTGGTTGGCGTCCACAGCGTCCGCGGCGAAGCGGGGGATGTTGCGGCGGAAGTCGTTGCTGCCCAGCTTCGAGGCATCCACGGTGCCGGTCAGGAACCCCCGGCCCAGCGGCGAATAGGGCACGAAGCCGACACCCAGTTCGGCCGCCGCGGGCACCACGTTGCGCTCCACGTCCCGGCTCCAGATGGACCATTCGCTCTGGACGGCGGCAATCGGGTGGACGGCGTGGGCTTCCCGGAGTTCCGCCGCCGTCACCTCGGACAGGCCCAGATGCTTGACCTTTCCGGCCTTGACCAGCTCCGCCATGGCCTCCACGGTTTCCACAATCGGAACGCGGAGGTCACGGCGGTGCATGTAATACAGGTCGATACTGTCGGTACCGAGGCGGGACAGGCTGCGGTCCACGGCCGCGCGGACGTAGGCGGCGTCGCCCCGGATGTCCGTGTAGCCCTCCGCCGGGTTCCCCACCAGACCGAACTTCGTGGCCAACTGCACCTCGGAGCGCCGGTCCTTGAGCAGGGCGGCGAAGAGTTCCTCATTGCTGCCGCTGCCGTAGATGTCCGCGGTGTCCAGGAAGGTCACCCCGGCGTCGACGGCGTGGTGCAGGGTGGCCAGCGCCTCGGCCTGGTCTACCTCGCCGTAGACCGGGGTCAGGGCCATGCCGCCGAACCCGAGGGGGCTGACGCTGAGGCCGTCGCCGAGCTGAACTGTGGCTGTCATCTGGAGTCTCCTGTCATTGCCGGAACCGCTGTCCCAGCCAAGAACCTCCCGCCCGGTCCCGGTATTCCGGGCGGGTTTCCGGGGGTTGCCGGCCTTTGTCGGTGCCCGGCGGCAGGCGTGTGTGCGTTCCTGCCCGGTTACCTGCCGGACCCGGGCCTGCGACACGGCGTGTCCGGCCGGATCGGGGTTGCCTGCGTGACTAACCGGGCGGGAGCGTACGGGACGCAGGCTCGGGAGCAGACGGTTGAGGGTCCTCGGGCCCGCTGGGCAGCAGTTTCAGGCCGGCCGCGCAGCCGACGATCCCCGCGATGAACAACAGTTTCAGCGGGTTGGCGGGTTCGACGCCGGTGGCCATCGCCCAGCCGACGGTCAGTGCCGCACCGATTCCCACCCACACGGCGTACGCGGTGCCCAGCGGGATGCGCCGCACGGCTACGCCCAGCCCGGCCATGCTCAACGCCGCGGCCACGGCGAAGACCAGGGTAGGCACGGGACGGCTGAACCCGTCGGAAAGGCCCAGGGCCGTGGCCCACACCGCCTCGAGGACGGCCGAGCCGAGCAGGATCAGCCAGGAAACACCCGTTCCACGGGTGCCGGCGCGCATCACGCCACCAGCTTCAGGCCGGCCACGCACGCCACGATCCCGCCGAGCAGCAGGATCCGGGCGGCGCTGGCGGGTTCAACCCGGGTGGCCATGGCGTAGGCGGAGGTAAGGACGACGCCGACTCCTACCCAGACGGCGTAGGCGGTCCCAGTGGGGATGGTCTGCATGGCGATCGCGAGTCCGCCGGTGCTGGCGAGGACGGCTACCAGGAACAGGGCGCCCGGCAGGAGGCGGCGGCGGCCGGTGGCCTGCGACGTGCGGTGCAACGCGGCGGCCCACACGGCTTCGAGCGATCCGGCGGCAATGAGAATGATCCACGACATGACAAGAATCCTTTGGCCAGTCTTGTCGCGTGCCGGGTACTGAACCGTCGTCCGGAGGCCGGGATCCGGCCTTGCTTTCAGCCTAGCAAAAGCCGGAAGCTAGGCCTCCGGCCGGACCGGGTTCAGGCGACGGGGTCGATCGAGACGACGGCCAGGAAGCCGCGGCCCAGGATCTCGGGCGTCGCCGGCTCCGATCCGACGACGGCGTCGTACCGGCCCAGCGCCTCGCCGTCGACCGTCGCCTGGCCCTGCAGCAGGATGCCGAACTGCCCCTCGAAGACCGGGTGTGCGCGCTTCTTGGACAGCTCGATGATGGAGGTGAAGCCCTTGAAGGTGCCCCGCCGGCAGATGACGTTCAGGTCCCGGATGTCGCCGGTGGGCAGGGCTCCGGCCGCGTCGGCGTCGCCGGAGAACCGGAAGGGGCGGTACTTTTCCAGCGGGTGCTCGGCGCCGTCGACCGTCAGGAACAGCAGGTCGCCGTCCACGACGGTGAGGACCCGCTCCATCCCGGGGAACGCGGAGAAGTCCCCGGCCTTGCCGACCTCCGCGATGCTCACCCGCCAGTCCCAGCCGCCGTCGGCCGCGCCGAGCGGGAAGCGGGCCAGTTCTCGGGTGGTGCCACCGCCGTTGCGCCAGGGGGCGGGCTTAAGGTCGGCGTAACGGATGATGTCCATGGGATCAGCCTAGCCGCGGCGCCGGTGGCCGGGCGCGGGACTTGCTAACGTCGAGGCAAGGTCAAAGCGACACAGCAGTGAAAGCGACACAGCAGTGAAAGCAACACAGCACAGCGGTAGGGAGCCGGAATGTTCGTCAAGGTATGCGGTCTCACCACCAGCGAGGCCGTCCGGGCCGCCGTCTACGCCGGGGCGGACGCGGTGGGCTTCGTCCTGACCGCCAGCCCCCGGCAGGTGGCCCCGGAACGGGTCCGCGAACTGCTGCCCGGCGTGCCGTCCGGGGTCCCCGCGGTGGGCGTCTTCCGGCACGAATCGGCGGCCGATGCCGTCGCGGCGGCCAGGGACGCCGGACTGGACTGGGTCCAGCTGCACGGCGACCGGAGCCGGGAGGATGTCCGGACCGTCCACAACGCCGGCATGAAGCTGATCCGGGCGATAACGATGTCCGCGGAACCGGAAGCCTTTGCCGACTGGGGCGAGGACCTGGTGCTGGTCGACGCCGCCGTGCCCGGCTCCGGCGAAGCCTGGGACTACGCCTCGGTCCGCGCCCGGGGGCTGGGGGACCGGCACTGGTTGCTGGCCGGCGGCCTGGACCCGGAGAACGTGGCAGACGCCGCCGCGGCCGCCGGTGCGTGGGGCGTGGACGTCTCCTCCGGCGTCGAGGTTTCCCGCGGGGTCAAGGACCCGGCCCGGGTCACGGCCTTCGTCACCGCCGCCAAGGGGCGCTGACCGGCGCCACCAAGGGCCAGCCACCCCCACCCAGGGCGCGGTCACCGCGTGATGGTGAAGGAATCCGTGAAGCTGCCCTCGGCCGGGACCAGCGCGGCGGTCAGCGCGTCCTCTCCCGCGGACACCTTGAGCGTGCCGTAGGTGGGCTTGACGTTCTTGCCGGACCATTCCGCGAAATAGCCGGCCTCCGGGTCGTTCTCGCGGACGTCGTGCAGCCCCACCCCGCCGATTCCGACGCCGGCGAACACCGTCCCGCGGCCCTGGGTCAGTGAGCCACCGGTGCCGCCGAGACACGGTTTCGAGAACTCATCCGGGACCAGAGCCGGGCAGTCCGGACTGTGGCCCAGTTGGTGCGTGCGCTGGTAGAGGTGCTGATGGCCGGTGAGGACCAGGTCCACCTTCTTCTCGATCAGCAGGTTGGTGAAGTCTGCGCCGGGCTGGCAGGAGTAGGCGCCCAGGTTGAAGCAGGGGGTGTGCATGCCCACCACCGTCCAGGGGATGTTCCGTTCCTTCGCCCCGTCCAGCGCGTCCGCGGTCCACGTCCAGCGTTCGCTGTCGCGGCCGTAATCCAGGGTTTTCCCGTCCTTGAACTTGATCCCGGGGGAGACCATGATGATGCGGACCAGGGGGTTCTTTTCGGGTACGTCGACGTACCACTGCGTGCCGTAGTCGCCCACCAGCCCGGGCAGCCGGTTCGGCAGGCACTGGGCGAAGGTGGCGATGTCGCCGTCGTGCCCGTCGCTCTCGTGGTTGCCGGTGACCAGCTCGTAGGGGAAGCCGGAGCCGAGGACGCCGGTGACCATATCGCAGAACTGCTGTTCGAGGCCGGCCTGGTAGCTGAAGTCGCCCAGCGCCAGGTTCAGTGCCGGTTTGATCTTCGCGACCGTGCCGAGCACTTTGCGGGCGTTGGAGCCGACTCCGATGTCCCCCTGCGCGGTGAACACGACGGGCGCCTGCGCCGGGGTGGAGCGGGGCGCCTTGGTCGCGGACGAAGTCCCGGGTGCCGCCCCGGACGACGGCGGTTGCGGGCTCCCGCCGGTGCATCCGGTGAGCAACGCGAGTGCCAGCAGGGCGGAGAGGGCGGCCACGGGCGAACTCCGGCGGCTCCGTGCCAGCCACGACCCCATGCGTTCCGCCCTTTCGCAGGCTGTTTCCGGGCTACGGCCCGGCCTACGCCTAGGGTAAACCGGGGCACGTGTCCCCGGACAGGGCCCGGCGCCAGCGGTCCACACCAGGGCCACGGATTCAGGGGCGGTTCAGGGCCATCCCCGAGGACAGATCCACCGCCGGCGGGGGAGAATGGTGCCATGAAGACACTGCTCAACATCATCTGGCTGCTGTTCGGGGGACTGTGGCTCGCGCTGGGCTACTTCGTGGCCGGCGTCGTCTGCTGCCTCCTGATCGTCACCATCCCCTGGGGCCTGGCCTCCTTCCGCATCGCGTCCTACGCCCTGTGGCCCTTCGGCCGCGCCGTGGTGGACCGGCCCGGCGGTGGCGGTGCCCTGTCCCTGCTGGGCAACGTCATCTGGCTGCTGGTGGCCGGCATCTGGATCGCCGTGGGCCACGTGGTGACCGCCTTCGCCATGGCCGTGACCATCATCGGGATCCCGCTGGCCATCGCCAACCTCAAGCTGATCCCGGTCTCCCTGATGCCGCTGGGTAAGCAGATCATCACGACGGACCGGCCGTTCGCCGGCGTCTACCGCTAGGAAACAGGCTCAACCGTCGCCGCAACGCGGAGGGAGAGGGCAATGCTGGAAAACGCAGAATCCACCGGCGCGGAAGCCATGCCGGAACAGGACGAGCTCACGCTGGTGATCACCCGCGAGTTCCAGGTGCCCGCCCGGGCGGTCTGGTCAGCCCTGGTCGATCCTGACCAGGCGGCTGCCTGGTGGGGGCCGCGCGGCTTCCGGGCCCTGCGCGAGACCATCGACGCGGACCTGGAAATCGGCACCCCGTACCGGGCCTGCCTCCTAGAGAACGCCACCGGCCAGGAACACTGGTTCAGCGGAGTCATCACCGATCTCGAGCCGCCCACACTGTTCGTCTTCACCCATGCCTGGGAGAAGGCCGACGGCACCCGGGGCACCGAGACGGAGGGCGTCTTCCGGCTCGAGGAGATCGACGGAGGCACCCGGCTGGTCTTCACCCAGGGCCCCTTCGATACCGCTGAGCATCGGGACACCCACGGCTCCGGCTGGCGCGAATCCTTCGACCGGCTCGCCGAACACCTCCGCCGCACAGCCGGGAGCGCCGGGGACCTGTAGGGCCGCCGGGCGGCTAGGTTAGTTCCCCCGCGAGGTTCCGCCGCGCCGCGTCCTCCCAGAGGGAACGCCCGCGCCCGGTGTGGAAGAGTGGCTCCTGTGCCAGCAGTTGGCGGACGACGGCGGCGCGGCCGGCGGCAAAATCGGCGTCGCCGATGTGCGCGAAGTCCTTCCGCACGGCCGCGAGGTAGCGGGCGTACTCTGTGGGGTCACTGCCGAGGATGGAGAGGTCGGCGTCGCTGAGAAGGGCCGCGGCGTGGTCGCCCGGCTCGGGCCGGTGGTCCGCCGTCATCCGCACCAGCCGCGCCACCTCCTCCGCCTCGCCGTCGGGCAGGCCGGCCCGGCCCAGCCGTTCCTCGGCCAGGCGCGCGGATTCCTCCTCGTCCTCGCCTGCGATGCCGTGGTAGACCGCGTCATGGAACCAGGCCGCCAGGCGCACCGTCCGGGACGGCAGGCCGGGTTCGGCCAGCAGGTCCAGCGCCTCCAGCACCGCGAGCAGGTGGGTGCGGCCGTGGTAGTTCCGGTGCTCCTCACCCCACCGGTCCAGGAGGTCCAGGAAGAGCGCGTCGTGGCCGGGCAGAGTCTCGTTCCAGCGCGTCAGGAGCGGGAGCTTCAGTGAACCGTTGCGCCGCCGGGCGGGAATCCGGAGCCCGCTGGCGATCAGCTTGCGCACCAGGACCCGGCCCTCCACCGGGATGGCACCGGCGGCGACCAGCGCGTCGAAGCGGGCCTCGGCGACGTCGTAGTGGTCGCCGTCGAACGCCCGCTCCGGGATCCCCGCCGCCCTCGCGAACGCATGCAGCTCCTCGAGGGAGCTGTCGGACACCAGGTGCGAGAAGACGGTGCCGTGGGCGGGCCAGAACGGGGGATCGATGTAGACGGCCATTCCGGCAGTTTACGAGGCGGCCGGCAGGGGGCCACTTTGTTCGAGAGCCGGAATTGCGTCGATTATTGCGGCAAACATCCGCATCTGCGGACTATAGTGGCCCTATGCCTACTTTTCGCGTCTCCGAAGCGGCCCGGTTCCTGGGTGTCAGCGACGATACCGTCCGCCGCTGGACCGAGAGCGGAACCCTGACCCCGCACCGGGACGACGCCGGCCGGCTGGTGGTGGACGGGCTGGAGCTCGCCGGCGTGGCCCGGGACCAGGCCAGGCTCCCGGAGGACCCGTCCCGCGGCGGCAGTTCGGCCCGCAACCGCTTCGTCGGCCTGGTCACCGGCATCACCGCTGACACGGTGATGGCGCAGGTGGAGCTGCAGTGCGGACCGTTCCGTGTGGTGTCGCTGATGAGCAGCGAGGCCGTCCGGGACCTCGGGCTGGAACTCGGCTCCGTCGCCACCGCCGTCGTCAAGGCCACCACGGTGATCATCGAGAGCCCGCACGGCAGCGGCCCGCACGGGAAGGCCCTGTCATGATCCGCCGCGCCGCGGCGCTCCTCGCCGCCGCAGCCCTGGCCGCCGGGACCGCCGGCTGCGGCAGCGGAGGCAGCGCAGGGGAGGGGAAAGCCCTCACCGTTTTCGCCGCGGCCTCCCTCAAGGCCCCCTTCACCGCGCTGGCCCGCAGTTTCGAGGCCAGCCACCCCGGCACCAAGGTCACCCTGAGCTTCGCCGGTTCCTCCGACCTCGCCACCCAGCTGGGCCAGGGCGCCCCGGCGGATGTCTTCGCCTCCGCCGACCCCGCGAACATGGCCAAGGTGACCGGCGCCGGGCTCGCCGAGGGCAGCCCGCGGAACTTCGCCAGCAACACCCTCACCATCGCGGTGCCGCCGGCCAATCCCGCCGGCATCACGTCCTTCGCGGACCTGACCAGGCCGGGCACCCGCGTGGTGGTCTGTGCACCGCAGGTCCCCTGCGGCGCGGCCGCAGTGGCCGTCGAGGGGAAGACCGGGGTGCGCCTGGCACCGGTCAGCGAGGAATCCTCGGTCACCGACGTCCTCGGCAAGGTGGCATCGGGGGAGGCCGACGCCGGACTGGTCTACGTCACTGACGTTCAGGGCGCGGCGGGCAAGGTCAAAGGAGTGCCCTTCCCGGAGTCCGCGGCCGCCGTCAACACCTACCCGATCACCGCGCTGCGCGGCAGCCGCGACAAGGACCTCGCGGGCGCCTTCCTCGACGAGGTCACCGGCGCCGAGGGCCAGAAGGTGCTGGCCGACGCCGGGTTCGGGCGTCCGTGAGGCGCCCCGGGCCGAGGCGCCACGGCTACAGCGGCATCCCCCGCTGGGTGGCGTCGCTCGCCGTCGTCGCCGCCGCGTTCATCCTGCTGCCCCTGGCAGCCGTGGTGGCCCGCGTCGACTGGCCCAACTTCCTGCCGCTGGTGACCTCGGACGCCTCCCTGACGGCGCTGGGCCTGAGCCTGCGGACGGCAGCCGCGAGCACCGCGCTCTGCATCCTGCTGGGGGTGCCACTGGCGCTGGTACTGGCCCGCGGCGACTTCCGCGGCCAGCGGCTGCTCCGGTCCTTCGTGCTGCTGCCCCTGGTGCTCCCCCCGGTGGTCGGCGGCATCGCCCTGCTCTACACCTTCGGCCGGCAGGGGCTGCTGGGCCGCGGCCTGGAGGTGGCGGGCATCCAGATTGCCTTCTCGACGACGGCGGTGGTCCTGGCGCAGACATTCGTCGCCCTGCCGTTCCTGGTGGTCAGCCTGGAGGGGGCGCTGCGGGCCGGCGGCCAGCGGTACGAGGCGGTGGCCGCGACGCTCGGCGCCCGGCCCGGCACCGTGCTCCGGCGGGTCACGTTGCCGCTGGTGCTGCCCGGCCTCGCCTCCGGGGCGGTCCTCTCCTTCGCCCGAAGCCTGGGCGAGTTCGGCGCCACCCTCACCTTTGCCGGCAGCCTGCAGGGCATCACCCGGACCCTGCCGCTGGAGATCTACCTGCAGCGGGAGACCGACGCCAACGCCGCCGTCGCCCTGTCGCTGCTGCTGGTGGCCGTGGCGGTCATCGTCGTGGGCGTCAGCTACCGCGGCCCCGGGACACCGGCTGCCTCGCCATCCCGCACCTCGTCCCGCATCCCGGACGCCGATCCGGCGGAGGCGGGGCGATGACGTTCACCCTTGACGCCGTGGTCGCGGACCGGGGCCTGGACGTCTCGCTGAACCTGGGAGCTGCGGAAACCGTCGCCATCCTGGGCCCCAACGGCGCCGGAAAATCCACCCTGCTCTCCGTTATCGCCGGCCTGATCCGCCCGGACTCGGGCACGGCCGCGCTCGACGGCCGGGCGCTGTTCCACCTCGGCGGCGGCCGCACGGTGTGGACCCAGCCGCACCGCCGCGGAACCGCGCTGCTGGCTCAGGAGGCACTGCTCTTCCCGCACCTGACCGCCCTGGACAACGTGGCCTTCGGTCCGCGCAGCGCCGGCGCCGGACGCGCCGCGGCCCGGGAGGCGGCCGCCCGCTGGCTGGCCGAGGTCGAGGCCACGGACCTGGCCGGCCGCCGGCCCGGCGAACTCTCCGGAGGCCAGGCCCAACGGGTGGCCGTGGCCCGCGCGCTCGCGGCCGACCCGGGCCTGCTGCTGCTGGACGAGCCGATGGCCGCCCTGGACGTCCACGCCGCGCCCCTGCTGCGTCGCCTGCTGAAACGGGTCCTGACCGGCCGCCGCGCCATCATCGTCACCCACGACGTCCTGGATGCCTACATGCTCGCGGACACGGTGGTGGTGCTCGAGGCAGGCCGGATCGTCGAGCAGGGCCCCACCCGCGAGGTGCTCACGCGGCCACGGAGCAGGTTCGCCGCCGGACTGGCCGGGCTCAATCTGGTCCCCGGCACCGTGACGGCGGGCGGGCTGCTGCCGGACCCGGCCGGCGGGGGCCCGGGTGCCCTGAGAGGCCCAGGCGGCCAAGGCGCTCCGGGTACAGAGCTCGCGGGCCGGCACGAGGACACCCCGGTCCCGGGCCAGGCGGGCGTGGCGGCGTTCCCGCCGTCGGCCGTCTCCGTCTTCCCCGACCTGCCGCACGGCAGCCCGCGCAACGCCTTCGCCGTCACCGTCACGGACCTGGAGCCGCACGGTGACCAGATCAGGGTCAGGGCGGGCGACTTCGCCGCGGACATCACCCCCGCCGCATCCGCGGATCTGTCCCTGGCCCCGGGGGTGCGGGCCTACTTCGTGGTCAAGGCGGCGGCGGTCTCGATCTATCCGGCCTAGGGTGGAGGGAGCCCCACCCGCAACCAGGAGGAATACCGTGCAGCACTCTGAAACAGGCCAAGGACAGACCGCGCTGGTGGTCGGCGCCAGCGGGATCGCCGGATCGGCCCTGGTCAGCCTCCTCGCCGGTACCGGCTGGGACGTCCTGGCCCTGACCCGCAGCGGCGCCGTCCTCCCCGGTGCCCGCTCCATCGCGGCGGACCTCGGTTCCCCGGAAAGCCTCGCCGCGGCCCTGGCCGGCGAGCGGCCCACCCAGGTGTTCTTCACCGCCTGGTCCCGGCAGGACACGGAACAGGACAACATCCGGGTCAACGCCGCGCTGCTGAGGAACCTGCTGGGTGCCGTCTCCCACAGCCCCGTCCGCCACGTCGCGCTGATGACCGGCCTGAAGCACTACCTCGGCCCGTTCGAGGCCTACGGCGAGGGCGACATGCCGGACACGCCGTTCCACGAGGAGGAGCCCCGGCTACCGGTCGCCAACTTCTACTACAACCAGGAGGACGAGCTCTGGGCGGCAGCGGAGCGGCAGGGCTTCACCTGGTCCGTGCACCGCGCCCACACCGTGATCGGCCACGCCGTGGGCAACGCGATGAACATGGGCCTCACCCTTGCCGTGCAGGCGACCCTCTGCAAGGAACTCGGCAGGCCGTTCATCTTCCCGGGCTCCGAGACGCAGTGGAACAGCCTCACGGACATGACGGACAGCGGCCTGCTGGCCGAGCACATGGTCTGGGCAGCGACGGACGACGGCGCGGCGAACCAGGCGTACAACGTGGTCAACGGCGACGTCTTCCGCTGGCGCTGGATGTGGCCGCGGCTGGCCGCCTACTTCGGCGTCGAACACGGCGGCTTCGAGGGCGCACCCCGGCCGCTGGAGGTCCAGATGCAGGGCATGGAGCAGACCTGGGCGGACCTCGCGGCCCGGCACGGCCTGGCGGAAGCGGACCTGGGCCGGGTCTCGTCCTGGTGGCACACCGACGGCGACCTCGGCCGCAATATCGAGGTGCTGGCGGACATGAGCAAGAGCCGGGTGGCCGGATTCACCGGGTACCGCCGCACCCTTGATTCGTTCACGGACCTGTTCGACAGGTTCCGGGCGGACCGGCTGATCCCCTAGCGGGCGCGGACCGGGTGCTGGCTGACGATCGAAACCCGGTTGAAGGCGTTCATGGTGATCGCCAGCCAGCTGATCGCCGAGAACTCCGCCTCGCTCAGCTGCTGCCGGGCCGCCCGGCCCTCGTGTTCCCGGGCGGCCTGGTCCGAAATGTCGGTGATCGCCTCGGCGAGGGTCAGGGCGGCCCGCTCCTTGGCGCTGAACAGGTCCGTGTCCCGCCAGGCCGGCAGGACCGCCAGGCGCTGCGCGGTTTCACCGTTCTTGACGGCGTCGTGGACGTGCAGGTCCAGGCAAAACGCACAGCCGTTGATCTCTGAGATCCGCACGTTCAACAGCTCGATCAGCGTCTGGTCCAGGCCCGCCTCGGTGGCGGCCTCCTTGGCTTTCAGGCCCAGCCCGTTGAGTGCACGCCACGCGGCGGGGTGCTCCTTGTCCAAGAATAGGCGGCCGGAGGAAGTGCTGCGATCGCCGTGTTCGGCGGCGGGGGTCTCATCCATGACCCCAGCGTACCGACACGCAGAACAACTTCACGGAGCCCGTGTGACAACTTTGTCATATCTGTGACACACTCTGTCTGTAGCACTTATCCGATCCGGTCGTCGGTTCCTTGGGGGAACCGACAGCCGGATCGTTTGTTTTGTGGGGCCAGGGTGCGGGGATGCCGCCCCTAGACACCAGTTTCGCCGTGGGCAAACATGGAGCCAAAGAGGGTCTGGATAAAGTTGAGCGGGGTACACTCAACTTAGCGATCAGTCCCACCCGGAAGGAGCTCTCTTTGGACGCCAAATTCACCACCAAGAGCCAGGAGGCTCTTTCGGCCGCAGCCATGAACGCCTCGACGGCCGGCAACCCGCAGCTGGAGCCGGCGCATCTGCTCAAGGCGCTCATGGACCACCGCGAGGGCGTCGCCGTCGCCCTGCTGCGAGCCACCGGCACCGATCCGGATGCCGTCAGCGTCCAGGCGAGCTCCGCCATCAAGGCCCTCCCGTCCACCTCCGGCAGCTCGGTGCAGCAGGCCCAGCTGTCCCGCACGGCCATGCAGGCGATCAAAAACGCCCAGAACGAGGCCGAGCGCCTCGGTGACACCTTCGTCTCCACCGAGCACCTGCTGCTGGGCCTCGCGGCCGGCAGCGACGACGTCGGACGGCTGCTGCGCGACGCAGGCGCCTCGCACGAGGCGCTGCTCGCCGCCCTGCCCGGTGTCCGTGGCGACCGCAAGGTGGACAACGCCGACCCCGAGAACACCTTCCAGGCGCTGGAGAAGTTCGGCACGGACCTCACCGCCGTCGCCCGCTCCGGCAAGCTGGACCCGGTGATCGGCCGCGACGCCGAGATCCGCCGCATCATCCAGGTCCTCAGCCGCCGCACCAAGAACAACCCCGTGATCATCGGCGAGCCCGGCGTCGGCAAGACCGCCGTCGTCGAGGGCCTCGCCCAGCGCATCGTCGCCGGCGACGTGCCCGAAAGCCTGCGCGGCAAGACCCTGATCGCCCTGGACCTCGCCTCCATGGTGGCCGGGGCCAAGTACCGCGGCGAGTTCGAGGAACGGCTGAAGGCGGTCCTGGAGGAGATCAAGAACTCCGAGGGCCAGATTGTCACCTTCATCGACGAGCTGCACACCGTGGTGGGTGCCGGCGCCTCCGGGGACAGCTCGATGGACGCCGGCAACATGCTCAAGCCCATGCTGGCCCGCGGCGAACTGCGCCTGATCGGCGCCACCACGTTGGACGAATACCGCGAGAACATCGAGAAGGACCCGGCCCTGGAGCGGCGCTTCCAGCAGGTCTTTGTTGGCGAGCCGAGCGTCGAGGACACCATCGGCATCCTCCGCGGCCTCAAGGAACGCTACGAGGCCCACCACAAGGTCTCCATCGCCGACTCCGCCCTGGTGGCCGCCGCGACCCTCTCCAACCGCTACATCTCCGGCCGCCAGCTGCCGGACAAGGCCATCGACCTGGTGGACGAGGCCGCCTCCCGGCTCCGGATGGAGATCGACTCCGCGCCGGAGGAAATCGACCAGCTGCAGCGCCAGGTGGACCGGCTGACCATGGAAGAACTGGCCCTGACCGGCGAAACCGACCCGGCGTCGGTGGAACGGCTCGAGGCCCTGCGCGCCGATATGGCGGACAAGAAGGAAGAGCTGGCCGCCCTGAATGCCCGGTGGGAGTCGGAGAAGGCCGGCCTGAACCGCGTGGGTGACCTGCGCGCCCGGCTTGATGAGCTGCGGTCCGCCGCGGACAAGGCCCAGCGCGAGGGTGACCTGGAGGCCGCCTCCCGCATCCTCTACGGAGAGATTCCGGCGCTGGAACGGGAACTGACGGCCGCCGCCGAGGCCGAGGCTGCCGTGCCGGACAAGTCCGGGCAGATGGTGGCCGACGAGGTCACCGCGGATGACATCGCCGAGGTGATTTCCGCCTGGACCGGCATACCCGCCGGCCGCATGCTGCAGGGCGAGAGCCAGAAGCTGCTGGAGATGGAACACGTCCTGGGCGAGCGGCTGATCGGCCAGGCCAAGGCCGTCACCGCCGTGTCCGACGCCGTCCGCCGCGCCCGCGCCGGCATCAGCGACCCCAACCGGCCCACCGGCTCATTCCTCTTCCTGGGCCCCACCGGCGTCGGCAAGACCGAGCTGGCGAAATCCCTGGCCGACTTCCTCTTCGACGACGAGCGTGCCATGGTGCGGATCGACATGTCCGAGTACTCGGAGAAGCACTCCGTGGCCCGGCTGGTCGGTGCCCCTCCGGGCTACGTCGGCTACGAAGAGGGCGGCCAGCTGACCGAGGCCGTCCGCCGCCGGCCCTACTCCGTGCTGCTGCTCGACGAGGTGGAGAAGGCCCACCCGGAGGTCTTCGACATCCTCCTGCAGGTGCTCGACGACGGCCGCCTCACCGACGGCCAGGGCCGCACCGTGGACTTCCGCAACGTGATCCTGGTGCTGACCTCGAACCTGGGCAGCCAGTTCCTGGTGGACCCGACCCTGGACGCCGCCGCCAAGCGGGACGCCGTGATGGCCACCGTGCACGCCTCCTTCAAGCCGGAGTTCCTGAACCGGCTCGACGAGGTGGTCCTGTTCGACCCGCTGACGGTGGAGGAGCTCGCCCACATCGTGGAGCTGCAGGTCAAGGAGCTGGGCGAACGGCTCAAGGGTCGCCGCCTGACCCTGGAAGTCTCCGAGGGTGCCCGCGCCTGGCTTGCCGTCACCGGCTATGACCCGGCGTACGGTGCCCGCCCGCTGCGCCGGCTGGTCCAGCGCGAGATCGGCGACCGGCTGGCCAAGGCCATCCTCGCCGGGAAGATCGCCGACGGCGACACGGTGCTGGTGGATACCGCGCCGGACCTGATGGAGCTCACCATGGGCGGCCCGGACGTCTCCGCCCGGCCCGACGGCGGCGCCTCCCGCGGCGGCGCCTCCCGCGGCAGCGGCCTCTCGGTCCGCCGCAAGGACTAAGCGCGACGCGCTCAATGGCAGCGCCAAACGGGCGGCACTGCTACGGCAGCAGCGACTCCATGATGACGTTGCCGGCATCCGAGGCGACGTAGCAGTCCACCCGCCGGTCTCCCGTACCCCAGCTCGATGAGCTGGGGTACGCGAGTTTGTAGCTCAGGGCGTAGTTGCCCGACTTGTCGGTCAGCTGCGCGGCCTTGCAGGCGTCCAGCGCCTTCTGCTTCAGCGCATCCCGGCCCGGGTAGGCGTCCGAGGCGGCGTAGGACTCGATCTGGATCAGTTGCGCCGAATGCGCGGTGTCGCACGCGACCACGGTCGATTTGGCGGCGTTGGCGTCGAAGTCCTTGAAGCAGTCGCCCAGCCGGTAGTCCAGCGGGCTGACGTTCTCCAGCGGCAGCGCTCCCCGCTCGGCGGTGGGGGAGGAGGAGCTCCCGGCGGGCGCGGGCGCGCCTGCGTCCCGGGAGCCGCCCGCCAGCGCGGCGATCCACCAGATGAGCAGGGCGAGGACGACGACGGCGGCGACGCCGGCGATCAGCTTCCCCCGGCCGGAGCGGCGCACCGCCGTCGTGGCCCGGCCCGCGAGATCCCGGGCCTTGGCGCCGGCGTCCGAGGCGCGGAGTTTGCCCATCCGGTCGGACAGCAGCTGACCCATCTGGCCCACCTGGCCCGTGGGGGATGAGCGGCGCGTGCGGCTCGTTGCGAGGCCCTGGTCCGTGGGGTTCCGGGGTGCCGGGCCTTGCGATGCGGTGTCGGCGGTGGGATTCTGCACGCGGGTATCTCCGGCGGCGGGTTGGTCAGTGGGTTCGCCGGCCGGGGAAGCGAACGGTTCAGCGGCGGGCTCACCGGCGGGGGAGGCTGCGGCAGGGACCCGGGCGAAGGAGGACGTCGGTGGGGCGGCGGGCCGCGGCGGAATGACGGTGCCGAAAGGGGCGCGGGGCGCCTGGGGTGCCCCGTCGCCGTCGGCGTTCACCGGCGGAACCGCAGGGTTACGGGTAGTGCCGTCCCCGGCCGTAGCGTCGCTGTCCGGCTTTTCGCTCACTCGGAACCCACCTTTTCAGTGCATCTGGCCAGCCTGACGGTCCGGCTGGGCCCCGCTGGTGGGAGGCCCATCAGGAGACTCTATCGAATATGCCAGGAAGGTTACGTTCCGGTAACCTCGCGCGTGCGCGGCGGAAAGGGCGGGGGAAGTGCCTTTAGCCTCCGCCGGCAAGCGGTACCTGCCGAAAGCATGTAATCTAGGTGTACGACAAATTGACCAATCATTCCGGGGCCTCACCGATCGCCAAGGTGACCACCTCCGGTCCAAGTACAAAAGGGGGTCACGCCATGGGGCGCGGCCGTCAAAAGGCAAAAGCTACCAAGCAGGCTCGGGACATCAAGTACTACTCCCCGAACACTGACTATTCCGCCCTGCAGCGCGAGCTGACGGGCCCGGGAAGTCGTCCCTCGAGCCACTTCGCGGATGAACCGGTTGAACCGGATTATTCGGCTTACGTGGATAAGTACGCGGACGATGTGGAAGAAGACGACGACGAGGTTGACACCCGTCGCATCGGCTAGTCGTTCCCTTTCCGGCGCGGTCCTTGAGCGCCGGACGTGATTTTCAGCCCGCCGGGCGCACCCTTACTGGGTGTGCCCGGCGGGCTTTCGCATGCCCTCACCGATTCCCGTTGCCGAGACCGTTTGAAAGGAGCCAGCATGGCGTTTCATAAGGCCTACGCCCCGGGCGAGGTGTGCTGGGTGGATCTCCAGACCCCGGACGTCGCTTCGGCAAAGGAGTTCTACGGCGCGCTGCTCGGCTGGCGCTTCGAGGACCTGCCCACCCCTGACGGCCGCAGCTATGCCAAGGCCTTCCTGGGCGGGGACCTGGTGTCCGTGATTGCCCCGCAGAACCCGGCGCAGGGCCAGTCCGGCATCCCGGCGCAGTGGAACGTGTACTTCGCCGTGGACGACGCCGCCGGGCTCGCCGCGGACGTGCCGCACACCGGAGGTGTGGTGGACTTCGGCCCGGAAGCGGTGGGCGACACCGGCACCATGGTCTTCTTCACTCCTCCCGGCGGCGGCACCACCGGAGCCTGGCAGCCCGGCACGCACATCGGGGCCGCCCGCGCCGGCGAGGCGGGGGCGCTGTCCTGGGTGGAGCTCCTCACGCCCGAGCCGCAGCGCGCCGTCGGGTGCTTCCAGACGCTCTTCGGCCACGAGGTCACCGAATACCCGCAGGACGACGGCGGCACCTACACCACCCTGATGGTCGGCGGCGTCGAGGTGGCCGGGATCGCCACCGTCCCGGCCGCGGAGAAGCACCTGGACCCGGGCTGGCAGGTGTACTTCGGCGTTGACAGTGTCCCCGCGGCCGTGGAGGCCGCCCGCGCTGCCGGCGCCACCGTCCTGGTCGAGCCGGAGGATGTCGAGGAAGCCGGCACCATCGCGACCATCCGTGACCCGCAGGGCGGCGTGATCAGCCTGCTGGAAGTCTAGGCGACTTCCGGCCGCCACGCTGAGAAGCCCGCTTAAACGCCGCGGGCGCTCCCCACGTTGGTGGGAAGCGCCCGGACGGTGGTTCTGAAGCTAGCCGGCGTATGCGTTGACCATCCGCACGGCGCCGCCGTCGACGCCCTTTGCGCCCTGGACGTAATCCGGGCCGGACTTGTCGATGGAGTCGGAGTTTTCCCCGACGGTGCCCATGACCCAGGACGGCAGGCCGCGGGCGTTCAGGTGGGCCACGGCGGCGTCGGCGGCCTCGGGCGAGACGATCGCGACCATGCCGACGCCCACATTGAGGGTCCGCTCTAGGTCGGCCAGCGGGACGTTGCCCAGCTCGGAGACTAGCTTGAAGATGGCGGGAAGCTGCCAGGTGGCGCGGTCCACGGTGGCCAGCAGGCCCTGCGGGAGGACGCGGGCCAGGTTGGCGGCCAGGCCGCCGCCGGTGACGTGGCTGAAGCCGTGGACGCCCTTGGAGCTGTTGACCGGGAAGGTTCGGGCCAGGTCCAGGCAGTCCGCGGCGTAGACGCGGGTGGGCTCCAGCAGTTCCTCGCCCAGAGTGCGTTCAAACTCGGAGACCTCGCGGTCCAGGGCCCAGCCGGCGTGGTTGATGACGCGGCGGACCAGGGAGTAGCCGTTGGAGTGCAGGCCGGAGGAGGCCATGCCGATCACCACGTCGCCGGAGCGGACGCGGTCCGGGCCCAGCAGGGAATCGGCCTCGACCACGCCGGTGGCGGCACCGGCGACGTCGTACTCGTGCTCGCCAAGGAGGCCCGGGTGCTCGGCGGTTTCGCCGCCCACAAGGGCGGTGCCGGCCACCGAGCAGGCGGCGGCGATGCCGCGGACGATGTCCGCGATGCGCTCGGGGACCACCTTGCCGCAGGCGATGTAGTCGGTCATGTAGAGCGGTTCGGCGCCCACGACGACGATGTCGTCCACCACCATGCCCACTAGGTCGAAGCCGATGGTGTCATGGATGTCCATGGCCTGGGCGATGGCGACCTTGGTGCCGACGCCGTCGGTGGAGGTGGCCAGCAGGGGCCGCTGGTAGGTAAGCAGCCGGGAGACGTCGAACAGGCCGGCGAAGCCGCCCACGCCACCGATCACGGAGGAGTTGTGCGTGGCCTTGACGGCGTCCTTCATGAGTTCGACGGCGCGGTCGCCCGCTTCGACGTCGACGCCGGCGGAGGCGTAGGTGATGCCGGGGGTTCCGGCGTCGTTGGTGTCAGCGGCCGGGGAGGCGGAAGTCATACTGGCTCTTTCTTGTCGGCATCAAGCTGGTCGGCGGGGACGCGGTCGGCGTCGGTGAGCAGTCCTTCGAATTCGGCATCCGGGCCCGGATCGCAGCCGGTGGCGCCGGCCTTCTCCGCCGGGTCCTCGTTGGCCGGGATGGCGGCGTCGGCGTCGGCCGTGGCTCCGGAGGTGGCGCCCGGGATCCCGGGGGTGGCGGCCATGGCGGGCAGTCCGCTCGGCTTTCCGGCGGGCACTCCACCAAGGTCCGTGCGCTCGAGCAGGTTCTTGCCGAGCTTGTCCGCGCCGGGGAGTTCGATCGGGTACTTGCCGGTGAAGCAGGCGGTGCACAGACGTTCGCGCGGCTGCCGGGTGGCGCCGATCATGCCGTCCTCGGAAATGTAGGCCAGCGAATCGGCGCCGATGGCCTGGGAAATCTCCTCGATGGTGGCGCCGTTGGCGATCAGCTCCGCGCGGGAGGCGAAGTCGATGCCGTAGAAGCAGGGCCACTTGACCGGCGGGGAGGAGATCTTCACGTGCACGGCGGCGGCGCCGGCCTCGCGAAGCATCCGGACGATCGCGCGCTGGGTGTTGCCGCGGACGATCGAGTCGTCCACCACCACCACGCGCTTGCCGCGGATCACGGACTCGAGGGCGTTGAGCTTAAGCCGGATGCCAAGCTGGCGCAAGGTCTGCGACGGCTGGATGAACGTGCGGCCCACATAGGCGTTCTTGACGAAGCCGTGGGCGAAGGGGATGCCGGATTCCTCGGCGTAGCCGACTGCGGCGGGGGTGCCGGACTCCGGCACCGGGATGACGATGTCCGCTTCCTGAGTGTTCTCGCGGGCCAGCTGGCGGCCCATTTCAACGCGGGATTCGTAGACCGAGCGGCCGGCGATCGCGGCGTCGGGGCGGGCCAGGTAGACGTATTCGAAGACGCAGCCGGCCGGCGTCGCCTCCGCGAAGCGCTGGGAGCGGACGCCCTGTTCGTCGATGGCGATGAATTCGCCCGGCTCTATCTCGCGGATGAAGCTCGCGCCCACCGTGGCGAGGGCGGACTGCTCGGAGGCGACCACCCAGCCGCGTTCCAGCCTGCCGAGAACCAGCGGGCGGATGCCGTAGGTGTCGCGGGCCGCGTAGAGGGTGCCCTCGTCCATGAAGACGAAGCAGAAGCCGCCCTTGATCTTGGGCAGCAGTTCCAGGGCGGTCTGTTCGAGGGACTTGCCCTCCTCGCCCTCCAGCAGGGCGGTGACCAGGGCGGTGTCCGAGGTGTTGCCCTGCTTCATCTCACCGGTGAGCTGGCCGGCGTTGCGGTCCATGATCATGGCCTTGAGCTCGGCCGTGTTGGTGAGGTTGCCGTTGTGGGCCAGGGCCACCGTGCCGGTGGCCGTCGCACCGAGGGTGGGCTGGGCGTTGGCCCAGTGGCTCGCGCCGGTGGTGGAGTACCGGCAGTGGCCGACGGCGAGGTGCCCGGTCAGGGTGTTCAGCGTGGTCTCGTCGAAGACCTGGGACACGAGGCCCATGTCCTTGTAGACGTTGATCCGCTTGCCGTCGCTGGTCGCAATGCCAGCCGACTCCTGGCCACGGTGCTGCAGTGCGTACAGACCGTAATAGGTGAGTTTTGCCACCTCCTCCCCGGGAGCCCAGACGCCGAAGACGCCACATGCGTCCTGCGGGCCTTTTTCGCCAGAGAGAAGGTCATGAGAAAGTTTTCCGTCGCCGCGTGCCACTGGTCGATTATCTCACGTTGCGTGGCGGGGCCGCTCCGAGGGGCCCGAATGTGACCCTTCGGGGGTTGCGGGCCCCTTCGCTGCCTGCTTAGGCGCGGTCTTCGTCCTCGGTGTCCGGCACCGAATCGGGGACGGATTCGACGACGGCGCTCTCGGACCGCCGCACGCTGACCCGGTCCAGGATCAGCGCGACGATGGCGCCGACAATCGCTCCGCCGGCGATGCAGAAGGTCAGGAAGAACCCGAAGACGGCGTTGGCGTCGTAGCTCTGGTCGCTGGTGGGGATCCCATAGGCGATCACTGCTGCCACGACGATGCCCAGCAGGCCGCCCGCGATGAGGAACGGGACGTACTTCGGAGCGCGCCGGACGGTCACGGATCGGCGTTCGGGCGCTACGGGGGTGTCTTCGGGAGCCATGCCTTTAAGCCTACTGTCCTCCGGCCGGTGCGGATTCCGCGCCGATACCGGACCTGCGCGGCCCGGACCCGGGGCGCGCCCGTCCGTTTCCGCAGCGGGAAAAGGGCCCCTAGCGTGCGACGGTCCCCGGAGAGCAGACTGGTCTGCGGGGGAGGGTGCGGTCCGGACTGTGAGGGAAGCACCATGTCAGTCTCCGCGGAGAGTCTCCGGGATCAGCAGCGGGTCATCTGGGACTCCTTCGCCGCCGGTTGGAAGAAGTGGGACGCGGAGGTGCTCGGCTGGCAGGGCCCGTTCGGCGACGCCGTCCTTGAGGACGCCCGTCTGGGCCAGGACTTTGCGGTGCTGGACGTGGCCGCCGGTACGGGTGAACCCGGCTTGACTGCCGCCTCCCTGGTTCCGCAAGGCACCGTAGCGCTGACGGATATCTCCGCGGGAATGCTGCACGTGGCGGAGGAGAAGGCCGCGTCTGCCCGCTTGGAAAATGTCACTTTCACCGCCTGCGCCGCCGTGGAGCTCCCTTTTCCGGATGGCTCGTTCGACGCCGTCCTCTGCCGCTTCGGGTTCCTGTACTTCCCGGACCTGCGGGCGGCACTGGCCCGGATGGTGCGGACGGCCCGGCCCGGTGCCCGGATCAGCGCCGCGGCGTGGGGCCGGGCGGCGCAAAACCCCTGGGCAACCCTGGTCCTGGGGTCCCTCGCCCAGCATGCCGGCCTGATGCCGCCGCCTGTGTGGATGCCCGGAGTATTCCGCTGCTCCGCCCCGGGCTTCCTGCCGGCGCTGTTCCGGGAAGCGGGGCTGGCGGATGTCAGAGAGCGGTCCGTCAGCGCCGACCTGATCCACGAGTCCCCGGAGAGCTACTGGCAGTTCATGACAGACATCGCCACCACGGTGTGCCTCGGCCTGGCCCAAGCCGACCCGGAAGCGCAGTCCCTGATCCGATCCGACGTCTTCCAGATGCTGGGCCGTTACGAACACGAGGGCGCCATCCGGCTGCGCTCGACCGCGACCATCGTCTCCGGGACCCGGCCGTAGCGGGTGGGTGCCTGGCCGAACCGCGCCCGCGCCCCGCTAAACCCCCAGCTCCGCCTTCAGCGCTGCGACGTGGCCGTCGGCCTTGACTTGGTATTGCGCCAGCGTGACCTTGCCCTCCGGGTCCAGAACCACGGTGGAGCGGACGATTCCCTCGGTGATCTCGCCGCGGACCAGCTTCTCGCCCCAGGCGCCGTAGGCCAGCGCCACCGCATGGTTCTCGTCGGAGAGCAGCGGGAAGGTCAGGGCGAAGTCGCCGGTGAAGTGGGCCAGGGCGTCCGGGGCGTCGGGGGAGATGCCCAGGACCTCGTACCCGGAGCCCTCCAGCGAGGCGAGGTTGTCGCGGAAGTCGCAGGCCTCGGTGGTGCAGCCTGGGGTCGCCGCCTGCGGGTAGAAGTACACAATGACGTTCTTGCCGCGGTAATCGGCCAGCGAGACGGGCTTTCCCTCGGCGTCGGGCAGCGTGAATTCGGGGGCCGGGGTTCCGGGCTGAAGCTTGACGGGGGCCTGGCTCATGGGAGCTCCTTTGGTCGGTTGGGCCTGATCTGTGGTGCACAACACCGGCCGCCCGGACCCTATTCCGCCGCGCCGAACAGCCTTAGTGAGCGTGCCAGTCCGGTTGCCGTCGCGCCCAGTCGAAGGCGGTCTCACCGGCGGCGGTGTATTCAAGTCCCACCCGGCCGCCGTAGCCGAGTTCGCGGCTGCGACCGATCCACCGTTCCAGCGGCAGGTCACCGGTTCCCGGGGCGCCGCGGCCCGGAGCGTCGGCGATCTGGATGTGGCCGAAGTCCGCCGCGTGCGCCTCGATGACGCCGTCGACGTCGTCGCCGTTGACAGCGAGGTGGTAGAAATCGGCCAGCAGCCGGACGTTTTCGGCCCCGGTCTCCCGCTGCACCCGGCCGATCACGTCCAGCGCGTCCGCCGCGTGGCGCAGTGGATAGTGCGGGGCGTTGCTGACCGGTTCGAGCAGCACGGTCCCGCCGATCCGCCCCACCGCCGCGGCCGCCGCGGCGAGGTTAGCGACGGCCAGGTCGTCCTGGACGTGGGTCGCGAGGCCGTCCTGGCGGTTGCCGTACAAGGCGTTGAAGAGCGTGCAGCCGAGCCGCCCGCCGATGCCCGCGACGACGTCGGCGTTGTCCCGGAATTCCGCCTCCCGGCCCGGCCACGACACCAGGCCCCGGTCCCCGTCGGGCATGTCCCCGGCGTTGAAGTTCAGACCTGTCAGCTGCACCCCGGCGTCTTTGATGGCGCGCTCAAACCTGGTCACCTCGGCGTCGCCGGGCACGGACGAGGCGAACGGCCACCAGAACTCGACGGCGTCGAAGCCGGCGGCCCGCGCCGCGGCCGGGCGTTCCAGCAGCGGCAGTTCTGTGAGGAGGATCGAGCAGTTCACCGTGAACGTCATGGCGGTGCTCCTAGCGGCGCTTGCGCGGGTCGCGGCGCGCGGCCAGGCCCGCCAAGGCCCCGACAGCGACGCCGATGAGCAGCCCGGTGAAGGGCTTGTCCGCGGTGGCCACCCCGACCGCATAGCCGATGGCCGCACCGATGAGCATCCCGATCCACAGCGACTCGTATTTCACAGGCTCAGGCTAGCAAGCCCGCCGCCGGTGCCCGACGTGTTCCACTGTCGGTACCCGGGCCTATAGTCGGACCATGGAACAGCGACTCTTAGGCAAGACCGGTAGGAATGTCTCCGTGATCGGGCTGGGGACCTGGCAGCTTGGTGCGGACTGGGGCACCGTTGACACGGCGGAAGCGCAGGCCATCCTCGGCGCCTCGGCGGAGGCCGGCGTGACGTTCTTCGACACCGCGGACGTCTACGGGGACGGCCGGAGCGAGCAGGCCATCGGCGCCTTCCTCGCGGCGAATCCGGACTTGGACATCACCGTGGCCACCAAGATGGGCCGACGGGTGGAGCAGCGGCCGGAAAATTACACCCTGGAGAATTTCCGGGCGTGGACGGACCGTTCCCGCCGCAACCTCGGCGTAGACCGGCTGGATCTGGTCCAGCTGCACTGCCCGCCCACGGCCGTCTACAGCAACGCCGAGGTTTACGATGCGCTGGACACGCTCGTGGCGGAGGGCGCCATCCGTCACTACGGCGTCAGCGTGGAGCGGGTGGACGAGGCCATGGAGGCGCTCCGGCATGAGGGCACTGCCACTGTACAGATCATCCTGAACGCGTTCCGGCTCAAGCCTCTGGATGAGTTGCTCCCGGCTGCCCAGGCGGCGGGCGTCGGCATCATCACCCGCGTGCCGCTTGCATCCGGGCTGCTCTCGGGCAAGTACACGCCGGAGACCACCTTCGCCGCGGATGATCACCGCAACTACAACCGGACCGGCTCCGCGTTCGACGTCGGGGAGACGTTCTCCGGCGTGGATTTCGCGGAGGGGCTGAAGGCGGTGGCGGAGTTCGAGCAGCTGGTGCCCGACGGCGTCACCACCGCCCAGGCGGCACTCGCCTGGGTCGCGGCGCAGGACGGCGTCAGCACGGTGATCCCGGGCGCCCGCAGCGTCGAACAAGCCCGGGCCAACGCCGAGGCGGCGTCTGTCCGCGGCATTGACGCCACGTTCGACGTCGGCGTCCACGAAATCTACGACCGCTACTTCCGGGCGGCGATCCACCCGCGCTGGTAGCGGCTATTCGGGCGGATACCAGAGCCGGCGGCCCTCGACCCGGGCGAAGGAGGCAAGCGAATGGGGCTTGGCGGACGTCGCGGACATGATGTCCTGAACCGCTGCGCCACGGACCAGAAGCGCGTCGCCGATCAGGGAGCGGTGGCACCGCCACGGGACCGCCTCGGCGCACATGATCGCCGCGTCGCCGTGCCGTCCCCGTTCCAGCAGTTCGTCTATGGCGGCGGCGAACTCCGGCGTCTGCATGTAGTCCGCGTAGCCCCGGAACGAGGCGTTGCGCCAGGCCCCGTTGGGACTGTCCTTGGTTGTATGCCGGAGGCCGCCGAGCGACGACATCCGCCGGTACGTGATTCCGCGGCCGCGGACGCTGGCAGCGAGCTCGTCCGCGTTGAACTGGGGATTGTGCCGCGACTTCGGGACAGTCCGGACGTCGATGAGTTTCTTGATGCCGTGGGCTGTGAGGATGTCGATGAAGTCGTCGATGGGATGAGTGGAGTGGCCCACCGTGAAGATGGTCGTGTCCGTCATGACCCCATGTTAGGCCCAGCTCCCGCGCACGCTTTGGGCGGGTGCCCATGACGACGGCGGCAATCAGCCGGTTCGTGGGGCGGCTGGCTGCCGCGGAAATGCGGCCGGCCTGCAACAACTTCTTCGCCGACACCGTTCCCGCGAACGCCGTCCGGCGTCGGAACCTGGAGCTGTACCTGCAGGCGCTGCTCGACCGGCGGCCACCGGTGTTGCTGCTGGGTGAGGCGCCGGGTTTCCGCGGCATGCGGCTCACCGGCGTGCCGTTCACCAACCGGGTCATGTTCAGCGGAGCGCCCAACCACTTCGGCCTGTTCGGCAAGGACCAGGGCTACGAACTCCCGCCGGAGGCTGCCGGGGTTGCCGCCGAGCCGACCGCCACCGTGATGTGGGAGGTCCTCGCCGAACTCGACTTCCTGCCCCTGCTCTGGAGCGCCTGCCCCTGGCACACCCACCGGCCGGGCCAACCGCAGTCCAACCGCACCCCGACGGCGGCGGAAGCGGCGGCGGGCATCCCCTTCCGGGAGGAACTGATGGCGCTCTTCGGCATCACCACCGTGGTGGCAGTCGGCAACATCGCCCACCGGAGCCTGCTCCGCAGCGGCGTCCACGCCCCGAAAATCCGACACCCGGCCCACGGCGGCCGGGCGGAATTCAAGCGCGGGCTGGAGGAACTGTTCGACGCCGGGATGCCCCGGTAGCCGCCCGCCCCGGGGACGACGGGGCTAGGGTGGGGTAAACGCCAGCCGCGGACGAAAGGCACACCATGAGCGACCCGAACCAGCCCGGAACCGAACCCGCCGGCCTGCGCGGCCCCGGCGACCCGGACGCCGCCCCGAACGAACAGCCGCAGCCGGAAGCGGAGGCCGCAGGGAACATCCGCGAGGAGCAGATGACCCAGGCCGCGGGCACCGTCCCGGCAGCCTACGTCGGCCCCGGTGAGCCAGGCCACGAAGACAAACCCGAGGACGCCGCGGCCGAAGGCACCTGGGACGACGAGGTCTAGCCACCAGGCTGCATGTGGGTCGGGGCCGCGACCCGGTGCACCGGGCAGCCATACCCCAGCTGTTTCATAGCTCCGGCATAGCTTCGAGGGCTAGCTTGTCCCCATGGAAGAGAGCACGTCCCGGCAGGGCCGCACCACCACATCGGCCCGCAGACCCGGGCCGACGCCCTCCCGGACTTTCCGGCGCCGACGGGCTGTCGTCCTCGCGGGCTCGACCCTCCTGCTGGGCGCGCTGCTGACCACCGGCATCCATGCCCTCGCGAACTCCCGCGTGGCGCCGTCGTCGCCCGTGGCTGCGGCCGCTCCGACGGTGAACGCGCCGGCCCCCGCTTCCCCGGCAACGCCGGCGCCCGCCTCCGCCGTCGCCGCCCCGGCGGCCGCTTCCGCTGCCGCCGCTCCCGCTGTTTCCACTGCCAACCCTGCGGGCACGATCGACGCCGGCCTCGACGCGAAGATCAATGCCATCATCGACGCCAACCCCGAGTACCAGATCGGCGTCGCGCTGCAGGACATCACGGCCGGCGACGAGGTGCACCAATACGGCGTGGAAGAGCAGTTCGAAGCCGCCAGCACCGCGAAAGTCCTGGCCGCGGCCGCCTACTACCACCTGGTGGAAACCGGTGAGGCGACCCTGACCGGAACCCTCGGCGCCTACTCCGCTGGCTTCCAGCTCCAGGCGATGATCCAGCAGAGCGACAACGACTCCTGGTCCCTGATCATGGACGCGATCGGCCACAGCAACCTCTCCGACTACGCGTCCGCGCTGGGCATCCAGTACACCCCGGAGAGCAACACCCTGGCGCCGGCGGACACGGCCCGCATCCTGACCGACCTCTACTCCGGCAAGCTGCTGGACCCCGCGGACACCTCCCAGCTGCTGTCAACCATGCAGGACACCAACGACGAGACCCTGATCCCGGCCGCCGTCCCCGCCGGCATCACGGTGTTTCACAAGTACGGCCTGCTCGGCGGCGAACTGCACGACGCCGGCATCCTCGCCAAGGACGGCCGCGCCTACGCCCTGGTGGTCTACACGAAGGGCGACGACCTGGACAGCGTCCCCGAAAGGACCGACATCATCCACCAGATCACCGGTGCGGTGGCCGGCACCCTGTTCTGACCCCAGGAACCGGCGCGGAGAGCCGGAGGCTACTTCGCCAGGAAGCCCAGCAGTGCCTCGTTGACCTCGGCGGCGTGGGTCCAGAGCATGCCGTGCGGCGCGCCTTCGATCTCGATGTACTCCGCGCTCGGCAGGGCCTTGGCGAAGCGCCGCCCGGTGGCATCGATCGGCAGAATGTTGTCGGCGGTGCCGTGCACAATCAGGGAAGGGACATCGATTTTGGCGACGTCGGCGCGGAAGTCGGTCAGCCAGGTGGGCTGGGCGGCGACCGACGCGGTGGGGCCGGCCGTGCTGGCCAGGTTCCACCCGGCACGCATGACCTCCTCGCTGAGCCGCGGGGTGCCCAGGAAGGAGTCGCTGTTGTAGAAATTCTTGAAGAACTCGGTGAAGAACGCGTACCGGTCCGCGGTGACCGCCTCAAGCAGGCCGTCGAACACGGACTGCGGCACGCCGTCGGGGTTGTCGTCCGCCTGGAGCAGGTAGGGCTCCAGCGAGCCGAGGAAGACGGCCTTCGCCACCCGGGACGAGCCGTACCGGCCCAGGTACCGGCCAACCTCGCCGGTGCCCATCGAGAAGCCGACCAGGACGGCGTCGTTCAAGTCCAGCCCGTTCATCAGGGTGTCCAGGTCGGCGGCGAACGTGTCGTAGTCATAGCCGTGGGTGGGCTTGCTGGACTTGCCGAAGCCGCGGCGGTCGTAGGTAATCACACGGTAGCCTGCGGAGAGCAGCGCAGTAGTCTGCTTCTCCCAGGATGAGCCGTCCAACGGGTAGCCGTGGATCAGGACTACGGGCTGGCCGCTGCCGTGATCCTCGTAGTAAAGCTCGACGTCGGTGGTGTTCTCGGTGCCAACCTTGATGTAAGCCATGGAGCGGTCCTCTCGGTACTGTCGTGCTCTGATCTGTACGGTCTGACGTCTCTGCGGGCAGCTGCGCCGCTGAAGGGAAGCGCCCGCTGAAGGGGATCAACGACCGGTGGCGGCCGGCTGTTCCTGTGTCTTGCGGAAAATACCCCTGGGGGTATACTGAAGCTACGAAGACCTACAACAAGGGAGTAGCGAATGTGCCGTGCAGTGACCTGCAAGAAATGCGGAAAGACCACCTGGGCCGGCTGTGGCCAGCACGTTGACCAGGTGATGCGCGGCGTCAAGGCCGCGGGCCGCTGCAAGGGCCACGAGAACGAGCCCAAGACCGGATTCTTCGCCAAGCTCTTCGGCCGCTGATCCCTCGGTGCGGGCGCCCCTGAACCGGGCGCCCGCAGCTTAGCGACGCCGGGGCCAGCTAGCTGTACTAACCCGGTTGGTTAGTGACGCGGGTGTTGGGCGAGGCGCCCTTGAGTGCGGTGTGGGGCCTGCGGTGATTGTAGTACTCGAGGAAGTCCGGGTAGCAGGCTTGCCGTTCGGTTTCTGAGGTGTAGGTCTTCGCGTAGGCCCATTCCTCTTGGAGGATGCGGTTGAAGCGTTCGACCTTGCCGTTGGTTTGCGGCCTGTAGGGGCGGGTGCGTTTGTGGCTGATGCCTGTTTCTGCCAGGACAGCGGCAAACGCCCGGGATCGGTAGCAGGAACCGTTGTCCGTGAGTACCCGCTGGATCTTGACGCCGCGGTCGGCGAACGCGGCGATGGCGTTGCGCATGAATGCCGAGGCGGTTTCCTTGGTTTCATCGGGCAGGATCTCGGAGTACACAAACCGGGAGTGGTCATCCAGGGCGTGGTGCAGGAAGGTGTAACCCCGGACCTGGCCCCGGTCCTTGCGCCGGCCATCGGCGAGGTTCCTGGCCCGGGAGTTCGCCTCGCCCTGAACCCGCCCGTGGACGCGGTGCCCGCCGCCGTTGGGGATACGGCCCAGTTTCTTAATATCCACGTGGATCATCTCCCCGGGCCGGGGGTATTCATACCGGCGGGCACGCTCACGGCCGCGGACCCGGATCCCCGTGGCAGGGTCAGTGAACCGCAGCGGCGGGCACAGGTACCGGGTCAGGATGCGGTGGACCGTGGAGACGTTCAGATGCAGGCAGTACGCGATCCGGGCCGGACCCCACCGCCGGCTCACCCGCAACCCGAGCACACGCCGCTCGGTGCGGACCGGGGTCCGGTGCGGGCAGGTCAGCGGCCGGCTCCTGCGGTCCTCCAGGCCCTCTTCGCCCAGCTCCCGGTACCGTCGGGACCAGCGCGCCGCCGTCGGGACAGAGACATTGAACCGCTCCGCGGCCCGCCGCAACGGCCACCCATCAACCACGATGCACCGGGCCAGCTGCAGACGCCCCGCATGGGCCAGAAACGCGTTACGGTGGGACACGAGGACCTCCTGGTTTGTGTTCGCTCTCGACAAGCACCACACAACACCCGGAGGTCCTCTTATTGCTTCACATCAATCCCGTGTCACCAACCTGCCGGGACAGTACAGCTAGCTCGCCCTATCGACGGAACAGCGCCCCGGTGACCGCCGTCGTCAGTTCGTGGAAGACTTCGATCCGCTCCGGGCTGTCGGCGTCGGATCCGCCCCAGGTGTAGATCGCCACGGCGTAGGCGGCGTTCCCGGAGCTGAGCACGGCGGCGTCGTGCACGAACCCCTCGAGCAGACCGTACTTGTGGCTCACCGTCACCCCCTCCGGGACCGCTGCGGGGATGAGTTCCTCGTCGTTGGTGTGCTGCATGAAGCCCAGCAGTTCCTCGGTGTGCTCGGGGCTGAGCAACTGCCCGGCGTAGAGCTGCTTGAGCAGTGACGCCATCTCGACGGGGGTCAGCAGGTTCTTTTCCGGGTCGTAGCTGATGCCGATCGACGCCGCGTACTTGATCAGCTCCGGGTACCCGATGTCGTTCATCAGCAGCAGCCAGGAATCGTCGCTGCTGGTGTTGACCATCGCCTGGATCTGGAAACCGGCGTCGTAGCTGCCCAGCGGGGTGTCCAGCGAGCGTTCACCCCGCTCCACCAGGGCGTAATACGCCACCGCCGTCAGGATTTTGGCGGTGCTGGCGGCGGTGTAATCGGCCGTGTCGCCGAAGCGCTGCGGCTCGCCGCCCCGGGTGTCCTGCACGACGACGCCGATCCGGTAGTCGGGATTCTCGGCCAGGATCCGCTTGATCTCGCCGGAGAGGTCGACGGCGGCGGGCGGCGGCGTATTCACCTTGACGTCCCGGGCGGGCAGGGGCTGCAGCTGGCTCTTCAGCGTGGCCCAGAAGTCGGTCTTAGGCTCCGGTCCGGTGCGCACCGTTCCCACGGTGATGGCCCCGGCCAGGACCAGGGCCGTGGTGGACCACACCGCCAAAATCCGGCGCCGCGCCCGGACGCGCGGGCTGACCCGCGGCCCACCGGATGGCGCCATTCCGGCACCCCCGCTACCCACCCGTGAGCTTTCCGGTTCGGGCTTGCCGGGTGCGGGGGAGTTCATGGTGCGTGGCCTTTCACGTGCAGGCCTGGGCGGCAGGCCGGGGGATGCCTCGAATCTAGGCCCGGGCTGCGGTGAAGTCCACGCCCCACGCGGCGCGGCCCAGTGGGTGTGGGCCAACTCCCAGCTTCCCGCCTGGCGGACGCTGCGCGCCGTGGTCGGACCGTACGGTTAGGCTGGCTGCCATGCCTAGGAAAATCACTGTCTCCCTGCCGGATGCCACCCTGCGCGACTACCTCACCCCTGACCCGGACGTCACGGTCCTGGAGTGGGACCTCTCCGGCGAACCGCCCATGCCGCGGCTCGACATCGTGGTGCCGCCGTACATGGGCGGCCCGGCCGTGCTGCGCGGCCTGGAGGGCGTCGAGACGGGGCTGGTGCAGAGCCAGTCGATCGGGTACGACGGCGTGGCGGAGTTCCTGCCGAACGGCCACGTCTTCGCCAACGCCGCCAGCGTGCACGAGACCTCCACTGCGGAACTGACCCTGGCACTGATCCTGGCCAGCCAGCGCGAGTTCCCCCGCCTCCTGCAGAACCAGCGGGAACGCCGCTGGGAGGGCCGGCCCACGGCCAGCCTGGCGGACCAGCGCGTGCTGATCGTCGGCTACGGCGGCGTGGGCAAGGCCATCGAGGACCGGCTCCTGCCGTTCGAGACCACGGTGACCCGGGTGGCCAGCCGCGCCCGGACCGATGGCCGCGGGCATATCCACGGCATCGACGAACTCCACGACCTGCTGCCGAAGCACGACATCGTCATTGTCGGCGTCCCGCTCAGCGACTCAACCCGGCACCTGATCGACGACGCGTTCCTCTCCGCCATGCCCGACGGCGCCCTGCTGGTCAACATCGCCCGCGGCCCGGTGGCTGACACCGACGCGCTGGTCAAGCACACCTCCGCCGGCCGGATACGCGCCGCCGTCGACGTCACCGACCCTGAGCCCCTACCCGCCGACCACCCTCTCTGGGAAATCCCCGGTGTCATCATCACCCCGCATGTGGGCGGCGCCTCCGCCGCGATGCGCCCCCGGATGGGCAAGCTGCTGCAGCGCCAGATCGACCTGATGCTGGCCGGCGAACCGCCCATTAACGTGGTGCTGAACAGCTAAGCCGCGCAGGAAACTGCAAGGAACCCTCTGCCGGGCTAGTCGCGCCCGAGCCCGGTTGAACCGGTCTTCGGCCGGGCGCGGACGTGCATCCGCTCGCCCTGTTGGCCGAACAGGCTGATCAACTCGACCGGCCGGCCGTCGGCGCTGGCAAAAGGCGCTTCGGCCCCTTCTCCGCCGCCTCGGAGGATGCGGTCTTCAAGGCCGTGCTGGGGCAGCGGCGCTACGGACTGGAGGTCCGGGGAGGAGCCGGGAACGACGCCGGAAACCGCTACTGACGGGGAAGCTACTTCTTCCCGGCCCGGAGGTCGGCCACCACCTTGGCCACGCGGCGGGCCCGGGTCTCCGCGGTCTTCGCGTCCGCCAGCGGCTCCACGTACCGGCGCTGGCTGCTGTAGTTCAGCGTCGCGTAAAACGCCTTCGCCTCCGAGTCCGCCTCCAGCGCGGCGGCCAGGTCCTCCGGGACCTCGACGACGCGCGGCTGGGTGTCCACCTCGACGTCGACCTCCACGGTGTCGCCGCCGGACACCCCGGTGAGAGCCCGGTTGGCGGCGCTGACGCCGATCATGTTCTGCCCGCCCATCACGGCGATGCTGCTGCGATAGCTGGCACCGTTAATTGTCACCACCACGGGCGGTTTCCGGCCGGCGCCCAGGGCGTCGACCACCTCCTGCGGCACGACGATGCCGGTCTTGGTGGCGCTGCCCTGGATGGTGGTGGTGAATTTCATCCTCACAGTATGCCCCCGGAGGACGCCAGAGCCGCCGGAAGATCCGTCAAGGCCGCCACCGTGACGTCCGGTGCCGCGAAATGGGCGGGGTACCCGTGGCCGGACCGGTTCAGCCATGCGGTCCTGAGCCCGGCCCGGGCCGCGCCGTTAATATCCCAGGGGTGGACGGCCACCAGCATCATCTCGCCCGGGGCCGCCCCGGTTGCCGCCGCCGCGTACTCGTAGGAGGATCGGGCGGGTTTCCAGGCGGGCGCATCCTCCACCGAGAGCAGCGCCTCGAACGCGTCCCGGATCCCGGCGTCGTCCAACAGTTTCCCGGCGATCCGTGCCGAACCGTTGCTCAGCGTGACCAGCCGGAATCCGGCGTCGGCCAGGGACCGGATCCCGCCCGCGACATCCGGGTGGACACCCAGGCTGCCGAAGCCGTCCATCACGTGCTGCACCGCGTCCTCAAGCGGACGGTTCAGTTCCACCCCGGCGAACAGCTCCCGCAGGACGGCCGCGCCGATCTCGGCGAAGCCCTGGTTATCGCCGGCCGCGGCCAGCGCGAAGCCGTCCCGCAGCAGGGAGGCGAACCAGGCCGGGGACAGCTCCGGCGGCGCTCCCACCGCGGCGAAGCGGCCGCCCATCGGCGACATGTCGGACAAGGTCTCGTTGACGTCAAAGACGATGACGGAAAGCGGTGCGGTCATTGCTGCTCCTCGGTTGCCGGTGTCTCCGTTATACGCCCCGCGGCCCGGCGCTTCGCCGTCGACCGGAAAACCGCGGCGGCCTGCTGCGCCGCCGGGCTCAGCCTGCGGTTGGCCAGCTGGGCCAGGAGGATCCGGCGTTTCGGAGCGCCGGCGAGGGGGACGGCGACGACGTCGGGCCGCAGCGCGCTGAGCGCGAGCTGCGGTGCCAGGGCGATCCCGATACCGGCGGCCACCATGCCCTGGGTTTCCTGGTAATCGTTGGCGTCGAAGGCGATCCGCGGCTCGAATCCCGCCTCGCGGCAGACCCGGCGGAGCACGTCCGCTACGGGGTGCTCGTCCCGGACGATCCACTCCTGGTCCCGCAGCGTCTCGATCCGCACGGACTTCTTCCCGGCCAGCGGGTGGTCGCGCTGCACCAGCAGCATGGTGGGGTCGTTCATCAGCCGGACCAGGGAGAGGTCCTCGTCCGCGATCTCCTGCCAGGGGTAGTCCCAGAGCAGGGTCAGTTCGACGTCGCGGCGGCGCAGCGACTCCAGCAGCCCCTCGCGCCGGGCGCTGATCACCGTCACTGCCACGTCCGGATGCCGCGCCCGGAACGCCAGCACCACGTCCGGCATCAGCGAGGCGCCCACCGTGGGGAAGGTGCCCATCCGCAGCTGCCCCCGGCGGAGCCCGGCGAACTCGTCCATCTCCGCCCGGGCCGCCTCAATGGTCCGGTCGATGTCGTCCGCGTAGCCCACCAGCGCCAGCCCGGCCTCGGTCAAAACCACGCCACGCGGTTGCCGGTCCACCAGTGAAACGCCCACCTCGTGTTCGAGCTTCGCGATCTGCTGGGACACCGCCGAGGTGGTGAAGGACAAGGCCGCCGCCGCGGAGGTCAGGGACCCGGAACGGTGCACCTCGCGGAGCAGGTGGAGCCGGTGAAGATCAAGCTTTGCCATCCCCTGACTTTAGCAAAAGTGAACAGGCGTCGAATTTATCGTGATTGTGCTGAAGTCTCGACTGCCGGATCGTAGATGGGGAAGCGCAGGGATGCGCGATGAACCATCTGCACCACATGAAGGAGAACACCGTGGGACTGCGAGGCCACTGGTATCGGGGCGGGACCAGCAAATGCTGGTTGTTTGACGCGAAAGACGTCGCCCCGTTCGCAACCAACCGGGAAGAAATCCGCGAACTGCTCGCCGACGCGTTCGGCGCGACGGACGCCCGGCAGCTCGACGGCGTCGGCGGCGGCACCTCCACCACCTCCAAGGCGGCCGTCATCTGGGCCACCCCGGGGGAGGACGCGGACCTCGACTACCTGTTCGCCCAGGTGGGGATCGGGGACCGCACCGTGGAGCTCGGCTCCAACTGCGGCAACTGCGCCACCGCCATTGCCCTGTTCGCCGTGCAGACGGGCATAGTCCCCGCCGCCGACGGACTCACCCGGGTCCGGATGCGCAACCTCAACACCGGCGCAGTGCTCAGCGGCACCGTCCCCACCCCCGGCGGTACCATCCCGAAGTCCGGACTGGCCCGGGTTCCCGGCAGCTCCGCCGTCGGCGTCCCCGTCAGCTTGTCCTTCCACGGCCCCTGGGGCCGCAGCACCGGCGCTGTCCTGCCCACGGACGCCCCGGCGGACAGCATCGACCTCGGCCCACGCTCCGTGGCGGCCACGCTGGTGGACGCCGGTGCCCCGGCCGTCCTGATCCCGGCCGACGAGGCGGGCGTCGACCTCTCCGACATGACCGGCAACCTCTCCGGGCAGCTCGGCACCCTGGTGGCGGCCCGGGCCGCCGCGGGCCTGATGATGGGTCTCCGGAAGCCCGAGGACCCGCCGCAGAACGCGGTCCCCAAGGTCGGCGTCGTCGCCGGACCCGGCGACTACACCGCCGCGGACGGGACCCTGGTCCCCGCGGACTCCCACGACCTGCGGGTCCGCATGCTCTCCATGCTCGCCCCGCACCCGGCCATCGGCCTCACCTCCGCGGTGGCCGTCTCCCTGGCCGCCGCCCTGCCCGGATCCGTTCCGGCCGGGCTCCTCCGCCACACCCCGGAGCTCGCCCCGGGCACCTCCCGCCTGCTGCGCATCGGCACCCCCGCCGGCGTGGTCACCACGGAAGTCGTCGCCGGGGACGACGGCTCCATCACCGAAGTCGCGCTGCACCGCGCGGCCCGGCACCTCGCTACGGCCGATATTGACGTCGCCAGGTCATCTGGCATCTCCGCCTAGCACCCGTACCTGTTGCCCTGTCATCATGAGAGGGCCGCATTCAGCAAGGAAGTTGTTCAATGAAGATCAAATCCATCCTCGGGCATCTCTACGTCCAGGTCCTCATCGGCGTCGCCCTCGGCGTCCTGGTGGGCTCCCTCTGGCCGGACCTCGGCGCCGGGCTGAAACCGATCGGCGACGGCTTCGTCAAGCTGGTGAAGTTCATGATCGCCCCGATCGTCTTCTGCACGATCGTCGGCGGCATCACCTCCCTGACGGACACCAAGAAGGTCCGGCCCACCCTGCTCCGCTCCCTCGGCCTGTTCTACGCGCTGACCGCTGTGGCGCTGGCCCTGGGCCTGGCCGCGGTGATGATCATCCAGCCCGGCACCGGCATGCACATCGACCCGGCGCACCTGGACTCCTCGGTGGCGGCGAAGTACACCAGCCAGCTGCCCAGCAGCAGCCCCGTGGACTTCTTCCTGAACATCATTCCCACCACCTTCGTGGGCGCCTTCGCCGACGGTGAGGTGCTGCCCGTCCTGGTCATCGCGATGCTCTGCGGCTTCGCCTTCAGCCGGCTCGGCGCCCCCGGTCAGGTGGCCCTGAACGTGGTGAACAGCTTCAACAAGATGCTCTTCGTGGTCTTCGGCTACATCATGAAGGTCGCCCCGCTGGGTGCCTTCGGCGCCATGGCCTTCACAGTCGGCAAGTACGGCGCGCACTCCATCGGCAACCTGGGCATGCTGATCGTGGCCTTCTACGCCGCCTGCATCGTCTTCGTCGTCGTCGGTCTGGGCCTCCTCGCCCGGATCACCGGTTTCAGCCTCTGGCAGACCCTGCGCTACTTCAAGGACGAGTTCTTCATCGTGCTGGCCACCTCCTCCTCCGAACCGGTGCTGCCGCGGCTGCTCTCGAAGCTGGAACGAATCGGCTGCGACCGCAGCGTCGTGGGCCTGGTGGTCCCCACCGGCTACAGCTTCAACCTCTCCGGCACGGCCATCTACCTGACCCTCGCCTCCATGTTCATAGCCCAGGCGTGCGACATCCACCTCAGCTGGGGCCAGATTCTGGTGATGCTCGGCATGATGCTCCTGACCTCCAAGGGCGCCGCCGGCGTGACCGGCAGCGGCTTCGTGGCCCTGGTGGCGACGCTGACCGTCATGCCCACCCTCCCGGTGGCCGGCGTGGCCCTGATCGTCGGCATCGACCGATTCATGAGCGAGGCCCGCGCCCTGACCAGCACGGTCTGCAACATCGTTTCCTGCATCGCCGTCGCCAAGTGGCAGAAGTCGCTGGACACCGTGACCCTGCACCGCGAGCTCAAGGCCGGGTTCGTTCCCACCGAGGCCGACGCCGTTGCGGCCCACGCCGGGCACGGCACCGACGCTCCGGCGGGCGGCAGCGTGACGGCCCATGCCGGGCACGGCACCGAAACCCCGGTGGGCGCCGTCGCGACCCCCGGCGCCGGGCACCCGGCGGAGCCGGTCAAGGCTCCCCAGCCGGCACTCGTGCACTAGGAAACATTCCACTCTGCCCACGCCCAGCCTCCGGTCGTAAACTGACGGTCGGGCGCGCGGACTCCGCGGTGCCGGTTGGCCATGACGGCCGGCCGGCACCGTTGCCGTGTGCCCCCGCATGACTGAACGGCCCGGCTCTCCCCACCCGGGCCGCCACCGAAAGCTATGGAAAGGCACCCCCATGAAAGCCATCCAGTTTGCAGCCCCCGGCTCCTCCTTCGAAACCGTCGACCGTGACATTCCTGAGGTTCCCCGGGGCCACGTCCTGGTCAAGGTCCACGCCAGCGGCATCTGCCACTCCGACGCCATGGCCGCGGCCGGTTTCGCCTCCTCCTACCCCCGCATCCCCGGCCACGAGGTCGCCGGCACGGTCGAGTCTGTGGGCGACGGCGTCACCCGTTGGGAGGCAGGCCAGCGGGTGGGCATCGGTTGGTTTGGCGGCGCCTGCTTCGAGTGCGACTCCTGCCGCCGGGGCGACTTCATCACCTGCTCCGTCGGCAAGACCACCGGCCTGAGCGCCGACGGCGGCTACGCCGAATACCTCGTGGCCCCGGCCGACGCCCTCGCCGCCATCCCCGAGGGGCTGAGCTTCGAGGAGGCCGCGCCGCTGATGTGCGCCGGCGTCACCACCTTCAACGGCCTGCGGCACAGCGGTGCCCGCGCGGGCAACGTCGTCGCCGTTCTCGGCCTGGGCGGCCTGGGCCACCTGGGCGTGCAGTTCGCCGCCAAGATGGGCTTCGAGGTCGTCGCGATCGCCCGCGGCTCGGAGAAGGAATCGTTCGCCAAGGACCTGGGCGCCCACCACTACATCGACAGCACCTCGTCCGACGTCGCCGAGGAACTGAAGAAGCTCGGCGGCGCCAAGGTGGTCCTCGCCACCGTCACGGACGCCGCGGCGATGTCCGGCACCGTCGGCGGCCTGGCGCCCCGCGGCCGCCTGGTGGTCCTGGGTGTCCCGCACGAATCCCTCGAGGTCAGTGCGGCCAGCCTGGTGATGGGCAGCAGTTCCGTCAACGGCCATGCCTCCGGCACCGCGAAGGACTCCGAGGACACCCTCCGCTTCTCCGCCCTCACCGGCGTCCGCCCGATGATCGAGACCTACCCGCTGGACAAGGCGGCCGAAGGCTTCGACCACATGATGTCCGGTAAGGCCCGCTTCCGCGTGGTCCTCACCACCAACTAGGACGGGCGTCCCACAGGCTGTCCGCCGTGCCCGGCCTGCGGCGCACGGCGGATAGCCTGAGGGCGGGGAGCGTCAACGCTTCCGCTAGGAATTGATGACAGGCCCACCCCGCGAGGGTGGGCGTGGCTGGAGACAAGGGAGCGACAATGCTGGAGACAAGGCCGTTCGGCGATACCGGATTGAACGTTTCCATCGTGGGGCTCGGTGCAGGCCAGATCGGGGAATCCGACGTCACCGAGCGCGACGCCGCCGACGTGCTCAATGGGGCATTGGACCTCGGTGTAACGCTGATCGACACGGCGGCCAGTTACGGGCTGAGCGAGGAGCGCATCGGCCGGCACCTCGGCCACCGGCGGGACGAATTCGTGCTCTCCACCAAGGGCGGTCCGAAGATCAACGGCCAACGCGATTGGTCGCCCGGCAGCGTGCTGGAGAGCATCGAACGGTCGCTGCGGCTGACCCAGTCCGAACGCCTGGACATCTTCTACCTGCACTCCTGCCCGCTTGACGTCCTGCGGCGCGGTGACCTGCAGGACACTCTGGATAAGGCCGTGGCCGACGGCAAAATCGGCGTCGCCGGCTACAGCGGGGACAACGAGGCTCTGGCCTTCGCGGCGGAGTCGGGCCGGTTCGGTGCCATCGAAACCAGCGTCAACATCGCCGATCAGTGGAATCTGCGCAACGTCGTGGGCAAGCGGCCCGAACTGGGAGTGATCGCCAAGCGTCCGATCGCGAACGCGCCCTGGCGGTTCGCCGAGCGACCGGTGGGAAATTATGCCGAGCTCTACTGGGAACGGCTCCGGGCCCTCGAGCTGGACCCCGGGGCCCTGGACTGGGCCGAATTTGCCCTGCGGTTTACGGTGTACGCGCCCGGCGTGCACACCGCCATCGCGGGGACGGCCAAGCTGGAGCACCTGCGTCACAACATCGCGGCTGCGGCCGGCGGACCCCTGGACGCCGACGCCTTGGCGGCAATCGATCGGGCATGGCTCGCGGTGGGTTCGGACTGGCCGGCTTCAACCTAGGAAGCCCGCCAGGCGCAGGCTACAGCGGGTCGGAGAACTGCGCGGCGACCTTGGACGGATCCAGGCCGGGAACGACGACGGCGGTGACGACCTCGGGTTCGGAAAAGAGCGCTGCGTGGGCGGAAGCCGCGGCCGGGGTTTCCAGCGGAGACGGTGTCTGGGTAGAGGTCATGGTCCTCATGTCTACGCCATCGGAGGGGCTGGGTCGAACCGGCGCGCGGTGGAGGTAGTAATCAGGCTGACGATCTCCCGGCTATCGTGACCATCGCCACAGATTCTGACGCCCGGACCGCGGTCCGGGATGGACAACGCCGCGCTCAGGCCACAGCCTTATCTCCAGGGCCGCACACGCCGTCGGCCGCCACCGCAGCGAAGGAGCACCGTGCCGCCCACCACTTCCCCCGGAACCGTGCCCGGGGACAGCACCCGCGCCGACGTCGCCTCCGCCCTGGCGTCCGCCCGCCGGCCCGGCACCACGGACCGGGACTGGAACGACTTCCGGGAGCGGTTCGACGCCGAGTTCCCGCGGCTGGAGTCCCTGTTCGGGCGGATCTACGGCCCGGACGGCGACGCCGAGTTGCGGCAGCTGGTCCTCGACGCGGCGGCGTCCTGGCAGGAGCGGCCGGCTGACCTGAAGGCGCTGGACGCGGACCGCGCCGCGAACCCGGATTGGTTCCAGTCCAACGGGATGCTGGGCGGCGTCTGCTACGTGGACCTCTACGCGGGCGACCTCTCCGGGCTGCGCGCCCGCATCCCGTACTTCCGGGAGCTGGGCCTGACGTACCTGCACCTGATGCCGCTGTTCCGTGCCCCGGAGGAGAACTCCGACGGCGGCTACGCCGTCTCCAGCTACCGCGACGTGAACCCGGCGCTCGGCACCATGGCCGAGCTCGCCGCCGTCGCCCGCGAACTCAGGGAAAACGGCATCGCCCTGGTGGTGGACTTCATCTTCAACCACACTTCCAACGAACACGAGTGGGCGCGCAAGGCCATGGCGGGGGAGCCCGGCTTCGAGGACTTCTACCTGATCTTCCCGGACCGGACCATGCCGGACGCGTACGAGGAGACCGTCCGGGAGATCTTCCCGGATGACCACCCCGGCTCCTTCATCCAGCTGGAGGACGGGCGCTGGATCTGGGCCACCTTCCACTCCTTCCAATGGGACCTGAACTACCGCAACCCGCGCGTGTTCCGCGCCATGGCCGGGGAAATGCTGTACCTGGCCAACCAGGGCGTGGACATCGTCCGGATGGACGCGGTGGCGTTCATTTGGAAGCAGCTGGGCACCCCATGCGAGAGCCTGCCGGAGGCGCACCTGCTGCTGCAGGCGTTCAACGCCGTCTGCCGGCTCGCGGCGCCGTCGCTGCTGTTCAAGTCCGAGGCGATCGTGCACCCGGACGAGGTGGTGCAGTACATCAGCCCGGGGGAGTGCCAGCTCAGCTACAACCCGCTGCAGATGGCCCTGATCTGGAACACGCTGGCCACCCGCGAGGTGAACCTGCTGGCCCAAGCCCTGGAACGCCGCCACCACATCCCGGACGGCACCGCCTGGGTGAACTACGTCCGCAGCCACGACGATATCGGCTGGACCTTCTCCGACGAGGACGCCGCCGAATTCGGCATCAACGGCCAGCTCCACCGAAGTTTCCTCAACGCCTTCTTCGTCAACCGGTTTCCGGACAGCTTCGCCCGCGGCGTGCCCTTCCAGGACAACCCCCGCACCGGGGACTGCCGCGTTTCGGGCACGACGGCGTCCCTCGCCGGGCTCGAGGCGGGCGACCCGTCCGCCGTCGCGCGGATCCTGCTGGCCCACTCGATCGTCCTCAGCACCGGCGGCGTCCCGCTGCTGTACCTGGGCGATGAGGTGGGGCAACTGAACGACTACGCCTACCGCCAGGACCCGGCCAAGGCCGAAGACAGCCGCTGGGTGGGCCGGCCGGAGTACCCGGCGGAGCGCTATGCGGAACGCACAGACCCGGCGACGGACGCCGGGAAGATCTTCGCCGGACTGACCCACCTGATTGACGTGCGACGGCGGACCCCGGAGTTCGCGGGCGGCCGGCTGGTCCCGTTCCACACCCACAACGCGGACGTGCTGGGCTACCAGCGCCCGGGAACTTCCCACGGGGGAGAGTCCACCATCCTGGTGCTCGCCAACTTCGGAGACACCGCCCAGCACCTCGACTCCACGACGCTCGGCGGGATGCCGGACACCGCTGAAGACCTCATCAACGGCGGACGGGTCCCGCTCCGGGACGGCCTGACCCTGGAACCGCACGGCTTCCGCTGGCTCCGCGTCTGAGGAAGCGTCCGGGGCATCCTCTGGGGCGCCGTCCTGCCGCCGCCCCGGCGGCCTCCCGGCCGTGCGCCCGCATATAATTCGAAGATGTTGACTACGTGCCTGGGCAGAGGCTCCCGCGACCTTCCATCCGCCGCTCAACAGCCTGACATCGCCCGATGAGCGGCGGACTGGTCGCCCTGCTGGACGACATCGCCGCCCTGGCCCGGATCGCCGCCGCCTCGGTGGACGACGTCGCGGCCGGTGCGGCCAAGGCAGGTGCCAAGGCTGCCGGCGTCGTGATTGACGACGCCGCCGTCACCCCGCAGTACGTGTCCGGCGCGGACCCGTCCCGCGAACTGCCGATGATCCGGAAGATCTTCTGGGGGTCGGTGCGGAACAAGCTCCTGATCATCCTGCCGGCGCTGCTGCTTATCAGCGCCTTCATCCCGTGGATCATCCCGTTCATCCTCATGGCCGGCGGCACCTACCTCTGCTACGAGGGCGCCGAGAAGATCTGGCACAAGCTCCGGGGTCAGCACGAGGCGGACGAGGACACCCCGGCGGTGGACCGGGGACCGGAGGCCGAAGCCAGGGTCGTCAAGGGCGCCATCACCACCGACTTCATCCTTTCCTGCGAGATCATGGTCATCGCCATGAACGAGGTGGCGGCGGAATCGCTCTGGGTCCGCGCCGTCATCCTGGTCGCAGTGGCCATCGCAATCACCGCGGCCGTGTACGGCGCCGTCGGTCTCATCGTCAAGATGGATGACATCGGCCTGCACCTGACCACCAGGAAGTCCGCCGGCGCCAAGCGCTTCGGCGAGCTCCTGGTCCGGGGCATGCCGAAGGTGCTGACCACCATCACAGTCATCGGGACGGGCGCCATGCTCTGGGTGGGCGGGCACATCATGCTCCAGGGCGCCCACGACCTCGGCTGGCACGGCCCCTACGACCTGGTCCACGCCCTTGAGCACCCCGTCGCCGGGGTCGCCGTGGTGGGCGGGTTCCTCGCCTGGCTGGTGAACACCCTGTTCTCGGCCGTCCTGGGACTCGCCTGGGGCCTGGTGGTCATGGCGGTCGTGACGCCGCTGCTGAAGGTGTTGCCCTTCGGGAAGAAGAACGACGGCGGCCACGGCGGCCGCGAAAACCACAATCCCAGTGCGGCGGCCGGGGACCGTCAGCCCGCGCAGCACGAGACCGACCCCGCCTCCTAGCCCGTCCTTCCGGCCGAACCTATCGCGCCGCTACTCGGACGCAGCGTCCTGGGCTTTCTGCGCGAGCCGCTGGAGCTGGAAGCTGTGCACGTCCCGCAGCCACGGCAGGGGAGCCGAGGGGCCGACCCGCGGATCATCGCGCGTGCCGCCGTCGCGCAGGGTCTCCACGTAGGCGAGGTCCTGGTCGATCCGGGCCTGCAGCTGGTCCGCCCCGCCGACGGAGCCGTGGCCGGGGATGACGGCATCGACGCGGTCAGCCACGCCGTCGAACAGCTGCAGCGCTGCGAGGTAGTCGGCGAGCGGATCGTCGGCGTTGAGGTCGAGGAACGGCATCAGGATGTCGGAGAGCATGTCGCCTGCCACCAGGACGCGGCGCTCCTCGACGAGCAGCGCCGCGTGGCCCTGGGTGTGGGCCCGATGCTCAATGACGCGGATGGAGGGGCCGTCCCACGGAAGGTGCGACGCGTCGTCGGGCAGGCCGGTGATGAGCCCGAGCAGCTCCATCGGGATCTGGTCGGCGAACTCAGGCGGCAGGACGCCGGCCACGCGGTCCTGCCAGTCGGGTGTGGACAGCAGATCCCGCATCGACGCCGCGCAGCGGGCCGTCCCGTAGCGGGGCGCGTCGCCAAAGGCTTCATGCCACAGCACGTGGTCCCAATGCGGATGCGTGGCGAAGCCCGCCACGACGGGCTGGCCCAGTTCGCGAACGTCGTGCGCGAGGCCGGCCAGTTCGGTGCGCGTGATGCCGGGGTCGATCAGCAGAACCCCGTCGTGGCCTTGGACGATCACGCAGTTGCTCTGAAGGAAGTCGCTCCGGTGCACCAGAACGCCCTCCGCGACCTGCCTCAGCATGGACTGCCTCCCGCTTGGTTGTGAACCGCTGGTTGGGAGGCTATTCCCGGCCTGCGTGGAGCACAAGTACTTGGATGCCCGGCTCATCCCACGGGGGTTACGGCAGTTCCGAGACGGGCAGTTTCCGCGGTGCGTCCGCCCTGAGAGGAACCCGGTTTACGCCCAGCATCCGGACGTAAACTGGCGTTCGAACCAGCAGCGCGTGGGGACGCTGCGCGTGGCACTTTCAGAAGTGGAGACCGGATGCTCTGGAAACTGCTCGTCCAATACCTGCGGCCGCAGCGCGCGCTGCTGCTCGCCGTCGTCGTCTTCCAGCTGGCCGCCTCCATTGCCTCGCTCTACCTGCCCACCCTGAACGCGGACATCATCGACCAGGGCGTGGCACGCGGGGACACGGATTACATCATGCGCACCGGCGGCGAGATGCTGATGATCACGCTGCTGCAGATCGCCTGCACCATCGCTGCCGTCTACTTCGGCGCGAAGGCCGCGATGGCGCTGGGCCGGGACGTGCGCGGGGCGATCTTCACCCGGGTGGCCGAATTCTCCGAACAGGAAGTCACCCGCTTCGGCGCACCCAGCCTGATCACCCGCTCCACCAACGACGTCCAGCAGGTCCAGCAACTGGTGCTGATGTCCGCCACGCTGATGGTCACCGCCCCCATGCTCAGCATCGGCGGCGTCATCATGGCCATCCGGCAGGACGTGCAACTGTCCTGGCTGATCGCCGTCAGCGTCCCGGTGCTGCTGCTGGCCGTCGGCCTGATCGTGACCCGGATGGTGCCGCTCTTCCGGCTGATGCAGACCCGGATCGACACCGTGAACCGGGTGCTCCGCGAACAGCTCACCGGCATCCGCGTGGTCCGCGCCTTCGTCCGGGAGGACATCGAGACCGAACGCTTCGGCCGCGCCAACGCGGACGTCACCGAGACCGCCCTGCGCGCCGGCCGGCTCATGGCGCTCGCATTCCCCACCGTGATGCTGGTCCTCAACGTCTCCTCCGTGGCGGTGATCTGGTTCGGTGCGTACCGGATCGAGGACGGCTCCATGCAGGTCGGCACCATGATCGCGTTCCTCAGCTACCTGATGCAGATCCTGATGTCCGTCATGATGGCCACGTTCATGGCGATCATGATCCCGCGCGCCGCCGTCTCCGCGGACCGGATCGGGCAGGTGCTGGGCACCGAATCCAGCGTCCGGCCGCCCGCGCAGCCGGTCAGCCTCGCCGGCGCCGCCCGTGGCGAACTGCAGATGCGCGACGTCGGCTTCGCCTACCCGGGCGCCGAGGCCCCGGTCCTCTCCGACGTCAGCTTCACCGCCCGCGCCGGGCAGACGACGGCGATCATCGGGTCCACCGGCTCGGGCAAGACTACCCTGGTGAACCTGATGCCGAGGCTCTTCGACGCCACCTCCGGCTCGGTCCGGATCGACGGCGTGGACGTCCGTGAACTGCACCCGGACCAGCTCTGGGGGCACATCGGCCTGGTCCCGCAGAAGCCCTACCTGTTCTCCGGCACGGTCCGCAGCAACCTGCTCTACGGCAAACCCGACGCCACCGAGGACGAACTCTGGCAGGCGCTGGCCATCGCCCAGGCCGAGGATTTCGTCCGGGAGATGGAGGGGGGCCTGGACGCGCCGATCTCGCAGGGCGGAACGAACGTCTCCGGCGGGCAGCGGCAGCGGATCGCGATTGCCCGGGCGCTGGTGAAACGGCCCGAGCTGTACATCTTTGACGACTCGTTCTCCTCGCTGGACACCGCCACGGATGCCCGGCTGCGGCAGGCGCTCAAGCAACACACCGCCGGCGCCACCCTGGTGATCATCGCGCAGCGGGTTTCTAGCATCGCGGACGCGGACCAGATCCTGGTGCTCGACGACGGCAGGATCGTCGCCCAGGGCATGCACGAGGAGCTGCTGGAGTCCTCTGAGACGTACAACGAGATTGTGAACTCCCAGCTCGCGGCGGAGGAGGCGGTATGAGCAAGGTCGAATCCCAGACGCCGACGGCGGGCGGCGGAGCCGGCGGGCCAGGTGGTCCCGGCGGCAGCACGGGCGGGCACGGCCCGGGCGGTCCGCGCCCCGGCGGCGCCCCCACTGCTTCCCGCGGTCCCGGCGCCGACAAGGACGCCCCGCTCCGCATTCCCCGCCCGGCTGGCGGCCCCGGCCGCGGCGGACCGTTCGCCGGGATGAACGTCCCCGCGGAGAAGGCGATGAACTTCGGCCCCTCCGCGAAGCGGCTGCTGGGCGAACTCCGTCCCGAGCGGCTCTGGCTGACGCTGGTGCTGCTCCTCGCCGTCGTCAGTGTGACGTTCTCCGTAATCGGCCCGCGGCTCCTGGGCGAGGGCACCAACTTGATCTTCGCCGGCGTCGTCTCGAAGCAGCTGCCCGCCGGGGTGACGAAGGACCAGCTGATCACCCAGCTGCGCGCCGCGGGGGAGAACCAGAAGGCGGACATGCTCGGCGCCATGAACCTGACGCCGGGCACCGGGATCGACTTCACCGCGCTGTCCTCGGTGCTGCTGTGGGCGCTGGCGCTGTACGTGCTGGCGTCCGCGTTCATGTGGATGCAGGCCTACATCCTCAACGGCGTGGTGCAGCGGACCGTATACCGGCTGCGCGAGCGGATCGAGGCGAAGATCAACCGCCTGCCGCTGCGCTACTTCGACACCGTGCAGCGCGGCGAGCTGCTCAGCCGCGTCACCAACGACGTGGACAACATCTCCCAGAGCCTGCAGCAGTCCATCAGCCAGGCGGTGACCTCGCTACTGACCGTGGCCGGGGTGCTGGTGATGATGATGATCCTCTCTCCCACGCTGGCGATCATCGCGCTGGTGACTATTCCGCTGACCCTGGTGACGACGGCGCTGATCGCCAAGCGCTCGCAGAAGCTGTTCGTGGCGCAGTGGAAGAACACCGGCGAGCTGAATGGGCAGATCGAGGAGACGTACACCGGGCACGCACTGGTCAAGGTGTTCGGCCGGCAGCGCGAGGTGGAGGAGACGTTCCGGCAGAAGAACGCAGAGCTGTACCAGGCGAGCTTCGGCGCGCAGTTCATCTCGGGGCTGATCATGCCGGCCATGACGTTCATCGGGAACCTGGTCTACGTGGGGATCGCCGTGGTGGGCGGCCTGCAGGTGGCGTCCGGGGCGATGCAGCTGGGCGACGTGCAGGCGTTCATTCAGTACTCGCGGCAGTTCACCCAGCCGCTGGCCCAGCTGGGCTCGATGGCGAACCTGCTGCAGTCCGGCGTTGCCTCGGCCGAGCGGGTGTTCGAGCTGCTGGACACCGAGGAGCAGCTGACCGACCCGGACGCGCCGGTCACGCCCGAGTCGACGCGCGGGCGGCTGGTGTTCGAGGACGTGTCCTTCGCGTACTCCCCGGACAAGCCGCTGATCTCATCGCTTTCGTTGGTCGCCGAGCCGGGCCAGACGGTGGCGATCGTGGGGCCCACCGGGGCGGGCAAGACCACGCTGGTGAACCTGATGATGCGCTTCTACGAGCTCGACGCCGGCCGGATCACCCTGGACGGGGTGGACGTGGCGCTGATGTCCCGGCACGAGCTGCGCTCGCGGATGGGCATGGTGCTGCAGGACACCTGGCTGTTCGGCGGGACCATCCGGGACAACATCGCCTATGGCCGGCCCTCCGCTTCGGAGGCGGAGATCCTCGAGGCGGCGAAGGCGACCTACGTGGACCGGTTCGTCCGGTCCCTGCCGCAGGGCTACGACACGGTGCTCGACGACGAGGGTTCTAATGTGTCCGCGGGGGAGAAGCAGCTGCTGACCATCGCCCGGGCGTTCCTGGCCCGTCCGTCCGTGCTGATCCTGGACGAGGCAACGTCCTCGGTGGACACCCGCACCGAGGTGCTGGTGCAGAAGGCCATGAGCGCGCTGCGGTCCGACCGGACCTCGTTCGTCATCGCCCACCGGCTCTCCACCATCCGCGACGCCGACCTCATCCTGGTGATGGAAGCCGGCCAGATCGTGGAGCAGGGGACGCACGCCTCGCTGCTGGAGGCCGGCGGTGCGTACGCGCGGCTGTACGAGGCCCAGTTTGCGGCACCGGTGGCGGAGGTCTAGAGGCAATGCTTAGCTGTGCCTCTAAATGGGATCCGCAAGTAGCAAGGTGGTCAAGGTACGGCAAATCTTTGAGATCGTAATCGGTACACGGAAACCGGGCCCGTCCTCTGGGTCTCCCTGAAATCGGCGCTATTTTGGTGTATCGCATCGAGTATCGCATAGTGAATCGCATTGGCGTATCGAAGGCGCATCGCATTATCTAGTCTGAATCAGCAATCGGTACCTGCCTGCTCTTGGGAACAGGACCTGTCGATTGTGGCATGATCTACCTATGCGAGAAGATCACGAGGGCGGCCCTTCGCCCGATGAAACCCGGGCGGAGATGCTGCGTCTGTCGGCCAGGGGATACACCCAGCTCAGGCATGTGCTAGTTCAGCTACCCGACGCAGACCGTCCGCGCGGTTCCACTCTGGCTCTCATGGTCGGACAACGAAAGCATCGCGCCCTGGTCCTGTATGTGTTGCTGCTCACCTGCTGGCCTTGGCTTGCAGAACGCCGTGACCCGCTTCAGGGCGAGGTGTGGATTCGTGCTCTCACTTCCTCCCGGGGTCTTACATGGACTGCTTCCACGCTTTCGCGGGCGTGGGCTGACCTTGAAAAGCTTGGACTCATTGTCAAGAGCCGTGAAGACCGCCTCTTGCGAGTCGTGCCGCGGCGGGAGGACGGTGAGGCGCCATACGAACCGCCAGCAGGCAGAACTGACCGCTTGAACGCGTACTTCACCATTCCAGACGCCTTCTGGAGGGACGAGCTCTTCGCTCGCCTCAGCCTGTCAGCCTTGGCGATGTTGCTCGTGGTGGCTAAGGAAACAAACGTTAAGGCAGAGGTCTGGTTGACCTACGAAAACGCTGAGAAGTGGTACGGGCTGAAGCCACAGACCGCACAAAAGGGGATCAAAGAGCTCGAAGCGGCCGGGCTTCTTAGCCGGCGCATCGAGAAGATCAGGGCTCCGCTGTCACCCACAGGCTGGACCGTCCGCTCCTGGTACTCGCTCAAAGGCGACTTCGGTTATCAGGCGCGCAAATCAATCCAGCAACATGCTGCCGGCGAACGCAAGAACCGCCTTGCTAAGAAATCTGTGCAGTCAGCCCAAAAGGAGAGCTCGGCGAAATGACCATATCCCGCTTGATCTATGTCGACGACTCGGGGTCCGTCGACAGCGATCTCATCGTCTATGGCTGGATCGAATGTAAGCCTGAACGCTGGCGCTACGCCCTCCGGGAAATTTTGGAGTTGCGCAAGGCGCTGTATCGCGACCATTCTGTCCCGCCTTCGGAAGAACTGCACGCCACGAAATTCATCAACGGTCGAGACCGTATCTCCACTCGAAGCGACCCGGCGGACAGGACAGAGTGGAAGACCCTGGGGCGCGCCGTCGCACTGGACTGCCTCGCAGTACTGGGGAACTGCGAAGAGCTCCAGATCGGGTCCGTATATCGCCGCACCACTGCTAAGGGGCGGGCGTACCACCAAGAGCGCGGAGATGTGTACCGGAAGCTATTGGGGCGGCTCAACGAACGCCACCGAGCCGAGGGCACGTACGCATTCCTAAGCATGGATGGAAACGGCTCAGATCCGACGTACTACAACGCTCACCGGGCTCTGAGCCTGGACACACGCCATGTAATCGAGGACCCGATGTTCCACGATTCGCGGAGCTCACAGTGGGTGCAGATGGCTGACCTCGTGGCCTACACAGTCTTCTGCCACCTAAACCGTCACGCCGGAAACCAGTTCGCTTGGAACTGGTACACGGATCATCTGGCAACACAAGATTGCCAGCTGGAACCGCAACCTGTTTAGCCGTTAAACAGCTAGACCCGCCTGTCCACGTGTGTGGGGCGGGTCCGCAGATCAAGCTTACAGCGGATCGGCCTGAATGGGTAGTTCCTATTGATTGTGCTTGCTGTTGACCCGACTGCCAGTCCTACTGGGTACTCGGACTGGCGTATCTCTTTCGCCAGGGCAACAGCTTGGAGTCGGTCGTCCGTGAAGACCATCTAGTGGCTACCCATGCGGGTAGCCGCGAGCGATCCGACGCTTGCGGAGCACCGTCTTTCCCTCGGCCCGGCTCTAAGATCACCGGCGAAAGCCCAATGCGTGATCCAAACCAGTGCAGGAGAAGGAATTTCAGGCTGACTCAAGTTAGTGGTCGTTGAAGCCGGCTGAAAAACCCGCTACACCAAGCGTAGTTGTGGTCGGCTGTCGCTTTGACCCAGCAACATGCGCACTCGCGCAGGCTTGCAGGCGAGCTCTCGTGCCAATACACCGATCGAAAGGCCGTTCGCCTCTGCGACTTCGAATGCCTTCGGAAGCAGTGCCGGTATCTCACCGGGGTATCCGTTAACTGATTCAAGGTTGAACAGACTCACTTTTCTCAGCTGATTCAACCTCTGGAAGGCCCGCCTGTAAGCCGCCTCTGAAACGGTCCCTAGCTCGTGGCAACGATATATAAGAGACTCAATCGAGACTCCCCACGCCTTGCTGAGTCGATCCAGGGCGTGGAGGTCTAGCCGGTCGGGCAAAAGAGGGGTAATCGATTCTGCAGGCGTTAGTAGTTCAGCGGCGAACTGGTCAGCTTCCTTCTCGAGCTGCGGATCCCCGGGAGCCGCGTCTGGATGCATGATTAAATGTCCCAGCTCGTGAGCTGCAGTGAACCTGTGCCTGTTGACGTCCTGGGCGCGGTCGGGGGTTAACACTACAACGGGTCGGGGCAACCGCGACGTCGAAAAGGCGTCAACCGTGGGAGTGGCAGAGCCAGCGAAAGGTGAAAGGGAAACGACCACTCCGTGCTGTTCCATGACCCTCACCATGCGTGGAATTCTGCCTAGCCCTAGGTTCCATTCGGACCTAAGCATTTGTGCGGCGCGTGCTGGATCCGAGGCCTGAATCCGCGGGGTAACCTCGCCTGCGCTAAACCCGGGCAGACGCACGGGTGGCAGTTGCACGCGCTTCTCCAGCGCATACGTCAATTCCCAAACCTGCTCCGTAAATGCGATGGCTTTAGCTCGCTGATGCGCGGGGGTCCGACGGAGGCTGCGGAAATGCGCGTCGGACTCGCTCAGGTGTGCATATGGGCGCCCGGCAGCAAAAAAGGGAATCGGGACATCCAAGACTTCGCACAGCTTTTGTACGTGGTCTGGACGGGGTAGGTTGGTCCCGGCTTCCCAGTGGCCGAGGGCTACTGCGGAGACACCGAGTTGCCTGGCAACAGCGCTCTTGGTCAGGCCAGCCAGTCGCCGTGCTTGAACCAAGCGGCCTGGATCGAAAGCCGCAGCAATGTCGACGGCCGATTGAGTGCCGTCCAGCGCGCCTTGACCTAAGACTCTTAGACGCGACATCTACTTTTCTCCGTCATTTCCCGTTGACGGTAGTTCCCGCCCTGGTTCGCTGACAGGGGCCCCATATCCTGGCGACCGTGGAGTCAGGTCGAAGTCATCCTCGTTCACGCCGCTATCGAACCGGTCCGTATCGTCCACGGTACGCGTGGCCGGTACGGCTGGCCGCGGAATATCCCGCGTGGAGGCAAAGGGCTGGCTGCCGTCAAGGGACTCCCAGTGGGTCCAGTGAACCTTGCCACTGCTTTCGTCTTCCAGCTCAAGGTCCCCCCAGCCGATTCCCCACACCCCAGCCACTGGATTACTTGCATATCCCACAACGACGATGCGACCGAACGACCTGAGCTGTTTGTCGACTACTTCCAGTTCTTCGAGGTTGCCTGCCAGAATTGCGTCGTCCTCAAAGGCATGCTCGATGGTGAGCTGCCGCGGTGCGACAGAGGAATTAATGCTCAGAAGGGACTTGCGCAGATCGGATACCGGTGAGGCGAGCCGGGCGTCCTCACGCCTTTCTTTCGGATCCGTCGTATACCGCAGCGGGAGAATAGCAACATTAGTTTCCGGAATCACGGCGAGCTCGAACCGCATGCCCTGCGGCCTTCGGGTCGTTACCCCAGGGATGTCTCTGAGGTGCTCGACGAGCAGCTCATGTTGTTTGACTTTAAGCGTGTGGCCATAGGTGTCATTCGTGGTCATCTCCGCCGACACGTGGGCCGACAGGGCGGCGACGTGTGCGGCCCGCAAGGCGTCGGGAATGCGGGCCGCCAAATCCTCTGCGACCCCACCAAACGCTGCCTGCGCCCACCGCTCGACTTTCAGATCGTTCATATCTGCTTGCCCCCAATTATGTTTCAGCACCTCTGGTGCGCGTCTGGCTTTACTTTAGCGCACTAATGGGACAAATGTCATGCGTGGCGATTTTCCGCAGATTGGCCCGACCCGCTGGACGCCAACGAAGCCTTCGCCCAGTGGGGTGCCCAGCACCTGCGAGCCCAGATATACCGGCTATCGCTCTCTGACCACGGCATCGCTGGTGTCGTCTGACGTGATGCTCGTGGCTGCAGATTTTGTCCACACGCCGCGCCTAGGGGCGCCGTCAAACACTGTCTTGCGCCAGTGAAAGTTGCAGTCATACTGAACGCGCTGAACGCCCGATCCGCAGCGGACAAGTGAAGGCCCGTGGTCGGCGGTCAGGGTGAGGCCGTCGTCCTGGCGCGACTCATGGTGAATTCCTCGGCCCGTGTTGCCGGCGACAGGCACGGTACGACAGCGAGTATTAGCGAACGCGGCGAGGGGGTTGTGGCGGAAGCCCCTACAACCGCTGTGGGTCCTCGGCGTACATCTGCAGGCGGATTTCCAGGGCTTCGGTCATGTGGCGGGCGGCGATGTCGCCCGCCACAGTCGCCTCGCCCGCATCGATCGCTGCAACCAGTGCGTCGTAGTCGGCCAGCACTGCGTCCCAGCGGCCCGGGTGGGTGAGGGTGGTCAGAGTGTAGCGGCGGACTTGCTGATCAAGCCCGGTGAGCAGCCGGATCAGTGACGGGCTGTGGGCCGCGGTCCAGATCAGGCCGTGGAACTCCCGGTTGGCCTCGGCCAGGGCCGGCCCGTCCGCCGGATTCAGCGCCCGCATGCCTTGGTACTTGGCCCGCAACAGCCGGACGTCCAGGTCGGTCCGCTTCCGCGCAGCCTTGGCCGCGGCCGCCTCCTCCAGCACGATTCGCGACTCGTAGATGTCCACAATCTCCTCGGCCGTGCGCGTCCGAACTGCCAGGGCCTTGCCGCGGCGCTCCAGCAGGCCGTCCTGCTCCAGCCGCTGCAGCGCCTCGCGGACGGGGGTACGGGAGGCGCCATACCGCTCCGTCAGCTTAACCTCGGTGAGCGTCTCCTCCGGCGTGATCGCCGAGCTCAGGATGTCCTCCCGCAGACGGCTGTAGACCGACTTCTCCAACACCACGCACGCTCCTCACCGAGGCCCGGACCTAACGTCGGCGGGCAATTATCCGGGTTCCCATCGCCCAGCTCGCAGTATACATTTGCATTCAATTGCGGCGCCGGAGCCCCGGCGGCCGCAGCGAGCCCAACGAAGGAGCGACCATGCACGCCGAGATCCTGCTGGTCCACGGAAGCATGCTCGGCGCGTGGTGCTGGGACGACGCCATCGCCGAACTCGCCGGCCTTGGCACGGAGGCCGCCGCCTTCGACCTCCCCGGCCACGGAAGTGACACCACCCCGCGCGGCTCGGTGACCGTGGCGGACTACGTGGCCGCCGTCGTCGAACGCCTGGACGCCGCCCCGGAACCGGTGGTCCTCGCCGGGCACAGCATGGCCGGGTACCCGATCGCCGCCGCGGCCCTGCAGCGCCCGGACAAGGTCCGGCGCCTGGTTTACTTCAGCGCCCAGGCCCGCAAGCCCGGCCAGTCCTGGGCGGACACCCTGGACCCCGCCATCCGCGAGACCTACGAACGGGAGGCGGCCGAGCGCGGGGACGGCAGCTACGTGGTCCCCGCCGAGGTGGTGGCCTCCCGCTGGCTCTCCTCGCTGGACCCGGACGACCCCGCGGTCCGAGCGATCCGGTCCCGCCTCACTCCGCAGCCCGCCGGGCCCCTCTTCGAACCGTGGACCTTGGCCGCCGGTGCCCTGGACGGCGTCCCCGTGACCTACCTCTGGCCCAGGGACGACCGGCAGAATACCGAGCGGCGGATGCGGATGTCCCTGTCCAATCTGCCGGCCGCCACCCGGCTGGTCACCATGGGCGGGGACCATTGCGCCATGCTGACCGACCCCGCGGGCACCGCCGCCGCCCTCCACGCCGTCGTCGAAAGTTAGCAAGGGACGCGGAGGCGGGAGCCGGAAAGGGCCTAGGCGACGGACCCGGCCCGCCGGCCGAACACCGCCCCGGCCGCGAGTCCGCTGCCGCCCGGGTAGTTGCCGCTGAAAAGCCCGCCGAGTGCCTCGCCGCAGGCCAGCAGGCCCGGGATGGGCGCGCCGTCGCGGTCCAGCACCCGGCCGTAGGTGTCCGTCTTCAGCCCGCCGAATGTGAACGTCACGCCGCAGGTGACGGGGAAGGCGTAGAAGGGGGCCGTCTCCAGCGCCAGCGCCCAGTTGCTCTTGGGCGGCACCACGGCGGCGGTGCGGCCGTCCTTGACGTTCGGGTCGAAACTCCGGCCGGTGTCGATGCCAGCGTTGAACTCGGCCACGGTGCGTTCCAGCCCCGCCGGGTCGATGCCCGCGCGCTCGGCCAGGGTGGCCAGGTCATCGGCCTCGATCACCGAGACGCCGGGCATCTCGTACTCTTCGGCGCGGAGCATGGGCCGGGTGGTGGCGTCGAAGAGCTGGTAGGCCACCGCGCCGGGCTGCTGCAGGATGTCCCGGCCGTAGCGGGCGTAGGTGTAATTGCGAAAGTCCGCGCCCTCGTCCACGAACCGCGCGCCGTCCCGGTTCACCACGATCCCCAGCGGGTAGCCGCCGCGGGTGAGCTGATTGGTCAACTGGTAGTTGCTCTCGTTCTCCGCGAACCCGGCATCCCAGGCGACGCTGTGGCAGGTGGACCAGTCGCCGCCCTGCGCCGCGCCCGCGTCCAGGGCGGCGCGGATCATCTCGCCGGTGTTCCCCGGGGTGCCGCGGACCTTCGCGTTCTGCCAGCCCTCGCCCAGGTAGCGCTGCCGCATCTCCGGGTTCGCCTCGAAGCCGCCGGAGGCCAGGATCACGGACTCCGCCCGCACCTCGCCGAGGGTTCCTTTGGTGTCGTCGCGGAAGCGCACCCCGGCCACGCGACCGTCCTCGACGATCAGCCCGGCGACGGCGTGGCCGTAGCGGACGTCGACGCCGGCACGTCCGGCCGCCGCCGCGTGGTCCTCCATCAGGCCCTTGCCGCCGCCGACGTTGCCGATGTGCAGGCCGCCCCAGAACAAAAAGGACCCGTCCGGCCGGCTGTACGCCTGGCGCTCATACATCAGCCGGTACTTCAGCCCCTGCCGCTGCAGCCAGCGCAGCGTCCCGTGGCTCTCCTCCACCAGCACCCGGGACAGCTCCGGATCATTCCGGCCGCCGGAGACCTTCGCCAGATCCGCGAGGTAATCCTCCTGCGTGTACGGCGGCACCTCGGTGACGGCATGCCGGTCGTCGGGTTCGACGACGTCGGCCAGGTCTTCCAGCCCGCCGTGCGGAATGCGGGTGGCGCCGGCCGTGTAGTAGCTGTTGCCGCCGGCGCGGTCCTTCTCCGACTTCTCCAGCAACAGCACGGAGCGGCCGTTTTCCGCCGCGGCCAGTGCCGCCGTGAACCCGGCGTTGCCGCCGCCCACCACCAGAACGTCCACGTTCTCCACCATTGTCCAGACTCCTATCTCGTTGTTTGAATACGAATGTATACAACAGGATGCAATTCAACAAGAGGTGGTCCACAGTGTTGCGGGGGAGTGGCGTTGGAAGCCCGGAACGCAGCAGGGAGCCCGGCGGTGGACTGAATTAGTCCAGCCCGGCCGGGCTCCCTGCTTGATGCGCTGCGCCCGCGAGGGGCGCGGGGCTAGTTTTCGTTGAGCTCTAGTTGGTCTTCGCGATGTACACGTCGCACGGGGCGTTGTGCGCCACCGTGTTGGCCACACTGCCCAGGACGCGGCCCAGGCCCTGCATGCGCCGGTTGCCCACCACGATCACCTTCGCCTCGAGGCGCTCGGCCTCGCTGATGAGCACCTCGTGCGGCTTGCCGCGGGCTGCGGTGTAGGTGGTGCTCACGCCGGAGGCGCCGAGCAGGGCCGCCACGCGCTGGGCCACCTTGTGGGCCTGCTCCGAGTCGGAGACGGTCCAGTCCTCGCCCGCGATCTCCACCACCTCGGTCTTGTCGCTGGCGTACGCGGTGACCACGTTGAGCGTGGTGCCCATGGCCTGGGCCAGGTCCGCCGCGGTGCGTGCTGCCTTCATGGCTGTTTCTGATCCGTCGACGCCGACGATGACAATGCCTGACACTGGTCGATCTCCTTCGTTAGTCACTCATGGCTGTGCTCCCGGATGCCCGTCGGGCACCGGGTGACGTGCAGGGGTCTTACGGCGCAGGGATCTCCTGGGCGTCGATGTACATCTCGATGCGGATGTTCTTGGCCACTTCCAGGTGGGCGCTGGCGATCTTGCCGGCGCGTTCCGCGTCCCGGTCCCGGATGGCGGCGACGAGTTCCTCGTGTTCCTTCAGTACCTGGCTCCAGCGGGCCGGGGTGGACAGCGTGGTGCCGGGGTAGCGGATGAAGTGGACCAGGATGCGGTCCAGCAGATCCAGCAGGGCGGCGCTGTGGCTCGCGGCCCAGATGCGCTCGTGGAAGGTGCGGTTCACGGCGGCGAGCTGCGCCGCGGTGGCCTCCTCGAACTTCAGGTCCACCATGCTCTGGTGGGCTCGCTCGATCAGCATGAGGTCCATGTCCGTGTGGCGCAGCGCGGCCGTCTTCGCCGCGGCCTCCTCCAGGAAGGAACGCACCTCGTACAGGTCCAGCATCTCCTCGGGCCGGTACTCCCGGACCTGCATGCGGGAGCCGATCCGCTCCACCAGGCCCTCGGTTTCCAGCCGGCGCAGGGCCTCGCGGATGGGGGTGCGGGAGACGTTGTACTTCTTGGCCAGGGCGGTCTCCACCAGCTGGGCCTTGGGCGGGAGCTCCTGGGCAATGATCGCGTTGCGGATCATCAAGTACGGGCTCATCAGGGCCGGATTGCTCATCGCTGGTCTCTTCCTCGTGGCAGCAACGGTGTGAACATCAGGCGGGCCTGATGCAACTCACCATACAGTCGAAGGCCATTTTAACACACGGTATACAGCTGATCCTTTTCGTGAACACCTGCTCGCATCCCGGGCGAGACGCCCGTCACATTTCGGTAACGGGTGTGTGCCAACACACTTTTTTGTTGCTCGCTTCTTGCAAACGGTATACATTCGACCAAAAGCGAGGACAGTTTCTTAAAACTGTACCGAAAGCGCTTCAAAGATCGACCGGTACCAACGACGGTACGCAGGCACCATTGAGGAGACACCATGACCAGCCCCACCGGCACGGTCCAACTGGGGGAATCGGACTCCCCACGAACGTCAGTCATTCAGGTCCCGGCCGCCCTGGTTCGCGGCGGGACCAGCAAGTGCTGGATCTTCCGCCAGAGCGACCTGCCAGCGGACACCGCGGACATCGAACGCCTGCTGATCCGCACCTTCGGCTCCCCGGACCTCCGCCAGATCGACGGCGTCGGCGGCGCGTCCTCCACCACCAGCAAGGCGATCATCGTGGACGACCTCGGCTCGGCAGACGGCGTGGTGAACTACCGCTTCGCGCAGGTGGCCATCGACAAGCCCTCCGTGGAGTGGGACAGCAACTGCGGCAACTGCGCCACCGGCCTGGGCCTGTACGCGCTGCACGCCCGGCTGGTGCCCCCGGCCGACGGCGTCTCCCGCGTCACGATCGTCAACACGGTCACCGGGCTGAGCCTGGTCTGCGAGGTCCCCACCCCCGGCGGCGAGGTCCCCACCTACGGCTCGCGGCAGATCCCGGGCCAGTACTATCCGGGCGTCCCCGTGGACATCATCTTCGAGAGCAGCAGCTGGACCAGCTTCGAGACGGAAATGCCCACCGGCCACGCCGTCGATGAGGTCACCGTCCAGGGCCGCACCTTCCACGCCACGCTGATCGACGCCGGTGCCCCGGCGGCGATCTTCGATCCGCGCGACTTCGGCTTCACCGGCCGGGAGGACGCGGACGAGCTGGAGGAACTGGTGGCCCTGGCACCGGAGCTGCGCGCCGCCGCCGCCAAGGTCATGGGCATCCCCAGCCACCTGACCTCCATCCCGAAGGTGGGGATCGTGGGCCCGCCGCCGGCGGGGGAGACCGGCGTCTCCGCGCGGATGATCTCGATGGGCGCCCTGCACCCGGCGATCGGACTCACCAGCGCCGTCGCCATCGCCGCCGCCTCCGGGCGCGCCGGCTCCATCGTCGCCAACGCCGCCGTCGGCACCTCCGGCACCTCCGGCAACGCCGACAACACAGACAACGACGGCGGGGACACCCTGGCGATCCACCTCCTCAACGGCGCCACCAGGACCGCCCTGGACGCGCCTGTTCCCAGCAAGGTCGCCTTCCAGCGGTCGGCCCGGGTCATCAGCGAAGGAACCGTGCTCGTCCCCGGCGACTGACCGGGCGGCAGGCTAACCACCATTCACAAGGACGTGTCATGAAAATCAGCATCCAGAATCTGCAGCTCAAATACGGTGACTTCGTCGCCATCGAAAACCTCAACCTCGAGATCGGCGACGGCGAGGCCCTGGTCCTGCTGGGCCAGTCCGGCTGCGGCAAGACCAGCACCATGCGCTGCCTCGCCGGGCTGGAGGAGCCCAGCTCCGGCCGGATCATCATCGACGACGTCGTGGTGTTCGACTCCGAAAAGGGCATCAACCTGCCGCCGAACAAGCGCAACGTGGGCATGGTCTTCCAGTCCTACGCCGTCTGGCCGCACATGACCGTCTTCCAGAACGTGGCCTACTCCCTGAAGCTGCAGAAGCTCTCCAAGTCCGAAACCCGGGACCGGGTGATGGAGGTCCTGACCCTGGTGGGCCTGGAGAAGTTCGCGGACCGCGGCGCCAGCCTCCTCAGCGGCGGGCAGATGCAGCGCGTGGCCCTGGCCCGCAGCCTGGTGATGCGCCCCAGCGTCCTGATGCTCGACGAGCCGCTCTCCAACCTGGACGCCCGGCTCCGTGACCGGCTCCGCGTGGAACTCCGCGAGATCCAGCTCCGACTGGGCCTGACCTGCGTCTACGTCACCCACGCCCAGCACGAGGCCTTCGCCCTGGCGGACCGGATCGCCCTGCTGCAGGGCGGCAAGATCGTCCAGATCGGCGGCCCCCGAGAGATGTACGAGACCCCGGCCAGCGCCTCGATCGCCCACTTCCTCGGCGTCTCCAACGTCATGGACTGCGAGGCGGTGCCCGCCCCGGACGGCTCCGCCACCGCCAAGGTGACCGACCACGGGCTCACCATCCACTCCGCCCAGCGCGCCGCCACGGCCCCGCAGCAGATGAAGGTCTGCATGCGCGCCGAGGACCTGCAGCTCTCCGCCCAGCCCACCGCGGCCGCCAACGCCTGGAAGGGCAAGGTCCGCGTCGCCGGCTTCCAGGGCAACGACGTCCGCTACGCCGTGGAGCTCGACGGCGGCCTGGAACTGGACGCGCTGGGCACCATCAAGCGCGGCGAACAGCACGAGGTGGGCGACTCCGTCTGGGTCAGCATCGATCCCGCCCAGGTCCAGATCCTCCCGGCGGAGGTGCTGGTATGAGCCTCAAGACCCCGCTGGCGGATCCCGCCGTCGCGGCTTCCCCCGTCCCCGCATCCTCCCGCGGCGGCACCAAGGCCCTCGGGAACCTGCGCAAGAGCACCCCCGCCATGATCATCATCGCGATCCTGTCCGTCCTGGTGCTCCTGCCGCTGGCCCTGGTGCTGCTCGCAGCGTTCTCCGACGCCGTGCCCCGGCCCGGCAACATTTCCCTGGGCGGCCTGACCCTGGACAACCTGATGCTCCTGGCCAGCCCGGAGGCCCTGGGTGCGCTCGGCAACTCGCTCATGGTGGGTGCCGGATCCGCCGTCGTCGCCCTGGTGATCGGCGCGTTCCTGGCCTTCGTCTGCGCCCGCACGGATGCGCCGATGCGCAAGTTCATCTTCTTCATCGGCATGGCCCCCATGTTCATCCCCGCCCTGGTGGGTGCGCTGGCCTGGTCGCTGCTGTCCTCCCCGAGCGCCGGCTACCTGAACATCCTGCTCCGCGACCTCGGCATCGACTTCGTCATCAACATCTACAGCCTTCCCGGCCTGATCTTCGTCCTCGGCATCTTCTACGCCCCGTACGCGTTCCTGCTGATGCACAGCTCCCTGTCGATGATGAACGCCGACCTCGAGGAGGCCGCCACCGTCCACGGCGCCACCCTGAAGACCATGCTCCGCACCGTCACCCTGCCGCTGGCCCTGCCGGCCGTGCTGGGTTCGGCAATCCTGGTCTTCGCCCTGACCATGGAGAACTTCCCGGTGGCCCAGGTGATCGGCAACCCCGCCGGCATCGACACGTTGCCCACCTACATCTACCGCCTGATGAGCGCGACGCCGGCCAAGAGCAACCAGGCCGCCAGCATCGCGATCGTCCTGACCGCGGCCCTGCTGGTCATCACCGTGATCCAGCAGCGCATCATCAACAAGCGCAAGTTCACCACCGTCACCGGCAAGGGCAACCGTCCCCGCCAGGTGCCGCTGCGGAAGCTGCGCTGGCCGTTCACCATCCTGGCCCTGGCGTACTTCGCCGTCGCCGTCGTCCTGCCGATGCTCGCGCTGCTGGCCGCCTCCATGCAGGCCACCCCGTTCGTCGCCTCCATCTCCCAGCTCTTCGAGACCGGGGCCATGAGCTTCGCCAAGCTGGCCGACGTGCTGGCCTCGCACGACTTCCAGCTGGCGCTGCGCAACAGCGTGATGGTGGCGCTGCTGGCCGCGATCGCCGGCACCACGCTCAGCTTCATTGCCTCCTACGTCCGCTACCGGACCAAGACCCGCGGCGGCCAGCTGATCGAACTGATCGCCATGACCCCGCTGGCGGTCCCCGCGATCGTCATGGGCATCGGCCTGCTGTGGACCTGGCTGCTGCTGCCGGTCCCGGTCTACGGCACCCTGCTGATCCTGGCGATCGCCTGCGTGGCCGTGTTCCTGCCGCAGGGCTACCGGGGCATCTCGGCGTCGATGCTGCAGATGGACCAGGACCTGGAGGACAGCGCCGTCATGCTCGGCGCCCGCCGCTCCAAGGCGATCGTGAACGTGACCCTGCCGCTGATGCGGGTGGGCATCACGTCCTCATTCCTGCTGTTCCTGATGCTCTCGATGCGTGAACTGAGCGCCTCGATCTTCCTGTTCACCTCGAACACCCGGATCCTCTCGATCCTGGTCTTCGACAACTTCGACAACGGCCAGAGCCAGTCGGCCGCGGCCGTCAGCGTCCTGTACATCGTCGTGATCGCGGTGCTGGCGGTGATCGCCCAGAAGGTGGGCGCCGACCGCAAGCTCGAGACCAAGTAACGCTTCCCACACCACACCATTTGAAAGGGTCTAAACAATGAAGTTAGCGTCCAAAATCCCCCTGCTCGGCCTCGGCGTCGTCCTCTCCCTGAGCATGGCTGCCTGCGGCGGCGCCGCCGCGAGCAACAGCGTGGTCACCGCCACGGCAGAGGTCAAGACCGACGACGGGCTGGTGATCAACGGCGAGAACATCGCGGACAAGGCCACCTATGACAAGGCCAAGACCCAGACCCTGAGCCTCTACTCCGGCTACACCGAATCTTCCGAGAGCGCCCTGGTGGCCGCCTTCACCAAGGACACCGGTATTAAGGTCAACGTGGTCCGCCTGACCCCGAACAAGCTGGCCGAGCGCGTCCAGTCCGAACAGGGTGCCGGCAAGCTGGGCGCCGACGTCATCCGCACCTCCGACTACCGGATCGCCAAGACCCTGGAGGACGCCAAGGTCTGGAAGGCCTACGACGTGCCGGGCGCTTCGCAGTTCAAGGACGTCTCGGTCGACGGCGGGCAGTTCACCCGCATGTTCAACTCCGTCTACACGCTGGGCTACAACACCCAGCTGGTCAAGGATGCGGACGCCCCGAAGTCCTGGAACGACGCCGTCAGCGGCAAGTGGCAGGGCAAGCTGGGGATCGTCCAGGGCGGCTCCGGCGGCAGCACCGCCTCCCTGAACCGCTTCATGGAATCGAAGCTGGGCGCTGACTACTTCGCCAAGTACGCCGCGCAGAAGCCCACCATCTACGACTCCCTGGGCGCCGAGGCCACCGCGCTGGCCCGCGGTGAGGTGGCGGTGGGAACCGTGACCATCAGCGGCACCAACATCTCCGCCGTGCAGGACAAGGCTCCGGTGAAGTTCATCGTCCCGGACGAGGGCCTGGTGGCGTACGACTACTACCTGGGCATGGCCGGGTCCGCCACGAACGTTGAGGCGGCCAAGGTGTTCATGAACTACAACCTGTCCAAGCAGGGCCAGAAGGTTTTCGCACAGCTGGGCGAATACCCGGCCCGCACCGACGTTGAGCCGCCCACCATCATGGGCATCAAGCTGCCGGCCGCCGACTCCGGCAAGGTCTACCGCATGGCCAACACCGACGCGATCAGCTTCGGCAAGGACGACCTGGCCAAGTGGAACAAGGTCTTCGGCTACAGCAAGTAACCCGCAAGCTGCCCGGGCCGTCACCGGCCCGGGCAACGAACCGCAGTGGGGCGGCGAATGATGGTCACCGGGACCATCGCCTATTCGCAACGTGCGCCGCCCCGCTGCGGCTTCTTTATGCCGTTTGTTCGGTGTCCGCCGCCGGTAACTAGCCGCTGGTTGCGAGCAGAGGCCGGCGCGGTTGCGCGCCCCCGAAGGCCGCCCCAAACGACAAACCCGGGCGGGTACCCGGAGGTGCCCGCCCGGGTTTGTCTCCGGGATCGTTCAGGTTCGTCGGACTTATGCCCCCACGGTGACGTCGTCCCGCAAATCGGCGATGGCTTTCTCGTGGAGAGCCGTGAGCAGCCCGGCCGCGAGACTGGTTCGCTCAAGCATGCCCTCGATGCTGACCCATTCGTGGCGCGCGTGCGCACCGTCGCCCACGGCTCCAAGTCCGTCGAGTACAGGTAGCCCCAGGGCCGCGGCGAAGTTGCCGTCGCTGGCGCCGCCGACCGAAGTTTCCGTCAGCGCAAAGCCAAGGCGGGCGGCCACCTCTTCAGCCGTTGCGTATAAGCTCCCCGTTTCGGCGGAGCGGGGCATGACGGGACGGTTCCAGCCACCAGAGACCTCCACGGAGGCCTTTGGGCTGCGCGGGGTCAGACCTTCCAGCGTCGCGGTGATTCGCCCGGCCTCATCTTCGGACGTCACCCTGACGTCGAGGTCGGCTGTTGCAGATCCGGCCTTGACGTTGGTCCGCGTCCCGCCCTCCACAAGTCCGACGTTGACGGTGGTTCCCTTGGCCAGGTCCGTGGCGGCGTGCAGCTGCACGATCACGTGCGCTATTTCGTCGATGGCGCTGGCGCCCACTTCCGGGTCCAGCCCGGCGTGGGCTTCTCGTCCGGTCGCGGTAACCCGGAAGATTCCCACGCCCTTCCGAGCCGTCTTCAGTGCGCCTGCGGCGCTGGCCTCGAACACCAGGACAGCGCTGCCTCGCGCGGCTTCCCTCTCGATGACAGGCCGCGACGCAGGGCTTCCCACCTCCTCATCCCCGTTGAGTACCAGCCTGAGGTTGGGGCGGGGCAGGCCCAGCTCGGCTCCGGCACGGAGGGCCCACACCAGCTGCACTAGGCCGGCCTTCATGTCGAAGGCGCCGGGTCCGCTGAAGTGGTCCCCGTCCACGGTCGGGGGCCAGTCGCGCAGCGTGCCGGCGGACCAGACGGTGTCGTAGTGGCAGAGGGCGGTAATCCAGCCCTCCCCGCCGACGTTGGAAGGGTAATCGAGCACGACGCTGTCGCCCCAGTCCCCGCCGTCGATGTGGCGCCGGGCGGCGGGGGTGCCGATGCGGCTGGCAATCCATTCCTCCACCCAGGCCAGACCCGCTGACAGCAGCGCCTTGTCATCCGATGGGGTCTCCAGGGCGACGTAGGCCGTCAGGTCTTCGAGGAGGGCAGCACGGTGTGCGGCTACCCAGTCTGGCAGTTGTTCAATCGCGGTCATCGGGTGGCCTTCCGGTCAAGAGCGGTGAGGTGTTCCTCGTCCATGGCGATGGCACCCGTTTCGAGCTGCGTGATGAGCGAGACCAGGTCCTTAATCAAAGGCACGTCGAGCTGGTGTTTGGCGGCCATTTCCAAGACCGGGCGGTACTGGGTGGGCACCTCGGTGGGGCGTTTGCGCACCGCAATGTCGCGCCAGATGCCGGAGCGGGTCTTGGTCTGGGTGGAGAGCCATTTGACGAGGTCGTCCGTGGCCTCGGCATTCCGGCCGGCGTCGGCGCCGCGGGTGTAGCAGGAAGGGTCGAACGCATCGAACCCCTCCAGGGTGATGCCCTCGGCCGCGGCCACTTCGAAAACCTCCGCGGCGAGTTCGTTCATCGCAGGCCGGTGTCGATCGATCAGCTCACTCATGTCGGCGTCGGCCAGTGCCGTGGCGGTGAGCATGGCCCCGAACCCGAGTTTGGCCCAGAGGTAACCGGCCACGTTGTCAGTGACCGCCGGTGTGCCCCAGTGGCGCAGGTCGTGGGCCAGTTGCCGCACCCGGTCGCTGGTGCCGCCGGCGTACTCGCCGAGCGCCATGGCGCCGATGCCGCCGTCGTTGATGACACCCGGTTCGAGGACGTCGGCGAAGAGATCAACAAAGGCGATCACAGTCCGGTCGGCCCCGACATGCCGGGCGATGGTGGCCTCGTTGAGGCCGTTCTGCAGGGAGGCGATGTAGCCGGTGCTGCTGAGCCGGGGGGCTATCCAGGCCGCGGCGCTGTCGGTGGCCTGGGCTTTGACCGCCAGCAGGACGCGGTCCAGGGCGGCGGGGGCATCGTCCAGGCCGTAGCAGGGAACGTCCGCGGCCAGGGTCCCGGACGGACTCTTGATCTGGAGTCCGTTCTCGCGGATGGCCGCGACGTGCAGGGGATCGGCGTCAACCAACTGGACCGGGACGCCCTGTGCGTGGAGGTGGGCGGCCAGCGTGCCGCCGATCGCTCCGGCGCCGACCACTGTGTATGGGTTTTCCGTCATGAAGATACTTTCGTGTTATTGCCGTCGGGGGCCGCCGTGTTGGCGGGCCAGTGCAACGGCAGGTTCATGGCGCCGGCGGACGAGCCGCCGTCGACGCGCAGGGTCTCGCCCGTGATCCATTCGGCCTCGGGTCCGGCCAACCAGACGACGGCGCGGGCAATGTCGTCGGGTTCGCCGCGGCGCCCCAGCGGGTTGCCGGACACGGCGGCGGCGTATTCCTCCGTCACCGGGTTGGCGTCGCTGTTGACCGTCACGAAGCCGGGCGCGACCGCATTGACGCGGATGCCGTGAGGGCCCAATTCCAAAGCCGAGGCCCGCGTCGCCATTTCAAGCGCGGCTTTGGACGTGGAGTAGGGCGCGGCGCCGGGACGGGCCCGCAGGGCCGCGCCCGAGGAGATGTTGACGACGCTGGCACCTCTTCCGGCGTCGATGGCCCGCTGAGCGAGGGCAACGGTGGCCAGGAGGGGAGCGCGGGTGTTGAGGTTCAGCACCGCGTCCCAGATGGCGGCGTCAAGGGACAGGAAGGGAGTTGCCGGATAGATCCCTGCGGAGTTGACCAGGACATCCACCGGAGCGTCCGCCCAGGCACGGGCGACCATGTCCCCCGGACCGCTGGGAGTTGCGAGGTCCGCCGTCAGGCTATTCACCTCCTGCGCCCCGGCCGCCCGGCACTCCTCCTCGACGGCGGCCAGGGCCTCCGGCTTGACGTCCACCAGCGTGATTCGGAAGCCAAGTCCCGCGAAGCGGTGCGCCACTTGGCGGCCGATGCCGCTTCCTGCCCCGGTGATCAGTGCGTGCCGGCTCAATCGAGAGCCTTGCCTTTAGTCTCAGGCATGGTCAGGTACACGGCCACGCCGATTGCTGCGGCGATCGCGCAGTAGAGCCACACGAATCCGCCGTAGCCGCTCGTGTTCATCCAGGTGGTGATGTACGGGGCGGTGCCGCCGAAAACTGCTACTGCGAGGGCGTAGGGCAGACCGATGCCGGTCGCCCGGACCTCGGCCGGGAACTGCTCGGCCATGATGACAGCGCAGTTGGCGGAGTAGCCCAGGAGCAGGATGATGCCGATGACCTCGATGAGCAGCAGCATCCAGAAGTTACCGTTCAGCAGGGCGAAGGCCGGCCATGAGAACAGCAGGAATCCGGCAGCGAAGGCCGTCATGGTGGGTTTGCGGCCGATCTTGTCAGACAGCAGTCCCGCGAAGGGAAGCAGGATCAGGAACAAGCCGACGGCGATGAAGTTCGCGAGGAGTGCCTGGCTCAGTGGGATGCCCGTTGAGACTGCCGCGTACGTGGGCATGTATGAGACCCACATGTAGTAGAGCAAGGTGCCGGCGATGGTCACGCCGAACACGCGCAGGGTGGCTTTGGGGTGCTTGACGAACATGGTGAAGACCGAATTGCGGCGAGTTTCGCCGGCCGCCTCTGAGCGGCTCTTGGAGTTGACGAACGATTCGGTTTCCTCAACGGAGGAACGCAGCCACAGACCCACCAGGCCGAGGAGTGCGGCGACGATAAAGGCGAGCCGCCATCCCCAGCTGTCCAATGCGTCCTTGGACAGGGTGCTGGTGATGATCGCGCCCATACCGGAAGCGAGCAGGACACCGGCGCCAACCGACACCTGCTGCCAAGAGCCGGCAAAGGCACGTCGGCGGGGTGCTGCCGATTCGACCAGGAATGCCGAAGAGGAGCCGAACTCTCCGCCGGCGGCGAAGCCCTGGACCATACGGGCAATCACCAGGATGATCGGCGACAGGATGCCGACGGTGTCGTACGTGGGGGCGATACCGATCAGGGCGGTGGCCCCGGCCATCAGGCCGATGGTGAGAACCAGGCCCTTCTTCCGCCCGTGGTGATCCGCGTAGGCGCCCATGATCGCGGCTCCGACGGGCCGCATCACGAACCCGACGGCGAAAATGGCGAGCGTAGCCAAGAGGGCCGCGATGGGATCGCCCTTGGGAAAGAAATGATGGGCGAACACAGATGAGAAAGTCGTGTAGACGGCCCAGTCCACCCACTCGACGGCGTTACCGATGCTTCCGGCGACAATTGCCCTGCGGCCCTGCGGCGAGAGTTTGGTGGCGTGGACCCCGTCCACGGTCAGTTGCTGTGTCATGAGGTGATCGTCCTTGTGGTGAGCCGGGAGGCAACATGGGCTGCCAAATCCGCGTGGGTGGTGATCCACACATCGTCGTGGGATCGGATGTGGTCCATCAGTTCAGCCAGGATCATCAGGCGGGACCGGTGCCCGATGATGTGAGGGTGCATGGTGAGCTGGAAGACTCCACCCTCCGCGTAGGCCGCGTCGAACTCGTCCTTCCAGATTTGGAGGAGCTGGCGGGGCGGCATGTAGGGGCGCAGCCCGGTGAAACGGTCCATCATCAGGTACGGTGCGTCATCCCTGATCCACTCCACCGGGATCTCGATGATGCCCGTCTGGGCGCCATCCGCCAGGATTTCGTAGGGCTCGTCGTCTGCCATTAGCGACGAGTCGTAAATGAACCCCAACTCGCGGATGACATCGAGGGTGGAGTCCGAAAAGTCCCATGACGGCGTCCGGATGCCGACTGGCCGGATGCCAGCCTGATGGTGCAGCACGTCGGTGGCACGTCCCAGCAGATCGAGTTCCTGCTCGTGGGTGAGCAACGTGTTCCGTTCGTGGATCCAGCCATGCACTGCTACCTCGTGGCCCTGCTCCACATAGGCCGGGACTTCATCGGGTCGAAGGAGCGCGCAGACGGCCGGGATGTAGAACGACGCCGGTGATTCGTAACGGCGGAGTAGCTCCAGGATGCGGGGCACCCCTGCTCGGGCTCCGTACTCTCCTTGCGCCATCCGTCCCGGCGACGTTTCGCCGTCGCGAAGCGAAGGCGTCTCGTGGTCGGAGTCGAAGGACAGCAGGACTGCAGCCCTCGCCCCGTTCTTCCAGCGTTCGGCCGGGTCTGGGTGAATGAGGGATTGCCCGGCACGGACGCGGTTGACGTGGCCTCGCCACTCCGACTCGGGCCATTGCCACGACTGGGCGTTGTTCACAAGCGCTCCTTTGTTTTTGAAGATGCGGAGTTTCGGCGGGGACTTAGAAGCGAAGTTGTCCGGGTCGAAGGGTTTGAGAGTGATGCACGTCTCAGGCTTCCAACCTAGAGCAGATCGTTTGTCTGGGCAATAGACTTTGAGAAAATCGTTCACGCAGAGCATCTCTGTTGGTTTTTTCATAGCGACCAGTGATCGCCCGGCGGTAACCTATAGTCGTGACAGCGCATTAACGACGACGGCGGAGGCCACCATTCCACTCATGGACGAGACGGACCTGGACATCATCGCGGCCCTGCAGGTGGCCCCTAGAGTCCCGGCGAATGCGTTGGCGGACATCCTCTCCGTACCCACCAGCACCATCACGCGAAGACTGAACCGACTGCAGAACGATCGTCTGTTGAAGGTGATTGGGAGGTACGCCTGGCCATTGATCCTGTCCGGAAACCCACAGCAGCTATGGATAAATTGCGAGCCGGGCAGATCCGGTGAGGTGGCCGATCGGCTCCGAGCGTTTCCGGACGTTCAAGTGGTCATGACCACCTCGGGGTCGGGCGACATTTACGCGGATATCTTCCCGTTGCTTGGGACCGATATCAATGGACTGCTCAGCAACGAAATCCCGTCATTGCCCGGTATCAGGTCGGTCGAAAGCCGGTTGGTCTTGGATTCGCGGCGGGTGGGGCAAAGCTGGCGTATTCCGCGCCTGACCGCCAGGCAGAATGAGGACCTGCAGGCGCATGTGGTGCCGGTCAGCCTTCCTCCTCTGGAGTCCCTGGCGGAGTTGACGGACCTTGAGTTCGGCACAATGTGCGAATTGGGACGCAACGCCAGAGCTTCAGCCGCGGAGGTAGCTCGCACTCTGAACGTCAGCAGCTCGTCGGCGTACCGGGCCATTCAAATGCTGCTGGGGACGGGGGCCATCTCTCCGCGGGTTGAGGTTGAACCGGCCGCCGTTGGGTTTCCGCTCACCGCTGTCGTCTCCCTTCAGGTAAAACCGAAGTTCATCTCCCAGGTGCTGGACAAGCTCGGCGAGCACGGATCAGCCCGCATGGTCAGCATGGTGACGGGCAGGGCTCCCGTGGTCTTCCACGGCGTCTTCAAGGATGCAAAGAGTCTGGGAGATTTCATCACCGAGGACATCGGGGCTCTCCCCGGCATCCAATCGATGGACACGCGGGTGGCAACCAGAATTACGAGGCGGTACTGGATGGACCGTGAGGGGCCCTATATTGGCGAGCAAGTGGAGGGACTCCTTAGGAGAAGCGCATCGCGCCCGTCCGTGAAGAAGGCATGATGCCCCGCGAGCCCTACAAAGCGCTCCTGTTTGATGTCCAGGGCACGCTCACGGATTTTCGGACCACCCTGCTGGACCACGGCCGGAACGTCCTGGGCGGCAGGGCCGCGGAGCTCGAGTGGCTGTCGATGGTGGATGAGTGGCGGGCGGCCTACCGAACGGCTGTGGCGGAGCTGTCCGGGGCGGGGCAGTGGCGGTCGGTCCGTTCCATCTACGCCGACGGGCTGGCGGAGATCGTTCGACGGCGCGGGCTCGAGGATGTGGTGACGGCCGAAGAGATCGCTCTCCTCACGGACGGGTGGGAGCAGTTGCGGCCCTGGCCGGACGCGGCCGCGGGACTGCGGCGGTTACGGCGGTCGCACCTCGTCGCAGCGCTGTCCAACGCCGACCTCTCCGCCGTCGTCTCAACCTCACGAACGTGCGGCTTCGACTGGGATGCGATCTTCTCCGCGCAGCAGTTCCGCGCTTTCAAGCCCCACGAGTCGACCTACCTGGGTGCGGCGGGCCTGTTGGGCGTGGACCCGGCGCAGATCCTCATGGTGGCCTCGCACCGGTATGACCTGGACGCCGCCGCGGCATTGGGTCTGGGGACGGCGTTCGTCTACCGGCCCGATGAATACGGGCCGGGCGGAAACGCGGATCGGGCGTCGGCCGGGGACTACGACGTCGTGGTGGAATCGATCGAGGAGCTCGCCGGGGCGCTAAGGGCCTGAGCCGTATCTAGCCCTTCAGTACTCGCCCTTGATGACGAAGTACGAGCCGCGGATGCTGCTCCGCGGCGGTCTGATCATTGACCGAGCGGCTGGCGGCCGCCCGGTCAACGGTCAGATGCCTCCCATGAACTGGCAGTCAGCTATGCTGCGGCGGATTTGTTGTACCGGCCATTGCGGCGCAGCCAAAAATAAAGCACGATCGAGGCGCCAACGGACAGCAAGGGAACAGCCCACAGCGCGGAAGCCGAACCACGCATCAGGACGGCACAGGCAACGACGGTAGCCGCCCCAATGCCTACGCCCGGTGACGCAGTCGAAAGGCTGCCTACGACATCTTTCCTGAACTGTCCGTGCACGGACGTCAAGATGACGATGGCCGTCAGGAGCGCCAGTGACGCCCCGAGGAGAATGAACCCCTCAGCAAGGCCGATGATAGCGACTCCGGCTGCGAAAAAAATGCTGAGAAGAACCCAGTAAGAGTCTCTTGCTGGACCTTTTGGATTTTTTTGGTTCATTGATTCGATCCTAACAACCGCGGTGGCCTCGCACCGGTATGACCTCGATGCCGCCGCGGCTCTGGGCCTGGGGACGGCCTTCGTCTCCTGGCCCGATGAATACGGGCCAGGCGGGCACGCGGACCAGGCGTCCGACGGCGACTACGACGTCGTCGTCGAATCGATCGAGGACCTCGCCGGGACGCTCGGGGACTGAGGTTAATGAGCGCCCCCTAGTACTCGCCCTTGATCACGAAGTACGAGCCGCGGATGGTGCCGGCCAGCTTGGACTTCTGCCGGGCGAACTTGAACTTGTCCGCCAGTTCCTCCGGGACCTCCATGCCGTCCGAGAGCTTGAACCCCACGGCCCGTTTCCCGCCGTCCTCGATGCTGTACATGACGTTGATGGACAGGCCCGATTCGTAGAAGACGTAGTCCATCCGCAGCCCGTCCACCTCGAACCTGGTCGCCTCCAGCGGCCGGGACCCGATCACCAGGTCCCGCTCCTCCTTGAGGATCCGGGCCACCCGGTCCACGGTGTCCCGGGCGTCCGCGGCCGGGCTGACGGTGAAGGCGTGGCTGTACTTGGTGTTGTAGTAGCGGGCCTCGTTGGCGCGCAACCCGGCCAGTGACTCCGCCACGGGGGAGGATTCGAGTCCGACGGTGGACACGTCCTTGAAGTCGACGACGTACGGCATGGGTTTCCTCCCTGGTTTGTCCTGTAGTGGGACTAGGGTAGCGCGGACGGCTCCCGGACCTTCTGGGGAGACCGGGTGACGGCGAGGATCATGCCGATGCCGGCGAGGGAGGACACCATCGCGGAGCCGCCGTAGGAGATGAACGGCAGGGGCACGCCGATCACCGGGAGCAGCCCGCTGACCATCGCGATGTTGATGACGGCCTGTCCGATGATCCAGGTGACGACGCTGCAGGAGAGCGCCCGGGCGAAGGTCCCCTCGGTCCGGGCGATGGTCTTGAAGATCGCGACGGCGAGCACGGCGAAGAGTGCCAGCACCAGCAATGTCCCGGCGAACCCGAGTTCCTCACCCAGGATGGTGAAGATGAAGTCGTTGTGCGCCTCCGGGATCCAGTTCCACTTCTGCCGGCTCTGGCCCAGCCCGGCGCCGAACCAGCCACCGGAGGCCAGCGCGTACTGACCGTTCAGCGCCTGATACCCGAGCCCCTGGGAGTCATCGGCGGAGCCGCCCCCGAGCCAGGACGAGATTCGGCCCATGCGGTTGCCGCTGGTGGCGGCGAGGATCAGCGCCGCGAAGGCAGAGATCGACCCCGCCACCCAGATCACCTTCATCGGGACGGCGCCGTAGTACAGGGTGGCGGCGAGGATGAGCATGACGATCATGGTGGTGCCGAGGTCATGGCCAAGGGCGACGAGTCCCATGATGATGCCTCCCACAGGCAGCAAAGGGACGACGGCGTGTTTCCACTGGCCGAGGAGCTTCTGCTTGCGGGTCAGGATGTCGGCGGCCCAGACGATCAGCGCGAGCTTGGCGAACTCAGATGGCTGCGCGGTGAAGCCGCCCACGCTGAGCCAGTTGCGGTTGCCGTTGACAGTCATGCCCAGCGGGGTGAACACCAGAACGAGGGAGAGGACGGCGGTGATGAGCATGGGCCAGGCAAGCTTCCGGATGTGGTGCTCCCGGAGCCCGGCCAGGAACAGCATGAGCACGATCCCGGCGATGGTCCACATGCCCTGTTTCAACGGCAGGTCGTAGGGGTTGGCGCCGGCGGCGACGGATTCCACGGAGGAAGCGGAGGCCACCTCTACCAGCCCGATGGCGGCGAGCGTCAGCACCACGGCCAGGATAATGGGACGCTGCCGGTCCGAGGGGTCATCCCCGATCCAGGTGCGGATCCGGCCGGGTTCCCGCCGCGCGCGGGCCGGACGCGGTTGGGGTGTCCTGATGAGGGTGCCCATCGCTGTTCTCCTTGATTCGTGCCGACAGTACGGGCGCTCGCGGGTATCCGCTGGCGCGCTCCCGCTGATCCGTGCCGGAACGGCAGACTATCCGCCCGGCGCCGCCCCCGACGTCGAACGCGCCGTCGAGCGGGAAATTCCCCGGCTTCTACCAGCGACGCCAGTCTTCGTTCACGGCTATTCCGGGCGACGGCCTGCGCGGTGGCCCGGCGCTAAACCAGCGGCCAGGGGTACCGCATGCCGGTGCGGTCCACCGGCAGGGACTCGGCGAGCATCATCCGCTGGACGCGGCGCTGCAGGGCGGTGACCTCGTCGTCGTCGAGTAATTCCGCCAGCTCGGCCGGGACGGCCTCGGCCAGCGGGGCGATGTCCGCCAGCAACTTCTCCGGGATGGGTTCGCCGGCGAAGTCCCAGATCACCGTGCGGAGCTTGAACACGGCCGAGAAGCAGAGCCCGTGGTCGATGCCCCAGATCCGGCCGTCGTCGCCGCGGAGCACGTGGCCGCTCTTGCGGTCCGTGTTGTTGGCGACGAAGTCGAACAGGGCCATCCGTGCCAGTTCGGGATGCGTCTCCGGGGCATCCTCGAACAGGGTGAAGTAATGGTGCTGGAAGTCGCACTCGATGAACCACTGCAGCGAACCGACGCCCAGGGGCGCGTCCTCCCGGGTCACGGTGTGCGGGATGAACCCCCAGCCCAGCCACTCGCTCAGCAGGTAGGCGGCACGCTCGCGCTTATAGAGTCCGGGGTCGAAGTCGGAGAGCGGCCGTTCGCCCGACTCCGGCTTGTACACGGCGAAGCCCACCTCCTCGCCGAGGGATACCTGCACCAGGAACGTCTGGTTGCTGCTGCGCGGGATGACTCCCACCAGTTCGATGCTGCCCTCGGTCAGCAGGGTCAGTTCGCGGCCGGCCACGGTTCCACCCGCCCGGGAGTTTCGATCATTCCGGCCTCAGCCCGCTCAGCGGCTCCGCCGTCGAATTCACCATCAGCACCGCCGGGTCCTGCCCGTTCGTGTAAGAGATCGCGGACACCGACCCCGGGCTGATGTAGATGCGCTGGAACAGATCCAGCGGGGTGCCCAGGGCATGGGCGACGGCGGCCTTGATGGGGTCCGCGTGCGAGAAGCAGACCACCACGCCGCCGGCATGGGCATCCCGTGCCCGCTCCATGGCGACGACAATCCGGGCCTGCATCTCCGGGAAGCTCTCGCCGTCCGGGAAGCGGAACTGGGACGGGCTGTGCTGCACCGTCTGCCACTCCGGCAGGGCCGCCAAATCCGAGATCGCCGAGCCGGTCCAGCCGCCGAAGTCGCACTCCAGCAGTCCCTCCTCGGCGGTGACGGCCAGGCCGGTGCGTGCCGCCGTCGGCTCCGCCGTTTCCTGTGCCCGCTCCATCGGCGAGGAGTAGAGCGCGTCCACCCGCAACCCGGCGAGCCGCTCCGCGACGCGTTCGGCCTGTTCCCGGCCGCGGTCCGAGAGGTGCAGCCCCGGCGCCCGGCCGGGAAGGACGCTGCCGGTGGTGGGCGTCTGCCCGTGCCGCACCAGCAGCAGGATCGTCGCCGGACGCGCCGGTGCCGGGGAAGTGGGGGCGTTGTCTGCGGTTGCGGTAGCCATCGCTACCAACCCTAACTTCCCGGCCGGGGGAAGCGCCGAGGTTTCTCAGGAAATCCCTCGATTACGCCCCGGGTGCAGGTCTACGGTGGAGGAGTGAGTGAACGCCCCGAGATCTACACCGTTGGTGAACTGCGCGCCTCCGGCCACGTCCAGAAGGACCTGCGCCGCGAGATCCGAGACAACCTGCTGGCAGCGCTCGCCGCCGGCCGGGACCCCTGGCCCGGCATGTTCGGTTTCAGCCGCACCGTCCTGCCGCAGCTCGAACGCGCCCTGCTGGCCGGGCACGACGTCGTCCTCCTCGGCGAACGCGGCCAGGGCAAGACACGCCTGCTGCGCACCCTCGCCGGGCTGCTGGACGAGTGGTCGCCGGTCATCGAGGACTCCGAGCTGAACGAACACCCCTACGAACCCATCACCGAGCACTCCCGCGCCCTGGCGCTCACCGAGGGGGACCGGCTGCGGGTGGCATGGCGGCACCGCTCGGAGCGCTACGTGGAGAAGCTCGCGACGCCGGACACCTCCGTGGCGGATCTAATCGGCGACGTCGACCCGATGCGGGTGGCCGAGGGCCGCCGCCTGGGCGACCCGGAAACCATCCACTACGGCCTGATCCCGCGCTCAAACCGCGGCATCATCGCCATCAACGAACTCCCCGACCTGGCCGAACGGATCCAGGTGTCCATGCTCAACGTCATGGAGGAACGGGACATCCAGATCCGCGGCTACGTGCTCCGGCTACCGCTGGACGTGCTGGTAGTGGCCTCCGCCAACCCGGAGGACTACACCAACCGCGGCCGCATCATCACCCCGCTGCGGGACCGCTTCGGCGCCGAAATCCGCACCCACTACCCGATTGAACTCGAGGATGAGGTGGCCGTCATCGAACAGGAGGGCCACCTCGTGGCCGCCGTCCCGCCGGTCATCCTGGAGATCCTGGGCCGCTACACCCGCGCGCTGCGGCAGTCCCCGGCGGTCAACCAGACCTCCGGCGTCTCCGCCCGGTTCGCCATCGCCGGTGCCGAAACGGTGGCCGCCGCCGCCCTGCGCCGGGCCAGCGTCCGCGGGGAGGACAACGCCGTCGCCCGGATCATCGACCTGGAGGCGGCCGTGGACGTCCTGGCCGGCAAGATCGAGTTTGAATCCGGCGAGGAGGGCCGGGAACAGGACATCCTGGACCACCTGCTGCGGATGGCCACCGCCGAGACCGTCCGGGCGCACCTGCACGGCATCGACCTCGGCCCGCTGGTCACCGCCCTCGACGGGTCCTCGACCGTGACCACCGGACAGCTGGTCACCGCCAAGGAGTTCCTGGAAGGCCTGCCCTCACTCAACGGCTCCCGGCTCTACGACGAGGTCGGGGAGCGGCTCGGCGCCGACAACGACGGCCAGCGCGCCGCCGCCGTCGAACTGGCCCTCGAAGGCCTCTACCTCGCCCGCCGGATCTCCAAGGACTCCGACGACGAAGCCACCATCTACGGGTAATTCCGTCCTGACAGGGGAGGCGCGATGAGCGCTCATAACCGCTCGCGTTACGGCCGCTACGCCGGCGGGCCGGATCCGCTGGCGCCCCCGGTGGACCTGACCGAGGCCCTGGACGCCGTGGCCGAGGACGTCATGGCCGGGTACTCGCCCCGGCGCGCCCTGCAGGAGTACCTGCGCCGCGGCGGCAGGAACCGGGACGGCCTGGACGAACTCGCCGGCCGCATCCAGCAGCGGCGCAAGGACCTGCTGGGCCGGCACAAGCTGGACGGGACGCTGGAGGAGGTCCGGGAGCTGCTGGACACCGCCGTGCTGGAGGAACGCAAACAGCTGGCCCGCGACGTCCGAATGGACGACACGGACCGGGCCTTCCGGGACATGCAGATGCAAAACCTGCCCGCCTCCACGGCCGCCGCGGTCAACGAACTCTCCTCCTACGACTGGCAGTCCAGCACCGCGCGGGAGGCCTACGAGCAGATCAAGGACCTGCTGGGCCGGGAAGCGCTGGAACAGCGCTTCGCCGGCATGAAGCAGGCGCTCGAGGGCGCCACGGACGAGGACCGCGCCGCCGTCGCCGCCATGCTGGGTGACCTCAACGAACTCCTGGACAAGCACCGCCGCGGCGAGGACACGGACCAGGACTTCCAGGACTTCATGGCCAGTCACGGCGACTTCTTCCCGGAGAACCCGCAGTCCGTCGAGGAACTGATAGACGCCCTCGCCAAGCGCGCCGCCGCAGGGCAGCGGATGATGCGCTCCATGACCGCCGAGCAGCGCGCGGAACTGATGCAGCTCTCCGCCCAGGCGTTCGGTTCCCCGGAGTTAATGGCACAGCTGGGCCAACTCGACGCCAACCTCCAGGCGCTGCGCCCCGGCGAGGACTGGTCCGGGTCCGAGCGCTTCGAGGGCGAGGAAGGGCTGGGGCTGGGCGACGGCACCGGGGTGCTTCAGGACCTCGCCGAGCTGGACGAACTGGCCGACCAGCTCTCCCAGTCCTACAACGGGTCCAGCCTGGACGACGTGGACCTGGACGCCCTGGCCCGGCAGCTGGGGCAGGACGCCGCCGTCTCCGCCCGGACGTTGGCGGAGATCGAAAAGGCCATGCACGACGGCGGGTTCCTGCGCCGCGGTGCCGACGGCGACCTCAGCCTGTCCCCGCAGGCGATGCGCCGGCTGGGCCGCTCCCTGCTGCGGGACACCGCGAAGCAACTCTCCGGCCGGCAGGGCCGGCGGGAGACCCGGGCGGCCGGTGCGGCGGGGGAGCAGACCGGGTCCAGCCGTCCCTGGCAGTTCGGCGACGCCGAGCCGTGGGATGTCACCCGGACCATCACCAACGCCATCCGCCGCACGATCGGCGACGGCGGCGACCCGCGCCACGGGCTGCGCCTGGCCGTTGACGACATCGAGATCACGGAGACCGAGGCCCGCACCCAGGCCGCCGTCGCCCTCCTGGTGGATGTTTCCTTCTCGATGGCCGCCGAGGGCCGCTGGGTGCCGATGAAGCGGACCGCCCTGGCCCTGCACCATCTGGTCTCCACGAGGTTCCGCGGCGACCGGCTGCAGCTGATCAGCTTCGGCCGGTACGCCCAAACCATGGACATCGGCGAGCTCACCGCCCTGCCGGCGCTGCGGGAACAGGGCACCAACCTGCACCACGGGCTGCTGCTGGCCGGCCGGTTCTTCCGCAAGCACCCCTCCATGCAGCCGGTGCTGCTGGTGGTCACCGACGGCGAACCCACCGCCCACCTGGAGGCCGACGGCGAGTCCTGGTTCAACTGGCCGCCGGACGCCGAAACCATCCGGCTGACCGTGGCGGAGCTGGACCGGCTGGGCCGCGGCGGGGTGCAGGCGACATTTTTCCGGCTGGGCGAGGACCCGGGCCTGGAACGGTTCGTGGCCCGGATGGCCCGCCGGGTGGAGGGCCGTGTGGTGGCACCGGACACCGGGGACCTGGGCGCCGCCGTCGTCGGCGAATACCTCCGCGCGCACTTCCGCGGCCGGCCTTTCAATGAGGAGGACTGGGCGACGTAGGGCCCTCACTACCCGGTGAATGACATGACTTCCGACGATGTTGCGGGCGGCCCGGCGCCGCGGCGGGCGGCACCGGACGACGCCGCCGCCGTTGCCCGGTTGCTCCATGACTTCAACACCGAGTTCTCGGCGCCGACGCCCGGCACCCAGGAGCTGGAATCACGATTGACGCAACTGCTGGCGGGCGACGATGTGGTGGTCCTGCTGACCGGCGACCCAGCGAGCGGGGTTGCCGTGCTAAGTTTTCGGCCCAACGTCTGGTACCGGGGGCCGGTCGCGATCCTCGACGAGCTCTACGTCCGGCCTGACCTCCGCGGCCACCGCTTGGGCAGCGCACTCCTGGACGCGGCCCTGGATCTGGTGCGGGGCCGGGGCGGCGAACTCCTCGAGATCAACGTGGATGGCGAGGACACCGATGCGCGCCGCTTCTATGAGGCCCACGGGTTCATCAGCACGGAAGCGGGCCGGGCAGACCCGATGCTTTACTACTATCGCGAGCTTTGAAGCGGAAGAAGGGTCCCCTGAATGGCGGTCATGCCAAGAGCCACGCTGGAAGTAGATGCCGCCGTCGTCCGTTCCCTGCTCCGCGCCCAACGTCCCGACCTCGCCGACCTCTCCTTGGTCCGGAACGCCCATGGCTGGGACAACGTGACATTCCGCCTCGGGGGCGATCTGGCCGTCCGATTGCCCCGCCGTGCCAAAGCCGTGCCGCTGATCCTGCATGAGCAGCTGTACCTGCCCGGAATCGCCAGGCGCTCGCCGGTTCCGGTGCCGGTCCCGGTCCACGCCGGCCGGCCGACGGCGGACTTTCCGTGGCCGTGGAGCATCGTGCGGTGGATTCCCGGCACCCCGGCGGCCGATGCCGCGGTACCCGATCGCGGACCGGCCGCCGATGGCCTTGCGGCGTTCCTCCGGTCCCTTCACAGTCCAGCCGGTGCCGGAGTCCCGGTGAACCCCGTCCGCGGTGTGCCGCTGACACAACGTGATGCAGCAGTTCGGGAGCGGCTCCAGGACAAGGAACGCTATCCCCGGGCGGCGGAACTGGAAGCAGTCTGGGCGGCGGCCTGCGCGGCCCGCGCATGGGACGGTCCCGCGATGATGCTGCACGGTGACCTTCACCCGGCTAACATCCTCCTCGACGCTTCCGGCTCGCTGACCGGCGTGATCGATTTTGGCGATGTCGGCGCCGGGGATCCGGCCGTGGATCTTGCCGCCGGGTGGTTGATGTTCGACGCCTGCGCCCGTCGGCGCTTCCGTGACGCCCTTGGCCCGTCCGCTGGCAAGGAAATGTGGACGCGGGCGCGTGGCTGGGCCCTCGTGTTATCCACTGCCATGGTCAGCACGTCAGACGATAATCGGCGCATGTTCTCCGTGGGCGCCTTCGGGATCGAACAGATCTTGGACGGCTGATCCGGTCCGGCCAAATCCTCAGCCAGAATTGAGTTGCCCACTACCACAGGAGAAGATGCGAGATGCAGTATTTGCTGTCCGTGATCCACGACGAGCGTGAGCTCGCCCCCTCGGAGGAGATGGCGGCCATCGACGACTTCAACGACCGCCTGCAGGCCGACGGGCACTGGGTCTTTGCCGGCGGCCTCGGCTTTCCCGACACGGCCACCGTCGTCGACAACCGGGGCGCCGCTCCGATGATGACTGACGGCCCGTTCGTGGAGAGCAAGGAGTTCCTGGCGGGTTTCTGGATTATCGAGGCCCCAGACCTCGACGCGGCGCTCAAGCTCGCCGCCGAGGGATCCAAGGCCTGCAACCGCAAGGTAGAGGTGCGGCCGTTCCTGTGAGTGGACCGGCGCCCGGCCGCGATACTTGACTCTGACACTGTGGAAGGCAGGAGAACTGAGTCATGTTATCCATTGGAGCGTTCGCGCAGATCGGCCAGGTCACCCACCGCATGTTGCGGCACTGGGACACCTCGGGCCTGCTCGTTCCCGCGCACGTGGATGAGTTCAGCGGTTACCGCTCCTATGACCCCGCCCAGCTGGAACGGCTGCACCGGATCGTCGCGCTCCGCCAGCTCGGGTTCGGCCTGGCGGACGTTGCCGCCATGCTCGACGCCGGGGTTGATGCGGAGCGGATGGCCCGGCTGCTGCAGATCCGGCGCGCCGAGGTGGCGGAGGAACAGCGGCTGGCCGCGGCACGGCTCATCGACGTCGAGCGGAGGCTCCACCTGATTGAGAAGGAAAAGCACATGACCCAGATCGAAATCATCGAGAAGTCCCTTCCTGCCGTCCGCCTCGCCGCCCGGACCGCCGCCGTCGCCGAACAACCGGAGGTGGCCGGCGTCGTCGGGCCGTTGTTCGACGGCGTGGCCGGGGTGCTCAGCGCCGCCGGCGGGTCCCTCGAGACGCCCATCGCTCAGTACGAGGCGGGTGAGGACGGCATGCGCATCACCGCCGGCTACGCCGCCACGGGAAACATCCCCGACAGCGTTGAGGCGGTGGAGCTTCCGCGCGTCCCTGCCGCGATCTGCGGCGTCCACCTGGGCCCGATGGACCGCATCGGCGAGAGCTGGCAGGCTGTCCACGCCGAAATCATTGCCCGCGGCTACACCCCGTCCGGACCGTGCCGCGAGGTGTACCTCCGGGCCGAGTCGGAGGATCAGGCGGACTGGGTGACCGAGTTGCAGCAGCCCGTCGCGCGCTAGGTCCGGTACCGCGGCGCGTCGGGGGACGACGACGGCGGCCTTCGGAGAGGCGTGAGGACCGTGTTGGGCGCCTCGGGCCTACGCGCGGCCCTTGAGGATCAGGTTCCAGTACACGTGGGGGAAGATGTCTCGGTCCACAATCCAGGACGCGCGGCTCTCCTTCCAGGTCGGCACCTTGGGAATCGTGGGCATGGGCCGGTATTGGGCATCGAATTCGGCGAAGACCACCGTGGAGCGGGACACCGTGAAGGGGCAGACGGAGTAGCCATCATACCGTTCCGGCAGAGCCTTCCCTTCGCGGGCCGCCATCAGGTTCGCAGCCAGCACCTTGGCCTGCTTGCGCAGCGCGCCGCCCGACTTGGAGTTGGCGGTGCCGGCCGCATCCCCCAGCGACCAGACGTCCGGGAACCGCACATGGCGCAGCGTCTCCGGATCCACCTCCACGAACCCGCCGTCGTCGCCGGCCGCAGGCAGGTCGGTGGCCTTGAGCCAGTCCGGTGCCGACTGCGGCGGGACAACGTTGAGCACGTCGTAGTGGAGTTCCTCGGCGATTCCGGTGCCGTTGTTCTTGACCAGCACGGTCCGGGCCGAAGGCTCCACCAGGACGACTTCGCTGTTCAGGCGCAGCTCGATGCCATATTCGGCGATCTTGCGATTGAGCTCCTCGTCCACACCCGGTACGCCGAAGACCGTTGCGGTGGGCTGCACCATAATCACCCGGATGTCCTTCAGGACTCCCTGCTTGCGCCAGTAGTCACAGGCCAGGTGCATCGGCTTTTGCGCCGCGCCGCCGCATTTGATGGGCCCGGACGGCATGGTGAAGATGGCTGTCCCCGACCGGAGACCCTTGAGCAGCGTCCAGGCCTTCGTCGCCAGGGATAGCTCGTAGTGGGAGGCGCCCGACGGTGACTGAACGGCCGCGGCCAGCCCCGGGATACTGTCCCAGTCAAGCTGCAGGCCCGGGCAGACGACCAGCTGGTTGTATCCCAGCGGGCCGCCGTGGTCCAGGGAAACAGTCTTGGTTGCAGCGTCGATGTCCACGGCCCGGTCTTGGATCCAGCGCACCCCGCGCGGTATGACCGAGGACTGCCTCCGGACCGCGGACGACGCCTTCGCCCGCCCACCGGCAATATGGGAGAACAACGGCTGGTACTGGTGTTCGGCCGCGGGTTCGATCAGGGCAACATCGTTGACTCCGCCGCGCTGAAGGCGAGCGGCCAGCGAGACGCCGGCATTGCCGCCGCCGATAACAACCACGTCGTGATGTTGCCTGGGCGCGGACTCAGGTCCCCCGGGTGTTTCCTTGCTCAGCGACATCGGCACTCCTTGGATGGTGCGGTTCGTCAGCGCAACTGACCTGCAACTGGATCCTCAATGGTAAGCACGGTGAGCTTTCCGCGGAACAGGCGGCCGGTGCGCCCAATCCTTCGGAGGGGACGACGACGGCGGGTGCTATTCCCGGACCGCCGCCATGAGCTCGGCGACGTCCAAGGCGTCCCCGAGGCCGAGGGCCAACGCGGCCACCTGGTCCGTGTCCTCCGAAGACCGCCGGCCGCCGACGTTGAGGCGGAACTTCTCGGCCAGCTCGTCATCGCTCAGCGGGTTCTTCGGGCCGCCGCGGTTGAACTCCACCCGCGCCTCATGCCATTCGCCGTCCCGGGTGTTGACCCGCAGCACCGCCGGGAACTGGTGCGGGTAGATCTCACTGCTGCGCTCGTCGGCGTGGCAGCGGACCAGCCCGGCCAGCCGCAGGGTCTCCGGATCCTTCGCCATCCCGTCGGTGAAATCGTGATGCCCAACGCCCAGACCCGAGCCGCCCAGGAGGGCCCGTGCAACGGTGAAGGGGCCGGAGAAGGCGGCGTGGTAGCCCGATTCCGGCTTGGCCTTGGACTCGGCGGGCTCGGCGATGGTCCGCAGCACCGGCGCCGGAACGCCCAGTTCGATGCCGACGATGTCCTGCGGCCGGACGCCGCGGTCGCGGAGCTCACGGGCGGCGTCGATGCCGGCATGCGTGAAGTGGTTGCACGGGTAGGGCTTGAAGAAGATGCCCGGGAGTTCCCAGTGCTCGCCGAGACCCTCGACCACCTTCGCGGCGTCGGCACGGTCTCCGCAGAAGGCGTGCAGGAAACCGAACCTGCCCTCGATGACCGTGGGCGGCCCGGTGAGCCCGTGCCGGGACAGCTCGGCGGCCGTGATCCCGGAATGCGCCGCCCAGCCGCAGTGCGTTCGCTTGACGGTCCCGCCGGTCCGGTTCGCCTCCAGCAGGCCCGCCCCGAAGCTGGCGGCGATGCCCATCGCGTCGGCAATGCCCTCGGCGTCGAGCCCGTAGAGCATCGCGGCGGCGGCAGCCGAACCAATGGCGCCGCAGATGGAGGTGGCATGCTGGCCACGCTCGAAAAACTCCGAGTTTCCCAAGGCCTCGTCATAGCCGCCCATGCCCAGCCGCACCGTGATTTCGATGCCGACGCCGGCCGCGTCCAAGAGTGCCGCCCCGCTGGCGCCCGTGGCCTCCGCCACCGCAAGGGCCGCCGGGATGACGGAGGCGGAGGGGTGCAGGACCGAGGGCAGGTGCGTGTCGTCGGAGTCCATCGAGTGGGCCAGGGTGCCGTTCACCAGGGCCGCCGTCGCCGCGGGGAAACGGCCGCCGGTGCCGATGGCCGTGGCGTCCTCGTTTCCACCCCAGCCGGTGGCGACGCCGATCACGGCGGCCGCGGAGGGCTGGCTGTGGGCGGCCAGCGAGTTGCCCAGCAGGTCAAGCACCCGGCGGGCCACGTCCTTGCGCAGGTCCGCGGCCAGGCCGTCTTTTCGGGTATGGTCCGCCAGGGCGGCGAGCCGGCCGACGACGGTGCCGGTGAAATCGTGCCGGCTCATCGGGTCATCACCGCGACCGGGCGGATCGGGGAACCGGTCCCGCCGACGATCCGCAGCGGGGCCATGACGAAGGTGAATTCGGTCAGCCCGTGCCGGGAGGCGTCCTCAAGGTTCAGGTGCTCGATGATGTGGATGCCGTTTTCCACCAGCATGATCCGGTGGACCGGCAGCACGCTGTGGCCCTTGCCGGCGGGGATGTGTTCGAAGGCGGTGGTGTCCGCGCCCGCGGCGACAATCCCGGCTGAAGCAAGCCAGCGGGCCGCTTCCACATCGGGACCCGGGACGCCGTCCGTCTGGCCGAGATACCGTGCGGGGTCCTCGAAGTGCCGGGCCCAGCCGGTCCGGATCAGCACCACGTCCCCGGAGCGGGGCGAGATTCCGGCGGCGTCGGCGGCGTCCTGGAGGTCCTTCGCGGTCACCGCCTGGCCGGCTTCAAGGGCGTCCACCCCGTGCAGTGCGGCAATGTCCAGGAGCAGGCCGCGGCGCAGCAGGAAGGGGATCTGGTCCGCTCCGAGCTGGGAAAACTTTCCGCCGCGCTGGGCGTCCTCCGCGTCCACGCCTCCGTGCAGCATGCCCTCATGGCTGACGTGGGAGAGGGCATCGACGTGGGTTCCCACGTGTCCGCCGGTGACGATGATTTCGTTGGAGGCGGACCCTCCGTCGGGCCGGACCATGTCACCGTGCCGGCGGATCAGGGTCATCCGGAACCCGGGGTGGTTGGGGGAGCAGGGCATGCCGGTGAAGTGGGGGTGGCCGAGTTCGACCACTTCCTGGGTGCTGCCCGTGACGGCGCTGAGCAGGGCATCGGTGGTGGACGTGGTGGCGTTATGCATGGAACTCCTCATAAGGGACTAGTCGCGGATGGCGAGGTCGAGGACCAGCCGGGCGTTCTCCACGACGGCGGGGTCAATAAAGCGCCCGTCGGAATCGAGAACGGCCGTCTCTCCGGCCTCGGCGGACGATTGGGCGAGGGCGACGACGCCCTCGGCGCGCGCCACTTCCTCCGGGGTGGGAGTGAACGCGGTGTTGACGACGTCGATCTGGCGGGGATGGATCACGGTGCGGCCGAAAAACCCTTGCTTCCGCCCCTGCAGGCTGCTGTGGCGCAGGCCCTCAAGGTCGGCGACGTCGGTGTAGACACTCTGGACAGGGGAAGCGAGGCCATGGGAGCGGGTGGCGGTGACAATCCAGCCGCGCGCCCACTCCAGGCCCTCCGGTGAAACCCGCAGGTCGGCGGCGAGGTCGGCCTCGCCGAGAGACAGGCCGGTGACCCGGGGGTGGGTGCCGGCCAGCAGCGGGGCGTCGCGGAGTGCGGCCGCCGTCTCAATCAGGAGGTGAATCTGGCAGCCCAGGGCGTCACCGGCCCGGCGGATCGCAGCGGGATCCTCGGCCTTGGCGACCCGGACGCCCGCCGGTTTGCGGTCCGCCCGGCCCAGCGTCTCAAGCTCCTGCGCGGACCACGGCGTGTCCAGCGGGTTGACCCGGATCCAGACCTGCCGCCCGGCCCCGGAAGTTTCGAGGGCGTGGACCGCATTCGCCAGGGCGGCGTCCTTGGCCGTGGACGGCACCGCGTCCTCGAGGTCGATGATGACGGCGTCGGCGGCCGAATCCAGCGCCTTGGCAATCCGGTCGTCCCGGTGACCCGGGACGTAGAGCCAGCTGCGCGGAATCATGAGGCGGCCTCCCGGCCGGCGGCCTGAGGGTTGTAGCCGAGGTTGCGGGAGACCTTGGCGGCCGCTTCCAGCAACGCTTCCTCGTACCGGGAGCGCTTTTCCTCGGACATCCGGTAGCTCGGCCCGCAGACGGAGATGGAGCCAACCACCTGTCCGTCGTCGGCGAAGACAGGGGCGGCCAGCGACGCCGCGCCCTCCTGGCGCTCACCCTCGGAGTGGCAGACGCCCCGGGCCCGGGTGTCCCGGAGGGAAGCGCGCAGCGCCTCGGGGTCGGTCACCGTCGCCGCGGTCTGCCGGGGCAGCGGCCGGGAGAGGATGTCCTCCTGCTCGTCCTCGGAGAGGAATGCCAGGATGGCGCGGCCGGAACTGCCGCTGTGCAGGTCGAAGCAGCGGCCGATCTCCACGGTCATCTTGATTTCCTGGGTGCTCTCCACCTGGTCGAGATAAACCCTGCCGCCGGGGATCCGGGCCGACACGGTTGCGGTTTCGCCGGTCTGCCGCTGGAGTTCCACCAGCGCTTCCCGGGCGGCCCGCCGCAGCGGCGAGGTGTCCAGCGCCCGCGCTCCGAGAGTGACGGCGGCAGGCCCCAGCCGGTACCGGCGGCTGGTCGCCTCATAGGTGAGGAGGCCGCGCTCGACGAAGGTGGACACGATGCGGTGCACCACAGCCTTCGACAGTCCGGTGGAGCGGGCGATCTCGGAGATTCCGAGGGCACTGTTCCGGCGGCCGAAGGCCACGAGGACGTCGGCCGCACGGGCCGCGGAGGTGGTCCCGCTGGACGTGGTTTCCATTGTTGGCTCCCTGAGTGGCTGGCGAAGTCCGGATTGATGACTTTCACCATTTGTACCGCCTAACGGAACGCTTGTCGAGACTCCCGCCAAAGAGAATCCCGCGAATTATCGGAAGTTTCTGAAAAATAACCCTTGCGCACTGGAATGTGATCAGGCAAAGTGTTCCACGACACAGACCAAATATGTTCCGCCAAGCGGAACAGGGAGGGAGGTGAGAATGCCCGAGTACGATTTCGATCTGGCCGTGGCAGGTGCGGGCGGTGGTTTGATCGCCGCGCTGCGCGCCGCGGATCTGGGCCACGACGTCGTCGTTATCGACGCGGATGATCAGTTCCAGCGCGGAAACAACACCTCGATGTGCACCGCCATGATTCCCGCGGCCGGCACCCGCTGGCAGGAATCCGCCGGAATCGACGACAGCCCCGGCCGTTTCCTCGGAGACATCGAGCGGAAGACCGGCGGCAGTGCGGACCGGCGGCTCGCGCAGGCCCTGACCGCGGCGAGCGCCCCCATGGTCACATGGATGGCCGACGAACTCGGGCTGCCCCTTGAGCTGGTGACCGACTTCCACTACCCCGGACACAGCGCCGACCGGTGCCACACCATCTCCGGCCGGCACGGATCCACCCTCCTGGCCCACCTGGTGGACCGCGCCCGCCGCCACGAGCGGATCGAACTCATCACCCCCATGACCCTCGAAGAGGTCGAGGTCAGCGGCGGAGCGGTCTCCGGCATCGTCGCCTCAACCCCTGACGGTTCCACGGACCGGCTGTCCGTTCCGGCAGTGCTGCTGGCCACCAACGGCTACGGCGGCGCGCCGGAATTGGTGGAGCGGTGGATCCCGGAGATGGCGGGCGTCCACTATCACGGCGGGTTTTACAGCCGCGGGGATGCCCTGCGGATCGGCGCCGGCCTTGGCGCGGACTCGGCTTACCTTGACGCCTACCAGGGGCACGCCGCCCTCTCCGCCTCCAGCCAGACCCTCGTGGGCTGGGCCACCGTCCTGCACGGCGGCCTGATCGTGAACACCGATGGCCGGCGCTTCGCGGACGAGACGACCGGCTACTCGGAGTTTGCGGCGATCCTGGCCGGCCAGCCCGGACAGACCGGCTGGATCATCATCGACCAGCACATCGAACAGCAGTGCCTGGCCTTCACGGACTTCCGGCAAGTAGCCGACAGCGGGGCGCTGGTGCGGGCCGGGACCCTGTCCGAGCTGGCGGAGCGCCTGAAGGTTCCCGCGGACGCGCTCGCCGACGACGTCGAGGCGGCCGCGCGGGCAGCCCGGGGTGAGGAGCCCGACCGGCAGGGCCGCAGCGATGACCGCCACGCCCTGACCGGCCCCTTCGCCGCCGTCCGCATCGTTCCCGCACTGTTCCACACCCAGGGCGGTCTGGTGGTCGACGACCACGCCCGCGTGCTGACCCGGGAGGACCAGGCGCCCATCCCCGGCCTCTACGCCTCGGGCGGTGCCGCCATCGGAATATCCGGCCACGGCGCCGCCGGATACCTGGCCGGCAACGGCCTGCTCACCGCCTTCGGCCTGGCCTGGCTGGCCGCCGAAGACCTGGGCGCACGCACCTGACCGCGTTCCGCGCGGCCCCACCTTTCCATCACCAGAGCATCAGGAGTTTTACGTGAGTACCTTCCTCATCAAGAACGGCACCGTTGTGCGGCCCGAGGAGAACGCCCCCGACGACGGCGAATTCTTGGACATCCTCGTCACCGACGGCAAGATCACCGCGATCGGGCCGAACCTTTCCGCCGACGGCGCCGAGATCGTCGACGCCGCGGGCAAGCTGGTCTTCCCCGGCGTCGTGGACGCCCACCAGCACTGGGGCATCTACAACCCGCTCGGCGAGGACACCGTCTCCGAGTCCCGGGCAAGCGCCCAGGGCGGTGTGACCTCCGCGATCACCTACATGCGGACCGGGCAGTACTACCTGAACAAGGGCGGCCCCTACAAGGAGTTCTACCCCGAGGTGCTGGCCACGTCCGAGGGCAAGGCCTACATTGACTACGCCTTCCACCTGGCCCCGATGTCCAAGCAGCACATCGAGGAAATCCCGTCGCTGGTTGAGGACCACGGCGTCACGTCCTTCAAGATCTTCATGTTCTACGGCAGCCACGGACTCCACGGGCGCTCCACCTCGCAGAGCGAATTCCTGATGATCCCCGAGGATGAGAACTACAACCTGGCGCACTTCGAGTTCGTCATGCGCGGCATCCAGGCCGCCCGCGAGAAGCTGCCCGAGCTGGCCCCGCACATTTCCCTCTCCCTGCACTGCGAGACCGCCGAGATCATGAGCGCGTACACCAAGCTCGTGGAGGAGGAAGGCACCCTCACCGGTCTGGCCGCCTACAGCGCGTCCCGGCCGCAGCATTCCGAGGGTCTGGCCGTCACCATCGCGTCCTTCCTGGCCGACGAGACCGGCCTGCCCAACATCAACCTCCTGCACCTGAGCTCGGCCAAGGCGCTGAAGGCTGCGATGAAGATGGCGGAGGCGTTCCCCCACGTGGACTTCCGCCGCGAGGTGACCATCGGGCACCTGCTGGCCGACATCGACACCGCCCACGGCCTGGGTGGCAAGGTCAACCCGCCGCTGCGTCCCCGCGACGACGTCGAGGCCCTCTGGGAGCACATGCTGGCCGGCAACATCGACTGGGTGGTCTCCGACCACGCGTGTTGCAAGGACGAGCAGAAGTTCGGTGACGACCGCGACGACATCTTCGCCGCCAAGTCCGGCTTCGGCGGCACCGAGTACCTGCTGCCCGGCCTGATCACCGAGGGACGCAAGCGCGGGCTGTCCCTCCGCCGCATCGCCGAGCTGACCTCCTCTAACCCGGCGTCCCGCTACGGCCTGCCCGGCAAGGGCCGGCTGGTGGAGGGCGCCGACGCCGACATCGCGATCGTGGACCCCGACGCCGTCTGGACCGTGCGCGCCGAGGACTCCGAATCCACCCAGGAGTACACGCCGTTCGAGGGCTTCGAACTCGGCGCCAAGGTCACGGACACGTTCGTCCGCGGCCACCGCGTGCTGACCGACGGCGTCATCACCGGCGAGCCCGTCGGCCGCTACCTGCAGCGCCCGTACCTGTGAGCGCCGACGCCTTCGGCGCCGTCGCCGAGACCAACCACGGACCGCTCCGCGGCCTGAAGGTCCTGGACGCCTCGACCATCCTGGCGGGTCCGCTGGCGGCCCAGATTCTCGGTGACTTCGGCGCCAACGTCATCAAGATCGAACACCCCACCAAACCGGACGGCATGCGGGGCCACGGGCTGGACAAGGACGGGATTCCGCTGTGGTGGAAAATGGTCAGCCGCAACAAGCAGACCGTCACCCTCCACCTCGGAACCCCGGAGGGCCAGGAGATCTTCCGGGAGCTCGCCGCCACCGCGGACGTCGTCGTCGAGAACTTCCGGCCCGGCACCTTCGAGCGCTGGGGCCTCGGCTATGACGTGCTGTCCAAGGACAACCCGGGCCTGGTGATGCTGCGCGTCAGCGGCTTCGGCCAGCGCGGCCCGTACTCGTCCCGACCCGCGTTCGGGACACTGGTCGAGTCCATGAGCGGTTTCGCGCACCTCACCGGAGAACCCGACGGGCCGCCCACCCTGCCCGCGTTCGGGCTCGCGGATTCGATCGCCGGCGTCGCCGGGTCCTCCGCCGTCGCCATGGCCCTGCTGGAACGGGACCGCAACGGCGGTGAGGGTCAGGTGATCGACCTGGACCTGCTCAGCCCGATCATGACCGCCGTCGGGCCCGCCGTGATCTACGCGGACCAGCTGGGACTGGACCAGGACCGCACCGGCAACCGGTCGCAGAACAACTCCCCGCGCAACCTGTACCGGACCAAAGACGACCACTGGGTGGCTGTCTCGACCAGCGCCCAGGCGATCGCCGAGCGGGTGCTGCGCCTGGTGGGCCACCCCGAGGTCATCGACGAACCCTGGTTCGCCACCGGCAGGCAGCGTGCCCAGCACGCCGAGCTGCTCGACGGCTACGTCGGCAGCTGGGTCGAACAGCGCACCCGCGACGAGGTGGTGCAGGAATTCGAGGCCGCCGGCGCGGCCGTGGCGCCGGTATACCGTCCCAGCGAGCTGCTCGTGGACGAACAAATTGTGGCCACGGAGATGATCACCCGAGTCCCCGACCCAGATCTTGGATCGGTCCGCATGCAGAACGTGATGTGGCGGATGACCAAATCCCCCGGCTCCATTCGGCACACCGGGCGCCCGCTCGGTGCCGACACCGACGAGGTCCTCACCGCCCTCGGACACGATCCCTCCGAACTCCGCGATCTCCGTGAACGCGGCGTCATCTGACCCCTAGGAACCCTATGAAATCGCGTTGGTTTACGCTCTGCATTGTCCTTGGACTGGTGCTGGTCAACTACATCGACCGCAGCGCCATCTCGTTCGCAGCGACGCCGATCCGGGAGCATTTCGGTATCTCCGCCGCCGAATACGGCATCATCAGCTCGGCCTTCTCCGTCGGGTACATGGTCTTCGCCCTGCTCTCCGGACCCCTGGTGGACAGGTTCGGCTCCCGCAAGGTCCTCATCTGGGGAATGCTCGTCTGGGCCGTGTCCTCCGCGCTTACCCCGGCGGCCGGCGGCTTCCTGGGCCTCATCCTGGTCCGGATCGTGCTCGGCGCCGGGGAGGCTCCCTGCTTCCCTGCGGCCACCCGCATCGCCAGCCGGTGGCTCCCCGCCCAGGAGCGCGGCAAGGCGCTCGCCCTGGTGGGCGGCGTGGCCGTCTCCGGCAGCCTGCTGATCGGCGGACCCCTCCTCACCCAGCTGGTGAGCCTCACCGGGTGGATGGCAATGTTCTGGATCCTCGCCGCCGCCGGTGTCCTGTGGGTGCTCATCGCGGTGCCGTACCTGAAGAACTCGCCCGCCGAGGCGGCGTTCTGCTCCGAGGAAGAGCGGGCCTACATCAAGAGCGGCCAGACCGAGGGCGAGGACAGCGGCCACGAAGAGAAGATGGAGTGGGGCTCCATCCTGCGCAACCGCAACCTTTGGATCGTGGGCCTGGGCTACTTCGCCTGGGGCTTCATGTTCTGGGCCTTCATGTACTGGCTGCCGCAGTACCTCCAGGCAGGATTCGGGCTCTCGCTCAAGGCCGTCGGTGCCTTCTCCGTCGCTCCCTGGGCTGCCGGCGTCGTCGGCGCTTTGGTCGGCGGCGTACTGGTGGACCGCATCTACAAGCGCACCCAGCAGGTCCGCTCCCGCTTCACCATCATCGGCGTCGCCCTGCTGCTGGCCGGGGCCTCCCTGGTTCCGCTGCTGGTCATGCCCGTGACCCTGACGCTCGCCCTGGTCTGCATCTCCCTGGGCGTCGGGTTCGGCTTCGTCACCGGCGGCATCTGGTGGGTTGCCTCCATTGACGCCGCTCCCAAGCAGCCCGGCACCGCCGCCGGGTTCGCCGATGCATGCTTCGCGCTCTCCGGCATCATCGCCCCGAGCGTCATGGGCTTCATCGTCTCCGAGTCCGGCAGCTACACCGGCGGCTTCGTCATCATGGCCGTGCTCTGCGTCATCGCCGCCGCAGCGCTCCTGTTCTTCACCAAGGAACCGGCCCGCGTCACGGCCGAACAGGTCGAGGCACCGGTGCGGGGATAGTACCCGTACCCGGCCTCAAAGGGTCGGGAACAGGAGGAGCGGTCCGGCCAGCGCCGGTCCGCTCCTCCTTTTCTCTGCCCGTTTCCCGCCGGGCGGAAGGCCCCGCTCAGTCGCGGGCTTCGGCGACGGGAGTTTCTTCGCGTCCGGGCCAGCGGCCCGTGACCTTGTGGAAGTCGATGGCCCGCAGCAGCGGCGCCATGTCGTAGGCCGCGCTGTTGATGCTGAACCTGACGCCGTGGCAGTCCTTGAAGGTCAGGAATGGCTGGCCGCGCAGCCGCACGACGTCGTAGGAAACTATGTCGGCGTAGGTGACCAGGTGCTCCTTGCCCATAATCGTCCGGTACGCCACATCGTAGGTGCGCGGAACGATGTAGAAGTTGCGGTACATGAAGAGGAAAAACAGCCCGACCAACACGATCACGACGGAAGCGATCTGCGCTCCCAGTGGCGCCCGGGGGTGCATGAACGAAGCCAGCCCCATGACCAGTCCGACGGTCAGGAACAGCCAGCCGAAGAAGGCCTGGAACTTTGGCATTCGAATCCGATCCGGGAATTCCTTGGACCGGTTGGGGTGCTTCCACGCCCACCAGGACAACGCCGAGATCAGGACAAGAACGGCTACCGGTACAGCGACGTTCCAAATAAGCGCGGGTGACATCCCCCTAACCTAGGACGACGGAGGGCGCAGCTCCGGAACGGCTCGCCCCCGCCCCGACGGTGTCGTCCGGCCCCTTGCCCGAGGTGCCGCATGGGGACGAGGATTAAAGCCCTCCCCGCCGCGACAAAGGAGTCAGCGCCATGACCAAGTACCTGATCTCGTTTCCGAGCGCCGCCATGGACGTCCCGCTCGAGGAACTTCCCGCCGTCGCCGACGCCGCGCACGCCGTCGTCCGCGAGGCCCAGGCCGCCGGCGTGTGGGTGTTCGGCGGCGGCATCGACGAAAGCGTCCCGCCGGTGGTGGTCGACGGCGGAGGCGAGGCGCGGGCGGGCACCTACCCGCAGACCGCGCACCTGGAGGGCGGCTACTCGATCCTGGACCTGCCCTCGCACGAGGCGGCCATCGAATGGGGCGCCAAATTCGCCACGGCGTGCCGCTGCCCGCAGGAAATCCGCGCCTTCGGCAGCGACGCGGAAGCCTGACCCGCTGTTCATGGCGGCCATGGACTGCCTGGTGATCTACGTGCCCGCGGCCGACGCCGAGGCGGTGCGCCGGGCGATCGGCGACACCGGCGCAGGACGGCTGGGCAACTACTCACACTGCTCGTTCAGCACCCCCAAGACGGGCCGGTTCACCCCGCTGTACGGCGCCACGCCCGCCGTCGGTGCCGTGGGCACGCCGGAGGAAGTCGCCGAGGTCAGGATCGAGGCCATCTACCCGCGGGACCGGCGCGACGCCGTCGTCGCAGCGGCGCTGGCCGTGCACCCCTACGAGACGCCGGCCTTCATGACGTTTCCGGTAGACATCACCCTGCCCGTGGCTCCCTAGCGGCTGCTGACCTTTCCGGACAGCCGGGCCAACGGCGCCAGCACCAGCGGCCGCGCCGCGAACCAGGCGCCCGCCGTGACGGCCAGGCCCGCCGCGAAGAGCCAGAAGCCCACCCAGTTCACCTCGTCCGAACCGGCGAACATGTGATTCAGGTTCCACAGCGCCCCGGTGGCGAACACCAGGAACACGTGAACCAGGATGAACAGCACGAAGAACAGCATGGTGGGGAAGTGCAGCGCGCGGGCCACCTCCACGGGATAGATCCGGTTCAGGGTGTTGGCGTTCTTTGGCCAGAGTTCGCTCATCCGCACGCCGGTAACCACGGCAAGCGGCGCCGCAATGAACACCACGACGAAGTACATCAGCTGCTGCAGGCTGTTGTAGTTCACCCAGCCGTCCTCCACCGGCCAGTCGAGGGTCAGGTACTGCAGCAGCGCCGACGCCGCGTTGGGGAACACCTCCCAGCTGGTGGGTACGATCCGCAGCCAGTGCCCGGAGGCGAACAGCAGCACCGCGAACATCAGCCCGTTGGCCAGCCACAGGATGTCCAACGACTGGTGCAGCCAGAGCGTAATGCTGATCTTCTTCCCGCCCCGCGCCGGCGTCCAGTAGGCGGGCGGCTTCTGCTGGGTCCGCACCTGGTAGCCGGAGCGGATGATTAGCACCATCAGGAAGAAGTTCAGGAAGTGCTGCCACTGGGCCCACCACGGGAAACCGGCCTGCGCCGAGTCCGGCAGCTCGTAGGCGCCGGGGTAGCGGCGGAGGAACTCCGGAACGCCCGGCAGCGTGGTGACGCCGCGGGCCGCCAGGATCAGGATTCCGGCGGCGACGACGGCGCCCACGGCTATGAGCGCCACCCGGCGGATCCAGCCGGCCAGGGTCCGCGACCCGTAACGGCGGGGTTCGGGCTTCGGCGCGGCGGCCGCCTTGGTGGGAGCAACCGGGGCGGCGGTCGGCACGGGGGCCTCCGCGGCCGCCGGGGCGGGAGCCTGAACAGCGTCCGGCGCGGGAGCCTGGGCCTCGGGCGCCGCGTCAAGGACGGGTTCCTGGACCACGGGAGCAGTCGGCTCGGTGGCGACGGCTGGCGCCGCAACCGGGGCCGGTGACGTGATGGAACGGGAAGCGGCGGTTCGGGCCGGAGCTGTGCCTGCCGGGGGCCAGGGTTCGCCGCCGGGAACCCGGGGGAGGCCCCTGCGCAGGGGCACAGAACCCGCCGGAGTAGGGGCCACGGCGGCAGCTGCCGTTGCCGCGGGAGCAGGAGAGGGGTCGGGCGCGGGTGCGGCTGTGGTCGGGGAGACCGCCGCGGGGACCGACGCCCCGGCCGGTGCGGGTGCAGCCGCTGCTGGAGGAACCGCGGCAGCTTCCGCGACAGACCCTGAAGCGGGCGGCGCCGCTGTGGCCACGAATAGCGGCGCCATTCCGGCGGGAGGCCAGGGCTCCCCGCCCGGGACGCGGGGAAGGCCTCGCCGGAGCCGCCGCCCGCCGTCGGACGCGGGGGTAGCCGCGGGCACCTCGGTTGCGGCGGTTACCATCGTCTCGGCCGTGGGCGCCGCAATGTCCGGCGCGGGAGCAGGAACAGCCGCGGGCGCCGAAGCAGCCGCCGAGGCAAAGCGCTCCGGAGCCTCGCCCGCGGGAGGCCAGGGCTCGCCGCCCGGAACCCGGGGGAGTCCCCGGCGGAGCGGTCGTGAGGGGGCCGCCACCGCTACTTCTTCCGCGCTTCGAGGGCGCTGATCAGCTGGGGGACCACCGTGAAGACATCGCCCACCACACCGAAGTCGGCGATCTCGAAGATCGGTGCGTCGGCGTCCTTGTTCACGGCCACGATCGTCTTCGCGGTCTGCATGCCCGCCCGGTGCTGGATGGCCCCGGAGATGCCGAGCGCCACGTACAGCTGCGCGGACACGGACACCCCGGTCTGGCCCACCTGCTGCGACTGCGCGACGTAGCCGGCGTCCACCGCGGCGCGGGAGGCTCCGACGGCAGCGCCCAGGGTGTCGGCGAGCTCCTCCACCAAGGCGAACTGTTCCTTGGAAGCGAGGCCCCGGCCGCCGGCCACCACCTTGGCGGCGCCGCGGAGTTCGGGCCGGGTGGAGGCTGCCGCGGCGCCCTCGAAGGACTCGATCCTTGCCGCGGACTTCCCGGAGGCGGTCACGGTGAGGGTCTCCGGGGCCGCAGTCCGGGCTTCGGCGCGGGCCTCGATGGAGCCCTGCCGGATGGTGATGACGGGCGGCCCGAAGGTGGCCGTGGCAGTGACGTTGTAGGCGCCGCCGTAGACCGAGTGGTGCGCCACGACGCCCTCCTCGTCGCGGGAGACTCCCACGGCGTCGACGCAGACGGCGGAGCGGGTCCGGGCTGCGAAGCGGCCGGCCAGGTCGCGGCCGTTGAGGGAATGCGACATCAGCACGGCGTCCGGCCGGACCAGCTCCACGGCGGCGGCCAGCGCGTCAACGGCCGGGACACCGAGGGCCTCCGGGGCCGGATTCTCCGCGACCAGGACATGGGCGGCGCCGAGGGCCGCGGCGTCCGCGGCGGGACCACCGGACGGAACCGCATCACCGGGGTTGTTCCCGGCCTGCGGGGTGGGCAGCACCAGCGCCACGGGTGTGCCCACGGCGGCAGCGGCGCCAAGCAACCCCGCGGCAGCCTTCTCCAACTCCCCGGCGGCGGTGGTTTCGAGCGCCACCAGGATGGCGTCGGTGGGAAATTCAGTCATGTCGGTGCTCCCTACGCCAGGCGGTTTTCGATCAGGAATGCGGCGATCTTCTCGCCCGCGTCGCCGTCGTCGACGATCTTGACGCCGGCCGCGCGCGGCGGCCGTTCCGCGACGGAGAGCATGATGGACCGCGCCGCCTCCGGATCGTCGGCCGCGACGCCCAGGTCGGCGAGGCCGATGACCTCCAGCGGCTTCTTCTTGGCCGCCATGATGCCCTTGAAGTTGGGGAACCGCGGCCCGGGCAGCGCCTCGGTGATGGAGATGACCGCCGGAAGTTGCGCAGAGACCTGCTGCACGCCGTCGTCCACCGGGCGGGTGCCGGAAACGCTGCCATCCCCGATCGAGACGGAGGCCAGGCCTGTGGCGTGCGGGACGTCGAGGAGTTCGGCGAGCATCGCGGGGATCATGCCGCCGGTGCCATCGGTGGAGAGGTTGCCGGTGACCACCAGGTCGAACCCGGTGCGGCGGATAGCGGCGGCCAGGGTCTCGGCGGTGAGGCCCAGGTCCGCGCCGCGGAGCGCCTCATCGGAGACGTGCACGGCGCTGCCGGCCCCCATCGCCAGTCCCTTGCGCAGGGTGGCGGTGGCGGATTCGGGGGCGAGGGAGAGGACGACGACGTCGGTTCCCTCGTGCGCGTCGGCGTAGCTCAGCGCCAGTTCCAGGGCGCGCTCGCCGATTTCGTCGATCACCGCCTCGTTGGCCCCGCGGTCCGCGACGCCGGTCTCGAGGCTCAGTTTCCGGTCCCCGTAGGTGTCCGGGACTTCCTTGACTAGGACGACAATCTTCATTGATGGCTCTTCCTGTGGCGGGCACGCCGCCGGGAGGCGGCACGCCGAATCTCCCTAGAGTCTACGAAACCTGCCGCGCTCCTCAGCGCGCCGAGGCCAGCGCGTCCCAGGCGAAGCTGGCCAGCCAGTGGCTGGACATGAATTCGTCCGTGCTCACCGCGGCCAGGCCGGCCTCCAGCAGCGGCCCCGAGGCGCCGTCGAGCACACCGCAGAGCTCCTCCGGCGAGGACCCGGAAGAGGACCCGGAGGCGGAGAGCGCGGCGCTGATCCGGATCAGCTGCCCGGCCCGGCTGAGGTTCAGGCCGTTCAGGTGCGCCAGGTAGCCGTCGGTTTCGTCGGTGACGGTGAACGGCGCCAGGATCCGGGACCCCGGCGCCAGGTCCGGCAGGAAGCGGGTGAACCAGGCAGCGAAGTCACCGCCGTCGAGCACACGCGCCATCAGGTCCGCCTCGCTCAGCCCGGCGGAGAGGAAGTCCTGGCCGCTGAGCTCCCACTCGCCGGGCCAGCCGGCGTCGTCCTTGAACCACCGCAGCGCCGCCTCCTCGCACACGGCGGCGGCCCGGTCCCGGCCCAGCACACGGAAGGCGTCCAGCAGCAGCCCCAGGCCGAAGGCGGCGTTGGTGTGCAGCCCGTGCCGGACCGGGAACTCGGCCTTGGCCGTCCAGTCCGCCACCAGCGAGGCCACGATGTCCACCAGCGGTTCCAGCGCCGCACCCCATTCCCGCACCTGCGCGTCCTCCGCCTTGATGGCGGTGGCGGCGAGCCGCACCAGCCAAGCCCAGCCGTAGGGACGTTCCCAGCTGGGATTGGCCAGCAGGTAGGCGCCCTCCGCGGCAAGGTTTTCCGGGGTGAGGTTGGCCGCCAGCACCCGGCGCAGTGCCGCGTCCCGGTCCGGGCTGACGCCGTGGCCCAGCAGGGTCACGCCCAGCCAGGTCATGTGCACGCAGGAGTGCCAGTCGAACGAGGTGTGGAACGCCGGGTGGAGCTCCCGCGGGCTGGGCCGGTCCTCAAGCGACGTCTCCACGTGGTGCGAGGCATACGGGTACGGCCGGCCCAGGTTCTCCAGCACGATGTCCGCGTAGGTGTCGGCCAGCCGGTCCATCTCTTCGGTTCCGGCTGTGACGGCGGTGACGGCGGACGGTGCGGCGGAGTGGCTCATGGTGCCCCTAACGGGTGGTGGCGGACGGGATCAGTTGAAGGCCAGGAAGTACATCAGGCCGATGTTGGCGGCCAGCAGCGGCACGGCGGTGGCCACCTGCGCCTTGATGACGCCGTACTTGTTCTTCATCTCCAGTAGCGCCGAGGGCACCAGGTTGAAGTTGGCCGCCATGGGGGTGCAGAGCGTGCCGCAGAAGCCGGCCAGCATGCCGATCGCGAAGATGATCGCCGGGGTGCCGTGGAAGCCCTGGACCAGCACCGGCCAGCCGATGGCCGCTGTCATGATCGGGAACGCGGCGAACGCGTTGCCCATCAGCACGGTGAAGAGGAACATGCCCACGGAGTAGACGATCACGGCGGCGATCAGCGAACCCTCCGGCAGGACGCCGGTGGCCAGGGTGCCCACGGCCTTGCCCACGCCGGCCTTGGTGAACAGGATGCCCAGGGTGGAGAGCATCTGCGGCAGCAGCGCGGCCCAGCCGATGGATTCGAGGATCCGGCGGCCCTCGAAGATGGGGGTCAGCTTGTTCTTGGGCTTGAGCAGGACGACGGCGACGACGGCGGCCGCGATGGCGCCGATGGCCAGGGCCAGGAGGGTGGTGTTGGCCGGGTCGAGGAGCGGCTGGCCGCCGACCTTCAGGACCGGGGCGAGCAGGACGATGATCACGGTGACCACCGGCAGGGTCAGCGCCGGGATGAACAGCTTGTTGCCGAAGCGGGCCGCGGACGCGGTGCGCTCGGCCTCGCTGGTGGTGCGGGACTTGCCGTCACCGAGGGGACCGGTGCTGGCCAGGACCACCAGGACCAGGACGGCCACGCCCAGGACCCAGGCCGGGGCGGTGTTCGCCTGCACCCAGGAGCCGTAGAAGAAGCAGAGGCCCAGCAGGCCCCAGAAGGCCGAGCTGCCCCAGCGCTTGGGGTGGGTGGTATCCCGGGAAATCAGGAACGCCCAGGCGATGAACAGAATGCCAATCAGCCAGAAGACGGCTTCGACCTTGATCATGCGTTGTCTCCTACGGTGACGGCGGACTTCTCTTCCTCGACGGCGGCGCGGACGTCCTTGTCCAGCTGGCGGTCCAGCCGCAGCAGCCGGAAGCCGTGGATGAGGAAGGCGATGATGGCGGTGGGGATGGCCCAGACGGCCAGCTCCAGGGGTTCGAGGTGCAGCTTGTAGGTGGTGTCCACGAACGAGGTGATCAGCAGGATGGAGCCGACCGCCACGAAGATGTCCTCACCGAAGAAGACGCCCACGTTGTCCGCCGCGGCGGAGTGGCCCTTGATCTTCTCCCGGACCTTTTCGGGGACGTGGCCGTAGCGGCGCAGGGCGGCACCTTCGGCCATGGGGAAGACCAGCGGCCGTACGGTCTGGGCGTGGCCGCCGATGCCGGTGAGGCCGACGGCGGCGGTGGCCTGGCGGACCAGCAGGTAGCCCAGCAGCACGCGGCCGGCGGTGAGCCTGGCCAGCTTCGCGATCAGCGTCTTGGCCTGCTCCTGCAGCCCGAAACGTTCGATGATGCCGATGACCGGCAGGACCACCACGAAGATCGTCACGGACCGGCTGCTGGCGAAGCCGGAGCCGAACGCGTTGAGGATCTCGAGCGGGGACAGGCCGCCCAGCAACGCCGTGACGATGCCGGAAACGGTGACAACAATGAGTGGGTTGAGGCGGACGGCGAAGCCGACGATGACCAGCAAGACCCCGATGAGTACGAGCATATCCATCCATCCCCGCAGGACGCAGCAGTGTTCCGCGGACGAGAGTAGTTAGGGGCATGGCCGGCCCGGCCGAGCTGAAAGGGGTGACTTCCGCAAAGTGATGCCCATCACTGTGATCCACAGCTTATGGTTTTGTTGAACAATGCGCAAGAGGGGTGGCGGGCATGCGCCAGGCGGCCGGCCCGCTTCCGGCGGGGCTCCGGCTTAGTGCTGCTCCTCCATTGCGGCCAGCAGCTGCGCCTCGGCCCGGTTCAGGTAGTCCCGCATCAGCTCCGCCGCCTCGGCGTTGCGGCCGGCGGCGATCAACTCCAGCACCCGGGCATTGTCCGCCACGTAGGGCTCGTGGAAGGCGGGGTCCGATCCCATCGAGTGGAATACCAGGCGCATCTCGGCCAGCACCTGCTTCATCAGCGAGTCCAGGCGCTCGCTGCCGGCGCGGGCTACCAGGGCGCGGTGGAACTCCTGATTGGCGCCCGCCATCCCTGCGATGTCGCCGCGGGCGCGGGCGTCCTGGGCATCGGCGACGACGGCGCGCAGCTCATCCACCGGGGCGGCCTCGTGCCAGAGAACGGCTGCGGGTTCGACGAAGCGGCGGACCCGGTAGATTTCGCGGATGTCCTCGGCGGCGGGCCGGGCCACGAACACGCCGCGGTTGGGGATCCGGGTCACGATGTGCTCGGCGTGCAGGGCGGTGAAGGCCTCGCGGAGGGTGTTGCGGCTGACGCCCAGCGCCTCGCCGAGGGCCTCCTCGGAGAGCTTGGTGCCCGGGGTGAGCTCACCCGCGGCAATCCGCTGCCGCAGCTGGTCCGAGACCCACAGCCCGGTGTGCGAGTGGGTGGACCCCTTCGCCACGCCGCGCAGGGACTCCAGGACCGCTTCAAATGTCATGGCGCCAAGCCTAGTGGAGCGGCCGCGCCGCCCCTTACGGCAGGCGTGACGGGCGCAGGACCGACGCCTCGCCGGCCCGCGCCGGGTCCAGCGGCACGGGGCTGACCAGCGCCGCGGGGCCGCGGTGCAGCACGCCGTCGGACACCACCCGGCAGCGCACGCCGCCACGCCCGCGCATCGCCTTGTGCGCGCCGGGGGCCAGCATCGAATCCATCCATACGCAAGGGTGCGCGGGCCGTCCTGCCTTGAGCCGGACCGTGTCCCCGCCGGACTCCAGCACGAACTCGTTGCCCAGCAGCGGTGCCAGCTCGGCGCCACGGATGATCACGTTGCGCCGGGTCAGCAGCGGGTCCAGGGGCGGCGTGCCAAGCTCCGCTGCGATCGCCTCCAGGCCCTCGACGGCGAACAGGGTCGCGGCGGCGTCCATGTGCGCGGCCTTGCCGAAGAACCGGTCCCCGGCGATCCCCTTGCCGGCGACGAACTGGGCCTCCGCCGCGTCGTGCGTCGGGACGTCGGCTGCGCCCTCTCTTGCCCGGCCGAAGTAGGCGTGGGCGGGGGAGACCAGCAGATGCAGGATCTCGACGTCGTAGCGGTAAGCCTCGCTCATGCCTCCACGCTACCGCCGGCGCGGCAGCCCCGGTTGGGCTTCATTATCTTGACGATAACTTCACTATGGCGGAGCATCGTGGCATGGACAATCTTGGCGGCCACCTGGGCCTGACGCTGGAGTCTCCCGGGGTCGAAGACCAGGCCGAGCGGGCGATGACGGCGGTGGGCGCCCTGGTGCTGCACCTGCGCCGCGAGGCCGGCTTCAGCATCGGCAGCCTCGCGGCCGCGGCCGGGTTGAGCCCGGGCCTGCTGAGCCAGATCGAGCGCGGCCAGGGCAACCCCTCGCTGACTACCCTGATCAAGCTCTCCCAGGCGCTCAAGGTGCCGGTGGGGCGCTTCTTCGACACCAAGGACCAGGGCGGGGCGCTGGTCCGCCGCGACGAACGCCGCCGGCTGGAAGTGGCCGAGGACAACCTGATCTACGAGCTGCTGACCCCGCACATGAACGGCCAGCTGGGCATGCTGCGGGCCCAGATCGCCGCCGGCTGGGACAACAAGGACGCCCCGTTCAAGCACGCCGGCGAAGAGTGCGTGACCGTGGTGCAGGGGCGGCTCTACGTCTGTGTCAACGGCGTGGGCTATGAGCTGGAGGAGGGTGATTCGCTGACCTACGATTCCTCCCTGCCGCACTGGTACCGCAACCCCGCCGACAAGGATGCGGTGCTGATCGGGGCGATGACGCCGCCGTCGTTCTGAGCGGGCGCGGCCCCCTGAGGGCCGTTCAATAAAATGAATAAATGCGGCTCAAAGTGTTGACAGGCATCGTCCGGGGGCCAAATACTGGGGAAAGCGGGGCCGTTTGGCCGCCGCCGCGCCGGGCCGGAGACCGCAACCGGACCCCCATGGCGCAGCACTCCAACACCGTTCCGGGGGAAACCACCCATGACGCCTGCCACCTCACCGGCCGCCACGTCTCTGCCTGCCACCTCCGCGGCCGTTGCGCCCAGCGCCGCCGCCGTTGACTGGTCCGCCACGCTGATCGGCTTCGACACCACCAGCCGCAACTCCAACCTCGAGCTCATCCGGTTCATGGCCGACGAACTCTCCGCCCGCGGCATCACCCCGCTTGTGGTCCCCAGCCCCGACGGCCGCAAGGCCAACCTCTTCGGCACCATCCCGGCCGCCGACGGCACCGTCACCGGGGGCATCATGCTCGCCGGGCACACGGACGTCGTCCCCGTCGACGGCCAGGACTGGCACAGCGACCCCTTCACCGCCGAGATCCGCGGCGGCCGGCTCTATGGCCGCGGAGCCACCGACATGAAGGCCTTCAGCGGCGCCATTCTGGGTTTCCTGCCCGAGTTCCTGTCGCGGCCCCTCGCCGAGCCGCTGCACTTCGCCTGGACCTACGACGAGGAGGTGGGCTGCCACGGCGCCGTGGTCCTGCTCGCCGAACTGGAAGCCCGCGGCATCCGGCCCCGGCTCGGCTTCGTGGGCGAGCCCACCAGCATGCGGCCGGTCTCCGCGCACAAGAGCAGCCAGCTGTTCCGCGTCACCGTCTCCGGCATCGCCGCGCACTCCTCGATGACCTCCACCGGCGTCAATGCGATCGAATACGCCGCCCGCGCGATCGCCGCGATCCGGTCCCTCGCCGACGAGCACCGGCTGTCCGGCCCCTTCGACCCGACCTTCGTGGTGCCCTACACCACCGCCAATGTCGGCGTCGTCAGCGGCGGCGCGGCCGTCAACACCGTGGCAGAGCACTGCGCCTTCGAATTCGAATTCCGGACCATCCCCGGCGTCGATCCGGAGGGCATCATCGCCCGGATCCGGGAGGCCCTCGATGGGCTGCGGGCCGAGATTCAAGCCGAGAAACCCGGCACGGACATCGTCATGGAACAGCTGGGCGCCGTCCCCGGCCTCAGCCCCGAGGGCCCACGCGCAGCCCTGGACCTGGCCCAGCGGCTGACCGGAAACGCCGTCGAAGAGACGGTCGTCTACGCCACCGAGGCCGGCCTGTTCCAGCTCGCCGGCATCGACACCGTGGTCTGCGGACCCGGGTCCATGGACCAGGGCCACACCGCCAACGAATACATCGAACTGAGCCAGATCGCCGCCTGCGAGGACTTCCTCCGCGCGCTGGCCGACCACCTGACCTCCACCGAACCCACCGAAGGGACCCCGCAGCCATGAGCCAACCCACCACCACCGGCGTGGCCGCCACGGGAGGCGCAGCCGACGCTGACAGCCAGGCCGCCCCGCGCACCCTCAACGCCGTCGAACGCAGCAACGCCCGCAAGGCCGTCGTCGCCGCCTCGATCGGCAACGGCCTCGAATGGTTCGACCTGATCGTCTACGGCACCTTCGCCGTCACCATCTCCAAGCTCTTCTTCCCCACCACCAGCGACGCCGCCTCCCTGCTGCTGACCTTCGCCTCATTCGGTGTCTCCTTCATCATGCGGCCCCTCGGCGGCATCCTGATCGGACGCTACGCGGACAGGGCCGGCAGGAAGGCCGGCATGCTGGTCTCCATCCTGGTGATGTTCGTGGGAACCCTGCTGATCGTCGTCGCGCCGACGGCGGCCATGATCGGCGTGACGGCCAGCATCATCGTCCTCGTGGCCCGGCTGCTGCAGGGCTTCGCCACCGGCGGGGAATTCGGCACCGCCACGGCCTACCTGATCGAATACGCCCCCACCCGGAAGGCGTTCTACGGCAGCTGGCAGGTGGCCACCCAGGGCGGCGGCATCCTGCTGGCCGGCATCTTCGGGTTCGTCCTGAACAGCTACCTCAGCACCCAGTCGCTGGAGTCCTGGGGATGGCGGCTGCCGTTCATCTTCGCCCTCGCGATCGGCCCCGTGGGCTGGTATATCCGCTCCAAGATGGAGGAGACCCCGGAGTTCCTCGCCACGGAAACCTCGACGGCGCCGCTGCGGGAGACCTTCGTCGGCAACGGCGGGCGGCTCTGGGCGATCGTCGGCGTCGTCTCCCTGGGCTCCGTGGGCGTGTACATCGCCCTCTTTATGCCCACCTACGCGATCGTGAACCTGAACATGCCCAAGGCGGTCGCGTTCCTCTCCACCCTGATCTTCGGCATCGTGATGAGCGTGGGCTCTCCGTTCATCGGCATGCTCTCGGACAAGGTGGGCCCGGCCCGGGTGATGACCTGGGCCGCCGGCGGCACGATCGTCGTCGGCATCCCGGCGTTCCTGGCTCTCATCGCCGCCCCGGAACTGCCCACCATGATCGTGGTCGAACTGGTGCTCTCCGTCCTGGCCACCGCCTACTTCGCCCCGCTCCCGGCAATCATGTCCTCGATGTTCCCGGCCCGGATCCGCTCCACCGGCCTCTCGCTGGGCTACAACATCGGCGTTACGGTCTTCGGCGGGTTCGCCCCGTTCATCCTCACCGCACTGATCGGCAGCACCGGGTCCCTGCTGGTGCCCGGCTACTACCTGGTGGCCATCGCCATCATCGCCGCGGCCAGCCTGACCGTCGCCCGCAAGGTCTACCGGCAGGCGTAGGACGATAGCCAGACCCAGGAGCCCGCTCCGGCCGCGTGCCGGGGCGGGCTTCTGTGTTCCGGGCCCGCGTGGCGGGCGGCAGCGTCCTGGCGCCTCACGCCGCCGGGACCGGTTTGACCCGCAGCGGGGCCAGGAACAGCACGATCACCACGGCCGTGATGGCCCCCGCGGCCATGATCGAGGCCAGCACCACCACTTGGAACACCCCTGCGGACAGGGGTGAGATGCCGCCGAAGATGGCGCCCACGAAGGCTCCGGGCAGGGTGACGAGGCCGGTGGTCTTGCTCTGGTCGGTGGTGGGGACCAGCCCCGCGTGCACCGCCTCCCGGGCCAGCTCGGTGGTGGCCTGGCGCGGCCGGGCGCCCAGGGCCAGCCACCCTTCCACCTCCTCCCACCGGGCCGCGGCAGTCTGTTGGAAGTGCCGGCCGGCCAGGGTGGTGATGGACATGGCGTTGCCGATGACGATGCCGCCGATCGCCAGCGCGTAGCGCGGCGAGAACTCGATGGCGCCGGTGGCGAAGACGACGGCGAGGGTGACGGCCACCCCGGCACCCATCGCGGCGCCGACCCGGCCGAACATCCGCCGGTCCCGGCCCAGCCGGCGGGTGGCCGTCCACGCGGCCACCGTGAACATCACCAGCAGCGCCAGGGCCACCAGGTAGCCGTTGGTGATGACGCCGCTGAGGACCAGGCTGATCGCCGCCAGCTGCAGGGCGCCGCGCAGGATCGCCCAGGCCGGCGCAAACCGGGCGGGGACGCGGTAGGCCGTGAGCACCGCGAGGGTCACCGCCACCAACACGGCGACACCGGCCAGCGCCGGCAGCAGATCTGCGGGAGGGGTCATGCGGCCAGCCTATCCGGAGGCAAAGAAAGCGCCGCCCGGCATCAGCCGGGCGGCGCTTCCAACAGGAGCGGGGCAGGCGGCGGCCTGCACCGGAGGGGCTACTTGCCTGAGTTCTCTCCCTTGGAGGTCTCTCCCTGCGAGTCCCCGTCCTGACCGTCATCCTTCGGGCCGGTGACAGAGGCCACGGCCCCCGTCTGCTCATCCAGCAGCACCGTGCCGGGACGCTTGTGGTCGAAGTTGAACATCGCCTTCAAGGAACCCGCCCCGGCGTCCGCGGAGGCGTCGCCGACCTGGCCGGTGTGCCAGTTGTCCTCGATGAAGCGCAGGATCGAGGCCTGATCCGTCTGGGTGTGGTCCACGAAGTTCTTCTTCGCGTACGGGGAGATGACCACCAGCGGCTGGCGCGGGCCGGGTCCGCAGCGGTCGGCGTAACCGCCGGCCATCGGGACACCGGCGGCCGCGGCGTTCTGGCACCACGCGGCGTCGTCGGCGGTGTTGGAGGAGTTCTTCACCTTCGCGGCGGCGTGGTCGTACCAGCCGTCGGAATCGTCGTAGGCCAGGACCACGGCGGTGTTCTCCCAGTTCTTGGACTTCTGGATCTGGTTGACCGTGGCGGTGATGAACTTCTGCTCATCGATCGGGTCGGAGTAGGCGGCGTGCCCGTCCTGGAACATGCCCGCCTTCAGGAAGGAGACGGCCGGCATGTTGTCCGTGTTGACCACCTTGCCGAAGTCGGTCAGGTCGTACTGGTGGTTGGCCTGGCCGTCGTGGCCGATTTCCGCGTCCGAGGCCGGGGCCAGGTGGTGCGGGTTGGCCGTGGACTTGTAGTACTGGAACGGCTGGTGGTGCGGGGAGTAGTCCACCACGGAGGCGCCGGCGGCGTTCGTGTGGCTGGTCAGGCAGGACGCCGGGGCCGTGGCTGTCGCCGGGGTGCTCGGGGTGAATCCGCCCTGGAACCAGCCCCAGGAGGTGCCCTTGGCGCTGAGCAGGTCACCGATGTTCTTGCCGGTCATGCCCGCCAGGTTGTTGGTCTTGGCATGGCTGTTGTTGGAGCAGTCGTCGTAGACCGGGTCCGGGTCGTTGATGACCGTGCCCACGCCGTTGGCATCGGGCTGGCGGACGGTGTAGCTGCCGGCGGCGGGGGTGGCCACGGGCTTGCCGTCCGCGGTGAACTCGGTGGCGCCGTGGGTCTGGCCGGAGACCAGGTTCAGCGCGCCCGGGGTGGAGGGGCCGAAGACGGTGCTGTAGTGGTTGTCGCTCATGGCGTAGTTCTGGGCGTAGTTCCAGATGCCGGTGACGGTGTTGCCGTCGTAGTAGTCCATGGTCAGCCCGTTGCGGCCGTACTGGTTGGGGCCGCACGCGTCCCGGCTGGTGTATTCGACGAACTTATCCATCAGCCCGCCGTTGTAGGCCTTCTGCTCGGCGCCGTAGTTATGGTCCTGGTCGCAGGTGACGGCCTGCTGTGGGGTGAGCCGCTCGGGCTGCTTAGCGTTGGGGTTGTTCGGCGCCAGCAGGCCCGCGGAGGCCAGCGTGTCGATCTTCTTGGGCGTGTTCTTCGCGGCCGTGAACGTGGCCGCCGCGGCGCCCGAACCCTGCTGGGTCTCGCCGGGGATGTTCGCGGCCTTCGGGTAGGTGGCGAAGTAGTGGTCGAAGGAAACGTTTTCCTGGAAGATCACGACGACGTGCTGGATGGGCGTCGCGGTGCCGCGGTGGTCATTGCCGCCGGCGGAGGCGGGACCGGCGCCGACGCCGACCAGGCCTGCCGTGAGGGCCGTGGCGGCCAGGGCGGTGGCACCGGTGGCGGCGGCAATGCGCCGCCGGGTGGAGCGGGGGGTTGGGGGAATCATGATTTTCCGATCGGTTCGGGCCGGGTGCCGCTAGTTGGCGGCTTTGACGGTTGCTTCGTAAGTGAGGATTTCGGTGCCGTTGCCTTCGTCGCCGTTGTCCGGGGCCACCTTCATGGTCAGGTGGTCGCCGTCGGCGGTCATTTTGAACGGGTTGCGGGTGGCCACGTGGCCGGCGGTGGACCACTGCTGGAACGGCACATCGCGGCTCACGGCGTGGGACTTCAGGTCGATCATCGCCATCCCGCCCAGCTCGTAGGTCCCCGCGGTCCCGCCGGCGGCGGGCGTCTGCGGGAGGTTGGTGATGCCGCCGCAGAGCATCTTCGAACTCGGGACGTACTGGCAGTCCTGGTAGTCGATGAAGTAGTTCGGGTTCTGCCAGGTGGCGAGCTGCTTACCCTGCAGATCCCATTCGGCGAAGCGCCGCGATCCCCAGGTGTTTCCCACCAGGTGGCCGGTCTGCTTGTCCATGACGAGGCCGCCGAAGTGGTCCTTGACCTCGAACTGCTTGTGCACGTCCAGGGTTTTGGCATCCACCTTGTAGATGATCGCGCTGCTGTCCGGGCGGTACTGCGCCACCGGCACCCAGACGTTTGTGCCGTCGAAGTCGATGCCGCCGGGGTGGTACATGTCGCCCTCGCCCAGGGTGATGTCCTTTTGCAGTTTCCCGGCCTTGTCCATGACGAACAGGTGGCCGATGCCCTTGCCAGGGGTCCGGTCGAAGCCGTTCTGCGGGGTCGCGAACTTGGTGGTGGGCTCCGTGATCTGGACGGCCGAGAGGAAGATGTGGTCCTCGCTGAAGGCAATTCCCTCCGTGTGGTAGGTCGGGAAATCCAGTTTCAGCTTGCCGGTTTGCTGCCAGGCCGTTCCGCGGTCCACACGGCTGAACGCGTCCGCCAGGGCCGTGCCCGGGCCGTCCTGGGCGTGGGAGCCGGGGTCCGCTCCACCGCGGTGGTCGTTGTCCGCGGCCTGGGCGACGGCGGTGCCGCCGATCGCGGATGCGGCCAGGACGATGGCTGCGGCGGCGGTAAGGATGCCTCGGGTACGAGTCGCGCTCATGGTGAGCCTCTCAGGGTTGGATCTCCGGCTGACCCGGCCAAGCTACCCGCCGGTAATGAACCGGGTGTAGAGCCAAGGTGAACGCCCGGGGGCCGGTTCCGCATCCGCTCCTGACGGTGAAGCGGACTGTGATGCAGCTCACGCAAAGTCGACCGTGAGGTTTCCCGTGCCCGCCCCGTCTTCCTAGTGACGGCGCATCAGTGCGCCTCCCTCAACGAACAGGAGTGATAGCAATGACCAACCAGACGCACACCCCCGCAGACGTTCCGGCCAAGACCACGTCCACCGCGGTCGCCACCACCAACCAGCACACCAAGAACGACGGCCGCGGCAACACCACGGTGGCCGACGGCGTCGTCGCCAAGATCGCCGGCATCGCCATCCAGGAGATCGAGGGCGTCCACGCCCTCGGCGGCGGCGCAGCCCGGGCCCTTGGCACCCTGCGCGAAAAGGTTGGCCAGAAGGACCTCACCCAGGGTGTGAGCGTCGAGGTCGGCCAGACCCAGGTTGCCGTCGACGTCACCCTCGTCGTCGAGTACCCCTACCCGCTCCAGCAGGTGGCCGATAACGCCCGCGACGCCGTGTACAACGCCGTCGAGGACCTGGTCGGCATGGAGGTCACCGAGGTCAACATCACCATCACCGACATCCACGTCCCCTCGGACGACCAGGATGACGACGACACCAACGAGCCGAGGGTCGCATGAGCCCGACGGTCGCCGGCGTCGCCGCCGGCGCCGTCCTGGCGGTCGTCGCCCTGGCGTTCGGCTTCTGGGGACTGGTCCTGACCGCCCTGTTCATGGGCATCGGTGCCATCCTGGGCCGCAGCGCCGAGGGCCGGCTGGATCTGGCCGGAGTGCTGGACGCCCTGCGCGGCAAGCGCTCATCGTCATGACCCGCACCGGCCACACCCGGATCACGGGGACGGCCCTGCGGCACACCGTCGAAGCGGTCACCGCGGAAGCCTTCGGGGTTCCCCGGGGCAACGTCTCCGCCCAGCTGGACGACGACGCCGGCCAGCTGGCCGCCGCGGTGACCGTGCAGCTGGCCGTGCCGCCGCTGCTCGGCCCGCGGCCGGACCAGCCGGTCAGCCTCTTCGAGAAGTCCCGTGCCGCGCGGCAGGCCATCCTCGACCGTGCCCCGCAGCTGACCGGGATGCAGCTGGGCCGGGTGGACATCAGGCTCAGCGGCGCCAAGACCCCACGCGAGCACCAGGAAAGGAGAGTGGCGTGAACCAGAACCAGGCAACCCGGCGGATTCTTCGGCGGGAAACCCACTCCTCCCGGGCAACAGTGTCGGCCGTGACCGCGATCCTGCTGACCGTCCTCTTCCTCTGGCTGGCGCTGGAGACGGTGCTGGCACTGCTCGGCGAACCCGCCCTGCTGGCCGCTCCCGGACAGCTGTGGCGCTGGCTGACCGGACTGCCCCAGGCCACCATCCCGGCCGGGCTGGCCGCGGCCGGGGCGGGCGTGGCGCTGCTGGGCCTGGCCCTGCTCCTCACCGCGATTGCGGGCGGCCGCCGCTCCCGGCGGGCCCTCGAAAGCGACCGCACCGCCGTCGTGGTGGACGACGAGGTCATCGCCGCCGCCGTCTCCCGGCGGGCACGGCTGGCCGCCGGGCTCACCCCGGGCCAGGTGACCTCCACGGTTTCCTCCCGGTCGGTCGCGGTCCAGGTCCGCCCCACCTCCGGAGTGCCCGCGGACCGGGATGCCATCCATGCGGCGGTGGACGGCGAACTCGCCGCCTACCGCCTGGACCGCCGGCTCGCGCCCTCGGTCCGGATCCTCAAGGAAGGAGTGCTGGGACAGTGAGCAACACAAACAGGGCACTGAACCGCATCCTGCTGGCACTGGCCGGGCTGGTCCTGCTGGCCGCCGGCGCCGTAACCGCCGCGGCCGGGCTGGTCCCGGACATTGCCGCCAGCTGGACCGCCACCGGCACCTTCCTGATGGACCAGGCCCGGGCCGCACTGGCCTCGGCGCCCCTGCCGGGACGGCCCGGGAGCTGGTGGTCGGTGGCCGCAGTGGCCGTCTTCCTCGTCGCCGCCGCGCTCTCCGTGGCATGGCTCGCCTCCCAGGGCGGCGGCCGGACTCCCCGGCTGGCCAGGGACGACGACGGCGACCGGGGTGCCACCACCATCGACGCAGGACTCATTGGCACCGCCGTCAGCGAGGCGCTGGACGGCAACCGCCTGGTGGTCGGCAGCAACGTCTCCGCCTGGGAAAGCCGGCGCGGCACTGGGCTGCGGCTCCGGCTGGAGGCCCGGAAGGGCGCCTCACCACGGGAACTCGCGGACACCGCCGAGGAACTGGTGCGCGGCATCGACGCGCTGATCGGGCATCCGGTCCCGGTCCTGGTACGAATCACCACCGGAGTACGGTCCCGGGTGGCCGGCGCAGAACGCGCCCGCTGACCGGGACCGGAACAGAGCACCACCCTTACACGAGCACGACCGACAGGAAAGGAACACGATCATGGGGATCGATGACAAGGCCAACAACGCCGTGACCAACCACCTCGGCGCCGCCAAGGAGGGTGCCGGCAAGTTGACCGGCAACGAGCAGCTGGAACGCGAGGGCCAGCAGGACCAGGCCAAGGCCCAGCTGCAGGACGCCGGCGAGAAGATCAAGGACGCCGCGGCCGACGTCGGCGGCAACCTCCGTGAAGCCGCGCGCAAGATCAAAGAAGGCTTCAGCAAGAACTAGTTCCACCGGCCGCACCCGGCCCGGGCCGCCCCCTGAGGGAGCCCGGGCCGGTGCCCGGCCCACTTTTATGGCCCGCTCTTTACGGCCCGCGATGAAAGCGATAGACACGTGACTGGTTCACCCCCGGCGCCGCACCACCTGGACGCCGTCCCGGATGCGCTGCTTGCCGGCCGCGCTGCCGACGGCGACACCGCGGCCTTCGAAACCCTCGCCCGGCGTCACGGGCCCGTGATGCGGGCCGCCGCACGCCGCCTGACCGGCTCCCTTGCCGACGCCGACGACGTCGTCCAGGAAGCGCTGATGCAAGCCTGGCGCCAGATCGACACCCTGCGGGAACCCGCGGCGGTCAGGGGCTGGTTGCTCCGCATCACCGGCAGCCGCAGCATCGACCACCTGCGCCGCCGCCGCTTCCACACCGACGTCGACTCCGTCGAGGAGACGCTGGACGCGGGCATGGCCGGCCGGCCCGCAAGCCCGGACCCGGAATCTTCCGCAGTCAGCGGCTCGCGGATCGAAGCACTCAAGCGGGCGCTGGCAGCACTGCCGGAGGAACAACGCCGCTGCTGGGTGCTCAAGGAATTCAACGACCAAAGCTACGAGGACATCGCGCAGACCCTGAACATCAGCACCGCGAGCGTCCGCGGCAGGCTGGCACGGGCGCGGGTCACCCTGGCGCGTGAAATGGAGGAATGGCGATGAGTACACCCAACGACACCCTCGACTGCGGACATACCCTGGCCGAACTCAGCACGTATCTGGACACCGGCGAATTCGCCGACCCCGGACACCTCAATCAGTGCCCGGAATGCCAGGCGGGTCTGGCGGCGCTGGGCAGCATTTCGGCGCTCGGAACCGACCTGCGAGACGCCGACATCGAGGCGGCGGGATCGGGCACCGACGACTGGATGCAGTCCATCCTGGACAACCTCCGGCTGGAACTCAGGCCCGGACGGAGTATCCCTGTTCGCGGCGGCCATGCAGACGACATCCTGTCCGAGACGGAGGGCGCCATTTCAGCGGTGATCCGTTCCGTGGCGGATGCGTTGCCCGGGACCGCGGCGGGAAAATGCCGGCTGCACGGGGACGTAGGAACCCCCGGGGCCCCGGTGACCGTCTCCGTGGACCTGGCCGTGGTGTACGGCCACCCGTTGGAACAACGGGCGGCCGAGCTCCGCAGCCAGCTGGCGGACACGCTGTCACAGCAAACCGAATTGAACATCACGTCGATCGACGTCACCATTACCGACATCCTGGCCCCGCCCCCACCGGCGGACCGGACCCAGACCACACCGGAGGAGAAGCCATGACCGAGCCCCTGCGCCCGAGCGCCAGCGCTTCGGACCACGCCCCGGCCGTCGCACCGGACACTGCTGTCAGCGGCGGATCGGACAGTGCCGTGGCACGCGAACTGCACCGGGTCCTCGAACAGGTCGACGGCGTCCAGACGCTGTACCCGGCCCACCCGGTGTGGCAGAACATTGCCGGCGCCGCCCACGCCGCCGTCACCGGCGAGACGCCCAACCCGGTGGCAGTGGACGCCTCCGGCGACGTCGTCACGGTCAAGGCCCGCATCGGTGTAGCCACCGGACACCGCGCCCCCGACGTCGCACGCGCCGCGGCAGCCGCGGTCCGCGCGCACCTGGAACCGCGCCGCTGTGCGGTGGAAGTTGCCGTCGTCCACATCGCCGGATGAGCGCCGGGCCCGGGTCACCGGGCGATGCGCTTCAGGGCGCGGCCGACGGCGGCGGCGGTGGGCCGGCGGGCGGGTTCCGGATCGGTCATCGCATGCAGCAGCACGGACCAGCGTCGCCCCACCGTCGACGGGAGCCTCGGCAGCCGCAGCGTGCGGGCCACCATCGACTCCAGCGCCGGCCCGGGGAAGGCCTTGATGCCGGTCAGGCACTCGAAGATCACCAGGCCCAGGGCATAGATGTCGCTGGCGCTGCTGGTCCCGGTGCCATGCACCGCCGCGGGACTGAGGTAGTGGGGCGTGCCGGACGTGGCGCTGTTGGCCCGGTGCCGGGCGCTCGTGGCGATGCCGAAGTCGGTCAGCGTGGCCCGGCCCCCTGCGCCGGCGTGCCCGGGCGTGAGGCCGGCCAGGATGATGTTGGCCGGTTTCACGTCGTTGTGCACGATGCCGCGGCGGTGAAGGTGGGCCAGTGCACCGGCAATGTCGGCCGACCATACGGTCACCTGCCCGGCACTGAGGGTGTTCCCGTGCAGATGGGACCGCAGGTCGGGGCCGTCAATCAGCTCGGTGACGACATAGCCGCGGCCTGCCGCCGTGGCGTCGTCGTCGGCCGCCCGGCCATGGCCCAGCACCCGCACGATCGCGCGCTGCCGCAGCGGGCCGTGGAGGTCCCGCTCACGGATGAACGGCGAGGCGGCATCCGCGGTCCCGGCGCGGAAGATCTTGACCGCCAGCTCCGGGGCGGAGCTTCGTGCCGCCAGGTCGGTGGCCCGGTAGACGTCCGCCTCGGAGCCGCGGCCCAGCAGTTCGCCGAGGAGGTAGCGTCCGTCCAGAAGGCGCTCGACTGCGGCGGTGCCCGTCGCGGCGGGGGTGCCCGCCCGCCGGCTGACGATGCCGGGCGGGCCCGCGGGACAGGTGCCGGGCCTGGCTATGCGCTGTGCATGCCCGGCCGCGGCCTGCACGGGCGTCCGACGGTGCAGGGGGCGGGCCGCACGGTGTTGGTCGCCGAGAACTTGGGCGAAGGTCACAGCAGGAGCCGGGCGAACTCGTCGTCGGGCAGTCCGGCAGCCTCGACCAGCTCGGTGCTGGTCGAACCGTTAGCGGCCGCAGCCCGCAGGGCGGACAGCAGTTCGTCCTTTGCGGCGTCCAGCTCCCATTGCAGGCTCTCGACCCGGGCCGCGGCGGTGCTGACGGCGTGCAGCGGCTCTCCGGCGGCGGCCGCGTCCTGCCGGAAGCCGCAGGGGCAGACCCACTCCGCGGAGGCCGGCAGCTTGAAGCCCCAGAGCAGGGAATCCAGCGAGGCTTGCTGTTTCACCATGGCCCCGCCGCAGTGCTGCGGGGCGGCGTCGACGTGCACTGAAAGGGCGGCGGGGGCCGCCTGCCTGGGTTCGAGTACCGCCGTCATGGTGTCACCAATCTTTTAGCTAGAAAGCAATATAGCTAGTCTAACTAGTATTGTTATCTTGTCCAGCCCGGCTCCACGGCCAGGGGGCCGGCCGGAGCTAGGATGGTACGACCCATCCGCCGATCCAGGCCGGCCGGCAAGAGCAACAACGAGGCCGACGAGGGTCGGGGAGAAGGCGGGATGATCACGTGGTAACCGATGCGCTGGTCCGCAACAACGTCCGGATCCTGGGTCCGGAGGACGGCCCGGCCCTGGTCTTCGCGCACGGCTTCGGAACGGATCAATCCATCTGGCGCCGGATCCTGCCCGCCTTCACGGACCGTTACCGCGTGGTGCTGATAGACCACGTCGGCTCGGGCGGCTCGGACAAGGCGGCCTACGACTCCGGCCGCTACGCCTCGCTGGAGGCCTACGTCGACGACCTGCTGGAGGTCTGTGCCCGGCTCGAACTGCGGGACGCCACCCTGGTGGGACACAGCGTGGGGTCCATGATGGCGGTCAGCGCCGCGGCACGCGACGGCGCGGACCGCTTCGGGCGCCTGATCCTGTTGACCGCCTCGCCCTGCTACCTGGACCACCCGGACCAGGGCTACGAGGGCGGATTCAGCCGCGGCGACCTCGACGATCTCTTCCGGTCCCTGGATTCAAACTATCTGGTCTGGGCCGAATCCATGGCGCCGGTCTACATGAACGTCCCCGACGCTCCCGAGCTGGAGCGGGAGGTCCAGGGCAGCTTCGGCCGCATCGGACCGCGCGTGGCCCGGGACTTCGCCCGGGTGGCCTTCCTCTCCGACACCCGCCACCTGCTCCCCGAGGTCCGGGTTCCCACGCTGGTGCTGCAGGCAACGGACGACGTCGTCACCCCCGACTCGGTGGGCGCCTACCTTCAGGAGAACCTGGCCCACGGCACGCTGGTCCGCCTCTCCGCCACCGGCCACTTCCCGCAGTCCAGTGCGCCCGAGGACACCGCGGCCGCCATGCTCGACTTCCTGGCGGCATCGTGACCGGACCCGCGCCGCTAGACTACGGCGAACTCTTCCACGCCGCGCCGGCCGGATACGCCGTCGCCGGGACCGACGGTGTGATCGAGGCCGCGAACGCCACCCTCACCCGCTGGGCCGGGGCGTTGCCGGGTGAGCTGGAGGGGAAACGGCTCCTGGACCTCTTCCCCGCCGGGGACCGGCTGATGTTCCGGACCCACGCCGTGCCTGTCCTGGACCGGGAAGGTCAGCTGTCCGAGCTGGCGGTGTCCCTGCTGGCGCCGGACGGGGAGCGTCGGCCGGTCCTGCTCACGGTAACGCGGACCCAGATCGGGGGCGGGACGCGGGACCTGGCGATCTTCTACGCCGCACCGGAGCGCCGGCGCTACGAATACGAGCTGGCCGCCGCCCACCGGCAGCTGGAGGACGCCGCCGCGGAGCGGGCTGCCCTGCTGCGGGAGGCGCACCACCGGGCGCTCCACGACCCGCTCACGGGGCTGCCGAACCGCCGGCACCTGCAGGAGAGCCTGATTGCGGCCCTGGCGAGGGCCGGGGACGACGGCGGGCGCGTGGGGCTGTTGTTCTGCGACGTCAACGACTTCAAGCTGGTCAACGACTCCCTGGGTCACGCCGCGGGGGACCGGGTGCTGGAGCACGTGGCCCGCATGCTTTCCGGTGCGGTCCGCGGTTCCGACATGGTGACCCGTTACAGCGGGGACGAGTTTGTCATCCTGGTTCCGGATCTGGTGACGGCGGCCGAGCTGGATGCCGTGGCGGCACGGGTCCGGGGCTGCCTGGCGGCCCCGTTGGCGGTCGAAAGCGCAACGCTGGCGTTGTCGATCGCTGTGGGCCAGGCGGAAACGGCAGTGGACCCGGCCGCCGGAGCGGACCGGGTCCACGATCTTGCCGCGTCATTGCTTGCCGGCGCTGACCAGGATATGTACCGGGCCAAGACGGCCATGCGGTCAGCGGCCGGTTAGCCGCGTCCTAGGCGGAGGCCGCCTCGAGGTTGCCCGCGCCGTGCTGCACGCTGAGGGTGAAGGTGTTGGGGCCGCTGGCGTGGACGGCGACGTTGGACTTGGCGGTGTTGTAGCGGACCGAGTGCTCGTGGACCAGGGCATCCAGCTCGTGGTGCATCGTGGCACGGTCCCAGAATTTGTGGGTCACGGTGGTGGCAGTTTCAAACGTCATTGTTCAGGCTTCCATTCTTGATCCGGATCTCCGGCTGCCGCACCGATGCGGAGCCGCCGTCAGTCCATACCGGAAACACCCGGGACCATGGCGGCTGGAAAGCCCACCGGTTTGGCCTCGTTGCGTCCACCAGTATGGATCCCCGGCCAGCGTCCGACGCGCGGGGCATCGGGGCGGATCCGGGGCTGCGCCGGCGGGAGCTTGGGGGTCCCGGCCGGCTTTTCCATGATGCACAGCGGCCGGCATGGCCCTCAAGCCAGAAGCCGAATATTGCGGGTGAGAATGGTCACATGCCCGGGCGGGACGGCCCGGCGGCTACTTCTTTTCGGTCAGGGCCGAGGCCTTGTGTGCCGCGCGGGCACCGGTCTTGGCCGACTCCACCACGTACTGCGGCTCGTCCTCGCTGGCCCGGTGGGTGTTTCCGTCCAGCTCGAAGTCGCTTGTTTTCTTTTCCACGATCTTGCCGTGGGTCTTTCCCTGCGGCGAGTTCCACTCCACGGACATTCCTTTGCGCAGTGACACGGGCGCTCCGTCGGTTCGCTGGATCGGGCGGATGGGAAAGGGAGTTGGCGGCCGCTACTTCCCGGACGCGGTGGGGGAAGCCGTCGCCGACGCCGTTGCCGACGGCGCCTGCAGCTGGGCCGCCGTGAGCTTGAGCCAAGGGGAGTCCGGGGCGCCCTCGAGCATTGCCTGCGGGCTGTCGCCCTGGCTCCACCACTTGGCCTCGAAGGCGTACCCGTCGAAGAGGATCCGGGTTCCGCGCTGGTACACGGTGGTCGGAGACCAGTCCGGGTAGGTACCGGCCGGGACCGTGGCGCGGGGGCTGGGGCGGTCGCCGGGCAGAACCGGGCCGATCAGCTTCCACGGCACGGCGGCGCCCTGTTCCACGGGGTTGTCCGGGCTGTCGCCCTGCGTCCACCACTTGGCCTCGTAGACGTTGCCGTGCCAGACGATCCGGTCGCCGCTGACGTAGCGGGAGGTCTGGTTCCACACCGGGTACGGGCTGGTGGAGGGGTCGTCGGTGGCCGTCGGGGTCGCGGAGGCCGCCGGGGCCGGTGCGTCCGCGCTGCGGGTCGGGATGACGTCGGCGCCGAGGACTGTCGAGAAGGAGGAGCTGCCCTGATTGATGCCGCTGCAGCTGTCCGAGACCTTGGTGACGTCGGGGTAGTTGCTGCCGCAGGTGCGGTCGCGGTTCAGGGACCACATGGACACCCGGCCCACGCCCTTGGACTTGGCGTAGGCGTTGAGCGCGGCCGCGTCGTCCAGGGTGAAGATTTCGCCGGCAATGTCGTTCTGGCCGATCATCGGCGTCAGTCCCAGCCGGCGCCAGGTGGTGTCCGTGCCGAGGTCCTCGCCGTTGTCGCGGTACAGCGCCTGGAGCTGCTTGTGGGCGGCGTCGGCGGCGGACGCGGAGGCCTGGTACATGGACTGTCCCGGCTGCTTGCTGCCGCCGAAGTCCATCGTCATGATATTTACGCCGGTCAGCTTCACGCCGGCGCGGAGGGTGCGGGCCACGGCGTCGCGCCCGGCCTCGGTCAGGCCGTTGGGGTCTGCCGGGAGGGTGAGCCAGACGTCGAGGTTCTTGCCGGCGCCCGAGCGCTGCTGCTGGAGGGCGGCGACGGCCTTGCCGCGGCGGTCCAGCGAGGCGGTGTCACTGAGCGCGGCCCCCTCGACGTCCAGGTCGATCGAGGGGAGGTCGTAGCGTTCGACGACATCGCGGTAGGCGCCGGTGAGCCGGTCCTGGTCCGTGCAGGCGACCGCCAGTTCGCTGTTGGTCAGGCCGCCAAAGGACACGGACACCGAGCCGCCGGCCTGGCGCAGCCGGGCGATGCGGCGGTCCAGGTCAAGGTCCGACTCGGCCTGGGCCAGGCCGTAGGCGGCGCCCCAGGACGGGACGCAGGGGTTCTGCTTGTCCGCGACGATGAAGGACAGCACGGTGCCCTTCGCCTCGGGCGTGGTGGGGGTCTCGAACGCGAACCGCGGCGTGGCCGTCACGTCCACGTAGCCCGAGAACACGGACGGGATGGACGAGGCGGCGTTGGCGTCCTGGAAGGAACGCAGGCCCAGGTAGGAGCCGCCGGCGAGGACGGCCACGACCAGGATGAGGATCCCCAGCCGCAGCTTGGAAAGGCGGCGTCCGGGAAAGCGGTTAGACACAGAATTACCCCAATGCTTGTCGGAGAGCTGTCCGGCAACCCCCTAATGCGGATACGCCGCCAAATCAAGAGTCTCCCGCCGGTAACGATCTTCGGCCGGGGGACTGATAATTCGGGGTCGTGCGCTTAGTATAAGGGCAGATCGCACCGTGCAATGGCGGACAGTGCGGCCTGACGTGTGTCCGCTGGGGGTACACATCTGCAGATGGGGAAGTATGACTGACGTCCTGGCCACGCCTCGGCCCGAAGATCTGGACGCCGATGACGCGGCGTCGAAAACCCGGAAACGCCAATGGGGTGCAGAACGGCGGTCAGAGCCCCTGGCCATCGTCCACCCCGAGCCGTCGCGCCGGAAAATCATCCTTGGCCGGGTCGGCATCGTCGTCACCGTCCTGGCCTGGCTCGCCTATGTGGTGACCACCGTGCTGCGGCAGCTCATCAATGACCCCACGGCCGGGTTCCGGTTCCGCGCCGAATCCGTCTCCTACGTCGTCGTCGTAACATTCCTGACTTTTTCGGCGCTGATGTACCTGCTGGCCCGCCAGGGCGCACTTAACCGCTTCCGCGACCACCGCAGGATTCCGCGCGGCGAACTGGACCGCCACTTCGCCGACTACGACTCCTCCGTCACCGTGCTCGTCCCCTCCTACGCCGAGGAGCCGCAGGTGGTCCGGGCTACGCTGTGGTCCGCCGCGCTGCAGGAATTCCCCGACCTTTCCGTGGTGCTGCTGCTCGATGACCCGCCCTTTCCGACCGACCCGGCGGACCAGGAGCGGCTGCAGGCCACCCGCGACCTGGCCACCAACATCACCCGGACGCTAAAGGAACCCGCCACCCGGCTGAATGCGGCGCTGGCCGCCTTTGACCAGGGCGAGGGGCACGGCGACGCCGGCCTGCGCGCGCTGATCGACGAATACGAATACGCCGCCGGCTGGCTTGAAGGCATGGCCGAGGCCGAACGCGTGGAGGACCACGTCGATGAGTTCTTCGTGGACCTGGTCCTCATGGGCCTCGCCCGCGAGCTCCGGCTGGTCCTGACCGCACTGTACGCCGCCCAGGCCCAGGGTGCCGTCCCCGAGCGTCCCCGGATGCGCGAGCTCTACGCCCGCCTGACCTGGATCTTCAACGCCCGCGTCGCCTCTTTCGAGCGCAAGAAGTACGTCAGCCTCTCGCACGAGGCGAACAAGGCGATGAACCTGAACTCCTACCTGAGCCTGATGGGCCACCGCTGGCGGCAGGAACAGACCGCGGACGGGACCGTCCTGCGGCAGGCCACGGAGCCCGCGCCCGGCGACCTGGTCGTGGCCGACAGCACCTACGTCCTGACCCTCGACGCCGACTCGCTGCTGCTGCGCGACTACTGCCTGCGCCTGGTCGCGTTCCTGGAATCCCCGGGCAACGAACGGGTCGCCGTTACCCAGACCCCGTACTCCTCCTTCCGCGGCGCCCCGACCCGCATCGAGCGCGTCGCCGGCGCCTCGACCGACCTCCAGCACATCCAGCACCAGGGCATGACCCGCTACGGCGCGACCTTCTGGGTGGGCGCCAACGCGGTGATCCGCAAGGTGGCGCTCGAGGACATCGTGGAGGTCTCCTCCGAGGGCGGCTTCGAGGTGCGGACCTACATCCAGGACCGGACGGTCATCGAGGACACCGAATCCAGCGTGGACCTCGGCCGCGAGGGCTGGGACCTGGTCAATTACCCCGAACGCCTCAGCTACAGCGCCACCCCGCCGGACTTCGGGTCCCTGGTGGTGCAGCGCCGCCGCTGGGCCAACGGCGGCCTGCTGATCCTGCCCAAGCTCTGGGACACCATCCGGCGCCGCCGCGGCACCGACCGGAACGTGCGCGGCCGCGAAGTCATGCTGCGGGTCAACTACATGGCCTCCATCACCTGGGCCAGCTTCGGCCTGCTCTTCCTGCTCGCCTACCCCTACGACAGCCGGCTGCTCAGCCCGTTGGTGTTCGCTGCCGCCCTGCCCTACTTCCTGGCGATGGGCAGCGACCTCCGCGATTCCGGCCACCGTTTCAGCGACATCTTTAGGATCTACGGCTTCAACCTGGTCCTCATGCCGGTCAACCTGGCCGGCGTCATCAAGTCGCTGCAGCAGGCCCTGACCGGCGACAAGATCCCCTTCGCCCGCACGCCCAAGGTCAAGGACCGGACCGCCGCTCCCGCCATCTACGTCCTGGCACCCTACGCGATCGTGGCGTTCTCCCTCTTCACCGTCTGGCGCGACGTCTCCCTGCAGAACTGGGCCAACGCGGTGTTCGCGGCGTTCAACGCGGTCATGGCCACCTACGCGATCGTGGCCTACATCGGGGTCCGGAACTCCATCGTGGACATCTTCCTAGGCGTGCTGAACTGGCTTTACGTCAGGCCCAAGGCCCCGCGCGCCGAGGCTCCGGCGATCGTGCCGAAGGCTCCCGAGGAGATCGACTGGGAGTCCATCCTGTACCACGGCGACCGCCGGCTGAACCGGGACCTGCGCGGCAAGAAGGACCGCCGCAAGCGTGCCGGCGTCCGCTGACCGGGGTGTTGACACGCTGCCACTGCGCGCCGCGCCTACAATGGGCCGGATGACGGCCGAAACGATCCTCGCTGCGAACGGGAAAAACTCGCTGACGGTCACCGACGGCATCATCGAGTCCTCCTGGGCGCCGGGCTCGTTCGTGGACATCGTCGACGCGCGGGACGCCCTCAAAGCGACCGCCGCGATCACCGGGAGCAGCCGCATGCCGATGCTCTCGGTGATGACCGACGTCGAAATCAGCGCGGCGGCCCGGTACGAGTTCGCGAAGTCCTCGGACGTCCTGGCTATCGCGGTGCTGGGCTCCAGCGCGGTGGACCGGGTGATCGCCGCGGCCACCAGCCGGGACACCGACTACCCGCACGAGTTCTTCACCTCCCGGGCCGAGGCCCTGGCCTGGCTGCGCGGGTTCCTCGAGGACTCCGAAACCGGCGGCGCGGCCGCCGGAAACCCGGCCCCGGGATACTCTGACGCCGCGAACCGCTGAACTGGTAGCCTCCCCGTAACGGCCGGCGCACCGCCCCGCGACCAAGGGGCCGCCCGGCCGTGACCCGTCGCGCTGTGATCCGCCTGCGGTGGGGAGCCAAGCGAGGGAGTGCCATGGGCGTCGCCGAAATCCAGGTTGACCAGCGCGTGATCGGGATCGATTCGCGGCGCTTCGCCTCGGTGGAGAAGGCGCTGGTGGAACTGATCACCAACAGCGACGAAAGCTACGCCCGGATGGAGCGTGCCGACGCCGCGGATACGGGCCGGATCCTGGTCGGCTACGAACGGCACCTCACCGGCGCCGTGCTCACGGTCGCCGACCAGGCGGAGGGCATGAGCTTCGGGCAGGCCCGCAGCATCCTCAGCTACGGCGGCGCGCACAGCCCGCTGGCCCGCGGCGAGGGCAACGGCCGCGGCTACTTCGGCCGGGGCCTGAAACAGGCCGTCTTCGGGCTGGGCCACGGCTGGCTGGAAACCATCCGGGACGGGCGCTTCACCCGGATCGACATCTTCCGCGGCGCCAGCGGCGGGTACCTTTACGACGACGGCGGCGGCAGCCGCCCGGCCCTCCCCGGGGACTATGCGCGGCTGGGGCTGACGACGGAGGGGCCGACGGCTGGGCACGGCACCCGGGTGACGATCGTCGTCGAGAACCCCCGCGTGGTGATCAGCCAGCACCACACCCTGCGTCAGTCGCTGGCCAACAACTACTACCTGCGGGCGGTGCTGGGCCGGCGCACCGTGGAACTGTCCGCCGGACACCCCGGCTCCGGCGCGGACAGCCCCGAGCCGGTCGTGTTCACCGAGCCCGCGGCCGAGGTCCTCATCGGGCCCGGGCAGGCCGGGACGGTGCCGCTCGAGGGCCGGGACTACCCGTTCGCCCTGACCGTGAAGCGGGCCTCCGGGACCGAGCTCATCAGCCGCGGCGACGAACGGACCAACGGGCTGGTGGTGCTCTCCGGCCAGGCCGTCCTGGACTGCCAGCTGTTCGACTTCGAGAACCAGGTGGGCACGGAGTACCTCTTCGGGGAGGTCCGCTGCGATGCCCTCACCGACATGCTGGGCCACGGCCGCGCGGTCATCAGCGACGAACGGGAAGGCCTCAACGCCCGGGATCCTTTCGTGGAAGCCTTCTCCCGGGCCGTCAGCGCGGCGCTGGCCCCCGCCGTGCTCGCCGAGCGGGAGAAACTCTCGCACCTGGAGCGGGCCACCACCTCGGGCCGGACCGCGGAGATGATCGAAGAGCTGCTACGGCACATGAACCGCGCCGCCGTCGTCGACCTCGGGCTGCAGACGGAGCCCGAGGCTCCTTCCTTGACGCCCGGAACCGGACAGGCCGGCGCCGGCGTCCTTGCCCAAGCCACCCGGGACGCCGACGCACCCGGCGCGGTCCCGGCGCTGCGGTTCACCACGCCGTTTTACTACCGCCCGCCGGGGCATGCGTTCCACGTGGCGCTGCTGCCCGACCCCGCACTGCTGCCGCCGGGTGCGGACTTCTCCGCCACAGGACTTTCCGTCGAACCCGAGCTGCCACCGTCCATCCATCTCGAGGGGCCGCACGCCCCGGCACAGGACACCCTGGTGGCCGATGATCCGGGACGGCTGGTCTGGACGGTCACCGGGGACCGCGCGGGGGAGCGGGGCATGCTTACCGTGAGGGCCGGAGACCACTGGGCCACCTGCGAGATCGTCATCGCCGAACAGGCGTCCCGGCACGCCGGTGACCAGCCGGCGCACGCCGGGGCCGCGGCTCCGCCAGGCGACTCCCGGGCCAGGCCGCGGCCCAACCGGGACCACGGCATGGACCTTTTCGCCGGCTACGAGTTCCGCAGCCTGCCCGAGGGCGCAGACCGGGCGGTGTACAGCGCCGCGGAGCGCAAGGTCATCATCAACACCGCTGCCCCCACCGTGCGGCTTTACGTCGACGGCCGGGGCCGGTTCCGCGACTCGGCCCGGCTGCTGCTGGCCGAACTGTTCCTGGACGTCATCGCGGACGAACTCGCCCGGCGCCGCGTGGCCCAGCACGGCCACCGCGGCGATCTTGAAGCGTTCCAGGCCGCCCGGCGGGATATCGTCCGCCGCTACGGCAGCGACGTCCACCGGACTTTCCTGGGCTGACAGAAACCCTTGACGGCCCACCGGCAGCAGCATATTCTACAACCAAATGGTTGTAGATCAGTTGAGTGAAGAGGCGGCGGACCGGGTGTTCCAGGCCCTGGCCGACGCCACCCGGCGGGACATCGTGCGGCGGGTGACGGCGTCGGAGTCTTCGGTCTCGGGCCTCGCCGAGCGCTACGCGATGAGCTTCGCCGCCGTCCAAAAGCATGTTGCCGTCCTGGAGCGCGCCACCCTGGTGACCAAGGAGAAACGCGGACGGGAGCAGATCGTGCGGGCCAACCATGACGGACTGCAACGGGTCCGGCGTCTGCTGGACGACTACGAAAACATCTGGAGGGAGCGCTCGGACCGAATCGCGGACCTTCTCGCGGAAGGTACGCCGCCCGCGCCGGGGAGTGGCTCCACCGGGGACTAGCCAGCATCACCAATCGCAGGGAAGGGGACATCATGACAGTCATCAGTTCAGCCCAGGATCCCGGGGCGCTGAGCCTCACCGTGATCGCGGAGTTCGATGCCGGCGTCGAGCGCGTCTGGCAGATCTGGGAGGATCCGCGGCAACTCGAACGCTGGTGGGGTCCGCCCACCTGGCCGGCGACCTTCGAAAAGCATGACTTCGTGCCCGGCGGAGAGGCGAGCTATTACATGACCGGCCCCGAGGGGGAGAAGGCCCGCGGTTGGTGGCGCTTCGTCTCCCTGGAGGCCCCGCACCGCCTGGTGTTCGACGACGGGTTTGCCGACGACGACGGCGAGCCGGTCGCGGAGATGGGCACCATCCACGGCGTCGTCACCCTGGAGGACCTGGGCGGCCGGACCCGGATGAGCGTGGTCTCAACCTTCGAAACCCCGGAACAGATGGAAAAGATCGTCGCCATGGGCATGGAGGAGGGCATGAAGGGCGCGCTCGGCCAGGTGGATGCGCTCCTTGCCGAACCGGTCCGCGCCTGAGCGGCGCGTCCTGAACCTGTAGGCCTGAACCTCTACGCCGCCCTCAGTTGGTGAGGGCGGCGTACAGGTTCAGGCTGGCCGAGAAGACCAGCCAGGAAAGGTACGGGAGCATCAGCAGCCCGGCCGCGGTGCTGATCGGCCCGAATCGGAACACCGTGGCGGCGGCCAGGGCCGCGTGCGCCGTAATCAGGACCAGGGCCAGCCACAGTGCGGAAACGCCCATCATGGGGTACATGCCAAAGAACATCAGGGGCCAGGCCAGGTTCAGCAGCAACAACCCGCCGTAGGCCAGGAGGGCCGGCCGGCGCGGCAGCAGCCGCTGGCGCCAGACCAGCCAGGCGGCGACCGCCATGCCCGCGTACAGCAACAGCCAGACGGAACTGAAGGCCAGCGCAGGCGGCGTCCACGGGGCCGTCAGGGCGGTGGCGTACCAGCCGGCAGCGTTGGCCCGGATGGGCAGGGACCCCACGAAGGACACCACGAAAGAGACGGCCAGGAATACCCCCAGGGCGGCTGCCTGCCGGCCCCGCGGGAGGGCGCCGGGGGCGGACGTGCCCGGAGCGCTTGGTTCGACGTTCAAGAGCACAGAATCACTGTGAACAACATCCGGCACTCCCGTCAAACCGTGACCCATGTTCCCCGGCCGGCCGCTGCCCTAAGCTGGCGCTGTCAAGGACTGCTGCGTCTGGAAGGACATCATGGGCAACGAAGCTGCATGGCAGGAAAACATCACCCCCGGCCGGTTCGCGGGCAGGACCGTCATCGTCACCGGGGCGGGTTCGGGCATCGGGCTGGCAACGGCCCTCCGGGTCGCGAAGGAGGGCGGCCGGGTGGTCGCGGCGGACGTGAGCGCGGAGCGCCTCGATGAGTTGGTGGCGGGGCACCGGGAGCTGGAGATCCTGCCCGTTGCGGGGGACATCTCCGCCGCGGAGACGGTCGCCGCCGTCGTCGAGGCCGCCGGCGGCCGCGTCGACGCCCTGGCGAACGTCGCCGGCATCATGGACAACTTCGCCCCGATCCACGAGGTGGACGACGCGGTCTGGGAGCGCGTGTTCCGGATCAACGTCACCGGACTGATGCGGCTGACCCGGGCGGTCCTGCCGCTGATGCTGGAGGCGGGGACGGGCTCCGTCGTCAACGTCTCCTCGGAAGCGGGCCTGCGCGGCTCCGCGGCCGGCGCCGCGTACACCGCCTCCAAGCACGCCGTCATCGGGCTGACCAAGAACTCGGCGGTGATGTACGGGCCCAAAGGGCTGCGCTTCAACACGGTTGCCCCCGGCGCGACCATCACCAACATCGTCGCCGAATGGGGCTCGCAACTGGCGGTCGAGCGGCTGGGGCCGCTGATGGGCGCGAACATTCCGACGCCTGCCTCGGCGGCGCAACTGGCGGCCTCCATCACCTTCCTGCTCAGCGACGACGGCACCAACATCAACGGCGCGGTGCTCGCCTCCGACGGCGGCTGGTCCGCCCTCTGAGCCCGACTAGCTGGCAGCTGAGGCCGTTTTGACGCCTCAAAACGGCCTCAGCTGCCAGTCAGATGGGGGGTGGGAGCCCCGCCGCACACAGCGATGCCCCGGCCGGATCGGGCCTGGGCATCGTCGTTTGTGACTTGCTTGGCGCTGCTGTGGCTACGCCGGCTTCAGCGCGGTGCGCCAGACGCCCACGGCCTTGGCAGTGCTGAACGTCCAGGTGGCGGTGCCGGAGGCCCCGGCGGTGGCCTGCGGCGCATCGGCGAGTTCACCGATTTGGCCGCCGCTGGATTCCCAGCGTTCGGTCCAGCCGCCCGGCGGGGTGGCGCCCGGGCTGGAGCTGTCGAAGCCCACGCCGCCGATCAGCATGGCCCCGTTGCTGGCGGTGGTGATGCTCGGCGCGGTGATGCTGGTGGCCGAGTACGTGGTGTTGACCGCGGTTGCCACGGAGCTGTCCAGCGGCGTCGTGGTGTTGACGCCGCGGTAGGCGGTCACCCCGGCTCCCCACTTGACGGCTGTGCTCAGTGCCCAGCTGTAGCTGGCCGGGTCCGCGGACCCCACCACGTGGTAGTAGCTGAAGACCTTCGCCCCGCTGCTGGCGGAGCTGTTGATGCCCAGCCCGTTGACGATCGGCGTCCAGCCCGCGGGAGCGGTGACCGACGGGCCGAGGTCCGCGGTGATGGCGGCGACCAGGACGTCACCGGCCGCCACCCCGGAGGGCTTGGCAAGGCTGACCGTGGAGCTGGCCGTGGTGGAGACCGCCGTGGACGATGCGCCCACGGTGATGCCCGACGACGTCGGCGGCGGGGGCGGCGGAGCGGAACCGACCGTGATCACGGCGCTGGAGGTCGAGGACCCGGCGCTGTTGGTGGCGGTCAGCTTGGCCGTGAACGTTCCCGCCGCGTAGGTGTGGGAGGGGTTCTGGGTGGTCGCCGAGGTTCCGTCACCGAAGTCCCACGCCCACGAGGTCGGAGAGCCGGAGGAGGTGTCCGTAAAGGCGACGTTCAGCGGCGCGGTGCCCGAGGTCGGCGTCGCCGTGAACGACGCTACCGGCTTCGTGGCCGGGGGCGGGGTGCTGCCCAGGCCGCGGTAGGCAAACCAGTACGTCTTGGTGACCATGTTGCTGGCCATGATCGCCATGCCGGTGGAGCTGTTCACGCTCTGCTTCGTGGTGGTCACGTCGTTCATGTTGAAGGACGCGCCGTCCTGGATCACGGGGGTCCCGCGGCCCGAACCGAAGACCGGGTTATCCATCGGGGCGGTCTTCTCGTAGATGGCGCCGGCGACACCCGAGTACGCGCAACCGGTCACGGTGCTGCCCGGGGCGGTGTGGAAGGCGTGCACCACATTGTTCTGCGTATCCAGCAGGATCTGCGGCCGGGACACACAGTCGCCGACGGAGGCGATGGTGGACTGGCTGAAGGACCCGGTGGCCGGCTTGAAGACCAGCAGCAGCAACTGCGGCAGGGTCTTATCCGTCGAGGTGTCGTTCAGGCTGGTCTTGACGGCCGCAAAGACACGCCCGCTCGTGTCCGCCTGCAGGGTCTTGATGTTCAGGTGGTCGTCCGCCTGGCCCTTGCCCTTGATGGCGTCCTGGAACCGCCACGACGATGTAGCGGTCGGGTTGGTGCCGTCGGTGCGGATGGCCCAGTGCACGCTGTCCGTGAGCTGGTCACTCCACATCACGCCGATCTTGTTGCTGCCGAACGCAACGATCGCGGAGATGTCGTCTGCCGCGGCAGTTGGGTTGGAGACCGGGATGACGAACGGGGTGTTCCAGCTGGTCCCGCCGGGCGCCGAATTGTTGACGTAGACCGTGCTCTTGTAACCGGAAGTCGAGTTCCCGGACACCTGCGTCCAGGTCGCCCAGATGGCACCGGTGGTGTCCTTATCGATGGTCATCGACTCGCTGGTGTTGTTCGTGATGGTGGTGGGGAAGCCCGCATCGAGGGTGTAGGTGCCGCCGGAGTAGCTATAGCGGTAGAGCTTGGCCGGCTGTCCGGAGACGGAGGGCTTCGGCGTGCTGTCCGTCGAGATGGTCACCACGTGCGACGCGATGTACAGCTTGCCGCCGTCCCACAACACATCGGCCAGGGTATTCCCCCGGCTGTCGTTGAGCAGCCCCGTGTCCACCCACTTGTTGGTGGGGACATCCAGCCGGAAGATGTGCCAGCCGCTGCCGGAGGTCCACATGTCCGCCCACCAGGAGCCGTCATTCCACCAGAGCTTGCTCTGCGGCTTGTCCGAGGTGGGAGGGTTGCTGACGCCGCTAAAACTGATGCTGGGAGTTCCGTAGCTGTCCGCAGCCGAAGCGCTTCCGGCGACCCCCAACAAGCCGCCGGCGGCGGCCAGGGCCACCACCAGGGACCGGCTAAGCCAGTGCGATATTCGTTTCATCATTGGGACCATTTTCTTTCTTGCCGCGACAATCATTGGCGCGGGAGGGTTTTGGACGCGGGCCCTCATGCGGGCGCAATTGTCGGGTGTTGAATGAGGCCATGGTAGCCACCGGCCCGCCGACTGGATAGATCCTTTTGCTAATTCTTTGTAAACTAATTCCGGCCCTCAACCGGTTGGCTCTCCTGACCGCGGTAATTGAGTGCGTCAACCGGGAATGTCGGATGCGGTAACCGGGGCGGCGTACGCAGGCCGGTGGTCAGGGAAGGGAGTGGCCCGCCCCGGGCCGCGTGCCGGCCAGCTGCCGGTGAGACCGCTGCCCGGGCGGGAAGGATTCCGCGGAAAAGGGAGGTGGGGACGGAATCGGGCCCGTAATTCCGCTGTTTCCCGCGGCCTGGCGGCTGGCTGCTAGCGGCTGAGTAGTCCATCGCGGATCCTGCCCTGCGGTCCGAGTAGCCCGGTCCGGGGACCCAAGTAGGACCCCTTTTCTACTGCGGATATGAGTACACAGGCCCAAGTAACAGCCACTCGTGACACAACTTTAGGTGAACTTTAGGCTTCGGATATGGCCACAGCCCAGTGGCAAAGCTGGGATATGGGTCGGTACAGGTTTGTGAAATTCTCTCCGAATTTGTCCGATAGGTTCTCAATCGCTGGGGGTAATTCCCGGGCGTCTAAATTCATGAAGTGGTGAGGCTTTTGTCAGTTCAAAATTTGGCCCCAAGATCTGTCTCAACAACCGATAGTTCCGCGCTCCGGGCAACTGTCAGTGTGGTAATTCCAACGCTCAATGAGGAAATGAATCTGCCCTGGGTGCTGCGGCGCATGCCGTCGTACGTGGATGAGGTGGTGATCGTCGACGGACGCTCGCGGGACCACACTGTCGACGTCGCCCGCGCCCTGCGGGTCGACGTCGTCGTGGTTAAGGAACCGCGGAAGGGAAAGGGCATCGCGGTCCGGGCCGGCTTCGCCGCCGCCTCCGGGGACATCATCGTGATGCTCGACGCCGACGGCAGCATGGATCCGCAGGAGATCGGCTGGTTCGTTTCTCCCCTCCAGCACGACTACGACTTCGTGAAGGGTTCCCGGTACGTGACCGGCGGAGGCTCGGAGGACCTGACCTGGCTGCGCAACACCGGCAACCGGGTGCTCACCGGCCTCGCCAACACGGTCCTTCGCAGCAACTACTCTGACCTCTGCTACGGCTACATCGCCCTGCGGCGCGAATGCCTGGAGGTGCTGCAGCTCGAATCGGACGGTTTCGAAATCGAGACCGAGCTGATCGTCCGGGCGGCGCGCGCCGGCCTGCGGATCGCGGAGGTGCCCAGCTTCGAGCTGGACCGCATCTCCGGGGTTTCGAACCTGCAGACGTTCCGTGACGGCTGGCGCGTTCTGCGCACCCTGGCCAAGGAGTGCACCAGCTGGGAGGCGCCCTCCGCCGGCGCCCGGCCCGAGGCGCTGCGTCGGGTGAAGTACACCTACCCGGACGTCCGCTTCGCCCGCACGCCCACGGATCCGCGCAGCGTGCTCGCGGTGGCGGAAGGGGCTTGAGATGCTCAACGCCAATTTCCGCCCGTCGGTCTCCGTGGTGATCTGCTCCTATACCGAGCAGCGCTGGGACCTGCTGATGCACGTCATCGATTCCGTCCACGCCCAGACCCTCCGGCCAGAACAGGTGATCGTGGTGGTCGACCACAACGTTGACCTGTACAAGCGGCTGGTGGCAACTGTCCAGGACGTGACCCTCGTGGAGAGCACCGGTCCGAAGGGGCTCTCCGGGGCCCGCAACACCGGCGCCGCGCTCGTGACCTCCGACATCGTCGCCTTCCTGGACGACGACGCCGAGGCCGAGCCGACATGGCTGGAGCGACTCACGGCCCTCTACGACGACTCGGATGTCCTGGCCGTCGGCGGCCGCGTCGAACCCGTCTGGGAAGGCGGCCGGCCCGGTCATTTCGGTCCCGAGCTGGACTGGATTGTCGGCTGCAGCCACCGCGGCCTGCCCACGGTGGCCTCCGAGGTCCGCAACGTAGTGGGCGCCAACATGTCCTTCCGGCGCGACATCCTCCAGCACGTAGGGGGCTTCAACGTCAGCCTTGGCCGGCAGGCAACCAAGCCGCTGGGCTGTGAGGAGACCGAGATTTGCATCCGTGCGGCCATCGGATCCCCCGGATCGCGGGTGGTTTACGAACCCGCTGCCGTGGTCCGGCACCACGTCCCGGTCCAGCGGGGCACGTTCCGGTACATGCTCGAGCGCTCCTGGTCCGAGGGCCTCTCCAAGGCCCAGGTCAGCAAGGTCGTCGGCCACAAGCGGGCCCTGGGGCCGGAACGGCGGTATGTCCGCAGCGTCCTGCCCCGGGCAGTCGTCGGCGCCCTGACGGACTGGGGCCGCGGCAAGGACCCGCACGGCCTGCAACGTGCAGGCGCCTACGTGGCGGTGCTGGGGGTGACGGCCGCCGGCTATGTCAGCGGCCGCCGGCTTGGCACGGGTGAGGCTCCCACCCCGGCTGCCGCCGCTCCTGCGGCCCAGCAGCCCTGGCGGGAAGCCACGTGATCGACGTCGCCGCGCCGCGCCGGCCAGATCCGGCCGGCGCGGTCCTCGAGCTGGCCCCGGCCATGGGGGCCGAAGCGGCCCCCGACTGGGCCGGTGCCCGCTGGGTTGGAGCCGTGGACCTGGGATCCCTGGGCGGGTGCAGCGAACTGCGGCTGCAGGACGCGCAGGGATACCGGCGGGCACGTCTGCTGGTCAGGGAGGGTGCCGCCGTCCGTGGCTTCGTCGACCTGGAAACGGCCGACGGCACGCTCTCCCGGACCCGGCTCGAGGAGGCGGCCGCCGCCCTGCCCCGGGTCCCGGCGCCGGACTCCACCACAACCCCCGCCATCAGTGTCGTCGTCTGCACGCGGGACCGGCCGGAGCTGCTCCGGAAGGCCCTGCACGCCATCCTCCGCCTCGACTACCCGGACTTCGACGTCATCGTCGTGGACAACGCCGCCCGGACCAGCGTCACCCGTGACCTGGTCCGGACCGAGTTCTCCGACGCGCGGCTGGTCCTCATCTCGGAGCGGCGCCCCGGACTTTCCAACGCCCGCAACGCCGGCCTCCGGCACGCGCGCGGCGACATCGTCGCGTACACCGATGACGACGTCGTGGTGGACCCGGGGTGGCTGAGGGGAATCGCCGCAGGCTTCGAACAGGCCCCCGACGTCGCCTGTGTCACCGGGCTGGTCCCGGCGGGGGAGCTTCGCTCGCTGGCGCAGGGGTACTTCGAGGAGCGGGTGAGCTGGTCCAAGACCGTGGCGCCCAGGGTCTACTCCCTGGCCGACCCGCCGGCGGACCTGCCCGTCTTCCCATTCTGCGTGGGGGCCTATGGGACGGGAGCGAACTTCGCCCTCGACCGCCGGACGGCCCTGGCGCTGGGGGCATTTGATCCTGCCCTGGGGGTAGGCACGCGGACCGGCGGGGGCGAGGACCTGGACATGTTCACCCGGGTCATTCTGTCCGGGCGGTCGCTGGTGGTCCAGCCCTCCGCCGTTGTCTGGCACCGGCACCGCGCCGAACTCGACGACCTGATCGTCCAGGCGCGGGGCTACGGCAACGGCCTGGGAGCATGGCTGACCAAGATCATGCTCAACCCCCGGACCGCGCGGATGGCGCTGGTCCGGGCACCCCGCGGCGCCGTCTACTTCCTGCGCAACACCCGCGCGCATGCCGACGGCGAGACGGCCGACGACGTCCCGAGGAACCCGGTGATGGCAAAGGCGCTGCGCACCGAGCTCGTCTCGGTGGCCCGCGGCCCGTTCAACTATCTGCTGCAGCGCCGCTCCTGCCGGCGCCGACGAGCCGCATAGGCAGCCGCATCGCAGCACACGACGCACAGTTTTGAGGGGAATTCGGCGTCACCATGGAACACCGTTTTCCCCTCGCCACTTTTCAACAAGCGAGGAAGTCAAGTTCATGAGTCTCATTATGGAAAACGAGAAGCCGGCGCCCAGGGCGCCCCTCTCGTCGGTGAACAGGCTCCGTACGGAGCGCCCCCTGGATGTCGGCTTGGCCATTGCCGGAGTCGTTCTGGCAGCACTGATCCTGCTCGGGCTGGGAGGACCCGCGCTGGCCCCGGTGACGCTGCTCGGCTGCCTGATCCTCCCGGGATGGGTGGTGGTGCGGCGGCTCACCGGCATTGATCCGCTGGCACGGGCCATCGGCACGCTGGTACTCAGCGCCGCCGTCTACACCATCCTGTCCCTGGCGATGGTGTGGACCCACCTGTGGCAGCCGAGGCCCGTCGCAGCCGCGGTGCTGATCGCCTCCTCCGTCCTGCTGATCGTCCTGCCCGCCCCGGCCACGGACCGGGAGCCCCTGCAGTGGCGGCGGCTCCTGAGCCTCGATGGCCTGCGGAACAGCAGCCCCGCGAGCCACATCCCGTGGGCCGTGCTGGCGGCGGCCATGGTCCTCTGGGGCGTGGCGTTGTCCGTGACCGGGGACGGGCTGAAGGGCGACGCCGGACTGCTCTCGACCTTCCCGCCGATCTGGTTCGTGGCCGTCGCCGCCGTTGCCGGGCTCTGCATCTGGGCGGTCGCGGCCCGGGAGATGGCATCCACCCCGTTCCTCGCGGTCTCTTTTACCGGCCTCGTCGCCATGCTCTACGCATCGGCGGCCCTGGTGGTCAGCGTTCCCCGGCTCCCGTGGACGTACAAGCACATCGCCGTCACCGACTACATCGGGGCCTCCGGCCAGGTGGACGCCTCGATCGATATCTACAACCGCTGGCCCGGGTTCTTCTCCGCCAGCGCCTTCCTGGGCGACACGGTGGGATACCCGGACGCCATCGGTTACGCCTCGCTGGCAGAGTTCAGCTTCGCCGTGCTGGATGTGGCACTCGTCCTGGCGATTGTCCGGGCCCTCTCCAGCAACCGCCGGATCCAGTGGACGGCGGCCCTGGTGTTCGCGTTGACCAACTGGGTCAACCAGAACTACTACTCCCCGCAGGCGTTCTCCTACACGCTGTACCTGACGATGTGCCTGATCGCCCTGACCTTCCTGCGCGGCACCCCGGCGCGGTTCGCCGTCGCCTGGGAGGAGAGGCTGAGCCGCCGCCGGGCAGCGCGGTCGGACTCGGCACAGGATGACGCGCAGACCCGGCCTTTCGCCCAGACCCTGGTGCTGCCGGCGGTGATTGTCCTGCTGGTCCTGCAGGCCGTCTCGGTGGCCAGCCACCAGCTCACCCCCTACCTGGCGAGCCTGGCGTTGCTGCCGCTCTTCGTCTTCGGATACTTCCGGCCGCGCTGGGCGGGCCCGGTCCTGGCGGTGCTGGCCGTCCTGTACCTGCTGCCCAACCTCGACTTCGTGGCCGGCAAGTACGGACTCTTCGGCTTCGACTTCCTGAAGAACGCCAGCTACGAGCCGCCGGACGGAGGCCCCACCGGCCTGCTGGGCCGGGCGCCGGAGGCCCTGTCCATCCTCATCGGCATCTTGGGCGTGGGCGGCTTCGTCCGCAACCTGCTGCGCGGCAACGTCCGGCAAACGATCATGGTGGCCTGGCTGGCCGTCGCACCGCTGTTCTGGCTGCTGATCCAGTCCTACGGCGGCGAAGCCAAGTTCCGGGTTTACCTGTTCGCCCTTCCCTGGCTGGCCGTCGGCGCCGCCTGGCTGTTCTGGGCCGGGCCGCTGCGGACCCGCAAGGCGGCCATCGGCACCGCGGCGGCACTGACCGCGATGGCGATTCTGTTCACCATCACCTACTTCCAGAACGAGGCCAAGTTCCGCGTCCCCAAGGAAGACGTCGCCGCGGCCCAGTGGCTGGATTCCACCGTCAATCCCAAGGACGCGGTGATGGAAACGAACGCCTTCTTCCCGCTGCTGGTGGGTCCGAACTATCCCAGTTACCTGGACGCGGGACGGACGGCGTCGCTGACCAAGTTCATCCAGTCCTCCGGCCACGGCCTGACCTCGGTGGACGTGGCCCGGTACGCTGACCGCAACTTCAAGCCGGACCGGATCTTCGTGGTCTTCTCCGACTCGCAGATCGCGCAGGCGGCCAAGGACAACCTGTTCGATCCCGGCACACTCCCCACCCTGGAGCGGCAGCTGGCCGGATCCTCCAACGTCCAGCGGGTGTTCGAGAACGGCGCTGTCCGGATCTACGAACTCGCCAAGACCGGCTAGCGTGACGAGGAGCGGCATGGTGCTGGTCAGGGTGGTCGTCGTCCTGCTCGCCGCAGGGATCACCATGACCATCGCCATACTGCTCAAACCGTCGCCTCCGGCAACGGCTATGCCGGTGGGGGACCTCCCCGGCTGGAAGCAGACGGGGACGCAGGACTTCACCCGGGCGGCACCGATGGGCACGGTCGGCGACGTGTACGGACCGGATATGCGGGGCTACCACGACCTGGCCGACACGTCCGGCCAGGGGGTCTACACCCCGGATAAGGTCCTGTCGGTCAAGGACGGAAAGCTGGACTTCTTCCTCCACAGCTCCGGGGGGAAGCCCAGGGTGGCCAGCGTGGTGCCCTTCGGTTACGACGGGCAGCGCTACGGCCGCTACTCCATCCGGTTCCGGGCCGACACGATGCCCGGGTACAAGATCGCCTTCCTGCTGTGGCCCACCAGCGACAACTGGCTGGACGGGGAGATCGACTGGCCGGAGGGGGAACTCAACGGCCCGTTTTACGGGGTATCCGCCATCAAGGATTCCCCGCTGAAAGGTCCGGACCGCTTCGACCCCACCACCCGGAACACCTCCGCCACGGACGGAACCGGGTGGCACGTGGCGACGACGGAATGGACTCCAGGCAAGGTCAAGTGGTTTTGGGACGGTGAACTCGTGGGGGAAACAACAATGCCGGACGGCGTTCCCAACACCGGCATGAGGTGGACGCTGCAGGCCGAGACAAAGGACGGGGCCGACGCCGGAACGCCGGCTCCGTCGGTCTCCGGCCACATCGAAGTGGACTGGGTGGTGCAGTATGCGTACGCCCCGTAAGGCCACGACGACGCCGTTCCCGGTGCCTGCCGCCGGCGGAAGCTTCATCGACGCCGTCCTCCGGGACCACTACGACGAATGGGACCTCGCCGGCCTCGGCCTGGGCCGGGACTGGACCACGGTTTTCATCACCCCGCAGTTCACCACCTCCCGGCACGTCGTCGCCCTCATCTTCGCCCCCGGCGCCCGGCAGCCCTCCCTGGTGGTGAAGGTGCCGCGCTGCCCCGGGGACAACGAGGGGGTGCTCCGGGAGGCGGACATGCTCTGGCAGCTCGGGGTCCTCGGCGGCGACCAGGTCGAGGGCGTGCCCCGCGTCGTCGCCGCCCTGGATCTGTCCGGACACACCGTCCTGGTGGAAACCCCGCTGACCGGCCCGGCCCTGGACCCGGACCGGGTTGCCGCGGACCTGCCGGTAGCCGTCGCCCTCGGCGTGGACTTCATCGATTCGCTGCCCTGCACCCGGCCGGCGGCGGGAAACGAGGGCTGGTACGAGCGCACCGTGGAGCGGCCCCTGCAGGCGCTGGAGCTGCTGCTACCCGGCGAGGACGAGCTCACGGACCTGGTCGGCCGGACCCACGAGGCGTTGCAGCCGCTGCGTTCGGCGCAGCTGCCGGCCGTGTTCGAACACGCCGACCTCAGCCATCCCAACCTGCTGATCGGCCCGGCCGGGCGGCTCCAGGTGATGGATTGGGAGCGCGCGTCCGCTTACGGGCTGCCCGGACATGACCTGACCTTCTACCTGCAGTACCTCAGCGAGTCTGCCGAGCAGGCGTTCGAAAGGCCGGCCCAGCTGGCGGCCTTCGACACCGCCTTCGGCCGGGACGGCTGGGCGCGCGAGCCCCTGCGCCAGCACCTGGTCCGCCGCGACATCGACCCCGCGCTGCTGCCCGCACTGGTGCTGGCCACCTGGGCGCGGTCCGCCTCCACCCTCGCCTTCCGGCTCGCCGCGGAGTCGGCAGGGGCCGGGGGACGGGCCCCGAACGGCGAGGCCGCCGGGGGTACCGGGACCGGTGACCGCGGCGACCGCGCCGGGGAGCGGCCCGGTCCTGCCGTCCTTGGCGGCCCGGATGTACCGGCCGGCCCGGGGGCGCAGGCGCCCCAGCCCGGTGCCGCCGTTGACGCCGGGGCCGGACCCGTGGCGGCGCCCGCCGGGGCTGCGCCGCGCGGCCCGGCCGAAGTGCGGCGGGCGGTCTTCGGGGACCGGGATTTCTGGCTGTGGCGGCACGCCGCCACAGCCGGGGTGCTCTGACCGGCACCCGGACCCGGACCACCAACCGGACCGGACCCTGGACCCGGCCCCTGAGCTGGAAAATTACCTCCCCGCTGCTGGTTCACGGCAAGATGTGAACATGCACAACACGGACCCCCGGCCCTGGCTGAAGAACTACCAGCCGGGCGTCCCGGCCGACATCGAGCTGCCCACCGAGTCGCTCGTGTCCATGTTCGAACGGTCCGTGAGCGAGGCCGGCGCCGCCCCCGCCATGGAGTTCTTCGGCCGGCGGACCAGCTACACCGACCTCGGCGACCAGGTGGACCGGGCCGCCGAGGGACTGCGCCGCCTGGGCGTGCGCGCCGGCGACCGCGTGGCCCTGATCCTCCCCAACTGCCCGCAGCACGTCGTCGCGTTCTACGCGGTCCTCCGCCTGGGCGCCGTCGTCGTCGAACACAACCCGCTGTACACCTCCCGCGAGCTGCGCCACCAGTTCGAGGACCACCAGGCACGCGTGGTGATCGCCTGGGACAAGGCCGCCGCCGCCGTCCGCGAGTTCCCGGCCGACATCGAAATCGACCACGTCGTCTCCGTAAACCTCCTCGAGGCGTTCCCGGCCGTCAAACGGCTGGCCCTCTCCCTGCCGGTGAAGAAGCTCCGCCAGACCCGGGAATCGCTCACCGCGCCCGCCCCCGGCACCATGCCGTGGAAGGGGTTGCTGGGCCACGGCCGGATCGACCCCTTGCACCCCCGCCCGGCAGTCACGGACCTCGCCGCGATCCAGTACACCTCCGGCACCACCGGCCGGCCCAAGGGCGCCATGCTGACGCACTTCAACCTCTACGCCAACGCGCTGCAGGGCGAGGCCTGGATGGCGGGCGCGGAATACCGCAAGGAAATCTTCTACGCGATCCTGCCGATGTTCCACGCCTTCGGCATGACGCTCTACCTGACCTACGGGATCCGTAAGCAGGGCCTGCTGGTGCTCTTCCCCAAGTTCGACCCGGACCTGATCCTGGCCGCCATGAAGAAGTCGCCCGCCACCGTCTACTGCGCCGTCCCGCCGATCTACGAGCGCACCGCCATGGCCGCGAAGGAGAAGGGCATCTCCCTGAGGTCCTGCAAGTACTGCATCTCCGGGGCCATGAACCTCCCCGACCACGTGGTGGAACTCTGGGAATCGGTCTCCGGCGGGCTGCTGGTGGAGGGCTACGGGATGACCGAGTCCTCCCCGGTGGCGCTCGGCAACCCGTTCCACCCCACCCGCCGCACCGGGACGATCGGCGTGCCGTTCCCCTCCACGCTGATGAAGGTGGTCGAGGTCGACGATCCCTCCGTCGAGGTCGCCCAGGGCCAGCCCGGGGAGCTGCTGATCAAGGGCCCGCAGGTCTTCCAGGGCTACTGGAACAATCCCGAGGAAACCGCCAAAACCCTGACGGCGGACGGCTGGCTGCGGACCGGCGACGTGGTGACCGTCGACGCCGACGGGTTCACCACCGTGGTGGACCGGGCCAAGGAACTGATCATCACCGGCGGCTTCAACGTCTCACCCACCGAGGTGGAGGCCGTGCTGCGCCTGCACCCGGACGTCCGCGACGCCGCGGTTGTCGGCAAGCCGCTGGAACGTGGCGGCGAAATGGTGGTGGCCGCCGTCGAACTCGAACCCGGCACCGCCCTGGACGAGGAAGCCCTGCGAACCCACTGCCGCGAGCACCTTGCCGGCTACAAGGTTCCGCGGCGGGTGGTGGCCGTCCCCGACCTGCCCCGGTCCATGCTCGGCAAGATCCTCCGTAAGCAGGTCCGCGAGGACGTCCTGCCGCGGCTCTGACGACGCCGGGCCGGGTGCGCGCTTACGGGTAGCGGCCAAGTACCCGGGCGTCGGCACCCCCGTGCCGCTACTCGTGACAGGCGGGGCGGCCGCTCCTAGGCTGAGAACACATTTTCCGGCGGCGGCAACGCCGTGCCAGCCCGTTGCGGGCTGATTGTCCCCGGGCTGACAGCGGCCGTCTTCGCGGCCGTGGGCGGGAGTCCGCGGGACTGGCCGGATCCGGTCTAGGAGGTCTCACGGACATGGCACACTCGACGGACGACGGCGGGTGCGCGCCGTGAGCATTCACCCCCAGACACGCCTCCCGGCCGCCCACCCCACCGTGCTTGCGGCCTTCCGCGCCCTCGAGGACACCGGACTGCCATGGGTTCTCCTGCGCGGCGAGAACGACCTGGCCTGCCCGGACGGCGACGTGGACCTGCTGGTAGATCCGAGGATGCTGCCCCAACTGGATGGGCTGATGGCGCGGATCGGACTGTGCCGCGTGCACGCCACCGGGCACGGCAGCCACCGGTTTTACTTCGGCTACATGGACGCCGACGAATTCTGGCTCAAACTCGACGTCGTGTCCGAGGTGTCCTTCGGCCGCTTCCAGCAGTGGAGCACACCGCTGGCCGCCGACTGCCTGGACCGCCGCGTCCGGCAGGACGGCCTGTGGCTCCCCGAACCGGCCGACAAAGCCTGGCTGCACCTGCTGCATCTGGTCCTGGACAAGGGCGCGATAGCGGCCGACCGCCAGGCCGCGGCGCTCGCGTCCGCCGCCGTCGCCTCAACCGCCGGACCCGTCGCGGAGTACGTGGACAGGCGCAGCGGGGACGGGGCGGCATCCGCCCTGCTCGACGCCGTCAACGCGGGAAACTTCGACGGCGCCCGCGACCTCGCCGGACGGTGGCGGCGCGCCTGGACCCGGGCCCAGCCGCTGGCCAGCCGCGGCCGCTGGCTGGGCCACCGAACACTCCGGCTGCTGACCCCGCGGCTCCCCGGCCCCGGCCCGGTGGTTGGCGTCATGGCGCCGGACGGTGCCGGCAAGACCACGCTCCTGCACGGGCTTCGCGCGGACTTTCCCATCCCCACGTCCTACGTCTACATGGGGCTCTGGGGCGCCGGGCCGTGGGACCGGTGGCTTGAGCGGCTGCCTGGCGGCCGGACCGCCAAGAAGATGTTCCGGGTGCTCAAGGGCGGCACCAAGGCCCGCTATCACAGCCTTCGCGGCCGGGTGGTGCTGATGGACCGGGTGGCGTACGACGCGCTCCTCCCGCAGGTCGGCGGCGGCCACACCAGCGCGGGCCTGACCAACACGCTGGCGGTGAAACTGGGACCGGCGCCCGACGTGCTGCTGGTCCTTGATGCCCCGGGCGAGGTGATGTTCGCCCGGAAGGGTGAGCACACGGTGGAGCTGCTGGAGCACTGGCGCAAGTCCTACCTGCAACTGGCCACCCGGCTGCCCGGCGCCCGCGTGATCGACGCCGGGCTGCCCCGTGAGTTGGTCCGCCGGCTGGCCACCGAAACGGTCTGGAACAGCATCTCCTCCCGGACCCTTCCGCCCCCGGAAGCGGATCCGGGCGGACGTCCCGGCCTGACCCTGCACCGCTGGCGGATGCTGGACTGGCGCTTCCTGACCCCCGTCCTGCAGCCCCGGCACCTGGGCTACGGGGGATCGATCGACCCGGAGCTGCTGGGCGCCCTCCAGCTGCTGGACCCGGATACCCGGCCGGTGGGCACAGGCACGGGCGCGCCCGGGGCGCAGTTCGACGTCGTGCTCCTGCGCGAACCCGACGCCGGCCTCTTCGAGCGGGCGGCGGCGGACGTGGAACCCGGGGGATGGGTCTGCGCCCAGGTGCGGCGCAACGCCTCCGGGCGCGGGCCGCACACGGTGGCGGGCTGGAAGCGGCTGTTCCGTAAACACGGCTTCGAGGACGTCACGGTGCACTGGAACGTCCCCGGCCTCGACGGCCCGGCCCGGCTGGTACCGGTCGACTCCCCGGAGGCGGTGCGCGGTACCCTGGCGCTCCGGCAGGGGGTCCGCTTCGGCCTGCTGAAGGCCGTCGCGGGGCGGGTGGCACTGGGGCTGCGGCTGTTCGCGGTCGCGATCCCGGCTGGCACCGTCACGGGCCGCCGGCCGGCCTAGCAATACTGCCCTAGCAATACCGCCGCCGGATCATTAGAGCGGGTCGACTTAGCAGGGCCGCCGGACCACCTCAGCAGTTCGGCGCGGCCGGTATGGCCTCCTCCTAGGAGCGGCGGACCATGGCCAGCAGCTCGTCGTGCAGCGGACGGTAGGCGAACCGGACGATCGCGTAGACCGCCCCGACCGCCACCACGACCACAAGCACCATGCAGGGCACGGACCCCAGTTCCGGGGCCAGAAGGTTTCCCAGGCCGGTCAGCGCCACCGCGGCGCCGCACACCAGGCCTGGGGCGATGGCGCGCAACAGGGCCCGGGGCCGCAACTGGATGACCTTCGCCGCGACCACCTGCATTCCCACCGCGAACACCACGGCCACCACCAGCTGCGCCACGGCCACGCCCACGATGCCCCAGCGGGTGGAATACAGCAGGACGGGCAGGAGGATCAGGAGGCGGACCAGCGACACCACGATCGAGAGCCCGGGCCGGCCCAGGGCCTTGTAGACGTCGTTGGCGCCGGCGCCGAGGGAGCGGGCGGCGGCGTAGAGGGCCAGGAAGATCAGCGGCAGCACGGCCTCGTCCCACTTGTCGCCGAACACCAGCGGCACCAGCACCGGCGCCACCACGGAGAGTCCCACACCGGCGGTGACGCCGTAGAGGGACTGGATCCGCACACTGGTCAGGTAGCCGGCGCGGAGCCGTTCGGGTTCGCCGCGGACCCGGGCGTACAGCGGGAAGAGGACGGTGGAAAGGACGAAGAAGACGTTGAGGATCACCACTTCCGGGAGCCGGAACGCCAGCGTGTAGTAGCCGAGGGCCTGGGCGCCCAGGATGATCCCAATGATCAGGTAGTCGATGTCGAAGATCAGCCGGGCCAGCAGGCTGCTGCCCGCCACTGGTGCGCCGTACTTGACGTTGGCCAGCAGCGCGGGCTTGCTGATCCGCCAGATCTGCCAGGGGGCGTGCGTCCGGACCAGGAACCAGCAGGTCGCCGCGTACGCCACGGACCCGGCGGCCGTGCCCACCGCCAGCGACCATGCCCCGTGGCCGGTGAAGGCCAGGAACAGGGTCACCGTCCCCATGGTGACAGCCTTGAGGACCGGGGCCGCGGTGAGCTTCTTGAACTGCAGGTCCCGGCGAAGCAGGGCCTCGGGGACGGCGCCGAGCGACGTCGCCAGCACCGAGACCCCCAGGATCTGCACCAGGGGGACCACATCGGGGAGCTTGAACAGGTCGGCGATGAGGGGCGCGGCGAGGAAGGCCGTGAGCCCCAGCAGGGAGCCCAGGATCGCCGAGATCATGAGCGCGGACCGGGCGATGACCCCGGTCCGCGGAAGGTACACCAAGGCCTGCGCAACCCCGGCGTCCGCAATTGTCTCCGCGTAGCCCATCAGGACCAGGGCCAGGGCCACCAGGCCGTATTCGTGCGGGGACAGCAGCCGGGCCAGGACGACGGTGGTGATCAGGACGATGATGCGGCCGCCGGCGAAGGCAAGGCCCTGCCACATCGCGCCGCGCACGCCGGTCCGGGCCAGTTCCCCCGGCGGGGCCTGAGTCATGCGGAGGTGCTCCGCGCCGGAAGCCCCGCCCCCGCGGAGCCGATGGCCGAGTGCAGTTCCGCCAGGTACTCCAACGCCGCGGTCTGCCAGGAACGGACCAACCCCGCGCCCTCAGACTCTGCGGTCCTCGCGCCGGTCCCGCGGTTCTCGAGCGCCTCGACGACCCGCCGGGCGAAGACCTCCGGGTCCTCGACGACGGTCAGCAGCGGGTGGGCTTCCTGCTCCCGGGCCCCCACCGGGGTGGCCACGACGGGCACACCGGCGGCCAGCGCCTCGCGCACCGAGTTGCGGATCCCGACGCCGTGTTCGTCGGGGAAGGCGGCCACGTCCGCCGCCCGGTAGACGTCCAGGACAGAGGGCACGTTGCCGGCGACCTCCACCCGCGGGCCGGCCAGGGCCAGGACGGCGGGGTCCGGCCGGCGTCCGGCGAGCACAAAGGTGGCCCGGGGGACGGTTTCCCAGACCAGCGGGGCGATGGACCGGACCAGGACCTGGGCGCTGTCGATGTTCGGGCCGTAATTCAGGCTGCCGACGAAACAGACCACGGGGTCCTCGCGCCGGACGGCGGGCTGCGCCGCCTGGTCGGCGCCGTTGGGGATGCTGCGGACGGGGCGCCCCAGGCTGGCGGACCACCGGGCGGCGTCCTTGGCTCCGACGGTGAGCAGGCGGGCCCGGGCCGGGAGCCGGCGTTCGGCGCGCAGGGCCAGGAATTCCCGGACCCGGTAGGCGGCCTTCAGCCGGCCGGCGATGGCGGTGTCCATCTGCGTCCGCACGGACCAGGGGTCAACGGTCTGCAGCACCAGGGGACCCTGGACGTACCGGGAGAGGAAAAGGGCGTGTGGTCCGTGGATGAGGGTGGCGTCGGCGCGGGCTGAGAGCGCGGCGGTCAGCTCCGCCGCCTCGCGCGTGGCCCGTTCGTGCCGGCCGGCGCCGTTGAGGCCGCCCAGGGAGCGGACGAGGGCGGCCGCGCGCGGGCGGGGGGTAAGGACGTGGACCTCCGTGCAGCGCTCGCGGATCTCCGCCGGCAGTTCGACCCGGCCGGAGTAGCTGAGCAGGGTCACGTCGACGTCGGCGGGCAGATTCCGCAGGATTTCGTACGGGATCATGGAGCTGCCATCCCCGTACACGGGGTCGCGGTTGGGCGCACTTTCTGTGATGTACAGAAGCCTCATTGCATGAGTGTACTTGACCCCACCTACCGGTTATCGGGGGCCACAAGGCCCTGTTCACAAGGCCCTAGAAGGGGTAAATTTCCGCCTGCGAAATCCGGCCTTCTACCGCCCCCGCAGTGACGTCGCGGCCGGAACCCCCTTCGGGAGTTCCGCTTCCGCTTTCCGACGCGCAATCCTTATGGGCGGGAAGTTGAGCTGATGCTGACGTTTTACCGGGGTTCCGCCGCCGTCGTCCCGCTGGTCATACTGGGAGACAAGCATCGGACCCGGGAAGGGGTGCACCATGGTCGAGGGGGAGAATTCGGCATTCCGGCGCCGGGTGGAACGGGCCGCCGGGCTGCGGTCCCTCCGGATCAGCGGCAGTTCGGTTGAGGAACAGGCCGAGCTGGACGCGGCGGAGGCGGATCTGCGGCGGAAGCGCGCGGCAGTGGACGACGCGGCCCGTGCCGAGTACCTGGTCCGGGACGCCATGGCGCAGGGGAAGTTCGACAATTTGAAGTACGCCGGCAAGCCGATCCCGGGCCTGGGCGAGGTCTATGACCCGGACTGGTGGGTCAAGGGGCTGCTGCAGCGTGAGGACCTGAGCGGACTGGGTCCGGCCGCAATCCTGCTGCGGACCGAGAACGCCGCCCTGGATGACCGGCTGGACCAGCAGGTGGCGGAATCCCAGGTGCGGGAGATCATCGCCGACTTCAACGCCCGCGTCATCGAGGCGCGGCGCCAGTTGCAGGGCGGGCCGCCGGTGATCACGAAGACCCGGGACGCCGACGTCGAGGTCGCCAGATGGCGGGAGCGTCGTGCCGTGGCGGAACCGGAGGTCCCGGCGACGGAGCCGGACCGCCGGCGGCCGTGGTGGCGCCGGCGGTCCGGGGGATACCGCTAAAGGGTGCGGGGCGCCTTGGCCAGGTTCTCGCGCAGTTCCTCGGCGTTCTGGCGGCTGCCGTAGGCAGGGCGGTCGCGTTCCACGCGCCAGCTCTCGGAGAGCGGGCCGATGTTGACGGTGTCGAAACCGAACTCGTCGTACAGCCGGGTGACCAGTTCCGCTGCCTCCGGGTAGTCACTGGCGGTGGCCAGTGCCCGGCGGTTGTCGGTGCCGGCGGGGGTGCCGTCGGTGGTGATCTGGGTGTACATGATGTGGTTGAAGCCCTTGGCCACCTTGGACTCCGGGAGGAGGTCCTGCAGCATGCCGGAGGTGGTGGCCTCGCCGTTGTCCAGCGCGGCGATGCGGCCGTCGCGCTCCCAGTAGTAGTTGTTGGTGTCCACCACGATCTTCCCGGCAAGCGGTTCGGCCGGGATGTCGCCGATGTTCTTCAGCGGGACGGTGACGACGGCGAAGTCGCCCGCCGCGGCGGCTTCGGCGGCCGTGGCCGCGCGGGCCTTCGGCCCCAGTTCAGCGACGAGGTCGCCCAGCGTCTCGGGTCCACGGGAGTTGCTGATGACGACGTCGTAGCCGAGTTCGACCGCCTTGCGGGCGACCTGGCTGCCAATGTGACCTGCACCGATGATTCCAATAGTTGTCATAGTGGGGGCAACGACGCCGGGTCCCGGGATATTTCGTGCCGTGCGGGCCGTTCGCTCTGCGCGGAGCTTTTCCGGTCGGCGGACGGACCCAAACGCCTCATGGCCGGCACGTCAGAGCCGCAGCCAGTCCTCGTTGAAGTCCGGGTGGTCGACGTAGGGCAGCGCCACCGCCCGCAGCGACCGTTCCATCCAGTCCAGTGACCGGGGCGCCCAGCCGCCGTCCCCGGAACCGTCGTCAACGGATTCGGTGACCATGGCCGTCAGGGCGGATTGCCGGGCAGCCTCCACCACTTGGATCAGCCGCCGTTTGGCCTCGCACTCGAGCAGCAGCCGCTGTTCGTACCATTCGCCGGACTTGGAGAGGGTCCTATCGGTCAGCAGTGACCTGGCCGCGGCCTCGTCCTCGCCGATCCGTTGGGACAGGAATTCAACGATGTCCACAGCTCCGAGGGTACGCCCGGCCACCGCTGGCAGGCATCCGCGGGGCCGGGATCCGTGTGTCCGGATCGTGATCCCCGCCGGCCCTGCGCCGGGTGTTCCTGCCGGTAGGGTGACGCCGCCCGGTCCGATTCCGCCGGTACACAGCGAGGGAGATCGTCCATGACAATGCCCAACCGTGGTCTTGCCCTCTTCAGGGCCTGGTTTGCAGCCCTCGGCCTCGCCGCCGTCGTCCTTCAGCTGTCCCACCTCCTGCTGAATGTTCCAGGGGCCAAGGCGAGCAACTTCTTCAGCTATTTCACGATTGAATCGAACGTCATCGCCTTCGTGACCCTCGGGATTGCCGCTTACTGCTCGTGGAAGGGCCTCAGCCCCCGGTGGCTGGACCTCTTGCGGGGCGCCGCGACCATCTACATGACCATCACGGGCATTGTGTACAACTTGCTCCTGAGCGACATCGACGTCAACACCCCGATTCCCTGGATCAATGTGGTGTTGCACTACACGATCCCCACGATCATGGTGATCGATTGGCTTGTGGACCTGCCGACCACCAGGATTCCGCTGCGGACCTCCATGGTGTGGCTGGCCTTTCCACTGCTGTACCTCGTCTACAGCCTGATCCGCGGCCCCATTGTCGGCTGGTACCCTACCCCTTCCTCGATCCCCGGAACGGCGGGTACGGCATGGTGGCCGTGATGTCCCTGGCCATCGCCATCGGCGCCGTCGTCTTCGCAGCCATCGCCGCGCTCTCCACCAGGCTCCGCCTCTCACCCGTGACGGCTGGCGAGGACCCCGCTCCGGAACGAGCTACACCGGCGCGGTGACTCCGGCGCATTGACACGGGCTCATTGACACCGGGATGTGGCTCCGGCCCCTGCTGGTGCAAGCGAAGCGGTGCCTAGCCCAGCAGGTCGTCCTCGTAGCACCAGCGCCACTCCTCGCCGGGTTCGGCGCTGCGCATCACGGGATGGCCGGTAGAGCGGTAATGCTTCGTGGCGTGGGTGCCGGGGGAGGAGTCGCAGCAGGCGACGTTTCCGCACGCCAGGCACATCCTGAGGTGGACCGGCGTCGTGCCCTCCCGCCGGCATTCGGCGCAGAAGGGGTCCTCGGGGACTTCGCGGTCGGGGGCGGACTCCAGGTGCCCGCAGGCGCCGCCGGGCTGCGCGAGGCCCTCGCCGCCGCCGTCGCCGGCCGTGTCCAGCTCGTCGAGGGAGATATCCAGCATGGATTCCTCGACGTCCAGCCGGTCCAGGACCTCGCTGAGCACCTCGTGGGCGTATTCACCGCCGCGCCGGAGCTCCAGTACCTTGGACCGTTCCGCCTCCAGCATCGCCAGGCGCAGCTCCGCGTACCGCTGGCTGGGGGTCGCGGCTTCGGAGGTGGGCCGGCCCAGGCGCTCCCACGCCGCCAGCCCGCGCTCCTGGGTGCGCCGCTTCAGCATCGCCATCACTTCGGGCGGGTCGTTGTCGGTGCGCAGTTCCTGCAAGCGTTCCACGCCCGCCGCCGTCGCCAACTGCATCAGGGAGGCCTGGTTGAGCGCGTCCTCGCGCCGGTCGGGGCCCTGCACCCGCAGCCACCGGACCAGCGGGGGCAGCGTGAAGCCTTGCAGGGTGAGGGTGCCGCCCACCACCACCATGGCCGCGAGGATCAGCACGGAGCGGTGTTCCAGGTCTGCCGGCAGCACCAGCACCGCGGCGAGGGTCACCACCCCGCGCATGCCCGCCCAGGACACGATTGCGGCGAATTGCCAGGGCGGGGCAGGGTCCTTGTGCTTGATGCTGGGAATCAGCCGCGGCAGGTAGGTTGCGGGGAAGACCCAGACCGGCCGCAGCACCAGCACCGCCAGCAGGATCACCGCGCAGCCGGCCCAGATCCGGCCCGCGCCGAGCGAATCGTCCTGGACGCCCTCGATGATGGTCCGGACCTGCAGGCCGATCAGCAGGAACACGGAGTTCTCCAGCAGGAACTGCACGGTGTTCCAGTTGCTGCGCTGGCTGAGCCGGGCCGCGCCGTTCGGCATGGACGGCGCCTTCATCCCCATCACCAGGCCGGTGACGACGACGGCGAGGACCCCGGAGGCGTGGATGGCCTCGGCCGGGAGGTAGGCGACGAACGGGGCCATCAACGACGTCGAGGTGTTGATCGCGACGTTGCGGATCCGCTTGCGCAGCATGGTCAGGACGTAGGCCGCGGCCAGGCCCACCACCAGGCCGCCGCCCGCGGCGAGCACGAATCCCCCCGCGACGCCGGCCGCCGAGACGGTCCCCGCGATGGCGGCGATGGCGCTGCGCAGGCAGACCAGGGCGGTGGCGTCGTTGACCAGTGACTCGCCCTCGAGGATGGTCACGATCCGGCGCGGCATGCCCACCTTGCGGGCGATCGCGGTGGCGGCCACGGCGTCCGGCGGCGCGACGACGGCGCCGAGGGCGATCGCGGCCGCGAGCGGGATTTCCGGGAACAGCCACCACACCACCAGGCCGACGGCGATGGTTCCGAAGATCACGTAGCCCACCGAGAGCAGGCCGATGGCGCGGCGGTTGGAGCCGAAGTCGAACAGCGAGGTGCGCAGTGCCGCCGCGTAGAGCAGCGGCGGCAGCAGGCCCACCAGGACCATTTCGGGGTTCAGTTCGATGTCCGGGACGAAGGGAATGAAGGACCCCGCGACGCCGGCCAGGACCAGCAGCAGCGGGACCGAGATGTCCAGCTTCCGGCCCAGGGCGCTTCCGGCGCAGACGACCGCAACGAGCACCAGCAAACCGAGGGCTATGTCCATAGGCTCATTCTGTCAGGCGCTCCCCGCGGCGCGGACCGGTTCTCAGGCGGCGTTGCCCGCCGTGACGGACTCCTTGACGCGACCGTGTTCTTCCGCCGGTTCCCCGGTCCGCCCGTGGCCCGCCGCCGCGTGCACCGTGTGAGGGAGGCCATGGTGGCCGAAGGGGTTGAAGCGGCTGTGCGCCAGGCCGTCGAACTCGTATGCGGTCTCGGCGTGCTCGGAGCGGTCGACGCCAGCCACCTCGGCCTCGTGGCTCACCCGGAAGCCGATGGTCTTGTGGATGGCCAGGCCGATGACCGCCGTCGCCAGGGCCGAGAGGAGCACGGTGATTAGCACGGCCACGGTCTGGGCCACCAGCTGCTGCAGCCCGCCGCCGTAGAACAGGCCGCCGCCGTGGCCGTCAACGGGCAGGGCGATGAAGCCCAGGGCCAGGGTGCCGATCAGGCCGCCGCCGAGGTGGACGCCGACGACGTCGAGCGAGTCATCAAAGCCGAAGCGGAACTTCAGGTCCACGAACACGCAGCAAGCGGCACCGGCCAGCAGGCCCAGTCCGACGGCGGCGAGCGGGCTGACGTTGGCGCACGAGGGCGTGATGGCCACCAGGCCCGCGACGACGCCGGACGCGGCGCCGAGCGAGGTGGGGTGGCCGTGCCGGACCTTCTCCACGGCCAGCCAGCTGAGCATGGCGGCGGCCGGGGCGGCAAGGGTGTTGACCCAGATCAGGCCGGCCTGTTCCACGGTGGTGGCGGCGCCGGCGTTGAAGCCGAACCAGCCGAACCAGAGGATGCCGGCGCCCAGCATGATGAAGGGGATGTTGTGCGGGCGGTGCGAGGGGTCCTTCGCGAAACCGTGGCGGTTGCCGACGATCAGGACCATGACCAGGGCCGCGGTGCCGGAAGCGATTTCGACGACGGTGCCGCCAGCGAAGTCGATGACCTGGCCGAAGATCTTGCTGACGGCGCCGCCAGGGCTCATTAGCCCGCCGCCCCAGACCATATAGGCCAGCGGGCAGTAGACGGCGGTGATCCACACCGGGACGAAGAGTGCCCAGGCGGAGAATTTGGTGCGGTCGGCGATGGCCCCGCTGATGAGGGCGACGGTGATGATGGCGAAGGTGGCGCTGAAACCGGCCTTGATCAGGTCCGGGGAGCCGATCAGCCGGGAGAGGCCCGCGTTGGCGAACGGGTCTCCGAAGATGCCCAGCACGCCCTGGCCGGTGGACATCGAGTAGCCCCAGAGGACCCAGACGACGCCGACGATGCCCGCCGAGACGAAGCTCATCATGATCATGTTCAAGGAGGCCTTGGCGCGGGTCATGCCGCCGTAGAACAGGCCCAGGGCCGGGGTCATGAGCAGCGCGAGGGCTGCAGAGATGATGATCCAGACGCTTCCCGCGGTGAGCTGCACCTGCGTGTCCCTTCGTCAACCGTTGTACCGGGACACTTCGCCGCCGGCCCCCAACCGGGTTTAATCCTCGCGTCGGAGTGTTTCAGGCAGTCGGGCTCTGCGTTGCGGGAAAGTTACAGGATTCGGGCTTTCGTGTCGGGGCGTTAACGGTCATGTTTCGGGGATGTTAACGAGGGCTCACCCGGGTCGCCGAGGGACCTGCTTCAGTAGCCCGTCCGGAATCCCAGACCATAACGTCCTTTTCACCGGTGATCCCGGTCACGCCGCGTGCTCAGATGGACCGACCACCCAAATCTTTGAAGTGAGGACGAGCATGCAGGCATCCACTCGAACGGGAGGCGGCGGGCAGCGCGTTGAACGCCGCTCCATCGACTTCGTTCCGGCCGGCGAGCGGCACGGCTCGCCCCGGCAGCAGTTCACCCTGTGGTTCGGGGCGAACATGCAGATTACGGCGATTGTCGACGGCGCCTTGGCCGTCCTCTTCGGCGCCGACGCGCTCTGGGCCATTCTGGGTTTGCTGTTGGGCAACCTGCTCGGCGGCGCGGTGATGGCACTGCACGCGGCCCAGGGTCCAAAGCTCGGCCTGCCCCAGATGATTTCCAGCCGGGCCCAGTTCGGCGTGTTCGGAGCGGTTATTCCGCTTGTCCTGGTGATCGTCATGTACCTGGGCTTCGCGGCCACGGGCACGGTCCTGGCGGGACAGGCGATCGACCAGATCACCCGCACGGGAGTCCCCGCCGTCGGCATGGTCATCTTCGGCGCCCTGACGGTCCTCGTCGCAACGCTTGGCTACAAATACATCCACCTGCTGGGGCGCATCTCTACCGTTGTCGGCGTTGTGGGCTTCACCTACCTGGGAGTGCGCCTGTTCACCAGCCAGGACGTCGGCGCCATGCTCGCCTCCGGTTCCTTCGAATTCCCCACGTTCCTGCTGGCAGTCTCCCTCGGAGCCGGCTGGCAGCTGACCTACGGCCCGTACGTCGCCGACTACTCGCGGTACCTGCCGGCATCCACTCCGGCCCGCAAGACTTTCCTCGCAGCCTTCGCCGGGACGGTGCTGGGCTCGCAGTGGTCCATGACGCTGGGGGCACTCTTCGCGTCGATGGCGCTCCCGAAAGGCCAGCGTTTCCTCGACGGTCAGGTCGCCTTCCTCGGCAACCTCAGCGGCGGGGGACTGATCGCCGTCGTGATCTACCTGGTCATCGTCACCGGCAAACTCACCGTGAACACGCTGAACGCCTATGGCGGTTACATGACCATGCTGACCTCCGTCACCGCATTCACCCGCCAGGCCGTTACGTCCTCCCGCACCAGGTTCGCCTACGTGGTCGGTTTCATTGGACTCTCCGTGCTGATAGCGGTCCTCGCGTCCCCGGACTTCATCGCCAACTTCAAGAACTTCGTCCTGTTGCTCCTGATGGTCTTCATCCCGTGGAGCTCCATCAACCTGGTGGATTACTACCTCGTGTCGAAGGAGCGGGTAGACATCCCGGCCCTCTACGATCCAAACGGGCGCTATGGCCGCTGGAATGCACCCGCCCTGATCTCCTACGCGGTAGGCATCGTCGCGCAGATCCCGTTCCTGGCCCAGACCCTGTACACCGGCCCGATGACCGAGGTGCTCGGCGGCTCTGACATCTCCTGGCTGGTGGGGCTGGTGGTGACCGCCGTCGTCTTCTACCCGCTGGCAAAGCGCAGCTCCCGGGCGCCGGAGGAGATGATTTACCCCGCGGACGTCGGAACTCCGGACGCGGACAAGCCGGAGCGGCTCAGCGCGGCGCCCGTCGCCTGACCCGGCCTCACGGGCGCACCGATTCTACGGTTCCCTGCCGGATAGACGTTTGGAACCGTCGAAACGGGCGGCGCAAAATCAGAAGTGGGCGATCTCCGTCAGGTAGCCGTAGTACTTGGAGTCAACGGGCCGGAGCGGGTCGCCGGTGAAGCCGAAGTCCCGGTGCCGGTGGTTGTACGCCTCGATATGGTCCAGGAACTGCTCGCCCACCTCGGCCCCGGAACCGTGGCAGGCCCCGTCGCTGATGCAGAGGGCGACGGCGCCGGCTACCGCGGGGCTGGCGAAGCTGGTTCCGTGGTTGATGCCGTAGCCCCCGGGTGCGGTGGAGAGGACGCAGACCCCCGGCGCCGCCACCGTATGGCGGCGCTCCTTGGCGGCCACCGCGTAGTTGGAGAAGAAGGCCGGCGCGTCGTCCTTCTGGCCGAAGATACCGAAGTCCACCGTCCCGCAGACGGTGCCGGCGAGTCCGCCCGGCTGCCCGTCAAAGTCGGCGATCGCGGTGGCCGTGAGGACCTCGTGGTAGCTGGCCGGAACGGTGCCGGCCAGGTTGGAGGACTCGTTTCCCGCCGCCACCGCATAGGTGACGCCGGCGCGGATCGAGCGACAGATGGCGTAGTGCATCGGGTCGGTGCCCTTGCCGCAGTTGGCCGTGTCCGACCCGGGGCCGCCGATGCTGATGTTGGCCACCGAGATGTCGTTTGTCGGGTCGTCGTCGCGGCGGGTGGAGGTGACCCAGTCGATCGCGCAGATGAGGCTCGCCTCGGTGATGACGTCGTCGTCCGTCACCACGCGGACCGACCAGAGCGGGGTGCCGGGCGCCGTGCCGATGATGCCGAGGTTGTTGTTGCGGGCGCCGATAACGCCGGCCACGGCCGTGCCGTGACCCAGTTTGTCGATCGGGGTGACTTTGACGGGCTGGCCCGAGGTGCAGTCGACGCCGCCGCGGACGTTCAGGTCCGGGTGGTTGCCGTCGATGCCGCTGTCGATTACGGCCACGTTCACGCCGGTGCCCTTGTCGCGGGCCGGGTTGGCCCGGGCAGACTCCTGGGCCTCCTCCGGCTCGCCGCCGATGCGCTGCCACCACGCCGGCGCCACCTGGGATCCGGCCGGTTTCGGTTCGTCGGGCTGGCCGAAGCGCCGGTCCGCGGTGACGAAGTCCACGCGTGGATCCTTGGCCACCTGGGCCGCTTGGGCCTGGGTCATGGTGCCGGCGTACCCGCTGACGGCGTTGCGGTAGACGGTGGCCGCGGTAACCCCGAAGCTGCTCCGGTGCGCGGCCGCGATTGCCCCGGCGTCGCCGGCGCCGTCCTTGAGGACCACGATGAAGCTTTGGGTGGGTGCGGCCGCTGAGGCCGGGGATCCGCCCAGAGTCGCCGCTCCGAGCGCGACAACGACTGCGGCGGCCGCTGCCCAGGGCCGGGAGCGGCGGGGGCGGCCCGGCGGGGCGGCCACCGACTCCTTCTGCGCCGACGGGAAAAGTGAGCGGACAAAGGTGAACATCGTGGCCTCCAATAAGCGACAGCGCTTCCGGGTGCCCCCCGTCCTTATGGTAGGCCGGCGCCACCGAAAAATCAGGGGCCCTTTGGTCCTTGGCCCGCTCCCGGGGAGTGCAGTCTGACGCGGTGCGCCGCCGTCGCGCGAAGGCTGACGCCGTGCGCGGCGACCGCGCGCACGCCGCCGTCGCGCGCCGCGTCAGCCCTTGTAGCCCTCCACCTGGCTGACGGGGCGGGCCTCGGCCTCATCCGGGTTCTCCCCATACTGCCGCTTCGCCCGCCGCTGCCGAAGCAGGTCCCAGCACTGGTCCAGGTCCTCCTCGAGCTGCTGGAGGCGGAGACGGTCCGGAGCGTGGTCGTGCTCCGGGCTGGCGGCCTCGGCCTGCTCCCGGAGTCCGCGCTCCTCGTCCACCAGGGCGGTGATGCGCTGCAGAATGTCGCGTTCGTCCATGATTGCCTGCTTCCTGCGGTGAGCCCGCGGTTCCGGTGCCGGATTGACCCCGCCAGCGTAGCCACCGGCGGACCCTGCTGAATAGAGGGCTGGTCCAAAGGGCCGGGGGTGCCCGGCGGCCGCGCTGACGGGCGGCGTAACCCCATCATATGATCAGCTTGCTTATTATTTTCGAAGTTCCTAGAGTGGGAAAGGCAAGCCACCAATCTTTCTGCGCGGGGCACCGCGGCCCTCAAGCCGCCAGCGACGCGCATCGCTTAGAGGAGGACGTATGTCGGAACACAACATCTCGGGCAAGAAGGTCGCTTTCCTGCTGACGGACGGCGTCGAGCAGGTCGAGCTGACCGGCCCCTGGAACGCGGTCAAGGAAGCCGGAGGCGAGCCCACCCTGGTGTCGCCGAAGAGCGGCACCCTGCAGGGCTACGACGGTACCGACAAGGGTGAGACGTTCACCGTGGACCTGACTGTCGACGAGGCCAACGCCGACGATTTCCACGCGCTGGTCATCCCCGGCGGTGTCGTCAACGCCGACCACCTCCGTGCCGACCAGGGAGCCCAGGCCTTCGCCCGCAGCTTCTTCGAACAGCACAAGCCGGTCGCCTCGATCTGCCACGGCCCGTGGCTGCTGATCGACGCCGGTGTGGCCAACGGCCGCAGCCTGACCTCGTACTACACGCTCGAAACAGACCTCAAGAACGCCGGCGCCAACTGGTCCGATGAGGAGGTCGTGGTCGACCAGGGCCTGGTCACCAGCCGGACCCCTGACGATCTGAAGGCTTTCAATGCGAAGCTGATCGAAGAAATCGCCGAGGGCGAGCACGCCGGCCAGACCGCGTAGCAGTCAGCCCCAGCCGCGCCGCAGGCCGCGTCCCCATCACGGTGGGAACGCGGCCTGCGGCGTTTGGCCCCTGTGCAGCAGGTCCCCGATCCGGCAGGATGTCACCCAGCGGGAACCGGTCCCTCCGTGGGGTGCGGCGCCCGCAGGCACCTGACCAGCAACAGCACCTGACCAGCTCCCGGGAGGCCGGAACTATGACCACGCTGAACCCCTACCTTGGCTTTCGCGACACCGCCAGGGACGCCATGACGTTTTATCAGTCGGTCTTCGGCGGCCAGCTGACCATGAGTACCTTCGCCGACTTCCGCGCCAGCGAGGACCCCGCCGAGCAAGACAAAATTATGCATGCCATGCTGACGGTGGACTCGGGCATGGTGCTGATGGGCGCGGACACGCCCAACAGTATGGACTACACGCCGGGCAACAACTTCTCCGTGTCCCTGAGCGGCGCCGACGAGGCCGAGTTGCGCGGCTACTGGGACAAGCTGTCCGACGGGGGATCGGTCACGGTCCCGCTGGACCGGGCACCGTGGGGCGACATGTTCGGGATGTGCAAGGACAGGTTCGGGGTGGACTGGCTGGTCAACATCGCCCCGCCCGCCACCTAGTCCGGCGTGGTGTCGGTGGTGAGACCGCGGTCGTCCGCCGTCTCGGCGTCGTCCTGTTCCGCGGGGCCCGGGACCTTGCGCGAGTCGGGGGTCCCGTTGCCTTCCTGCTGACCGTCCGTCCCAGGCTCTCCGGCGGACTGGCCGGCGGCGTTGCCTTCCTCGTCGCGGGGGACCGGATTGCTGCCCTCCTGCACTCCGTCGCTGACGATCTCTTCGGGCTCAACCGGCTTGTCGCTCACGTGTTCCTCCGATGACTCGCATGTTCCGATGACTCGCGCGGACCGGCGGACCCGGCCCTTCCTGCCACGCTACAGGGACCCGCCGCGGCGGTACAGGCCCACGTCTGCCGAGCGGCGTGGCTGTTCCGGCGCGGCACCGCGGGGACGGTCGGGCAGTAAGGCCGTGGTGCCCGGGGCCGTCCGGGGCTACAGTCCGGACATGAACCAGGATCCCGTGGAGACCAACCCTGCCCTGTACCGGGTGGTCTTCGAAAATGAGCGCGTCCGCGTCCTGGAATACGTCGATGCCCCGGGCGACAAGACCGTGGAGCACCGGCATCCGGACTCGGTGATGGTCACCCTCAGCAGCTTCCGGCGCCGCCTCACCGCCAACGGACGGGAGACCGCCGTCGAGCTCCCCGCCGGGCAGGCGCGGTGGCTGCCCGCGCAGACCCACTCCGGGGAGAACATCGGCGCGAGCGCCACACACGCCCTCTTCGTCGAACTCAAGGAACCGGCTCCGGCCCCGGCCACCGGCCCGGCACCGCTCGGTCCGGTGTAGCCGCATCGACCGGGGCAGGCGCCGCAACTGACCCGCCCGCGGCACATCCCGATTCGACGGTTCCGCGCCGGATCGACGCTTCTGCCCTGTGTGTCAGGCTGTTGTGTGACAGGTTTCCTGTCGTTCACGGTCGGGCGTTCGGGGCGGGGAAAGGTCCGTAATGGATTTTGTGATCCCTTCGCGTGTGTCTAACCGGAGCCACTTCACTCTCGCGCAGAAACACGCGATTCTCGAGGAGTACGACAAGTGCCTTGAACGCGGTTCCAGGACCGCGTTCAGCAGGGCGGTCGGCATCACCGATGGAACTCTTCGGCTCTGGGTCCGGCAGCGTGAGGCCGGGGAGTTGAGGTCCAATGCCGCGCCAGGAAGTGAGGACCAGCGCTTGAATGCCGGAGATAAGCAACAGCTCAAACGGGTCTTGAGAGAGAACGAGATCCTTAAAGCCAAACTGGCCCGGTCCGAGGCCGCGGTGGACATTCTGGGAAAAGCTTCCGCGCTCTTGGACGCGATGGCCAGGAGCGCGGCGGCAACGGACCCGCACCTTCCGGACCCGGACCCGGGCCGGCCCGAATGGTTGATCCCAAAGTCTGGAAAGGAATCGCCCTGACCTTTGCCGGGCACCTGGTCTCGGCCGGCTGGTCAGCGGTGAGGACCTGCGCCCTGCTCGGTCTTCACCGCACCACCTGGTACCGGCATCTGAACCCCGCTCCTCCCGCCGGAGTCACCCTCCCGCATAAGGGCCGGGCCTACCCGAACCGGATCAGCACGGCTGAGGCTAAGGAATTCATGGAACGGCTCAACTCCGAGGACTACGGGAACCTCTCGGTCACCCAGGCCTACTACCGGATGCTCGATTCCGGGCGCTGTTCCTTCTCGATCGCCTCAGCCCACCGGATCGTGGCCGCGCACGGGCAAAACGGGGACCGCCGGGTTCAACGCGGCGGCACCGGCTCCCGGCAACGGGTCAAACCTGTCCTGAACGCGGACGCCCCGAACCAGCTCTGGAGCTGGGACATCACGATGCTCCACGGGCCCGGGAGACACACCTACCGGCTCTACACCATCATGGATGTCTACTCCCGCAAGGTCGTCGGGCACCGGGTTGAACACACCGAAACAGCCGCCCTCGCCGCCGCCCTGATCCGGGACGCCGTCACCGGAAACCACCACAGCCCCACGGTCCTGCACGCCGATAACGGGGCCCCGATGCGGGCCGGCACAACCCTGGACCTGGCCCGGGCACTGGGCATCGAGCTCTCCTACTCCCGGCCCCGGGTCTCCGATGACAACCCGTACTCGGAGTCCCTGTTCAAGACCGTCAAATATGACCTCGACTTCCCCCGCCGGTTCCAGGACCTGGACCACGCCCGGGACCACATGGCCGCGTTCTTCACCGACTACAACACCAACCACCGCCACAGCGGACTGAACTACTACACCCCCGACACCGTCCACCACGGCCGGATCGAGCAGGCACGCAGCCAACGCCAAGCCACCCTCGACGCCTCCTACAACCGCAACCCGCACCGATACCACCGCAAACCCACCGCACCCGGAGCCCCACCCCCAGCCGGCATCAACCACAAACAAACCACCCAGCTGTCACAAACAGCTTGATACATACCGTCTGCACGTCTGTTCGGCAGGGAACCGTCGAAGCGGCGCCCAGCACCCGCTCAGGTGTAGTCAGTATGCTTACGGGACGCCGAAAGAAACGAGACACCCCATGAGCAGGCCCGTGCGCATCGAGGTTGAGGTGGCCGGGCACGTGGGCCACGTGTTCGCCTCCCGCAGGAGCGCGGACACCGACGACGCCGGAGCCACCACCGATGTGCCCGGCCGCGACGCCGGAGCCACCGGCAGCGGCATCGGCACCAAGGGCCCCGCCGAGCCCGCGCCGGGGCCGCCCGCCGTCGTCCTGATCCACGGCATCGGCGCCTCCCACCGCTACCTGGAGCGGTTGCACCGCAACCTCGCCGCGACGGTGGACACCTTTTCGATCGACTTGCCGGGCTTCGGGGCCACGCCGGAACCGGACCACACCCTCAACGCCGCCGAACAGGCCACCTACATCATCGGTGCGCTGGAACGGCTGGGAGTGCTGGACTTCGTCATTGTCGGACACTCGATGGGCACCCAATTCGTCACGGAGGTGGCCGTGCAGCAGCCGGCCCGGGTCCGTCACGTGGTCCTGATGGGTCCCGTGGTCAACGACCGCAGGCGCACCGTGGCCCGGCAGGCGCTGGCCCTGGGCCGGGATTGCCTCTCCTTTGAGAGCCCGTCCTCGAACGCCGTCGTCTTCACCGACTACCTGCGCTGCGGGCCCGCCTGGTACCTGAAGAACCTCAGGGTGATGATGGATTACCGCCTGGAGGACCGGATCATGGACGTGTCCGCCCCGGTCCTGGTGCTCCGCGGCGAGCACGATCCGGTGGCGCCGAGGGACTGGTGCCACCGCCTGATGGCGCGGGCCGCCGCGGGTGCGTTCCTCGAGGTCGAGGGCACCGGACACGTGGTCCAGCACAACAAGTCCGTCGAGGTGGCCGAGGCGATCCTCCGCTTCGCCGGCCTGACCGAAGCCGCCCCCGCCGCGGAGCCCGTCGCATGAGCGGTCCGCTCCGGGTCGCCGGCTGGTGGGCGCTGGACTACGTGTACGCCGTCGGCCGGCAACTGCGCAGCGCCGTCTCCCGGGTGAGCCCGGATGAATTCCTCAGCGGGACGGGCCGCCACGTCCTCATCATCCCCGGCATTTTCGAGGACTGGCGCTTCATGATGCCGCTGATCCGGACCCTGCACGACGCCGGGCATCCGGTGCACGTGGTGACCGTGCTGCAGCGGAACCGGCTGGCCGTGCCGAAGGCCGCCGAACTGATCGCCGGCTACCTGCGGGACAGGGACCTGACGGACGTCCTGATCGTGGCGCACAGCAAGGGCGGCCTGATCGGCAAGTTCGCCATGATGGCCCTGGACCCCGAGCGACGGCTGGTCCGCATGGTGGCCGTGGCCTCGCCCTTCTCGGGCTCGCGTTACGCCGGGTTCATGCTGCTGCCGAGCCTCCGGGCGCTCTCCCCACGCAGCGCCGTGACCCTCCAGCTCTCCCGCGAACAGCGGGTCAACGAGCGGATCACCTCCATCTACGGGCTCTTCGACCCGCACATTCCGGAAGGCAGCGTCCTGCCCGGGGCGCGGAACATCCAGCTCGACACCGGCGGCCACTTCCGCATCCTGGCCCACGAAGAGACCCTGAAGACCGTCCTCGAGGAGGCGGCCGCCCCGCCGGCCTAGCTGTCGAAGTGCGTGCGCGCCGGTCCCTGTCCCAGGGAATCGACGATGCTTGCCGCCACGGTGTGCAGCTTGACGTTGCGGGTGCTGGAGGCGGCCTTGAGCAGCTCGAACGCCTCCGCCTGGCTGCAGCGGTTCTGCGCCATGATGATGCCGACGGCGACGTCGATGCCCGTGCGGGTCTCCAGGGTCGCCTTGAGGTTGCTGGCCTTCTCGCTGAAGTGGGCGAACCGGACCGCGAGCCGCAGCGCCATGGAGGTCTGGCTCACGAAGCCGTGGGCCAGGTCGCGGGCCCGCTCGTCGAAGCGGTGCGGGCGGCGCGAATACAGGTTGAGCGCGGCCCGGGTGTCGCCGTCGAGGAGGAACGGGACGGCCAGGATGGAGCGCATGCCGTGTTCCCGGATCCGTGCCGTGCACTGCGGCCACCGCTCGTCCGCTTCCAGATCCTCGATATGGACCGGGACCTGTTCGCGGGACGCCGTGATGCACGGGCCGTCGCTGAAGCCGTACTGGATCTCGTCCATGGCCTGGGCGGCGGCGCTGCTGCTGGCCACGGTGGCCGCCTTGCGCTCCCGGAGGAGGGTGATGCCGCACAGCACTTCGTCGCCGACCTCGGAGAGGGTGCGCGCGGAGACCTTCGCTAATTCGCCGAGGAACTCTTCCATGTCCGCGCTGTTGAGCACGAATTGGTTCAGGTGTTGGCTAATCGAAGCCACAGATGAATCACTTGCCACTGTTCGTTGATGCCGTTTCGCTCGAGGTGTCGATCCGGCAGCTGGGGCACCACGGCGAGCAAGTTCACGGTGGTAACGGTGACAGGGCCGGACCAAATTCGTCCAACGGCCTTCTGCTAAACCGTACCGAGAAAAAGTATATACAGGACGCCGGACTCTTTTGGTGCGCCCTGTCCGGCCGTCCGCCGCCAGCGGACGGCGCCCCGCCCGCTGGCAGGAATTCCGCCGAACGGCATGACGGGTGCGGGTGCCGGTCGTAGTCTTAGGCCTAACTGGCAGGCACTCGGACGGATACCGCATGTCACAGCTTGAACTACGGGAGGCCGCCTCCCCGCCGCTGACCATCACCGACGCCGCGCGGCAGGCGCCCGACGCCGTCCTGGCCGCCCTCGGCTCCGGGCCGGACGGGCTGTCCGGGGCTGCGGCCGCGGACCGGCTGGACGCGGTGGGACCCAATGCGGTCCGGACCCACGAGGCCAGCGCCTGGTCCGTGCTGGCGCGGCAGTTCCGTAGCCCCATCCTGATCCTGCTGCTGATCACCGCCGGGCTTTCCCTTTCGCTGGGCGACGCCACCAACTCCGTGGTGATCGGCGTGATCCTCCTCGTCAGCGTCGGCCTGGGGTTCAGCAACGAATTCCGCGCGGAGCGGGCAGCCGAGGCCCTGCACTCCCGGGTCACGCACACCGCCGTCGTGGTCCGTGACGGCACCGTCTGCGAGGTGGCTGTCACCGCCCTGGTCCCGGGCGACGTCGTCCAGTTGGGCCTCGGCGCCATCATCCCGGCGGACTTGCGCATCCTTAGGGCTAAAGACCTGCTCTGCGACGAGAGCATCCTGACCGGCGAGTCAATGCCGGTGGCCAAGACGCCCGCGCCCGTGACCGAGAACGCCTCGCTCGCCGACCTGACCTCCTGCGCCTTCATGGGCACCGTCATCCAGTCCGGAAGTTGCACCTGCGTGGTGGTCGCCACCGGCGGACGCGCCGAATTCGGCCGGATCGCTCTGGGCCTCGGGGAGCGGCAACCGCAAACAGAGTTCCAGCTGGGCCTCAAGCGGTTCTCCTTCCTGCTGCTGGAGGTCGCCATCGGGCTGACCTCGCTGATCTTTGTCGCCAACCTGCTCCTGCAGCGGCCGGTGATCGAGTCGCTGCTGTTCTCCCTCGCCATCGCGGTGGGCATCACCCCCCAGCTCCTGCCCGCCGTCGTCAGCACCAGCCTGGCCACCGGAACCCGGCAGCTGGCTAAGCGGAAAGTCCTGGTCAAGCGGCTGGTCTGCATCGAGGACCTCGGCGACATGGACATCCTGGTCACGGACAAGACCGGCACGTTGACGGAGGGCAGGATCAGCTTCACGATGGCGCTCCCCGTGGCCCAGGGAACCGGCCCGCCCGAGCTGTTCACCCTGGGACTCCTGGCCACCGAGGTGGATTACTCCGCGGCGGAGCGCTCCGTCATCGGCCAGAACCCGCTGGACGCCGCGCTGTGGGAATCGCCGCAGGCCGCCGGCTTCGAGCCGGCGCGGTACGAACGCCTCGACGTGATCGGCTTCGACCACCTCCGGCGCCGCACCTCCGTACTGGTCCGCGACGGCGACGGCAGGCCGCGGATCATCACCAAGGGCTCCCCGGAAGACGTCCTGGCCCTCTGCGGACCCGTCACCGCCGAGGTCCAGGCGCTGCTGGACGCCCAGTTCGCCGCCGGCTCCCGCGTCGTGGCGGTGGCCACCCGGGAAGCGCCCGGACTGGCGGATCTGACCCCGGCCGACGAAACCGGGCTCCGGCTGGCCGGCTTCCTGGTCTTCCTCGACCCGCCCAAGGCCAACGCGCGCGAATCGCTGGACCGGCTGGAGGCGCTGGGCATCACGGTCAAGATCGCCACCGGGGACAACGCCAAAGTGGCCGAGCGGGTCTGTGACGAACTCGGCGTCCTCTCCGGCGGCACCATCACCGGCGCCGAGGCAGAGGCCATGTCCGACCCGGAGCTGAGCGCCGCCGCCCGTGAGGCCAGTATCTTTGCCCGCGTCTCGCCCGAGCAGAAGGCCCGGATCATCCGGCTGCTGCGCCAGAGCGGCGGGGCGGTGGGATTCATGGGCGACGGTGTCAACGACGCCCTCGCGCTGCACCAGGCGGACATCGGCATCTCCGTTGACAGCGCCACCGATGTGGCCAAGGACGCCGCCGACGTCGTTCTCCTGGACAAGGACCTGGGTGTCCTGGCCGACGGCGTGATGGAGGGCCGCCGGATCTTCGCCAACACCATCAAGTACGTGCTGATGGGGACCTCCAGCAACTTCGGGAACATGTTCAGCGCCGCGACGGCCTCCGTGGTGTTGAGCTTCCTGCCGATGCTTCCGGGCCAGATCCTGCTCAACAACCTGCTCTACGACACCGGCCAGCTGGCCATCCCCGGGGACCGGGTGGACCGCGAGCAGCTGCTGGCGCCGGCGCACTGGAACATCGGCTTCATCCGGCGGTTCATGTTCCTCTTCGGCCCGATCAGCTCCCTCTTCGACTTCGCGACGTTCGGCCTGATGCTGTACGTCTTCAACGCCGTCCCGGGGGAGTTCCGGGCCGGTTGGTTCATCGAATCGATCGCCACGCAAACGCTGATCATCTTCGCGATCCGCACCCGGCGGGTCCCGTTCCTGCGCAGCCGGCCCTCCGCCGGGCTGCTCGGAGCGTCCCTCGGGGTCGTGGCGGTGGGTGTTTTCCTCCCGCTCTCGCCGCTGGCCGGGCTGCTGGGATTCGACCCGTTGCCGGTCCCGTTCTTCCTGGCGCTGCTGGGCATGACCGTGGTCTACCTGGTGCTGGTGGAGGTGGCCAAGCGGTGGTTCTTCGCCCGGGCCGCCCAGCAGCCCCCGGCGGCGGTTCTGCCCCGGGTCCGGCGGCGGGGCCGGGACCACCACATGGCCCGGCGGGCCGCGCGGTTCAGCACCCCCGGCGCCACCACCCGCCATGCCCGCCGGGCACCGTTGGCACCCCGCCGCGGCAGGGAAAACCGCGGCAAACGAAACCGGGTCCAAGGGCCCTCACGCCCCCGAAAGCCGTGAACGATAGTGAGATGAAGCGGCCCGGCCGGGCATCCACCGCCCCGGCGGCCCACTCCGCCGGCGGCGCCCGGCGGCCGCCTCCCTGATCGGAAAGCCGGGACCATGAGCATTTTTGAAGACCGGGTCGACGCCGGACGGCAGCTGGGGAGGCGCCTCTGGGACCTGCGGGGCAAGGACATTGTGGTGCTGGGACTGCCCCGCGGCGGCGTGCCCGTGGCGGCGGAGGTGGCCGCTGCCCTGGACGCCCCGCTGGATGTGATCGTGGTCCGGAAACTGGGCCTGCCCTACCAACCGGAACTGGCCATGGGGGCGATCGGGGAGGGCGGGGCCCGAGTCCTCGAAGAACACGTCCTGGCCCAGTCCCGGGTGGGCGAGGACGAAATACGCGCCGTGGAGGACCGCGAGCGGGTGGTCCTGGAGGACCGGGTGGCCCGCTTCCGCAGGGGCCGCCGCCGCCAGGACCTGACCGGCCGGATTGCGGTGATCGTCGACGACGGGATCGCCACCGGATCCACGGCACGGGTCGCCTGCAAAATCGCCCGGCAGCTCGGCGCCGCCCGGGTGGTCCTGGCCGTTCCCGTGGCGCCCGCGGACACCCTCGCCCGGTTGGTGGAGCCCGACGAGGTGTTCTGTCTGGCCACCCCGCGCCAGTTCACCGCCGTCGGCTACCACTACCGGGACTTCTCACCCACCGAGGATGACGAGGTGATCCAGCTCCTCGACGCCGCAGCCCGCCGGCTCCACGACGCCCCGGCGTATCCGGGCACGGGGACGGCCGCGGCACCGGAACCGGCCGAGGTCGAGGAGGAGGTGGAGATCCCGGCCCAGGGCGTGCGGCTGGCGGGGCAGCTGCACCTGCCGGTCCCGGCCCGCGCCGTCGTCGTCTTCGCCCACGGCAGCGGCAGCAGCCGGCACAGCCCCCGGAACCGCTTCGTGGCGGGGGTGCTGCAGCACGCCGGGCTGGGGACCCTGCTGCTGGACCTGCTGACCCCGGCCGAGGAGCGTGACCGTGCGAACGTCTTCGACATCCAGCTGCTCGCCCGCAGGCTCACTGCCGCCACGGAATGGTTGGGTACCCGTGAGGACACCGCGGTGTGCGACGTGGGCTACTTCGGGGCCAGCACCGGCGCGGCGGCGGCGCTGTGGTCCGCATCCGAACCCTTCGCCCGGGTCACGGCTGTGGTCTCCCGCGGCGGCCGGCCGGACCTGGCCGGCCCGCGGCTCGGCGCCGTGCGCGCCCCGACGCTGCTGATCGTCGGCGGCCTGGATACCGAGGTCCTGGAGCTGAACCGCCAGGCCAAGGCGCAGCTGCGCTGCCCGAACCAGCTGGCCGTGGTCCAGGGGGCCACGCACCTGTTCGAGGAACCGGGGACCCTTGCCGCCGCGGCCATCCTGGCCAGAGACTGGTTCGGCAAGCACCTCGCGCCCGCGAGGGCCGCCACCGCCAAGGAGTGATGCATGCAGTACACGTACACCGCCGTCGTGCCGGCCAGTTGGGAAGAAGCAGTGGCGAAAACCAAGGCGGCGCTCGCCGCCCAGGGATTCGGGGTGCTGTCCGAGATCAACGTCCGCGCCACCTTCGCGGCAAAACTGGGGGAGGACGCCGCGTCGGCCGTGGGCGACTACGTGATCCTGGGTGCCTGCAACCCGCACCTGGCCAGCAAGGCGCTCGCCGCCGAACCGGAGCTCGGCGCCCTGCTGCCGTGCAACGTGGTGGTCCGCCGCGGGGCGGGGGATCCTGCCACGACGGTCCAAGCCATCGACCCGCAGACCATGGTGCAGCTCAGCGACAGCGATGCGGTACGTGAGGTGGCGGACGACGCCGGCACCCGGCTCCGTGCCGCCCTCGACGAACTGGTGCAGGGCTCCGACACCGGCTCATAGAACCGGGGCCGGGCCGGAGTCCCTGCCTGGAACTGCTACTCGGCGTGCCCCTGGTCCCGGCTCATCTGGCCTTCCGCCGGGGGAGTCTCGCCGGGCGGTACGCCGCCGCCGGGTTCCAGGCCGGTGATGTTTCCCTCCAGCGGGTCCGGGTTCGGTGACGCCGCCGCATCGGGCTGGCCGTCGCCGCGGGCCGCGGCATGCCGGGCCTTCAGCGCCTCCGCGGCCTCCGGGTCCGCCGAGCCCCCGCCGGGCTTGGGCGGGTCCGGGTTGGCCGGGTCATTTTCGGGGTGGTAGCTGCTCATGGTGATGCCTTCCGTCGGGCCTGCTCAGGACGCTTTGATAAGCATGCTGACTATCCTAACCGCCCGCGGAGCCCGGTGGACAGCCTCCACCGGAACTCCGCCTAGGCGCCGTGCGGCCGGTTGCCCCCATGCCGGTGCGCCCGGACCGCGTAGGCGAGCAGCCCGAGGCCGGCGAGGATCACCACCGCCGGGACAATGACGGCAGACGGCACCAGAACAGCGGCGGCCTGCCCCAGGAACACGACCCCCAGCACGCCCAGTACTGCCGCCGGCGCCAGCGGCCACCGCATCCGCACCGGCCGCACGGGGGTTCCGCCCGCGGCGGCAGGCGATGCGCCCGGGTCCGGTTCCCCGTGGACCGGGACCAGGGCGAGCACGGCGAAGGTCGCCGCCAGGCCCAGGAAGAAGACGGCGGCGGTGGTGGCATCCGGGAGGCCCGCCGGCAGGGCCACCACCACCGCCAGGGTCAGCATCACCCCGCACGGAATCAGTGCCCACCAGAAACCGGGGACCCGCAGGAAGACGGCCGCGAACCCCGCCGCCATGAGGACGAACAGGAAGGCGCCGGCCCGGCCGCCCGCGCCGGCCTGGCCGGCCAGGATCACGGCGGCCAGGCCCAGGAAGACCGAACCGGGGATTGCCGCCCACCAGAAGGCCCGGTCCCGGACGAGGAACACCGCGAAGGCCACGCCCACGGCCGCGAAGATCAGCGGCGGGATCACGACGGCGCCCGCCAGCACCCCGAGGACGTCGAGTAGCCACAGCAGTCCGACGCCCATCAGGGCCAGGCCCGCTACGATGCTGGTTCTTGCCGACTGCATGGGTTGCCTCCCGGGCATCACGCCGTCCCGGCGGCCCCGGCCTGTCCGGCGTCACCCTGGCCCACGATCAGGACCGGGCACTTGGCGTGGGCGGCGCAGGCACCGCTCACCGATCCCATCACCTGGGCAAGGAAGCCGCCGCGGCCCCGGCGCCCCACCACCAACAGCTGGGCGTCGGCGCTTTCATCGACCAGCACCTTCGCCGGCGGGCCGAACTTCACCTCGCGGCTCAGCCGCTCCGGGCGCTCGCTGCCGAAGGCCCGCTCCAGCGTCTCCTCCAGCAGCCGCTTGGCGGTCTCCTCCAGCTCTTCGGTGGAGGCGGCGCGTTCCTCCGGCAGGTGGGAGGCGAAGAAATGGTCGGAGCTGCCCAGGCAAGTGACCACAGTCAGGGGGGCGCCCAGGCCGTCGGCCATGCGCCCGGCGAGGCGCAACGCCGTCGTCGAGAATTCCGAGCCATCGACACCCACGACAATCCGCTGATCTGCGCCCATGCCCCCACCATCGCCGCCGCCCCGGCCGCCGCCTAGGGCCGAAAGTCACCGCGGGAGGAGCCGGTTTAGCACTGTCCTCTGGGCGGACCCTGTGTGCGGCGGGGCCGCAGCCGATCTAGGGTGGAGCCACGGCAGCGTCGCGACCACCGAGGAGAACCGATGAGAATTGCACTAACCGGAGCAAACGGAAAACTGGGACGGCACGTGGTCCGCAGGCTCAGGGCCGACGGCCACGAGGTGACCGCCCTGGACCAGACCGGAGAGCGGGATCCCGGTTTCACCCGGGTGGACCTGCGCAACTACGGCCACGTGGTGGATGTGATCCTCGGCCTGGACGACCGGCACGAGGGCTTCGACGCGATCGTGCACCTGGCCGCGATCCCGGCACCCGGACTGGCCCCGGACGCGGCCACCTTCGAGAACAACATGCTGGCCACCTACAACGTCTTCCAGGCCGCCCGCCGGGCCGGTATCAAGAAGATCGTCTACGCGTCCAGTGAGACCGTGCTGGGCCTGCCCTTCGACATCGACCCGCCCTATATCCCGGTGGACGAGGAGTACGCGGCCCGCCCGGAGAGCACCTACTCCCTGGTCAAGCACCTGGAGGAGCAGATGGCCATCCAGCTGACCCGCTGGGACCCCACCCTGAGCATCAGCGCCCTGCGGTTCTCCAACGTCATGGACGCCGAGGACTACGAAGAATTCCCATCCTTCGACGCCGACGCCCGGCTCCGCAAGTGGAACCTCTGGGGCTACATCGACGGCCGCGACGGCGCACAGGCCGTGGCCCGGGCGCTGGCGTACACCGAACCCGGCTTCGAGGCCTTCGTGATCGCCAACGCCGACACCGTCATGAGCCGGCCCAGCGCCGAACTCGCGGCTGAGGTCTTCCCCGGCGTGAAGGTGGTCAAGGACCTCGGCGAGCACGAGACCATGCTCTCGATCGACAAGGCCCGCCGCGTCCTCGGGTACGAACCGGAACATAGCTGGCGCGACTACCACTCGCTCGAGACCACCCCCACCGAAGACTGAGGACCCACATGGACTACCGCACCCTGGGCGCCAGCGGCGCCGTCGTCTCCAGCTACGCCCTCGGGACCATGACGTTCGGCGCCGAGGCCACCGAGGAGCAGTCGCACGCGATCCTCGACCGCTACGTCGCCGCCGGCGGCAACTTCATCGACACAGCCGACGTCTACTCCGCCGGCGTCTCGGAGGAAATCACCGGCCGCTGGCTCGCCGCCCGCCCGGATGCCCGGGACTCCGTGGTGATCGCCTCCAAGGGGCGCTTCCCGATGGGGGCGGCGCCCAACGACGTCGGCACCTCCCGGCGGCACCTGACCCGGGCGCTGGATGATTCGCTGCGCCGGCTGGGCGTGGAGCAGATTGACCTGTACCAGCTGCACGCCTGGGACCCGGTCACCCCGCTGGAGGAGTCCCTGCGGTTCCTCGACGACGCCGTGCGCAGCGGCAAGATCGGCTACTACGGCTTCTCGAATTTCCTCGGCTGGCAGCTGACCAAGGCCGTGCACCTGGCCCGCGCCCACGGCTGGAACCCGCCGGTGACCCTGCAGCCGCAGTACAGCCTGCTGGTGCGTGAGATCGAGTCGGAGATCGTGCCCGCCTCCCTCGACGCCGGGATCGGCCTCCTGCCCTGGTCGCCGCTGGGCGGGGGCTGGCTCTCCGGCAAGTACCGCCGCGACCAGGCCCCGCAGGGTGCCACCCGCCTGGGCGAGAACCCGAAGCGCGGCATGGAGGCGTGGGAGGCGCGCAATGCGGATCCGCGCACCTGGGAGATCGTCGACGCCGTGCACGCCATCGCCGAAGGGCACAACGTCAGCGACGCCCAGGTGGCGCTGGCGTGGCTGGCCGGGCAGCCCGCGGTCACCTCGGTGATCCTGGGCGCGCGGAGCGTGGAGCAACTGGAGGACAACCTCGCGGCGGCCGGGCTGGGGCTCTCCGCCGACGAGCTGGCGCGGCTCGACCAGGTCAGCGCGCCCCGGGTGGGCGTCTACCCATACGGGCCAATGGCCCGGGAACAGCGCAGCCGCAAGATCGCCGGCGGCCGCTAGCGCAGGGTTGCCTCCCGGCTTACGGGGCGGCGGCCGTCCCCGGTTGCGGGGCGGCCCCCGGCCCGGGGGCCGCCCCGGCGTCGTCCTTGGCGGCACTTTGCTGGTGGCTGCTGGACCAGATGTCGCCGATTTCCTCGGTGGACTGCTCCACGATGCGCCGCATGGCGGCGTGGGCGGCGTCCATTTCGCCGCGCTGGATGGCGCTGGCGACGTCGACGTGCAGCTGCAGCGCCTCGTGCTGGGGCAGGTGCGGCATCAGGCCGTGCTCGGTGCGGCCGGTAAGGACCTCAGCCACCAGGTTGTGGAGCTGGGAGAACATCGGGTTGCCCGAGGCCCGGAGCACAGTGGCATGGAACTCAATGTCCAGGCGCAGGAACTCGTCCTGGTTGCCGCGCTGCCCGGCCGCCCAAAGCCGGGCGGCCTGCGCCACCAGGTCGCTGCCGGCCTCCCAGGTGGCCCGCTCCGCGGCGAGCCGCGCCGCCTGCGGCTCGATGGCGCCGCGCAGTTCGTTCAGCGCCCGCAGCTGGTCCACCCGGCGCGAGGACGCCAGCCGCCACCGGATCACCTGCGGGTCGTAGAGGTTCCAGCATTCCTCCGGCCGGACCACGGTGCCGAGCCGGCGGCGGGATTCCAGCATGCCCATGGCCGAGAGCACCCGGGTGGCCTCGCGCACCACGGACCGGGACACCCCGTGCCGGGCCTCGAGCTCATCCAGCCGCAGGATCGAGTGCGGCGCCAGGGTCCCCTCGGCAATGGCGAGGCCCAGCGTCTGGACCAGCACGGAGTGCAGGTCTGCTGAAGACTCCGCCGTTGGGGTTTGCATGAATAAAGCATACGGGTGGGCGCAAGGGGTTGTTTAAGTCTGCTTTATTTCACTAGGATCGCTCCAGAGCAGATGTAAAGATGCATCCGCGCACGGCTGGACCGGGTCCGGCCCTGAAGACAAGGGAGTCGTAATGAAGCGGCGTTCTATGGTGAAATACGCGGCGGTGGCCGCGGCCCTCTCGCTCGGACTGACAGCCTGCGGCGGTGGCAGCGGCAGCAGCGATGCCAAGGCAGCCGGCACCGTCCGGGTCACCCTGGCCAACCACGTGTGGACCGACGGCATCAAGGCCGCGATCCCCGAGTTCGAGAAGGCCACCGGCCTCAAGGTCGAACTCACCCAGCTCGGCGAGGATCAGCTCTCCGACCAGTACAACGTCAAGCTCAACGCCGGCAGCGACGAAATCGACGTCATGATGTACCGCCCGCTCCAGGAGGGCAAGGCGTTCGCCAAGAACGGCTACCTCGCGGACCTGACCTCCAAGGTCACCGGCGACGCCGGCTGGGACTGGAAGGACTACCAGGAGGGCCCGGTCAAGGCCTCCACCGTCGACGGCAAGGTGGTCGGCGTTCCGATCATCACCGAGCGCGAGGTCCTCTACTACCGCAAGGACCTGCTGCAGGCCGCCGGTATCGAGGTTCCCAAGACCATGGACGAACTGCAGGCCGCCGCCCAGAAGATCTCGGCCGCCAACCCGGACACCGCCGGCTTCGTGGCCCGCACCGGCAAGTCCGCCGCCGTCACCCAGTTCTCCAGCTTCCTCTACAGCTTCGGCGGCGACTTCATCGACGCCAACGGCAAATCCGCCATCGGCAGCGACGCGGCCAAGAAGGCCTACTCCTTCTACGGCGGCCTGATCAAGAACTCCGGCCCCAAGAACGTCAGCACCGACATGAGCTGGCCCGAGGCGATGGCCATCTTCACCCAGGGCAAGGCCGCCTTCTACACCGAGGCCGACTCGCTCTACAAGAACGCCACCGACCCGGCCAAGTCCAAGGTCGCCGACAAGGTGGGCTTCGCCGCCCTCCCCGCCGGCCCGGCCGGTTCCAAGCCGTACAACATCCCCTCGTGGGGCCTGGCCATCAACAAGGCTTCCAGCAACCAGGACAACGCCTGGAAGTTCATCCAGTGGGCCACCAGCAAGGACCGCACCCTGGCCGCGCAGAAGGCCGGCGTCCCCGGTCCGCGCGCCTCGGTCTGGGCCGACCCGGCCGGCACTTCCACCTACCCGAAGGACCTCGCCGACGCGATTGCCGTCAGCGCCAAGAACGGCGTCGGCCACGACCGTCCCGAGGTTGTCACCGTCGGCAAGGCCCGCGAAATCGTCGGCGCCCCGATCGTCGCCACGATCACCGGCGCGGATGCCTCCACCGAGGCCTCCTCGGCGTCGGACGCGTTCCAGAAGTTCCTGGACAGCGAAAAGAAGTAGCGCTCCCTCCTCTGCGGGACGGCCGGGCTCCGGCCGTCCCGCGGGGGACCGCTCCACTCCGGGCCGGACCGCCGGCCCCACCTTCACCCCCTGACTCCTTAGGTGAACCATGTCTGTTCTGAACACCACCCGCAGCGACACGCCGCCGGGGACCGCCGGCCGCGGCCCGGCCCGCTCAGCCGGCCCGCAGCGAAGCTTCTCCGCCTGGGCCAACCGGCACCGCAAGTGGCTCTTCGCCGCCCCGGCGATGATCTTCGTCGGCGTCCTGATCATCTTCCCGCTGGCCTGGACCCTGTACCTGAGCCTGACCGACTCGCAGGGCTCGGTCCGCGCGGCGTCGGAGTTCATCGGCCTGGACAACTACGTCACCGTGCTCTCCGACGTCGAACGGTTCTGGCCCGCCGTCGGCCGCACGCTCTCCTTCACCGGCGTGGCCCTGATCTGCGAGGTAGTTCTGGGCATGGGCATCGCCCTGCTGCTCTGGCGGCCGTTCCGCGGCGAGAAGTGGGTCCGCGTCGCGATCCTGCTCCCGCTGGTGGCCACCCCCGTGGCGGTCGGCATGATGTGGCGCCTGATCTTCGACCCCAACATCGGCTTCGTCAACCAGCTGCTGGGCATGATCGGCATCCCGCCGCAGCCGTGGCTTTCCGGCCAGGACACCGCCCTGGGCACCACCATCTTCATGGACATCTGGCAGTGGACGCCCATGGTGGTGCTAATCCTCCTCGCCGGCCTGACCTCGCTCTCGGACGAACCCGACGAGGCCGCCCGGATGGACGGCGCCAACTCCTTCCAGCGGTTCTTCTTCATCACCCTGCCGCTGATGATGCCGACCGTGATCGTCGCCATCCTGCTGCGCGGCATCGACGCCCTGAAGACCTTCGACATCCTCTACGCCACCAAGGGCAAGGGCGGCGGCTCCTTCCACGAGGTGGAGACCCTGAACGTCTACGCCTACGGCCTGAGCTTCGACTACAACCAGTACGGGCTCTCCTCCGCGGTGCTGATCCTGTTCTTCATGATCATCATCGGCACCATGTGGCTGCTGACCATGCGCAAGAAAGCGGTAAGCAAATGACCGTCCCCTCCCAGACCCCGGCCGGAATCGCCGCCGTCCCGTCCGCGGCGCCCCGTCCCGCCCGCCGTCGCAAGCCGCTGGCGACCCGCGCGTACAAGGTCTTCCGCGTCGTCGCGCTGATCGCCGTCGTGCTCTTCCTCATCGCCCCGCTGATCTGGATGCTGCTGGCTTCGTTCAAGACCAACGTGGACATCTACGACACGGCCAAGTCCTTCGTCTTTACGCCCACCGGCGAGAACTACGCCAACGTGCTGCAGCGGAACAACTACTTCATCTTCATCTTCAACAGCTTCTGGGTGGCCTTCGTCTCCACGGCGCTGTCCCTGGTGCTCGGCGTCCCCGCCGCCTACGCCATGAGCCGGTTCACCATGCACCGCTCGGCCCTGGTGGTCCTGATGGCCCGCGTCATCCCCGGCGTCTCGCTCCTGGTGCCCTGGTACTACGTCTTCTCCAACCTGAAGATGGTGGGCGGGTTCGAGGTGCTGATCCTCAGCCACATGTTCGTGGCGCTGCCGCTGATCGTCTACATCATGATGAGCTACTTCGACTCGTTGCCCCTGGAACTCGAGGAATCCGCGCAGGTGGACGGGCTCACCCCGATCGGGGCGTTCCGCCGGATCACCCTGCCGCTCTCCGTCTCCGGCATCGCCACGGCCGGCATCCTGTCCTTCATCTTCTCGTGGAACAACTTCATGTTCGCCCTGGTGCTCTCCGGCTCCAAGACAAAGACCCTGCCGGTGGCGATCTTCGACTTCGTCTCCTACGCCAGCATCGACTGGGGCGGGCTGATGGCCGCCGCCACGGTGGTCACCATCCCGATCATGATCATTGCGCTCTTCACGCAGAAATACATCGTCTCCGGCCTCACCGCCGGGGCCACCAAGGGCTAGGCACGAATGACACGCATCAGCAGAATCGAAACCTTCCTCGTCGCGCCGCGCTGGCTCTTCGTCCGGATCGAGACCGAGAGCGGAATCGTCGGCTGGGGCGAGGCCACCTGCGAAGGCCGCAGCGAAACCGTCCGCACCGCCGTGGACCAGCTCTCCGAGGTCCTGATCGGCCAGGACGCGCTGCGGATCGAGGACCACTGGCAGGTGATGACCAAGGGCTCCTTCTACCGCGGCGGACCCATCCTGGCCAGCGCCGTCTCCGGCCTGGACCAGGCCCTCTGGGACATCGCCGGCAAGCACTTCAACACCCCCGTGCACCAGCTCCTGGGCGGACACGTCCGGGACCGGATCCGGATGTACGGCTGGGTGGGCGGCGACGAACCCAACGAGGTGGCGGACCAGATCAGCGCGCAGTTGGAGGTGGGCCTCACCGCGGTGAAGATGAACGCCAGCGGACGGATGAGCCCGCTCGCCTCCGTGGCCGAGCTCGACGGCGTCGTCCGCCGTGTGGCCGCCGCTCGCGAGGTCCTGGGCGACCACCGCGACGTCGCTGTCGACTTCCACGGCCGCTTCAGCCTGGCCAACGCCCGCCGGGTGGCGCCGCTGCTGGAACCGTACCGGCCGTTCTTCCTGGAAGAACCCGTGGTCCCGGAGAACACGCACCTGCTGCGGGAGTTCACCGCCTCCACAACAACCCCGGTCTCCACCGGCGAACGGCTCTACAGCCGGCAGGAATTCCTGCCCGCCCTGCAGGCCGGCATCGCCGTGGCCCAGCCGGACCTCTCCCACGCCGGCGGCATCACCGAGGTGCGCAAGATCGCCTCGCTCGCCGAAATCTACGAGGTCCAGCTGGCCCCGCACTGCCCCCTGGGGCCGCTGGCCCTGGCCGCCTGCCTGCAGGTAGGGTTCGCGACCCCGAACTTCCTGATCCAGGAGCAGAGCATCGGCATTCACTACAACCAGGGCGCCGAGGTCCTGGACTACGTGGTGGACAAGACGCCGCTGAAATTCGTCGACGGCCACATCGAGCGGCTCACCGGCCCAGGCCTCGGCATCGAGATCGACGAGGCCGTGGTCCGTGCCGCGGACAAGCGCGGCCACGCCTGGCGCGGCCCGGTCTGGCGCCACGACGACGGCGCCTTCGCAGAATGGTAGGAAGCGTGAACACCACCCTCACTTCAGCGGCCCTGCTGGGCGGCATCAGCGCCACCCGCCTGGTCGCCATCGTGCGCGGCAACGACGGCGGAGCCGCCGCCCGCGCGGCCCTCGCCGCCCTCGGGGAGGGCTTCCGCTTCGTCGAGATCGCCCTCACCACGCCGGACGCCCTGGGCGCCATCGCGGCGGTCCGGGCGGTGGCGCCCGAGGGCTGCTACGTCGGCGCCGGCACCGTCCTGACCGCCCACGACGTCGCGGACGTTGCCGAGGCCGGCGGCCAGTTCATCGTGACCCCCTCGCTGGCCAGCTCCATCGAAGAAGCGGTCCGGCTGGAGCTGCCCGTCCTGGCCGGGGCGTTCACCCCCAGCGAGTCCTACGAGGCGATGAACCGCGGTGCCACTGCCGTGAAACTCTTCCCCGCCTCCGTCGGCGGCCCCGGCTACCTGAAGGCCGTCCGCGACCCGTTCCCCGGCATCCCCTTCATCGCGGTGGGCGGCGTGGGACTGAACGAGGCCGAAAGCTACTGGGACGCCGGCGCCGTGGGCGTGGGCCTCGGCGGTCCGCTCTTCGGCGACGCAGCCTCCGGCGGGGACCTCGAACCGGTCCGGGAACGCGCCCGCGCCTTCGTCGAACTGGCCTCCGGCTACGCCGCCGTCCCGGCGGCCCGGCCGTGAGCGTCGACCTGCTCACCCTCGGCGAGGCCATGGTCTCGCTCCGCTCCGCCGGTCCGCTCTCGGCCGGCGGCAGCCTGGGCATGCACGTGGCCGGGGCCGAATCCAACGTGGCGGTCGGCGTCGCCCGGCTGGGCCACCGCGTGGCCTGGGCCGGCGTCGTCGGGTCCGACCCGCACGGCGAATTCATCCTGCGCGGGCTGCGCGGCGAGGGCATCGACGTCCGCCACCGGGTGGAGGACACCCGAGGCACCGGGGTGATGTTCCTCGAACGCCGCACCGCGGACATCAGCCGGGCGTTCTACTACCGGGCCGGGTCCGCAGGCTCCACCCTCAACCGGGACGACGTGGACCGGGCCTTCGCCGCCGCGCCCCGGGCGCTGCACCTGACCGGCATCACCCCGGCACTCAGCCCTGAGGCCCGCCGGGCCGTGGAGTACGCCGCCGCCCGCGGCGCCGCCGAGGGGCTCACCGTCTCCCTGGACGTGAACTACCGCGCCAAGCTCTGGTCCCGCGACGAGGCACGCGCCGTACTGACGCCGCTCGCCCGGCATGCCACGGTGCTGATCGCCTCCGACGACGAACTGGACCTGGTGGCCGACGGCGGCGAACGCGCCCGTCGGGGGACCGGAGCCACCGCCGCCGATCCGGTTGCCGGTGCCGGTGACGGTTTCGAAAGTGCCGGCGCGGAGCGGGAGGCGGCGATGGCCGCGGAGTTGCTGGGCCGCGGCGTCCTCGACGTCGTGGTTAAACGCGGCGCCGCCGGCGCCGGCGTCTACACCGCCGCGGGCCGCCTGGAAGCCCCCGCCGTCCCCGTCACCAGCATCGACACCGTCGGCGCCGGCGATGCCTTCACCGCCGGCTACCTCTCCGCCCTGCTCGAGGGCGCCGGCACCGCCGAACGCCTGCGCCGCGGCACCCTGGCCGGTGCCTTCGCCGTCAGCTCCGCCGGCGACTGCGAGGGCCTGCCCACCGCCGCCGAACTGGCCCTGCTGGGCGCCCTCCCGGAGGGCGGCACGCAGCGCTGAGGCGCCCCCATCCCTCGTCGGAGTCCGCCAACAGAGTCCGCCGTCACCCTCCGCCGCGAAAGGACCGCTCCACCCATGAAAATCATTGCCGCCGACGTCTTCGTCACCAGCCCGTCCCGGAACTTCGTGACCCTCCGGATCACCACGGAGGACGGGGTGACCGGCATCGGGGACGCCACCCTGAACGGCCGCGAGCTGGCCGTTGCCGCGTACTTGAAGGAACACGTCGCCCAGCTGCTGATCGGCAAGGACCCGCACCGGATCGAGGACACCTGGCAGTTCCTCTACCGCAGCTCCTACTGGCGCCGCGGCCCGGTCACCATGGCTGCGATCGCCGCCGTCGACATGGCCCTCTGGGACATCAAGGGCAAGCTCGCCGGGATGCCGGTCTACCAGCTGCTCGGCGGCGCCTCCCGCAACGGGCTCCGCGCCTATGGCCATGCCTCGGGCTCGGACCTGCCCTCCCTGTTCGACTCGGTCCGCGAACACCTGGAGCTGGGCTACAAGTCCATCAGGATCCAGACCGCGGTCCCCGGGATCAAGGCCGTCTACGGGGTGGCTGCGCAGGCCCAGGCTTCCGGTGAGCGGTACGACTACGAACCGGCCGGGCGCGGCGCGTTTCCGCAGGAGGAGGACTGGGACACCCGCGCCTACCTGCGGCACCTCCCGACCGTCTTCGAAGCGGTCCGGAACGAGTTCGGCCCGGAACTGCCGCTGCTGCACGACGGCCACCACCGAATGACGCCCATCCAGGCCGCCAAGCTGGGGAAGGCCCTGGAACCCTACGATCTCTTCTGGCTGGAGGACTGCACCCCGGCCGAAAACCAGGAGGCGCTCCGGCTGGTGCGGCAGCACACCACCACCCCGCTGGCGATCGGCGAGGTCTTCAACACCGTCTACGACTTCCAGGCCCTGATCAAGGAACAGCTGATCGACTACGTGCGGGCCGCCTCCACCCACTTTGGCGGCATCAGCCCGCTGAAGAAGGTGATGGACTTCGCCGCCCAGTACCAGGTCAAGTCCGGCTTCCACGGCCCCACGGACATCTCCCCGGTGGGCTTCGCCGCCCAGCTGCACGTGGGCCTGGCCATCCACAACTACGGCATCCAGGAGTACATGCAGCACTCGGCCGCCACCAACGAGGTCTTCGAACAGTCGATGACCTTCACCGACGGCTACCTGCACCCGGGAGAGGAGCCCGGGCTGGGAGTGGAATTCAACGAGGAAGCCGCCGCCGCGTACCCCTACCAGCAGGCCTACCTGCCCTATAACCGCCTGGTCGACGGGACCGTCCACGACTGGTGACCGGCAGCGCCGGGGCCAGGCGGCGCCGGCGTCGCCCGGCATCCCGGCGCCGGGCAATCCAATAGCGGGAAACGCACAGAAGGCCCCGGGCGGCGAGTCGAGGCTCAGCCGGCCGGGGCCTGGTCTGTGGATGGTGCGGCGCGCCGGCGCTCCGGTCTGCGCCGTCGGGCGGGCCTAGTGGATCAGTTCCCGGGTCATGCCGAAGGGGACCTGGTCCGAGAGCGCCGCGGTGTAGTGGCCGGGCTTGTGGCGGGTCAACAGGATGCCGTGGGTGCCGGTGAGCATGGCCACCCGCTGCAGGCCCTGGACCGCGTCGTTGAGCCGCTCGTCCAGCAGCCGCCGGCTGTCCACCTGGATCTCAATGCACTCGTTGGCTGTGGTCATCAGAACTGCCTCTCCCGGAGCGCCCCCTGCGCTCCATTTCACCCCGCTGTGTCACCGTGCGGACCACGGCTGAAGTGAGATTAGCGGTTGGGTTAAATGTGAGTCAAATCACCACGCGGACGGCGCGCCGGATCATTCGCGGTGTGTCCGGAGCCGCCGGTGCCCGGCCTCACAGCAAACCGGGATAATCTTCCTGAACATTAGTAAGCACACGGTCAATACGGGCGGCCCGGCCGCCGGCCACCACGCGGTGGCCACGTCCCGGGCGTACAGCGCGGGGACCACGAACACAGGGCAGAGGCGGACGCGGGCAATGGCGCAAGACCAATCAGGAGAACGCTCGGGCTGGTGGCGGGTCTTCCACGACAAGTTTGTCGTTGAAGAGCGGTACATGGAGCCCGAGGACCGCCGCCGGCTCTACCGCACCGGCGCCATCCTCATGGTCGTCGGCGCCGCGCTGTTCACCTTCATCCTGGTCAGCGTCCTGACCCACACCGGCGTCAGCGTGGTCGACGAGCCGATCCGCTCCGGCCTGGTGGCCCTGCGCGGCGAGCCCGCCACCACCATCATGATTATCCTGGCGATCGTCTTCGGCCCGATCGGCCTGCCCATCATCATCCTGGTGGTGACCGTCGCCTGGGGCCTGCTGGCCAAGCACGCCTGGCGGCCCATGGTGCTGGCCGGCGCCATGCTGACCGGCGTCATCCTGGCCCAGCTGATCGGCCACACCGTCGAACGCCACCGTCCTCCGGTGGACCTGATGCTCTTCGGCGCCGACGCCACCTTCTCCTTCCCCTCCGGCCACGTCCTGGGCGCCTGCGACTTCCTGCTGGTCACCTCATTCCTGGTCTTCTCGCGGCGCCGGAACCCGCGCGCCGCCGTCGTCGGCTTCACCGTCGCCGGCATCGGCATTGTCTTCGCCGCGCTGAGCCGGCTGTACCTGGGGTACCACTGGACCACCGACGCGCTGGCCTCGCTGTCCATCTCCTTCGTGATCCTGGGCGCGGTCATGCTGCTCGATACCTGGCGGACCGTCCGTATCGAGGGGGAGCCGGTCACCGGCAAGCTCTCCAAGAAGGAATCCGCCGCGGAATAGGCCTTCGACGGCGCGGGGCCCGCGGTTCCTCTAGCGGGCCGCGCGCCGCTGCGCGTCCTTGCGCCGCTCAAGCTCCCGGCGAAGCCCCGCGTTGGCGGTCTCCAGCTCCAGCACCTTGGCGACGCCGGCCAGGTTCAGGCCCTCCGCCAGCAGCTCACCGATCCGCCGCAGCACGGCCAGATCCGTCTCGCTATATTGCCGGGTGCCCCCCGCCGTGCGGTCGGGCGTCAACAGGCCCTTGCGCTCGTACAGCCGGATGTTCTGCTGCCCCGTGCCCACCAGCTCGGCCACTACCGAAATCGCGTAGACCCCCACGTCGTCCCCCCGTTGCGCCATGCTGCCCTCCTTCGGGTCGACGCCGCCGCGGCGCCGCAAAATCCTCTTGCACCAGTTTCATGCCGGTGCTATAAAAAAACTATATCCGCCACCATAGATAATTCGTAGATGGTAGAGGCGGCGGATAGCCCGAAAACCTGAAGGACTCTCGGATGAAGGAGTGGGAAATGATGTTGATGCGTACGGACCCGTTCCGTGAGCTTGACCGGCTGACCCAGCAGGTCTTCGGAACCACGGCGCGGCCTGCCGCGATGCCGATGGACGCCTGGCAGGAGGACGGCGAATTCGTTGCCGCTTTCGACCTCCCCGGCGTCAACGTCGATTCGGTGGACCTCGACATCGAACGGAACGTCCTGACCGTCCGGGCCGAACGCCGTGACCCGACCCAGCCGAACGTCGAGATGATCGCCTCGGAGCGGCCCCGCGGCGTCTTCAGCCGGCAACTGATCCTGGGCGATTCGCTGGACACGGAAAAGATCAAGGCCAGCTATACCGACGGCGTGCTGACCCTGCGCATTCCGGTCCTGGAAAAGGCAAAGGCGCGCAAGATCGAGATCACGCACAGCCAGGACAGCATGCACGAGATCGCCAAGTAGCACCGGCGGCATTTCTGCCGGTTTGGCGCGGGATCCGGTGCCCTCCGGCGCCGGGTCCCCGCCGTCCAAAAGGAGCATTCCACAAGGAGCCGTCCAAAAGGGGCCGTCCGAAAGGAGCCGTCCGAAAGGAGGGGCGGGGCCGTGAACCGTGACCCGCGGGGCCTGTATGCCGCGCTTGGCGTGGGGCCGGACGCCACCGGTGCGGACATCCGGCGCCGGTACCGGGCGCTGCTGCGTAGCCTGCACCCCGACGTCGGGGCGGCGGGCGGGGAGGACGTGCGCCGGGTCCTTGAGGCCTTCGCCGTCCTCGGCCACCCGGAATCCCGGGCCCGGTACGACCCCGCCTACGGACGGAGTGAGGGCTTCGATAGTGCCGGCCGGGACATCCCGGTGCGGCGGCGGGCCACGCGGCCGCTGGTCCGGGTCACCCCGGTGCGCTGGGAACGCGGGCCGTGGTGATGCGCGGCCGCCGGGTCCCCGCACCCGCCACCACAGCTGGACATGAGGAGGGCAGCCATGAGCGCATGGCGGCAATACGATTCACACCTGATCCCCGCCTTCCACGAACGCTTCGAGGAACGCTGGGGCGAGGGCACAGCACCGTTCCTTGACCCGGAGGCGCACGAACTTCCCCTGCCGCGCGCCCAATGGATCAACGTCGACACCGGGGCGGCGCTGGCCGTGGTGCCGATCTGGGCCGCCGAGGACAGCCAGCACCGCTCGTTCGGAGTCTTCTACCTGCCTCCGGCGGGCGACATCTGGGTCCTGCGACCCGGCTTCACCGCCTACCTGGAGCCCGCGGCGGACGACGCCGAGCAGCTGCTCACCCTGCGCAATGACGCGTTCAAGAAGGCCGTGGCGCACGCGAAGGAGTTCCTGTTCGGCCCCGACGGCGTGCACTACTGACCCGGCCCCCGGGGGCGGCCGGCCGCGGCACGGCGGCGCGGGCCGGGGTTTAGGAAGCGCCCCGCTCCGGGCCTAAGATCAATCAATCACCAGCGCAACTGCATAGGGGAACCACCGATGAAAGCTTCCGCCCGCGATCTGGCCGCCATCCTGCCCGCAGGGTTCACCATGGGCGTGGCCACTGCCGCGTTCCAGATCGAAGGCGCGCTGGACGAGGACGGCCGGGGCAAATCCGGCTGGGATGTCTTCGCCGCGGTGCCGGGCGCGATCGTGGACGACCACAGCCCGGTCATGGCCTGCGACCACTACCACCGGATGCCCGAAGACGTCGCGCTGATGAAGGACCTGGGCATCGACTCCTACCGGTTCTCGCTCTCCTGGCCGCGCATCCAGCCCGGCGGCAGCGGCCCGGTCAACCCCAAGGGCCTGGACTTCTATGACCGGCTGATCGACCTGCTGCTGGCCAACGGAATCGCCCCGATGGCCACCCTCTACCACTGGGACACCCCGCTGGAACTGGACGAGGCCGGCGGCTGGATGAACCGGGACACCGCGTACCGCCTGGGCGAGTTCGCCGAGATCGCGGCCGCGGCCTACGGCGACCGTGTGGCCCGGTGGGTCACCATCAACGAACCGGCCACGGTCAGCGCCAACGGGTACATGCTGGGCGTCCACGCCCCCGGTGAATCGCACATGCTCAAGGCCCTGCCCAGCGTCCACCACCAGCTCCTCGGCCACGGCCTGGCGCTGCAGGCGCTCCGGGCCGCCAAAGTCCCCGGCGGGATCGGCATGACCAACGTCTATTCGCCGATGGTCCCGGCGTCCATCAACCCCCTGGACAAGGTCAGCGCCGGCATCATGGACGTGGGGCAGAACCGGCTCTACGCCGATCCCGTCCTGCTGGGCAAGTACCCGGACGCCATCCGTGCCGCCACCTTCTTCTCCTCCTTCAGCCCCTCCAAGGAGGACATGGAGCTGATCTCGCAGCCCCTGGACTTCTACGGGCTGAACTACTACATGCCCACCCGCGTCGCGGCCGGCCCCGGTGAGGGCACCGTGCCCGAGGGCATGGCGGAGGCCATGGGCAACGACCTGAACGGCGGCGGGGGAGCGACGCCGTTCCATGTCGAGAGCTTCCCGGACACGGAGCTCACCGCCTACGGCTGGCCGATCAAGCCCGACTACATGGCCGTGGCGCTGGCCGAGATGGCCGAGCGATACCCCAACCTGCCGCCCGTCTACATCACCGAGGGCGGCGCCAGCTTCCAGGACCTGGAAATCCACGACGCCGAGGGCCGGCTGATCGTCCCGGACGAGCGCCGCGTGCGCTACCTCGCCGAGCACATCGAGGCGGCCATCGAGGCGACCTCCCCGGGCGGTTCGGCGGAATCAATCGACCTGCGCGGCTACTACGTGTGGTCCCTGCTGGATAACTTCGAATGGTCCGCGGGCTACCACCAGCAGTTCGGCCTGCTGCACGTGGACCGGGACACCATGGAGCGCACGCCCAAGGCCTCGTTCCACTGGCTCCGCGAGGTCATGGCCGCGCGGCGGGCGGCGTCGGAGTCCCTGGTTGACCCCAGCCCAGGGGAGTCCGCAGCGGCCGAGGCCACCCCGGAGGAGACGGCGCCGGCGGCCGGCTAGAGCAGGTCCAGCTCCTGCAGGCGCTTGACCATGCCGGCGCCGTCGGGGGAGTAGATCCAGGGCACCCCTGACGCGCTGTGATCGCCGCTGCCCGAGTGGCCGCCGGCCAGCACAGCCTCGCCGGCGGAGAGCTGTCGGATCCCGATCGCCGCCACCTGGCTGGCGTGCTCTTTCACGAAGTCCGAGTAGATCTCCTCGTCGTGCTGGCCGTTGTCACCGAAGAGCAGCCAGCGCATGTTCGGGAACTCGGTGGCCAGCAGTTCCAGGTTCCGGCGCTTGTGGTCCTGGCCGCTGCGGAACCAGCGGTCGTGGGTCAGGCCCCAGTCGGTGAGCAGCAGCGTCCCCTGCGGGTAGAGATTGCGGGTCATGAACCGGGCCAGGGTGGGGGCCGCGTTCCACGGCCCGGTGGACAGGTAGATCACCGGCGCCTCCGGGTACTCCACCATCAGCCGGTCCATCAGCACGGCCATGCCCGGGGTGGCCATCCGGGCGCGTTCGTTCAACACGAAGGTGTTCCACAGCGCCAGGAACGGGCGCGGGAGGGCGGTGACCATGATGGTGTCGTCGATATCGGAGACGATGCCCAGCGTGGTGTCCGGGGAAATGACATAAATCCGGGCCTCTGCCGGTTCGGTGCCGTCGGCGTGGATGGTTGCCGTGTGCCAGCCCGGTTCGAGCCGCACGGGGATCACGGTGTCCACGATGCCGCCGCGGTCGGCATGGACCGTCGTCGTGACGCCGCCGATCTCGATCTCCACCTCGACGAACTGGATCGGCACCGAGGTGAACGCGCGCCAGCCGCGGATGTTCTGGTTCCCGTTGAGTGCCACCTGCTCGGCCCGGCTGCCGGGCGCCGGTTTGCTGGTCAGCAGCACCCGGGCCAGGACCCGGACCCATTCGGTGGAGCCGTACCCCTGGTAGGCGATGGTCTGCGGCGAGAACTTCCAGCTGCGCGCCGCCTTCAGGCGCAGGTGGTTCACCGAATCCGAGACCAGGTGCGCGAACCGCAGCGCCTGGCTGGCCGACGGGGAGGACCTGGGGGCGGGTTGTTGGGACGCCATTTCCATGACACCACTCTCCCACAGCGTCAGTGCGGCCCCAGCAGATCCCGCAGGGTCAGGGCGTTGCGCACCGCGTGTCCGCCGCCGTCGTTGTTGAAGTAGGCATAGACGTCCCGCCCGGCATCCAGCCACTCGCCAATCCGCGCCGCCCACCAGCGGAGGTCGTCGTCCGGGTAGGAGCCGGCGTACAGCCGGTCCGGGTCCGGGCCGTGCAACCGGACATAGACGAACGGCGCGGTGGCGCGCAGGATGCAGGGCAGCCCGGCGCCGCTCATCACGCAGTACGCCGCGGCGTGGCGCTCCAGCAGGGCGTACACCTCCGGGTGGTCCCAGCTGGGGTGCCGGAACTCCACGCTCACCCGGATCCACCGGGGCAGCGCAGCAAGGAAATACTCCAGCCGCGCATCGTCCCGCTCCAGGTCCGGCGGCAACTGGACCAGCAGCACACCACGCCGCTCGCCCAGCTCGTGCCAGCCCCGGACGATCCGCTCCACCCACGCCTCCGGGCCGTAGAGCTTCCTGCCATGGGTCAGGCCCCGCGGCGCCTTGACGGACAGGACGAACCCCTCCGGAAGCCGCTCCCGCCAGCCGGCAAACGAGCCCTCCCGCGGCCAGCGGTAAAAGCTCGCGTTCAGCTCAACCGTGCCAAGCCGGGCGGCATAGTAGGCCAGCCGCCTGGCCGCGGGCAGACCCGGCGGGTAGAACACGCCCGCCCAGTGGTCATAGCTCCAGCCGCTGGTCCCGATGTGGGCCGTCCCGCGCGGCGTCCGCGCCAGCTTTGGCTGATCCTCCGGCATGGAAGGGATCCTAGCCCAGGCCCGTATGGCACGCTAAGAGCCATGGCACGCATCGAGGATTACGCAATGGTCGGCGACCTGCACACCGCCGCGCTGATCAGCACCGAGGGTTCGATCGACTGGCTCTGCCTGCCGCAGTTCGACTCGCCGGCCTGCTTCAGCGCCCTGCTGGACACCCCGGAGGCCGGCCGCTGGCTGCTCGCCCCGGCCGGGGGCGGCGAATGCACCCGCCGGAAGTACCGCAAGAACACCCTCATCCTCGAGACCGAGTGGGAAACTCCTGAGGGCAAGGCCAAGGTCATCGACTTCATGTCCCCGCGCGACGGCGCCGCGGACATCGTCCGGATCGTGGTGGGCATCCGCGGCAGTGTCCGGATGCGCGGCCAGCTGGCGCTCCGCTTCGACTACGGCAACATCATCCCGTGGGTCCGCCACGACGAGCACGGCATCCACGCGATCGCCGGGCCCGACGCCGCCTACCTCGTCACCGACGCCCCGCTGCGCGGCGAGCACCTGCAGACCGTCTCCGACTTCACGGTGAAGGCCGGCCAGCGGATACCGTTCGTCCTCACCTGGTCCCCGAGCCACCTTGGCCGGCCGCGGAAAGTGGACCCGGAGGCGGTGCTGGAAGCCACCGAATCCTTCTGGCTGCAGTGGGCGGACCGGTGCCGGATCACCGGCCCGTACCGGGAGCCCGTGCTGCGCTCGCTGATCACGCTCAAGGCCCTCACCTTCGCCCCGACCGGCGGGATCGTTGCCGCGGTGACCACGTCGCTGCCGGAGGAACTCGGCGGCGAACGCAACTGGGACTACCGGTACTGCTGGCTGCGGGACGCGACCCTGACACTGCAGGCGCTGCTGGCGTCCGGGTACTCCGAGGAGGCCGGCGCGTGGCGGGACTGGCTGCTGCGGGCCGTCGCCGGAGACCCGGCGGACCTGCAGATCATGTACGGCCTGCACGGGGAACGCCGGCTGCCGGAACTGACCCTCGACTGGCTGGACGGCTACGAGAAATCGACACCGGTCCGGGTCGGCAACGCCGCCGCCGGGCAGCTGCAGCTGGACGTCTGGGGCGAGGTGCTGGACGGGCTGGCGCTGACCCGCTCGGCCCTGCTCCAGCATCCCGACGAGTCCTGGGATGTCCAGGTGGCCCTGATGGAGCACCTGGAGACGGCCTGGAACCAGCCGGACAATGGACTCTGGGAAATGCGCGGACCCCGCCGGCACTTCACCCACTCCAAGGTGATGGCCTGGGTGGCGGCGGACCGGATGGTCAAGGGCGTGCGCGACTTCCACCTGCCCGGCCCCGCGGACCGCTGGGAGGACCTCCGGGACCGGATCCACGCGGACGTCATGGCCAACGGGTTCGACGCCGAACGCAACACGTTCGTCCAGTCGTACGGCCGGCCGGAACTGGACGCCAGCCTGCTGCTCATCCCGCGGGTGGGGTTCCTGCCGCCGGACGATCCGCGGGTGATCGGCACCATCGAGGCCATCCAGCGGGAACTGACGCACGACGGTTTTGTGCTGCGCTACCGGGTGGAGCAGAGCGACGACGGCGTCGCCGGCGGAGAGGGCGTCTTCCTGGCCTGCTCGTTCTGGCTGGTGGAGGCCCTGCTCGGGGCCGGCCGGCGCCGCGAGGGCGAGGAGCTGTTCAAGCGGCTCCTGGCGCTGCGCAACGACGTCGGCCTGCTGAGCGAGGAGTGGGGCGTCGAGGAGGCCCGGCAGCTGGGCAACACCCCGCAGGCCTTCAGCCACTTCGCCCTGATCCGCACCGCGCTGCAGTTGGAACCGGAGAAGGGGGATCGCGGCGACTAGCCGCTCCGGCCGCACTGGCGCGCCGCCGGCAGCAGTCCCCGGAATCACGCCGGGGACTTTCCTCCAGAGCTTAGATAAGTATACTTACTAACGTCCCCCACGAGGGGAACAGCACTGAAGGAGTTGGCGATGGCAGGATACTTTGAGCTCGTAGACGCACCCGACGGCGGGTACCGGATCCGGATGATTGACGCCGCAGGCGACCTGATGGCGGTCTCCGTGACCTTCCCGACCAAGCGGGCGGCGGTGGCCGGGATCGCCCAGGCCCGCGAGATCGCAGGCACCGGACTGGTGCGGGACCGCAGCGGCGACGGGCAGACCGCGATCATGGCGTCGATGGCCAAGCGCCGGACGGCGGGTGCGGGGCGTGGATCATCCCTCACCGGCGGCACGCTGGCTGCGACGAAGCGAACCCGTGCCCATCACTGACCACCCGCGCGCGGCCGTCCTCTTCGACGTCGACGGCACGCTGGTCGACTCCTCCTACCTTCACACCCTGGCGTGGTGGCAGTCCTTCCGCCAGGCGGGACTCGACGTGCCGATGGCGAGCATTCACCGCTCGGTCGGGATGGGCGGGGACAAGCTGCTGGACCACCTGCTGCCGGACCGCGACCGCGACGGCGACGACGCCCTCACCGCCTCTCAGGCGGCCGTCTTCGCCACCTACTGGCCGGCGTTGCGCCGCACCGACGGGGCCCGCGAACTCTTAGTCCAGTGCCACGACGTCGGCCTCGCCGTCGCCCTCGCCTCCTCCGCCCACGGGCGGGACCTGGAGATGCTGCGCGGCGCGATTGACGCCGACGCCTACCTGCACGCGGCCACCAGCTCGGCCGATGCGGAGGAGAGCAAACCGCAGCCGGACATCCTGGTCGCCGCGCTGGAAGCCGTGGGCGTTGCCGCGGACAACGCGGTCTACGTCGGCGATTCCGTCTGGGACATCAAGGCCGCCGCCAAACTCGGCATTCCCACCGTCGCCGTGACCTGCGGCGGCACCAGCGAGGCCGAACTGCGCGACGCCGGCGCGGCGGAGGTCTACGAAAACCCGCGCGCCCTGCTCGCCAACCTCGCCGGCAGCGTCATCGGGAAACTCGCCGCCCGCAGCCGGTGACGGCATCGGCACCCGGCGCCGGCCGCCCTCACAGGGTCCGTCGGTGCTTCTGCGCCCCGCGCCGGCGGCTCCACCCTCCCCATCACCAGATCCCATAGTTTTCACCGACAGATTCGACCCAAGAAAGAGGAATGCGCATGCAGGCACTCACATGGCAGGGCAAACGATCCGTGAGCGTGGAAGAGGTCCCGGATCCGGTCATTCAGGAACCGACGGACGCAATTGTGAAAATCACCTCGTCCGCCATCTGCGGCTCCGACCTGCACCTGTACGAGGTCCTCGGCCCGTACATGCACAAGGGTGACGTGATTGGTCACGAACCGATGGGCGTCGTCGTCGAGGTTGGGAGCGCGGTCAATAACCTGGCCATTGGCGACCGCGTGGTCATTCCCTTCAACATCTCCTGCGGCAGCTGCTACATGTGCAGCATGGGGCTGCAGTCCCAGTGCGAGACCACCCAGGTCAAGGAGAAGGGCTCCGGCGCCTCGCTGTTCGGCTTCTCCGAGCTATACGGCTCGGTGCCCGGCGGCCAGGCCGAATACCTGCGGGTCCCGCACGCAGATTATGGTCCGATCAAGGTGGGCTCTGAACTGCCGGACCAGCGCTACCTGTTCCTCTCGGACATCCTGCCCACCGCGTGGCAGGGAGTGAAATACGCCGACGTCCCCGAGGGCGGGACCATGGCAGTGATGGGGCTGGGTCCCGTCGGTCAGTTCGCCTCCCGGATCGGGCGCCACCTGGGACTTCGGGTCATCGCCGTGGATCCCGTCCCGGAGCGCCGCGCCATGGCCGAGCGGCACGGAGTGGAAACTCTCGACTTGTCCAAGGACGTGGCCGATGAGCTGCGCTCCATGACCCAGGGCCGCGGCGCCGACTCGGTGGTGGACGCGGTCGGCATGGAAGCGCACGATTCGCCGGTGGCCTCATTCATGCAGCACGCGGCCGGGCTGCTCCCGGACAAGCTGGCGCAGAAGACGTTCGAAAGCGCCGGGGTGGACCGGCTCTCGGCCCTGCACACAGCCCTCGACGCGGTCCGCCGCGGCGGCACCGTCTCCCTGAGCGGCGTCTACGGCGGCGAGGCCTCGCCGATGCCGCTGATGTCCATGTTCGACAAGCAGATCCAGCTGCGGATGGGCCAGTGCAACGTCCGCCGCTGGACCGAGGACCTGCTGCCGCTGGTGGAGGACGACGCCGACCCGCTGGGCGTGATGGACCTTGTCACCCACGAGGCCAGCCTGAGCGAGGCCCCGGCCATGTACGAGATGTTCCAGAAGAAGCAGGACGGCTGCATCAAGGTGGTCCTGAAACCCTAGGCTGCCGCCGGGCTTACAGCAGCCGCCGCAGCTTCCGCCAGGACTTACGGAACGTCTTCTCGGCTGCCGCTGCACGCAGGTCCTCGGCGGCGTGCAGCCGGCCGAGGGCGAAGCCGACGGCGGACCCGGCGACGGCTTCGCCCCCCGCGCCGGGACGCCGGGCCAGCTCCATGAGAACCGCCCGCGCCATGACGCTGTCCTGGTGCAGGCCCAGAACCTGTTGGACTGACCGGGCGCCTTTGGCCGCCCGGCGGCCGTACTTCAGCCGCTTGGCCGGTCCGTCCGGCACGGCGTCCAGCATCAGCTCGGCGGAGTACCGCAGCCGCTTGGCGGCCTTGCGCACCGTGTGTAGGGCGACGTCGTGATCCGCGCCCGACTCCCTGCCCGGCCCGGCGCCCGGGTCCGCGCCCGCCGTGTCGTCATTCAGGGCCACGGCGGCCCGGACCAGGCGCCGGCCGTCCCGGCGCACGGCCCGGTAGACCCGGCGCGCCGGCTCCCCGGCGGCAGGAGCCGAGGGCGGGTCGGCGAGGAAAGTATCGATGGCTGCCAGCAACCCGGCGTAGCGGGCACCTGTGAGGGCGTCGGCGGCCGCGGCGTGCCCGGCCGCCGTGTCGGCATCCAGCCGTGTGCCGATCAGGGCCGCAGCGGGGTCGACTGCCCAGCGCAGGGCCGCAGGCTCCGTGGCCGCCGCCTCCAGGAGCCGGTCCCGCACCACGCCGGGGTCCCGGGCCGAGCCCAGCACCCCCGAGAGCCAGCGCAGCTCGTCGCGCAGCGGTTCCACGGCACCGCTGACGAACAGGGTCCGGCAGGAAGCGAGGACCGAACGGAGCCGCCGGACGGCGACCCGCATTTGGTGGATATGCCCGGCCCGGCCCGCCCCGGCGCCGGGCGCCAGGCGGCGCACCTCGGCCACCTGCCCGGCCAGGTAGGCCAGCACGACGTCTCCCGCGGTGGATGCCACGCTTCACTGTACGTCTTCAGCGGCCGGCCCCGCCCGGCGTAGGCTGGGCTGGACCGCACCCGCCGCCACGCCCCAGGAGACCCCATGACACACCACCACGCCGGCCAGGTCGCCGTCGTCACCGGAGCGGGATCCGGCATCGGACGGGCGGTGGCCCGGCTGATGCTGGCCGAGGGCTACCGCGTGGTCCTGGCCGGCAGGCGGGAAGAGAAGCTGTTGGAAACGGGGGCCGGGCACGCCCTGGCGCTCACCGTGCCGTGCGACATCACCCGGCCCGACGACGTCGAACGCCTCTTCGCGGTGACGCTGGAGCGTTGGGGCCGGGTGGACGTTCTGTTCAACAACGCCGGAACGTTTGGTCCGTCGGCGGCCGTGGACGAGCTCAGCCCCGAGGACTGGGAGGCGACGGCGGCGGTGAACATCACCGGGTCCCTCCTCTGTGCCGGTGCCGCGGTCCGGGCGATGAAGGAGCAGATGCCGCAGGGCGGCCGGATCATCAACAACGGCTCCATCTCCGCCCACTCGCCCCGGCCCCGGTCGGTGGCCTACACCGTGACGAAGCACGCGATCACCGGGCTGACCAAAAGCATCGAGCTGGACGGCCGGGGCTTCGGCATCACCTGCGGCCAGATCGACATCGGGAACGCCGCCACCGGGCTGATGGACACGATCGGCGTGGGCGACGGGGCCCTGCAGGCGGACGGCAGCCGCCGGGTGGAACCGACCTTCCCGGTGGAGGATGCGGCCAGGGCGGTGCTGATGATGGCCGGGATGCCGGCCGCCGCCAGCGTGGGCTCGGTGGTCATCACCGCCGCCGGCATGCCCTTCATCGGCCGCGGGTGAGCTAAGCGGGCTCGGCGCAGCGGCACTGCGGCAGTAGCCCAGCCGCCCCAGCCCGTGGCGGGACTAGAGCGGAAGCAGCCGGGACAGGTCCGCCCGGAGGCCCGAGGCGGCCACCTTGCCAGCGTCCACCGCGTCCGCCCAGGCCAGGGAGCCGGTGACCATGGCGAGCCAGGTGGCGGCGTCGCACTCGATCACGTTCGGTGGCGTGCCGCGGGTGTGCCGGGGGCCCTCCACGCACTGGGTGACGCCGAACGGGGGGACCCGGACCTCCACGGAGTTTCCGGGCGCCCGGGCCGTGACTTCCTCCAGGGTGTAGCGGACGGCGGTGGCCACGGTGGCGCGGGGGACCGCCCCGTCCGTGGCTGCGCGCCAGGCCGCCAGGGCCGCGCGTCCTTCGTCCACCGGGATCCGGCGCCGTGCCACTGCCATGGCCCTAGTCCAGCAGCGCCGAGACGGCGTGGCCGAGGCGGATCTTGCCCACCGGCCGGCCACCTCCCAGCACCGGGTCGATGACTTTTTCGAGCACGCTGGAGACCTCGGGAATGTCCACGGCACCGGCGGCGGCCAGCAGCGTCAGCCCCACCAGGGTGGTGGCGCGGATGTTCCCGTCGAGGACTTTGATGGCCACGGCGACGCCCTGCGGGGTGGCCATGGCCAGGACGCCTTCGGCGCCGATCTTGGCGATGATGCCGAGGTCGTTCATCACGATAGTGTTCGCCTCGCCGCGGCCCTGGACCGCCCACGGGTAATCCAGCATGGAGGTGGCGATGGTGGCGGCCCGGGCGTTGGAGTGGTGGTCGCCGGGAGCCTTGGCCAGCTGGGAGTAGGCCCGGGCCAGTCCGGTGAGGGAGACGGCGGCCACGGGGGCTCCGCAGCCGTCGATGCCCAGGTGGGCGATCCGTTCCCCGCAGTATTCCTCAATCACAGAGCGGACGCGCTGCTGCAGCGGGTGGTTCGGCTCGAGGTAGCTGTGGGTGTCCCAGCCGTTCTCCGTGCAGGCCCACAGGAACGCGGCGTGCTTGCCGGAGCAGTTGAAGGCCAGCCGGGACTTGCCGCGCTCGGTCTGCACCAGCCAGGTCCGGGCGGTCTCGTCGGCCGGCCAGTCGGCGGGGCACTGCAGCTGGTCCTCGGTCACGCCGGCGGCCTTGAGCATGCCCTCAACCACGTCCATGTGGTCCAGGGACCCGACGTGGCTGCCGCAGGCAATGGCCACCTGGGCGCCCCTCAGGGGGACGCCCGCCTGCATCGCGGCGAGGGCCTGCAACGGTTTCAGGGTGGAGCGGGCGAACACCGGGGCGGTGATGTCGCCCAGTTCGGTGACCACCTGGCCATCGGCGGAAAGCACGACGGCGGCCCCGATGTGCCGTGATTCGATGAAACCGCTGCGCTCCACCACCGCCAATTCGACGGCGGACTCGACGGAGAAGGTGGCATGCGGGTTCAGAGGCATGCTGCCAGTCTAGGTGCCCGGGCCGCTGTCACCCGGTTACTCCACGGTGACCATGACGGACTGCCAGCCTGAGGCACCGTCGGGGACCGGATCGGCCCGCTTGTCCGTCTGCACCTCGCCGGTTCCGTCGGTAGCGCGGACCTTGAGGTAGTGCGGTCCGGGGGTGGCGTCCCACTCGTAGGACCACTGCCGCCACGTCACCAGGGACGCCTCGGTGGACAGTTCCACCGGGGTCCAGGGGCCGTTGTCGATCTGGATCTCCACCTTGGTGATGCCGCGGGTCTGCGCCCACGCGGTGCCGCCCACCGCTACCTTGCCGGCGGGGACCTTGGCGAAGGACTTGGGCACCTCCACCCGGGCCATGGTCTTGATCGGTCCGCGCTCGGACCAGCCGCGCTGGGTCCAGTAGGCCTTGGCGTCCGCGAACCGGGTCACCTCAAGGTCGACCACCCACTTGGTGGCGGAGACGAAGCCGTACAGGCCCGGGACCACCATCCGCACCGGGTAGCCGTGTTCCAGCGGCAGCGCCTCGCCGTTCATGCCGATGGCCAGCATCGCGTCGCGGTCATCCCGCAGGACCTCGATGGGGGTGGAGGCGCTGAAGCCGTCCACGGACGTGGAGAGCACCATGTCGGCGCCGTCCTTGGGCCGGGCCATCGCGAGGACGTCGCGGATGGGCATGCCCAGCCACTTGGCGTTGCCGGCCAGGTTGCCACCCACCGGGTTGGAGACGCAGGTCAGCGAGACGTGGGACTCGATCAGCTTCGCGTCCAGCAGGTCCTGGAAGGTGAGCCGGACCTCCTGCTCCACCATGCCGTGGACCCGCAGTTCCCAGTCCTGGGCATTGACCTCGGGCACGCTGAGGGCGGTGTCGATGCGGTAGAAGTCCTTGTTCGGGGTCAGCCACGGCGTAACACCGGGCACCTTGGACTGCACCCCGGCGGGAACGGGGGCGGCAGCCTTGGCCGGTGCGGGAAGGGCCAGGCTCTCACGGGCCTTGGCCACGTTGCTGCGGGCGGCGCTGAGCAGCCGGCCACCGGTGGCGGCCACGGCAGCCCCGACGGCGGTGATGCCGGTTGCGGCGAAGAAGGCGCGGCGGCTGGTGGCCGGCCGGTCCGGTTCCTTGGCGCTGCGCCCGACTTCGGCGTCGGGCCAGGACCGCATCCGCCAGAGCTTCCCGATCAGGAACCGCAGGACCACCAGGCCAGCCACGGTGCCAATCAGCGACGGGATGGCATCCAGCGGCTTGACGCTGGCACGCGTCACGACGCTGGCGACGATCACGGCGCCCATCAGCAGCACCCCGGCGACGCCGAGCGACCAACGCCGGTAGGCGACGATGCCGAGCACGCAGGCGAGGAGGAAGATGGTCAGGCCCATCCCCGCAAAGAGGGCGGCCTTGTCATTGGTGCCGAACGTGGCGATCGCAAAGTCCTTCATCCACGGCGGGGTGAAGTCGATGAAGGTCGAACCGAGGGCGATCAGCGGGGTGGCGCGGGCCGTGAAGAAGGCCCCTACGAGTTCCGCGACGGCAAGGACGACGCCGGCGGACACCACCCCGGCCAGGGCGGCCATGACCGTGGGCCCCGAGGGCAGGAAACGCTTACGCGGCCGCGCGGTGGTGCCGGGCTGAGTGCTGCTGGACGATGTCATATCCCTTATTCGGAGCCGCTGACCCGGGGGATTGCCGGCCCGACACAGCTTAGGAGCCTGCCGCGTGCACAAAGTACCCTAGGGAACTGTGAAGGTACTTGTCATCGGCCCCGGCGGCCGCGAACACGCCATTGTCCGTTCCCTGCTCGCCGATCCGAATGTCTCCGAGGTCCACGCGGCGCCGGGGAACGCCGGCATCAGCACCCTGGTCCCCACCTATGCCATCGACGCCAACGATCCCGACGCCGTCGCCGCCCTCGCGACCCGGCTGGCCGTCGACCTGGTGGTCGTCGGCCCCGAGGCGCCGCTCGCCGCCGGTGTGTCGGACGCGGTCCGTGAAGCCGGGATCCCGGTCTTCGGCCCCAGCAAGGCCGCCGCCCAGCTCGAGGCCTCCAAGGCCTTCGCCAAGGACATCATGGCCGAAGCCGGCGTGCCGACGGCCATGGCCCGCGTGGCCTCCAACGCCGAGGAAGCCGCCGACGCCCTCGACACCTTCGGCGCCCCGTACGTCGTCAAGGACGACGGGCTCGCCGCGGGCAAGGGCGTCGTGGTCACCAACGACCGGGACGAGGCGCTGGCCCACGCGCAGAGCTGCTTCGACGCCGGCGGTACCGTGGTCATCGAGGAGTTCCTCGACGGACCCGAGGTGTCGCTGTTCGTCCTCTGCGACGGCAGCACCACGGTGGCGCTCTCTCCCGCCCAGGACTTCAAGCGCATCTTCGACAACGACGAGGGCCCCAACACCGGCGGCATGGGCGCATACACCCCGCTGGAATGGGCGCCCGAAGGCCTCGTGGACGAGGTCCTGGAACGGGTGGCGCAGCCCACCGTCAGCCAGATGGCCCACCGCGGCACTCCCTTCGTCGGCGTGCTCTTCATCGGCCTCGCGCTGACCTCACGCGGTACCCGGGTAATCGAGTTCAACGTCCGCTTCGGCGACCCGGAAACGCAGGCGGTCTTGGCCCGGCTCAAGACCCCGCTGGGCGGCCTGCTGATGGCTGCCGCGAAGGGCGAACTCGCCGAAGTCCAGCCGCTGCGTTGGTCCAGGGACACCGCGGTGGCCGTCGTCGTGGCCGCCGAAAACTACCCCGGCACCCCGCGCACCGGTGACCGGATCCGCGGGCTCAAGAAGGCCGAGGCCCTGGATGGCGTCCACGTGATCCACGCCGGCACCCGGCTCGACGACGACGGCAAGGTGGTCTCGGCCGGCGGCCGCGTCCTCGCCGTCGTCGCGCTTGGAACGGATCTGGTGGAGGCCCGGGAACGGGCGTACGACGGCGTCGAGCTGATCCAGCTGGAGGGATCCCAGTACCGCACCGACATCGGTGCCAAGGCCGCCCGCGGTGCGATCACCGTGGCCGGCCCCGCCGCCGCGACGAAAGCGAAGTCCTGACCATGAACGCACACGAACCCCTCGCCGGCGGCCTCCAGACCCAAGCCCCCGAGCTGCCGGGCTGGAAGCACATCTACTCGGGCAAGGTCCGCGACCTCTACGCGCCGGCGGACCCCGCCATCACGGAGCGGATGGGCCAGGACTGCGTCCTGGTGGTGGCCAGCGACCGGATCAGCGCCTATGACCACGTGCTGGCCAGCGAGATCCCGGACAAGGGCCGCATCCTGACCCAGCTGAGCCTGTGGTGGTTCGAGCAGCTCGGTGTCGAGCACCACGTCCTCGCCGCCATGGCCGCCGACGGTGTCCCGGCAGAGGTGGAGGGCCGGGCCATGATCTGCAAGAAGCTGGACATGTTCCCGGTCGAATGCATCGCCCGCGGCTACCTCACCGGCTCCGGCCTGGTCGAATACCGGGACTCCGGCACGGTCTGCAGCATCCCGCTGCCGCCCGGGCTGGTCGACGGCTCCCGGCTGGAGCACGCCATCTTCACTCCCTCCGCCAAGGCCGAGGTGGGCGAGCACGACGAAAACATCACCTACGACGCCGTCGTGGACCTGGTCGGCGCCGACACCGCCGCGCGGCTGCGGGACCTGACCCTGGAGATCTACACCAAGGCCGAGGACATCGCCCGGGGCCGCGGGATCATCCTCGCGGACACCAAGGTGGAGTTCGGCGTGGACGCCGCCACCGGTGTGATCACCCTCGGCGACGAGGTCCTGACGCCCGACTCGTCACGGTTCTGGGACGCCGCCACCTACGAGCCGGGCAAGGCGCAGCCCTCCTACGACAAGCAGTATGTCCGCGACTGGCTGACCTCGGCCGCGTCGGGTTGGGACAAGTCCTCCGACACGCCGCCGCCGGCGCTGCCGGACGACGTCGTCGCCCGCACCCGGAGCCGCTACGTGGAGGCCTACGAGCTGCTGACCGGCCGCACCTTCGCCTGAGGCGCCGCCGGCCGCTGGCTGGTGGCCCCTGTTAGCTGAGGGCCTCAGTTAGCTGGTGGCGGGCTGCTGGCTGCCGGCCGATGCCGCCTCGGCGCGGCGCTGGGCCAGCTTGATCTCCAGGACGGCGTCCAGCGCCTGCTGGACGCGGTCCGAGGCCCCGGCGGCGCTGAAGTCCTTCTGCGCCTCGTCCAGGTAGACCAGGGCCTCCTCAACCTCGCCGGCGGCCTTGAGCGCCTTGCCCAGCAGCAGCGACACCTCGCCGGCCGTGTGCCGTGCCAGGAGTGAGCGCTCGGCATGGATCTCGCGCAGTTTCTGCACCGCGCCCATGATGTCCCCCGTGAGGTAGAGCCACCGGGCGCGGATGAACGCGACCTCCAGCCGGTCAGTGTCCGTGCCGCCGACGATCGAGAGGGCCAGCTCAGCACGTTCGATCGCGGACAGGGTTTCCGGTTCGACGATGCCGGAGGAGAGCCGCACCGCGGCGGAGGCCTTGTTGAACCGGGCCCAGAGGTCGATGTCGTAGGCGGGGGAGAGGAGCTTGCCGGCCTCCTCGTGGTACTTGATGCCCTCCGCGTAGTCATGGCGCATGAAGGCGACGTTGCCCACCACCCAGGCCACCTCGCCGGCCAGCTGGGGCAGTGACTGGCCTTCCATCTCCGCGTTCATGTCCTGGCAGTACTTCCAGGCCTCGTCCAGGCGGCCGCTCTCGGCCAGGGCGCCAATCAGGGCGCGCAGGGCGCCGATGATCATGGTGGAGCCCTTCGGCAGCTGGGCGCAGAGCCGGACAGCCTCCTGGGCGTAGTCGACGGCGTCCTTCAGCTGGCCCTGGCCCTGTGCGGCGGCGGCGAGCATCTGACGGGCCCGGACACCCAGGCCCGCCGATTCGGCGGCCAGCGGGTGGTCCAGCAGGCGCTGGACCATGGCCCGGCACTCGGCCCAGAGGCCCTGCTTGATCAGGCACTCGGCCTGCATGTAGGTCATGTTCCACCAGGCGCTGGTGTTCTTGGACTCCAGGGCGATCTGTGCGGCGGTCGCGGCGTGCTGCGCGGCCAGCGGGTAATCCCGCAGGTCCCAGGCCTGGCGGGCGTAAAGGCCGGCCAGCACGTACTCGGCGTCGCTGATGGAGACCGGCTGGCTCCACGCCTCCAAGGCCTTCGGGGCCAGGTCCAGGCGGCGGGCCAGTTCCTCGATCACGTCGGCAGTGGGTTCGCGGCGCCCGGTCTCAAGCAGGGAGATGTAGCTGGGCGAGTACAAGTCCCTGCCCAATTCAGCCTGCGTGAGCCCGCGGTCCAGCCGCTCCGCGCGGAGTTTTTCGCCAAATCCGTTCCCCACGGATCCCACCTCATTCCGGACAATCGATGTACTAAATGCTTGACAGCATCTGTGGAAGAAATTTTACAATGTATGTCAACAAGGGAACTACAGGCTTGGTAACGACTCCGACTCAAGATTTGAGGATCACCATGGTGAAGAAGATTGCAGCAGGCCTGGCACTCGCAGGGGCCTTGGCCTTCTCCGCGGCGGCTCCCGGCATCATCGCCGCTGGCTCCAGCTCCGATTCCACGCAGGTAACCGCCGTCGGCAACTGGCCCGACCCGATGCGCGTCGCCTCCGCCGTCGGCAACTGGCCGGACCCGATGACCTACTCCACCAACGTCGGCAACTGGCCCGACCCGATGTAATCCCTGACTCGCAGACTCAACGGCCCCGGCATCACACGATGCCGGGGCCGTGCTGTCTCCGCCGTCGATTCGATTCGGCCACCGCGAAGGTACATCCCCCGGGAGCGGATACAAAAAGAGGGCCTTCCAGTGGAAGGCCCTCTTTTGACTGGTCGGGATGACAGGATTTGAACCTGCGACCTCGTCGTCCCGAACGACGCGCGCTACCAAGCTGCGCCACATCCCGATCCGTTGCTGCAAAAGCAACTTCACAAGAGTATCCGATACCGGCCCCGGATGCGAAATCGGGACCGCCCAAACGTCCTCCCTCGGCGGCGCTTCAACCGTCCGGGGCGGGTGCCGGCGGCTCCGGCTCAGACCAGCGAGTCCTTCCAGGCCCCGTGCAGGGCGGCGAAACGGCCGCCGCCGCCGATCAGTTCCGCGGGCGACCCGTCTTCCACCACCTTGCCGTCGTGGACCACCAGCACCCGGTCCGCGGTTTCCACGGTGGAGAGGCGGTGGGCGATGATCAGCGCGGTGCGGCTGCCGGCGTCGGCGTTCTCGGGGCCGTCACTCTCCGCCCCGCCGGTGCCGCGGAGCAGGCTGGCCAGTCCGGCCTGGACCATGCGCTCGGACGGGATGTCCAGGGAGGAGGTGGCCTCGTCCAGGATCAGCACCGCGGGCCGGGCCAGGAAGGCGCGGGCAAAGCTGATCAGCTGCCGCTGGCCTGCGGAGACGCGGCCGCCGCGCTTGTTCACGTCGGTGTCGTAGCCGTCCGGCAGCTCGGTGATGAACCCGTGCGCGCCGACAGCCATGGCGGCCGCCTCGATCTCCTGGCGGCTCGCGTCCGGCCGGCCCAGGGCGATGTTGTCCGCCACGGTGCCGCTGAACAGGAAGGCCTCCTGGGTGACCATGACGACGTTGCGGCGCAGATCCGCCGTCGCAAGCTGCCGGAGGTCGACGCCGTCGAGCGTCAACGACCCGGCCGAGACGTCGTAGAACCGCGCGATCAGCTTGGCCAGCGTGGACTTGCCAGCGCCGGTCTGGCCCACGAGTGCGACCGTCTGGCCGGCCGGGATGTGCAGGTCCAGGGTGGGGATGATGACCGGGCCGTCACCGTAGCGGAACTCCACCTGGTTGAAGTCGATCCGCCCGGTGGCGCGGGGGAGTGCCACCGGGTGTTCCGGCGGGCGGACGGTGGGCACCTCCTCGAGGAGGCCGGAGACCTTCTCGAGGGCCGCCTGGGCGCTCTGGAAGGAGTTATAGAACATCGCCATCTGGTCCACGGGCTGGAAGAAGCGCTTGGTGGAGAGGATCAGGGCCAGCAGCACGCCGACGGCCAGGCCGCCGTCGAGCACCCGGAAGCCACCCACCAGCAGGACGACCGCGACGCAGATGTTGCCGATCAGCACCAGGCCGGGCTGGAAGACGCCGTTGAGGTTGATCGAACGGACCGTGACCAGCCGGTATTCCTCGGACAGCTCGGCGTAGCGTTCGGCGTTCTGCCGTTCCTTGCGGAAGGCCTTCACGGCACGGATGCCGGTCATGGTCTCCACGAAGTGCACGATCAGCCGGGCCGAGACCACCCGGGACTCCCGGAATGCGATCTGCGAATGCTTCTGGTACCAGCGGGACAGGAAGTACATCGGGACGCCGGCGGCCAGGACCAGCAGGCCGCTGCGCCAGTCCAGGGCGAAGATGGTGACGGCCGTGAAGATCATGAACAGCAACCCGGACGCAAGCGACGAGACCCCGGAGTCCAGAAGCTCGCGCAGCGCCTCCAGGTCGGAGGTCTGCCGGGCGATGATCCGGCCCGAAGTGTACTTCTCGTGGAACTCAAGGCTCAGCCGCTGCGTCTGCCGGAAGACCCGCACCCGCAGGTCCAGCAGCATCGACTGGCTCAGCCGGGCGGTGGACGTCACGTAGAGCGCTGTCAGTCCCGCCGTCGCGATCGCCGCCGCCAGGTAGGCCGCTCCGGCGAAGACCAGGGGGAAGCTGTCCCCGGAGCGCAGCGCGGGCAGCGCCCGGTCAATGCCGAAGGCGATCAGGGCGGGCCCGGCCACGCGGGCGGCCTGCGACAGCACGACGGCGGCGATGGTGAGCCAGAAGCGCCGCCGGACGGGCCGGATCAGCGAGCCCAGCAGGGCCAAAGAGCGGCGCCGCACGGCCCGGCTCTCGGCCTTGGAGAGGTGGGCGTTGTCCTCGTTGGCGGTGCCGAAGGTGGCGGTGCTCATGGCGAAACCTCCTCGGCCTCGAGGGCGGAGAGTTCGGAGTCCAGGTCCCGTGGTTCGGGGTCCAGGCTGGCGATGACGTAGCGGTAGTGGCTGTTCTCCGCGAGCAGTTCGGTGTGGGTGCCCACCGCGGTGATCCGGCCGTCCTGCAGCAGGGCCACCCGGTCCGCGAGGGCCACGGTCGAGGGCCGGTGCGCCACCACCAGGGTGGTTGTGTCCGCGAGGACCTCGCGGAGCCGGGTTTCCACCAGTTCCTCGGTGTTGACGTCCAGGGCCGAGAGCGGGTCGTCGAGGACCAGGACCGTGGGGTCGGCGGCGACGGCGCGGGCCAGGGCGATGCGCTGGCGCTGGCCGCCGGAGAGGCTGAGGCCCTCCTCGCCGATCAGGGTGTCGAGTCCCTCGGGCAGGGAATAGGCGAAGTGGGCCTGGGCGGTGTCCAGGGCCTCGGCCAGGATCTCCTCGCGGCGCTCGGCCGGCACGGTGTCCGCGACGCCGAGGAGGACGTTGTCCCGGACGGAGTTGGAGAACAGGGTGGTATCCTCGAAGGCGACGGCCACGGCGCTGCGCAGCCCCGCGACGTCGAACTCGCGCACGTCGACGCCGTCGATCTCCACCGACCCGGCGGTCACGTCGAACAGGCGGGGGACCAGTTGCAGCAGGGTGCTCTTGCCGCTGCCGGTAATGCCCACCAGCGCCATGGTCTCGCCGGGCCTGATGTCCAGGGTGATGTCCTTGAGGATGGGCTTGTCCGGAGCGTCCTCAAAGGCGAAGGTGGCGTGCCGGAAGGACAGTGCGCCCTTCAGGTCGGCCGGGCTGCGGGGGTGGTCCGGGCTGGTGATGGTGTTCACCGCGTCCATCACCTCGAAGTGCCGGTCGATGGCGGTCTTGGCCGTGAGTGCCATGGCCAGGAGCATGCCGCAGACTTCCACGGGGGCGGCGATGACGGCGGCGGTGGCGAAGAAGGCCACCAGGGCGCCGATGCTGAGCTGGCCGTCGGCGGCGAGCAGGACGCCGGCGACGAGGCCCGCGCCGAGCGCGAGTTCGGGCAGCAGCGTGACCACCAGGCTGAAGGTGGCCAGGTGCTTGGCCTTGTCGATCTCGGTCTGGCGCAGTTCCTCGGCCTGTTCGTTGAAGTTCTCCAGGGCCTCGCGGCTGCGGCCGAACGCCTTGAGCACGCGGATGCCGTGGACCGATTCCTCCACCGTGGTGGCCAGGTCACCGGCCTGGTCCTGACTGCGGCGTGCCACTTTGGAGTACCGGGTCCGGAAACGGAAGCCGTAGATCATGATCGGCACGGCCGCGGCGAGGAAGATCAGGGCCAGCTGCCAGCTCATGGCGAACATGACCACGACGCCGATCAGCACGGTCAGGGTGGTGACCACCAGCATGATGGCGCCGAAGGCCATCCAGCGGCGGAGGAAGTTCAGGTCCGTCATGGCCCGGGAGAGCAGCTGCCCGGATCCCCACCGGTCGTGGAAGGCCACGGCGAGGTCCTGCAGGTGGTCGTAGAGCGAGACCCGCATCCGGGTTTCCACCGTGGTGGCCGGGTTGATGACGAACTGCCGCCGGAGGGCCACCAGCCCCGCCTCCGCGATGCCCAGCAGCAGGACGATCCCGGCGGAGATCCAGACGGCCTGGCCGCTGCCGCCGGGCTTGAGCGAATCGTTGATCAGGACCCGCAATACCTGCGGGATGGCCAGGGCGACGATACTGGCCATCAGGGCGCTGAGCAGGCCCAGGATCAGGCGCGGCAGGATCGGCCGGACGTGGGGATAGAGGCGGTTGATGGAAGAGAAGAACGGGGTCTGTGTAGCCATGCCTGCTTCTTAACTGCAACTGCGAAAGGGTTTACGCAACTGAATGTAGTTTCCGGTAGCAACTACCCTAGGCCATGGCGTGACCACGTTCACAGCATTCTGCGGCCCCTGCCAATCTGGCGCAGAAATTATGTTCCGTAATGACCGCTCCGGGTCAGTCGGCGCGTCTAGGCCTTCGCGGTGAGAGTCAGCAGCACGGCCTCGGGCTTGCAGGCGATGCGGACCGGGGCGAAGCGTGAGGTACCGATGCCGCCCGAGACGTTGACCGGCGTCGTCAGCCCGTTGCTTGTCCAGTCGTGTAGGCCCTTGGCTCGCCAGGTGGGCAGATCACAGTTGGCCACGAGGGCGCCGTAGCCGGGGACGCAGATCTGGCCGCCATGGGTGTGCCCCGCGAGGATCAGGTCCGCGGCGTCCTCGGTGAAGTGGTCCAGGACGCGCTGGTAGGGGGCGTGCGCGACGGCAATCCGCAGGTGAGGTTTCGTGTCCTGGTTGCGGGTGCCGCGGGGCCAGCCGGCGTACTTTTCCAGTCGCAGGTGCGGGTCGTCGACGCCGGAGAAGTCCAGCCGGAGGCCGTCGACCACCAGGGACTGGCAGCGGTTGGTCAGGTCCACCCAGCCGGACATGCCGAAGCCGGTGCGCAGCCTGGGCCAGTCGAGGGCCACGGGGGTCTTGGGGGTGGAGGAGGGCCCGGTGAAGTAGGACGCGGGGTTCTTGAACCGGGGCGCGTAGTAGTCATTGGAGCCCGGCACGAAGACACCCGGGAACTGGAGCAACGGCCGGAGGGCCTCCAGGACGGGGTCGATGGCGTTGACGTGGCTGACGTTGTCGCCGGTGTTGACCACCAGGTCCGGCTCCAGCGCGGCCAGGGAAGCCAGCCAGTCGGCCTTCTTGCGCTGGCCGAGTACGAAGTGGATGTCGCTGAGGTGCAGCACGCGCAGCGGGCCGTAGCCCGGAGGCAGGATCGCCAAGGATTCCTCGCGGAGCACGAACTGGTTCTTCTCCCAGAGACCGTAGCCGGTTGCGGCGGCGCCGGCCGCGGCTCCGACGGCGGTGGTGACGGCAATGCCGCGCCCGATGCTTCGGACGCGGCTCGCCAGCGTGCTCATGGAGGGGGTCACGGCTTGCCAGTGCCGGGGTTGGTCGGCGCCGGTGCCGCCGAGCTCGGCGCGGGAGCCGGTGCAGCCGGGCTGCTGGGAGCAGGTGCCGGGTTGTTGGGGGCCGGGTTGTTCGGCGCCGGCGTCGCTTGGGTGTTCTGCCGGGTGTTGGGCACCGGGACGGGCGTGTAGCCGTTGACCAGGTTCGACGGCGGAGCCGGGAAGGGGTTTGTGCCGTAGCCCGGGGCGACGGCAGCCATGAATTTGGAGAACTGCGGACCGGCGAGCATGTAGCCGTCGATGCCCGTGTAGAACTGGCCGTTGATGGTGACGTTCTGGCCCGGGCGGAACTGGTTCCCCAGCGGATCGCCAAACCAGGAGGCGGTGGCCAGGCCGGTGGTGTGACCCACCACCCAGGTGGAGCCGTTGTTGTTGGAGGTACCGGTCTTTGCGCCAATCGGGAAGTCGGTCCGGGTGGAGATCCGGGGGCGGATCAGCGAGCCGGAACCCTGGTTCAGGACTTCCTGTAGCGCGTAGTTCACGCCACGGGCCACCTCGGGCTTGACCGCGTCACGGCAATTGGTGTTCTGGGCCGGCAGTTGCGCGCCGGTGGCATCGGTCACCGAGGTGATGGCGATCGGCTCACAGTACTTGCCGTCGTTGGCGAAGGTCGCGAAGGCGCTGGCCATGGCCAGCGGCGAGGTCTGGGTGGAGCCCAGGAGGTTGGCCGTGGTGAACATGTCGATCTTGGGGTTCGGGTTCGCAATGTTGCCGTTGGCATCAAGAATGATCTTCTGGTCTTTGTCCTTCTCGGGGAGGCCGGAGTGCAGACCCACCGAATCCACCATCTTCTGGATGCCGCAGAAGTCCAGCTGCGCGGCGGACGCGAAGGTCACCGTGTTGATGGAGTTATAGAGCCCCTTGAGGACCGTCATCGGCTTGTAGTAGCCATCCTCGGCGTTCTGGAGGTCGTCCGCAGCACCCAGCGCCTTTTCGGCGGTGTTGTACGCGCCGGTGGTCACGCCGCAGGAGTTCTTCCACTTGAAGTTGAGCGGATATTTCCGGACGGAGCCGTCAACGATGGTGTTCATCGACTTGCCTTCGTTCAGCCACTCCGCGAACGTGAAGGGCTTCATGGTCGAGCCGGGCTGCATACCGCCCACGCCGTTGAGGTCCTGGCCTTTGCTGTCGTAGGCGTCGACGTTGAAGTTCAGCTGGGTGTTGAATTTGCCGTCGCCGGCCAGGAACGAGGTGTTCTGGGCCATGTCGATGATCTTGCCGGTGCCGGGCTGGACGGAAACCAGCGAGGCGCCCCACTTGTCCGGGTTCGCCCCGGCGGTGGCGTTGACCTGTTCCTGGGCCACGGCCTGGGCCTTCGGATCAAGGGTGGTTTTGATGGTCAGGCCGCCGCGGAAGATCTTGCGCTCCCGGGCGTCGGCGTCGGCGCCGTACGCGGGGTTGTTCTGCAGCAGGTGCATGACGTAGTCGCAGAAGTACGGCGCCATCGCGGCGTTCTGGCAGCCCTGCTGGGGCTGCGTGACTTTGGTTTCCACCGGGGTGGCCACAGCGGCGTCGTAGTCGGCCTGCTTGATCTTGCCCTGGGTCAGCATGGCCTTGAGGACCAGGTCACGGCGGACCTTGGCATTGTCCGGGTGCGTGATCGGGTCGTAGAAGGACGGGCTGTTGACCAGACCCGCAAGCAGCGCGGCCTGGGGCAGCGTCAGGTCCTTGGCCGAGGTGCTGAAGAAGAACTTCGAGGCAGCCTCGATGCCGTAGGCGTCGCGGTTGAAGAAGACGATGTTCAGGTAGCCCTCGAGGATCTGTTCCTTGGAGAACTTTTTCTCCAGGGCGATCGAGAGCTTCATCTCGCGGAGCTTGTCGCCAATGCTCTTATTGACGCCGTTGAGTAGTACCTGGTCGCTCTTGCCCTCCATCTCCAGGGAGGAGTTGATGACGTTGTTCACGTACTGCTGCGTGATGGTGGAGGCGCCCTGCTTGTTGCCGCGGGCGGTCGCCACGAGCGCGCGGAGGATACCGGTGGTGTCCACGCCGCCATGCTCGTAGAAGCGGCTGTCCTCGATCGCGACCACGGCGTCCTTGACGTAAGGGGACATCTGGTCCAGGGAGACGCGGGTGCGGTTCTCCGAGTAGACGCTGGCGATAACGCTGCCATCGGAGGCGAGGATGGTGGTCGCCTGGCTCGGCGGGTCCACCTGGAGCTCCGCCGGGAGAGCCTCAAAGAATTTGATCGACCCGCTGGCCGTGTTGCCGGAGAGGGCCGCCGCGGGAACGAGCAGCCCCGCAACGAGCACGCCACAGACAACGCTCACGCCAAGGAAAAGGATGAGCTTTCCGAGGGTGGTGGCAGTGTCGAATACAGGGTTCTTACCAGTCGCCATGTTTTCCACTTTAGCGGCAAGCACTAGGCTTTCCTTCATGACCAAATGGGAGTACGCCACGATTCCGCTCATTATTCACGCCACCAAGCAGATTCTTGATCAGTGGGGTGACGACGGCTGGGAGCTGGTGCAGGTAGTTCCGGGCCCCGACGGCAACGGCCTGGTGGCCTACCTGAAGCGGGAGAAGCAGTAACCATGAGCACGTCCGAAGCCACGACGCCGGCAGCCTCCGCGGGTGCGACGTCCGCCGTCGAACAGCGCCTCGCCGAACTCGGCATGACGCTCCCCGAGGTGGCCGCGCCCGTGGCCGCCTACGTTCCCGCCGTCGTCTCCGGCAACCACGTCTATACCTCCGGCCAGCTGCCGTTCGTCGACGGCCGCCTGGAAGAGACCGGCAAGGTCTCCTCGGGCGCCGAGGGTGCCTCCGACGAGGCCACCGTGTCCCCGGAGGACGCCCAGCGCTTCGCCGCGATCTGCGCCGTGAACGCCCTCGCCGCGGTCAAGAGCGTCATCGGCGACCTGGACCGGATCACCCGGATCGTCAAGGTGGTCGGCTTCGTCTCCTCCGACCCGTCCTTCACCGGCCAGCCCGGCGTCATCAACGGCGCCTCCGAGCTGCTGGGCAGGGTCCTTGGCGACGCCGGGCAGCACGCCCGCTCCGCCGTCGGTGTCTCCGTCCTGCCGCTCGATTCCCCGGTGGAAGTCGAACTGATCGCAGAATTCGCCTAAGGCCGGTCGCTTTCCTTGCCACACCTCGCACGACGTTTGTTTGATCTTCCCCCGGACCTCGAGGGAGCGGCCCGCAGCTGGCTGGAGCACGGGGAGCGCACTCCGCGCGCCCCGCGTTTCGCCTCCTCGGTGGTGCTGCTCCGGGATTCGCCCACGGGTTTGGAGACCTGGCTCGGCTACCGGCCGGGCACATCACCGCTGGGCGTGCTCGCCTTCCCGGGCGGCTCGCTGGAGTCCTCCGACGACGACGCCGTCGGCTGGCTCGGGCCGCCGCCCTCATACTGGGCGGAGCGGATGGGAACGGCCGACGTCGGCCTCGCCCGCCGGCACGTGATCGGAGCGATCCGCGAGCTGTTCGAAGAAACGGGCATCCTCCTCGCCGGTCCGGACCTTTCCTCCACGGTGGAGAACAACACCTCCCCGGAGTGGATGCGGGCCCGGGAGGCCGTCGCGGAGCAGGAGAAATCCTTTACCGACGTACTGGCCAAACGCGGCCTCTCCGTCCGCACGGACCTGCTCAAGCCGCTGGTCAACTGGCTCAGCCCCGACTTCTCGCACCGGCGCTTCAATACCCGCTACTTCGCCGCCACCGTGCCGATGAACCAGCAGCCGTCCATGCTGGCCAGCAAGGGGGTGTGGGCGCGCTGGGTCTGCGTCCGCAAGGTCATCGCCGAGCGCGACACCACCGCACTGGGCGACGAGGTGGGCCAGCCGAACACCGTGGGTCTCCGTCTGGGCCAGCTCCTTGTCCCCGGCTCGGAGATCATGCTCGAGAAGATGGCCAGCGCCAACGGCTGCATCGCCTACCTCAGCTACAAGCGCAGCGCCCACGTCTACCAGCCGAAGCTGGTGGAGGAGGACGGCGTGCTCATGCTCGAGGTCGAGGCCGCCAAGACCGTCGCCAACGAGCCCCAGCGCGAACGCTAGGGCCGTCCGCCTATGCGAAAGGGCCGGCTCCGTTTTCTTCGGAGCCGGCCCTTTCGCGTTTGCTGCTGGGGTGTGTCTAGCGGGAGCGCTGGCGGAGGCGCTGCATGTCCAGGATGACGACGGCGCGGGCCTCGAGCCGCAGCCAGCCGCGCTGGACGAACTCTGCCAGGGCCTTGTTGACCGTCTCGCGGGAGGCGCCGACCAGCTGCGCGAGCTCTTCCTGGGTCAGTTCGTGGGCGACCAGCACGCCGTCGGTCGCCGGACGGCCGAAGCGGTCGGCGAGGTCCAGCAGGGCCTTCGCCACGCGGCCCGGAACGTCGGAGAAGACCAGGTCCGAGAGGGAGTCGTTGGTGCGGCGCAGGCGGCGGGCCAGTGCCTGCAACAGCTGGGCTGACACCTCGGGGCGGCTGCGGAGCAGGGCGTTCAGGCTCTCGTTCTTCAGGCCCGCGAGGCGGGTCTCGGACACGGCCGTCGCGGTGGCGGTGCGGGGGCTCGGGTCGAAGAGGGCCATCTCACCGAACAGCTCGCCCGGTCCGAGGATCGCCAGCAGCGACTCGCGGCCGTCGGGGGAGGTGCGGCCGAGCTTCACCTTGCCGGAGACGATGAAGTAGAGCTGGTCGCCCTGGTCGCCTTCCCGGAAGACCGAGGCACCGCGGGAAAGGTCCACCTCGGTGAGCTCGTCCGTCAGCAGACGGAAGGCCTCGTCGTCGAGCGTGGCAAAAAGGGGTGCGCGGCGCAATACCTCGATATCCATGAAAACTCCTGACTAACTGTGTCGGCTGGGGCGCTTCAGCCATTGTTTCAGAATTTTGCGGCTTCTGTGACGTACTTGGCACCGGGACGCGCCAGAAGAGGCGGCGGTGCCGGGCCCGGCGGGTACCCCGCAGCTGCTCCGGTGACGTTCCGGCGGCGGCCCGTGCCCCGCAAACTGTCAGGGTGCACCGGTAGAATGAGCCTCCTACCAGCCCCTAAGGAGCCCCGTTGTTTGGCTTGACCATCCTGGACCTCGCGTTGATCCTGACGCTGTTGTCCTACCTGATCTACGGCCTGCGCAACGGGTTCCTGGTGACGCTCGGCGGTATCGCCGGTTTCGCGGCCGGTGCCGTGGCCGCGTTCTTCGCGGTCCCCATCGTCAGCGACCTTGTCGGCGACCCTGGGTGGCGGCTCACCGCGATCATCGCCGCCACGGTGGCGTTGATGATGCTGGGCCACGGGCTCGGAACCATGATCGGCCGCCGCATCCGCAGCGTCGTCAAACCCAGACCGCTGCGGTTCGCGGACCGGGTGGTGGGCGGTGGCGTCAACGTCGCCGTTTCCGCCCTTGTGATGTCCATGCTGGCCTTCAGCATCAGCGCCCTCGGCGTCCCGATGGTGTCGCAGCAGTTGGCCGACTCCAAGGTGATCGGCTTCATCGACGGCGTTACCCCCACACCCCTCAAGGCGTCCCTCGCCCAGCTACGCTCCGCCGTCATCGGCGACGGCATCCCCACGCTGTTCGAGGGGATCGGCGGCCAGCCGGTCCCTGTCCCGGACGCCAGCACCGACACGCCCGCGCTGAACCGCGCCTCGGCGTCGGTCCTGAAGATCGCGGGCACCGCCTACCAGTGCGGCCAGAACCAGACCGGGACCGGGTTCGTGGTCTCCGCCGGGCGCGTGGTGACCAACGCGCACGTCGTTGCCGGCGTGCCCGAGCCCGTCGTCGAGGTTCCCGGCGGGGGCGCGCTGCCCGGCCGGGTGGTCTACTTCGACAGCCAGCACGACCTGGCGGTCCTGGCCGTGGACGGCCTGCGGTCCGCCCCGCTGCAGCTGAGTTCCAACCTGCCCGCCGGCAGCCAGGCCGCGTTCGCGGGCTACCCGCATGGCGGCCCGTTCCAGTCCAAGCCGGCCGCCATCCGGGACATCGCCACCGTGCTGGTGCCGGACATCTATGGCAACAACGCCGCCCCGGAGGACGTCTACCGGCTGGCGGGCGACGTCCAGCCGGGCAACTCCGGCGGCCCGCTGCTGACCACGGACGGCCAGGTGGCCGGGGTGGTCTTCGCGAAGTCGACGTCGGAGAACTCCCTCGGGTTCGCGATCACGATGAACGACCTGGGACCGGTCGCGGCGAAGGCCTCCGGCCTGGGGGACCCGGTCTCGCCCGGGCAGTGCATCAAGAAGTAGGCCTTAGCCCCCGCCTTCGAGCCATTCCAGGCTCTGGCCGTGGGGCCCGGCCGCGGCCACGGGCACGCCGTCCTCCATCACGAGGAAGCGTCCCCGGAGCCTCGCTTCGTCCATCTCCGGAACCACGCTGGACCCGTCCGGCTGCACGATGACCATGTGACCCTCGTTCGAGATCCAGTGGCAGCCCCGGTCCGCGGCGAGCAGGGCGATGGTGTCCCGGAAACGCTCCCGGCCGTCCGCGTCCAGGTAGGCCATCACCGCGCTGTGGAAGACCACCAGCGCGGCCTCCGGCGGAGCCTGGTCCGCGAGGCTGACCAACTGGTCGTTGAGGTCGCCGGCCACCAGCCGGGGCGGTGTGGCGCGGGCGATGGCGATCGCCTGCCGCAGCCGCGCCCGTCGGAAGTCCTGTTCGGGCCAGACCAGCGCCTCCAGCCACGCGACGTCGTCGGGATTGTTGACGTCCAACGGGTTCAGGTCGATCCCCGCCCGCCACACCACCTCCGGCACCTTGCGGGGCAACGGGACCGGACCCTTGGTGTCACAGCGCAGCACCGGGCAACTGCCTGGCGCGGTATCCCGCGGGTCCAGCCGCCTCAGGGCGCCGCCGTCGACGAATTCGTACCCGTACCGGTCGGGAAACAGGGTCAGCCCGGCGGAGGCGCCGACCTCCAGCAGGGCGAGGGGCCGCGCTTCAGCCTCGGCGATTCTGGCCAGGGAGGGCAGCAGGGTGGCGCAGCGGCCCGCCTCATTGGTCTGGGTTGAGCGCGCCAGAACCGTCCGGGACACCTCTTCCCAGTGCGCGTCCAGGAAGGCCCGGAACTGCGGGTAGGGCCCGGTCACGGCCCCGGCGTAGCGCGCCGCCGCCAGCAGCAGGAGGGGCTGGCGCTTGGTGTGCGGCCATCGGTCGATGCGTTCCAGCAGGGCGGGGTCCTCGGCGATCTGCAGGGACCAGTCGGCGTAGCAGGGGGAGTTGCCCGGAGCGTCGACGCCGCCGAAGTGCCGGTACCAGTCGGCCGTGGCGCCGGCCCCTGCCGCCGGAGTCATGTCAGGCCCGGCCCGCGTCCAGGGCCGCCAGGTAGTCCACGGCGAACCGGTAGCCGAGGACGCCGGCGCCGGCGATGACCGCCTTGCTGATGTCCGAGAGGTAGGACGTGTGCCGGAACGGTTCCCTGGCATGGACATTCGTGATGTGGACCTCCACCGTGGGGATCTGCACCGCGCTGATCGCGTCCCGGATGGCCACCGAGGTGTGGGTGTAGGCACCGGCGTTCAGGACGATGCCGATGGCCTTGCCGCGGGCGGCGTGGATGGCGTCAACCAATGCGCCCTCGTGGTTGGACTGGAAACACTCCACTGCCAGGCCATGGGCGGCGCCGGCCTCGACGGCGAGCCGTTCGACGTCGGCGAGCGTGGCCGTGCCGTACTTCTCAGGTTCCCGGGTCCCCAGCATGTTCAGGTTGGGCCCGTTGAGGACCAGGATGGTGCCGCGTCCGGCGGTGTCGGTGGCGGCGCCGTCGGTGCTGGACTCGGGGGAGATCGCTTCGCTCATGGTTGACAATCTAGCGCGTCGCGGGCATGCTGCGCCGCCAGCCGATCGATCCGGCGCAGGGCGACGGCGCAGACGAGCAGGTACGGGGGAGCCCACCAGGGAACGGTGAAGGTGACACGGCAACCGCCGGGGACGGCGACGACGCGGTGTCCGGTAGCGGCCACGCCGGCGACCGCCCAGGACCAGGCGCTGCCAACTTCAAGGGAGCCATCCTGGACGGAGCCCTCCTCGAAGGAGGTGACGGCGAACGGCAGGCTCACGCCCGCCGCGGTCCGGACCTTGCCCTGGCTCCCGGCGCGGAGCACGTGGTCCGCGCCGGCGGGGCCTGACCCTTCCAGCTCCGCCCTGGTGATCGAAAGGCCCCAAAGCGGCCAGAACCGGATGTCGGTGAGCAGGCGCCACACCACCGGGGCCGGCGCGGCGATGGGGCGGGAGACGCTCCACCGTCTCCCGCCCACCAGCGCAGTAGCCCCGGTCCGGGGCTTTCCGGGCCGCCGGCCGGTCACTTCTTCAGCGAGGCCGCAATCTGCGCCATCACGGTGTTGTCCGCCAGGGTGGTGGCGTCTCCCACCTCGCGGCCCTCCGCCACATCCTTGAGCAACCGCCGCATGATCTTGCCGGACCGCGTCTTCGGCAGTTCCGGGACGATCAGGATGGTCTTGGGCTTGGCGATCGGACCGATCTCCTTGCCCACGTGGTTGCGGAGTTCCTGCACCATCGCATCGCCGGAATCCACGGCGTCGCCGCGCAGGATGACGAAGGCCACGACGGCCTGGCCGGTGGTCTCATCCGCGGCGCCGACGACGGCGGCCTCGGCCACCGCCGGGTGGGACACCAGCGCGGACTCGATCTCCGCCGTCGAGAGCCGGTGGCCGGAGATGTTCATGACGTCGTCCACCCGGCCCAGCAGCCAGATGTCGCCGTCGTCGTCCTTCTTTGCGCCGTCGCCGGCGAAGTACATCGTCTCGAACCGGGACCAGTACGTGTCCTTGAACCGCTCCGGGTCGCCCCAGATGCCGCGCAGCATGGAGGGCCACGGCTCGCGGATCACCAGGTAGCCGCCGGCACCATTGGGGACGGACTCGCCCGCCTCATCCACCACGTCCACGGCGATGCCCGGCAGCGGCACCTGTGCAGAGCCGGGCTTGGTGGCCGTGACGCCGGGCAGTGGGGCGATCATCTGCGCGCCGGTCTCGGTCTGCCACCAGGTGTCCACGATCGGTGCGGGATTGTCCTTCTTCTCGCCGTTGGCTCCGGCGTTGGCGCCGATGACCTCGCGGTACCACATCCACGCCTCGGGGTTGATGGGTTCGCCCACGGACCCGAGGACCCGGATGGAGGAGAGGTCGTACTTGCCGGGGATGTCCTTGCCCCACTTCATGAAGGTCCGGATGGCCGTCGGGGCGGTGTAAAGGATGGAGACCTTGTACTTCTCCACGATCTCCCACCAGCGGCCCTGGTGCGGGGAGTCCGGCGTGCCCTCGTACATCACCTGGGTGGCACCGTTGATCAGCGGCGCGTAGGCGACATAGGAGTGGCCGGTGATCCAGCCGACGTCGGCCGTGCACCAGTAGACATCCGTCTCGGGGTGCAGGTCGAAGACGGCGCGGTGGGTGTAGGCCGCCTGCGTGAGGTAGCCGCCGGTGGTGTGCAGGATGCCCTTGGGCTTCCCGGTGGTGCCGGAGGTGTAGAGGATGAACAGCGGGTGCTCGGAATCGTGGCCGACGGCGGTGTGCTCGGCCGAGGCGGCGTCCACGGTGTCCGACCACCAGTGGTCCCGGCCCTCGTGCCAGTCCACGTCCTGGCCGTTGCGCTTGACCACGACGACGTTCTGGACCGTGTGGCCCGTGCCGTCACCTTCGTGGGCCAGGGCCTCGTCGACGGCGGCCTTGAGCGGGCTGGGCTTGCCGCGGCGATAAGTGCCGTCGGCGGTGACAACGAGTTTGGCCTCGGCGTCGTCGATGCGGGAGCGGAGTGCCTCGGCCGAGAAGCCGCCGAACACCACCGAGTGGATGGCGCCGATCCGGGCGCAGGCTAGCAGCGTGATGACCGCCTCGGGGATCATCGGCAGGTAGACGGCGACCCGGTCGCCCTTGACGATGCCGAGGGACTCAAAGGCGTTCGCGGCCTTCTTCACTTCCTCGGTGAGCTGGGCATAGGTGTAGGTCCGGGTGTCGCCGGGCTCGCCCTCGAAGTAGATCGCCACACGGTCGCCGTGGCCGGCCTCGACGTGCCGGTCCAGGGCGTTGTACGCGGCGTTGACCTCGCCGCCGACGAACCACTTGGCAAAGGGCGGATCGGACCAGTCCAGCGTCTGCGTGAAGTCCTTGTTCCAGCTCAGCAGGCTGCGGGCCTGCTTGGCCCAAAATGCCGGCCGGTCGGCGTCGGCCTCCGCGTACTCGGCTTCGGTGACCACGGCATTGGCCGCGAACTCCGCCGAGGGGGCGAACTTCCGGTTTTCCTGCGACAGGTTTTCGAAGGCGTCGCCCTGCCGGGCGGGGACGGTGGACCCGGGGGTCTGCTGGGACATGGTGAACCTCATCATTCATCGATCCGTGCTGCGCGGACGCCATGCTCAACCGCTCCCGGTCCCGCCTGCGCGGCGCCGGGCACCGGCTGGTCACGGACGTGCCTCGTGTGCTGTTCCGAAATACACCCTAGCGCCCGGGTCTGACAGAACGTGTGCCCCGTCACATCGACCGCCGCGAGCGGTGTTTATTTAGCGCCGAGCGGCGCCCCGGTGCCCCGCTCCGCCGGGGGCGGCCGCGCCGTAGGAGGCATCGCGAAAGACTTCGCAATCTGGTGCTGGAGTGACGGCCGGTCAGCTAGTGATCGGTCCGGCACTTGGTTAGGCTGAGATGAAGTCGTGACATCCGATGGGGGCAAAGGGGACCGCTAAGGGTCCCTTTTTTGCCTGCCGTTAGGCCGCACTGTCCAGGGTGCGGCCACGCTAAGGAGAACAGAATGAACGAGCAAGGCAACGGGCAGCTCCGCGCGCCCAACCGCACCGACGGACCGGCGGAGCAGCAATCCTCCGTGCAGGCGCCGTCCCACGGCAAGGCGGAGCAGCCGCGCTTCACCGTGGACAAGCCGAACATCAAGAACAACGAGGCTGTTGCCGGCCCGTTCACCGTCCGGGACCTCACCGTCTTCGGGTCCGTCCTGGTGCTCTTCGTCGCCTCCCTGATCCCGATGTTCGCGGTCCGGTACAACCTCTGGAACCTGGGCAGCCTGTTCTTCCTGGGCCTCGGAATCCTCCTGCCGCTGATCGTCGCCGCGCTCTTCGTCGCCCGCAGGGTCAGCCCGGGCACCAGGCTCCGGGTCGGCTCGCTCTCCGTGGACCAGTTCGGCTCCGTCGTCGCGAGCTTCAGCGTCGCGTTCTTCTTCCTGGCCGCCGCCGGTGCCTTCGTTCCCAGCATGCTGCTCGGCCTCATCGGGGCGCTCGGCCTCTTCACCGCCACGGTCCTGGCCCGCCTGATCCCGGCGCTCGCCGGCGACTTCCTGCACCGCCCCGAGGCCCCCGCCCACGTCGTCGCCCGGGAGGCCGCCGCCCCTGTCCGCCGCCCCCGCGCCCCCAAGGCCGCCAAGCCGGCCGCCGAAGGCTCCGCCTCGAAGCCGGGCGCCGCCCTGGCCGGCTGGGCCAAGCGGATCACCCCCTCCGGCGGCGCCGCTGCCGGTGCCGCCTCCGATCCAACCCCGCGCGGGTACGAAGCCCACGACGCGGCCCGGACTGCCCGCCCGTCCGCCGAGCCCGCCACCCAGGCTCACGGCGTGGTCGCGCCGGCCGCCGGCCAGCCGGAAGCCGTGCACACCCCCGCAGCCCCCGCCGCAGATGTCGCCACCGCCGCCCACCCGGCCCCGGCTGCAGCCGCGGCGGCAGGGTCGGCACCGGCCGGGTCCGGCGCATCTGCACCCGCTGAATCCGCGGCCCCCGCCGGCAAGGAGGCCGCCGCGGCGCCCGCCTCCGAGCAGACCCAGGCCGCCGCGGCGCCAGTCCCGTCCGCCGGTCACGACGCCCCGACGGCCCTCACGCCGCAGGTCCGCCAGCAGGAACCCATTGGTGCCACCGTGGATCCGGCCAGCCGTCCGGAGCAGGGAAGCGCCCAGCCCGCATACGAGGCCTTCTGGTTCGCCGTCGCCCAGCCACGCACCGCCGTCGACGAGCGCACCGGGACCCCGTCCTTCGTGGTCGAGCCTGGCGGATGGGTGCTGGCGCTCGAAGACCGCGGCCACGAATTCCTCGTCCAGCACACGGACGGACGCGTCGGAGTGCTCCGGGACCTCAGCAACATCGAGCGCGGCTAGACCCGCCATGGCCGGCAGTGCGGGGAAGCAGACGGCGGCCGGGGCAGGCACCGGCGCGGCCGGTGCGCCGCGGGGTGCCTCCGGCGAGAGCATGCTGGCGCTCAAGCGCCGGGCCCGCCGCATCAACCGCGCGCTGGCCGAGCAGTACCCCTACGCCCACGCCGAACTGGACTTCCGCAGCCCGTTCGAACTCGTGGTCGCGACGGTGCTCTCCGCCCAGACCACGGACGTGACCGTCAACCAGATCACGCCGCTGCTGTTCGCCCGCTACCCGGACGCGCGCAGCCTGGCCGAGGCGGAACCGGCCGAACTGGAAGCGATCATCAAGCCCACCGGATTCTTCCGGGCCAAGGCGCGGAGCCTGATGGCGCTGGGCACCAGGCTCGTCGACGAGTTCGACGGCGAGGTGCCCGGCCGGCTCGAGGATCTGGTGACGCTTCCCGGCGTCGGCCGGAAAACCGCCAACGTCGTCCTCGGCAATGCCTTCGGAATCCCTGGAATCACCGTGGACACCCACTTCGGCCGCCTGGCCCGCCGCTTCGGGTGGACCGACTCGGACGACCCCGTCAAGGTCGAATCCGACGTCGCCGAACTCTTCGAACCCCGCGACTGGACGATGCTGTCGCACCGCGTCGTCTTCCACGGCCGGCGGGTTTGCCACTCCCGCAAACCCGCATGCGGTGCCTGTGCGGTGGCCAACTGGTGCCCCAGCTACGGTGCCGGCGAAACGGACCCGGAGAAGGCCCGAAAACTCCTCAAGTACGAGCTGGCGCCCGGACAGGAAGAGCTGCTGGGGAAGCTGCTCGCCGAAACCCACCGCGCCGCGGAAATCCGGATGGAATCGCAGCGGAGGACGCCATGACGGCCCGGCAGGACCTGATCGACCTGGTGGCCGCCGTCGAGGCCGGAACCGCGCCGCCGCCGGACCCGCGCTGGCGCGAGCTCTCCGTGTCCCCGGGGGAGCGGGTGCGGCGCGCCGCGGTGCTCATGCTCTTCGGGTCCCTCGACGACGTCCCGGCCGCCTCGGTCAAACTGCTGGCCCCCGCCGACCTGGATGTCCTGCTGCTGCAGCGCGCCCAGACCCTGGATGACCACCCCGGCCAGGTGGCCTTCCCCGGCGGCGGCATCGATCCGGGCGAAACGGTGACCGAAGCCGCGCTCCGGGAAGCCGAGGAGGAAACGGGCCTGGATCCCGCCGGCGTCGAGGTCCTGGGCATCATGCCGGAGCTGGCCCTGCCGCGCGGGAATTTCCTGGTCACACCGGTCCTGGGCTGGTGGGCGTCGCCGTCGCCGGTGCGAGTGGTTGACTACGGCGAGTCGTCGCAGGTGTTCCGCGTGCCCGTGCGGGACCTGCTGGATCCGGATAACCGGATCATGGCCACCGTCAGCCGCGCCGGACAGACGTTCAAGAGCCCCGCCTTCGCCGTCAACGGCGTGGTGGTCTGGGGATTCACCGGGATGATCCTGAACCAGCTCTTCGACCAGCTGGGCTGGTCCGTCCCGTGGGACCGGACCCGCCTGCACGGGGTGGACGCCTAAACAGGCGTCGCGGACTTGTCCACCACCAGTCCGGTGGCGGCGTTTTCCCGCACCGCGGTGATCCCGGCGGAGGCTCCCTGCAGGCTGTTGTACAGCGGCGAGACGGCGACGACGGTGCCGTCCGGCGCCGTCAGCTTGAAGTAGTACGACTCGTTCCCTGCCGCCGCGATTTCGAATGTGCCAGCCACGTTGCTGTCCCTCGTTTCCTGCCTGCATCTCTAAGTGGTCCCTTCCGCCCGCCCGGCCGGAGGGCCGGGTGTTGACGGGGGACTTTGTGAACGTAACAAGGCCCGTACGGGCGCTGCAACGCTACCGCCGGGTACGTTACGCCGCGGGTCCCGGGGGAGCGGGGGCGTTCGCGTGCGGTCGCTACTTGGCGTTGTCGTAGGAGTCGACGACGGCGACGCTGACCGGGAATTCCACCGGGATCGGACCGAACAAGAGGTCCTTGGCCGCGGCGGCCGATTCCTCGATGGCACGGGTGCAGGCCTCGACGGCGTCGTCGGGGCAGTGCACCATGACCTCGTCGTGCAGGAAGAAGACCAGTTCCCCCACGGGTCCGCCGGCGGCGCGCATGGTGCGCAGCCGCCGTCGTAGTTCCGCCAGCCAACAGGCCGCCCAGTCTGCCGCCGAGCCCTGCACGACGAAGTTGCGGGTGAACCTGCCGCGGGAACGGGCCAGGGACTCGGCGCGGCGCTGCTCCTCCGCGGTGGCCGAGCGCTGGCTGCGCAGCCACCGCTCGGAGGGCGGCGGGCTGCTGCGGCCAAGGCGCGTGGTCACGGTCCGGCCCGCCTCGCCGTCGCGGGCGGCCTGTTCGACGAATCCCACCGCCTGCGGGTAGGTACGGGCCAGCTGCGGCATCAACCGGCCCGATTCGCCCGAGGTGGCCCCGTAGATGGCGCCCAGCAGGGCCACCTTCGCTTTGGCCCGGTCTCCGCCGAATCCCTGCGCCGCGATGCCGGCGTACAGGTCCTTGTCCCGCGCGGCGTCGGCCATCCGGGCGTCCTGCGCGAGCGCCACCAGCACCCGCGGTTCCAGCTGGGAGGCGTCCGCGACGATCAGTTTGTGGCCCGGGTCAGCATGGACGGCACCGCGGATCTGCCGCGGGATTTGCAGCGCTCCGCCGCCGCGCGAGGCCCAGCGCCCGGAGACGACGCCGCCCACCACATACTCGGGCCGGAAGCGGCTGCCGGAGACCCAGGCGTCCAGCCAGGCCCAGCCGTTCGCCGTGTACAGGCGGGCCAGCTTCTTGTAGTCCAGCAGGGGACCGATCGCCGGGTGCTTCGCCTCCTTCAGTTCCCATTGGCGGGTGCTCTTGACCTCGATGCCGTTGCGGTGAAGGGCGCGCATGAGGTCCTGCGGGGAGTCAGGGTTCAGGGCCGGCGACTGCAGGAGGGCGCGCAGTTCAACGGTCAGGGCCTCGAGTTTGGCCGGCCGGTGTCCCGGGGCGGGACGGGGACCCAGGAAGTCAGCGAGGATCTGTTCGTGCAGTTCCTCGCGCCAGGGCACCCCCGCGTGCTGCATTTCCGCGGCGATCATGGCGGCGGCGGATTCGGCCGCGAGGAGGAGCTGCAGGCGCTGCTTCTGCCGGTCGCCGCGGTCCGGAGCGCCTGCCAGGGCTTCCTGCTGGGCGGCGTATTCGACCCGCAGCTGCTCGGGGGAATGCCGGGGTGAGGCGGCGGGCAGCAGGTCATCGAAGAGGGCACCCTGGTCCGCCGGCGGGGGCGGGGGTTGCAGCATCCGGGGCGGCTGCTGCTCGTCCCCGTCCTGGGTGAGTTTTTCGGCCGTCCGCGCGTACGGCGTCTCGGCGGTGAATTCGGCGTGGGCGAGGATGGCCCCGCACAGGGTCAGGTCGTAGCAGCGTTCGACGTCGACGCCGGCGGCGAGAAGGGACGGGTACCAGTCCTGGGTGCGGAGCCAGATCCAGCGGGGCCGCTGCCGTTCCAGGGTGCGGACGACGCCGGCCAGGTCGGCGGCGGGTACCACGCGGATGTCGGGTGCGGCGGGATCCGGGGCGCCGTCCGGGGTAAGGCGTTGGAGGGCTGCGCCGTCGGGGTGGGCGGCGAGCAGCACATGCATGGGATCAATTCTGCCCTGTGGTCGGGGCCCGTCTGGTCACGGTGGTTTGGCCGGTTCTCCACATAGCACCCGGTTGTCCACATAGCAGCTCGGGGGGATCCCTTTCCGCCGCGCTGGTGGGGATGGTGAACACATGAACAGGCATGAGCTGACGAGTGTCCCTCCGGAGCGGTCGACGGCCGGGGCGCCGTTTCCCGGTCCGCCTTGGCAGGGCACGGGCGCCGGCGGCAGGAGGGCGGGTCCGGGGGACCGGTGGCTGCCGGACACCGAAGGGGCCGGCGGCGGTACCGAAACCCTTCTGGTCACCGCGTCCGAGCCGCTGCGCCTGGAGGTCGAGCGCATCGTGGCGGTTACCGGGCGGCAGCTGACCTGCGTCGCCGGAGTCGAGGAGGCGGCCGCCTACTGGGCCGCGGCCGGAGCCGTGTTGGTGGGCGGTGACATCACGGAGCTGCCCTACCGGCGGCGGGCACCCGCCGTGGTCGTTGGATTGAGCGGTGACGGGGACGGACTCTGGCGCCTGGCGGCCGCCGTGGGAGCCGAACGCGTCGCGGTGCTCCCCGAAGGCGGCCCGTGGCTGGCCGAGTACCTCAGCCGTTCCGGGAGTGAAGAACCGGGCGGTCACGTCCTCGGCGTCGTGGGCGGCTGCGGCGGGGCGGGCGCGAGCACGACGGCGGTCTGGTTGGCCCAGGAGGCCGCCCGCCAGGGTGTCCGGGTCCTGCTGGTCGACGGCGATCCCTGGGGCGGTGGCCTGGAGCTGGCGCTGGCCGCCGAGGAGGAGCCCGGCCTCCGTTGGCCCGACCTCACGGATGCCAGCGGGAGTATCGACCCGGCCACGCTGCACAGGGCCCTGCCGGTCATAGGGGGTTTCTCCTTCCTGTCGTGGCCCGGGAACCGGCAACCGGGACCGGCGCTCGGTCCTGCCGCGGCGGCGGTTGTGCTGGACGCGGCCCGGCGCGGCTACGAGCTCGTGGTGGTGGATACCGGCCGCGGACGGGAGGCACTTCGGGTGTTTGGTTGGGAGTGCGACAGGCTCCTCGTCGTCCTGCCGGCCCAGCTGCGCGCCGCCGTGGCCGCGGCCCGGCTCGTTCCCGAGCTGCCGCCTGTGGAGACCTCTCTGGTGGTCCGCAGCCGTCCCGGCGTCGCCGTCGACGAGCAACTGTTGGCGGAATGCGTCGGGCTGCCGGTGGCGGGCGTGCTGCCCGAAATCCGCGGGATCGCCGCCGCCACCGAGTTCGGCCGGCTGTTGGAGACAGGGAACCGGCGCAACGTGCAGCGGTTTGCCGCGGCGGCCCTGGATGCTGCGAGCGCGGCGGTCCCGTGAGCGCCCACGCCGCGGCCGGTCCGGTGGACGCGCCAAGCCCCGGGCGACGGCGGCAGCGGGAGTCCAGCCTCGGCCCCGATGCCGGGCTCCTCGATGCGGTCCGGACCTCGGTCCTGGCCGACGCCGGACCGGTCACCGCCTCCCGGGTGGCGGCCGCTGTCCAAGCAAGTGGACGGTTGCTGGGCACCGCCGGCTCGCTCGCCGCCGTGGAGACCATCAGCGCGGAGCTGACCGGGCTCGGCCCGCTGCAGCCGTTGGTGAGGGACCCGCTGGTGACCGACATCTTCGTCAACGGGCCGGCCTCCGTCTGGTTGGACCGCGGCCGGGGCTTGGAACGCGCACCGGTGACCTTCACGGGCGAGGCACAGGTCCGTGCGCTGGCGGCGCGGCTGGTGGCTGCCGGCGGGCGACGGCTCGATGACAGTTCCCCGTGCGTCGACGTCCGCCTGGAGGGTGGCTTCCGGGTGCACGCGGTGTTGCCGCCCATTTCCACTGCCGGAACGCTGCTCAGTGTGCGGATCCGCCGCGCCACTGTCTTCTCCCTCGACGAACTGGGGCGGGCCGGCATGTTCGGGCCGCTGCTGCGTACCGTGCTGGAGCGGATCGTGGAGCGGCGGCTCAGCTTCCTGATCAGCGGCGCCACGGGCTCCGGAAAAACGACGCTGCTGGCCACCCTGCTGGGGCTCTGCAGTCCCCGGGAACGGCTGGTCCTCATCGAGGACGCCGCGGAACTCAACCCGGTGCATCCGCACGTCGTGTGCCTGGAGTCGCGGCATACCAACATCGAGGGCGGCGGTGCCGTGGACCTGGGCGAACTGGTCCGGCAGGCGTTGCGGATGAGGCCCGACCGGCTCATCGTCGGAGAGTGCCGCGGGGCGGAGGTCCGGGAGTTGCTCACCGCCATGAACACCGGCCACACCGGAGCCGGCGGCACCGTCCACGCGAATACCGCCGCTGCCGTGCCGGCCAGGCTCACGGCGCTCGGGGCGCTCGCCGGACTCGGCCCGGACGCCGTCCGGCTGCAGGCCGCCAGCGCCCTCGACGCGGTGGTGCACCTGGACCGGACCCGTCACGGACGGCAGGTGGCATCGGTGGGGCTGATGCGGGACGACGGTTCCGGACTTGTGGTGGCCACCGCCCTAGAATCGGCCGACGGCGCCGTGCGGGCCGGCCCGGCCTGGCCGGCACTGTCCGCCCGGCTCGGGCTGCCGGTCACGGCGGTCACTGGCCCCTCGCCGTCGGGGACTATGGGTGCGGAGGCGCCGGGCCCGGGGTTCTTCCAGCCGGGAACGACGCCGTGACCGTGCTGCTGGGGGTTGCCCTGGTGCTGGCCGCCGGGGTCCTGAGTGGTTCGGTCCGCCCTTCCCGGCGGCGGATGCGTGCGGCGCTCGCCGATCCATCGGCGCTGCCGGTACCGGGGCATCGACCGACTGCGCCCGGTACGGAAAGCGGCCCAGTCCGGAACGCCCTTCGGCTCCTTCATCGACGGCGTGACGCCGGTGCCGAGGAGGCCTCCATGACAGTCCTGGTGCAACAACTGTCCGCCCTGCTCAAGGGCGGGCGGTCCGTCGGCCGGGTCTGGGACGAGCTCTGGCTCCTGCACGGGGCGCGGTACGACGTCCCCGGCGCGGGCGCAGACCACGCGCCCGTTCCGACGGCCCCTCATCCTGGCCCCGCACCCGGCCGCTGGGTGCGCCCGCTGACCGGAGGCCGCCCGGGGGTACCCACGCTGAGCGCCGGATCGCTGGAGCTTCTGTCCGCAGCCCGGGCCGCGGCCGGCCAAGGGGCTCCCGTTGGCGGGGCCATCCGCCGACGACTGGCCCGCGACGAAGGAACCGCGGCAGGCCACCGGCAACCGGCGGGACAGTCTGCGGAGCGGGGCGTTCTGGCTGGAGCTGGCCGCCTGCTTCGACATTGCCGAGGCCAGCGGATGCCCCCTGGCAGACATCCTGACCCGCTACGCCGCACACCTCGAAGCCGGCGACGACGCTGCCGGCGCCCGGCGGACCGCGCTGGCCGGTCCCAAGGCAACCGCTGCCATCCTGACGTGGCTGCCGTTTGCAGGCCTCGCGCTCGCAATGCTGCTCGGAGTCGACGCGGCAGGGATATTGCTCGGAACCCCGCTCGGCCTGCTCTGCCTGGCGGCCGGTGCCGGCCTCGCAGCGGCCGGAAGGATCTGGTCGGGCCGCCTGGTCCGCTCCGCCGAGGGGCACCGCTGGTGACCGCGCTCGCCGGGAGCCTTGGCGTAGCACTGTTGCTCGCCGTGGCCGCCACGGTCCTGCTCCTGGACCGGGCGATGCTGCCGCGGCGGTGGCTCTTTCAGGCGCGGCACGGAGCCGTGGAAGATCCGCTGTCCGGTCGTAATCCTGGCGGCGGCCAGCCTCCGGAACCGACGGGCGGCTTGCGGAATCCCGCCATGATGATGGAGCTGATGGGGGCCATGCTCGACGCCGGTGCCGGCCTCGGCCGGTCCCTGGAGCTTCTGGCCGGCCGAGCCGACCCTGAGTTACGCGTCCACCTGCGACCGGTTGCTGCCGCCCTGGCCCTCGGCGCCGACTGGGACACGGCCTGGCGGGGCGCGCCGGGGATTCCGGAGGAGCTGGACGCCCTGCGGGAGGCGTTGCGGTTCGCGGCAGTCACAGGGGCGCCTTCGTCGGCCATGCTGTACGCGCAGGCGGCCCGGATGCGGCGGCAGCAGTTCAGGGCCGCGGAGCGCCGCGCCGCCGCCCTCGGCGTGCGGTTGGTGGTGCCGCTGGGTCTGTGCTCCCTCCCGGCCTTCGTCTGCCTGGGCATCGTTCCGGTACTGCTGGCCATGCTTCCCTCGGGCCCCTGAAGCAGGCACCGGGCGACGGTTCCTCCACAGCCTGAGTTATCCACTTGGACGCATGCCGGCCTGTCGAGGGGGCGCCGCGGCGGAGAGATTGGAAGAAGCCGGCCGGTGCGCCGGACAACCCGAGAGGACTATCCATGAGCTTTCATCCACAGATCCCCGGCGCCCCGAAGGACGCCTCCGCTGACGCTGCGTCGGCCGAGGTCCGGGAAATCTATCCCGGCGCACGGCAGGCCCCTCCCGTCCGGAGCGTCTCGCCTCACCGCAGCCGGAGAAGCTCCTGGCGCGGTTCGGAGGCGGGAATGGCGACCGCTGAATATGCGATCGCGACCTTGGCCGCCGTCGGTTTCGCCGGACTGCTGGTCCTGATCATGCGCAGCGACGAGGTGCGGGGATTCCTGCTCAACGTGATCCGGACCGCGCTGGCCCTGCCATGACCCTCTGGCCGGACGGCAGGGCCCCGACGGATCGGAGGGTGCCCGCACTGCCGGAACGTCATGGTCCAACCGCTGCTCCCGGCGAACGTGGTGCCGTGACTGCCGAATTTGCCGTCGCGTTGCCGGCAGTGCTGCTGGTGCTGGGGCTGCTTTTGGCCGGGGCCGCAGCGGGACTGACGCAACTGAGGCTGGAGGAGGCCGCGAGGGCCGGGGCCCGGGCGTTGGCCCGCGGTGAGGACCAGGTGTCCGTCTCCGCCGTGGTCCGCCAGGTGGCCGGAGACTCGGCGAGTGCGGCGGTGGCCTGCGACGGCGGGTGGCTCAGCGTCACGGTGACCGGACCGGTCCGGGGCCCCGCCGGCAGGCTCATGCCGTGGGCATTGACGGCCAGGGCCTCGGCCCGCCAGGAGACCGGCGACGGTGCGGCACTATCGACACCGACGACCGGGCAGCGGCCCGACACAGCGCTCAGCCCCACGGCTCCCTGGCCGCTCACGGGCGCGAGGCCTGCCCCGTCCGATCTGCGTGGCCGGTGGGTTTCGTGACGGTGATGCGTATCCGGGCTTCCAAAGTCCTAGCCGGCGCTGTCCGCTGTGATCGGCCGGTGGGCATCGTGAAGGGGATGCGCGCCCGGGAGTCCGAAGGCCACGTCGGCTCTGTCCGCCGTGTTAGTCCGGTGGTGGCTGGGACGGAGAGGCATATCCCGGGGTCCGAGCGGGGCTCCGGTACCGTACTGGCGCTCGCGCTGGTGTTGGTGCTACTGGTGGCGGGGACTTCAGTGGGACTGCTCGCCCAGGCGGGGGTCCTCGCCTCGCGGGCCGCCGCCGCAGCGGACCTCGCCGCCCTCGCGGCCGCCGATGCCGCACGCGGACTGGCGCCGGGGGAGCCCTGCGCCGTCGCCGCGGAGGTCGCTGCCCGGAACGACGCCCGGATCAGCTCCTGCAGCATCGAGGGCGGGGACACGGTCCAGGTCGGCACCGAACTCCACACCCGGTCACCGTTCGGGACCGCCACCGGTCTGGCCCGAGCGGGCCCTCCCGCAGGGGAAGGCACCCCATGAGCGACCAGGTGTGGCAGGCGGCCCGGCCCTGGAACCTGTCGGGTGCTACTGGACGGCCGGTGCCTGCGGGGCTCCGTCCGGATCCGCCGGAGCAGTGCTGCCCCCGATATCGGGGGCCATCTGGTCGGTGGCGTCTGCCAGCAGCATGCCGAGCAGGCGAACGGCGCCGTCCTTGTCGAGCGGGTTGTTCTTGTTACCGCACTTGGGCGACTGCACGCAGGACGGGCATCCGGACTCGCATTCGCAGGCCTCGATCGCTTCCTTGGTGGCGGTGAGCCAGACGCGGGCCTTCTCGTAGCCGCGTTCGGCGAAGCCGGCGCCACCGGGGTGGCCGTCGTAGACGAAGATGGTCGGCACTCCGGTGTCGGCATGGATCGCGGTGGAGACCCCGCCGATATCCCACCGGTCGCTGGAGGCCACCAGCGGCAGCAGCCCGATGGCAGCGTGCTCCGCAGCATGCAGCGACCCGGGGAACTGCGGCTCGATGAGCCCGGCCGCGGTCAGGGAGCGGTTGTCCATGACAAACCAGACCGCCTTGGTGAACAGGTCCCGGGCCCCGAGCTCCAGCGGTTCCTCGCCGAGCACCTCATTCGAGATCAGGGCCTTCCGTTGAAAGGAGACCACCTGTGTCGTTACCTTCACATCGCCGAAATGCACCACGACATCTCCCCAGCGTGTGGTCCGCTGGGTCTCCAGCACCTCGATCTGGGTTATGTCCCGGGCCGTCGTGTAGTAGTCGGGGTTGGCCCGGCGCACCACGACGCAGTGCTCGGCCTCATTCAGGTCCTCGACGACGTAGCTCTCGCCCTGGTGGACGTACACCGCCCCTGTGTGTGCCTGGTAGTGCGTCTGGGGCGAATCCATGGTGCCCAGCAGCGAGCCGGTGTCGGCATCCACGATGCTCACGGGTCCGCCGCCGTCGGCCCGCAGGTTCACCATGGCGGCAGCGCTCTGCGGGTGGGTCCAGAACCAACCGGCGGGACGTTTCCGGAGATAACCCTGTGCCACCAAGCGGTCCAGGAGCCTCTCTGCCGTCGGTCCGAAGAGGGGGACCTCCGCCGGTCCGAGCGGCAGCTCGGCAGCGGCGGCGCACAAGTGTGGGCCTAGGACGTAGGGGTTCGAAGGGTCGAAGACGGTGGCCTCTACTGAGACGTCGAAGATCGCCTCCGGATGGTTCACCAGGTAGGTATCGAGCGGGTCATCGCTGGCCACGAACGCGGCGACGGCATCCTGGCCGGCGCGGCCCGCCCTGCCGATCTGCTGGAACAGCGACGCCCTCGTCCCGGGCCAGCCCGCCACCAGGACGGCATCCAGGCCGGAGATGTCGATGCCGAGCTCCAGGGCGGACGTGCTGGAGACGCCCAGCAGCTCGCCAGACCGAAGAGACCGCTCCAGGGCCCGCCGCTCCTCCGGGAGGTACCCGGAGCGGTAGGCGGCCACGCGCTGCGGAAGGCTGGGATCGACCTCGTCGAGGAGGCGTCTGGTGATGGAGGCGATGGTCTCGGCACCCCGCCGGGACTTGATGAACGCGATCGTCCTGATCCGGGAGGAGACCAGGTTTGCCAGGAGGTCTGAGGTTTCAGCCACGGCGGTCCGCCGTTCCGGGGCCCCGTTCTCGCCGCGCTGTTCCGTCAGCGCCGGTTCCCAGAACGCCACGGTGGTCGCCCCGTGCGGGGAGCAGTCCTCGGCGACCGCCTCGACCGGCGCACCGATCAGCCGCCCGAAGGAGGTCCCGGGGTCTGAGGCGGTGGCGGATGCGGCGATGAAGACCGGCCAGGACTGGCCCGTGCCGGCCCCGGCCTCCGCTCCGGAGTTGTAGTAGGCACAGATCCGGCGGAGCCGGCGCATCAGGTTGGCGACGTGGGAGCCGAAGACCCCGCGGTAGCTGTGCGCCTCGTCCACGATCACGTAGCGGAGTCGGCGGAAGAACCGCGCCCACCAGGCGTGGTTGGGGAGGATCCCGAAGTGCAGCATGTCGGGGTTGGCCAGGATCACGTTCGCGTGGTCCCGGATCCAGCGGCGGGAGGACGGGTCCGTGTCCCCGTCGTAGGTCTCGGCCCGGACGGTGGAGAGCCCCAGCGACCGGATGGCGGCCAGCTGGTCCGCGGCGAGCGCCTTCGTGGGGGAGAGGTAGAGGGCGACGGCGCCGTCGTCGTGGATCTTCCCGGGGTCCGCGCGCACCCGCAGCTCGGACCGGTGCACGGCGTCGAGGGCGGGGAGCTGGTACGCCAGCGACTTCCCGGAGGCGGTGCCGGTGGCGATCACGACGTGCCGGCCCCCGTGGGCGAGATCGGCGGCCCGTACCTGATGCCGGTACGGCTCGTGGATGCCGAGCCTGCCGTAGGCCTCCACCAGATCGGGGTGCGTCCACGCCGGCCACGGCTCGTTGACGGCCTCTCGGGCGGGAATGGTCCGCACATGCCGGAGCTGTTCCGGGTCCGCGCCGCGGCCCAGCAGCGGGATCAGGGACTCGTGCGGATTCACTCCAACATTGTTTCACCCGGGCTCAAATCGGGTCCCGGGGTCACACCGGGCTCACCCCACCGAGAGGTCGGCCCCTTCATCGGAAGCGGAGAGCATCAGGACATGGCAGACCGTCGTCCACCCCAGATGCGAGTAGAGCTGCTGGCCGTCCAGGGAGGCCAGCAGCAGCCCGGCCTCGACGTCGTGCTCAAACGCCTGCGCGGCGAGGGCCCGCATCACGAAGCTGCCCAGGCCCCGGCGCTGAAAACCGGGTTCGGTCACGATCTTGTCGAAGACGGCGGTGTGGTCGGCGACGAACACGCGCCCGCTCGCCGCGACCCGGTCTCCGGCGTAGACGACGGCGTGGTGGACACCGCCCTCCGTCGACGGAACCCAGCGGAGGTCGTCGTCGGGCAGCCACGGGTCCTCGGCGTCCTGGGTTTCCATGTCCACGATCATCATGGTCTGCGACTGCGAGGTGACGTTCAGCCCGTGCCGGGCGGCCAGCCCGGCGTAACGGTCAACGTCGTTAGTGAGGATGGTGAGGACCCGGGCCGGCGCCTCGGCAGTCTTGGCGGCCAAGGCGGAGAACTCATCGTCGGAGGGATCGTGGGCGAAATACTCCCAGTCCCCGGTCGAGTCCGCCCGGAGGGCCGAGGGAAAACGGCCCTCCCGTCCGGTCTCGTAGCCGCGGCATCCGGCCCAGCCGGCGACCCAGACCTCCAGGAGGTGGGTGGTGTCTTCAACCATCGCGTCCAGACTCATGGGATGAGAGTATTCCAGCCCCGCCGCCAGCAACAGGGTCAGGCCGGGGAGCGGGTGCTTGCTTACGCAATTGTGACCCGTGTGTCGGCCCGGCGCTGCGGCCGCCCCGGTCCCGGGCGTCCTGCGACGCGGGTGAGGCTCGTCTATCGGGCGGGTCCCGGACCCCCGTCACCAGGGTCATGGACCGCGCCCGGCAGGGTGGCCGCACCGCAAAGCCCAGTACGCTTAAAGGCGTGGCTTTGAACAAAATCGTCCTCTTTTACGGCTTCACCCCGGTGCTCGATCCGGAAGCGGTGCGCCTCTGGCAGCGCGCCCTCTGCGAAAAACACGGTCTCACCGGCCGCATCCTGATCTCCAAGGACGGCATCAACGCCACCGTGGGCGGCGAGATCGGGGCGGTCAAGCAGTACGTCAAGACCACCCGCCAATACCCGGGTTTCCGCGGGATCGACGTGAAGTGGTCCGACGGCGGCGCCGAGGACTTCCCCCGGCTCAGCGTCAAGGTCCGGGACGAGATCGTCTCCTTCGGCGCGCCCGGGGAACTCACGGTGAACGGGGACGGCGTCGTCGGCGGCGGAACGCACCTGGCCCCCGAGGAACTGCACACCCTCGTGGAGGCGAAGAAACAGGCCGGCGAGGACGTGGTCTTCTTCGACGGCCGGAACGGTTTCGAAGCGGAAATCGGCCGCTTCAAGGACGCGGTGGTCCCCGACGTCGCCACCACCCACGACTTCATCCGCGAACTGGACTCCGGCAAGTACGACTCGCTCAAGGACAAGCCCGTGGTCACCTACTGCACCGGCGGGATCCGCTGCGAGGTGCTCTCCAGCCTCATGGTGAACCGCGGCTTCAAGGAGGTTTACCAGCTCGACGGCGGGATCGTCCGCTACGGGGAGGCGTTCAAGGACCGCGGCCTCTGGGAAGGCTCGCTCTACGTCTTCGACAAGCGCATGCACCTGGAATTCAGCGACGAGGCGAAGACCGTCGGCCGCTGCGCCCGGTGCGAGGCGCCCACCAGCAAATTCGAGAACTGCTCCAACCCCAGCTGCCGTACGCTGACCCTGTACTGCGCGGACTGCGCGTCGGACCCGGCCACCCTGCGTTGCCCGGACGGCTGCCCCGCCTGACCTCTGGGCAACGCAGAGGGCGCGACGCCGAGGGAGGGAGCGCCGGCAACGGCACCACTAAGCAGGCGTCACAGCCGCCCCACCCGGTAGGCGAAATTGGCCGGTGCGAGCGCCTCGACCTTCACCGTTAGGACCGAGTCCGCGGCCAGCTGAACCACCGTGACCCGCGAGGAACCGCAGCGCAGGCTCAGGTCCACCAGCGCGCTCTCCTTGTCGCTGATGGTGAAGGCCACCCGGCGGGTGCTCCGGCACGCCAGCGACAGGGCGTAGGTGCCGGCCGGGAGCCGGTCGGTGGCCTCGGTGCGGTCAGCCCCGGCGTCGAGCAGCCCGGCACGGGACTGGAAGATCTGCGCGGTGGTGGCTGGCAGGATTTCCCGGGCCCACTGCTCAAGCTCAGCCCCCATGACCGGGCGGTTCAAGGCAGGGCCACGGGTGATCGCGCCGCCGGTGGGCGTCGCGGGGCCGGTCGCCGTCGTCCGGCTTCCGTCGTCGTACTGGTACTCGCAGCCGCTCAGCCCGCAGGCCAGGGCCGCGGCGAGTGCGACGGCGGCGGGGCGGCCACGCGGGCGCCGCGGCGTCGGTGCCGGCGCGGTGGGCATAGTTCGACTTTAAGCCCGTGAACGCCCGGCTGCCAGAGCCCGGTCGCCACCCGGGAGAACGCGCCCGGAGGCCCTTACCGGGAGGCGGCCGCGGAGCACACCCCCGATGAACTCCAGTTTCTCCATCACCGCCGGCGACAGCACAAACGGGTACAGGTCCTCCTCGCCCATGCTCCGGTTGATCTGGTTCAGGGCGATCGCGAGCGGCAGCCACTCGGTATCCACCGTTTCCCGGAAGGACCTGCCGTCCGCCCCGGAGATGAGTCCGTATTCGCGGGCGGTGTCCAGGGTGTCGCTGATGTGCAGGTAGTGCGCGAAGGTCTCGGCGAAATCCTCGTAGGGGTGCATGGTGGCGTAGCGGGAGATGAACCGTTCGTTCCAGTCCTTCGGGGCGCCCTCGCTGTAGTGCCGGTCGATGGCGGCCTGGTAGTCCTCCGTGTCGTCGCCGAACAGCCGTCGGGCCGCCGCGGTGGTGTCCCGGTCGGCGAAGACCAGGACGGTCTCGAAGTAATGGCCCACCTCGTGCCGGAAGTGGCCCAGCAGGGTCCGGTACGGCTCGTCGAGTTCGTTACGCATCCGTTCGCGGTAGCCGTCGTTGCTCTCCGCCAGGTTGATGGTGATGACGCCGTCGGCGTGACCGGTCACCACGTGCTCGTGGGCGCTGGAGAGCAGGTCGAAGGCCAGGCCGCCGTCGGGATCCTCACTCCGGGGCACGATCGGCAGCCCCAGGGCGTCGAGTTCGGCCACCAGCTGGCGTTTGGACCGCTCCGCCTTAACGAACTGTGTGAGGCCGTTCGCGTCGTTGTCGTTGGGCCGGGTGCGGGTAAGTCCACAGCTGAAGCACTCGCCGCCGCGCTTAGCGGCCAGCCAGGTGCAGGCCGCAAGCCCGGCGCGGGCGCACGGGAACCAGGGGGTGCCGGCGCCGTCCCGGTATTCGCCCGCCGCGTCGACGGTGACGAGGGCGCCGCGGGGCCGGAAGTAGGCCAGCCGGGCGCCGCAGTGCAGGCACTCCCCGTTCTCGACGTACACGGCCGAGCCGCAGGAATCACAGGAGTGTCGTTTCACCTCCCGATCCTACGCTCCGGGCCGGGCGCGCTGGTCGGGGCCCGGGTGCCGGCCCGGAGGGCTACTTCGCGGCGGACTGACCGCGGGCCGGACCGCGGGCCTGACCGCGGCGCCGGAACGTGCCCGCGATGGAGAGTTTGCCGGAGTACTGGATGGAGCCGTACCGGAACAGGTGCGCGGCCAGCCGCAGGATCAGGACGCCCACCACCAGGAGCTCCACGATGATGATTACCGACTCCAGCGGGCTGAGGGTGCCGAACGCGTTCCGCAGCAGGCCCGTGACCGGGGCGGACATCGGGAAGTAGGTGAAGACCTGGACGATCGGTGCCTGCGGGTCGGAGATGATCAGGCTGATCGCGTAGAACGGCACGAAGATCAGCGCCATCAGCGGCCCGAAGATGGTGCCGGCGTCCTTGGTGGTGGGCATGACGGCGCCGATGGCCACCAGCACGCCGGTGAAGACGGTGAAGCCGCCCAGCAGCAGCAGTGCCCCCACCACCATGGGTCCGGGTTCGAAGGTGATGGTGGACAGGTCCAGGGCCGGGAGCGCCAGTTTGTCGCGGAAGAACAGGAAGCCCACCGCCACCGGTGTCAGCAGGACCAGGATCTGCACCGCGCCCACCATGAACAGCGCGGCCACCTTGCCAATGATCAGGGTGGTGGGGTTCAGGGTGGTCAGGATCATCTCCGTGACCCGGTTTTCCTTCTCCTCCAGGGTGCTGCTGAGCATCTGGTTGGAGAGCAGGATGATCGAGACGTAGAAGATGACCAGGAAAATCAGCGGCGGGATCGCGGAGCCGATGCCACCGGTCAGGCGGCCGTCCTTGAAGGTCTGCGCCTCGGTTTTGACGTTGCCGCTGGCCGCCGCGGTGAGCTGCGGGGAGCCGACGGCGGCCTGCGCCGAGACGGTCAGCAGCTGCTTGGCGACGGCGTCGTACTTGCCGTTCTCGAAGATCCCCCGGTCCGCGCCGTAGATCTTCACCGTCTGGGTGGCCGGTTCCGCAGGGAACGCGAAGTAGGCGTCGCTGCGTCCCTGTTTCACGTCGCGGATGGCCGTCTCCGGGTCCGAAGCTTTCGTGCCGCCGATGGCACGGGCGATGGTGTCCGAGACCAGCCGGGAGTCATCGGTGTAGGTGAACGAGAAGGACGCGGTCTTCTGCGCGTCGGAGCGGGCCTCGGTGGAGGAGTTGCTCAGGTAGACCAGGGCGAACACGATGGCGATAACCACCGGGATGGCCAGGGTGGCGATCCAGAAGCCGCGCTTCTTCAGCGTCCGGGTGAACTCGAACGCGATCACGGTGCGCAGGTTGTGCCGGGCGAACGGCCGGCGCGGCGGGACCGGGGCGGGGGCGGCCTTGGCGGGCGCCTCGGGGAGGGTGCTGTGGTGCGTCATCGGGTCCGGGCCTCCGCTAGTTCGTGCTGTTCGCCGTAGACCTTGATGAAGACCTCATCCAGGGACGTCCGGGCGCTGGTGAAGGAGCGGACCGCCACTCCGTGGTCGATCAGTTCGCGCAGCACGGCCGCCTCGTCCGTCCCGCCGCGCGGCGAGAGTTCGGCGTTCCCGCCGGCGTCGCTGACGACGTCGTAACGGGCCGACGCGGGCAGGGTACCGGAGTAGCTGAGCCGGTAGCGGGTGCCGCCGAACTGTTCCTGGACCTCGGAGACGGTGCCGTAGGCGCGGGCCGTGCCGTCCTTGAGCAGGATGACCCGGTCGCAGAGCCGCTCCACTTCCTCCATCTGGTGGGTGACCATGATGACGGTGGCGCCGGAAAGTTTCTGTTCGTCGATGATGTCCATCAGCAGCCGCCGGTTCACCGGGTCGAAGCCCTTGGTGGGTTCGTCCAGGATCAGCAGCTCGGGGTCGTTCATGATAGTGACGCCCAGCTGGACCTTCTGCTGCTGGCCGCCGGAGAGCTTGTCCAGCCGGGTGGTGGCCTTGTCGCCCAGGTCCACCCGGTCCAGGTACTCCCGGGACCACGCCCTGGCGCGGGACTTGTCCAGGCCCTTGAGCCGGCCGAAGTACACCATGACGTCCAGCACGGATTCCTTCTTATAGAGGCCGCGTTCCTCCGGCAGGTACCCCAGCCGGGCGCCGTCGCGCGGGCTGAAGGGTTTCCCGCCGATGTGCAGGGTGCCGGCGGTGGGCTGGTAGATGCCCAGCAGGGCCCGCAGCGTGGTGGTCTTCCCGCTGCCGTTGCTGCCCAGAAAGCCGAATGTTTCCCCGGCCCGGACGTCGAACGACAGGTCGCGGATGACCGTCTTCTCGCCAAAGTCCATGCGGAAGTCTTGAATGTGTACCAGCGGCTCCGGTGCCGCGCCCCCCAACGTCATGCGGCCATTTTAGCCGCCGGCAGCCGACGTGAGGTGCCGCGGGTTCCCCCGGCGTGGCCCGCGCAAGCGGTGCGGGCCCCAGCATGGCAGGCCGGCGCGGCCAGCCCGGGTCAGGCGCGGCCAGCCCCCGGGTCAGGCCGCGGGGGTCAGCTGGTAGGCGTAGATCAGCGGCGCGTCGACGCTGGAGGCGCTGATCGCCACGGTCCCGGCGGCCGGCACCTTGATCGTTGCGGTCTCCCGGCTGCCGTTGCAGGCCGCTCCCGCCTCCGCAAGCTGTTTGCCGTCCAGGCTGACGGCGAAGAATTCCTTGCCGCCGCCGTCGCAGCTCATGGTCAAGGTGTAGGTGCCGGCCCCGAGGGGGGCGCTCTTCACCACGGGGGTGCGGTTGAGGATCTTCCCCGCATCCGACAGGACGATCCCGCTGGCGGAGGGGAGTGCCGTGGCCTTCCATGCGTTCGCATCCGTTGACTCCACCGATGTGACGGGCGCGCAGGCGGAGGCGCCGAGGACGACGGCGGCGCCGGCCGCCGCGGCGTACGCCCCGCGGAGCAGGCGGCGCGGGACGGGCATCGGGGAAGCAGTGGGCATACTTCCAACTTACCGGGTCAGCGGCAGGGCCGATGGCCGCCGGCCGGACCCTTGACCTTGACGCAGCGTCAAGATTTACCCTCGAAGAGACGGCCCGGCAGGGCCGCGGAGGGGACCAAAAGGAGGGAGCCGGGATGGAATGGTCCGTGCAGCAGCTGGCCAGGCTGGCCGGCACCACCAGCAGGACGCTGCGGCACTATGACGCCGTCGGCCTGCTCAAGCCCAGCCGCACCGGAAGTAACGGCTACCGCTACTACAACCACGCCGCGCTGCTCCGGTTGCAACGGATCCTGCTGTTGCGGGAACTGGGGCTCGGTCTGCCGGCGATCGCCGACGCGCTGGCCCACGAACAGCAGGCCGAACGCGCGCTCGCCGGGCATCTGCGCTGGCTGGTCCAGGAACGGGACCGCCTGGCCCGGCAGATCGCCTCGGTCCGGCGCACCCTCGAGGCAGTGAAGACAGGAGAGAACATCATGGCAGAGGCAATGTTTGACGGATTCGATCACACCGGCCACCAGACCGAGGTTGAGGAGCGCTGGGGCAAGGAGGCCTACGCCCGGGCGGACGCCTGGTGGCGGGGGATGGGGGGCACGGACCAGGACGCCTGGAAGCGGGCCGCGGAACAGCTCAGCGCCGACTGGCAGGCCGCGGCGGAGTCCGGCGCGGCCCCGGACAGCCCGGCGGCCCAGGAATTGGCCGCCCGCCACGTCCGCTGGCTTGCCGCCATCCCCGGAACTCCGGCGGCGGACGGCGGCGACGGGCTGAAAGCCTACGTCCTGGGTCTGGGAGAGCTGTACGTGGCGGATCCCCGGTTTGCCGCGAACTACGGCGGTGCTGCCGGGGCGGCCTTCGTCCGGGACGCGCTCCGGGGGTTCGTCGAGGGGCAGCCTTAGCCCGGCTGGTGAGCTGAGCCGGGGGTCCCGGGCCGCGCCTAAACTTGACCGGTGACCTCCTCGACTCTTTTCACCGCCGGCAACACCCCCGATGCCCCGCGCAGCGACCTTCCGGACCTGACCGGGGCCCTCGCGCGGGACCTGCTCGCCATCGGCTACACCGTCGACGGGGTCGCCGCGTTCCTCGGTGAGGCCGCCCACGCCGCCCTGGCCCGCGACCAGCTGATCCCGGCCTTGATCGCCGTCGACGACGCCGTCGCTGCCGACCCAGCCGCCGCCGCGCTCGCCGCCGTCGTCCGCCTCTGGCTGCTGGCCGAACCCCAGGCCGCTGCCGCCCTCGACGCCGCCCTGCCCTCGCTGGGCGCCGCCGGCCTCGCAGAACTCGGCATCGTGGAAGCGGCGGAGGCCGGCCTGGTCCGGGCCAGCGTGGACCTGCGGCCTTACGGCTGGGACCCGGCGACGGATGAGGAAGGGCAGCCGAACGGGGGTGCCGACCTCTGGGTCGCCAGCGACCTGGCCGCGCACCAGAGCCCCGGCGTGCTGCGCCGCGACCACGTGCTCGGGATCGGCCAGGCGTCCACCACCCTGGTCCAGGTCACCGCCCGGCGGCACGTGGCCCGGGCCTTGGACCTCGGCACCGGCTGCGGCGTCCAGACCTTCCACCTGCTCCACCACGCCGAGCACGTCACCGCCACGGACATCTCCGACCGCGCCCTGGCGTTCACCCGCTTCAACCTGGTCCTCAACGCCCGGGAGCTGCACCTGGACCCGGAGGACCTTGGCAGCCGCGTCACCCTGCGGCGCGGGTCGCTGCTGGAACCCGTTGCCGGGGAGGAGTTCGACCTGGTGGTCTCCAACCCGCCGTTTGTGATCACCCCGCGCACCGCGGGGGAATCGACGGCGGACCAGTTCACCTACCGCGACGGCGGCCTGCCCGGCGATGAGATCGTCGCCGCCCTGGTCCGGGATCTCCCCTCCGTCCTGGCACCCGGCGGCACCGCGCAGATGCTGGGCAACTGGGAAATCCCGGCCGGCCAGGACTGGTCCGCCGGGCCGCAGCAGTGGGCCCCGCAGGACGCCGACGTGTGGTTCATCCAGCGCGAGCAGGTGGGTCCCGAGCAGTACGCCGAAACCTGGCTGCAGGACGCCTCCGAGGGCCGGGACCGGGACCTGTACCGCCGTTCCTACGCTGCCTACCTGGACGACTTCGCCTCCCGCGGCGTCACCGCGATCGGCTTCGGCATGATCTTCCTGCGCCGTCCCGCCGCGGGAGCCGGGCCGGTGCTGCGGCGCTTCGAGGAGATCACCTACCCGATCGAACAGCCCGTGGGGCCGCACCTCGGGGCGGCCGTGGTACGGGCCGACTGGCTTGCCGGCCACGACGTCGAGGCGGCCCACCTGCTCGTGGCCGACGACGTCACGGAGGAACGGCACCAGCGCCCCGGCGCCGAGCACCCCGGCGTGATCCTGCTGCGCCAGGGTGCCGGGCTCCGCCGCACGAACCTGTTGAGCACGGAGCTGGCCGGCTTCGTCTCAGCGTGCGACGGCGAGCTCACCGCCGGGCAGATCGCCGGGGCGCTCGATGCCCTCCTGGGCGGGTACGAGGGCCACGACAGCGGCGCCTTCCGGCAGGGGTTGCTCGACGACGTCGCCAACCTGGTCCGGGACGGATTCCTGATTCCAGCCTGATTGGGTCCCGCCTGGCTGGTCCGTACCCGAATGGTCCGTGCCTGACTGTTCCGGGCCCGGGATGCGCAAGACCACCACGGCCACGGCCGCCGCGACCAGCACTCCCGCGGCGCCGGTGGCGAGGAAGCTGGTGCGGACCGGCAGCGCCGCGCCGAGGAGGCCGCCGAGGGCCAGCGCCGCGATTGACACCGCCCGCGTCATCCCGCCGAGGATTGCCATCGCCTGGCCGCGCCCGGTCTCGGGAATCCGGAGGATGGTGATCGCCCCGAAGCAGGCGTTGAGGACGCCGCAGGCCGCGCCGGTCGCGGTGTAGGCGGCGAACAGCCACCCCACCGTGGGCGCCAGGGCCGTCGCCCCGAGCAAGGCCGAGGTCAGCACCATCGCCGACAGCAGGGCCCGGAGCCGGTTCCGTCCGTTCCCGATCCGGCTGGCGAGGGCCGCGCCGGCGGCCATGCCCAGTCCGAAGGCGGCGGCCAGCAGCCCGTACTCCGCCTCACTGGCGCCCAGTTCGCCGCGGGCCAGGAACACCTCAAGGACGTTGGTGGCCTCGCCGGCGACGATGAAGAACATGGCGCCGAGTACCAGCGCCCACACCAGGGTGTCCCGCCGGAGCAGGCGCAACCCGTCGAGCAGCGCCGGGACAGGCCGCCCCGCGCGTTCGGCGGCCGTGCCGCGCCGGGTTCGTATCAGCAGGGCACCGGCTCCCATTGCCAGGTAGCAGCCGCCGGCCACCGCCATCACCAGCCCTGGGCCGCCCCAGCCGGTCAGCAGGCCGCCCGCGGCCGGCCCCGCCATGCCGGCGATCATGGTGGTGGCCTGCATGGTGCCCACGGCCTTGGGGGTGCGCTCCTCGCCGACAATCCGGGGCAGCAGCGCCTGCCAGGTGGGGCCCGCCACGGCCTGGGCCGCGTCCAGCAGGAAGGTCATGGCAAACAGCAGCGGAAGGTTCAGTGCACCGTCCTGCAGCCCGAAGGCCATCCCTGCCACCGCCGCGGCGCTGGCCAGGGACGCCGCCGTCGACAGCGTGCGTGAATCCCGGGTGTCCGCCAGCCGCCCGGCCCAGGGGGCCAGGAGGACCAGGGGCAGGGCGGAGCAAGCAAGGTAGGCGGCCACCAGCCACGGCCCGGCGCCGGGACCGTTGCCCGCGGATTCCCCCTGCAGCCGCAGCATCACGGTGACGACGACGGCGCCCATGCCGGCGGCGGCGAAAAAGCGGGAGCCGCTGGCGAGCAGGAAGTCGTGGTTGCGCCACAAGGGGGCGGCCGGCGCGGCAGTCTTATGAAGTGTTTCTTTCATAACTGGACGATAGGTCCGCGCCGTGTGGGTGTCAAGCATTCCTTTCATAGTTTGGAAACCGTCGCTAGACTGGGGGAGTGAAGACAGAGAACCCGCCGGCGGATTCCGCCGAGGCGCCGGCCGGCAAGCGCAGGCAGCGCCCGGAACAGAAGGTGGAGATCACCGACCCCAAGGCCATCCGGGCCCTGGCCCACGCCGCACGGCTGGAAGTGATCTCGGAGCTGTACTCCACCCAGGTCAGTCGCACCGCCACCGAGCTGGCGGCTCAGACCGGCCTGACCCCCAGCGCCATGAGCTACCACCTGCGCGCCCTGCAGAAGTGGGGGATCGTGGTACCCGCGGCCACCGCGGGGGACGCCCGCGAGCGCCGCTGGAAGGCCGCCGGAACGGACTTCACCATCAAATCCGGCGGCGGACCGGCCAGCCCGGAATTCGCGGTCCTGGACCTGGAACTGGACGCCTACCGCCGACGGGTCAAAGCACACGCCGAGGCCCGGGATGAGCAGCGGCGGCGCGGCGAAACCGGGGAACCGCCCGCCTCGGTGGTGCTGGCCAGCAACCTGCTCTACCTCACGCCGGCCCAGCGTGCCGAGCTGACCGAGCGCATCTTCGGGCTGCTGCGCGACTACGAACTCGAGGCGCCGGACGCGATCCCGGACGGGGCCGTGCGGATGGCCACCATGTGGTCGATGATTCCCGACGACCGCGGCGGCCCCGCGGCCGGCTGACCGGCGACCCGCCCGGCGCCCCCTGAAAAGCCCCCGACGACCGGAAGAGTGTCCGTGACTGCACCGCTTGTCCCCATCCACGTCGACGAATACCTGCCGCACCCGCCGGCGGCCGTCTGGCGCGCCCTGACCGAGCCGGCCCTGATTGCCGACTGGCTCATGGACAACGACTTGAAACCCGTCGTCGGCCACGACTACACCATGCGCGGGACCCCGGTCCCGGCCGTCGGCTTCAGCGGCCTGGTCGCCAGCCGCGTCCTGGAGCTCCGGGACGGGCGCCTGCTGCGGATCTCCTGGCGGGACGCGGAGGCGGGCAACGACCTGCAAAGCACCGTCACCTGGACCCTGGCACCCGAAGAAACGGGGACGCGGCTGACCATGGTCCACGAGGGATTCGACCCCGCGGAGCCCAGCCACGCCGTCGCGCACCGCATCATGTCCGGAGGCTGGCAGGGCCACCTGCTGACACGCCTGAAGGACACCCTCGGCCGCATCGCGCCCTAGCCTCACGGCGGCGGCGGCGCGGGTCCGAAGCCGCCGCGCATTTGTGCATCAATGCGCGGTATTCCGCAAAATATGGTGAACTAGGCGGATATGGGCGGTTCTGCCCGAGCAACCTTTTTTCTGTAGGAGCACCGTGCCAAGCAAGGCCCCCACCGGCAAGAAACTCGTGATTGTGGAGTCTCCGGCCAAGAGCAAGACCATCGCCAAGTACCTGGGCGAGGGCTTCATTGTCGAGGCCTCCATCGGTCACATCCGTGACCTCCCGCAGCCCTCGGAGCTCCCCGCGGAACTGAAAAAGACCTCCGTGGGCAAGTTCGCCGTCGACGTCGACCACGACTTCAAGCCCTACTACGTGGTGTCCCCGGACAAGAAGAAAAAGGTCGCCGAACTCAAGGCCCAGCTCAAGGGCGCCGACGCGCTCTACCTCGCAACCGATGGGGACCGCGAGGGCGAGGCCATCGCGTGGCACCTGCTGGAGGTCCTCAAGCCCAAGGTCCCCGTGTACCGGATGACCTTCGGTGAAATCACCAAGGAAGCCATCCACCGCGCCATGGACAACCTGCGCGACGTGGACCAGGACCTGGTGGACGCCCAGGAAACCCGCCGCGTGCTGGACCGGCTCTACGGCTACGAGATCTCCCCGGTGCTCTGGCGCAAGGTGGCCCGCGGGCTCTCCGCCGGCCGCGTGCAGTCCGTCGTGACCCGCATGGTGGTGGACCGGGAACGCGAGCGGATGGCCTTCAAGGCCGCCTCCTACTGGGACCTGACCGGCCAGTTCGGCACCGACGCCGCCACGGCGTCCTCGTTCAAAGCGAAATTGGCGTCCGTCGACGGCTCCAAGGTCGCCAGCGGCCGGGACTTCAACGACGACGGCGAGCTCACCGCCCGCGGCGTCGTCCACCTGAACCAGGAACTCGCCCTGTCCCTGGCCTCCGGCCTGCAGGAGGCGGAATTCCGCGTCCGCTCCGTCGACACCAAGCCCTACACCCGCCGCCCCACGGCGCCGTTCACCACCTCCACGCTGCAGCAGGAGGCCGGCCGCAAGCTGCGCTTCTCTTCGAAGAGCACCATGCAGGTGGCCCAGCGGCTGTACGAAAACGGCTACATCACCTATATGCGTACCGACTCGAACGCACTGAGCAACGAGGCCATCACGGCCGCGCGTCGCCAGGCGTCCGAACTGTACGGCCCCGAGTACGTCCCGGCCTCGCCGCGCGTGTACAGCGGCAAGGCCGCCAACGCCCAGGAGGCGCACGAGGCCATCCGTCCCGCCGGCGACTCCTTCCGCACCCCGGCGCAGGTGGCCAAGCAGCTCTCCGGCGACGAGTTCCGCCTCTACGAGCTGATCTGGAAGCGCACCGTCGCCTCCCAGATGGCCGACGCCAAGGGTTCGACGGCGACCATCCGCCTCGGCGCGATCGCCACCGACGGCCGGGACGCCGAATTCTCCGCCTCCGGCACTGTCATCACCTTCCCGGGCTTCCTCGCCGCCTATGAGGAAGGCAAGGACGAGAGCCGCGGCGACGACGACTCCGACGAGGCCCGCCGGCTGCCGAACGTGGCCAAGGACGACATCCTCACCGCCGCGGACATCACCGCCGTCGGCCACGAGACCTCGCCGCCGCCGCGCTTCACCGAAGCGTCGCTGACCGCCGAGCTGGAGAAGAAGGGCATCGGCCGCCCGTCGACCTACGCCTCCACCATCTCGACCATCCAGGACCGCGGCTACGTCCGGAAGCAGGGCTCCGCGCTGGTCCCGAGCTGGATCGCGTTCTCCGTGGTCCGGCTGCTGGAACAGCACTTCCACGACTACGTGGACTACGACTTCACGGCCGACATGGAAGCGGACCTGGACAAGATCGCCAACGGCCAGGAGGCCGGCCCGTCCTGGTTGAAGCACTTCTACTTCGGCGCCGACGCCAAGCCGGGCCTGCTGAGCATCGTGAACAACCTGGGCGAGATTGACGCCCGCGAGATCAACTCGATCCCGATCACGGACGGCATCACCCTGCGGGTGGGCAAGTTCGGGCCGTATCTGGAGAGCTCCGTTCCCAGCGTGGACCCGAAGACCGGCGAGGTCGTCGAGTCCGCCCGCGCCAACGTCCCCGAGGACCTGGCCCCGGACGAGCTCACCGCCGCCAAGGCCGTGGAGCTCATGGAGACCGCCGCCCCCGAGGAGCGCGTCCTCGGCGAGGACCCGCACACCGGCCACACGGTGGTGGCCAAGAACGGCCGCTACGGCGCCTACGTCACCGAGATCATCCCCGAGATGACCGAGGAGCAGCTGGCCAGCCGGCCGGTGGAGTACTACAAGAACGGCAAGCCGAAGCCGCCGAAGAAGCCGGTCAAGGCCAAGCCGCGCACCGGCTCCCTCTTCGCCTCGATGACCGTGGACTCCGTGACCCTGGACGAGGCCCTGCAGCTGATGAGCCTGCCGCGCGTCGTGGGCCAGGACGCCGAAGGCACCCCCATCACGGTGCAGAACGGCCGGTTCGGCCCGTACCTGAAGAAGGGCACGGACTCCCGCTCGATCGGCTCCGAGGAGGAGATCTTCACGATCACCCTCGAGCAGGCGCTGGAGATCTACTCCCAGCCCAAGCAGCGCGGTGCCCGTGCCGCGGTGCCGCCGCTGGCCGAGTTCGGCCCGGACCCGGTCTCGGAGAAGAACATCGTGGTGAAGGAAGGCCGGTTCGGCCCGTACATCACCGACGGCGTCACCAACATCACCGTCCCGCGCAGCACCTCCGTCGAGGAGCTCACCCGGGAACAGGCCGTGGAACTTCTGGCCGAGAAGCGCGCCAAGGGCCCGGTCAAGCGCAAGCCGGCAGCCCGCAAGGCACCGGCCCGGAAGGCCGCGGCCAAGAAGTAGGCGCTCGGGTTCGGGCCCGGGCTTTGCGTCGCGCCCGGCCGCCCGGCTCGCGGGTTCGGTGCAGGGTCGCCGTCTGGACGGTATGTATCAAGCTGTTTGTGACAGCTGGGTGGTTTGTTTGTGGTTGATGCCGGCTGGGGGTGGGGCTCCGGGTGCGGTGGGTTTGCGGTGGTATCGGTGCGGGTTGCGGTTGTAGGAGGCGTCGAGGGTGGCTTGGCGTTGGCTGCGTGCCTGCTCGATCCGGCCGTGGTGGACGGTGTCGGGGGTGTAGTAGTTCAGTCCGCTGTGGCGGTGGTTGGTGTTGTAGTCGGTGAAGAACGCGGCCATGTGGTCCCGGGCGTGGTCCAGGTCCTGGAACCGGCGGGGGAAGTCGAGGTCATATTTGACGGTCTTGAACAGGGACTCCGAGTACGGGTTGTCATCGGAGACCCGGGGCCGGGAGTAGGAGAGCTCGATGCCCAGTGCCCGGGCCAGGTCCAGGGTTGTGCCGGCCCGCATCGGGGCCCCGTTATCGGCGTGCAGGACCGTGGGGCTGTGGTGGTTTCCGGTGACGGCGTCCCGGATCAGGGCGGCGGCGAGGGCGGCTGTTTCGGTGTGTTCAACCCGGTGCCCGACGACCTTGCGGGAGTAGACATCCATGATGGTGTAGAGCCGGTAGGTGTGTCTCCCGGGCCCGTGGAGCATCGTGATGTCCCAGCTCCAGAGCTGGTTCGGGGCGTCCGCGTTCAGGACAGGTTTGACCCGTTGCCGGGAGCCGGTGCCGCCGCGTTGAACCCGGCGGTCCCCGTTTTGCCCGTGCGCGGCCACGATCCGGTGGGCTGAGGCGATCGAGAAGGAACAGCGCCCGGAATCGAGCATCCGGTAGTAGGCCTGGGTGACCGAGAGGTTCCCGTAGTCCTCGGAGTTGAGCCGTTCCATGAATTCCTTAGCCTCAGCCGTGCTGATCCGGTTCGGGTAGGCCCGGCCCTTATGCGGGAGGGTGACTCCGGCGGGAGGAGCGGGGTTCAGATGCCGGTACCAGGTGGTGCGGTGAAGACCGAGCAGGGCGCAGGTCCTCACCGCTGACCAGCCGGCCGAGACCAGGTGCCCGGCAAAGGTCAGGGCGATTCCTTTCCAGACTTTGGGATCAACCATTCGGGCCGGCCCGGGTCCGGGTCCGGAAGGTGCGGGTCCGTTGCCGCCGCGCTCCTGGCCATCGCGTCCAAGAGCGCGGAAGCTTTTCCCAGAATGTCCACCGCGGCCTCGGACCGGGCCAGTTTGGCTTTAAGGATCTCGTTCTCTCTCAAGACCCGTTTGAGCTGTTGCTTATCTCCGGCATTCAAGCGCTGGTCCTCACTTCCTGGCGCGGCATTGGACCTCAACTCCCCGGCCTCACGCTGCCGGACCCAGAGCCGAAGAGTTCCATCGGTGATGCCGACCGCCCTGCTGAACGCGGTCCTGGAACCGCGTTCAAGGCACTTGTCGTACTCCTCGAGAATCGCGTGTTTCTGCGCGAGAGTGAAGTGGCTCCGGTTAGACACACGCGAAGGGATCACAAAATCCATTACGGACCTTTCCCCGCCCCGAACGCCCGACCGTGAACGACAGGAAACCTGTCACACAACAGCCTGACACACAGGGTGGAAACGGCGACGGCGGCCCGAACCCGCGAGTGGAGTGCACATAGCAGCGGTTCGGGCTGGGGCTATGTCCGCGGCAGGCGGAGGATTCCGGAATGGAACCCTTCCCCCTGCCGGATGACGGCAATCTCTGGCGGACCGACGAACTGCTGGACCGAGGCCTGTCGCACCGCCGGATCGCCCGGCTCGTCTCCGCCGGCACGCTGATCCGCCTGCGCCGGGGCTGCTTCGTCCGGGCCTCGTACTGGGCCGGCCTGGATCCGGACTGTGCAGCACGCTGCCGGATCGAGGCCTACGCCCACGCCACCCTGACCCGCTCCGGCGGAGGTTCGGCCTTCAGTCACACCTCCGCGGCCCGGCTGCACGGACTGTTCCTCTGGCAGGCGGACGGGAACATCCACCTCACGGTCCCGTACCTGCCGTCGTCACAGGCGCACGCCGCCGACGTCGCCGCCCACACCCGGCCGCTCGCACCCGCGGAAGTCGTCACCCTGGGCGGCCTCAGGGCTACCAGCCTCGAACGGACCGCGGCGGACAGCTGCCTGATCCTGGGCTACCGTCAGGGGCTGATCCTGATGGACCACGCCCTCCGCCTGGGCGCGGATCCGGAGAAGCTGGCCCGGTACTGCGATCGGTACGCGGGAAGCGCCGGGGTGGTCACACTCCGGCGGGTCCTCGCTCACGCGGATCCGCTGTCCGAGTCGCCTGGGGAAACCCTGACCCGCGACCTGATCCGCAGGCTGCGGCTGCCGTCACCGGCGCTTCAGTTTGAGGTCAGGACGAGGCTGGGGACCTGCCGGCTCGACTGTGCCTGGCCCGAGGCTAAGGTGGCCCTGGAGTTCGACGGGCGCCGCAAGTACTTCGATTACGCACCCACGGCCGAGACCGTCTTCAATGAGCGCCGCCGCGAGAAGGCCCTGCAGGAACTGGGCTGGACGGTGATCCGGATGGAATGGCGGGACCTGTTCCGGGAACGGGAGTTCAAGACCCGGCTGCAGGCGGTGCTCACGGGACGGTGAGCTTCGGCGGGCTGCGGGGTCCGGTTCGTCCACCCGCCCGGCTCGCGGGTTCGGTGCAGGCTCGCCGTCTGGAAACAACGACGGCGGGCCGAACCTGCGAGCGGAAGCAGGCCTCGCCGGGGACGGACGGAGCCGCGGCCGCCGTCGTCGGGAATTGCGCCCCGGGCCGCAAAGTGATCGAGTGGGACAATGACTGAACAGCCCACACCCATGGATTCACAGCCGCTCAACGACCTCGAGGAGAAGCTCGCCAGGGGCGAACAGCCGGACGCCAACCCGGTGGATGTCATCCTGTCCTTCCTCAACAACGAGGTCTACATCGCCAGCTCGGACACCCTGGAGGGCCCCGACTCGCAGGTGGAGCCGCTGGTTCTGGCCAACGCCTCGGGCAACCCCGTCCTGGCCGTCTTCTCTCACCCCAGCCGCGTCACGGAGCAGTACCTTGCCGCCGCGCCGAACATCCTGGGAACCCAGGGCGCCGCGATCCTCGGTAACCTCGGTGACGAGCTCGGCATGGTGATCAACCCCGGCGCGGCCTACGGCTTCGAGATCGACCCGGAGGGTGTGGCCAACATCCGCCGCGATTTCAAGCCCGCCGACGAGGACGAGGCCGGCACCGAGGCCTAAGACCGGCACCCACCAGCGCCAGCGGACCGGCAGTGGTCCGCGGGCGCGGCTCTTTAGGCGGCCGGTACCCGCCGGGCAATAATGTGCCTATGCGACTAGGCGTACTCGACATAGGGTCCAACACCGTCCACCTTCTCCTCGTGGACGCCCATCCCGGTGCCCGGCCGGTGGCCTTCGCCTCGCATAAGCGCTCCCTCTCCCTGGTCCAGCACCTGGACGGTGACGGCAACATCAGCGACGAGGGCCAGAACGAGCTCGTGGAGTTCGTCCTCGAGGCTTGGGAATTCGCCGCCAAGCACAAGGCCGAGGACCTGCTGGCCTTCTGTACCTCCGCCATCCGCGAGGCCACCAACGGCAGCGAGGTGCTGGCCCGCGTCAAGCATGAGACCACCGTGACGCTGCGCGAACTCAGCGGCAGCGAGGAAGCGTCCATGACCTTCTTTGCCGTGCGCCGCTGGTACGGCTGGGGTGCCGGGCCCATGCTCAACCTGGACATCGGCGGCGGCTCCTTCGAAATGGCCTACGGCGAGGACGAGCTGCCGGAACTGGCAACGTCCGTCCCGCTCGGCGCCAGCCGCCTCACCCGCGACTGGCTGCTGGAGAACCCGCCCTCGGCCAAGAGCGTCAAGGAACTGCGCAAGTACATTCGGGAGACCCTGAAACCCGTTGTCAAGGAGTTCCAGAGCCTGGGCCGGGCCAACCACGTGGCCGGCACCTCCAAGACGTTCCGGTCGCTGGCCCGGATCGCCGGGGCGGCCCCGAGCGGGGCCGGCCCCTACGTCAAACGCGAGCTCTACGCCACGGACCTGGGTCTCTGGGCTCAGCGCATCTCCGCCATGGAAATCGAGGACCGCCTGCACCTGCCCGCCGTCTCAGAGGCCCGGGCACCCCAGCTGCTGGCCGGCGCGCTCGTGGCAGAGGCCGCCCTGGAGATGTTCGAGTTCCCCAGCCTGGAGATCTGCCCCTGGGCGCTCCGCGAAGGCCTGATCCTCCGCCGGCTGGACCAGCTGGTCACCGAGGGGCCCCTGGAGCCGCCGCCCCATGTAGCCCTGGCCAGCCAGCCCGCCGAGCTGCAGGCCCCCGACGACGAGGCCCCGGACGACGAGGGCAAGAACTCCGCCGACAAGGACGACGACGAGCACGACGACTCCGACGACGACTCGGACGACGACGACAAGAAGGATGCCGCCAAGAAGGACAAGGAACACGACAGCGGGAAGAAGGACGGCCACGAAAAGGGAAACGGCAAGAAGGACAAGAAACACTAGCCGGGCTGTCCCCGCTCGAGAGGGCGCCGGGCCGCCGTCGTCGTCGGCTCCGCGCTGAACCATTCGTTAACGCGAAAGCACCGGCCGTCGCTCGCGGGAAAATGGGGGAAACCCGCTGCTGACGACCGGTGCCGGGGCAGGCATCCGCATGCCTGCTGCATCACTCGCACCCTCTTGATGAGGTACTAACTACGGTAGGGGCCGAGGATGGGAGCAAGCTGGCCCGAAGTTGTGAGCTGGCTGTGAATCGGGGCCGACTGCAATGATGGGGGCATGAGCAACCGAATCGCCTTCCTGGGCTGTGGGTCAATGAACGAGGCAATCCTGGGCGGACTGATCGCCGGCGGGACCGATCCCGCGGACATCGTCGCCACCGTGCGGAGGGCCGAACGGGCCGCGGAACTGGCCGAACGGCACGCCGGCATCACCGCGATCGCCGGCGAAGAGGAACCCGAGAACAACGTGCAGGCCGCCACCGGTGCCGACGTCGTGATCCTGGGCGTCAAGCCCGTGGGAACCGCGGCGCTGGCCCGGGAAATCAGCGGGGCGCTCTCCCCGGACACGCTGGTGGTCAGCGTCGCCGCGGCCGTGTCCCTGGAGCAGCTGGAAGCAGCGCTGCCGGCCGGGCAGCCGGTGATCCGCACCATGCCCAACACGCCCGCACGCCTGGGCCGCGGCGTCGTCTCCGTCTCCGGCGGGACGCACTGCTCGGCGGAACAGCTGCAGCAGGCCAAGGACATCTTTGCCGCCGTAGGCACCGTCGTCGAGATCCCGGAAGCCCAGGTGGACGCGCTCTCCGCGGTCAGTGGCTCCGGACCGGCGTACGCCTTCTACCTCGCCGAGGCAATGGCCGCCGCCGGCGTTGAGCTGGGCCTGGACCCGGAGCTGTCCAAGCTGCTGGCCCGGGAGACCGTGGCCGGTGCCGGCCTGATGCTCGCCGAACCCGGCGCCGACCCCACCGCCCTGCGGATCGCCGTGACCAGCCCGAACGGGACGACCGAACGCGCGATCGCCACCTTCGACGAGCAGGGGCTGCCCGGCATCATCGCCGACGGTGCCCGGGCCGCCGCGGAGCGCGCCGCCGAGATCACCAAACAGCTGGGCTGACGCCCAACCCCACCCGCACACGGACAGGACAGCACGCATGGAACTGCACATCACCGGCGACGACGCCGCGGACAAGCTCCTCAGCGACGACGCCTTCGCCCTGCTCACCGGCATGCTGCTGGACCAGCAGGTGACCATGGAATCGGCCTTCGCCGGGCCGGAGAAGATCCGCACCCGGATCGGATCGCTGGAGCCCGGCACTATTGCGGGCTACGACCCGCAGGGTTTCGTCGAGGTGTTCAAGGAAAAGCCCGCCGTGCACCGGTTCCCCGGCTCCATGGCCGGCCGGGTCCAGGCGCTGGCCGAGACCGTGGACAAGGAGTGGGGCGGGGACGCCACCGCGATCTGGACCCAGGGCGACCCCGACGGCGCCGAGGTGCTGCGCCGGCTCAAGGCCCTCCCGGGCTTCGGCGAACAGAAGGCGAAGATCTTCCTGGCGCTGCTGGGCAAGCAGTGCGGCCTCAAGGCCGAGGGCTGGCGCGAGGCCGCCGGGCACTACGGCCAGGCGGACGCCTACCTGTCCGTGGCGGACATCGTCGACCCCGACTCCCTGGTCAAGGTGCGGGCCAGCAAGCAGGCCGCGAAGGCCGCGGCGAAGGCGGCCAAGGGCACGGACTGACGGACGGCGTCCGACGGTGGGCGCACACCCGACGTCGTCGTCCGCCGTCGGCCCCTACGGCCGGGCGGCGAAGCGTTCCAGCAGGTCCACGTGGCCGGAGACGATCAGCATGTCCCGGGCGGAAACCTTGGTCTCCGGCCGGGCGTAGGTGAAGTCCTCGCCGGGGGACTTCACGCCAACAATGGTCACGCCGTACTTGGACCGGACCTTGGACTCCTCCAGGGTGAAGCCCACGGTCTCCCGCGGCGGGTACATCTTGACGATCGCGAAGTCGTCGTCGAACTCGATGAAGTCCAGCATCCGGCCGGAGACCAGGTGCGCCGCGCGGACGCCGGCGTCGGCCTCGGGGTAGATGACGTGGTTGGCGCCGATCCGGGTAAGGATCTTGCCGTGCGAGGGCGTGATCGCCTTGACCCAGAGGTGCTCGATCCCGAGGTCCACCAGGTTGACGGTGATCAGCACGGACGATTCGATCGAGGTGCCCACGCCCACGACGGCGGAGCTGAACTCCTGCGCGCCGAGCTGGCGGAGGGCGTCGATGTTGGTGGCGTCGGCCTCCACCACGTGGGTGAGGACGCTGGACCACTTCTGCACCAGGGTGCGGTCGCGTTCGATCGCCAGCACCTCGCGGCCCTGCTTAACGAGCTGTTCGGCGGTGGACGCGCCGAAGCGGCCCAGCCCGATCACCAGGACCGGGGCATTGTGGGCGGGGCGGTTGACGGCGCCTGAGGAACTAGCCAATGATCGGTCTCTCTTCCGGGTAGTGGTACAGCTGGCTTCGCTGGCGCAGGGCCAGTCCGGCCGCGAGCGTGACGGTCCCGACGCGGCCGGCGAACATCAGCACGGTGAGGACATAGACGCCTGCCGGCGGCAGTTCGGCGCTGAGGTTGGTACTCAGACCCACCGTGGCGAAGGCGGAAATCGTTTCGAACAGGACTCGGTCCAGGGTGGCGCCGCTGATCTGCAGCAGCAAGAGCGCGGACACCGCCACCAGGGTTGCTCCGGCGACGATCACCGAGATGGCCACCCGCATGGTGCCCTCCGGGATGGTGCGGCCGTAAATCTTCACGTCGGCGTCGCCGCGGGCCTCGGCCACGATGGCCAAGAACATCACGGCGATGGTGGTGACCTTGATGCCGCCCGCCGTCGACGCCGAGCCACCGCCGGCGAACATCAGGGCGTCGCTGAGCAGCATGGTGGCCGAATCCATGTGGTTCTGGTCCACCAGGTTGAAGCCGCCGGAGCGGGTCATGACGGAGGCGAACAGCGAGTGCGTGATCTTGTCGCCAACGCTCATGCTGCCGATGGTGCGGACGTTGTTCCATTCCAGCAGGCCCCAGAGGACGGCGCCGGCGGCCAGGAGGATCAGCGAGACCTGGATGGTCAGCTTGGTGTGCAGGTTCCATTTCTTCCAGTTCAGGCCGTTCTGCTGCAGCACCATCACCACCGGGAAGCCGAGGCTGCCCAGAAAGACGCCCACCATCAGCGGAACCAGGATCCACAGGTCCGTCTCGTAGGGCACGATCCCGTCCGAGTGCGGCGTGAACCCGGCGTTGTTGAACGCGGAGATGGAGTAGAAGATCCCGTGCCAGAGGGACTGGCCGAAGCTTTCGCCCAGGGACAGGAACCGCGGCACCAGTGCGGCGGCGAGCACCGCCTCGATCACCACGGAGGTGACGATCACGATCCGCAGCAGCGCGCCCACCTCGCCGAGCCGGCCGGCGTTGTTCATGGCCTCCTGGGCGATGAGCTTGCCGCGGACGCCGAGCTTCTTGCTCACCACCAGGGCCAGCAGGGACGCCAGGGTCAAGGTGCCGAGGCCGCCCACGAAGATTCCCACCAGGATCACGAGTTGCCCGAAGAAGGACCAGTGCGCGGCGGTGGAGACTACGGTCAGGCCGGTCACGCACACCGCTGAGACGGCGGTGAACAGAGCCTGGTGCAGCGGCGTGACCTGGCCCGTTGCGGAGGACACGGGCAGCGACAGCAGGGCGGTGAAGGCCAGGACGACGACGGCGAACGCGGTGACCGCCAGGCGGGCCGGAGACGTGTTCGCGATGTCGTCCACGAAGTCGCGCAACCGGGTGAGGACCCACAAACCTTCCCGGTCCGGCTGGCCGGGGTGCCAGCTGGCCGGGTGGGTTGACCTCGACTGGCTTTGCTTCATGTGCGGTTTGTCCTCGGTTGAAACGGCGTCCACAGTAGTAAACCACTATATTCCGCGGCCGGACGGGGGAGGCGGTGTCCGCTCCGGTAGCCTGTGAGGGATGACTTTCCTGCCCGGACTCGCCCAGGCCGCATTACCAACGACGGTGGTGTGGAACTCCGCTATGACGGCATACAACTTCGGCCACAGCCACCCCATGGCGCCGGAGCGGATGGAACTGACCGCCCGGCTGTCCCGGAGCCTCGGCCTGCTGGACCTCGACCACGTCACGGTGGCCGCACCGGAGGTCGCCACAGACGCAGAACTCGCCGCCGTCCACAGCGAGGACTACATCGCCGCCGTCCGCCGCGTCAGCGCCGATCCCGCGACCCCGGACGAGAAGCGGGGCCTCGGGACCGAGGATGACCCCGCTTTCGCCGGGATGCACGAGGCGAGCGCGCGCCTGGCCGGCGGGTCGCTGCTCGCGGCCGGTGCCATCCTGGACGGCAGCGCGGTCCGTGCCGTGAACTTCGGCGGCGGCATGCACCACGCCTCCCGTGAGCGGGCGAGCGGCTTCTGCATCTACAACGACGCCGCCCTTGCCATCCAGCGGCTGCTCGACGGCGGGGTGCAGCGGGTGGCGTACATCGACGTCGACGCCCACCACGGCGACGGGACGCAGAGCATCTTCTGGGATGACCCGCGCGTGCTCACCATTTCCTTGCACGAGACCGGGCTGACGCTGTTCCCCGGCACCGGGTTCGCCAACGAGATCGGCGGCCCCAACGCGCAGGGCAGCGCCGTGAACGTGGCCCTCCCGGCCGGGACCGGCGACGCCGGTTGGCTGCGCGCCTTCCACGCCGTCGTCCCGCAGCTGATCGGGGCGTTCGAACCTGAGGTCATCGTTAGCCAGCACGGCTGCGACTCGCACAAGCTGGACCCGCTGACGCACCTGAACATCAGCGTGGACGGCCAGCGGGAGGCGGCGTCCGCCGTCGCCGGCCTCGCCGCCCGCTACTGCGACAACCGGTGGATCGCCACCGGCGGCGGCGGGTACAACGTCATCACAGTGGTGCCGCGGTCCTGGAGCCACCTGGTGGCGATCGCCGCCGGCCGGCCCGTGCCGTTGCGCACCGCGGTGCCGGAGGACTGGCGCCAGCACGTCAAGGACACCTACGGGGCGAAGTACGGCGTGGAACCGCCCACGGTGATGGGCGACGACGTGGATCTCTGGTGGCGCTCCTGGGAGGTCGGCTTCGATCCCAACGACGCCGTGGACCGCACCGTTATGGCCACCCGCAAGGAAGTTTTCCCGCTCTACGGCCTGGACCCCTGGTTCGACTGAGCCCGGCCCCGCCCGGTGGATGCCATCCGGCGTATATGTCGCTAGGGTGGAGGGCATGGTGACAGACGACGTATTTGCCGTCATTGCAGAGTCCACCCGCCGGGAGATCCTGATGGCCCTCCGCGACGGGGACAAGGCCGTGGGGGAGCTGGTGCAGGAACTTGAGGCCAGCCAGCCCACCATCTCCAAGCACCTCAAGGTCCTGCGCGAGGCGGACCTGGTCAGCATGAGGGCTCAGGGCCAGAAGCGCTATTACGCGCTGAACCCCGGGCCGCTCGCCGACGTCGCCTCTTGGCTGGGCACGTTCGACGGCGTTGCTCCCGCCGAACCCGTTGCCACCGCGCCTGCCGAAACTGTGGCGGTCGATGCCGCGCCGGCCGAGGCGCCCGGGAGCCTGGCCGACGCCGTCACCGGAACGCCGTCCGACAATGGCCAGTCCACCCGGCTCCCGGCGGAGAGCTCGCTGAGCCCCGCCGTGGCGCTCCCCGTCGGCACCCTGCCCGACGGAACCCTTGCGCCGGGCGCCGTGGCCGAGGACCGGCGGCCCCAGCAGATCGGCCGGACCGTGGGCCGCGCCGCCACCCGCGCCGCGGACCTGCTGGCCAACCTGCCGAAGTTCGGCCGCAAGAAGTAACGCGGGGCCGCACGACTCGGGCCGCAAGACCCTGACCGCACACATCAGGCCGCCATGAATGTTGGCGGTTTCTAGGGGTCGTTGCAACACCTGCTGGTTAGGTGGGTATTAGTAAATCACGCAGACGCTCGGCTGGAGTTTTCCAGCCGAGCGTTTTGCGTGGGCGGCCGTTGAGTTCCTGGGCTACGTGTTCGAGGTCTTCGGGGCCGTAGGCGGAAAGGTCCGTGCCTTTGGGGAAGTACTGGCGCAGCAGCCCGTTGGTGTTTTCGTTCGAGCCGCGTTGCCATGGGCTGGCCGGGTCGCAGAAGTAGACCTGCATGTCGGTGGCGAGGGTGAAGGTTTTGTGCCCTGCCATTTCCGCTCCCTGGTCCCAGGTCAGTGAGCCGCGCAGGTGCGCCGGCAGGGCGGCCATGGTGTTGATGAGTCCATCGCGGACGGTTTCGGCCGTGTGGTTCCCGGGCAGGTGGACGAGCATGACGTAGCGGGTGGTGCGTTCGACCAGGGTGCCGATCGCTGACTGGTTCAGCGCACCGGTGATGAGGTCTCCTTCCCAATGCCCGGGCACCGCGCGGTCCTCGACCTCTGGTGGCCGCTCGGAAATCATGACCATCGGATCCACGAACCTGGGGGTGCGTTGTTCCCCTGTCCGGTGGGATTTACGGCGGGTCCGGCCGGTGCGCAGCGCCGCCTGGACTTCGCGTTTAAGCCCGCCCCGCGCCTGGACGTAGAGGGACTGGTAAATCGTCTCGGGACTCACGCGCATCTCCGGGTTGTCGGGGAACTCCTCGACCAGTGTGTGGCTGATCTGTTCCGGTGACCAGCGTATGAGCAATTTCCCCTTCACATAGTCACGCAGGTCCGACCCGCCCGCGAGCTTGGCCATCTTGGGGCGTCTCCGGCGGGCGGCGGCTTTCCGGTGAGCCCCGTGCGGCAGATACCCCATCCGCGCATCGGCGTTCCGGCGCAGCTCCCGGCTGATCGATGACGGCGCACGACCAAGCGCCTGGGCGATTGCCCTGATTGAGGAGCCTGCGGCCTGCAGATCCCGGATCAGTTCCCGCTCCTGCACACTCAGAAACCGCGAATCGATGGTCTTCTCCAGCGCCGACACCGGCATCGCAGGAACGGGCGCCATTCCGAGCCCGGCAGCGGGCGTGGTCATTGTGGTCACACCACGTTTGTAATCGACCATGCGACCATCAGCGTAAATACGTCGGCCGTTGGACTTACGGATCCCAAGGTCCCACTCCGCCGCCGTCCTGGGATGCACGCCGACCATCGTGGCCGCCTCCCGCCGGCTCCAGCCGGTACCGCGCAACCGGAAGTACTCGTCCCGTCCCTGGTGCGGGCGCGCCCCCGGCTTCCCCTGACCTTTCAAGCCAGCTTTACGCACCCAGGCAGCGCACGTATCCGGGCTGAATCCAAGCTCCCTGGCCGCTGCCCGCGTGCTCCTCAGCCGGTCAAACACGGTAAAGAACTGATCCTTCTGTTCCTGGGTGTATCTCTTGCTGGTTCGTGGCTTTGCCGTTAAAGACGACACGGTCGTTGCAACTCCCAAAAATTCTGGGTGTTGCAACGACCGCTAGAACCCGCCGTTCATGGCGGCCTGATCTGTGTGTCCTCTGGGGCGGGCGGCTCCTACCGCTGCAGCAGGTGCACGTGGTCGGGGGTCAGGTCCGCGATGCGGCTCACGCCCAGGAGCGCCATGGTGCGGCGCATGTCGGTGGCCAGAATCTCGATGGCCCGCTCCACGCCGGCCTGGCCGCCGGCCATCAGCCCGTACAGGTAGGCCCGTCCGATCAGCGTGAAGTCCGCCCCCATCGCCAGTGCCGCGATGATGTCCGCGCCGCTCATGATGCCGGTGTCCAGGATGACGGCCGCGTCGCTGTTGTCGGAACGGAGCGCCGCCGTGACCTCCGGCAGGAGGTGGAAGGGGATCGGGGCGCGGTCCAGTTGCCGGCCTCCGTGGTTGGAGAGCACGACGCCGTCGGCCCCGTGATCGACGACCTTGCGGGCGTCGTCGACGGTCTGGATGCCCTTGACCACCAGCTTGCCCTTCCAGGTTTCCCGGAGCCAGTCCAGGTCCTCGAAGGTCAGGGTGGGGTCGAACATCGAGTTGATCAGGTCGGCCACCGTGCCGGTGTACCGCGAGAGCGAGGCGAACGTGAGCGGCTCGTGGGTGAGGAAGTTGAACCACCATTCCGGCCGGTAGGAGGCGTCCAGGACCGTCTTCAGCGTCAGGGCCGGCGGGATGGTCATGCCGTTGCGGACGTCGCGCAGCCGTGCCCCGGCGATGGCGGTGTCCACGGTGACCATCAGGGTGTCGTTCCCGGCCTTCGCCGCCCGTTCGATCAGTTCCAGCGAGCGGTCCCGGTCCGTCCAGAGGTAGAGCTGGAACCAGTTCCGGCCCTCCGGCGCGGCGGTCGCGACGTCCTCGATGGAGGCGGTACCCATGGTGGAGAGGGTGTAGGGGATGCCTGCCGCGGCGGCCGCCCGGGAACCGGCGTACTCGCCCTCGGACTGCATCATCCGGGTGAAGCCGGTGGGGGCGATGCCGAACGGCAGCCGGGAGGGCTTGCCCAGGATGTCCGTGCCCAGGTCAATGGCGGAGACGTTGCGAAGCACGCCCGGGCGGAATTCGATGTCCTGGAAGGCCTGCCGGGCGCGGTTCAGGGTGATCTCTGCCTCGGCGGCGCCGTCCGTATAGTCGAACGGGGCCTTGGGCGTCCGCCGCTTGGCGATGGCGCGGAGGTCCCAGATGGTGCTGGCACGGCGGAGGCGGGCGGCACGGCCGAGTTCCGGCTTCTTGAACTGCATCAGCGGCGCCAGGTCCGCGTACTTCGGGATCCTGCGCCGCAGGGCGTCGGGCAGGGCGTGCGGCAGGGCGTGCGCCTGGGCGCCTGTCTGCTGGGACGCCGGCTGGGCGGCAGGTGCGCCGGCGTCCGCCCCGGCGCCGCCGTCGAAGGTGCCCGAAGCGTCATCCGCTCCGGTGTCCTGCGGTGTGGTGGGCGCCTCGGGGTTGGTGGTCCCTACGGGTTGCGTCATTGCTGCCTCCGGGTCTCTCACGCTGTGGATTGCGGTGTCGGTCTTTGGAATTCGGTGCATGCCATGGTCCATGGATCGCGGGAAGGTGGCCCTGGATCGTGTGGTCTAACCACACTGTAGGACGGCGGGGCGCCCAGTTCAACCATCGTCCGCCCGGGCGAATGTTACGGGCCGCTTTTTGCGGCGGCCCGGCCGCGGGGCTATGGTCATTGCCATGACTAACCGTTGGTATGCGTATTTTTCGTTGGCTCTGGAGGGGCCCGCGTCTAACTGACACGCATCCAACTTTCCTTCAGAGCCAACAGGGCAGAGATCATTCTCTGCCCTTCGCCATTTCTCCGGCGGGTTCTGATCAGGGCCCGCTCCCCATCCGGAACAGGACCCATCATGAGCATCGAAGCAGCCCCGGCCCGCCAGCAGTCCACCTCTGACCTGCGGATCAACGACTTCACCCCGCTGCCCACCCCGCAGGCGATGATTGCCGACCTGCCGCTCGACGAGCGCTGCGCCGACGTCGTCGCCCGCGGCCGGGACGAGGTGCGCGCGGTGATGGACGGCGTCGACGACCGGCTCCTGGTGATCGTGGGCCCCTGCTCGATCCACGACCCCAAGGCCGGGCTGGAATACGCCCGCCGGCTGGTCAGCCAGGCCGAGAAGCACCGCGGGGACCTGCTGATCGTCATGCGGACCTACTTCGAGAAGCCGCGGACCACGGTGGGCTGGAAGGGCCTGATCAACGATCCGGGGCTCGACGGCGGCCACGACATCGCGGGCGGCCTGCGGGCCGCCCGGCAGTTCCTGCGCCAGGTCACCGCCCTGGGCCTGCCCACCGCCACCGAGTTCCTGGAGCCGATCAGCCCGCAGTACATGGCCGACCTGGTGTCCTGGGGTGCGATCGGTGCCCGCACCACCGAGAGCCAGATCCACCGCCAGCTCGCCTCGGGCCTGTCCATGCCGATCGGGTTCAAGAACGGCACCGACGGCGGCCTGCAGGTGGCGCTCGATGCCTGCAGCGCGGCCGCCGCCGCACAGGCGTTCCTCGGCATCGACAGCGACGGCCGGGCCGCCATGGTCAGCACCGCCGGCAACCCGGACACTCACGTCATCCTGCGCGGCGGCAGTGGCGGCCCGAACTACGCCGCCGCCGACGTCGAGGAGGCCTCCGCCAAGCTGGCCGGACGGCAGCTGAACCCGCGCCTGATCGTGGATGCCAGCCACGCCAACAGTGGCAAGAACCACCACCGGCAGGCCGAGGTGGCCCTGGAGGTCGGAGCGCAGCTGGAGAACGGCGGGGCGTCCGCGGCGGCGATCGGCGGCGTGATGCTGGAGAGCTTCCTGGTGGGCGGGGCCCAGGCGCTCGACGTCGAGGCGCACGCCGCCGGGACCGACGACCTGACCTACGGCCAGAGCGTGACGGACGCCTGCATGGACTGGGACGTCACGGCGTCCGTCCTGGATCAGCTGGCGGCTTCGGCCCGCGCCCGCCGGGACCGGGTTTCGGCGGAGTCGTCCTGCCCAATTCCTGAGGAACTCTTTCACATTGGCACCAGAAACCCCTAGAGTATCTAGCACATGGTTGTTTGATGGCTCAGCATCGGCACACCGCCATGTCGTTCAGACGGGGCAGCCGTTCGCTTGAGCAAAAGGAATAAGGGAAATGTCTTCGGAGGCCAACTTCTCCAACGCGCGCTTTCTCACTGTGGCCGAGGTCGCGGAGGTCATGCGCGTATCCAAGATGACCGTGTATCGCCTGGTGCACTCCGGTGAAATGCCGGCGGTGCGTTTTGGCCGCTCCTACCGGGTTCCGGAAAGCGCCGTCGAACAGTACCTCAAGGGTGCTGTGGTCGACGGGCACACCGAAACAGCCTGAGTCCGCCGCCGTTCAGCCCGGGCCGCAGTACACCCTTGCCCGGGCCGCGGTCGTGGTAGGGGCCGCAAAGGCGGTACCCTGTTAAGGAACGTTTTACGTCATTGTAAGAACCTGTCAGTTGTTTCAGTCTGCTGCTAAGCCCGCGGACACTTCCCAACGGGCAGGTACTGCATCTAGCCGGTAAGGAACTTTCGTGGGTTCAGTTATTAAGAAGCGTCGCAAGCGTATGGCCAAGAAGAAGCACCGCAAGCTGCTTCGCAAGACCCGCCACCAGCGCCGCAACAAGAAGTAGAGATACTTCGTTCAGCGTGAAATGCCCGTTGCCTTCCGGCAGCGGGCATTTTCTTTGCCCGGATTTAGGCGCGGGCGGGACGTCCGTGGTTTACGGCCGGGAGAAGACGGGGGAGCTTAGGCGGAGGGGCCGCGGAAGCGGGAGTAGCTGCGCCAGAGGCCGTAGATGGCGCCGCCGACCGTGGCCGCCTTCAGGCCCAGGGTTGCTGCGCGGCGGCCGGACCGGAAATCGTAGACCGGCCAGTTGTTCTCGCGGGCGTGGCGGCGCAGCCGGGCGTCCGGATTGATCGCCACGGGGTGGCCCACCATGCTCAGCAGGGGAATGTCGTTGTGCGAGTCGCTGTAGGCCCAGCAGCGGGACAGGTCCAGGCCCTGCTCCTCGGCGATGCGGCGGACGGCGACGGCCTTCGCCGGACCGTGCAGGATGTCGCCCACCAACCGCCCGGTGTACGAGCCCTCGTGGATCTCGCCCACGGTGCCGAGTGCGCCGGTGAGGCCCAGCCGGGTGGAGATCACGGTGGCCACCTCGATCGGCGTCGCGGTGACCAGCCAGACCGGGCGGTCCATCCGCAGGTGCTGTTCGGCGAGTGCCTTGGTACCGGGCCAGATCCGGGACTCAATCATCTCGTCGTAGACCTCTTCGCCGAGGGCCTCGATGTCCCTGACGGTGAAGCCGGAGGCCAGGCTGAGGGCGGTATCGCGGACGGCGTGGACGTCCTCGAGATTCTCGCCGCGGCAGACGAACATCAGCTGCTTCCAGCCAAACCCGGCGGCCTGGCGGAGGGTGAACGCCCCGCGCTGGTGCATTTTGCGTGCCACGTGGAAGAGGCTGGCGCCGCGCATCAGCGTGTTGTCGACGTCGAAGAAGGCAGCTTCGCCGTGCTTCGGTGACGCTGCCGTCCGCGCGGCGACGGCGACGATCTTCTCCTCGGGCATGCCACGAGTCTAGTCAATGCGGCAGGCATCCCCGTGATCGGAGCCGTCCGCCGCACCGAAGGGCCGCGCCGAAATGCCGGGGAAACGGGGCCGGGAGACGGACCATGAGCCTTCGTCGGGGCCAGCCGATGCTGCGTCGACGACGGCGGCGGCCCCCGGCTACCGTTAAACCATGGCCACCACCGACCCGCACCAGGCGCCCAGTCCCGCCGTCGTCCTCATCACCAAGCCGAACTGCCACCTGTGCGAGGACGCACGCGACGCAGTGACCCGGGTGACATCCGCGCTTGGCCTGGAGTGGTCAGAGCAGTCGATCGACGACGACGCGGCCCTGCGGGAGCGCTTCGCCGAGGAGATTCCGGTGGTGCTGGTGGACGGCGTGCAGCGTGACTTCTGGCGGATCGACGAGGCGCGGCTGACGCGGACCCTCACCCGTGCGCTCGGCACCGGCCACTAAGCCGTCACTGAGCAGGTCACTCAGCCTGGCACTGATTAGCCGTCCGGCCGCCCCTGCTTTGTGGGCCGAAGTCGCCCGGCCCTAGAGTGGGAACACAACAAAACTCGATGGAGCAGATAGTGACCTCGCTGGACCCCACCCCCGGCGCCCTGGCCGCGGGTGCCGGCGCAGCCGCCAAGCAGATCCCGCCCGCGGCCGTGGCGCGGCTGACACTCTATCTGCGCGCCCTGACCACGCTCCTGTCCGAGGGAGTGGACCGGGTCTCCTCCGAATCGCTCGCCGAGGCCTCCGGGGTCAGCTCCTCCACCCTCCGCAAGGACCTGTCCTACGTCGGCTCCTACGGCACCCGCGGCGTCGGCTATGAGGTGCAGTACCTGAACCAGCACATTGCCGCGGCCCTGGGACTGACCCGGGACTGGAAAGTCGCGATCGTCGGCGCTGGCAACCTGGGCAAGGCCCTGGCCCGGTACGGCGGGTTCGAATCCCGCGGCTTCGACATCGTCGCCATCCTCGACGCCGACCAGATGGTGATCGGCAGCGAGGTGGGCTGGCTGCGGGTCAGCGATGCGGCCGACCTCGAGGCGGTCCTGCACCGCACCGGCGCCAACATGGTGGTCCTGGCGTTGCCCGCCGCCGTCGCCCAGAGCGTCTGCGACCGGGTGGTGGCCGCCGGGGTACGCAGCATCCTCAGCTTCGCCCCGGTGATGCTCCAGGTCCCGGACGGGGTCAACCTGCGGAAGGTGGACATGGCCACCGAACTGCAGATCCTTGCCTACCACGCACAAAGGGCGCAGGACCCGGACGACGCCGACTGATTCAGTCGGCGGCCCCGGCCCCCGCGCCCAGCGCGTGAGTCTAGCGGCCGTACGGGTTCTGGCCGTACGGGTTGGCGAACGGCTGCTGCTTCTTGAAGTACGGCGCGACGGCGGGCATGTACAGGATCACGATGCCGGCGACGCCGAGGACCACGGCAAGCGTGCCGAGGCTCAGCGGGAACAGGCTCAGCAGCGACAGGGCCGCCAGCACAGTGCCCAGGATGCGAGCCCAGTTCCGGCCCTTCCGGACGTTCAGGGCCACCAGGGCGTACAGGCCGGCGCTGATCACGGCGAAGACGATGATGCTGACCACCACCGCGCCCTTGATGCTGTCATAGCTGATGTCCGCGCCGCCGGCGGCCATCTGCTGCTCGACGGTGCTGCGCATCGCGGGGTTGTCCAGGGTGCCGAGGGCCAGGAGCAACGAGATCACCCAGACGACGCCGGAGGTCACCAGCAGCCAGAACGCGGTGTTCAGCAGCTGCGGCTGGCCCGCGGCGGACTGCTGCGGCTGCTCGGAGGGGTACCCGTACGGCGAGGGGCCGTTGGTGTACGCCGGGGGTTGCTGGCCATACTGAGGCTGCCCGTACTGCGGCGCGTTCTGGCCGTATTGCGGTGCATTTTGCCCGTACTGCGGCTGCTGCCCGTACTGGGGTGCCTGCTGCCCGTACTGCGGCTGTTGCTGCCCATATTGGGGAGCCTGCTGGCCGTACTGGGGAGCGTTCTGCCCGTATTGGGGCTGGCCGGACTGCGGCGCATTTTGTCCGTACTGGGGTGTGCCGGACTCGTGCCCGTCAGGGCTGGAGGGCTCGACTGGCGGGTTGGTCATGGCGGTCCTCTGCATTCGAAGGCGAACTGCCGGGATCAGCGCCTAGACCCTGCCCCCAGCGTGGATAGTCCCACCGTACCCCGCCCGCGCGCCCTTGTGGGGGAACGGATGCCGCCCACTTCCCCTGAAGTCCGGCGGTCTCAGGTCCGGGACTTGCCGGCGTCGAACCAGGCCTGGGCCGCCGGGAGCCACATCAGCAGCGTGGCTGCGAGGCAGATGACGAAGCTGGGCCAGCTCCCGCCCCCGGCTAACCCGGTGCTGACGGCGGCCAGCAGGAGGCTCACCCCCGCGGCGACGGTCAGGGCGTACCGGGCCCATTCCCGGCCCTCCTTCATCTTCATGGCCAGCGTCACCTGGGCAGCCGCGAGGGCCAGGGCGATCAGGACCAGCAGCAGCAACAGGATGCCGGGGCCGGGGGAGACGACAAAGAGGACCAGCCCGCCGAAGAGTCCGACGACGCCGGCCAGCAGCCCGAGGAGGCCGCCGGCCACCCAAATCCAGTAGGAAATCCTCAGGGGCACGGGCATCGGCGGGACCATGAACATTCCCGCGTAACCGCCCCCCGGCAGAACTTCGCGGAAGCTCCGGGGGTGGTCTGCGGGCCACGCGAACCGGTTGGCGCCTGGCTTGGGTGGCTCGGGAAGGTCGCCGGTGGTGCTCATGAATTTCACTGTAGACGGACCCGCTGACGGTTTCGAGCCGCCACCCGGGGACCGCGTAAATGCGCGAATGCCCCGCACCATCCGAAGAGGTGCGGGGCATTCGTGGGGCCGGCCGCGGTGGCCGGAAGTGCCCGGCGCTGCCGGGTGTGCAGACTAGGCTGCGGGGGCGATGAAGGCCAGTTCCAGGTTGATGGCAACCTTGTCGCTGACCAGCACGCCGCCGGCTTCGAGCATGGCGTTCCAGGTCAGGCCGAAGTCCTTGCGGCTGATGGTGGTCTCGGCGGTCAGGCCGGCGCGGGTGTTGCCGAAGGGGTCGACGGCCACGCCGTTGAGCTCGGTCTCGAGGGTGACGGGGCGGGTGATGCCCTTGATGGTCAGGTCGCCCTGCAGTTCGTAGGCGTCGCCCTTCTCGACGATGCCGTTGGAGACGAAGGAGATCTCCGGGAACTTCTCGACGTCGAAGAAATCTTCGCCGCGGACGTGGCCGTCGCGGTTGGCGTCGCCGGAGTCGAAGCTGGCGGTCTTGATGGTGGCGTTGACCTTGGAGTCGGCGACGTTCTCGGAGAGGTCGAGGGTGGCGTCGGCTTCCTTGAACTGGCCGCGGACCTTGCTGATGCCCGCGTGGCGGACGGTGAAGCCGATCTCGCTGTGCGAGTTGTCGAGGGTCCAGGTGCCGGCGGTGAGGTTAGCGGGAAGTGCCATGGTGGTTCTCCTTGAGTAAGTGGTTCGTTCGGATCGTTGTCTGATCGTCGGTCGCGGCCTCATTGGTTGAAGTCTCAACTAACTGCTTCACCCAGTATAAACATGCATTTGCATCTTTTATTCCACCTGCGGGGAACATTTCGGAAAAAACTTGAGTTCTACTCCTCGTAGAAGATTTCGTCATTGCCCCTGCCCTTTGAGAAACTGGTACACATGCCCCACGCGACTGTTCATCTGCTCCGCCATGGCGAGGTCCATAATCCCGACGGCGTCCTCTACGGCAGGCTCCCGGAATTCCACCTCTCCGAGCTGGGCCGGGAGATGGCGCAGACCGTCGCGGACCACTTCAGCCGCCGCGTCGCCGAGGGCGCCAATATCGTGCATCTGGCGGCGTCGCCCCTGACCCGGGCGCAGGAGACGGCGCAGCCGATCTCGCAGGCACTGGGCCTGCCGATCGCCACCGAGGAACGCATCATCGAGGCGGCCAACTACTTTGAGGGGATGCAGGTGTCCCGCTCCGAAATCCTCAAGCCCCGGCACTGGCCCATGCTCCGCAACCCGCTCCGCCCCTCTTGGGGAGAGCCGTACCAGGAGCAGGCCACCCGCGTCCGCGCCGCCGTCCAGGACGCCCGGCTCAAGGCCGTGGAACTCGGCGGCGACGACGCCCAGGCCATCCTGGTCAGCCACCAGCTGCCCATCTGGGCCACGCGCCTGAGCGCCGAAGGCCGCCGGCTGTGGCACGATCCCCGCAAGCGCGAATGCACCCTGACGTCCGTCACCTCCCTGGTGTTCAACGACGACGGCACGCTGCTGCGCGTGGACTACAGCGAACCCGCCGCCGCCCTGCTTCCGGGCGCGTCCAGCACACCGGGAGCCTGAGCATGAAGACGACGAACGTCCGCGTCACCCGGCGCGGCCTCCTCGCCGCCGGCGGTGCGGGCCTGGCCGCGGTGCTGGGCCTGACCGGCTGCGCCCAGGAAGACGACCTGGCCAAGCAGGCCAAGGCCGGGGACAACAAGAACTACGTTGCCGGCGACGGCTCCGTCACCGAATTCGCTGCCGCGGACCGGAAGAAGCCGGTGGACCTCAAGGGCACCCTCTTCGACGGCACCACCGTCACCGCAGCGCAGTTCCAGGGCAAGGTCACCGTGCTGAACTTCTGGTTCGCCGCCTGCGCCCCCTGCCGGGTGGAGGCCCCGTCGCTGGAGGCCCTGCACCAGGAGTTCAAGGACCAGGGCGTGCAGTTCTACGGCGTCAACCTCCGCGACGAGAAGGCGACGGCGGACGCGTTCGACAAGACCTTTAACCTGACCTACCCGAGCTTCAACGACAAGGACGGGGCGGTCCTTCTGGCCGTCTCCGGCCTGGTTCCGCCCGGCGCCGTCCCCACCACCCTGGTTCTCGACAAGCAGGGCCGGGTGGCCTCCCGCGTGCTCGGCGAAATCGAGAAGGGCACCCTGAAGTCCCTCATCGCCGCAGCCGTGGCCGAGTGAGCCGGTAGCTGCCGCCGTGAACAGTCCCTTCGCCGAAGCCATCCTCAACGGATCCCTCCTGCTGGCCATCCCGGTGGCCCTGCTGGCCGGGTTCGTGTCCTTTCTGTCCCCCTGCGTGCTGCCGCTGGTGCCCGGCTACCTCGGCTACGTGACCGGACTGACCGGCGTCGACCTGCAGAAACAGCGCCGCGGACGGATGCTGGCCGGGATCGGGCTGTTCGTGCTGGGCTTCTCGGTCATCTTCGTCCTGCTCGGCGGGGCGTTCGGCCAGCTCGGCACGCTGATCACCGGATCCCAGAACGGCTGGATCACCCAGCTGCTCGGCATCCTCGTGATCATCATGGGCGTGGTCTTCCTGGGCGGATTCTCCTGGCTGCAGCGTGACGCCAAGATCCACGCCAAGCCGCCGGCCGGTCTCTGGGGCGCTCCGCTGCTGGGCGTCACCTTCGGTCTTGGCTGGGCGCCGTGCATCGGCCCCACCTACTCCGCCGTCCAGCTCCTGAGCCTCTCCGGCGGCTCCTCCGCCGCCAAGGGCGCCCTGCTGGCCTTCGTCTACAGCCTGGGCCTGGGTATCCCGTTCCTGCTGATCGCCCTGGCCGTGCGCCGCGGCGTCGGCGTCATGTCCTTTTTCCGCAAGCACCGGCTCGCCATCCAGCGCACCGGGGGCGGCATCCTGATAGCCCTGGGGCTGCTGATGGCCACCGGCGTGTGGGGCGCCTGGGTGTCCGGCCTGCAGTACTGGTTCCAAACCGATGTGAAGTTGCCGATCTGATGAGCGAGCGAGTGAACGAACAAACGAAAACCACGCCGGACGGCAAGAGCGGCACCACCACCAAGCCCCGGAAGAAGGCAGTCTCCTCGGCCAAGTCCGAGGCGGTGCTGCCCACGCTGGGCCCGCTGGGCATGTTGCGCTGGGCCTGGACCCAGCTGACCAGCATGCGCACCGCGCTGTTCCTGCTGCTGCTCCTCGCCGTCGCGGCCGTCCCCGGGTCCCTGTTCCCGCAGCGGGCGGCCAATCCCGCCATCGTCACGCAGTACATCAAGGACCACCCGGACTACGGCAAGCTGCTCGACTCGCTGCAGCTCTACGACGTGTACTCATCGGCGTGGTTCTCCGCGATCTATCTGCTGCTGTTCATCTCGCTGATCGGCTGCGTGGTGCCGCGCGCCATCGTCCACTACAAGGCGATGCGGTCCCAGCCCCCGCGCACCCCGGCCCGGCTGTCCCGGCTGCCCGAATACGGCACCCTGATCATCCCCGCCGACGCCGGGATCCCGGCCTCGCGCGCCATCGAGGACGCCGCGGCGCTGCTGAAGAAGCGCGGCTACCGCGTAGAGGTCAGGGACCGCGACGGCGAACGGCCCTCCGTCGGCGCCGAACGCGGCCTGTTCAAGGAAGTCGGCAACCTGGTCTTCCACACCGCCCTGATCGGCGTGCTGGTCTCCGTCGCCGCCGGCGGCCTCTTCGGCTACAGCGGCCAGCGGATCCTGGTGGAGGGCGACACCTTCGTCAACACCCTGGTGGGCTACGACCAGTTCAGCCCCGGCACCAACTTCCAGTCCAGCCAGCTGCAGCCGTACTCGATCCAGCTGGACAAGTTCCAGATCACCTTCGACCGTGAGTCGAAGGGCAAGTTCGGCCAGCCGATCGACTTCAAGGCCGACGTCACCACCAAGGAAACCCCGGACTCGCCGGCCAAGCAGGAAGTGCTGAAGGTCAACGACCCGCTCAGCCTCGGCGGCACCAGCGTCTACCTCACCGGTAACGGCTACGCCCCTGTGGTTACCGTCCGCGACGGCGCCGGCAACGTCGCCATGCAGGGCCCGGTGGTGGCCAAGCTGCAGGGCGACAACTACTACTCCTCCGTGGTCATCAAGGTCCCGGACGCCAAGCCGGACCAGCTCGCGTTCGCCGGGTTCTTCCTGCCCACCGCCTTCATCACCCCCGAGGGTGTCTCCTTCAGCGGGGACCCCGAGCTGTTCAACCCCCAGCTGACGCTGAACTCCTACTACGGCGACCTGGGCCTGAACGACGGCGCCCCGCAGAACGTCTTCGAGCTCGACGTCAAGAAGCTGACCCCGCTGAACGCCCGAAACCTGCCGACCAAGGGCATCGTGCTCACCCCTGGTGCCACGCAGACCCTCCCGGACGGCAAGGGCTCCATCACATTCGACGGCGTCAAACGCTACGTCGGCGTCGACATCCACCACAACCCCGGCCAGGCCTCCGCCCTCGCGTTCGCCCTGATCGCCGTCGCCGGCCTGGTGACCTCCCTCTACGTCAACCGGCGCCGGGCCTGGGTCCGCACCGGAACCCACCCGGACGGCCGGACCATGGTCGAATACGGCCTCCTGGCCCGCGGCGAGGACCACCGGCTGGCCGGTGAAGCCGCCGCGATCCGCGCCATGCTCGCCGCCGCCTGGCCGCTGGACGAGGAATCCGACTCTGGAAAGGCTCCCGGCGGCGGGGCGCAAGGCCCAGCCTCCCAGCCCGCTCCCAGCACCATGGCGGATAATGGCCGGGCGGAGACCGCGCTGCCCGGCGCCGGGGAGTCAACAGCCCCGGAGGACGCCGCCGCAGACGCCACCCAGCCCACACCCGGCTCTACCGAGTCAAAGAAGGATCAGTAATGTTCCCCATCAACGAAACCATGGGCCAGTACAGCGAGCTCTTCATGCTCCTGGCGGCCGGTACGTACACGATCGCGTTCATCGCCTTCGCCTGGGACCTGGCTAAGAGCAGCAAGATGCTCCGCGCCGTGGACCAGAAGGCGGCGGAGCTCTCAGCGGCCGAGCGCTCGACGGCCCAGTCCGCGCGCGTCCCGGTGGGCGCCGGGGTCGGCGCCGCCGGTGGCAGCACTGGCGGTCCCGAGCTGACCGGTCCCGCCGACCGGGCTGAGCGGCCGACCTCCTCCGCCGCGGGATCCGCCGCCGACGGTGCCGGTCTGACGGCCGACGGCGGCATGCGCTACGGCTCCGAGCGCCGGGTTCCCGCCCGCGTCGCCGTCGCCCTCGCAGTCCTGGGTGCGGCCATCCACGCCGCGGGCGTCATCACCCGAGGCTTCGGCGCCGGCCGTGTGCCGTGGGGCAACATGTACGAATTCCTCACCACTGGCGCTTTCGTTGCCGTGGCGGTCTTCCTGCTGGTGCTGATCCGCCGCGACCTGCGCTTCCTGGGTACCTTCGTGATCGGCCTGGCCATCATCATGCTGGTGGCCGCCTCCGTCGCCTTCTGGACCCCCGTGGGCCACCTCGTACCGGCGCTGCAGAGCTACTGGCTGCTGATCCACGTCTCCATCGCGGTGCTGTCCTCCGCGCTGTTCACCCTGACCTTCGCGATGTCCGCCCTGCAGCTGGTGCAGTCGCACCGGCAGAAGACCGTGGCGGCCGGCGGCAAGGACAAGCTGGGCTTCATGCGGCTGGTCCCGAACGCCCTGAGCCTGGAGAACCTCTCCTACCGGATCAATGCCATCGCCTTCGTCGGCTGGACCTTCACACTCATGTTCGGTGCGATCTGGGCCGAGAAGGCCTGGGGCCGCTTCTGGGGCTGGGACACCAAGGAAGTCTGGACGTTCGTGATCTGGGTGGTCTACGCCGGATACCTGCACGCCCGCGCCACCCGCGGCTGGACCGGCACCCGTGCGGCCTGGCTCTCGATCGTCGGCTACCTGTGCGTGGTCTTCAACTTCACCATCGTGAACCAGTTCTTCAACGGCCTGCACTCCTACTCGGGGCTGTAGGGGCGGGGACCCTCTCGGGGCGCTGGTCCCGGTCTCTCGGGCCGGTCCGCTGATCCATCCGTTTGCCAGAAATGGCCGCTAAGCCACAGCGCTTAGCGGCCATTTCTGTCAGATGGGCGGTCTGTCAGCTGGGTGGTCTGTCCGCGGACGTGATCTGCTCTTCGGGGCAGGTTGCGGTGTCCACCCGCGGCCCAGCAGGGCCGCCCGCACGCGGCTGACCGCCGTCGGCTCCAGCCCCGGGGCGAACGGCGTCAGGTCCCATTGGGTCAGCACTACCACCCGACACCCGGCGTCCCGGGCCCGCTCGTCCCGGAAAATATCACTCCGGCGTTGACGGGGTTCGGCATGGTGTCCGCCGTCGTACTGGACCGCCACCCTCTCCCGTTCGTAGGACATGTCCGGCTCCTGGATCCAGCCGCCCGTTTCATCCAGCATCGGGACGTTGATCCCGGGCTCCGGCAGCCCGTGACGGAGCAGCAGGAGCCGGAGTTCGGTCTCCTTGGGGGAGTCCGTGCCCGGACGCATGAGCGCCCGCGCCCGGATCGCCTTCCGGTAACCGGCCTTCCCGGCCCGCCCGTCAAGGTACGCGTCCAGGGCTTGGGGCGTTGACAGCGGGTTGCGGCGCCCGAGCAGGAAGTCCCCGGCGATCACCAGGTCATCGAGGCCCAGGATGCCGGCGAGGTCGAACCAGGTCCGCAGCGGAGAGGTGCAGCGGACGTGCACGCCGGCGACAATCTCGTCCGGGGCCAGGAGTTGCTGATGGCCCACGACGTTGCTCCGCCGCACGGCACGGTGCCCGGGCTGGCTCGTCAGATGGACGACGGCGGTGCCGGCGGACGCTAACGGCAGCGGGAAGCCCCACAGGAGTGCCGCCGAGAGGTGGCTCACGACGGCGTCGGTGACCGTGGCCAGGGCGCGGGCCCGGCCGAGGAGCGTGTCCGGTTCGGTGCTGTCCGTTCGGACGCCGTGACAGGGGCTGACAAGATCCCGCGCACGGGTCCGGCCCCGGGTGACCGCCGCCGCCCGGGCTTCGGCCGTGCTGAAGGGCCGGTGCAGAAGCTGGGGTGGGAGCGTGCTGGGTTGGCGCTTGGAGGCCATTCTGCGCCGGTTGAAGCAAGGCAGGTCCGTTGTCCACAGGCAACCCCGAATGTGGGGGAGGAGTGGTCCACGCCGGACCGGCCTTGGCGAGCCGGCGCAGGACCGGCGGATCGCGGCCGAGACGTTATGCCGGAGAAGTTACCGGGGCCGCTGGTTTGCCGGAGACGGCTGTTCTGAGGCTGCTTTAGCGACCGTTTGTGGCGAATGGCCGCGGTAGGTGGCCCTGGCGAACATCAGCAAGTTCGTGCGCGGGGGTCCGAGGGGCGGGGTCCGAGGGGCGGGCTGTTCAGCGAGCAGGAGCTACTTGACCTCGTCGGTGCCCGGGGCGGGATCACCGCTGCCGTGGGCCTCCCCGGATCCTGAATCGTCGCGCAGGTCCCGTTCCCGGGCCTCGAGGTCGTCCTTGAGCTTCTTCAGCCGGTCCGCCTCTGCCTGATTGCGCCGGCGCACCTCCAGGTTGCGGAGGAACTCGGGGTCGTCGTCCGGGGCGGTGGGGTGGCGGTACGTCGCGGGGGCCGGCCCTGCGTTGCCACGGGGACGCCCGATCAGGAACCAGAGCACGGCACCGAGCACCGGCAGGACGATCTGGACCGCGATCCAGGCGGGCTTGGAAATGCCCTTCACGTCGCGGGCGTCCGTGCGGATCAGGTCGATGAGTCCGTAGACAAAGACCACCAAAACAACGATTGGTACCACCACGCGGAGCATACTTTCAGTCTAGCCGCCGCCCGGCCGTTCGGCGGCGGGGCCAGGGCACGGAGCAATAACACTCTGCCGCGGCCCGGCGGGTCCCGGACGGCTAAACTGGGACCGTGGCTTTCCTGAAATACTCCCTGATCCGCCTGGTGCTGTTCGCGCCGCTCTTTGCGCTCTTCGTCTACCTGCAGCTGGGCTGGCTGCTGGCCGCGCTCTGCGCCGGAATGATGGCGTTCGCGATCAGCTTCCTGTTCTTCCAGAAGCAGCGCGACCAGGCCACCGCGTCGCTGCACAACCGGTTCTCCGGCAAGGCCAAGCCCCTGCGCACCGCGGGCGAGGTTGACGACGCCGAGGCCGAGGACCGCCTGGTAGAGGCCCACCCGGACGTCACGGTCCGCACCGAGCGCCGCAAGGACTCCGAAGAGTCCTAGGCCGAAAGCCGGCCGGGCATCCTGTGCGGACCGTCCGGCCTGAGCCTTCAGCCGGTCTGAGCGGACCGGCTGGCCCTGGGCACGAAGCCGATCAGCGCGTGCCGGCGGCCACGACCCCGGCCTAGCCCCGCCTAGAAACCGTGGCTGAGGACCAGCCCGATGGAGAACAGTGCCGCGTAGCCGAGGTTGATCAGGCCGGTCTGCTTCAGCACCGGGATCAGGCTCTTGCGGCGCCGGCCGGCGATCATCAGCCAGGACGGCATCAGGCTGGCCGGGATCAGCAGCAGCACGATCAGCATCCACGGCTTCGCCGGGGCCAGCACGATCACCAGCAGGATGGCGACGGCCAGCATGAGCACGTAGCTTTCCCGGGCGTGCTTGTCGCCGAGGCGCACGGCGAGGGTCTTCTTGCCCGCCACCGTGTCTGTGGGGATGTCCCGGACGTTGTTGGCCATCAGCAGCGCGCAGGCGATCAGGCCGGTGCCGATCGCACCGATGACCGCCGCGAGGCTGACCTGACCGGCCTGCGTGTACGTGGTGCCGAGCGTGGCCACCAGGCCGAAGAAGACGAAGACGAACAGGTCGCCGAGGCCCAGGTACCCGTAGGGGTTCTTGCCACCGGTGTAGCCCCAGGCGGCCAGGACGCAGCCCACGCCCACCAGGATCAGCCACCACGCCTGCGTGATGATGACCAGCACCAGCCCGAACAGCATGGCCAGGCCGAAGGCCCCGAAGGCCGCCCGCTTCACCAGGGCCGGTTCCGCGGCGCCGGATCCCACCAGCCGGAGCGGGCCCACGCGGTCCTCGTCGGTGCCGCGGATTCCATCGGAGTAGTCGTTCGCGAAGTTCACGCCGATCTGCAGGAACAGCGCCACCAGGGCCGCCAGCAGGGCATTCACCGGACGGAACGCGTCCATCTCGTAGGCTGCGGCCGACCCGATCAGCACCGGCGCGATCGCGGCCGGGAGGGTGCGGGGACGGGCGCCCTGGATCCATTGTGCGGCTGTGGCCACGTTCAGTACCTCGTTGCTTGGGGGGTGGCGGCCTGCTGGGGAACAAGCCTGGTGGAAGCTTTTACTATTTTCCCTGATGCAGGGCGTCCAGCCGAATGGCCATGCCCAGCCGGTCCGGTTTCCCGTTGGGGAGCATCAGCAAGTCGTCGGCAAGGTGGATGGTCTTGGGTGCCAGCGCGCCGGTCAGCGGACCCGCGCCGGAGCCCAGGAGGGCGCGGAATTCCGCCGCGGCCTCCTCGGATCCGTTGGTCAGGACGACGTACGCGGCCAGGGCCTGCCCCCAATCGGCGGACGGGACACCGGTCACGAACGCGGCGCGCACGCCGTCGAGCCGTTCCAGCTCCGCCTGCACGTGCGCGGCCGAAACCTTGACGCCGCCGGTGATGACGACGTCGTCCGCGCGGCCCTGCACCGTGAGGGTCCCGTCGGGGGCCAGGGTGCCGAGGTCGTTGGTGCGGTACCAGCGGAGGCCGTCGCGTTCGACGAAGGCCGACGCCGTCAGGTCGGGCTCGCCCAGGTAGCCGGCGGCCACCGTGGCACCGCCGAGCAGAATCCGCCCGTCGGCGTCGACCGCCACCTCGACGCCCTCCAGCGGGACGCCGTCGTAGACGCAGCCGCCGCTTGTTTCGGCCGAGCCGTAGGTGGTGACCACGCGGACGCCGGCCTCCCGGGCCGCGGCCAGCAGCTCGGGCGACGCGGGGGCGCCGCCGAGCAGGACGGCGTTGAAGCGGCGCAGCGCGGCCAGCGTGTCAGCTGAGGGGTCATCGAGCAGCCGCTGCAGCTGGGTGGGCACCAGGGAGGTGTAGCGGAGGGTGTCGGTCAGCTCCCCGGCGGCCGCGGTGAACGCCTCGGGGGTGAAACCGTCGGAGAGGTCCATGGCCCAGGGCCGGGTGCCGGCGAAGAGCGAGCGGACCAGCACCTGCACCCCGGCCACGAACTGCACCGGCAGCGCCAGCAGCCACTGGCCCTCGCCGCAGAGCGCGATCGCCGTCGCCATCGAGGAGGCGGCGAGCGCGTCGACGGTCAGGATGGTGGCCTTGGGGGTGCCGGTGGACCCGGAGGTGCGGACCACGACGGCGGCCCCCTCTACTCCGGGGACGTCCACGGAGCGGGCCACAGGGGAGCCGTCCGGGCCGGCCGAGAGTTCGACGGCGGGGCCCTCCCCGCCGAGGGCGGCGGCGAGGGCGGTCAGGACCTGGTCCAGGTTTGGCGGGGCGGCAGTCATGGCGGGCCTAGAAGTAGTAGGGGAACTGGGACCAGTCCGGGTCCCGCTTCTCCAGGAAGGCTTCCTTGCCCTCCACCGCCTCGTCGGTCATGTAGGCCAGGCGGGTCGCCTCGCCGGCGAACACCTGCTGGCCGGCCAGGCCGTCGTCGGCGAGGTTGAAGGCGAATTTGAGCATCCGGATGGCTTGCGGGGACTGCCGGGCGATGTCCGCGGCGTACTCCAGTGCCACCTCCTCGAGCCGCTCGTGGTCCACGGCCTCGTTCACGGCGCCCATCCGGACCATGTCCTCGGCGGAATATTCGCGGGCCAGGAAGAAGATCTCGCGGGCGGCCTTCTGCCCAATCTGGCGGGCCAGCAGCGCCGAACCGTAGCCGGCGTCGAAGCTGCCGACGGTGGCGTCGGTCTGCTTGAACTTGCCGTGCTGGCGGGAGGCGATGGTGAGGTCGGAGACGACGTGCAGCGAGTGCCCGCCGCCGGCCGCCCAGCCGTTGACGACGGCGATAACCACCTTGGGCATGGTCCGCATCAGCCGCTGGACCTCCAGGATGTGCAGCCGGCCGGCGCGGGCCGGGTCGATGCTCTCCTGGGTCTCGCCGCCGGCTGTGTTTTGTACTACGTACCGATACCCGTCCCGTCCGCGGATCCGCTGGTCACCGCCGGAGCAGAACGAGTGGCCGCCGTCCTTGGGGGAGGGGCCGTTGCCGGTCAGGAGCACCGTGGCCACGTCCGGGGTCATCCGGGCGTGGTCCATCACGCGGTAGAGCTCATCGACGGTTCCGGGCCGGAACGCGTTGCGCACCTCCGGCCGGTTGAACGCGATCCGCACGGTGGGCAGGTCCCGGACCACGGTGCCGTCCGCGGCGCGCTCCACCTGCCGGTGGTAGGTCATGTCCTGCAGGTCGAACCCGGACACGGTGCGCCAGCGGGAGGGGTCGAAGACGTCGGATACCTTGGCGGGGATTTCGTTGCTCACAGACCGAGTCTAGTAATCGGCTCAGCTGATGCAGAACTCGTTCCCCTCGGGGTCCGCCATCGTGTACCAGGAATGCGGTCCCTCGTTGGCGGTCCATAGGTAGGTGGCGCCGCGGGCTTCGAGGGTGGCGCGGGCCTCGTCCTTGTCGCCGCCGGCGAGGTTCACGTCCCAGTGGACCCGGTTCTTGACGGTCTTGGGCTCCGGGGCGGTCTGGAACAGGATCCTCCGCGTGGCCGGCTTGCTGGCCAGGTCCTCGGGCGGCCGGATGGCGGCGCCGGTCCGCCACACCAGCTTCCCGCCGTGCCGGAGGGTGTCCGCCTCCGTCGCGAAGCCCTGCTCGATCATGGACCGGATGAAGTCCTCGTCCTGCGGCTCCACGGCCCAGTCCAGGGTCTCGGCCCACCAGTCGGCGAGGGCGTGCGGGTCGGTGCAGTCGACGGCGATCTGGATGTTCAGTGTCATGGCAGAAACCTACGACGGCGGCCCGCGGGGCGCCAGAGGCCGCGGCCCGGCAACCAGCTAGCTACTGCAGCCGGTCCAGGACGTCCGGCGGGATCGCGTAGATGAAGATGACGGCCAGCAGGTTCTTGGCGGCGTGCACGAAATAGGAGAACATCAGGTTCCGGCCTGTCCAGACGTATACGAACACCAGAACGGCGCCCATCGCGATGTACGGCATCAGCACCGGGAGCGTCAGTGCCTCCTGGCCCACGATGTGCAGCCCCGCGAAGAGCACCACGGACAGCGCGCTGCAGACCCAGATGTTGAGCTTCCGGCTAAGTTTGCCGATCAACAGATGCCGGAAGATGTATTCCTCCACGAACGGGCCCACCACCACCAGCAGCGGCACCACCAGCCAGGCCGGCACCTGCTGCATCAGCGCCTGCAGCCCGGCCTGGTTGGCGGAGGTCTGCGGCGGCCCGGGCAGCGCCACCAGCACGGCAGTCAGGATCATGGCGGCCACCACGGAGGCCGGCACCATCAGCAGGGTGAACCACGGCCGGGTGGCCAGCACCTGCAGGTCCCGCCGGACCACGCGGCGTGCCGCGGTCAGCGCCAGCGCACCGATCACGCCGTAGAAGACCAGGTTGATCGCGTACGACGCGGCTGCGGGGTTGGGGGAGAGCTGCAGCACCACCGGCGTCAACAGATCCGCGGCGGTGGCGAAGAAAGCGGCCACGGCCACGTAGATGCCGGCGGCAGTGAAATCCAGCCGGGAAAACACGTAGAAATCCGGTCGCGGTGCCGGGATGCGGCGGAGATCGGTGCCCATGGAAACAGACTATCCGGCGGCGGCCCGGTGTTGCCCGCGTCACGGCGGGCCCGGCCGAGCTAGTACGATAGATGAGCCGCGCGACGCCGAGCCGCAGCCAGCTCCGGTACCACCGGCTGCCCCGTTCCGGGCCGCCCCTGCTGCCGAACGCCCGGAAAACGCCGCCCTGTCCCGGCCAGACCCCAACCGCAAGGAACAGCTGTGCCTCAAAGTACCTCCACAGACAAGCAAACCGCGGCCGCCCCCACCGCCGTCGACTCCTCCCTCAGCGCCGAGGGCTACAAGAAGTCGCTGAGCGGCCGCCAGGTCACCATGATCGCCATGGGCGGCGCCATCGGCGTCGGCCTCTTCATGGGAGCCGGCGGGCGCCTCGCCTCCACCGGCCCCGCCCTGGTTTTCTCCTACGCCATCGCCGGCGTCATCGCCTACCTGCTGATGCGGGCCCTCGGCGAGCTCATCATGTACCGCCAGACCTCCGGCTCCTTCGTCAGCTACGCCGGTGAGATGTTCGGCCGCAAGGGCGCCTACCTCTCCGGCTGGATGTACTTCATCAACTGGGCCATGACCGGCATCGCCGAGCTGATCGCGATCGGCCTCTACTTCCAGTTCTTCTTCCCCAACGTCCCGGTCGAACTGACCGCGGTCGCCGCGCTGCTGCTCCTGGTGGGCGTCAACCTGCTCAGCGTGAAGGCGTTCGGCGAGTTCGAATTCTGGGCCTCCGTCCTGAAAGTCGGAGCCATTGTGATCTTCCTGGCCGTGGGCACCTTCATGGTGGTCACCAACGCCAAGGTGGGCGAGGGGCACGCCTCCGTCACCAACCTCTTCGCCGGCGACGGCGGCATGTTCCCCAAGGGCGCCCTGGTGATGATCCTGGTACTCAACGCCGTGATCTTCGCCTACAACGCCATCGAACTGGTCGGCATCACCGCCGGTGAAATGGAGGACCCGGCCAAGGAGGTCCCCAAGGCCATCCGCGCCGTCGTCATCCGCATCGTGGTCTTCTACGTCGGCTCCGTGACCCTGCTGGCCATGCTGCTGCCCTCGGACCAGTACAAGGCCGGCACCTCGCCGTTCGTCACCGTGTTCGGCCAGATGGGCCTGCCCTGGATGGGCGACGTGATGAACATGATCGTCATCACCGCGGCGCTGTCCTCCTGCAACTCGGGCCTGTACTCGATCGGCCGGATCTTCCGCACCATGGCCAACAACGGCCACGCCCCGCAGTGGCTGACCCGGATGTCCAAGACCCACGTGCCCTACGCCGCCATCCTGGCGATCGGCGCGGTCTACCTGGTCGGCATCCTGCTGAACATCTGGCTGGGCGGCTCGCACGCCTTCGACCTGGCCCTGAACACGGCCTCGATCGGCGTCATCTTCACCTGGGGATCGATTTTCGCCAGCCAGATCGCACTGCGCAGGATCAAGGGCAACGACGCCTCCTCGCTGCCCATGCCGGGCTCCCCGTGGACCAGCTGGGCCGGCCTCGTGGCGCTGCTGGCCATCACCGTGCTGATCGGCTTCGACACCATGACCAGCAAGACCGGCGAGGTCTTCCAGCTGGGACTCTGGACGCTGGCCACGATCCCGTTCTTCGCGGTGGTGCTGTGGCTGGGCTGGCAGAAGGTCAAGCACAACGCCCCGAAGAGCGAGCTCTACAGCTAGGCTCTCCGGGTCGGACACACAGGGTTCAGCCGAACCCGGACGACGGCGGTCACCCGCGCTGCGGCGCGGTGGCCGCCGTCGCCGTTTAAGCCGCCGTCAGCCCTTGAGGTGCCGGGCGAAGTGATCCTCGATGCGCCGCCAGGCCTCCGGAGCCGACGTCGGGTCCGGGCCCACTCCCATCACGCGCAGCAGCGGGCGCAGCGGCCGCGGGCCGGCCTCGACGTCGTTGAGGAAGGCGTGCCCCGCCGTCGGGAACTCCTTCACGTCGTGGCTGACGTTGAGCCGCTCCAGGACGTCGGTGAGCTTCTCTGCGGCTCCCGGCAGTCCCCGGTCCCGGCCGCCGTAGTTGGCTACGATCGGGCACGCCCCGGCCAGTTCCCGTTCCGGGTTGGAGGGCAGCTTGCCGTAGTTCACCGCGGCCGCGTCGAAGCCGTCGTTGGCCAGCAACAGGGCAAAGCCACCGCCCATGCAGAAGCCGATCACGCCCACCTTCCCGTTGGTCCGGCCCGAGTCGAGAAGCCACCGCCGGGCCGCCTCGAGGTCGGCGAACGCCTTGCCCTGGCCCGAGGCCAGGGAGCGCATGGTGGAGACCAGGCATCGGCGCGCGCCCCCGTCGCTGAAGAGGTCTACGGCCAGGGTGAGGTAGCCGGCGGCGGCCATCCGGTCCGCGTGGCGGACGGTGATGTCGTCCAGCCCGAAGACCTCGTGGATCATCAGCACCGCCGGGAAGGGACCTTCCCCGTCCGGGGTGGCCAAATAGCCCCGAAGCCTCGGGGAACCGTCCCGCCCGGCCGGGCCGAGGTCGACGTTGCGCAGGTCGGTACTGCCGGCGGTGGGGCGGTTGGCGGTGCTGGCCACGGGGGCTCCTCGGTTCATCGGTGCGGGGCGGTGTACTGGCTGGGTGAGGGATAAAAAACGACGCCGGGCACGCCCCCAAAGGAGCGCCCGGCGTCGTCGGTCATCGCGGCGGAGCGGCTAGTCGCGCCGGACCGCGTCCTTGACGTTCTCGCCAACCTTCTTGGCATCCGAGACCACCTGGTCCTTCTGGCCTTCGGCCTTCAGGCGGTCGTTGCCGGTGGCGGTTCCGGCAGCCTCCTTGGCCTTGCCACCAAGGTGCTGCGCTTCGTGCTGAATCTTGTCGCCGAGACCCATGGGGAACCGCCCTTCTCTCCGGTTGACTGCTTCGGTTCCAGCATAAGCAAAGCATGCTTACTAGATCAAGTCTTTTCCGGTCAGCGCTAGGCTCGACGTCATGAAACCCGGTAAGCCCCGAATCACCGCACCGCGCCTCCCGGACCTCCGGCTGGATGATCTCCAGGAGGACGCGGACCCTGACTTCCGCCGCGGGGAGCGCTACGAGGGCCGCGCCTACCGGCAGGCCGTGGCCGACGGGCTGGACCTTGCAGGTACGGACTTCGTCGAGTGCTCGTTCGCCGGGGTCTCCTTCCACGAGACGCAGCTGCGCGGCGCCGGGTTCCGGGACTGCGTCCTGTCCGACCCGAATGCGCCCGTGCTTACCGCCGCCCGGGCGGGGCTGACGGAGGTGGAGATCCGCAATCCGCGCTGGGGCTCCGCCGAACTCTACGAGGGGCGCTGGCAATCGGTGCGGATCGACGGCGGAAAGCTCGACTACGTCAACCTCCGCGGCGCCACCCTGGTGGACGTGCAGATCAGCGACTGCATCATCGGGGAGCTGGACCTCGGCGCCGCCGCGGCCACCCGGGTGGTCCTGAAGGACTGCACCATCGGAGCGCTGGACTTCACCGGCGCCCGGCTCAAGGACGTGGACCTGCGCGGCAGTGAATTCCGCGCGGTCAGCGGCCTGGGCAGCGTGGCCGGGCTGGTGGTTGACGAGCGCCAGCTGGACCTGCTCGCGCCGCTGCTGGCCGCGCACCTGGCGATCACCGTCGCCTGAGCCGTAGGGGATCTGCCGGAACGTCATGCAGGCGTCCCCGGTTGACCCTCTTGACCCGCCGTGTAATCTTTATAGAACGAACGGTCGGTAATTTATTCTGCTGCCGGCCCCCTCTCTGGTGAAGGATGTTCTCATGGTCGAGGCTTTTCTCGTTGGCGGTGCCCGCACCGCGGTTGGCCGGTACGGGGGAGCCCTGTCCGCGGTCCGTCCCGATGACCTGGCGGCGCTGGTGGTGCGTGAGGCCGTCGCCCGCGCCGGCGTCGATCCGGACGCAGTGGAGGAGGTCATCCTCGGCAACGCCAACGGAGCCGGCGAGGAAAACCGCAACGTCGCCCGGATGGCCACATTGCTGGCCGGACTCCCGCTGCACATCCCCGGAATCACCGTCAACCGGCTCTGTGCCTCCGGCCTGAGCGCCATCATCATGGCCAGCCACATGATCAAGGCCGGCGCCGCGGACATCGTGATCGCAGGCGGCGTCGAGTCCATGAGCCGCGCGCCCTGGGTGCAGGAAAAGCCGCAGACAGCCTTCGCCAAGCCCGGCGAGATCTTCGACACCTCCATCGGCTGGCGCTTCACCAACCCGCTGTTCCAGAAGGGCGAGCTCTCCCGCGACGGGAAGATGACCTACTCCATGCCGGAAACCGCGGAGGAGGTGGCCCGGGTCGACGGGATCACCCGGGACGACGCCGACGCGTTCGCCGTCCGCTCGCACGAACGGGCCCTCGCCGCGATCGCCGCAGGCCGGTTCGCCGACGAAATCGTTCCCGTCACCGTCAAGACCCGCAAGGGCGAGACCGTGGTGGACACCGACGAGGGCCCCCGCCCCGGCACCACCGCAGAGGTGCTCGCCGGGCTGCGCCCCGTCGTCGCGGGCGGCTCGGTGGTCACCGCGGGCAACTCCTCCACCCTCAACGACGGCGCCTCCGCGATCATCGTCGCCTCCGAGGCCGCCATCCGGAAGCTCGGCCTGACCCCGCGGGCGCGCATCATCGCCGGGGCCTCCGCCGGCTGCGAGCCCGAGATCATGGGCATTGGCCCGGTCCCGGCCACCCGCAAGGCCCTCGCGGCTGCCGGGCTCGGCGTCGGCGACCTCGGCGCCGTCGAACTCAACGAAGCCTTCGCCACCCAGTCGCTGGCCAGCATGCGCCGGCTGGACCTGGACCCGGAAATCGTGAACCGCGACGGCGGCGCGATCTCCTTGGGCCACCCGCTGGGCTCCTCCGGCTCGCGGATCGCCATCACCCTGCTGGGCCGGATGGAACGCGAGAACGCCAAGGTGGGCCTCGCCACCATGTGCGTGGGCGTCGGACAGGGCACCGCGATGCTGCTGGAGCGGGTCTAATGGCGGTCGCCGGGCTGGACACCTCTGGCTTCGTAACGCTCCTGGTCGAGGAGCACCCCGATAGGCTGGTGGTGCTGCTCAACCGGCCCGAGGTCCGCAATGCAATCGACCAGCAGATGGTCGACGAGCTTCACCGGGTCTGCGCCTACTTGGAACAGGCCCCCAAGGTGCTGATCATCGCCGGGACCAACGGCGTATTCGCCTCCGGTGCGGACATCGCTCAGCTGCGCGAACGCCGCCGCGACGACGCACTGCAGGGCATCAACTCGACGATCTTCGTCCGGATCGCCAAGCTGCCCATGCCGGTCATCGCGGCCCTCGACGGCTTCTGCCTCGGCGGCGGCGCGGAGCTGGCCTACGCCGCCGACTTCCGCATCGGCACGCCCGAGGTCGGGATCGGCAACCCCGAAACCGGCCTAGGCATCCTGGCCGCGGCCGGAGCCAGCTGGCGGCTCAAGGAACTCGTCGGCGAGCCCGTGGCCAAGGAAATCCTGCTGGCCGGGACCGTCCTGCGCGCCGACCGGGCCCTCGCCGTCGGCCTCATCACCGAAATCCACGAAGCGGACCGGCTCATGAATGCCGCCCACGATCTCGCGGACCGGATCGGCCGGCAGGACCCGCTGGCGGTGCGGATCACCAAGTCCGTCTTCCACGCCCCCGCCGAGGCGCACCCGCTGATCGACCAACTGGCCCAGGGCATCCTCTTCGAATCCCAGGCCAAGTTCGACCGGATGCAGGCGTTCTTGGACAAGAAAAGCGACAAGAAGAGCGACAAGAAAAACGCTAAAGCAACTTCCACACCTCAAGACCAGCACGACGGGACGAAGTAACTATGAGCAATTCCGCACAGTCCGCCCCCACGTTCGACGGCGTTCTTCCCCGGTTCGTCGGGGTGCTCGGCGGCGGCCGCATGGGCGCCGGTATCGCCCACGCCTTCCTGATCAAGGGCTCGGACGTGCTGGTGGTCGAACGCGACGAGCAGTCGGCCGAGGCCGCCCGCGAGCGGGTTGAGTCAGCCGCCGCCAAGAGCATCGAGCGGGGAGCCGTCGACGGCAACCTCGACGAGATGGTCTCCCGCCTCGCCGTCTCCGTGGATTACGACGACTTCAAGGACCGTCAGCTGGTGGTCGAGGCCGTTCCGGAAGACTGGGACCTCAAGGTCGCCTCGCTGCGCGGCATCGAGGAGCGCCTGGCCGACGACGCGTACCTCGCCTCCAACACCTCCTCACTCTCCGTGAACGGGCTGGCGCGCGAACTGGCACGGCCGAAAAATTTCCTGGGCCTGCACTTCTTCAACCCGGTGCCGGCCTCCACCCTGATCGAGGTGGTCCTGGGCGAGCAGACCTCTGACGCGGTGGCCACCGCGGCGCGCGGCTGGGTCGAGGCGCTCGGCAAGACCGCCGTCGTCGTCAATGACGCCCCCGGCTTCGCATCCTCCCGGCTGGGCGTCGCGATCGCGCTGGAAGCGATGCGCATGGTCGAGGAAGGCGTCGCGTCCGCCGAGGACATCGACAACGCCATGGTCCTGGGCTACAAGCACCCCACCGGCCCGCTTCGGACTACGGACATCGTGGGCCTGGACGTCCGCCTGGGCATCGCCGAGTACCTCGCCTCGACCCTGGGTGACCGCTTCGCGCCGCCGCAGATCCTGCGCGACAAGGTGGCCCGGGGCGAGCTCGGCCGGAAGACCGGAAAGGGATTCTTCGACTGGATCAGCTGAACCGGCCCCAGGGGCCGGGAGGTTGCCCGGCCCCCTTGAGCCGCGGCGCCTAGTTGGCGTGCGTGGCCAGTGAGTCCAACGTCCGCTTCATCCCGTCCATGGCCGGGTCAGCGAGCTTCTGGAACATCGGCCGGGCGATCGGCTCGGCCAGCTTCATCCAGCCCTTGAGCTGGAATTCCGCGGTGTACTGGACCTCGCTGCCGGAGCCCGCGGGCCGGACCTCAATGGTATCCACCGAGATGACGCTCTTGTTCTCACCGCGGAGCACGATCTCCGAACCGGAGAGCTTCACCACCTCGTAGGTCAGGCTCTGGCGCTTGCCGCGGAACTCCGCCTCCGCGTGGTACCGGTGGCCCACCGCGACCGGACCGTCGGTGAGCTTCTTGACCACCGGCGTTCCGGGGTCCCACTCGGGCGTGTGCTCGAAGGCGGAGAGGTAGGCGAAGGCCTTGCCGGCCTCCAGCGGGGTGCGGACCGTGCCGGTGACTGTGATCATGGGCCCAGCCTACCCACGGCGTCCAGCCCCGGCCGGGGGTCGGCCGCCGCCACGGGCCTAGGATGGTGCCGTGAACCCCTTCCAGCCGCTCACACTGACCGGCCGCTACGTTGCCCTCGAACCCCTGGACCCCAGCCACCACGACGGGCTGGTGGACGCCGTTCGCGACGGGGAGCTGTGGAAGCTCTGGTACACCGCGGTCCCCGCGCCGGAGGCCATGAGCGCCGAGATCGACCGGCGGCTGACTCTGCAGGCGGCCGGCTCCATGCTGCCGTTCACCACACGGCTGCTCGATCCCGCCACCGGCGAACCTGGCCGGATCATCGGGATGACCACCTACATGAACATCGACGCCGCCGTGCCCCGGTTGGAGATCGGCTCCACCTGGAACGCCGCCTCCGCGCACGGCACCGGCAGCAACCCCGACTCCAAGCTGCTCCTGCTCCGGCACGCCTTCGAGACCCTGGGCTGCCCCGCCGTCGAATTCCGCACGCACTGGCTCAACCACCAGTCCCGCGAGGCGATCGCCCGGCTCGGCGCCAAACAGGACGGGGTGCTGCGCAGCCACACCAGGAGCGCCGACGGCGCGCTGCGGGACACCGTGGTGTTCTCGATCCTGGAGCACGAATGGCCCATGGTCCGGAACAACCTGGAGTACCGCCTCGCCCGGCAGCGGCCCGGCAGGGTACCGGCCCAATGAGCGCCGAGGGAGCCGTCGGCGGGGCGGTCACCTGGGACGGGGCGGTGAACGCCTGGCACGTCGGCGGCGCGGTCTACCGGATGGGCCGGCGCGAGTGGCTCACCGAGGCCGGCTGGCGGCAGGCGTACGACGCCGGGATCCGCACCGTTATCGACCTGCGCAACCCGGAGGAGATCCGCCGCCGCGAGACGGATCCGCGGGTGCCGGAGGCGGCGCTGGCGCCGTTCGACGTCGTCCATGCGCCCACCGAGGACCCCGCCAACGAGGAATTCCGGGCCCTCTGCGTGCCCTACCTGAACGACCCCGCGTCCTACCCGGACAACGCCCGGCTCTTCCCGGACCGGATGGTCCGGGCGTTCCGGGCCATCGCGGCCGCGCCCGCCGGCGTCGTGCTGCACTGCTCCGCCGGCCGGGACCGCAGCGGCATGATCGCCGCGATGCTCCAGGACCTCGCCGGGGCGGGAGAACACACCATCGCCCTCGCCTACGAACGGGCCATGCGCGGCATCAACGAACACCACCGCGTCTCCCTGGTGAAGCACCCGCACGAGCGCTACCTGACCGAGTCCGAACTGACACCGCTGCTGGCCGCCCGGCAGGCCAGTCTCCTGAGTTTCCTGCGCAACCTCAGGACTTCCACATTTTTGGGCCACAATGGCGTAACGGAGGGGGAGCTGGCGGCCATTCGGGCCAAACTCGGACGCTAAAGTGACCGGGTGAAGATAGCAAAAAGCGTTCCTGCGCTGCGGATGACGGCCGCCGTGGCCGTCGCGCTCGCCGGAGCGTCCCTGGCCGTTCCCGCGCTCGCCGAAACGGGCTCCGTCCAGCCGGCCCCCGCCGCCACCTCCAGCCCCTCCGCCTCTGCCGGGGTAATTGCCGCGCCGACGGCCTCTCCGACGAGGTCCCCCGTGCCTGCCTCTCCCGCGACTGCCTCTCCCACAACGGCGGCTTCCGCCCCGACTGCTCCGACGACGCAGCCTGCCCCGGGCATCAGTGCGGACGGCCTCGCCGAGGCGACCCTCCGCGACCTCGGCATGACCCTTGAGCAGTTCAACGCCGCCGGTGAGCTCGCCCGCCGCGCCGCCGACGCCCTCCCCTCCCTGTCCGGGCTGCCCGGCTACGTCGGGATCAGCATCAGCAACGGCAGGATCATCATTGACGGACAGGGCGCCGAGCTGCAGGCCCGGGTAGATGCCCTCAACGCGGCCGGGCCCACGGCCGTGTTCACCCTCGCAGCCCCGGCCGCACCGGCCCCGGTACCCAGCGCCGCCGACCTCATAGCTGCCAGCACCGACCAGCTCTTCGCCGCCTACGTCCACGACGTCGGACCCGCAGGACTGCAGGCCGTGGCCTACGCCGGCGGCCACTTCGTCATCCGGGCCGGCGGCGTGAACGCCGCCGAGGAAACCCCCGCCACCCCCGCCCCGGCTCCCGCGGCGACGGCGACGTCCGCTCCCACCGCGGGAGCGACGAACGTCCCGGCGGGCGCCAGCCCGGCCCTGACCACGGCCGCCCCCGGCAAGATCTCCCCGGCGGCGTTCGTGGCCCGCTACAAGAACGTCCAGCTGGAGAAATCCGCCCCGATCACCACCGAGGCCAGCACCGATTACTTCGGCGGCCAGGGCTACGTTACGGATGTGAGCACCATCTGCTCCGCCGGGTTCGGCGCCTATGATCCGACCGGGCTCCCGCTGATCCTGACCGCCGGCCACTGCGCCGAAGACGGCATCAGTAAGACCACCACCGTGGAGCCGGCCGCCGCGGCGACGGCGGGCGGCGCGACCATGCCCCTCCCGACCACCCGCGACCCGCTGGGCACCTTTGGCTTCAGCCAGTTCGGCGGCCCCGGCAACACAGCCATCACGGGAACGCAGGACAACCCGGGCAACATCGGCACCGACATCGCCGTCATCCAGGGCCTCGCTGCCGGCGTCACGCCCCGGCCCGCCGCCACCACCTGGGACAACGTGGCCAACCCGGCGCCGTCGTCGGTCAAGATCATCGGCACACTCGCCCCCGTCCAGGGCCAGGCGGTCTGCCACTCGGGCCGGACCAGCGGCTGGAAGTGCGGCACCGTCGACACCGTGGGCATCATGCTCATCCCGGGACGGGCCAGCGTTGCGCCGAACTACGACAACGATCTGCGCGCCGTACGCGCCTTCGACTCGACCACGGTGAAGTCCGCCGGCGGCGACTCGGGCGGGCCCTGGATCAGCGGCAACTTCGCCGTCGGCACCCACACCGGGGCCGAGACCCAGAACGGGACCCAGCTGCGCGCCATCGCCGCAACCCTGCGGGACGCCATGGAGACGGTCCCACTGAAGGACAACGTCCAGCTGCAGCTGTTCCTCAACGCACCGCAGCTCGACGGGACCGTCAGCGGCGCCACGCTCCAGCCCGGGACCACGATCCACGGCAAGGTGGCGGCTGCCCCCGCCTCCGCCGTCGCTTCCGGCTCCTCGGTCCGCCTGACCCGCGAGGGCGCCAGCGTCGACCTTCCTGTGGACAAGGATGGCAACTGGTCCTTCACACTGCCGGCCACCGAAGGGAAGTTCGCCTACACCGCGGCAACCGTCAACGGTTTCAGCCACTCGGAGACCACCGCGTTCGCCCTGACGGCCTCGGTGCTGACCGCCCCCGCCATCACCACCCCCGCCGCGGTCCCCACCGCCTCGGCACCTGCCCTGATCGAGGGCACCGGAACGCCGGGCAACACCGTCGCGGTGACCGGCGCCGTCACCGGCTCCTCCACGGTCGCCGCCGACGGCCGCTGGAGCGTCCCGTTCGGGAGCGGCCCGCTGTACGGCAAGCTCGCGGTCTCGGCGGTGCAGACCTCCCCGGGCCATGAGGACGGTCCCGCGGCCACCGCCGTGTACCTGGTCCAGCCGCCGGTCCCCGCCCTGGCACAGTCCCTCGACGGGGCCACGTTCCGGCAGGATGCGCTGCCCAAGACCATCTCGGGCACCGGGGTGGAGGGCGCCTCGGTCAGCGTGAGCATCGACGGCGTCCCGCTGGATGCCGGCCAGGGCGGCGGCCCCGGCGTCGGCGGTAAGGCCGTCTCCGGCTCACTGGCCCTGGCGGTCCTCGCCACCGGCGGGCACTGGTCCGTGCCGTTCCCCACGGGGCTGGCCGCGGGACAGCACACCCTGACCGTGTCCCAGTCCCTGGACGGCATTGCCTCCCCGCCGCTGTCCTCCACGTTCTCGATCAGCGCACCGGTGGCGGCCGCCGCCGCGGCCGCGTCCCCGGACCGTTCCGCCGGGACGCCCGTGCTCGCCAGCACCGGCGCCGGCGGACTGGTGCCCGCTGCCGGCGCCGCCGCGGCCGCGGTCCTGCTGGGCACCGTCATGCTGGTCCTGGGCCGCCGCCGGAAGCCGGCGGCGCCGGAATCTGCCCGGTAAATCGGACACAACAAAGCCCGGTGGGACGGGGCCTCCAGGGTCCGGCCGCGCTTTGCGTTTAGCCGAAGTTCGCGACGTAGCTTGGCTTGCCCACCTCGGCGGTGGTCACCGGGGCGCCGGTGTCGTTGACCACGTGGTCCAGCGTTCCCGCGCCCAGGTTCACGGTCAGTAGCCCGTGCAGCTTCACGCCCGGGGTGACCGGGACCTCGAAGCCGCGGGTGGCGTGGATCGAGGGATTCACATTGGTGTAGACGTAGCTGCCGCCGCCCCAGAGCTCGTGGGACCGGACCGCATCGGCCACCTTGTACCCGGCCCAGCCGAGGACGCCGTCGTGCTGCCAGGCGGCCTGGTTCGGAGCGTCGTAGGGCAGCTCGTTCTGGAAGAAGACCGTCCGTCCGCGCTCACCGTTCCAGGTCACGTTGTACTTCTGGTAATGCTCCACGAACAGGCCGGTGGCGGTGACGTCGTCGCCGTTGATGGTGACGCCGTTGTCCGCCGTGTTGGTGTCCCAGCCCACGCCGTTGCCGTGGTCCGCGCGCCAGGCCCAGATGTGGTCCAGGAGCACGCCGTCGCTGTTGACCTCGAGGCTGACGGAGGCCTTGCCCACGTGCGGGCCACCGATGCGGAAGAACACGTCGTGCAGGGCCGTGGGGTTGGCCGGGTCCCCGTGCTTGCCGGAGGCGTCCGTGTGGGAGGCGTTGCCCTTGGCCTTACCCAGCCGCATCAGCGCCGGGGAGTTCACGGTGCCGGCGTCGATGGTGAGGCCGGCGACCTGGACGCCGGAGACGTCCGCGACCTCCAGTGGAACGGCGCCGCCGACGGCGGTCAGGGTGGTCATGCCGAGCCCCAGGACCACGGTGTCGGCACGCTTGACCTCGAGGGTGCGGTCGATGTTGTACACGCCCGGGGTGAAGAGCAGGTTCTTGCCGCGGGCCAGCTGGACGTTGATGTCCTTGGCCGAATCGGCGGGCGTGGCCACGTAGAAGTCGGAGAGCGGCACGCTGCGTCCCGCCGTCGGACCGTTCTCCCAGGTGGTGCCGGAGGAGTTCTGCCGCGCGGAGGGAACGAACACGCTGTAGTTGCCGGCGCCGTCGATGGCCAGGTACGGCTTTTCGCGGCTGACCGGGGTGTTGGCCAGTGTGGTGTACGGCGGGTCCGGGAAGGACTGCGCCGGTGCGCCGTTGACGCCGGAGAAGACCTGGTTCCAGACGGCGTTGGACCAGCCGCCGAGGCTGCTGTCGCGGACGTAGTACTGCTGCTGGGAGCCGTTGATCACGGACCCGGTCTTGGAGTCGGCGATGAAGCCGCCGCTGGCGTACTGCGGGCCGGCGGTGCAGTAATCCATCAGGGTGAGGTTTCCGCCGGTGACGTTGACCCGCCGCATCGGCGAGGCCTGCGATGCGGCCCAGAAGTTGGCCGAGGCGCGGCAGCCATCCAGGCCGGTGACGTTGATGGTGAGGTTGGAGACGGACCGCCAGAAGTTGTTCAGGGCGATGCAGTTGTCCGCGGTCAGGCAGCGGTTGTAGGTGTCCACGTGGCCGTTGATGGTCACGTCGGTGGGGGAGTTGCCCAGGCCCGCCACCTCGGTGGAGTAGCCCACCTGGATGATCAGAGGTGTCTGCGCGGTGCCGTAGGTGCCGGGCTTGAAGAGCAGCGAGTAGCGGTTGGTGCCCATCTCGTCGTCGACCTGCTGGGCGGCTATGGCGTCGACGGTGGCCTGGATCTGCGCCACCGGCATGCTCGGATCGAAGACCCGGACGTTGGGGCCGAACGCGGACGCGGCGCCGGGTGCCGGCTTGCCCACCGCGGCGGGCTGCGCTGGAGCGGACTGCGCCCGAGTGGGCTGCGCCGCAGGGGTGGCGGGGGCTGCCGGGACGACGACGGCGGCTGGCGCGGGGCCGGTCCCGGCGGGTACGGCGGCGGTGGCCGCGGTGCTGCCGGCCAGGGCCGCGGCGAGGGCGACGACACCCCCGACGATTAGCCGGCCTGCGCCGTGCGGGGAGGTGCGGAGGCCCGGCGGGGACGCCGGGTGGGACGGGAAGTGGGCTAGCGGCATTGCTCGGCCTGCTCTCTGTGGGGGTGGCGGGGCTCCGTGCGGAAGGTTGTGGGAGCGCTCCCATCCGGGGAAGCGTAACACCGGCCCCGGATCCCGGACAAGGCCTCATCCCCGGCCGGATCCCGTATTCTCAAGGTGATGAGCGCACAGACCCACCACGGATCCCGGCCGGGAGCGGCCCGTCCCACTCCCACGCTTGAAGACCTGGCGACGGCGGCGGGCGTGTCCCGTTCCACCGCCTCCCGGGCGATCAACGGCGGCTCCAGGGTCAGCCCGGAGGCCAAAGCCGCCGTGGACGCCGCCGTGATCTCCCTGGGTTACACCCCGAACCGGGCGGCCCGCAGCCTGGTCACGCGCCGGACGTCCTCGATCGCGCTCGTCATCAACGAACCCGATGCCAGGGTCATGATGGACCCGTTCTTTGCCGCGGTCATTACCGGGGTGACCGAGGCGCTGCGGGAGACGGACATGCAGCTGGTCCTGCTGATGTCCCGGGCCGGCGGGGACCCGTCCCGGACGGTCCGCTACCTGCGCGGCGGCCACGTCGACGGCGCCATTGTCGTCTCGCACCACAAGACGGACGGCTGGACGGAAGAGCTGGCGGCCTCCGGGCTGCCCACCGTCTTCATCGGCCGGCCCTGGGACACCGGGCTGGGCATCCACTACGTGGACGTGGACAGCTTCGAGGGCGCCCGGCAGGCGGCGCTGCACCTGGCCGCCACCGGGCGCCGCCGGCTGGCCACCATCACCGGTCCGCTGGACATGACCGCCGCGGCGGACCGGCTCGAGGGCTGGCGGGCGGGCCTCAAGGATGCCGGGCTGCCGGCCGGCCCTGAGGAGCCGGGCGACTTCACGGCGGCCGGCGGCACCGAGGCCGCCGCCCGGCTGCTGGCCCGCGATCGCGGCATCGACGGTATTTTCGCCGCGTCCGACCTGATGGCCCGGGGTGCCATCACGGCCCTGCAGGCGGCCGGCCGCACGGTGCCCGGCGACGTCGCCGTCGTCGGTTTTGACGACCACCTGTCCGGGCCGGGGGAACTGCCCCTGACCACGGTCAACCAGCCCACCGTGGACATGGCCGCGCAGGCCGGGCGCCTGCTGCTGGCCGACATCGAGAACCCCGGGGCCGGCCGCGAGCCGTTGATCTTCCCGGCACGCCTGGTGGCCCGGGCCAGCACGGAGCCGGCCGCCCGCTAGCCGGTTCCCCCTTGAAGGGGCCCCGACCTCAGCCTCGGCGCCCCGGCTCAGCCCTTCCGGTCCAGCAGCAGGTTGGTGATCCGGAGCGTGCACAGTCGCTCGCCGGCGGCGTTGCTGATGACCACCTCGTGGGTGGTGACGGTGCCGCCCAGGTGGATGGGCGTCGCGGTGATGGTGACCAGGCCCTCCCGGGCGGACTTGTGGTGGGTGGCGGAGACGTCGACGCCGACGGCCGTCTTGCCCAGCGTGCTGGCGTGCTTCACCGCGGCCCAGGAGCCGACGGCCTCGCCCACGGCCAGCGATGCGCCGCCGTGCAGCAGGCCGAACGACTGACGGTTGCCCTCCACGGGCATGGTGGCCACCACGCGCTGAACCGATTCCTCGACGATCTTCACGCCCATCTTCTCGTCGAGCTCGCCGAGGATGATCTTCCAGGGCTCGTTGGCGCCGGGCTGGGTGGTCATCGGGGTCTCCTCAGGTTCGGGACGGGTCGGGGCGGAACCGGAACAGGGCCGGGGCGGGCCCGCAATGGTCCCGCGGTACTAGTGTGCCGCAGGCCTTAGTCATGTACTGTGGTCATATTACCGAACGGCCGGTCAGTAATGTTCCGGACGTGCTGCTCTTGCCCCGCGTTGGAAGGACCCGTCAACGATGACCACCACTGCAACAGCTCCCGCATCCGCCGTGGATACCGCCGAAATCGTCCCCAGCTTCGTCCGGGGTTCCTGGTGGACGCCGGACGCAGCAGCCGCCGCCTCCGCCGCCCCGGTCCTGGACGCCAGCACGGGGGAGCTGCTCGCCAGGGTCAGCACCGAGGGCCTGGACCTCGCCGCCGTCGTCGACTACGGCCGCACCACCGGGCAGGCGGCACTCGGCCGGCTGACGTTCCACCAGCGTGCCCTCAAGCTCAAGGAACTCGCCCAGTACCTCAACGGCCGCCGGGACGAGTTTTACGCCCTCTCCGCCCAGACCGGCGCCACCAAGGTCGACTCCATGATCGACATCGACGGCGGCATCGGCGTGCTCTTCACCTTCGGTTCCAAGGGCCGCCGCGAGCTGCCCAACTCCCAGGTGGTGGTGGACGGGCCGATGGAGATCCTGTCCAAGGACGGCTCCTTCGCCGGCGAGCACATCTACACGCGGATCCCCGGCGTTGCGGTCCAGATCAACGCTTTCAACTTCCCGGTCTGGGGCATGCTGGAGAAGCTCGCCCCGGCCTTCATCGCCGGTGTCCCCACTATCGTCAAACCCGCGACCCCCACCGGCTACGTCGCCGCGGCCGTGGTGAAGGCGATCGATGAGTCCGGCATCCTGCCCGAGGGCTCCCTGCAGCTGGTGTCCGGCTCCGTCCGCACCCTGCTGGACCACCTCGACTACCGCGACCTGGTCGCCTTCACCGGCTCGGCGTCCACCGCCAACACGCTGAAGTCCCACCCCAACGTGGTCAAGGGCGGCGTCCGCTTCACCTCCGAGACGGACTCGCTCAACGCCGCCATCCTCGGCCCCGACGCCGTCAAGGGCACGCCCGAATTCGATGCCTTCGTCAAGTCCCTCGTCACCGAGATGACCGCCAAGGCCGGCCAGAAGTGCACCTCGATCCGCCGCGCGATCGTGCCGCAGGAGCTTGTCGCGGACGTCGCCGCCGCGGTGGGGGAGCGGATCAACGAACGCGTCGTCCTTGGCGACCCGCGGGCCGAGGGCGTCACGATGGGTGCCCTCGCCTCCCTTGAGCAGCTCGCCGATGTGCGCGCCGCCGTCCAGTCCATGCTCGACGCCGGCGGTGAGCTGGCCTACGGCTCCCTCGACGCCCCGAAGGTCACCAGCGCGGACGGGAGCGTCGGCGTCGTCGAAGGGGGCGCCTTCATGTCGCCGGTGCTGCTGCGCTGGGCCGACCCCGAGGCCGAGGAGATCCACTCGCTGGAGGCCTTCGGCCCGGTCTCGTCCGTGATCGGTTACAGCGACATCGCCGACGCCGTCCGCCTCGCCGCCCGCGGCGGCGGCTCCCTGGTCGCCTCCGTCTGCACCAACGACCCCGACGTGGCTCGCGAACTGGTCACCGGCATCGCCGCGCACCACGGCCGTGTGCTGATGCTCAACCGCGAGGATGCCCGCAGCTCCACCGGCCACGGTTCCCCGGTCCCGCACCTGGTCCACGGCGGCCCCGGCCGGGCCGGCGGCGGTGAGGAACTCGGCGGCATCCGCTCGGTGATGCACCACATGCAGCGCACCGCCATTCAGGGCTCGCCCAACATGCTCACCGCCGTCACCGGCGTCTGGCACACCGGCGCGGACCGCAACTTCACCGTCGAGACCGAGGGCCTGCACCCGTTCCGCAAGCCGCTGGCGACCCTGCGCATCGGCGATGCCGTCCGTTCCGGGCTGCGCGAGGTGACGCTGGAGGACATCACCACGTTCGCCAACTCCACCGGCGACACCTTCTACGCGCACACCAACCAGGAAGCGGCCGAGGCCAACCCGTTCTTCCCCGGCATCGTGGCGCACGGCTACCTGCTGCTCTCCTGGGGAGCCGGGCTGTTCGTGGAACCCGCCCCGGGTCCGGTGCTGGCCAACTACGGCCTGGAGAACCTGCGCTTCATCACGCCGGTGGCCGCCGGGGACTCCATCCGGGTCACCCTGACGGCCAAGAAGATCACCCCGCGCGAGACCGACGAATACGGCGAGGTGGCCTGGGATGCCGTCCTGACCAACCAGAACGATGAGATCGTGGCCACGTACGACGTCCTCACCCTGGTCGAAAAGTAACCCCATCCCGGCGTTCCCTCAGATCTGGCGTCTTCCCACCGGACGCCCCCTCACGCTGTGAGGGGGCGTCCGTCGTCGGGCCACCGGATGTGAGGGAGGACGGGGCGAAGTGCCCGTTCCTCCAGCCCCTCTCCGGCGTACCATCGTGCCCGTAGGAGGTGGCGTCATGTCCCTGGTACTCAACAAAGCCACAACCATCCTGCCCGTCGACGACGCGGCGCGTGCCCGGCACTTTTACGCGGACACCCTGGGACTCCCACACCGCGGCGTGGCAGGCGACGGCAGCGAAATCTTCGGTTCGGACGGCGGCCCGCTGCTCCAGCTCATGCCGGTCACGGACGGAAAGCACTCCGAGCACACCGCCCTGAGCTTCGAGGTCAGCGGCATCGAACGCACGGTTCAGGACATGGAAGCCCGGGGCGTCACGTTCCAGGACTACGACCTTCCCGGACTCAAGACCGAGAACCACATCTGCACCACGGACTCCGAGAAGTGCGCGTGGTTCATGGACACCGAGCACAACGTTCTCTGCATCCACGAGAACCTGCCCGGCCCGGCTGACTACCAGCTCTGAGCGGGCCGACTTCGGTGCGGGCCAACGCTGGCGGGACGGCGGGGAGTGGTGCGCGCATGACGCAGTCGACTCCCCGGCCGGCAGGCGACTCCCGCAGCCGGCGTCGTGTCTGGTTCCCCACCACCCGCACCGGCAAGGTGGCCCTGATGCTGGCTTACCTCGCGGTGCTGTCGCCCTTCTGGACTCTGGTGGGTTTGGGTCAGGCTGTGTTCATGGCGGGAGCTTCCGACGACGTGGTGGTCGCCATGCTGGCCTGCTCCGTGGCCGCGCTCTGGGGCGCCATCTTGCTGGCGAAGGAGCGGTCCCTCCTGGTCGCTGCCTTTACCGTGATCCTGTCCGCGGCCTTGATGAGCCTCATCTGGTGGATCGTGACCGCCCGGGGCGGAGCCGTCCTGTGACGACGGCGGCCAAGCCGGGCGGACGTCCGAGGACCTGGTGGCCCACCACCCGCACCGGGAGGGTGGCCCTCGCCGTCGACGTCGTGATGCTCGGATTTCCGCTCTGGCTGTTCCCGTCGTGGTATCTGGTGACGTACCTCGCCGGCGCCGGGACCTTCTTTGAATCGCCCCGGGCGGTGTTTGCCAACAGCGTGTTCCAGGCCGCCGTCGTGGCCGTCGCCGCGCTCACCAACCTTGCGGCACTGGTCCTGGCGAGGGACCGCTCCGTGGTGCTGGTCATGGCGGTGATCCCGCTGTCCGGGGTGTTGGCCTACATGGGCTGGGTGGCGGCCGTCCGCGGGTTCCCGGGAATCGTTCCCGGCTAGGGCCTCCGCCGAGGGGCTAGTCCGGCACGTGGAGGCCGTGGAAGGCCATGGTGATGACGTCGTCGGCGAGCTTCTCGGGGGAGAGGGAGCCGCCGGGTTTGTACCACTCGACGATCGAGTTGATGGTGCCGAACAGCAGGCGGGTAACGGTCCGCGGGTCGATGTCCTGGCGGAGCGAGCCCTCGTCGCGGGCGGCGGAAATCAGTGCGGCGACCTTGTGGTCGAAGGTGCGGCGGCGGGCCAGGGCGTCCCGTTCGATCTCGGTGTTGCCGCGGAGCCGCAGCAGGAGGGTGACGAACGACAGCCGCTCCACGAGCACCGAGATGGTCTCGCGGAGCACGAACTCCAGCCGGGCGTCCGCGGAACCGGTCTGCGCCTCGGGCCGGTCCAGGATGGCCTCGAGGCCGCCCAGGGCGTGGTCGAGCGCGAGCTTCAGCAGGTCACCCTTGGAGGGGACGTGGTGGTAGATCGCGGACTTGGAGATGCCCAGGTTCTCGGCGAGGATGCCCATCGACGTGGCGTCGTAGCCGTGCCGGTTAAAGACATCGACGGCAATCATCAGCACGGACTGCTGGTCGTAGCCGGGCCGGCCGCGCTTGGTGGTAGCTGAAGTGGGCATACTCGCTAGTTTCTCATGACGGGCCGGCCCGGCCGCCGCGCCGGGGTGCGACGCGGCTGCCGGGCCGGAATAGTTCGGGCGGTTCTCAGCCCTTGGGGCGCATGTCGTAGATCCGGCGGAGCTTGCCGTTGGAGCGCTCCAGGGAGCCGGGTTCGACGACGTCGACGGCGCAGGAGGAGCCGACGTGGATCTTGATCTGCTGCTGCAGCACCTTCGCCGCCGTAGCGCTGCTCTCCACCGAGACGGCGTCGCGCCGTTCGATCTTGACCGTGAGCTGGTCCATCCGCTGGCCCTCGGGACGGGTAAGTTCCAGCTGGAAGTGCGGGCTGAGCTCCGGGATCCGCAGCGCGATTTCCTCGATCTGGGACGGGAAAAGGTTCACGCCGCGCAGGATGATCATGTCGTCGCTACGGCCCGTGATCCGGCCCATGCGGCGGTGCGCGGGACGCGCCGTGCCGGGCAGCAGCCGGGTGAGGTCCTTGGTGCGGTAGCGGATAATCGGCAGCGCCTGCTTGGTCAGCGAGGTGAAGACCAGTTCGCCGTGCTGGCCGTCGCCCAGCACCGACTCGACGCCGACGGCCGGGTTGAACGGGTCGATGATCTCGGGCCGGAAGTGGTCCTCCCAGATGTGGCTGCCGTCCTGGGTCTCGACGGCCTCGCCGGCGACGCCGGGGCCCATGACCTCGGAGAGGCCGTAGATGTCGCAGGCCTTGAGGTTCATGGTGACCTCGAGTTCGTGCCGCATCTCCTCGGTCCACGGCTCGGCCCCGAGCACCGCGTACTTCAGCGAGGTGGATGCCGGGTCGATGCCCTGCTTGATCATGGCGTCGGCGATGGTCAGCAGGTAGGTGGGGGTGGCCAGGATGGCGTCCGGCTCGAAGTCCTGGATGAGCTGGATCTGGCGTTCGGTCTGGCCGCCGGAGATCGGGATGACCGTGCAGCCCAGGGCCTCGGCGCCGGCGTGGGCGCCCATGCCGCCGGTGAACAGGCCGTAGCCGTAGGCGTTGTGGACCTTCATGCCGGGCCGGACGCCGGAGGCGCGGAGGGAGCGGGCCACGAGCTTGGCCCAGTCGGCGAGGTCCTGCTTGGTGTAGCCCACCACCGTGGCGCGGCCGGTGGTGCCGGAGCTGGCGTGGATCCGGGCTACCTCGTTCTGCGGCACCGCGAACATGCCAAACGGGTACTCCAGGCGGAGGTCTTCCTTCGTGGTGAACGGAAACTTCCCCAGGTCCGAGAGTTCGCGCAGGTCGGTGGGGTGCACCCCGGCCTCGTCGAACTTCCGCTTGTACAGCGGGACCCTGTCGTAGGCGTAGGCCACGGTGTGCTGGAGCCGGGAGAGCTGGAGGGCCTCGAGCTCGTCGCGGGAGATGGTTTCTTCGCGGTCCAGGACGGCGTCGCTGGTGGCGAGGGCGGATTCAGCGGTGGGGGTGGTCATCTGCGTCCTACGTTTCTATTTCTTGGAGATGGTGCGGCTGCGGCCGCGGAACTCGGCGATGAGTTCTCCCGCGCCGGCGGGGGTGGAGGGGGATGCTGCGGTGAGGTCGACGGCGTCGGGATCGGCGGCGTAGATCTGGACGTCGTAGATGCCGCTGCGGCCGGTGCTGGCGCGGCGGTTGGCGACGGCGGTGAGGACCTGGCCGCGGTAGGCGGACTTGATGAAGTTGATGTCGACGCCGGAGGCCACCGTCATAGTCCCAGTGTCATCCCCGGCTCCGCCGGGTGCGGGTGCGGCGGGGTTGCAGGCCAGGGCGAAGGCGGTGTCCCCGAAGGCGAAGATCATCCCGCCGTGGGCCATCCCGAAACCGTTGAGCATTTCCTGACGCAGCGGCATCCGCAGCGTGGCGTGGCCGTCGGCGAGTCCGAGGACTTCAATGCCCATCCACTCGGAGGCATAGTCGTTGTTCAGGAGCGGGTGGGTCTTCCCCGGAATTGTCAGTTCAGCCATGCGTCGTTGCCTCCAGCTTTATTTACCGAATGTTCATTAGGTAATCCCATCGCGGGCCCCGCTGTCAAGGGGTGTAAGTATGCTGGGACACATGGCCAAGGGAATCTACGTCAGCGCAACCACGCCGGGATCCGGCAAGTCCCTCGTCGCCCTGGGCCTCGCGGACACGCTGCACCGGCACGCGGACCGCATCGGCTTTTTCAAACCCGTCGTCCACGGCCACGCTGACGTCGACCCCATGGTGTCGCTGATGAAGGCACGCTTCGACCTCGACGACGCCCGGTGCCGGAGCGGGCTGACGTTCGAGGAGGTCCGCAGCCTCCTCGCCGAGGGCAAGCGGGAGGAGATCGACTCCCGCTGCGTCGAGATCTTCGCCGAGATGGGCCGGCACTCCGACGTGATCATCATCGAGGGCACGGACCTCACCGGCCAGGACGCCGCCGTCGAATTCGACCTGAATGCCCGGCTCGCCAACAACCTGTCAGCACCCGTCGTCGCCGTCGTGGGGGCCAAGGGCCGCACCGTCGCGGAGACCGCCGACGCCGTCGAGGTGGCCCGCAAGGAACTCATCGCCGAGCGCTGCACGCTGCTGGCGATCATGGTCAACCGCGCCGAACCGGAGGACCTGGAGGGGATCGCGGCCGCGGTCCGGCCCGGCGCGTCTGGCCGCCCGGTCTACGTCTTCCCGGAGCTGGAGGACATTGCCCGGCCCACCACCGGCGAGGTGGCCTCCGCCTTGGGCCTCGGCCAGGTGGCGGGCCTGCCTGACCTGGAGCGGGACGTGCACTCGGTGAAGGTGGCGGCCATGAACGTGGCGAACTTCCTGCACGTGCTCGACGACGGCGCCCTGGTGATCGTCCCGGGCGACCGCGCCGACGTGCTGGTTGCCTGCCTGGCGTCCTCCTTCTCGCCGGAGTTCCCGGTCCCGTCCGCGCTCATCCTTACCGGCGGCCTGGCCCCCGATCCCACCATCTACTCTCTGCTGGCGCAGGCGCCGTTCCCGATTTTCGCCGCCCCGGATGACACCTATGTGACCGCCAAGCGCGTCTCCGAGGTCCGCAGCGAGATCTGGTCCGGGCACCGCCGCAAGGTGGCCTCCGCGCTGGGCCTGTGGTCCAAGCAGGTGGACGAGGCCGAACTGCTGGAGCGGCTGCACCTGCCGCGGCCGGAGCGGATGACACCGCTGCGTTTCCTGCACGACCTGATCGAGCGGGCCCGCTCGCAGCGCCGCCACATCGTGTTGCCCGAGGGCAAGGACGTGCGGATCCTGCGGGCCGCGGAGATCCTGCACCGCCGCGACGTCTGCGACCTGACGGTGCTGGGCCGCGAGGCCGAGGTCCGCGAGCTCGCCGCCACCCAGGGCATCGACCTGGCCGGGATCAACATCGTGGACCCGGCCACCTCGGAGCTGCGCCAGGGCTTCGCGGAGAAGTACGCCGAGCTGCGCGCGCACAAGGGAGTGGACCTGGCGAAGGCGCTGGAGGTGATGCAGGACGAGAGCTACTTCGGCACCATGATGGTGCAGCTGGGCGTGGTTGACGGCATGGTCTCCGGCGCCGCCCACACCACGGCGCACACCATCCGGCCGGCCCTGGAGTTCGTGAAGACCCGCGAGGGCGTCAAGATCGTTTCTTCCGTGTTCCTGATGCTAATGCCGGACCGCGTACTGGTCTACGGCGACTGCGCCGTGAACCCCGAGCCGAACGTCGAACAGCTCGCCGACATCGCCCTCGCCTCGGCCGAGACCGCCGCGCAGTTCGGCGTCGAACCCCGGGTGGCGATGCTGTCCTACTCCACCGGCGGCTCCGGCTCCGGGGAGGCCGTGGAGGCCGTCCGCAAGGCCACCGAGCTGGTCCGAGAACGCCGTCCGGACCTGGCCGTCGAGGGGCCCATCCAATACGACGCCGCCGTTGACGCATCGATCGCGGCCTCGAAGATGCCCGGTTCCACCGTGGCCGGCCAGGCGACGGTGTTCATCTTCCCGGACCTGAACACCGGCAACAACACGTACAAGGCGGTGCAGCAGTCCTCCGGGGCGGTCGCCGTCGGGCCGGTCCTGCAGGGCCTGCGCAAGCCGGTCAACGACCTTTCGCGCGGCTGCACGGTGGACGACATCCTGAACACCGTCGCTATCACCGCCATCCAGGCCCAGTCCGTTCCGGCAGCCGCATCCCGCGAAGTGCCCCAGCCCGCCCAGTCCGTCGACGCCCAGGCCTAGGAGGCCCCCGTGCTCGTGCTCGTCATCAACTCCGGTTCGTCCTCGCTGAAGTACCAGGTCCGTGACGTGGAGGCCGGCAGTGTCCTGGCCGAGGGGCTGGTGGAACGGATCGGCATGGGCAACGGCGGTGGCGGCGACGGCGCCGTCGAGGGCCCCCGGGACCACGCCGAAGCGCTGGAACTGGTCGACGGCGCCATCCACGAGGCGCTGGGGGACCGCGCCCTGGACGCCGTGGGCCACCGCGTGGTGCACGGCGGCGAACGGTTCGCCGAGCCGGAACTGATCAACAACGAGATCACCCGTGCCATCGAGCGGCTCAACCCGCTGGCGCCGCTGCACAATCCGGCCAATGTCCTGGGCATCCGGGCCATCGCGAAGAAGTGGCCGGACCTGCCGCAGGTGGCCGTGTTCGACACCGCCTTCCATCGCACCCTGCCCGAGCACGCCTGGCGGTACGCGGTACCGGATGTGCTGTACACCAACCACGGCATCCGGCGGTACGGCTTCCACGGCACCTCGCACGAGTACGTTGCGCACCGGGCCGCAGCCCTGCTGGACGTGCCGGTGGAGGAGTTCGACGCCGTGATTGCCCACCTGGGCAACGGTGCTTCCGTCACCGCGATCCACGGCGGGAAGTCGATCGACACGTCGATGGGGTTCACGCCTCTCGAGGGCCTGGTGATGGGCACCCGTTCGGGCGACCTGGACCCCTCGATCCTGGTTTTCCTGGGCCGCGCGGGCTGGTCCGCCGAGGACATCGACTCCATGCTCAACCGCCAGTCCGGGCTCAAGGGCCTGGCCGGGAACAACGACATGCGCTCCGTGGTCGAGGCCGCTGAGGCCGGGGACGCGAAGGCCGCCATGGCGCTCGCGGTGGCCTCCTACCGGCTGGCCAAGTACATCGGCGGCTACCACGTGGCTGTCGGCGGGGCGAAGGCGCTGGTCTTCACCGCCGGCATCGGGGAGAACTCCCACCAGTTCCGGAACCTCGTGGCCGAACGGCTCGGCGCGCTGGGCATCGAACTGGACACCGCCCTGAACCGGGAACGCTCAAAGGAACCGCGGGTGATCTCGACGCCGGAGTCCGCCATCCCGGTGCTGGTGGTCCCCACCGACGAGGAGCGCGCCATCGCCGAGGCGACCGCCGCCGTCGTCTCCGCTTCCCGGTAGGCACGGAGCGGTTTCGGGGCCGGCGCCGCTGGAACGCTCGCGCTAGTGAAGCCGTCGACTTGCCAGAAACGGCCGCTATGGGAGTGCCATAGCGGCCATTTCTGGCATACAGACCCGTGCTCAGCCCCCTACGGCGACGGGGCGGCTGTGCCCGTGGGGGCGGCCGACGTCGCGACCGGGGCGGGTGCGACGGCGCCGCCGGCCGGCTGGCTGGGGACGGCCGAGACAGTGGGAGCCGGGACGGTCGTTTCGGCCGGTCCGGGCGCGACCGTTTCACCCGGAGCGGACTGCTCCGTGGCGCCGGTGGTTGGCGTCTGCGTGGCTTCCGGGGAAGCGGTTGCCGGCGCCGTCGGAGTGCCCGTCCCACCCGGAGATGCCGTAGCCGTTGCACCGCGCGGCTTGGCGCTGGGGTCGGACTGGACCACCTCCATGATCTGCTTCTTGAAGCCCTCCAGCGTCCCCTGGATCTCCGAGAGCGGCACGTTCTGCAGGTTCCGGCCATAGTCGGCGATCTGCTGCCAGAGCGCGTTCAGTTTGGCCATGCCATCGGCGCTCAGCGGTCCGTCCAGGGTCAGGACCAACTGGTTTGCGAGGGCATAGGTGAGGCAGCGGACGCAGTTGTAGTTCGCGGCGGTGGAGAGGTTCTGCGGCACCACGACGTCGGCCTGCCCCACAATCAGCACCACCTGGAATCCCACCGCCACGGCCGCACAGTCCTTGCAGCTCGCGAACGCGTAGGCCTCGTTGGTGTTCAGGACGTCGGCGCCGTCGTCGGCCCACACCAAAGCGAAGGCGACGTCATAGACGACAGATCCGTCTGTGGTGTTCACGGCGAGGGCCTGGTTCCCGCCGTCGTCGGGGGCGGCCGGCCTATCAAAGGGGAAGACCCACGACGGCGCCGCCGCCCCGGACTGGCCGGAGCCGGGAGCCGTCGCAGCATTCCGCGGGACCAGCACCATGCTCAGTTGCGGGTCTTCCCGGGTGGGCTTGCGGGCGCCCTGAGGCCAGAGCGCCACGGTCCGACCCGCCTGGCCCTGCTTCAGGTCGTGGCCGGCGGTGGTTGGGAAGATGGCGGTGGTGGCGTCGGTGAGCGTCCCGCGCTCGTACGGCTGGACGGGCCGGTAGGTCCCTCCGGCGGGCCACCATGCCCAGGCCAGGCCTGCCACGAGGGCGGCGACCGCGGTGAGGGCAACACCGCGCTGCCAGGCCTTGCCCCGGGTTTTCTGCCACAGCCCGGTGACGAGCTGCCGGCCCAACCGGACCAGGATGTAGAAGATGCCGGCCACGGGCAGCGCGATGCAGATCAGGGCCAGGACCCGCACGGCGGCGTCCGTGAGGTCGCCGGTGGACAGGCTGTGGGCGAGGGCGGCCTGCTGTTTTCCGCCGTTGTCCCAGGCGGTGCCCACGACGCGGGGAAGCGTGAGGACCATGGTCACCAGGCTGAAGAGCAGCAACGGCACGGTGACCAGGACCCAGATCGTGACGACGGCGCGGGCCCAAGGTTTGAGCAGCTGCGCCTGCGGGTCGGTTTTGCGCCACGGAATCAGCGCCAGGAGGGTGGGCTTGATCCGCTGGAAAAGGTCCGGCACGCCGGTGGCGTCCGCAAGGATGTGGTAGCCGTCGAAGCGGACCATGGGCATGAGCTGGCGGACCATCTGCAGGATCTGGGTGACTACCACCAGGAGCAGGGCGTCGAAGCCGGTGGCCCACCAGATGCCCATGATGGCCACCGCGACGATGGCGTTGAAGTAGAGGCCGCCGAGGTCGGTGCGGATCCGGCCGGCCCGTCCCAGCCGGTAGGAATCGGTGACGTCCGTGTAGAAGGCCGGCCACATCAGGTACAGCCCGGTGCCCATGGCCCCGGGCGTGGCGCCGCCGCGGCGGGCGGCGGCCGCGTGGCCGAACTCGTGGAAGCCGGCGGACAGGACGGTGACCACGAAGATCAGCAGCACCAGCCCCGGGTTGGCGAAGGCCTCGTGCGTGGCCGAGGCCAGGCCCTTGACCATGAGGACCCACCAACAGATCGCCAGGAAGGCCACGGTCACCGCCACGACGATCAGCGGGTTGAACAGGGCGGCGAACGGTGCCGTGATCTTCCGGGTGCGTTCGGGATCCGTGACCGAGTAGCGGAACCTCATGCCCAGCAGCGGGTTGGCCTTGCGGACCTCCGGCTGCGAGCCGTCCGCCAGCCGCAACAGCCCCAGCGGCAGCAGTTGCTGGTTGATCAGGGTCCGCACGTTCGCGGCGCTGATCGGTTTGCCGGCGGCAGCCCCGGCGTGGGCGGCGATCTCCTCGAGGCCGCGTCGGCCGTCCACGGCCTCAAGCACCAGGTACAGGAGCCTGGTCAGCTGGATGGTCTGGCCGTCGGCACGCCGGACCAGGGAAGGGGCCTGCTTGTATCCGGAGCCCTTGGTCTCGCCCAGGAGCTGGACCCCGTCGGCCAATGCCGGCGGCGGGAGCGTGCCGGCGGGAGCGGCGGGGCCGGGGGCAGTAGCCGGCGGGCCGTCCTGCGTGGACGGCCCGCCCTGCACACTTGTCATGAACCGATTACTGCTTCAGGGTGGACTGCTGCTCGGCACCGGCGGTGGCGTTGCCGTTAATGTCCTGGTTGATGATGGCGTCCTGCTGGGCGACGGCGGTCGCGTTGCTGTCGATCGAGCCGATGTTGGCGCCGACGGCGGCGTCGATCGGGGCGGCGACGTTGGCGTTGGCGGCCACGGCACCGTTGATCGGGGCGGCGATGCCGGCGTTCGCGTCGAGGTTGACGTCGACGTTGAGCAGGTTGCCGTTCAGGGCGCCGGCGGCGGTCGGGTCGGCCGTCGTGGTGGTGGTCGGATCCGTGGCGGCGGTGGTGCCGGCGGGATCGGTCGTTCCGGTGGTGTCCGTGGGGGTGGCGGTGCCCTGGTCGATGCCGCTGTCCTGAACCGAGTGCGCGGTGGCGTCGCCGGTGATGCCCTGGGTGATCAGGGTGCCCTGATCGGCCAGCGCCTGGGACTCGGAGCCGAAGGAGAGGACGTTGGCGGAGGCTGCGGCGTCGATCGGGGCGGCGACGTTGGCGTTGGCCGCGACGCCGAGGTCGATCGGCGCCGCGGCGCTGATGCCGAGGTTGAGGTCGGCGTTGAGGTCCAGGACGGAGGCGACTTCCTTATCCGGCAGCGGGGTGGCACCCTCGGCCATTAGTTCCTCATCGGACAGTCCGTTGGCGGCAGATTCCATGCTCACGATTGGCTCCATTTCCCGGCGCCGGTTCTGCTGCCCCCAGCGGGCAGTGTCCCCAAGGCGCCTAGCGACGCTCAATAGTAAGCATGGTGATGAATTTTTACTACCACCCAGGCGGGCTACTTCAGCCCGGCACCCGGAAGCAGTTCCGTGGCGCCCAGGGAGTCCGCCACGAAGGCGTAGTCCCAGGCCCGTTCCTTCCACTGCACGTACCGGCCGGACGCGCCGCCGTGGCCGCCGTCCATCTCGATCTTCATCACGATCGGCTCGCTCCCGGTGTTGACCTCGCGCAGCCGCTGCACCCACTTGGCGGGCTCGACATAGAGCACCCGGGTGTCGTTGAACGAGGTCACGGCCGCGATCTTCGGGTACGCGGCGGCGTGGACGTTCTCATACGGGGTGTACGATTTCATGTACGCGTACACCTCGGGGTCCGTGATCGGGTTGCCCCATTCCTCCCACTCCAGGGCCGAGAGCGGCAGCTCCGGGTCCAGGATGGTGGTCAGCGCATCCACGAACGGGACAGCGGCGACGATGGCGGCGTACTTCTCCGGCGCGAGGTTCGCGACGGCGCCCATCAGCAGCCCGCCGGCCGAGCCGCCCATCGCCGCGATCCGGGCCGGGTCCACCCAGCCGGAGCCGGCCAGCCAGTCCGTGGCGGCGATGAAATCCGTGAACGTGTTCTTCTTGTGCAGCTTTTTGCCGTCGTCGTACCAGTGCCGGCCCAGCTCGCCGCCGCCGCGGATGTGCGCGATGACGAACACGATCCCGCGGTCCAGGAGCGAGAGCCGGGCGATCCCGAAGCCCGGGTCCATGCTCATCTCATAGGAACCGTAGCCGTAGACCAGGCCGGCCGCGCTGGAATCCCGGGCCACGGAGGCGTGCCGCAGCACCGAGAGCGGGATCCGTGTGCCGTCGGAGGCCTCCGCCCATTCCCGGGTGGCGACGTAGTCGGCGGCGGAGTAGCCGCCCAGCACCGGGCTTTCCTTGCGCAGCAGCAGTTCGCCGGCGGGCCGCTCCGGCGTCGGCAGCACGAAATCATAGACGCGGGACGGGGTGAAGTAGGACGTGTAGCCCATCCGGATCACCGGCGCCTCGTAGTCCGAGCCGGACACTCCGGCGGTGTAGAGCTCCTCGTCGAAGGCCGGTTCCACGGCGGGGGCCTGGTCCGGCGTGCCGAGGCCGGCCAGCGGCACCACCTGGACGCGTTCGATTGTGTCCTTCCGGATCGAGAGCACCAGGTGGGTGGCGGTGACGCCGGCGCCGTTGACGCGGACGTCGTCGGAGTGAGCGACGACGGTCTGCCAGTGCTGCTCCGCGAGCGGCTTGGCGAGCTCGGCCGGGTCCACCAGGGACACCATGGAATTGATGGCGTCCTTGTTGTGGGTCAGCAGGATGGTCTCGCGCGGGGCGCCGGAGGCGTCGGCGAGCAGGAACGGCTCGGCCTCGTAGAGGATGCGTTCGTCGCGGGAGATGACGGTGGTGAGGCCGGCGGCGGGGTCATCGAAGCGCAGCAGCCGGGTCTCGCTGAACTCGGAGCAGCCGATGCCCAGGACCAGGTGGCGGCGGTCCGCGGAGAGCTCGAAGCCGAGCCACATGGCGACGTCGTCCTCCTGGTAGATCACTTCGTCCTCCGCCACGCGGGTGCCGAGGACGTGGGACTTCACCTGGTAGGGCCGCCAGGAGGCATCCACCACGGTGTAGAAGATCCGGGTGCCGTCGGGGGAGAAGGAGAGCCCGTAGAAGACGTTCTCGATCACGTCCGGCAGCAGTTCGCCGGTCCGCAGATCCTTGATCCGCAGCGTGAAGCGTTCGTCGCCGGCGTTATCCACGGCGTAGGCGTAGAGGTTCCCGTCGATGGTGACGGCGGCGCCGCCGATGGAAAAGAACGGCTTGCCCTCGGCCTCGATGTTGCCGTCGAGCAGGACCTCCTCGCCGGGGATGTCGACGCCGACCTCGACGGCGGGCGGAGTCCAGTCCGCTACCGGGTCGCCGCTGTCCTGGGCGCGGACACGGCACTGGATGCCGTATTCCTTGCCCTCGACCGAGCGGGTGTAGTACCACCAGCCGTCCTTGCGGTTGGGTACCGAGAGGTCCGTTTCCTGGGTCCGGCCCTTGATCTCCTCGAAGATGGCCTGCCGCAGCGGCTCCTGGTGCGCGGTGACGGCCTCCTGGTAGGCGTTTTCGGCCTTCAGCAGTTCCACGACCTCGGCGGATTCCTTGTCCCGCAGCCACTCGTAGTTGTCCTCGAACACATCCCCGTGGTGGGTGCGGAGCGTGGGAACCTTCCGGGCGACGGGCGGCTGCGGAGCGGCCTGGGTGGGGGCGGACGGGCTGCCGGCGGCGGGAGTCTCAGTCATGGACCCAATCTACCCGTGACCCCCGTCAGTTCCCGTTCTGCAAACCGTGCGCGGCGATGTAGTCCGGCAGGGTCCCTGCCGCCAGGGCGGCAGCCACCTCGGCGGTGGCCGCCGGGTCCTGGAGCACGATCGACTGCCCGTCCGTGCTGGTGCCTATTCCCGCCGTCGGCAACGTGAAGAAGGCGGCGTTCCCGGGCGGGGTGCCGCGCATGCTGTAGGAGAGCCGTTCCAGGGTGTCCAGGGTAAGTCCCGGGGTGACCGACACGTGCGGCAGGACGCCCGTGACGAAGGCGCGCGCCGTGGCCCGGTCCGCCAGGGCGCCGCCGCCCACCGCCTTGGCCAGGACCGCCTTGAGGAAAGTCTGCTGGTCCCTGACCCGCTGATAGTCGCCGTCGGCGAAGGCTTTGCGCTCGCGGACGAAGTCCAGGGCCTGCGGACCGGTGAGGTGGTTGATCCCGGGTGTGAACGTGTGGCCGGATTCCAGGGTGGAGGTGAACGGCAGCGTCACGTCCACGTCGATGCCGCCGACGGCATCCGCCAGGGCGGCGAATCCTTCGAAGTCGGCCATCACCGTGTGGTCGATGTGAGTCTGCAGCAGGGCCTCGACCGTCCTGGTCTGCAGGTCGATACCGCCGAGTTCCAATGCCGCGTTGACCTTGGCCTGCCCGTGGTCCGGGATGTCCACCCAGAGGTCGCGCATGATCGAGATGCCGTAGACGTGCTGCCGGTCCGCGGGCAGGTGGACGAAGATCAGGGCGTCGCCGCGCTGGTCCGACGGCGCGCCCGCGACCGCGTCTGCCCGGGCATTGCCCCGGCTGTCGCTGCCGATGATCAGGAGGTTGAGGTCGGTCGCCGGTGGCTCCGGCGTTGATGTGGGGGAGGGGGTAGGGGTGGGGGAGGCCGACGGCGTGGGGGTCGGCTGCGCGGCGGGCCGGACGGGCTCGGGCTGGGGACGCCCCAGCAGGATGGCGGCCACCGCCAGCACTGCCACCAGCAGGGCCGCGGCGGCGATCAGCAGGATGCGCCGCCGTCGAAGACCCGCGCCCGGCCCGGCACCGGCCGGCCCGGCGTCGGCCGCAGCCGCGCCGCCGGACCCAGCCTCGCCGCCGGACTCTCCCTGTCCGCCCTGAACATCGTCGTTCACGTCGCCCCCTCCCACCGCGGCCCGTTGCCGGCGCCACGGAGTGGTCCTCGCGGCCCGGGCGCACTGCCGGTCCGCGTGGAGCAGACGCTACCACCGGCGCCCGGCCCGGCCCGGAAACACGCCTGCGCCGCGGCGCCCGGTGCTTGACGCGCTCCGAACCTTCCGCATATCCTGAACGAACGGTCGGTAATTATTTATCGGAAACGCATAGGAGCAACCATGGCATCGCACACCCTGCAGTCAGTGCCCGCCGAGCCCTCGCCGGCACGGCACGATTCACGGCTCGAGAGCCGGCACGAAATGAGCCCCGAGGACGCGGCCCGCCGTGATGCCGAAGGCCAGGCCTACTTCGACAAGGTGATGGCGGACGATTCCCGGATTGAGCCCCGGGACTGGATGCCGGCGGCGTACCGCAAGACCCTGGTGCGGCAGATCTCCCAGCACGCGCACTCCGAAATCATCGGCATGCAGCCGGAGGCGAACTGGATCACCCGCGCCCCCAGTCTGAAGCGCAAGTCCATCCTGATGGCCAAGGTCCAGGACGAGGCCGGCCACGGACTCTACCTGTACTCCGCCGCCGAGACCCTCGGCCAGCCGCGGGACCAGATGATGCAGGACCTGATGGACGGCAAGGCCAAGTACTCCTCCATCTTCAACTACCCCGCCCGCACCTGGGCGGACATGGGTGCGATCGGCTGGATGGTCGACGGCGCCGCGATAGCGAACCAGGTGCCGCTGTGCCGGGCCTCCTACGGACCCTACGGCCGCGCCATGGTCCGTGTCTGCAAGGAAGAGTCCTTCCACCAGCGCCAGGGATTCGAGATCCTGCTGGAACTCTCCCACGGCACCCCCGCGCAGAAGCAGATGGCCCAGGACGCCGTGAACCGCTGGTACGCCCCGGCCCTGATGATGTTCGGGCCGCCGGACGACGATTCGCCCAACTCCAAGCAGTCCATGGCCTGGAACATCAAGCGCTTCAGCAATGACGAGCTCCGTAACCGCTTCGTCGGCATGATGATGGAGCAGGTGAAGGTCCTGGGCCTGACCCTGCCGGACGAGGACATCCGTTTCAACGAGGAAACGAAGAAATGGGAACACGGCCCGCTGGACTGGGATGAATTCCACGAGGTCATCGCCGGCCGCGGCCAGTGCAACGCCCAGCGCCTGGAACGGCGCCGCGAAGCCCACCAGAACGGCGCCTGGGTGCGCGAGGCCGCAGCGGCCTACGCCGACAAGCAGGCCAAGAAGAACGCAGAGAAGGAAGCCGCAGCATGATCCCCAACGACGCCCCAACCTCGCAGGCTCGGCCGGGGACCCCTGTCGCCGTGGCCCCAACCCCCGAACCCCACGCCGGCAACGTCTGGCCGATCTGGGAAGTCTTTGTCCGCTCCAGCCGCGGCCTGTCCCACGTCCACGCCGGATCCCTGCACGCCCCGGACGCGGCAATGGCGCTGCGTAACGCCCGCGACCTCTACACCCGCCGCAACGAGGGCGTCTCCATCTGGGTGGTCCCGGCCGAGGCCATCGCCTCCTCCGATCCGGACGCCAAGGGCTCCTTCTTCGAGTCCCCCCAGGGCAAGGATTACAGGCACGCCACGTACTACACCAAGAGCGAGGGCGTGAAGCACCTGTGAGCACCCCCGAAGCAGCCACCACTAACGCCCCGGAATCGCCCGCCCCTGCAGAAGAATCAGCCGGCCACGGAGATATCTCCGTCGGCGTCGCGGGTGCGGGAGCGGGCGGCGACGGCATGGCCAGCGCCACCCGCATCACCCCCGGCAACGCCCTCCGCCCCGAGGACATCGCCCTCGCCGTCAGCCGCGGCACCGCCACGCCGGACGCCGACGCCGCCGAGCTGGCCCTGCGCCTAGGTGACGACGCCCTGATCCTCGCCCAGCGCCTGAGCCACTGGATCTCCCGCGCCCCCGAGCTGGAAGAGGACATTGCCCTGGGCAACATCGCCCTGGACCAGCTGGGCCACGCCCGGTCCTTCCTGACCTACGCCGGCGGCCTGGACGGCCGCAGCGAGGACGACCTGGCCTACTTCCGCCGCGAGCACGAGTTCCGCTCCGTGCAGCTCTTCGAACAGCCCAACGGCGACTTCGCCGTCACCATCGCCCGGCAGTTCGCCGTCAGCTACTACCAGTTCGAGCTGTACCGCCGGCTGGCCCAGTCCAGCGACGCCATGATCGCCGGCATCGCCGCGAAGGCGGTCAAGGAAGTCGACTACCACCGGGACCACAGCGCCCAGTGGGTGCTGCGCCTGGCTCTCGGCACGGAGGAATCCAGGACCCGGATGATCCACGGCCTGGCCGTGGTCTGGCCCTACGTGGACGAACTGTTCCGCGACGACGAGCTCACCGGCCGGCTCAGCGACGCCGGCGTCGCCGTCCAGCCTTCCAGCCTGCGCGCCGACTTCGACCGGCTGACCGGAGAGGTGCTGGCCGAGGCCGAACTCGAGGTCCCGAAGGTCCAGCCTGCCCCCGGCGGCGGCCGCCGCGGCCTGCACTCCGAACACCTGGGCTACCTGCTCGCCGAGATGCAGGTCCTGGCCCGCGAGCATCCCGGAGCGAGCTGGTAACCATGGCCGAGATGTACCTCAGCCACCCGACGGCGGACGCTGCCCCCAGCCCGAAGTCCGCGGAGCAGAAGGCCTGGGACCTCGCCGCGACGGTCTGCGACCCCGAAATCCCCGTCCTGACCATCGCCGACCTCGGCATCCTCCGGGATGTCGAGGTGGCGAAGGAACCGGACACGGACGACGGCGGCATGGTCCCTGCGGTACGGGTCACCATCACGCCCACCTACTCGGGCTGCCCCGCCATGGACACCATCCGCGACGACCTCACCGCGGCCTTCCACGCCGCCGGCTACCCGCGCGTCGACGTGGACCTGGTGCTCTCCCCGGCCTGGACCACCGACTGGATGAGCGAGGAGGGCAAGGCCAAGCTGGAGCAGTACGGCATCGCCCCGCCCTCCGGCCACTCCCGCGCCGGCGGCCACTCCGGCCCGGTCCGGCTGAGCCTGGCCGTGAAATGCCCGCAGTGCTCCTCGCTGCACACCAAGGAACTCACCCGCTTCGGTTCCACCTCCTGCAAGGCGCTCTACGTCTGCCAGGACTGCAAGGAACCGTTCGATTACTTCAAAGTCTTGTAAGGAACAGGTGCCCCCATGACCGTTGTCCGCCAGACCGCCGCCGAGACGGCGGCAGCCACCGGCCGCCGTCGTGCGTCCTTCCACCCCCTGACCGTGGACCAGGTCCGCCGGCTCACCGACGACGCGATCGAGGTCACCTTCGCCGTCCCGGCCGAACTCGCCGGCCAGTTCGACTACCTCCCGGGCCAGTACGTCGCCCTGCGCACCACCCTGCCGGACGCCGCCGGGGAACCGCACGAGATCCGCCGCAGCTACTCGATCTGCGCGGAGCCGCGCAGCTTCGCGGACGGCAGCAGCGAGATCCGCGTGGCCATCAAGAAGGACCTGGGCGGCCTGTTCTCCACCTGGGCCAACGCCGAGCTCAAGACCGGGGACGTGCTGGACGTGATGAGCCCGATGGGCGCGTTCGTCTCAAAGCACGGCCGGGACGGCCAGGAACAAAACCTCATGACGTCCATGAACAACCCCGAGCAGCTCGCCGGGGAGGCCGGGAACTTCGTGGCGATCGCCGCCGGCTCCGGCATCACCCCCGTGATCGCCATCGCCCGGACCCTGCTGGCCGCGCACCCGGACACCCGCTTCGACCTGATCTACGCCAACAAGGCGGCCATGGACGTGATGTTCCTCGAGGAACTCGCGGACCTCAAGGACAAGTACCCGTCCCGGCTGGCCCTGCACCACGTACTCTCCCGCGAGCAGCGGATCGCCCCGCTCCTCAGCGGCCGGATCGACGCCGAGAAGCTCGAGGCGCTGCTGGGCACCGCCATCCACGCCGACGACGTGGACGAATGGTTCCTCTGCGGCCCGTTCGAACTGGTCCAGCTGTGCCGCGACACCCTCGCCGCCCGCGGGGTCAAGCCCGAGCACATCCGCTTCGAGCTGTTCACCTCCGGCAAGCCGGACCGTCCCGAGGGCAACATCGGCCGGCCGGTGGTGGCCGACGAATCCCAGGAAACCTACAAGATCACCTTCACCCTCGACGGGCTGCAGGGCGAGGTGGCCAGCCCGACCCACGCCCGGGAGTCCATCCTCAACGCCGCGCTCCGGGTCCGCCCGGACGTCCCCTTCGCGTGCGCCGGCGGCGTCTGCGGCACGTGCCGGGCCAAGGTGGTCACCGGGTCCGTCACGATGGACGAGAATTACGCGCTGGAACAGGATGAACTGGACAAGGGCTACGTCCTGACCTGCCAGTCGCACCCCACCACGCCGAGCGTCACCGTCGACTTCGACGTCTAAGTCGTTTCGACGCCCGCCTTTCCCTACCCGAGGAGCCGCATGATTTCCCTGACCATCGCCGACGCCGTCGCCGAGATCGTCCTGGACGCCCCGCAGAAGCTGAACTCGCTCGACGAGCAGGCGCTGCGGGACCTGGACCGGGCCTACGACGACGCGGCGGCCGCCGCCGCGCGCGGCGAGGTGCGGGCGCTGCTGCTCCGCGGGGAGGGCCGGGCGTTCTGCGCCGGCCGGGACATCGCCGGCGTCACCCCTGCGAACGACGACGCCGAGGCCTACCTCGGCGGGCTGGTGCAGCCGCTGATGGAGAAGATGAGCGCCTTCCCGGCCCCCACCTTCGCCGCCGCGCAGGGCGCCTGCCTGGGCGTGGGACTGGGACTGCTGCTCGCCACGGACGTGGTGTACGTGGCGGAGAACGCGAAGTTCGGCTCGCCGTTCGCCAAGCTCGGCGCCACCCTGGACTCCGGCGGCCACTGGTACTTCACCGAGCGCCTCGGGATGCACCGCACCCTGGACCTGATCTACACCGCCGAGCTGATCTCCGGCACCGAGGCGGTGGCGCAGGGGCTCTTCAGCCGGGCGCTCCCGGCGGACGAGCTGCTGGAGACCACCCGCGGCATCGTCGCCAAGGTCGCCGCCGGGCCCACCGGCGCCTTCACCGCCAGCAAGGAACTGGTGGCCCACATCCGCGATCAGCGGCTGGGCCTCTGGCAGTCCATGGCGGAGGAGAACTCCGAACAGGCCCGGCTCTGCAAGAGCGAGGACTACGCCGAGGGTTTCCTGGCCTTCCAGGAGAAGCGCACGCCGGTCTTCAAGGGCTGAGGCTTAGCACGCCGGGAGCCTAGCGCGTGTCCAGGTCCTCGAAGACCAGGAACGTCTGGGTATCCAGCACCCCCGGCATGGACTGCAGCTGGTCGAAGATCACCCGGCGCAGATCCACGTTGTCCACGGCCCGCACCAGCAGGATGACGTCGAAGTCCCCGCCAACCAACGCGATGTGGTGCACCTCCGGGATGGCCCGCAGCAGCTCGCGAAGCTCCCGCCAGGAATGCTGCCGCACCTTGAGCGTCACGTAGGCCGAGGACTTCAGTCCTGCCTTGATGGGGTCCACCAGGGCCGTGAACTTGGTCAGCACGCCCTCGCCGGTAAGCCGGGAGATGCGCGAGTAGGCGTGGGCGCGGGAAATGTGCACGTTTTCCGCCACCTGGGTCACGGACATGCGCCCGTCCCGAGTCAACTCGGCGATGATGCTCCGGTCCACCTCGTCCAGCGGCACCGCCTGCTCCGATTCGGTTCCTGCCATTTGTCTTCAACTCCCGCCGGTAACCCAGCTCACACTTACGATTCGTCTTCAAGAGTAAGCCGTTTGAGATGAAGTCTCCACGATTTCGCCCGGGTGTGGATACGAAAGCGTCCGCGGAAGCATACTTGGTGCGAATAGTGGCTACAGAAGGACGGACCAATGACGATCTCCGCGGACTCCGCTGCACAGGAATCCGAGACCCGGCAGGGCAGCGCCGCCAGCGAGGCGGTACGCAAATTCGGGATCACGGTCGAGGATTACATGCTGCCCGCCCGGCACCCGATCCAGATGGTGAGCCCGGACGGGACACCCAACGCGCACACCGAACAGGGCGCCCAGCCCGGCCACGAATACGGACTCCCCGGCGACGCGGAACTGCTCGCCGCCTACGAAGAGCTCGTCGTCGGCCGCCGGGTCAACGACCAGAACTCCGCGCTGGTCCGGCAGGGACGGATGGCCGTCTACCCCTCCAGCCACGGCCAGGAAGCCTGCCAGGTGGCCGCCGCCCTCTGCCTCGCCGAAGGCGACTGGATTTTCCCCACCTACCGCGACTCCGTGGCCGTGATGGCCCGCGGCGTGGACCCCGTCCAGACCATGACGCTGTTCCGCGGCGACTGGCACGGCGGCTACGACCCGGCCAGGCACAAGGTCGGGATCCAGTGCACGCCGCTGACCACCCAGCTGCTGCACGCCGTCGGCGTCGCCCACGCGGCCAAGCTGCGCGGCGAGGACACCGTGGTCCTCGCCATGTGCGGCGACGGCGCCACCAGCGAAGGGGACTTCCACGAGGCACTGAACTTCGCCGCCGTCTTCCACCTCCCGGTGATCTTCTTCGTCCAGAACAACCAGTACGCCATCTCCGTGCCGCTGGCACACCAGTCGGTGGCGCCGTCGCTCGCGCACAAGGCCGTGGGCTACGGCATGGCCGGCGAACGCGTCGACGGCAACGACCTGGTGGCGCTGCTCGCCGTGCTGGGCCGGGCCGTGAAGCTGGCCCGCGAAGGCTCCGGCCCGCTGCTGGTGGAGGCCCACACCTACCGCATGCAGGCCCACACCAACGCCGACGACGCCACCCGCTACCGCCAGGACAGCGAGGTGGCCGAATGGCTGGCCAAGGACCCGCTCACCCGGATGCGGACCTACCTGACGGGGCGCGAACTGCTCGACGACGCCGGGGCCGCCCGGATCGCCGACCGCGCCGAGGCGGTCGCCGCCCAGCTCCGAGAGGGACTGGGCGAGGACGTCCCGGTGAACCCGCAGGACCTCTTCTCCTACGTCTTCTCCACCCCCACCCCGCAACTGAAGGAACAGTCCGCGCAGCTCGCCGACGAGCTGGCCCGCGACGCCGCAGCAACCTCCGAGGAGTCCGCACGATGAGCCCCACCGTCACCACCTCCTCCGAGGCCAACGGCAACGTCAGCGCAGCCACCGCCCGCGCCGCCGCCAAGGCCGCCGTCGAAGCCGAGCAGACCGGTCCCCAGCCCCTCACCCTGGCCAAGGCCCTCAACACCGCGATGGCTGACGCCATGCGCGCCGACGACTCCGTCCTGGTCTTCGGCGAAGACGTCGGCATGCTCGGCGGCGTCTTCCGCATCACCGACGGACTGACGGCAACCTTCGGGCAGAACCGCTGCTTCGACACCCCGCTGGCCGAATCCGGGATCGTGGGCATGGCCGTCGGCATGGCGATGAACGGCATGCGTCCCGTCATCGAAATGCAGTTCGACGCCTTCGCCTACCCGGCCTTCGAACAGATCGTCAGTCACGTCGCCAAGATGCACAACCGCACCAAGGGCGCCCTGAAGCTGCCCATCGTCATCCGGGTGCCCTATGCCGGCGGCATCGGCGGCGTCGAGCACCACTGCGACTCCTCCGAGGCCTACTACGCCCACACCGCCGGCCTCAAGGTCTACACACCCGCCACGGTGGCCGACGGCTACCGGATGCTCCGCGAGGCCATCGACTCCGACGACCCGGTCATGTTCATGGAACCCAAGAAGCTCTACTGGTCCAAGGACCAGGTGGACCTGGGCGCGCTCCGGGCCGAACACGACGCCAACGCCGCACGGGGCACCTCCTCCGAGGGCCGCGCCGCCGTCGCCCGCCCCGGCACCGACGCCACCCTGATCGCCTACGGACCCTCGGTCCCCACAGCGCTCGCCGCCGCCGCGGCCGCCGCCGAGGAGGGCCGATCCCTCGAGGTAATCGACGTCCGCTCGATCGTCCCGTTCGACGACGAAACCGTCGCCGCCTCCGTCCGCAAGACCGGCCGCGCCGTCGTCATCGCCGAGGCCCACGGCTTCGCCTCCGTCGCCTCCGAGATCGTGGCCCGGGTCCAGGAACGCTGCTTCCACCACCTCGCCGCCCCGATCCGGCGCGTCACCGGCTTCGACGTGCCCTATCCGGCACCCAAGCTCGAGCACTACTACCTGCCCGGCGTGGACCGCATCCTCGACGCCGTCGACGACCTCCAGTGGGAAGACTGACCATGAGCGAACCGAAAGTATTTCTCCTGCCCGACCTCGGCGAAGGCCTCACCGAAGCCGAACTGGTCAACTGGCTCGTCGCCGTAGGTGACGAAATCCGCGTCGACCAGCCCATCGCCGAGGTGGAGACCGCCAAGTCCATGGTCGAGGTCCCCTCCCCGTACGCCGGCACCGTCGCCGTGCTGCACGGCGAGCCCGGCCAGACGCTCGACGTCGGGAAGCCGCTGATTTCGGTGACTCCGGTTGGGGCTGCTGCTTCGGTTGCCGCTGCTTCCGGTGGGGCTGCTTCCGGTGGCGCCGCCACAGGCAATGCCGCCCCCGCCCCTTCGCCGGGCAGCATCCGTCCTTCGGACGATGCTGCCGGCTCCGACAGGCCCGATGCCACTCCCGGGGCGGCATTGCCTGCGTCGGCGGAGTCGGTGGGCGCGTCGCCGGCTGCTGTGGCCGAATCGCCGGCCGCCGCTGCCGCCGAGACGTACCGCGAGGAGGAGAAGGCCGGGTCGGGGAACGTGCTCATTGGGTACGGGACTCCGGGCGGGCATGGGGTTGCCCGGCGGACGCGGGCTCCTAAGCGGGCCTCCGGGATTGATGCCGGGGCCGTCCAGGTTTCGGAGGCCGAGAAGGCCGCCGATGAGCTGATCCTCATGCGGACCCGGGTGCCGGGGAAGCTGGGGGCAGTGATTTCCCCCCTGGTTCGGCGGATGGCCCGGGACCATGGGGTTGATTTGGGGGGACTCCAAGGTTCCGGGACCAGCGGGATGATCATGCGGCGCGACGTCGAGGCGGCCATCAACCCTGCGCCGGCCGGAGAACAGGCCGTGGCCGCACAGCAGCCCGCACCGGTCTCCGCACCGGAAACTACCTCTACCGGCGGCACCGACTCCCGGACCGGGCTCGGCATCACCGGCCGGACGCCGGTGCGCGGCGTGCGCAGGGCCGTGGCCGCGAACATGAGCCGCAGCCGCTCGGAAATCCCCGAGGCCACCGTCTGGGTGGACGTGGACGCGACCGCGCTGGTTGAGCTGCGCGCCGGCCTCAAGAAGGCGGACCCGCACCACACTCCGGGCCTGCTCGCCTTCATTGCCCGGTTCGTCACCGCCGGCCTCAGGAAGTACCCGGAGCTGAACACTCGCATCGTCACCACCGGCGACGTCGACGGCGGAACCGGCCAGGAGATCGTGGCGTTCGACGGCGTCAACCTCGGGTTCGCCGCGCAAACGGACCGCGGCCTGATGGTCCCGTCTGTCCGGAACGCCGACAAGCTCAGCGCCCGTGAACTGGACGCCGAGATCCGCCGGCTCACCGCCGTCGTCCGCGAGGGCAAGGCCACCCCCGCGGAACTGGGCAGCGGTACCTTCACGCTGAACAACTACGGTGTCTTCGGTGTCGACGGCTCCGCCGCGATCATCAACCACCCCGAGGTGGCGATCCTCGGCGTCGGCCGGATTATCGACAAGCCCTGGGTGGTCGACGGGGAGCTCGCCGTCCGCAAGGTCACCGAGCTCACGCTCACATTCGACCATCGGGTCTGCGACGGCGGCACCGCGGGCGGCTTCCTGCGCTACGTCGCGGACGCGATTGAAAACCCGGGAGCCGTGCTGGCGGATCTCTAAGCGCCGGTGGGTAGAATCGAGCCCTGAACATCGCACCAACCACGCCGACCAAGCGTCGGACTACGGAGATTTCATGTCACGATGGCTCGAAGTCGGCCAGGACAACTACGTTCTGACCACCGAAGGATCGCTGCTCAACACGGGTCTGATTGTGGGCACCGAACGTGCCATGGTGATCGATACCGGCGGCGGGCCCCGGCAGGGCCGCGAAATCCTCGACGCCGTCCGCGAAAAGACGGACCTGCCGCTGGTAGTGGTCAACACCCACGCCCACTACGACCACTTCTTCGGCAACGCCGTGTTCGCAGACGACGGCGTGACCGAGTTCTGGGCGCACGAGAACTGCGCGGCGGAGATTGAGGGGAACGGGGACGCCCAGCGCCGGCTGGTCGCGGCCGCCGAACCCGAGATGGCGGCCGCCGAGGGCGGCGCCGTGGAACTGGTGGTGCCGAACGCGATCGTCAAGGACCAGCCCGTCCTGGTGGACCTGGGCGGCCAGAGCGCCACCCTGTTCTTCCTTGGCCGCGGCCACACCGACGGCGACCTGCTGGTGGGCACGTCCACCACCCTCTTCGCCGGCGACCTGGTGGAGCAGGGCGCGCACCCGTCCTTCGAGGATTCCTACCCAGAGGAGTGGGCAGACGCGCTCCGGCACATCTCCGCCCTGCGCCACCGGTACGAGTTCCTCATCCCGGGCCACGGGGAACCCTGCAGCGACCAGTTCGTGAAGACCATGGCGAACACCATGAGCACCGCGGTGCGGCAGGCCACCCAGGCCACCCGGGAGACTCCCAACGACGCCACCAAGGCCATCCCCATCCTGCCCTACGGCCCCGAACAGTCGCGCTGGTTCATCCGCCGGCTGCAGGAAACCCGCGCCCACCACTAGCCTCCGCGGCGCCGGTTTGGGCCGTCCTGTAGTGACAGAAGATAAGGGTGCGCACTACTGCACCTAGACTGGGTCCTTGAAAGAAGTTCCAACACGCGCCGCAACGGTCACCGCTGCGGGTCCTGGGGGAGAAACCAACTTATGCCCGAACCGGTGGAAGACAACTCAGCTGCCACTGCTGAAAACTCAGGACAGCCTGAACTCCGGCGCCGCCGCGACCTTCGTCGCGGCGATAACGACGACTTCGCTGCCCGGACAGGAACCATGCCGGTCATCAACCCCCGCGCCTCCGACGACGCGACAGCGCCGGCCCGCCCGGCGCCGGTCCGGAGCAGCTCCTGGGCCCAGGCCGCGGAAGCCGCCGACGAGCGCTTCGGCAACCCCGCCACCGGCACCAACCCCGTGATCCGGCAGGTCCCGGCCGCCCAGCGACCCGCCCCGGAACAGCCCGTCCAGCAACCGGACGCCGGCCAGCCGGCCTTCCGGCGGCTCGCCCCGGAACAGCCCGCCCAGCAGCCGGCCACGCCCCGCCAGCCCGTCGCGCCGCCGTCGTCGGCAGCCCCGGCCGAGGAACCGGCAGATCTGGACGAGTCGGACGAAGTCCAGCCCGCCGAATCCGGAACCGTCCCGCCGCCGCCCGCACGGGCCACCCGCGCCGGGCTGCGCGCCGCTGCCTTGAGCGAACCCGCCCCGGACTTCATCAACTCCCCGGGCCTGTTCGTCCGCGAACAGAAGCCCCGGCCCGTCGGCGGCCTGCGCGGTGCGCTCTACAAGCTCACCGGCGGCAGCCTGAACCTGGGCCCCAGCGCCAAGCAGCGCGAGGAGGACGAGCTCGCCCGCCGCATCTCGCGCCAGTTGCAGGGCAGCTACAACACCGCCGTGCTGAGCCTCAAGGGCGGCATCGGCAAGACCTCCACCACCGTGGGCGTCGGGCTGACCCTGGCCGAATACCGGGGCGATCCGCCCTGCGCCATCGATGCCAACCCGGACTCCGGCGACCTGGTGGAGCGTGCCCTGGGCGAGGGCATCTACCAGCAGCAGACCCCGCGGACCATCAGCGACCTGCTCCGCAACGTCGACTCGATCCATTCGCTGACCGCGCTGGCCCGCTACATGCACCACGCCGGCCGCCTGCACCTGATCGCCGGCGAGCAGGACCCGGAAGTTTCGGATTCGCTCACCGCCGAGGAATACCTGCGCATCCGCAAGCTGATCTCCGGCTACTACTCCGTGGCCCTCACGGACTGCGGCACCGGCGTCACCCACAACGCCATGAGCGGGATCCTGCAGTCCGCGGACAACCTCATCATCGCCGCCGGCTACGCGGTCAGCGGCGCCAAGCGTGCCCGCAGCACCCTCCACTGGCTGGCAGACCACGGCTACGAGGACCTCGCGCGCAACGCCGTCGTGGTCATCACGGACAAGGACGAGGTGTCCTCCCGCGTAGACAAGGACGCCATCGAGGACCACCTCTCCGGCATCTGCCGGCAGCTGATCGCGGTGCCCCACGACCGCGGCGTGGCCGACGGCGACCTGGTCACCCTGGACGCGCTGCGCCCCGAGACCCGCCGTGCCTACCGGGAGATTGCGGCCGCAATCGTGGACGGGTACGTTTAGCCGCTACATTTAGGCCATGAGCAACTACGTCGGGGACGACGCCACCGCACACCTGCAGGAGCTTGTTGCAGGAACCGAAACCGTCGAGGACTTCCTGGACGGCCTCTCGGAATTCGCCGCTTCGACGCTGACCCACTTCGCAGGGATCGACATCGAATGCGGCGTCACGCTCCAGCGGCGCCGGAAAACCATGACCGTGGCCGGCTCCAGCAGCACCGCCGTCGCCCTCGACCAGATCGAGCAAAGCCTGGGCGACGGACCCTGCATCGAGGCGCTGCGGACCAAGAAGGTCATCCTGCTGGCCGACGTCGTGACGGACCCTCGCTGGCCGGCGTACCAGAAGCAGCTGGCGGCCCACGGCTGCCGCAGCAGCCTGGGCGTCCCGCTCGAAATCGGCGATGACTCCACCGCCGCACTGAACTTCTTCGCCCCCGCCACCGGCGTCTTCACCACCGAGGTGGTCTCCGAGGCCGCCGGACTGGCCGACATTGCCGGCCGGGCGCTGCGGCTGGCCGTCCGGATCGGCACCGCCCAGGGCAGGGCCGAGGACCTGCAGGCCGCCATGGAGCACCGCACCACCATCGACCTGGCCTGCGGCGTAGTGATGGCGCAGAACCGCTGCTCCCAGGACGAGGCGATGCGGATCCTCACCAGCGTTTCCAGCAACCGCAACCAGAAACTGCGCGTGGTCGCCGCGGACATCCTTGGCAGCGTCACCTCCGACGAGGTCCACACTCACTTCGACGGCTAGGTCCCCGGCGGCGCCGACACGTTTCCATGGCGGATGTCACACACCGCCGGACACCCTCCCGGCCGGTACCCCGGACCTAGGATGAAGGGGATGACCAGCACAGAAACCGCCCCCTTCAGCCTCCGCAGCATCGCCGTTCCCGCGTTCGGGCCGGCCCTGCTGTTCAGCTTCGGGGAGGGGGCGATCCTGCCGGTGGTGGCCCTGTCCGCCCGCGATCTCGGCGCCTCCGTGGCCGTCGCCGCGCTGATCGTCACGCTGATCGGGCTGGGCTCCTGGTTCTTCAACCTGCCGGCATCCGTGATCACCCTCCGCTTCGGCGAACGCTGGGCGATCGTCGGCGCAGCTGCCGCCAGCGCCGTCGCCCTGGTCGGGGCGGCCCTGGCCCCGTTCGCGCCGCACGGTCTCTGGCTGCTGGCCGCGTCGATGGTGGTGGTCGGGATGGCCGCGAGCGTCTTCAGCCTGGCCCGGCAGAAATACCTTACCGAGGCCGTCCCAGTGGTCCTGCGCGCCCGCGCCCTGTCCAGCCTGGGCGGCGTAAATCGGATCGGCATCTTCATCGGCCCGTTCATTGGTGCCGCCGTCATGCAGTTCGGCGGCATCCCCGCCGCGTACTGGGCCGGCGTCGTCGGCATGGCCGCCGCGGCCGCGTTGTCGCTGACCATCCCCGACCTCGAAGCCCCGGCCGCGGACGACGCCGGCGCCCCCGTGCAGGCGGCCACCATGCGCAGCGTCGCGGCCTCCCACGCCGGGGTCTTCCTCACCATCGGCATGGGCGTGCTGCTGCTCAGCGCGCTGCGGGCCTCCCGGCAGGTGGTGATCCCGCTCTGGTCCGAGCACCTGGGCCTCGACGCCACCCAGGCGTCGCTGATTTACGGCATCTCCGGGGCGATCGACATGCTGGTGTTCTACCCGGCCGGCAGGCTCATGGACCGCAAGGGCAGGCAATGGGTGGCCATCCCGTCCACCCTCATCATGGGCACCGCGATGCTGCTGATCCCCCTGAGCGCCGGGTTCGTCGGGTTACTGCTGGCCTCGCTGCTGATCGGCTTCGGCAACGGCATCAGCTCCGGGCTGAACATGACCCTGGGCGCCGACTTCTCGCCCGACAACGGCCGCGGCCAGTTCCTGGGGATCTGGCGGTTCCTGGCCGACGCCGGATCCACCGGCGGGCCCGTGCTGCTCTCCGGCGTCACCGCCCTGGCCTCACTCGGCGCCGGCGTGGCCTCCACGGGCGTGCTGGGCTTCGCCGCCGCCATAGTTTTCGCCATCACCATTCCCCGGCTGAAGCACCGCCGGAACTACTGACTTCCCTTACCCATCTGACTCGCAGATGAGGCCGTTATGAGGTCTCAAAACGGCCTTAGCTGCGAGTCAGTTGGGCGGGGCGCCGCGGCCGCAGGCGCAGCGCGGCGTGGCCGAAGAGCCACACGCCTGCCACCGTGGCGAGGTAGCCGGTGATGACGATCAGTGCCGTGCCCGCCCAGAAGTAGTTGGTGGTGCTGCCCTCCTGGCCCGGGCCGGGGGCGATCTTCAACAGCGAGTAGGCCGCCACCACCGCCGAGGCCAGCCCGGCGAGCACCGGCAGGGCAACCCACAGCCGCACCGAGGCCCAATGCCGGTTGTACCCCTCCCAGCCGTTCCACCGCGCACCCGTCCGCATGACCAGCCAACCGGCCGGCAGCGTGAACATGCCCACCACCAGGAAGGCGGCCACGACGTCGGCCGGGCGGTGCCACTGGTTGATCAGCGTCGAGACTCCGGTGGCGACGGCGAAGGTGCCGCCGAGGAACCCGGCCAGCGGGCGCCACCGCGGCGAGGACATCAGGAAGACCGCGGCCGCGGCGGACGCGGCCAGCGTGGTGTGCCCGGACGGCAACGAATTCAGCTCCAGCGTCTCGATCCCGCGGTAGGGCCGGTCCGGCACCAGGTTCTTGATCAGCTGGGTGGTCAGGTTCGCGCCCACGGCGGCTGCGACGGCGATGCCCGCCGCCGCCCAGCGCCGCTTCACCACGGTGACCACCAGGACCACCAGCGTGGCGATCAGCAGGGAGAGCGCGGGCAGCCAGTCCAGGAACTGCGTGGCCGCCTTGCCGGCGGTGCCGTACAGCTGCACCGCCTCCACGAGGGCGGACTCGTCGATGAACTGCCCGGTGGTGGTGCGCACGAAGAAAAGATAGGTCGCCGCCAGGGCCACCGCGCAACCGAGCGTGCCGACGACGAAGAGGGCAGCCGTCAGCGCGTGGCTGGTGCTCTTGAACCGAAAACTCATCGTCATACAGGTTCCCACAGAACCCTTTGACTCCGCTGGGCGGTAGGGCGGAGGTGCCCGGTGACGCACGGCCCGGGGTGGTGGCCGCCGGTAGAGTACAGCCATGCCCACCAGCGTCCCGGACCCCGCCCCGCTCCCGCTCAACCCCGGCGGGTTCGACGAACTCCTCGCCGCGGCAAGGGTGGTCAGCCTGCCCATGCGGGTGAAGTTCCGCGGCATCACCACCCGGGAGGCCCTGCTGCTCCACGGACCCGCCGGCTGGTCCGAGTTCTCCCCGTTCCCGGAGTACGGCGACGCCGAATCCTCCCGCTGGCTCGCCGCCGCCATCGAAGCCGGCTGGCACGGCTTCCCGGAGCCGCTGCGGACCAGTATCCCGGTCAACGCCACGGTCCCGGCCATCTCCGCGGAGCGGGTCCCGGAGATCCTGGCCCGCTTCGGCCGCGTGGATGCCGTCAAGATCAAGGTCGCGGAAGCCGGGCAGACGCTCGAGGACGACGCCGCCCGGGTGGCCGCGGTGCGGGACGCCCTGCCTGAGGCCGCGGTCCGGGTCGACGCCAACGGCGGCTGGGACGTCGACTCCGCCGTGGCCGCCCTGACCCGGCTCGCCGGCGTCGGCCTCGAATACGCCGAGCAGCCCGTCCCCGATATCGCCGGCCTCGCCGCGGTGCGCCGCCGGCTCAAGGCCGCGGGCGTGCCGGTGCCGATCGCCGCCGATGAGAGCGTGCGGAAGGAAGAGGACCCGCTCAAGGTCGCCCGGGCCGGTGCCGCGGACCTGATCGTGGTGAAGGTGGCCCCGCTCGGGGGAGTGCGCCGCGCCCTGGAGATCGTCGCCGCCGCCGGGCTCCCCGCCGTCGTCAGCTCCGCCCTGGACACCTCCGTCGGCATCCGCGCGGGCCTGGCGCTCGCCGCCAGCCTGCCGGAGCTGCCCTACGCCTGCGGCCTGGGCACCGTCTCGCTGCTGGCCGCCGACGTCACCCGTGACTCCTTGGTGCCCGACGACGGCGCCATCGACCTCCGCGACGTGGCCGCGGACCCGGCCCTGCTGGAGGAGCACGCCGCGTCCCCGGAGCGCCGCGATTGGTGGGTGGACCGCCTCCGCCGGGTGTACGGGGAGCTGGCCGGCACTCGGTAGGCTCCCAGGGTTCACTGAGGAAGTTCACCGGAACTTCACTGCCGGGCCGCCGGGACGTTGCGTCCCGGTGACAGGGTGGGCGGTACCGCACCCCCACCCTCTCGAAAGGTCCGCCATGCCTGAACGTCCCGGACGCCCCTTCCCGCTGCTGCCGATGCTCGGCCACACCAAGGGCAAGCGAAGCCCCGTCACCTGCGCCCTGAAGTGCGACAACGCGTGCTCCGGTGAAGTCTGCAACACCAGCTCCAACGCCTACTTCCGCGACATCGCCTCAGCCACCCTGTCCCGCCGCTCCGCCCTCGGACTCGGGGCCGCCGGTGCGCTCGCCGTCGTCTTCGGCAACGCCGCCATCAGCGGGACGGAAGGCAAGGGGGCCGGACTCGCCGGCGCCGCGAAGGCAGGCTTCGGCCCCTCGAAGCTGCAGTTCACCGCCATCGCCCCGGTGGACGCCGCCGTCGATGCCCTCACCGTCCCCGCCGGGTTCACCTGGCAGCCGGTGATCCGGTGGGGGGATCCGCTCTTCGCCGATGCGCCGGACTTCGACGTGGACCGCCAAAGCGCCGCGGCCCAGGCCCGCCAGTTCGGCTACAACAACGACTACACGGACATCCTGCCCATCGACGCCAAGAATCGCCGGGCCGTGCTCTTCACCAACCACGAGTACACCAACGAAAACATCATGCTCCCGGCCGGCTTCGACCCCGCCGAGGCCCGCGCCCTCGGCCGCGCCGCCCACGGACTCACCGTCGTCGAACTCGAGCGCCAGAACACCACCAAACCGTGGACCTACGTCAAAGGCGCGCCCCGGAACCGCCGCTTCCTGACCGACACGGCGTACGCACTGACCGGTCCCGCCGCCGGCTCGGCCCTGGTCCGCACCGCCGCGGATCCCGCCGGACGGACCATCAAGGGAACACTGGGCAACTGCTCCGGCGGCACCACCCCGTGGGGGACCATCCTCTCCGGCGAGGAGAACTTCAACGGCTACTTCGTCGCCGCGGGAACGTCCGCGGCGGACAAGCGCTACGGCCTGACCAACAAGCCCACGGCCCGTCAGTGGGAGCTCGATGACCCGCGCTTCGACACCCGCAACCCCGGGTTCGAGAACGAAGCCAACCGCTTCGGCTGGATCGTCGAGGTGGACCCGCTTGACCCCACGTCGACGCCACGCAAGCACTCCGCGATGGGCCGCTTCAAGCACGAAGGGGCCAACGTTATCGTCGCCGCCTCGGGCCACGTCGTCGCCTACATGGGCGACGACGAACGCTTCGACTACCTGTACAAGTTCGTCTCCCGGGACACCTACCGGGAGGGCGACCGGGCGCACAACATGACCCTTCTCACCGAGGGCGACCTCTACGTCGCCCGGTTCTCCGGAGATTCGCCCGCGGCGGAGATCGACGGCTCCGGTGCCTTGCCGGCCGACGGCGCCTTCGACGGTGCCGGTGACTGGCTGCCGCTGGTGGTGGGCGGCCAGTCCAAGGTCCCCGGCATGAGCGTGGAAGAGGTCCTCGTCTACACCCGGCTCGCCTCGGACAAGGTGGGGCCCACCAAGATGGACCGCTGCGAGGATGTCCAGCCCAGCCTGCACACGGGCAAGGTCTACGTGGTCTGCACGAACAACACGGACCGCGGAAAGGCCGGCAAGGAAGGCCCCACCGAGGTCAACCCCCGCGCCATCAACCGGGACGGACACATTGTCGAGATCTCCGAGACCGGGGACCAGACCTCGACCTCCTTCACGTGGAACCTGCTGATGGTCTGCGGCGATCCCGCCAGGAACCCTTCCGCGTACTTCGCCGGCTTCCCGGCCAGCCAGGTCTCGCCGATCTCCTGCCCGGACAACGTGGCCTTCGACTCGGTGGGCAACCTGTGGATCTCCACCGACGGCGCCCCCTCCAGCACCGGCTACGCCGACGGCCTGTTCAAGGTCACCCTCGACGGCTCCGAGCGCGGCCGTGTGGAGCAGTTCCTCGCCGTGCCCCGGGACGCCGAAACCTGCGGGCCGGTCATCCACGACGACGAACGCCGCGTCTTCGTTGCCGTCCAGCACCCGGGCGAGGAGGGCACTTTTGCGGACCAGCATTCCGCCTTCCCCGACTACGTGCGGGCCGGCGCGGCGCCGAAGCCCGGCCAGGCCCGGATTCCCCGCCCGTCGGTGGTCCAGGTCTTCCGCGGCGGCAACTAGCCGTCCCCCCCGCGCCTGCGGGGCCGGCTCACCGGGCCGGCCCCGCGGGCGTTCTCCGGGAGCGCACCCCGTGGGTCCGCTGAGTGGCTCTGCCCCGCGGGCGCGCTCCGTAGGCGCGCTCTGCAGGCGCCGGGGCGCGGGGCGGAACTGATAATTTGAACAGTGTGAATAATCCGGCCGAAATGGTTGTCCCCAGAGTCCAGGCAGCGATTGCCACCGCGTTCGGCGACGAGTTCCGGGGAACGGACCCGGTGATCCGCCCCTCGCAGTTCGCGGACATCCAGATCAACGCCGCCCTGGCCCTGGCCCGCAAGGTGGGACTGCCGCCCCGGGACGCCGCCGCCCGGATCGTCGAGGCACTGGACCTGGACGGGGTCTGCAGCCTGGTCGAGATCTCCGGCCCCGGCTTCATCAACCTCACCTTCGACGGCACCTGGATCGAGGAGCTGCTCAACGCCCCCACCGCCGCCAGCACAACAACCCCCGCCGGCGCCGGTGGTGACCGGCACGCCCCGCTGCACCGCGTCGTCGTCGACTACTCCTCCCCGAACGTCGCCAAGGAAATGCACGTCGGCCACCTCCGCACCACCGTGGTGGGCGACAGCCTGGTCCGGGTCATGGAGGCCCTCGGCCACACCGTGATCCGGCAGAACCACATCGGCGACTGGGGCACCCCGTTCGGCATGCTGATCGAACACTGGCTGGAGGTGGGCGAGGATTCCCCCGAGGCCGCCCTGCTGGTCGATGACCCCAGCGCCTTCTACCAGGCCGCCCGCGCCAAGTTCGACGCCTCCACCGAGGAACCGGACGGCTTCGCCACCCGCGCCCGCCTCCGCGTGGTGGCCCTGCAGGGCGGGGACCCGGAAACCTTCGCCGTCTGGGAACGCCTGGTGGCCCAGTCCAAGCGCTACTTCAACGCCATCTACGCCATGCTGGGCATCAGCCTCACCGACGACCACATCGCCGGCGAAAGCTCCTACGACGCCCATCTGGCACAGCTGTGCCAGGAGCTCGAGGAACGCGGCATCGCCCGGATCAGCGAGGGCGCGCTCTGCACCTTCCCGGCCGGCTTCACCGGCCGCGAGGGCGATCCGCTCCCGCTGATTATCCGCAAGTCCGACGGCGGCTACGGTTACGGCACCACCGACCTGGCCACCATCCGCTACCGGGTCCGCGAGCTGCAGGCGGACCGGGTGCTCTATGTCGTCGGCGCCCCGCAGAACGTGCACCTGCGCATGGTCATGGCCACCGCCCGCGACGCCGGCTGGCTGCCGGACACCGTCGAGGCCACCCACGTCCAGATCGGCAACGTCCTGGGCGAGGACGGCAAGATCCTCAAGTCCCGTGCCGGGAACCCGGTCAAGCTGATGGCGCTGCTGCAGGAGGCCGTGGACCGGGCCCGCGCCGTCATCGACGCCAACCGGCCCGAACTCAGCGATGAGGAGCGCGCCGTCACCGCACGCCAGGTGGGTATCGGGGCGGTCAAGTACGCCGACCTTTCCACCGGCCACGACACCGAGTACGTCTTCGACTTCGACCGGATGCTGGCCCTCAGCGGCAACACCGGCCCCTACGTCCAGTACGCCGCCGCCCGGATCCGCTCCATCCTCCGCAAGGCCGGGGCGCTGGAGCAGCACGAGGCCGCGGCCGGGACCGCCCCGGCGGCCACCATCGCCGTCGTCGAGCCCGCCGAACGCGCCCTGGCCCTGCACCTGCTCGAGTACGACGCCACGCTGCGGAAGGTTGCCGAGTTGCTCGAACCGCACCGGCTCTGCGCCTACCTGTTCGAGCTCGCGCAGCTCTTCACCTCCTTCTACGACCAGTGCCCGGTACTCAAGGCCGAGGACACCGTCCGGGAATCCCGACTGGCCCTCTGCGGGCTGGTGCTGCGCCGGCTGAGCGCGGGCCTGGACCTGCTGGGCATCGAGACGCCGGAGAACATGTGAGCCAGGGCGGGGGACTGGGCGCCGTCGAGAGCGCCCGGATGGCCGTGGCCGCCCTGCTCGGGGCCGGCGTCCGCTACGTCGTCGTCGCCCCCGGCTCCCGGTCCGCGCCGATGGCGTACGCGCTGGCCGAGGCGGACACCGCCGGCCGGGTGGAGCTGCTGGTCCGGATCGACGAACGTGACGCCGGCTTCACCGCCCTGGGCCTGGCCCTCGCCACCGGTGCCCCCGCCGCCGTCCTCACCACGTCCGGGACCGCCGTCGGCAACCTGCTGCCGGCCGTCATGGAGGCCAACCACGCCGCCGTGCCGCTGGTGGTCCTCTCCGGCGACCGGCCCGACGAACTGCGCGGCACCGGCGCGAACCAGACCACCATCCAGCCGGACCTGTTCGGCGAGCACGTCCGCTTCGCCGTGGACGTGGCCGCCGGGGACAACCCGGTCCGCGCGGTGGAGACCGCGCTCAGCGCCGCCACGGGAGCCTTCGAGGACATTCCGCCCGGCCCCGTGCAGCTGAACCTGGCCTTCCGGGACCCGCTGGTCCCCGCCGAGGGGGAGAGCGTGGGCGATCCCGCCGCCCGCCGGGTCCACCACGCCCCGCGGACCCCGCTGGCGCTGGACTTCCCCGCCGCCGATGCCGCCCTGCCCGAGCGGCGCACCGTGGTCCTCGCCGGGCACGACGCCGGCCCCGTCGCCGAGGCGTTCGCCCGCGCCCACGGACTGCCGCTGCTGGCCGAACCGTCCTCCAACGCCCGGTTCGGTCCCAACGCCGTTGGCCCGTACCGGCTCTTGCTGGAGCACTTCGGCCCGGACGCGGCCCAGCCCATCGAACGGGTGGTCCTCTTTGGCCGGCCCACCCTGTCCCGGCCGGTTTCGGCGTTGCTGGCCCGCGCCGACGTCCCCTCCGCCCTCTACCAGCCGGTCCCGGTGGCCTGGTACGAACCAGGCCGTCGGACCGAGCTGCCGCTGGAAACCCTCGCGGACCTCGCCGAGTTCGCCGGCCGCGGACCCGCCGCCTGGCTGGATTCCTGGGTGCTGGCCGGGGCTGCCGCGCAGCACGCCCTGGACTCCGTCCTTGCCGGCACTGCCGAGGCCACCGGTCCCGCCGTCGGCGCCCAGGTCTGGGAGCACGCCTCCGGGCAGCTGGTGCTGGGCTCCTCCAACGGCATCCGCGACGTGGACCTGGCCGGCGTCCCGCCGCAGGAACCGCGGGCCACGATCTTCGCCAACCGCGGCCTCGCCGGGATCGACGGCACCCTGGCAACCGCCACCGGCGTCGCGGTCGGCGGCCGGCAGGAAACCACGGTGCTGCTGGGCGACGTCACGTTCCTGCACGATGCCGGGGGCCTGTTCCTCGGGGCGGGGGAGAAGGACCCGGCGCTGCGGATCGTGGTCCTCAACGACGCCGGCGGGGCGATCTTCGGGCTGCTGGAACACGGCGGGATCGACCAGTCCGGCCGCTACGGCACCGCCGTCGAACGCCTCTTCGGCACCCCGCACACCGTGGACCTGGCCGCCCTTGCCACCGCCTATGGCGTGCCGCACCGGGCCGTGACCACGACGGCGGAGCTCGCCGCGGCCCTGGCCGAACCGGTGGAGGGTCGCAGCATCATCGAGGTCCGGACCGACCGGCGGCGCCTGCGGGCCCTGCACGGCAGCATCCGCACCGCGGTGGCCGCCGCCGTCGCCGGCACCCTCGGCGGGTAGCTCCGCGCCGCCCGCCGATTCCGCAACTGCAGGCGGTTTCCGCTACGAAAAAGGACAGCCGCTCCGTGGATCCACGGAGCGGCTGTCCTTTTTCGGCGCGAAATCGCGGCCGGGCCCTAGATGTAGTTCCCACGGAGGTTGTGAACGCGGCTGATGGGGGTTTTGCCTCCGATGCCGGTATGGGGTCTGTGGTGATTGTAGTGGTGGAGCCAGTCTGGGTAGGTGGCTGCCCGTTCGGTTTCTGATGTGTAGGGCCGGGCGTATGCCCATTCCGTGGCGAGGGTCCGGTTGAAGCGTTCTACCTTGCCGTTGGTTTGGGGCCGGTAGGGGCGGGTCCGGCGTTGCTTGATGTGCGGGCCCAGTGCGGCGGCGAAGGCTCTGGAACGGTAGCAGGCCCCGTTATCGGTGAGCACGGCTTTGACGGCAATTCCGTGGGCTGCGAAGAACGCGGTCGCGCGGAGCCAGAACGCTGCGGCGGTTTCCTTCTTTTCGTCGGTGAGGATTTCTGAGTATGCGAGCCGCGAGTGGTCATCCACGGCGTGGTGCAGGTAGGCGTAGCCGGTCCCTGCGCGGCGGTTCCTGCGGCCCAGCGCCCGGCCCAGGGTGCGGTGCCCGCCGCCTTGTGGGATGCGCCCAAGTTTCTTGATGTCCACGTGGATCAGGTCCCCGGGATGGTCGTGTTCGTAGCGTCGTGGCGCAGGCTTGCGCACGGGCAGGCCGGTGCTTTGGTCAAGGCAGGCCAGTCGGGGCATCTGGTACCGGGCCAGGACCTTGCCTACCGTCGAGCGGGCAAGGTGTAGGTGGGCCGCGATCCGGTGGGGTCCCCAGCGGCGGGTGAAGCGCAGCGCCAGGATCCGCCGCTCAGTGCGGGTGTTGGTGCGGTTCGGGCTCCGGTGAGGTCGCGATGACATGTCAGCCATGCCGTCCTCGCCGCAGGCCCGGTACCGGTCCACCCATTTCTTGGCCGTGGCCGGCGAGCACTGGAACCGTTCTGCGGCGCGGCGCAGAGTCCAGTCCTGCTCGATGACCAGCCGTGCGAGCTTTCCCCTGGCCCTGGGTGTCAGGTCTGCGTTGGCATGGGTAACGTAGGACACGAGAGCCTCCTGGCGTCGAGATGAGTGTGGTAACCCAAATCGATACCGGAGGCTCTCGCTCTTTACATCAAGCCACGCTGTTCACAACCTCCGTGTGAACTACACCTAGAGCACCCGGCTCAGGAACTCCTTGGTGCGCGCGTGTTGCGGGTTGGACAGCACCTCGCGCGGGTCGCCGGATTCGACGACGACGCCGCCGTCCATGAACGTCAGCCGGTCACCGACCTCGCGGGCGAAACCGATCTCGTGGGTTACCACGATCATGGTCATGCCGGACTTGGCCAGATCTTTCATCACGTTCAGCACGTCGCCTACCAGCTCGGGGTCGAGTGCCGAGGTGGGCTCGTCGAAGAGCATCAGCTCCGGATCCATGGCCAGCGCACGGGCGATCGCCACGCGCTGCTGCTGCCCGCCGGAGAGCTGCGAGGGGTAGTGCCCGGACCGGTCGGCCAGGCCCACGCGGTCCAGCAGCTCCAACGCGCGCTTCTTGGCGACGTCCTTCGGCTGGCCCTTGACCTGGACCGGAGCCTCCATCACGTTCTGCAGCGCCGTCTTGTGCGGGAACAGGTTGAAGCGCTGGAAGACCATGCCGATCTCGCGGCGCTGGGCGGCGACCTCCTTGGTCTTCAAATCATGCAGACGGCCGTTGACCTCGCGGTAGCCGATCAGCGATCCGCCGACCGAGATCCGTCCGGCGCTGATGGTTTCCAGCAGGTTCACGCAGCGGAGCATGGTGGACTTGCCGGAACCGGACGGTCCGATCACCACGGAGACCTCGCCCTGGTTGACGGTCAGGTCAATGCCGCGCAGCACGTGGTGGTGGCCGTAGTACTTGTGCAGCCCCTGGATCTCGACCAGTGGCTTCTCGGCGATGGCCGTCATCGGGCACTCTCCTCGGGGAAGTCCGTTTTCAGTGACCGCTGGGCGTCGGCGCCGGGGGTACCGGCGGCGGCGGCCTTGGCAGCGGCGGGGTTCACCGCGGCAGGTGCCAGGTTGTCCACGCCCTTGCCGTAGTACGCCTCAAGGTAGTGCTGGCCCACCATCAGGATGCTGGTGACCAGCAGGTACCAGAACGCTGCGACGATCAGCAGCGGGATCGGCAGGTAGATCCGGTTGGCCAGGGCGTTGGTGGCGAAGGTCAGGTCCAGGGTAAACGGCACGGCCAGGACCAGGGAGGTGGTCTTGAGCATGCCGATGGTCTCGTTGCCCGTGGGCGGGACGATGATCCGCATGGCCTGCGGCAGGATGATCCGCCACATGATCTTGCCCTTGGACATGCCGAGCGCCTCGGCGGCCTCGGTCTGGCCCCGGTCCACGGACTTCAGGCCGGCCCGGAAGATCTCGGCCAGGTACGCGGACTCGTTCAGGCCCAGGCCCAGGATCGCGGGGATCAGGCCCTTGCTGGGATCCGAGAGCGCGTAGCTGAACAGCTCCGGCCCAAACGGGATGCCCAGGGTGATGGCCGGGTAGAGCACGGTGACCAGGCCCCAGAACACCAGCTGGGTGTAGACCGGGGTGCCGCGGAAGAACCACACCCAGAGCCAGCTGGTGTAGCGCAGTACCGGGTTGTCGGACTGCCGCATGACCGCCAGCAGGATGGCCAGGACGATCGCCAGGACCATCGAGGTGACGGTCAGGAGCAGGGTCCAGCCCACGCCCTGGACTACCTTCACGTCCAGGATGTAGGTGGCGACGACGTCCCAGCGGAAGTTGGGGTTGGTCACCAGGCTCTGCAGCAGCAGGACCAGGGCGCCACCGATGATGATGGCGCTGATCCAGCGGCCGGGGTGGCGCACCGGTACCGACTTGTTCAGTACCGGTGCTTCCTCATTCCGGTCCTTCATTGCAGCATCCGAGTGGCCGGTTAGGCTCAAGACGACGCCGCCGGGTTGAGCCCGGACTTGGTGATGGCGCCTTCGGCGTTACCCCAGCCCTCGAGGATCTTCTTGTAGGACCCGTCAGCGATCAGCTTGGTCATGGTCTTCTGGACGAGGTCCGCGAGTGCCGTGTCCGACTTGGCGACGGCAATACCCTGCGGAGCGGCGTCGTAGACGTCGCCGAGCTTCTCCAGCTGGCCGTTGGTCTGGGTCAGGGCGTAGCCGATGATCGGGGAGTCGGCGGCCATCGCGTCGATGCTGCCGTTGACCAGGCGGGTGGTGACGTCAGTCTGGTTCTTCAGCGTCACGATTTCGATCGGCTTCTTGCCCTCGGCGGTGCACTTCTTGTTGCGGTCGGCGAGGTCCGGGTCTTCCTGCACGGTGCCGGTCTGGACGCCGATGGCCTTGCCGCAGACGTCATCGAGCGAGAAGCCCTTCGGGTTGCCCTTCTTCACTGCCCAGGCGGTGCCGGCGTTGAAGTAGCTGACCATGTTCACCGCGCCGAGGCGCTCCTTGTTGATGGTGAAGGAGGAGATGCCCAGGTCGTACTTCGGGCCGAGCGCCGGGAGGATGCCGGTGAATTCCGCGGTCTGGACCTGAACCTTGAGGCCCAGGGTCGCGCCGATCGCCTTGGCGATGTCGACGTCGTAGCCCACCGGGGTCTGGCCGTCCGGGCCGAGGAATTCGGCCGGGGCGTAGCTGGTGTCTGCGCCGATGGTCAGGGTGCCCTTGGACTTGATGGCCGCGGGGACCATGGCTGCCAGGGAGTCGTCCTTCTGCACCGTCGTGGGGTCGAAGCTGGCCTTCGACGCGCCGGAGGCTGCGGGGCTGCCGGCGCCGGACCCGGTCTCGGAGGCGTTGGTGCAGGCGGACAGTGCCAGGGCACCGACGGCAAGGACGGTGGCGGCCTTGAGCGTGGAGGCGCTCAGGAGCGAACGGGAGATCTGCATTTTTTCTTACCTTTTGTTGCAGGGGAGCCGGGAACTAAATCGGTTCATAGTGTATCGCCGAACAAGAGATGTACGTCACAGAAAACTAAGTTTCACTATTGGATAACTATAGTGAACGCTTTTGCAACCATTACCGCCGGGGAGATGTCTGGAATCCCGGATTCGGTGTCGCGGCGGCGGGCCGCCTTGTGTAACAGGCGTACGACGGCGGTGCGCCGGCCTTCCGTGGGCGACGGGGCGCGCCAGTGTGCCGGCTTTTCGCCGCCAGCGAGCACGCCGGTGTGCGCGGGGAGAGCCGGGGTTCAGCTCTCGATGCCGAGGGACTCCAGCATCGGCCGGAACTTCGCCCACGTCTCGGCCAGCTCCATTTCCGGAACAGAGCCCTCCACCACGCCGCAGCCCGCGTAGAGCCGGACCGTGTCCGGGCCCTCGACCACCGCGCCGCGCAAGGCGATGCCCCACTCGCCGTTGCCGGCCGCGTCCAGCCAGCCCACCGGTCCGGCGTAGGGGCCGCGGTCCAGGTGCTCGAGCTTGCGGATGAGCGCGCCGGCCACCGTGGTGGGGGTGCCGCAGACGGCCGCGGTGGGGTGCAGGGCGTTGATCAGCGCCAGGCAGGTGGGGACGTGGCCCTCCACCTCGGTCAGTTCGGCCTTCACGTCGGAGGCGAGGTGCCAGACGTTGGGCAGCTCGAGAATGAAGGGCTCGCTGTGGGCGTTCATGGCCTCGGAGAACGGCGCCAGCTGGGTGGTCAGCGACGCGATGGCGATGTCGTGCTCGTGGCGCTGCTTCTCGGACCCGGCCAGGACCCGTTCGGCGAAGTCCAGCGGGCTGCCCTCGACGCCGTCGGCGTCCCGCCGGTCCAGGGTTCCTGCCAGAACGCGGGCCTGGGCGGTGCGGCCCTCCACCTGGATCAGCATCTCGGGGGTGGAGCCCACCAGTCCGTCCACGCCGTAGGTCCAGCACTCGCGGTACCGGACGGCCAGTTCGCGGAGGATGGCGGCCGCGTGCACGCCGTCGGGCAGGGTGGCCACGATGTCCCGGGCCAGCACCAGCTTCTCGAGGGCGCCGGTGCGGATTTCGGCGACGCCGGCGGCGACGGCGGCCATCCAGTCCGTCTCGCTGAGCGCTCCGGTGCTGAGCTTGGCCTCGCGATCGCCCTGCGGCGCCTGCTCCGGCGCGGTGTCCAGCCAGCGGTTCAGGGCGGCGCGCGCGCCCGCCTCGGTGAGTTCGACGTCGTCGGCGGTGATCTGGGTCAGCCAGGCCGTCCCGTCGCGCAGTCCCACCACGACCTCGGGGATGATCAGCCGGGATTCGTGCGCGGAAACCTTGGAGAAGGCAAAGGAGCCGAAGGCCACCGGGCCGGTGCCGGGGCACTCCACCGCGTCGGTGACGTCGGCCTCGAGGACCAGGTGGCGCCACCAGATGTCGGCCTCCAGGAACCGCTCCGGACCCGTGGCCGTGAACCGGTCCACCTCGCCGAAGCCCACCAGGCCGGCCTCGCGGCGGGTCCAGCAGAGCACGTCGTCACGGACCAGAAATGACGGCAGCCCCCCGGGGAACGAATCAGCATCGAGGGGGACTGTCAGGGTCCTGATACGTCTGGTGCCGGGCGCGCTCGTCATGATGAGACAACACTACTCCCGCGTCTCCCGCCCTCTGCCCGGTCCGGCGGTTAGGGGGAGGGTGGAAGTTTTGAGACAATGACGAGGTGAACCGAGCATCCTTGGATAAGCGTCCGGACGAAGTAGCCACGATGTTTGACGACGTCGCGCCTAAATACGACGTCGTCAACGATGTGCTGTCGATGGGACAGACCCGGCGCTGGCGCCGGATCGTCGTCGAGGCCATGGACGTCAAGGCCGGCCAGCGGGTGCTGGACCTGGCCGCGGGAACCGGCACCTCCAGCGAGCCGTACGCGGACGCCGGGATCGACGTCGTCGCCTGCGACTTCTCCCTGGGCATGCTCAAGGTGGGCAAGCGCCGCCGCCCGGACATCGACTTCATCGCCGGCGACGCCACCCGGCTGCCGTTCGCGGACAACACCTTCGACGCCAGCACCATCTCTTTCGGCCTGCGCAACGTCAACGAGCCCAAGAAGGCCCTCGCCGAGATGCTCCGGGTCACCAAGCCCGGCGGCCGGCTGGTCATCGCCGAGTTCTCCCAGCCCGTGGTGCCGCTCTGGCGGACCATGTACACCGAGTACCTGATGCGCGCGCTGCCGGCGATCGCCGTCAAGGTCTCCTCGAACCCGGACGCCTACGTCTACCTCGCCGAATCCATCCGCGCCTGGCCGGACCAGGACCACCTGGCTGCCTGGCTGCAGGAAGCCGGCTGGGAATCCGTCAGCTACCGCAACCTCAGCGGCGGCATCGTTGCCGTGCACCGGGCGCAGAAGCCTGCCGGTCCAGCGGACGGCCCGGCCGCCGGTGCGCAGGCCCTGGCCGATCACACCGGCCCGGTCGCGAAGCTGCGCCGCAACATCATCCGGCCCGGGCGCTAGCCCGGCGATGCCGTGAAAGTACTGATCGTCGGCGCGGGTCCCGCCGGATCCACCGCCGCGTACTACCTGGCGCAGGCGGGCCTCGAGGTTACGGTGCTGGAGAAGACCAGCTTCCCGCGCGAAAAGGTGTGCGGCGATGGCCTCACGCCCCGCGCGGTGCGTGAAATCCAGAAGCTCGGCCTTCCGCACCCCGAGACTGAGGGCTGGCGGCGGAACAAGGGCCTCCGGCTGATCGCGGGCGGCCGCACGATCGAACTGCCCTGGCCCGAGGTCTCCGACTTCCCGCAGTACGGCCTGATCCGGACCCGGCTGGGCTTCGACGAGGAGCTCGCCCGGCACGCCCAGTCCGCGGGCGCCGTCGTGCTGGAACGCCACAGCGTTACCGAGGCACTCCGCGGCGACGCCGGCCGGGTCACCGGCGTACGGGCCGCACTGCTCGATGACGCCGGCCGGAAGACGGGGGAGACCCGGGACTTCGCCGCCGACGTCGTCCTCGCCGCGGACGGCAACTCCACCCGCACCGCCGTGTCCCTGGGCCTGCGCAAACGCGACGACCGCCCCCTTGGCGTGGCGGTGCGCACCTACTTCACCAGCCCCCGCCACGAGGACGACTGGATGGAGGGCTGGCTGGAACTGCCCGGCGCCGACGGGCAGTTGCTGCCCGGCTACGGCTGGATCTTCGGCGTCGGCGACGGCACTTCCAACGTGGGCCTGGGCATCCTGAACTCCTCTAAGGAATTCGGCAAGCTCGACTACAAGCAGGTCCTGCGCGAATGGACCGCCGGGATGCCGCCGGAGTGGGGCTTCACCCCGGAGAACCAGGTGGGCGAGATCCGCGGCGCCGCGCTGCCCATGGGCTTCAACCGCACCCCGCACTACGCGCCGGGCCTGTTGCTGCTCGGCGACGCCGGCGGCATGGTCTCCCCGTTCAACGGCGAGGGTATCTCCTACGCGATGGAGTCCGCCCGCTTCGCCGCCGAATACCTGATTGACACCGCCTCCCGGTCCGCGGCGGCCGGCTGGGACCGGAAGGACGCCGACGCGCACCTGTCCGGGTACGCCGGCTACGTCCGGGACCAGTGGGGCTCGCACTTCACCCTGGGCCGCGCCTTCGCCGCCGTGATCGGCAAGCCGGCGGTCATGAAGCTGGCGCTGCGGACCGGCATGCCGCTGCCGCTGCTGATGAAGTTCGTGGTCCGGCTGATGGCCAACCTGACCGACCCCTCCGCCAGGGGCATCGAGGACCGGATGATCCGGGTCCTGGAGGCCCTGGTCCCGGCGACGTCCAATACCGGCACCGTTCCGGCCCCGAATCCGCGGTTTCCGCAACAAAAAGTTAGGGTTAACCCGTGACCAACTCCGCAGACCAAAGCTGGACGCACGCCGGGCACGGCCTGCAGGGCTCCGAGCCCGACCTGAACACCACCGCCATCGCCACCGGGCTGCAGCTTCCGGCAGGGTTTGCGGCGATCGCCGGCGACGCCGAACTGGGCCCCGCGATCACCACCAACCTCGCCCGCGTGGAGAAGAAGCTGCGCGAGGCGATCGCCAACTCCGACCCGCTGGCCGATGCCACCTCCCGTCACCTGGTGGAGGCCGGCGGCAAGCGCATCCGGCCGCTGCTGACCCTGCTGTGCGCGCACCTGGGGGATGCCTCCCGGCCCGCCGTGGTGCAGGCCGCCGTCGTCGTCGAGTTGACGCACCTGGCGACGCTGTACCACGACGACGTGATGGACTCCGCGCCGTTCCGCCGCGGGGCCCCCACCGCGCACGAGGTCTGGGGCAACTCCGTGGCCGTCCTCACCGGCGACCTGATCTTCGCCCGCGCCTCGATCCTGGTCTCCGAACTGGGTTCGCGTGCCCTGGGCATCCAGGCCCGCACCTTCGAGCGGCTGTGCCTCGGCCAGCTGCACGAGACCGTCGGGCCGCGGCCGGACGAGGATCCCGTCCAGCACTACCTGTCCGTGATCGCGGACAAGACCGGTTCCCTTGTGGCGGCCTCGGGCCAGCTCGGGGCGATTTTCTCCGGGGCCGACGAGTCCTACGAAGCCCTGCTGGTCGAGTACGGCGAGAAGGTGGGCGTGGCCTTCCAGCTGGCCGACGACGTAATCGACGTGACCGGCGTCAAGGTCAAGAGCGGCAAGTCGCCGGGCACCGACCTGCGCGAGGGCGTGCCCACGCTGCCCGTGCTGCTGCTGCGCAAGGCCGCCGCCGACGGCGACCAGTCCGCCGTGGACCTGTTGACCCTGATCGACGGGGACCTGAGTTCCGATGAGGCGCTGGCCGCCGCGGTCGCCGGGCTGCGCGAGCACCCGGTCACCGCCCAGTCCTGGACCGTGGCGCGGGAGTGGGCCGCCGAGGCGATCGCCGCCCTCCAGCCGCTGCCCGAGGGCGTGGTCAAGGATTCGCTGACCAGCTTCGCGCACGCCGTAGTGGAGCGCAGCAGCTAGGTTCTTGCCGTGGTCCTTATCAGGGCCGGCACCCCTGTGGACGCGGAATGGCCCCGGTCCTCACAACGTTCGAGTCGTCCGTTGTGCGGAACCGGGGCCATTTCTCCGTTCGCATCAGATTCACCGGAGGCGTTTAGTGAACCCATGAATAAGCGTATGACAACTCTGTCAAACTGTCTAGGGTTTCTGTAATTTTGCTGTCATGGTTTTTGCCGGGGCTCGCTGCTGGCGGTCCGGGGGCACATTGAATCCCCTCTGCCTGACCTTGCCCCTCAGGCGCCGGCGTGTCTGGGCCGAAGTGCCCCCGTCCGGCTGAACGGGATAGGGCGACGCTGTCCACATACGGCACCGGCACAGGTGCGCGTGCGCATGGTGTCCGTGAGATTGAGCTGATGGAGCTTTTCACATTCTTGGCAGGGCGGGGTGGAATGGCGACGACGGCGGCGCTGCAGCGGGCCGGGTTTACCCGTCACCGCCTCACGGCAGGCGTGGCGTCGGGCGTCGTTGTGAGGGTCCGCCGCGGACACTATGCCCTGCCGGGGAACGCCGGTGAATATGGGGCCGCCCGTGAGATCCGGGGTCTGCTGACCTGCCTTTCGGCTGCGCCCGGCTACGGCTTGTGGACGCTCGTGCCTGCTGCACGTCGTCACGTCTGCGTAGGCCACCGATTGGCCCCGCCCGGCGTCATCCAACACGGCCGCATTCTTCATCCCAGGCACCCGACCCTGCCGATGGTCGGCCTGGCTGACGTCCTGCTGCACGCCTTGCGCTGCCTGCCGGAACGTGAGGCCTTGGTGATGATTCAGTGCGCGGTCGGCCGTGGTGACATCAGCCTGGCTTTCCTGCGCGGACGCCTCACCGGGAACCGGAACGCCCGGGCACGGTCAGTGCTGGATCTGATCATTCCCCGCGCCGACTCGCTGCTCGAGGTCCTCGCCAACGCCGCCTTCGTACGTGCCGGCCTCTATATCCGCCGGCACGTGGAGATACCCGGCGTCGGGGAGGTTGATTTCCTCGTGGAGGACTTGGTGATCGTCGAGACCGACGGGGCAACCCACTTGGAACCGTTCCAAGTCAAGAAGGACCGGCGGCGTAACAATACCGCCGTGGTCGGCGGCTACCTTGTCCTTCGGTTCGGCTACGACGACGTCGTACACCACCCGGAGCGGATGGTGACCCAGGTCATTGCACTCATTGATCTCTGGCGCAGGGGAGGGTTTCGGCCGTGACGCTGCATCACAAGCGGTACGGGGGCAGTTCGACGCCGGATCAGGTGTTCACAGGCACCTATTGCGGCGTGTCCGTGTCAAGGTGCCCCCGGAGGGACCCCGACGGCGGGAGGCTAGTCCTCGTCGTCGTCGTTGAAGGCCCACTCGAACATGTCGAAGACGAACTCGGAGAAGGTTCCTTCTTCGCTCTTCCACTGTCCGCGGGCGTTGTTGCGGCGGTACACGATGGGGTCCGGGACGCTGAGGTCGCCCACGCGGAAGCCCCAGGTGAACTGCTCTTCCTCGTCCTCGAGGAACATCAGGAAGCCCTCGTCGTCGACTTCGAGTTCCTCGGGATCCCAGAAGTAGTGGTACGCCTCCATCAGGTCCTCGCAGCCGCCCAGGGCCAGGTAGAACTCGCGGAGAACCAGCGGGATGGTGAACTGGTGCTCGGCCAGGGCCTCGTCCAGCTCCTGCTCGGACAGGCCGTCCGCTTCCTGCCATTCGTCTTCGAGATATTTCGGAACAAGCGCGCGGAACTTCTCGAGGAACATGTCAGTCATGCTTCATATCCTAGCTAATCCGCGGGCCCTCTCCCCGCCCGGCCCAGGCCCAGCCGGTGCCAGCCGCGCACGGCCAGCGGAACCCGCCAGCGGCGCCGCCACGCGGTGACCCGGAACGCGAAAACCAGGGCCGCCACCACCGGTCCGGTGACCGGGTTGAAGGAGCCCGTCACGGACAGCGCCACCGTCAACCCGGCGCCGGCGAACGCGGGAAGGGCGTACAGGTCGCCCGGGTCGAAGAGCTGCGGCACCTCGTTGGCGGTGATGTCGCGGAGCAGGCCGCCGCCCACCGCCGTCGTCACACCCAGCAGCACCGCGGCCACCGGGTGCATCCCCGCGGCGAGGGCCTTCAGGCTGCCTGTGATGCAGAACAGGGCCAGGCCGCCGGCGTCGAAGAGCACCAGCAGCGAGGTGAACCGCTGGACGCTCGAGTAGAGGAAATACACCAGGACGGTCGCCAGCAGCGGGGGAGCGAGGTAGGCGGGGTTGGTGAACGCCGCCGGGGAACCATTGTTGATGATGATGTCCCGGATGACGCCGCCGCCCAGGCTCACCACCGAGGCCAGCAGCAGGGACCCGACAATGTCGAATTCCTTCCGCGCCGCCAGCAGCGACCCGGACACCGCGAAGAAGAAGACACCGGCCAGGTCCAACCACACCAGGACGAGGCTGAAGGAAAAGGTCATGGCGGTCCTGGTTTTTTCGGCGGGGCGGAGGGGCGGCTCCAAGGTTACGCTAACGGCTATGGATAGCCCCCTCCTGATCGCCTGCGCCCACGGAACCGCCAACCCCGACGGCGCCGCCGAAGTCAACGCCCTGCGCGCCGCCATCGCCGCCCTCCGCCCCGGACTGGAGGTCCTCGAGGCCTACGTCGACGTCCAGGAGCCCGCCCTGCCCGACGTCGTCGCGGGGCTCCCCGCCGGGCGGAGCGCCGTCGTCGTGCCGCTGCTGCTGAGCATCGGCTACCACGTCAAGGTGGACATCGCCCGGGCCGTGGGCAGCCGCCCAGGAACGGCCGCCGCGGCGCCGCTGGGACCGGACCCGCGCCTCGCCGCCTTGCTGGACCGTCGGCTGCGGGAGGCCGGGGTGACGGACAACGACGCCGTGATTGTCGCCGCCGCGGGCTCCTCCGACCCCACTGCCGCGGACAACGTCGAAGAGCTCGTGGGTCAGCTGCGGGCCCTCCGTTCAAACCGGATCGTCGCCGCCTACGGAGCCTCCGCGAAACCGTCCGTTCCCGAGGCCGTCGCAATGCTGCGTGAGGAGGCTGCCGGGGGAGCGGGGGCCGGGGCGTCCGCCGGCGCCGTCGACCTCGGCGGCCGGGTGGTGATCGCGTCCTACCTGCTGGCGCCCGGGTTCTTCCACAACCAGCTCGCCAAGGCCGGGGCGGACCTGGTCACCGCGCCGCTGCTGCCCTCCCCGGACCTCGCCCGGATCGCCTTGGACCGCTACGACGCGGCCGTGGCCGGATCCTAAAGGTCCGCAGATGACGAATTGTTGCCCACGGTGACCCCGCGTTTCTGATCCGTTGTCGGCCGATTCGGCCCGCCCCTACAGTCGAGCCATGACTGATACAGCTCTAGCCGGAGCGCCCCAGGACCAGACCGCCGGCGGCCGTGCGGCCCGCGCCGCTAGGCCCGGCCGGCCCGCCGCCAAGCCGCACGGGCAGTGGAAGGTGGATGGCACCGCGCCGCTGAACGCCAACGAAACCTGGAAGCAGGAAGACAACGGCCTGAACGTGCGCGAGCGGATCGAGTCGGTCTACGCCAAGCACGGCTTCGACTCGATCGACGGCACCGACCTGCACGGCAGGTTCCGCTGGTGGGGCCTCTACACCCAGCGCAAGCCCGGGATCGACGGCGGCAAGACAGCCACCCTGGAGCCGCACGAGCTCGAGGACAAGTACTTCATGCTCCGGGTCAGGATCGACGGCGGCGCCCTCACCACCGAGCAGCTGCGCGTCATCGGCGGGATCTCCGTGGACTTCGCCCGGGACTCGGCCGACCTCACGGACCGGCAGAATATCCAGCTGCACTGGATCCGGGTCGAGGACGTCCCCGAGATCTGGCGCCGCCTCGAGGCGGTGGGACTGTCCACCACGGAGGCGTGCGGCGACGTGCCCCGCGTGATCCTGGGCTCCCCGGTGGCCGGGATCGCCAAGGACGAGATCATCGATCCCACCCCGCTGATCCGGGAGCTCGCCGAGCGTTTCATCGGCGACCCCGAGCTGGCCAACCTGCCGCGCAAGTTCAAGACGGCCATCACCGGCCATCCCAGCCAGGACGTGGTCCATGAGATCAACGACGTCGCCCTGGTGGGCCTGGTCCACCCCGAACTCGGCGCCGGCTACGACCTCTGGGTGGGCGGCGCGCTCTCCACCAACCCGATGCTCGGCAAGCGCCTCGGCGCCTTCGTCCGCCCGGACCAGGCCGCCGACGTCTGGCTCGGCGTCACCAGCATCTTCCGCGACTACGGCTACCGGCGGATGCGCACCAAGGCCCGGCTCAAGTTCCTGCTGGCCGACTGGGGTCCGGAAAAATTCCGCCGGGTCCTTGAGGACGAATACCTCGGCTACACGCTCAGCGACGGCCCGGCCGCGCCCAAGCCCGCCACCCCCGGCGACCACATCGGCGCCCACGAACAAAAGGACGGCAGGTTCTTCATCGGCGCCACCCCGGTGGCCGGCCGCCTCTCCGGCAGCCAGCTGGTGGCCCTCGCCGACACCCTCGAATCCCGCGGTTCGCGGCGGCTGCGGACCACCCCGCACCAGAAGCTCGTGGTCCTGGACGTCCCCGGCGACCAGGTGGAACCGCTCGTCGCCGAGCTCGACGCCCTGGGCCTCTCCGCCCGGCCCTCCGTGTTCCGCCGCGGCACCATCGCCTGCACCGGCATCGAATTCTGCAAGCTCGCGATCGTCGAAACCAAGGCGACGGCGGCGACGGCGGTGGCCGAGCTGGAGCGGCGCCTCGCCGACCTCGTTGACACCGGGAAGCTGCCGGAGTCGCTGTCCCTGCACATCAACGGCTGCCCCAATTCCTGCGCCCGCATCCAAACGGCGGACATCGGCCTCAAGGGCATGATGCTTCCCACGCCCGACGGCGACCCGACCCCCGGCTTCCAGGTCCACCTCGGCGGCGGACTCGCCTCCACGGACCGGGAGGAAGCGGGCCTCGGCCGCACCGTGCGGGGTCTCAAGGTCACCGCCGACGAACTGCCCGACTACGTGGAGCGGGTGGTGCGAAAGTTCGCCGCCACCAGGACCGAGGGCCAGAGCTTCGCCGAATGGGCCTTCGCCGCCGACGAAGGGGACCTGCAGTGACCGCCGCCCTCCGTAGTCGCGAGGAGCTCAAGGCCCTCGCCGCTGCCGGGGCCGCCGAACTCGGCTGGGACTCCCCGGCCGGCGAGGTGATCGGCTGGGTGGCGCGCACCTTCGAACGGCCCGCCGTCGCCGTCGCATGCTCCATGGCCGACGCCGTCCTGCCTGCCCTCGTCGCGGAACGGATCCCCGGCGTCGACGTGCTCTTCCTGGACACCGGGTACCACTTCCCGGAAACCTACGCCACGCGGGATGAGGTGGCCGCGAACCTGCGTGTCACTGTCGTGGACGTGCTGCCCGAGACCACCGTGGAGCAGCAGGACCGGCTGCTGGGCAAGGAGCTCTTCGCCCGCGACGCCGCCCAGTGCTGCGCGCTGCGCAAGGTCGCCCCGCTGCGCCGCACCCTGGCCGGCTACGAACTCTGGTTCACCGGCGTCCGCCGCGACGAGGCTCTCACCCGCACCAACACCCCGCTTGTGACCTGGGACGAAGCCAACGGACTGGTCAAGGTCAACCCGGTGGCGGCCTGGACCTTCGACCAGCTGGTGGCCTACTCGGAGGAGAACCTCCTGCCTGTCAACCCGCTGCTCGCCAGTGGCTACCCCTCCATCGGCTGCCAGCCCTGCACCCGCCAGGTCGCCCCCGGCGAGGACCCCCGCGCCGGCCGCTGGGCCGGAACCGACAAGACAGAATGCGGACTACACGTATGAGCAATGTTGAGACTTTCGTGGCTGGCTACGCCTCCACAGCAGATGCCGCTGCGGCTCCCCCGTCGGCCCGCCTTTCCAGCCTCGACACGCTCGAGTCCGAGGCAATCCACGTCATCCGGGAGGTTGTTGCCGAGTTTGAGCGGCCCGCGCTGCTGTTCTCCGGGGGCAAGGACTCCGTGGTGATGCTGCACCTGGCCACTAAGGCGTTCTGGCCCGGGAAGGTGCCGTTTCCGGTGCTGCACGTGGACACCGGGCACAACTTCCCCGAGGTGATCGAGTTCCGGGACCGGACCGTGGAGCGGCTGGGACTCCGGCTGGTGGTGGGCTCCGTGCAGGAGTTCATCGATTCCGGCGAGCTGGCCGAGCGCGCGGACGGCACCCGCAACCCGCTGCAGACCGTGCCTCTACTGGACGCGATCAGCCGCAACCGGTTCGACGCCGTCTTCGGCGGCGGCCGCCGGGACGAGGACAAGGCCCGGGCCAAGGAACGCATCCTCAGCCTGCGCGACGAATTCGGCCAGTGGGACCCGCGCAACCAGCGCCCGGAACTCTGGAACCTGTACAACGGCCGGCACACCGTGGGCCAGCACGTCCGGGCCTTCCCGATCAGCAACTGGACCGAACTGGACGTCTGGCGCTACATCGAACGCGAGAACATCGACCTGCCCGGCCTCTACTACGCCCACGAGCGCGAGGTCTTCGCCCGCGACGGCATGTGGCTCGCCGTCGGGGAGGTCTCGCAACCCCGCCCCGACGAGCAGGTCATCACCAGGACGGTCCGCTACCGCACCGTCGGGGACATGTCCTGCACAGGCGCCGTCGAATCCGCCGCCGCCACCGTGCGCGACGTCGTGATTGAAGTTGCCGCCTCCACCATCACCGAACGTGGCGCCACCCGGGCCGATGACCGCATCTCCGAGGCCGCCATGGAAGACCGCAAGAAAGACGGCTATTTCTAATGAGCACCATTCCCGCCACCCAGGATGCCGCCGCCGCAGACCTGGGACTCTCCTCCGCCTCGTTGTTCCGGTTCGCCACCGCCGGCTCGGTCGACGACGGCAAGTCCACCCTGGTGGGCCGGCTGCTGCACGATTCGAAAGCCATCCTCGCCGACCAGCTCGACGCCGTTGCCCGTACCTCCGCGGACCGCGGCTTCGGCGCGGCGGACGGGGAGACCGGAGGGCAGCGGATCGACCTCGCGCTGCTGACCGACGGGCTGCGCGCCGAACGGGAACAGGGCATCACCATCGACGTCGCCTACCGCTACTTCGCCACCGACCGGCGCAGCTTCATCCTCGCCGACTGCCCCGGGCACGTGCAGTACACCCGGAACACGGTGACCGGAGCCTCCACCGCGGACGCCGTCGTGGTCCTCATCGATGCCCGCAAGGGCGTCCTGGAACAGACCCGCCGGCACCTGTCCGTGCTGCACCTGCTGCGGGTGCCGCACGTGATCGTGGCGGTGAACAAGATCGACCTGGTGGACTTCAGCGAGGACGTCTTCCGCACCATCGAGGCCGAGGTGCAGCACGTGGGCCGCGAACTCGGGCTGGGGGACGGGGACGGTTCCGGGCTGCTGGTGGTTCCGGTGTCCGCGCTCGACGGCGACAATGTCGTCGACCGGTCCGCGCGCACCCCCTGGTACCGCGGACCGGCGCTGCTGGAGATACTCGAGACCCTCCCGGCCGCGGACGAGATCGAAACCCACCTGGAAAGCTTCCGCTTCCCGGTCCAGCTGGTGGTCCGGCCGCAGGGGGCGCTGGCCCCCGACGCGATCGCCCGCGGCCTCAACCCCGGCGCGTACCGCGACTACCGGGCCTACGCCGGCCAGATCACGGAGGGCGCGGTGAAGCTCGGTGACTCGGTTACCGTCCTGACGCCCGGGCAGGCGCCGCGGAATACCACGGTCACAGGGATCGACTTCGCCGGCCGGCAGCTCACGGAGGCCGTGGCCCCGCAGTCGGTGGCGCTGCGGCTGGCGGACGAGTTCGATGTCGCACGCGGCGACACGATCGCGGCGGCCGGGACGATTTCCGAGTCCACCGCCGACCTGTACGCCTCGCTCTGCTGGCTCTCGCCTAAGCCGCTGCGGGAGGGGGCCAAGGTGCTGGTCAAACACGGCACCCGCACTGTCCAGGCCCTGGTCCGGACCCTGAGCGGCAGGCTGGACCTCGGCAGCTTCCGGGTTGAACCGGCCACCACGCTGGAACTGAACGACATCGGCCACGCCCAGCTCCGGCTTGCCGCTGCGCTGCCGCTGGAGAACTATCAGCGCCACCGGCGGACCGGCGCGTTCCTGGTGATCGACCCGCGGGACGGCAACACCCTCGCCGCGGGACTGGTCCGGGACCACCCCGGCGACCACGAGGACGAGCGCTACAGCATCTGAGCCAGCATCTGAGTCGCCATCTGAGCCGCGGCGGAGGCGGCGCCCAACGACCCTAGCCGCTGCCAAACCGGTGGAGGACAATGGGCGCCATGCCGGAGAACACGGCTCCCATCCCGGCCCCAGCGCCGAAACGCGGCTCTGCACTGGAATCTGGCCCTGGCGGTGAACCCGCCGGGCCGCCGCCCGCGGTGCGGGCGCAACTGCTCGCCACCGAACACTGGAGCCTGCTGGCCTCCCGAAGCACCACCCAGAGCGAGGTCCTGACCCGGATCAGCATGTTCCTCACGCTGACCTCCGCCGGGCTGGTCAGCCTGGCCCTGGTGGGCCAGGCGACGGGGTTCACCGGGCTGTTCCCGGTGTACGAGCTCTCGGTCCTCGGCTTCGTGACGCTGGTGGGAGTCCTCACCCAGGTCCGTGTCATGAACGTCGGCATCGAGGACCTGATGTACGTGATTGCCATGAACCGGATCCGGGCGGGGTATGTGAGCCTGGACCCCGGGCTGGCGCCGTATTTGATGTCCTCCCCGCACGACGACCGGTCCGGCTCCGAGCAGACCTATTTCTTCTTCCGCAACCGGAGGCACGTAAGCCAGTTCCTGGGCAGCAGCATGGTCTTCATCGCCGCGGTCAACGCCGCGCTCGCGGGCCTCCTGACCGCGGCCGCCGCCGGAACCCTGGCCGCCCCGGTGCCCGTCACCGTGGGGCTCGGCGCGGTCGCCGCCGTCGCGTACCTCGCCGTCGCGCTGGTCCGCAGCGGCCGCCGCTACTTCGGCCTCTGGACCCGCTACTCACCGCGCTTTCCGACACCGCCGCAGGGCTGACCCCGTCCCGGTGCGGCGCCCAGTGTGACGCTGCGTGAACCCCCGTGACCCCCGGTTTCCGGACCGTTTAACCCGGTTCGGACTGCTCCCTAGGGTGAAGCCATGACAAGCTCACAGCCCCGGACCACCCGGATCGTTGCCGGTGAACCGGGACCTTCCCGGCACCACAAAACCCGGCACAACAAGTCCCGGCGCCGCCGCGGCCTCGAGGTGGGCGTCGCCGTCGGACTCGCCCTGCTCATCGGGGCGGGCGCCGCCGTGGCCTCCACCGTCAGCCGCGGCCCGGCACCGGGCCCGGACGCCGGCACGGCCGGGGGCACCCCCGCGGCCGAACTCAAACTCGGCTACTTCGGCAACGTCACCCACGGTGCCGCCCTGATCGGCGTCAGCAAGGGCTTCATCGCCGCAAGCCTCGGCCAGACCAGGCTCAGCACCCAGGTCTTCAACGCCGGCCCCGCCGCCATCGAGGCCCTCAACGCCGGCGCCATCGACGCCACCTACATTGGCCCCAGCCCGGCGATCAACTCCTTCGTCAAGAGCAAGGGCGAATCCATCAGCATCGTCGCCGGTGCCGCCTCCGGAGGCGCCCAACTGGTGGTCCGGCCGGAGATCAGCACGCCTGACCAGCTGCGCGGAAAGACGCTCGCCACCCCGCAACTGGGCGGCACCCAGGACGTGGCGCTCCGGGCCTGGCTGGGCAGACAGGGCTTCCACGTCAGCCCCGGCGGCGGCGGCGACGTCACCATCAACCCCACCGAGAATGCCCAGACCCTCAAGCTTTTCCAGGCCGGAAAGCTCGACGGCGCCTGGCTGCCCGAACCCTGGGCGTCCCGGCTTGTGCTGCAGGCTGGCGCCAAGGTCCTGGTGGACGAAAAGGACCTTTGGGACGGCTCGCTGTCCGGCGCCCCGGGACAGTTCCCCACCACCGTGCTGATCGTCAACAAGGCCTACGCAGCGGCCCACCCGGACACCGTCAAGGCGCTGCTCAAGGGCCACGTCCAGGCCGTGGACTGGCTGCAGCACGCCCCGGCCGCGGAGAAGGCCGCCGCCCTGAATACCGCGCTCAAGGACGCCGGGGGTGCCGAGCTGCCCGCCGACGTCGTGGACCGCTCCCTGCAGAACATCGTCTTCACCGTCGACCCGCTCGCCGGCACCTACCCGAAGCTGCTGCAGGACGGGGCGGACGCGGGCATCACCAAACCCGCGGACATCAGCGGCATCTTCGACCTGACAGCCCTCAACGCCGTCTCCGCCACCCACGTGTCCGCCCGGGGCCTGGGCAGGGACTGACCACCCCGCCACCACCGCAACCAAGGGAGGACCTCCTCATGCCGGTACTGCTGGAAAACCTCGGAAAGACTTTCGACGACGGCGCGCCCGTCCTGGAGGACGTGAACGCCAGCATCGGCGCCGGTGAGTTCGTGGCGCTGCTGGGCGCCTCGGGCTGCGGGAAATCCACCCTGCTGAACATCATCGCCGGGCTGGAGGCGCCCACCGCAGGAGCCCTTGAGGTGCCCAGCGACGGGGCGGCGTTCATGTTCCAGGACGCGGCCCTCTTTCCCTGGCTCACCGCCCGGGAAAACGTCGAACTGGCCCTCACGCTCCGCGGGGTGGGGAAGGCGGAACGACGCCGGACGGCCGGGGAACTGCTGGACCTGGTGCACCTTTCCGGTGCGGGCGGCAAACGCCCGCACGAGCTCTCCGGCGGCATGCGCCAGCGGGTGGCCCTGGCCCGGGCTCTGGCCCAGGACCGGCCGTTACTACTGATGGACGAACCCTTCGCCGCGCTCGACGCCATCACCCGGGACCTGCTGCACGACGAACTGGAACGCGTCTGGCAGGAAACCGGCCGGACCATCATCTTCGTCACCCACAACGTCGCCGAGGCGGTGCGGCTCGGCCAGCGCGTCCTGCTGCTCTCCTCCCGCCCGGGCCGGGTGGTCCAGGAATGGCAGGTCACCGAAGAGCACCGCACCGACCCCGGACTGGCCGGACAACTTACCGGCGCCATCACCGCCCGGCTACGCGAGGAGATCCGCCGCCATGCCCACTAGCCCCACCGCCGCACCCGAAGCAGCTGCCCCGGCCGGCGCCCGGGAGGAGACTGTTCGTCCCGGCGTCGAAGACCTCCGCCAGTTGGAGGCCGGCCTGGACTCGTTGCAGTCCGCCGCTGCCCGGACCGCCCGCATCGACTGGTCCCGGGTGCTGCTGCCGGTGGCCGCGCTCGCCGTGCTCCTCCTGGCCTGGCAGGCCTACGCCTGGCTCGGCATCAAACGCCGCGACCTGGTCCCTGGTCCGCTCGACGTCGCCGGGCAGCTCGGTGCCCTCTGGGGTGAGGCCACCCTGCAACAGGCCGTGGCTACCTCCCTGCAGCGCGGCGCCGCGGGATTCGTCATCAGCGTGCTCATCGCGACGCCGCTGGGCCTGCTGCTGGCCCAGGTGGCCCCGCTCCGGCGTGCCTTCGGGCCGCTGATCTCCGGACTGCAGGTGCTGCCCTCGGTGGCGTGGGTGCCGGCGGCCATCATCTGGTTCGGCCTCAGCGACGCCACCGTCTACTTCGTGGTCCTGATGGGGGCCATCCCGTCGATCATCAACGGCCTGATCTCCGGCGTCGACCAGATCCCCCCGCAGTACCGCCGCGTCGGCTCCGTCCTCGGCGCCTCCCGGCTGGACCTGACCCTCCGGATCATCCTGCCCGCCGCGCTGCCCGGCTACCTGGGCGGACTCAAGCAGGGCTGGGCCTTCTCCTGGCGCTCGCTGATGGCCGCCGAAATCATCACCGTGGGCGGCAGCATGGGCTTCGGTCTGGGCTCCCTGCTCAACCAGGGCCGCGATCTCGCGGACATGACGGTGGTGCTCGCCGCGATCCTGCTCATCCTCGCCATCGGCATCCTGGTGGAACTGCTGGTCTTCGCCCCGGTGGAGAAGCACCTGCTCCGCCGCCGCGGGCTCCTGGCCGGCAGCACCCGCTGAGCCGGCGGACCAGAGATGACAGCCCAGATGACGCCCCGTGACCTCGCGTGAACCGGTGTTTCCCGGCCGCTGGTCGGCCCGCCCGGCCCGGACCTACCCTCGACGCATGACCATCCAGGACATCTATCCCGCGGCACTGCGCCTGCTCGGCCGCCCAGTACTCGTGGTGGGCGGAGGACCCGTCGCCGCCCGTCGCGCCAAGGGCCTGCTGGACGCCGGCGCCCGGGTCACGCTCGTCGCCCCGGAGGCCGGGGCCGGGGTGCGGGAGCTGGCCGACGCCGGGCTCCTGGCCTGGAAGGCCCGGCCCTACCGCCCCGGCGATGCCGACGGCGCCTGGTTCATCCAGACCGCCACCGGGAACCCGGCCGTGGACGCACAGGTCGCCGCCGACGCCGAGGCGCAGCGGACCTGGTGCGTCAACGCCTCCGACCACGAGGCGTCCGCCGCCTGGACGCCCGCCGTCGCCGTCGTGGACGACGTCAAGATCGCCATCAACGCCGGGGGAGACCCGCGCCGGGCCATGGCGCTGCGCGACGCCGTCGCCACCGCCCTGGACACCGGCGACCTGCCGCTGCGCCGCCACCGCGTTCAGACGGACGCAGCCACCGGCTCCGTCGCCCTGGTGGGCGGCGGCCCCGGCGACCCCGGCCTGATCACCGTCCGCGGCCGGCGCCTCCTGGGCCAGGCCGACGTCGTCGTCGCCGACCGGCTGGGACCCCGGCAACTGCTCGACGAACTCGCCCCCGACGTCCGCGTGGTGGAAGTCGGCAAGACCCCCGGCCACCACCCCGTCCCGCAGGCCGAGATCAACCGGATCCTCGTGGCCGAGGCCTTGGCCGGCCACCGCGTGGTCCGGCTCAAGGGCGGCGACCCGTACGTCCTGGGCCGGGGCGGCGAGGAGGCCGAGTACTGCCGGCAGCACGGCGTGGACGTCGAACTCGTCCCCGGCGTGACGTCCGCGGTGTCCGTCCCCGCCGCCGCCGGCATCCCGGTCACGCACCGCGGCCTGGCCAGGGGCTTCAGCGTGGTCACCGGCCACGAGGAGCTCGCGGAGGTGCCGGCCCGGGCCGACCACACTGTCGTCCTGCTCATGGGCGTCGGGCGGCTGGGCGAATCCGCGGCCACCCTCGCGGCGGCGGGTCTGCCCGCGGCAACGCCGGTTGGCATCGTGGAGAACGGCTACCTGCCGAACCAGCGGGTCACGATCGGGACGCTCGGGACCATCGCGGACCAGGCGGAGGCCGCCGGGGTGGCGAACCCCGCCGTCGTGGTCATCGGCGACGTCGTCCGGGTCAGCCCCTACGCCCCGCCGTACTTCAAGACCGCGGATTACAGCACCACCTCCCCGAACACCCCGCGCGTCGCCGCCCCCTAGGCACGCCCGGAACCAGCCACCGCTCGAACCAAAGGAACACAGCCGTGTCAGCAACCCTCCCCACAGGAACCCCAGCGCGTCCCCTCCGCGTCGCCGTGATCGGCGCCGGTCCGGCCGGCGTCTACGCCGCGGACATCCTGACCAAGAGCGAGGCCGTCACCAGCGGCGCGCTCACCGTCAGTATCGACCTCTTCGACCGGTACCCGGCGCCCTACGGCCTGATCCGCTACGGCGTGGCCCCGGACCACCCCCGGATCAAGGGGATCGTCAACGCCCTGCACAAGGTCCTGGACCGCGGCGACATCCGCTTCTTCGGCAACGTCACCTACGGCCGCGACCTTACTCTCAGCGACTTCCGGGCCTTCTACGACGCGGTCATCTTCGCCACCGGTGCGATCAAGGACGCGGACCTGAACATCCCCGGCATCGACCTGGAGGGTTCCTTCGGCGGCGCGGACTTCGTCTCCTGGTACGACGGGCACCCGGACGTGCCGCGGGAGTGGCCGCTGGAGGCCAAGGAGATCGCGGTGATCGGCAACGGCAACGTGGCCCTGGACGTGGCCCGGATCCTGTCCAAGCACGCCGACGACCTGCTGGTGACCGAGATCCCCGACAACGTCTACGCCGGGCTGAAAGCCTCCCCGGTCACCGACGTGCACGTGTTCGGCCGGCGCGGCCCGGCGCAGGTGAAGTTCACGCCGCTGGAACTGCGCGAACTCTCCCACTCCAAGGACGTGGACATCGTCCTCTACGCGGAGGACTTCGAGTTCGATGAGGCCTCGGATGAGGCGATTCAGTCCAACAACCAGATCAAGACCATGGTGGGCACGCTGACGAACTGGATCGCCGAGCAGCCCGAGGACCTCTCCGAGCTCACGGCCTCGCGGCGGCTGCACCTGCACTTCCTGCACAGCCCGGTCGAGGTGTACGACGACGCGACGGCGCCGGGCACCGTGGCCGGGATCCGCTTTGAACGGACCGAACTCGACGGCACGGGCAACGCCCGCGGCACCGGCGAGTTCGTCGACTACCCGGCCCAGGCCGTCTACCGCGCCATCGGCTACTTCGGCTCTGCCCTCCCCGAGGTGGACTTCGACCACAGCAAGGGCGTGATCCCGAACGACGGCGGCCGGGTGCTGGACACCGCCGGCAGCCCGGTCCCCGGGATCTACGCCACCGGCTGGATCAAGCGCGGCCCGGTCGGCCTGATCGGCCACACCAAGGGCGACGCCCTCGAGACCATCACCCTCCTGCTGGAGGACCGGGACACCCTCCCGGCCGCCCCGGCACCTGCCCCGGACGCCGTCGTCGCCCTGCTGGAGGAACGCGGCACCGACTTCACCACCTGGGAGGGATGGCTGGCGCTGGACGCCCACGAACGGGACCTGGGCGGCCGCGCCGCTGACGCGGGCCTCCGGCGCGAGCGCATCAAGGTGGTCCCCCGGGACGAGATGGTGGGGATCTCCCGCGGCGGAGTGACGGCGCAGGTCTAAGGAACACCGCGCGTCCAAAGTGGCGGCATTCCGGGCGGATAGTCAGTAGGCTTACCGTCATGAACGCACACTCGATGCTCGGGCCGCTCCGGTGAGGCTCCGCCGCAGCAACGCCTCCGGCCGCGGCTACCGACGCGTGCCCTCCGGGTCCGGGTTCAGCTACAAGGACCTGGACGGTTCCACCATTCCGCCCGGCGAGCTCCGGGACCGGCTGGAAGGCCTCGGCATCCCGCCGGCCTGGACGGACGTCTGGATCGCCCCCTACGAGAACGGGCACATCCAGGCCACGGGTGTGGATGCCGTCGGCCGCCGGCAGTACATTTACCACCCGACCTGGCGGGAGCGGAAGGACCGGGTGAAGTTCGACCGGTCGCTCCAGCTCGCCGAGACGCTGCCCTCCGCCCGGCGCGGGGTCACGCTGGACCTCCGGTCCGAGGGTCTGACCCGGGAGCGGGTCCTCGCGGCCGCCTTCAGGATGCTCGACAGCGGTTCGCTGCGGGTCGGCTCGGAGCGCTACACGAACGAAAACGGCAGCCACGGCCTCGCCACCCTGCTCTGCGCCCACGTCACCGTCCGCAAGGACGAGCTGCGCCTGACCTTCCCGGCCAAGAGCGGCAAGACCTGGGAGTCCCGCATCGACGACGCCGACCTGGCTGCCGTCGTCCGCTCGCTCAAGCGCCGCGGCGGCAACGCCCGCCTGCTCGCCTACAAGAACGGCCGCAGCTGGCACCCCGTGACGAGCGCCGAAATCAATGAGTACGTCAAGGAGCGCACCGGCGGCGACTTCACCGCCAAGGACTTCCGGACCCTCCGGGGCACCGTCGCGGCCGCGGTGAGCCTGGCCAAGAGCGGTCCGCAGCCCAAGGTCTCGGCACGGAAGCGGGCGGTGAGCCGGGCCATGGTGGACGCCTCCGCCGTCCTCGGCAACACGCCCTCGATCGCCCGCAAGAGTTACGTCGACCCGCGGCTGCTGGACCACTTCGCCGCGGGGGAGACCATCGACCCCAAGCGGCTGGACTCGGCCGAGTCGGAGATCCGCGCCCTGCTCTACCAGGAGGGCAACGTGGTGCCGCTGCGCTGAGCTGCGCTGAGGGCCGCCGGGCCCGGCTACATCCGCCCGAAGCGGGCCCGGATCAGGGCAAACAAGCCGTAGGCCATGAAGCCGGCGCCGATGGCCAGCAGCAGGAACGGGCCGAACGGATGATGCTGGAGGGCCTTCAGGCTCCCATCCAGGCCGGTGGAGGAGGCGGGGTCGTCGGTGACCTCGGCCATGACGAACAGCAGCCCGGTGAGGATCAGGGCCACGCCCTTCGCGACGTGCCCGGCCACACCCAGGCCGCTGATCAGGTGGCCGCGGTGGGTGCCCTCGAAGTGCCGCAGCTCCTCCTTGAACTTCTTGCCCAGACCTTTGACCACGAAGTACACGCCGATCCCGCCGACGGTCAGGCCCAAGCCGATGAGCAGCGGTCCGCCGAGCGGGCGGCTCATCAGATTCTCGCTGAGGGCGGCGGTGGAATCACCTGAGTCGCTGCGGACCCCGATCGCGAAATTAGCGAAGGTCCAGCCCACGCTGCCGTAGGCCACTGCCAGGAACCCGGAGGAGACCAGCTTGCCCAGGCGCTCGCCGCGCGGCAGGTGCCGTGCCCGCAGGGTGGCCTCGCTGAGCTGCCACAGCGCCAGGCCCGCGCAGCCGATGAACCCGGCCCACATCACCGCCGGGCCCCACGGGTTGTCGGCAAGCTGTTCGATGGCACCGGTGGGTTCGGCCTGGCCGGGCGCCCCCAGGACCAGGGCCACGGCGATCGCGCCGATGACGATGTGCAGCAGGGCCATTACCGCGAATCCCCAGCGGGCGACGACGTCGAGCGCCCGGCTGTTGGAGGCGGCCTCGGCCGCGTCGACGGCGCCGTCGAGTCCGCCGTCGACGTCCGGTGCCGTGCCGCCGCCACGCACCCAGTCCGTCTGCCGTTTCATGGCCCTGAGTTTACGCGCCGGGAGGGTGTGTCCCGGACGTTGACGCCAGTGGCCGGCCGGCGGTGAGGCCGGACTTCACACTTGTTGGTAAGTGTGCTTACTATGTGCTGGGGCATGGTTGATCCTTGGCCGTGCCGGCCCGAACCCGCAGACAGACGATAGGAAGCTCATCATGGCAGGAAACCTCGTTGCACGTTCCATTCACGATTTGACCGCAGGCGCCTGGTTTGGCGGCTCGCTGATGGGCGCCATCGGACTCAACGGCGCCACCGCGGAGGCCAAGGACCCGGCCGAGCGCACCCGCCTCTCCAGCCTGGGCTGGAAGAAGTGGGCCCCGTACCAGACCGCGGCCTTCGGCGCGCACTTCCTCTCCGGCCTGGCCATCATGTGGGAGAACAAGGGTCGGATGGCCAAGCAGGACGGCGTCACCCGACTGAGCATCTACAAGTCGATCGTGACCGCCGCCGGTGCGGGCGTCACCCTCTACGCCGGCATGCAGGGCGCCAAGGTTGAGAAGCTCGCCGCCGAAGGCGCCGAGGGCGCCACCGAACCGAAGCCGGGCGCCTCCGAGGAACTCCGCTCCGCGCAGCAGCAGTTGAAGATCCTGCAGTGGGCCATCCCGGTCTTCGCCGGCTGGGTGATCGTCCTGGGCGCGAAGCACGGCGAGATGCAGCGGCCGAAGAACGTCCTCAAGGGCCTCGGCCGCTCCTAATCCTTCAGCAGCACCGTCCTTCCGCGGCACCACCACGGCGGGGTCGGAACCGGCCCGGGAACCATCCCGGCACCGGATCCGGCCCCGCCGTGCTGTGCGGGCAAACAGTGGTTCGGCGGATTTCGGGCCGACGAGCGGAGCGGGGGCGCGGCTCAGGACGGCGGCCGGGAGCCCTAACGTGGGTGGCGGGCGCTGAGCCGCTGCACGGCCAGGGCCAGCCAGAGCTGGACCCGGTCCGCGGTCTGGGCCGGGTCGTACCCGGTCAGGTCCGTGATCTGGGCCAGGCGGTAGCGCACCGTGTTCCGGTGCAGGGTCAGCTCCTCGGCCACCGCGGCAACGGAACCGTTGTTGTTCAGGTAGCTCTCCAGCGTTGTCATCAGTTCCGCCCCGTGCGCGGCGTCAAACTGCCGGAGCGGGTTGAGCGATTCGTTGGCCATGTCCGCCAGCGGGACGTCCTCGCTGGCCAGCAGCAGCGAGGTCAGGCTCAGCCGTTCGGGTTCGTTGACCGGAAGGCCGTGGCTGGCCGCCTCGCGGGCCTCGAAGTAGCTCCAGCGCAGCCCGTTCGGTTTGGTGTATGCCCCGCCCAGTCCGATCGTGGCATGGATGCCGGCCTCGGCCAGGTGGTCGCTGAGGTTGCGGGCCAGGGCGCTGGCGCCGCTGCCGTCGTCGGCGACCACCACCACCAGGTCCTTGCCCACGACGGCGGTCACGGCGGCGCGCAGAGGCTGGGGCAAGGAGGAACTCCCCAGCTGCTTGGCGTGGGCAGGCGATTCGGCCAGCAGCACCACGTTCTTGCGGGTGCTGTCGACGCCGATCCCGGCGAGCCGGCGGGCGGCCTCGGTGGGCTCAAGCGTGCCGTGGATGACATCCTCCAGCACCTGCCCGGCGAGGGCCCGCTGCGCCTGCCGCTGCTTGACCATGTTGTTCAGTTCGACGCTGATCAGGTTCTGGGCGTAGCCGATGATCCCGGTGTCCTCGAAGGGCTGCTTCACCCACAGGGTGCAGGCGTCCCGGCGTCCGGTGGGAATCGGGTAGGACGCCCAGCCGTCAGTGCTGGGGGAGGACCCGCCCGGGGCGCTGTTGTAAAGCTCCGCGGTGAACTGGGTCAGGATTAGGTCGGTGCGCAGCATCGTCCCGAGGTGCTTGAGGAGTTCGGCCAGCCCGCCGCCGGTGAGCAGTGCCCGGGCCAGGATCTGGTGCCCGGCAATGAGCCGCTCCAGCTTGGCGTAGTGGTCCGCGGATTGGGCGTCCGCCACCAGCTTGCCGATGGCGATGAACGGCGTCTCGTAGGGAACTTCCACCACTGGCAGCCCCCAGCGGTTGGCCTCCGCCACCAGGGCCGGCGGGACCGCCTCGTGGGTTAGGCCGACGCCGAAGCCGATCCCCACCGCACCGGCCCGCTGCACCTGCCGCACGAAGCGGCGCTGTTCCGGGGCGGACCGGAGCCGCATGCCCGTGGTGAGGACCAGTTCCCCGCCGTTGAGGAAGCGCTGCGGGTCCTCCTGCTCGGTAACCGCCACCCAGTGGATGTCCTGGTGCCAGGTGGTCTCGGCCAGGCCGGCCTTCGTCAGCCGCAGGGACGGAACCCCCAGCAGGGCGGCGAGAGAAATTGCCATGGATTCAGGATAGCGGCGTGCTGGTCAGGCGCACTAAAGTGCCGCCGGGCCGGTGTGCAGCTGCCTATTCCACCCCCAAGCACCCTGGCATAGGCTCGGAGCAGTCACCGATCCCCTCATCCCTGCCTGACCCAGGCCAGCACGAAAGAGGTTGTACACCGTGGTTCAAACCTTGCAGAACTTCATCAACGGCGAGTTCGTCACGCCTGCCGGCACCGGCCTGCTGGACATCGTCAACCCCGCCACCGGCGAGGTTGTGGCGAAGTCCCCGATCTCCGTCCAGGCTGACGTCGACGCCGCCATGACCGCCGCGAAGGACGCCTTCGCCAGCTGGAAGCACGTCACCCCGGGCCAGCGCCAGCTGATGTTGCTCAAGCTCGCCGACGCCGTCGAAGCCAACAGCGACGAGCTCGTCGAGGCCCAGCACCGCAACACCGGCCAGGTCCGCTCGCTGATCGCCGCCGAAGAAGTCGCCGCCGGCGCGGACCAGCTCCGCTTCTTCGCCGGGGCCGCCCGCCTCCTCGAGGGCAAGTCCGCCGGCGAGTACATGGAAGGCCACACCTCCTTCATCCGCCGCGAACCGATCGGCGTCGTCGCCCAGGTCGCCCCGTGGAACTACCCGTTCCTGATGGCCATCTGGAAGATCGGCCCCGCCCTGGCCGCCGGGAACACCGTGGTGCTCAAGCCCTCCGACACCACCCCCGAATCCACCCTGGTCCTGGCCCGCCTCGCCGGCGAAATCCTCCCCGCCGGCGTGCTCAACGTGGTCCTCGGCACCGGCGAGACCGGCGCCATGATGGTCGAGCACAAGGTCCCCGGGCTGGTCTCCATCACCGGCTCCGTCCGGGCCGGCATCGCCGTCGCCTCCGGCGCCGCGAAGGGCCTCAAGCGCGCCCACCTGGAACTCGGCGGCAAGGCCCCCGCGATCGTCTTCAAGGACGCGGACATCAAGAAGAGCGCCGCGGCGATCGCCGAGTTCGCCTTCTTCAACGCCGGCCAGGACTGCACCGCCATCACCCGCGTACTGGTCGAGGATTCCGTGCACGACGACGTCGTGGCCGCCATGGTGGAGCACACCAAGACCCTGCACACGGGCTCGCAGAACGACGAAGACAACTACTTCGGCCCGCTGAACAACGTCAACCACTTCAACGCGGTCACCTCCGTGGTGGAGAACCTGCCGGAGAACTGCCGGATCGAAACCGGCGGCCACCGCGCCGGGGACAAGGGCTTCTTCTTCGAGCCCACCATCATCACCGGCGCCAAGCAGACCGACGACATCGTTCAGAAGGAAACCTTCGGCCCGGTCATCACCGTGCAGAAGTTCAGCAGCGAGGCCGAGGCGATCGAGCTGGCCAACGACGTCGACTACGCCCTCGCCTCCAGCGTCTGGACCACGGACCACGGCACCGCGATGCGCGTCAGCCGCGACCTGGACTTCGGCGCGGTCTGGATCAACACCCACATCCTGCTCACCGCCGAGATGCCGCACGGCGGCTTCAAGCAGTCCGGCTACGGCAAGGACCTCTCGATGTACGGCGTCGAGGACTACACCCGGATCAAGCACGTGATGACCGCACTCGATGCATAACGCCAATGCATAACGCTGTCGCATAACGCAGGCTCCTGCCGACCACTTCACCCTGAGAAAGGCCCCGCCATGACCACCACCGCCAACGAACTCACCTACCGCCTGGAGCAGAAGCGCCGCGTGCAGGCCGACTTCCCCGGCCCCAAGTCCGTCGCCCTGACCGAGCGCCGCAAGGCCGTCGTCGCCTCCGGCGTCGCGTCCAGCGTCCCGGTTTACGTCGCCGACGCCGACGGCGGCATCATCCAGGACGTTGACGGCAACTCCTTCATCGACCTCGGCTCCGGCATCGCCGTCACCAGCGTGGGCGCCTCCGACCCCGCCGTCGTCGGCGCCGTGAAGGAGGCCGTGGAGCACTTCACCCACACCTGCTTCATGGTCACCCCCTACGAGGGCTACGTGGCCGTCGCCGAGCAGCTGAACCGGCTCACCCCGGGCGACCACGAGAAGCGCACCGTGCTGTTCAACTCCGGCGCCGAAGCGGTCGAGAACGCCGTCAAGGTGGCCCGCCTCGCCACCGGCCGCGACGCCGTCGTCGCCTTCGACCACGCCTACCACGGCCGCACCAACCTGACCATGGCGCTGACCGCCAAGGCCATGCCATACAAGACCAACTTCGGCCCGTTCGCGCCCGAGGTCTACCGGATGCCGATGAGCTACCCGTTCCGCGAGGAAAACCCGCAGATCACCGGTGCCGAGGCCGCCAAGCGCGCCATCACCATGATCGAGAAGCAGATCGGCGGCGAGTCCGTGGCCGCGATCATCATCGAACCCATCCAGGGCGAAGGCGGCTTCATTGTCCCCGCCGAGGGCTTCCTGCCCGCCCTGGCCGCCTGGGCCAAGGACAAGGGCATCGTCTTCATCGCCGATGAGGTCCAGTCCGGCTTCTGCCGCACCGGCGAATGGTTCGCGGTCAACCACGAGGGCGTCGTCCCGGACATCATCACCATGGCCAAGGGCATCGCCGGCGGCATGCCGCTCTCCGCGATCACCGGCCGCGCCGACCTGCTCGACGCCGTCCACCCGGGCGGCCTCGGCGGAACCTACGGCGGCAACCCCGTGGCTTGCGCCGCGGCACTGGCCGCGATCGGCTCGATGGAGCAGTACGACCTGAACGCCCGTGCCCGCCGGATCGAGGAACTCGCCACCGGCAAGCTGCGTGAGCTCGCCGCCGAACTCGGCGAGGACTCCGTGGTGGGCGACATCCGCGGCCGGGGCGCCATGCTCGCCGTCGAACTGGTCCAGCAGGGCTCCAAGGAGCCCAACCCGGAGCTGACCAAGGCCGTCGCCGCCGCCTGCCTCAAGGAGGGCGTCATCATCCTCACCTGTGGCACCTACGGCAACGTCATCCGCCTGCTCCCGCCGCTGGTCATCAGCGACGAACTGCTCACCGACGGCTTGGAAGTCCTCGCGGCCGCCATCAAGGCCCACGCCTGAGCGTTCAGCCTTGGCTAAACCGGCCGGACGGCCGGCCCGGTTCCTGACCCGGGCCCGGTAAGCACCCGGCAGCAGTACTCATCCGAAGCAGCACCCCCGCATCGCGGGGGTGCTGCTTTTTTGTTTCCCCTCCGTCGCTCCGGCCCCTTGAGCACCACTTGCGGGCCCCGCCGGAGGCTGGCCGGGTACTAAAGGCCCTAGCGCGCGTAGCCACAGGTAGCCCGCGGAAAATACCCATGTCAGAGCCGCATTTCGGTCCGCGTAGCCCCGGCCCGCCGACTACTCAGACCGGGGCCGGGAGGGGACCTTTGCCTAGGTAATCACTCGGTCCTTTTTGTAGTACCGGCTACTCGTGTTCGCCCTCCGGCCGCCTCCGTACCGTGGAAGTGAAGAAAGGGCCGGCAGCCGATGCTGGCAGGCCCCCATGAGGGGAGTCGCCATTGAAAACCTCATCACAACTCAACCCCCGGCGAGGGACCCGGGGAACGCAGGGGAGACCTCCTGCCTGACACGGCACCCACGGCCCACGCAACCGGAGCTTAGTCCGGTTCACTCCGCTACCGCGGACCGGCCACCACCCTGCGTTAGCGCGCCCCGATACCGGAAACCACTCTGTTCCGGCGGGGAATGCACCGTGCGCGGCCACCGCGCCATGGACGTCAACGATGCCGATCCGTGGGGGCCGTGGCACCAACTTTTGCACGAGAGAGGGGACATGCAAATGATTCAGCGTCTACATACCCAACACCCAAACACCCGGCATCTATCCGGCCGGCTCCACCGACATCCACTCGTCGGCTGCCTTGCCGGCACCCAAGCCGGCGGCAGCATGGCGCGCACCGTGACGGCCGGAGCGGTTTCCGGCGCGCGTGCCTTCAAGGAGGTGCCGGCATGACCGGGCCGTTTCCCGCTGCCGTAGCCGTGCCCGCGGAGACGACCTTCGGCCGGGACGGGGCGCTGTTCGAGGCCCTGCTGGGCTTCGTCGCACAGATGAGCCTGGTGTTGTGGGCGCTCGTTATCTTCACCGTCCTTGTCCGTTTCGTCGGCAATCCGCGTATACCGCCGCGCCGCCAGGCGTGGTGCCGCACGCCAGTCCGCCGTCGTCGCCTCCCCGGTGGACTCCCCTGCGGACCTGCTGCCTCAGGCGGTTACCGCCGTGATCGACGCAGCCGTCGAGGCGGCCCAGCCGGCGGTCAACGCCGTGATCGACGCCGCCGTCGACCTGATCCAGCCGCCCGAAGCGCGCCCGGCCACCGTCGCCGCCAGCGTGGCGCCGGTAGCGGCCGGGCACCCGGCGGACGACCCGCCCGGGGCGGGCCTGCCGTCCGCCGGGCCGGCGCCCTTCCCGGCCGCCGCGGGTCCGGCCCTGGCAGCGCACGGCGCGGGCGCGGCCATCACGCTGCCCTACCGGCGGCCCCGTGACCTGCACCCCACGGCCCGCACCGACGAGCACCTCCCCGCCATGTCAGCGAGGGCAGCGAAGCCGTGAGCCTGGATATGCCGCTGCTGACGTTCTGGCTGTTCGCCGGCGTCAGCATCCTGTACGTGATGCACTTCGGCCTGTACCTGGTCGGTGCCAACTTTTACGACGTGTGGCAGCAACGCCGCAAGGCCGTCAGGGCCGTCCCCCGCCGCGTCGACTTCGAACCGGAGTGCGCCGCGACCGCCACCTGGACCCGGCGCGCGGCGCCCGAGGTCCCGGGACTGGTCTCGATCATTGTCGCCGCCCACAACGAGGAAGCCGTCATCGTCCGGACCCTGGACTCGATCGGGCGGAGCCTGTACCGCTCCTTCGAGGTGATCGTGGCGGATGACGCCTCGACTGACCTGACCGGCCGCCTGGTCCGGGACTACCAGGTTCGCCATCCCGGCATGAACCTGCGGATCGTGCGGATGCACCACAACGTGGGCAAGGGCGCCGCCCTGAACGCGGCGTTGCGCCGGCACGCCCGCGGCCAGTTCGTCATGACCCTGGACGCCGACTCGATCATCGCCCCGGACGCCATTTCCAACGCCCTGGCCTACTTCGAGGACCCCTACGTGGCCGGCGTTGCCGCCAACGTCAAGATCCTGGAGGAGACCACCGCGCTGGGCATCCTGCAGCGCTTCGAACACATGATCGGCTACCGCTCCAAAAAGCTGTACTCCCTGATGAACTGCGAGTTCGTCGTCGGGGGAGTGGCCTCCACCTACCGGATGCGGGTGCTGCGGAAGGTGGGCTTCTACGACACGGACACCCTCACGGAGGACATCGGCCTGAGCGAGAAGGTCACCAGTCTCGGCAACCGGCGCTTCCGCCTGGTCTACGGCTCCGACGTCGTGGCCAAGACCGAGGGCGTCATGAGCCTCCGGGCGCTGGCGAAGCAACGCTACCGCTGGAAGTACGGCAGCCTGCAGAACCTGATCAAGTACCGCGGCATGATGTTCAACCCCAGCCGCCGCTACACCCGGACCCTGGCCTACTACCGGATGCCGATGGCCCTGCTGAGCGAGTTCACCCTGCTGATCTCCCCGCTGGCGTGGACCTACGCCGTCTACTGGTCCCTGGTGACCAGGACACCGGCGCTGGTCCTGGGCGCCTACCTCACCATCACCGCTTACACGCTGATGACCATCTGGCTGGATGAAAACCTCAACTCCCGGGAACGCACCCGGCTCACCGTCTACGCGCCCACGGCGTACTTCCTCTTCTACATCATGGACCTGGTCCAGCTGACGGCGGCGGTCCGCTGCATCGTCCGCTCCCGCGGCCTGTTCCGCCGTCCCGCAGTGAACACATGGAAGTCGCCGCAGCGGGCCGGAAGCACGACGGCGGTGGTAGCCCATGGCACGTAGGCGCCCCTGGATCCTGAGGCTGCTGCTAAACCCCCTGGTGGTCATCGCTGCAGTGGTGGCCCTGGTGGCGGCCGGGTGGATGCTGTACACGGGCGCCACCAACGGCATCGCCCAGGCCCGCCCGGGTGCGAACCTGATGCCGCCGCTGGTCCGCACCGCGGAGGGCTCCGCCGGCTCAGTCTCCGGAGCCGCGAACGCCGCGCCCACCGGAGGCTGGACCGTCAACCACAGCGGGGACGCCAAAACCTCCCTCGACGTGACGGACGGGCAGGTGATCGGCCAGGCATTGAAGCTCGATATCACCGGCTACTCCTCCGGGGACGTCACGCTGACCACGCCCCGCGTCAACGTCGCCCCCGGCAAGACCTACTTGTTCAAGGCCTTCGCCAGCAGCGACGCCGATTTCACCCTGCTGGCCCGGCACCACCACGCCGACGGCAGCGCCACCCTCGAACAACTGCGCAACCCGCTGCAGAAACCCGGAAATTCCCCCTTCACAGTCAGCGACGCTTTCGACACCAACGACAAGACGACGGCGGTGGAGTACGTCTTCCGGCTGGCGTCCAAGGGCACCCTCCGGGTTGAAGGCGCCTACCTGGAGGCGGCCGACGACGTCCGCGTCCCGCCCGCGTCCCCGGCCGGACCGAACCTGATCCCCCCGCCCGGCCCCGCCGGCCCGCAGCCCGGCGATGCCGACGGCTGGGCCCCCTTCACCTACGGTGCCCTGGCCATGCAATCCGGCCGGGGCGTGGACCAGGACGGCGGCTTCTTCTGGACCCGCATCAGCAACTACCAGAACGGCGAGGGCAAATGGCAGTACCCGCCGGTCACCGTGAGTCCGGACCGCTCCTACGAATTTGGCGCCAGCTACCGGGCCGACCGGGAGGTGGACGTCGTGGCCGAGTTCGAACTGGCCGGCGGCGGACGGACATTCCGGAACCTCGCCACCGTGCCGCCGGCCGGGGAGTGGACCACGGTCAGCGAGGTCGTCCAGGCCCCGGCCGGAGCCACCTCCGTGATGGTCACCCTGATCTCCCACGCCAACGGAACCACGGCCGTCCGCGGTTACTCCCTGAAGGACATCACCCGCCCCGGGCCGCTGCGGTGGAACCAGCCGATGGTCTCCATCACCTTCGACGACGGCTGGCAGTCGGTGTACGACAGGGCGCTGCCGCTGCTGAACAAGCACAACTTCGTCTCCACGCACTACATCAACGCCAGTTCCATCGAGACGCCGAACTTCATGACCGCGGCCGAAATCCAGCAGCTGCACCGGTCCGGGCACGAGATCGCGGCGCACAGCTACCAGCACCTGGACCTGACCTCCATCGGCACCGGCGCACTGGATGAGCAGCTGCGCAAGAGTGAAGACGGGCTGGCCGCCGCCGGGCTTTCCACCGATGACCTGGCGCCCCCGTACGGGCGCACCGATCCACAGGTCCAGTGGTACGCCGGGAAATACTTCAACGTCATCCGCGGAACCGACGACGGCATCAACACGCGGCAGAACCTCGACCCCGAGGACCTGAAGGTCCTTTACGTCACCGACGAAACCACGCCGGAAACCCTCAAGGAAGCGCTCGCCGAGACCGCACAGGCCAACGGCTGGCTCATCATGGTCTACCACCAGATCTCGGCTCCCGATTCGACGGGCACCCAGGAACACACCATCGCGGCGGACCGAAGCACCATCACGAGCGACGCCCTTGCCACCCAGCTCCAGATCATCGCCGACAGCGGCATCCGGGTGCAGACGGTAGCGAAGGCGTTCACGCAGCTGCAGGGACCCTGACCGCCGTCCGGCGGTGCGGCCCCGCAGCTGAGGTCACCCAAGAGATACGGAGAAATTCATGACCAGAACCAGATCCGGCTTAGCGCGGGGGCGCGCCTTGCTGATGACCGTCGGGGTGGCGGTGGCGGCCATGGGTGCCGCACTGCTCACGCCCGCCGTGGCCAACGCCGCCGTGGACAACCCTTCGGCGACTCCGCTCGTGTCCTTCACCTTCGACGACAGCCAGCAGAGCGCCATTACCCAGGCCGCCCCCACGCTGCAGAAGTACGGGCTCACCGGCACCAGCTACGTGATCACCAACTGTGTCGGAATGACGACGGCGCCCAACACCTGCCGGGCGAACACCGATGTCCCGTACATGACGTGGGACCAGATCACCCAGCTGCAGAACACCTACGGCTGGGAGATCGGCTCGCACACCGTGGACCACCAGTGCCTGGTCAGCGTCGGCAATGACTGCCAGGCCACCAAGCTCACCGCCGCGCAGGTGGAGGCCGAGCTGGCCAACAGCCGCTCCGCCCTGGTGTCGCACGGCTTCAATCCGACCGCGTTCGCACCGCCCTACGGCGACTACGACATGTCCGCCCTGGCCCGTATCGCCAAGTACTACAGCTCGATGCGCGGCTTCGCGGACACCGGCAACAACCCCTGGCCGCTGGGGGATTACCTGCTCCGTGACGTCCCCGTCCAGGAGGTCACCACACCGGTCTCGAACCTGAAGGCCCAGGTGGACTCGGCCATCGCGAACAAGACCTGGGTGATCTTCACCTTCCACGACATCCGGCCCTCGCCCAGCCAGAACCCGGATGATTACGAGTACGGCACCGCCGAACTGGACCAGTTGGCCGCGTACGTGAAGACCAAGGTCTCCGCGGGCCTGATCAAGAACGTCAATGTCAGCAAGGGCCTGGTCAACGGCAGCCCCAACAAGCTGCCCAACGCCTCGTTCAACAACGGCATCGCCGACGGCTGGACCACTGACGCGCCGACCGGCATCACCGCCGACTCCGGTACCAACGGCAACTACCCGGATCCGGCCAAATCGGTGAAGCTGGTTTCCGGCACCGCCTCCCGCCACCTCTTCTCGCCCAAGGTTCCGGTCACGCCGGCCACGAACTACATGTTCAAGGCCTACCTCAACGTGGCCGCGATCAGCAGCGGTGAGGTGGGCTTCTATGTCGACGAATACAACTCCGCCGGACAGTGGATCTCCGGGCAGTTCCGCAAACGGGAGAACACCAAGTGGGTGGAGTCGATGAACTTCACCTACACGCCAAGCTCCACCAGCGTCGCCTCCGCCAGCCTCCAGGTGTACGTCACCGGGACCGGCATCACGGCCTACGTGGACAACATGCAGATGTTCGCCCTCGGCGCCGAGACCGCCCCGCAGCCGGCCACCAACCTCGTGGCCAACGGCACCTTCGACGCCGGCATCAGCGCCGGTTGGACCACCGACTCGGCCACCACCATCCTGGCCGACGCCGCCAACCACGGCAGCCCCGCCAACCCGGTGAACTCGGTCAAGATGACGGCCACGACGGCGAACAAGCACTTGTTCTCGCCGCAGGTCGCCGTCAGCGCCGGAACGTACAAGATCGCCAGCTACCTAAACGTCACGGCACGGACCAGCGGTGAGGTGGGCTTCTACATCGACGAGTACAACTCCGCCGGCCAGTGGATCTCCGGCCAATACAAACTCGGGGTCACCGCCGCCGGTGTCACCAACGTGGACCTGACCTACTCGCCGAGCACGACGTCGGTCGCCAAGGCGAGCCTCCAGGTCATCGTGCAGGGGAACTCCGGAGTCCAGGGGTACTTCGACGACGTGCGCTGGACCAAACCGTAGGGCCCGTGCCCGGTGCGCGAGGGCTGCGCGCCGGGCACAAAGAGAGTAGAAACGAAAGGACGATTGGAGACGCAATGGGCGGGCGCCGGGCATCACGGTTGGTGGTGCTGGCGTCCGTCCTTGCCGTTGCCGCGGGGTGCACGCCGCCGGCTCCGAAACCCGACGTGACCATCGACCTGCTCCGCCAGGACTGGGAGCACACCCCAGGCATCACGGCCGACGGCGGCGCCCTGCAGGTCTCCGCGCTCCAGCGGACCATCGTCGAACAGGACGGCTCCGGTGGCCAGCCCAACCCGCCGGTGAACCTCGCCGGCACCCACCTGGAGGCGGCCGGGGACTTCACCCTCGCCGCCACCTTCACGAACATCGGCACCGACGCGACATGGACTGTCTACAACCAGCCGCCGATCATCGCCGACGAATTCCGGGTCGAACCGGCCTCACTCCGTCTCACGCTCCAGGGGACGGCCCTGCACATCGCCGTGTTCGACGGGAAACAAAAGAAGGACGTGACCCGGCCGGCCCCCGTGCACGATGAGACCGTCACGCTCAAGGACCCCGCGGCCGCCCTGACGGTCAACCGGTCGGGGGACACCCTGAAGATCCTCAACGGCCCGGACACTCTCTCCTCCCAGCCGCTGGCGAACATCTTCTCCTCCGGCACCCTCTGGTTCGGGTTCTCCACCGGAGCGGGCAGCTTCGATGTCACCTCCCTCACGGCGACGGCGCCGGCGTCCACCGGGCTCCGCGCCTCCGGCGCCGCGGTTGCCGCGGACGGCTCCGCCACCGGCGGGCTGCAGGCGCTCGCCGCCAAAATCCGGCCCGACTTCCGGATCGGGGCCGCCGTCGCCCTGGGGCCGCTGACGGGGGACCCTGACTACGCCCGCGCGTTCGCCGGCAACTTCGGCGCCCTCACCCCGGAAAACGCCATGAAGCCGCAATTCCTGTCCCCGGCCCGCGGCCAGTACACCTTCGAGGAAGCCGACGCGATCCTGGCGATCGCCCAGAGCAAGGGAATGGCCGTGCACGGACACACCATCACCTTCTCCGAGGCACTGCCGCGCTGGATGCAGGACCTGCCCAGCGGCACGGATGCCGAACGCCGCTCCAGCGCCGCGGCCCTCCTGGATTACGTGAAAACCGTGGTGACTCATTTCAAGGGCAGGCTCGCCTCGCTCGACGTCGTCAACGAACCCTTCGACGTGGACCAGGGCACCAGCATGCAGAAGAACGTCTGGTACCGGGTGCTCGGCGCCAACTACCCGGCCGTCATCTCAAAGGCCGTGTTCGCCGCGGACCCGGACGTCCGCCAGTACATCAACGAGAACGGCGCAGACGTCCCCGGCCGCCGGCAGGACGCCCTGCTCAAGCTCGCCCTGGACACCAATGCCGCGGGCGGCCACATCTACGGCGTGGGCCTGCAGGCCCACATCTACGACCTGAAAACGGACGCCATCTCCGCGGCCGACCTCACCAAAACCCTCGGCAAATTCGGCGACGCCGGGCTGCGGGTGCGGATCTCGGAGAACGACGTCACCGACGGCAGGGGCAAGCAGGCCCAAGCCGAGCAATACGCCGCCGTCCTCTCCACCTGCCTGCGCTCGCAGACCTGCGTCTCCTACACGACCTGGGGCGTCGACGACCGCTACGACTGGCGGATCGAGGACGACGGGACCCTGCAACAGGGCCATGATTTCCTGTTCGACGGCGGCAAACCCACCCCCGCCTACGACGCGCTCCGCAAGGTCCTGGGCGGCTGAGCCTGAAACCTCCCGCATCCGCGCATTGCTGGGCTAGAGTCGTGCCAACACTGCAGGAATGCAGGCCGGCCAGCGCAGCCCGGGATCCCGGGCGGATGCCCGGTCCTGCCCGGACCCACAAGGGGTACACATGCGATACATCGTCGGCTACACCCCCAACGACCGCGGCGCGGACGCCGTCGCGCTCGCCTCCGCCATGGCCCGGGCGCAGGGCGCCCACCTGGACCTGGTCCACGTGGTGGACCGCAACACCCCGTACGTGGCGCTGAACCCGCAGGGCAACCGCGTGAGCGCCGCGGAACAATCGGTGCTCACGGCGGAGCGGCAGGGGCTGGCCCTCGTCCCGGAGGGGCTGCAGGCCCGCTTCCACGTCCGTCAGGCGGAGTCCTTCGCCGCCGGACTGATCGACGCCGCGAAGGAATACCGGGCCGGCCTGATCGTGGTGGGCGCCGCCGGCAACGGCCTGTTCAAGCGGTTCAGCATCGGCAGCGTGGCCAACGCCCTGCTGCACGCCTCCCCGGTTCCGGTGGCGCTCGCTCCCCGCGGTTACCGGCGCACCGAACCGGTCAGCCGTCTCACCCTCGCCGTGGGCCAGCGCACCGGCGCGGAAGCGGCGATCGACGTCGCCATCGAATCGGCCGAACGGCGCGGCGTGCCGCTGCGGCTGGTCTCCCTGGTGGAACTGGACGCCGAGGGCGACGGCGGCGAGAACGTCAACGCGGCCCACGTCCACGCCAACACGGTCCTGCGGGCGGCCGCCGAACGGCTCCCGGAGGGCCACCACGTCAGCGTCGAGGTCGCCCACGGCCGGACCATCGAGGAAGCCATCGACGACCTCGAGTGGGACGACGCCGAAATCATGATCGTCGGGTCCTCACGGCTGGCCGAGAAGAACAAGCTGTTCCTCGGCAGTACGGCCAACAAGGTCCTGCGCGCCCTGCCGGTTCCGATGGTCGTGGTCCCGCGGGACTACGTCCGGATTGACAGCAGCCCGGAGGACTAGGCCTACTAACAACTAGGCGGCGGCGCGGGCGCGCTTCCGGGTCACCGCATTCCGGCGGGCGGCCCGGAGCATGTCCGCCGTCAGGAGCAGCAGCGCCAGCCAGACGACGCCGAAGCCCACCCAGCGCTCCGGGGTCATCGCCTCCTTGAAGACCACCAGCGCCACGATGAACTGCAGCACGGGGGCGAAGTACTGCAACAGCCCGATGGTGGTCATCGGCAGCCTTCGCGCGGAGGCGCCGAAGAAGAGCAACGGCACGGCGGTGATCACGCCCGAGGCGGCGAGCAGCCAGAAGTGGCCGGAGCCGTTGCTGGTCAGGGTGGCGGCGCCGGTGACCGCCAGGACCACCATGGCCACCGCGGCGATCGGGGCCAGGACGAACGTCTCCACGCTGAGGCTGGTAAGGGCGTCAACGCGCGGGCCCACCCGCTTCTTCACGAAGCCGTAGAGGCCGAAGCTGAAGGCCAGTGTCAGCGCGATCCAGGGCAGCTTGCCGTAGGAGTAGGTCAGGACGCCGACGGCGACAAAGCCCACCGCCACCGCCGCCCACTGCAGCGGCCGCAACTTCTCCTTCAGGACGAAGACGCCCAGCAGCACCGAAACCAGCGGGTTGATGAAGTACCCCAGCGAGGTCTCAACCGCCTGGCCGGTGGTCACACCGTACGTGTAGGTCACCCAGTTCACCGCGATCAGGCCGGCCGCGAGGGCCAGGGTGCCGAACACGGTGCGGTTGCGGAAGGCGGCGCCGATGGCGGGCCACGCGCGGGACACGGTGATCAGCAGGGCACAGAACAGCAGCGACCAGACCACGCGGTTGGCGACGATCTCGACGGCGCCGGCCGGGTTCAGCACATAGAAGTAGAGCGGGAGCAGCCCCCACAGCCCGTACGCACCGATGCCGAAGAGGATGCCCGTCGTCGTTTCCTTGTCCGCTGTCTTGTCCGTTACCGGGGGCGTTGCCGCCGGGCCGGGACCGCTGCCGCGGGAGACGCCGTTCGCTGCGGGGGAAGCATCTCCCGAGGGGGTCAGGGCGGTGGGAGCGGAGGATCCGTCGGAAGTAGGCACAGGAGACATAACATCACCTCCGCGGACCCTATTCCTCCCGCCGGGCCGTGTCCGGGATGCCGCCGCACTGCGACGTCCGTCACGCCCGCTCCCGATTTCCGGGCCTGGAACGGGCGCGGGCATCTAGAATGGAAGACTGCGCGCCGCATCGTGCCGGCGCATCCGCCAAGAGTCAGAAGGGTTCCCGGTGTCCAACTCGGCCGAATCACCGTCCAATCGTCCCCTCCGCGTCGCCATCATCGGCGCCGGACCGGCCGGCGTCTACGCCGCGGACATCCTGACAAAGTCGAACCAGGTCAAGGACGGGGACCTCGAGGTCAGCATCGACCTCTTCGAGGCCTACCCGGCGCCCTACGGCCTGATCCGCTACGGCGTGGCCCCGGACCACCCCCGGATCAAGGGCATCGTCAACGCCCTGCACAAGGTCCTGGACCGCGGCGACATCCGCTTCCTGGGCAACGTCACCTACGGCCGCGACCTTACCCTCAGCGACTTCCGGGCCTTCTACGACGCGGTCATCTTCGCCACCGGTGCGATCAAGGACGCGGACCTGAACATCCCCGGCATCGACCTGGAGGGCTCCTTCGGCGGCGCGGACTTCGTCTCCTGGTACGACGGGCACCCGGACGTGCCGAGGGAGTGGCCGTTGGAGGCCAAGGAGATTGCGGTGATCGGTAACGGCAACGTGGCCCTGGATGTGGCCCGGATCCTGTCCAAGCATGCCGATGACCTGCTGGTGACCGAGATTCCGGACAACGTCTACGCCGGGCTGAAGGCTTCCCCGGTCACGGATGTGCACGTGTTCGGCCGGCGCGGCCCGGCGCAGGTGAAATTCACCCCGCTGGAACTGCGCGAACTCTCCCACTCCAAGGACGTGGACATCGTCCTCTATGCGGAGGACTTCGAGTTCGACGAGGCCTCGGATGAGGCGATCCAGTCCAACAACCAGATCAAGACGATGGTGGGCACGCTCACGAACTGGATCGCCGAGCAGCCCGAGGACCTCTCCGAGCTCACGGCTTCCCGCCGGCTGCACCTGCACTTCCTGCACAGCCCGGTCGAGATCCACGACGACCCCGCCCACCCCGGCAAGGTCACCGGCATGACCTTCGAGCGCATGCAGCTCGACGGCACGGGCAACGCCAAGGGCACCGGCGAGTTTGTCGACTACCCGGTTCAGGCCGTCTACCGCGCCATCGGCTACCACGGCTCGCCCCTGGCCGAGCTGGAGTACGACGCCCGCCGCGGCGTCATCCCCAACGAGGGCGGCCGCGTGCTGGACACCTCCGGCAGCCCGGTCCCCGGGATTTACGCCACCGGCTGGATCAAGCGCGGCCCGGTGGGCCTGATCGGCCACACCAAGGGCGACGCCCTGGAGACCATCGGATTCCTGCTGGAGGACCGGCTCACGCTGCCCCCGGCGCAGAACCCGGACCCGCAGGCCATTATCGACCTCCTCAAGGAACGCGGCGTCGAATACACCACCTGGGAAGGCTGGAACAAGCTCGACGCCCACGAGAAGGAACTCGGCGCCGCCTGGACCGCCGCCCACCCGGCCAACGGCATCGAACGCGAACGCGTCAAGGTGGTTCCGCGCGAGGACATGATCCGGATCTCCCGCGACTAACGCCGCCTGAGGCGGTCCTGCGCCGACGACGCACATCATGCCCGCCGCACCCGGAACAACCGGGGCGGCGGGCATTTTCCGTGTCGCAGGCCCCGAACGACGTCGGTCCATCCTCTGGCGGGCGGCGTGCAGCGACCGTAGACTCGACGGGACGAGTTGCAGAGCATCGACGCCGATGCCGGCCAGGGGAGTTCAATGAGGAATCCGCTCCAGCAGCCAGCCCCGCACGGACCCTACGCCGGACCCGACCCGGAGCTGACGCAGCGGTATGCCCGCGCCGGGCACGAACTCCTCGGCGCCGCGGGTGACACCGCCGCCCTCCCCGACGGCCCGGTCCCCGGCCTGCGCAGCCTGGTCCAGGAATCGTGGCAGCGCTCCGCCCGGTCACACGCCAACCCGGACAACCCCGAGGCCCCGCTGGCCATGGACCGCGAGGAACTCGAGGAATACCGGCGCCAGCACCCGTTGGCCGCCATCATGCCGGTCATCCACAAGCTCCTCATCCTGCCAAGTCACGACAGCGGCATGCTCGTGGCGGTGGGTGACGAGGTGGGCAGGCTGCTGTGGGTGGAGGGCAACCCGATCCTGCAGCGCCGGGCCGAGTCCATGATGTTTGTCCCTGGGGCGGACTGGTCCGAGGCCACCGTAGGCACCAGCGCGCCGGGGACCGCCCTGGCCCTGGGCCGAGGCATCCAGATTGCCGGCGCCGAACACTACAAGCGCTCCGTCCACCCGTGGAGCTGCACGGCCGTGCCGTTCCACGATCCGGACTCCGGTGCCCTGCTCGGCGTCGTCGACATCACCGGCACCGAGAACGCCGTCGCCCCGCACACCCTGTCCCTCGTCGAGGCGACCGTCGCCGCCGCCCAGGCGCACCTGCGGGTGGAACGCCTGCAGCGGGAGGCGGCCCGCCTCACCACCCCCGCAGGCCGCCGCCGGACCAGCCCGGCTGCCGGCGGATCCGCCGCGGCCGCCGCCGGGCGGGGCACCGGAAACGCCGGCGGCACTCTTTACCGCAACGGGCTGCAGTTGCTGGGCCGGGACCAGGCCGTGCTCACCCTCGACGGCCGGACCGTCACCCTCTCAGCCCGGCACAGCGAGATCCTGGCGCTGCTCAGCTCCCACCCGGAAGGCCTCAGCGCCGAGCGGCTCACCGCCCTGCTTTACCCGGGGGACGGTTCGACCACCACGCTGCGGGCCGAGATGGTGCGGCTGCGGAAGGTCCTCCAGCAGCTCAACCCCGCCGCCGTGCCCGACTCGCGGCCGTACCGCCTGCCGGTGGACCTGGTCCCGGACACCGGACAAGTGCTCGGCTGCCTGCAGCGCGGCGCGCATCGGATCGCGCTGGAGCTCTACCGCGGCGCCGTCCTGCCAGGGTCCGAGGCGCCCGGCGTCGTCGAGCTGCGTGGCCGGGTCGCGACGCTGCTGCGGGAGGCGGTCCTCACCGACGGCAGCGCCGATGCCCTCCTGAAGTACGCCGCCCTGCCCGAGGCGCGGGACGACGTCGAGGTCCGTGCCGCGGCCCTGCGCCTGCTCCCGGCCCGCTCGCCGCGCCGGGCTGCCGTCGTCACCGAACTCGAACGCCTGGAAGCCGAACTCAGCGCCTGACCGGCCCGCGGACCCTCTCAGGCAGGGGTTGTCACCGCGCCCGCCGCGCGGAACGTGACCCGGGTCACGCCGATGCAACCTGGCTGCAACCTTCCCGCTCCTACGCTGGGTGCAGCGGCGGCCGGCGATGTCCCGGCCGCGTCCGCCACCGACCTTGCACAGCAAAGGAGCTAGCAATGACTGTTTACGCACAACCCGGTACCGACGGTTCGAAGGTCCAGTTCAAGGACCGCTACGAGAACTGGATCGGCGGGGAGTGGGTGGCCCCGGTCAAGGGCCAGTACTTCGAAAACATCACCCCGGTGACCGGCAAGGCCTTCTGCGAGGTGGCCCGCGGCACCGCCGAAGACATCGAGCTCGCCCTGGACGCCGCGCACAAGGCGGCACCCTCCTGGGGCAAGACCTCCGTCGCCGAACGCGCCGCCATCCTGAACAAGATCGCGGACCGGATCGATGAGAACACCGAGCTGCTGGCCGTCGCCGAAACCTGGGACAACGGCAAGCCGATCCGCGAAACCCTCAACGCGGACATCCCGCTCGCGGCCGACCACTTCCGCTACTTCGCCTCCGCCGTCCGCGCCCAGGAGGGCCGGCTCTCCCAGCTCGACGACGACACCACCGCCTACCATTTCCACGAACCGCTCGGCGTCGTCGGCCAGATCATCCCCTGGAACTTCCCGATCCTCATGGCCGTCTGGAAGCTGGCCCCCGCCCTCGCCGCCGGCAACGCCGTCGTCCTCAAGCCCGCCGAGCAGACCCCCTCCTCGATCCTGGTCCTGATGGAACTGATCAGCGACCTGCTTCCGGCCGGCGTGATCAACGTGGTCAACGGCTTCGGCGTGGAGGCCGGCAAGCCGCTCGCCTCCAGCCCTCGGATCCGCAAGATCGCCTTCACCGGCGAGACCACCACGGGCCGCCTGATCAGCCAGTACGCCTCCGCGAACCTCATCCCGGTCACCCTGGAGCTCGGCGGCAAGAGCCCGAACATCTTCTTCAACGACGTCGCCGACAGCAACGACGCGTTCTACGACAAGGCCCTGGAGGGCTTCACGCTCTTCGCGTTCAACCAGGGCGAGGTCTGCACCTGCCCCTCCCGCGCCCTGGTGCAGGAAGGCATCTACGACTCGTTCATGGCCGACGCGCTGGCCCGGACCCAGAAGATCATCCAGGGCAACCCGCTGGACACTGACACCCAGCTGGGTGCCCAGGCCTCCAACGACCAGCTGGAGAAGATCCTCTCCTACATCGACATCGGAAAGCAGGAGGGCGCCAAGGCCCTTACCGGCGGTGCCCGCGCAGAGCTCGACGGCGACCTGGCCGGCGGCTACTACGTCCAGCCGACCATCTTCGAGGGCCACAACAAGATGCGCATCTTCCAGGAGGAGATCTTCGGCCCGGTGGTCTCGGTGACCCGGTTCAGCGACTACAACGACGCCATGGGGATCGCCAACGACACCCTCTACGGCCTCGGCGCCGGCGTCTGGTCCCGCAACGGCAACGTCGCCTACCGTGCCGGCCGCGAGATCCAGGCGGGCCGCGTCTGGGTGAACAACTACCACGCCTACCCGGCCGGGGCGGCGTTCGGCGGCTACAAGTCCTCCGGTATCGGCCGCGAGAACCACGCCATGATGCTCGACCACTACCAGCAGACCAAGAACCTGCTGGTCAGCTACAACGAGAACAAGCTCGGCTTCTTCTAAGCCGCGGCAGCGGCGGGCCGGCCCCACCCGGGACCGGCCCGCAGCACCCCGTTCAGCCCCTCCCACACCCCAGGAGTCCGCCATGATCCAGCCCGTGCTCGACGCGGAGTCCACCCTTCCCGGCGAAGACTTCTCGAGGGTGGCCCTCACCCCCGAGGCCGTGGAGCTGCTGCGCAAACTCTGGGACCAGCACGGGCCGCTGATGTTCCACCAGTCCGGGGGCTGCTGCGACGGCTCCTCGCCCATGTGCTACCCGGCCGGGGAGTTCATCACCGGCGGCTCCGACGTGCTGCTGGGACGCTTCGACATCGCCGCGGACACCGGCGCGGAAGCAGCCCAGCCGATTGAGTTCTGGATGTCCCGCGAGCAGTTCAACTACTGGAGCCACACCCACTTGACGGTGGACGTCGTGCCCGGTCGGGGGAGCGGGTTCTCGGTCGAGGCACCCGAGGGCAAGCGCTTCCTGATCCGCTCCACGCTGATGGACTGGCCGGTTTAAGACCTCCCCAGCGTCTCACCATGTGGGATTAAAGCGGCCGTCCAGTGGATGGACACTACTATTAATAGGTCCGTTTTCCCCTGCTATAGAGACCCTGGACCTTCCTATGAACCTTTTCCGGACCAAGTCCGTCGAGCAGTCGATGGCCGACGCCGAAGAGCCCGGCCGCAAGCTCAAGCGCTCGCTCAGCACCTGGGACCTGATGATCATGGGCGTCGCCGTCGCCGTCGGCGCCGGGATCTTCTCGGTCGGTGCCAAGGCCGCCGCCAACTTCGCCGGCCCCGCCGTCACCATCTCCTTCGCCATCGCGGCCGTCACCTGTGCCCTGGCCATCATGTGCTACGCCGAGTTCGCAACCGCCATCCCCGTGGCCGGCTCCGCCTACGTCTTCACCTACGCCACCATGGGCGAGGTGCTGGCCTGGATCATCGGCTGGAACCTGATCCTGGAACTGTTCACCGCCGGCGCCGTGATCGCCAAGTACTGGGGCATCTACCTCAGCAAGGTCTTCGCGCTGATGGGGCTCGACGTCCCGCCGTCCATCTCCCTCGGTGGGGTCGACCTCTACTGGGGGGCCTTCCTGATCGTGGCCATCTTCACCGTGCTGCTGGTGCTGGGGACAAAGCTCTCCGCCCGCGTCGGCAACGTCTTCACGCTGATCAAGATCGCCGTCGTCCTCTTCGTCATCGTCGTCGGCTTCACCTACGTGAAGTTTGAGAACTACAGCCCGTTCGTCCCGGCCTCCCAGCCCACCGGCGGCACCGGCACCACCGACGTGCTCAAGCAGTCCTTCTTCGGCTTCCTCACCGGCGCGGCCCCCGCCCAGTACGGCACCCTCGGCATCTTCGCCGGTGCCGCGCTGGTCTTCTTCGCCTTCATCGGCTTCGACGTCGTCGCCACCTCCGCCGAGGAGGTCAAGAACCCGCAGAAGACCCTGCCGCGCGGCATCTTCGGCGGCCTCGCGATCGTCACCGTGCTCTACATCCTGGTCTCGCTCGCGCTGACCGGCATGGTCCCCTACAGCAAGCTCGCGGAGGCGGAGAGCCCCACGCTCACCACCGCGTTCGAGGCCGTGGGCAACAACGACGCCGCCAAGGTGATCGCCTTCGGCTCGCTGGTGGGCCTGACCACGGTGATCATGGTGCTGCTGATGGGCCTCTCCCGCGTGGTCCTCGCGATGAGCCGCGACGGCCTGCTGCCGCGCTCCCTGTCCAAGACCAGCACCATCCGCGCCACCCCGGCCCGGCTGCAGATCATCTGCGGTGCCGCCGTGGCCCTGGTGGCCGGCCTGACCAAGGTGGACCTGCTGGAGGAAATGATCAACATCGGCACGCTGTCCGCCTTCGTGATGGTCAGCCTGGGCATCCTGGTCCTGCGCAAAAAGCGGCCGGACCTCAAGCCCTCCTTCCGCGTGCCGTTCGGCAAGGTGGTTCCGGTGGTCTCCGCCGTGCTCTGCCTCTACCTGATGACCAACCTGGCCGTGGAGACCTGGATCTTCTTCGCCCTCTGGCTCGTGGTGGGCATCATCATCTACTTCTCCTACGGCCGCCGGCACTCCCGGCTGAACGAGAAGTTCGCCGAGGCGCGGGCGTCCGTCAGCGGCCCGGCCGCTGTTGGTACCGGCGAACCCTCCACTGATAAACCCGGCACCGTCGCCTCCGAGGAAGTCTCCCGCCCCTAGCGGGCAGCCTCCCGCAGCACCGCACAGCGGGGTCATTCCGTCCCGTCCGGCACCGCCGGACCGGACCGGAGTGGCCCCGCTTTGCTGTGCCCTGACGCCTGTCTCAGAGCCGTAACAATGCCCCGAATGTGGTTGACCTCACAGTAGCCTTAGACCAGACTTGATATTTGAACGTTTGTTCGAAAAGCGAACATTGGCGGTGGTTGGGGGCGAGTCACTCCCGGGCCGCAGTGCACAAAGGAGTGAACATGTTACGTCGTACCTTCTCCCTGCTGGCGGCCGCGTCCGTCCTGGCCCTTGCGGCCTGCGGCAGCGGATCGCCCAGCTCGACGGGCGGCACCGCCCAGGGCGGGGCCGCCGGCGGGGGAGACCTGACCAAGGTCAGCGTCGGCGTCATTCCGATCGTCGACTGCGCGCCGGTCTACCTGGGCAACAAGTTGGGCTTCTTCAGGGACGAGGGACTCCAACTGGACATCCAGACCGCCACCGGCGGCGCCGCGATCGTCCCCGGCGTCGTCAGCGGCAGCTTCGACTTCGCCTTTTCCAACCTGATCTCCGTGATGGTTGCCAAGGACAAGGGCCTCGACCTGAAGTTCGTCGCCAACGGCGCCTCCACCACGGGTGAGAAGGGCAAGGACGTCGGCGGCGTCGTCGTTCCGGCCGGTTCCTCGATCAAGTCCGCCAAGGACCTGGCCGGCAAGACCGTCTCCGTGAACAACCTCTCCAACATCGGCGACACCAGCATCAAGTCCGCGATCGAGAAGGACGGCGGCGACCCCTCTTCCGTGAAGTTCGTCGAGGTGGCCTTCCCGGACGCGCCGGCAGCCATCGCCAACAAGCAGGTCGACGCGGCCTGGATCCTCGAACCCTTCATGTCCAAGGCCCTGGCCGACGGCGGCACGGTGGTGTCCTGGAACTTCGTGGACGTCAGCCCCAAGCTGGACATCGCCGGGTACTTCACCAAGGCCGACACCATCAAGAACAAGCCGGAGCTGACCCAGAAGTTCACCCGGGCCATGAACAAGTCCCTCGAGTACGCCCAGGCCCACCCGCAGGAAGTCCGGGACATCGTGGGCACGTACACCAAGATCGACGAGGCCGCCCGCTCCAAGATGACCCTCACGCACTGGACGGTCAACTTCGACAAGGACGCCTTCAAGACCCTGGGCGACGCCGCCGCCAAATACGGCACCCTCTCCAAGGCCCCGAACGCGGGCGACCTGCTGCCGTGAGCGCCGACGCCCTCGCCACCGGCGGCCGCTCGACCCGTGCGGGACGCGGCCGCCGCACGGGCAAACGCGCCTTCCCCGGCCAGCGGCTGCTGGGCCTGGCCGGGATCTTCGGCTTCCTGGCCACCTGGGAACTGATTCCGCGGCTCGGCCTGATCGACGCCAAGTACCTGCCGCCGGCCAGCGAGGTGGTGATGGCACTGGTCCGCGACCTGGGCCTCACCGCGTTCTGGGTTTCGGTGGGGGAGACCATGAAGGCCTGGTTCCTGGGACTGGTCCTCGCGATCGTCCTCGCCGTCGTGCTGGGCTTCGTGATCGGGTCCAGCACCTTCCTCCGCCGGGCCACCAACTCCACGGTGGAGTTCCTGCGGCCCATCCCGTCGGTGGCGCTGATTCCGCTGGCCGTGCTGCTGTTCGGCGTGAAGCTGGAATCCTCGCTGATGCTGATCACCTACGCCGCCTTCTGGCAGGTCCTGATCCAGGTGCTCTACGGCGTGGCCGACGTCGACATGGTCGCCAACAACACGGCCAAGACCTACGGGCTCGGGCCGCTGGCCCGGATCCGCTACGTCGTCTTCCCGACGGCGCTGCCCTACCTGATGACCGGCGTGCGGCTGGCGGCCACCGTGGCACTGGTCCTCGCGATCACGGCCGAGCTCGTGATCGGTTCCCCGGGCCTGGGCCGGGAGATCGCGCTGGCGCAGTCCGGCGGCGCCATCTCCGGGATGTACGCCCTGGTGCTGGCCACCGGCCTGATCGGCGTCGTGATCAACGCCCTGATGCGGCTGATCGAGAAGAAGACGCTGTCCTGGCACTCCTCCGTCCGCTCCGAGGTGATTGTATGAAGGCCCTGAAAACCCTGGGCTACGTGCTGGCGCTGCCGGTGCTGCTCGTCCTGCTCTGGTGGGCCTCCACCCTGGGCGCGGTGAACTTCTTCGTGCCGACGCCGGCGGCGCTGGTGCAGAAGTTCGCCCAGACCTGGTTCGGCCCGCGGTTCTTCTCCGACGTGCTGCCGAGCATTGGCAGGCTCCTGGTGGGCGTCGTCGCGGCGATCGCGATCGGCGTCGTCGGCGGCGTGGTGATCGGCTCCGTCCGGTGGCTGCGCGCCCTGCTGGAACCCACCCTGGAGTTCTTCCGGGCCATCCCGCCGCCGGTGCTGGTCCCGGTCCTGATGCTGCTGATGGGCATCACCGACTCCATGAAAATCGCGGTGATCATCTCCGGCTGCGTCTGGCCGGTGCTGCTGAACACCATCGAGGGCGTCCGCGCCGTCGACGGTGTCCTCTCCGACTCGGCCCACACCTACGGAATCTCCGGCTGGGCCCGGGTCCGGTACCTGGTGCTGCCCTCGGCCAGCCCGCAGATCCTGGCCGGCGTCCGCCAGTCGCTCTCGCTCGGGCTGATCCTGATGGTCATCTCCGAAATGTTCGCCTCGTCCTCCGGGCTTGGCTTCACCATCGTGCAGTTCCAGCGTTCTTTCGCCATCCCGGAAATGTGGTCCGGCATCGTGGTGCTGGGGCTGCTGGGCGTGACGATGTCGTTCATCTTCCAGTGGGCCGAGCGGAACATCCTGCGCTGGTACCACGGCCAGAAAGAGGTAGAAAATGCAGCCTGACACCACACCCGAGGCCGGGACCATCCGGCCGGAGGCCATGCTCTCGGTCCGCGGACTGAAGAAGGTCTACCAGACCGACGGCGGCGACATCGAGGCCGTCCGCAACCTCACGTTCGACCTGCGCGCCGGGGAACTGGCGTGCCTGGTGGGCCCCTCGGGCTCGGGCAAGACCACCCTGCTCAAGTGCATCTCGGGCCTGATGGCGCCCACCGAGGGAGAGGTCCTGCTCGACGGCAAGCGCGTCTCCGGTCCGCCGAAGAAGATGGCGGTGGTCTTCCAGGAGTACGGCCGCTCCCTCTTTCCCTGGATGCGGGTCCGGGACAACGTGGCGCTGCCGCTGAAGAACCAGGGCGTGCCGAAGGCCGAACGCGACCGGCTGGTGGACGAGGCGCTGGAGGCTGTGGGCCTGTCCCACGTGCCGCGCTCCTACCCCTGGCAGCTCTCCGGCGGCATGCAGCAGCGTGTGGCGATCGCCCGGGCCATCGCCTACCAGCCCGAGGTGCTGCTGATGGACGAGCCGTTCGCCGCTGTGGACGCCCAGACCCGCGCCGACCTCGAGGACCTGATCCGGACGATCTGGAAGAAGTTCGGCGTGACCGTCCTCTTCGTCACCCACGACATCGACGAATCGGTCTACCTGGGCGAACGGGTCATCATCCTCTCCAGCTCGCCCACGGTGGTCCAGGAGGACATCCGGATCGACCTGCCGGTGGAGCGGGACCAGCTGGAGACCCGGTCCCTGCCGCGGTTCACCGAGCTCCGGCACCACGTGTACGAGCAGATCCAGCTGGCCAAGAAGGGCCACCGCCCCGCCGCGGCGGAACCCGCCCCGGCCGGCAGCGCGGCCAAACCCGCCTGACGCTGGCCTACCTGAGCCTGGCCCACACGACACTACCCGCATACAACAGCGCCCCGCCGCGGAAGATCCGCGGCGGGGCGCTGTGGTGTCCAGGGGACGCCTAGGCCATCTTGTTGGCGGCCTCGGCGTCGGACGGGTTGGCGGCACCGAGGTTGGAGCGCAGCTTGGCGCCGAGCTCGGCGTCGACGTTGGTCCAGTACTGGATGGCGCGTTCCTTGATGTCGGCGTTCTTCACGCCGCCCACAGCGGTGGTGATGGTCTCAAGGAACCGGGCCTTGGCGGCGTCGTCGTAGACCTCGCGGTACATCGTGCCGGCCTGGCCGAAGTCGTCATCCTCGGCGTGCAGGGAGTGCGCGGAGAGGGTGAGTGCGCCGTCGTTCTCCCAGCCGCCGGCCGGGTTCTGCGGCTCGACGGCGGCGGGGCCGCCCAGGGAGTTCGGTGCGTAGACCGGAACGGTCGGGGCGTTGAAGTGGTAGCGGGCCGCGCCGTCCTGGCTGTAGTTGTGCACCTCGTTCTTCGGGGCGTTGACCGGCAGCTGGGCGTGGTTGGTGCCCACGCGGTAGCGGTGCGCGTCCGCGTAGGAGAAGATGCGGGCCTGCAGCATCTTGTCCGGGGAGGCGGCGATGCCCGGCACGAAGTTCGACGGCGCGAAGGTGGCCTGCTCGATCTGCGCGAAGTAGTTCTCCGGGTTCTTGGTCAGCTCCATGGTGCCGACCTTGATCAGCGGGTAGTCGCTGTGCGGCCACACCTTGGTCAGGTCGAACGGGTTGAAGCGGTAGGTCTTCGCGTCCTCGTAGGGCATGACCTGGACGTGCAGGTCCCAGGCGGGGAAGTTCCCGGCGTCGATGTTTTCGCGCAGGTCGCGGATGTAGAAGTCCGCGTCGTTGCCGGCCAGTTCCGCCGCCTCGTCGTTGGTCAGGGACTTGACGCCCTGGTTGGACTTGAAGTGGTACTTGACCCAGAAGCGCTCGCCCTCGGCGTTGATCCACTGGTAGGTGTGCGAGCCGTAGCCCTGCATCTCGCGCCAGGTGGCGGGCAGGCCGCGGTCACCCATCAGCCAGGTGACCTGGTGGGCGGACTCGGGGGAGAGGGTCCAGAAGTCCCACTGCATGTCGGCGTCGCGCAGGTGCGAGCCCGGCAGGCGCTTCTGGGAGTGGATGAAGTCCGGGAACTTGATGCCGTCGCGGATGAAGAACACCGGGGTGTTGTTGCCCACGAGGTCGTAGTTGCCCTCGGAGGTGTAGAACTTGATCGCGAAGCCGCGCGGGTCGCGCAGGGTGTCGGCCGAGCCGGCCTCGCCCGCGACGGAGGAGAAGCGGATCAGCATGTCCGTCTCGGTGCCCGGCTGGAAGAGGGCTGCCTTGGTGTACTTCGAGACATCCTCGGTGGTCTTGAACGTGCCGAAGGCACCGCCGCCCTTGGCGTGCACGACGCGCTCCGGAACCCGCTCGCGGTTGAACTGGGCGAGCTTTTCGATCAGGTAGTGATCGGTCAGGATGATGGCGCCGTCCGCACCGACGGACTGCGAGTGTGCGTCCGACGTGACCGGCGCTCCGGACTGGGTCGTGGACACGGGCACAGAAATGTTCTGAGTCATCGTTCTCCTCAATTGTTGTTGTGAACCTAGTTGCTGTGGGCGGGCAGTTTTTGGGTGCGCTGGCACTCTTCGCAGATGCCTTGGTACAGGACATCGGCGATCTGGATGGTCATCGGTGCGGTCCCGGAGCCCCACTGCGGGGTCAGGCAGGGGGCGTGGCCGACGGCGCACTCGACGTCCTCCACTTTTCCGCACCCGATGCAGACGGCGTGGTGGTGGTTGTCGCCCACCCGGGTCTCGTACAGGGCGGGGGAGTGCGGGGGTTCGAAGCGGCGCAGCATCTGCAGCTCGGTGAGGTCGCCCAGGACCACGTAGACCGACTGGGCGGTGAGCTCCGGGAGTTCCTCCCGCGCGGCGGCCAGGATGCGCTCGGCCGGCGAATGCGGGTGGCGTTCGACGGCGTCGAGCACGGCCAGCCGCTGTTTGGTCACCCGGCGGCCGTGGGCGCGCAGGGCCTCGGCCCATGCGTCGCTGCTGCCGGGGGTAGCCTTCATGGTCCCATTCAAGCATCTATTTTTAGCAAGTCGCAATAAGGCGGGACTTAGTTAGTCTTGCCGTCCCATTAGAGTTGCCGGGTGGGGAAATTCCTGGCTGACATCACGCCGCTTCGCGAGAGCCCGGCGTTCCGCCGCCTGTGGCTGGGAACCGCGGCCTCCGCCGTCGGCAGCCAGCTCACCCTCGTGGCCGTGAGCCTCGAGGTGTACCGCCTCACCCAGGACAGCTTCTACGTCGGCCTGCTGAGCATCTTCGCGCTGGTCCCGCTGGTTCTCGGCGGCCTGCTGGGCGGATCGATCGCCGACGCCCACGACCGGCGCCGGGTGGCCCTGCTGGCCTCCTCCGTCCTCTGGCTGACCACCGGCTGCCTGGCGCTTCAGGCCTGGCTGCAGGTGGGCAACGTCTGGCTGCTCTACGCCCTGGTGGCGGTCCAGAGCGGCGCCCAGGCCATCAACCAGCCGGCCCGCAGCGCGATCATCCCGGTTTTGGTGCGCAAGGAGCTACTGCCGGCCGCGAACGCCCTGTCCATGATGAGCATGGGCCTCTCCATGACCGCCGGGCCGCTGCTGGCCGGCGTCCTTGTCGCCACTATCGGCTTCGCCTGGACCTACACCATCGACGTGGCCAGCTTCGCGTTCGTGGTCTGGGCCCTGGTCAAGCTGCCGCCCATGCCGCCGGACCGGGTGACGCACCGGGCCGGGCTGCGCTCCGTGGTGGAAGGATTCCGGTTCCTCGGCACCCGGCCCAACCTGCGGATGACCTTCGTGATCGACCTGATCGCCATGATCCTCGCCCAGCCTCGGGCCCTGCTGCCGGCCATTGGCGCCCTGATGATCGGCGGCGGGGAGGCCACGGTCGGCATCCTGCTGGCCGCCACCGCCGTGGGCGCCTTCCTGGCCGGGCTGTTCTCCGGTCCCCTCGGCGGCGTCCGCGCCCAGGGGGCTGCCGTGGTCTGGTCCGTGATGGGGTGGGGCGCCTCGGTCGCCGGGCTGGGGCTCGTCGTCGTCCTGGCCGGCCGCTCCGGCGGTGCCGGCGTGACGGCCTGGCTGATTCCCGCCGCGCTTTGCTGCGCGCTCGCCGGCATCGCCGACTCGGTCAGCGCCGTCTTCCGGACCACCATCCTGCAGTCCGCCGCACCCGATCATCTCCGCGGCAGGCTGCAGGGGGTTTTTGTTGTCGTCGTCGCCGGCGGGCCTCGCGTGGGGGACCTGTTGGCCGGCGGTGCGACCAAGGTGCTGAGCGAGGGCTGGGTGCTCCTGGCCGGGGGCGTCCTGTGCGCCGTTGCGGCCTGGCTGGTGGCCCGGTGGCAGTCCGGTTTCCTTCGCTATGATGCCCGGAACCCGGTGCCGTAGCGGTTCGTTTTCAGAGTGGACCGGCCCGGTGTTTCCGCACCGGGGGACGGTTCCGGTTTGGCTTGGGAGGATCTGTGCACAACCATCACAACGGCCTGAAGACGGCCGCCCTGTTCGGTGCCCTGTGGGCGGTGCTGCTGGCGCTGGGTGCCCTGATCGCGTCCGGGACCCGCAGCTCGGCCCCGCTGTGGATCATGGCGCTGATCGGCGTCGGCACCACCTTCTACGGCTACTGGAACAGCGACAATCTCGCCATCCGGGCCATGCAGGCCTTCCCGGTCTCGGAGGCCGAGGCGCCGCAGCTGTACCAGATCGTCCGGGAGCTCTCCGCCCGGGCCAACCAGCCGATGCCGCGGATCTACATCTCCCCGACCATGGCGCCCAACGCGTTCGCCACCGGCCGCGATCCGCAGCACGCCGCCGTCTGCTGCACGCAGGGCATCTTGCAGCTGCTGGACCTGCGGGAACTCCGCGGCGTCCTGGGGCACGAGCTGATGCACGTCTACAACCGCGACATCCTCACCTCCTCGGTCGCGGCCGCCGTCGCCGGCGTGATCACCTCGGTGGGGCAGCTGCTGCTCTTTTTTGGCGGCGGGGACCGCCGGAACGCCAACCCGCTCGCCCTGCTGGCCATGTCGATTCTGGCGCCGTTCGCGGCGTCCCTGATCCAGATGGCGATCTCCCGCACCCGCGAGTACGACGCCGACGAGGACGGCTCGGCGCTGACCGGGGATCCGCTGGCGCTGGCCTCGGCGCTGCGCAAAATCGAACAGGGGGTGCAGCTGGCGCCGCTGCCGCAGGACCAGCGGCTGGTCAACGCCTCGCACCTGATGATCGCCAACCCCTTCCGCGGCGGGGGCATGGCCCGGATGTTCTCCACCCACCCACCGATGGACGACCGGATCGACCGGCTGGAACGGATGGCGGGCCAGCGGCTGGGCTAGGGCCCTTCATCTCACCGCTCCGGGACCGTACGTCGCTCAGGGACGCGGGATGCGCCCCGCGACACGCAAAAGGCCTGCCGCTGCCGGGCGGTTTCTAGGGGTCGTTGCAACACCTGCTGGTTAGGTGGGTATTAGTAAATCACGCAGACGCTCGGCTGGAGTTTTCCAGCCGAGCGTTTTGCGTGGGCGGCCGTTGAGTTCCTGGGCTACGTGTTCGAGGTCTTCGGGGCCGTAGGCGGAAAGGTCCGTGCCTTTGGGGAAGTACTGGCGCAGCAGCCCGTTGGTGTTTTCGTTCGAGCCGCGTTGCCATGGGCTGGCGGGGTCGCAGAAGTAGACCTGCATGTCGGTGGCGAGGGTGAAGGTTTTGTGCCCTGCCATTTCCGCTCCCTGGTCCCAGGTCAGTGAGCCGCGCAGGTGCGCCGGCAGGGCGGCCATGGTGTTGATGAGTCCATCGCGGACGGTTTCGGCCGTGTGGTTCCCGGGCAGGTGGACGAGCATGACGTAGCGGGTGGTGCGTTCGACCAGGGTGCCGATCGCTGACTGGTTCAGCGCGCCGGTGATGAGGTCTCCTTCCCAATGCCCGGGCACGGCCCGGTCCTCGACCTCTGGTGGCCGCTCGGAAATCATGACCATCGGATCCACGAACCTGGGGGTGCGTTGTTCCCCTGTCCGGTGGGATTTACGGCGGGTCCGGCCGGTGCGCAGCGCCGCCTGGACTTCGCGTTTAAGCCCGCCCCGCGCCTGGACGTAGAGGGCCTGGTAAATCGTCTCGGGACTCACACGCATCTCCGGGTTGTCGGGGAACTCCTCGACCAGCGTGTGGCTGATCTGTTCCGGTGACCAGCGTATGAGCAATTTCCCCTTCACATAGTCACGCAGGTCCGACCCGCCCGCGAGCTTGGCCATCTTGGGGCGTCTCCGGCGGGCGGCGGCTTTCCGGTGAGCCCCGTGCGGCAGATACCCCATCCGCGCATCGGCGTTCCGGCGCAGCTCCCGGCTGATCGATGACGGCGCACGACCAAGCGCCTGGGCGATTGCCCTGATTGAGGAGCCTGCGGCCTGCAGATCCCGGATCAGTTCCCGCTCCTGCACACTCAGAAACCGCGAATCGATGGTCTTCTCCAGCGCCGACACCGGCATCGCAGGAACGGGCGCCATTCCGAGCCCGGCAGCGGGCGTGGTCATTGTGGTCACACCACGTTTGTAATCGACCATGCGACCATCAGGGTAAATACGTCGGCCGTTGGACTTACGGATCCCAAGGTCCCACTCCGCCGCCGTCCTGGGATGCACGCCGACCATCGTGGCCGCCTCCCGCCGGCTCCAGCCGGTACCGCGCAACCGGAAGTACTCGTCCCGTCCCTGGTGCGGGCGCGCCCCCGGCTTCCCCTGACCTTTCAAGCCAGCTTTACGCACCCAGGCAGCGCACGTATCCGGGCTGAATCCAAGCTCCCTGGCCGCTGCCCGCGTGCTCCTCAGCCGGTCAAACACGGTAAAGAACTGATCCTTCTGTTCCTGGGTGTATCTCTTGCTGGTTCGTGGCTTTGCCGTTAAAGACGACACGGTCGTTGCAACTCCCAAAAATTCTGGGTGTTGCAACGACCGCTAGAACCCGCCCCGGGATACCGGGAGCGACAGGCCTTTCGCGCGTCGAAAACCAGGGGAGGTTAGCTGCGGAAGTTCACGAACTGCCGACGGCTTATTGGGCGAAGCAGTTCCATGCTGTCTGTCGCTAGATTTCGGGCTTTCCGAGGTTGGTGGCGATTGGCTGAAAGCGTCGTTTTGCGGACCTCTTGCGGACTTTCTGCGGACTAAGGCGCTTCCGCCGGCAGGTCATCTAGCCACTGCGCCAGGTCTTCCACGCGGATGACACCCTTGGAGTTCGCGTAGCGTGCCAGCAGGTTACCCGCGGCTACCTGGTACTTGAGAGTGCGGACGCTGTATCCGCTTGCTTCGGCTACTTCATCGAAAGTGAGGGCAAGTTTCGGAATCGTCATGGCATTGATCTTAGATATGCTCCGCAGATGGACGGGCCTCGAATGCTAACGGCCGCGGAGCTGGCTGCCCGACTCAACGTTTCGACTGACACGGTGCGCCGTAAGTGCACGGCAGGCCAGTGGCCCCACACAAGGATCGGCCGGCTCTATCGCTTCACCGAAGAGCACTACCAGGCCATCATCGCCACCCCTGAGCCTCAGGAACCGTGGACCAAGGAACGGCGCGACATCGTCTCTAAGGCGCTCCGCGATCTATAGATAGGGATCTAGGAGGGCCACACCTCATGAGCCGGGTCCCACCAGACGATGCTGAACTCGTTACCGACCCGGAAGCCAAGCAACCGCTGCTGGTCAGTTACTTTGAGCCGGGAGAGGTCGTCCCGGCCGTCGAACTGCTCGGCGAGCCTCCGTGTTGCAAGCTTGTTTGGACACTTGGCCATGTCGTAATCTGCCAGCGCGCCGGTGCGCTTGGCATCTTGTACCGTCAGGTTTTCATAGTGTTTGAGCTTCTTCAGAAGCTGGACATGATCGGCCTTGGCGATCTTACTCAGGGGCCACTTTCCGCCGTGATCTACATCCCCGAATCGGAACCGCAGGTGCGCCTCGTTCTCCAGGGGTCCAGCGACGGGACGGCGCTCCGGGGGCGGGAAATCCGCGTACGGGGTCCTCGCGGTTGTGGACGCAATCTCCGGGAACGTCTTAGCGCGGTTCTTCCTGTTGCTCATCTACGAGCGAGAGGTGCCGACGAGCCCGTCGTAGTACTCGTGCATGTCTACGGTGGAAATCTCCGTACGACAGTTGGCGCCCGGGGGTAGGTCTCCGCGTGCATTCCTCCACGGATCTTCCCGGTGAGTGAGCTCGCTTAGTTCGTGAGCAGGGCGGGGACCATAGAAGTTTAGGACGTTGTCAATCGATGACTTCTCACCGTCGTCGAGAGCATCGGGATTGCCCCATTGCTTCCAGTCGTTGACGGTAAACATGCGGCGATGCCTGGAGTACAGGTCAGGCGCCACAGGGCCATTCGCCCAGGCTTCGATCCGCTCGGGAAAGAGGGGCCGTTCTTCCCAGACGAGATGCCACGCCTGAGAGTAGTAGACCAACTTTTGGAGCTTCATGGCAGACATGCTGCCTTTCTGCTCCAGGATGTAAGCCGCTACATCATGTACGCTCGCCACCCATATCACCGCTTCCCCAGCTTGGGGCCGTCAGAACGGCCACCCCTCATTTCAGTTTAGAATTCCACAGGTTATCCACAGAATTCCACTACTTTCCCACCCTCTTATCCACAGGGTTTGGTTGAACTTTAGTGTACATGTTTGGGAAGTCCACTGAGTACGGTGGGCCCTAGCAGACGACTTCTTGCCCGGGGTGTACGCGCTAGGGACGCCCCGGGCTCATTCCTACCTTGGTCGACTTGTGCCGCGCATCAGACTCCTTCCATTGCCCGCGACAGGGCGAGGACCCTGGCGCGATCCGACGACATGTCGGGGATGATGATCTGGCGGGCGCTCTTGACTGCCTCGGTGAGACGATCAAGGGCGTCACTGTCGAAGCCGGCGGACTGCGTTGCGATGAGGTGGACGTCAGCCCACTGCTGCGGGTTGAGGATCGCCTCCGGCTTGCCCGTGCGGTTGACCACCTGCGATACGCCCGGCGGCAGGATGCCGCCGAGGTCGTACAGGGTCGGGTCCCCGGCGGCAGAACCCTTCCCGCCACCCGTGATGAGGTCCGAGACGCTCGTGAAGATCTTCTTACCCACGCCGATGGCGAGGTCAGCGATCATCCCGGCGGCCGGGAAAGCGTCCCGGAATTTCGACAGCAGCCCATCGATGATCCCGGCGAGCGGATTGAACCCGCCACCGGATGGGATACCGGCGCCAGACAGGTAGCCGTGAGGGTCAATGTCGTTCGGCCATCCTCCGGAGAAGGTACCGAAGTGCAGGTGAGGTCCGGACGAGATGCCCGTGTTGCCCGACAGTCCGATCTGCTGACCGGCGCGGACCATGTCGCCGACCTTCACCGCCATGCTCGACAGGTGAGCGAACCACTCCTGAATGCCCGACTGGCCGTCGATGTGGATCTCATTACCACCCCAGACGCCCGGCGACTGAACGCCAGGGCCGGACCAGGAAACCCGGCCCGCCTCGGTAGCGAAGACGGGGGTGCCAACGCCGGCGGCGAAGTCGATGCCCTTGTGGACCCGGTTGTAGCCCTGAGTCTCGAGTAGCTGCTTCAGGGGGCTCACGATGCCGCCCTTTGCCAGACCCTCACCGAACAGTGCCCGTGCCTCGGATGCTTTCCGGCCCATGATCGCGGCCTTGTTCATGGCGTAAAGGCGGGCCCGCTCATAGGGATCCTGCATGACTTCGGAGACGTAAACCCCCTCACCCTTGCGCATTGGGACGAGCTGGTCGTCACCGTTGCGCCAGGACGATTGGCCCGGCAGCACGCCGCCGCGGGCGAAACCGGCCGGCGGGGCGACGTTAGGCAGCTTTTTGATCCCGGGCAGGACGTCGGCGATCTTGTTGAACGTTCCGATTAGCCCGTCGTTGATAACGGTGTCGATGACGAATCGAACCGGAGCTTTCGCAATCTCCTGCACCCGGTCCCACGCCGTCTTGATGAAGTCGACGCCCTTTGTGAATGCATCCGGGATCGTCTTCGTGATGAAGTTCGATAGTGCTTGGAAGACGGGCTTGATCACACCATCCCAGACCGACTTGATCGCGTTGCCAACCGCGTCGAACACTGGCTTGATGCCGTTCGAGTACATCCAGTTGGCGGCATTAGGGATGACCACCGTGAAGCAGTTAGCCAGCATGTCGAAGATGGGCTTGAGCATGGTGGTCCACACCCAGTTCACGGCTGACCCGATCGCGTTGAACACGGGCTGGACCGCGTTGACGTAGAGCCAGTTCAGCGCGGCCGGGATTACGACCGTGAGCATGTTGACCCACGAGTCGAAGAGGGGCTTGACGATGGAGTCCCAGACCCACTGCATGGCCGATCCGATGGCGTTGAAGACCGGGACAATCACGACGTCATGCAGCCAAGTGAAGGCTGCAGCGAACACGTCCCGGACGAACCCCACGGCACCGTTGAAGATGCCGACCGCGAAGTTCCACCAGTCCGCGATCGTGTTGCCGATCCCGGTCCAGGTGGCGATCATCTGGTTCCAGAAGACCATGAAGATCGGCGCCAGGATGTAGGTGATGACCGATGCGATGAGCTGGCCGACGCCCTGGAAGAAGAGCAGGAAGCCGCCGATGATGACGGCCGCGGAATCGAAAACCGGCTTGATCGTGGATTCGTAGAAGGACCGGAACCCGTCACCCACGACCTTGACTGCCGCGGAAATCCCGTCGAAGACAGGCTTGATCACGGTGTTGTAGAGCCAGTCGAAGGCTGAGCCCACCCCGGACGATGCTTGGCCGGCACCCTCCGACAGTGCCCCGAATGCGTCACCAACTGCCCCAACGGCACCAGCAATCCGGTCAAATACCGGCTTGATCCAATCCGTCCACAGGGAGGAGAAGAATCCGCCGATGGCCGAGATAGCTGCGTTCCAGCCGGGGACGACGGTGTTGGTGAACCAGTCGGCGACGCCGCCGATCACGGACTGGATGAAGCCCCAGACGTTCTTGACGATGTCCCGGCCCATCTCGGTCTGCGTGAAGAACCAGACCAGCGCGGTGACAAGGCCGATCACGGCGAAAACGATGATGCCGATAAGGTTGGACCGCATCGCGTCGTTCAGCCGGTAGAAGGCCAAGGATGCCGCGATGGCCGTCCACGCCATAGCCGTCTGAGCAGCAGCGAGGCCCCCGGTGGCAAGGGCGTGGAGGGCGAGCGTTGTCGTGTAGATCTTGAACGCGGCGACCGCACCACCGACGCCGATGGCCAGTGATTCCAGCCAGTCCCTGTTGTCCTTCACCCACTGGCCCATCGCCTGCAGGCGTGGCACAAGATCCGTCTTGATGTACGAACCGATGCCCTCAAGAGCAGATTTCACGTCGAAGCCGGCCTTGACGAACGGGTCGATGTCGCCGTCGATCTTCTGAACTTCGTCCCGGCCCATACCGAGCCCGGCGGCGAAATTCAGGACACCCTCACGGGCGGCCATGAAGGCGTCTCGGGCCCGCAGGAGGAAATCCACGAATGGGGAGTCCTCAGCCCAGCCGAACGCGGCTTCGAGCTTCCCCGTGTAGTCGCCCTTCACGATCAGGTCGTAGAGACCCTGGGCGCCGATAATGGCTTGGTCCACGAACTCGCCGACGCGGGCCCCGGCGACCTTCGCTCCCTCTTCGAGTGGTTTCATCCACTCGATTGCGCCCGCAAAGAAGTCGCGGATCTTCGGGTAGACCCCGCTGAGCAGGTTCGCCCCGATGCGGCTGACGGCAGCCATCGTGTTCTTGAAAGCGCCCTGCAGGGTGTCGCCCGACTTCAGTGCGGCGCCACCAAGACCAGCCTCCATCGCCTTCTGGAAGGTCTCGAAGTTGATCTTGCCCTCAGATGCGAGCTTGACCGTCTCCTCGGCAGACTTGCCGAGCTCCTTACCGAGCAGCTGGATGATGGGGATGCCAGCGTCGTTGAGCTGCGCAATGACGTCGCCCTGGATCTTGTTCGACGATGCGACCTTGTTGAATATCGCACCCATCTCGCCCATCCCGACGCCAGCGATGGTCGCCGCGTCACCGGTCAGCTTGAGAGTTCGTTCCAGTTCCTTGCCCGGCTTCACACCAGCGGCGACCGCGCCAGCGGCCACAGTGGCGGCTTCGTCCATGCCGAACGCGGTCCCCTTCACGGCGGCCATGGCGTTCTCCATGATGGCCGTTACCGACTCGACGTCGTGGCCCAGGCCGGTGAGCTTCGCCTTCGCGTTCTCAATGGCCTGCAACCGACCGAAGCCCTTGAAGAGCGCAGTGCCGAAGGCGCCACCAACGGAGAGCCCGCCAGCAATCCCGGCGGCCTTGAGTGCGCCGCCCATGAAGCCCGTGACGGCGCCGGTCAGCTTGCTCCCGAAACCCTTGCCGGCCTTGTCGCCAGCAGACTCTCCGATGCCGTCGAGCTCACGGCCGATGGACTCCTGGAGTCCTTTGAATGAGGGTCTTACTAGAATCTCTGCGTACCCGATTGTCGGCACACGTCACCCGTTTCTCTCGTCGCCAATTCTGGCTAAGCGTCCCGGGTGTGTGGACAGCTCGATTTTAATTCAATTCGTCTGAATTAACAACGTGCTTAGCGGTGATCCTGGATAGCAAAGAAGCGGCATTCTCCGGCGTGTCGGCTGGGCGCTTATTCACCCATCTGCCTCCCGCTGTCGCGACCGCAGTGAACTTGTGCCCGAGTTCGTGGCGGAGGGTCACCTCCGACTTTTCTTCCGGGGTTGTACATCCGGGGCAGAAGATTGCATTGGCCGCGGATGCGTCCTCGGTGAGCTGTACCGACCAATCGTCGGAACCGCGATACCGGCGACCACATCGGGTGCACCTCGGGTTTTTGACGCTCATACTCATTTCCTCCTATGTGTACTTCAACTCTTGGTCAGGCCCGCATGGAATGTCACACTTTCTCCTTGAAAACAAAGGGAAGTAGGCGCATTCCGATTTGGCCAAAGCCCTGTGCCGTGGCAGGAATTCAGGCGCCCAAAAAGCTTTCCAAGCCATCTATTCGACCGCCTGGAGGCCTCCAAATGGCTACCAGAAGCACTTCCTGCCGTTGGCGCCGGAGCTCGGGGGGATATATTTCACTACGCTGAAGGAGCGAAAAACCGGGGCCCCCGGAGGGGATGCTCCCCTGGGTGCTCTCGGGTCTCCGTGCGCCGTCGTCGGGCTTCTGGTCACCATTGCCGGCTCGTTCGTAGGGGATTGGCTTTGAGGACTGTGACTCGTTTCGGTGCTGGTCGGTTCCCCTTGGACTGGTTGCAGCGCCTGCAGATCACTTGTGTCTCATCGCGCCGGTCTCGCCCTCCTTTTGAGTGCGGGATGACGTGGTCGACCTCGGCGCTGCATGGCGTGAGACTGATCGCGTAGTCCAGCTGGACACTGCAGTAGGGGCAGTGGGTCAGGCCTTGCGCTTGAGCGAGGTGAAGCGCTCGCTTCCTAAGCTTCTTCCACGTGCTGGTGCCTGTCCTGCTGGTGGTCATCCGTGGTCTCCTGTCGCTGGGGTGAGGCGCCGCCCCGGCCAGGGCCGGGGCGGCGCATTGTGTCCGGGGTCAGCTCGCGGTCATCTTGACGCCGGCCGCGAAGACTGGCTCTTCCGGTTCGTCGTGGGTCAGCTGGTAGTTCGTGAACTCCTGTGATGTGCGGAGCTCCTGCCATTCGGCGTAGGTGGGGTAGTGGGGGGTGTACCCGGCTTCGAGCAGGTCCAGCCACCACTGGAGCCGGTGCATGTTGGGTACCTTCCGTTCGTCGAGCTTTGAGGCGTCTCCAACTTCGTCGAAGGCTCCCGGCTCGCGAACCCAGGCGGCGCTGTCCATGAACAGGTTTTCTCCACCGCGGGGCCCCTCGGAAGAGTGAAGGAGTTGGCGTGCTTCGTGGAGGGTCATGACTTCTCCGATGCTGTCCTCTGCGGCACGGATGGCGGCTGCGAGGTCGAAGTTCTCGGCTTTGACAGCGGCGTTGAGGTCAGCCTGGGCGCCGTGTTCGTCGTGGAAGATGGTCAGCGCCTCGATGATGGGCTCGAAGGCTTCAGCGCGGAGCGTGCGGATGATGGCGGCCGCGTTGGCGTTGAGGGCGTCGACGTATTTTCGGTTGGCATCCCGGGCGAGGACTTCGCCGACTTTGGGTCGCAGATCGCCGGCGTTGGCGAGAGCCAGAATCGGGTCGGGATCCTGCCCGTTGAGGACGGCCTGGGCTGCTTCGCCGATGTAGTCGCGGGGTGGGGCTACCTGGTTGATCAGGCCGAGCGCGTTTCCGTTCGGGTAGGGGAGCCCGGCGAGCAGTTCCGGTGAGATGCTGGTCTTTCTCGACTTGAGGTTCGCGATGAGGCGCCCGATCTGGAATTCGGTCTGCTGGACGTTGATGTTGATCTTGCTCAAGGGAGTTTCTCCTACTTGTTGTTTTTGGTCTTGTAGAGCTGCGCGCCGGCGGCGAGGGTCCGGGGCTTATCGTTCTCGTTGGGTTCGGCTGGTTCGGCTGCTGGTTTGCCGGCTTTTGCTCCGTAGAGCTTGCGGCCGTCGGCGAGGGTTTTCTTCTCGGTCATTGGGGCTTTCCTGTTTCTCGAATTTGATGGTGAAGGTCCGGGCTCCGGACGGCCCCCAGATGAGTTCTGTGGCTGAGTCGTGGTGGCCGGCGTGGGCGTACCTGGCGGCGGTTTCGACGCACTTGGCCTTGACTGTGCGTTTGTCCCCTGGTGCGATCGGCCACGGCTTGAGTTCTTGTGTCGGGTACTGGTGAAGGTAGTTGCAGCGCGGGCACCTGACCGTCACGGCCGCAACAGTGACGCTTTCGGGTGTGACGGTCAGGTGCCTGGCCACGGTTCAGTCCCCGCTTTTGGTGAAGCGACTGGTCATCCCGTCGAGAATGGGCGGGTTTGCGAGGCCTCGGCGAACAAGGTCGATGGCGAGCTTGGCCGGCTTCGTCGGTGCGATGGGCGTTGCTGCGGCGCCCTTCTTGCGCTTTTGCTGCCCGATGTCGTGCTTCTGCGGCATTTCAGTTCTCCTGTCGTCGCGTTTGGGTTCGGGCATTGGCCCTCATGCCGCCGGAGCTGCGCTGGTTGGCTCGATGCGCCTCGATGATGTCTGCCATCTCTGTCGCTACCCTGAGGGCTTCCGCGAGCGGCAGGACTCCTCGAATCTGCCCGCCGGCCCGAAGCAGGACGGCGGGTTCCCTCTTTCCGGTAGCGGTGATCTGGACAGCGGGCTGCGCGGTGAGCGATGCCGCCTGCCTGAGGTTCGTACTCTGCTTCCCAGGTTTGGCTACGAAGAGGTCGGTGCTTATGTCGATGGTCAAGATGCTTTCCTTTTCTGTTCGGCTATGAGCTGGTCGAGTTCCCGCAGCTGCCTGGCCCGTTCATCCTCGAGAGACGTATCTGCATCCAAGGCGCTGTCGCTTTCTCTCTCGCGCGTTGGTTCCCTAGTTACGTAACTTGGCCGGATTGTTGTTCCTCCCTGTTCTTCTTCAGGTATTCCTCCCTGTGGTTCCTCAGTACTCCTAGGGGGCACCTCTTGGGTGGCCCTCATTCCACCTTCCGGGTGCCCCACGTGGGGCACCTTTTCGGTGGCTGGTGGGGCACCTCTCAGGTGGTCCACCTGGGGCACCTCTCGGGTGCCCCTGTCAGCAGATTCGCGACACTCTCGGGAGTCCTCGCGAGCGGTTGCAGTCCAGGCGATACCGCGGCCAGCTCGGCCGCTGCCGGAAGGTAGGTAGGTGAGCTGAGGATCCAATGTCAGGGCATACTCTGCCCGGACGCCCAGCCGGGCCTGTCCGCTCGAAACGACAGCTCCAGCTGCAACTAGCGACGAAAGGGCCCTTCGGAACTGTTCCTTGGCGTTGGCACGCTTCCCCTCAGCGTCGTATCCCAGCGCTTCCGCGACGGCGGTCCATCCTCCGAAGTAGACAGGCGGGTTGTCGGCGTCGAGAGCGGTGTTTGCCATGAACGCCAGAGCCCGTGCCTCCCGGTGCCCAAGGTGCCTCCAATGGGCGAATACCTTGGCGACGTTCTGTGCTCCCATGAAGGCGGTTCCGTTCGTTTTGCGGGGCTCAGGAGGGCGAGCCGAAGATGAGCCGGGCGAGCGTGGGTGGCACGGCCAGGAAGATGTAGACCACGCACGTGGCGAGGGTCCAGAACGCGGCATGCGCGGCCCTTTGGACCGTTCGCGCCCTCATTTCCGGCCAGCCTGGGGAAGCTCTGCGAAGACCGTGGCGCACAGCGGACACACAACGGTGCGGCCCGGCTTCGATGATCGTTCGGCAGAGGCGCCAACAGCCCCGCGGAGGCCGCAAAGCGCCGTGATAGCTGCACCCGTATCCATCGACCGCTCGATGTCTTCGCTCCGGTGGTAGTGCAGGACAGTCGGGTTGAAGAAGTCGGCATAGGTGCTCTTGAGGGTTTGGAGGTCAATCTCCTGGGCGCGCTCCGGCAGGCGGCTGCCGAACATGCGCTCGAGGAGGCCGACAAGCTCGGGCAGGCTGATGCCGATGCTTTCAGCCGCCTTGGCGAACTCTGTCACGGTGGCGTCTGTCTTGATAGTCTTGATCACGGATCTACTCCTCGCTGGATGTCGATTCAGTGGCCGTGGCGGATTCTTCGTAGGGAACGCCGCGGCCTTTCTCTGTCTTCAGGCGGATCTTGCACGCCTTCGCCGGTGTCGTCACGGGCAGTTCCACCGGCTGGCAGGTGCACTCTCCCGGCCACTCGCAGCCGCAGCCGCTCATCAGGAGGCCGCGTCCTCGAATGCGGCATTCACCCAGTCGATGACATCCTGCTCGCGGTACATGACGCGGCCGCCGAGCTTGGCCCCGTGCGGCCCAGAACCGTTGTGTCGCATCCAGCGGAGCTGCGCCGGTGTCTTGCGCAGCATCTCGGCTACTTCGCTAAGCGTGAGGAGCTTGACTGCCCCTGGACCCCTGTGGGCCTTGGTGATTTGAGCCGTCATGGCACACTCCCTCCGTAGTGGTCAACCTCTAATCGGTTGAACCGATATTGATATAGAACCACCGATTGTTGTGGAGGTCAACCTATAGTCGGTTGGATTGGGGTATGTTTGGGCCATGGCGACAAGCAACCACGAGAATCTTTGGCACGGCCTGACGACGACGTTGGACGGCCGGAGGTACCGAATCGGAATAAATATGTTCGCCCGCGTGGCAGTGGAGGATGCCGAAGAACTGTTCGGTGAACGCGCTCGAATGCGTCGCGAATACCTGAACCTTTCTCAGCAGGCAGTAGCTGCCTATATGACGGAATTTTTCAAGATCCCCTGGCACCAGACCGTGGTGGCGAAGATTGAGTCCGGCAAGCGCAGAATCAAGCTCAACGAGGCCATGGCACTGGCCTACATCTACGGCCAGTCCCTCGACCACTTGGCCGGTGGCATTTCAGGACTCGATAGATCGAGGCTCATTCCGCTAGACGAGGAGGGCGAGAATGGCGAGCATTCAGAAGAGGCCTGACGGCCGGTGGCGCGCACGGTACCGCGACGCGGCCGGAAAGGAACACGCCAGGCACTTCCCGCGGAAGATCGACGCTCAGCACTGGATCAATGAGGTCACCGCTTCCGTGGTCACGGGCCGCTATGTGGATCCGAAGGCCGGCAAGATCACGTTTGCTCAGTGGTTTGAGCAGTGGGCTGCTGCTCAGGTGTGGGCCACGGGTACCAGGCTCAAGGCCGAGCAAGCACTGGCAATAGCTGCGTTCAAGGATCACCAGATCCGGAGTATCCTCCCGTCTCATGTGCAGGCCTGGGTGAAGGGGATGTCTGGGAGGCTGGCGCCGGCCACGGTGAAGGTGTACTTCAACATCGTCAGCTCGGCTTTCCGGTCGGCGGTCACTGACAAGGTCATTGCTGAGAACCCTTGCGCGGGGGCGAAGCTGCCCCGTGAGCGGCGGCGGGAAGCGGCAATGACCATCCCAACACCGGAACAGGTGGGGAAGGCGCTAGAGGCGGCTCCGGGCTGGTTTGAGCCATTCATCTCCGTCTGTGCCTTCGCAGGCTTGCGTCTCGGTGAGGCGGCGGGTCTCCAGTTAGGCGACGTCGACTTCCTCCGCCGGACCATCAGCGTCTCCAGGCAGATCCAGGGGAGCACCAAGTCGAACGCCGAAGTCGTGCCGCCCAAGCACGGCTCCGAGCGCGTAATCTACGTGGCCGAAGAGCTCATCCAAACCGTTGCCCGGCACGTCGAAACTACTGGCGTCTTTGGAGACGAGAGGTGGCTCTTCGGAACCGGCGGGACCTACTTCAACCGAAACTCGGCCGCCGACCGCTGGCGCCAGGTCCGCGACGACTCAGGCATTGGCGAGTTCACCCTCCACGACCTCCGGCACTTCTACGCCTCCGGTCTCATCGCAGATGGGTGCGATGTCGTCACCGTGCAGCGGGCCCTCGGTCATGCCGTGCCGTCGATCACGCTCAACACGTACTCGCACCTCTGGCCGACGGCCGAAGACAAAACGAGGACCGCAGGATCAAGACTGATCGCTGCGGTCCTCGGAGATTCTGCGGACTCTGCGCGGACTACTGAAGCAACTTCCCAGTAAACACGCGGCTGAAACGGCTCTAGCTGCGGAAGTTCACGAACTGCAGGTCGGCCTCGTCGAAGTTCTTCAGCAGGGCCATGGTCTCCTGCAAATCATCGCGGGACTTCGAGGTCACGCGGAGCTCGTCGCCCTGGATCTGGGACTTCACGGACTTGGGCGCCTCGTCGCGGATCAGCTTGTTGATCTTCTTCGCCAGATCCTGCGCGATGCCCTCCTTGATGCTCGCCTCCAGGCGGAACTCCTTGCCGGAGGGGTAGGGCTCGCCGGTGTCCAGGGACTTGAGCGAGATGCCGCGGCGGATGAGCTTGGACTGCAGGACGTCGAGGACGGCCAGGACGCGCTCCTCGGAGTTGGCCTTCATCAGGATCTTCTCGCCGCTGAAGTCGACCTCGGCGCCGACGCCCTTGAAGTCGTACCGCTGGGCCAGTTCCTTCTGGGCCTGGTTCAGCGCGTTGGCAACTTCCTGCTTGTCGACCTTGCTGACGACGTCGAATGTGGATTCGCCTGCCATGACTGTCCTCCTGCTGTTTGTCGGTGATGGTTGACTGTGCCGGCCCCGAAAAGGGCGGTACTTCCTGCCATCCAGCCTAATACGGATGGCCCGGACGTAGCGGGCCCCGTTCACAGTCGGCTCAAAGCGAAACGCAGGTGGGAACGAAGGTTGGCCCGGCAGGGTTGAAGGCGTTGAAAGAGTTTCACGAAAGGCAGGGCCCATGAGCCGCAAAGCCATCCATTACGTCACCGCCACCACCGCAGCGGCCGCCGGTTCACTGACGACGGCGGCCACCTCCATGGCCGCGGCCGCCCTGGCTGCCTCGGTGGTCCTGAGCCCCGCCGCCGGGACGATCGCCCGGCTCGACGGCGTCCACGCCGACCTCGCCCGGGCCGTTCAGCTCAATCAGGTCACCTCCGAGCAGGCCGCGCGGTTCGAGGCCAGGCTGGCCGGCCGCATCCTCGGCGACTCCTGACGGCAACCCACTCACTGGCGGCCCGCTTCCGCCGCGTACTGCCGCCGTCGTTTCGGCCCTCTGGCGGCCTTCACGGGGAGCAGCGGGGCCGATTCGATTCTTCGGCGGAAGTTCTGTAAAGTTGTCTTGCCCGCGGTTGCCGGACACGGAACGAACTGGAAACAGGACGAACCAGGACGGTGGCGCGAGTGATCTTCTTTTGAAGTTCGGCAGATTACCCGAGCGGCCAAAGGGGGCTGACTGTAAATCAGCTGGCAACGCCTACGGGGGTTCGAATCCCTCATCTGCCACCCTCGGAAAAGCCTCCGGAACCATCACGGTTCCGGAGGTTTTTCTTTTGCCCGGCGTCACATCCGCGCGCGGACCGCGGGCCACCGCACCGATCCGGCGGACCGGGGTTATTCTGGCGCTGGAAAGGATTCGACATGGACATCAGCCTGGCGGCGGGCAAGGGTACGCTCACCCTCGACCGGAGCGGCATTCTGCGTCTGAGCTGGGCAAAGGGTTCCTCTGTGGAAGCCGTTGACGCCATGGAATCCGTGCTGGCGGTCGGCAAGGTCAGCGCCGGGCGGATGCTGCCCCTGCTGATCGACATCAGCGACGTCGACGTCAGCGCCGGCGCGCGGAACCACTACCTGGAGAGCCGCTTCGTGTGCGCCGTCGCCCTCGTGGGCGCCACCAATGTGGACCGCGTGGTGGCGGCGTGGATGCGCCGCGGCAATGACTGCCCCCAGCGGTACTTCACCGACCTCAGCGACGCCGAGGCGTGGCTGAACGGGCTCGAACGGCCCTCGGCCTCCGACCCTGAGCCCGCCGTCGCAACCGCCGTCGAACCCACCCCGGCCTAACTCCCGCCGCGGGCGCGAACCGCCGACGAATCCACCCCGGGGCGGCGCCCGGACATCCCGCCCAATCCGGCGCGCCGCTGCAGCCCACGGCACCCCGCGGCACGCCGAAAAAGTCATCTTCCGTGCAATCGGTTGGCGGACCCTACCGGGAAGTAGGGTTGTGCCGTTATTCGTGTTGAAGCATAGGAGCTGAAGTGAAGTCGTTTGCATGTGGTGACGTGGTCCCGGGCTGTGAAGCACGCTGGGTCTGCAGCACTGAAGATGAAATCCTGGTCCAGGTCGGTGCGCACGCCGCATCCGTCCACGGCCTGACCGAACTGCCGCACGAGCTGGTCTCGTCGGTGCAGAAGTCCATCCGCCCGGTCAGTTGAGTCACGGGGCGGGCAGGTCGGGCCCGGAAACCGGCACGGCAACGCCGCCGGACTGGGACGCCCTGCTCGCCGCCGCCTGCCGCGGCGAGGGCCTGGCGGCGGCGTATCAGCCGATCGTGGACACCTCCCGCGGGAGCGTCGTCGGGTACGAGGCCCTCGCGCGGTTCCCCGGCTACACAGAGAAGAACCCCGAGGTCTGGTTTGCCGCGGCGCGGACCCACGGCAAGGCCGCCGAACTGGAAGCCGCCGCACTGCGCATGGCCCTCCGGGCGAGGGCGGCACTGCCGGCCAACTGCTTCCTGACGGTCAATATCTCCCCGGAGCTGCTGACCTCCGAATGCATCCGTTCCGTCTGGCGGGACGAGGGGCAGCTGGGCGGCCTTATTGTTGAGCTCACCGAGCAGACCCCGATTGACTCCTACGTCGGCCTCGAGCCCGACCTGAACCAGCTGCGCTCGGCCGGCGCCCTGATCGCCGTCGACGACGCCGGTGCGGGGTACGCGGGCCTGCGCCACCTGCTGGCGCTGCGGCCCTCGATGATCAAGATCGACCGCGAGCTGATCCAGGACGTCGACCGGGACGAGGCGAAGCGGGCGCTGATCGAGATGATGGGCGCCTTCGCCAGCCGCGTCGACGCCTGGATCCTGGCCGAGGGCGTGGAGCGGTCCGAGGAACTTGATGCCCTGGTGGCCCTGGGCGTTCCCCTGGTGCAGGGCTACTACCTTGCCCGGCCCGGGCCGCCCTGGGCCGGAATCGAGCTTGACGTCGCGCACCGGCTGGCCAGCTCGCGCACGGTGGCGGACAAGACTGTTATCCGGGACATCGTGGAGGCGGCTCCGGCCGTCCCGACTGTCGCCGCGGCAGCGGATGCCTTCGGAGCCAATCCGACCCTGGAGGATGTGGTCCTCCTCGGGGAGAACCTGCGGCCCGTAGCAATCCTGGATCCCGGGGCGGCGGCCATGGGCGTGGTCAGCCAGGGCATCCGAGTCAATCTGGACACCCCGCTGGACCAGGCCCTGGCGCGGTCCATGACCCGGCCCAGGGAGCAGCGCTACGAGGCCCTCCTCGTCACGGACAACGCGGGCCGGTTCGCCGGGGTCGCCCGGATGGAGCGCATGATCCTGGCCCTGGCCGCACCCGGGGCAGATGCGGTGGAAGGATAGGGGCATGCCCCTTCCCGAATCCCTGGCGGCCGACCTGCCCCACGGCGTCGTCATGCGCGTCGTCCGGGAGGACGACGCCGGTGAGCTCGCCGACGCCTACCGCCGCAACAGCGCTCACCTCGCGCCCTGGGAGCCGGTCCGCGGCGAGGAGTTCCTCACCGAAGCCGGCCAGCTCGCGAACACCCGCGGCAAACTGGGGATGTTTGAGGCCGGAACCGGCGTGCCCTGGATCCTGCTCTCCGGACGCCGGGTGGTCGGCGGAATGACCCTGAGCGGCATCGTGCGGGGCCCGTTCCTCAGCGCCAACCTGGGCTACTGGGTGGACCAGGACCTGAACGGCCGCGGGATCTGTTCGGCCGCCGTCGCCCACGTCCTCGAAGCCTCATCCACCACCCTGGGACTGCACCGGATCCAGGCGGCCACCCTGCTCCACAACGACGCCTCGCAGAAAGTGCTGCGGCGCACCGGCTTCGAGGAGATCGGCGTCGCCCCGCAGTACCTGAACATCGCCGGGCGCTGGCAGGACCACTTGCTGTTCCAGCGGCTGCTGTACTAGCGGCGTCCGCACGGGAAACAGCGGCGGGCTGGCGGCTGGAGTGCCCGCCGGGCGGCCGCCGCGGTAGCGTGTGGCCCATGAGCATTCTGCTGGTGGGCGGCGGTCCCGACACGGTCACCACCTCCGCCATCTTTGACCGGTTCGCCGACGAGCTGCGGCGCCGCGCCGGGGGAACCCGGCCGCCGCGGGTGGCCGTGGCGCTGTTCGATCGGGAAGGCAGCTGGGACTACTTTCTCCCGGCCTACGAGACACCGCTCCGGGACCGTGCGGAATGCCGGATCATCCCCGTCCCGGTACGGACCGGCGAACGCCCGGAGCCGGCGGTCTTCGCCGACGTCGACGGCATCGTCGTGGGCGGCGGCCCGACGCCGGAGTACCTGCGCGGACTGTTTGACTCTGCGGGGGCCATCCGTGCGGCGGTGGCAGACGGCGTGCCTTATCTGGGATTTTCGGCAGGCGCCATGATCGTCCCGCAGCGGGCCCTCATCGGCGGGTACCGCCTCCACGGCGTCGACGTCTGCGAGGAAGAATGCTCCGAGGGCCTCGAAGAGCTCGAGATCCGCGACGGGCTGGGCCTGGTGCCCTTCGCCGTCGACGTCCATGCCGCGCAGGCGGGCACCCTGAGCCGCGCCGTGGCCGTCGTCACCGGGGGACTCGCGGAGCGGGTGATGGCGATCGATGAAAACACCGCACTGGTGCTACGGCACCAGGACCTCGAGGACCTGCAGGTCCTTGGGGCCGGACACTGCTGGTCCATCCGCCGTTCCGGCACCAAGGCAACGGTGGCGGTGCTGACGGCCGGCTAGGCGCGCGCTCCGCCGCGCGGCGTCATCATTGGCACCATAGTTACTCACGGGTAACATGGCTGGCATGCACCTGCTGCTCCGCACCCTCTTCCTCCTGATGAACGCGTCCCGGCGCCCGAAGCTGGGCATCTGGGAAGCCGCGAGCCTGCCGCTCCGGGTCTTGCCCACGGACATCGACATCGCGATGCATGTCAACAACGGCATGTACTTCTCGCTCATGGACCTTGGGCGGTTCGACCTGATGGCGCGCAGCGGCACCTGGAAGGCCATGCGGCGGCGCGGCTGGACCCCCGTGGTGGCCGGCGAGACCATCGCATTCCGCCGCTCGCTGCAGCTCTGGCAGCAGTACACCATCGAGACCAAGGTGATCGGCCTGGATTCCAAGGCCATCTACTTCGAGCAGCGGATGGTGGTCGACGGCGAAATCTACGCCCGCGCGCACATCGCCACCCGGCTGGTCAGCAAGGGCAAGCCGGTCAGCCAGGAGGACATCCTGCGCGAATTCGGTGAGCCGCCCGCCGGCCTCGAGCTGCCCGAATGGCTGCACTCCTGGCGCGAAACCAACGCGCTCCCGGGTGCCCGCCGCCCGGCGCCGCACCTCTGGGGCTGACCGGTCAAACGCACCTCCGCGCCCGCCGGGGGAGTCGTCCAGGCATGCGCGCACGGCCGCCGGCCGGATGAGCCAAGAGCGAAACACCGGCGACTTTCCGGCCCGTCTCGCGTACCGTTGAGAAATGGCAACCGTAGACATTACAGGTGAACAGTTCGCAGCGACCGTCGAGGACAACGATATTGTCCTGGTAGATTTCTGGGCCGAATGGTGCGGCCCGTGCAAGCAGTTCGGCCCCACCTACGCCGCCGTTTCGGAGAAGCACCCCGACGTGGTGTTCTCCAAGGTGGACACCGAGGCCGAGCAGCAGCTGGCCGCCGAGGCCGGCATCACCTCGATCCCCACCCTGATGGCGTTCCGCGAGAAGGTCCTGGTCTTCTCGCAGCCCGGCGCCCTGAACGCCCAGCAGCTGGAACAGGTGGTGGACGCCGTCAAGGCACTCGACATGGAGGAAGTCCACGCCCACGTGGCCCGCTCGCAGGCCGAAGCTGCCACCAAGCAGGACGGCACGCAGATCCCCGACGCCTAGGCCCCACAGCCGGCGTCACAACCAACGCGGGGCCGCCCCAGGCCCATCCTCTCAAGGATGGCGAGCCTGGAGCGGCCCCGCGTTGCGTCGTTTAGGGGCGGTGGGCTGCCCCGCCGGATGGGCTAGACGCGCTCCACCTTCACCGGTTCGGCCAGCAGGGCGCTCATGGACTCGTTCAGGTCCTGGAGGGCGCTGCCCTTCGCGTGGCGGTCAAGGTCCTCCTGGCTGGCCCACTGTTCGGTCAGGACCAGCCGCTCCTTCGTGGCCTCGGTCAGTTCGTAGCGCAGGCAGCCGGGTTCGTTGACCACCTCGTCGATCGCAATCTCGAGGGCAAGTTTCACGCGGAAGAATTCGCCGTCGTTGGGGATGAAAGTGGCTCGCAGATCAATGGGTTCGCTCATGTCCTCCAGCCTAGCTGGCGTCCCCGCGCGACGCCCCGGGCGACCGAAAGATTTCCTAGGACATCCACGCTTTCCTCTTCTTTTGCCGGCGGCGTGTTGGTAGCGTCACATCATGCTTGCGTACACCGCCGGGGACACTGACGTCCCGCTGATCGATGAAACCATTGGCGCGAACTTTGAGCGGATCGCCGCCCGGTTCCCCTACCATGACGCCCTGATCGAGGCCGCCGCCGCCCCGGGCGGTGAAGCCCGGCGCTGGAGCTACGCCAAAATGAACGACGACGTCGACCGGCTGGCCCGCGCGCTGCTCGCCCTCGGCGTCGACAAGGGGGAGCGGGTAGGCATTTGGAGCCCGAACTGCGCCGAGTGGACCCTGATGCAGTACGCCACCGCCAAAATCGGCGCCGTCCTGGTTAACGTCAACCCCGCCTACCGCAGCCACGAACTCGAGTTCGTGGTAAAGCAGAACGGCATGCGGATGCTGGTCACTGCGCCGTCGGACAAGAACAGCGACTACACCGCCATGGCACGGCAGGCCCTGGCGGAATGCCCGGAGCTGAAGGAACTCGTGTTCCTGCCCGCCGGCCAGCCCGGGCTCACCGGGGCGGAACCGGAAAACGACGCCGAGCAGAGCTACGCCGAGCTGCTCCGGCGCGCCGACGACGTTCCCTATGCCGCGCTCAAGGACCGGATGGCGGGACTGGACGCGCATGACGCCATCAACCTGCAGTACACCTCCGGCACCACGGGTTTCCCCAAGGGCGCCACGCTGACCCACTACAACCTGCTCAACAACGGCTACTCGATCGGTGAGCTGCTGGACTACACCGAACACGACAGGGTGGTCCTGCCGGTGCCGTTCTACCACTGCTTCGGGATGGTGATCGGCAACCTGGCGGCGCTCAGCCACGGCGCGGCCACCATCATCCCCGGCCGCGGCTTCTCCCCGGCCGCCGCCCTGGAAGCGGTCCAGGACTTCGGCGGCACCTCGCTTTACGGTGTCCCCACGATGTTCATCGCGGAGCTCGCGCTGCCGGACTTCGACTCCTACGACCTCTCCACCCTCCGCACCGGGGTGATGGCCGGTTCCCTGTGCCCCATCGAGGTGATGAACCGGGTGATCGCGGAGATGAACATGCGCGACGTGGCCATCTGCTACGGCATGACCGAGACCTCGCCGGTGTCCACCATGACCCGCAGCGTGGACACCATGGAGCAGCGGACCCAGACCGTGGGCCGGACCATGCCGCAGCTGGAGAGCCGCATCATCGATCCCGTCACCGGCGAGGTGCTGCAGCGCGGCGAGATCGGCGAACTGTGCACCCGCGGCTACTCGGTGATGCGGGGGTACTGGAACCAGCCGGAGAAGACCGCCGAGGCGATCGACGCGGAGGGCTGGATGCACACCGGCGACCTGGCCCGAATGGATGAGGACGGGTACATCGTGGTGGAGGGCCGGATCAAGGACATGGTGATCCGCGGCGGCGAGAACATCTACCCGCGCGAGATCGAGGAGTTCCTCTACACCCACCCGGACATCCAGGACGTGCAGGTGATCGGCGTTCCCGACGCCACCTATGGGGAGGAACTGATGGCCTGCGTGATCCTCAAGCCGGAGGCCGGCCCGATGGACGCCGAATCCCTGGCCGGCTTCTGCCGCGGCAAGCTGGCGCACTACAAGATCCCCCGGTACGTGGAGGTCCGCGACAGTTTCCCGATGACCGTGTCCGGCAAGATCCGGAAGGTCGACATGCGGCAGGAGGCCGTGGCCCGCCTGGGCCTCTGACCGGGGTCCCGGCCCGCTGGGACCTAGTGGTGCCGGTGGTCCTGGATGGTCATCCGCGCGCCGAAGACGGGTTTCCGGAACCCGCTGAGCCCGATCATCCGGACCACCCGCTGGCGGTGCCCGGCCCAGGGCGCCAGCAGCCGGATCATCCCGGCGTCGTCGGTGCGCCGGCCGGTGAGGGCCGCGCCCACGTAGGCGGCGAGGTGGTAGTCGCCCACCGCGATCGAATCGGGACAGCCGTGGGTCCGCTGCACCACCTCGGCCGCGGTCCAGATCCCGACCCCCGGGAGGGTCTGCAGTTTGGTGGCGGCCTCGGCCGAGGGCAGCCCGGCCAGCCGTTCGAGGGCCGCGGCGGAGCGGAGGACGCGCATGGCCGTGTCCGAGCGCTGCGGTCCGACGCCCGCCTTGTGCCACTCCCACGACGGAATGGCGAGCCACTGCCGGGGCGTGGGCTGGACCATCAGGGTGGCCGGGGCCACGGTGCCCGCACCCGGCGCCGGTGTCCCGAAGCGGTAGACCAGGTAGCGGTAGCCGCGGCGGGCCTCGATCACGGTGACCTTTTGTTCCATGATGGTCGGGACCAGGGCGTCGACCATGCGACCGGTGGCGGGCAGCCGGACGGCACGGTTCCGGTGGCGGGCGTCCCGGACCATGCGGGGGAGCGTGGCGTGGAAGGACGGCTCGTCAAAGTCCGTCCAGTCGTCGTCGCCGCCCAGCAGCCGGGGAACGGCAGCGACGGCCTCCTCCGCGCCGGGACCCCAGGCCCGGGCATCGACCACAGGATCCGACGCCGGTCCCTGGGACACCAGGCGCAGGCTGGCCGGACCGGCCGCAGTGGTAAAGGCCAGCCACACGCCGTCGGCAGCGACCTTGACGGCCGGATCTCCGTGGCCACGGCGCAGCGGGCTGATGGTCTGCAGCAGGTCGAACGGGCCGCCCGGACGCCAGCGCAGCGAGGCATCCGCGGACGCGGACGCGCCGGCGGACAGTTCTGCGGTGGTCATGCTTCCATGTTCCCACGGAGCTCCGACGCCGAGTCGAACGGCCCTGACCGGCGGCGTGATCCCGGCCCTACAATCCCCCCAGGAGAAGCGGGTCCGGGCCGAAGGCGCGGACCCCGAAGGGACAGGAGCGGCTCATGGGCGGCGGCGTGGTGCACTTTGAACTTCCCGCGGACGACGAGGACCGGGCCCGCGGGTTCTACAAGGCGGTGTTTGGCTGGACCTTTCAGGTGATGCCGGAAATGGAATACAGCCTGGCGTTGACCACACCCATGGACGAGCACGGGCGGCCGGCCGTGACGGGGTCCATCAACGGCGGGATCTTCCGCCGCGGCGAGCTGCGCGCGCCCGTGGTCACCATCGACGTCGAGGACATCGACGCCGCCCTCCGCGACGTCGCCGCCCGCGGCGGCGCCGTCCTGCGCGACAAGATGGAGGTACCGGGCTCCGGCTGGAACGCCTACTTCACGGACACCGAGGGAAACGTGGTGGGACTGTGGCAGAACGCAGCCCCCGCCGGGGATGCCGCCGGCGGCTAGGGCAGCGTTTCCTACCAGGAGAGGGTCAGTGCATCCCGCTGGTCAGCCACAGCGCCACGACCGCCAGCGGCAGCGTGAGGACGACGGCGGCGAGGCCGGCCAGGGCGAAGCCGCCCCAGCGGATCTCCACGTTCAGGGCCCGCAGCCGCTCGTGCCAGAGCAAGGTGGCCAGGGAGGCCCACGGGGTCACCAGCGGACCCAGGTTCACGCCGATCAGTAGGGCCGCCAGCCGCACGGGCGAGCCGCCCACCGGCTCGAGCGCCAGGTAGGCGGGGAGGTTGTTGACCACGTTGGCCGCCCCCGCGCCGAGGCCCGCCAACTGCAACAGCGCCGGCAGGTTGTCCCCGGACCCGGCGATTCCCGCCAGGGCACGGGTCAGGCCGTTGGAGTGCAGGGTTTCCACCACCATGAACAGTCCGACCGTGAGCACCAGCGGGCGCCACGGCACCATGGACCAGCGCAGCGAGGACCGGCGGCGCCAGAGGAACAGCACCAGCAGCGCCGCGGCCGCGATGCCAGCCGGAATGTAGACCGGCAGGCCGGAGACCAGCGCCGGCAGCAGGAGAATCATGACGCCCGATGACGCGTAGAGCAGCACCTTGTCCCGGACCCCGTGCGGGGCCTGGCGGCCGTACCCGCCACGCAGGTCCTTGCGGAACGCCAGCCACAGCAGCACCAGCGGCAGCAGGATGCCCACCAGTGAGGGAGCCCACACCAGGCCCGCGAAGGCGGCGGGGCTCAGGCCCAGCCGGGACTGGGCCAGCAGGTTGGTCAGGTTCGAGACCGGGAGCAGCAGCGAGGCCGTGTTGGCCAGCCAGATGGTCGTCAAGGCGAACGGCAGGGGAGGGATGCGCGCGTGCACCGCCAGCAGGACGACGACGGGCGTGACCAGCACCGCCGTCGTATCCAGCGACAGGAAGATGGTGGACACCGTGGACAGGCCGATCACGAGCAGCCACAGCAGCAGGACCCTTCCCCGTCCCCACGCCGCCAGCCGGTCCGTCACAGCCCGGAAGAGGCCGGCATCGTCCACCAGTTCGGTCACCAATGACATGGCCACCACGAACGCCAGCACGGGCACGGTGCGGTCGGCCAGTTCGCCGAACGCCGGCAGCGGCAGCAGGCCCACCGCCAGCGCCAGGACAACGGCCAGCAGCATGCCGCCGGGAACCGCGTAGCTGCGCAGCGCAGGCAGCCAGGAATTTCGCTTCACCGGCTAATCCTCGCACCCGTGCGGGCCCCGCATGGCACGGGAGCGGCCCGGCGGCGCGAAGACGGTAACTTGGTAGTCATGAAGTACGCGCCGTCCGTCCTGGACCTCATTGGCAACACGCCCCTCGTCAAGCTCAACCACGTCACCGAAGGCATCGCCGCCACGGTCCTGGTGAAGGTGGAATACCTGAACCCCGGCGGGTCCATCAAGGACCGCATCGCGGCGAAGATGATCGACGAGGCCGAGCGCAGCGGCAAACTCAAGCCCGGCGGCACCATCGTGGAACCGACCTCCGGCAACACCGGCGTCGGCCTGGCCCTGGTGGCCCAGCAGAAGGGCTACCGCTGCATCTTCGTCGTCCCCGACAAGGTCGGCGAGGACAAGCGCTCCGTGCTGCAGGCCTACGGCGCCGAGGTGGTCGTCACCCCCACCGCCGTCGCCCCGGACAGCCCGCACAGCTACTACGGCGTCTCGGACCGGCTGGTCCGGGAAATCCCCGGCGCCTACAAGCCGGACCAGTTCTCCAACCCCGCCGCCCCCGGCAGCCACTACGAGACCACCGGCCCCGAAATCTGGCGGGACACCGACGGGCGGATCACCCACTGCGTCATCGGCGCGGGCACCGGCGGCACCATCACCGGCACCGGCCGCTACCTCAAGGAAGTCTCCGCGGACCGCCCCGAGGCCGACGGCGGCGTCGTGAAGATCATCGGCGCCGACCCCGCCGGCTCGGTCTACTCCGGCGGCACCGGCCGGCCTTACTTCGTCGAAGGCGTCGGCGAGGACATGTGGCCCGGCAACTACGACAAGGGCGTCCCGGACGAGGTCATCGCCGTCACCGACGCCGACTCCTTCGCCATGACCCGCCGCCTGGCCCGCGAGGAGGGCCTCCTGGTGGGCGGTTCCTCCGGCATGGCCGTGGTCGCCGCGCTGCGGGCCGCCAAGGACCTGCCGGCCGACGCCGTGGTGGTGGTCATCCTGCCCGACTCCGGCCGCGGTTACCTGGCCAAGATCTTCAACGACCAGTGGATGCGCTCCTACGGCTTCCTCGCCAGCGGCGACGAGGCCTCCGTGGAAGAGGTGCTCAAGGCCAAGACCGGGGAACTGCCCGACCTGGTGCACATCCACCCGAACGAGTCCGTCCGCGACGTCATCAACATCATGAACGAGTACGGCGTCTCGCACATCCCGGTCCTCTCGCAGGAACCGCCGGTGGTGATGGGCGAGGTCCTCGGCTCCGTCGACGAACGCACGCTGACCGCCAAGCTGTTCCGCGGCGAGGCGGCCCTCACGGACAAGATCTCCGAACACATGGAGCCCCGCCTGCCCGTGATCGGTTCGCTCGAATCGATCTCGACCGCCCGCGAACTCCTCTCCGACGCGGACACCCTGATGGTGACCTTCGTCGGCGCGCCGGTGGGCATCCTCACCCGCCACGACCTCCTCGCCTACCTCAGCAACTGACACCTCCAAGGAGTCCCATGTCCTCGTCTGACAGCACCCCCGCAGGCTTCAACACCCGCGCCGTCCACGCCGGCCAGGCCTTCGAGCCGCGCACCGGCGCCGTGGTCCCGCCGTTGCACTTCTCCTCCACCTATGCACAGGACGGCATCGGCGGACTCCGCTCCGGCTACGAGTACGGCCGCGGCGGCAACCCCACCCGCGACGCGCTGCAGGAGCAGCTCGCCGCGCTCGAGGGCGGATCGCACGCCTACTCCTTCGGCTCCGGCCTGGCCGCCGAGGACTCGATGATCCGCGCCCTGACCCGGCCCGGGGACCACATCGTCCTCGGCAACGACGCCTACGGCGGAACCTACCGGCTGATCAGCCGTGTCCTCGGCGAGTGGGGGATCGGCAACACCCCGGTGGACATGTCCGACCTGGACGCCGTCACCGCCGCGGTCGCCGCGAACCAGACCCGGCTGGTCTGGGTGGAGACCCCGTCCAACCCGATGATGAAGATCACCGACATCGCCGCGCTCGCCACGGTGGCGCACGACGCCGGGGCCCTCCTGGTCGTGGACAACACCTTCGCGTCCCCGTACCTGCAGAACCCGCTGGCGCTGGGCGCCGACGTCGTCGTCCACTCCACCACCAAGTACATTGGCGGCCACTCCGACGTCGTCGGCGGCGCGATCGTGGTCAACGACCCGGAGCTGGCCGAGAAGATCGGCTTCGTGCAGTTCGCCGTGGGCGCCGTGTCCGGCCCGATGGACGCCTTCCTCACGACCCGCGGGCTAAAGACCCTCGGCGTGCGGATGGACCGGCACAGCGACAACGCCCAGGCCGTGGCCGAATGGCTGCTGCAGCGCCCTGAGGTGGAGGCCGTGCTCTACCCGGGCCTGCCCTCGCACCCCGGCCACGAACTGGCGAAGAAGCAGATGAAGAAGTTCGGTGGCATGGTCTCCGTCCAGTTCAAGGGCGGCGAGAAGGCGGCCCGGACGGTGGCGGAATCCACGTCCGTGTTCACGCTGGCCGAATCCCTCGGCGGCATCGAGTCGCTGATGAACTACCCCTCGGAAATGACGCACGCCTCCGTCAAGGGCACCGAGCTGGCCGTCCCGGAGAACCTGCTCCGGCTCTCCTGCGGCATCGAGGACGTGGAGGACCTGATCGCGGACCTCGAGCAGGCCTTCTCCCGGCTCCAGCCGGGCAGCTAACGCCGGTGTCCGCTCTCTCCACGCGGGCCCGCACCCCGCTGCGCGGCTGGCTCGCGACGGCGGCCGGTGCGGCCGCCGTCGTCGTCGCTCTGGTGGTCCTCTACACGGCGTACGAGCCGCTCATGAACGACTTCGAGGTCTACTTCTACGGCGGCAACCGCGTGCTGCAGACCGGCGAGACCGGGGTGAACGAACTCTACGCACCCCGGGAAGGGCTGCCGTTCACCTACCCGCCGTTCGCGGCCCTGGTCTTCGCCGCGATGGCCCTGCTGGGGTCCGCCGGCGGCAGCACGGTCTTCACTGCGACGGCTCTGCTGGGCGCCCTCGTGGTCTCCGCCTGGCTGACCCGGCACTACTTCGGACTGGGCCGGTGGCGGGACGCGGCCGCTGACTGGCGGTTTCGCTCCGTGACCCTGGCCGGGACCGCCGCGGTGCTGCTGCTGGGGCCCTGGCGGGACACCTTCGACTTCGGCCAGATCAACATCATCCTGATGGGCCTGATCCTGGCCGACTTCGCCCTGTACGGAAAGTCCCGCGCGGGGGAGCTGCGCTGGCCCGCGGGGCTGCTGATCGGCATTGCAGCCGGCATCAAGCTGACCCCGCTGGCGTTCGGGCTGTACTTCCTGGTCCGCCGGGACTTCAAGGCCCTGGCCTGGATGGCGGCCGGCTTCTTCGGCTCGATTGCCCTGGCCTGGGCGCTGCTGCCCGCCGCCTCGGTCACCTTCTGGACCAAGATCCTCCCGGACACCGGCCGGATCGGCGGGCCGGGCTACGTGGACAACCTCTCGGTCAAGGGCCTGCTGCTGCACCTGGGCCTGCCGGACGCCACCTCCACCACCCTGCTCTGGCTGGTGCTGTCGCTGGCGCTGGCCGCCGTGGCCGCGCTGGTCATCCGCTGGGCGCTGGCCGCCGACGAGAACTTCGTGGCCGTCTCCGCAACCGCCGTGCTGATGCTGTTGGTCAGCCCCGTCTCTTGGTCCCACCACTGGGTCTGGATGGCCGTCGCGCTGCCCTGCCTGGGCTTCGCCATCCACCGGGTGCCCTCCCGGAACGGCAGGATGCGGGTCGCCGGGTGGGTCATCCTGGCCGCCACCGCCGCGGCGTTCTACCTGACGCCCAAGTACCTTGCGGTCCTGGCCGGGGCGCACGAGTGGGGCAAGGGACCTCACACCCAGTGGCAGCTCACGCTCGCCAGCCTGGGCGTGCTGTGCGGGATCGCGATGCTTGCCTACTGGGCGCTGGCGTACCGGCCGTCCCGCGCCGCCCTCCGCTCCCGGAACTAGTCCCTCACACACTCTGGCTTTCTTGAAAGAAGTCAGCTAGCCTGCCGGTATGGCACTGAGATCCGACTGGTCCGAACGCACCTGCAGCATGGCCCGTGGCTTGGACATCCTGGGCGACCCCTGGGGCGTCCTGGTCCTCCGCGAGATCTTCTTTGGCAACGGCCGGTTCGATGCGATCAAGGACCGGCTGGGCGCCTCCGACTCGGTGCTGACCCGGCGGCTCACGGCGCTCGTCGAGGCCGGGCTGCTCACCCGGCGCCCTTACGAAGACGGCGGCCGGAGCCGGGAGGAATACGTGCTCACCGCCAAGGGCCAGGACGCGCTGCCGGTGCTCAACGCCGTCGTCATCTGGGCCGAAAAGCACCTGCCGGCCCCCACCCCGGAGGCCCACATGTTCGTGGTCCACACCGGCTGCGGGCAGCGGACCAGCTCCGCCGACACCTGCACCGGCTGCGGCGAGCGCCTGACCGCCGGCAACACCAGCTGGCACAGCCTCACCCGGACGGACCAGCCCGTCCCGCTGGCCACCGCCCCCGCCCCGCGGAACGGAGCCGCGGCATGAGCGCCCGTCCCGCCGGTTCCCCCAACGTCGCCGCGTCGACCCGGCCACCGTTCGGCCACCGGCGCCGCATCCACCCCGCATGGACGGTGGCGGCCGTCGCGTTCCTGGCCCTCGTGGGCGCCGCAGGATTCAGGGCCGCTCCCGGCGTGCTGATGGTCCCGCTGCAGCAGGAATTCGGCTGGTCCACCACGGTCCTCTCCGCCGCGGTCAGCATCAACCTGGTCCTGTTCGGCCTCACCGCCCCCTTCGCCGCGGCCCTGATGGAGCGCTTCGGCATCCGGTCCGTGACCGCCGTCGCCCTGGCGCTGATCGGCGCCGGCAGCGCCCTCACCGTCCTGGTGAACCAGTCCTGGCAGATCCTCCTCACGTGGGGGCTGCTGATCGGGCTGGGCACCGGCTCCATGGCGCTGGTCTTCGCGGCCACCATCGCCAACACCTGGTTCGCCACCAGGCGCGGCCTGGTGACCGGCATCCTCACCGCCGGGAGCGCGGCCGGGCAGCTGGTCTTCCTGCCCTTCATCGCGGCGCTGGCCCAGCACCCCGGCTGGCGGCAGGCCTCCCTGCTGATCGCCGCCGGAGCCCTGGCCGTGGTCCCGCTGGTGCTGAAATTCCTGAAGAACTCCCCGGCCGACGCCGGCGTCCTGCCCTACGGTGCCGACGCCCCGGAGCCGACTGACGCCGGGGCGGGTTCCGCCGGCGCGGCACCCGCCCCGGCGGGGCACGCCGACGGGCAGCACGCGAAGGAGCCGGCAGCAGAGGCCGCCCCGCGCGTCAACGCCGCCGTCCGGGCCCTCCGGGTGCTTCGCCGGGCCAGCAGGGTCCGCACCTTCTGGGCACTCGTGGCAGGCTTCGCCATCTGCGGCGCCACCACCAACGGGCTCATCGGCACCCACTTCATCCCCTCCGCGCACGACCACGGCATGCCGGAGACCACAGCGGCCGGGCTCCTGGCCGTCGTCGGGATCTTCGACATCGTCGGCACCATCGCCTCCGGCTGGCTCACGGACCGCTTCAACCCGCGGGTGCTGCTCGCCGTGTACTACCAGTTCCGCGGCATCGGCCTGCTGGTTCTCCCGCTTCTCCTCGGCGCCGAGGTCCAGCCCAGCATGATCGTCTTCGTCGTCATCTACGGCCTCGACTGGGTGGCCACCGTCCCGCCCACCGCGGCGATCTGCCGTCAGGTGTTCGGCGCCGACGGCGGCGTCGTCTTCGGCTGGGTATTCGCCGCCCACCAGCTCGGCGCAGCAGCGGCCGCGCTGGCCGCCGGCGCCGTCCGGGACGCCACCGGCCAGTACACCTACGCCTGGTTCGCCGCGGCCGCCATGTGCACCATCGCCGCGGTCATCAGCGCCACCATCCGCAAGGACGCCGGGCGGGACGCCAAGGTCGCGGTGCCGGCCTGAGCTCTCGGTAGGATGAACGGCGGGGACGGGCACAGATGCCACCGGCGCGCTGTGCCCCAGTCCCGCTGCAGCATCTATTGGGGGATCCACACATGCCACTGCTCGACGCCGACTATCCGCACGCCCCGCCGACCGCACCCCGGGAGACGCCGCCCAGGGTTCCGGGCCGCCACCGACGCCTCGGCGTTGCCTTCGCCGCCGCCCTGCTTCCGCTGGGCCTGGCCGCCGTCGCCCTCGCGGTGTGGCACTGGTTGACCGTCTGGGGTGAGCAGGGGCTCGACTTCAGCGTTTACTGGTACGGCGGGAAGATCCTGAACGATGCGGGCCCGGCGGCGTCGGAGCTCTATCGGGGTAATGTCGACTGGGCCGGAGGACCGGGCCTGCCGTTTACCTACCCGCCCTTCGCCGCCCTCCTCTTCAGCCTGCTGGCCCTGCTGCCCGAGAAGCTCGCCCTGAACCTGTTCAACACCGCCGGCGTCCTTGCAGCGCTCTGGGTCGCGGTCCGGGCGCTCCGCTACTGGACAGCCAAAGCCGACTGGCGGGCCGTCTTCCGGTCCCTGAGCAACCAATGGGCCGCGGCCGTGCTGGTCCTGGCCGTGCTCAACCTCGGCCCTTGGCGCGAGACCCTGGCCTTCGGGCAAATCAACATCCTGCTGATGGGCCTGATGGCGGCGGACCTGCTGGCACGGAACCCCCGCCGGGCCCACGTTGTCCCCGGCAGCGGGTTCCTGGTGGGGGTGGCCGCGGGCATCAAGCTGACGCCGCTGGTCTTCGGGCTCTACTTCCTGGTTCGCAAGGACTGGCGCGGCCTGCTGAACATGGCCGCGGGATTCCTCACCACCGTCCTGCTCGGAGCGCTGCTGCGCCCGGCCGAGTCCGTGGAGTTCTGGTTCCGGATCCTGCCGGACACCTCGCGGATCGGCGGGGCGGGCTACGTGGACAACCTCTCGCTCAAGGGCGCCCTGTTGCACTTTGGAGTTCCCGAGGACGCCGTGACCGTGCCCTGGCTGGTGCTGAGCCTGCTCGTGGTGGCGCTGGCGGCCGGCATCATCAAGTCCGCGAGCGAACAGGGAGCCCGGGTGGTGGCCATCTCCACGACCGCCCTCACCATGCTTTTGATCAGCCCCGTCTCCTGGTCCCACCACTGGGTATGGGTCGCCGTCGTCCTGCCTGCCTTCGCCTGGACCCTGCGTGAAACGCCGGACCTCTACCAGGGGACGCGCTGGCTGATGGGCGCGGTGCTGGGCGTCTCCGTCCTGGTGTTCTGCTTCTCGCCGAAGACGATCGGCACGGCCCTCGGCGCGCAAAACCTCGACGTCCAGACGCCGGGGCTCTGGATCATGGCCTCAAGCGCCGGGGTCTTCTGCGCCGTCGCCCTGCTGCTGTGCTGGCGGCTGGCCTTGAGGCGCGGGTCGCTGGCCCACGCGTTCGACGTGCACCCCGCGCCAACGCAGGTCCGCGCACCGGCGCCCGCGCGGGCCGCGCTAGGCTGAAGCGCATGACGCCGACTCCCGCTGCCCCAGACCCCGCCCCGGTACAGCGCAGGACGGCGTTGGTGACCGGCGTCGGACGGCTCGCGGGCCTCGGCGCCGGCATCGCGCGGCGGCTGGCCGCCGACGGCTGGGACCTGGTGCTCACCTACTGGCAGGACTACGACGCCCGGATGCCCTGGGGCGTCCAGCCGGACGACGTCGAGCGCCTCACCGCCGAACTGCAGGCCACCGGGGCGGCGGTGGTGACGGTGCCCGCCGACTTCGAGGATCCGCAGGCCGTCGACGTGCTGATGGCCACGGTCGCGGAGGAGGCCGGCACCCTGCACGGACTTGTGCTCAGCCACGCGGAATCCGTGGACTCCGGCATCCTGGATACGTCGCTGGCCAGCTTTGAGCGGCACTTCGCCGTCAACACCCGCGCCAGCTGGCAGCTGATCGCGGCGTTTGCCCGCCAGGCTCCGGCCGAGGGCGGCGCGATCGTGGCGCTTACCAGCGACCACACCGCCTTCAACCTGCCCTATGGAGCGTCCAAGGGCGCCTTGGACCGGATCGTGATAGCCGCGGCGCGGGAGTTGGGACCGCAGGGAATCAGCGCCAACGCGCTCAACCCCGGCCCGGTGGACACAGGGTGGATGGATGCGCAGCTGCGCCAGGACCTGGCCGGGCGGCAGCCCGGCGGACGGCTCGGCACCCCCGCGGACGTTGCCGGGACGGTGGCGTTCCTGCTCTCGCCCGAGGGCCGCTGGATCTCCGGCCAGCTGGTCAAGGCCGACGGCGGTTTCTCCGCCTGACGCCCCGGAGCCCGGCCCGAACCGCTAGCGGAAGGCCGGGAGACCGGTGATGTGCTGGCCCAGCACCAGGGTGTGCACCTCGTCGGTGCCCTCGTAGGTGCGCACCGATTCGAGGTTGGCCGCGTGCCGCAGCGGTGAGTAGTCCAGGGTGATGCCGTTGCCGCCCAGGATGGTCCGGGCCTCCCGGGCGATCGCGATGGCTTCCCGGACGTTGTTGAGCTTGCCGAGGGAAATCTGTTCGGGCCGCAGCTGCCCGGCGTCCTTGAGCCTGCCCAGCTGCAGGGCCAGCAGCGTCCCCTTCTGGATCTCCAGCAGCATGTTCACCAGCTTCTCCTGCGTCAGCTGGTAGCCGGCCAGCGGTTAGCCGAACTGCAGGCGCTCGTGCGCGTAGCGGAGCGCGGCCTCGTAGGAGTCCCGGGCCGCGCCCATGGCACCCCAGGCGATCCCGTAGCGGGCCTCGTTCAGGCAGCTGAACGGTCCGCGCAGTCCGCGGGCGGCCGGGAGCAGAGCCTCGGGGCCCAGCCGGACGCCGTCGAAGGTGATGTCGCACTGGATCGAGGCGCGCATCGAGAGTTTCTGCCGGATCGGCGCGGCCGTGACCCCGGGGGTGCCGGCGGGGACCAGGAAGCCGCGCACGCCGTCGTCGGTCATGGCCCAGACCACCATGATGTCCGCCACGGACGCCAGCCCGATCCAGCGCTTGGCGCCGTCCAGGATCCAGCCGGCGTCCTCGCCGCTGCCGTCCCGGCGGGCGAAGGTCTGCATGGCGGCGGGGTCCGAGCCGGCGGTGGGTTCGGTCAGGGCGAAGCAGCCGATCGCCTCGCCCGCGGCCATGCGCGGCAGCCACTGCTGCTTCTGGTCCTCGGAGCCCCACAGGTGGATGGCGGTCATGGCCAGCGAACCCTGAACCGAGACGAAGGTGCGGATGCCGGAGTCCCCGGCCTCCAGTTCCATCGCGGCCAGGCCGTATTCGACGGCGGAGCGCCCCGGGCAGCCGTAGCCCTCCAGCTGCATGCCGAGCACGCCCAGCTCGCCGAGCTCGGGGGCCAGCTCCAGCGGGAACACGCCCTCGTCGAACCACTCGGCGATGCCGGGGCGGATCCGTTGCCGGGTGAAGTCGCGGACCTTCTCCCGGACGGCCAGCTCCTCGGAGCTGAGCAGGGAATCGATGGCGAGGACGTCGGAGACGTCGGACACTTCAGCGGGTCGGCTCATGCGGCCATCCTACGGCCGGGCGCGGTCGACCGCGGGCTCCGTCCGCGCGGGCCGGACGAAATAGTCCCGGGTGGCGGGGGCGAAGCGGCAGACGGCGGCGAGGACCACGCCCAGTGCCAGCAGTACCACCCCGCTGACGAAGGCCCCGCCGACGCCGAGGATGGTGGTGTTGCCGTAGCCCGGGTCCCACATCTGCACCGCGGAGACCACGAACGCCGCCGTCAGCGCCACGGCCCCGACGGCGGGCAGGATGCCGCGGAACCACAGGTTCCGGGCCGAGGCGAGCAGGGTCCCGCGGAAGTACCAAACGCAGGCGAACCCGGTGAGGGCGTAGTAGAAGGCGATGAAGAGGCTGATCGAGCTGATCGAATCGGCCAGCAGGTTCTGGCTCAGGACGCTCATCAGCACGTAGTAGCCCACCGCCGCGGCGCCCATCACCTGGGTGGAGAACCCGGGGGTCTGGTTGCGCGGGTGCACGTGGGCGAACCGCCGGGGGAGAGCGCCGTGCACGCCCATCGACAGTGTGCCGCGGGCCGTCGGGAGGATGGTGGTCTGGGTCGAGGACAGCACCGAGGCCAGGACGGCGACGACGATCAGCCAGCCCCAGGGGCCGAGCACGGTGTCCTTCATCGCCAGGAAGACGTCGCTGCGGTTGGCCTCGTTGCCCAGGCCGATCCCGTCCGTTCCCACCGAGGCATACATCATCACCAGCAGCGCCACCGAGACATAGATCGCCACCAGGATCACCGCGGAGAGCACCGCGCCGCGGCCGGGCGTGGTGGCCGGGTGCTCGGTCTCCTCGTTGACCGCCAGGCAGGTGTCCCAGCCCCAGTAGATGAACAGGGCCAGCAGCACCCCGTGCACCGCGGCGCCCGGATCGGTGACCAGCGCCGCCGGGTTGAACCAGGCCGGGTCGAACGGCTGGCCCGAGGCTGCGGGGCTGCCGGCGGCGATCTGGACGATCAGGGCGACGGCGAAGATGCCGAGGGACACGTACTGGACGTAGGTCAGGGTGCGCTGGACGTGCTCGCCCAGCCTGATCCCGCGGTAATTCACCAGGGTCATGAACACGATGAAGACGACGCCGGTGGCGGTCACCACCAGCGGGTTGCCGGCAACGGACCCGTCGCCGATCAGCAGCCAGAGGTACTGCCCGGCGACCTGGGCGAGGTTGGCCAGCACCACGATCCCGGCCAGCGCCACGCCCCAGCCGCCCAGCCAGCCGGCCCACGGGCCGAAGGCGCTGCGGGCCCAGGTGAAGGTGGTGCCGCAGTCGGGCATGGCGCTGTTGAGCTCGCGGAAGGCGTACGCGATGAAGAGGACCGGAACGAAGCCAAGCAGCAGGATCAGCGGCGTCGCATTCCCGTTCACGGCCACGATCAGGCCCAGCGTGGCGGCGAGGGAGTACACCGGGGCCGTGGAGGCCAGGCCCAGCATGACGGAGTCGCCCAGGTCCAGGATGCCGGCGCGCAGGCCCTTGGCCGGGACGGCGTCCGCGGCTCCGGGCGCCGCTGTGGAGGGGATGGTCATAGCGCGATACCTGCCTTGGCTGAATTCTGGTTGCGGCCTGCCGGGGGAGCGGGGGACGGGGCGTCGATGGTGTTGGGGACGAAGCGGCAGAAGTAGTCGGTGACCGGGCCGTCGGATTCGCGGATGCCGCAGCCGACCGATTCGCCGTCGACCACCCACAGCCCCAGCACCGGCCGGTTGCCGTCGAAGTCCGGCAGGGCATGGAACTGCTGGTAGCACCAGCCCTCCCGGCCGTAGTCCCCGGGCTGTTCCAGGCTGAGGCCGTCGGCGTGGATCCGGATGTTGTCCCCCTCCCGGCCGTGCAGCGGTTTGGCGACCCACTCCCGCAGCGGGCCCGGGCCGTCCAGGTAGGCCGGCAGCAGGTTGGGGTGGTCCGGGTACAGGTGCCACAGCGCGGCAAGGAGGGCCTTGTTGGAGAGCAGCATCTTCCACGCCGGTTCCACCCAGCGGGGATTGGAGGCCCGCTGGAAGAGCCGCTGGCCGAATGGTTCCTTGATCATCAGCTCCCAGGGGTAGAGCTTGAACATGGTGCTGATCAGGTAGTTGTCCAGGTCCACGAACCGGTTGAGGTTGGGGTCCCAGCCGATGTCGGACATGTTGATCCCGATGGTGCTCCAGCCGGCCTGCTCGGCGACGTCACGCATGTACGCGGCGGTCATCCAGTCCTCGCCGGATTCCTCCTCCTCGGCGTGGGCCACGTGCAGGGTGCTCATCCCGGTCCGGTACTGCAGCTTGCGCCATTGCCGGATCAGGGCCTCGTGGATGCCGTTCCACTGGTCCTTTTCCGGGTGGACGTCCTGCAGCCAGAACCATTGGGCGACGGCCGCCTCGATGAGGCCGGTGGGGGTGTCCGCGTTGTACTCCAGCATCTTCGCCGGCCCCCCGCGCCCGTCGTAGACAAAGTCGAAGCGGCCGTAGATATCCACGTCGCCGGCCTGGAGCGATTCGGCCGCCAGCTCCAGTGCCTGCGGGCCGATGCCGATCCCGCCCATCGCCCCGGTGGCCAGGAACTTTGCCGCCTCCAGGCACATGAGGTGCATCTGTTCGGCGGTCGCCTCCAGCGTCTCCACCTCGTCCATGGTGAATTCGTAGTAGGCGTCCTCGTTCCAGTACTCGAGGGTTTTCCCGTCGGGAAGCTCGGTGGTGGAGAACACCAGCCCCTGGGATTCGATCCGCGCCTTCCAGTCCGGGCGCGGTGTGGAGTGCAGCCGTTTCATCCCTAGCCTCCCGTGCTTCCGCCCTTGGCGCTGCCGCCGAAGCCGCCGCGGCTGACAGTTCCGCCCTTGGAGCTGTAGCCGGTGGAGGCCTTCGCGCCGGAGGGGACGGTCTTGCTGTAGCTGGGGTAGGCGGAGCGGTTCTGGCCGATGCCGGGGACGCTGGCGCCGCGGGAGTAGAAGTACCAGGCGTAGACGCCCGAGCTGCGGCCGGCGGTGCTGCTGTTACCGCACTGGGAGTCGTCAACGCGCTCGCCGGTCTCGTCGTTGAAGCAGACCTGGGCGTAGTCGGCGTCGTCGCCGCCGCTGGAGACCATGGCGGTGATGGTGCCGGCGAGCAGCGCGGTGACACCGAGGCCGACGACGACGGTGCGGCGCTGGGAGCGCTTCTTCCGCGCCGCTGCGGCGCGCTCGCGGTCCCGCTCGAAGGGATCGAAGACGGCGGTGGGGCCGGCCTCCGCGGGTCCCTGAGCCGGACCCGGGGTGGTGCCGGCCTGATCCAGCAGCTCGGGCCGGAGTTCGGGCTGGGGGACCTGCCAGGGTGGCGGCTTGGGACCTTTCCCGGGCTTGGACGCGTCGCCTTGGTGACCGGCCTTGTCGGCGGCCCGGTTGGCGGGTTGGTCTCCGGCCGGTTCACCGGGCTGGTCCGCGGCGTTACGCCCGCCGTCGTGCGTGTCCATGCTTCCCCCTGCGTGGTTGCTTCTCCGAATTGCGGCATTGCGCCGGCCGGGACGGCTCGGCACTCGGGCGGTCCCGCGGAATTCTGAAAGCCAGCCTAACCGGCAAACGGCCGGTCCGCAGCGGATTCGACCGCCCAAAAACCCGGCCGCGCTGTCCCCGCACCGGCCTACACTGGTGCCATGGAAACCGCATCCGTGCTTGCCGTCTGCGTAGTGCACCAGTTGCTCAGCGATGAGGGACGGCTGGGCGTCACCGCCATCGACAAGCGTCCGGTCCAGGGCCCGGTCAAGGTCCACCGGCTGGGACTGCGCGGCGACGTGCAGGCCGACCGGCTGGACCACGGCGGCGAGGACCAGGCGCTCTACGCCTATTCGCAGGACGATGCCGACTACTGGGCGGAGGAACTGGGCCGGGACATCCCGCCGGGGTACTTCGGCGAGAACCTGCGCGTCGCGGGCCTGTCCGCGACGGGCGCGGTGATCGGCGAACGCTGGCGGATCGGGCTGGACCTGGAGGTGGAGGTCACCTCGCCCCGCGTTCCGTGCAGCACGTTCCAGCGCCGGGTGGGGGAGCCGCACTGGGTCAAGCGCTTCACCGAGGCCGGCCGGGTGGGAACCTACCTGCGCGTGGTCAAGCCCGGCACCATCCAGGCGGGGGACCACATCCACCGGCTCTACGTCCCGGCGCATGGCGTCACGGTCGGCAAGTGGTTCTCGGACCCCACCGTGGAGGACGCGGATGCCCTGCGCGACGCCGAAGCGGACGGTTCCATCCGGCTGCAGCCCGAATACCACCGGATGTTCGAGAAGCTGCAGGCCGGCCGCATGGCCTGAAGCGGGTCGTAGCCGTGGCCCTGCGCAGCGCCTGAACAGGCCTGGGCTCCGGCCCCGCGCCGGCCGGTGTGCGCAAGCTCACCGACGTCGTCGTCGTTCTCCGTTGGCGCCTGTGCGGGGCCATGGCCTACACTTGAAACATCCCCCACTCCGGAAATCCCTAATTCCTGCCCAATTTTTGAGGCAGGACTGGTAAGTGTTGGGGCCCGCCATTGTGAGCGGGCATTTTCATAGGGAGAGCCGGCTAAAGAAAACGCTGTACAGACTGCTGGGATAGCAGCCAAGAGATGCAGCGTGAAGTCCTGCCAGGGATTGCGAAAGCGCCGGACTTCTGTGACCGGCCGGTCAAAGGATGCCCGGCGTTAGTGCGTCACGCGTTCTGCGGCTCCGCTCACCTCGGGTTGTGCCGCTTGGCCCCTATGGATGAGGAAGATTCACCTATGCCCGAAAATCAGGACCACTCCGTCGACACCGAGACCGCCACCGCGACCGGTTTGAACGACGTCGAGACCACCGAAACCGCTGACGCCGGGACTCCGGCCGAGCAGCCCGCTGAGAACGCCGGCCAGGAAGAAGAGGGCGTCAAGTTCGTCGACCTCGGCATCGACGGCCGCGTCCTCGCCGCCCTGCAGGACGTCGGCTACGAGAAGCCGTCCCCGATCCAGGCGGCCACCATCCCGCTGCTGCTCGAGGGCCGCGACGTCGTGGGCCTCGCCCAGACCGGCACCGGCAAGACCGCAGCCTTCGCGGTGCCGGCACTGTCCCGGCTCGCCGAACTGCACGACCTGAACGGCCCGTCCCGCAAGACCCAGGCCCTGGTGCTTGCCCCGACCCGCGAGCTCGCACTTCAGGTTGCCGAGGCCTTCACCTCCTACGCCAAGCACATCGACGACTTCACCGTCCTGCCCGTCTACGGCGGCTCCGCCTACGGCCCGCAGCTGGCCGGCCTGCGCCGCGGCGCCCAGGTTGTTGTCGGTACCCCCGGCCGCGTGATCGACCACATCGCCAAGGGCTCCCTGGACCTGTCCGAACTCCAGTACCTGGTGCTGGACGAGGCCGACGAGATGCTGCGCATGGGCTTCGCCGATGACGTGGAGCAGATCTTCCAGCAGACCCCCGAGGGACGCCAGGTTGCCCTGTTCTCCGCCACGATGCCCGGCCAGATCCGCCGGATGTCCAAGCAGTACCTGAACAACCCGGCCGAGGTGCAGGTCAAGTCCAAGACCACCACCGGCGCCAACACCCGTCAGCGCTACCTGCAGGTCATGGGCCCGCACAAGCTCGATGCCATGACCCGCATCCTCGAGGTTGAAGAGTTCGACGGCGTCATTGCCTTCGTGCGCACCAAGATGGCCACCGAGGACCTCGCCGACAAGCTCCGCGCCCGCGGCTTCCAGGCTGCCGCCATCAACGGCGACATCCCGCAGCAGCAGCGCGAACGCACCGTCGACGCGCTCAAGGAAGGCCGGATCGACATCCTGGTCGCCACCGACGTCGCCGCCCGCGGCCTCGACGTCGAGCGCATCAGCCACGTCATCAACTACGACATCCCGCACGACACCGAGTCCTACGTGCACCGGATTGGCCGTACCGGCCGCGCCGGCCGCTCCGGCGAGGCAATCCTGTTCATGACGCCGCGCGAGAAGTACCTGCTGCGGTCGATCGAGAAGGCCACCCGCCAGCCGGTGGAGCAGATGCACCTGCCCACCGCCGAGACGGTCAACACCCTCCGCCTGGGCAAGTTCGCGGACAAGATCACCGAGACCCTCGAGTCCGAGGACGTCGCCGCGTTCCGTGACCTGATCGCCTCCTACGAGGAAGAGCACGGCGTTCCCGCGGCGGAGATCGCCGCCGCCCTGGCCGTCATGGCCCAGGGTGGACAGCCGCTGCTGGTCAAGGAACTCCCGGCCGCTCCCGAGTACCAGAAGCGCGAACGCGCCAAGGACGGCTTCGGCTCCCGCGGCCCGACCCGCGCGCTGACCGAGGGCAACGCCACCTACCGGATCGCCGTCGGACGCCGCCAGCGCGTCATGCCCGGCTCCATCGTGGGTGCCATCGCCAACGAGGGCGGCATCTCCTCCGCCCAGATCGGCGGCATTGACATCCGCTCGGACCACTCCCTCGTGGAGCTCCCGGCGGACCTCAGCCCCGAGCAGCTGAAGGCGCTGTCCCGCACCCGCATCGGCGGCGAGCTGATCCACCTGGAGCTGGACAACGGCCGGAAGCCCTCCGGGGACCGCGGCGCCGGCCACGGCGGCCGTGGCGGCTACTCCGGCGGCAGCGGCAACTTCAAGGGCAGCGGCGGCTTCAAGCGCGAGTTCCGCAAGAACGACGGCGGCGAGCGTTCCTCCGCTGACCGTGGCGGCCGCTCTTACAGCGACCGTTCCGAGCGCAGCTTCGGCGACCGCAAGCCGCGGACCGAGGGCGGCTTCAAGCCCCGCAACAAGTGGTAACCACCTGTAGCTAAGCACCACCCGGACGGGCCGGCTCATCGCGAGCCGGTCCGTCCTTTTTTGTCGCTCCACTTGGACCTGGTCCGGGAGCGAAGTAGCATTCGTCACATCCGGGCCGGGGGGGTCCCGCCGTCGTTGTTTCGGGGGCTTCGGGTGGTGCCGCATCCGCGTCCTGGTGCGGATTTTGGGGGTAATGGGCCGACGGCTGCGTCGATTTGTTGGGAGCGGAATCTTCCGGTAGAGTATTTACTCGTTGCCCCCCTAGCTCAGTGGTAGAGCGCGTTCTTGGTAAGAACGAGGTCACCGGATCGATTCCGGTGGGGGGCTCTGAATGAGGGCCTGCGTCAAGGCGGTTTTGACCGGCTTGACGCAGGTTTTTCTCATTCGTGGCGGTGTAGCTCAGTTGGTTAGAGCGCACGACTCATAATCGTGAGGTCGGGAGATCGAGCCTCCCCACCGCTACAGATAAGGCCCCCGGAACTGCGAAAGCATCCGGGGGTTTTCTGTTTCCCGCCTCCGGGCGTTGCGCCATCACTTCCGGGGCCTATCCGGGCCGGTTAGCTGCCCGAAGTGATAGCGCAACGGGTGCGGTGGTCGTCTGGGTGGGACAGAATGGAACGATGACGAAAATTGCGATCATCGGCGGCCACGGCAAAGTGGCCTTGAAACTATCCGGGAACCTCACCAAGGACGGGGCCGAGGTAACCTCGGTCATCCGCAACCCCGAGCACCGGGACGACGTCGCCGCTACCGGCGCCACCCCGCTGGTGCTGGACGTGGAAAGCTCGACGACGGCGGAGATCGCCGCGGCGCTGGACGGCCACGACTCCGTCGTCTGGTCCGCCGGAGCCGGCGGCGGAAGCCCGGAACGCACCTACGCCGTCGACCGTGACGCGGCCATTCGCTCCATGGACGCCGCAAACCAGGCCGGCGTGCGCCGCTACGTCATGGTCTCCTACCTCGGCGCCGGGCCCGACCATGGCGTCCCCGAGGACAACAGCTTCTACGCCTACGCCGAGGCCAAGGCGGCGGCCGACGCCCACCTGCGCCAGAGCGGCCTGGACTGGACCATCCTGGGTCCGGGCTCGTTGACCGACGGCGAGGGCAACGGACTGATCGAGGCCAACCCGGCCGACACCTCGGACGGCACCGACACCGCCCGCGCCAACGTTGCGCTGGTCGCGGCCGCCGTGCTGGCCGAGCCGAAGACCGCGGGGCACACCATCGAATTCCGTGACGGGTCGACTCCCGTGGCGGACGCCTTGAAGTCCCTGGTCTAGGTCCTCCCGCTCCCCGTACCCGGGGGCGCCTGCGCGCCCCCGGGTAGGGTGGTAGGGGCTCCCGGCCGCGCCGAAATGACGGCTCCGCCGAGGGGCCTGCAACAGTCACCCCGGGGAAAGTGAGCACATGGACCTTTTGGCCCTCATTATTGGACTTCTACTGGCCACCGTCGTGGCCGTGGGTCTGGGGGACCGGCTCCGGCTGCCTTACCCGGTGCTGATGCTGATCCTGGCGGTGGGGCTGACCTTCATCCCCGGCTTCCCGGAGGTGGACATCTCCCCGGAGCTGATCCTGCCGGTCTTCCTCCCGCCGCTGCTCTTCGCCACAGCGCAACGCAGCTCCTGGGCCGTCTTCCGGGTCCGCTGGCGCACCCTGCTCATGCTCGCCGTCGCCCTGGTGGTGGTCTCCACCGCCGTCGTGGCCGGTGCCGCATGGCTGATGATTCCGAGCATCGGCATCCCCGCCGCCATCGCCCTCGGGGCCATGGTGGCACCCCCGGACCCCGTGGCCGTGGATTCCATCGCCGGCCGGGTCCACATGCCCCGCCGGCTGATCACCGTGCTGCAAAGCGAGGGCCTCTTCAACGACGCGGCGGCCATCGTCATCTTCCAGGCCGCCGTCGCCGCGTCCGTTTCGGGCACCAAGCTGGGGCCCGACGTCGTCCTCCAGTTCGCGCTCGGCGCGGCCCTGGCCGTGGGCGTCGGGATCGCCATGGGTTGGCTCACCGGCCTCATCACCCGGCTGGTGCAGTCTATGGTGGCCCGCAGCGCCGTCACCCTGGTGGTGCCGTTCGCCGCCTACATCCTCGCCGAGGAGCTGCACGCTTCGGGCGTCATCGCCGTCGTCGTCACCGCCCTCGAGGTGCAGCGCCACGCTCGGCCGCAGGACGCCGCCGAGCGGATCACCCGCACCGCGTTCTGGGATGTGGTGGAACTGCTTGTCACGGGCCTGGCGTTCGGGCTAGTGGGCCTGGAAATCCGGCAGGTCATCCATGACGAGGGCTCTGCCGTCCTCGGCATGGTCGGCACCGCGGCGGTCATCTGCGTCCTGGTCTTCGCCGTCCGCTTCGGCTGGCTGGCCCTGATGTCCGGGCTGGCCCGCAGCAGCAAGAACACGCTCCGGCCCACTTCCGCCAAGGAGGTGCTGATCCTCACCTGGTGCGGCATGCGCGGGCTGGCCACCCTGGCACTGGCCCTCGCGCTGCCGCTGACCCTGGAGGACGGCTCACCGTTCCCGGCCCGCAGCGAGCTGCTGGTCATCGCCTGCGCCGTGCTGCTGGCCACCCTGGTGCTTCCGGGGCTGACGCTGCCCTGGCTGATGCGCGTGCTGAAGGCCTCCGAGGACGGGTCCGTGGAGCGGGATGCCGCCCGCCTGCTGGCCGCCCGCGCCCAGCAGGCCGCCGTCGCCGCCCTGAAGGACCACCAGCTGATGAAGGAGCTGCCACCGGAGAAAGTGGCGCTGGTCAAGGAGAAGATGACCCGCCTGCACGCCGAGCTGCTCGACGGCAGCCTGCACAACGAGAGCCTGGGGGACAAGCGCAAGCGCGGCCGGGAGCTGGCGATCGCGGTACAGACCATCGCCCTGGACGCGGCCCGCCAGGAGGTCGTGGCCGCCCGGAGCGAACCGGACATGGACCCCGAGGTGGCGGACCGCGTGCTGCGGCAGCTGGACCTGCGCACCATGACCATGCCGGAGTAGGCGCGGCCGCTACGGAGTCAGCTGCAGGTCCAGGGCGTTCGCCTCGACGTAGTCCAGGGCGTGCCGGACGGCGCCGACCGTCACGATCGCATCCCCCAGCGTGGACACGGTCACGCGCGGGGGAGTAGCGGTCAGAGCCGGCAGGGCAGCGGTGATGCCGGGCAACAGTGCGCCGGCTGAATCGGCGACGGCGCCGCCGATCACCACCTGCTCGGGGTTGATGAAGCTGGCGATCGCGGCAATCACCCGCGCCATCCGCTCGGCGAGGCGGTCGAGGATCTCCAGAGCGGCGGCGTCCCCGGCCGCGGCGTCTGCGAACACCCTCCGGGCCCCTGCCGGACCGCCGCCGGTGGGCCCCCCGGCCTCCGCCTGCCACGTCCGGGCCAGGCTCGCGATGCCCGCGCTGGAGCCCACGCCTTCCACCAGCGAGAGGAATCCCATCTCCCCGGCGCCGCCCGCCCGGCCATGCAGCAGCCGGCCCGATTCCAGAACCCCCGCGCCGAGGCGCTCACTGGCCAGCAGCACCACCAGGTCGGCCACCCCTGCGCCGGTTCCGCGCCAGCGTTCGCCCAGGGCCGCGAGATTGGCGTCGTTCTCCAGCCGCACCGGCCAGCAGTGCCGTTTGTGGAGGGCGGAGCGGAGCCCGACATCGAACAGGGTCCAGAAATGCTGGGCGGCAAGAACGGCACCCTCCCGGTCGACCGGGGCGGCGATACCGGCCGTCACCGCCAGCACCTTCTCCGGGGTCTCGCCGGCCTCCCGGAGTGCGTCCAGGCAGGCCCGGTCCACCACGCTGACGCGCTCCTCCGCCGGGATGTCTGTGGCCCGGAAGGCCGCACTGGCCCGGCCGAGGACTGTGCCGCGCAGGTCCGCGACGGCCGCCGTCGTGGTGGCCGCGCCGATGTCGACACCGAGGACGACGCCGGCGCGGGCATTCAGCTCGAAGCGCCGCGCGGGCCTGCCCTTCCGCGGTTTGCCGGCGTCGGCGGAGGGGGAGGCGCCGTCGCGGGCAGGGGGGTCCAGCTCCCTCAGCCAGCCGCTCCCGACCAGATCCTCGCAGACGGCGATCACGGTGGCACGGGTGAGTCCGGTGGCTGCCATCAGCCCGGTGCCGGTGGCCACGTCCGTGGTGCGGGCGGCGGCGAGCACCGCCTGGGCGTTGACCCGGCGGAGGGACTGCGGCGTACCGGCGGTGTGCGGCTGCGGAATCTTGACCTCCCTGTGACGTGCCACCCATAATTGAGCGGTAATAGATTTAGTTTCTATCTAAAATATGCTGTCCAAAGTATCAGACCCCGGCTCTCAAAAGGACTTCACTTGTCGAACACCGCCACGCTGGCCACCCTGTCCGGATCCGACGCCGCCGCCGACCCGAACTGGTGGCGCCAGGCGTCCGTTTACCAGATCTACCCGCGCAGCTTCTCCGACTCCAACGGCGACGGCATCGGTGACATCAAGGGCATCACCGCCAAGGTCCCCTACTTGAAGGCCCTCGGCATTGACGCCGTCTGGCTCTCCCCGTTCTACCCGTCCGCCCTCGCCGACGGCGGCTACGACGTCGACGACTACCGCGACGTCGATCCCAAGCTCGGCACCCTCGCCGACTTCGACGAGATGTCCGCCGCACTGCACGCCGCCGGGATCAAGCTGATCGCGGACATCGTCCCGAACCACTCGTCCAACCGGCACGAATGGTTTAAGGAGGCCCTCGCGTCCCCGCGCGGCTCGGACGCCCGGGAACGCTACATTTTCCGCGACGGCAAGGGCGAGAACGGCGAGATCCCGCCCTCGGACTGGGAGTCCGTCTTCGGCGGCCCCGCCTGGGAGCGCATCACCGAGCCCGACGGCACCCCGGGCCAGTGGTACATGCACATCTTCGCCAAGGAACAGCCGGACCTGAACTGGTCCAACCGCGAGATCCGGGACGACTTCCTGAAGACCCTGCGCTTCTGGTCCGACCGAGGCGTGGACGGCTTCCGCGTCGACGTCGCGCACGCCCTGACCAAGGACCTGACCGAGCCGCTGCTCTCCAAGCTGGAGCTCAGCGAGGCCAACACCGGCACCGACGGCTTCATCGACGGCTCGCACCCGTTCTGGGACCGCGACGAGGTGCACGAGATCTACGTCGAGTGGCGCGAAGTCTTCAACGAATACAACCCGCCGCGCACCGCCGTCGCCGAAGCCTGGGTCCACGCGAGCCGCCGCGCCCGCTACGCCAGCCCGCAGGGCCTGGGCCAGGCGTTCAACTTCGACCTGCTGCAGGCCGACTTCGACGCGGACGAGTTCCGGGAGATCATCACTCGCAACCTCGCCGAGGCCACCGAGTCCGGTGCCTCGTCCACGTGGGTGTTCTCCAACCACGACGTCGTCCGGCACGCCACGCGCTACGGCCTCCCGCAGGGAGGCGGCAATCACGCCAAGGGCCAGGACGGCAAGGGCTGGCTCCTCGCCGGCGCCCCCGCCGAGGAACTCGACATCGAACTCGGCCTGCGCCGCGCCCGGGCCGCCACGCTGCTGATGCTGGCGCTGCCCGGCTCTGCCTACCTGTACCAGGGTGAGGAACTGGGCCTTCAGGAAGTCGGCGAAATCCCGGACTCCGAGCGCCAGGACCCCACGTTCTTCCGCAACAAGGGCGTCGAGATCGGCCGCGACGGCTGCCGTGTCCCGCTGCCCTGGGAAACCGGGGGCAGCTCCTTCGGCTTCGGCGCCGGCCGTGCCCACCTGCCCCAGCCTGAGTGGTTCGGCCGCTACGCCGTCGCCGCCCAGGACGGCCAGGAGGGCTCGACCCTGGAGTTCTACCGCAAGGCCCTTAAGCTCCGCCGCGAGCTGCAGGCCTCCGAGGACCTGGAATGGGTGGAGAACGCCGACGCGGGTGTCCTGCACTTCCGCCGGCACGACGGCTGGCAGTCGGTGACGAACTTCGGCTCCGACGCCGTCGACCTGCCCGCCGGTGAGGTGCTGATCAGCAGCGGACCCCTCGACGGCGGCCGGCTGCCCGGCAACACCACCGTCTGGCTGCGGTGAGTCCCGTTCAGGAAGTGATTCCCGCTCAGGAACCGTTCCAGGGACTGAGCCCTGTCCAGGAACTGATTTATGGCTGCATGGGCCTGGGCGGCAGCTTGTCGGCGGAGCCGTACACCTCCGCCGACGTCGATCAGGCGGCGGCCGCGGTTGATGCCGCCCTGGAGTCCGGGATCACCCTGTTCGACCATGCCGACATCTACCGCAGCGGCAAGGCCGAGGCGGTGTTCGGCGAGGTGCTGGCGCGGACCCCGGGCCTGCGCGAGAAGATCCGGCTGCAGACCAAGTGCGGGATCCGGCTGGGCGAGAACGGACTCGACGCCTACTACGACCTGAGCGGCGAGTCCATCCTGGACCGGGTCAACGGCAGCCTGGCCCGGCTCAAGACGGACTACGTGGACGTGCTGATGCTGCACCGGCCGGATCCCCTGCTGGATCCGGCCGAGGTGGCCTCCGCCGTCGGCCGGCTCATGGCCGAGGGCAAGGTCCGCGCGGTTGGCGTGTCCAACATGTCCGCGGCGCAGATCGACCTGCTGCAGGACCGGCTGGAGGCACCCGTCGTGGCCAACCAGTTGGAGATGAGCCTGGCGGCGCGGGCCTGGCTGGAGAGCACGGTCCTGGTGAACCACGCCGACGGGACGGACTACAGCTTCCCGCACGGCACCGTGGAGCACTGCGTCCGTCGTGGCATCGGGCTGCAGGCTTACGGGGCGCTTGCCCAGGGCCGGTATACCGGGGCGGCGGGTGGTGGGGATGCCGCCGCAAGCGCGACGGCGGACCTCGTCGCCGCGATGGCGGCGGAGAAGGACACCACCGGCGAAGCCGTGGTGCTCGGCTGGCTGATGAAGCATCCGGCCGGCATCTCCCCGGTGATCGGCAGTGCCAACCCTGAGCGGATCCGCGCCTGCGCCGGTGCGGCGGACGTGGCCGCGGCCATGACCCGGCCGGAGTGGTACCGGCTCTGGATCACCGCCCGCGGCAGCAACATCCCCTAACCGACCCCACCGGGCCGGCAGGCGAGGCCGTTACAGGCTTTGCCTGCCGGCCCGCGGGCGAACGGAACGTGATTTTGGTCGTAATGGTCGCCCGGAACAGGGGTATTACTTGGCGGCCGGACGTTCCGGGCGGCTAGCGTAGAGGCATGACCTCTACGACCACCGCCGGGATTGTCCGGCCCCAACGCAATGTCCCGGCCGAGATCGCCCGCTCCTGGCTGCTGGTCAACGCCATGAAGCCGGAGCTGTTCACCGAATCCTCGGAGTCCCGCGCCGACGCGATCATCCTGGACATCGAAGACGCGGTGGACCCCTCCCAGAAGGATCAGGCCCGGCAGCATGTCGTCGACTGGCTGACCGCGGGCGGCAACGCCTGGGTCCGGATCAACGACGCCACCAGCCCTTTCTGGGCCGACGACCTCGCCGGCCTCCGCGGCACCCCCGGCCTGCTCGGCGTGATGCTGGCCAAGACCGAGTCCGCGGACCAGGTCACCGAGAGCTTCCACCGCATGGACGGCAAGACCCCCGTCATCCCGCTGGTTGAATCCGCCGTCGGCATCGAGGAAGCCAACCACATCGCCAAGGCCCAGGGCGCGTTCCGCCTCGCCTTTGGCTCCGGTGACTTCCGCCGCGACACCGGCATGGCCGCCACCCCGGAGGCCATGGCCTACCCGCGCGCCAAGCTCGTCGTCGCCAGCCGCGTCGGCAACCTGCCCGGCCCCATCGACGGCCCCACGGTGGGCACCAACCACCCGATCCTGCGCGAGCAGACCGGCATCACCGTGATGATGGGCATGACCGGCAAGCTGTGCCTGGCCATTGACCAGACCCACGTCATCAACGAGGTCATCAGCCCGACGCCATCGGACGTCGCCTGGGCCACCGACTTCATGGCCGACTTCGAGGCCAACGGCCGCGTCATCCGCGACGGCTCCGACCTGCCGCGCCTGGGCCGCGCCGAGAAGATCATGAAGCTCGCGGTAGCCTTTGGGGTGCAGCCGGCCCTGTAGCCGCGCCCGACCCGTCAGGAGACCCCGTGATCCAGGCCAACGAGCTGGTTCACGGGGTCTTTTGGGATCAACCGGAGAACCCCCGCGCCGCCCTGCGCGTCCAGGACGCCGCGGGCGGCTTCCGGGACGTGGGGCTCGACGCCGGAACCCGGCTCGGGTTCCGGATCTCCGTCCCCGGCAAACACTGCCTGGGCCACCACAGGGTGCACGGCCCGGCCGAGCGGGACCACATCCCCTGCCCACGGAACGCCCACGCAGAACGCGGGAACCAGTGCGGCCCCTGCTTCGCGGCGGATGATTCCCGCCTGATCCACGACTTCCACCGCGGTGGCCGCGTCCCGATTGGCCTGCGGGCGTACCTGATGCAGCCGCACTGGCTGTACGTCGCCACCTTCGCCCACGGCGCCACCAAGGTGGGCACGGCCTCCGCGCTGCGGAAATGGCACCGGCTCGCCGAACAGGGCGCCGTGGCGGCGCGGTACATCGCCCGGGCAGACGACGGCCGGATCGTCCGGCTGCTCGAGGACCTGATCACCCGGGATGCCGGCCTGCCCCAGCAGATCCGGTCCGCCGCCAAGGCCGCAGGCCTGGCCGATCCGCGCCCCGCGGCCGAGATCGAGGCCCGCACCGCCGAGGCAGCTCAACGGGCCCGGGCGCTGCTGGCCGTGGCCGGCGGCGACGGGTACGAGGCGGTGGACGAACGCTGGACCCGGCCGGCCTTGGCGGACCTGGCCTGCGGCCGAAGCCCCCGGCATCCGTACCCGCACCCCCTCGCCGCCGACGCCCACGGCTTCACCATCCGGTCCCTGAGCGGCGGCATCGCCCTGGCCGGCCTGACAGACAACGGGCCGGAGTTCGTCGTCAACCTCGGAGACCTGAAGGGCCGCCGGCTGGAAACCGGAGAGCACCGCTCCGAGGTGCCGGCGGTCCAGGAGCCGCTCTTCTGAGCCTGTGGCTTCCACACCGGAGCTTCCACGCCGGCGCGGGCCGCCCGGACCGGCCCCGTAGAATGGCAGGGTGCTGAACGAATTCTGGGCCACCGCGCCGACCCGCTACAAGGTGCTCGTATTCGGAGCCATGGGACTGATCGCCGCCGGCATCATCCTCACCCTGATCGGCAACTCCACCGGCAACCAGCCGCTGTCGTTCACCGCCCTCGGCGTGATCGGCGCCGGCCTCATCCTGCACATCGCCGGCATGGTGGTCCGCGGCCAGGCGATCCGCAAAAAACTCCAGCGTTAGCGGCCGCTAGGCTGGACTCATGACTATTAATCCGGACCTGCAGGGCCGCAGCTACCCTGCCGCAGAGGTGTACGACGTCGGCCGGGAAAAGATCCGCGAATTCGCGCGCGCCGTCAAGGCCACCCACCCCGCCCACTTCGACGTCGAGGCCGCACGGTCGCTGGGCCACGCGGACCTGGTGGCACCGCCCACCTTCGCCATCATCGTCGCCCAGCGCGCCGACGCCCAGCTGATCGCGGACCCGGCTTCCGGCATCGACTTTTCCCGCGTGGTCCACGCGGACCAGCGCTTCGTCCACCACCGCCCCATCACCGCAGGGGACCGGCTCGTCGCCGAACTGCACGTCGACGGCGTCCGCGCCATGGGCGGAGGGGCCATGATCACCACCCGCGCCGAAATCTTCGCCGTCACCGGCGGCGACGCCGGAGCCGACGCCGGACAGCGCGTCCCGGTCGCCACCACCACCTCGTCCATCCTGGTCCGCGGAGAGGGACAGTAACCATGAGCCCCACCTTCACAGAACTCACCGTCGGCCAGGACCTCGGCAGCCGCACCATCGAGGTCACCCGCACGGACCTGGTCAAGTACGCCGGCGCCTCCGGAGACTTCAATCCCATCCACTGGAACGAGGCCTTCGCCACCGGCGTCGGACTGCCCGGCGTTATCGCGCACGGCATGTTCACCATGGGCGCAGTCGTCCAGCTCGTCACCGACTGGGCCGGCGACCCCGCCGCCGTCGTCGACTTCCAGACCCGCTTCAGCAAGCCGGTCCCCGTTGCGGACACCACCGGAACGCCCGACGCCGGCGCCGTGATCGAGGTCGGTGCCGTCATCGGCGCGCTCGACGCCGACGCGGGCACCGCACGCGTGGACCTCACCGTAGTCTCGGGCGGCCAGAAGGTCCTGATGAAGGCCCAGGCCGTCGTCAAGGTGGCCTGACCCGATGGCGCTGCCGTGACGGTCGGAACCCCGCAGGCCACCGAGATCACCCGGTGGCGCAACGCAGTAGTCGCGGCCTACGCCTTCAGCGGCGTCGCCTTCGCCAGCTGGGTGTCCCGCATCCCCGCCATCCGTGACGGGCTGGACCTGACCCCGGGCACCGTGGGCCTGCTCTTGCTCTGCATGACGCTGGGGTCCTTCGTCTCCGTGTCCGCGTCCGGGCTGATCGTGCTGCACTTCGGGTCCAAGCAGACCATCCGGATCGGCAGCATCATGGTCGGCATCGGGCTGGTGATCGCCGGGATCGGCACCTCCGTTTTGGTCAACCCGCTCGCGGTCGCGGCCGGGCTAGTGGTGGTGGGCCTGGGTACTGCCAGCTGGAACACCGCCTCCAACGTCGAGGGGGCCGCCGTCGAGCGGGCGGTGCGCCGGCACATCATGCCGCGCCTGCACGGCGCCTTCAGCCTCGGAACCGTCGCCGGGGCAGGCGCCGGAGCGTGGGCCGCCGGCGCCGGGATCCCGGTCGCCTGGCACCTGGCCGTCGTCGGCGCCGTCGTCGCCGGATCCGTGGCCACGGCCGCCACCTGGTTCCGCGCCGACGTCACCCCGGTGGCCGCCGAGGAACCCTTCACCCCCTCCGGCCCCGATACCTTCGAGGACCCGTCCACCGGGCCCATCCCTGTGATCAGCCAGGCCACCCAGGATCAGGCCATACCCCTGGACAACAAACGCCAGATCGCGCAGGCCTGGCGCGACCGCAGGACCCTGCTGCTGGGCGTGCTGGTCCTCGGCCTGGCCCTCGCCGAAGGGGCTGCGGGGGACTGGGTGGCACTGGCGCTGGCCGACGGCCACGGCCAGACCCAGGCCGCCGGGGCCGCCGGGTACGGATTGTTCGTCACCTTCATGACCGTGGGCCGGTTCGCCGGAACCGTGGCGCTGGACCGCTTCGGCAGGGTCCCGGTGATGCGCTGGTGCGCCGCGCTGGCCGTCGGCGGCCTCGCCCTGTTCGTCTTCGCCCCGGTGCCGTGGCTGGCCTATGTGGCCCTCGCGTTTTGGGGACTCGGCGCGTCCCTGGGCTTCCCGGTGGGGATGTCCGCCGCGGCCGACGATCCCGTGCGCGCCGCGGCCCGGGTTTCCGTGGTGTCCACCATCGGCTACGGCGCGTTCCTCTGCGGACCGCCGCTGCTGGGACTGCTGGCCGAGCACGTGGGAATCCTGCACTCCTTGCTGGCCGTGATGGTGATGCTGGTGGTCAGTTTCCTGCTCTCGCCGGTGGCGCGCAAGACCGCCTGACGATGGTCCGTTGTCCGGTGCCAGGCCGCATACCCACCCGGGTGCCGGCCTGCCTTCCCCGGCGGCCGCCCACGCTTTCGGAGGCGCCGCCGAACGCGGCTAGGCTGGAGGGGTGACCCAGACTCTGCTTTCCTCCCTGACCACCGCCGGCGTCGGCGGTCCCGCCGCCCGCTATGTGGAGGCCCGGACCGAGGCGGAGATTATCGACGCCGTCCGCACCGCCGACGCCGCGGGGGAGCCGGTGCTGATCCTCGGCGGCGGCTCGAACCTCCTGGTTGCCGACGCCGGGTTCGCCGGCACGGTGGTGAAGATCGCTTCCCAAGGGTTCACCGTCAACGCCGAGGACTCCTGCGGCGGCGTCGCCGTCGTGGTCCAGGCCGGTCACAACTGGGACGCGATGGTGGAACACGCCGTCAGGCACGCGTGGTCGGGCATCGAGGCGCTCTCCGGCATCCCCGGCGCCACCGGCGGCACCCCGGTCCAGAATGTCGGCGCCTACGGGGCTGACGTGTCCCAGACCATCGCTACGGTCCGCACTTGGGACCGGCAGCGGAACGCCGTGCAGACCTTCACCAATTCCGAACTGAAGTTCGGCTACCGCGACTCGATCCTGAAGCAGACCACCGTCGCTGGTTCGCCCCGCTACGTGGTCCTCACGGTCGAATTCCAGCTTCCGTTGGGACGCATGAGCGCCCCCATCCGCTACGCCGAGCTGGCCCGGGCCCTCGGCGTGGAGGTCGGCCAGCGGGCATATTCCAACGATGTCCGCCGCGAGGTGTTGCGGTTGCGTTCCTCCAAGGGCATGGTCTGGGACGCCGAGGACCGCGATACCTATTCCACCGGGTCCTTCTTCACCAACCCGATCGTGCCGGCCGGGACCGCTGACCGGCTGCCGGCCGATGCGCCCCGGTTCCCCGCGGGCGCCGAAGGCATGGTCAAGCTTTCCGCAGCGTGGCTGATCGACCGGGCCGGCTTCGGCAAGGGGTTCGGCCTGGAACCGGGCAGCGTGTCCGGCGGCAGGGCATCCCTGTCCACTAAGCACACCCTCGCCATCACCAACCGCGGCGGCGCCAGCACCGATGATGTGCTGGCCATCGCCCGCGAGGTGCGCCGGGGGGTCGCCGACCGGTTCGGCATCGAGCTGCACCCAGAACCACTGCTAATCGGCGTCGAACTCTAGCGGAGGGTATCCGGGGCGGGGTCTTCCTGCCGTGCGCGGGTCTTCAGAGCCGACGCCGCCAGCGCGTGCGCCCAGCCCGCCAGCGCCATGGTGGGGTAATAGACGGCCGCGGAAAGTGTGCTCGCCCGTATCCCGCCGAAAACATGGTTCAGACCCAGCGCCATGGCTGTGATGGATGCCGCCGTGCCCAGGGCGGTCAGCACCACCAGCACCCGGACCGATCCGGGATGCTCACGCCAGCCGCGCAGCAGCCTGACCTTCCCGGGCGCCGCAGTGACAGCCTGGCCTCCGGCCGAGAGTGAGGCGTACCCGCCGGCCAACCCCAGGATTCCCCAGATGAGATAGGGCTCCGGGTCGCGGCCGGTCGCCTCCTGGCCCAGGGCTCCCGCCGTCGCGGCGGTTCCTGCGGCGACGGCAAGGCTCGCCAGCGACAGCCACCAGAGGCGGGCGCGTCCCACCCCGCCAAGTAAACTCCCCACAGTCATCGTGCCAGCCTACGGGAGGGGCCGGGCCACGTCAGCAGCGGACTAGTTGCGTCCCCGCCGCGGGACCACCTTGGTGAAGAGCATGAACGTGAAGCCGGAGGCGGCCGCGCCCAGAAGGAACACCTGGCAGAAGGCCACGGACTGCACGCTCGGGCCGCTGCGCAGCATCAGCCCGGCGCATGCGAAGGCCACCGCTCCGGCCAGCAGGGCCAGGGACCCCAGCAGCAGGCTCTGCACCGTGGCAGGGAACGCGGCGCCCGGGTCCAGCTCCAGGTCCCGGCGCTCCTGCTCCCTGGGGGTCCGCCGGGGCTGCAGGGTGGCGGCGGTCGCGAAGCTTACGACGGCGACGGCCATGGCGGCCACGGAGACGGTCTGGAACGTCGTCATCAGGGGAGAGAGGCGGGTGCCGCTGGCGATGGCGACGGCGAGTCCCGCGGCCATGCCCACCGCGCTGGCGACCCAGCCCAGCAGGGCCAGCCTCCGGCACAGCGGCCGCAGCCGGGGCCACACGTCTCCCAATGTCATTGATCCAGTTTAAGGACTCCGGCTGGGCGGACGCTGGGAGGGATCCGGGGGTTCCGCGGGTTCCCGCGGGCGGCCGGAAGGCGGTCCTAGGATGGTGCCATGGAACGCACCGGTCCGCGCCTGACCCGTCCTTTGCTGGGGCGGCTCCGGCTCGTGTCGCAGGGACTGGTCGGGGCGGGCTTCGCGTCGGTTCCGGAGGCGGTACGGACCATGACGGCGATGCAGGCCCAGGACCTGCCGGCCGCACTCTGGGCCGTGGGCGTGCGGGTCCCCGGGGCTGCCCTGGCCGACGTGCGCGACGCCTTGGACCGCGGCGAAGTGGTCCGGTCCTGGCCGGTGCGCGGGACCCTTCACCTGCTCGCTCCCGAGGACCTGGGCTGGATCCTGCAGATCACCTCCGGCCGGCTCCTCCGAAGCCTGGGCGCCCGGCACCGGCAACTGGACATCACCAGCGCGGACATCGACGCCGCCGCCGACGCCGCGCTGCAACGGGTGGCCGGCGGTGCCGCGGTCAGCCGGGCGGAGCTGTTCGAGGCGTTTGACCAGGCGGGCCAGTCTCCGGCAGGGCAGCGCGGTATCCACCTGCTCGCGGCCCTCTGCCAGCTGCGCCTGCTGGTCCTGGGGCCGCTTGCGGGCAACCAGCAGCTGGTGGTCGCCTTCGATGACTGGATCACGGCGTCGCGGACCCTGGATCGGGCGGAGGGGACGGCCGAATGGCTGCTGCGCTACCTGCTCAGCCACGGCCCGGCCACCGAACGGGACTTCGCCTGGTGGTCCGGGATTCCGCTCACCGAGACCCGCGCCGCGCTGGCGCAGATCCGGGACCAACTGGCGGAGCTGGAGTTCGAGGGGAATCGCTACTGGCTGGCCCCGGAAACCGCGGCGCTGCTGGCCGAGGGTGTTCCCGGCGGCCGCTCCGTGCTGGCGCTGCCGGGATTCGACGAATTCGTCCTCGGCTACACGGACCGGTCCGTAGTCCTCCCGGCCGACCACGCTGACAAGATCGTGCCGGGCAGCAACGGTGTCTTCAAGAAGACCATCGTCGCCGGCGGGCAGGTGGTCGGGACGTGGAGCGCCACGGCGCGCCGCGGCCGGGGCGCCGGCGGGAACCAGGGCGTCGACGTCGTCGCAGAACCCTTCGAGGGCCGGGACGGACTGCGGCCCGCCGCCCGACAATCGTTCGAGCTGCGGGCCGCGGAGTACCGGCGGTTCCTGGGGCTATAGCCCCGGGCGTCAGAGCGTGCCGGTGGCGATCTTGAGCATGCGGCGCAGCGGCTCGGCTGCGCCCCAGAGGAGCTGGTCACCCACGGTGAAGGCGCTGATGTACTCGGGGCCCATCTCCAGCTTGCGGATCCGTCCCACCGGGATGTTCAGCGTGCCGGACGCCGCCACGGGGGTCAGGTCAGCCATGGACGCTTCCTTGGTGTTGGGCACCACGGTGGCCCACTCGTTGTCTGCGTCCAGCAGCTTCTCGATCTCGGCAACGGAGAGATCCTCGCGGAGCTTCAGGGTCAAGGCCTGTGAGTGGGAGCGCATGGCGCCGATCCGGACACAGAGGCCGTCCATGATCACCCGGTCCGCGACGGAGGTGCCAAGGATCTTGTTGGTCTCCACGCCGGCCTTCCATTCTTCCTTGGACTGGCCGTTGCCCAGGTCCGCATCGATCCAGGGGATCAACGAGCCGGCCAGCGGCACGCCGAACTGGGTAGCGTCAATGTCGGTGCGCTGGTGGGCCAGGACCTTGCGGTCGATCTCGAGGATGGCCGACGCCGGGTCGTCCAGTTCCGTGCTGACCTCGGCATTGAGCGTGCCGAACTGGCTGAGCAGTTCGCGCATGTGCCGGGCGCCGCCGCCGGAGGCCGCCTGGTAGGTCATGGAGGTTCCCCACTCGACCAGGCCGTTGGTGAACAGCCCGCCCAGGCCCATGAGCATGCAGGAGACGGTGCAGTTTCCGCCGATGAAGTCCTTGACCCCGCCGTCCAGGCCGGCGTCGATGACGTCGCGGTTGATCGGGTCCAGGACGATGATCGAGTTTTCGCTCATCCGCAGGGTGGAGGCGGCGTCGATCCAGAGGCCGTCCCAGCCGCGGCCGCGCAGTTCGCCGTGGACCTGCTTGGTGTAGTCGCCGCCCTGGGCGGTGACGATGATCGGCAGCTTCGCGAGGGTCTCGACGTCGTAGGCGTCCTCCAGCTTCCCGGCCGCGCCGGACGCGGCACCAGCGATGTCCGGGGCTGCACCGCCCGCGTTGGAGGTGGAGAAGAAGACCGGGTTGATGGCGGCGAAGTCGCCCTCGTCCTGCATGCGCTGCATCAGGACGGAGCCGACCATGCCGCGCCATCCGACCAGTCCGACGGTCGGGGAAGCTGCTGTAGTCATTGGGCCAGTTTAGACTTCGCGCCGCCGGAGCCGCAGTCGGTTACGCCACAGCCAGTGTGCGATGGCGGTTACCCCTGAGCGCAAGCTCCCTGTTAGTCCAGTTGGCGCGGGCTGGGCTCCGGAAGTCCACGCTCGCGGCAGATGCGCCGGGCCTTGAACTCGGAGACGGCGAGCCGGACGGCGTAGAGCACTCCCGCGGCGCCAACCACAGTCAGCACGAGCGCACCCCACATCGGGCTTTCGCCCTGCGAGGTCGGGGCTGCCACGAGGACGACAGAGAATACGGTCACGGCTGCGAAAACGGCCGCCAGGACGACCATCCCGAACGCCGTGGTGACGATCGGCCCCGATCCGGCGGGGCAAAGCCGATCTCGTCCGGGGCGTAGGAGTGCAGCCGGCCGCGGTCCAATGTCCTGGTCAGGAGCCGTTCTTCTCCGGCGGCCACGGCACGTTCGTGCCGGGCGCGAGCCTCGTCGTCATGCCGGCGGTCGGTATCGTCATTCGGCATGGTTCTCCTTCATTGGTCCTATTCCCGGCGTCCCGGGGCGTGCATTGAAGAAGTTCGGCTGGGGCAGATGCTGGCTAGTCGCGCACGCTTGAGCGGCGTGTGGGGTGCTCAAGCGTCTTGCCCCTGGCACGTCGAAGGCGCGCCGCCCTGCGTTCCTTGAGGTAGTACGTCCATGAAGTGGGCACGAGGAAAAGGACGACCGTAAAGCCGATGATCAATTGCGCCCAATTCGTCACTTTGTGGTCGATCAGGAGCCCGACGCCGACCACAACTACTACCGAGGAACGTGCCCGGCGCCCGGCTCGGGTGCCCGCCGCTCTGTCCGCAGCCTTTTGGCGTTGTATTCGCCCCTTGCCATGCCGAAGATGTACCAGGCCCCATAACCTCCGAGCGCCGTTAGGAGCAGTGCAGCCCAGAACGGCTGCTCGCCACGGCCCACGGGGCTCAGCAGTATCACCAAGGAAAGAACCACCAGCAGGCCCATCACCGCGGTGAGAATGCCCATACCCCACCAGGACCTGACCTGCGCTTGGCCACGGCCGGGGGAGAACCCGATTTCGTCGGCGGGGTAGCTGTGCAGTTCGCCGCTGTCCGTCTTCCGCAGCACGCGCTTTTCACCCCGTACGAGTGCCTCCTTGTGCTCGGCATAGACGTCATCGTTGCGGCGTTCGCGTTCGCGTTCGCGTTCGCGTTCGCGCTCGCGATCGAAGCTCACTGTTCGTCCTGACTCTTGGTGCGGAGATGGCCAAAATGACGGTTGTCAGCACCCTGCAGAGGACAACTGCGCCCGCCGGGGGAGTTCATGGGCATGACGACTACGAGGCCGTGGCCCTTGCGGACCCCGAACTCCTTATCGGCGTAAGGGACGACGCAGCCGTTCTCGGCCGGACGGCGCTTCATGGGTGTTCCGCGCCCGGCTCCGCATTGTCATCATTTCGGGACGGCGACAGACGCGCATGCGGATCCTCCGTCACGCTATTCCACTGGCCGGGGCAGGTTGCGGGCCTTGCGAAGCTTTTCGGCTTTGCGTTCCTTAAAGTAGTTGAACCAGGCAGCGGTGAAGGGGAAGATGCAGGCGGGAAAGACCCACCAGACCTCGCCAGCGATGTGCCAGGCGTCCTGTCTGATGACCTGGACGACGAAGTAGACCAGCCCACCCATTCCGATCGTCAGCAGGATAGCCAGGAAAAGAATGCCGTTGGCGCTATTGACCGGCTTGATGACGCCCAGCCCGTCGTCTTTGCGTACGCCATATTCTTCGTCGGTGTAAGCGACAACCTCACCGTTATCTCCCAGCCGGTGCCGAACCCGGCTCTCCGGAGGCTCGGGCGGAACATATCCCGGATCCTGCGGGACGTCCCTGCTACGCCTCGCCACGGCGCTCCTCGATGGCCCGCAGCAGGGCGGCATCGTCCACGCCTTCAGTTTCCTCGACCTGATCAGTGGCGAAGTCGGGAACGCCGGTCGTCCAGAAGTCGCCCTCCCTGCGCACCAGCAGGTGGGTTTCTTCCTCAAGGGTCTTGAAAACGAAATAGGCGGAGCCTCCGGGGTTGTCCTGAGCGTGTTGCCGGACCAAGCGCAGTGTCGCTTCCGCAGATGTGATGGCCGGGTCCTGCGCGAACGCGAACCATGTGCCCAGCAGTCGGGGCTGGAGCATCAGCGCGATGTCGGGGGCCTCGATGAGCAGCACGTTGTCCATCGACTCGGGTGCCAGGAGGGACACCTCCGTCCAGCGGGTCGCCTGGCCAAAGGCAGCCGCGACGGCGGCGGCGACACCGGTCACGCCGAGGTCTCCCTCTTCATCGACCGTGGCCATATCCCGTGCCAGCAGTGAGGAGGCGCCGGCGGTCGCCAGAGTGACGTCGTCCACCATCTCTTCAGCCCGGAAGACGCTGACGGAACGGTCACGGGCCGGTCCCTCGAAAACGTCAAGCAGGTAGGCGATTTCGCCAACGCCGAACCCGACGACATCGACGCCGAGCCGGGGCTCGTAGGCGGTTTCGTCCTGGACTGTCATGTAGTTCTCCTAATCTAAAAGCCGAAGAAGTGTGCCACGGACTTGCCAGCATCTGTGACCCTGTCAGCGGCATCGCTGACGAACTTCCCGGGATCCTTGACGGCATTGGCGATGCCTTCGCCGACGTTCTTGCCCACGCTGGTAATGGTGTCCCAATTCTCGTAAATGGCTACGCCCACGCTGGCCACCTGGCAGATGGTCCCCGCTGGTGGTGGCATGAAGCATCCGACACCGAGCATCGTTTTGCCCAGGCTGGCGGCGCCGTCCAGGAGTTTGCCTTCCGAGAAGTTCTTGACCGTGTCCACGGCATTGAATCCGACCCCGGCCCAGCCGAGAGTTCGGGACAGGCCGGATTTCCCTAGCCAGTCCCAGCTTTTGCCAGCCCCAAAGAGTTGCCGCTCTTCTAGCAGCGGCGCCAATCGTGACAGCCCGGGGAGGTGCTTGTTAAGGTCCTTGAGCGATGCGATGTCCGAGGCCTTGTCGATCAGGCCGATCGTCTTGCTTGACTCCGTCGATTTCGTGAGCAGCTTCTTGAGAGGATCACTTCGCAAGAGGTTGCGGGCGGTGAATCCGGGGCCGCCCACCCGGTGACGACCGCTGGTAAAGAACGCCTTGGACAGTGCATCCCGCTCGTTCTTGAGCACCCAGCCATACTGCCCGAGGTGTTTGGCCAGAGTGAGGGGAGCCTTGATGTTCTTCTGGATCCCCATGATGGACCTGATCGTGGCAACGCCCCCGGCGGCCGCGCCGCCGCCTTCCACAGCCCATGCACCGGCGCCATGGCCGAGCGGACCCAGCGGCCCGCCGCCGGACCCGGCCTTGGCGTTACTGGCCTTCTCCTGCTCGTCGGCCTGCGTCAGGAGCTGCTTGGACTGCTGCTTGAGTGCCCGGGCGGTCTGCTGGATCAGGGCGCGGTGGCTGCCGTTCCACTCCGAGGTGAACCGCGCGCTGTCCGCGCCCTTCCACGACGTGTTGTTGTTGATCGCCGCCGTCAGGGCCGTCGACTGCTGCAGCAGCGTCTCCGAGGTCTGCCCGAAGCTTTGCGCCAGCATGCGCAGCTGGGCGACGTCGGCGCCCCACACGTTACCTGCCACGATGTACATCCCCCTTTGTCGGGCACGAGCCTACTGTGCCGTTGCCGCACTCCCACGTATTCCACCGGCCGCCGTCCACCTCAGCGAGGGGACCCGTGAACCGGACCGCCCCAATCTAACCCGGTTGCCGGCAGCCCGCGATGGGGTGCTCTCCCCATCCGGGTCCGCCGGGGCGAAGAGAGGGAAGACGTCGGCCGCTACTCGCCGTCGTCGGCCAGCAGGGCGCTCTTGCGCCGCCGCAGCGCGAACATGGCGCCGAAGGCGAACACCTGGGTGACGATCACCAGCACGATCGCCCCGGCGATCTTGTTGCCGCCCAGGATCATGGTCAGTCCGACGATCGCGGACAGCAGCGCCAGCAGGGGCAGGAGCATGTAGCCCAGGACGAACAGGGTTTCGGGTTTGCGCAGCATTATTTGGCCTCCGTACGGCGCCAGAGGGTGATCCGGTAGCGGGTGCCGTTGGCGGCGGTGAGCCAGCCGTCGGCCGGGTACGTGGCATCGGTGCGCCACTCGTAGCCGAGCTCGGGGGCGAAGGTGTCGCCTTCGGCGGCGGTATCGATAGTGGTGACGACGGCGACGTCCGCCAGGTCCAGAGCCTGCGCGTAGATCTCCCCGCCGCCGATCACCCAGACCATCTCCGGGCCGGGCGCGAACTGGGACTCCAAGAGCGCCTCATCGAGGGATGCCACGGCCAGGGCGCCCTCCGCCTCGGGGGTGTCGCCCCAGCCGTCCTGCCGGGTGATGACGATGTTGGCCCGGCCCGGAAGCGGGCGGAACTTCGCTGGGAAGGACTGCCAGGTCTTCCGCCCCATGATGACCGGGTGTCCGGCGGTGAGCCGGCTGAAGTGCCGCATGTCCTCGGGCAGCTCCCACGGCATGGTGCCGTCCTGGCCGATCACTCCGGTGCTTGTCTGTGCCCACACCAGGCCCAGGCCGGTGAGGCTGCCGTGCAACTGGTCGGTGAAGCCGCCGGGCTCTGCGGGGGCGGCCGCCGTGTTGCCCTGCTGGGGATCGGTGCTCATACGGCGATCGGGGCCTTGATCGTGGGGTGGTGCCGGTAGCCGACCACCTCGAAGTCCTCAAGGGTGTAGTCGAAGATCGACGCCGGGGTTCGGGTGAGCTTCAGCGCCGGGTACTCGTATGGTTCGCGTTCCAGCTGGGTGCGGACCTGGTCCACGTGGTTGTCGTAGATGTGCACGTCCCCGCCGGTCCAGACGAACTCACCGGGTTCCAGCCCGGTCTGCTGGGCGACCATCAGGGCCAGCAGGGCGTAGGAGGCGATGTTGAACGGGACACCGAGGAAGAGGTCCGCCGAACGCTGGTACAGCTGGCAGGAGAGCTTGCCGTCGGCCACGTAGAACTGGAAGAACGCGTGGCAGGGCGGCAGTGCCATGTTCTTGAGTTCGGAGACGTTCCAGGCCGAGACGATGTGCCGGCGGGAGTCCGGGTTGCTCTTGAGGTTCTCGATCAGCTCGGCGATCTGGTCGATGTGGCCGCCGTCGGGCGTGGGCCAGGACCGCCACTGCACGCCGTAAACCGGGCCCAGCTCGCCGTCGGCGTCGGCCCATTCGTTCCAGATGGTGACGCCCTGCTCCTGCAACCACTTCACATTGCTGTCGCCGCGCAGGAACCAGAGCAGTTCGGCGGCGATCGACTTGAAGTGCACGCGTTTGGTAGTGATCAGCGGGAAGCTGTCGGCCAGGTCGAAGCGCAGCTGGCGGCCGAAGACGCTGCTGGTGCCCGTCCCCGTGCGGTCGGATTTGTGGGTGCCGTGCTCCAGGACGTCGCGAAGCAGGTCTTCGTAGGGCGTTGGGATGCTCACCCCACCAGTCTACTGACCTACTGACCGGAACCCGGAGGCGGTGTTCGGCAGCCGACCCTAGTCGTAGGTGCGGGACAGCCGCACCCTGAGCAGTTCGAGGACCGTCGCATCGTCCAGATGGGCAGAGCGGGCAGCGGTGATGAGGCGGTCGGCAGCCTGCGCCACCTCGACGCCGGTGCCTCCCGGGCTGGCCCCCGGCGGCAGTGAGGTTGCCACCGTCGTCCCCTTCCGGCGGCCCGTCTCGACCAAACCGGCGTGCTCCAACTCCCGGTACGCCCGGGCGACCGTACCCGCGGCGATGCCCAGGTCTGCCGCCAGCCGCCGCACGGTCGGGAGGTGCGCCCCCGGCTCAAGGGCACCGGCGGAGATCAACGCCGCAATCTGCGCCCGGATTTGTTCGAACGGGGGAACTGCCGAGCGGAGATCGATGGAAAGTCCTGCGGTCATGCGGCAGGCTGCGGGCTGGACCGTACGAAACCTCCGTGCGGAAGACGGACGGGCACGATGGCGATGACGATGGCGGCAGCAACGAAGACGGCGCCCGCCGCGGAAGCGGGCCACCACTCACCGACGGAGTACCCGAAAGGCACTCCGGTCCCGGCCGGCGCGAAGACCGCAGCCCATGCCGGGGTTTGGGTCATGAGCAAGGCGGCGGTCAACGCGGCCAGGAGCGACGACATGGTCCGCACGGCCCGGTGCACGGTGACGGTCCGGAGCGCTGTGTCCGGCCCGTTGAGGACGCTTCGCCGGAACCGGGAGAGCAGTGCGACCGGCAGGGAGGCGGCCGCGCCGACAGCCGCCAGCCCCGCGATGGGCAGCCAGTCCGCCGCGGCACCGAGTGAACTCTGACCGACGGCCGTGATGGCCAAGGCCAGCAGGAATGCGACGAGCGCCAGGATGGCCGTGGTCAGCATCGCCGGGCCGACGGTCCTGCGTGGCTGGCTGCGGGGGACTCCGGCGTCGCCGTAGTTGTGCTGGAGCACCAGCTCCCCGGCGGCCAGGACGGCTGATGAGGCAACCGCGGCGACGGTGGCGAAGACGGCCCAGCCCAGCTCGAAGGTTTCGGCAGCCGGACCGGAGAGGACGAATGCCCCCACCACCACCGGCAACCCGGCAGCAGCGGCGTGGAGCGGCCCAAGCGAGAACAGCAGCCGTGCCGCCGGATGCTGGCCGGATCGCAGCCCCTCAACCGGACGGTTATCGGGTCCGAGCAGCGACGCCGCCAGCGTGGGCGGCCGCCAGCAGAACATCACCAGCAACACCGCCATGCCGGCCAGTCCGGCCAGATTGACCCACCCCGTGGAAACGGCGGCCGGACCCGGGTGCGTCGCGAAGTTGCCTGCGATGACGCCCAGGCCCGCGGCGATGGTGGCGACGGTCCTCAGCAGGCGGTTCATGGCGATGCTGCGCAGGGTCGCATTGTCCGCGGCGTCGAGGGCCTCCAGCTGACGGCGGCCGGCGATGAGAAGGAGCACCAGCACAGTGCCGCCGGCCAGGACCACCAGCGCCCCGCCGAGCCAGGCGGCCAGTTCCAGTCCGGGGATGCGCCCGTCGCGGCCTCCCAGGATCAGGGGGACGGATCCGTCGTTCACGGTAACGGCCGGGACGGCGTCGAAGCCCGGCAGCGTCGCAACGACGGCGATCAACGCACCGGCCGCTGCGAAAATCCCGCCCGTCACCAGCGCCAGGCGGCGCGGCAGGAAATCCCGGATCCGCCGTACGGAGAGCACCGTCCGACGTCGGGCCTGCTGGGGCCCGGGGTAGCTGAGCTGTCCCACGGCGTGCACCGCGAGGCAGCCCAGGACCGGCCAGGCCAGGGCGAGAGCGACGGCGTCTGTGGTCCTGGCATAGGGCGCCCCCGAGGGATTGGCCGGGATGATGCCGAGGTTCATCGCGCCCTGAAGCGAGCTGGCAAACCAGCCGATGATCCCCACCCACAGCGCATGATTGGACAGCGACGCGGCCGATGTTCCGGTGGCGGGGTCGCGGCTCACCCAGCGGAGCACGACGTACACCACCATGGCGCCCAGCGAGAGCCCCACCACCAGCATCGATGGCACGTACAGAAGGCCCGGCATAAGATCCCCCAATGATCCGCCTATTTTGTATCAAGCAGTTGATACAAACTAGCCCGGCGGGACACGGGGGTCAAGGATCTAGTCGTCGAACGGGCGGAACTGCTCCACGGCGATAACCTTGCCCTTGGCCCGCGAGACGTGGCAGACCACGAGTTCGCCCGGCGCAAGATACGGATCCGACTCCGGCAGCAGGGCGCGGAGCCTGGAGTTCATGTGCTTGCCCAGCTGCGCGAACACGGTGGGGAGCGCCGGCCTGTGCGTGCACAGCGCCACCGGCCGTTCCTTGTCGAAGAGGCCCTCCACCACGTTGGCTGTCTTGTGGGGGCTGCGGCTGTGCAGGTGTTCGGTGAGTGACTCGTGCAACTTGACCTTGGCGTCCACGGCCTTGGCATAGGGCGCGACCGTCGCGACGCAGCGCAGCCACGGGCTGGTGACCACGCGGGAGGGGCTCCATGCCTGCAGCAGCCTCCCCACGGCCTGGGCCTGGCGGGTTCCGGTGGCCGCCAGCGGCCGGTCACCCTCGGCCTTGGACCAGGAGGAGCGGGGCTTGGCCTTGGCGTGCCGGATCACCACAAGGGGCCAGGTCTCCAGCTCGTGCCGCTCGTGGGCGGCCACGAGCGCGTCCAGCGGCGCGCGGTCGGAGGGATTGGTGAGCAGGCGGGCTGCCTTCTCCGGCGCGCACCACAGCACGCTGTCCACTTCCTTGCCGTCCGGGTGCAGGGGAGCGCCGTCGACGTCGACCGCCCAGTAGTGCACCACCTTCAGCCCGGCGTTGACCCGGTAGTGGATCGACGGCAGGGGGATGCCCAGCGGCGCCCGCAGGCCGATCTCCTCGGAGACCTCCCGCGCCGCGCACTCGGGAACCGTCTCGCCCGGATCCAGCTTTCCCTTGGGCCAGGACCAGTCGTCGTAGCGGGGCCGGTGGATCAGCAGGACCTCCAGCTTGTCCTTCTTCACCCGCCAGGGCAGGGCTCCGGCGGCGACGACGGCGATCGGTTCGCCGGCATGCTCGGTCTGGTCCGCTGCCAGCGCGTCGCTGTTCACTAGCGGCGGCCCTAGCGCAGGCTCGCCGGGCGCTGCCGGGAACGGGACGCGAGCAGCCAGGACTGGACGTCCTGCAGTTCGGTGCCGTCCTCGGCGAGGTGGTGGCGGGACCACTCACCGCTGCGGTCCAGGTGCCAGCTGGCCGTCGCGGGGTCCATGTACCGGCGCAGCATGTCCAGCACGTAGGTGACGTCGTCGCTGCTGGAGAGCTGGACCAGGGCCTCGACCCGGCGGTCCAGGTTGCGGTGCATCATGTCCGCGGAACCGATGTAGACCACGGGGTCCCCGGCGTTGGCGAAGGCGAAGACGCGCGAGTGTTCCAGGAACCGGCCCAGGATGGAGCGGACCGTGATGTTCTCGCTCAGGCCCGGCACACCCGGCCGCAGCGAGCAGATGCCGCGGACGATCACGTCCACCTTCACGCCGGCCTGCGAAGCCCGGTACAGGGAATCGATGATGGCCTCGTCGACCATGGAGTTGACCTTGATCTGCACCCGGGAGGCGATGCCGGCCCGGGCGTTGCGGATCTCGGTTTCGATCCGGTCGATCAGGCCGGACCGGACGGACCGCGGCGCCACGAGCAGCCGCTTGAACGTGGACTTGGGAGCGTAGCCGGAGAGCTGGTTGAACAGCCGGGACAGGTCCTCGCCCACCTGCTCGTTGGCGGTCAGCAGGCCCAGGTCCTCGTAGTAGCGGGCGGTACGGGGGTGGTAGTTGCCCGTGCCGATGTGGCAGTAGCGGCGCAGCCCGTCGACTTCCTGGCGGACCACCAGGGAGAGCTTGCAGTGCGTCTTCAGGCCTACGATGCCGTAAACCACGTGCACGCCTGCCTGCTCGAGCTTCCGGGCCCAGGAGATATTGGCTTGCTCATCGAAGCGGGCCTTGATCTCCACCAGGGCCAGGACCTGCTTACCGGCCTCGGCAGCGTCGATCAGGGCGTCGACGATCGGCGAGTCACCGGAGGTGCGGTACAGGGTCTGCTTGATGGCCTGGACCTTGGGGTCCGCGGCGGCCTGCTCCAGGAACGCCTGGACCGAGGTGGAGAAGGAGTCGTAGGGGTGGTGCAGCAGGATGTCCCGGCGGCGCATCGCGGCGAAGACGTTGGCCGCCTTCGAGGTCTCCGATTCGTTCAGGTACCGGGAGGTGTGCGGAACGTGCTTGGGGTAGTGCAGGTCAGCCCGGTCGATCCCGGCGACGACGGAGAGGCCGCGCAGGTCCAGCGGCGCGGGCACGGAGTACACCTCGGATTCCTCGACGCCCAGTTCGCGGATCAGCAGCGCCCGGATGTTGGGGTTGATGTCGTTGGTGAGTTCCAGCCGGACGGGCGGGCCGAAGCGGCGGCGCAGCAGTTCCTTCTCCAGCGCCTGCAGCAGGTTCTCGGCGTCGTCCTCTTCAACCTCGACGTCCTCGTTGCGGGTCACGCGGAAGGTGTGGTGCTCCAGCACCTCCATGCCGGCGAACAGCTGGTCCAGGTGGACGGCGATGACTTCCTCGAGCGCGATGAAACGGGCCACCCGGCCGGGCACGGACCCGGCGCGCGGGCCGTCGATGGAGATCAGCCGCGGCAGCTGGTCGGGGACCTTGACGCGGGCAAAGAGTTCCTTGTCGCTTACCGGGTTGCGGACCACGACGGCGAGGTTCAGGGAGAGCCCGGAAATGTAGGGGAACGGGTGCGCGGGGTCCACGGCCAGCGGCGTCAGGATCGGGAAGACCTTCTCGGCGAACATGGCGCTGAGCTGGTCCTTGGCCTGGTCATCCAGCTCGTCCCAGTGCATCAGATGGATGTGCTCGTAGGCCAGGGCCGGGCGGATCTGCTCGGCCCAGACCCGGGCGTGGCGCTGCTGCAGCCGATGCGCCTCCTCGCCGATCTGTTCCAGGACCTGCATGGGGCTCAGCCCCGCCGGGGACGGCACGGCGAGTCCGGTGGCGATGCGGCGCTTGAGGCCGGCCACCCGGACCATGAAGAACTCGTCCAGGTTGGAGGCGAAGATGGACAGGAAGCTGACCCGCTCCAGCAGGTGCAGGTTCGGATCCTCGGCCAGTTCCAGGACGCGGGCGTTGAAGGCCAGCCAGCTCAGCTCACGGTCCAGGAAACGGTCCGGGCTGATGTCGCCCTCCGGTTCGAGGTTCGGGGCGAACTCCGGGATGTCGATCCGGTCCTGGGTGGCGCGCGAGGCGGGAACTTCGGAGGAGCCGAACCGGGCCCGCGCCGGCCGGGAGGAGCTCTTCTGCGTTCCGGCCTCAGACGTGGCCGTCCCGGCGTGTTCCCGTTGCATGGTCTCTCCTAATGCTGGCGCGATGTAGCTTCAACCTTACAAGGATTCGCACCCCGGCGAGCCCGTTTGACGCCCGGTCCGGCGGCCGTGGTGCGCCCTAGCCGGCGGTCCGCGGGGCGTACATGACGTCCATGTCCCAGCGGGTGAAGCCGAGCCGGCGGTAGAGCGCGACGGCGGGGATGTTGTCGCCGTCGACGTACAGCATCACCGCGTGCAGGCCCTGCCGCTGGAGGTGCCGGATCCCGGCGACGGTGAGGGCCTTGCCGAGTCCGGTGCCCTGGGCCTCCGGGGCGACGCCGACGACGTAGACCTCGCCGATCGCGGGGTGGTCGCCGTGCCGGGGGTGGATCTTGGTCCAGTGGAAGCCGAGCAGCCGGCCGGAGGCGTCCTCGGCAAGCAGGAATCCCTCGGGGCTGAACCAGTCCTCGGCCATCCGGGCATCCAGGTCGGCGCGGGTCATGGCGCCCTGTTCGGGGTGGTGGGCGAACGCGGCACGATTCACCGCCAGCCAAGCCTCCTCGTCCCGTCCCGGCTCGAAGCTGCGCAGCGTCACGCCCTCCGGCAGCGGCACATCCGGCAGGTCCGAGGCTGCCGTGGCCAGCCGCATCTTCCACAGTTCCCGGACCGGCACGTACCCGTACCGGGCGGCAAGGTCCGCCGCGGCCTCATGGTTGCCGTGCGACCACGCCTTCAGGCCGGCGAAGCCACGCACGCGCTGCAGTTCGCTGACCAGACGGTCCGCCACGCCCTGATTGCGGTAGCTGGGGTGCACCGCCACCTCCAGCACCGCGCCGTCGTCCGGCTCCCCGATCACGACGGCGACGCCGGCCAGGTCGTTGCCGTGCGGACCGGCGGGAGCGCCGGAAGCCTGCGGAACGTCGGCGTCGGCGGCCTTGCCGGAATAGTCGGGGGAGTAGAGCGCCAGGGTCATCACCGAATGCGGGCCGGCGTCCGCGGCCCGCAGGGTGACAAGCGTCTGCTCGGACAGGGGCGGGTTGCCGTCGGATTCCTCCGCGGCGGCCACCAGCGTCCTGACATCACGCAGCAGCTGCTCATCGACAGCTCCCTGCAGGGTGAGTACGGGCCAGTTTTCCGGGTGCGCGGGACTCATGGTGCAAGGCTATACGTCCCCGGGCCCGGGAAGGGGGTATCCGCCGGATTTGATGCATCGCCGGCGGATGGGTATAGTCGGTAACTCATCCGGCGCAGGGATCGATCGATTGGATCGCTGTTTCGGAATGTGAGGGGGATCCACCAGTGGGGTGGCCTCGATACGTTCGACCCGTATGTCCTCCACGAAAGTGCCGAAAGATGCACAGCAAAGGCCCCGGACCTGATGGTCCGGGGCCTTTGCTGTGTTCGGCTTACTGCATTTTGCGGTTTATGTCGGAGGTTTACAGCCGCGCCGAGGGGCTACGCCTCGGAGAGTTCCTCGTCCGGCTGCCGGGCCAGGGTGAGCCGGTAGCCGACGTTGCGTACGGTGCTGATCAGGTTCTCGTGGTCCGCTCCCAGCTTGGCGCGCAGCCGCCGGACGTGCACATCCACGGTGCGGGTGCCGCCGTAGTAGTCATAGCCCCAGACCTCGGTGAGCAGCTGCTGGCGGGTGAACACCCGTCCGGGGTGCTGGGCCAGGTACTTCAGCAGTTCGAATTCCTTGAACGTCAGGTTCAGCACGGCGCCGTTGACCCGGGCGGTGTAGCTGGCCTCGTCAATCACGACGCCGGCCGCGCGGATCTCGGTGGGGGTGTCGTCCTGGTCCGGCATGGCGCGGGCGATGCCGAGCCGGATCCTGGCCTCCACCTCGGCCGGTCCGGCGGACTCGAGCAGGATGTCGTCAACGGCCCAGGCGGAGGAAACGGCGGCCATGCCGCCCTCGGTGAGGATCAGCATGAGCGGGGCGCTGAGGCCGGTGGCCTTCAGGAGCTGGGTCAGGGAGCGGGCGCCCACCAGGTCCTTGCGGGCGTCGAGCAGGACGATGTCGCAGGGGTCGGTCTCGAGCAGTGCCGTGGGCTCCGCCGGCAGGATGTGGACCCGGTGGTTGAGCAACTCAAGCGCAGGCAGGACGTCCACCGATGAGCCGGTGCTGTTCGTCAATAACAGGATGTGCGACATGGTTCCTCCAAGGGGTGTCCGCGCATCGTTGGGCGTTTGTGCCGGGCTTTCACCGGCCGGTACTGGACTCCCGGTCCGGACTCCGGTGTGCGGAGCCCTGCTTGAAGTCTGGTGCAGCCCTGGGTGGGGCCGGCCGGGGGAGCGTAGCTGAGGCTCTGAGTATACCCAAACGCCCTCCAACGGGCACGGTTTCGCGGCTTGCCGCGCCCGCTGCTGCGACACACAACGTTCATATAGGGCAGGATTGACCGGAGAACCGCCGCGGGAAGAACCGCAGTCCACAGAGCAGCCAACACGGCAGTCAACAGAGCCGCACGGGGGAGAACCGCATTGGGAAGAAGCGCATGAAGTCCTGGAGCGTCGGTGTTATCGGCCTGGCCGGGCTCGCCGCAATCGTCGCCGGAGCCTACTCCACCCCGGAGGTCCTGCTGGCCGTCGCCGTGCTGACCGCAGCCCTCGTGGGCTTCGGATGGCCGCACTTCCTGGGCATCCCGGCCAAAAAGACCCTTGCCGCGCTGATCGGGCTGCCGGGGATCGGATCCGCGGTGGCCGCAACCTACCTGCCAGGCCCGGCATTCCTCGCCTGGACCCCGGCCTTCATCGCCGCCGGCGTGATGGCGGTGTTCGTCATGCAGCTGATCCGCGGGACCGGCCAGGCGCAGCGGCTCGAATCCACCCTGGGCTCCTGCGCCGGCGTCCTGCTCTCCTGCCTCGGCGCAGGCTGGATCGCCTGCTCGCGGTTCAACGGAGTCAAGGAGATGCTGCTCATCGCCGCCATCAGCGCGGCGATCGCGCTGGCGGCCGGCCTGATCCGCTGGCCGGACCGCGTGGTGGCGCCGCTGGGCATTGTGGGGGCCGGGCTGGCCGGACCGCTGGCGGGTTTGGCGATCTCGAACATCGCCGTGGTGCCCGCGGCCTTGGTTGGAATAGTGGTCGGCGCCGTGCTGGTCAGCTTCCGCCGCCTCGTGATCATCCGCGGCGAAACCCTAAACCTCGCCGCGGTCCTTGGAATGGGGCTGGGACCCGTCTCAGCCGTCGGATCCCTGGCCTACTTCATCGATAAACTCCTCATCCACTAACGCGTTAGGATGTCATCATGTCCGTACTTGCATTTGAAATCTTCTTCCTTGTCCTGCTTGCCGTGGCCGGTCTGTCCATGGCCTGGTTCGCCGGATTCGTGGTCTACCGCCTCTTCAAGGGCCAGAAGTAACCACCACCCCGCAACCGCCCGGAAACCGTCGCTTTAGAGGTCATCGCCGTGCCCATTGAGATCCCAACCGATCTGACGCCCGAAATCGTTCCGCTGTCCTGGCTCATTGGTGAGTGGGAGGGCCGCGGCCGGCTCGGCGCCGGCGACGAGGATTCCGAGCACTTCCTGCAGCACGTCTCCTTCACCCACAACGGCCTGCCCTACCTGCAGTACCGGGCCGAATCGTGGCTGACGGATGACGAGGGCACCAAGCTGCGCCCGCTGACGGTGGAGACCGGCTTCTGGGCCCTCGACCGGAAACAGCGCGAGGAGGACGGCGGTCCCGGCCTGATCCCGGCCGACATCGTCCCCGTGTTCAAGAGCGCCGAAGAGGTCGAGGAGCTCCGCAACGCCGACGGCGGGTTCGACATCTCCGTCTCCATCGCCCACCCGGGTTGCATCTCCGAGCTGTACTACGGCCAGATCAAGGGACCACAGATCCAGCTCAGCACGGACCTGGTGATGCGTGGCAGCCACTCCAAGGACTACACCGCGGCCACCCGCATCTTCGGGCTGGTGGACGGGAACCTCCTCTGGCGGTGGGACGTTGCAGCCGGAAAGAGCCAGGCTACCGACGGCGGCAGCGGCCTGGAAGCCCACGCCTCCGCCATCCTCAGTAAGGTCGGCTGACAGCGCAGCTGCCCGGGACCGCTCCCCGCCGCCGGCTTTCCACAAGTCCGCATCGAACGCGGGGAGCAGTGCCAATAAAGGGAGCAGTGCCATGAGTGATCCGCAGACCAGCGAAGCCGGCAAACGCCGCTATGACGACCTCTCCGCCGTCTTCTTCAACGGCACCCTGAAGAAGTCGCCGGAGACTTCCAACACGGACGGGCTGATCCGGATCAGCCGCCGGATCATGGAGAAGCAGGGCGTCGCCACCCGGGTCATCCGGACCGTTGACCACGACATCGCCAGCGGCGTGTACCCGGACATGCGCGAGCACGGCTGGTCCACCGACGCGTGGCCGGAGCTGTACCCGGCGGTGCGGGACGCGGACATCGTCGTCGTCGCCGGCCCCATCTGGCTGGGCGACAACTCCTCGCAGACCAAGAAACTCATCGAACGTCTCTACGCCCACTCCGGCGAACTAAACTCCCGGGGCCAGTGGGCGTTCTACCCCAAGGTCGGCGGCTGCCTCATTACCGGCAACGAGGACGGCATCAAGCACTGCGCCATGAACGTGCTGTACAGCCTGCAGCACATCGGTTTCACCATCCCGCCCCAGGCCGACGCCGGCTGGATCGGCGCCGTGGGACCCGGTCCCAGCTACCTCGACGAGGACTCCGGCGGCCCGGAGAACGACTTCACCAACCGCAACGCCACGTTCATGACCTGGAACCTTTTGCACCTGGCCCGGATGCTCAAGGACGCCGGCGGCATCCCGGCCTACGGCAACCTGCCCGAGGCCTGGAAATCGGGCACCCGTTTTGACTTCGAAAATCCGGAATACCGCTGAGGACAGAGGACTTCTACTTCATATGAGCACCAAGAGCCCTTTGCTGTCGCGCCCCGGAGCCGTGGAGGCCGCCGGACCCGACGCCGGCGTGGCCGCCCACTACGGCGAGCCCCTGCGTGAGCAGCGCGCCCTGGCGGCCGGCACCGCCGTCGTCGACCTCTCGCACCGCGGGGTGGTCACGGTCACCGGGCCCGACCGCCTGAGCTGGCTCAACACCCTGTCCTCGCAGCAGGTCACGGCCCTGCCCCCGGGCCAGTCCACCGAGCTGCTGCTGCTCAGCGTGCAGGGCCGGATTGAGTTCGACGCCCGCGTCGTCGACGACGGTGCCACCACCTGGCTGATCGTCGAGGCCGCGGAGGCCGCCCCGCTGGCCGAGTGGTTGAACCGGATGAAGTTCATGCTCCGGGTGGAAATCGCCGATGTCAGCGCGGACTGGGCCGTGCTGGGCAGCACCCGGGCTGTCCCCGAATGGGACCGCCTGACCGTCTGGGAGGATCCCTGGCCGCACGTCGGCGCCGGAGGGTACTCCTACGCCGTCGTGGCCGAGCAGGAGCACCCCGGGCTGGAGCGGCCGTGGTTCGAGTACCTGGTCCCCGCAGCGGACCTGGAAGCCACGGTAGGGGAGCGCCCCATCGCCGGTACCCTCGCCGCCGAGGCGCTGCGCATCGCCGCCTGGCGTCCGCGCTGGGGTGCTGAGACCGACGAGAAGACCATCCCGCACGAGCTGGACCTTCTGCGCACGGCCGTCCACCTGGCCAAGGGCTGCTACAAGGGCCAGGAAACCGTCGCCCGAGTCCACAACCTGGGCCACCCGCCCCGCCGCCTGGTATTTCTCCAGCTCGACGGTTCCCAGCACACCTTGCCCGCCGTCGGCAGTGACGTGTTCGCCGGGGACAAGAAGGTCGGCACCGTGACCTCGGTGGGCCAGCATTACGAAATGGGCCCGGTGGCCCTCGCGGTGATCAAGCGCTCCGCCGATCCGGCGCAGGTCCTGACCGTCGCCGACGGCACCGAGACGTACCCCGCGGCCCAGGAACTCGTGGTCGCGCCCGACGCCGGCCAGGTTGTCGGCCGGCAGACCGGATTCCTGAGGAGCCCCCGATGACCGGCGAACAGCATTCAGCCACGCAGGCCCCCGATGCGGACGCCGTCGACCTCGCGCACAGGCTTTTCGACGCCGCCAGGGAGGGTGACACGCCACTTCTGGCGGCGTACCTCTCCGCCGGCGCCCCCGCGACGCTGAGCACCGCCGCCGGCGATTCCCTCCTGATGCTGGCCGCCTACCATGGCCACGCGGAGACGGTGCGGCTGATCCTGAGCCACGGCGGCGATGCCAACACCGCCAACGACCGCGGCCAGACGCCGCTGGCCGGCGCCGTCTTCAAGGGCTACCGCGACGTGGTCGAGGCGCTGGTCGATGCCGGCGCGGACCCCGACGCCGGCAGCCCCACCGCCCGGGACGCGGCCACCATGTTCGCGCGCAGCGAGATCCTCGCCCTGTTGCGCTGACCTGGTTGTCCCACCCCGGCTGTAGTCTCAACGCTCCACCTTCACCCCGGCAGTAAGCACCTAAAGGAAGAACCGATGGAAAACGTAGCGCGGCCCTGGGCGGCCCTCTGGTCCCTGGTGATCGGGTTCTTCATGATCCTGATCGACACCACCATCGTCTCGGTGGCGAACCCGAAGATCATGGAAGGACTCAACGCCGACATCAACTCGGTGATCTGGGTGACCAGCGCGTACCTGCTGGCCTACGCGGTTCCGCTGCTGATCACCGGACGCCTGGGCGACCGGTTCGGTCCGAAGCGGCTCTACCTCACCGGCTTGGTGGTCTTCACTCTTGCCTCACTCTGGTGCGGGCTTTCCGGCGACATCCAGACGTTGATCGCGGCCCGCGTGCTGCAGGGCCTCGGCGCCGCGCTGATGACGCCGCAGACAATGGCCGTCATCACCAGGATTTTCCCGCCGGACCGCCGCGGTGCCGCCATGGGCATCTGGGGCGCCACCGCCGGCGTCGCCACCCTGGTGGGCCCTATCCTCGGCGGCGTCCTGGTGGACGGGCTGGGCTGGGAGTGGATCTTCTTCATCAACATTCCGGTCGGGATCGTCGGCTTCGTGCTGGCACTGCGGTTCGTCCCGGCGCTGGACACCCACCCGCACAAGTTCGACATCCCCGGCGTGCTGCTCAGCGCCGTCGGCCTGTTCCTGCTGGTGTTCGGCATCCAGGAGGGCGAGACCTACAACTGGGGCACCATCAGCGGCCCGATCACCGTGTGGGGCCTGATCGTCGCCGGCATCATCGTGCTCGTGGGCTTCGTCCTCTGGCAGCACTTCAACAAGGGTGAGCCGCTCCTGCCGCTGGGCCTGTTCAAGGACCGCAACTTCTCGCTGGCCAATATCGCCATCACTTCGGTTGGCTTCACGGTCACCGGGTTTGGTCTGCCCCTGATCTTCTACTACCAGGTGGTGCGCGGCCTCACGCCCACGCAGTCGGCGCTGATGATGGTGCCCATGGCCGTTATCTCCGGCGGCCTGGCCCCGGTAGTGGGCCGGATCATCGACAAGGTCAACCCGAAGTACATCACGGCCACCGGTCTGGTCCTGATGTCCGTGGCCCTGTTCTGGAACTCCTCGCTGATGCACCCGGACACGCCCATCTGGCTGTTCCTGCTGCCCAGCACCGTCCTCGGCTTCGCCAACGCGGGCATCTGGGCTCCGCTGAGCTCCACCGCCACCCGCAACCTGCCGCCGCGGCAGGCCGGCGCCGGTTCGGGCGTCTACAACACGACCCGCCAGATTGGCGCCGTCCTGGGCAGTGCCGCGATCGCCGTGCTGATCCAGTCCCGGCTGGCCGCAGAGCTTCCGGCGGCGCCGGGATCGGCCGGCAAGGCCAGCCCGATGGCCTTTGGCGGTGCGCTGCCGCCGCAGCTGCATGAGGGTTTCTCGACCGCGATGGGCCAATCCATCCTGCTCCCCGCCGTCGTGATCCTGCTCGGTGCGGCCGTGGCGCTGTTCTTCGCCAAGCCCCAGGTCACCCAGCCGTGGACGGCACCGGCAGCAGAGTCCAAGCCGACGTCGGATTCTGCGACGGCGGAGCCCGCCAAGGAGGGTAGCGACGTCGTGGCCGACGGCGTGGAAGCCCGGCAGGTCTAAGGCGATACGCCAGGGCCGCTCGATGGGATGCCCCGTCGAGCGGCCCTGCTGGTCCGGGCTGCAGATTCGGCGCTAGCCCAGCAGGACGCTGGTCTGGATCCCGCCGGCGGTGAAGTCCATGCTCCGTGCCAGGGCCAGCGAGCCCTTGTTGCTGACATCGGCACGCCACTGAAGGGTCAGCCCGGAGGCGAGGGCCTCGTGGGCAACGATCGAGGCTGCGAGCGTCCCAAGCCCGCGCCGCCGCCACTCGGGGGCCACCAGGACACCAAGGTGCGCCAGGATCCCCTCCCACTCGCTGTAAGCGCCGCAGGCCACCGGGGAACGGCGGCCGTCCTCGACGTGCATAATGGTGAATCGGTTTTCCAGGTCCGCCAGGCCCACCTCGTTGACGTCGTCGGGCGGGCACAGGCCCTCGAGTTCGATGGCCTCGGGGTTGCCGTGGGAGACGGTGAGCTCTTCGGCAGGCTGCCGCAGGGGCAGGTCATCGGCGAAGAAAAGGGCAGCGGCCCCGAGGCCGTGGCCGCCCCGGGCACGGGTGATCGTCAGGAGCGTCACGTGTTGGGCCAGCTCCTCGTCGGAGTAGGCCTCGGCGGCTTCCAACGCCCAACCCGGTCCCACCAGGGCCGAGCCGCCGAACAGCCGAACGAACTGAAGCGCCCGGGCATCGTCGACGACGCGGGTGATCCGCTGCCCGCCGGAGGCCGCGAACGCGCCGTCGTCGAGCCCCAAGCGGCGGGCCCACGCGAGCTGGATGATGTCGGCGGAGCCGGGCGTGAGTGTCATGGTTCAACCCTACCCAGACCCGTAGCGGGCATCGGCCGGGCGCGGCTGCGGCGGCTTAGCCGAAGAGGACGGCGGCTTCCTCGTAGCGGTGCTGCGGGACGCTCTTGAGGTTGCCCAGGGCCGCCTCGAAACCGACGTGGACGATGTCCGTGCCGTTGAGCGAGACCATGGTGCCCCAGCGCTCCTCCACCACAGAGTCGATGGCCGCCATGCCGAGGCGGGTGGCGAGGACCCGGTCGAAAGCAGTGGGGACGCCGCCGCGCTGGATGTGGCCGAGGACCGTGGCGCGGGTTTCGATGCCGGTGCGGGCCTCGAGCTCGGGGGCCAGCAGTTCGGCGATACCGCCCAGCCGGGGCCGGCCGAAGGTGTCCAGCCCGCGCTCGGAGTGCGGCGATTCCTGGCCCTCGGGGACGAAGCCCTCCGCGACGACCACCAGGGGTGCGCGGCCGCGCTCATGGGCGGAGACCACCCATTCGGTGATCTGCTCCATGGAGGCCTGCTGCTCGGGGATGAGGATGGCGTGGGCGCCGGAGGCCATGCCGGCGTGCAGGGCGATCCAGCCCACGTGCCGGCCCATGACTTCGGCGATCATGGTGCGGTGGTGCGATTCACCGGTGGTCCGCAGCCGGTCGATCGCCTCGGTGGCGATCTCGACGGCGGTGTCGAAGCCGAAGGTGTAGTCCGTGGCGTCGAGGTCGTTGTCGACGGTCTTGGGGACGCCGACGATCTTGAGGCCGGCGTCGGTGAGGCGCTTGGCGGCCGCGAGGGTGCCCTCGCCGCCGATCGCGATGATGGCGTCGATGCCCAGCCGGTCCATGTGGGCCTTGATGACTTCGGGGCCGCCGTTGTTTTCAAACGGGTTGGTGCGGGAGGTGCCCAGGATGGTGCCGCCCTGCTTGGCGATGCCGCGGACCATGGTCCGGGGAATCTCGATGATGTCGCCCTCGACGACGCCGCGCCAGCCGTCCAGGAATCCCACGAACTCGTGGCCGTGGACCGCGATGCCCTTGAGAACGGCGCCACGGATGACGGCGTTCAGTCCGGGGCAGTCGCCGCCGCTGGTGAGGATTCCAATTTTCATATCTGGGCTCAAATCCTGGTTTGAAGGTATACGGGCAGAGCGCCACGCTGAGCTCACCAAGAAGTTTAGCCGGGGATGTGGGGCAGGACACAAACCGGTCCCGGGGGCCCGGACGCACGCTGCCCCCGCCACAGGCAGTGGCGGGGGCAGCGTCAGTCATGAGCCGGGGTCAGGGGCGGTTCGCGCGGCGCTCCAGGAACGTCTGGGCGATGATGGCGTTCTGCTGGTCCGGGAGGAGGGCCCAGGCGGCCAGATAGAACACGAAGGCCGGGCCCGGCAGCAGGGCGAAGAGGAGGAACGCGATCCGGACGTAGGCGACGTCCACGTTGAGCCTGGCCGCGATGCCGCCGCAGACACCGCCGAGCCACCGCTGCGGTCCCCGGCGCAGGCCGAGGCCCCGGACAATGCTGAAGAACTTTTCCATGGATTAAGACTTCCTTGTAGTAGTGGCTTTGTCACGCTTGCGGGCGGAGACCAGTCCGCCGATCACGAGGGCCGCGCCGGCCCCTATCATCAGGCCGATCAGGACGTAGGTCCCGTTCAGGACCACCAGGCCCAGACGGGAAATGATGATCAGCGCGGCGAGGGCCAGCACGATCAACCCCCACACCACCGTCCCCACCCGGGCGCCCTCACTGGCGGGTGCGTTCTCCGTGACCAACGGGGTGCCGTCCGGGGTGGTTCCCGGGTCGTAGCTCCTCATGTCAGTTCCCTTCCTTCACGGTGATGTTGCTCAGGGTGCCGGAGACCTTGATGACCAGGCGGGATCCGGCGACGTCCGTGTTGTAGTCGCTCTGCTGGCTGGTCATGCCGCCGTGGTTGCCGTTGGAGTCGTTGAGGTTTCCCATCGTCAGGTCCGCCCGGATCTGCACGGGGACATTACGCGGAATCAGCACGGTGATGTTGCTGGCGGTCGCGTCCAGGGGCACCACGACGTCGGAGCTCAGCGGTGCGTTCAGGTCCAGCCGGGTCAGGTCCACCGTGCCGCTGCCGCCGGTGATGTCGAAGCCGTCGGCGGCCTGCCCGATGGTGGTGGGCGCCCAGTCGACGTTCTGGAACCGTGCCCGGTCCGCGTTCGGGATAAGGCCGTAGACCGCCCCGGTGACCAGCGCCACCACGGCGAAGAAGCTGAGGATGCCGGCGCCGCGGCCGCGCAGGCCGCAGACCAGGATGCCGAGGCCCAGGACGGCGGCTCCTACCGCCCAGACCACCGCGTTGCCGGCCGGTCCGAGGTTGATTGCGTGGACGGCGTCGAGTGCCTTGAGCCCGCCACCCGCCAGGAGTGCGAGGCCGGTCGTGACCGCGACGGCGGGGGCGCCGGGACCGGTGGCCCGGACCTTCGGAGCGGGCACCGGCGCATATGCTGACGGGTCTGCGCTACGGCCCGGCGCGGGGGCAGCGGGCGCCGCAGTGTAGTCGGGCCCGGTGGGGTAGGTCGTGGTTGGATACGAGGCGGCCGGATAGGTGCCCACGGGAAGTGTGCCGTCCGACGGGAAACCGGCGGGGGTGCCGGTCCCGTACGGTGCCGTGCCGGACGATCCCGGACCGGTTGCCGCAGGACCGGTTGCCGCCGGGCCCTGCTGCGGGAACCCGACGCCGTGGCTGTCGGCCGGCCGGCGCGTCCTGCCCCGCTGGGAGAAGTAATAGAAGGCATAGATCGCCCCGCCCACCCAGAAGACAGTCCAGACGACGGCGCCAAAACCGTACCGGTCCCAGCCCCAGACGCCGTTGCCCAGGCTCGGGAAGCCGATCAGCGTGGTGATCAGCGCCCCGGTCATGCCGGTGCTCCACCGTCCGGCGGCGGCCTCCTGGACGTGGATCCGGCCGTCGGGTTCGGGCAGGAGGGCCCAGGCCAGTCCGTACAGCAGGACCCCGACGCCGGCGAAGACCGTCAGGACAATCAGGATGCCGCGCACAATGAGTGGATCGACGCCCAGCCGCTGGGCGATGCCGCTGGCCACGCCGGCCACCCAGCGCTCGCGGCCCCGGTGGATGCCGTGGCTGCGGATCCAGTCGAAGAAGTTCTGCTGGGACCCGGCCGGCCGGCGCTCGCCGGCGTAGGGAGGGCCCGGGGGCGGAGTGTATGGCGGGGTGCCGCCGGGGGGAGGGGTGTAGGGCGGCGGGGTGTACGACGGCGGCGCATACCGGGGCGCGCCGTCCGGTTCCGCCGAGGAGGCCTGCGACGGGCCGGACGGCGACGGTGCGGAAGGCGACGACGCGGAGGCGTCCGCCGTGCTGTCCGCCGGGTCAGTGGCGGGACGGCCGTCCGGCTGGCTGCCGGCGGCCGGGACCTCATCGGGGTCAGGGTGCGTGTTCATAGTTCGATCCTCCCGCCGGCGGGACCGTCCGCTCTACTGGGGAAACCCCTGACCGGTCCCTGACCGGCCCCCGGTTCGGGCCGTGAACCGCCTCCGGAAGGCCCCTGCCGTGCTTGGATGGATCCATGACCACCGCGCCCCTCCGCCCACCGCTGACCCGCGGCGGCGACCGCATGATTGCCGGTGTCTGCGCGGGGCTTGCCCGCCACCTGGGCTGGCCCGTGCAGATGGTCCGCGCCGGGATGGTGGTTGCCGCGTTCGCCGGCGGCGCCGGCGTCGCGTTCTACGCCTGGCTGTGGATCATGGTGCCGACGGCGGACGAGAGCGCCCGCCGCAACGCCCGGCGTCCGGCGTCGCCCATCGCCCCCGCCGTGAGCGCCCCCGTGGAATCCCCGGAGGCCCAAGGAAACACGGCCACCGCCGGGGAGCCGTGGCGCTTCCGGCTCGCCGGGATGCCCTACGGGAAAGAGATCCTCCTGGGCGTCGGGTTGCTGCTGGCCGCCGGGATCCTGGTGGCGCGGCTGCTGGGGCTGGACGTCCCGCTGGGCACCCTGATTCCCGTGGCCGCGATCCTCGGCGGCGCGGCCATCGCCTGGATGCAGCTGGATGAGACCCGCCGCACCGGGATCATGGACAGGGCCAAGGCAAACCAGGCCGGCGGCTGGGCACGGCTCGCGGCCGGCCTGGCGTTGGTGGTGGCCGGGGTCCTGGTGATGGTCTCCGGCTCCGGATCGTGGCAGCAGACCTGGCTGGCGCTCCTGGCCTCGGTGGCGGTCCTGGGCGGCGTTGCTCTGGTGCTGCTGCCCTGGGGGCTGAAGTTCTGGCGCGACCTCGAGACCGAGCGGGAAGGCCGGGTCCGCGCCACGGAACGGGCCGAGATCGCCGCCCACCTGCACGACTCGGTGCTGCAGACCCTCGCGCTGATCCAGCGCCGGGCCGGGAACGAACAGGACGTCATCCGCCTTGCCCGGGCCCAGGAGCGCGAACTCCGCGGCTGGCTGTACCGCAACGCGGAACGGGACGAGGGGCAGCTCTCGGACGCCCTCCTGGCCGCCGCCGCGGAGGTGGAGGACGCGCTGGGCCAGCCCGTCGACGTCGTCAGCGTCGGGGACTGCGCCATGACCGGACGGCTGGAGGCCCTCGTCATGGCCGCGCGGGAGGCCATGCTCAACGCCGCACGGCACGGCGGCGGCCCCGTCTCCGTATACCTCGAAGCCACCGGCGCGGCCGCGGAAATCTTCGTCAAGGACCGCGGCCCGGGGTTCGACCCGGCCGCCATCCCCGCGGACCGGCTGGGCGTGCGCGAATCCATCATCGGCCGGATGCGGCGGCACGGCGGAACGGCCGTGATCGTCAGCAACCCGGACGGCACCGAGGTCCGGCTCAGCCTGCCCCTGGTCCCCGACGCGGCCACGGCCCCGCCGCCGCCGTCGTCCGCCGCCACGGGAGCACCGACTCCCGTGCCGCCGTCCACCACCCCGCCTCCCGAACCACACCGGCCCACACCCGCCGGCGCCACCACGAAGGACATACCATGACCAGCCAGCCCGACAGCACCCTGCCCCCGGGAGCCCCCGTCCCCGCCACCCGGGTGGTGATTGTGGACGACCACGCCATCTTCCGTTCCGGCCTGAAGGCGGACCTCGACGCCGGGATCGCCGTCGTCGGGGAGGCCGCCACCGTCGAAGAGGCGGTGCGTGTCATCGGCGAGGCCAGGCCGGACGTGGTGCTGCTCGACGTGCACCTGCCGGGCGGGACCGGCGGCGGCGGCCGGGACGTCCTGGCCGGCTGCGCCGCGCTGCTGGGCACCACCCGCTTCCTGGCCCTGAGCGTCTCCGACGCCGCCGAGGACGTCGTCTCCGTGATCCGCGCCGGCGCCCGCGGCTACGTCACCAAGTCCATCTCGGGCGCCGAAATCAGCAACGCCGTGCGCCGCGTCGCGGGCGGGGACGCGGTCTTCTCGCCACGGCTCGCCGGCTTCGTGCTGGACGCCTTCGGGACCTCACCCTCGGACATCGCCGACGACGAACTGGACCGGCTCTCGGCCCGCGAACTCGAGGTGATGCGGCTGATCGCGCGCGGGTACAGCTACAAGGAGGTGGCCAAGGAACTGTTCATCTCCATCAAGACCGTGGAGACCCACGTCTCGGCAGTGCTCCGCAAGCTCCAGCTCTCCAGCCGCCACGAACTGACCCGCTGGGCCGCCGAACGCCGCCTGCTTAACCCGGATGCGCTGGCACTGAGGCCCCCATCCCGGCGGAATGGGGGCCTCAGTGACAGCGGAACAGGGGGGGCGACTACTTGGCCTTGCCCAGGAATTCCTGCAGGCGTCCGACGCCGGTGGCCAGGTCCTCGTCGCCGAGGGCGTAGGACAGGCGCAGGTAGCCGGAGGGGCCGAACGCCTCACCGGGCACCACGGCCACCTCGACCTCGTCGAGGATCAGCGCGGCGAGCTCGGCCGACGTCGACGGCGCCACCGGCCCGTTCGCCGTCGGGAATTCCTTGCCCAGCAGTGCGCGGACGTCCGCGTACACGTAGAACGCGCCCTTGGGGGTGGGGCAGTCGACGCCCTCGATCGCGTTCAGCCCCGCGACGATCGCCTTGCGGCGGCGGTCGAAGGCCACCTTCATTTCCTCGACGGCGGTCAGCGGGCCGGAGACCGCGGCCAGTGCCGCGATCTGCGGAACGTTGGAGACGTTGGAGGTCGCGTGGGACTGGAGGTTGGTGGCGGCCTTGATGACGTCGGCCGGGCCGATCATCCATCCCACCCGCCAGCCGGTCATGGCGTAGGTCTTGGCGACGCCGTTGAGGATGACCACCTTGTCCCCGAGGGCGGGGACAGCCGTGGCGATCGAGGTGAACGGAACGCCGTCGTAGGTCAGGTGCTCGTAGATCTCATCGGTGACCACCCACAGGCCCTTGGCCGCGGCCCACTCGCCGATCGCCGTGACTTGCTCGGGGGAGTAGACGGCGCCCGTGGGGTTCGAGGGGGAGACGAACAGCAGGATCTTGGTCCGGTCCGTGACGGCGGCCTCGAGCTGCTCTACGGTCACCAGGTAACCCTGCTCCGGCCCGGCGAAGACCTCCACCGGCACACCGCCGGCCAGCCGGATGGCCTCCGGGTAAGTGGTCCAGAACGGTGCCGGGACAATGACCTCATCGCCCGGATCCAGCAGGGTGGCGAAGGTGTTGTAGACGGCCTGCTTGCCGCCGTTGGTTACCAGGACCTGCGACGCCTCGCACCGGTATCCGGAGTCCCGGAACGTCTTCTCCGCGATGGCCTGCTTCAGCTCGGGGAGGCCGCCGGCGGGGGAGTAGCGGTGGTACTTGGGCTGGCGGGCGGCCTCGATGGCGGCATCCACGATGTAGCCCGGAGTCGGGAAGTCGGGCTCGCCGGCACCGAACCCGATGACCGGACGTCCAGCCGCCTTCAGTGCCTTCGCCTTGGCATCGACGGCCAGGGTGGCGGATTCGGCTATGGCGGAAATGCGCTTGGAAATGCGGGCGGCAGGCATCGCGGGTCCGTTCTTCGCGTCAGCACGGGGCTGGATGTGGGATTCGACGGAATCTACTCTATGCTGTTCACCGGATCCTCCGGGATGCCAGGAGAGCCGGTTCGACGTGGACGTAGTTCATGCGTAGAATGGTTCTCCGGTGTTGAAAACACGATGATGGCGTGCGCCTCAGGGAAACCTGTACAGTCTGCCGCCGGCACGGTTTTTAATCCATAGGGTAGTGGCGCAATTGGTAGCGCAGCGGTCTCCAAAACCGCAGGTTGCAGGTTCGAGTCCTGTCTGCCCTGCGCAAGCTGTTCCGGAATGCACCGGAACCAGCGCAGCAACCATGGTTCAGTCCGGAGCCGGGTATCCGACATCGCGAGGATGAGTGAGGGTCAGGTGACCGAAACAGCTGCCAGCAGCTCCAAAGGCCGCCCCGCCAAGAAGGCCCCCAAGGCAGGCTTCTTCGCCCGGATCGCACTCTTCTTCCGCCAGGTCATCGGCGAACTGAAGAAGGTCGTCGCGCCCACCCGCAAGGAACTGGTCAACTACACGCTCGTGGTGCTGGTGTTCGTGGTCATCATGATGGTCGTCGTCACCCTGCTGGACCTGGCCTTCGGGACCGGCGTCGGCTGGGTCTTCGGCGGAACGGGTCCCACGGACCGCTAAGGCGACCGTCCGCAGGCCGCGTGCCGCCCCGGGAAATCGGGGCAGTAACGGGGTGTGCGGAATTGAGTCATTTAAATAGGCATGTAAGGCAATGAGGAAGCAGGAGACCAAGTGTCTGAGCAGGAGCTCGAGGTAACTGAGACTGAGCTGGAGAAGAGCCAGGACGCCGTGGAGGAGTCCGAGGCCCCGGCTGCTGCGCCCGAATTCGACGACGCCGCCGACGCTGACGCGAACGACGCCGTGGACGAGGCTTCCGCCGGCTCCGAGGACGAGGGCGAGGCGGAAGAAGGCGATGCCCTGGCAGCCGCTGCCGCCGCGGCCGAAGCCGACCCCGCCGAGGAGTTCAAGGCCAAGCTGCGCCGCCAGGAAGGTGACTGGTACGTCATCCACTCCTACGCCGGCTACGAGAACCGCGTGAAGGCCAACCTCGAGACCCGCATCCAGACCCTGGACATGGAAGATTACATCTTCGAAATCCAGGTCCCGATGGAAGAAGTCGTCGAGATCAAGAACGCCCAGCGCAAGATCATCAACCGCGTCCGGATCCCCGGCTACGTGCTGGTGCGCATGGACCTGACCGACGCCTCCTGGGGCGCCGTCCGCCACACCCCCGGCGTGACCGGCTTTGTGGGCAACGCCCACAACCCGGTGCCGCTGCGCCTGGACGAGGTCTTCTCCATGCTGGCCCCCGTCTTCGAGGGCGAGCAGGCCGAGAAGGGCAAGCCGGTCAACAAGCAGAACCAGACCCCGGTTGCCGTGGACTTCGAGGTTGGCGAGTCCGTCATCGTCAAGGAGGGCCCGTTCGAGACCCTGCCTGCCACGATCTCGGAGATCAAGCCCGAATCCCAGACCCTGGTGGTCCTCGTCTCCATCTTCGAGCGCGAGACCCCGGTCACCCTGGCGTTCAACCAGGTCAGCAAGATCTAGCACCGATTACAGAATTCGCTCCAGGCTGCCCGCTTTGCGGCCCCGGAGCGGCCGGCCGCCTCGCCATGGCGGCCAACCACCTGAGACACGCTCCTGTGTCCCAGGACGAAATTGAGAGAAGGACCCTACATTGGCTCCCAAGAAGAAGGTCACCGGCCTCATCAAGCTGCAGATCCAGGCAGGTGCCGCTAACCCGGCCCCGCCGATCGGTCCTGCGCTCGGCCAGCACGGTGTCAACATCATGGAATTCTGCAAGGCGTACAACGCTGCAACGGAAGCCCAGCGCGGCAACGTCATCCCGGTTGAGATCACCGTTTACGAGGACCGCTCGTTCACGTTCATCACCAAGACCCCGCCGGCCGCCGAGCTGATCAAGAAGGCTGCAGGCGTCGCCAAGGGTTCGGCTACCCCGCACACCGTCAAGGTTGCCAAGCTGACCCAGGCCCAGGTCAACGAGATCGCCTCCACCAAGATGGAAGACCTCAACGCCACCAGCCTCGAAGGCGCAGCGAAGATCATCGCCGGCACCGCCCGCTCCATGGGTATCACCGTCGAGGGCTAGTCCCCACCCGCTGGGAGAACACCGCCGCGGAACACCGCGAACGGCAGCGACCAGCACCCGTCGGGCAACCGGCACCCCCTAATTATCGAAAGATCGGAACCCCGGACACGCCGTCCGAATATCCGACTGTGGCAGGGCCCAGCGCGGTCCGCAGACCACAACTGCACAAGGAGAAACAGCAGCATGGCAAAGCGCAGCAAAGCATATGAGGCAGCCGCCGCCAAGATCGACGCGGAGAAGTTCTACGCGCCGTTCGAGGCAGTGACCCTCGCCAAGGACACCAACCCGTCCAAGTTCGACGCCACCGTTGAGGTCGCGTTCCGCCTCGGCGTTGATCCCCGTAAGGCCGACCAGATGGTCCGCGGTACGGTCAACCTGCCGCACGGCACCGGTAAGACCGCCCGCGTCCTGGTCTTCGCGACCGGCGACAAGGCCGAGGCCGCGATCGCAGCCGGCGCCGACTTCGTTGGCTCCGACGACCTGATCGAGAAGATCTCCGGCGGCTGGACCGACTTCGACGCCGCCGTCGCCACCCCTGACCTCATGGGCAAGGTTGGCCGTCTGGGTAAGGTCCTGGGTCCGCGTAACCTGATGCCGAACCCGAAGACCGGCACCGTGACCGCTGACGTCACCAAGGCTGTCAACGACATCAAGGGCGGCAAGATCGACTTCCGCGTCGACAAGCACTCGAACCTGCACTTCATCATTGGCAAGGTTTCCTTCGACGCCGTCAAGCTGGCCGAGAACTACGCCGCCGCACTGGAAGAGGTCCTGCGCCTCAAGCCGTCCGCTTCCAAGGGCCGGTACATCCAGAAGGCCACCGTGGCCACCACCTTCGGCCCCGGCATCTCGGTTGACCCGAACGTCACCAAGGTCCTGACCGAAGCGTAAGTTTCCGGACCCCGCGCCCGCGCCGCCTTTCGGCGGCAGGCGCCAGCGAAGACCGTCCCGCACCCGCGGGGCGGTCTTTTCTGCTGTCGGCGCCCCGGCTAGGCTGTGCGGGTGAATCCAGCACCCCACCGCATCGACGAACTGCGCCTGCCCGCCTCGCTCGACGACGACGACGCCGCGGAGTTCCGGGAGTTCAATGAACTCTGCGACGCGCTGGCACTCGAATCGTGGGGCAACCACGACCGGACGACGGCGGCCCGGTCCCGCCTTCGCTTCTGGCAGGAGAGCGGGTACGGCCGGACCCGGCTCTTCGTCGTCCGGTCCGACGGCCGGATGGTGGCCCGCGCCAGCGTCCGGCTGGGCCTGACCGAAAACCTCGACCGCGCCGGGATCCAGGTCGCGGTGCTGCAGGCCCACACCGGGCGCGGCATCGGACGGGCCCTGCTGGCCCACGCCGAAGCCGCCGCAGCCGCCGAGAACCGGACCGTGTTCCTCGGCTCCACCCAGCACCATGCGGATTTCGACGTCGACGGCGGCGCCGTGGTCCGCCCCGCCACCGGGACCGGGGCCCTCCCGGCGGGGGCGCGCAGCGTCCGCTTCGCCACCGCCGCCGGCTACCGGCTCGAACAGGTCGAGCGGTACAGCAGCCTGGACATCGCGGCATCGGCCCCGGAGTTGGACCGGCTGGAATCCGAGGCGCTGGCGAAGGCCGGCGGCTACGACATCCTCACCTGGACCGACCACTGCCCGGAGACGCTGCTGCCGCAACTGGCCGTCCTGATGTCCCGGATGAGCTCCGACGCCCCCAGCGGCGGCATCAGCTATGAAGAGGAACACTGGGACGCGGCGCGGGTCCGGCACGTGGAGAAAACCTGGCAGGAAGCCGGAAACACCTCGCTGGTGGCCGCCGCACGGCACCGGGACACCGGGGACCTCGCCGCCTACTCGGTGCTGGAGCTCCCGGCCGGTAAACCCTGGCTGGCCGAGCAGGACGACACCCTCGTCGCCGCCCCGCACCGCGGACACCGCTTGGGCATGCTGGTGAAGATCGCGAACCTCCGCCGCCTCGCCTTGGCCGCCCCCGCCGTCGAACGCGTCACCACCTTCAACGCGGCCGAAAACGGCTACATGCTCGCCATCAACGAGGCCCTGGGCTTCCGGCCCGCGGGGTGGGATGGCGAGTGGCAACGCGTCGCCGGGCCGGGCCTGGCGGGGGAGTAGCCCGCGCCGCCCGCGGTGCGACGCGCTGCCAAAAATCCCCGTGGCGGGGCATGGAACGCAAGGGGTATCGGGCATATGCTGACGCTCAAAGCCTGGCACCAGCGGGGCCAGGCGAAGGCGGCAGAATGGCTGGGAACATGACCGCTCAGGCAGGCGATGTAAGGATCGAGCAGCTCTGGATCCCGGATTCGTTGGAGGGGGAGGACGCGGCGGACTTCATCGCCGCCGTCGAGGTGGGACGCAAGGTCCGGATGGCCACCTGGGGCACCGATGACCTGGCCTATGCCCCGCAGGAGAAACTGCTGGAAATGGCGGACCCGTACGAACGCCAGATCATCCTCGTGGCCAAGGTCGACGGACGGATCGTAGGGACCGTGGACATTGCCCTGCCGCTCGCAGACAACCAGGAACTGGCCGAGTTCACCCTGGACATTCTCCCTGACTTCCAGGGCCGCGGCGTGGGGCGCCAGCTGCTCGACGCCGCCGAGCACCTGGCCCGCGACGAGGGCCGGCGGATCATCCTGATCGACACCAACCACCCCGGCGTCACACTCGCCGACCAGTCGGCGGGCCAGCTGATCCCCGGGGCCGGCCTGGGGTACGTCCCGCTGAACAGCCGCGAGGTGGAGTTCGCCCGGCTCACCGGCTACACGCTGCAGCACATCGAACAGTTCAGCGCCTGCACACTGCCGCTGGACAGCCAGCTGGTGGCTGACCTGCAGGCCGAGGCGGAAGAGGCCAACGCCGGACGGTACCGGCTGCACCACTGGACGGACCGGTGCCCCGACCGCTGGCTGGAGGCCGTGGCCCTGCTGGAGAACCGGGCGGGCGAGGGCGGCGTGCCGGAGGAGGCTGAGGACGCGCTGGTGTTCGACGGCGAACTCCTGCGCGAGACCGAGGACGTCGCCATCGCGCAGGGCCGCCGGACCGTGGTCACCGCCGTCGAGGAGATCGCCAGCGGCGCGCTGGTGGGGCTGACCACGATCAGTGTCCTGGGACTGCGTCCCGACGTCGTCTTCCAGGACGATACCGTGGTCCTGGCCGAGCACCGCGGTAACAAACTGGGCCTGCTGATCAAACTGGCCAACATGGAACGGCTCTCGGAACAGTTCCCGGACGCTCGGGTGCTCTACACCTGGAACGCCCCGGAAAACCGCTATCTCCTCACGGTGAACCAGAAGCTCGGGTTCACCACGGCCGGTGTCACCGGGTTGTGGCAGAAGGAGCTCCCGGACCTGCGGCCCAGCACCAGCTGACCCGATTTGGTGGGGCCCGCTCCTATCCCGTACCCTTGAAGAACCAAAGACCGTCGGTTGTTGGAAATCCACTCTCCTGAGCATGGCTCACTTCTGCAGTTGTGTGCGGGGGATTCAAGTTGGTTTCCGGACGAAGGCCCCTCAACGCAGGGCGGCCGGCGCAGGTGAACGAAGCAAAGCTCCGCGGCACGCCGCGTCGAGACAAGCCCCGTGCATCTGCGCGGGGCGTTTTTAGTTTTAGCGATCCTGAGGGGACCCGGACACACCGGCATTTATCCCCGGAAGGAGGGTTATGGCAACGCCTAGCAAGGTTTCAGCAGTAGCTGAGATCACTAACGATTTCAAGGAATCGACCGCCGCTGTCCTGACCGAATACCGTGGGCTCACCGTTGCACAGCTCAAGCAGCTGCGTGTTTCTCTCGGCCAGGAAACCAAGTTCTCGGTCGTCAAGAACACCCTGACCGCCATTGCAGCCAAGGAAGCCGGTGTCGAAGCATTCGACGGCCAGCTTGCCGGCCCCACTGCAATCGCGTTCATCAAGGGTGACGCAGTTGCCGCTGCAAAGAGCCTGACGGATTTTGCCAAGGCCAACAAGCAGCTGGTCATCAAGACCGGTTACTTCGAGGGCAAGGCACTGAACGCCACCGAAGTTGCTGCCCTGGCAGCACTCGAGTCCCGCGAGCTTCAGCTCGCCAAGGTCGCAGGCGTCCTCAAGGCCCCTGCTGCCGCAGCCGCTCGTATCATCGACGCTCTGCGCCTCAAGCTTGAAGAAGAGAACGGTGCCCCGGCAGCAGCCGAAGCACCCGCCGCTGAAGAAGCCCCCGCAGCAGAAGCCGAGGCTCCGGCCGAAGCCGCAGCCGCCGAAGAGAACTAACTCTCTCTCACCCAAGACTCCGGTGTGACGGCACGGCCAAGCCCGCCAAGCACCACTATAGGAAGGACGCCAAACCATGGCGAAGCTCAGCAACGAAGAGCTCATTGAAGCTTTCAAGGAACTGACCATCATCGAGCTCTCCGAGTTCGTCAAGCTCTTCGAAGAGACCTTCGAAGTTACCGCAGCTGCTGTTGCTGTCGCCGGCCCCGCCGGTGGCGGTGCCGCTGAGGAAGCCGAAGAGAAGACTGACTTCGACGTCATCCTCGAGGCTGCTGGCGACAAGAAGATCGCAGTGATCAAGGAAGTTCGCGCCATCACCTCCCTGGGCCTCAAGGAAGCCAAGGACCTGGTTGACAGCGCCCCGAAGGCCGTCCTCGAAGGCGCCAACAAGGAAGCTGCCGAGAAGGCCAAGGAGCAGCTCGAGGCTGCCGGCGCCACCGTTACCGTCAAGTAACGACCGGCTCTTCGGAAGGCATCACGCCTTTCAGCTCCGGGAAACCCCGTCCACTCCGGTGGGCGGGGTTTCCTGCGTTCCGGGGCAGAAAACATCCGGTAAACGCTCGGAAAATGATCGTCTCCTCTCCTTTTCAGCCGGGAGCCGGCGGCCTAGACTGTGGCATTGTGCCAACCGGCCGCCAACCCCGAGGAGTCCATCCATGACCGATCCGAACCCCCACGTGTCCCGCCGCGCCATGCTCGCGGCAGCCTTCGTCGGAGGCAGCGCCGCGGCGGCCGCCGTCGCCGGAGCCCCGGCCGCACAGGCCGACGCCGGTGGCCAGGGGGCTGCGAAGAAGCAGTTCACCCTGACCGTCCTGGGCACCACCGACCTGCACAACAACGTCTTCAACTGGGACTACTTCAAGAACGCCCCCTACGCGGACACCGCCGGGAACAAGATCGGCATCGCCCAGGCCGCCACCCTCATCAAGGCGGTACGCGCCGAGCGCGGGGCCGCCAATACGCTGACCATCGACTCGGGCGACACCATCCAGGGCACTCCGCTGGCCTACTACTTCGCCAAGGTCAACCCGATCTCCACCGAGGTGAAGCACCCCATGGCGCTGGCCATGAACGCCGTCGGCTACGACGCCGTCGCCCTCGGCAACCACGAATTCAACTACGGCATCCCCCTGCTGCGGACCTGGGAGAAGCAGCTGGACTTCCCGCTCCTGGGCGCCAACGTCCACGACGCCGTCAGCGGAAGCCGCGCGTTCACGCCCTACGTGCTCAAGCGCGTCAAAACCGAGAGCGGCTGGGTCACCGTGGGCCTGGTCGGCTTCGTCACGCCCGGCTGTGCGCTCTGGGACCGCGACAACGTCCACGGCAAGCTGGACTTCAATGGCATCGTCGAGGAAGCCAGGACCGTCATCCCCGAGATGAAGGCCGCGGGCGCCGACGTCGTCATCGTCTCCAGCCACTCGGGCGCCACCCCGGCTTCCTCCTACGGTGACGCCCTCCCGTTCCCGGAGAACGCCTCCACCCAGCTGGCCGAGGAGGTCCCGGGTATCGACGCGATTCTGGTCGGCCACGCCCACCTGGAGATCCCGGAGCGCTTCGTCACCAACAAGGCCACCGGCCGCCAGGTACTGCTGACCGAGCCGCTCAAATGGGGCATGCGCGTCGCCGTGATCGACCTGCAGCTGAACAAGGAGCAGGGCCGGTGGAGCGTCGCCGCGGCGCACGCCCACCTCCTGGACGCCAAGACCGTCGACGCCGATCCCGCCGTCGTCGGCGCCGTCCAGGCCGGCCACGACGCCACCGTCAAATACGTCAACCAGGTCATCGGCACGTGCACCGCGCCGCTGAGCACCGCGACGGCCTGCTGGTCCGACTCCGCGGCGATTGACGCCATCAACTACGTCCAGGCCAGCACCATCAAGGCCGAGCTCGCCAACGGCCCCTCCGCCGGCCTACCGGTGCTCTCCATCGCCGCGGCATTCTCCCGGTCGGTGGACGTCAAAGCCGGTCCGCTGACCATCCGGGACGTGGCGGGCCTGTACATCTTCGACAACACCCTGCTCTCCATCAAGGTCACCGGCGCGCAGGTCAAGGACTACCTGGAGTGGTCGGCCCAGTACTTCAAGCCGGCCAGCGGTACCAGCGTGCAGGCGGACCAAATCACCAACGCGGCCACCGCGCTGGCCCCCAACGGCACCCCGGACTACAACTACGACGTCGTCTACGGCCTGGACGCACCGCTGAACTACGAGATCGACCTCGCTCGGCCGGTGGGGGACCGGATCCGCAACCTCAGCTACGACGGCGTACCCCTGCCCGCGGGCAAGGAGTTCGCCATGGCGATCAACAACTACCGGCAGAGCGGCGGCGGCAACTTCCCGGCGGTCAAGACCGCCCCGGTGCTCTCGAACAGCCAGCAGGAGATCCGGCAGCGGATCATCGACTACGTGGTGGCGCAGGGAACCCTGGACGCCGCGGTGTTCAGCCAGTCGAACTGGCGCCTGACCGTCAACGACCAGCCCCTGACGGTCACCGCCTGACGGCCGCCCCCGCAGCCCGTCCCGCAGCTTAGGGACGTCGGACAGCACGGGGCCCCGGCGGCCCGCCCCCGATCTGGGGGCGGGCCGCCGGGGCACCTTTGCTGTCTTAACCCGGGCCGGCTACTTCGACCGGTGCTGCTAGGACATCGGGTCGGTGATGTCCGTGACGACGGCGCCGAGGGCGGCCAGCAGCGCGTCTGCGTCGACGAAGGCGCTGTAGCCGTGCTCCCCGGCACCCATCGAGATCCGCCGGCCGGCGACCGTGCTGTCCGCGTAGACCGGCCACGCCGTGGTGCTGCCCAGGGGAGTGATGGTGCCGCGTTCGTAGCCGGTGGCGTCGAGGGCGACGTCGGCACTGGGCAGCGAGAGTTTGTTGACCCCGACCGCCTGGCGCAGCTTGGGCCAGGAGATCTGCCGGTCGCCCGGGACCAGGGCAAAGAGGAACGTGCCGTCCTTGTGCTTGACCACCAGCGACTTGACGATGTCAGCGGGGGTGATCCCCAGGATGGCGGCCGCCTCCTCGAGGCTGCGCGCCGCCTGCCGCTCTACCAGCTCCACGCTGAGGCCCCGGGCCGCGGCGTCGGCCAGGAACCGCCGGCGCCCGGCGCCGCCGACGGGGCCGTTCCCGGCGCCCAGGCCGGGCGCCGGGACCTCCTCCGGACCGGTCATCAGTCGCGGTACAGCAGCAGGGCCTCGCCCTGTCCGCCGCCGCCGCAGAGGGACACCGCCGCCTTGCCGGAGCCGCGCCGCTTCAGTTCGTGCGCCGCGTGCAGGGCCAGCCGTGCGCCGGAGGCGCCGATCGGGTGGCCGAGCGCGATGGCGCCGCCGTGGATGTTGCACTGCTCCAGCGGGTAGTCCAGATCCTTGAGGGACTGCACCGCCACGGAGCCGAACGCCTCGTTGATCTCGATGAAGTCCAGATCCGCCGTCGTCCAGCCGGCCCGCTGCAGGGCCTTCTTGATGGCGTTGGAGGGCTGGGAGTGCAGAGAGTTGTCCGGCCCGGCCACCTGGCCCGGCGCGCCCACGACCGCAAGGTACTCCAGACCGTGCTCCTCGGCGTAGGCCCGGGACGTCAGCACCAGGGCGGCAGCGCCGTCGGAGAGCGGGGAGGAATTGCCGGCGGTGATCGTACCGTCGGTGGCGAAGGCGGCGCGGAGCCCGGAGAGGGACGCCACGGAGGTGTCCGGCCGGACCCCCTCGTCCGTACTGACCGTCACCGGTTCACCCTTGCGCTGCTTCACGCTGATCGGCGCGATCTCGCCGTCGAAGACGCCGTCCTTGCCGGCGGCGGCGGCCCGCTGGTGCGACGCGGCCGCCACCTCGTCCTGCGCGGTCCGGTCGATGCCCAGGGTGACGTTCTTGCTCTCGGTGGAGAGGCCCATGGACTGGCCGTCGAACGCATCCGTCAGGCCGTCGTGTGCGGCGGCGTCGAGGGCCTGGATGGAGCCGTAGGTCCAGCCCTGGCGGGAGCCCGGTAGCAGGTGCGGCGCGCGGCTCATCGACTCCTGGCCGCCGGCCACCACCACGGTGGCGTCGCCGCTGCGGATCATCCGGGCGGCGTCGATCACCGCCGTCAGGCCGGAGAGGCAGACCTTGTTGATGGTGACGGTGGGGACGTTCCAGCCCACACCGGCGCCGATGGCGCTCTGGCGGGCGGGGTTCTGCCCGGCGCCGGCCTGCAGGACCTGGCCCATGATCACGGCGTCCACCTGGTCGGTGGCGACACCGCTGGCGGCGAGGGCCGCGCGGATGGCGTGGGTGCCGAGCTCGACGGCGGTGAAGCTGGACAGCTGTCCGTTCAGCCGGCCCTGCGGGGTGCGGGCGGCGGCGAGGATGACAACATCGTTGTTGTCCGGCGAGTTGTTCATGATGGTCTTTTCCGATCTTTGGGGATAGCCCAAGGTTATCGTGAGCCCCATCACGGGGCTATCCGGGGAACCGGCCCGGCCGCCCACCGAGCCGCCCGCCCCACTCCCGCTCCGGTGGCCAACCCCGCCGCCCGGGGGAGGGCCGGTGTTTGCAATCACGGCGCAAGTGGGGTAGACAAGTAGGTTGCTTTGCCGTATCGTAGATATTTGCGTCTTCCCTGTTTACCTTCAGCCTTCATATAGCGGTGGGCTTAGCCTGACAGCTGTTCCATCAATGTGCCGTCTACAACGTGCACCAGCATGGGCAGTGTGGGTCCCGGGTCATATAGCGGAACCGGATTGGTAGCACTGCGGAGTCACTCCGCAGACTGCATGACGGGGGAGATCTGAAAACGCCTGAAGGTCTGTGGAAGGATCCCTCTTGGTCGCCTCGAGCACCTCTAATGAAAACAACGCCGCTATTAATGCCGACAGCACCGATGGTGCCACCCGCCGGCTCTCCTTCGCTAAGATTCACGAACCGCTGGATGTTCCGAATCTGCTTGCCCTGCAAACCGACAGCTTTGACTGGCTGGTCGGCAACGAACGCTGGCAGGCACGCGTAGCGAAGGCAGTCGAAGAAGGTGACCTGAGCGTCGCAACGACGTCCGGTCTGTCCGACATCTTCGAAGAGATCTCCCCGATCGAGGACTTCCAGGGCACCATGTCCCTGAGCTTCTCCGAGCCGGAGTTCGCTGACCCCAAGTACACCATGGCCGAGTGCAAGGACCGGGACGCTACGTACTCGGCTCCGCTCTACGTCAAGGCCGAGTTCATGAACAACAACACGGGCGAAATCAAGCAGCAGACCGTGTTCATGGGTGACTTCCCGCTGATGACCGAGAAGGGCACCTTCGTCGTCAACGGCACCGAGCGTGTCGTCGTCTCCCAGCTGGTCCGTTCGCCGGGCGCCTACTTCGAGCGCACCGCCGACAAGACCAGCGACAAGGACATCTTCACCGCGAAGATCATCCCGTCCCGCGGCGCCTGGTTCGAACTCGAGATCGACAAGCGCGACCAGGTCGGCGTCCGCCTCGACCGCAAGCGCAAGCAGTCCGTCACCGTGCTGCTGAAGGCCCTCGGCTGGACCGAAGGCCAGATCCTCGAGGAGTTCGGCCAGTACGACTCCATGCGTGCCACGCTGGAGAAGGACGCCACCGAAACCCGCGAAGACGCGTTGCTGGACATCTACCGGAAGCTGCGACCGGGCGAGCCGCCCACCGTCGAGGCTGCCCAGTCGCTGCTGGACAACCTGTACTTCAACTCCAAGCGCTACGATCTGGCCAAGGTTGGCCGTTACAAGATCAACCGCAAGCTGGGCATCGACCGCTCCCTTGGCGACAAGGAAGCCTCGGTCCTGCACGTTGAAGACATCGTCGCCATGATCAAGTTCCTCGTCGCGCTGCACGCCGGTGAGAAGACCATCATGGGCAAGCGCGATGGCCAGGACCACGAGCTGCGCGTCGAGATCGACGACATCGACCACTTCGGCAACCGCCGCATCCGCGCCGTCGGCGAGCTCATCGAGAACCAGGTCCGCACCGGCCTGTCCCGCATGGAGCGCGTTGTCCGCGAGCGGATGACCACCCAGGACGTCGAAGCGATCACGCCGCAGACCCTGATCAACATCCGCCCGGTCGTCGCCGCGATCAAGGAGTTCTTCGGAACCTCCCAGCTCTCGCAGTTCATGGACCAGAACAACCCGCTCTCGGGCCTGACCCACAAGCGCCGCCTGTCCGCGCTGGGCCCCGGCGGTCTGTCCCGTGACCGTGCCGGCATGGAAGTCCGTGACGTGCACCCGTCCCACTACGGACGTATGTGCCCCATTGAAACCCCTGAAGGCCCGAACATTGGTCTGATCGGTTCGCTGGCGTCCTACGGCCGCATCAACCCGTTCGGTTTCATCGAGACCCCGTACCGCCTGGTCAAGGACGGCGTCGTTTCCGACGACGTCCAGTACCTGACCGCCGACGACGAGGCCGAAGTGCTGATCGCCCAGGCCAACGCGCCGCTGGACGAGAACAAGAAGTTCGCCGAGGACACCGTGCTTGTCCGTGCCCGTGGTGGTGGAGGCGAGCCCGTGCTGGTTCCCGCCGCCGACGTCGAGTTCATGGACGTTTCCCCGCGCCAGATGGTGTCCGTGGCTACCGCCCTGATCCCGTTCCTCGAGCATGACGATGCCAACCGTGCACTCATGGGTGCCAACATGCAGCGCCAGGCTGTGCCGCTGGTCCGCTCCGAGGCGCCGTTTGTCGGCACCGGCATGGAGCGCGCCGCCGCCGTCGACGCCGGTGACGTTGTCATCGCGAAGAAGGCCGGTGTGGTCACCGAGGTCTCCGCCGAGCTCGTCATCATGCTCAACGACGACGGCACCGAGACGAACTACCGGATCAACAAGTTCGCCCGCTCCAACCAGGGCAACTGCTACAACCACCGTGTCCTGGTCAACGAAGGCCAGCGCCTCGAGGTCGGCGGCATCATCGCCGACGGCCCGGCAACGGACCAAGGTGAACTCGCCCTCGGTAAGAACCTCCTCGTGGCATTCATGTCCTGGGAAGGCCACAACTTCGAGGACGCCATCATCCTCTCGCAGCGGATCGTTGCCGAGGACGTCCTGTCCTCGATCCACATCGAGGAGCACGAGATCGATGCCCGCGACACCAAGCTTGGTGCCGAGGAAATCACCCGTGACATCCCGAACGTGTCCGAGGAAGTCCTGGCAGGCCTGGACGAGCGCGGCATCATCCACATCGGTGCCGAGGTCGAAGCCGGTGACATCCTGGTCGGCAAGGTCACGCCCAAGGGCGAGACCGAACTGACCCCGGAAGAGCGCCTGCTGCGCGCCATCTTCGGTGAGAAGTCCCGCGAAGTGCGCGACACCTCCCTGAAGGTGCCCCACGGCGAGTCCGGCACCGTCATCGGCGTCCGCGTCTTCGACCGCGACAACGACGACGAGCTGCCCCCGGGCGTGAACCAGCTGGTGCGCGTCTACGTGGCCGCCAAGCGCAAGATCACCGACGGTGACAAGCTCGCCGGCCGCCACGGCAACAAGGGTGTTATCTCCAAGATCCTTCCGATCGAGGACATGCCCTTCCTTGCCGACGGCACCCCCGTCGACATCGTCCTGAACCCGCTGGGTGTTCCGGGCCGTATGAACGTCGGCCAGGTGTTGGAAACGCACCTGGGCTGGGTTGCCAAGACCGGCTGGAAGATCGAAGGCGAGCCCGAGTGGGTCAAGAACCTGCCGAACCTGCCGCGCGAGAGTGGTTCCACCACCGTCGCGACGCCGGTCTTCGACGGTGCCCGCGAAGAGGAAATCACCGGTCTGCTGGACTCCACCAACGTGACCCGCGACGGTGACCGCCTGATCAACTCCTCCGGCAAGACCCGCCTGTTCGACGGCCGCTCCGGCGAGCCGTTCCCGGATCCGATCTCGGTCGGCTACATGTACATCCTGAAGCTCCACCACCTGGTGGACGACAAGATCCACGCGCGCTCCACCGGCCCGTACTCCATGATCACGCAGCAGCCGCTGGGTGGTAAGGCACAGTTCGGCGGCCAGCGCTTCGGTGAGATGGAAGTGTGGGCGCTCGAAGCTTATGGCGCCGCCTACACGCTCCAGGAACTCCTCACGATCAAGTCCGATGACATCCACGGTCGTGTGAAGGTCTACGAAGCGATCGTCAAGGGCGAGAACATCCCCGAGCCGGGCGTTCCTGAGTCCTTCAAGGTCTTGATCAAGGAAATGCAGTCGCTGTGCCTGAACGTGGAAGTTCTTTCCACGGACGGAACCACAATTGAAATGCGTGACTCTGATGACGCAGTCTTCACGGCTGCGGAAGAACTGGGCATCGATCTGTCTCGTGCAGAGCCCAGTTCCGTAGAAGAGGTCTAGCAGGGAGTCCACGACGGCGGGCTTGCCGCCCGCCGTCGTGGACGACCTCCCTCTTCCCGTAACCCAAGACTTCAGAATTTAGAGAACAAGAGAGAACAGGGACCATATGTCCAGCGAATCCTCCTTCGGCCTCATGCAGATCGGCCTCGCCACCGCGGAAGACATCCGCGGCTGGTCTTACGGCGAGGTTAAGAAGCCGGAAACCATCAACTACCGCACGCTCAAGCCCGAGAAGGACGGCCTCTTCTGCGAGAAGATCTTCGGCCCGTCCCGCGACTGGGAGTGCTACTGCGGTAAGTACAAGCGCGTGCGCTTCAAGGGCATCATCTGCGAGCGGTGTGGCGTTGAGGTCACCCGCGCCAAGGTCCGCCGTGAGCGCATGGGCCACATCGAGCTGGCCGCCCCGGTCACGCACATCTGGTACTTCAAGGGTGTTCCGTCCCGTCTGGGCTACCTCCTTGACCTGGCTCCGAAGGACCTCGAAAAGGTCATCTACTTCGCCGCCTACATGATCACCAGCGTCGACACCGATGCCCGCCACGAGGAACTGCCCAACCTGCAGGTTGAGCACGACATCGAGAAGAAGCAGCTGATCGACAACCGCGACGCCGACATCGCCGCGATCGCCCGCGACCTCGAAGGCGAAATCGCACGCCTCGAGGGCGAAGGCGCGAAGGCTGCCGACAAGAAGAAGGCCCGCGACTCCGCCGACCGCCAGATGGCGAACGTGCGCAAGCGTGCCGACGCCGACATCGAGCGCCTCGAGCAGGTCTGGGACCGGTTCAAGAACCTCAAGGTCGCCGACCTCGAAGGCGACGAGGGCCTGTACCGCGAACTGCGTGACCGCTACGGCATGTTCTTCGAGGGCTCCATGGGTGCCGAAGCCATCAAGAAGCGCCTTGAGAGCTTCGACATGCAGGCCGAGTCCGACCTGCTGCGCGACATCATCGCCAACGGCAAGGGCCAGCGCAAGACCCGCGCCCTCAAGCGCCTCAAGGTCGTCAACGCGTTCCTGACCACCAACAACAGCCCCCTGGGCATGGTGCTGGACGCCGTCCCGGTGATCCCGCCGGAACTGCGCCCGATGGTCCAGCTCGACGGTGGCCGCTTCGCGACCTCCGACCTCAATGACCTGTACCGCCGCGTGATCAACCGCAACAACCGCCTCAAGCGGCTCCTGGACCTCGGTGCCCCCGAGATCATCGTCAACAACGAGAAGCGCATGCTTCAGGAAGCCGTCGACAGCCTGTTCGACAACGGCCGCCGCGGCCGTCCGGTCACCGGACCGGGCAACCGCCCGCTGAAGTCCCTGAGCGACATGCTCAAGGGCAAGCAGGGTCGCTTCCGCCAGAACCTCCTCGGCAAGCGCGTCGACTACTCCGGCCGTTCGGTCATCGTCGTCGGCCCGCAGCTGAAGCTGCACCAGTGCGGCCTGCCCAAGCAGATGGCTCTGGAGCTCTTCAAGCCGTTCGTGATGAAGCGCCTGGTTGACCTCAACCACGCCCAGAACATCAAGTCGGCCAAGCGCATGGTCGAGCGTTACCGTCCGCAGGTCTGGGACGTTCTCGAAGAGATCATCACCGAGCACCCGGTGCTGCTGAACCGTGCACCTACCCTGCACCGCCTCGGCATCCAGGCGTTCGAACCGCAGCTCGTCGAAGGCAAGGCCATCCAGCTTCACCCGCTGGTTTGTGGCGCCTTCAACGCCGACTTCGACGGCGACCAGATGGCAGTCCACCTGCCGCTGAGCCCCGAAGCCCAGGCCGAAGCCCGGATCCTGATGCTGTCCTCGAACAACATCCTGAAGCCGTCCGACGGCCGCCCGGTGACCCTGCCGTCGCAGGACATGATCATCGGCCTCTACCACCTGACCACCAAGCGTGTGGGTTCGGCGGGCGAAGGCCGGATCTTCTCCTCGATCTCCGAGGCCATCATGGCGTTCGACCTGCACGAGCTGCACCTGAACTCCAAGATCAAGATCCGTCTTGACGGCTTCGTGCCCTACGTCGGCTGGGAAGCCCCGGAGGGCTGGGAGCAGGGTCAGACCGCACTGGTCGAGACCTCCCTGGGCCAGGTCATCTTCAACCAGACGCTGCCCGCGGACTACCCGTGGGTTGAGGCTGTTGCCGACAAGGGCGAACTGTCCCGGATCGTCAACGACCTCGCCGAGCGCTACCCGAAGGTCGTCACCGCGGCAACGCTGGACAACCTGAAGGATGCCGGTTTCTACTGGGCCACCCGCTCGGGCGTCACCGTCGCCATCTCCGACATCGAGGTTCCGGCCTCCAAGCCGGAGCTGCTGGCCGGTTACGAGACCATGGCCGCGAAGATCCAGGGCCAGTACGACAAGGGCCTGATCGACGACGACGAGCGTCGCCAGGAACTGATCGAGATCTGGAACAAGGCCACGAACGAGATCGCCCAGGCGATGCGTGACAGCCTGTCGCCGATGAACACCATCAACCGCATGGTGTCCTCCGGTGCCCGTGGTAACTGGATGCAGGTCCGTCAGATCGCGGGTATCCGTGGCCTGGTGGCCAACCCGAAGGGTGAAATCATCCCGCGTCCGATCAAGTCCTCCTACCGCGAGGGCCTGTCGGTGCTGGAATACTTCATCGCCACGCACGGTGCCCGTAAGGGTCTGGCCGATACCGCACTGCGTACCGCCAACTCGGGTTACCTGACCCGTCGTCTGGTGGACGTCTCGCAGGACGTCATCGTCCGTGAAGAGGACTGCGGCACCGAACGCGGCCTCGTCACCCCGATTGCCGTGGCTGACGCCAACGGCGAGCCGGTCCTGGACGAGAACGTGGAGAACAGCGCCTATGCCCGCACCCTGGCCGTGGACGTCGTCGACTCCTCGGGCAAGGTCCTGGCGGCTGCCGGCACCGACTGCGGCGACGTGGTCATCGCTGAGCTGTTCGCGGCCGGCATCACCGAGGTCAAGGTCCGCTCCGTACTCACCTGTGAGTCCAGCGTCGGTACCTGCGCCCTGTGCTACGGCCGTTCGCTGGCCACCGGCAAGACCGTGGACATCGGCGAGGCCGTCGGCATCATCGCCGCACAGTCCATCGGTGAGCCCGGTACCCAGCTGACCATGCGTACGTTCCACACCGGTGGTGCTGTGTCCGCCGGCGGCGGCGACGACATCACCCAGGGTCTGCCCCGTATCCAGGAGCTCTTCGAAGCCCGTACCCCGAAGGGTGTCGCACCGATTGCCGAGGCAGCCGGTCGCATCACCATCGAAGAGTCCGAGCGCCAGATGCGTCTGGTCATCACCCCGGATGACGGTTCCGAAGAAATCGCCTATCCGGTGCTGCGCCGTTCCCGTCTCCTGATCGAAGACGGCGATCACGTCAGCGTCGGCCAGAAGCTGATCAACGGTCCGGTCGACCCCAAGCAGGTGCTGCGCATCATGGGTCCCCGTGCCGCGCAGAAGTTCCTGGTGGACGAGGTCCAGGGCGTGTACCGCAGCCAGGGCATCGGTATCCACGACAAGCACGTCGAGGTGATCGTCCGCCAGATGCTGCGCCGCGTCACGGTCATCGAGTCCGGTGAATCCGACCTGCTGCCCGGCGAGCTCGCCGAGCGTAGCCGGTTCGAGGACGCGAACCGCCGTGTGGTTTCCGAGGGCAAGACGCCGGCCTCCGGCCGTCCCGAGCTCATGGGTATCACCAAGGCCTCCCTGGCCACCGAGTCCTGGCTGTCCGCAGCTTCCTTCCAGGAGACCACCCGCGTCCTGACGCAGGCGGCCATGGAAGGCAAGAGCGATCCGCTGCTGGGCCTCAAGGAGAACGTCATCATCGGTAAGCTGATCCCGGCCGGCACGGGTCTCCCGCGCTACACCGAGGTCACGGTCGAGCCGACCGAGGAAGCGAAGGCCAATCTCTTCACCGGCCCGAGCGCGTTCAGCGACTTCTCCTACGATTCCCTGGGCGGCGACGGAGCTCCTGAGTTCCACGCCATCCCGCTGGATGACTACGACCTGGGCAGCGACTTCCGCTAACCCGCCGGGCGGTCCGCCGCCCCGGTAACGGGTCTCTGGAACGGTCCTCCACCTCACGGTGGGGGACCGTTCCCTTTTACGCGCCTAACGCCGTCTTCCGATGGTCCGGGGGCCCGGTTTCCGCGCCGATTAAGGGCTGGGGACCGCCCGTGGTAGACTGGAGACTAATTGTTATTGTGGCAGTGGATGAGTGCGCCGGTTCAGGAAACAGCTTCAGGCTGAGGATGAACCGAGACGACGTTTCCGGTTTGCAGGGTTCTTGTGCAACGTATGCCACATTTTTGCATGCCTAGGGGTAGTCCCGGACGTGAGTCCGCCGGCCCTGGTGTGCGGTCCGACTATTAAGGCTTCGCCTCAGCTGCTCTGGAGATCACTTCAAAGCTCGAGCGGCGGGGCGCAGCGACAAGAGAGCGGCCGCCAACGGCCGTTCCGGATAAAACGGAGAACACGAGAGTGCCTACGATTAACCAGCTGGTCCGCAAGGGCCGCACGCCTAAGGTCTCGAAGACCAAGGCTCCCGCGCTTAAGGGCAGCCCGATGCGCCGCGGTGTTTGCACCCGCGTCTACACGACCACCCCGAAGAAGCCGAACTCGGCTCTGCGTAAGGTTGCCCGTGTGCGCCTCAACGGTGGCATTGAAGTCACCGCTTACATCCCCGGTGTTGGCCACAACCTGCAGGAGCACTCCATTGTGCTCGTCCGCGGCGGCCGTGTGAAGGACCTCCCGGGTGTCCGCTACAAGATCGTCCGTGGCGCCCTCGATACCCAGGGCGTGAAGAACCGTAAGCAGGCCCGCAGCCGCTACGGCGCAAAGATGGAGAAGAAGTAATATGCCTCGCAAGGGTCCGGCCCCCAAGCGGCCGCTAGTACTAGATCCCGTTTACGGCTCCCCGCTGGTCACTCAGCTGATCAACAAGGTGCTGGTTGACGGCAAGAAGTCCACCGCAGAGCGCATCGTTTACGGTGCCCTCGAAGGCGCCCGCGCCAAGTCCGGCGGCGACCCCGTTGCAGCCCTCAAGAAGGCCATGGACAACGTCAAGCCTTCCCTCGAGGTCCGCTCCCGCCGTGTCGGTGGCGCAACCTACCAGGTTCCCGTTGAGGTCAAGCCGGGCCGTTCCACGGCCCTGGCCCTCCGCTGGCTGGTCGGTTACTCCAAGGCCCGCCGCGAGAAGACGATGACCGAGCGCCTCCAGAACGAAATCCTGGATGCCTCGAACGGTCTCGGAGCCGCTGTAAAGCGTCGCGAAGATACCCACAAGATGGCCGAGTCCAACAAGGCCTTCGCACACTACCGCTGGTAATACTTCCCGGACGCCGCCGGCTCAACCGGGCCGGCGGCGAACGTGCAGTCCATCCGAAAGGGAGACACCGTGGCACAGGACGTGCTTACCGACCTTAGCAAGGTCCGCAACATCGGCATCATGGCCCACATTGATGCCGGCAAGACCACTACTACCGAGCGCATCCTGTTCTACACGGGTGTGAACCACAAGATCGGCGAGACCCACGACGGCGCGTCGACCACCGACTGGATGGAACAGGAAAAGGAACGCGGCATCACCATCACGTCTGCCGCCGTGACCTGCTTCTGGGAAAACAACCAGATCAACATCATCGACACCCCCGGCCACGTGGACTTCACGGTTGAGGTTGAGCGCTCCCTGCGCGTCCTCGACGGTGCAGTCGCCGTGTTCGATGGCAAGGAAGGCGTGGAGCCGCAGTCTGAGACTGTCTGGCGCCAGGCCGACAAGTACAACGTTCCGCGTATCTGCTTCGTCAACAAGATGGACAAGCTGGGCGCTGACTTCTACTTCACCGTTGACACGATCGTCAGCCGCCTCGGCGCCAAGCCGCTGGTCATGCAGCTGCCGATCGGTGCCGAGAACGACTTCATCGGCGTCGTCGACCTGCTCTACATGCGCTCCCTGGTGTGGCCCGGCGATGCCAAGGGCGACGTGACCATGGGTGCCAAGTACGAGATCCAGGAGATCCCGGCTGACCTCAAGGAAAAGGCCGAGGAGTACCGCAACGCCCTCGTTGAGACCGTTGCCGAGTCCTCCGAAGAGCTCATGGAGAAGTACCTCGAGGGCGAAGAGATCACGATCGACGAGCTCAAGGCCGGCATCCGCAAGATGACGATCAACTCCGAGCTCTACCCGGTCTTCTGTGGCTCCGCGTTCAAGAACCGCGGTGTCCAGCCGATGCTCGACGCCGTCGTGGACTACCTGCCGAACCCGCTTGACGTCCCGCCGATGGTCGGTCACGACCCGCGCGACGAAGAGAAGGAACTGACCCGTAAGCCTTCCGCTGACGAGCCGTTCTCCGCTCTGGCGTTCAAGATCGCCGCACACCCCTTCTTCGGTCAGCTGACCTTCATCCGCGTGTACTCCGGTCACGTTGAGGCCGGCGCCCAGGTGGTCAACTCCACCAAGGGCAAGAAGGAGCGCATCGGCAAGCTGTTCCAGATGCACGCCAACAAGGAAATGCCGGTTGACGGCGCTACCGCTGGCCACATCTACGCAGCGATCGGCCTGAAGGACACCACCACGGGCGACACCCTGTGCGACGCGTCCAACCAGATCGTCCTCGAGTCCATGAGCTTCCCGGAGCCCGTGATCTCGGTTGCCATCGAGCCGAACACCAAGGGTGACCAGGAGAAGCTCTCCACGGCCATCCAGAAGCTCTCCGCTGAGGACCCGACCTTCCAGGTCTCCCTCAACGAAGACACCGGCCAGACCATCATCGCCGGCATGGGCGAGCTCCACCTGGACATCCTGGTGGACCGCATGCGCCGCGAATTCAAGGTCGAGGCAAACGTGGGCAAGCCCCAGGTCGCCTACCGCGAAACCATCAAGCGTGCTGTGGAGCGTCACGACTACACGCACAAGAAGCAGACCGGTGGTTCGGGCCAGTTCGCAAAGATCCAGATCGCGATCGAGCCGCTGGACACCGCCGAGGGCGAGATGTACGAGTTCGAGAACAAGGTCACCGGTGGCCGCGTTCCGCGCGAATACATTCCTTCGGTTGACGCCGGCATCCAGGATGCGCTCAACGACGGCGTCCTGGCCGGTTACCCGGTTGTCGGTATCAAGGCCACGCTGATTGACGGCGCTTACCACGATGTTGACTCCTCGGAAATGGCGTTCAAGATCGCCGGCCGGATGGCTTTCAAGGAAGCCGCCCGCAAGGCGAACCCTGTCCTGCTTGAACCGCTGATGGATGTCGAGGTCCGCACCCCTGAGGAATACATGGGTGAAGTTATCGGTGACCTCAACTCCCGCCGTGGCCAGATGCAGTCCATGGAGGATGCCCAGGGCGTCAAGGTCATTCGCGCACACGTTCCGCTGTCCGGCATGTTCGGCTACATCGGTGACCTGCGTTCGAAGACCCAGGGCCGCGCTGTGTACTCCATGACGTTCAACAGCTACGCGGAGGTCCCGAAGGCAGTTGCCGACGAGATCATCCAGAAGAGCCGCGGCGAGTAGTCTCCGGACTGCACGCAGCTGCGACAAAAACTCGGGTGCGTTTCCTCCAGGGGAGATTCACCTTGTGCGGGCGGCCGGACCCGGTCCGGCCGCCAGCACGAACAGGCTCGAGGCACTAGTATTAGTTCCTGAATCTGCAATTTCACCAATCCAAAGCCCCCCAAGTAGACTTACTGGAGTTTCGGCCGCGACAAGCGCGGGCGAAGGGTAAGTCATTTGAAAACGTTCTAGGAGGAACCTGTGGCAAAGGCAAAGTTCGAGCGGACTAAGCCGCACGTTAACATCGGTACCATTGGTCACGTTGACCACGGTAAGACGACGCTGACGGCCGCCATTTCCAAGGTGCTGTACGACAAGTACCCGACTCTCAACGAGAAGCGTGACTTCGCCTCGATTGACTCTGCTCCCGAAGAGCGTCAGCGCGGCATTACCATCAACATCTCCCACGTTGAGTACCAGACCGAGAAGCGTCACTACGCACACGTTGACGCCCCCGGTCACGCTGACTACATCAAGAACATGATCACCGGTGCTGCCCAGATGGACGGCGCAATCCTGGTGGTTGCCGCTACTGACGGCCCGATGGCTCAGACCCGCGAGCACGTTCTGCTCGCCCGCCAGGTTGGTGTTCCCTACCTGCTGGTCGCCCTGAACAAGGCTGACATGGTCGACGACGAAGAGCTCCTCGACCTCGTCGAAATGGAAGTTCGTGAGCTCCTGAGCTCGCAGGGCTTCGATGGCGACAACGCCCCGGTCGTTCGCGTTTCCGGCCTCAAGGCTCTGGAAGGCGACCCGGAGTGGGTCAAGTCCGTTGAGGACCTGATGGAAGCCGTCGACGAGTCCGTTCCGGACCCGGTTCGTGACCGCGACAAGCCGTTCCTGATGCCGATCGAAGACGTCTTCACCATCACCGGCCGTGGCACCGTTGTTACGGGCCGCGCCGAGCGTGGCACCCTCGCCATCAACTCCGAGGTCGAGATCGTCGGCATCCGCCCGGTCCAGAAGACCACGGTTACCGGCATCGAGATGTTCCACAAGCAGCTCGACGAAGCATGGGCCGGCGAGAACTGTGGCCTGCTGCTCCGTGGCCTCAAGCGCGACGATGTCGAGCGTGGCCAGGTTGTCGTCAAGCCGGGTTCCATCACCCCGCACACCGACTTCGAGGCCAACGTCTACATCCTCTCCAAGGACGAAGGCGGACGCCACAACCCGTTCTACTCGAACTACCGCCCGCAGTTCTACTTCCGTACGACGGACGTTACCGGCGTCATCACCCTGCCGGAAGGCACGGAAATGGTTATGCCCGGCGACAACACTGAGATGACCGTTGCGCTCATCCAGCCGATCGCAATGGAAGAGGGCCTCGGCTTCGCTATCCGTGAAGGCGGCCGCACCGTTGGTTCGGGACGTGTCACCAAGATCATCAAGTAATTTGATGGCCTAGCACGATCGGAACGGCTCCCCGGAGCCGCCACGATCACAACAGCCCCGCTGCACTGCAGCGGGGCTGTTTGCTTTTAAGAGAGGCCGCGCGCTGTCAGGTACCCCGGCGGCGGGCCTGGCTGAGCGCGCGGTACCAGTAGTAGGATTCCTTGGGCGTCCGCTCCAGGGTCTCGAAGTCCACGTGGACCAGGCCGAAGCGCTGCGAATAGCCGGCGGCCCATTCGAAGTTGTCCATCAGCGTCCAGACGTAGTATCCGAGGAGCTCGACGTCGTGGGCGATGCCGCCGGGAGCGGTCGCCGCCAGTGCCTGGCCCAGGTGCCCCTCGAGGTAGGCGATGCGGCTGGGATCGGGCAGAGTCCCGTCGACATGCTCCGGCTCCGGGAAGCTGGCGCCGCTCTCGGTGATGAAGAGAGGAGGGAGGGCGGCGCCGTACCGGTCCTTGAGTCCGCGCAGCAGGGTGCCCAGGTGCTCCGGTGCCACGGGCCAGCCGAAGCCGGTGGTGGGGTACTCCGGGAAGGCGGCCAGGTGGAACGGCAGCCGTGCCATCGCCTCCGCGGTCCCGGCGGGACTTTCCGCCGGGCCCCGGCCTGCGGCGGCGCGCACCGGGTAGTAGTAGTTCAGCCCGTAAAAATCCAGCCGCTGGTGGATGGTGTCCAGATCGGCGTCGGACACCCGGGAAAGGTGGCGGAACCAGGGCCTGGCCGCGAGCGGGGGCGTGGGGTACCGGCCCAGCAGGATCGGGTCGGCGTAGATCCGGTTGAGGGCGAGATCGAAGACGGTGGCCATCAGCCGGTCCAGGAACGAACGGCTGGCCGGATGCACGGGGGAGTGCAGGTTGGTGACGCCCACCGCCCCGGGGACGCCGGCGGCGCGGAGGGCCTGCACCGCCAGGCCGTGCGCCAGCAGCTGGTGGTGGACGGAGGGCAGGGCGTTAAACAGCAGGTCCTGGCCGGGCGCGTGCACGCCGAGGGCATAGCCGTTCAGCGTCACCGAGGCCGGTTCGTTCAGCGTCACCCAGTGGGAGACGCGGTCGCCAAACCGGTCGGCCGCCGCGGCGGCGTAGTCGCCGAAGCGCAGGGCGGTATCCCGGTTCATCCAGCCGCCGCGGTGCTCCAGCGGCAGGGGAGTGTCCCAGTGATAGAGGGTGGCCATGGGGGCGATGCCTGCGGCCAGCAGCCGGTCGATCAGCCGGTCGTAGAAGTCCAGGCCGGCCGGATTGACCGGGCCCGTCCCGTCCGGCTGGATCCGCGGCCAGGAGAGCGAGAAGCGGTAGGAGTCGACGCCGAGGTCCCGCATGAGGTCCACGTCCTCGTCCATGCGGTGGTAGTGGTCGCACGCGACGGCGGGGGAGTGGCCGTCCTGGATGGTTCCGGGCTTCTCGGCGAAGGCATCCCAGCCGGAGGGGCCGCGGCCGCCGGCGGACAAGGCACCCTCGATCTGGAAGGCCGCGGAGGCCACTCCCAGGAGGAAACCTGCGGGGAGGCGTTCGGCGAGGTCGCGGACGGCGGCGGAGTCCTGCACGGTCATCACCACATCCTCGTCCGCGTGGGCGCCGAAGGCAACGGATCGGCGGCCGAAAATCCCGCCAATTGGCGTCTGCCTGATATTTCCGGCATACTAGATGAGTTGTTCAAGCGCTCTTTCGCGTCCCGATCCGGATAATGCCGGGTGTCAGGGTCCAGGTAAGAGCCCAAACATAACCCACTCCCCATGAATTTGCGGACGAGTACGCGTGCACAGCGCGACACGCCCGACCGCGGGGGTCGGTTACGCCGGCAGGTTGAGGAACCCGGATTCATCCGGATTCAGCTTGTGCGGCGGGTGGTGGTTACGACCTCAAATGCTTCGGCAGCCGCACAACACGTAAGTGAACAGGGCAGCCCTAACCAGGGGAAGCACAGACTGAAAGAGAGTCAGGCGACATGGCGGGACAAAAAATCCGCATCCGGCTGAAGTCATACGACCACGAGGTCATTGACGTTTCAGCACGGAAGATCGTTGAGACGGTCACGCGCGCAGGCGCAACTGTAGTTGGCCCCGTGCCGCTGCCGACGGAGAAGAACGTGTACTGCGTTATCCGCTCTCCGCACAAGTACAAGGACAGCCGCGAGCACTTCGAAATGCGCACGCACAAGCGTCTTATCGACATCATCGACCCCACGCCCAAGGCTGTTGACTCGCTCATGCGTCTCGACCTGCCGGCCGACGTGAACATCGAAATCAAGCTGTAGGGAGGTGCTGAGAGACTATGACCGCAACCCGTAACGTAAAGGGCCTGCTGGGCACGAAGCTCGGCATGACCCAGGTCTGGGACGAGAACAACAAGCTCATCCCCGTCACTGTGGTCCAGGCAGACTCGAACGTCGTCACCCAGCTGCGCAACGCAGAGGCTGATGGCTACGTCGCCGTTCAGATTGGCTACGGCCAGATCGACCCCCGCAAGGTCACCAAGCCGCTGGCTGGTCACTTTGAAAAGGCAGGCGTCACGCCTCGCCGCCACGTCGTCGAACTGCGCACTGCAGATGCCGACTCTTACGAGCTGGGCCAGGAGCTCTCCGTTGAGCTCTTCGAAGCCGGCCAGAAGATCGACGTCGTCGGCACCACCAAGGGTAAGGGCTTCGCCGGTGTTATGAAGCGTCACGGCTTCCACGGCGTTGGAGCTTCCCACGGTGCTCACAAGAACCACCGTAAGCCCGGTTCAATCGGTGGCGCATCCACCCCGAGCCGCGTCTTCAAGGGCATGAAAATGGCCGGCCGCATGGGCGCCGTTCGTCACACCACGCTGAACCTCACGGTCCACGCGGTTGACGTCGAGAAGTCGCTGCTCCTTATCAAGGGTGCCGTTCCCGGCGCCCGCGGCCAGGTCGTCCTCGTACGCACCGCCGTGAAGGGAGCCTAGTTCAATGACTAGCACTGTCAAGGTTGACCTGCCTGCAGAGATCTTCGACGTTCAGACCAACGTGCCGCTGCTGCACCAGGTCGTCGTCGCACAGCTCGCTGCTGCTCGCCAGGGTACCCACAAGACCAAGACCCGCGCCGAGGTTTCCGGTGCCGGTCGCAAGCCGTTCAAGCAGAAGGGCACCGGCCGCGCCCGTCAGGGTTCCGTCCGCGCTCCTCACATGACCGGTGGTGGCATCGTCCACGGCCCGACGCCGCGTGACTACAGCCAGCGCACCCCCAAGAAGATGATTGCTGCTGCCCTGCGCGGCGCTCTCTCTGACCGCGCCCGCAACGGCCGCGTCCACGTCGTCGCTGAACTGGTTGCCGGCTCCAAGCCGTCCTCCCGTGAAGCATTGGCAACGCTGCGTGGCGTCTCCGAGCGCAAGAACCTGCTCGTCGTCATCGACCGCGCCAACGATGTTGCTGCACTCTCCGTGCGCAACCTCCAGGACGTTCACGTTCTGTACGCAGACCAGCTGAACACCTACGACGTGCTCGTTTCTGACGACGTAGTCTTCACCAAGGCCGCCTACGACGCATTCGTTGCGGACAAGGCTGCAAAGACCGAGGAGGATGCCAAGTGAGCGCAGCCACCATCAAAGACCCGCGCGACGTCGTCCTGGCGCCCGTCGTCTCGGAAAAGAGCTACGGCCTGATCGACGAGGGTAAGTACACCTTCCTGGTGGACCCTCGCTCGAGCAAGACCGAGATCAAGCTGGCCGTGGAGAAGATCTTCTCCGTCAAGGTCGACTCGATCAACACCATCAACCGTGCCGGTAAGCGCAAGCGGACCAAATTCGGATGGGGCACCCGCAAGAGCACCAAGCGTGCGATTGTCAGCCTCAAAGAAGGCACTATCGACATCTTCGGCGGTCCGCTCTCGTAGCGGAGACCACTTTAACGAGGAAATAAATTATGGGAATCCGTAAATACAAGCCGACTACCCCGGGCCGTCGTGGCTCGAGCGTAGCGGACTTCACCGAAATCACGCGGTCGACGCCGGAAAAGTCGTTGGTTCGTCCCCTCCCGAAAAAGGGTGGACGTAACAACACCGGTAAGATCACGACCCGTCACAAGGGTGGTGGACACAAGCGTCAGTACCGTCTGATCGACTTCCGTCGCCACGACAAGGACGGCGTCAACGCCCGCGTTGCCGAAATCGAGTACGATCCGAACCGCACGGCTCGCATCGCCCTCCTGCACTACGTTGATGGCACCAAGCGTTACATCATCGCCCCGAACAAGCTGGCCCAGGGTGACACCGTGGAAGCAGGTGCCGACGCTGACATCAAGCCCGGCAACAACCTGCCGCTGCGCAACATCCCGGTCGGTACCGTGATCCACGCAGTTGAACTGCGTCCGGGTGGCGGCGCCAAGATGGGCCGCTCCGCCGGCGCATCGATCCAGCTCGTCGCCAAGGAAGGCCGTTACGCCCAGCTGCGTCTGCCCTCCGGCGAAATCCGCAACGTTGACGTGCGCTGCCGCGCCACCGTCGGCGAGGTCGGCAACGCCGAGCAGTCGAACATCAACTGGGGCAAGGCCGGCCGTATGCGCTGGAAGGGCGTCCGCCCGACCGTCCGTGGTGTCGCCATGAACCCGGTTGACCACCCGCACGGTGGTGGTGAGGGTAAGACCTCCGGTGGTCGTAACCCGGTCAACCCCAACGGTAAGCGCGAAGGCCGCACCCGCCGTCCCAACAAAGAGAGCGACAAGCTTATTGTTCGTCGCCGTCGTACTGGCAAGAACAAGCGATAGGAGCCTGGACACATGCCACGCAGCCTGAAAAAAGGTCCTTTCGTTGACCAGCACCTCTTTGTGAAGGTAGCCAGGGAAAACGAAAAGGGCACCAAGAACGTCATCAAGACCTGGTCCCGCCGTTCGATGATCGTCCCCGACATGCTCGGCCACACGATCGCCGTGCACGACGGACGCAAGCACATCCCGGTGTTTGTCACTGAGTCGATGGTCGGGCACAAGCTCGGCGAATTCGCTCCCACGCGGACTTTCCGCGGCCATGTCAAGGACGACCGTAAGGGCAAGCGCCGCTAGGCGCCTGCACTTACGTCAAAGACGAGAGAAGGAAAGCAATGGAAGCCAAGGCAATTGCGCGTCACATCCGCGTAACGCCTATGAAGGCCCGGCGCGTCGTCAACCTTGTTCGTGGGAAGCAAGCGAACGAGGCTCTGGCAATTCTGAAGTTTGCCCCGCAGGCAGCTTCTGAGCCGGTATTCAAGGTAGTTCAGTCGGCAATCTCCAACGCCCGGGTCCTCGCGGACCGCGACGGCGTGGCGTTTGACGAAGGTGACCTCATCATCAGCGAAGCGTTTGTTGATGAAGGCCCGACCATGAAGCGGTTCCAGCCGCGCGCCCAGGGTCGTGCATTTCAGATCAAGAAGCGCACGAGCCACATCACCGTGGTAGTCGCTACCCCGGAGAAAGAGGAGGCTCGCTAAGTGGGACAGAAAGTAAACCCGCACGGGTTCCGACTCGGCATCACCACCGATCACGTATCGCACTGGTTCGCCGACAGCACCAAGTCCGGCCAGCGGTACAAGGACTTCGTCCGCGAAGACATCCGCATCCGCCAGCTCATGTCCACGGGCATGGAGCGCGCCGGTATCGCCAAGGTTGAGATCGAGCGCACCCGCGACCGTGTCCGCGTGGATATCCACACGGCTCGTCCGGGCATCGTGATCGGCCGCCGCGGCGCCGAAGCAGACCGCATCCGCGGCGAGCTCGAAAAGCTGACCGGCAAGCAGGTCCAGCTGAACATCCTCGAGGTCAAGAACCCCGAGATGGAAGCCCAGCTTGTTGCCCAGGGCGTTGCAGAGCAGCTGACTTCCCGCGTGGCTTTCCGCCGCGCGATGAAGAAGGCTATGCAGTCGGCGCAGCGTGCCGGTGCCAAGGGCATCCGTATCGCTTGCTCGGGTCGACTGGGTGGCGCTGAAATGTCCCGCTCGGAGTTCTACCGCGAAGGCCGTGTGCCCCTGCACACCCTCCGCGCGAACATCGACTACGGCTTCTACGAGGCCAAGACCACCTTCGGCCGCATCGGCGTGAAGGTCTGGATCTACAAGGGTGACGTCACTGCCAAGGAACTGGCCCAGCAGGCTGCTGCTGCACCGTCCCGCGGCCGCGCCGGCGACCGTCCGGGCCGTCCCGGTGGCGCCGACCGTGGTGACCGCCGTCGTCGTAACGACCGTCCGGCCGCCGACGCAGCTCCTGCTGCCGAGGCTCCGGCAGAGGCGGCTCCGGCCGCTGCAGAAGGAGGACAGGCTTAAATGCTTATCCCACGTCGAGTCAAGCACCGTAAGCAGCACCACCCGGGTCGTTCCGGCGCTGCCACGGGTGGCACCGAGGTTTCGTTCGGTGAGTGGGGTATCCAGGCTCTGAGCCCGGCATACGTCACCAACCGTCAGATCGAATCCGCCCGTATCGCGATGACCCGCCACATCAAGCGTGGCGGCAAGGTCTGGATCAACATCTACCCGGACCGTCCGCTGACCAAGAAGCCGGCCGAAACCCGCATGGGTTCCGGTAAGGGTTCGCCGGAATGGTGGGTCTCCAACGTCAAGCCGGGCCGGGTTCTCTTCGAACTCTCCGGTGTCAATGAAGAGGTAGCTCGCGAGGCCCTGCGCCTGGCAATCCACAAGCTGCCGTTGAAGGCACGCATTGTGCGTCGCGAAGGTGGTGAATAGAAATGGCAGTAGGGTCGAAGGAACTCGCACCCAAGCAGCTGGACGGTTTCGACAACGAGCGTCTCGTTGAGGAACTCCGCAAGGCGAAGGAAGAGCTGTTCAACCTGCGTTTCCAGTCCGCCACCGGACAGCTGGAGAACCACGGTCGTCTGCGCGCGGTCAAGAAGGACATCGCACGCATCTACACCGTTCTCCGCGAACGCGAGCTGGGCATTCGTGCCGAGGTTGCCGCACCGGTTGTGGAAGCCAAGGAAGAAAAGAAGTCCAAGAAGGCTGCAACCAAGAAGGCTGACAAGGCCGACGAGGTTGAGACCGAGGAGGACGCCAAGTGAGTGAAAAGGACGAGAACGTGACGGAAACTGTTTCCGACGCTGCCAAGGCTGACGAGCGCGGTTACCGCAAGACGAAGCGCGGCTACGTCGTCTCGGACAAGATGGAAAAGACCATCGTTGTCCAGGTCGAAGACCGCGTGAAGCACGCGCTCTACGGCAAGGTCATGCGGCGCAACACCAAGATCAAGGCTCACGACGAAGAGAACAGCGCCGGCATCGGCGACCTGGTCCTCCTCGCCGAGACCCGCCCGCTCTCCGCTACCAAGCGGTGGCGCCTGGTCGAGATCCTCGAAAAGGCCAAGTAGCATCTGCTGCCTCCCCGTCAGGGGAATCGGCTAGGAAACCCCCGTTCCCGTCTGGGAGCGGGGGTTTCGCCGTTCCCGGGGAAGTGGCCGCCGGATCCGGGGAGGGTCTGTGGTAATGGGCGATTCTCTGCCAGGGCCCCGGCCGTGCTAAGATATTGAGTTTGTATGGCGCCTTTCGTGTGCCATCGTCAACCTCGTAAACAATCGTGCCACGGCATAGTGCATGCCCGCGCCCCAGGGCGCACGGGATGCAACTGCTTTTGGCACGGGCGTTTAGGCCTGGTCTGGCAAAATCCAGGCAGGTCAAGAGACACCCCGATCAACCGTTCCGCAAGGCTCATTCCGTAGCAAGATCACGGCCTGAGAACCGGCGCGACGCAAGGAGTAAATAGTGATTCAGCAGGAGTCGCGACTCAAGGTCGCCGACAACACGGGTGCTAAGGAAATCCTTACCATTCGCGTTCTCGGTGGATCCGGTCGTCGCTACGCAGGCATCGGCGACGTCATCGTCGCCACCGTCAAGGATGCAATCCCGGGCGGCAACGTAAAGAAGGGCGATGTCGTCAAGGCTGTCATCGTCCGCACCAAGAAGGAACGCCGCCGTGCGGATGGTTCCTACATCAAGTTTGACGAGAACGCAGCTGTGATCCTGAAGAACGACGGTGACCCCCGCGGTACCCGTATCTTCGGACCGGTTGGTCGTGAACTGCGCGACAAGAAGTTCATGAAGATCGTTTCTCTGGCTCCGGAGGTGCTCTAGTCCATGGCTAAGATCAAGAAGGGTGACCTCGTTCAGGTCATCACTGGCGCCAAGGCTGAGCGCGGCGGCGACCGCGGCAAGCAGGGCAAGGTCCTGCGCGTGTTCCCCGAGACCAACCGCGTGCTGGTCGAAGGCATCAACCGCGTCACCAAGCACACCAAGGTCGGTCAGTCGCAGCGCGGCACCAAGACCGGTGGCATCGAGGTCGTTGAGGCCCCGATCCACATCTCCAACGTGGCCCTGGTTGACCCCTCCACCAAGAAGCCCACGCGCGTCGGTTTCCGCACCGAGACCGTTGAGCGCGATGGCGTGAAGCGCGAAGTGCGCGTCCGCGTGGCCAAGAGCTCAGGGAAGGACATCTAATGACTGAGACTCTCGAGACTCCGGCTAGCAAGATCGTTCCTCGTCTGAAGACCAAGTACGCCGATTCCATCAAGAGCGCGCTCGTTGAGGAATTCAAGTACGCCAACGTCAACCAGGTTCCCCGCCTGGTGAAGGTCGTTGTGAACATGGGTGTTGGAGATGCCGCCAAGGACTCCAAGCTGATCGACGGCGCCGTCCGCGACCTCACCCTGATCACCGGCCAGAAGCCGCAGGTCACCAAGGCCCGCAAGTCGATCGCACAGTTCAAGCTGCGCGAAGGCATGCCGATTGGTGCACACGCCACCCTCCGTGGCGACCGCATGTGGGAATTCCTGGACCGCCTTGTCACGCTGGCTCTGCCGCGTATCCGGGACTTCCGGGGCCTCAGCGGCAAGCAGTTTGATGGCAACGGCAACTACACCTTCGGTCTGACCGAGCAGGTTATGTTCCACGAGATCGACCAGGATTCCATCGACCGCGTCCGCGGTATGGACATCACCGTCGTGACCACTGCCAAGACCGACGACGAAGGCCGCGCGCTGCTCAAGGCGCTGGGCTTCCCGTTCAAGACCGAAGACTAATCCAGCTACATAAAAGGTCCGCACGCCAGTCACTAGACCGGCAGCGGAAACCGTTATGAGGAAGGGCAAGAGCCCACCATGACTATGACAGATCCTGTCGCAGATATGCTTACGCGTCTGCGCAACGCAAACTCGGCATACCACGATTCCGTGTCTATGCCTTACAGCAAGCTCAAGGCTCGCGTCGCCGACATCCTTAAGGCAGAAGGCTTCATCGCCGGCTGGAAGGAAGAAGACGCGGAGGTCGGCAAGAAGCTGACCCTCGAGCTCAAGTTCGGTCCGAACCGCGAGCGTTCCATCGCCGGTGTTCGCCGTATCTCCAAGCCGGGTCTCCGCGTTTACGCGAAGTCCACCAACCTGCCGCACGTGCTGGGTGGCCTGGGTATCGCAATCCTGTCCACCTCTTCCGGCCTCCTGACTGACAAGCAGGCCGGCAAGAAGGGCGTGGGCGGCGAAGTCCTCGCGTACGTCTGGTAACGGGAAAGGAAGAGAATAATGTCACGTATTGGACGTCTCCCCATCACCGTTCCTGCCGGCGTTGAGGTCAAGGTTGACGGCTCTGTCGTCTCCGTCAAGGGTTCCAAGGGAGAGCTGAGCCACACCGTGCCCAGCCCGATCGAGGTCGCCCTGGAAGATGGCACCCTGACCGTCAGCCGCCCGAACGACGAGCGCGCCTCCCGTTCGCTGCACGGCCTGACCCGCACCCTGATCGCCAACATGATCCAGGGTGTCACCGCAGGCTACGAGAAGAAGCTTGAGATTGTCGGTACCGGTTACCGCGTCCAGGCCAAGGGTTCTGACCTGGAGTTCGCTCTGGGCTACAGCCACCCGGTCAACGTCTCGGCTCCGAACGGCATCACCTTTGCAGTTGAGACCCCGACGAAGCTCTCTGTTTCAGGTATCTCCAAGCAGCAGGTCGGCGAAGTTGCTGCCAACATTCGCAAGCTGCGGAAGCCCGACCCGTACAAGGGCAAGGGTATCCGCTACGCCGGCGAGGTCATCCGCCGCAAGGTCGGAAAGGCTGGTAAGTAACCATGGCCATCGCAATTAACAAGAAGCGTACGAACAAGAGCAAGTCTGCCCAGCGCAGCCGCCGCCAGCTTCGTATCCGCAAGCGCATTTCCGGTACGGCTGTACGTCCTCGCATGGTCGTCAACCGTTCGGCCCGCCACGTATTCGTCCAGGTTGTCGATGACACCAAGGGCCTGACCGTGGCAAGCGCCTCCACCCTGGAAGCCGACCTGCGCGCGTTCGACGGCGACAAGACCGCCAAGGCCAAGCGCGTCGGCGAGCTCGTTGCCGAGCGTGCCAAGGCTGCCGGCATCGAAGCTGTCGTCTTCGACCGCGGTGGTAACAAGTACCACGGCCGGATCGCCGCCGTCGCTGACGGCGCACGTGAAGGTGGGCTGGCACTGTGACCGAAAATAACGAAAAGGACACTCAGGTGACTGAAGCTGTAGCTGCTCCGGCAACCGAGACCGCTGCGCCTGCTACCACCGACGACCGCCGTGGCGGTGCCCGTCGTGGCGAGCGTGGCGACCGCGGCCAGGGCCGTGGCGACCGTGGTGGCCGTGGTGGCCGCGACGGCGGCCGCGAAGCGGAGAAGAGCCAGTTCGTAGAGCGCGTCGTAACCATCAACCGTGTTTCCAAGGTCGTCAAGGGTGGTCGGCGCTTCAGCTTCACCGCCCTCGTCGTCGTCGGTGACGGCAACGGTATGGTCGGCGTCGGCTACGGCAAGGCCAAGGAAGTTCCCGCCGCCATCGCGAAGGGCGTTGAAGAGGCCAAGAAGTCCTTCTTCCGCGTTCCCCGCATCGGCAGCACCATCCCGCACCGCGTTCAGGGTGAGGCCGCCGCAGGCGTCGTCATGCTGCGTCCGGCGTCGGCTGGTACCGGTGTTATCGCCGGTGGTCCGGTCCGCGCGGTCCTGGAGTGCGTGGGCATCCACGACATCCTCTCCAAGTCGCTCGGTTCCTCCAACGCCATCAACATCGTTCACGCGACCGTTGACGCGCTGAAGCGCCTCGAAGAGCCGGCAGCAGTGGCAGCACGCCGCGGCCTGCCTCTCGACGAGATCGCCACGCCGGCAATGGTGAAGGCGATCATGAACCAGAAGGCAGGTGTCTGAGTCATGGCGAAGAACCTGATTCCGTCCGACGCTCAGTTGGAGATCACCCAGATCAAGTCCGCCATTGGCGGCAAGCAGAACCAGCGCGACACCCTTCGGTCCCTCGGCCTGAAGCGGATCGGACACACCGTTGTCCGCACCGCCGACGCCGTGACCGTTGGCATGCTGAACACGGTTCCGCACCTGGTAAAGGTAGAGGAGGCGAAGTAAATGGCCGAGAAGAACACCGCCGAGAAGGCACAGGGCGCTGCTGAGAAGCAGAACGCGCTGAAGGTTCACCACCTGCGTCCCGCCCCGGGTGCCAAGACCGCCAAGACCCGCGTTGGTCGTGGTGAAGGCTCCAAGGGTAAGACCGCCGGTCGTGGCACCAAGGGCACGGCAGCCCGCTACCAGGTCAAGGCTGGCTTTGCCGGCGGCCAGCTGCCGCTGCACATGCGCCTGCCGAAGCTGCGCGGCTTCAAGAACCCGTTCCGGGTTGAGTTCCAGGTTGTAAACCTGGACAAGCTCAACGAGCTGTTCCCGGAAGGTGGCACTGTCACCGTGGAGAACCTGGTCGAAAAGGGCGCCGTTCGCAAGAACCAGCCCGTCAAGGTGCTGGGCACCGGCGACATCACCGTCAAGGTTCACGTCACCGCCCACGCATTCTCGGCCAGCGCCGCAGAAAAGATTGCCGCAGCCGGCGGAAGCACCACCGCCCTCTAAGGAGGCGGCGGGGCTGATGCCCGTTGCATAAAACTCCCGGTACCCTGGGGCTCACGCCTCCGGGTGCCGGGAGTTTTTTCACGCCCGGACCCCCTGTCGATTGTTCGCAGGGAGCATCCAACCGCTAGACTCGGTTGTTGGGTTTGTTTGACCTATCTCACATGATTTTACTTATTACACAGGAGGACGCTTGCTTAGCGCATTTGGCCGGGCCTTTCGCACGCCTGATCTGCGACGCAAGTTGTTGTTCACGCTGGGAATCATCACCATCTTCCGCTTGGGTGCCTTCATCCCCTCGCCCGGTGTGAGCTACCAGAATGTCCAGCAATGCTTGCAGAACGGTCAGACCTCGGGCGGGATCTACCAGCTCGTCAACCTGTTCAGCGGCGGTGCACTGCTCCAGGTCTCCATCTTCGCCCTGGGGATCATGCCCTACATCACCTCCAGCATCATCGTGCAGCTGCTCCGCGTGGTTATCCCGCGGTTCCAGCAGCTCTACGAAGAGGGCGCCTCGGGCCAGTCCAAGCTGACCCAGTACACCCGCTACCTGACGATCGCCCTCGGCCTGCTGAACGCCACGACGCTGGTGTCGCTGGCGCGCTCCGGCCAGCTGCTGCCGAACTGCCAGCTGCCGATCATCCCGGACTCGAGCATCATCACCACCATCCTGATCGTCATCACCCTGACGGCCGGCACCGGCCTGATCATGTGGATGGGCGAGCTCGTGACCGAGAAGGGCGTGGGCAACGGCATGTCGCTGCTCATCTTCACCTCGATCGCCGCCGGCTTCCCGACGTCCCTCGGCGCCATCTGGAAGGCGCAGGGCCCCGGCACGTTCTTCCTGGTGCTGCTGATCGGCCTGCTGACCGTGGCCCTGGTGGTCTTCGTCGAGCAGTCCCAGCGCCGTATTCCGGTGCAGTACGCCAAGCGCATGATCGGCCGCCGCACCGTGGGCGGCACCAGCACCTACATCCCGATCAAGGTGAACATGGCCGGCGTCGTGCCCGTCATCTTCGCCTCGTCGATGCTGTACCTGCCGGGCCTGATCGCACAGTTCAACGCGCCCAAGCCGGGCGAGCAGATGGCCCCCTGGGTTGAGTGGATCAACAACAACCTGACCAAGGGCGACCACCCCATCTACATGGCCCTGTACTTCGCCCTGATTGTGTTCTTCACGTACTTCTATGTTGCGATCACTTTCAACCCTGAAGAAGTTTCTGACAACATGAAGAAGTACGGCGGCTTCATTCCGGGCATCCGTGCCGGCAAGCCGACCGCGGATTACCTGCAGTACGTGCTTTCCCGGATCACCTTGCCCGGCGCGATCTACCTGGGCTTCGTTGCCCTGATCCCGCTCATCGCCCTGGTCCTGATCAACGCCAACCAGAACTTCCCGTTCGGTGGCACCTCGATCCTGATCATGGTGGGCGTTGGCTTGGAGACCGTCAAGCAGATTGATGCGCAGCTACAGCAGCGTCACTACGAAGGGCTTTTGCGATGACGAGAATGTTGATTATCGGACCTCCCGGCTCCGGCAAGGGAACGCAGGCGGAACGCATTTCGGAGCGCCTCGGCGTCATTGCGATCTCCACCGGCGACATCTTCCGGGCCAACGTCAAGGGTGAGACCCCGCTCGGGCTCGAAGCGAAGAAGTACATGGACGCCGGCGACTTCGTCCCGGACAGCGTGACCAACAAGATGGTCCGCGACCGTCTCTCCGAGGGCGACGTCGAGGCAGGGTTCCTGCTGGACGGCTACCCCCGTACCACCGCACAGGTGGACTACCTCGACGGCATCCTGGCCGACAATGACCAGAAGCTCGACGTCGTCCTGCAGCTCACCGCCGACGACGAGGAGCTCGTCACCCGGCTCCTGGGCCGCGCCAAGGAAACCGGCCGCAGCGACGACAACGAAGCCGTCATCCGCCACCGGCTGGATCTGTACCACGGCCAGACCGAGGCGGTCGTCAACAAGTACGCCGAACGCGGCATCCTGACCCGCGTGGACGGCTTCGGCGGTATCGACGAGGTCACCGACCGCGTCATGCAGGCCATCAAGGCAGCACAGTCCGCCTAGGACCCGCCGCAGACCGTTGAGGCTCCTCCCGCACTGCCGGGAGGAGCCTCAGGCATTTGTCCGCCATCCCGCCAGGGGCGGCGGCACCACCGAGAGGACGCAGAGTATGGCATTCGGCCAGACGCGCATTGAATACAAGACCAACGCCCAGATGCGGACCATGCACGAGGCCGGCCTGGTGCTGAGCCGGGCGCTCGACGCCACCGTCGCCGCGGCCGTCCCCGGTGTCACCACCAAGGACCTCGACGCCGTCTTTGCCGGCGTCCTCAAGGAAGCCGGGGCCACGTCGAACTTCCTCGGCTACCACGGCTTCCCGGCCACCATCTGCACCTCGGTCAACGAGGAAGTTGTGCACGGCATCCCCGGGGACCGGGTGCTGAACGACGGCGACATCATCTCGATCGACGGCGGTGCGATCGTTGACGGCTGGCACTCGGACTCGGCCCGCACCGTGATCGTCGGCACCGCCGACCCCGAGGACCAGCGCCTCTCCGACGTCACCGAGGAAGCCATGTGGCGGGGGATCGCGGCCCTGGCGAAGGGCAAGTTCGTCGGCGACATCGGCAACGCCGTCGACGACTACGTCTCCTCGGTCCCGGGCAAGCCGCTGGGCATCCTCGAGGACTACGTGGGCCACGGCATCGGCTCGGCCATGCACATGCCCCCTGACGTACTGAACTACCGCACCAGCCACCGCGGGCCGAAGATCCGTCCCGGACTGTGCCTGGCGATCGAGCCCATGCTGGTGCGCGGCAGCATCGACACGGCCGTGCTGGAGGACGACTGGACCGTCGTCACCACCGACGGCGCCCGCTCCTGCCAGTGGGAGCACTCTGTGGCCGTGCATGAGAAGGGCATCTGGGTCCTCTCCGCACCCGACGGCGGCGCCGCGAAGCTCGCCCCGCTCGGCGTCGTGCCCGTCCCGATTCCCTAACGTCCGGTCACCCAGGGACGTTGGCGCCCTGCGTCCCCGGTGACACAGAAAAGCCCTGGCGCTGCGGGAATTCCGGCTGCGCCAGGGCTTTTGCGTATCGCCGGCCGGTGCTAGCTCTTCAGCTTCGGCTTGACGTCCTTGGTGTAGATCCCGTCGAGGGTGGTCTTTAGGTCCGTCATGGTGGCCTTGACGTCGCCCTGCTGGGTGAGGATCTTGGCAGCGGCCTTGGCCATTTCCTGGTCCGCGCCGGGCAGGAACACGCGGGCGTTGTCCTGGACGTGGGTCACGGCCAGCTGGTCCATGGCGGTCTTGATCTGGGGGGTCTTGGCGAGCACCGCGGCCATGTCCGCGGACTTGCGGATAGGCATGTAACCGGTGGCGGCGGAGAAGGCCGCCGTGCTCTCCGGCTCTGTCATGAACTTCAGGAACGTGGCGGCTGCCATCTGGACTTCCTTGCTGACACCGCTCGGGATGCCCAGGCCGGCGCCGCCGGTGGGGCAGACGCCCGTGTCCTTCTTCGGGCCGCCCGGCAGGAAGCCGACGCCCACGTTGAACTTGGCGGACTGCAGGACGCCCAGCAGGTCACCCGTGGAGGAGATCGTGGCCGAGGCGATGCCGGCGGCGAAGTCGTCGGCGGCGTTCTTGGACGAGACGCCGGCCCACTTGTCCTTGTAGACGGAGTCCTGGGCCCACTGCAGGGCTGCCACGGACTCGGCGGAGTCGCAGTTGAGGTCCCAGCCGTTGGACCAGCTGCCACCCCAGCCCCAGAGGTTGTTCTGCAGCGTCCAGCCGGCGTAGCCGGCCAGCGCCGGGTACATGTAGGAGTAGCTGGCGCCGGAGGCGGCCTTCAGCTTCGGGGCCCACTCACCGAATTCCTGCCAGGTCTTCGGTGCCCGGTCCGGCAGGCCCGCGGCCTTGAAGTGGTCCTTGTTGTAGTAGAACAGCGGGGTGGACCGTCCGTAGGGGAGGGCCCACTGCTTGTCGTTGTACTTGTAGTCATCGACCAGCGACTTCTGGAAATCGTCCATCTTGAAGTCCAGCTGCTTGATCAGGCCGTCGAGCGGGATGATGTTGCCGTTGGTGTAGTAGCGGAACCACCACACGTCGGAGAGGACCACCAGGCCGGGCAGGGCGGACTTGGCCGCCTGGGAGGTCTGGAACTTCTGGGCGATCTCCTCGTAGTTCGCGCCGGCGGTGATCAGGTTGACCTTGATGCCCGGGTACTTGGCCTGGAACTTGTCGATGATGGCCTTCTCGACGTCCTGGGACTTGCCGGGGTGGCTGGTCCAGAAGTCGAAGGAGCCGGCCGGCTTGACGCCGGTGAAGTCGATGTCGGACGCGCCGGTGGTGGCGCCTCCGCCGCTGGTGGACGGTCCGCCGCAGGCGGCCAGGGCCGCGGCGCCGGCGGTGGCGCCGGCGAGGCCAAGGAAGTTACGTCGGTCAAAGGTGGGGGCCATGATGGTTCCTCTCGGGAAAGGTTGACTCGATTGAAGCGCGGTGGAATGGGGAAATCGGGTGTGGGCGGAGGGCAGGCCGGGCGGCTACCCGGTGACGCTGCCCTGGGTGAGGCCGGCGACGATGTACCGCTGCAGCGCCGCGAAGACCAGCAGGATGGGGACGATCACTAACATGGCGCCGGCCATCAGGATGCCCCAGCCCGCGCCGTTGCCCTCGGAGTTCTGCAGCAGGGTCAGGCCCACCGGCAGGGTCATGGTCTCGGGCCGGTCGGTGATGATCAGCGGCCAGATGTAGTCGTTCCACTCGCTGACGACGGTCACGAGCGCCACGGTGGCGATCGAGGGCAGGGACACCGGGGCGACGACCTGCCAGAGGCGGCGCCAGTGGCCGGCGCCGTCGATCTCCGCGGCCTCAAGGATTGACGCCGGGAGGGTCAGGAAGTGTTGGCGCAGCAGGAACGTGCCGAACGCCGTGCCAAGGCCGGGGAGGATGATGCCCCAGAGAGTGTTCTTCCCGCCGATCCCGGCGATCAGGATGTAGTTCGGCAGGATGGACACCTGCGGCGGCACCATCAGGGCCACGAGGATCACGATGAAGATGACGTTCTTGAACGGGAACCGGACGAACACCAGGGCGTAGGCGGTGAGGATGGCCAGGATGACCTTCACCGTGGAACCGACCGTGGTGACGATCAGGCTGTTGATGAAGAACTGGCCGAACGGCACGGTGGTCATGGCCACCTTGTAGTTCTCCAGGTTGAAGCTCTGCGGCAGGATCTTCAGGTCCGTGGTCACGATCTCGCCCGGCGTCTTAAGCGAGCTGAGCAGCATCCACAGCAGCGGGACGACGACGACCAGGGTGGCCAGGATCAGCGGCACGTAGCCGCCGACGATTGTCTGGACCAGGTTGGCACGGGAGAATGGGCGGTTCCGCTGCGGCGGGAGGTCCTGGTTCGCGCCTGCCGCGGGGGCGGCCCCGGCCGCCGGATCGGGACTGACGGGGGAGAGCGTGCTCATGAGTAGTGCACCTTACGTTCGACGAACCGCACCTGCAGCACGGTGATGATGAGCAGGATCGCGAAGAGGATCACGGAGATGGACGCGGAGTAGCCGGCCCGGTTGTAGGCGCCGAAGGCCTGCAGGTAGGCCTCGTAAATCAGCGTTGAGGTGCCGTTGCCCAGCGGGGTCATGATCCGGATCAGGTCGAACGCCTGCAGGGAGCTGAGCAGCGTGGTGATCAGGAGGAAGAACGTGGTGGGGGAGAGCAGCGGAACGGCCATGCTGATGAAGCGGCGGAAGCCATTGGCGCCGTCGAGGGACGCTGCCTCCATGACGTCCTTGGGCAGCGACTGCAGCCCGGCGAGGTACACCACGGCGCAGTAGCCGAGGTTCTTCCAGATGTAGACGATGATGACCATGACCAGCGAGAGCTGCGGGTCGTTGATCCACTGCGGGCTCTGCTGGCCGATGCCGCGCAGGAGCCAGGAGAGGACGCCGTAGCCCGGGTCGAAGATGAACAGCCAGACCAGGCCGACGCCGACGCCGCTGAGGACGTAGGGGGCGAAGACGGCGGAGCGGGCGAAGGTGGTGCCGCGGACCTTGGCGTTCAGGGCCAGGGCCACCAGCAGCCCCAGGATCATCGAACCGCCGACGGTCACGACGGTGAAGACCGCCGTGGTGCCGAGCACGTTGGGTGCATCGGCGCTGGTGAAGAAGTTGATGTAGTTGTCGAGGCCGACGACGGTCGCGGAGGCGGAGCCGAGCGTCCAGTCCAGCGTCGAGTAGTAGATGTTGTTGATCAGCGGCAGGTAGGTGAACACCGCGATCAGGGCCAGGTTGGGCAACGCCAGCGCGAGAAATACGAAGAAGTCCCGGCGGGTCCTGGCGGACCAGCGTCCCCTGCGCCGGGCCGGTGCGACGGCCGCGGCGGTAGCCGCAGGCCTGTCAGTCAATTGTCTTGTCATGGTGCGTCTCTAACGGATCCAGGCCTGCCACTGGCAGGCGTTCGGGCGGGGGATCAACATACACTTCATCACACACTTGGTGGGTGGAACCCCGCACAAGGCCCCGTCAGAGCTTTGTTATGCCAGGCTTCCTTGCCCGTTTACCTACTGTTGGTTGCAGTATTCCACACCGTTCGCCTGTGGTCAGGGATGCGGGGAAAGGCGGATCGGGCTCCAATTCGGCCCGCACCGGCGCACAATGGAGCCATGACGGGGATCACGGATGTACCGGGGATCAGGGTGGGCCATGCCGGCCGCCGCAGCGGGGGCTGGCTGAGCGGGGTGACGGTGGTGCTGCCGCCGCCGGGGACCGCCGGCTCGGTCGACGTCCGCGGCGGCGGACCCGGCACCCACGAGACCGACGCCCTGGACCCCACCACCCTCACGGCCACGGTCGACGCCGTCGTCCTCACCGGCGGCAGCGCGTTCGGACTCGCCGCCGCCCACGGGGCGCAGAGGTGGTGCGAGGAGCAGGGGAGGGGCTTCGCAGTCCCCGGCGGGGTGGTTCCGATCGTGCCCGCCGCGGCGATCTTCGACCTGGGCCGGGGCGGCGACTTCGGCGCCCGCCCGGACGCGGCCATGGGCTACGACGCCACGGCTGACGCCGCCTCCCGCCCGGAGGGCCACAACGTCGAACGCGGCAGCACCGGCGCCGGCACCGGAGCCCTGATCGGCCGGGGCCAGTTCAAGGGCGGTGTCGGTACCGCATCAATCACCCTCGAGAACATCTCCAAAGACGGGCCGGTGGTGGTTGGAGCAATAGCAGTAGTCAACGCGCTGGGACTACCCTTTGGCACATCGCCGGAGCAGGCGGAACCCGGCAGCGTGCGTCTAAGCGAGGAACGAGCGAGCACGCAGAGGGTTGCGGCTGCGCCGGCGGAAGCCGGCCACGGGGCGGAGGGCGCGCAAGCGCCGCAGCTGCCGCCGCTCAACACGACCCTCGTCGTCGTCGCCACGAACGCCATCCTGGACAAGGCCGAGTGCAAAAGGACGGCCTCGGCGGCACATGCCGGACTGGCGCGGGCGCTGAACCCAAGCCACACTCTGGCCGACGGGGACACGGTCTTCTGCCTCGCCACGGGCGCCCTCGCGCTGGACCGCGACACCGACGCGGCGCGGCAGCTGAGCCTGATCACGCTGCAGAGCGCGGCAGCCGACGCCGTGCGGCTGGCCATCCTGGACGGGGTCGACGCCGCAGGCGACGAGACCACCCCGACGGGCCGGTTTCGTGCATACCGCCGCTGAGTGCGCTAGCATGACTGGATTTAACATTCGGCCTCCGATGCCGTAATGTTGACTGTTGGTTGTCTGCCCTGCTGTGCCCTTTTGGGGAGCGGTAGCCGGGAGGCAAGCAAGAAATCACAAACGTTCGCGGCCGCATCCGGTGCAAACCGGGGTGCCGCGGCAACAACAGTTAGCGGAGGGTATGGCCAAGAAGGACGGGGTCATTGAGATCGAGGGCGTTGTGACCGAGGCGCTGCCCAACGCGATGTTTCGCGTTGAGCTCACCAACAAGCACATCGTTCTGGCACACATCTCTGGAAAGATGCGACAGCACTACATTCGGATCCTCCCCGAGGACCGCGTAGTGGTGGAACTGAGCCCTTACGACCTGACACGTGGTCGTATCGTCTACCGCTACAAATAACCACTGGACGGCCGTGGCATCAGCCAGGGTCCGGGCCAGCTGACCACTGCAACACGCAAAGGAACGCCATGAAGGTCAAGCCGAGCGTCAAGCAGATCTGCGAAAAGTGCAAAGTGATCCGCCGTAATGGCCGGGTCATGGTGATCTGCGAGAACCCGCGCCACAAGCAGCGCCAGGGCTAATTCTCCCCTTCGGAGAACCCCGGGTTGCTAACCCACGCAAGTAAATAAAAGGCAGCACAAGCTGATCTGGGACATTGAGCATCAACGAGTCCGGACAGCTAACCCCCGGTCGGAGGCTGGGGCCGCACACACCGTGCGGGTGTACTGCCTACGACCTCCGGTTTATTCAAGGAGTACCGCCACTATGGCTCGTCTCGCTGGCGTAGACATTCCCCGCGAAAAGCGGCTGGAAATTGCGCTTACTTACATCTACGGCGTGGGCAAGACCCGTGCACACGAAACCCTGGCTGCCACCGGCATCAGCGCCGACGTTCGGGTCAAGGACCTGACCGACGCCGAACTGGTTCAGCTGCGTGACTACATCGAAGGCAACTACAAGGTTGAGGGTGACCTTCGCCGCGAGGTAGCCGCCGACATCCGCCGCAAGGTCGAGATCGGCAGCTACGAAGGCCTGCGTCACCGCAAGGGCCTGCCCGTACGCGGTCAGCGTACGAAGACCAACGCTCGTACCCGCAAGGGCCCGAAGCGCACCGTCGCCGGCAAGAAGAAGGCCGGACGCTAAAACCCAAGTGCCCCCTGAGATCGCTTCGCGATTGCAGGGAACCAGGCATTTGTGGGCCGACAGCGTTCGCTTCCCCCAAATAACTTTCTGTAGGAGAAATAATGCCCCCGAAGACTCGTGGCGCGGTTCGCAAGCCGCGTAAGAAGGACAAGAAGAATATCGCGCTGGGCCAGGCGCACATCAAGAGCACGTTCAACAACACCATCGTGTCCATCACGGACCCGTCCGGTGCTGTCATCTCCTGGGCCTCGTCCGGTGAGGTTGGATTCAAGGGCTCGCGTAAGTCCACTCCGTTCGCCGCTCAGATGGCCGCCGAGGCCGCTGCTAAGCGCGCCCAGGAGCACGGCATGCGCAAGGTTGACGTTTTCGTCAAGGGACCGGGCTCGGGACGCGAGACCGCCATCCGTTCGCTGCAGGCCGCTGGCCTCGAGGTTGGCTCCATCCAGGACGTCACCCCCAGCGCCCACAACGGCTGCCGCCCGCCGAAGCGCCGCCGCGTCTAATGCTCTGCCGTGCTTGCCCGGACCGTCGCCGGTCCGGGCAAGCGCCGCGGCGTTAAGCCATTAGACCGATCTTTCCACCACCTGTGTTGCGTCATATAGCGGATGCTCGCCGAAAGGAAACCTAAGTGCTCATTGCACAGCGCCCCACCCTCTCCGAAGAGGTCGTCTCCGAAAACCGTTCCCGCTTCATCATTGAACCGCTGGAACCGGGCTTCGGCTACACCCTCGGTAACTCCCTCCGCCGTACCCTGCTCTCCTCCATCCCCGGTGCCTCTGTCACGAGCATCCGGATCGATGGCGTGCTGCACGAGTTCACCACGGTTCCGGGTGTCAAGGAAGATGTCACCGAGATCATCCTGAACATCAAGAACCTGTCGGTTTCCTCCGAGCACGACGAGCCGGTTGTCGCTTACCTGCGCAAGCAGGGCCCGGGAGTCGTCACCGCCGCGGACATCGCTCCGCCGGCCGGCGTCGAATTCCACAACCCGGATCTGCACATCGCCACGCTGAACTCGAAGGGCAAGTTTGAACTCGAACTGACCATCGAGCGCGGCCGCGGCTACGTGTCGGCAGCTCAGAACAAGTCCGGCGACTCCGAGATCGGCCGCATCCCGGTCGACTCGATCTACTCGCCGGTGCTGAAGGTGACCTTCCGCGTGGAAGCTACCCGTGTCGAGCAGCGCACCGACTTCGACAAGCTGATTGTCGACGTCGAGACCAAGCCGGCCATCGCCCCGCGCGATGCCGTTGCTTCGGCCGGTACCACCCTGGTGGAACTGTTCGGTCTGGCCCGCGAGCTGAACACCGCAGCTGAAGGTATCGAGATCGGCCCGTCGCCGACGGACGCTGCCCTGGCAGCGGACATGGCACTGCCGATCGAGGATCTGGACCTCACCGTCCGTTCCTACAACTGCCTCAAGCGTGAGGGCATCCACACCGTGGGTGAACTCGTTGCCCGCTCCGAGGCTGACCTGATGGACATCCGTAACTTCGGTGCGAAGTCCATCGACGAGGTCAAGGCAAAGCTTGTTGAGCTGGGTCTGTCCCTCAAGGACTCCCCTCCCGGTTTCGACCTTGCAGCCCGCGCCGCAGCCATCGAAGAGGACGACGCCGCGTTCAGCGACGACGAGCTCTAAAACAGATCTTGGCCGGCGGATCGGACGCACCGCAGCGTGCACGGTCCGCAGGCTTCCATATGAGGAGAAATAGTTATGCCTACCCCCACTAAGGGTCCGCGCCTCGGAGGCGGCCCGGCTCACGAGCGCCTCATGCTCGCGAACCTCTCTGCCGCACTGTTCGAGCACAAGCGCATCACCACCACGGTGACCAAGGCCAAGCGCCTGAAGCCGTATGCCGAGCGTCTGGTCACCTTCGCCAAGCGCGGCGACCTGGCTTCCCGCCGTCGCGTGCTGGGCCTGATCAGCAACAAGGGCGTCGTCCACGAGCTGTTCACCGACATCGCCCAGGCGATGGAGAACCGCGACGGCGGCTACACCCGCATCACCAAGATCGGCAACCGCAAGGGCGACAACGCCCCCATGGCTGTCATCGAGCTGGTCCTGGAGCCGGTTTCCGCCAAGCAGGCCGTGGTTGCCGAGGCCACCACCGCCGCCCAGCGGGACGCTGAAAAGAAGGACTCCGACAAGAAGGACGAGGCTGCTCCGGTTGCCGAAACCGAAGCCGCTGAAACCGAAGAGGCCCCCGAGGCCGAGGCAGCAGCAACCGAAGAGGCTCCGGCCGCCGAGGAAGCTCCCGCCGAGACCGAGAAGGAAGCGAAGTAATTCGCTGACCGCCTTCTTATAGACTTAGGTCTATGAACGAGCACGAACCCGCTGTCCCCCTTACCGGGGACGGCGGGTTTTTGCGTATCCGGCTGGACCTCTCCTACGACGGGGCGCCGTTCAGCGGCTGGGCGCTCCAGCCCGGTAGGCGAACCGTCCAGGGGGTCCTGGAGGAGGCCCTGGCCCTGTTGCTGCGCCGCCCAGTCCGGGTCACCGTGGCCGGACGGACCGACGCCGGTGTGCACGCGCGCGGCCAGGTGGTGCACTTCGACATGGCCGCCGCCGAATGGGCCGGCCTTCCCCGCGGCGCCGGACTGGATCCGGCCGCCGCGTTACTGCGCCGGCTCCGCGGCGCCCTCCGCCGGGGCATGGGGGACCTCGCCGGGGCTGTCGAGGTACACCGCGCGGCGCTGGCGCCGGAGGGCTTTGATGCCCGGTTCAGCGCGCTCTGGCGCCGCTACAGTTACCGCATCGCCGACGGCACACCCCGCTGGGACCCGGTCACCCGGTACGCCACGCTCTGGCACAAGACGGCCCTGGACACAGACCTGTTGAACGAGGGTGCCGCGCCGCTGCTGGGGCTGCAGGACTTCCGTTCCTACTGCAAGCCGCGGGAGGGCGCCACCACCATCCGTGAGCTGCAGCGCTTTGACTTCACCCGCGGGGCCGACGGCGTCATTGTCGCCACCATCCAGGCGGACGCCTTCTGCCACAACCAGGTCCGGGCCCTCATCGGTTCGGCGCTGTTCGTCGGCGCCGGCGAGCAGCCTCCGGGGTGGCTCTACGAACGGCTGCTGGCCCGGCAGCGGGACGCCCGCTCCGTTTTGGCCCCGCCGCATCCGCTGATCCTGGAAGAGGTGGCGTACCCCTCGGCGGAAGGGCTGATGGCCCGGGCGGAGCTGACCCGCGCCCGGCGCGAGTAGCAACCCTTCGCCGGCCACCCCTGATCTTCGGTTGGCGGGGCGCGGCTAGAAGGAGCGCGGCGGCCCGTCGGCGGGCAACTCGACGGTAAAGGTGCTGCCGTGACCCGGGCGGGTGCGGCAGGTGATGGACCCGCCGTGTCCCTCCACGATCGCCTTGGTGATGGACAATCCCAGCCCCGCCCCGGGGATGGCGCCGTCGCGCACCGCCGGGCTGCGGAAGAAGCGGGTGAACACCCTGTCGGCGTCGGCGGCGGTCATCCCGATCCCGGTATCCCGCACCTGGAGGACCACGCGGCCTTCCGCGGCGCAGCCGGAGACCGTCACGGACCCGCCGTCGGGCGAGTACTTGATGGCGTTGGAGACCAGGTTGTCGAGGGCCTGGCTGATGCGCAGCGGATCGACGTTCGCCCACATCGGCTCCCGGGCCTCCATCGACAGGGACACCCGGGCCGCTTGCGCGTGGGCCTGGGCGGAGCCGATGCTGGCCTCCACCAGCCCGGCGAGGTCGGTGCGGCGGGGCTGCAGCTGGACGGCCGCGCTGGCGGTAACCAGCAGGTCGGAGACCAGGGCCAGCAGCCGCTCGGCGTTGCGCTGGGCCACCTCAATGCGGCGCAGCACGGACGGCGGCAGCTCCTCGCCGAGGACAAGGTCCAGGTTGCCGATGATGGAGGTCAGGGGCGTCCGGAATTCGTGCGACACGGTGGCGACGACGTCGTCCTTGGCGGCCAGGGCGTTCACTAGACCCGTGACCTCGTTGTAGACCACGACGGCGCCGCCAAAGCCGCCGTCGTCGTCGCGCAGCGGCCGGGCGCCGGTGGAGACCACCCGGCCGCCGGGGGCGCCGCCGAAGCAGACCAGGTGGTCGGCAAAGGATTCCCCCGCCATGGCACGCCGGATGGGCCGCCGTTCGGGCTGGAGCGGGGTCCGTTGGTCCGGCCCGGTCAGCAGCAGGTGGTCCTCCCAGCCGCGGTGCACGGCGGTGCTGGCCCCGTGCGGCGCGGCGCCCGCCTCGAGGCGGCTCTGCCAGCTGTTGGTGAGCAGCCGTCGCCCCTCGGCGTCGACGGCGACGATCCCCACGTCCACGGTGTCCAGGATGGTGTTCAGCAGCCGCTCCCGCTCGCGGCTCTCGGCCAGCAGTGCCTGCAGCTGCGCCTCCTTCGAGTCCACGCGGCGCTGCTGGCGGGCCAGCTGTCCCTTGACGAATTCCATGGCCACCGCCACGGCCAGGGTGGTCAGTGACAGCAGGGCGACGGTGGCGATCCGGCCGGGGCTGTCGTCGGGGCCGGCATCGAAGAACCATGGGAGTCCGGCCAGGAGCGGGCCGAAGAAGCTCAGGGCGGCGGTGACGGCGGGGGAGAGCCGGGAGGAGGCGAGCCAGACCACCGGCAGGACGGACAGCACCCCGAGGCCCGGCAACTCCTCGGCCGCGGCGACCCGGCTCAGGCCGATGGCGGCGAGATCGAGCACCGGAATCCACAGCGTTGCCAGGGGCGGGAGGCGCTCCCACGGGACCACCAGGCAGGCAAGGAAGAGGGCGGCGTGGGCGGCGACGGCGGCCTGGCCCCAGCCGCTGTAGAGGTGCAGGTCCCAAGCCGAGGGGGCCGCGGCGAGGCCAGCGGTCAGCAGCAGGGTGAGGGGAAGCTGGGAGGTCAGGACGCGAAGCCGGGTGTGCAGGGTGGTCGGGCGGCGGGGCACCCGCACGTCATGAACCAGCCGCCACTCACCCAAAGACCAACGCTCCTCTCACGAAGCTTGAGTTTACAGTCGTGTCAAAATAAATTGACATAAAACATACGAAGATTGCTGAACAAAAATGTGCCGGAGCCCGGGATTCGGTCCCCGGCTGGGTATGGTGGCAGGACGTGCTGCGGGTCTTTGGCGCGGCGGTGCCCCGCCTGGCGGTGGTGCCCCGGGCCGGTGGCGGCGGTGGAAGCGGAACTGCAGCGGATGTGAGGGTGGCATGACAGACCTGGGCGTGGCCGTGGTCGTGGAAGACGACGCCGATGTGCGGAACCTCGTCGAGGCTGTGCTGCGGCAGGCGGGCTTCGAGGTGCATTCCGCATCCGAGGGCCGCGAAGGCGTGGACGTCGTCCGCCGCGAGGATGCCCAGGTGGTCACCCTGGATGTGGGACTGCCGGACATTGACGGCTTTGAGGTCCTGCGTCGGATCCGCCAGTTCAGCGACGCATATGTCGTCATGCTCACGGCCCGCACCGACGAACTCGACACACTGACCGCCCTCCACACAGGTGCGGACGATTTCCTCACCAAGCCCTTCCGGCCGCGCGAACTCCGCGCCCGCGTGGCGGCCATGATGCGCCGCCCACGCCGGGACACCGGCGGCGCCGTGGCCGCGCCTCCACCGGCGCCGGACAACGTGCTGCGCCACAACGGGCTGTCGCTGAATCCGGAGATGCGCTCCGTGACGGTCGACGGCGAGCCGCTGTCGCTGACCCGCAGCGAATTCGACCTGCTCCATGCGCTCCTCAAGGGCGCTGGCGCGGTCCGGTCCAAGACGGACCTGGTCCGCGTGGTCCGGGGGGAGTACTACCGGGCCGACGCGTACATCAGCGACTCCGATGAGCGCGCCGTAGAGGTTCACATCGGCAACCTGCGCCGGAAACTGGGCGAGGATGCCGTGCAGCCCCGCTGGCTGCAGACGGTCCGCGGTGTGGGCTACCGGCTCGCGCCTGCGCAGCCCTAGCTGTAGTTCACACGGAGGTTGTGAACAGCGTGGCTTGATGTAAAGAGCGAGAGCCTCCGGTATCGATTTGGGTTACCACACTCATCTCGACGCCAGGAGGCTCTCGTGTCCTACGTTACCCATGCCAACGCAGACCTGACACCCAGGGCCAGGGGAAAGCTCGCACGGCTGGTCATCGAGCAGGACTGGACTCTGCGCCGCGCCGCAGAACGGTTCCAGTGCTCGCCGGCCACGGCCAAGAAATGGGTGGACCGGTACCGGGCCTGCGGCGAGGACGGCATGGCTGACATGTCATCGCGACCTCACCGGAGCCCGAACCGCACCAACACCCGCACTGAGCGGCGGATCCTGGCGCTGCGCTTCACCCGCCGCTGGGGACCCCACCGGATCGCGGCCCACCTACACCTTGCCCGCTCGACGGTAGGCAAGGTCCTGGCCCGGTACCAGATGCCCCGACTGGCCTGCCTTGACCAAAGCACCGGCCTGCCCGTGCGCAAGCCTGCGCCACGACGCTACGAACACGACCATCCCGGGGACCTGATCCACGTGGACATCAAGAAACTTGGGCGCATCCCACAAGGCGGCGGGCACCGCACCCTGGGCCGGGCGCTGGGCCGCAGGAACCGCCGCGCAGGGACCGGCTACGCCTACCTGCACCACGCCGTGGATGACCACTCGCGGCTCGCATACTCAGAAATCCTCACCGACGAAAAGAAGGAAACCGCCGCAGCGTTCTGGCTCCGCGCGACCGCGTTCTTCGCAGCCCACGGAATTGCCGTCAAAGCCGTGCTCACCGATAACGGGGCCTGCTACCGTTCCAGAGCCTTCGCCGCCGCACTGGGCCCGCACATCAAGCAACGCCGGACCCGCCCCTACCGGCCCCAAACCAACGGCAAGGTAGAACGCTTCAACCGGACCCTCGCCACGGAATGGGCATACGCCCGGCCCTACACATCAGAAACCGAACGGGCAGCCACCTACCCAGACTGGCTCCACCACTACAATCACCACAGACCCCATACCGGCATCGGAGGCAAAACCCCCATCAGCCGCGTTCACAACCTCCGTGGGAACTACACCTAGCACTCCATCAGGATGTAGCTGAACTGCAATTCCTGGACGGTTTCCCGGCCCCGGGTGGCGACCTCGCCGAGCCTGGCCTCGGCCTCCGCCAGCAGGCCCTCCCGGACCAGGACTTCCAGCTCCGTGGCCAGGGCTGCCAGGCGCAGGCCGCCGACCATCGAGGACGAGGTCTTCACGCTCAGCACGGCGTCGAGGGCCGCCGTCGCGTCCCGGCGCTCCAGGGAAACAGCAAGGGAGTCGTAGCGCTGCTCCCACATCAGGGCGTAATCGCGGGCAAAGCCCCGCGCGACCGTCGCACTGTTGAGCTGTTCGCCCAGGTCCTGGAGGGCGCCCGGGTCCATCAGGGGTGCCGCCGCGGGCCCCGGCCGCGCGCCGTCGTCGGGAGTGACGGCTGTGGTCGCGGCCCCCGACGCCGGGTTTTCGGGGCTGGCAGCTGAAAGAGACATGGCACTACGGTACCCGCTTGGCCCGGTGGCCGTCCGGGCGCCCGATGATCCTGCGCAAACCCTGCGGGGAACCTTGTCGGGCCCGAAGGCACCCGCCACAGGCGGGGTCAGTGGCCGCTGAAGGTGTTGATTGCGTTGATGACAGCGGGGCCCAGGATGGCGATGAACAGCACCGGAAAGATGAAGAACAGGAGGGGGAACAGGATGGTCACGGGCAGTTTCATGGCTTTCTCCTCGGCCCGTTGCCGGCGCTTGACGCGCATCACCTTCGCCTGGATCCGGAGCACCCGGCTGATCGCGATGCCGTAGGTGTCCGCCTGCACGACGGCCTGGACGAAGCTGCGGAGTTCGGGGATGCTGGTGCGTTCGGAGAGGGCCTGGTACGACTCGCGGCGGCTTCGTCCCACCTGCATGTCCTGCAGGGTGCGGACCAGTTCCTCCGCGAGGGGGCCCTTGCCGTTTTCGCCGGCCCGGGCCATGGCGCCCTCGAAGCCCAGGCCCGCCTCCACCGAGATGAGCATCTGGTCCAGGGTGTTCGGCAGCTCCAGCTGCATGGCCTTCTGGCGTTCCTGGCCCTTGCTGTACAGCAGCAGGTCGGGGATGAAGTAGCCCAGCAATATCACGAAGAGCCCCACGAGCTTGAGCATGGGCGCGGGGGTGCTGGTGAACCACAGCCCCAGCAGGGCACCGACGGCGCCGAGCAGCGGCTTCGCGGCCAGCACCCGGCCCAGGGGCAGCGACGCCGGCCGGCCGGCGAGGGCCAACAGGTGGTCGAGTTTGCGGACGTAGGCCGGGGGAGTGAGGCGGCGTCCCAGCCGCTCCAGCACGTCACGCTTGCGCGTCTCGGTGGCCTCTACGGGTGCGGTGCCGAGGGCGAGCATCTGGCGGATGGCGCGCTGGGATTTCCGGTCCACCGAGAGCACGGACCAGGAAAGGTAGGACAGCGGCAGGCAGATCAGCAGGAGCCCGGCGAGGAGGATGGGGTTCACGGCGGCCTCAGAACTTCAGGTCGATTATCTTGCGCATCCACAGACCGCCGATGGTCATCAGGATGATGGAGGCGACGATCATGCCCCAGCCCAGCGGGTTGGTGAACATGACGTTCATGTAGCCGGGGTTGACCAGCATCAGCATGAGTACGATGCCCACGGGCATGGCCATCAGGATGTAGGCGGAGAATTTGCCTTCGGCGGCGAGGGACTTGATGTGGCCCTTGATCTCGCTGCGCTCGCGGATGGTCTCGTTGACCTGGTCCAGGACTTCGGCCAGGTTGCCGCCGACCTCGCGGTTGATCTGGATGGCCTGGGCGATCCAGACGAAGTCCTCGTTCTGCATCCGGTCCGCGGTGTCGGTCAGGGAGTCGAGCAGGTCACGGCCCAGCGAGGTTTCCGTGATGATCCGGCGCATCTCTTCGGCGGTGGGGCTCTGCGATTCGTTGCCGGCCGCGTCGATGGCCCGCAGGATGCTGTGCCCGGCGCGCAGGCCGCCGGAGAGCAGCTGCAGGGTGTCACCGAGCTGGTCATCGAACCGGGAGCGGCGGCGGCCGGCGAGGAAGGTGAGGACCAGATATCCCGCCACCGGAGCGAGGAGGACCAGGAGTACCGCCAGGAGGGGGCCGCCCACCAGGAGGCCGGCCAGGGCTCCGACGAGTGCGCCGGAGAGCAGCAGCACGTAGAAGTCCCCCTGTCCCAGGCGGAGACCGGCCTGCTCGAGGGCTTCCCGGTTGAAGAGCCGGATCTTGCGGCGGGCGAAGAAACCCTCGGCCAGGCCTGCGGCGGAGCCGGCGAAGCGGCTGAGGGAGGACTCCGCGGCGGCCTGTACCGGCCGCCGTCGGTCAAGGGGTACCCGGGACGCGCCGGGGGCCACGACGGCGACGGCGAGGAGCAGGATGGCGGCGACCAAGAGGGCGACGCCGGCGTACAGAATCACAGTCAGGGTCACCCCCGCCCGGCGGGGGCCAGCGGCGTCGCGAACACGCTCGGGGAGACAAAGATGCCGAGGTCCTCGAAGCGGTCGATGAAGCGGGGGCGGATGCCGGTGGCCGCCGGTTTGCCCAGGAAGCGTCCGCTGCTGTCGACACCGGCGGAGTAGTCGAAGACGAAGGCGTCCTGGAGGGTGACGATGTCCCCTTCCATGCCCTGGACCTCGGTGACGTGGGTGATGCGCCGGGAGCCGTCCCGGAGCCTGGAGATCTGCACTATCAGGTTCACCGCGGAGGCGATCTGTTCCCGGATGGCGCGCAGGGGCAGGTCCATCCCGGCCATCAGGACCAGCGTCTCCAGGCGGGCGACGGCGTCCCTGGGGGAGTTGGAGTGGACGGTGGACAGCGATCCGTCGTGGCCGGTGTTCATGGCCTGGAGCATGTCCAGGGATTCGCCGCCGCGGACCTCGCCGACGACGATCCGGTCCGGCCGCATACGCAGGGAGTTGCGGAGCAGGTCGCGGATAGTGACCTCGCCCTTGCCCTCGGTGTTCGGGGGACGGCTCTCCAGCCGCACCACGTGTTCCTGCTGGATCTGCAGTTCCACGGCGTCCTCGATGGTGACGATCCGCTCGTCGTGGGGCAGAAAGGAGGACAGGACGTTGAGCAGGGTGGTCTTGCCGGTACCGGTGCCGCCGGAGACGATGATGTTCAGCTTGGCCCGGACGCAGGCGTTGAGCAGCTCTGCCATCTCCGGGGTGAGCGTGCCGAACTCGATCAGGTTCTGCACCGTCAGGGGGATCTTGCTGAATTTACGGATGGTAAGCGAGGACCCGCCGACGGCCAGCGGCGGGATGACGGCGTTGACGCGGGAGCCGTCCTCGAGTCGGGCGTCCACCAGGGGCGAGGACTCGTCGATGCGGCGGCCCACCTTGGAAACGATCCGCTCGATCACCTTGCGCAGGTGCTCCTCGGAGCTGAAGCGGGAGTCGGTGAGCGTGAGCTGGCCCTTGCGTTCCACGTAGATCTGGTCCATCCGGTTGACCATGATTTCGGTGACGGCCGGGTCGTCCAGGAGCCGTTGGAGCGGTCCGTAGCCGAGGACGTCGTCGGCGACGTCGCGGACCAGCCGGCCGCGTTCCTCGGCGGAGAGCGGAACCTGTTCGGCGTCGACGATGCGGATCAGTTCGTCCCGGGCGGTAGCCCGCAGCTCGTCTTCCTTCAGGGCGGAGTCATTGAAGCGCGTCCCCATCCGTTCGAACAGGGCGGTGGCGGCGCGTTCCTTGAGTGCGGCGAAGGCGTCCACCGGCTGGGCGCCGCGGCCGCCGTCGTGGTGCTCGCCGAGGGCGTGCGACGGCGCCGCGGCCAGGCGTGATGGACCCTGCGGGGCGGGGGCTTGCGCCGGGACGGCCTGTGCACCGATTTCGGTTGGGAGGGGACCGCCCGGGATGGGGGACGGGTGCGGCGCCGGCGGAGCCGGCTGCGGGGTTGCCGGGCCGTGCCCACCCTCTGCCGCGGACAGGCGTTCGGAAAGTTTCATTTAGACGACCACCCTTCGGTGCAGCTTCTTCTGGGCCTTGGCCCGCCAGGCCGGATCGAACCGGGCCACGAGTTGCCGCAACCCCTTCACGGCAGGGTCCCGCCGCCCATCCTGAAGGACAGGGATGCCGCGGTTGGTGGAGTAGGCCACGGCCTTGGAACGGGGGATGCTCACGTCCACCGGGGCGCCGATGGTGGCTTCCACGTCCTGGACGCTGAGGCCGGACTTGGCATCGGCCATGTTCAGCACGACGTGCCGGGTCTCGGGCAGCAGGTCCAGCCGGCGGAGGATGTCGAGGCCGGACCGGAGGCCGCGGATGCTGGGGACGTCCATGGCGCTGACCCAGACCACGTCGGTGCACTGCTCCAGCGCGGCCAGCCCCACCTCCGGCAGCCCGGGCGCCGTGTCGATGACGACGTACTGGAACTGCTCGGCAAGCTGGGCGATGAGGCGGCTGACCTGCTGCGGGGTGATGCTGTCCGCCTCCACCGGGGTTCGCGGCGCACACAGCGCGTAAATGCTGCTGGGATGCACGGTGAGGAACGCCTTGAGGACCAGGGAATCCTGGCTGGCGGAGGCGGAGACGGCGTCCGTGACGGTGTGTTCGGGGTTGAGGTAGAGCCCGGAGGCGATGTCGCCGAACTGCAGGTCCAGGTCCACCACGACGACGCTCATCGGCGCGACCTTGCCCAGGCCGATGGCGATGTTCGTGGCGATGGTCGTTTTCCCGACGCCGCCCTTGGGGGAAAAGACCCCGATCACCAGGCCGCGAGGGGCGTCAGGGTTCTGGACCGCGGCGGTGCGGTTGCGGCTGGCATAGGACTGGCATGCCCGCTCCAGCAGCACACGGATCTGCGCCGGGTCCGAGGCAGGGCTGAGGACGTCCCGGATGCCGGCACGCATGGCGAGCAGGACGACGTCGGGGTCCGTCTCCCCGACCAGGATCACGCTGAGTTCGGGCAGCTGCACGTCGAAGACCGTCGCCAGGCGGAGCGCGTCCTCGGCGGGGACGTCCGGTCCGATGATCAGCACTTCGGGGCGTTCCTGGTCCAGCTTGGCGAAGAGTTCGCCCGGGTTGGCGGGGTCGACGGCGGCGAAGGTCTGGACGCCGCCCGCCAGCCCGCCGCCCACTGCCCGCCTGAGCCGGGCGTCGAAGTCGGTGTTGGGGGAGATGAGGACGAAGCGGCTCACTTGTATACCTCCGGGCGGGTCATGATTCCGGGGCGGGGGGCTTCTGTGGCGTCCAAGGGTTCCTTACTGAGCCAGATGCTGGCGACCTCTCCGAAGTTGGAGGCATAGACGATCTTGGTCGCATCTGGCTCGTTTACGGCGACGGTGATGAGGAAGGAACCGGTGGGAAGTGAGGTGTCTTGTGCAGGGCCAGTTGAGCCGTTGGCTGACGGCGCCGGGCTCGGCGTGGCCGTTGGCGCCCGCTGCACGGAGGTCACCAGCACCTTGTGAATGCTCAGCTGGGTGGTTTCCTTCTCCGGTTTGGCGTCCAGGCCTCCATTCTTCAGGTTGATGAAAACACCGACGTGATCGCCCGCGGCTATGCGGCCACCAACGACGCGCTGGGGTTCGAGCTGGAAGGAGACTTCCTGGAGGCCCTTGGGGATCTCGACGGCGCCGCTGGCCTTCAGTTCCTCGGGCTGGATCAGCCGTTCGGCCACCAATTGCTCGCCCGGCAGCAACTCCACGGACGTGACTTTGCCGCCCTGGCCGTCCAGGTTCTTCAAGGCCGACTTGGAAACAGCTGTGCCGGGGAGCTCCTGGGTGGTGAGGAAGGCCTGCAGGCCCGCCGTCGGGGTGCCCGCGGGGATGGCCTTCTGGACTACCAGGACGCTGACGGGGTCAAGGTCCTTGACGGCACGGCTGTCCGCACCCTGGGCGTAACTGACGACGAGAATGGCGCCGACGATAGCGAGGACGACGGCCGCTACGCCTGCCAATAAGCGTGACTTCAAAAAACTGCTCCTGCGGTTCTACGGGAAGGGGGAAGCTCTTCAGTTCGTGAGTTTGATGACGCCGGCGCCGAAGTCCGGCGGGGTGCCCAGGGTGTACGCATTGTCCAGTGACACGTAGCTGATAAAGCTGCCGATGACGCCCACACAGCTGCCGGTGCACGAGAGGCTGGATGGCACGTCCGGGGGTTTATTTCGAAAGGTGGTGGGAAAGGTGTTTCCGTTGAAGCTCCACCCTTGGATCTTGAAGGCGGCGAACGACATTAGCCGATAGGCGGTGCTGGAGCCTGTGCCTGTGACCTGGTCGAAGATCGGCAGGAGGACGGTGACATCCTTGCCCGCGGAGAGATCCGACGCCCACGACGTGAGCTGGGCGTCACACACACTCGGATAGCTATTGCCGGGGTCACCGGTGGCCCAGCCCGAGGCGTTGACGTTTCCCGCGCAACCTCCGGTGAGGCGCTGCAGCCAGCCAAAACCGCCGGGGACGACCTGCCCGGACGGTCCATAATTGCAGGACGTCTCAGCTTTGCTGCCGTGGCTCACCAGGAGTTGCATCCCGGCGTTGATCTGCGCGTTGACCTGGCAGACGGAGAAGGCAATCGGAAAGGCGGTGGGTCCGGAGATCGGCCGCCCCCACTGCACCGTCGCGGCGGCGGCGACCGTGGTGTCCTGGAATCCGAGAACCTTCGCGAAGAATAGCGATACTTTGTTGGGCGTCTTGCCCGCTTCCTGGGCGCCGGCCTTGACGGTGACAGTTCGATTGGTCTTGTCCAGTGCGACGGACTGGACGTTGCTCAGCCCGTCGCCGGCGTTGCCGTTGGCGAGGCTGCCCGGAAGGGACGATGTCGCCGAGCAGTCCGGGTCGTTGAGGTTTTTGGCGCACTTCTGCGCGATGGCGAAGGCCCCCGCGTCCGCCCCGTTGCGCAGTTGGGCGCGTTCAGCATAGAGCATACCGACGTCCACGGCGATCGCTCCAAATCCCAGTAGGGCCACCATGAGGATCGCGACGATGACCGCGATTGCTCCGCGCTCGCCGTCGGGATCGGATGCGGGGAAAGCTAGCCGCCGCATAGCATGACCCCCTTGCCGGACATGGGGAAAGGCCCGGCGATGCCGGTCATGGTGGACAAGGTATAGCTGATGGTGACCGTGACCTGCGCACCCGAGGTGCAAGGCGATGGACTGACGGTGATGTTCGCGTCGGTGATCGCCGGCTGCAACTGGGGCGCTGCGTTCTTGACCGCGATGCGGGCGGCTGCGGGGTTGTTGTTGATGGCCATCACGCGCACGCCTTCCCTGGCTGCACTCGAAAGCGACACCTGGACGTTGTAGGCACGGCCGAATTCCATGATGCCCAACAGCAGCATCACCAGGACCGGTGCCAGCAACGCGAACTCCACGGCAACGGCACCCCGTTCGCTTGTCTTGGACATGGGTACCGCCCTCCTGGTGCTTCGTGTGGCTGTTGCGAAACGCAGTCAGGGTTGGGAAAGCCGGAGCCTGTCCCAACCCTGACCTGCGATAGAGGTATTGCTATCCGCATCCGCCCTTGCCGTCGGTTCCACCGGTGGCGGAGTAGGTCTTGCCCTGAATTTGGCAACCCACTGAGTTGAACGTCCCCTTCAAGTTGTCGCCGAGTAGCGTTACGGCGACGATGATGACGACGGCGATGAGCGAGACCATGATGCCGTATTCGACGGCGGTGGCGCCGCGCTGGTCGCGGCGAAGGCGGCTTGCGATGGTGGAGAGATAGGAACGCATTGGTGACTCCTGAGCGAGGTGGGCGGCTGGCCCTGCACCAGCACTGAGAGGAACTTAGCAACCACCGACACGCCCTCAACCCCACTTTCCAACTTCCTGTGGCAAGGCTTGCCGAACTGTCCCTTTCCTGCTCTTTACCTGCGCCGATACTGCGCCGGATGTTCCTTACGGCCGGCCACAACAGAGGAGGACCCCCTCGGCTCTGGTCCGAGGGGGTCCGGTCTACGGGCGCCGGTGAGGCGTTCCGCCGTCGTCAGCGGGAACCGCCGAACACCGCAATCGTGCTCATCACCGTCGGCCCCAGCAGCACGATGAAGAGTGTCGGCAGGATGGTGAAAATCAGCGGGAAGAGCATCTTGACCGGCATCTTCATGGCGTGTTCCTCGGCTCGCTGGCGCCGCTTCACCCGCATGTCCTTGGCTTGGGCGTTCAGCACGTTGGCAATGGCAACGCCGTAGGAGTCGGCCTGGACGACGGCGCGGACGAAGCTGCGAAGGTCGGGGACGTCGACGCGCTGGGCCATGGCCAGGTACGCCTCCTTCCGTGACCTGCCCACCTGGATGTCCTGCAACGTCCGGATCAGTTCGTCCGCCAGGGGACCCCGGCCGGACTGGCCGGCCCGCGCCATTGCCGTCTCGAAGCCCAGGCCGGCCTGGACCGAGATGAGCATCTGATCGAGCGTGTCCGGGAGTTCAAGCTTGATCTGTTCACGCCGCTTCTGTGCGTGGTTTCGGATCAGGATGTCCGGGACCGCATACGCCAGCCCGGAGGCCGCGACTGCCAGCAGGATGTTGACGGGTGTGGGGTTCTCCGCGATGAGGAGGGCCCCCGTGAGGGCGCCGCCCAAGGCGAGGAGGGGCTTCATCATCAGCACCCGTCCCAGGGGCCAGTCCTTGGGACGGCCCGCACCGGCGAGCTGCCGGTCCAACCAGGCCGTGTAGCCGGCAGGGGTGATCCTCCTGGATACCGCGGCGAACTGCCCCGTGGCCGACAGCGGGGACCCGCCCGCCGCGGGCCGCCGCCCGAGGTTGGCCTGGATGTTCCGCAGGCCGGCGCGGTCGCCGGTGACGGCAAACCAGGTCATGACGGACACCGGGGCGATGATCGCCAGGATGGCGGCGTAGGCGATGGGATTCATGGTCTTCTCCCTCTCAGAACTTCGGCTTGATGAGGCGGCTGAGCCAGAAACCGCCGACGGCGAGCAGTACCACCGAGGCCGCGATCATCATGAATCCCGGGACCGTGGTCAGGAACGTCCTGGAGTAGGTCGGGTTGAACATGACCAGGCCGGTGAACATGAGGATCGGGAGCGCCATCAGGACCATGGCGGACATCCGCCCCTCCGCGCTCAGTGCCTTCACCTGGCCACGGAGCCGGGTACGGTCCCTGATGGTCTCGCCGACGTTGTCCAGGACCTGCGCGAGGTCACCGCCTACCTCGCGGTGGATCTCGATGGCCCGGGTGATGGATGCAAAGTCCTCATTGGCGGTCCGCTGTGCCACGTCTGCGAGTGATTCCCCGAGGTCCCGGCCGATCCGGGTCTCGTTGACCACCCGGCTGAGTTCCTCTTTCATCGGCGACTCGTTTTCCTCCGCGGCGGCGTCCACCGCCCGGAGCAGGCTGTGCCCGGCGCGCAGGCCCCCGGCCAACATCTGCAGCGCATCCGGTACCTGCTCGTCGAACTTCCTGCGGCGCCGGGAGACGAGGACGTTCAGGAGGACGGCCAGTCCCACGGGGGCCATCACCAGCAGCAGGAAGGCCGGCAGCAGGCCACCGAGAAGAAAACCGATCACTGCTGCCACGAAAGCAGCAGCTCCGACGAACAGAAGGTAGTCTCCGGGCTGCTTCTTCAGACCAGCACTGTCCAGCCGTTTCCGGCTGAGCAGTTCCGGCCCCCGGCCGCGGAGCTGCTGGTTGAGGACGGTCACGGCGGTGTCGGTCAGCTTCGTTAGGCCTGAGGTGTGCTGGGCTTGCAGCTCGGGACGGCGCCGCGACAGGGGGACGGTGCGGGACGCGAACACGACGGCGACCACGATCACCAGGGCGGCGTAGACCAGGAGCAGTCCGCCGACAAAAATGAGAGGAGACTGTTCCACCGTTACCGCCCCCTCAGTGCTGAGGCGCCGAAGACCGCCGGCGAGATCGGAATCCCCAGCTCGGCGAAGCGGTCCGTGAACCGGGGACGAACACCGGTGGGGATGGTCCGGCCCAGGAAGCGGCCGTTGCCGTCGACGCCGGCGGCGTAGTCGAACACGAACGCGTCCTGGAGCGTGACGACGTCGCCCTCCATGCCCTGGACCTCGGTGATGTGCGTGACCCGGCGCGAACCGTCCCGGAGGCGGGTGATGTGCACGATCAGATTCACCGCGGAGGCGACCTGTTCGCGGATGGCCCGCAGTGGCAGGTCCATCCCGGCCATCAGCACGAGGGTTTCCAGCCGGGCGATGGCGTCCCGCGGCGAGTTGGCGTGGACGGTGGAGATGGAGCCGTCGTGGCCGGTGTTCATGGCCTGCAGCATGTCCAGGGACTCGCCGCCGCGGACCTCGCCAACCACGATCCGGTCCGGCCGCATGCGGAGCGAGTTGCGGACCAGGTCGCGGATGGAGATCTCGCCCTTGCCCTCAATGTTGGGCGGACGGCTCTCCAGCCGGACCACGTGGTCCTGCTGCAGCTGCAGTTCCACGGCGTCCTCGATGGTGACGATCCGGTCCGCGCTCGGAATGAAGGAGGAGAGCACGTTCAAAAGGGTGGTCTTGCCGGTGCCGGTACCGCCGGAGACGATGATGTTCAGCCGTGCCTGAACGCACGCCTGGAGCAGTTCGGCCATCTCGGGCGACAGGCTGCCCATGGTGACCAGGTCGTGCACCGTCAGGGGGTCCCTGCCGAACTTGCGGATGGTCAGGGCCGGCCCGCTGACCGCGAGGGGCGGGATGATGGCGTTGACACGTGAACCGTCGGAGAGGCGGGCATCCACCAATGGGGACGACTCATCGATGCGGCGGCCAACGTTGGAGACGATCCGCTCGATCACCCGGCGCAGTGCCTCGTCGGAGGTGAACTTCGCATCGGTGAGCTGCAGGCGTCCCTGACGTTCCACATAGATCTGGTCGAACCGGTTGACCATGACTTCTGTGACGGTCGGGTCGTCCAGGTAGCGCTGGATGGGTCCGTGGCCCAGCACGTCGTCGGAAATGTCCCGGATCAGCCGCTGGCGTTCTGCCGCGGAGAGGGGAATTTGCTCCTCTTCGACGACGGCCTTGAGCTCTTCCTTGACCGACTGGTGCAGCTCGGCCTCGTCCACCGAGGAATCCGTGATGCGGGAGCCCAACCGTTCGAAGAGCGACGCGCTGGCCCGTTCCTTGAGCGCGTTGAGCGCCTCGCTGGCCACCGTCGCCGTCTGCTGGAGCTCTTCGGACGGCAGCTGCGCATCGGCGGCTGTCTTGGCCTCGAGGATCCGGCCGAGGGTGGCCGGGGAGTTGCGGGCGGCGAAAACGTCGTCGTCGGGCTTGTTCGATTCGGTGGGCCCGGGGCCCCCGCGCAGTTGTTGGTACCGGTCCGCGAGGCTCATTGGACTACCGCCCTTCTGTGGAGTTGCTTGTGCGGCCGGGCGTCCCAGTCCGGCTTGAACCGGTCGACCAGGCGCCGCAGGCCCTTGAGGGCCGCGTCCCGGCTGTTGTCCTGGAGGATGGGTACGCCCTTGTTAGTGGAGAACGGCAGGGTGCGAGAGCGGGGGAGGACGACGTCCACCGGGGCGCCGATAGTGGCCTCGACGTCCTTGAGCGAGAGACCAGCGCGGCGGTCTGCCATATTCAAGACGATGTGCCGGTGGGCCGGCACCAGATTCAACTCGTCGAGAATCTGGAACCCGGTCCGCAGTCCCCGGATGCTGGGGACGTCCATCCCGCAGATCCAGACTGCGTCAGTTGCCTGCTCCAACGTGGCCAGGACGTGCTCGCCCAGGCCCGGTGCGGTGTCGACCACGATGTAGCGGAACTCTTGCCGCAGCTGCTCGAGCAGGTGGCTGACATGGGCCGCCGTAATGCGGTCCATCTCAATCGGCGTCCGCGGGGCGCAGAGCGCGTAGATTCCGGCCGGGTGGACCGTGAGGTAGGTCTTCAGCACCATGGAATCCTGGCTTGCCGCACCCGCCACTGCGTCGGTGATGGTGAACTCCGGTTCCAGTAACAGCCCGCTGGCCACGTCGCCGAACTGGAGGTCCAGGTCCACCACCACCACGCTCATCGGGGCGCTCTTTCCCAGTCCGACGGCGAGGTTGGTGGCCACCGTTGTCTTGCCGACGCCGCCTTTCGGTGACATCACGGCAATCACGCGGCCGGGGCCGTGGTCTGCGTGCTCCGTGGCCTGCGGACCCAGCCCCCGGCGCCGGCCGGCGGCGGCGAGGCTTGCCCGCTCCAGCATGACCCGGATGGTGTCCGGATCCGCGTCGGGGTCGAGGAGGTCCCGGACGCCGGCGCGCATGGCCTGGACCACGGTCTCATGATCGGCAGTGCAGGCCAGCACGACGCTGATCTCGGGGTACTGGAGATCCATCACGGACGCGAGTTTCAGCGAGTCCGCCACCGGAACGCCCGGTCCCAGGATAAGGACCTCCGGAGGTTCGCCGACCAACTGCTTCAGTATGTCGGCCGGACCCTCGGGCAGGTAGTCCGCCTTGAAGACGTGCAGCTCGCCGTGCATTCCGTTGACGGCCAGGCGGACCAGGCGTTCGAAATCCGAATTTGGGGTGATCAGGACGAAGCGGCTCATTTGAACAGCCCTGCCGCATCCACCGTGCCGGTTTCGGCGTCCGGGGAATCCGAGGGTTCCTTGGACAGGTAGATCTTGCCGAACTCCGCAGCGAAGACGATCCGTTCAGCGTCGGCGCTGCTCCGCGCCAGGGTGATGAGGTAACCGCCGTCGCCGGAGGACTTCGACGTCGTCGACGAGACCTGGCTGGCGCCGCCGGTGTCCGCGGCCGTTCCGGGCTGGGTCGCCGCACCGTCGCTGTACTGTGCCGCGGTGACCAGGACCTTGTGGAAGGACTGCTGGGTACGGCTCAGTTTGGCCCCGGCCGCACCGTCGGTGCCCGTGGCCGCGGAGTCCAGCGAGAGGAAGACACCCACGGTGTCGCCGGCCTTCAGGATGCCGCCCGCCACGCGTTCGATGGGCAGCTTGAGCGTGATCTCCTGCAGTCCGGCGGGCACCTGGACCCGGGACGGCCCAAGGAACGACGTTTCGTCCACCATCCGGCTGGACAGCAGCTGCTCACCGGGCTCCAGGGTAACCGCTGTGACCTTCGACCCGAGGGAGGCGAGATCGGTGATGGTGTTTTCCGCCACGGCAAGCTTCGGAACCTCCTTTTTTGTCACCATGCCGGCGACCTTGTCGGCCGCAGTTCCGGCGGGAATGGCTTTTTGCACGACGTACACGGATTCAGTTTCAGTTCCGGCGATTGCGCGTTTATCTGCATTTTGGACGTAAGAGACCAAAAGCACTGTGCCAATAATGGCAACAAGTAAAGCCGCAATGCCCCCCAGCAGGCGTGTTCTCATGTCAACTCCTAACAATTACTTATCGTGTGAGTCTTATTTCGACGGTCCCCAGATCGGTGCCGCCCCCGGAAATTGCGCCGGATGAATCGATGGTTTCGAATTTCACGAACTGGCCAATCACGCAGCGGTCCTGACTGGCCGGGCAGGCAAGGGAACTGGTCATGTTCGGATCCCCGGCCGTGTTCCGGAACGAGTACTCGGGGTGTTGTGCACTGTTGTTGCCAAAGCGCCAGCCCCAGATCTTGAAGGTGGCGTAGCCGATGACGTGGAAGTAGCCGTTCTGGCCCTGGTTGCTGGCGTCATCGAAGACGGGGAAGGCGATCTTGACGTCTCCGCCCGCCAGGATGGTGGAACGCCAGCCCGCAAGGACCGTCGCGCATCCGCTGGGCGGATTGTTGCCCGGGTCCGAACCCACCCGGTTGCTTCCGATCGAAGTGGTGGCGACGCACGGGGAGCTCTGGTCCAGCCAGCCCCAGCCTCCCGGAATCTGCGTCCCGGAGGGGCCGGTGCAGGTCCCCCCGGGCTTGTAGGAGATCTTTTGCGCCTGGGCTGTGGCGGCCGCGGAGGACAGGTTGTAGCAACTGTCCGAGATGGCCAGCGGGAACCCGGAGCCCGCGCTCTGCGGGACCCAGGACGCGGTGGCTGCGGCCCGAACGGTGGCCGGTCCCACATTGAGGGCGCTGGCGAACATCGTAGTGAGAAAGCCGGCACCGTTGGATCCCAGGGTGGAGGTGACTACCTTGGCCTGGCCGGCCACGGAGAGGTCCACCGAATCGACGGCGGATGCTCCGTCGTTCGCATTGGGCCCCGCGAGTTCGCGGGCCCATGTGATCGCTTGGGCGACGGTACAGCTGCCGGCTGCATGACACCGCTGCGCGACGGCAAGGGCGCCGGCGTCGGCGGCGTTCTGCAGCTGCGCGCGTTCGGAGTAGATCTGCCCGGCGTCGACGGCCAGGGACCCGGCCCCGATCAGGACCACCATCATCAGCGCCACCATGACGCCGGCCGCGCCGCGCTCAGTGTTCACGCGTGCCCGGTTTCTGCCAGTTCGAGCTTTCAGCCGTGGCATCGCATGGCCCCCGCTCCGCGGACGGTGACTGAGCCGCCGAAGATCCCGGTGAGGGAGTTTGCGGTGTAGCTGACCGCCACCTGCGCGTTGCCCGTTCCGCCGACGGGGCAAGCACCCGTAAAGGTGTAGCTGAAGCCGGCCGGGTTCAGTCCGGGCGCCCCCGCGACGGCGGCGCTCTGGGCCCGGGCCTGGTCGTTGAAGATCGCCATGGTCCGGGCTGCCTCGCGGGCCGCCTGCGTGACGGAGATCTGCAGGTTGTAGGTGTAGGAGAACTCGACGATCCCGCCCACGAGGGCCAGGAGGATCGGTGCGACGAGGGCGAATTCGACGGCGGCCGCCCCGCGTTCACGGCCGGCCCGCCTCGGCGGGCACGGTGGCTGATTGCTGCGCTTCATGGGATCCCCCCAGGGAATAGATGCAGCGAAGGGGTGGACTGTGCCGCGCCCGCGTGGCGCGGACGCGGCACAGAGGTTGGTGCTGAGACCTGTTTGAGAGAGGTGGCAGGGAACCTACCGGGCCCATCCATTGACGGTGGCGGCGAGGCCGTTGAACCAGCCGGCGAGGGCCGTGCCGAAGGCGGTAACGGCGAGGATGATGCCGAAGGCGATGAAGGCCACCAGCAGCGAGTATTCCGTCGCGGTCGCGCCCTTTTCGGATTCGAACTTGCCCTTGACGCCGGCGATGAAAGAAAGCATTGAGACCATGAGACCAGTCATTGTATTAATCCTTTTCCAGAGTTTTGAATGTTTATCGAAACTCCGGCAAATCCCCCATTTGCTATTCGGTGGAGCGTCGATGCGACCACAATGGCACGGCAAATATCGACCCGGCAATGATTTCAACTACTCGTCTTCCGCCCGTAAAAGAGCGCGTTTACGCAGGTATCCGAAGCGGTGTACTCAGTCTGACCAGGCCCTGGCGGCGAACTACTTGTTTTACTAAGTCGGCTTACCTATTGGCGGGGAGAGGAACCGACGTCGGAAGCCTTATGCGGAGAACAGGATGACGGCCAGGGTGGCCGCAAGCATAGAGGGCCCGAAGGCAACTTCCTGAGGCTTGGTTCCGCGGTTTTTCAGCACCAGCAAGGCTGCTGCGATACCGCCAGCGACGAAGCCCAGGGTGCCTCCGTAGAACAGCTGCGGCCAGCCTAGGTATCCCAAGTACAGCCCGAGCGGCGCGGAGAGCTTTACGTCGCCCATTCCGATGCCATTGGGACTGATGAGCGCCAAGATGAAGTAGCAAACGAAGAGGATGACGAGGCCGATGAGGCCCCGGAGCAGTGCCGGCCACTCGCCGGAGACCATCGCGGAGCCTGTCAGGAGCACCAGGCCGACGCCCAGGAGGGGTGCCACAATCCGGTTGGGAAGGATATGGAAGGAAAGATCAATTCGCGTCAATTCCACCGCGGCAATTACCAGAAATAGGTAGGCGGCTAATTCCGGCGCGGGGCCGAAGTGCCAGGCCAAGGCGCCGCAGAGCAGTCCGGCCGCAGCCGCCGTCGGCCACGCCCGGCGTGGTGACGAAACAGCGTACTGGGGGAGTGCGCGTCTGGAAGCGGCCCGGGCTGCGAAGTCGAGCGCGACACCGGCAAGGGCGGTCGCCAGGATGAAGAGTGCCGCTCCGGCCGCCGGGAGATGTTCCGCTCCGGCCAGGGTGGGAGCGGTCACGGGGCCTCCTGGGATCGAGCGCGGCTCTGGTGCCGCCCGGTTCTGCGCCACTGCGGGCCTGCGGGCGGCGGACAGTTCATTTTGACCCATGCCTACGGCTTCCGCTAATCTAGGTAGTCGTTGTGCGTGTCCTATCTCGATGGTGCGTGCCCGCAGAGAATCCGGTTGCAGGATAACTACTCCGCGTGCACATTCGAGACCACAGGATGACTGGTTACATAGAGCCCTCACCTCTGTTCCGGTAGCGCATAGATAGTAGGTGCACCCCGCGTGACGCCTAAAACAAGAACGCCAGAACAAGAACGAGGCAAACACCGTGCGTACGTACACCCCGAAGCCCGGCGATATCAACCGCCAGTGGCACGTCATTGACGCCACCGACGTTGTCCTTGGTCGTCTTGCCAGCCAGACCGCAATCCTGCTGCGCGGCAAGCACAAGGCCACCTTTGCGTCCCACATGGACATGGGCGACTTCGTCATCATCATCAACGCTGAGAAGGTTGCCCTGACCGGCGCCAAGCTGGAGCAGAAGCGCGCTTACCGCCACTCCGGCTACCCGGGCGGCCTGACCTCCGTCAACTACGCGGAGCTGCTGGAGACCAACCCGGTCCGCGCCGTGGAGAAGGCCATCAAGGGCATGCTTCCGAAGAACTCCCTCGCTGCACAGCAGCTGGGCAAGCTGAAGGTTTACCGCGGTGCAGAGCACCCGCACGCCGCCCAGCAGCCCAAGACTTTCGAAATCACCCAGGTCGCCCAGTAGTCCTGGCCACCAACCAACTTTTTATCAAGGAGAATCGTGGCTCAGAACGAAGAACTGACCACCGAAGCCGTTGAGGCTGAGGAAAACCTGACCAGCTACACCTCTGAGAGCGGCGCTGCTGACGCAGCCGCTCCCAAGAAGGAGCGTCCGGCCCTGACCGTTGCCGGCGCAGCTGTTGGCCGCCGCAAGGAAGCCGTCGCACGCGTCCGCGTCGTCCCCGGCTCCGGCAAGTGGACCATCAACGGCCGCGAGCTGGCGAACTACTTCCCGAACAAGCTGCACCAGCAGGACGTCAACGAGCCCTTCAAGATCCTCGATCTGGAAGGCGCCTACGACGTCATCGCCCGCATCCACGGTGGTGGCCCCTCCGGCCAGGCCGGTGCACTGCGTCTCGGCATCGCCCGTTCGCTGAACGAGATCGACGTCGAGAACAACCGCGCCACCCTGAAGAAGGCCGGCTACCTCACCCGTGACGCCCGCGTCATCGAGCGTAAGAAGGCCGGTCTCAAGAAGGCCCGCAAGGCTCAGCAGTACTCCAAGCGCTAAACAGCGCCTACCCACGGTGTGGCCGCTGGCGCGACCATACCGTGGGACCCGCGGCGCTGTTCAGCGCTCGGATCCCCAAGCGCTAAACAGCGCCTGCTTTGGAAGCCCGTCCCGCATGCGCGGGGCGGGCTTCCGTCGTTAACGGGGCCGTGGGACCCGACGTCGTATCCCGGGCCATCGACTAAACTCGGACACGATGTCTAGATTATTTGGAACAGATGGTGTCCGGGGCCTTGCTAATGGCCTGTTGACCGCGGAGCTGGCGATGCAGCTGGCACAGGCCGCCGCCGTCGTGCTCGGGCACGACCGCAACACAGGCCAGGGGCGGCCCCGCGCCGTCGTGGCCCGCGACCCCCGGGCCAGCGGCGAGTTCATCGCCGCCGCCGTGGAGGCGGGGCTCTCCAGCTCCGGCATCGACGTCTACGACGCCGGTGTCCTCCCCACCCCGGCGGCCGCCTACCTGGTGGCGGACCTCAACGCCGACTTTGGCGTGATGATCTCCGCGTCGCACAATCCGGCACCGGATAACGGCATCAAGTTCTTCGTCCGCGGCGGCCAGAAGCTCCCCGACGAGGTCGAGGACGCAATCGAGGCCAGGCTCGGCGAGGAGCCGCTCCGCCCCGTGGGCGCTGACGTCGGCCGTATCCAGCGCTTCTCCGACGCCGAGGACCGCTACATCGTTCACCTGCTCGGCACCCTTCCGCACCGCCTTGAGGGACTCAAGGTTGTCGTGGACTGCGCCCACGGCGCGGCCAGCGGCTGCTCACCCGAGGTATTCAAGACCGCCGGCGCCGAAGTCATCACCATCGGCGCTGAGCCGGACGGCATCAACATCAACGACGGCGTCGGATCCACCCACCTCTCCCCGCTCAAGGCTGCCGTGGTGGCGCACGGGGCAGACCTCGGCATCGCGCACGACGGCGATGCGGACCGCTGCCTGGCCGTTGACCATGAGGGCACCGAAGTCGACGGCGATCAGATCATGGCGATCCTCGCGCTGGCCCTCAAGGACGCCGGGAAACTCAAGGACGACGTCCTGGTGGCCACCGTGATGAGCAACCTTGGCCTCAAGCTGGCCCTCCGCGGCGCCGGCATCGAGCTGAAGGAAACGGGTGTGGGGGACCGGTACGTCCTCGAAGCCATGCGCGACGGCGGGTTCAGCCTGGGTGGTGAACAGTCCGGCCACGTCATTTTCGCCGATCACGCCACCACGGGCGACGGTGTCCTCACCGGCCTCCAGCTTGCCGCGCAGGTGGCCTTGACGGGGCGCCCGCTCAAGGACCTCGCCACGGTCATGACCAAGCTTCCCCAAGTACTGATCAACGTCCGCGACGTCGACCGCAGCCGGGTCAACGGCGACGCGGCCGTCGCCGCCGCCGTGGAAGCCGCCGAGGCCGCGCTGGGCGACACTGGCCGGGTGCTGCTGCGTCCCTCGGGCACCGAGCCGGTGGTTCGCGTCATGGTCGAAGCAGGGGACCATGAAACCGCAGAACGGGTGGCCGGGGAATTGGCCGAGGTGGTTCGGACCGAGCTCGCGCTGGCGCTGGCCAGCGACTAACGACCACGCGGAGCAGATTTCGTCGGCCTGCCTCGATCAGAGGTAGGCCGGCGCGGCTTCCAGGCCGAAGTACTCCTCCAAGGTGGGGACACCCCTGGCGGCCATGTCGCCTGCGGCCTCCACTCCGATGTAGCGCAGGTGCCAGGACTCGTAGTAGTAGCCGGTGGTCTCGTGGTACATCCATGGATACCGGACGATGAAGCCGAAGCGGTGGGCGTTCGCCTTCGCCCAGACGGCCGCGGGCTGCTCGGCGAAGCACGGCTGGAAGCTGCAGGCGCCCCCGCCGTCGCCGATGTCAAACGACCAGCCCGTCTGGTGCTCGGAGAAGCCCGGCCGCGCGGATGCCGTGTCCGCCTCCGCCTGTCCCCGCGTCGCGACGTAGCCGTTGTAGGTCGAGGTCTGGGTGACAAAGGACCGGTACCCGCTGGCCAGGGTCATCACTACGCCGGCCATTGCGGCCGCGGCGAACATCCGCTCCGCTGCCGCCGCCGTCATGCTGTTCAGGAGGGCGGCCTCGCCGGACACCGCCAACCGGATCGCGGGCTGAACCAGATCCGGCGGGATAAAAGTTGCAGGGGAGAGCGGCCGATGCTTGTTGACCACCACCCAGGGGCTGGCAGGATCTGTCAGGGAGTGCTGCGGCCCGGGCGCGGAAGCCGCCGGCGACGATGATGCCGGGACGGTCGCCGACGGGGTGGCGGGCTCCGGACTTGCTGAGAGCGTCGCCGACGGAGTCGTTTTAGGGGAGGCGCTGACCGGGGCGGCAGCGGGCGTTGGTGGCACGCCCGTGCCGGACGACGGCGCCGGTCCGGCGGAGGGCTCGCAGGCTGTCAGGGCGGCGGCGGTTACTGGGACGGCTGCCGCAGCCAGAAGGCCGCCGAAGCGCCGGCGGCTGAAAAGCCCCTCAAGCCCATCTTCGCCCGGTATATAGCCCACCCGTGCTAGACCTTGCGGAGCAACATGCGGCGGATCGAGTGGTCAGCATCCTTCGTGAGCACCAGCTGTGCCCGGCCCCGGGTCGGGAGGACGTTTTCCACCAGGTTCGGCTCGTTGATCCGCTTCCAGATCCCACGGGCCGTCTCCTCGGCCTCGGCGTCGGAGAGCGTGGCGTACCGGTGGAAGTAGGACTCCGGCTGGGCGAACGCGGTGGTGCGCAGCTTGCGGAACCGGTCCACGTACCATTCCTCGATGTAGGAGGTCTTGGCGTCCACGTAGATCGAGAAGTCGAAGAAGTCGCTCAGTGCAAGGCCCTGGCGGCCGTCATAGCGCGGGCGGGCGGGGGCGAGGACGTTCAGGCCCTCCACGATCAGCACGTCCGGCCGGCGGACCACCACTTCCTTGCCGGGGACGATGTCGTAGGTGACGTGCGAGTACCACGGGGCCCGGACTTCCTCCGCTCCGCCCTTGACCTCGCTGACAAAACGCAGGAGGCCGCGGCGGTCGTAGGACTCCGGGAATCCCTTGCGGTCCAGCAGTTGTCGCCGCTTTAGCTCGGCAAGGGGATAGAGGAAGCCGTCCGTCGTGATGAGTTCCACATTGGGCGTGCCGGGCCAGCGGCGCAGCATTTCCCGCAGCACACGGGCAATGGTGGACTTGCCCACGGCCACCGAGCCGGCGACGCCGATCACGAAGGGGGTGCGGCGGGTCGTCTCACCCAGAAACGTGGTGGTGGCCGCGTGCAGCTGATTGGCGGCCTCAACATAGAGGTGCAGCAGCCGGGAAAGCGGGAGGTACACCTCGCGGACTTCCCGCATGTCCAGCGGGTCGCCGAGGCCGCGGAGCCGGAGGACGTCCTCTTCGTTGAGGGGCTGCTCCATTTGGGCAGCGAGCCGGGACCAGGTTTGCCGGTCCAGCTCCACGAACGGGGAGACGCCCTCGCCGTTCGCATCGTTGCGTTGCGAAGTCACCCTAGAGATTCTGCCCTCGCAGGCGCCCAGAGCGAAATGCGCGCGCCGTGGCGGCGGGCCTTCCGGACGTAGCGATCCATAACGCAGCGCCAAAACCAGATAGGCTTGGGTCCATGTGTGGAATCGTTGGATATGTAGGCCGCCCGGGTGGCCAGACAAGTACTGAGCACCAGGCCCTGGACGTTGTCCTCGAAGGCCTGCGCCGGCTGGAGTACCGCGGATACGACTCCGCGGGCATCGCGGTGGTCGCCGATGGCGCGATCTCCTCGCGGAAGAAGTCCGGCAAGCTCAGCAACCTCATCGCCGAACTCGAGGCCAACCCGCTGCCGGATGCGACCACCGGCATTGGCCACACCCGGTGGGCCACGCACGGCGGTCCGACCGACCAGAACGCCCACCCGCACCTCTCCGACGGCGGCAAGCTGGCGCTGATCCACAACGGCATCATCGAGAACTTCGCCGAACTCAAGCAGGAACTGCTGGAAAAGGGCGTGACCTTCCAGTCCGAGACGGACACTGAGGTCGCGGCCGCCCTGCTCGGCGACATCTACCGCAACCAGCTCGGGGGCGACAACGCCAACGGCGGCCTGACCAAGGCCATGCAGCTCGCCTGCCAGCGGCTCGAGGGCGCGTTCACGCTGCTCGCCATCCACGCCGACCAGCCCGACGTCGTCGTGGCCGCCCGGCGCAACTCCCCGCTGGTGGTAGGCCTGGGCGAGGGCGAGAACTTCCTCGGTTCCGACGTCTCCGGCTTCATCGACTACACCCGCCGCGCGGTGGAACTCGGCCAGGACCAGATCGTCACCATCACCGCCGACTCCGTGGAGATCACCGACTTCTACGGTGCCCCCGCCGAGGGCAAGGAATACCACGTCAACTGGGACCCGGCCTCCGCGGAGAAGGGCGGCTTCCCGTCCTTCATGGAGAAGGAAATCCACGATCAGCCCGACGCCGTGCTGCAGACCCTGCTGGGCCGCTCCGACGTCGACGGCAAGCTGACCCTCGACGAGCTGCGCATCGACCCCGAGCTGCTCAAGAGCGTCGACAAGATCATCGTGCTCGCCTGCGGTACGTCCGCTTACGCCGGCCAGGTCGCCAAGTACGCCATTGAGCGCTGGTGCCGGATCCCCACGGAGGTCGAACTCTCGCACGAGTTCCGCTACCGCGACCCGATCGTGGACGCCCAGACCCTGATCGTCTCGATCTCCCAGTCCGGCGAGACCATGGACACCCTCATGGCGGTCCGCTACGCCAAGGAACAGGGCGCCAAGACGGTTGCCATCTGCAACACCAATGGCTCCACCATCCCGCGCGAATCCGACGCCGTGCTCTACACGCACGCCGGCCCGGAAATCGCCGTCGCCTCCACCAAGGCCTTCCTGGCCCAGATCACCGCCGCCTACCTGTTGGGCCTCTACCTCGCCCAGCTGCGCGGTAACAAGTTCCAGGGCGAGATCAAGGACATCCTTTCCGACCTGGGCAAGATCCCGGAGAAGGTCCAGTCCATCCTGGACAACGCGGCGCAGATCAAGGAGCTCGGCGAGTCCATGGTGGACGCCAAGTCCGTGCTGTTCCTGGGCCGCCACGTCGGCTTCCCGGTGGCCATGGAGGGCGCGCTCAAGCTCAAGGAGCTCGCCTACATCCACGCCGAGGGCTTCGCCGCCGGCGAGCTCAAGCACGGCCCGATCGCCCTGATCGAGGAGGGCCAGCCGGTGTTCGTGGTGGTCCCGTCCCCGCGCGGCCGCGACTCCTTGCACGCCAAGGTGGTTTCCAACATCCAGGAAGTCCGCGCCCGCGGTGCCAAGACGATCGTCATCGCCGAAGAGGGTGACGAAGCGGTCAAGGCCTTCGCCGAGCACGTCATCTACATCCCGGAAACCCCCACCCTGCTGGCACCGCTGCTGACCACCGTCCCGCTGCAGATCTTCGCGCTGGCCCTCGCCAGCGCCAAGGGCTACGACGTGGACCAGCCGCGGAACCTCGCCAAGAGCGTGACCGTAGAATAGCCGCATGATCGTAGGCATTGGCGTAGACGTCGTAGACATCGAGCGGTTCGGGCGGCAACTTGAGCGCACCCCCGGTTTGAGGGACAGGCTGTTCGTCCCGGCTGAGCGTGAGCTGAATACCCGCTCCTTGGCGGCCCGTTTTGCCGCCAAGGAAGCTGTCGCCAAGGTCCTGGGCGCTCCGGCCGGCATGAACTGGCAGGACTGCTGGATCGGCCTGGACCAGAACGGCCCCACGGTGCAGGTCAAGGGCACCGTGCTGGCCGTGGCCCAGTCCAGGGGCGTCAAGCGCTGGCACCTGTCCATCAGCCACGACGGCGGGATCGCCACCGCCACGGTGATCGCCGAAGGCTAGGCCATGATCAGCGCCCATACCGGAACGCACATCCGGGACGTCGAAAGGCGGCTCCTGGACGCAGCTGCGGACCCCGGTATGGGCGCTGTTCTCATGCAACGGGCCGCCTACGGATTGGCCAACGCCGTGGTGCGGGAGCTGCGGGGCCGAGGGCGCCGGCTCTACGGAGGCAGCGTCACCGTCCTCACGGGCAAGGGCAACAACGGCGGGGACGGCCTCTTCGCCGCGGCCCTGTTGGCCCGCCGCGGCATGCGGACGACGGCGGTACTCACCGCCGGCGACGCCCACCCGGAGGGCCTGGCCGCCTTCCACGCCGCCGGCGGCCGATCCATCGCCCTGCCGGACTCCGGCGACGCCGCCGCCGGGCTGGCGCGCCAAACCGCCGGTTCGGACATCGTCATCGACGCCATCCTCGGCACCGGCGCACGCGGCAGCCTGCAGGGGCCGACGGCGCGCTTCCTCGAGCTGCTGGCCGGCGAGATCCGGGACCAGCGTGACCGGAGGCTGGCGCCCGGCAGCGGAGCCCTCGTGGTCGCCTGTGACATTCCCAGCGGCATCGACGCGGACACGGGCGAAGCGGACGGGACAGTCCTGGCCGCCGACCTGACCGTGACGTTCGGCGCCGCCAAGGCCGGTCTCCTGGCCGACCCCGGCGCGGACCACGCCGGCCGGATCGTGACCATACCCATCGGCGTTGAGCACGGCCTCGGTGCCCCGCCGCTGCGCCGGCTCCAGGGCCCCGACCTGGCGGCGCTCCTGCCGCACCCGACCCGCCGGGCACAGAAATACTCCCGTGGCGTCCTCGGCGTGGTCGCGGGCTCGGAGCGGTACCCCGGAGCCGCCGTCCTCGCCTGCCGCGGCGCCCTCGCCGCCGGCGTCGGCATGGTCCGCTACGTCGGACCGCCGGCGGTCGCCGACCTGGTCCGGCAGGCCTGCCCCGAGGTGGTATGCGGCCAGGACACCGACGTGCGGGTCCAGGCCTGGCTCCTCGGCTCGGGACTGGACGACGGCGCCGGGGAGCAGCTTGACCGGGTCCGGGCCGCGGCCGCCGCCGGGCTGCCGGTCGTGGCCGACGCCGGGGCCCTTCCCGTCCTGCCTCACGATCTGAGCGGTCGAACCGTGCTGACCCCCCACGCCGGCGAACTGGCCACCCTCCTGACCCGCTACGGCGCCGACGGGCAACGCACCGCCGTCGAGGCCGCGCCGCTGGCCAGCGCACGGCACGCCGTGTCCCTGACCGGCGCGACGGTGCTGCTCAAGGGGGCGACCACGCTGGTGGCGGCCCCGTCCGGCGCGGTGTTCAGCCAGGCCGAGGCCACCCCCTGGATGGCCACGGCGGGCAGCGGCGATGTGCTGGGCGGCATTCTGGGCGCCTTGATGGCCCAGCTGGCAGACGATCCGGACCACTTCGCGGCCGCCGGAATCGCGACCGCGGACCGCTGGGCCGCCGTCGGCGCCATGGCCGCAAGCCTGCACGGCCGGGCCGGGACACTCGCCAGCCGCGGAGGCCCCATTACGGCCACCGATATCGCCCGCACGCTCCCGGAGGTCATGGCCGCGCTGTAACACAACCGACCCCGTCGCGCCTTGGTAATTTAGTAACCCTGCTTACAAGTAGTCTGTCTAGAGATAGTCCGCATCGCACGAGGAGTACACATGGAAGTTTGGCCCGGTACGGCATACCCGTTGGGTGCCACGTTCGACGGCACCGGCACCAATTTTGCACTGTTCAGCGAACAGGCTGAGCGGGTGGAGCTCTGCCTCCTGGCCGATGACCTCACCGAGACGCGGATTGAACTCACCGAGGTGGACGGCTACGTCTGGCACTGCTACCTGCCCATGGTCCAGCCGGGCCAGCGCTACGGTTTCCGCGTCCACGGCCCCTACGACCCGGCCAACGGCAACCGGTTCAACCCGAACAAACTCCTCCTGGACCCCTACGCCAAGGCCATCAAGGGCCAGATCGACTGGGAACCGGCCCTTTTCTCCTACGAATTCGGCGACCCGGATTCCACCAATGACGCCGACTCCGCGCCGCACACCATGCACGGCGTCGTCATCAACCCCTACTTCGAATGGGACGGCGACCGCCAGCTGCGCGTGCCGTACCACGAGTCGGTCATCTACGAGGCACACGTGAAGGGCCTGACGGAGCTCCACCCGGAGATCCCCGAGGAGCAACGCGGCACCTACGCCGGCGTGGCGCACCCCGCCGTCGTCGAACACCTCAAGAAGCTCGGCGTGACCGCCATCGAGCTCATGCCCGTGCACCAGTTCGTCAACGACGGCACCCTGGTGGAGAAGGGCCTGAACAACTACTGGGGCTACAACACCATCGGTTTCTTCGCCCCGCAGAACACCTACAGCTCCGCCGGTGACAGCGGACACCAGGTCCAGGAATTCAAGGCCATGGTCCGGGACCTGCACCGCGCCGGCATCGAGGTCATCCTCGACGTGGTCTACAACCACACCGCCGAAGGCAACCACCTGGGACCCACGCTCTCCTTCAAGGGCATCGACAACCAGGCCTACTACCGGCTGGTGGACGGCGACCTCAAGCACTACATGGACTACACCGGCACCGGTAACTCCCTGAACGTCCGGCACCCGCACTCGCTGCAGCTGCTGATGGACTCGCTGCGCTACTGGGTCACCGAGATGCACGTCGACGGCTTCCGCTTCGACCTCGCTTCCACCCTGGCCCGCGAGTTCTACGACGTCGACAAGCTCTCGACCTTCTTCGAACTCATCCAGCAGGACCCGATCGTCTCGCAGGTCAAGCTGATCGCCGAGCCCTGGGACGTCGGCCCCGGCGGCTACCAGGTGGGCAACTTCCCGCCGCAGTGGACCGAATGGAACGGCAAGTACCGGGACACCGTGCGCGACTTCTGGCGTGGCGAACCCTCCACGCTGGGCGAATTCGCGTCCCGGCTGACCGGCTCCGCGGACCTCTACGAGAGTTCCGCCCGCCGGCCGGTGGCCTCCATCAACTTCGTCACCGCCCACGACGGCTTCACCATGCGGGACCTCGTCTCCTACAACGAGAAGCACAACGAGGCCAACGGCGAGGGCAACAACGACGGCGAGTCCCACAACCGCTCCTGGAACTGCGGCATTGAGGGTGACACCGACGACGAGACCGTGCTCGCCCTGCGCGCCCGCCAGCAGCGGAACTTCATCGCCACCTTGCTGCTCTCCCAAGGCGTCCCCATGCTTCTCCACGGCGACGAACTCGGCCGCACCCAGCAGGGAAACAACAACACCTACTGCCAGGACTCCGAGCTCAGCTGGATCCACTGGGAAGCGATGGACCAGCCGCTGGTGGAGTTCACCGCCTTCGTGAACAAGCTCCGCCACGACCACCCGACCTTCCGCCGCAGCCGCTTCTTCGACGGCCGCCCGGTGGTGCGCGGCGAGGGTGAGAAGCTGCCGGACATCGTCTGGCTCAAGACCGACGGCACGGGCATGCTCCCGGAGGACTGGGGGAGCGGCTTCGGCCGGACCATCGGCGTGTTCCTCAACGGCCACGGCATCCAGGAACAGGACTCCCGCGGCCGGCGGATCACCGACGACAGTTTCCTCATGGCCTTCAACGCCCACGACGACGGCGTCGACTTCGTCCTGCCGCCGGACGAGTACTCCCCGAACTGGGAGGTCCTCATCGACACCGCAGCCCAGGCCGACGATTACGAGCCGCTGAAGGCCGGGACCACCCTGACCCTCGCCGCCAAGTCCATGGTTGTGCTGCGTGCCTACTCGGGCCCCGAGGTGGAGGTCGACTACTCCGCCGCCGCGTCGCTGGCCGCCCGCGCCGCCGACGAGGAAGCCCAGGAAGAGATGGTTCAGGCCCAGACCAAGGCCGCCGACGAGAGCGAAGCGAAGGCCACCCAGGCATGAAAACACCGATTTCCACGTACCGGCTGCAAATCCGGTCCGGCTTCACCCTGCAGGACGCCGCTGCCCAGGTCCCGTACCTGAAGTCACTCGGCGTCGACTGGATCTACCTCTCACCCATCCTCACCGCGGAGAAGGGATCGGACCACGGCTACGACGTCACCGACCCCTCCACCGTGGACCCCGTCCGCGGCGGACCCGAGGGCCTCGCCGCTGTCTCCCGCGCCGCCCGAGAGGCCGGCATGGGCGTGCTGGTGGACATCGTTCCCAACCACGTCGGCGTCGCCACCCCGGTCCAGAACCCGTGGTGGTGGTCCCTGCTCAAGGAAGGCCGCCAGTCGCCCTACGCCCCGGCGTTCGACGTCGACTGGGACTTCGGCGGCGGGCGCATCCGCATCCCCGTCCTCGGTGAGGACACCGACGTCGATGCCCTTGAGGTCCGCGACGGCGAACTCCGGTACTACGACCACCGGTTCCCCCTCGCCGAAGGCACCTACACAGAGGGCGATGACCCCCGCGCGGTGCACGACCGGCAGCACTACGAACTGGTGGGCTGGCGCCGCGCCGACAACGAGCTGAACTACCGCCGGTTCTTCGCGGTCAACACCCTCGCCGGAATCAAGGTCGAGGACCCGAAGGTCTTCGATGAGGCGCACGAGGAGATTGTCCGCTGGTTCCGCGAGGACCTGGTGGACGGCCTCCGCATCGACCACCCGGACGGCCTGGCCGACCCGGGCGGCTACCTGCACCGGCTCCGCGAGGCCACCGGCGGGGCGTACCTGCTGATCGAGAAGATCCTGGAACCGGGCGAGGAACTGCCCGCCGGGTTCGAAGCCGAGGGGACCACCGGCTACGACGCACTAGCCGACGTGGACCGTCTCTTCGTCGACCCGGCCGGCCAGGCCGGCCTGGACGCCCTGGACGCGTCCCTGCGCGACGGCCGGGTCCCCGACTACGAGGACATGATCCGCGGCACCAAGAGGCGGATCACCGACGGCATCCTGCACTCCGAGATGCTCCGCCTCGCCCGGCTGGTCCCGTCGGACGCGGGCCTGGGTGTCGACGCCGCGGCGGACGCACTCTCCGAGATCATTGCCGCCTTCCCGGTCTACCGCAGCTACCTGCCCGAGGGGGAGGACGTGCTGAAGGAAGCGTGCGATCTCGCCGTCGAGCGCCGCCCGGAGCTCAAGGACGCCGTCCGCGCCCTGCTGCCGCTGCTCCTCAAGGCCGGCCCCGACGCCGGTGAGGAACTGGGCCGCCGCTTCCAGCAGACCTCCGGCATGGTGATGGCGAAGGGCGTCGAGGACACGGCCTTCTTCCGCTACACCCGCCTGGGCACCCTCACCGAGGTCGGTGCGGACCCCACCGAATTCGCAATCTCCGTGGACGACTTCCACACCCGGATGACGCGCCGGCAGGAGCGCCTGCCGCTCTCCATGACGACTCTCAGCACCCACGACACCAAGCGCAGCGAGGACACCCGCGCCCGGATCACGGTGCTCGCCGAGTGCCCCGCCGAATGGAGCGCGTCCCTGGGACGGCTGCAGCAGCTCGCCCCGCTGCCCGATGGCCCGCTGGCGAACCTGCTCTGGCAGGCCATCGCCGGAGTCTGGCCGGCGGACCGGGACCGGTTGCAGTCCTACGCGCAGAAGGCCGCCCGGGAAGCGGGGAACTCCACCGACTGGCTGGACCCGAACGAGGAGTTCGAGGTTAAGCTGACCGCCGCCGTCGACGCCGCCTTCGACAACCCGGCCGTCCGCGCCGAGCTGGACTCACTGGTCGAATGGCTGGACCCGCGGGGCGCGGTCAACGCGCTCGGCGCAAAGCTCGTCCAGCTCACCATGCCCGGCGTCCCGGACGTGTACCAGGGCACCGAGTTCTGGGACCGGTCGCTGACCGACCCGGACAACCGGCGTCCGTTCGACTTCGGCGCCCGCCGGGCCGCCCTGGCGCGGCTGGACGCCGGGGAACTGCCGGACTCCTACCGCGACGACGACGCCAAACTCCTGGTCACCTCCCGGGCCCTGCGCCTGCGCCGCGACCGGCAGGACCTCTTCACCGGTTACACGCCGTTGCAGGCCACCGGTCACGCCGCCGGCCACGTCGTCGCCTTCGACCGCGGACAGGACGCCCCGGGCGCCGTCACCGTCGCGACCCGACTGCCCCACGGGCTGGAGCAGCGCGGCGGCTGGCAGGACACGGCCCTCGAGCTCGCCGTGGCGATGACCGACCAGCTCACCGGCCGGTTCTTCGAGCCGGGCTCCGTGGCGGTGGGGGACCTCCTCCGCCACTTCCCGGTGGCCCTCCTCGCCCCGACCGCATGAGCCCTTCACAGACCGACGCCAACCCAGGGGGAACTACAATGACACTGCCCACAGACGGATCCGCGCGCTTCGACATCTGGGCGCCGGAGGCGAAGGACGTCGTCCTGCTCGCCGACGGCCAGCGCTACCCCATGACCCAGGCGACCTCCGGCCCCGAGGGCTGGTGGACGGCGGCGGACGCGCCCGCCGGCGACGACGTCGACTACGGCTACCTCCTCGACGGCGACGACAGCCCGCTGCCGGACCCGCGCTCCCGCCGGCAGCCCGAGGGCGTGCATTCCCTGTCCCGGACTTTCAACCCCCGCGCCCACCGGTGGGCCGACGCCGGCTGGTCCGGCCGGAAACTGCAGGGCAGTGTCATTTATGAGCTGCACCTGGGCACCTTCACCCCCGAGGGAACCCTCGACGCCGCCGCCGGAAAACTGGATTACCTCGCCGACCTCGGCGTGGACTTCGTCGAACTGCTGCCGGTCAACGGCTTCAACGGCACCCACAACTGGGGCTACGACGGCGTCCTCTGGTACACCGTGCACGAGGGGTACGGCGGGCCCGCGGCCTACCAGCGCTTCGTCGACGCCGCCCACGCCGCCGGGCTGGGCGTCATCCAGGACGTGGTCTACAACCACCTTGGCCCCAGCGGCAACTACCTGCCCCGCTTCGGCCCGTACCTGAAGTCCGGCGAGGGCAATACCTGGGGCGACTCGGTCAACCTCGACGGCCCCGGCTCGGACGTCGTCCGCTCCTACATTCTGGACAACGCCGCCATGTGGCTGCGCGATTATCACGTCGACGGCCTCCGGCTCGACGCCGTGCACGCCTTCAAGGATGAACGCGCCGTCCACCTGCTGGAGGACTTCGGCGCGCTCGCCGACGCTGTCGCCGCCGAAACCGGCCGGCCCGCCACCATGATCGCCGAGTCCGACCTGAACAACCCGCGCCTGCTGTACCCCCGGGACGCGAACGGCTACGGCCTGGCCGGGCAGTGGAGCGACGACTTCCACCACGCCGTGCACGTCAACGTCAGCGGCGAAACCACCGGCTACTACGAGGACTTCGGCTCCCTCGGCGCACTGGCGAAGGTGCTGGAGAAGGGCTTCTTCCACGACGGCAGCTACTCCAGCTTCCGCGGACGGCACCACGGCCGGCCGATCAACACCGGCCTGGTCCACCCCGCCGCGCTGGTGGTCTGCAACCAGAACCACGACCAGATCGGCAACCGGGCCACCGGCGACCGGCTCTCCCAGACCTTGGGCTACGGGCAGCTGGCCCTGGCCGCCGTCGCCACCCTCACCGCCCCGTTCACCCCGATGCTGTTCATGGGCGAGGAATACGGCGCCAGCACGCCCTGGCAGTTCTTCACCTCCCACCCGGAACCGGAACTGGGCAAGGCCACCGCCGAGGGCCGGATCAAGGAATTCGAGCGCATGGGCTGGGACCCCGCCGTCGTCACCGACCCTCAGGACCCGGAGACGTTCACCCGCTCCAAGCTGGACTGGGCCGAGGCCTCCGAGGGAGACCACGCCCGGCTGCTGGCTCTCTACCGGGAGCTCATCGCCCTGCGACGCTCGACGCCGGACCTCACCGACGGCGGGTTCGCGGACACCGCCGTCGACTTCAGCGAGGACGAAGGCTGGCTGCTGCTGCGCCGCGGCGGCACCGAGGTTGCCCTGAACTTCTCCGCCGAGGCCCGGACCGTGCCGGTCGCCTGGTCAGCCCTGCGGCTCGCCACGGACGACGCCGTCGCCCTCGATGGCGGGACGCTGAGCCTGCCCGGCCACAGCGCCGGCATCCTCGCGTCCCGGCCCTAACGTCAGAACGGAAGGAAACCCATGACCTACACCGCAGCGGAAAACCGCTACGACACGATGCCCTACCGCCGGGTCGGGCGCAGCGGCCTGAAACTGCCGGCCATCTCACTGGGCCTGTGGCACAACTTCGGCGATGACAAGCCCTTCGAGGTGCAACGGGATATCCTGCGCCGCGCCTTCGACCTGGGCGTCACGCACTTCGACCTGGCCAACAACTACGGCCCGCCCTACGGCAGCGCCGAAACCAACTTCGGCCGGCACTTCCGGGACGACTTCGCCCCGTACCGCGACGAGCTGATCATCTCCAGCAAGGCCGGCTACGACATGTGGCCCGGCCCCTACGGCAACTGGGGCTCCCGCAAGTACCTGCTGGCCAGCCTGGACCAGTCCCTGGGCCGGATGGGCCTGGACTACGTGGACATCTTCTACAGCCACCGCCCGGACCCGGAAACCCCGCTGGAGGAAACCATGGGCGCCCTGGACCAGGCGGTCCGCTCCGGGAAGGCCCTTTACGCCGGCATCTCCTCCTACACCCCGGAACAGACCCTGGAGGCGGCCCGCATCCTGAAGGACCTCGGCACGCCCCTGCTGATCCACCAGCCCAGCTACTCGATGCTGAACCGCTGGACCGAGAACGGCAGCCCGAGCCTGCACGAGGCGCTGGAGCAGGTGGGGGCCGGGTGCATCGCGTTCTCACCCCTGGCTCAGGGCATGCTCACCGACCGCTACCTCAACGGCGTCCCCGAGGACTCCCGCGCCGCCCAGCACAAGTCGCTGGACACGGACATGATCAGCGAGGAGAACCTGGACCGCGTCCGCGGGCTCAGCCGGATCGCCGAGGGCCGCGGCCAGACCCTGGCCCAGATGGCCATCGCCTGGATCCTGCGCGACCAGCGCAAGGGCGCCCCGGTCACCTCCGCGCTCGTCGGGGCCTCCAGCGTCCGGCAGCTCGAGGACAGCCTCGCCGCGATTAACAAGCTGGACTTCAGCGCCGAGGAACTGGACGCCATCGACGAGTTCGCCGTCGAGTCCGACATCAACCTCTGGGCCCAGAAGTAACCGGTCCGTTATCGAAACGGTGCCGCGGACGGGAACAAACCCCGCCCGTGGCACCGTTGACTAGAATGCAAGGACGCCGCACGGCGTCGTGCCCGCTTCTTCGCCGTCCCCTTCGCGGAACGGCCTCGCCGGGCACCTGTTGGTTCTCTAAGGGAGTTTCGTGTCTGCAAATCCGATTCGTGTTGCAATCGTGGGCGTGGGTAACTGCGCCACCTCGCTGGTCCAGGGTGTCGAGTACTACCGGGACGCCGATCCCGAGGCCACGATCCCGGGTCTGATGCACGTCCAGTTCGGCAAGTACCACGTCAACGACGTGCAGTTCGTGGCGGCGTTCGACGTCGACGGCAAGAAGGTGGGCCAGGACCTCTCCGCCGCCATCCTGGCCAGCGAAAACAACACCATCAAGATCGCGGACGTCCCGCCGACCGGTGTCACCGTCCAGCGCGGCCCCACCCTCGACGGCCTCGGCAAGTACTACCTCGAGACCATCGAGCAGTCCCCGGAGGAGCCGGTCGACGTCGTCCAGGCCCTCAAGGACGCCCAGGTGGACGTCATGGTCTGCTACCTGCCCGTCGGCTCGCAGGAGGCTGCCGAGTTCTACGCCCAGTGCGCCATCGACGCCGGCGTCGCCTTCGTCAACGCCCTGCCGGTCTTCATCGCCGGGACCAAGAAGTGGGCGGACAAGTTCACCGAGGCCGGCGTCCCGATCGTGGGCGACGACATCAAGAGCCAGATCGGTGCCACCATCACCCACCGCGTCATGGCCAAGCTGTTCGAGGACCGCGGCGTCACCCTGGACCGCACCTACCAGCTGAACGTCGGCGGCAACATGGACTTCAAGAACATGCTGGAACGCGACCGGCTCGAGTCCAAGAAGATCTCCAAGACCCAGGCCGTCACCTCCAACGTCGAGGCCGACCTCGCCGCCCGCGACGTGCACATCGGCCCGTCCGACTACGTGCAGTGGCTGGACGACCGCAAGTGGGCCTTCGTCCGCCTCGAGGGCCGCAACTTCGGCGACGCCCCGGTGTCGCTGGAGTACAAGCTGGAGGTCTGGGACTCGCCCAACTCCGCCGGCGTGATCATCGACGCCGTCCGCGCCGCCAAGATCGGCCTGGACCGCGGCATCGGCGGCCCGCTGCTCTCCGCGTCCAGCTACTTCATGAAGTCCCCGCCGGAGCAGTTCAACGATGACCTCGGCCGTGAAAAGGTCGAGGCCTTCATCCGCGGAGACCTGGAGCGCTAAAGCCCTTCCTCGCCTCCGGACGCTCCCTCAGATCCGGCACGTTTCACCATGACGCTCCCGCACTTCCGGTGCGGGAGCGTCGTGTTTTCCGGCCGGAGGGACGTTCCTGTCCGCACGATCCCTCAGGATTGGAGGGTTTCGTTAGGACGCTCCCTCACGATCGGCGGGTTCCGTTGGGACGCTCCCTCACGATCGGCGGGTTCCGTTGGGACGCTCCCTCAAATCGACATCAAAAGCCAGCGGCGCTTGACGGGCTAACGTAGGCGTTGCGAAGGACACGTTTGATTCTGGACGTCGCGGCAACGAAACCGTCGGCGAGGTCTTGTTTAGTCAAAAGGATCACTGCCCAGCCGGCCGCTTCAAAGGCCTTATCTCGGCGTCGATCGCTGAAGATTTGGGCGGGCTCCAGGTGATGACCGCCGTCGTACTGGATGGCGAGGCGCCGACGCCGGTACCCGAGGTCGGCCGTCGGGGTTGCTGGACTGCCCGGGCGCAGTTCTATTTGAAGCTCCGGTTCAGGAAGCCCGGCGTCGCACATTGCGAGGCGCAGGAGGGTCTCAGGTCCCGAGTCTGCTCCGACGCGCATTAACTCCAAAGCTGTTCGGGCCCGGACGATTCCCTGAAGGTTCGGGTGGCGACCCAGCATCAAACGCAATCCGGCGAGGGTCGCGAACGGCTCGCTCCGGCCCTCCAGGTTTAACCGGGGGACACGAACGAGCTCGTCCCCCATGCAGACCAGCTCAGGCACGTTCAGGACCCTGGCCAAGTCGAGCCACGTCCGGGAGCGCGTACTGATCCGGATGCCATCCGCGGTCTCGACCTCGCCGTCGAACGCAACAACCGTGTGTCCAACAATCCCTTTCCGACGGACTTCCGGGAGCGCGCGGGGCTTGCTTAGGTGTAACTCCTCGGAATCGGAGAGCCGCGGGGGCAAGAGTTGGCCGCGAAGCCGAGCGGCCGTGACGTGCGAGATCCACGCCCCGGGGGAGGCCTCGGACAACGCGCGGGCGGCCGACTCCAACTCGAAGCTCCAACCTGCGGGCCGGTAGAGCCCCCGACTGACGTGCCGGACATCCGGCTGCCGCAACCTGGCTCTCGTTACTCCCAACGACATCGCGGCCGTGAGGGTGAAAGGTCCAGCCTCCAACGACTCCGGCAACTCTCTTCGTGCGCTCATGCTGGCATTGTGGACGACTTGGACAAGCCTTGGAGGAGTTATCCACAGCGGCCCGAGAAGCCGCGCCGGACGTGAGGGAGGGATTCCTCGATCGGTTCCGGACGTGAGGGAGGGATTCCTCGATCGGTGCCGGACGTGAGGGAGCGTTTCGTCGATCGGTGCCGGATGTGAGGGAGGGTTTCGTCGATCGGTGCAGGACGTGAGGGAGGGGTTAGAAGAGGCCCACCGGGTTGCCGTCGGCGTCGACGTCCATCCGCATCGCGGCCGGGACCTTGGGCAGCCCGGGCATGGTCATCACGGCGCCGGTGAGGGCCACGATGAAGCCCGCGCCCGTCTTGGGGATCAGGTCCCGGACGTGCACGGTGAAGCCCTTCGGTGCGCCCAGCTTGGTGGCGTCGTCGCTGAACGAGTACTGCGTCTTGGCCATGCATACCGGCATCGAGGACCAGCCATTCTTCTCGATGTCCGCCAGCCGCTTCAGCGCCGGCACGGAGAACTCCACGCCGTCGGCGCCGTAGATTTCCTGGACTACGGTTCGGATCTTGTCCTCCACCGACAGCTCCAGCGGGTACAGCGGGGAGAACCCGTGCGGGGCCTCGATCGCGGCGGCCACCTTCGCGGCGAGCTCGTCGCCGCCGTCGCCCCCGCCGCCCCGGCCCCAGACGTCGGCGACCGCGGCCTCCACGCCCTCCGCTTTGCACCAGGCCAGCAGCCAGTCGAGCTCCTCCTGGCTGTCGGTGCCGAACTTGTTGATGGCGACCACCGGGGTGATGCCGAACTTGCCGATGTTGCGGACGTGCCGCTGCAGGTTGGCGACGCCGGCGGCGAGGGCATCGACGTCGGGCGCCTGGAGCAGGTCCTTGGCCACCCCGCCGTGCATCTTCAGCGCGCGGACGGTGGCGACCACCACGACGGCGGACGGTGCCACATCGCCCACCCGCGATTTGATGTCCATGTACTTTTCCGCGCCCAGATCGGCGCCGAAGCCGGCCTCGGTGACCACAATGTCCGCCAGGGAGCGGGCCGTCTGCGTGGCGATCAGGGAGTTGCAGCCGTGGGCGATGTTGGCGAAGGGACCGCCGTGGACCAGGGCGGGTGTGCCGGCGATGGTCTGCACCAGGTTGGGCTTGATCGCGTCCTTGAGCAGCATGGTCAGGGCCCCCTCGACGCCGAGGTCGGCAACGGTAACCGGCTCCCGGTCGTAGGTGTAGCCGAAGGTGATCCGGCCCAGCCGGGAGCGAAGGTCATCCAGGCCCGTGGCGAGGCAGAAGACGGCCATGATCTCGGAGGCGACGGTGATGTCGAACCCGTCCTGCCGCGGAACGCCCTGGGTGGGCCCGCCGAGGCCGATGACCACTTCGCGGAGCGCGCGGTCGTTCATGTCCAGGACCCGCTTGAACGTCATCCGGCGAGGGTCGATGTTCAGCGCATTGCCTTGGTAGATGTGGTTGTCCACCAGCGCCATCAGGGCGTTGTTGGCCGAGGTGATGGCATGGAAGTCGCCGGTGAAGTGCAGGTTGATTTCGTCCATGGGCAGCACCTGCGAGAAGCCACCACCGGTGGCGCCGCCCTTCATCCCCAGGATCGGGCCCAGCGAGGGCTCGCGCAGCGCAATCATCACCCGGTGGCCGGCGCGGGCCAGGGAATCGGCCAGGCCGACCGTGGTGGTGGACTTGCCCTCTCCTGCCGGAGTCGGCGACATGGCCGAAACGAGCACCACCTTGCCGCGGGCCGGAGTAGCGGCGCCGGTAAGCCGAGCCGGATCGATCTTGGCCTTGTACCGGCCGTAGTGTTCCAGCGCCTCGGGGTTGATCCCGGCGGCCGCCGCGACGTCGTCGATGGGCCGCATGGTGGCGCGCCGGGCGATCTCGAGGTCGCTGGGAACGGGCGCGGCGGGGGAGGTGGGGGCTGACATCGGCGTCCTTCGGCTCGTGGCGTGGATTCGCTGTGCCGGCGGTCCCGGCCAAGCGTCCGGCGGGGCTCCCGGTCAGGGAGCGGGCACCGCCGTGGTGCTTCGTGTTCCAAAATACTGGACCAGCGCGCCCTGGTAGCTCTCCAGCGTCAGCGCGGCCGTGTGGTGCCAGCCGAATCCCTGGGCATGCACCGACGCCGCGCGGCCCATATCCTCACGGGTCAGCGGGTCGTCGTGCAGGGATTCGAGCGCGTCCGCCCAGTCCGAGGCCTTGTGTCCCTCCACCAGCATCCCGGTCCTGCCGTCGAAGATGGCGCGGGAGAGGCCGCCCACCCGGGTCGCGACCACGGGGGTGCCGCAGGCCTGGGCCTCCAGCGCCACCAGCCCGAAGGATTCGCTGTAGGAGGGCATCACGACGACGTCGGCCGAGCGGTACCAGCCGGCAAGCTTCGGCGCGCTGACCGGCGGGTGGTGGGTGACGACGTCGTCCATCCCGGCGGCGGTGATCAGGGCCTTGAGGTCGAAGTCCTTCGCCCCGCTCACGGCGCCGAGGATGGTGACCTGAAGGTCGATATCGGGGCGCCGGGCACGCAGCAGGGCCGCGGCCTTGATCAGGATCTGCGGGCCTTTCAGGCGTTGGATCCGGCCGGCGAAGAGGAGGTGAAACCGGCCCGGCGGGATGCCGTGGTCGCTGCGGGCCTTGGCCCGGAACGCCGGAGTGAAGACATCGAGGTCCACCCCGGGCGGGGCTACGTCGATCCGGTCCGGGTCCGCGTCGTAGTGCGAGACCAGTTCGGCCGCCTCCGCCGCGGTGTTCGCGATCAGGCGGGTGGCGCCGTCGACGATCCGGTGTTCGCCCTCTTCGCGGCGCCGCGGCTCCGGCTTTTCCCCGGACTCCAGCAGCAGGTTCTTGACCTTGGCCATGGTGTGCATGGTGTGGACCAGCGGCACGCCCCAAAGCTCCGATAGCTCCAGCCCCGCGACTCCGGAGACCCAGTAGTGCGAGTGGATCAGGTCGTACCGGCCGCGCGGCTGGTCGGCCTTGATCCGGTCAATCTCCGCGACCATCGTGTGCAGCAGCGCGGGCAGTTCCTCCTTGGGGACCTTCCGCGGGGGCCCGGCGAAGACGTTGTGCACGCACACGCCGGGGGAGGGGTGCTCGACGGCGGGCTGGTCCGCCGCGGTGGAGCGGGTGAAAATTTCCACCTCGACCCCGGATTCCGCGAGGGCGGCAGCCAGGGCCCGGATGTAGACGTTCATGCCGCCTGCGTCGCCGGACCCGGGCTGTTCCATGGGGGAGGTGTGGAGCGAGAGGAATGCGACCCGACGGACCAGCGGCATCGTGGTGTCCTTCCTCTCAGCGTGTGGTTCCCGGCGTTCCGGGGACGTGGATTCGGTAAAACACTACTCCTGCGGGGGCCGCGGGTTCCCGCCCGGGACCCGGCAGCCCGCCGCCGGTGCGCCCGCCGGTGCCGGCGCCGCCGTGCTCACCGGGCCCACCGCCGCACCGGCGCTGATACGGTGGCCGCTGTGAGCACCGTTGACAAGGCCCCGCAGGAAACCGCCGACTGGATGATCAGGGACGCCACGGACCACGACTGGCCCGGCATCTGGGAAATCCTGGAGCCGGTGATCCGTGCCGGTGAGACTTTCACCTGGGACCGGGACACCACCGAGGACGTTGCGCGGGCCAAGTGGGTCAAGACGGCGCCGGGCCGGACCTTCGTGGCCGTGGGCACTGCGGAGCGCGACGGCGTCGTGCTGGGCACGGGGGAACTGCACGCCAACCAGGGCGGCGGCGGGAGCCACGTGGCGAACGCGGGCTACATGGTGCGGGCCGGGTTTGGCGGCCGTGGCCTGGCCCGCGCGCTCTGCGCCTACTCCCTCGACGCCGCCCGCCGGGAAGGCTTCCGGGCCATGCAGTTCAACGCTGTGGTGGAGACCAACGTCAGGGCGGTCGCCGCCTGGCAGGGCATGGGCTTCATCGTTCTGGCCACCATTCCGGAAGCCTTCCAGCACCCGGAGCGCGGGTTCGTGGGTCTGCACGTGATGCACCGGATGCTGTAGGCAGGTCCGCTCCCACGCAGGCTTTCCCGCTTGTCCGGCAATTTCGTCTAGCTGCCCGCGCCGTCCTGCCATAGCGCGTGGAGCCGGGGGAAGGCCGCCTCGTATCCGGCCAGTAGCCTCGCGGCCAGCTCCTCGGAGTCGACCAGCGGATGGCGGGCGAAGGCCGCCAGCGCCGCTTCCCTACGTGCCGATCCGGAGCTGGCGCCGGGACCGCCGTCCCCGCCCGCGCCGCCGGTGTCGTTGCTTGCCGGAATGCCCTTCCCTGAGCCCGGCCCCGGCGTCGTGGCCCGGACCACCAGCCGCTCGACCTCTTTCACCCGGCGCATCAGGTCCAGCTGCGCCGGGGCCGGCCGGTCCTGGGCCATGGGCACGACGCCGTCGGCGCCGACCCGGCACGGCACCTCGACGACGGCGTCCCCCGGCAGGCCCGGAATCGCGGCACCCCCGCTCCCGGCATCCGGCAGGGTGTTGGGGACGTTGAGGATCAACTCCGTCGCCGGGCCGCCGGAGAGCGCCCGCATCAGGGCCAGCGCCACCCGCTCGTACCCGCCCCCGGCGAGATCCTCCTCGTCCCGCTGTTCGCCGCCGGGCCGGGCCTCGGCGAGGTAGCCCTCCTCACGGGACCGGCGCGCTGCGTCCCACAGCGCATAGGCCTCTGCCCCCGCCGCAGCCCGCGGGTACAGCCCGGCCTGCTGCCGGTGGATGGACTCGCCGCGGGTCTCCGTCGCGGACCGCATCGCGGCGGCGGCCTGCTCCGTGGCGTAGTAGTAAAAGAGGTACTCGTTGGGCAGGCAGCCCAGCCCGGCCAGAAGCTCCGGGGAAAACAGGCGCCCCTCCTCGAACCCGGCCAGAGCCCGCGGATTCGCCAGCAACTCCGGCAGGTGGTCCCGGCCGCCGGCCTCAAGCCGGTACAGCCAGCCGAGATGGTTCAGCCCGTAATAGCCCACCCCCGCCAGAACGCCGTCCGGCAGCGCTGCCCCGGCCGCGCGCGCCGCCCGATGGGCCAGGCCGCCGGCGGAATCGCAGATCCCCACCACCTTCGGGCCCAGGACCGGCACGAGGGCCTCCGTCACCATCCCGGCAGGGTTCGTGAAGTTGACCAGCCAGGCCCCGGGGCACAGCCGGCGCATGGCCTCGGCGAGCTCAAGCATCGGCGGGATGCTCCGCAGCGCGTACGAGATGCCGCCAGCACCGGTTGTTTCCTGACCCAGCAGTCCCAGGCCCTGGGCCACCCGTTCGTCCCTCACCCGACCCGCGGTTCCGCCGGGGCGGATGGCGGCGAAGACCATGTCCGCCCCGGCGAGGGCCACCTCCAGGGACGTAGACGTCCGTACGGCAGGGACCTGCGCGGAGTCGGGAAGCTGGGCGCGGAAGGAGGCCAGCACCGACCCGATGGCCTCCAGCCGCTGAGCATCGACGTCGTACAGCACACACTCGTCCACCAGCCCGGCGTACGGGCCGGTGCAGAGTGCCCGGTAAATGAGCGGCACCCGGAACCCGCCGCCGCCGGCAACCATGAGCCGCATGCCAGCAGTGTAGGCCCGTCCGCCGGTGGCAGGGGAGGGACGGACGGAAGACGCTACCGGGAGCGGGCTGGCCGGCGTACCCTGCGGTGTATGGACGCGATTCCAGCGCCGCGTTTCGATCCGCTTGCCGCTGTCCGCACCCCGGCGGCCCTGGGATTCGACGTGCTACTGACGGGCACCGTGTTCCAGGACATCATTTTCACGGGACTCCCGCACGCCCCGAAGCCGGGCACCGAGATCTGGAGTGAGGGCATGGGCAGCTGCCCGGGTGGGGTGGCGAACCAGGCCATCGCCGCGGCCCGGCTGGGCTTGCGGACGGGACTCGCGGCAGCCTTCGGCGACGACGGATACGGCGAGGAGAACTGGAAGATCCTGGCCGGGCAGGAGCACGTGGACCTCTCGCTGTCCCGCCGGATTCCCGGCTGGCACTCGCCCGTCACCGTGTCCCTCAGCGTGGAAAAGGACCGGTCCATGATCACCCACGGCCACCCGGCGCCCGTGTCCGCCACAGAACTGATCGGGTCACGGCCGCTCGCGCTCGCCGCCGTCGCCGACCTCTCCGAGGAGATGGAACCGTGGGCGGTGGCCGCGCACGGGGCCGGCGTCCGGCTCTTCGGCGACGTCGGCTGGGACCCCACGGAAACCTGGGCGCGGGCGCGGCTGGAGAACCTGCGCTACTTCCACGCCTTCCTGCCCAACCAGGAGGAGGCGATGGCCTTCACCGGCAAGGACAACCCCTGGGCGGCGCTCTACGCGCTCGCGGACCGGGTGCCGGTGGCCGTGGTGACCCTCGGCGCGCAGGGTGCCATGGCGGTGGACTCGGAGAGCGGCGAGGAGGAATGGGTGCCCTCGCTGCCCGTCACCGCCTTCGACCCCACCGGCGCCGGCGACTGTTTTGCCGCGGCGTTCATCGTGGGCTGCCTGGCCGGCTGGCCGCTGGGGGACCGGCTGCGCTTCGCCAATCTCTGCGCCGCCCTGGCCGTGCAGCATGTGGGAGGTTCCCTCGCCGCGCCGGGCTGGGGCGACGTGGCCGACTGGTGGCAGCGGGCCAATGCCCGGAAGGAACGGCAGGGCAGCCAGTGGCTGCGCCGCTACCGCTTCCTTGAGGAAATTGTGCGCGACGTCCCGCCGGCGGCGCAGCGCCGGGCCGCGGCGACCATCGCGCACCTTTCGGACGCGTAGGACGGCTGGGTCACGTAGGACGGCCGGGACCCAGGCCGGGAGCCCGGCCCCCGAATTCAGCCGCGTCCGGGGCCACCCGTAGAATCGTTAGGTGATATCCCCAGCAGCGTCAGGTGAGTCCCAGCCGTCCGAGGACGCCGCGCCGGCCCGCGCGGAGGAACGGTCAGCGGTCATCGACCTCGCCGCGGTCCGGCACAACGTCCGGCGGCTCGCCGCCGTCGCCTCCCCGGCGAAGGTGATGGCCGTGGTCAAGGCGGATGCCTACGGTCACGGCGCCATCCCGGTGGCCCGCGCCGCGCTCAGCGCCGGCGCCAGCTGGCTGGGCGTGGCCCACATCTCCGAGGCACTCGCCCTCCGCGCCGCCGGCATCGACGCGCCGCTGCTGGCCTGGCTGCACACCCCGGACAGCAACTTTGCCGCCGCGGTCGCCGCCGGGATCGACATCGGCTGCTCCGGCTGGGAGCTGGGCCGGATCGTCGCGGCGGCCCGCGAACAGGAACGCCCCGCCCGGGTTCATCTCAAGGTGGACACCGGCCTGGGCCGCAATGGTGTGACCCTCGCGGCGTGGGATTCGCTGCTCGGGGAGGCCCTCGAGTACCAGGACCAGGGCCTGCTGCGCGTGGTCGGGATCTTTTCCCACCTGGCCGTCGCGGACGAGCCCGATCGGCCGGAAACCGACGCGCAGCTCGCCGCCTTCCGCGACATCCTGGCCATGGCCCAGGATGCCGGCGTCGACCCCGAGGTCCGCCACCTTGCGAACACCCCTGCCACCCTGTCCCGGCCGGACACGCACTTCGACCTGGTCCGGGTGGGGCTGGGCATCTACGGCCTCTCGCCCTTCGAGGACCAGGGCGCCGAGGACGTGGGCCTCCGCCCGGCCATGACCCTGCGCACCGTGGTGGCCCACTGCAAGGACGTCCCCGCCGGCCAGGGCGTCTCCTACGGCCTGAACTACCGCACCGCCGGCCCCAGCACCCTGGGCCTCATCCCGTTGGGCTACGCCGACGGCGTCCCGCGGGTGGCTACGGGCGGACCCGTCCGGGTGGCGGAGAGGACCTACCCGGTGGTGGGCCGCATCGCGATGGACCAGATGGTGATCGACCTCGGTCCGCTGGGCGTCTCGGCGGGCGGCACGTCGCTGCTGGGCGAGGAAGCCGTCCTGTTCGGCGACGGCGCCGACGGCGGCCCCACCGCCGAGGACTGGGCCCGCGCCGCCGGCACCAACAACTATGAGATCGTCACGCGGATCAGCACCCGGGTGCCGCGCCGCTACATCAACGAGGCCCCCGACGCCGATGGCGGGGAGTCGCTGTGAGCGCGCCGGTGTGGGAGCGCAGCGTCGAGGTCGCCACCGCCGCCCAGACACAGGCGCTGGCCGCCGCCCTCGGCGCCGAACTGCGGGCGGCGGACCTCTTGGTGCTCACCGGGGAACTCGGCGCCGGCAAGACCACGTTCACCCAAGGCCTGGGTGAGGGGCTCGGCGTGCGCGCCGGCATCATCTCCCCGACGTTCGTCCTGGTCCGGATCCACCCCAACCTGCCGGACGGACCCCGCCCCGGCGGTCCTGACCTGGTCCACGTGGACGCCTACCGGCTGGAGTCCGCCGCCGAGATCGACGACATCGACCTTGAAAACACCATGGACTCCGCGGTGACCGTGGTGGAGTGGGGCCGGGACCGGGTGGAACACCTGAGCGAGAGCCGCCTGGAAATCGACCTGCACCGCCGGCTGGGAAGCGGCCCCGGCGGAGGCCACCAGCCCGCCCCTCAAACGGACACCGCCCCGGAGGGCGTGCTCGACTTCGAAGACGAAGACGACGACGAACCCCGCACCGTGGTCTTCCGCGGCTACGGCCCGCGCTGGGCCGAACCTCCCGCGGCCCTGATGGGCGGCCCGGCCGCAACGCGCAACCAGGAAGAGGACTAAATGCTGATTCTCGCCATCGACACCTCGGCGGTTGCCAGCGCGGCCCTCGTCTCCGACGATTCCCTCGAATCCGTGGTGGGCTGCTTCGCCACCGAGGACACCCGCAGCCATGCCGAGGTCCTCGCCCCCGGCATCGCGAAGCTCCTGACCGGGGCCGGCCTGACCGGCGCCGATCTCGACGCGGTGGTCACCGGCGTCGGCCCCGGACCCTTCACCGGCCTCCGCTCGGGGATCGTCACCGCCCGGACCCTCGCGAACGTCTGGGGCAAGCCGCTGTACGGGATGATGAGCCTGGACGCGATCGCCCTCGAGGTGGCCGAGTCCATCGACAGCGCCGCCGAGTTCCTGGTGGCCACCGACGCCCGGCGCCGCGAGGTGTACTGGGCCCGCTACACCCTGGCCGCCGGGCAGCTGCCCAAGCTCGCGGACGGACCCCATGTCGGCTTCGCCTCCGAGCTGCCGGACCTGCCGGTCTACGGTGCCGGTGCCGGGCTGTACGCCGACCAGGTGCGCGCCGTCGCCGGTTTCGCCGAACGCCAGCCCGAGGCGGTCTCCCTGGGCCAGTTCGCCCTCGCACGCCTGGCCGCCGGGGAAGAACTGCCGGACACCACACCGCTCTACCTGCGCGAATCCGACGCCCAGGTGCCCGGCCCGCGGAAGCGCGCACTGTGACCGCCGGGGCAGCCTCCGCCGCGTCCGGACCCGCCCCCGGGGGCGTGACCCTGCGGCCCATGACGGCCGTGGACATCCCGGCCGTCCACGCCCTGGAGGTCCGGCTTTTCCCCGTGGACGCGTGGCCGTTGCAGATGTTCAGCGACGAGCTCTCGCAGACCGACACCCGCCACTACCTCGTGGCCGAGGCCGACGGCGGGATCGTGGGCTACGCCGGACTGATGTGCATCGAGCCCATCGCGGACGTCCAGACCATCGCCGTCGTCCCCGAGCAGGAGGGCCGCGGGATCGGCTCGGCCCTGCTGACCCGGTTGATCGCCGAGAGCCGGCGGCGCCGCGCCGCGGACGTGCTGCTTGAGGTCCGGGCCGACAACCCGCGCGCCCAGCAGCTCTACCGGCGCTTCGGCTTCGAACAGATCCACATCCGGCCGCGCTACTACCGCGACGGCGTCGACGCCCTGATCATGCGCCTGACGCTGACCGGCCCGGCAACCCCGGGCCACACGCCGGACGATAACCCTGAGGAGACAGGCCAGGCATGAACAACGCTCCGCACAGCCACCAGCCGCTGGTGCTCGGCATCGAATCCTCCTGCGACGAGACCGGCGTCGGCATTGTCCGCGGCACCCGTTTGCTGGCCAACACCGTGTCTTCCTCGATGGAGGAACACGTCCGTTTCGGCGGCGTCATCCCCGAGATCGCCTCCCGCGCCCACCTCGACGCCTTCGTTCCCACGCTGACCGAGGCGCTCGCCGCTGCGGACGTGGCCCTGGACGACATCGACGCGATTGCCGTGACCTCCGGACCCGGCCTGGCCGGGGCCCTGATGGTGGGGGTCTGTGCGGCCAAGGCGCTGGCCGTGGCCACCGGGAGGCCGCTCTACGCGATCAACCACCTGGTGGCGCACGTCGGCGTCGGCCTGCTGGACACTGACGGCGCCGGCGGTCCCGGCCAGCCGGCCGCCCTGCCCGACAACCTCGGTGCACTCCTGGTTTCCGGCGGACACACCGAGATCCTGCGCATCCGCAGCATCACCGACGACGTGGAATTGCTCGGATCGACAATCGACGACGCCGCCGGCGAGGCCTACGACAAGGTGGCCCGCCTGCTGGGCCTGGGTTACCCCGGCGGCCCGGCCATCGACAAGCTGGCGCGCACCGGCAACCCCAAGGCCATCCGCTTCCCCCGCGGGCTCAGCCAGCCCAAGTACATGGGGACCGCGGAGGAGCCCGGCCCGCACCGCTACGACTGGTCCTTCAGTGGCCTGAAAACCGCCGTCGCCCGCTGCGTCGAACAGTTCGAGGCCCGCGGCGAGGAGGTGCCGGTGGCCGATATCGCCGCGGCGTTCCAGGAGGCGGTGGTGGACGTCATCACGGCCAAGGCGGTGCTCGCCTGCCGCGAACACGGCATCACGGAGCTGCTGCTGGGCGGGGGAGTGGCGGCCAATTCCCGGCTCCGGCAGCTCACCGAACAGCGCTGCACCTCGGCCGGAATCCGCCTGACCGTGCCGCCGCTGAGCCTCTGCACGGACAACGGTGCCATGGTGGCCGCCCTCGGGGCGCAACTGGTGATGGCCGGAACGGCCCCCAGCGGGATCGGCTTTGCGCCGGACTCCTCGATGCCGGTCACGTCCGTCTCGGTCTGACCCGGCGGAGAGTCGAGGCCAAGGGCCCGGCTAATTCGCCCGGCCCACGCCGTCGGGCGGGAGGCGTCAGGCCGCCCGGCCCTGCCGCATCTGCTTGACCAGGTCCAGGACGACGGCGCGCAGGTCGCCGCCGTGCTCGGCGGCGATGCGGCGCTGCCGCTGGTAGCCGGCCCCGCGGTCGATGATTTTCGCGACGTCGCCCAGTTCGGCGGCGCAGCCCAGCTGCTCGGCGATCGGGGCGAGCCGATCCAGGGTTTCCCGAAGGTGATCCGTGACGAGCTGTTCGTTCCCCTCGGCGTCGAGGATGATGATCGCGTCCAGGCCGTACCGGGCGGCCCGCCACTTGTTTTCCTGCACGTGCCACGGAGGCATGGTGGGGATGGTCCCGCCGTTGTCCAGGATGGTGGAGAACTCGTGGACCAGGCACTGGGTCAGGGCCGCGATCGCACCGACTTCCTCCAGCGTGGCCAGGCCGTCGCAGATGCGCATCTCGATGGTGCCAAGGTTGGGCACGGGCCGGATATCCCAGCGGATCTCCGAGAGGGCGTCGATCACCCCGGTGGTGAACATGTCCTGGACATAGGACTCGTAATCTTCCCAGCTGCCGAACTGGAACGGCAGGCCCGCGGTGGGCAGCTGCTGGAACATCAGGGCCCGCTGCGAGGCGTAGCCGGTGTCCTCTCCGCCCCAGAACGGGCTGGAGGCGGAAAGGGCCTGGAAGTGCGGGAAGTAGTTGACTAGGCCGTCCAGCACGGGCAGGACCTTGTCGCGGCTGTCCAGGCCGACGTGGACATGGACGCCATAGATCACCATCTGCCGGCCCCACCACTGGGTGCGGTCGATCAGCTTGGCATAGCGTTCCTTGTCCGTCACCGGCTGCAGCTGCGGCGGGCTGAACGGATGGGAGCCGGCGCAGAAGACCTCCACGCCCATCGGGTCCGTGACCTCACGGAGCGCGGCGAGGGAACCCGCCAGGTCCGCCTTGGCCTCGGCCACCGTGGTGCAGATCCCCGTGACCAGCTCCACCGTGTTGAGCAACAGCTCCTGCTTGATGTGCGGGTGCTCGTCGTCCTCGTTGAGTTCCGGGTGCCGGGCGGCAACGCCGCGCAGCACCTCCTTGGCCACCGACGCAAGCTCGCCGGTCTCGGCGTCGACGAGGGCCAGCTCCCATTCGACGCCGAGTGTTGACTGCCTGGATGAAGCGAACTCGATCTTCATGCGGTCCCTTCGCTGTAGTGGCGGCGCTCGCCGGTGGTTATGTGCGCCGTCACCGCAGCCGGGGCGGCGAGCGGGGGTATGGCAACAATGTCCCAAGTCTAGTGCAGGGGTAGCATCGAGCTGGTGGTCAAGTTACAGCTGATGCGTGAGAGTCTTCACAACCGTAACCTGTTGCCCGTAACCGCGGCGCTGCTGGCGGGGCTCGTGCTCCCGGCCGCCGGATGTTCGTCTCCGGCCACTCCCGGCGACGGTTCGCAGGGGCAAACCGGGCACCCCGCCGCCCCCTCCGCGCAGCCCCTCGGCTGGGGACCCGAGCAGGCCGACGCCGACGCCGCCGCCCGGGCGGTGGCGGGAATGTCGCTGGAGCAGAAGGCGGGCCAGGTCCTGCTGGCCTCCTTCGCCGGGCTCGACGTCGAGGCGCACGCCAAGACGGTGGAACGGCTGCATCTGGCCGGCTCGATCGTGATGGGCGACAACGTTCCTGCGACGGCGACCGGCCAGGTAGATACCGCCGCCATGCGCGCCGCCACCGACCGGCTGCAGCGGGCGGCCCGCGCCGACGGCCGTACTTGGCCCGGCTTGGTCGGCGTCGACCAGGAGGGCGGGCTGGTGGCCCGCCTGCGCGCCCCGCTGACCGAATGGCCGGCCCCCATGAGCTACGGCGCCGCCGGCAGCGACCCGCTGGCCGCCGACGCCGGCCGCGCCCTCTCGGCAGAACTGGCAGGGGTGGGCTTCAACGTCGACTTCGCCCCGGCAGCGGACGTGACCATGGGGCCGGCGGATCCCACGATCGGTGCCCGCTCGTTCTCCGGCAGCCCGGACACTGCGGCCGCCGTCGGCACCGCGTTCTCCAAGGGCATGCTGGATGCCGGCGTGCTGCCCGCGGCCAAGCACTTTCCCGGCCACGGGTCCGTCAGCGTCAACTCGCACCAGGGACTCCCGGTCCAGGGCGCCAGCCTGGACCAGCTCCGGGCCCGTGACCTCAAGCCCTTCCAGGCGGCGATCGACGCGGGCCTGCCCATGGTGATGACCGGCCACATCGCCGTGCCCGCCCTCCAGCCCGGGGTGCCCGCCTCCGTCTCGGCTGCCTCCTATGCCGAACTGCGCCGCATGGGGTTCAGGGGCGTGGCGGTCACCGACGCCATGAACATGGGCGCCATTACGGAGCAGTTCCCCAACGATTCGTCCGCGCCCCTGGCGCTCGCGGCGGGGGCGGACCTGATCCTGATGCCCGCCTCGGTGGACACCGCGCACGCCGCGATTGTCTCCGCCGTCCGCAACGGCAGCCTGCCGGCGGCACGCCTGGACGAGGCCGCGCGCCGCGTCGTGACCATGCAGCTCTGGCGCGGACGCAGCCAGCCGGCCCGTGCCTCGGCGCCCGGCAGCGGCTCGGCCCTCTCGGAGAAGGTCTCCCAGGAAGCCATCACGGTGTTGTCCGGGCCGTGCAGGGGTCCGATCGTGCCCGCGAGCGTCCGGGTGACTGGCGGCACGGAGCAGGACCGGGCCCGCTTCGCCGCCGCTGCCCGGCAGGCCGGCATCAGTGTCGGGTCCGGCCCGGTGGTGGCGCTCATCGGCTACGGCGAGGGCCCCGTGACCGCCGACGTCGCGGTGGCCCTCGACGCGCCCTGGCCGTTGGAGAAATCCGCTGCCCCGGCCAAAATCGCCCTCTACGGCCGGAGCCAGGAGGCCTTCGAAGCCCTCGCGGCGGTGCTGGCCGGCAAGGCACCCGCGCCGGGGAAACTCCCGGTGGCCGTGGGCGCGCAGGGCCCGGGGGCCGGCTGCACCTAGGCGCTGCACCCAGGAGCTGTTCAGCCGCTGGACCCTGCAGCAGTCCCTACGCCCGGTACCGTCCGGCCCAGTGGCGTTTAATGGAGCGGTGCCTATCCTGAACAAAGACATGACGCTGTGTATCTCGCTCTCGGCCCGCCCGAGCAATAACGGGACGCGCTTCCACAACCGCCTGTACGAGCAGCTCGGCCTGAACTGGATCTACAAGGCCTTCGCCCCCACGGACCTGGGCCAGGCGATCGCCGGGGTCCGCGGGCTGGGGATCCGCGGCTGTGCCGTGTCGATGCCGTACAAGGAGGACGTGATCGCCTTGGTGGACGTCATGGACCCGTCCGCGAAGGCCATCGACTCGGTCAACACGATCGTCAACGACGGCGGCACCCTCACCGCCTACAACACCGACTACACCGCCATCGAACAGCTCCTGCAGCGCAACGCCGTGCCGGTGGACTACTCCGTCTGGCTCCGCGGTGCCGGCGGCATGGCGAAGGCAACGGCGGCAGCGCTGCGCGACGCCGGGTTCCGGGACGTCACCATCATTGCCCGCAACGAGGACGCCGGCCGGGCACTCGCCGACCTCTACGGTTTCGCCTGGCGCGCCGACGTTCCGGCCCAGGGTGACGGGGTGGACCCCGCCGCGCTGCTGATCAATGTCACGCCCATCGGCATGGCGGGCGGCGCCGAGGCGGACGCCCTGGCCTACCCGCAGTGGGCGGTGGACGCCGCCGAGGTGGTGTTCGACGTCGTCGCGCTGCCCGCCGAGACGCCGCTGATCAAGGCCGCGCGGACCGCCGGGAAGAAGGTCATCACCGGCGCCGAGGTGGCCACCATCCAGGCGCTGGAACAGTTCGTCCTGTACACCGGCATCCGGCCCAGCGATGAGCAGGTCCGGGCCGCCGAGGAGTTCATGCGCGCCCAGTAAGGGCGCCAGTGGCCCTAGGGGACGTAGGGGTTCACCGGCCGTACCGAGACGGCAACCCGTTCCTCGCCGATCCGGGTGAGGACCAGGGTGGCTTTGTTCTTGGCCTGCTTCGCGGCCCGGCCACCCGGAAGGAGTTGCCGGCGCAGTTCCTCCGGGGTGACGGCCACGCCGCGCTTCTTGATCTCGAGTACCCCGATTCCGTTTTCCCTGACCCAGGCCTTGAGGGCCTTGACGTTGAGCGGCATCACCTCGAGGACCTCGTAGGCCCGGGCGAACGGGGTGTCCTGCAGGTCGGGGGCGCAGATGTAGGCGATGTGCTCGTCCACCAGGTGTCCGCCGAGCCGGAGCGCGACGTCGGCCACGAGTCCGGCGCGGATCACGGCCCCGTCGGGTTCGTAGAGGTACCCGGACACCGGGCCCACGGGGGCCGCCGGGCCGCCGTCGAAGTCCTCGGCGCTGGTGAGCTCCGCCGCCCCCCGCGGGCCGAGCACCAGAGCGGCGCGGCGGATGCCCCGGCGGCGGACGGCGTTGAACCACAGGGCCACCTCGGTGACGTCGCCGCCCACCGAAACCCACTGTGCCTCGCAGTCCGCGGGGATCGCGGTGTGGGGGATCCCGGGGCCCATCTTCACGCCGATAGCGCGGCCGGAGGCGGCCAGCGACTCGACAAAGGACAGGGGCGGGGAGAAGTCCTCCGGGTCCCAGAGCCTGGTGGTGCCCGAGGTGGACGTGGTCCGGCGGGCCGGGTCCAGCCAGACCCCGTCGATCCCGTCCAGGGGCACGGATTCCGCGTCGGCGTGGACCACGGTGGCGTTCCGGAACGGGATCAGGTTCATCGTGGCGCAGGCGGCGGTGGTTTCATCCAGCTCCACGGCGGTCACCGTCAGGTCCAGGGACGCCAGGGCCATCGCATCGGCGCCGAGGCCGCAGCCCAGGTCCGCGACGTGGGTGACCCCCGCCTCCGCGAAGCGCTGGGCGTGCCTGGCGGCGACCGTGAGCCGCGTGGCCTGCTCCAGGCCGGCACGGGTGAAGATCATCTGCCGGGCGAATTCGCCGAACTTGGCCTCCGCCTTGGTCCGAAGCCGGGACTGCGTCAAGGCCGCGGAGACCAGATCCGCCGGGTGACCGGCCTTGCGGAGCGCCGCGTTGAGCTGGAACGCCTCCTCCTCGCGGTACGGGCCCAGCGAGGACAGCAGTTCCCACCCCGCCGGGTTGAGCAATGGTGCGATCTGGTCCTGCGGTGTCTCAGCCATGCCATCGATCGTAGTTCAGGCCCGGGAACCCCGCGGCGCCCACTAGGCTTGACGGCATGAACGACAGGAACACGGAAACCGATGGAACGGCAGCGGGGGAGGCTCCCGGCCGCCGGGGATTGGCGCGCTACGCCCGCCCGGCTTTGATCGCCGGCATCGTGGTCGCCGTCGTCTGTGTCGCGCTGCTCGTGATCATCTTCCTCCTCGACACCTTCAACGCAACGGTTTACTCGGTGGACGGCAAGGACGTCGCGGACGCCACCGACGAGGCCCGGGCCATCCGCGACACCTACGCCGGGGTCCGGATCGGCAGCATCATCTTCCTCGTCGCCGGCGTCATCGCGGCCCTGGCCGGCGGGTTCCTGCTCTACCGGACGCGCAACGACGTGCCCCGGGTGGAGGAGGACGACGACGGACTGGAGTGGGACTACGACGACCTGGCGGGGGAGTAGCCGGGCCGCTCGCCCGTCCGCTCTTCCAGAAGGCCGTTCGCCACAGATGAACTTCTGGCACTCACCTTGACCGAGTGCTAACTCCTTACATAGAGTCGTCATTAGCACTCCCCCTAGGCGGGTGCTAATACCAAAGCATCAGCTGCCAGGCTGCTGCCGGCACCGCGACGACGGTCTGTACGCATGGCACCACCGCTTTGAAGTCCATGAATTTGCTGACGAAAAGGAGAGGTCCGAGTGTCGGTCTCTATTAAGCCTCTTGAGGATCGTATTGTTGTCCGCCCGCTCGAAGCCGAGCAGACCACGGCCTCCGGCCTGGTTATCCCGGACTCCGCACAGGAGAAGCCGCAGGAAGGCGAAGTTGTCGCGGTAGGCCCCGGCCGCTTCGATGACAACGGCAACCGCGTTCCCGTCGACGTTGCCGTTGGCGACGTCGTCATCTACTCCAAGTACGGCGGAACCGAAGTCAAGACCGGCGGTGTCGAGTACCTCGTACTGTCCGCCCGCGACGTTCTGGCGATCGTCGTAAAGTAACTCTCTTGGATCCCCGCGCCGCCGGACCGTCAGCAATGAACGGAACGGCTGCGCGGGGTTCTTTCGTGAAAGGACAACACCATGGCAAAGCAGCTCGCGTTTAACGACGCTGCCCGCCGGTCCCTCGAGGCCGGTATCGATAAGCTCGCCAACACCGTCAAGGTGACGCTCGGCCCCCGCGGCCGCAACGTCGTTCTGGACAAGAAGTGGGGCGCCCCCACGATCACCAACGACGGCGTGACCATCGCCCGCGAGGTTGAGTTGGACGACCCGTACGAGAACCTGGGCGCGCAGCTGGCCAAGGAGGTCGCCACCAAGACCAACGACGTCGCCGGTGACGGCACCACCACCGCGACGGTGCTGGCGCAGGCCCTGGTCAAGGAGGGCCTGCGCAACGTTGCCGCCGGCGCCGCCCCGGGCCAGATCAAGCGCGGCATCGAGGTCTCCGTCGAGGCCATCGCTGCCCGCCTGCTGGAGAACGCCCGTCCGGTTGAGGGGACCCAGGTGGCCAACGTTGCCGCCATCTCCGCGCAGAGCGACGAGGTCGGCGAACTGCTGGCCGAGGCGTTCGGCAAGGTCGGCAAGGATGGTGTGATCACCATCGAGGAGTCCTCCACCACGCAGACCGAACTCGTCCTGACCGAGGGCATGCAGTTCGACAAGGGCTACCTGTCCCCGTACTTCATCACCGACGCGGACCGCCAGGAAGCCGTCCTCGAGGACGCTCTCATCCTGATCAACCAGGGCAAGATCTCCTCGCTGCAGGACTTCCTGCCGCTGCTGGAGAAGGCCCTGCAGTCCTCGAAGCCGCTCTTCATCATTGCTGAGGACGTCGACGGCGAGGCCCTGTCCACGCTGATCGTCAACCGCATCCGCGGCACCCTGAACGTCGTCGCCGTCAAGGCTCCCGGCTTCGGTGACCGCCGCAAGGCCATGCTGCAGGACATCGCGACACTCACCGGCGCGCAGGTTGTCTCCCCGGAACTGGGCCTCAGCCTGGACACCGTGGGCCTGGAGGTCCTCGGCACCGCGCGGCGTATTACCGTCACCAAGGACAACACCACGATCGTCGACGGCGCCGGTTCGGCCGAGGACGTTGCGGCCCGCGTCGCGCAGCTGCGTGCCGAGCTGACCCGCACCGACTCGGACTGGGACAAGGAAAAGCTGCAGGAACGCCTGGCCAAGCTGGCCGGCGGCATCGGCGTCATCAAGGTCGGCGCAGCCACCGAGGTCGAGCTGAAGGAAAAGAAGCACCGCATCGAAGATGCCGTGTCCTCCACGCGTGCTGCGCTGGAAGAGGGCATCGTCTCCGGCGGCGGTTCGGCCCTGGTCCACGCCCTCAAGGCCCTCGACGAGGACCCGACGGTCAAGGCCCTCGACGGCGACGCGGCAGCAGCCGTGGGCATCGTCCGCCGGGCGCTGACCCAGCCGCTGCGCTGGATCGCCCAGAACGCCGGCTTCGACGGCTACGTCGTTGCCGCACGGGTGGCGGACTCGGCCGTCAACCAGGGCTTCAACGCGAAGACCGGTGAGTACGAGGACCTGATCGCCGCCGGCGTGATCGACCCCGTCAAGGTCACCCGCGCCGCCCTGCGGAACGCTGCCTCCATCGCCGCTCTGGTTCTCACCACCGAGACCCTGGTGGCGGAGAAGCCGGCCGACGAGGACGAGCACGCCGGCCACCAGCACTAAGGTCAACGTGTAGTTCCGGCTGCACCACGTGCATCCAGAAAGAACGCCCCGGCATCGCGCCGGGGCGTTCTTTCGTCTTATGGCGCGCCTGTTTTGCCGCGGTGCGGCCTGGAACCGCATGGCCGGTTCACAAGCTCCTCACAGTCCGCCCTGCTTAACTCGCTGGGTGCATAACGGCGGCTGGCACCCCCGGCGCACCTTCCGTAAAGTGGAACACTTAGGTTTCGGCGGCCCGATGCGGGCCGTCCGTGGTGAGGAATTTTGATGACGCAGCAGGCGGGGCTCCAGGAAGCCGCCCTAACGGGCATTCCGGCCCGTCCCAACCGGAAACCCGGCTACCGGCCCGAGATCCAGGGGCTGCGGTCGCTGGCTGTCCTGATGGTGATGACGTACCACATCTGGTTTGGCCGGGTCTCCGGCGGTGTGGACGTTTTCCTGCTGGTGTCGGCGTTCCTCATGACCTTGCAGTTCGTGGGACGTTTCGAGGACGGGCGTCCGACCGCCCTGGTCAAACACTGGCTGCACCTCTTCCGCCGCCTCATCCCGGCGGCCGTCGTCGTGGTGGTCGCCACGCTGGCGGCGACGATCTTGTTCCTTCCCCGGACCCGGTGGCTGGACATCGTCGGCCAGGCCTGGGCGTCCCTGGTGTATTCCGAAAACTGGCTGCTGCAGGCCCAGGCCACCGACTACTACGCGTCGGACCACTCCTCGGCCAGCCCCTTCCAGCATTTTTGGTCGCTGTCCATCCAGGGGCAGGTGTTCATCCTGTGGCCCCTGATCTTCGTGGGTGCCGGGTTCCTCGCCAAGCGCTTCCGCCTCAAGTACCGGTCGCTGCTGGCCTACGTTTTCGGGCTCGTCTTCGCAGTCTCCTTGGCCTACTCCATCGTGTTCACAGCTTCCAACCAGACCGAAGCCTATTTCGACACCGGTGCCCGCCTGTGGGAATTTGCCCTCGGATCGCTCGTGGCGTTGGCCCTTCCGATCCTCCGGATTCCGGTCCCATGGCGGGTGCGCCTTGGGTGGCTTGGTATCGCCGCGATGCTGAGTTGCGGCTTCCTGCTGGACGTCCAGGCGTCCTTCCCTGGCAGTATCGCGCTGTGGCCCACCCTGGCCGCCGCTTGCGTGATCGTCGCTGGTCAGACCGGCAGCCGGTTTGGGGTGGATCGGATTCTCAGTTCCCGGCCGTTGGTCCGCCTCGGGGACACGTCCTACGCGATGTACCTCTGGCACTGGCCGCTCCTGGTCGTTGCGCTCGCCGTCCAGCAGCGCGACCACGCCGGTCCGGTCACGGGCTCGGCGATCATTGTGGCCACCATCGCGCTGGCCTACCTGACCACCCGGTTCGTGGAGCGCCCGTGGCGGCAGTGGAAGTGGCCGGAGGTAAAGCGGCGCCGGGCCTCACTCGCGATCGTGGCCGCCCTGACGGTCGCAGCCGTCCCACTGGTCGGGCTTCAGCTGGCGTTGTACTTCGAGAATCAGGGCATCCTGGCTAAGGCCGCGCGAAACAATCCCGGTGCCCGTGCGCTGCTGCCGGACTTCACAGAGCAGGCCGACGCCGATGCGGCGCTCCTTCCCGCGCCGGAGAACTTAGGCAAGGACTGGGCCAGTTTGCCGCAGCCGTGCAGCGGTACACTCGAGCCCCAGGACGCCACCCTCCGCGGAGTGTGCAACGAAAACACCCAGACCGGGGACTCGGCCAAGACGGTCCTCGTCCTCGGCGACTCACACGCAGAACAGTGGCTCCCGGCCCTTGAACCGGTGAGTGATGAGAAGGGATGGCGGCTCTACGCCATGCTGATGGGCGGCTGCAAGCCCGCCACGACTGCGCAGAACGCCAACGCCGATTGCGACAAGTTCAACGCCGCCGTCACGGCAGAGGTCAAGCGCAACCCGCCAAATGCGATCGTGGTGGTGGGCACCGCGGCGTCGCCCTCGTCAACCGATGAAACGCTGATTCCCGGTCTGGAGGCCAGCCTCGACACCTGGACCGGGATGGGCATCCAGGTGGTCCTGCTCCGGGACAACCCCAGGTTCGGATTCAACATGGCAGACTGCGTCGTCACCAAAGGCGAATCCGACCCGGCGTGCCTGCCGGCCAAGAGTGGGCTCTTCGCCGCAGATAACCCGCTCGACACCCTGGCAGACAAGGCCCCGAACGTCGTCACACTTGATATGACCGACCTCATCTGCCGTGAAAACGACTGCCCCGGCGTCGTGGGCAACACCTTCGTCTACCTGGACAACAACCACCTCAGCCGCACCTATTCGGCGAGCATGGCCCCGATGGTCAAGGACCGGCTGCTCTCCGCTACCGGCTGGGAGTAGCGCGGCTCCGTCCCTGGCGGGGTCGGGTGCCGCGGGGGTGCCGCCGGGTCACCACCCGGTAGAACAGGAGCACGGCCACCGCCGCGACAACCAGCCCGGCGAGGTTAATGAACAGCTGCACGGCCGAGCCGGCCGCCTTCTGATACTCGCCCAGCACCAGCGCCACCGCGACGAACCCCGCCGCCGGCACTGTGGTGACCGAGATAAACACACCCACCAGGGCAGTGGAACGGCGGCTGATGACCGACAGCATGCCGGCCACCCCGGCCAGCAGCGCCACGATCAGCGAGTACGGTCCCGGGTGGTAGATGAACTCGACAGCGGAGCCGGTGTCCAGCGCGGACGTGGGAAAGAGCCCCAGCGGAACGGACAGCCAGGCGGTGAAGGCCGCCGCGAGCATCGCGACCGGGAACCCGACGCCGAGGGCCAGGGCTGCGCTGCGGCCGAGCCGCCACTGCCGCCGCACCAGCGCCACCGCCAGCGCCGCGAGCGGCCCGAATTCCGGACCGACGGCCATCGCGCCGACGATGGCGATGGTGGAGTCCGTGACGATGCCGATGGCCGCAAGCTGGGTGGCGAGAACCAGGAAGGCCAGGAAACTCCAGGTCAGTTTGGCGTCGTCCCCGGTCTGCCGCGAGACCTCGTCCCAGATCATCGCGTCCGCGCCTTCGCCCGGGGCCTCGGCGACGGCGCGGTCGGCCCGATCGGACAGCAGGAGTTCGGGGGTGGTCACGGAGATGGAGCCCGCCCGCTGCACGCCCAGTGACTGAAGCCTTTCCAGCAGCGGTTCGACGGCTTCCCGGGCGATCATCACCTGCAGCACGTCACCCTTGGGCACCAGCGAGGTCCCCGGGTGCAACGCCACTTCCGCCACACCTTCCGCATCCGAGCAACACTCGACGACGGCGGAGGTCAGCTCCGCCGGAACGCTTATTCGCACCGTGACAATCACCGGCGGCCTCCTTCGACCCGTTCAGAGTAGCCGGGGGAGGGCGGCGGGCGACCCAGCCGCGCGGTCTCGAGGAGCGCGGACCCTGGAACAGCCGCGATGAGTAAGCACTCTGGCGATTGGCGAAGGAAATTACGGTTCGGTAACATTGATGGTTCGGAATCCTGTCCACTATGTCGATGAATCACCCCGAGGGGTCCCGCGTGCCAGAGCTGCGAACCAGTACCACCCGGCCGCATACACCGGCCGGGTCTCCGGCGAGCCGGAAAACGGGCTACCGCCCCGAGGTTCAGGGGCTGCGTGCCCTGGCCGTCCTCATGGTCGTGACCTACCACGTCTGGCTGGGCCGGGTCTCGGGCGGCGTGGACATCTTCCTTCTCATCTCGGCCTTCCTCATGACCCTGAGCTTCGCCCGCAAGGTCGAGGCCGGGAAGCCGCTGCGCCTCCTACACCACTGGCTCCACCTGCTGAAGCGGCTGCTGCCCGCCGTCGTCGTGGTGGTGCTGGCCGTGCTCGCCGGGACCTGGGCGATCCTCCCCGCGAGCCGCTGGCCCGACGTCCTGAGCCAGGCCTGGGCCTCCCTCTTGTACCGGCAGAACTGGCTGCTCGCGGACACCGCCGTCGACTACTACGCCCAGGACCACTCGGGCGCGAGCCCGCTGCAGCACTTCTGGTCCCTCTCCATCCAGGGGCAGGTCTTCCTGCTGTGGCCGCTGATCTTCGCCGGGACGGCGCTGCTCCGCCGGGCCCTGAACCGCTGGACGCCGCTGGGGAAGAAAGGCGTCAGCTACCCGCTGCTGCTCGCGGTGGCCTTCGGCGCAGTCTTCTCCGCGTCGCTCGTCTATTCCATCGACCAGACGGCCAGCAACCAGGCCTACGCGTACTTCGATACCCGGGCCCGGCTTTGGGAGTTCGCCCTGGGCTCGCTGCTCGCACTGGCCCTGCCGCACCTGAAGCCGGGCAAGGCGCTGCGCGTGGTGCTGGGCTGGACCGGCCTCGTGGCGATGCTCTCCTGCGGGCTGCTCCTGACCGTCGACCGGTCCTTCCCCGGCTTCATCGCCCTCTGGCCCACGCTGGCCGCCGCCGCCATCATCGTCGCCGGGCAGAGCGGCAGCCGGTTCGGCGTGGACCGGCTCCTGACCTGGCGGCCGCTGGTGGCCCTCGGCGACAACTCCTACGCCCTGTACCTCTGGCACTGGCCGCTGCTGGTGCTGGCCCTCGCCGGGTGGGGGATCACCGCCCCGAACCTCTGGCAGGGCCTGGCGATCGTCGCCGTCTCCATCGCGCTGGCCGTGCTGACCACCCGCTACGTGGAGAAGCCGCTGCGCCAATGGCACTGGCCGCAGAGCCGGGCCTGGCGCTCCGCCGTCGTGATCGCCGCCTGCGGCGCCCTGCTGGCCGCCCCGATCACCCTCTGGCAGGGGCGCATCAGCGCGGACGAGGCCGCCGCCGCCGCGCAGCCGCGCGACCTCACCCCCGGGGCCGCCGTCCTGGCGCCGGAGAACGCCGGCAAACCCACGCCGGAGGCGAAGATCATCCCCGCGCCGCAGGCGATGAAAAACGAATGGGCGGACATCGACGGCCTCTGCACGGACGCCAACGTCCCCAGCAACCCGCTGCTGCAGGGCTGCCTGCAGAACAGCCGCCCCGACCACGTGACCAAGCGGATCGTGGTGCTCGGCGACTCGCACGCCCAGCAGTACATGGCCGCCCTCGGCCCGGTCGCCAAGAGCCACAGCTGGGAGGTGGTCACCCTGCTCAAGGGCAACTGCAGGTTCGGCGGCCAGTCGGACCAGCGAGACGCCGACTGCAACGCCTTCAACAAGGCCAGCGCCGAGTATGTCCTGGAGCATAAGCCGGATGCGGTCTTCACCGTCGCCTCGCTGACCCACAAGGACGCCCCCTACGAAACCGAGGTACCGCAGTACCTCGAGGGCATCAAACCCTTCACCGACGCCGGGATCGACGTCGTCGGGATCCGGGACAACCCCCGCTTCACCCAGAACATGCCCGAATGCGTCCAGAAGAAGGGCGCCGACGCCGCCGCGTGCAACGTCCCGCTCCAGGAGTCCCTGGCCGCCGCCTCGCCGCTGGATGACTACCGCGGCAAGGTGCCCCGGCTGCACCTGATGGACATGAGCGACTTCATCTGCGCCAACGGCACCTGCCCCGCCGTGGTGGGCAACGTCTACGTCTACAAGGACGATAACCACCTGACCAAGACCTACGTGCAGACCATGATCCCGATGTTCGAGGAGCGGCTGCTCGCGGCGACCGGCTGGAGTTGAGCGGAGCCTGCGTGCCGTGCCGGCGCCCCGGATGAAGTGGCTCACATCCGCCGCCCGGAATATGGGGATCGGCGCCAAGGTTCTAGTATCTATTCAACACTTCTGCACAGGCCATGCCCGTAATGACGGGCTGGTCATCTGCTGCAACCCCTACCCGTGAACCCCAGAAACCCAAGGTAAGAGGCGCACTCATGACCCAGCCCGAACACGACCCCTTTGGCTTCGTCGGCCTGACCTACGACGACGTTCTGCTCCTGCCGGGGCACACCAACGTCATCCCCTCCGACGCCGACACCTCCTCCCGGATTTCCAAGCGCATCTCCGTGAAGACCCCGCTGCTCTCGGCCGCGATGGACACGGTCACCGAGTCCCGCATGGCCATTGCCATGGCCCGGCAGGGCGGCCTCGGCGTCGTCCACCGCAACCTCTCGATCGCCGACCAGGCGGACCAGGTGGACCGGGTCAAGCGCAGCGAATCCGGCATGATCACCAACCCGCTGACCATCGGCCCCGAGGCCACCCTGGCCGAGCTCGACGAGATCTGCTCCCACTACCGCGTCTCCGGCCTGCCCGTCGTGGACGAGGGCATGCGCCTGCTCGGCATCGTCACCAACCGCGACACCCGCTTCGTTCCCGAGGCCGACTTCGCGATCCGCCTGGTCAGCGACGTCATGACCAAGATGCCGCTGGTCACCGGCCACGTGGGCATCAGCCGCGAGGAAGCCTCCCACAAGCTGGCCACCAACAAGATCGAGAAGCTCCCGCTGGTCGACGACCAGGGCAGGCTCAAGGGCCTGATCACCACCAAGGACTTCACCAAGGCCGAGCAGTACCCGCTGGCCACCAAGGACGACGAGGGCCGCCTCCGCGTCGGCGCCGCCATCGGCTTCTTCGGCGACGGCTGGGAACGCGCCATGGCCCTGATCGACGCCGGCGTCGACGCCCTGTTCGTGGACACCGCCAACGGCCACTCGCAGGGCGTGCTGGACATGATCCGCCGCCTCAAGTCGGACCCGGTCGCCGCGCACGTGGACATCGTCGGCGGCCAGGCCGCCACCCGTGAGGGTGCTCAGGCCCTGATCGACGCCGGTGCCGACGGCATCAAGGTCGGCGTGGGTCCCGGTTCCATCTGCACCACCCGCGTCGTGGCCGGCGTCGGTGTCCCGCAGATCACCGCCATCTACGAATCCGCCAAGGCCGCGATTCCCGCCGGCGTGCCGCTGATCGCCGACGGCGGCCTGCAGTACTCCGGTGACATCGGCAAGGCCCTGGTGGCCGGCGCCGACACTGTCATGCTCGGCTCCCTGCTGGCTGGCTGCGACGAGTCCCCGGGTGACCTGATCTTCGTCAACGGCAAGCAGTTCAAGCTCTACCGCGGCATGGGCTCCCTCGGCGCGATGCAGACCCGCGGCAAGAACACGTCCTACTCCAAGGACCGGTACTTCCAGGCCGACGTCTCCGGCGACGACAAGCTCATCCCCGAAGGCATCGAGGGCCGGGTGGCCTACCGTGGCCCGCTCGCCTCCGTGGCGTACCAGCTGGTCGGCGGGCTCCGCCAGACCATGTTCTACACCGGCGCCCCCACGGTCCCCGAGCTGAAGGCCCGTGGCAAGTTCGTCCGGATTACCCCGGCCGGGCTGAAGGAATCGCACCCGCACGACATCCAGATGACGGTCGAAGCGCCCAACTACGGCGCACGCTGACCAATACCCGTCGCCCGACGGACACACGGAAGGGGCCGTTCTGATCACTCAGAACGGCCCCTTCCGTGTGTCCTTGGCGTTGGGCGCTTGACCTAGGCTGAAGCTATGTCCGAACTGCTGCCCGCGCGCGAACCGGCACGGAAGCTCGCCTTGCGGCCCTACACCCGGGCCGTGGCGCAGGTGCTGCGGGTCAGTTTCCGCGCGTCGCCCGCCGCCGTCGTCATGAAGGTGGCCGGCTCGCTGATCTCGGCGCTGTTGCCGCTGGTCACCACCTACTTCGCCGCGTTGACGACGACCGCGCTGGCCGCCGCCTACGCGGGCAACGCCGCCGCCGGGCAGCAGGCGATCGTCTACGTCGTCGTCACCGCCGCGCTGGGGCTGTTCTGGGGCGCGTTCAGCAGCGTGGACCGCTACATTCAACAGCTGATGAGCTTCCGGGTCGGTGCGATCGTGGGCGACCTGATGTACGAGCGGTTCCTGGCCCTGGAGTTCTGGCGCTACGACGACAAGGAGACCGTGGACCTCTACGACCGGGCCAAGCGCTTCTCCGACTCCTACGCCCGGGTCCTGGACCGAATCGCCGCGATTTTCACGCAGTTGGTCTCCGTGGTGCTGGCGATCGGCGCACTCTGGCTGGTCAGCTGGTGGATTGCCGTGATCGTGCTGGTGGCGATCGTCCCCAGCGTCTACCTGCAGTACAAGCTCTCACGGGAGCAGATCGCCCACTGGAACACCCAGGTGGATTCGCGCCGGCAGCGGCGGATGATCGAAACCAACCTGCTGCGGCCGCAGCACATCGCCGAGATGCGGCTCTACGGGATCGTCGGCTACCTGATGGGGCTCCGGTCCCGGCTCCGCGACGCCGACGAGAAACGACGGCTGGACTTCCAGAAACGCTACATCCCGCGCCAGCTCGCCGCCGACGCCCTGCAGTACGGCGCCGAGGTGGTCGCGCTGATCTGGGTCGTCGGGCAGATCATCGCCCGGGCCCAGCCCGTCGGGCAGTTCCTCTACGTCCAGCAGATCGTCAGCCGCGCCCTGTCCACGGCGAACAACCTGGTCTCCTCGCTGAGTTCCATTGACGAGGACCTCGCCAACCTCAAGGACTACGAACTGTTCATGGCGCTGCCGGTGCACTCCGAGCACGCGCCGCCGCTGCTGCAGGCACCCCGGACCGTGGAACTGCGGGATATCCGCTTCACCTATACCGGCAGCGACCTGGAAGTCATCAAGGGCATCTCGCTGACCATCCGGCAGGGCCAGCACGTCGCCATCGTGGGGGAGAACGGCGCCGGCAAGTCCACCCTGATCCGGATTCTCGCCGGGCTGTACCGCCCCGACTCGGGCCAGGTGCTGCTCGACGGCGTCGACCTGGCCGCCGTCGACGTCACCTCCTGGCACCGCCACCTGGCGGTACTCAGCCAGGAATTCCTGAAGTACGAGTTCGCCACCGCCGCTGAGAACATCCGCTTCGGCGACGTCGAGGCCCCGCGGGACGACGAACGGATCCGCCGGGCAGCGGCCGACGCCGAGGCGCTGGACTTCATCCTTAAACTCCCCAACGGCCTGGACAACCACGTCAGCAACTGGATGGAGGACCCCCGCGGGCGCAAGGGCAGCGGCCTCTCCGGCGGGCAGTGGCAGCGGCTGGCCATGGCCCGGAACTTTTACCGGGACGCCGCCTTCATGGTGATGGACGAACCGACGTCGGCGATCGACGCGCTCGCCGAGCACCGGATCTTCACCCGGCTGTTCGCGGACCGGAGCAGCACCATCATCGCCATCAGCCACCGGCTCGCCACGATCGAGAAAGCCGACGTGGTGTACATGCTCGAGGACGGCCGCGTGGTGGAGCAGGGCACCCACAAGGACCTCGTCGCCCTGCGCGGCCGCTACTTCCGGATGTTTGAATCGCAGCTGGGCATGGACGACGCCGTCTGACCGTCGCGACGCTGCCTCACTGGAAGCTCAGTCCCCGGAAAGGATTGTGGTGCGGACCGTCGCCACGGCGGGGCGGGCCGGGACGCTGCTGAAGCCGAAGGTTACCGCCGGTCGGATCGGCACCAGCGTGCCCTGGTCTTCGCCGTCCCAGCGGACCCGGGCGTCGGTGATCCGGTGCAGGTCGGTGACGCCGTAGAACTCCCGCCTGCCGTTCCCGGCGGTGCCGGCCGTCCGGGCACCCGGGCTGAACAGGGCGGCGAGAGGATTGATCGCGGTCAGCCAGGCAGGGTGGACGGCAAGCCGGCGCGGGACCGCCCGGAGCCCGACGCCGGTCGCCGTGCGGGTGCCGATGCCTGCCTCGATCGCCAGGGGACCGGCGGCGACGGTGAGCCGGCCGCCGTCGAGCCCGGCGTCCACGTCCACAATCCGCACCTCGTCGAATTGGTAGGTGGCGGCGACGAACTCCGCCACCGCCGCGGAGGGGGCCAGCAGCAGCCGCCGTCCGGTGGCCTCTTGGACCATCACGTCGGCGAAGGCGCCCAAGGGGGACGAATGCCAGATGCCGACCACCGCCCGGAAACCGGACGCGGCGCCAATCCCCGCGATGTGTCCGTCAAAAGTCCAGCGCTCGGCCATGATTAGTGCCCGGCCACGGTCAGAGGGGTCCGTAGCCGGCGGCACCGCCGGGGTCACGCCAGGTAGCCAGGTCTGCCTCCACCGCGGCACGGAGGCGCGGGTCCGTGCCGATCCTGCGGCGGAAGGATTGCCGGCCGCGGCCCAGGACCACGGCGGGGACCAGGATGCAGGCCACCAGGAGCGCGACCAGCAGGACGTAGGCGCCGGCCACCGCCGCCAGCGTTGAGCCGCCCCGGGCGGCGATGCCGGGGGAGACGAACCCCAGGATGGCCCCGAGGACTACGGCCAGCACCGCGACCATCATGATGCCGCCGCGCGCCGACCCCGGGCCGCGGGTGACCAGGCTGGCGCCGGCGTCCGGTAGCGTCGCGCGGACCCGTTTCCAGGCCACGATGCCCGGCACCGTCAACAGCACTCCGGCCACGCCGAGGGCCAGGACCCACGCGGGGTTTCCGGACAGGGCCGAGATGAAGGCTCCCGCCAGCAGCAGCACGGGGCCGGCGGCGACGGCAGCGCTCCAGGCCGCGGCCCGGGCCGCCTGCGCGTCGGCTAACTGGCGCAGGCGCGACGGGGCGTTCGGCGGGCTGACCCGGGCCAGTTCCGGCGACGCCCACTGGTCCAAGGGATGGACAGGCCGGTCCCGGGCGAACGTTGACGGGTCGGTCATGCCGGCTGCAGGCCGAGGCCCCTGCGGAGGCTGGAGTCCAGGTCCTCCGGACGGAGGGGGACTGCCTCGCTGCCGTCGTCGCCGGCGCGGAGCTCGAGAGACCCGTCCGGGTCCGCCTTCACGTGCACGGCGTGGGAGGCGCCGTCCGGGAGGTGGCGCCGGAGGGTGGCCGCGGCGGGCCGCCCGTCCGGGGCCGCGCCCAGGTAGAAATCGACCATCTCGACGGCCGTGACGATCATGCCCTCGGCATCGGTGAGCGGTCGCAGTTCGTGCACCCCGTACTTGCTCAGGCTGAGGATCAGGGCGCCCTCGGCGGAGCCGAAGAGGAAGTACACGTGGTCGGCCTGGGGAGTAACCAGTGCGATTTCCAGCCACGCATCGGCACCGGCCAGCGCGGCCGCCACGCTGGCGGCCTGCCCGACCGGCACCAGGGCATCGGCCTCGACGGTCATCAGCCCCCGTTCCAGGAGCGTGCTGACCCCTGCCTGTTCCAGCGGCGCTCCGGCGGCATGGTCCAGCCGGAACAAGCGCTGGCATTTCAGGGCCGCGTCGGTCCCCGCCAAGGCGACCAGGGCGATCAGTTCGTGCTCGGTGATAAGCAGGGGTGCGTCGTCTTGCGCGGTCATGACTGCCTTTCGGGCGACGGGTCTGGGGGTTGGATGGTGGTGCGGGTCTCGGTCTCTGGTCCCAGTCTAGGGAGAAGGGGCGGTGGGCGGCTCAGGTGAGCCAGCCCCACACCTTTTTGGCGCCGTCGGCCACGGCATCCGCAACGTGCGTGGCGCCGTCGCCGATCATTTCCGAGGCCGAGCCGTAGCCCAACTTGCTGGCGAGCAGGCCCGCCCCGCCCCAGGCGACCCCGGCGACGGCAAAGAAGGGCCCCGCCACCGGAACGAAGCTGCCCGCGGCGAGGATGGTGGAGATGCCGCCGTCGATCTCCATCCCGGTGTTGTTCGTCGCAATTCCCTGCGCCAGTTGCAGGCCGCCGGTGACGATGCCCAGACCGCCGGACAGCCGCCCCAGCATGGAGGTGCCGTTGAGGAGTTGGGTGCCGCGGACGTAGCCGGCTTCGGCAGCCTGGCCGTACTGGGCGCTGAGCATGGGCCAGTTGGTCAGCTTCGTGACCAGCCCGCCCTTGGCCATGGTGTCCAAGAGTTTGTCCGCGTAGAGCCCGGCGGAGGTGACGGCAGCGTTCCCTGCCAGCCACGGTGCCCCGCCGGCCCCGGCGACGATCGCCTCGAGGCCGGTTTCCTGCCCGGTGCCGCCGGTGCTGCCGGACGGCCCGGCGGGAGTCCCCGGGCGGGAGGTGCCTCCGGTGTCGGGGGTTCCCGCGGTTCCACCCTGCGCGCTGGCCGCCTCCTGCTCGTTGGCTTGGGTGAGGAGGAGCTTCGAGGCCTCCGCCAGCGACTGCGAGGCCCTGCTGAGGAGCGGCTTCAGGGTGCCGCTCCACTCGCTGCGGAACCGGCCGGCGTCGGCGCCCTGCCAGGCGGCTCCCGCCACCAGGGAGTTGATCCGGCGTTCGGTGTCAGAGAGCCGCGACCCGGAGAGCCCCATGGACTTTGACAAGGACCGCAACTGTTCGACGTCGGCGCCGTAAAGGCCAGGGGCCATGGATGGTCCTCCAGGAAGGGATGAAGTGGGGCTGGTGTGACCCCAGCGTAGGGGACAGGCCCGCGGGGCCGCCATGGGCAGCGCTGCCCATGGCGGCTGGCCGCAGGCATCCCGGGCCGGGCCTGGGATAACCTAGAGCAGTGACTTACGAGATTGAGATTGGCCGAGGCAAGCGTGGGCGTCGTGCCTACTCCCTGGATGACATTGCGATCGTCCCCAACCGCCGTACGCGTGACCCCAAGGACGTCTCCGTTTCCTGGCAGATCGATGCCTACAAGTTCGACATGCCGGTGATCGCCGCACCCATGGATTCGGCCATGTCGCCGGAAACCGCCATCGCCCTGGGCCGTCTCGGCGGCCTCGGCGTCCTGGACCTCGAAGGCCTGTGGACCCGGTACGAGGATCCGCAGCCGGTGCTGGACCAGCTGGCGGCCCTCGAAGCGGAGGAGAACTCCACGGCCGTCACCCGCCGCATGCAGGAGCTGTACCAGGCGCCGATCCAGCCCGAACTCATCACCTCCCGGCTGGCCGAGATCCGCGCCGCCGGCGTCACCGTAGCCGGCTCCCTGACCCCGCAGCGGACCCAGGAGCACTACAAGACCGTGCTGGCCGCCGGCGTCGACATCTTCGTCATCCGCGGCACCACCGTCTCCGCCGAGCACGTCTCCAAGGACCACGAGCCGCTGAACCTCAAGCAGTTCATCTACGAGCTCGACGTCCCCGTGATCGTCGGCGGGGCCGCCGGTTACACACCGGCCCTGCACCTGATGCGCACCGGCGCCGCGGGCGTCCTGGTCGGCTTCGGCGGCGGCGCCACCACCACCACGCGGCGCGCCCTGGGCATCCACTCGCCGATGGCCTCCGCCATCTCCGACGTCGCGGCCGCCCGCCGCGACTACATGGACGAATCCGGCGGACGCTACGTCCACGTGATCGCCGACGGCGGCATGGGCACCTCGGGCGACATCGTCAAGGCCATCGCCATGGGCGCCGACGCCGTCATGCTCGGCAGTGCCCTCGCCCGCGCCGAGGAAGCCCCCGGCCGCGGCTGGCACTGGGGCCAGGAGGCTCACCACCTGGAGCTGCCGCGCGGCGACCGGGTCAACGTCGGCACCGTCGGCCCGCTCGCGGAGGTCCTCTTCGGACCCGGCCACCACACCGACGGCACCTCCAACCTGGTCGGCGCCCTGCGCCGCTCGATGGCGACCACCGGCTACTCGGACCTGAAGGAATTCCAGCGCGTCGACGTCGTCGTCTCGCCCTACGCCGGGAACTGAGACGTCGCCGGGGGTAACCGGTCCGCCGTCCTGCCCCTGCCCATCCGCCGAACTTGGACGTAGTGTGGTGCACTACGAGGTTTGATCCGGATGGAGGCGTGAGATGAACAGTTTTCCCGGTGGTGCTCCCAAGGCCGGAGGCGCGCTCGGACCCGACGAGCGCGAAGCTTCCCTGGCCGCGCTGCGGGCAACCGCAGAGACCGGCAAGGAACTTGACATCCTCATCGTCGGCGGTGGCATCGTCGGCGCCGGGGCCGCGCTGGACGCGGTCACCCGGGGGCTGAGCGTCGCCATCGTGGAGGCCAACGACTGGGCCGCAGGAACTTCCAGCCGGTCCTCGAAACTCATCCACGGCGGCCTGCGCTATTTGGAGATGCTCGATTTCGCCCTGGTCAAGGAGGCGCTGCACGAGCGGGGCCTGATCCTCTCGGTCCTGGCCCCGCACCTGGCCCGGCCGGTCCCGTTCCTGTATCCGCTGACCAAGCGCTTCGTCGAACGTCCCTATGTCGGCTCCGGCATCGCCCTGTACGACGCCATGTCCATCACCGGCGGCCACAGCCGCGGCGTCCCCTTCCACAAGCACCTGAGCCGGCGGGGTACTCTCCGCGCCGCCCCCAGCCTGAAGAACGACGCCTTCGTCGGCTCCATCCGCTACTACGACGGCCAGGTCGACGACGCCAAGTACGTCGCGAACCTGATCCGGACCGCCGCCTACTACGGGGCGCACGCCGTGAACCAGATGGCCGTGGTGGACTTCCTGCGGGAGGGCGAGCGGGTGGTCGGCGCCAAAGTGGTCGACCACGAGGACGGCTCCAGCTTCAACATCCGCGCCAAGCAGGTCATCAACGCCACCGGGGTGTGGACCGACGAGACCCAGGCCATGGTCACGGACCGCGGCCAGCTCAAGGTCCGGGCGTCCAAGGGCATCCACCTGGTGGTGCCCCGCGATCGGTTCCAGTCCACCGTCGGGCTGATCCTGCGGACCGAGAAATCGGTGCTGTTCGTCATTCCCTGGGGCCGGCACTGGATCATCGGCACCACCGACACCGACTGGAACCTGGACAAGGCGCATCCTGCGGCCTCCAGCAAGGACATCGACTACATCCTCGAGCACGTCAACAAGGTGCTGAAACGCCCGCTGACCCGGGAGGACGTCGAGGGCGTCTACGCCGGCCTGCGGCCCCTGCTGGCGGGGGAGAGCGACTCCACCGCCAAGCTCTCCCGGGAACACATCGTGGCGCACCCGGTACCCGGCCTCGTCGTCGTCGCCGGCGGCAAGTGGACCACCTACCGCGTGATGGCCAAGGACGCCGTGGACGAGGCTACCCGCACCATGGACGAACGCGTCCCGCCGTCCTGCACGGAGTCCATCCCGCTGCTGGGCGCCAGCGGCTTCAAGGCGGCGTGGAACAAGCGCAGCCGGATGGCCGAGGAGACCGGGGTGCACGTGGCACGGGTCGAACACCTGCTCAACCGGTACGGCTCGATGGCCCCGGAAGTCCTGGCCCTCATCGCCGAGAACCCCGAGCTGGCCGAGCCGCTGCCCGGGGCCGACGACTATCTGGGCGCCGAGGCGGTCTATGCTGCCAAGTTCGAGGGCGCCCGTCACGTGCAGGATGTCCTGACCCGACGGACCCGGATCTCGATCGAGGCCTGGGACCGCGGTGTGTCAGCCGCGCCGGTAGTCGCTAAACTCATGGGTGAAGTTCTCGGCTGGAGCGATGCGCAGCGCGAGAGCGAAATCAAGCACTACCTGGCCCGGGTGGACGCCGAACGGCTCAGCCAGGAGCAGCCGGACGACGAATCCGCCGACGCCGCACGGCTGGGTGTGGAGGACATCGTCCCGCTGCGCTGACCCGGGCGGGAACGGCCCCAGCCGGCCGGCGTGCACGAAGCCAAACCGAAGGGACAGCTCTTGGCGGAACCACTGGACCGGTACGATGCCGACCTCACGACGCCGCAGATGGTGATCCTGGAGCTGGACGCCGCCGACAAGTACGACGCCTCCGCCCAGCTCGCGCAGCGGATGTTCGAGGCGGGCCGGATCTCGGACCTGGAGGGCTTCCTCTCACACGTCAACGCACGGGAACACCAGATGGCCACCGGCCTGCCCGGCGGAGTGGGCCTGCCGCACGCCCGCAGCGAGTTCGTTTCCCGCACCTCGATCGCCGTAGGCATCACCAAGTATGGCAAGGCGCTGGACTTCGGCGCCGCCGACGGTCCAGCCACCGTAGTGCTGCTGATCGCGACGCCGGCGAGTTCGTTCTCCGACCACCTTGAGGTCCTCGCCACGCTTGCCCGCTCGCTGTCCAAGGAATCCTTCCGCGAGTCCCTGCGCCGGGCCTATGACCCGGAAGTCATTGCCGAGCTGATCAACTCCTCGCTGGTGTTCTTCGACCACTAGGGGTGGTGCAGGCCCTTCCGTGTCGACTTCGTCGCCACGCAGGGACCCTGCTGCCCCACTCTAGGGGCAGGCTCCGGCTGCTCCACTCTGGTGGCGGGGACTCCCAGGCCCCGTTTCGGTCTTCTACAGGCGGACGAAGTACGGTTAAGGGGTGTTGAAAACCGCCCTCAAACCCCGTTGGATAGCCGGCTTGGTCTTTGCGCTGGTGATCTCGGGGGTCTTCGTGCTGCTGAGCCAGTGGCAGTTCGGCCGCTCCACGCGGTCCGAGGCGCCGGTTTCCACCGCCACCGAAGACCCGAAACCGCTGACCGCCGTCCTCAAACCCGGCGAGTTCTTCCCCGGCACCGCGGCCGACCAGGTGGTTACCGCCACCGGTCACTACGACCCGCAGAAGCAGGTCCTGGTCCCCGGACGGGTCAAGGACGGTGCCAAGGGGTACTGGATTGTCACCGGGTTCGCCGTCCAGGGAGCCCCCGTGCTGACCGGTGCCGGCGCGAGCCCCGAAACCTGGCTGGCCGTTGCCCGCGGCTGGGTTGCCGATCCCGCGGACGCGGCCGCGCCGCCCTCGGGCACCATCTCCCTGACCGGGCGGCTGATACCGTCCGAGGCACCCGTCCCCAACACGGACCCGGGTCCTGGCCGGGCGACCGCCGTTTCCACGGCCGAGCTGATCAACGTCTGGAATGTCAGCAGCTACCCCGGCTTCGTCGCCGCCAGCGCCGAGCGCTCGGGCGGGGCCGACGTCGCCGTTACCGCCCCGGCGAAGGCCCTGGACATCGGCCCCCAGCCGCCGCAACAGAGCATCAACTGGCTGAACCTCTTCTACGCCGCCGAATGGGTGGTGTTCGCCGGGTTCGCCCTGTTCATCTGGTGGCGGCTGGTCAAGGATGACTACCGCCGGGACCTCGAGGACGCCCTCGACGAGCAGGAACGCGAGCAGGCCGAACGCCAGGACCCGCCGCACCCGGACACCGACACCCCGTCCACCCACACCACCACCGACCCGAGAGTGCAATCATGATTGAGCCCAAACCGGCCATCGACCCGCAGCAGCCCGCCGGACCTGGACGTCCCTCCGGCAAGAAGCGCCGCTTCGGCGGGACCGAGGCCCAGATCCGCTCCGCGCTGAAGTTCTACAAGGTGCTGGCCTACCTCACCGGCTCCATGCTGCTGCTGTTGTGCGCCGAGCTGATCGCCCGCTACGTTTTCGGCCAGTACCTCTTCGCCGGCGGCACCAACGCGGTCACCGGGCAGCCGTTCGGCTTCGGGTTCGCCGACGCCGACCCGGCCGGGGTGATCGGCGGCGTCAACGTCTCGGTCACCGTGCTGATCGTGCACGGCTGGATGTACGTGGTCTACCTGATGTCCAACTTCCGCCTCTGGTCCCTGATGCGCTGGCCCTTCGGCAAGATGATCATCCTGGCCCTCGGCGGCGTTGTGCCGTTCCTCTCGTTCTTCGTGGAGAAGAAGTTCCACGCCGAGGTCGAGGCCGAACTGGCCGCCAACCCGCAGGCACCGCAGCGCTACTAAGCGCTGTGAGTTCGCTTACCCGCCGCACCGCGAATGTGCGGGGGAGCGGGGGCGCAAAGTAGGCTAGAGGGGTGACCACACCCACTGCATCCCAGACGTCCCAGAGGCCGGTACTGGTTGTTGACTACGGTGCCCAGTACGCGCAGCTGATTGCCCGCCGCGTCCGGGAAGCGAATGTGTATTCGGAAGTTGTTCCGCATACCTACAGCACCGAGCAGCTGCTGGCCAAGAACCCCGCCGCGATCATCCTTTCCGGTGGCCCGTCCAGCGTTTACGCCGAGGGCGCCCCCGGCGTCGGCGCGGACCTGTTCGACGCCGGCATCCCGGTCTTCGGCATCTGCTACGGCTTCCAGGCCATGGCAAACGCCCTGGGCGGCAAGGTGGCCCGCACCGGGCTGCGCGAGTACGGCGCCACGGAGACCACCGTCTTGGGTGAGGGCCGCTCCATCCTCGAAGGCATGCCGCAGCACCAGAGCACCTGGATGAGCCACGGTGACTCCGTGCACGAGGCACCCGAGGGCTTCGAGGTCCTGGCCACGACCGCCGGCGCCGACGTCGCCGCCTTCGCCAACGAGGAGAAGTGCCTCTATGGCGTGCAGTGGCACCCCGAGGTCAAGCACTCCGCCTACGGCCAGCAGGTCCTGGAGAACTTCCTCTTCAAGGGCGCCAAGCTGGAACCGAACTGGACCACCGGCAACATCCTCGAAGAGCAGGTCGCCCGGATCCGCGAGCAGGTCGGCGACGCCCGGGTCATCTGCGGCCTCTCCGGCGGCGTGGATTCCGCCGTCGCAGCAGCCTTGGTCCAGCGGGCCGTCGGTGACCAGCTCACCTGCGTCTTCGTCGACCACGGCCTGCTGCGCGAAGGTGAAGCCGAACAGGTGGAGCGCGACTTCGTCGCCGCCACCGGCGTCAAGCTCTACGTCGCCAACGAACAGGAACGCTTCCAGGCCGCCCTGGCCGGTGTCAGCGATCCCGAGACCAAGCGCAAGATCATCGGCCGCGAGTTCATCCGGGCCTTCGAGGAGGCCGAGCGGGCCATCATCGCCGAGGCGGCTGCGCACGGCGACAAGATCAAGTTCCTGGTCCAGGGCACGCTGTACCCGGACGTCGTCGAATCCGGCGGCGGCGAGGGTGCGGCCAACATCAAGAGCCACCACAACGTCGGCGGCCTGCCCGAGGACCTGCAGTTCGAGCTCGTCGAACCGCTGCGCGCCCTGTTCAAGGACGAGGTGCGCGCCGTGGGCGCCCAGCTCGGCCTGCCGCAGGAAATCGTCGGCCGCCAGCCCTTCCCGGGCCCCGGCCTCGGCATCCGCATCGTCGGCGAAGTCACGAAGGAACGCCTCGACCTGCTGCGCAAGGCCGATGCGATTGCCCGCGCCGAGCTGACCGCCGCAGGCCTCGACAACGAGGTATGGCAGATGCCCGTGGTACTGCTGGCCGACGTCCGCAGCGTCGGCGTGCAGGGCGATGGCCGCACCTACGGCCACCCGATCGTGCTGCGCCCGGTCTCCTCCGAGGACGCCATGACCGCAGACTGGTCACGGCTCCCGTACGACCTGCTGGCCCGGATCTCGAACCGGATCACCAACGAGGTCGACGGCGTGAACCGGGTGGTGCTGGATGTGACCAGCAAGCCGCCGGGAACCATCGAGTGGGAATAGCGTTGTGAAGGGCCGGCCTCCCCGGAGGCCGGCCCTTGGCGTTTAATCCTCCGGCCGGCGGAGAGGAATCGGCCGCACTATTTTGGCCCCCGCCAGTGTTGCGGCCCCTCCCGGCGGACCGATCCGGGCTACGCTCGAAGGCATGCCGGTATGGTCCAGGGCGTTCCGCGCGAACACAGAAACCGTGAGCACAGAAAAGAAGGCAGAAGTGTCAGTTGGTCAAGGCCACCCCGAAGGCTCCGAGGAGTTCAGGAAATGGCTGTCGGGACTGAAGCCCGTCACGGGCCCCGACACGATGCTGCGCTTCACCAAGACTCCCGAGGGTTCCATCGACCTGACGCACGCCCACCCGTCGGGCCTGGCGCAGTTGATGGCCGGGCGGCGCACGCGGCTGTCCACCCTCATCCGTGACCGCCAGCAGTACGTCGTGGCGGCGCGGGCCTCGCGGAACCTGCGCTCGAAGATTTTTGAGCTGGCCAACGACCGGGGCATCGACGCGGGGTACCTCTCGGCCGGCACCGTCGTCTGGACCTCGGCCGTCGGCGGGAAACCGCAGCGTGTCTCCGCTCCGGTCATGCTCACCGCCGTGTCCCTCACGGTCCGTCCCGGCGAAGACGACTACGAACTGCAACTGACCGAGCAGGCCCGGATCAATCCGGCCCTGGTCCGTCACCTGAAGAGCATCCACGGCATCGTTTTCGACGTCAACGCCGTGACGCGGATGGCGTACAGCACCGCACGCTTCGATCCGCTCCCCGTCCTGGACCGGCTCGCGACCCTGATCCAGCCGATCCACGGCGCCGAGGTGGAGCACAACCTCCTCGTCTCCACCTTCGCCGATCTCTCCGGCAACCTCGACGACCCATGGATCAACCCGGAGAACAAGCTCGTGGCCGCCCTTGGGCGCGTCGCGGCCGGCGACCCCGTGGAGGTCCCCGAGCTCAAGGACGGCCGCTTCGCCAGCACGGATGAGCGGGATCCCGCCGACGAGCTTCTGCTCCTCGACGCGGATGCCGACCAGCAGTACGTGGTGGACGCCGCCCGTGCCGGCGATTCCCTGGTTGTCAGCGCCCCTCCGGGAACCGGACAAACCCAGACCGCGATCAACACCATCGGCGCCCTCGTCGACGAGGGCAAAAGCGTGCTGGTGGTGGGGGACCGCCGCGCCAGCCTGGGCGAGGTCTCCGCGCAGCTCGAAGCGCTGGGCCTGGACTCGATGCTGGTGCAGCTGGCCGGAGGCACCACCCCGCTCCAGCTCAAGGGCCAGCTGGTGCGCGCGATCGTGCGCAACGAGAAGTCCCTCGAACCGCAGTTGAAGAACCTGCACGCCACCCTGACCGAGCACCGGCACGCCCTGATGGACCACGTGGCCTCCCTGCACAACGTGCGGGAGCGCTGGGGCTGCTCGCCGTACGAGGCGATGCAGTCGCTCGCGGCCCTGACCGCGATCCATCCCGCTCCGGCGACCACCGTCAGGCTCAAGCGCAGCGTCCTGGACAACATCCGAGACCGCGCGGAACTGGCCGAGCGGCTGCGGCGTGCCGCGGAGCTGGGCAGCTTCAGCCGGGCCTCGACTCTGAGCCCGTGGCACGGCGCCCGTTTGCTGACCCGCAAGGAAACCCAGGAAGCGCAGCAGGTGGCGCGTTCTGTCGCGGAGAAGCTGCCGCGGCTCCGCGACCGCATGAACGAGGTCGCCGAGCACGCAGAAATCCGGCTGGGGGACACCTTCGCCGAGTGGGGCGACCAGATCGACCTGCTGGTCGCCGTGCGGGGAAGCCTGGACAAATTCACCCCCGACATCTTCGACCGTCCCGTCCACGACCTGATCTCGGCCACCGCATCCTCGTCGTGGCGTCGGGAGCGCAGCATTGATATGCCCTCGATGCAGCGGTCGCGGCTGCGGCGGGTCGCGAAGGAGTACGTCCGGCCCGGCGTCCACATTGCCGACCTGCACAGTTCGCTCGTCCTGGTGCAGGAGCAGCGGGCGGCGTGGTCGGGGTACGCCACCACGCAGCGGCACCCCGCGGTGCCGTCCGGCTTGGGCGAGTTGTCGGCGCTGTACCGGGAACTGGACGCCGAGCTCAAGGACCTCGGCGAGGCCGTCAGATATACCCGCGATGGCGGCGACGTGCAGAATACGCCGTACCCGGAACTGCTCGACCGGCTGACCCGCCTCGTGGCGGACACCGGGACCCTCGAGACCCTGCCCGAACGCACACTGCTGATTGAAAACATGCGCGAGCACGGCCTCGGTGAGCTCCTGGCGGACCTCGCCGAGCGTGAGGTCTCCGCGGACTCCGTCGCCGCCGAACTCGAGCTCGCCTGGTGGCAGTCCGCGCTGGAGGCGATGATCAGCGGGGACGACTACCTCGCCATGTCCGACGGCGACGCCCTCCGCCAGCTGGAGGCCGAGTACCGTCTCGCGGACAACGCCCACATCGCCAGCGGCGCTGCCCGGCTCCGCTGGAAGCTCGCGGAGCGTTGGCGGGCGGCGCTGGCCGAGCACCCGCGGCAAGCCGAACTGCTGCGGAGCCTGCTCAAGGACGGCCGGGTCACGCCGGCGGCGCTCACCGCCCAGTCTGCCGAACTCATCCCCATGCTCGTGCCCGTCTGGTCCATCAGCCCGTACCTGATGACCAGCCTGCTACCCGCCGAACAGCACTTCGACGCGGTGGTGATCCTCGACGCCGAGGCGACCTCCCTGCAGGCAGTGCTGCCGGCGGTCGCGCGGTCCCGCCAGGTCATTGCCTTTGGTGACGACAGGATCGCCAGCCCGCGGACCTTTACCGTGGGTGTCGAGCGGCTCGCGGCGGGAGAGAGCTCCCACCACCGTGTCGACAGCGCCTACCAGAGCCTGGCGGCGGTGCTGCCGGTGCGCAGGCTCCGTACCGTCTACCGTGCCGTGGACGAGGATCTGGTCCGGCAGCTGAGCAAGAACTTTTACGGCGGCGAACTCCGGCGGCTGCCGGAGGGGCAGTCCGCAACCGGGCTGGACCGCGCCCTCACGGTCGAATACCTGCCGGACGGAACCGGTCTGCCGAGCGCCGACCAGGACGGCGTCGAGTCCGTCCTGGCCGAGGTGAACCGGGTCGTGGAACTCGTCTTCGATCATGCGAGGCTGCGTCCGAGGACCTCTCTCGCCGTGGTCACCGGCAGCCTGCGGCACGCCGCCCGGATCGGCGAGGCCATCCGTCTGCAGCTGCCGAACTACCCGCTCCTGGCGGGCTTCTTCACCGCGGGCACCGAATCGTTCCGCGTCGTCGACCTCGAACGGGCGCAGGGCCTCGTCCGCGACCGCGTGATCTTCTCGCCCGGGTACGGCCGCACGCCGCACGGCCGCGCGCTGCACAGCCTGGGGCCCCTGTCCGTCGACGGCGGCCGCGCCAAGTTCGCCCTCGCGATGACCCGTGCCCGGCGCTCCCTCCACGTGCTGACCTGCTTCCGGCCCGAGGATCTGGACAGCTCCCGGCTGAGCCACGGGGCCGTTGACTTCTACGAGCTGATCGACCGGGAGATTGCCGGCAACTCGGACCTGGGCAGCCCCGCCTCCCGCGCCGCCGCCAGCGAGCAGGCCCTTGGTGCCGACCCGTTGGTCACGGACCTCGGCGACAGGCTCCGCGCCCGTGGCGCCCGCGTCTGGCACCAGTACGACGGGGCCCTGGACATGGTGGCAGCCGCGGATCCACTGCACACGATTGGACAGGATGACGCCGACATTCCGCGTCCGGTGGCCATCGAGTCCGACGGCACCGAGCGTTACCGGCGGATGACCGTCCGCGAACGCAGCCGCCTCCGGCCGCAGCTGCTGGAACGCCTGGGCTGGCGCTACATGCCGCTGTGGACCATCGAGGTCTTCACTGATCCCTCCGTGTGCGCGGACCGGATTGGCGGGTACCTTGGATTGGAGAAGCCGGTGGCGTCCTCCCGGATCGGGACCGCGCCGGGCTTCTCGGACGACATGGAAAGTTTCGGGCTCGAGAGCGCCCGGGACGCGTACGCAGCCTCCGGCCAGGCGCCCACCGCCTGGGCCGCCGCGGCGCACCAGCAGGAATTTACGAGCAGTACTAAGGAGGCGGACGTGACCAGTCACCAGAGCGCCGCAAACGACAACCGGAACCAGCCCGGCGAGGCCCACGGGGAACCCGCCACGGCGGCCACCATCGATACCGACAGCGCAGCCGCCAGGGCCGGAGTCGGCCGGAGCGCCGGATCCCCGGACCAGGACGCGACCCGGACTGCAGCCGGTGCTTCCGGTCAGCCGTCCCAGGCCGAAGGCGCCGCTGCACACAGCGCGTCCCCGGCGGGGATTCTTCCCACCAAGGCCGCGGAGGATGACCCCCGACGCTGGGGCGACGAGCCCGGCGGGTATGACCACGACGCCTGGCTGCAGGAACAGAAGCCACCGCACTGGGGCTGACGCCAGGGGGCCGGGGCCTGCGCAGCACGGTGGGCCACAGCACGCCCGCAGCGTGACTACGGCCCGCCGGGGCCAACCAGGACGAAAAACAACTTTCCCTGCGTCGATGCGCCGGCAAGCTTTCTGGACTGCTCCGGGTCGGCCGCGACCACCATCAGCCCGTCCGTATCGCCGGCGCCGAGCCATTGCCCGGATTTGCCGCCCCGGGCGGAGGTCCAGAGTACCGGGACGTGCGCGGCGAGAACCTGCGACGTTGCCGCCTGTTCGTACCCGTTGCCGCCGGTCAGCACGACGTTGACCAGTTGACCGGGGGAGACGAGCTGGATCGAGGCAGCATCAGCCATGCGCAAGGGCACGGCGGCGGAACCGGGTGGGGTGCCGGTCAACAGGCCGGGGCCGACAAAGAACGATGAACTCAGCAACTGCCCCCGGCTCAACGCGACGCCCAGTTGCTGCCCCTCGGCCGCCGACGGGTCAACGGCCGCGTCAGGTAATACTCCTGGCGGAACCTGGACGGCGGTGAAATCCCCCGCGGCGAGGAGCCTCCCCGCCGGAAGGTCCCCGGCCGCGGCCCAGGCCGTAACCGTCGGCGGGGGGGCGGGAGTAAGCTGCTGGACTGCGAGCCCGGCGGCCAGGCACAGCAAAAGGGCGGCGATCAACCTGCGGTTGCGCCCCACCCAGCGACGGAGGCGACGTGGGGCGGACCGGCGGGAGGGAACTAGTCGTCCTCCCGCGGGCCGGCCCGCAACGGGCGGGCCCCCGGCAGACCCGGGACGGAAGAAGGGAAGCCTTACTGGTGCCATGGCTCCACGGTAAGAGCCTGAACGCGGCGGGCTCAGCCCCGGTCGGGGCTATGTGGACAAGCTGCAGCGGGAAGCGGCAGGTGCCCTAGTTGGCGGCGGCGGTCGGAGCGGCGGCAGGAGTGGCAGCCGGTGCGGCGGGCGCCACGGAGCTGCCCTTGGAATCGCGGGAATCGGTCCGGTAGAAGCCGGAGCCCTTGAAGACGACTCCGACGCTGTTGAACTTCTTGCGCAACGTTCCCTGGCACTCCGGGCAGGTCGTCAGCGATTCATCGGAGAACGACTGCACGGTCTCGAAGGCGTGGTTGCAGTCCTTGCAAGCGTAGGCGTACGTGGGCACTGGGTTCCTCCTCTAGGACAAACGAGCAGGTCCGTACTGCGTCCCTCCCGTCCGCCCCTTGAGGGGCGGCTGGCTCGGGAGCCAGGGGATTAGCAGTCACAGGGCCTGAGTGCCAATTCTATCACCGTGCGAACAGGTGGAAGAATATGCGGCGTCAGCGGCCGGCGCCGGTGGGAACAAGGCCGGCGGGCGTGAGTGCGGCGCCGACCTTCCGGTCGAAGACTTCGACGGGGATGGTGCCCGCGGGCAGCACTTCATCCGCGTAGACGACGCCGGCAGTCGGCACCGGGTGGCTGCCGCCGTTCCCGGGGAGGGCCGAGAGGGCGGCGAGGAACTTGTCGTAGTAGCCGCCGCCCTGGCCGATCCGGTTTCCGTCGAGGTCCACCGCCGTGGCGGGAACGAAGATTCCGGCGGCCCCCGCCACGGCATCGGTGCCGAGCCGTTCCCCGACCGGTTCCTGAAGCGGCGCGTATCGGCTCCGCACGTATTCGCTCTGCGGCGTCCACGCCACCCAGCTCAGTTCCAGGTCCGGCTCGCAGACGGGAAGCAGCACCCTGTGCCCGGCAACGTGCAAGGCCTCCAACAGGGGAAGAGTCGGCGGCTCCAAGCCGACCCCCAGGTAGGCCGCGAAGGTGCCCGTTCCGCCGTCGGTCAGCGAAGCCGCCCACGCAGCGCCACGCACAGCCAGGGCTGCGCCGGCCGCCGAACGCGCCGCCGGCGTCATCGCCGCCCGACGCTGCCGGTGCCGGGTGCGGATCGCTTCCTTGGTGTCCTTGTCGTGCGTGTCCATGCGGTGGCTCCTTCGCCTCGCCGGCCGGGCAAAAATGCCACGGCCGCACTGTGAGGGCAATTACCTGATGTTTGCCCCCTCGGTTAGATTAGTCGGGTGAAGACACCTAACGCCTCCGTCCGCAAGGCCGTCATCCCCGCAGCGGGCCTCGGCACCCGCTTCCTTCCCGCCACCAAGGCGATGCCGAAGGAGATGCTGCCCGTCGTCGACAAGCCGGCAATCCAGTACGTGGTCGAAGAAGCCGTCAAGGTGGGCCTCAACGACGTCTTGATGATCACCGGGCGCAGCAAGCGGGCCCTCGAAGACCACTTCGACCGGGTCCCCACCCTGGAGGCGACCCTCGAAGCGAAGGGTGACACCGCCAAGCTCGAGTCCATCCAGGCCGCCAGCAACCTCGGCGACATCCACTACGTCCGCCAGGGTGACCCGATGGGCCTCGGCCACGCCGTGCTGCGTGCCAAGCAGCACGTCGGCTACGAGCCGTTCGCCGTCCTGCTCGGTGATGACCTGATCGATGCCCGCGACGAACTGCTGAGCACCATGATCGAGGTGCAGGCCAAGACCGGCGGCTCGGTCGTGGCCCTGATCGAAGTTGATCCGTCCCAGATCAGCGCCTACGGCTGCGCCGACGTCGAGGCCGTCGACGGCGAAGACTACGTGCGCATCAACCACCTCGTGGAGAAGCCCGACGTCGAAGACGCGCCCTCCAACCTGGCGATCATCGGCCGTTACGTCCTGCACCCGGCCGTCTTCGATGTGCTGGAGCGCACCGAGCCCGGCCGCGGCGGCGAAATCCAGCTCACCGACGCCCTGCAGGAACTCGCAGCCGGCGAGGGCGAGGGCTACGGCGTCTACGGCGTCGTCTTCCGCGGCCGCCGCTACGACACCGGCGACAAGCTGAGCTACCTGAAGGCCTGCGTTCAGCTGGCCTGCGACAGCGAAGACCTGGGCCCGGGCCTGCGTGAGTGGCTGCCGGGCTTCACCGCCGGCCTGACGCACTAGTCCGGTGGGGGGCAGCTTCACGTGGCCGGTCACGCTGGAGAGCGGCGACCTGGTCCTGCGGCCGATCAAGTACCGTGACCGCCGCGAATGGAGCGCCCTCCGCGCCCGGAACGAGCAGTGGCTGGCCCCCTGGGAAGCGTCCAACCCGGCCCCCGGGGGCGGCCTGCCCAACTACCGTCAGATGGTGAGTTCACTGAAGGCCCAGGCGGCCCAGGCGACGGCCCTGCCGTTCGTGATCGCCGCCTGGACGCCGGGACATCGGGAACCCGTCATTGTGGGGCAACTGACCGTCTCCTCGATTGTGTGGGGCTCAGCCATGATGGCCACGCTGGGGTACTGGGTGGACCAGGACCGCGCCGGCCAAGGCATCGCGCCCACCGCGGTGGCCATGGCCACGGACCACTGCTTCGGCACCCTCGGGCTGCACCGGATGGAAATCAACATCCGTCCGGAGAACGGTCCCAGCCTGCGGGTGGTCGAGAAACTCGGCTTCAGGGACGAGGGGTACCGGCCCCGGTACCTGCACATCAACGGCCGCTGGGCGGACCACCGCAGCTTCGCGCTGACGGCCGAGGAAGTCCCCGAGGGCCTGCTGGGCCGGTGGCTCCGGGAGGGTCCGGTACGCCAGCGGGAAACGCCGTCCTGACCTGCGTTTTCGTCACGTCGGACAGTTTCTCCGGCCGCCGCGCGACACACCGCCGCTAATGCGGTCCGCCACGCCCTCAAGCTCTTACGGTTTTGAGTGTGGACTTCCCTCTCAGCAGCTCAGTGATCCTTGTCGTCGCTGTTGCGCTCTGGATCGTATGGGTGGCTCCCTACATGCTCCGGAACAGCCGCCAGCTTCGGCCGGCTGGAGACTTCCTGATGGACGCCGCGGACGTGGAACGAGCCGACCCCCAAGCCGGTGACGTCATGGCCATGACGTCACCGCAGGAGAAACCGATGACCAGTACGCAGCGCCCCGCCTCCGCCCCTTCGACGCCCGACGCGGCTGCGCCGTCGTCGCTAAAGGCCGCCCCGGCGTCGATGAAGTCCGCCCGGCCCGCGAGCCTTCCGGCGAACTCCGCGTTCCGCATCCGGTATGGCCGCCTGTCGCTGGCATTGCTGGCGGTGGTGTCCCTCCTGACCGGTGTCGTGTCCGGCGTGCTCCGCCTCTTCGGCCTGGGCTCTGGATGGTTGCCGGTCCTGACCCTGCTGGCGGCGGTGGCCGCCGTCGTGGTCCTTCGTTCCCTCGCTGTCCGTGACCGTCGCCGTAAGGTTGAGCGCGCGTTCCGGTCGGCCATGGCGCCGGCCCGCCCGGCCCGGCCCGCGCCTGCCGAGCAGCCCGCTGCTGCCCCCTCCGATGCGCCGGCAAAGGACAGCCCCCTGTTCGACGCCGAAGCCGACGCCGGGCCGGTTCGTCCCGCAGCGCTGACCGTCGCCGAGCTGCGGCAGGCTGCCTTGGCCGAGGCCGCCGCGTCCGGTGACACCTCCATCCACCAGGTCGGCGACCCCGCATCCCCCGAGGGCGCCAGTTGGGAACCGGTCCAGGTGCCCAAGCCGACCTACGTCGAGGCACCCAAGGCCGAACGTGCGGCCCCGGAACCCCTCGACCTCCCAGCCGCACCGAAGGCCGTCGGCAAGCCGTCTCTGAAGCAGGCCTCCGTGCGCGGCGCCGAGGAGGCTGCCGAGGCCAAGCCCCAGGGCAAGGGCCAGAGCGCACTGAGCAACCTCGACGACGTCCTCCAGCGGCGCCGAGCCTGAGTCCACGCAGGAGGCCCCGGATCCACCACCACGGTGAATCCGGGGCTTTCTGGCTTTTCCGGGTGAGGTTGTTGCCCGCGCCGGTGCGTCGGTTGGCGTTGCGGGCAGATACTTTGTAGCCTAAGAACGTTTGGTGACGCCGTTCCCTTTCGGGAGCGGCGTTGTCACGGGGCTATAGCTCAGTTGGTAGAGCGCTTCGTTCGCATCGAAGAGGTCAGGAGTTCGAATCTCCTTAGCTCCACATTGCCTCCCCGCCGCAGGTTCCCCGCGCGGCGCCATCATTCCCCTCCACCCTCACGCTGGCTATGCTGAGCGGACCAGTTCAGCCGCTTGATGACCAGTGAAGGATCACGCCGTGGGTGAAGCCTCGCAAAAAGCCAACCGGGCCGTTTCGGAGGCCAGCTCCGCTGCCAGAGGACCGGTACTCCGGAACCTCGCCCGGGCCGGCTACGTCTTCATCGGCCTGGTCCATATCCTGATCGGGGCCATCGCCCTCCAGATCGACCGCGGGCAGGGCGGCGAGGCCGACCAGTCCGGGGCCATCGGCTCCTTGGCGTCCAAGCCCGGCGGAGCCATCCTCTTGTGGGTGGGGTTCGCCGCCTGCGCGGCCCTGGCCCTGTGGATGGTGAGCGAGGCCGTCGTCGCCGGCCGCGCACAGGGTGAGGCGAAGGACAAGGTCAAGGAAACGGCGTCGGCGGCCGGAAAAGCCGTCATCTTCGGCTTCCTGGCCATCACCTTTGCCGTCTTCGCCGCCGGCGGTTCCAAGAGCTCCAGCCAGTCGGCCAGCGACTTCACCGCAAAGATTCTCGGCGCACCCGCCGGCGTCCTCCTGCTGATCGTCATCGGCGCAGCGATCATCGGCGGCGGGGCCTACTACGTTTACCGGGGCGTCACCCGGAAGTTCATGGAGGACCTCAGCGTTCCCGGGAACACCCGCACCGCCGTGGAATGGCTTGGCACCATCGGGTACGCCGCCAAGGGCGTGGTGCTGGCCGTGGTCGGCATACTCATCATCGTGGCGGCGGCGACGGCGGACCCCTCCAAGTCCTCGGGCCTGGACGGCGGCCTCAAGACCCTGGGGTCCCAGCCGTTCGGCGTGGTGCTGCTCGCCGCCACCGCCGCCGGACTGGTCTGCTACGGGGTGTATTCGATGGCCCGGGCCAAGTACGGCAAGTTCTAGGATCCACCGCTTCCCGGCGCGTCGGTTCGCCGTGGGAAGTGTGGTGGCACAGCAAAGGGCGCCCCCCGTGACGGGAAGCGCCCTTGGCAGTTGTCCAGGATCAGTCCTTCTTGAAGGCGTCCTTGACCTTCTCGCCGGCCTGCTTGAGGTCGCCCTTGGCCTGGTCGGCCTGGCCCTCGGCGCGGAGGCGGTCGTTGCCCGTCGCGTCGCCGGCGGCTTCCTTACCCTTGCCGGTCATCTTCTCGGCAGCGTTCTCGATCTTGTCGCCCAGTCCCATGGTGTTTCCTCCTCTGGTTGGCGGCCGCTCGATACGGCCATATCTCTATCCTAAGCCTGCTTATGATCTATCGCGCAAGTAGGAGCGCCGCATCCGGGGCCAAGTCCCAGCCAAACCCCAGCCCCGGCCACGTGCGCCGCGAGGGTTAGTCGCCGTCTGCCGCGGCCCAGAACCAGGAAATATTCCGACCACCCAGAGCGTCGCCGAAGGGGCGGCACCCGGGGTGGGTACGGTGAGGCACAGTGGGCCTGCCTGGCCCGGAATCTTGGAGGACATGTGTCATCAGGCCGCCCCACCGAACAGAGCCCTGCCCGCCGTCGTCCTGCCCGGACGCTGGGCGTCGTCGCCGCGGGAGTCGCCGCCCTGCTGGCGGTGGCGGGCTGCGCCGGGCCCGCGGCGTCCGGTGCCGGCCTTGAGCGGCTCGCGGACACCACGCCCGCGGCCACGGGATGGCTGCACACGGACGGCGGCACCATCCGGGACTCGAACAACGCCGCGTACATCATCAAGGCGGCCTCCTGGTTCGGGCTCGAGACCCCCGACTGCGTCCCGCACGGACTCTGGGGCACCCTGACCATCGACGAAGCCCTGGCCAACATAAAGTCCATGGGGTTCAACACCGTCCGGCTGCCGTTCTCCAACGAGTGCCTGGCCGCCACGACCATCAAGGGCAGCGTCAACTATTGGGCCAACCGGGCCTACAACCTGGAAGGCAAACGCCCGCTGGATGTGATGGACACGGTCATCGCCCGGGCTAAGGCCAACGGCCTGCAGGTCATCCTGGACCGGCACCGCCCCTCCTCGGCAAGCCAGTCGCCCCTCTGGTACACCGCCGCCGTCCCCGAGTCCCGGTGGATCTCGGACTGGCAGATGCTGGCGACCCGTTACAGGAACGATCCGACCGTGATCGGGGCCGACCTGCACAACGAGCCCGCGGGGTCGGCCACCTGGGGCGGACCCGCCGCGACCGACTGGCAGGCGGCGGCGACCAGGGGAGGCAACGCCGTCCTGGCCGCCAACCCGAACCTCCTGATCCTCGTGGAGGGAATCGAAAACCAGGCGACCGCGGGAGGCACCTGGTGGGGTGGGGGCCTGGCCGACGCCGGCGCGAAGCCGGTGACCCTCGCCGTGCCGCACCGGGTGGTCTACTCGCCGCACGACTACCCGGCGTCCATGTTCGCCCAGAAATGGTTCAGCGACCCCGCCTACCCTGCCAACCTTCCCGCCGTCTGGGACCGCAACTGGGGATACCTGCAGAAGCAGGGAATCGCGCCGGTGCTGCTGGGGGAGTTCGGCACCGCCTTGGCCACCGCCTCCGACAAGGCCTGGATGACCTCCATTGTCAGCTACCTCAAGGCCAGCGGCATGTCCTTTGCCTACTGGGCGTTCAACCCCAACTCGGCCGGGACGGGCGGTCTGGTCCAGTCCGACTGGCGCACGCCGGAACGCGCCAAGCGGGATGCGCTGGCCCCGATCCTGAACAACGCCCCGGGCACGTCCCCAACGCCGACGCCGACGACGTCGCCCGCGCCTACGCCTACGACGTCTCCCTCGCCCTCTCCGACGCCGACGAGCGCGCCCACGGCTCCCGCACCCGCACCGAGCACCAGCCCCTCGCCCTTGCCGAGCGCGAGCCCGGGCCCGGCTGGCGGTGGCGCCCTGTCAGCCACCTGGCGGTTGACCAGTTCCTGGCCCGGCGGCTACGTGGCCAACCTGGACCTCACGGCGCTACGCGCGGTGCCGTCCTGGTCCGTGTCCTGGAACGACCCCACGGTCACCTCGGTCGCCAACTCCTGGGGCATGAAGTGCACCGTGGTCCCGAAGACGTCCGTCACCTGCACCGGCTCGGACTGGACGGCGAAGCTCGCCGCCGGGCAAAAGGTCACGGTCGGGCTGCAGGTCAACGCCGGCAAGGCGCCCGTCAACCCGGCGCTGACCATCAGGTAGCCGCGGCGGCGCTTCCGCCGGTCAGCGTTCCGGTTCCACCACGGTGATATCCAGCGGCATCCGGTGACTCCTACGGAGCCGGCCGGCCAGGACGCTCCGGGCGCCCCTGGACAGCAGCCGCGCCGGGGTGAGGTCCCGGTACGCCGCGGCATCCGACGTGACCAGCCCCAGCAGGGGCTTCGCGGCGGCCTCCGGGTCCTGGCCCCAGAGTCCCACGACCACTTGCAGGGCGGAAAGGCGCTTCTCGTAGCCGGACTGGGCCCGGGTGTGCCGCAGCAGGTCGGTTTCCACCAGGCCGGGGTTCATCCCGTGGACCCGCACCCCGGTGCCGCGTGTTTCCCGGCGCAGCGTCTCGGTGAACTGGCGCACCCACCGCTTGCTGGAGGCATAGGCGTTCTGCAGCGGCACCGGTCCGCCGTCGCCCTGGCCGTAGAGGTTCACCAGGTCACCGTGGCCCTGCCCGAGCATCACCGGCAGCGCCACCCGGGAACCGTGGAAGGTGCCCAGGATGTTGGTCCGGACCACCCGCGTGAAGTCGTCCACCGGCGTGGACGCCGTCGGCCCGTACACACCCGAGACTCCGGCGTTGTTGACCCAGATGTCAAGCCCGCCGAGGCGCAGGGCCTCGTCGCGCAGGGACTCGACGTCGGCCAGCTCCGCGGTGTCGCAGCGCAGCCCCGACGCCGTGATTCCCGCCGCCCGGAGCCGGGCGGCGGCCGCCTCGGCGTCGGCGGCCGACCGGGACGCGAGGACGACGGCGGCCCCCTCGGTGCCCAGCAGCCCCGCCATCGCAAAGCCCAGGCCTCGGGAAGACCCGGTCACCACCGCTACCCGCCCCCGGAGGAGCCCCTGTCCGGTCTGCATGCTTCCCTCATACCCGCCGACGCCGCCGCGGACAAGGGCCGTGGTGCGCAAAGATGGTGGCATGACCATTGCGCGCACCGTCCTGCTCTTTGCCCTGGCCGCCGTGGCCGAAATCGGCGGAGCCTGGATGATCTGGCAGGCCGTCCGCGAGGGGCGCGCCTGGTGGTGGGCCGGGATCGGGATCGTCGCCCTCGGGCTCTACGGCTTTGTCGCGACGCTTCAGCCGGACGCCCACTTCGGCCGGATCCTGGCCGCCTACGGAGGCGTCTTCGTGGCCGGTTCCCTGGCCTGGGGAATGGCCGTGGACGGATTCCGGCCGGACCGCTGGGACATCATCGGGTCCGTGGTCTGCCTGGCGGGCGTGGCCGTGATCATGTTCGCGCCCCGGGGTCCCTGAGCCCGCGCCGACGCCCCGCATCGCTGTTTATCCCAAAGAAATCCGCAGGAATCCCGTTCCCCGCCGTCGCGCCGTCACCGTCTGAGTAATGTTTTCCCCGGTTGGCTTGGTGACAGGGCCTGCCGGACACCTCTTTGGAACTCTGGAAGGAACACCCCTTGGCAGGAATTTTCACGTGGCTCGGCGCCCTGGGCACCGCAGGCAAGGCAACAGCCGTGGCCGCCGTCGTCGTCACCGGCGGAGCGGGGGCGGCGATGGCCGCCACGGTCAGCGAGATCACCGCGGATCCGACGCCGGCCGTCACCGCCACCGACTCTCCGACGGCGGCCCCCACCGAGACCGGCGAGCCGACGGAACCGGCCCCGGCCGCTACCGCATCCGCGGAGCCGACGGAAACGGCTGAACCGACGGAGCCCGCCCCGGCCCCTACGGCCACCCATACCCCGTCCGCGGCCCCGACCGAAACCGGCGAGGCCACGGAACCGGCCGAGTCCACGGAAACGAAGGACAGCGAACCGGAGAAGTCCGCTCCCGCTGAGCCGGGCAACAGCGCCTGGGCCCACGCGAACGCCGAAGCGCACCGTGCCGCCGGCCAGGCCAACGCCGAACAGCACCGCGACGAGCACGCGGCCACCCCCGCCGTCCCGAGCTACGGCAACGGCCCGGCCCACGAGGCCGAGCACGCCCCGGCTCCCGCTCCCGCTCCGGCCCAGGCAGCCGCTCCCGCTGCCGGCCACGGCAAGTCCGGCCGCTAGCGGACCGCACACCCCAAGGGCCACGCAGCCCAAGAGCCCCACACCCGAAGAGCCCCGTACCGCAACCGCGGTGCGGGGCTCTTCGCGTGCCGGGATATTCTGGAGACCACGGGTTCCCTGCGCCACCCGGACTCCACTCCCGCTTCCCACAGCAGCCGGGCCGCCCATCGCACGGTCCGCCGTCGGGCACGGGCGCCCCGAAAGGACCCCCCATGAGCCTGATCCGCCTGAACGACGTCAGCGTCCGCTTCGAGAACATGCCGGTTCTCCGTGAGGTCTTCTTCCGGCTCGAGCCCGGCGACCGGGTGGGGCTGATCGGGAAGAACGGCTCCGGCAAGACCACCGTCCTAAAGCTGGTCCTGGACCAGGTCGCCCCGGACACCGGTACGGTCAGCGTCGATCCCGGCGTCCGCGTGGGCTACTTCTCCCAGTTCTCCGAGCTGAACGGTGCCTCAACCATCACGGAGGTCCTCAACGGACTGTTCGGCCCGGTGAAGGCGGTCGAGGCGGAACTGGCCGGGATCGACGCCGCCATCGCCGCCGATCCCGGCGCCGGGGAACTGGACCGCCTGATCACTCGGCAGGCCGCCCTCTTCGAGGAGATGGAACGGCTGGACGGGTGGGACTACCCGCGCCGGATCGACACCGTGCTGACCACCCTCGGCTTCGAGGACGCCCACCGGCACTGCGCCATCGACGACCTGTCCGGCGGCTGGCGCAACCGCGCCGCGCTGGCGAAGATCCTGCTCGAAAGCCCGGACGTGTTGCTGCTGGACGAGCCGACCAACTTCCTCGACGTCGCCGGGGTGCAGTGGCTGGAGAACTGGTTCCGTGACTTCAAGGGCGCCGCCGTCATCGTCTCGCACGACCGCATGTTCCTGGACGCCGTGGTCACGCGGATCGTCGAAGTGGAGAACTACCACCTGCACGAGTACCCGGGGAACTTCGCCGAATACGTGGTCCAGAAGCAGTTCCGGCTCAAGACCCTGGAACAGCAGTTCGTCCACGAGGCCGAGCTGCTCGCCTTCGAGGCGGAGGGAATTGCCGACCGGCGCGAGGCCGTCAAGGCCGCCAGCCGGGGCCTGGAGAACAAGCTGGCCAAGATCAAGAAGTCCCGCACCCCCGGCCGGTGGACCAGATCGTCACCGAGATCTACGGCGGCCTGCACGTCAAGGACGTCCTCTGCCGGGTCGAGGGGCTGGAGAAGGCCTACGACGGCAGGACGCTGTTCACGGGCCTGGGCTTCGAGATCCGCAAGGGCCACCGGATCGCCGTCCTGGGCGCCAACGGCAGCGGCAAATCCACCCTCCTGCGGGTCCTCACCGGCGAGGAGGCCCCCGACGCCGGCACGGTCACCTGGGCCAAGGGCCCGGGGTACGTCTCCTACAACGCCATGCTGGCGGGGCTCGACGACGGCGACACCGTCTCGCACGCCGTCAACGCCCTCCCGGACAGCCTGGCCCTGACCGCCACCAGGAAGTCGGTCAACCGCTTCCTCGCGATGTTCCAGTTCTCCGAGGCGGACCTCAAGCAAAAGATCGGCAACCTCTCCGGCGGCCAGAAGGCCCGCGTCGCCATGGCCCAGTGCCTGCTCTCGGGGGCGTCCGTGCTGCTCCTCGACGAACCCACCAACCACCTGGACCTCTCCAGCACCCAGGTGATGGAACGGGCCCTGCTGCACTTCCCGGGCGCCGTCGTGGTGGTCAGCCACGACCGGTTCTTCACGGACAAGATCGCCACGCGGCTGCTGGTCTTCGGGGCCGACGGCGCCGCCCCCGGCCAGGTGGAGCAACGCGCCGCCTGACCTGCGGCGGCTGACGGCGCCGACTAAAATGGGGCAATGGCGGAACAACCTCCGGACCTACCTCCGGACCAACATCCGGACCAGGGACCCGATCCGTGGGAGGAATTCGACCGGCTTGGCCCGGCACGGCAGGACCGTGTGCGCGGACAGCCGGGCGGCGAGCCCAACGGCTTCGGCTTCCGCACAGGAGTCCGCAGCGCGAAGGTGGCCGTCGGCTTCGCGGTGTATGCGCTGGTTCTTGGCAGCATCCTGGTCGGTGCGGGGGTGGTCTACTTCATCGGCCACCGGGAGTGGCTCTGGCTCGCGCTGATGGCGGCGATCGAGGCGGTATTCGTCCTGGCCTTTGCCCGGCTGGTGGCGCAGGCACGGCATCGCCGCCCCACACCCTGAGGCAGTCCCGCTAAACCTGCTGGATTGAAGCGGGCGGCCCTAGCCGGTCCCGCGCCGCCGGTGCGGCCTCGAGCCGAGTGCCAGGTAGCCGCCGAGCGCGCCGACCCCGCCCAGCCCGGCGGTGAACAGGGCCTTGGGCCACCGTTTCCACCGGTCAGGCTGGAAGGACACGAGTTCCCCGACGGCGCCGATCAGCGCGGCGACGATCAGGCCCGCGACGATCCGGTTGCCGGTCTTCTCCGCCCGGTCCATCAGCGCCTGGAGTTCACCGGCCCGGAAGTGCACGTCCACCCCGCCGCGCTCCAGCACCTCCAGCAGCCTCCGGGCCAGTTCCGGGGCCTCGATGCCGAACCTCAGCGCCTCCCACCCGAGCTTCTTCAGCCGTTCCGCCACCGCCTCCGGGGTGAGCGAGGAGAGCACCACGCCGCGGGCGAAGGGCCCCAGCTGTTCGGTCAGCTCGAAGCCGGGGTCCAGCTGTTTGCCCAGCCCGTCGGCCATGACCAGCATCTTGACCATCAGGGCCGTCTCCCGCGGCAGGCGGAGCCGGCTGGTCCGCAGCAGGCCCGCCAGCTCGGCCAGCACCGGCACCAGCGGCACCTCCGCCAGCGGCCGGTCGGCGTAGCGGTCCAACAGCCGGCCCAGCGCCGCCTGCAGGGTGCCGTAGTCGCCGTCGGCGCCTCCGCAGAGCCGCACCACCGCCGTGGTCAGGCTCCGGGGGTCCTTATCCACCACCGCCAGCAGTACCCGCACCAGGTTCCACCGGGCGCCGTCGTCGATCCTGCCCACCATGCCGAAGTCGATGATGCCCAGCCTGCCGTCGGGTTCGACGAAGAAGTTTCCCGGGTGCGGGTCGGCGTGGAAGAACCCGTCCTCGAAGACCATCTTCAGCAGCACGGTGCAGGCCCGGACGGCGAGGTCCCCGGTGTCGATTCCCGCCGCCCGCAGCGCGCCGACGTCGCTGATCTTGATGCCGCGCAGCCGCTCCAGGGTCAGTACCCGCGTGGTGGTGGCGTCCCAGAAGACCCGGGGGATGTGCACGCGCGGGTCGCCGGCGAAGTTCGCCGCGAACTGCTCGGCGTTGCGCGCCTCCTGCAGGTAGTCGAGTTCCGCCCGGAGGGTCTGGGCGAACTCGTCCACCAGCGCCGCGACCCGCCAGCCGGCCACGGCCGCGGATGCCTGTTCGGCGCGTTTGGCCAGTTCGGCCATGATTTCCAGGTCCTCCTTGACCTCCTCGACGACGCCGGGCCGGCGCACCTTGACCACGACGTCGGCCAGGGCGCCCCCGTCGGCCGCGCCGCCGCCGGCGAGGATTGCCTCGTGGGCCTGCCCGATGGAACCGGTGGCGAGCGGGGTGTCCCGCAGCCCATCCAGCAGCTGGTGCGCGGCCGGCCCGAGCTCCTCGGCGATGACGGCGCGGATCTGTTCGGCCGGGATGGCGGGGGAGGCGTCCTGCAGGGTGGCGAGTTCCGCGGCGTAGTCCGTGGGCAGGATGTCGGTCCGGGTGGAGACGATCTGGCCGAACTTGATGAACACCGTCCCGAGTTCCTCCAGGGCCAGGCGCACCCGCTCCGGGGCAGGCATCCGGGCGCCGGGCGTGCCGGCGGCCAGGCCGGGAAGGTGCAGCCGCTCCAGGTGCAGCCCGCCCACCGCGAACCCCAGCCCGTGCCTGCCCAGGGTCTCCACGATGTGCCGGAACCGCTCCCGCCGCGCGCTCATGCGGCCAGAGTACACGGGGGCGCGGGAAGCGGGGCGGTAGGGAAGGCCCGCCCGTGAGCGGGCGGCGGTGTCAGCGGGCTCCGGTCAGAGCCAGCCCTTCCGCTTGAAGATGGCGTACATCAGCGTCGCCGTGGCGGCCATCAGGCCGATCGCCATCGGATACCCGAACGCCCAGTGCAGCTCCGGCATGTTCTCGAAGTTCATGCCGTACACCCCGGCCACGAAGGACGGGGCGAAGAAGATCGCGGCCCAGGAGGAGATCTTCTTGACCTGCTCGTTCTGCTCGGCGCTCGCCTCATTCTGGCGGTTGGCGGTCAGCGTGCCGTCCAGGGTCAGCGCGTTCTGCAGCAGGTCGCGGAAGGAGTCCGCGCGGGAGATCAGCCGCTCCACGTGGTCCTCGACGTCGCGGAGGTTGTGCTGCAGTTCCGAATCCACGCGGTATTTCTCGAAGCCGCTGCGGAGGTGCTGCATCATGGCCGGCAGCGGATGGATGGCCCGCTGGAAGTGGATCACCTCGCGGGCGAGCTCATAGATGCGCCGGGAGACCAGGGGGTCGCCGCTGAAGAGCTGGTCCTCGATCTCGTCGATGTCGTTTTCCAGCCCGGCAACCACGGGCCCGTAGTCGTCCACCACCTGGTCCATCAGGGCGTAGAGCACGGCCTCGGGACCATGGCAGAGCAGGTCCGGGCGCAGCTCCAGGCGGCGCCGAACCTGGCCGACGCCGGCGGTCTCCGCGTGCCGCACCGTCACGACGAAGTTGCGACCGGTGAAGACGTGCAGCTCGCCGAACTCCACGGTCTCGGAGTCGTCCAGGTAGCGGGCGGGCCGGAGCACGGTGAAGAGGTTGTCGTCGTAGCGCTCAAGCTTGGGGCGCTGGTGGGCGGAGACGGCGTCCTCCACGGCGAGGCCGTGCAGCCCGAATTCGGCGGCGACGGCGGCCATTTCCTCGGTGGTGGGGCGGTACAGGCCGATCCACGCCATGCCGCCGTGGCGGTTCAGGGTCTCGAAGGTCTGTTCCAGGCTCTCGGGTTCGGCCCGGCGGACGCCGTCCACGTAGACGGCGTTGTCGATGATAGTCACCGGGCCATTATCCAGCGTCGGTGCCGTCACCGGGCGCAACGGCCCGGCGCGCTGGCCGCGCAGCGGTTCCGGCGGCGCCCTGGGCCAGCCGGCTGATCAGCGGCTCGGTGCGGTAGGGGATGTGGGTGTGCAGGGCGAGCACCGTCTCGGTCCGGATGACGCCTTTGATCCGCAGGATGGAGCGCAGGGCAGTCTGGAGATTGTGCGTGTCCGTGGCGACCAGCCGGCACCAGACGTCGCCCCGGCCCGAGATTTCGTGCACCTCCAGGACCTGGGGGATGAGGCGCAGCGCTGCGACCACGCCGTCGAGCTCCCGGTGGTTCACCTCGATCGTGACGAACGCGACGACGTCGTATCCCACCGCTTCCAGGTCGATCTCGCGGCCGCCGTCGTGCAGGATCCCCGAACGCAGCATCCGCCTGACCCGGGTCTGCGCCGTGTTCCGCGCGATGCCCAGGGCGTCGCTGAGTTCGCCGATCTGGACCCGGGGATCCTTGACCAGTTCCAGCAGGATCCGCAGGTCGGTGGGGTCGAGGCTGTTCAAATCATCACTCCGGTTCATCCGTGCGGGTCATCATTGATGGTTTTGATCAATCTTGGCATGAAAAGGGATGTGAACGATCATTCGTGCCGCATTCTGGAGGCATCCATTTCTTTACCGGGTCCGCGGCCTCCCTACCGGGAACGCCCGCGGCACCCCGATGTGCAGGGACACCGTCATGACCGTCTTCAGTGAACTCCGCATGCGCCCGGCCACCGCCGCCCGCTGGGGTTGGGATGCCTCCGTCACCGCCCGGCTGGTGATGGCCGGCGTCGTCATCTTCACGCTCCTGGTGGGAGCCAATCTCGCGACCCCGCTCTACCCGCTGCTGCAGACCCGGCTGGGCATCTCGGCGCTGGACGTGACAGTGGCGTTTTCCGCCTACGTCCTGGCCCTCGTGGCCACCCTGATCCTTGCGGGGCACTGGTCCGATCACATCGGCCGGCGGGCTGCCCTGGTGCTGGCCGTCCTGACCGGCCTGGCCGGAGGACTCGTCTTTGCCTTGGCCGACAGCCTGGCGGCGCTCTGCGCGGGCCGCGCCCTGCAGGGCGCCGCGGTGGCGCTGGCCACGGGCGCGAGCTCCGCGGCGCTGCGTGAACTGCTGCCCAGCCGGCCCGAATGGGCCTCCCGGTTCACGCTGCTCGCCTCGGCCGGCGGGGTGGCGGCCGGGCCTGCGATCGGCGGGCTGCTCTCGGTGTTCCCGGGTCCGACGTCGACGCCGTATTACCTGCACTCGCTGGTCCTGGCGGCGCTGCTGGTCCCGCTGTACCTGCTCAAAGCCCGCCCGGCGATCACCTCCACCGCCGGGCAGCAGCCGCTGAAGGTCCTCGCCCCGCGCCGGCCCTCCGTCTCCAGCGAGGCACGGGGCGCCTTCTGGATCGCCTCGTCGGTGGGCTTCCTCAGCTTCGCCGTGTTCGGTTTCTGCCTCTCCCTGGCCCCGGGCTACTTCGCGCAGATCGTCCACGCCGACTCGCGGCCGCTGATCGGTGTGCTGGCCGGGCTCACCCTCGCCGCGTCCGCCCTGAGCCAGCTGCTGGCCGTGCGGGGACGCTTCGTGGTGCCGGTGGGGCTCGTGCTGCTCTCCGTGTCGGTGCTGTTGATCGCCGCCGCTGCCGCCTGGAGCAGCCCCTGGCTGCTGGTCGCGGCCAGCGTCACCGCCGGCCTGGGCCAGGGCGTGGCGTTCCGGACCGTCTTCAACACCGTCGCCGGCAAGGTCGAGGCGGCCCGCCACGCGCAGATCATCAGCACCGTGTACGTGATCACCTACCTCGGCAGCGCCTTCCCGGTGATCGGCCTCGGCCTGGCCGCCGGCGCTGTCGGGCTGCAGACCGCGGTGGCCGGCTTCGTGGTGCTCTGTGCCGCGCTGGGCCTGGTCCTCGCGGCGGTGTCGCTGCGGCAGGCGCTGCGCGCCTAGTCCCGCGCTTCCGCGGGCGGCGAAGGTCCCACGACTCCGCGCGCTCTTCAGTCCGGCAGCGGCCCGTGGTTTCCCTGGATGTGGTCGAAGACCAGCGTGGTTTCCGTGTGGCCCACCACCGGGTCCGTGGCCAGGTTGTCCAGCACCCAGTCGCGCAGATCCTCGGTGGTGGCCACGGCAATGTGCAGCAGGTAGTCCACCGAGCCGGAGGTGTGGAAAGTCGAGAGCACGGCGGGCAGCTTGGGCACGCGGGCGGTGAACCGGTCGATCTGTTCGCGGTCGTGGGCCCGCAGGCGCACGGCGATCAGCGCCTGCACGGACCGGCCGACGGCGGGGAGGCTGAGCTTGGCCTCAAAGCCCTGGATGATGCTACGGTCGGAGAGCGCCCGGGTGCGCATCAGGGCGGTAGACGGCGCGATGCCCACCAGCTCGGCCAGCTGCTTGTTGGAGATGCGGGCGTCCGCCACCAGCGCCGCCAGCAGACGCTCATCGATCGCGTCCAGCGGTTCGCCGGCCCCCGCTCCGGTCCGAACATTCTTCGCGGCACTGCTCACGGGTCCTCCTCGATCTGGTTTAGGTTCATCATAGGCGGCCATATCCGCCGGTTCCATTCGAAACACCTGTCTCCTTCCGAATATCTGCCGGATACTTTCCCTATTCAATGGCGAATATTCACAAGGAGAATCGTGCTTTCCTTCGACTCCCAGGCCGTCCACGCCGGCCGTCAGGGCCTCACGGACCAGGGCCTGCATGCCGTCCCGATCGACCTGTCCACCACCGCCCCGCTTCCCTCCGTCCACGACGGCGGCCTCGCCTACGAGCAGCTGGCCACGGGTGGCACCCCGCTGGAGGGCCAAAGCACGGTCTACCAGCGGCTCTGGAACCCGACGGTGGCACGCTTCGAAGAGGGCGTGGCCCTGCTTGAGGCGATGCCCGAGGCCGTGGGCTTCGCCAGCGGCATGGCGGCGCTGAGTGCCGCACTGCTGGCCGTCGTGGCGACGGGCCGGAAGCACGTCGTCGCCGTCCGGCCGCTCTACGGCGGCAGCGACCACCTGCTGGCCACCGGCGCACTGGGCACCGAGGTCACCTTCACCACGGCCGACGGCGTGCGCGGTGCGCTGCGGCCGGACACCGGCCTGGTCATCCTGGAGACACCGGCGAACCCCAGCCTGGACCTGGTGGACATCGCCGCCGTCGTGGCCGCCGCCGACGGGGTCCCGGTGCTGGTGGACAACACCTTCGCCACCCCGGTGCTACAGCAGCCGGCACGCCACGGGGCGGCCATGGTGCTGCACAGTGCCACCAAGTTCATCGGCGGCCACGGGGACGCGATGGGCGGGGTCATTGCGGCCGACGGCGAGTGGGCCGCCCGGCTGCGGAGGGTGCGGGCCATCACCGGCGGAATCCTGACGCCCTGGCCGGCCTACCTGCTGCATCGCGGCCTGGCCACCCTGCCGGTCCGGGTCCGGGCCCAGCAGGTCGGCGCGCATAAGGTGGCCTTCGCCCTGGCCGGCCACGGGCTGGTCCGCCGCGTCTACTACCCGGGACTGCCGGACTGCGATCCGCAGGGGCTGGTGGGGACCCAGATGGCCGGACCGGGATCGCTGCTGGCCTTTGAGCTGGGCAGCCCGGACCATGCCGAGCGGCTTCCGGGCGCCGTCCGGCTGCTCAGCCACGCGGTCTCCCTGGGCGGCATCGACTCCCTCATCCAGCATCCCGCCGGCCTGACACACCGGCCCGTTGCGGCCGAGGCGAGGCCGCACGCCGAGCTGTTGCGGGTCTCGGTGGGCCTCGAGGACCCGGCGGACATCATCGCGGACATGGTTCAGGCCCTGGAAGCCACGCGCTAGGCCTGCGCGGCGCCGGGCACCCCGGCCGGATGGACGACGGCGGTGACGGCCGCCGTCGTCGCCGCCAGTGCCATGACCCCCAGGGCCAGCGCAGTCCAGCCCAGCGACTGGAACAGCAGGCCCCCTGCCCAGCCCAGGACGCTGGAGCCCAGGTAATACGCGAGGTTGTAGAGCGAGGCGGCCTGGGCCCGGCCGCCGCTGGCGATCACCCCGGTCCAGCCGGAGCCGATGCTGTGGGCGGCGAAGAAACCGCCGGTGAAGATCAGGAGCCCGGCCAGGATCAGGACCAGCTGGGCGGTGAGCGTCAAGGCGAGGCCGCCCACCATCAGCACCGTGCCGGCGATCAGGACGTTCCGCCGGCCATACCTCGCGGTCAGCCCGGCGGCCCAGCGGGCCGAGACCGTGCCGGAGAGATAGGCCAGGAAGATCAGGCTAATCAGGGTGGCCGGCAGGCCGAACGGTGCTGCGGAGAGCCGGAAGCCCAGATAGTTGTAGACCGCCACGAACCCGCCCATCAGCAGGAAGGCCTGCAGGTAGATGGCCAGCAGTCGGGGGTTCCGGCTGTGGCGTCCCAGGGTGGCCAGCGCGCCGCGCAAGCCCCCGGCGGGGGATGGGGTGAAGTTCCGGGCCGGCGGGACCAGGACCAGGAATAGGACCGCCGCCACCGCGGCCATGGCGGAGACGCACAGGACGGCGGCGCGCCAGCCCCAGAGTTCGCCGACGGGCCCGGCGAGCAACCGGCCGGCCAGCCCGCCCAGGGTGGTGCCGGCAACGTAGGTCCCGGCGGCCAGGGCGGCCTGGGCCTTGGTGATCTCCTCATTCAGGTAGGCCACCGCGATCGCCGGAATCCCGCCCAGTGCCATACCTTCCAGTGCCCGCAGGGCGAGCAGCACCGGGAATGTCGGCGCCAGCGGCGCCAGCAGGCCGAAAACGGTTGCCGCCGAGATCGCCCAGGCCATGGCCCGGACCCGTCCCACCCGGTCCGCAACAAAGGACCACGGCAGGACCGTGAGGGCCAGCCCGACCGTGGCGAGGGAGATCGTCAGGGCGGCCTCCGCCGCGGTGACCTGCATCCCGCGCGCAATCAGCGGCAGGACGGCCTGGGTGGAGTACAGCTGCGCGAACGTGGCGACGCCGGCGAAGGCCAGGCCGGCGAGGATCCTGCGGTACCCCGCGGAGCCCTTGCGGTGGCCGGCCCACGCTGCCTGGGGTTCCCGGTGCTCCTGGTTCCCCGGGAGTTCAGCGCCGGCGACGGGCGGAACCGCGGGGGTGGGCCGGCCGGTGGCGGGGCTGGAGGCGGGGTGGTGGGGCATCTGCCCAGCGTAGACGTCGGCCGGGTATGCTTCCAATGCATCATTATCATCAGATTCATAGCCGTAACGGAACACTTCCGGCCCGTCGGGAGGTCCCGTGCCGAGGAGGTCCCGCGTGGATGTGGAGCACAAACACCTTGTCCAGCTGCTGCCGCTGCTTCCGGTCCTGGCCGAGCTGGGCCGGACCCGGCACGTCACCGCGGCGGCCGAGGCCTTGGGCGTGCCGCAATCCACGGTCAGCCGCGGCATAGCGCGGGCAGGCCGCCTCATCGGTACGGAACTGCTGCTCCGTGACGGCCGGGGTGTCCGGCTCACCCCTGCGGCGGAGGCGTTGCTGCCGCACATCGAGGCAGCACTTTCCCAGTTTCAGGCGGGACTGGACGTGGTCCGGCACGAATCGGAGGTGGTCCGCGGCAGGATCGCGGTGTCCTTTCAGCACACCTTCGGCGAGGCGATGCTGCCCCTGCTGATTAGCGCCTTCCACCGGCGGCACCCGCAGCCGGCCTTCCAGCTCAGCCAGGGCTCCCGCGACGGATGCCTGGCCGAGCTTGCCGCGGGCGAGGCGGACCTGGCGTTGACCGCCCCCGTCGCCGCCCCCACCCGGGGAATTTCCTCCGCCGCCCTCTACCGTGAACCGCTGCGGTTGGTGGTCCACCACAGTCACCGTCTGGCGGGCCGGGCAAGCGTGCCGCTGGCCGAAGTGCGGGCCGAACCGTTCGTGGCGATGGGCTCCGGGTACGGGCTGCGCTCCCTCTCCGATGCCCTGTTCCGGGAGGCCGGGTTCCGGCCGCGGATTGCCTTCGAAAGCCAGGACTCCCATACGGCCCGGGGCCTGGTCTCGGCCGGGCTGGGCGTCAGCATCCTTCCGCCGGCGGGGCCGTCCCTGGACCGGCACCAGCCCGGGCAGCCGCCGGAACTGGGCTGGGTGGAGCTGGCGCTGGAGTCGGACCTGGCCTTCCGTGAGATCGGCCTCGCCTGGCGGGAACAGCGCGGCGGGGCCGACGCCGAACCGGACCCGGTACGGCTGTTCCGGGAGCTGGTGCTCAGCGAGGGCCCCTCCCTGCTGGCAGGCTTCGTCCGTGGCCGCTCCGGGCACTGACTGGTCGTCTCCGGCGGCCGGTGCGCTGCGCCGGCGCGTTAAGCCCGGCTAGCCCAGGAGTCGTGCCAGCACCCCGGCGACCGGCCCGGGCTGCGCCTCCCGCCATCCGGTGCCCGCCCAGAGGTTCAGCCGTTCCGGATCGCCGGCGGCGGCTGCGGCGGCCCGCAGCGGGGCCGTCAGGTGATGGACCGCGGGGTAGGCTTCCGGCGCGTCGGGGTGTGCGGCGACGAACTCGTTCACCAGGGCCCGGGCGGAGCGTCCCGTGAACGCCCGGGTCATGGCCGTTCCGGTGAAGCGCGGGTTGGCCAGTGCGTCCTTGTGCAGCTGGCGGGTTCCGCTTTCCGCGGTGCGCAGCAGGGCCGTCCCTACCTGTGCGGCGCCGGCCCCCGCGGCGAGGACGCCGGCCACGCCGGACGCGTCCATGATGCCGCCAGCAGCCACCAGGGGGAGTCCGACGGCGGCGTGGACGGCCCGCACCAGGTCCGCCGTCGTTCCCTCCGCAGGCCCGGCCGATCCCGGCAGGAAGGCCCCGCTGTGCCCGCCAGCGCAGGAGTGCTGCACCACCACGGCGTCCACGCCGCGTTCCTCCGCAAGCCTCGCCTCGGCCACCCCGGTCACCGTGGCCAGGACCAGGGAACCTTTCTGCTGCAGGCGACGCACCGTGTCCGTCCCGGGCAGGCCGAAGGTGAAGCTGACCAGTTCCACGGGGTCGGCAAGCAGCAGCTCGATCTTCTCCTGCCAGCTGTCGTCATCGTCCAGCCGCGGCGCCGGGAGCTCAATGCCGTAGCGCTCCGCCTCGGGGATCAGCTCCTGGCGGTACGCCTCCAGCGCCGCCATCACGGCGGGGCCCGGCGGCAGCTGGGCCGGGTCGGGGACGAAGACGTTCATCCCGAACCTGGCGCCCGTGGCGCGCACGGAGCGGATCTCGGCCGCCATGGCGGCGGGGTCCATGTAGCCGGCGGCAAGGAAGCCCAGGCCGCCGGCCTGGTGCACGGCGGTGACGAACGACGGCGTCGACGTCCCGCCGGCCATCGGCGCTGCGATGACGCTGGTGCCAAACATCGGGTGCGGCATGGGTACTCCTGACGGGATTTTCGGCGGCCGTTGTCAGTAGGCTTGTCCGGTGACCCATTCTGACACTCCCTCCGTTTCCCCGGCCGCCGTCCCGAGCCCTGACGGGGCCGTGATCGGCCTGGACATCGGCGGAACGAAGACCCGCGGTGTCCGCTTCGAAGCCGGCGTCCCCGTGGCCGACGAGTCCGTCGGCAGCGCCAACGTCCAAAACGTCACTCCCGAGGAGGCGGCCAGGAACCTGGCGGAGCTGTTTGCCCGGATCGGCGGCGGCACGATCGCCCGCGTCTATGCCGGCGCCGGCGGCATCGATACGGACGAGGACGCCGCCGCGCTCGCCGCGCTGATTGCCCCGCACGCCCCCGGCGCCCGGGTCACCGTGGTGCATGACTCCCGGCTGCTGCTGGCGGCCGGGGGAGCCGCCACCGGAGTGGCCGTCATCGCCGGCACCGGTTCCGCCGCCTGGGGGCGCAACGCCGACGGCGCCGAGGCCCGGGCCGGAGGCTGGGGTTACCTGCTCGGCGACGAGGGCAGCGGCTACTGGCTCGGCCGGGAAGCTGTCCGGCACAGCCTGCGCCGGATGAATCAGGGACTGGAACCCGACGAACTGACCCGGGCGCTGCTGGCCTCCTGCGGCACGGACCACCCCAACAAGCTCATTGCCCTCTTCCACTCACCGGCCACCGGTCGGCGCTTCTGGGCCCAGCAGGCGCGTCTGGTGGTCGAGGCCGCCGACGCCGGACACCCCGCCAGCCAGGCCTTGATCGGACAGGCCGGACGCGACCTGGCGGACCTCGCCGCGCAGACCCTCCGGCAGCTCGGCATCGCCGGGCCGGTGATCCTGGGCAGCGGGCTCGGTATGAACGTGGTGCGCCTGCAGGATGCGTTCCGCACTGCGCTCGCCGCCGAGGGGATCACCGACGTCCGGGTGCTGCAGCAGGAGCCGGTGTTCGGGGTCCTGCAGCTCGTCGCCGAACAGGACTGAGCCGGCCTACCAGGGCCCGGCGGGCCACCCCTCCGTCGTCGTTAGTGCCGCCGGCGCGGTCGCAAGGGAACCCCGGGCAGCGGCGGCGCGGGGATCCGCCCGGCTTCCGGGCCGGCCTCGGGCCCGTGGCCTGGCACCAGGCCGAAGCGGGCCGACGCGGCGTCCGCGTCCGTGAGTCCGGCCTGCGCCTCCCAGTCCGCCCTCGCCTGGGCCACCTCCTCGTGGCTGCGGCCGACGAAGTTCCACCACATCAGCAGTTCCTCCTCGAACGGTTCCCCGCCGAGCAGCACGAACCGGGTCCCGGGAGCGGCCACCAGTTTCAGTCGGTCCCGGCCGGTGCCGAGGTAGCCCAGCGGTCCCGGCGGCACCTGCTGGCCGTCCAGTTCCACGCTGCCGTCGAGCACCAGGACGGCGTGCTCGAAGTCCGGGTCCAAGGGCAGGTCCAGGGGCCCGTCGCAACTGATGTCGGCCCCAAGGATCGGAGTGAAGGTGGTGGCGGGCGACGTCGTCCCGGCCAAGCTTCCCACCATGACCGTCGCCGCGAAGCCCTCGCCGCGGACCACGGGCAGGTCCCGGTGCTGTTCGAACGCCGGGGCGCGGTGCCGGTCGCTGTCCGGGAGCGCCACCCACAGCTGCAGGCCGCGCTGCAGAGGCATTTCGGCATCGGGGCCGCCGGGCAGCACCGCGAACTCGGAGTGGGAGACGCCCCGGCCGGCGGTCATGATGTTGAGCTCCCCGGGCCGCACAATCACGTCGCTGCCCACGCTGTCGCGGTGCCGGATGGTTCCCGCCAGCGGCCAGACCCTGCCATTCGACACCCGCCCGGCCGCCTACGGCGTCGTCATCCGCGACGACAGCCTCCTCCTCGCGTACTGGAAGCAGGGCGGCCGCGAGGGCTGGACGCTGCCCGGCGGGGGACTGGACCTGGCCGAACACCCCGTGGACGGCTGCCGGCGGGAGATCTTCGAGGAGACAGGCTACGACGCCGCCGTCGGCGCCCTGCTTGGCGTCGACGTCGGGTACTGGCCCGCCGAGTCACGGCTCGACGGCGGCCACCGGGACTTCCAGTCGCTCCGGCTCGTCTACGAAGCGGAGATCACTGGGGGAGAGTTGCGCCATGAGGTCGGCGGCAGCACCACGCACGCGGCATGGATCCCGCTGGCCGAGGTCGCCGGACTGAACCGGGTCTCGCTGGTGGACGTGGCGTTGAGGCTCTACCGGGAACGGCCGCTGGACGGCAGGCTCTCCCCGAACGGGCCCTAGCCAGCGGCCGCGGGGGCGGCTACCCTGAAGACACCGGGCCGTGAACGGCAGCGGGGAAATGCGAAAGTTACTGCGGGGGAGGTGAACGTGATGATTGCAACGGACCAGTGTGCGCAGCGCACCATCAGCAGCCACAGCACACGTTCTGCCCCGGCCGTCCGCGCTTCCTGACCCGACCACCGGCGCCCCCTGCCGGGCGGGTATCCACCGGTCCATTCCGACCGCGGCGGGCGACATGTCCCGGGGCCCAGTACAAAGGGTTCCCATTGAACGCTCATTTGAACGCGCACTCTGCACCATCTCTTCACCACCACCACGGCCTCCAGGGCCCGGAAGCGTACGGTTTCACCGATTCTGTCCGGGACCTGTTTGCCGGCCATCCCGTGTCCGGAGGAACCGGTGCCGGCCGCGTGGCCCGCGTCGACCGCACCCGCGTCGTGGTCGCCGCCCACGACGGTCCGCTCCACCTCCCTTATCCCCGCCACGGCGGCCTGCCCGCCACCGGCGACTGGGTGTGGCTCGGCCGCGACAGCGCGGGGGAGACGGTCATTATCGACGTCCTGCCCCGCCGGACCGCCCTGACCCGCAAACAGGCCTTCGACGCCTCCTCGGAGGCCCAGGTGCTTGGCGCCAACATGGACCTCGTAGGGGTGGTGGTGCCGGTGGACCGGCCCCTCACCCATAACCGCCTGGAGCGCACGCTTGTGGCCGCCTGGGATTCCGGCGCCACACCCCTGGTGGTCATCACGAAGGCGGACCTGGCGGGCGTGGCGGACGACGTCGTCGCCACCGTCCTCCACCAGGCTGCCGGCGCCGCGGTGGTCACCACGTCCGCGCAGCAGGGCGACGGGCTCGAGGAACTGCTCGCCCACCTGCCTCCGGGAGGCACCATCATGCTGCTGGGACCCTCCGGAGCCGGGAAGTCGACGCTGATCAATGCGCTCGCCGGGGCCGACGTCCAGGACACCGGCCCCGTCCGGACCGGTGACGGCAAGGGCCGCCACACCACCACCGTCCGCGAGTTGGTGCCGCTCCCGGGCGGCGCCGTCCTGATGGACACCCCGGGGGTGCGCGGCTTCGGCCTGTACGACGCCGAGGACGGCATGGGAGAGATGTTCGGCGACCTCGAGGAGCTGTTTGCCGCCTGCCGGTTCGCCGACTGCGCCCACGACCGCGAACCGGGCTGCGCCGTTCAGGCGGCGCTCGCCGACGGCACCCTGGAGGCCCGCCGCTGGACCAGCTACCGGAAGATGGAGCGCGAGCTCGCCGCCCTGGGCCGCCGGCACGACGCGGCCGCGCGCCGGGCCTACCAGCGGGAATGGCACCAGAAAGTGTCCGCGGCCAGCCGCGGCCAGCGGGCGGCGGAACGCCTGGGTGAGGGGTACGGGGCCAAACGGGCCGCCGGCTCCGGTGAACCCGGCAGCGGCAGGGGCGCCAGCAGGGGTAACAAGGCCGGGCGGCGCGGCCGCTAATGGAAAGTTACGCCCATCCGTCCGGTCAACGGTGCCGAAGTCTCCGCGGGGAGAGTTTCGCTCTCCCCGCGGAGGCGGTCCGCCGTCGCTGCGGGAGACGCGGGCGCCGTGGGACGGTTTGATCACTTTTTCGACTCGTTTGATCAACCTGTCTGCGGCGCCCGTTACGCTGGGCTCCTACTCGCTTTACAGTAAAAAATAAGCATGCATATGATCAGTTGGCTGGACCGTCCCATGTTGCCGCCAACAGTTAGGTAAGCCCGTAATGGCAGAGGCCATGATCGAGTTCCAGAGCGTCACGAAGACGTACCAGGGCGGCCAGGCCGCCGTCGACGATCTGAGCATGTCCATCGACAAGGGCGCGATCACGGTTTTCGTCGGCCCGTCCGGCTGCGGCAAGACCACCTCCCTGCGGATGATCAACCGCATGGTGGAGCCGACCTCGGGCACCCTGACCGTGGACGGCCGGGACGTCACCAGCGTCCCCGCACCCCAGCTGCGCCGCTCCATGGGCTACGTCATGCAGTCCTCCGGCCTCATGCCGCACCGCACAGTCCTGGACAACATCGCCACCGTCCCGCGGCTCAACGGCGTCTCCAAGGCCGAATCCCGCAAGCGCGCCGAGGAGCTGCTCGACGTCGTCGGGCTCGCCTCCACCCTCGGGAAGCGCTACCCCTCCCAGCTCTCCGGCGGCCAGCAGCAGCGCGTCGGCGTGGCCCGGGCGCTCGCCGCGGACCCGCCCGTGCTGCTCATGGACGAGCCGTTCAGCGCCGTGGACCCCCTGGTCCGCGACGAGCTGCAAAAGGAACTCCTGCGCCTGCAGCGGGACCTCGCCAAGACCATCGTGTTCGTCACCCACGACATCGACGAGGCCACCGTCCTGGGGGACAAGGTTGCCGTCTTCGCTACCGGTGGAAAGCTCGCCCAGTACGCCGCGCCGGAGGAAATCCTGCGCGCTCCCGCGAATGAGTTCGTGGCGGCCTTCGTGGGCCGGGACCGCGGCTTCCGGCACCTGGCCTTCAGCCCGTCCGACGGCGTCCGCATCCACGCAGCGCAGACCGTCCGGCTCCACGAGCTCGGCACCGGCAACGGGGCCGGAGACTGGCAGCTGGTGGTCGATGACGAGGGCCGTCCCCTGGGCTGGAGCGGTCCCGGGGCAGGAGCGGCCACCGTCCCCGGCGGCTCCCTCTTCCGCAAGGGCGAGACCCTCCGCCGCGCCCTGGATGCGGCGCTGTCCTCGCCCTCGGGCCTGGGAGTCGCCGTCGACGACGACGGCCGCGTCGCCGGGATTCTCAAGGCCGACGAGGTGCTCGCCGTCATCGACGCGGACCGGCGGGCCAGGCAGGGACGGCTCTGATGGAATGGTTCCTGGCCAACAGCGGAACCGTCTTCACCCTCGCGGGCCAGCACCTGGTCCTCGCGGTGATTCCGATGGTCCTGGGCCTGCTGATCGCGATCCCGCTCGCCCAGCTGGCGCGACGCAGCAGCACCCTCCGGGCCGTGGTCCTCACGGCCTCGTCCCTGCTCTACACCATTCCCTCCCTCGCGCTGTTCATCATCCTGCCCACCGTGATCGGCACCCGGATCCTGGACCCCCTCAACGTGGTCGTCGCGCTGACCATCTATGCGGTGGCGCTCCTGGTCCGTGCCGCCCTCGACGCCTTCGATTCGGTGGACGATGACCTGCAGCAGGCCGCCGTCGCCATGGGCTTCAGGCCGCTGGCCCGCTTCCTGCAGATCGACCTGCCGCTGTCCCTGCCCGTGATGTTCGCCGGCCTCCGGGTGGTCTCGGTCAGTAACATCTCGCTGGTCAGCGTCGCGGCGCTGCTGGGCATCGGAAACCTCGGCATGCTGTTCACCTCCGGACTGCAGCGCGACTTCGTCACCGAGGTGATGGTGGGCATCATCGCCATCCTGATCCTCGCCCTCGTGATGGACGCAATCCTCGTGGTCCTCGAACGCCTCCTGACCCCGTGGGCCCGCGCCGCGGGCGCCACCCCGGCCGGCTCGGAGCGGGCCACCCGCGGCAGCGCGGCCACCGTGGAGGCCGGCGCATGAGCAACGTCTTCTCCGATACTTTCGCCTGGCTGGCCGACCCGGACCACTGGTCCGGCAGCACCGGGATACCCGTACGCCTGGCCGAGCACCTGCAGTACACCGGCCTGGTCATGCTGATCGCCGTGGCCATCGCCGTGCCGGTGGGCCTGTACGTCGGACACACCGGCCGCGGCCGGGTGGCCGTCGTCGCCCTCGCCGGCGCGCTGCGGGCCCTGCCCACCCTGGGCCTGCTGACGCTCTTTGTTTTGCTCGCCGGAATCGGGCTGATGCCCCCGGTCTGGGCCCTCGTGATCCTGACCGTCCCGCCCCTGCTGGCCGGCACCTATGCCGGCATCTCCAGCGTGGACCGGAACGTGGTGGACGCCGCCCGCGCGATGGGCATGACCGAACTCCAGGTGCTGTTCCGGGCCGAGTTCCCCAATGCCCTGCCCGTCATGTTTGGCGGGTTCCGCACCGGCGTGCTGCAGGTCATCGCCACCGTCTCGGTGGTCGCGTACATCAACCTCGGCGGCCTGGGGCGCTACCTCTTCGACGGGCTGGTGCTCTCCGACTTCCCCCAGATGCTCGGCGGTTCGCTGCTGATCGCCGTGCTGGCGATCGCCGTCGACCTCGTCCTCGCCCTGTTCCAGCGGCTCTTCCTCGTCCGGGGCGCCGCCCGCACACCAAACCGGGGCCAGCAGGCCACGGTTGATCTCACAGACCCCGCGACCGCGGAGCCTGTTCTTCAAGGAGGTACATCATGAAGGAAAACCGCCAACGAGCCCTCGGCAGGCGCGCATTCGGCGCCCTGGCCACCGGTGTCGGCCTGGCCCTGGCGCTGTCCGCCTGCGGTGGCTCGTCCAACCCGCTGTCCTCCGCGCCCGCCAGCGGCGGTTCCACCGGCGGCGCCGGCGGGTCCCTGGTGATCGGCTCGGCCGACTTCACCGAGAGCCAGATCATCGCCGAGCTGTACGCCGGTGCCCTGAATGCGGCCGGCGTCACCGCCACCACCAAGCCGAACATCGGCTCCCGCGAGGTGTATTTCAAAGCCGTCCAGGACGGCTCGGTGGACGTGGTTCCGGACTACACCGGCAACCTCCTGCTGTACGTAAACAAGGAAGCCACCGAGGTTTCCGCGGACGACATCGCCAAGGCACTGCCCGGCAAGCTGCCCGACGGCCTGGCAGTGCTGGATGCGTCCAAGGCCGAGGACAAGGACGCCATGGTGGTCACGAAGGCCACCGCGGAGAAGTACAAGCTGAAGTCCATCGAGGATCTGGCCAAGGTTTGCAACGAGATCGTCGTCGGCGCCCCCGCGACGTTCGCCGAGCGCGCCTACGGCCTCCCGGGCCTGAAGAAGAACTACAACTGCGAGCCCAAGAAGCTGGAACCGTTCAGCGACGGCGGCGGCCCCCTGACGGTCAAGGCCCTGCTCTCCGACCAGGTCCAGGTAGCCGATATCTACACCACCACCCCCGCAATCGCGGATAACGACCTGGTGGTGCTGGAGGACCCGAAGAACAACTTCATCGCCCAGCAGGTCCTGCCGCTGTACAACAAGGCGAAGATGACGGACAAGGCCAAGGAAGCGCTGAACGCCGTCTCCAAGCAGCTCACCACTGACGACCTGATCAACCTCAACCGGGCGGTCAGCGGCAGCCAGAAGCAGAACCCGAAGGACGCCGCCGCGGCGTGGCTGAAGGACAAGGGCATCGTCAAGTAGACGGCGCCACCTCCTGACGACGGCGGCCGCCGGGACCCGGATCACCGGGACCCGGCGGCCGTTGCCGTCGGTCCGTGAGGCTGTGACGGTCTGTGAGGCAAGTCTCAGGGGAAGTCCATCACCCTTATGGCATATTTGATGGATGGCAGAAATCCAGCAGTCCACCAAGCTTCATAATGTCCTCTACGACATCCGTGGACCGATTCTTCAGGCCGCCCAGCAGATGGAGGCAGAGGGTCACCGCATCCTCAAACTGAACATCGGAAACCCGGCCCCGTTTGGTTTCGAAGCGCCGGACGCGATCCTGGTGGACATGATCCGCCACCTGCCGCACGCCCAGGGCTACAGCGACTCCCGCGGCATCTTCTCCGCCCGCACCGCCGTCTCGCAGTACTACCAGACCCGCGGCATCCAGAACATCCACGTCGACGACATCTACCTCGGCAACGGTGTCAGCGAACTGATCACCATGTCCCTGATGGCCCTGCTCGACGCCGGCGACGAGGTGCTGATCCCCACACCGGACTACCCGCTGTGGACCGCCTCCGTCGCCCTCGCCGGCGGCAAGCCCGTCCACTATCTCTGCGACGAGGAGTCCGGCTGGCAGCCGGACCTGGAGGACCTGGAAGCCAAGATCAGCCCGCGCACCAAGGGCATCGTGGTGATCAACCCCAACAACCCCACGGGCGCCGTCTACCCCGAGGAGACGCTGAAGAAGATCGTGGCCTTGGCCGAAAAGCACGGCCTGGTGCTCTTCGCCGACGAGATCTACGAGAAGATCCTCTACGAAGACGCCGTCCACGTGAACATGGCGAGCCTCACCGGCGACGACGTGCTCTGCCTGACCTTCAGCGGACTGTCCAAGGCCTACCGTGTCTGCGGGTTCCGGGCCGGCTGGATGGCCATCTCCGGGCCGAAGAAGAATGCCGCGGACTACCTCGAGGGCATCAATCTGCTGGCCAACATGCGGCTCTGCGCCAACGTCCCGGCCCAGCATGCCATCCAGACCGCCCTCGGCGGGTACCAGAGCATCAACGATCTCATCCTGCCCGGCGGCCGGTTGCTGGAACAGCGCAACAAGGCCTACGACATGCTCAACGCCATTCCCGGCGTCAGCACGCAGCAGGCCCGGGGTGCCATGTACCTGTTCCCCAAACTGGACCCCGAGGTCTACCACATCCGGGACGACGAGAAGTTTGTGCTGGACCTGCTCCGGCAGCAGAAGATCCTGGTCTCCCACGGCCGGGCCTTCAACTGGGTGCGGCCGGACCACTTCCGCATGGTCACGCTGCCCAACGTCAAGGACCTGGAGGAAGCCATCAACCGCATGGCGGACTTCCTCAGCCGCTACAAGGGCAACTAGGATTCGGGTCAGCAGCGCCGCCGGACACCCGTCGCGGAGGCAGGCTGCCCGGACCGGAATGAGGCTGTAATGGCAGACGCCGTGAACTTTGAGGAACATCCCGCCGAGTTGCTGAGGGCGGGCAAGAAGTTCAGCCTGGGCGGTGTGGACCCCGGCGCCACCCCCGGGTACAGCGGCGACAAGGCCGCGGGCGAGACCCTGCTCGGCGAACTCGACGGCAAGCTGACCCGGCTCCAGGAGCAGCTCTTCGCGGAGTCGCGCGCCGGTGGCAAGAAACGGGTGCTGCTGGTCCTGCAGGCGATGGACACCGCCGGCAAGGGCGGGATCGTCAACCATGTCATGGGCCAGATGAACCCGCAGGGCGTGCAGCTCAAATCCTTCAAGGCACCCACGGCCGAGGAGCAGTCCTACGATTTTTTGTGGCGGATCGAGAAGGAAGTGCCGGCGGCCGGAATGGTCGGCGTCTTCGACCGTTCCCACTACGAGGACGTCCTGATCCACCGGGTGCACCGCTGGGCCGACGCCGAGGAACTGGACCGCCGCTACCGGGCCATCAACGAATTTGAGGCGCGGCAGGCCGCGGCAGGCACCAAGATCGTCAAGGTGATGCTGCACATCAGCCGGGACGAGCAGCAGGAGCGTCTGCTCGCCCGCCTGGACGATCCGGCCAAGCACTGGAAGTACAGCGGCAACGACCTCAAGGAGCGGGCGTTCTGGGACGACTACATGGACGCCTACCAGGCTGCCTTTGAGCGGACCAGCACCGAGCACGCGCCTTGGCACGTGGTGCCGGCGAACAAGAAGTGGTACGCCCGGATCGCCGTGCAGCAGCTGCTGCTGGACGCACTGGAGTCCCTGGCCCTGCAGTGGCCCGCCCCGGAGATAGACCTGGACATGGAGCGGGAGCTGGTCCGGCGCTCCTAGGACTCGTCGGCCGCGTGCTCCTTCGCGGCGGCCAGGCGCTTCCGGGCACCCTCCAGCCACTGCTCGCAGCGCTTCGCCAGTGCCTCGCCGCGTTCCCACAGGGCGAGTGAGTCTTCGAGGCTGACCCCGCCGGCCTCCAGTTTGCCGACGACCGCGACCAGCTGTTCGCGGGCTTCCTCGTAGCTGAGGGCGTCGAGGTCCGTGTGGGTGGTGGGCGTTGCCGCGCTGTCCGCTGCCATGGTGGTTCTCCTGGTGGTCTGTTGGGTTAGTCGTCGGTGGGTTCGGCGCCGCCGGTGGACCGGGCGGTGAATTTTCCGCCGGCCACCCGGATGGCCAGGGCGGTGCCGTCCGGGGCCTCGTCGGGGGAGCGGATGACCTCGTGCCGGGCCCCGGGTTCGACGATGCCGTCGTCCAACTGGACCACGGCATAGCCGCGGTCCAGGGTTTTCTGCGGGGACAGGGCCCGGATTTGCGCCTTGAGGTGCACCAGCTGGTCCGCGGCGCGGACCACGGCCGTGGTGATCGCGGCGTGCGAGCGGTTCTTGAGCCGTTCGACGTCGTCGTGGCGGGTGGTGATCATCCCCTCGGGGGCGGAGAGGACGGGCCGGGACCGGAGCGATGCCAGCCGGTCAGTTTCCCGGTCGACCAGCCGGCCGACGCCGCGGCGCAGGTGGTCGCGGGCCTGCCGGACCCGGGCGAGTTCCTCCGCCACGTCGGGCACGATCCGCTTGGCCGCGTCGGTGGGGGTGGAGGCGCGCAGGTCGGCGACGTCGTCGAGGATGGGCCGGTCCGCCTCGTGGCCGATCGCGCTGACCACCGGGGTGGACGCCGCGGAGACGGCGCGGATGAGCTCCTCGCTGCTGAACGGCAGGAGATCCTCGAGGGAGCCGCCGCCGCGGGCGATGACGATGACGTCCACCCCCGGATGGGCGTCGAGCTCGCGGAGAGCGCCGAGGACCTGCGCGACGGCGGTGTTGCCCTGGACGGCGACCTCACGGATTTCAAACTCGACGGCGGGCCAGCGCAACGCCGCGTTGCGGAGCACATCTTTCTTGGCGTCCGAGTCCCGGCCGGTGATCAGCCCGATCCGGTGGGGCAGGAGCGGCAGCCGTTTCTTGCGGGATTCGGCAAAGAGCCCCTCGGCGGCCAGCGCCTGGCGGAGCCGTTCGATGCGGGCCAGCAGGTCACCGAGCCCCACCGGGCGGATGTCCTTGACCGACATGTTCAGCCGGCCTGTCTTCAGCCAGAACTCGGCCTTGATCAGGGCCACGACGCGTGAGCCGCGTTCGAGCGGGGTCGCCTGCCGGTCCAGGACGCTGCTCCACACGGACGCCGGCAGGGAGATCTCCGCGTCGATGTCCCGCAGGGTCAGGTAGGCGTTGGAGCCGCGGCGGTTCAGTTCGATGACCTGCCCCTCCACCCACGCCGACGGTGCCCGGTCGATGTAGCCCTTCAGCTTCTGGGAGAGCAGCTGCAGCGGCCACGGGTTATCCGGGCTGGTTCCGGCCGCGGTGGCTGGCAGGGTGGTGGCCTCGGCGGTCTCCTCAGACATGCCGGCGGCTGTCGACGCGGGGTGCCAGGTGCATGGTTGCGGGGTCCTTCGGTGGTGGTCTCGGAACGGTTCCGGCGGCGGGGCCGGCTTCAACTCTATCCATAGCAATACCAGCGGCATCCGACTTTATAACGGCCGGCCTCTTGGAGGCCGGGAGCGCGGTGGTTTAACCGTCCGCCCGGGCTCACCCGTAGGATGGCTTCACTCCCAACCCATCAGGAGACTTTCGTGCGCACTTTTGTCTCGGCCATCGCCGTGCTGATCGGCCTCGCCTTGTCCGCGGTCGCCGTCCCCGCCCTCTGGGTGGACCGCAACATCGTCCAGGAAGACGGTTTTGTTGCCCTGACCGCTCCGCTGGGCAAGGATCCCGCCTTCCAGCAGGGCCTGGCGACGGCGGCGGTGAACGGCATCGGCACCGGCCAGCAGCAGCTCCCGGACGCACTGGCCAACCTGATCAAACCGATCCTGACCGACGCGGCGAAGTCCCTCACCACCGCTCCGGGCTACGCGGACGCCTGGGCGGAGACTCTCCGCCGCAGTCACCGGCTGAGCTTTGCGGACCCGTCGACCCTGCCCCCGGAAACCGACGGCGCTACCTCCCTGACCCTCGACGTCGCACCCTTGGTGGGTCTGGTGGTGAAACGGATCACCGAGGCTTCCCCGCTGCCCCTGTCGCTGAAGGCCCCCGACACGGTCCGGATCAACATCGGGCAATCCAGTCAGCGCCAGATGATCGAACGCGTGTCCGCCTATGCGCCGATGGGAACGCCCGTGGCCGTGGGGGCCGGCATCGCTTTCCTCCTGGCTTTTGTCGCTGCCCGCCGCAAGTGGACCGTTCTGGCCGGTATGGGCCTGGGCGCGCTCGTGCTGGCCGCGGTGTGGAAGTTCGGCTCGGACCTGGCCGGGAAAGCTGTCCTGACGACCTCGGGCGGCAACGACGTCGCGGGCATCTTCAAGCGCGAATTCGTGGACGCCGCCACCGCAAACTTCGGACAGTGGATCATCGCCGCCTTGGTGGCCGGCGGTGCGCTGCTGGTGGCCGGCATCGTACTCCGCATCGTCGCCCCGCACAGGCGGCCCACGGCCCGGCCGTAGCGAACACCGGTAGCATGGGGGACATGACGTCCACCGCTGTTTCCATTCCGATGCCCTCCGTTCCGCGCCGGCGGCGTTCGCCGGAGGAAATCCTGGCCGCGGCCCCCGTTTCCGGGCCCAAGCGCGTGCTGCTGGCGGCCCCGCGCGGCTACTGCGCCGGCGTTGACCGCGCAGTGATCGCCGTGGAAAAGGCGCTCGAGCACTACGGGCCGCCGGTCTACGTGCGGAAGCAGATCGTCCACAACGTCCACGTGGTCAGCTCGCTGGAGGAGAAGGGTGCCATCTTCGTCGACGAAACCGACGAAGTCCCCGAGGGCGCCCTGGTGATCTTCTCCGCGCACGGCGTGGCTCCCTCGGTGGTGCAGTCCGCCGAGGACCGTGGCCTGCGCACCATTGATGCGACCTGCCCGCTGGTGACCAAGGTCCACCGCGAGGCCGTCCGTTTCGCCAAGGACGACTTCGACATCCTGCTGATCGGCCACGACGGCCACGAGGAGGTCGAGGGCACCGCCGGTGAGGCCCCCGAACACATCCAGATCATCAACGGCCCGCACGAGGTGGACAAGGTCACCGTCCGGGACCCGGAGAAAGTCATCTGGCTCTCGCAGACGACGCTCAGCGTTGACGAGACCATGGAGACGGTCCGGCTGCTGAAGGAACGCTTCCCGACCTTGCAGGATCCGCCCAGCGATGACATTTGCTACGCCACCACCAACCGGCAGGTGGCGATCAAGAAGATCTCGCCGCAGGCAGAGCTGGTGATCGTGGTGGGTTCGGCCAACTCCTCCAACTCCGTCCGGCTCGTGGAGGTGGCACTGGAGTACGGGGCGAAGGCTTCCTACCGGGTGGACTTCGCCAACGAGGTCGACGAGTCCTGGTTCGAGGGCGTTGCCACCGTCGGCGTCACCTCCGGCGCCTCCGTGCCCGAGGTCCTGGTCCAGGAGGTCCTCCGGTTGCTGGCCGACTACGGCTACGGCACCGTGGAGGAAGTCGTCACCGCGGAGGAGGACCTGCTGTTCTCGTTGCCGAAGGAACTGCGGGCCACCCTCAAGCAGGCCGGCGATGTTTCCCGCGCCCTGGGCGGCCGTGGGGCACGCCCCGCCGCCGGTTCCTAGGGCTCCCGGCCTTCCAGGAAAGCCTTAGGCGGCGGACTCTCCCTCTTCGGCCGGTCCGGTTGCGGCAAGGGAGGGGGCCTCGTACTGGAGTTCCGGGGCGGCCACTGACCGCGGCGTCACTTCGACGGTGACCGGCGCGGTGAGACCGGCGGCATCCATGGCGTTGAGCTTGCGCGCGGTTGGCAGCACCCGGGCCTCAAGGGTACCCACCATCGAGTTGTAGCGGTCCACGGACGTCTTGAGCGAGGAGCCCAGCTTGGAGACGTTCTCACCCAGGGTGCCCATCCGCTCGTAGAGCTGCTGTGCCAGTTCGAACAGTTCCCGGGCGCTGTCTGTCAGCACGTCCTGCCGCCACGTGAATGCCACGGACTTGAGGACGGCCAGCAGCGTGCCGGGGGAGGCCAGCACCACGTTCCGGGACAAGGCGTAGTCCAGCAAAGCAGGGTCCGCCGTCAGGGCCGCGGCCAAGATGGATTCGGCCGGCAGGAAGCAGATCACCAGCTCCGGGGCGTTGCCGGGGATGTCCCAGTACTTCTTGCCGCTGAGCGCATCGACATGCGCCTTGAGCGCCTTGGCATGTGCCGCCAGCAAAGGGCCCTGTCCTGCGGTCCCCGCTGCGGCGTGGCCGGCCCGGCCGGACGCACCGAGTTCCTGCGCCTCAAGGTACGCGGTGAGCGGGACCTTGGCGTCCACCACGAGCTGCTTCGCGCCGGGCAACTGGACCACCAGGTCCGGCCGCACGGCGGAGTCCGACCCCGTGCTGTGCACCTGCTCGTGGAAGTCCACGTGCCGCAGCATGCCGGCTGCCTCGACGACGCGGCGCAGCTGCACCTCGCCCCACTGGCCGCGCGCACTGTTCGACCGGAGCGCGGATTCCAGGGCGTGGGTGGAGCGCAACAGCTGCTCATCCGAGAGCCTGGCTTCCTGCAGCTGCTGGGCGAGCTGGCCGTACTGTTCCAGGCGGTCCCGCTCCAGCAGGGAAACCTGCTGCTGGACGGCGGAAAGCTTCTCCGCGACGGGCGCCAGGGCGCGCAGCACACTGCCGTCCTGCGACCGTGCGTCACCCAGCTCGCGGTTCTGGGCTGCGAGGAGACGGCGTTCGGCGTCGGCCGCGGCGAGCTGAGCCGTGGTCTCGGAAAGCCGGGCGGAAAGACCGTCGAAGTCCTGTTCGAGGCCAATCGCGCGGCGGCGGAGAACGACGAAGGTGAAGCCGCCGCCGGCGACGGCCCCGATGAGCAGCATCAGGAGGGCAAGAATGAGTGCGAAAGCGTCCATGGCTTCACTCTGGCACGCACCCCTGACAGTTTTAGCCAGCGACGCCGGGGAGCCGTTTACCGGTAGAATCAATCCTCGTGGCTCTTACTATTGGCATCGTCGGACTGCCCAACGTCGGCAAATCAACTCTTTTCAACGCACTGACCCGCAACCAGGTGCTCGCGGCGAACTACCCGTTCGCCACCATCGAGCCCAATGTCGGCGTCGTGAACCTGCCGGACCCGCGGCTGGAGAAGCTGGCCGGGATTTTCGGCTCCCAGCGCATCCTGCCGGCCGCAGTGTCCTTCGTTGACATTGCCGGCATCGTCAAGGGCGCGTCCGAGGGTGAAGGCCTGGGCAACCAGTTCCTCGCCAACATCCGTGAGGCCGAGGCGATCGCCCAGGTGGTGCGCGTGTTCGACGACCCCGATGTCATCCACGTCGACGGCAAGGTCGATCCCCGCTCGGACATGGAAACGATCAACACCGAGCTGATCCTCGCGGACCTGCAGACCATCGAGAAGGCCATCCCGCGGATCGAAAAAGAAGTCAAGATCAAGAAGCGTGAGGCTGCCGAGCTGGCCGCCGTCAAGGCCGCCCAGGCCGTCTTGGAGCGCGGCGACACCATCTTCTCCTCGATCAAGAGCGACAAGCTGGAAATGGAACACCTGAAGGAGCTGGGCCTGCTGACGGCCAAGCCCTTTATCTACGTGTTCAACGCCGACGAAGGCATCCTCGGCAGCCCCGAGAAGCAGGATGAGCTGCGCGCCCTCGTGGCTCCCGCCGACTGCATCTTCCTGGACGCCAAGCTCGAGTCCGACCTCGTCGAACTCGACGAGGCCGAGGCCCGCGAGATGCTGGAAATGAACGGCCAGGAAGAGTCCGGCCTGGACCAGCTGGCCCGCGTCGGCTTCCACACCCTGGGGCTCCAGACCTACCTCACCGCAGGTCCCAAAGAGACCCGCGCGTGGACCATCCACCAGGGGGACACCGCTCCGCAGGCCGCCGGCGTCATCCACTCGGACTTCCAGCGTGGCTTCATCAAGGCCGAAGTGGTCTCCTTCGACGACCTGATCGACGCCGGTTCCATGGCCGAGGCCAAGTCCCGCGGCAAGGTCCGGATCGAAGGTAAGGAATACGTCATGGCCGACGGCGACGTGGTGGAGTTCCGTCACGGAATAACGTCTGCGGCGCAAGGCAAGAAGTAACCGGAAGTGGCTGAGAGCACGACCGAGAACATCTTCCGCGAGTTTTACGGGGCTTCAACGTTCGTCGAGAAGCGCGACATCCCGAAAGAGTTCGGGTTCCAGTCCAAGCGCACTGGTTCCGTCGTAGACGGCTTCCCGGACTTTTTCAAGGACATGGGCGAATGGCTCATCGTCGTCGAGGCCAAGTCTGGCGAGCCCGGATTGCGATCGGATCATGCCGCAGCAGTGTCCGACGTTCGCAGCTACATGAGTAACAACGCGGTGCCTCACGCCGACATCGTTGGCATCGCAATTTCGGGGCAGACTCTCGAAAGCTTGCGTGTGACGCATTTATTGCGACGAGGGGAGAGTGACGAGATCGAAGAGATGGAGTCACCCTGGAGCCTCGTGAGTCTTGACGCGCTGACGAAGTACTACCAAACTGCGGCGCACGGAGATCCGCTTTCTGATGCGGAACTTCAGCGATTTTTGGTGGGCCTCAACGAGAAGTTCCACAAGGACTCTCGCGTGCGAGACACTGAGCGTTCTCTGTTCTTCTCGGCCCTGATGATCGCTCTGGATGACGACCAGTTCCGAGCCGTCTATAAGTTGCAGCAGCCACCTGCTGATAGGCGGCTCGTGCGTGCGCGATTCCTGAATGACGAAATCGTCGCCGCAGTCGATCGGCAGCTCAAAGACAAGATGGACGAGAACTGGTCCAAGGAAATTGACTGGAAGGATCGCTTCGCCTTCATTAAGACCGTCGATATTCCCCTTCATGAATACAAGGCCATAATCTCAGACATTGATGACCGGGTGCACCAACCCTCGAAGCGCCTGATGAAGCGCGACATCCTCGGTCGGGCGTACAAGGTCTTTCTTTCTCGGGCCGGGAAGATGGACAACAAGAACATCATCTTGACCCCTGATCACATCAAGACCTTAATGGTCGATCTTGCGCAGCTGGGACGGGACGACGTAGTCCTCGACACGTGTATGGGGTCGGGTGGCTTTCTTATGGACGCCATGGAGCAGCTCGTCGAGATGGCTCATGGCGACGAAACGCGGATCAAGCACATACACGAGAACCAGCTCGTTGGGCTGGAGATCGACCCGATCTTGTTCGCTCTCGCGTGTTCGAACATGTTTCTTCACGGCGACGGTCGCTCGAACTTGCTGTACAGGGACTCGCTGGTCACCCGGAGCAAATCGTTTGAGGTGAGTGCGGCCGACAAGCAGTTGCGCGATTATATTAAGTCACTCGAGCCAAACAAGTGTGTGATTAATCCACCTTATGAGAACGAAAACCCGATAAACTTCACGATGTCGGCGATCGAGTACCTTGAAGAGGGCGGTCGTCTCGTAATCATCATGCCTAACAATGTTCTGGCCAAGCATGATGCGGTTGCCAAGGTGATTCTGAACAAGGCGCGCCTTGACTTCGTTATCGACATGCCTGGCCAGCTCTTCTTTGAACAGGGGCGTGTGGTTAAAACGTCTGTTTTTGGCTTCACCAAAACAAGCTCAGGCCATCGCCACGATGCGCTCGTTACCTTTGTAAACCTCGAAGACGACGGTCATGAGGTTCGAGTCGGGCAGGGGAGACGCGACACAGGAAGGTGGGCGAGTCTCAGGGAGAACGCCTTGCGAGCCGTGCGGGACTCTGTCGAAGGGAGGGAGATGCAATCCTGGCGCACCCCGATATTTGGGGACGGCGGTCGCATCGACCCGCGTGGAATTCGTCGAAACCCGTGGCCCCAGGCGGCAACCCATGATCTCGACACTGCAGTCACTGATTGGCAGGAGGCGCGCACCCAGCGGAACGAGGCATCCGAACGCATGATTGAGGTGCTGAGTAGCGCGGGAATTGAGGGCTTCAATGTCTGAGTGGCCCCACGTGGCCATAGGAAACCACGTCGAACGCCGAACTGACAGGATCGATATTGACCCGCGCAGCGAGTACGAAACGATGGGTGTGCGCTGGTACGGCAGGGGCGCCTACTTGCGCCCTACTAGTAGACCTCAGACAAAATCCCTAGCCCGAGCGCAAGCGGAGGACTTCGTGTTCTGCCGCATCGACACGCAGAACGGTCCTTTCGCCGTCGTGCCGCGCGAGCTCGAGGGGGCCCTGGTCAGCAACGAGTTCCCCCTTTACAAGGTAGATGCAGAGGCCTTCCACCCGAGGTTTCTGGCTCTTTGCTTCCTCCGACGGAGCGTGCTGCGGGGCATCGGTTCAGCCCGCAACGGGCGGGACGGTCGCGCCCGTTGGAAGGAATCCGACTTCGTGATGCAGCTTGTGCCGAAGCCGCCACTTGCCGTGCAGCGTCGCATCATCAATGTCATCGCTGCCGTGGATGAAGCGATCGACACCCTCGATGACGAAGCTGTGGCCCTGATCAAATTAATGGCCGCTGTGAGGCAGTCGCTGCTGGCTGATGCGCCGTCAAAGCCGCTGGGAGATCTATGTGCTATTTCAGCCAAGCTTGTAGACCCGAGGTTGCCGGAGCACGCGGAGCTACCTCATATGGGTGTCGACGCGATTGAAAAGTCTACGGGGCGGCTCTTGCCCATGCGCAGCGCTAAGGAAGATGGCGTCATCAGCGGCAAGTTCCTCGTATCCCCTGGGCAGGTTGTGCTGTCGAAAGTCCGGCCCGCCCTTCGGAAGGCATGTACTCCGGACGTTCCGGTGCTTTGCAGTGCAGATGCTTACCCGCTCGCTCCTGCTGACGGCGTGCACCCGGGCGTCCTTCGGGAAGTCCTCCTCGAGGACAGTTTCACAGCCCAGGTCGTGATGGCCTCTGATAGAGCAAAAATGCCAAAGTTCAACCGTAAGCAGCTGTTCACCACCTCAGTGAAGTGGCCTGAGGACGAGAACGACCGTGAGCGGGTAGTTGCCTCGACGGATGCCATCCGGGTGCAGATCCAGGCGGTTGCCGACGAACGTGACCGTCTTGGGACGGTCCGCGAGGACCTGCTCGAAAACTTGTTGAAGGGTGAGATTCACGTGCTGCCGGCGGACGGCGTGCCGGCCGACAGCCGAGGGGTGTTGTCACCTTAGTGTCCGCTTCGCTGTCGCCGACCTAGAGAGCTACTTGCCTGCGATTGCGTTGCCGCCCACACCAGCCTCTTGTGCTCAGACGGGCATGCGTGCACCGACCTTCGTCCGCGGGTGAGTCTTGATTATTAGCACCTTGAATACTTGGGCAGGTTTCGGCTGATCGCCCGATAACAGCCCCACTTGGGGGCATTGCTGGGCCTCCAACTTCTTTTGGCGTCCCCCACGGATCGTTCGGTCGCGCTGGAGGAGTCCAAGAGGCGAACTCCCTGTCGCAAGAGAAGAACTTTGGCGTCTCGCGAACATCTCCTAGACGAGACGAGACCCGCCCACCGGCGATGTGAACCGTACCGGGTTTTAGGCCGTCTTCTTGCTGGTGGCCTCGTCGTCTGATGAGGCGTCTATTTGAGCATAGTAGTTCTGCTCGAACTCGTCGGGCGGGATCATGGACAAGGTGCTGTGCAGCCGCTCTGTGTTGTACCAGTGGACCCAGTTCATGGTCGCCTTCTCCACATCCGCCAACTGCTTTAGCGGGCCTGTCATGAAGGGACTGCCTTTGCGGACGCATTCGTTCTTGTACAGACCGATCGTGGATTCCGCGAGGGCGTTGTCGTACGCGTCGCCGACGCTGCCGACGGAAGCCGCCAAGCCTTCAAGCAGCAGTGCCTCTCCGAACCGGATCGAGGTGTATTGGGAGCCGGCGTCACTGTGATGAACCATGCCAGCAGGGACCGGCGTTCCGGCCTGGTCCCGGCGCCAGAGCGCCATCTTCAAGGTGGTGAGCACCATGTCCGTGTCCTTGATTGTGGAGCCGTGCCAGCCCACGATCGCCCGGGAGAAGACATCTATCGCGAAGGCCACGTACGCAAAGCCGGCCCACGTTCTGACATAGGTGAAGTCGGTGACCCACACGGCGTTCGGCCGGGCCGCGGTGAAGTCCCTGTTCAGTAGATCCGGGGCCCGCTGGGAGTCCTTCGCTGGCGCGACGGCTTTGGGTTTCCGGCCCCGGACGAGGCCGTTCATGGCTTCATCCCGCATGAGCCGGTCGACGGTACATCTGGCCACTTCGTGGCCCTCTCTGCGCAGCCAGGCTGTCATTTTCCGCCGTCCGTACAGGGACTCGGGTTTCTCTGCGGTGTCTTTCAGCGCGTTGACGATAGCAGCGTCCGTGACAGTCCGGGCAGCGGGTGCTTTGGATTTCCAGGACCGGTAAGTCCGCGGGGCGACCTGAACGCCCTGCTCACGCAGGACCTTGCAGGCCGGCTCGACCCCGTGGCCATCGGCACGCAGTTCGTCGATGAATCCGGCTATTTGCGGCGGCGAGGGTCGAGCTCCCTCGCGAAGAAAATCGAGGCTTTCTTCAGGATCTCGTTGGCCTCCCGCAGTTCCCGGTTCTCACTTTCCAGCTCCCTGATCCGGGTCTGCTCGGCACTGGTGACGCCGGGACGTTCGTCGGCGTCGATCTGGGCCTGGAGAACCCACCGGCGCAGGGACTCCCTGCCGATGTTCAGCTTGGGTCCGATGGCGGAGCAGGCGGCGAAAACGGAGTCGTACTCACTGAGGTGGTCCAGGACCATCCGCACGGCACGCTCACGCTGATCCTGGGGGTATCGCTTGGGCATGATCGCCATCCTTCACAAAAAAGGAAGCGGCATCAAACCCGGTACGGTTCAATGCGCAGGTGAACGGGTCTCGGAACGTTGTCTCAGAAGTTCCAGCCTCGGCTAGGGGTTTATGAGACTCCGGCCGCTGAACGGTGCCTATAGTAGGTGGCTTTCGACCACCCGACGGTCCGGGATGCATCGACAACTCCGAGTCCCTCCGACTCGATGAGATGCTGAACCGTCCGGAGGTTCAACGCGACCTTCTTCGCATCCGGGGTGGGACGCCCGAACTTCACGCCCCTGGCCTTGGCTGCATCGACGCCGGCCTGAACACGTTCCTGGATGAGTTCGCGTTCGTACTCAGCGAAGGTCGCCATGAGGTGCAGCATCAAGCGTCCTTCGCGGGTCGACGGGTCAATACCGTCGGAGAGGGATCTCACCTCGATTCCCCGGTCGAGCAGTTCCTTCACAGTGGTGATGACGTCGATCATGGAACGCCCGATGCGATCTATGCGCCAGACGACGATCTCATCACCTTTCAAGAGCCGCCCGTCGAGGTTTGTCCATCCCGAGCGGGCCTTGGCTTCCTTGGAACCAGAGACCTGGTCAGAGAAGATGGCACTGCCGGGAACACCTGCATCGACCAATGCGCGCCGCTGGAGGTCGTCGTCCTGCTTGTCCTTCGTGCTGGTCCGCGTGTAGCCGTACTTCATCACCTTCTCCTCCCCAGTTCCATTGCTGCCCTATCGAGGGCGACCTTCACCCATACCGTCAACCGCCATAATCCGAACCCGACCCCCGCGACAAATCCTGTGAGGCCGATTCCCGCGGTGATGTTCAGCCAGATCTCCCAGTCCTGAGCCAGCGCCCACCGGATGCCGACCACGAGAGTCCATACGGTCATCACCCCCATAAGTAACACCGCGGCAACGGGGAGCAGGACGAGACTCAGCCGGGCTACTGCAGCCCACCCCAACGGTTTCTGCAGCCGCTCCGCGACAGCCACAAGACGTTCTGCACTCTGGCTAGCAGCATCGAGGCGTCCAATGGCGGCGTCTACCCGATGAGCGGCCCCGTCGGCCGCTGCCGACGCTGTCTCTTCGATTGTCGTGACGGCCTTATCCTTGGTCGCGGAGATCGCCCTTCCTGCAACGTTGAGTGTCTGCTGGTACTTCTGGACAAATTCGTTGGCCTTGTCAGAATTCCAGGCGGTCGTCTTCTCGATCTGATTCTTCGCGAACATCAGCGACGAAACTGCGCCGGCGATTTGCTTGCCGTCGATCGCGCCGGCGAGCAAGCTCAGCGTCTGCCCGAACTCGTTCATCTCGTTCCGCACGGTCTCGCTCGTCAAGGATTCGTTGGGTGCGGGCTCGGATGCCGGCGTGATCGATAACCGGACCAGCTGCTCCAGCGCTTCGATCTGCTTGTTGGTCTCCAGGTCCATCGTCCGCACGTACGAGGCAAGCTTCTCCTGGCGGTCCGCCAATGCCGCGAGGCGGCTGTTCTGTGTCTCGACGGCGGTGAGGAGTGAGGTCAACACCTCCATGATCTTGTCGGTCTGCTCCGCGGGCGGCGCCTGCTGCGCGTCGTGCTGCTTCAGCCGTTCGAGTGCTGCGCTCATTGTCGTGCTCCTTCTGAATCAAGTTCTGCTGGTGGTAGTCGAAGAACGCTTGTGCGCCTTCCGGGGTGAAGTCGGCCGAGAGCACCGACGTACGCTTCCGCCGCTCGGCGCGGCTGGTCTCACCGCGGCGATCCTCGATGTAGAGCGTCCAGGTTTCCTGACCTGCGTGCTTGCCTTTCCTGGCGACCGAGGTGTGCAGCCGGATCCGCGGAGGGAAGCCACCGTCGTCAGCGGGCAGCTGATTCTGCTCGTCCAACACCGCGATGAGTCCCGTCTTGCTGGTGGAACGTGGGTCTTCGAGCGCAGCCATCATGCGGTCGCCCATCTGCCGGTCCAAAGAGCCGTCGGCAAAGTCCTCCCGGCGGAGTTCCCAGTCCTTCGGTTGATAATCGATGCGCTTTACCACTGACAGACCGTGCTCGATCATCAGCTCGTCGTTAGCGGACTGCACACCGCGCTGGTGACCGGACTTCCGGTCGTGGAATGTTCTGTACTGCGAGAGTGCTTTGCCGGTGACGGTGTCGTGGTTAGTCACGATGATGTGATTGTGTGCTTTCCCACCGCGGCCGTCAGTGTGCGTGACGATGAGGACGTCCGAGTTGGGGTGCATCTTCTTCGCAAACAGATAGCCCAGGTCATTAACGCGCTGCACGTGCTCGGGCTTATTCGGATCAAACTCCTGGTCGCTGAATGACTGCCGATAGTGCAGAACCTGCACCTCACGCCGGGTGTTCTGCGTCAATGCCCGCGCCCGGGCGGCGAAAGCGCCCGGCGGCCCCGGGACGTCGCACGTGATCGCCACGCCTCGCGAGTTGTCCTTTCCCCTGACGTACCGCTCAGTGTCGGCAGCGCTGTTGCTCGGGCTGTAATGTGTGGTGCTCATCCGGCCGTCCGATCGCCCAAAAGACCTCGCACTTCGCGGAGAAGATCCACGAGCTCCGCCACGGCGCCGTCGAGCGAAACCGGTTCGCCTGCGCGGGCACGTCGGTCGAGATCATTGACGTTGATGGCCAGCGGTCGGATCTGCGCGGCCAATGCCCGAACGTCCGCTGATGCCTGGGCCCGTGCCTCGCCGCCGATCATAGCCGCAGCTATCGCCGCATCGAGCTCCTCCGCCCGCGACGCATGCAGCGCGTCCCGGACGACGGCCTTCACCCACACGCCGGGCTGAAGCCCGAGGCGGTGCGCGCGGGCGCGCACCGCAGGAAGAGTCGTGTGACCGAAGTCCACATCGAGCTTCGCTCGACTGGCACGACGCTGCGCGCCGTGGCTCTGACGCACAGCTTCCACAGCATCCCGACCGGCGTTGCTTCGGGTGTCGGGCTGCTGATCCACCTGTACGTCAGAGCGGCAAGCAGTAGCCCCGTCAGACACTTCGCTGGCGCTCGTGTCTTCCGGTGCTGCTTGCGAGGGGGCTGCGCCCCCTTCGATCCCCGGGAAGGGCGGAGCGCTGAACTCGACGTCCATCATGCTCCCTCCCCAAACGCCTGACGTGCGTCGTCGATGCTCGTCGGCTCGGATGAGCTTGTCGGAGCCGCGCGGCGGGCGCCGACGGAACCTGACCGTTTTGCCGTGGCGAGAACTTCCACGGCTGCGCGCGTAAGCCGTTCATGCAGGGCGAGGTCCTGCTCGCGGAGCAGTTCGATGACCTTCGCATCGATCTTCTTCTGTTCGGCTGCGGCCTCCCGCTTGAGTTTGGCGATACGCTCCGCGGCCTGCTTCCTCGCCTTCGCGATTTCGGCGTCGAGGTTGGCAGTGATCGTGTTGGTCATGGTGGTGACCTTTCGTTGATGAGTGCTGTTGTGCGGAGCCGATCCCGCGATGGCGGCGACCACGCTGGCGTGGTCCGGGGTCTGATTAGTAGGGCAAGCGGTCAGCGTCGCCGGGGGTGGCGCCGGCGGGCATGGAGAGCATGCGGTGGAGGTAAGGGTTTAGGGCGTCCAGGGGGAGCATTTGAGAGACGCGCTCGGGTCTGCGGGCGTTTTTCCAGTCGCCCTCAGAGACCGTTCCCAAGCCCCACTGCGCCAGCCATGCGATCTTGTCTGTAACCGTCGATGATCGGTCGGCCAGTGCGGGAATGTTGACGATGCCTTGGCGATGCGCCATGACGATGCTCATGAGCACGGCGCGCTGGGCTGTGATGATCCGCCGGCCTTTGCCGTGGGTGTACCTGACGTGCCATGCGCGCCATTCGTCGACGGTGCGCAGGCATCCGGTCTTCGATATCTCGCGGGCGATCTCGCGCGCACGCAGGCACTCCTCGACGGTCTCCCATGGCTCGGTTGTGAATGTCGCCATCTCGTGACGTGAACCGTCGGGCAGGGGCACGAACTCGGCGGTCATCGAGTTCATGACGGGGCCGCGTTTGAGGTCGTAGTCCATGGAGCGGGGTGCGGACACCCATCTCGGTAAGAAGTCCTTGCGGTTGTCCCTGCTTGAGAGCTCGCTGAAGCTGGGGAACCGCTTGTATTCGTTGTCGACACGACCTGTTCGGGTGACAACCAGCGTCAGCAGGTGCTCGCGGTCCTCGGGGCTGTCCGCATCCATGTCCTCCGGGCGCTTGATTCCGTTGTGTGCGCAGACTCCGTGGGGCGAGAGTGAGACGTTTCCGCGGGTCGTGAAGTTCACCAGGTCGTTCTGATGGTGCTTGGCTTCCCAGACGGACGGGTCCCCGGTGAGGGCTGTACGAGCCTCCTGGAGGTGCCTAGTCAGGCCGTACAGGTCAAGGTCATTGACTTCGTCCAGGGTCATGTCCGTGATGAACCCGTCGGTCGTGACGCTGTAGACGTGGCCCCCGCGTTCGGTGATCTGGTTCATCGTCGCGAGCAGCTCCGCCCGGACCAGACTCGTCGACGTCGCCGCATGGTAGGGGCTGGTGATCGCGGAACCGCCGACGCTGTCCATCTGTTGCTCGTGGGCGTTCCAAGCGCGTTGTTCGGCAACGTCCTGGGCGGTCTTGCCGTAGACCGAGCTCGCTGCTGTCTTTAGGGTCTGCTCTTCGATGGACTTCTCCCCGTAGAGCGCCTTGGCAGTGTTGCGGTCGTCGATGAGCTGCTTCACGCCGTAACGCAGTACTCGTGAAGGAGTGCCGTCCTTGCGTGTGACAGTTTTTGCGGAGAACCCGATCTGACAGAAGACCTCGGCACCGAGGGTGAGGGCGAGCCACAGTTCAGGACCGCATGCCCAAGTGCCGGCAGTTCCCTCGCTCGTGCGCGGGTAGACGAGCGTGCTGTCAGCGACGATCGGAAGGCACGGGAAGGCAACGCCCGGAGGGAATGTAAAGGACACGAACCCGACGATCGGTGTCGTCGGCTCCGGCACGTCCGCGAGGGTCAGTTGGCGTTTGTTCACAGTCTCATCGATGACGCCGGCTTCCCAGTCGAGGTCATGGACGAGCGCCATCGCGGTCGGGTAGGCGTTCTGTGCATCAATGTCGACAGTTGGATGGGGGTAGTAGCCCGGCGCGCTGCACGCGTTGAGTCCGCCGTGGTAAGCCCTGGCATAGGAGGACGTTAAAAGGTCGGCTGCACCGTCGACAGGGCGACGGAAACGTTTGCTGTAGAAGCTGAGCTGGTCATCCTCGTCCACGATCTCAAGGCCGTCGTCCTGGACGAGTCCGGCAAACAGGAGCCGAAAGTCGCTAGGAGATTGGACACCGAAATAGTCGGATCCCGTGGCAACGAGGGCGGCGGCAGCGCCACCGCTCAAGGTGATCGGAGGGATGACACCGTCGCCCCAGAGCCGCGCGAGGTATTCGACGACGATGACTGCGTCGTTTATGCCGTACTCCAGGAAGTCGTCAAGGTGGGCGGCGCGGTAACCCGTCATGTCGGAGATCCACCCGTCCGGGACCTCCAGCTTGGGAACGTCGCACGCGGGCCCGATCACTGCCAAGCTCTTCTTGCCCGCAGGCGTGTGGCCCATTGTGTCCCGGACGGTCACCGACAACGGACGCCACCAATCGCCTTGACCGTCGCCCCGCTGGAGGCGGAAAGGCAGGAGCGTGACGAGGCCGCCGGCAGCAGAAGTGAGCCGGGTGAGGTGGTCCGTGACGAACCGGTCGCCGCGGAAGGCCGTGAGATCAGCTGACCCGTAGTGGGATGCGAGCACGATCGGCACCCCCCAAGGAGCCAGGGTCGCTGCCCGCGCCTCCCAGTCATGGGAATCCGCCGCCCAAGCCAGCGCGGCATTCTTCGCTGCCCCGTGGGGAGGCTGATCAAGCACCAGATCGCGGCGCACCCCCCGGTCGTCGACCCCTTCACGGACGAGGGGGGAGTGCCATAGTCGGGCTGCCACGACTACCTCCCACAATGCAGCATGGAGACTGATGCGCCGCTCATCGAGAGGCAGGATCACGATCTGGACCATGACCGCTGGGTCGAGGGTGGGGGAGTGCGAACTGGTACGAGTCGATGACGCGCGTCCCGCCGGGGCCGCTGGTCGTGAATTCCGTGTCGAAGCCGACGACGATCCCGGCGCGGCCGGTGCCCATGGCGCGTACCGACGGCAGGTCGCCAAAGGCGATTGGGGGCGCCGGCACGACACTCGCAAGGGGCTGCGCAGGCGACGGGGTCATAACGCCGTAGCTCGGGGGGCCCATAGGGGTCTTATGACCCCGTGGCGAAATCCCCGGATTTCCGCGGAAGTTATCCGCTCGTGTGCGCTCAATTACTTCGGGTACTTTGAAACTGCCCGGAGCAATTGAGCGGTTCTGAGCGGAAAGAACCGCGGTCTGCGGGTACACGTGCGCGGCGAAGGCGCCCCCGCGTTGGGTCCGCCGTACGAGCACTTGGAAGCGGCCACCGCCGTCCTTGATCTCGTGGCTGGACCATCCCCCCGGTGCCGGGGCGCTCATGCTGCACCTCCGCCAAGGAGATTAGCCAGGCGTTCGCGCTGTTCCTTCGACAGCCGCGGCGCGGAGGCGACTATTCGGTCGATGGCCGCGCTGACGGAGGCGTGCTCAGTGGGGCGACCGACAGCGGGGACGACCAAGGACTCAAGGTCGGACTCGAGAATCAGGTAGCGTCGTCCGACGCGCTCGGCGGGGAGTTCGCCGGAGGCAATTTTATTTCGAAGAGTGGAATACCCTCCGTAGCCGCGTTCAACAGCTTCCTTCAGGGACCGGCGAATAGGGGGAGCAAGGGTGGTAGCAGGCAAAGGCCCGCTCCTCTCGTGAGGAGTGAACACCTTGTACCTCTCACAGGACGCTACCGCGCTCTACCCTGCCAGGATCGCTTGTGGCCGACCCGACCTCACCAGACTAGACTCTTAGGCTCATAATGCGCTGGTGATCGCACTCGCCCGGAGCGTGGGAACTATCTCGACGGAGGGATCCCATCCCCGTGATTCCGTCGGGTGCATCTGACCGGGTGGTCAGACAGTCATCACTATAGCGCTTGCTGGCGACACTTTAGATCAAGTGCAAAATGTCTGTAAGGCGTGCCTCTGCTGAGAAATCACCGCCACGTGACGGTCAGAGAATCAGGATTGAACGCCTTGAGACCCCGTGGATGCGGGAAGAGATGCACCTCGCAGAGGATTTCGATAGCCTGCCGGCGGAGAGCGAGATCGCCGGCATCGAAGGCAGCAACTCGGTCCGGAGCCTCCAGCACACTGTTGGGTGTCATCCCCAGCGAGAGCCGCAAACGGTCCACTTCCAAGGTGTCAATAGCGGCGTTTTCACGGTCCCGAATGCGCTTGAGGTCGAGGCCTTCAATAAGCTCGCTATCGTAATCGCGCTGCGCCCTGTGAATCCGGGCCCGGTGTTCATCGATCTCCGCTTTGATCTCCCGCAGACGCGGCTCATCGGCAGACGGCAACAGGTCGTGGAGGTCCGGCAGTCGGAGCCGCCTCCGCACGGTCTCCACAACGAAATCATCGATCTGCTCCCGTGAGCGCATAACGTGCCCTTCGCACCGGTACCGCTGCCCGTGTGCTTTCACCGGCTTGTCGCACACCCCGCATCGATACAGGCCGGAGCCCAGGTGCTTCCTGTCGGTTCCCACCCGGTTCGAGATACGCCCGGGGTCGTCGAGCCGGTCCTGTACGGCTTCCCAAACGTCCAGGCTGACAATTCGGTCCCATTTGCCGAGGATCGGTTCCCCGTGCTCATCGCGCAGGATCTGTGCCCGCCATGATCGCCGCCGGTCGCCATTGGCGAGCACCTCCTTGGGCGTGTATGTGCTGTACCCGGCGTATCTGGGGTTGCGCAGGATGCCCAGGACGGTCGACGGCACCCAAGGGGCGTCGTCCGGAACAGGACGCGGGTCGAGTCCCTCTTCGGCGCGGCGAGTATTGCGTTCGATCATCAGGGTCCGTTTGTGGCGGGGGAGAGCCGGGATGTCAGAAAGATCCTCTCCCTCGTCGCCGGATAAAGCCGCGGCTATCGCCCGCAGCGACGCCCCCGAGGAAAACGCTGCGTAGATCCTTTTCACGGCTTCTGCCTCGTGTTCGATGACGTCGCCGTTAGTGGCGTAGCCCAGCGGACGTACGCCCTTGGGCGGTCTTCCTTGCTCGGCGCGTTGGCGTTGCGCCCTGGACTGTCTTTCCGCCTTCACTTCGATTTCGTTGCGGGCGATCGCCGAGAACATGTCGGCGGAGAGCCTGCCCGCGGCCGTCCGGCAGTCAATGTCGGATCCCTTCGCGAAGGTCAGCAGGACCTGGTGACGCTGGGCTGCCTCGATGATCCGCACGCCGTCTGCACGGTTTCGTTCGAGGCGGGGCCACTCCTGGGCGACGACAACGTCGATGAGTCCTGCCTCGATGTCATGGAGGAGCCGTTCGAATGCCGGTCGCTTCTTATGCCCGCTGCCGGAGATGTCGTTGTCCTCGTAGACACCGGCGGGCGTCCACCGCCGGGCCGTGATGAGGGCTTCGGCGTCCTCCCTGTGACGATCCACTCCCAGACGTGTGTTCTCGCGGTCCTGAGAGATGCGGAGGTAGATCGCCGCCCGGCGCTGTTCGGAGGTCATCCAACAAAACTACTGTGGAACCGGACTCCCGGACCACCATGTGAGCGCCGGGCGCACGGGCCAGTGCATCGCGACCCATCCCCACCCTCTACGCTTTTAGCACCGTGCCTTCGACGCTGCGTGGCGGTCGCCAAGCCGCCTGTCAGCGGAAATATGCAGCCCGAAGGCTGCAACGTCGTGGGCTGTTTCCGGCCCGCGTTTGGTCAGAAATTGACCAAAAATGGCCAATAGTTGGCCACGATTGAGGCCCAGGGCCGGAAAGCGGCTCTCGTGGCCCCTCGCGGCGCGCTGAAACAGCCTGCTGGCCCAGTAATGGGCCCTTCTTGGGCCCTTCTTGGGCTAAATGTGGCCAAACCGTGCCCCAGGCGCCTAGCGGCCCATTTAGCTGGCCAGAAGTGGCCCACTTTTGGGCCGCCGTTAGCCCAAAAATGGCCGGATTTCCGCGGCGACAGGAATGTTTGACCAAATCCGGCCAGAAATTGGCCAGATTTGGCCCATTTTTGGCCAGGGGCGTGCCCAGAACTCCATGCCGCTTGGTCCCGGCACGACCCATGAGCCACAGACCTGACTGGCCCGACGACGGCGAAGGCGAGTCGTCGTTGGGCCTTGGTTGCCTAATACAGCGATACGTGGAGCCTGGAGGGGCATCGCTGCCCCTTGTGGATCGTCGAGTGGCTTCGGTGGCTACATGCGTTGTGATCAGTTTGTTGGGCGGAGGCGGACTGGCCCTCCTGATCGTTGATACCGTGATCGATAAGACAGGCCCAGGGGGCGCAGGTTTAGGAAGCGACGGCGGCCCGAAGCCTCTCCAGATCCTGGTGTCGCCCCTGTCCTGCGGCCGTCCGAGTGTGCTCCAGCGCTGGTTGTCCTTACAACTCGCTGACGGGAAGCCTTGGCATGTCTTGCCCTCTCTGCCACTATGAAGCAATGCGGGACAGAGGCATTTTAATCTCTGCTGGAAGCGACAAAACCCGCGCCATCGGGGAACATACCCGTCAACGGGTACGACGCGGTATCCTGGCGGTCCTTCCGCGGGTTGCGCTGGGCGAGACCTGGGGGCGCCAAACTCCGAAAGCAGTGGTCCGGCTGGCACAGGGGACGCCGCCACCCTTAGTGGCCCCATCGTATGGGATGAAGCTTCCGTCATGGTAGGCCGTGGGCTAGCGATTGGCGCGGGCGTCTTCCTCAGTGAACTGGAGGACGTATCGTCGTCCTCGATTTACTGGACCGGCGCACTTGACGGACGCGCCGCTAAATGCCCGCTTCGTGTCGCGTATGAGCGCCAACGTCGCAGGGGCCTTTCGGACTCACTCGCAGCGCACCGAGCGGCCTTGGTCTCGTTACTCGTGATCCGCTGTACGCCCGGACTTGGTGAGGCACTCGATGGCGAATCGGGCGTGTTCGGGTGAATGACCAGACCGTGCTCCTGTTTCGGCTCGAAAGGGACCTGGAAACCTATCTGGAGAGTTGCCGGTTGCTTCCGGGCCACGATCTGTTGAAAATCGGACGACAGGTGGTGAGGGACAGGCAGCTGGGGAGCGGGTGGCAGGTAAGGGCGGTCGGAGTGCGAATGGATCTGCTAGCGATCGACTCTGCTGGTGTCGTCTACATCATCGAACTCAAGCTCGGCAAAGCCGGCCCCAGCATCACCAATCAGATCTTGCGCTATCGGCGCGCGATTAAGGGGCTGAGCAGGGAGGAGCTCATTCGGTTCGTGGCCGACGGTGATCTCAAGATCGACTTGGTGAAGGCCTTTCAGCGTCATTTCGGGCACCCGCTGCCAGAGAAAGTGAACGAATCCCAGGTATCAGTCATCATCGCAGCGTCTATCCATCCGGAAGCCGCTGACGGCATCCTGGAGCTGCTGGATGAGGGCCGCCCGGTCAGGACATTCCGTTATGTCGTCCGGTCAGGCGGAGTCGGCCTCATCGCGTGCTGTCGTGATGACGACGACGTGGCAGAAGGCACGCATCTGGCAACGAGACCGTCGAACCCTCCCAACCGCATCGTCGGTAGTCAGAGCGGATCTACAATGCGGAGACGCGTTGACGAAAACACCCGGGGGTTTTGGTCGACTAATGCTCCGGACTTCAAGTCCTTCGTCACCTTCCGATTCATCCACGAGCGCTACAAGGATTGGGTTTACGCGCAAACCGACGAAGGCATTCGCCTCCGCCATGAGGGACTATTCGCCCAGGACCTGGTTTCTATCGTCGCCGAGTCCAACGAATGGACCCGCGTCTTCGTCCCACCTTGCAGCGATATGGCTGACTACGACACCCTCGTCGCACCCCCGTCCGTCCGGGCGAGCCGTTCGCCGGGCCACACCTGTGCGGCATACCTGCGGAACTCATAGACCGGGCAGCGGAAAAACGACGACCATGGCAACACCCCTATTTGCCTCACTGGTCCCTGTCGAGCTGATTAATCGGCGCGTTCAGGGTCGGCCACAGCGCGTTTGATTGCGCCGCTGGCGAGATGAAGGGGGGCCAAATGCGGCAGTCGGCCTAGCGGTGAGCGGCAGGGCAAAAAGGCCTGCGCGTGAGAATGCGTCAACCCGTCGGTGCTCGCGCAGATGCGTCTCATCCGTTGAAGCTGTCGTCGATCATTGCCTGAGCCGCGGCCATGACCTTCTTCGACTCCATGGTGGCAATGGCTTCGATGGGCGATACTTCACCGAGCCAGGGGTTGGCTCCGATGAACCAGAGGCGTGCAACGTGCTCGCCCTCGTTGGTGGAGACCGCGATCCACGCCCGGTGGGCCAGTAATAGTCTCTGCACCGCAGCAGGCTTAGGCTCCGGGCCGTTTTCGCGGGCCCACTTGTAGCTTATGCGCGGGTCCTTGCTGCCTGTGAGGGCCGCCACGAGGGTTGCTCCCAGGGCGGAGTTGAGCTGACGAACGACTTCGCGGATCCCCAGGCGTGCGGTCCCGGCGAACCCGGTGTTTTGAATAGTCGAGATGCTCACTGTTGATCCTTGTGTGTTGGGGGGCTCATTCACTCTATCGCTACGGGTACGGTTTAGCCACAAAAAATCCACTACTATTCTAAACTTTTGCGATTGAGGGCATAAAGAACAACGAGGGCCGGCGCTACGCGCCGCCACACGTTTTTTAGTTTTCGGACGTGCCGTAGCGCTTTCTTAGTTGTCGAATCTGTGTTCACATGTGGAGAAGTCTGTGGAGAACGTATGTTCGATAAACCCGGGAATCCGTTCTAAAATTTAGCTGTGATCAAGGCAGGCTCTCCCGAGGACATGGATCGGATGGTCGCGCGCCTGGATGCAGACAGGATCCGTCCTATGGATGACAGTTCGCGGATCCGGGACTTCCCAAAGTATGGCCGCCCGCTTGTGTGCGTCAACGGGATCTACGGCAAGGCTGTGGCCTGGTCAGACCGCTACGGCCTAATCGAGTGGCTGGATGCCTCAGGCAAGTACCACTTGGGCTGGGCCCAGTCCGGGAACATCAAGCGCGTGAGCCCGGAGGAGTGGAAGGGCGGCGGCGGGCTCTAGCTGGCACCGCGGAGATCCGGCGAACTAGCGCTTCTTGCTCATAATACGTGCGATGGCGTCCAGTCTGCGTTGCTCTTCGCGTTCCGGGTCGATATACGGCGCACGTCCACCAACGCCCGGTTGCCCCCAGCCGGAGCGGGTGACGCTCCAGTATTTACCGGACGAGGCACCCTGCTGCTGCGGTGGGTTTCCCAGCGGCTTCGCCGGGGGGTTCCGGTGATCATTGAGCTGAGCAACACGCCTCGGTTCAGGTTTGTCGCCGATGTACTCGGCCATCTCCGGTGGGGGCACAAGAGACCCTACAGCTGACAAGCCCCACTCCGTGAGCGACGCTGCGGCGTAGTGAGTGGGCCTGATGATGCGGCTCTCCGCCGTGGGGTGGCGATAACGTCCTGCGTAGTCCGCCACCATGATGCCGATCTCCTCGTACTCCATGTCGAGCACGACGCTTGTCAGGGGCAGGCCCAGGACCAGGTGAGGAACGTCCGGGGACCATAGCCATACGTCAAGGACGCCTGCACGCTCATAGCCACCATGGCGCCGGCCCCAGTCCTGGCGGTCCATCGGCTTGCGTTGGACCTCGAACGCCAATTGCCGGCCGCCGAACGTCTCTGCCTTCACGTCGCTGCGCAGCCGTACGCCCGGCACCCAGACTTCATCGTCAATTGACCCAGGGAAAATATGTCGTTGGTACCCTGCCCAGTCCATCATCAGCTGCTTGCCGTGCAGGTGCTCTGCTGTCTCGCCGTGCCGGCCCAGACCGTCGGGAGCTTCTCCGGCCTTGTGGCGGAAGTGTATACACTTCTTCTCTGTCTCTACGAGCGAGACGGGAACGTCGCGGCCGGCCTCCAGGCAGTCGATGCAGACGATGTCCTGGGAACCCTTGTATCCGTAGCGGTCGTAATAGGAATTGTTCCCGCGGCGCATCTCGGCTGCGATCACCACACGCCGGTCGGCCTTGTTGTAGGCGACTAGGGGCTCTGTAGGTTCCCAGTCCCGAGGGTAGAGCTGCCGGATCTCGATCATGCGCACAGTATGAGTCGCAGGTCTGACGTTTCGAGCGTTGCCGGGCTGCGCGCTTATCGTCGGGGAGGGCGGCCCCTGGTCCTTCCGCGTTGCCAGCCTGGAACAGCGTCGTCCAGAAGTTTGACCTTTTCAGCTTCGAGCTCGCCACGGCGCTGCTTTTGCCGCTGCGCATGCACCCACACGCCGAGAGTGTGTTCCCGCTCGGAACCGCACTTCTTGTGGCGCGGCCAATCGTTGCCTTCGGCGCGGAAGTTCACGAGCTGACCCAGCCATTGGTGCCATCTGGCTTCCTCCGCCGCAGTCCTGAGATTCCAACCCCATCCCGGGACACGGACAAGGCCCTCGCCGTAGGCCTGGTGAAGAGTGCCTTGGGCTACCTCGCGACGGCGGTCAGAGAACCACCGTGCCATAGATCGCTCCTCCTGATCCGCGGAACGCTCTCTCGGGAACCGGCCCTCGGTTACCACCCACCTGATGATTTCTTCCATGCGGGCAAGGTCCACAGGGGAGCGTCTGCGTTTTGTGCCGGTAGCAGCCAGATGTGCTGCCTCGAGCTCCGGGTCCTTCCGGCGCGCGATGACCAGGTGGTAGCCGACAGTGGCGGGCTCGGCGCCAACGAGGTCAGCGATGCGTTTCCGGCTCAGCCCGAGCCGGTACATCAACACCCATTCCGCGTCAGGAGCGCGCCGCAACTTGCTGTCCATGATGGGTGTCATCTTGCCACGGCGCCGACTCGAAGGTCACCCTAGGATGTTCTGATGCCGCTGGTGCTTGGAGTGGGCACCGATCGGAGTGTTCAGCATCCACCCGGTGCGACAGGGGCTATAGCCAGATATAGGAAGTTATAGGGGGTTATAGGAAAAACCCAATAACCCCCTATAACTTCCTATAACTGAGGGCGTGACCCTGTGGAAGCGCTTGGCGAAGGCTCACGTGCGCTGCCGAACTTGGACGCATTGACGAATCCGAGGCCGCTCCTTCCAACTCCTCGGGGCATCCGATTGAGCTGTCCGCGGCCGCGTAGCAATGGTCTCAGCGGGCTCCGGGGACTGCGGTGAACAGTCCGGTTTTGAGCTGCAGTTCTCGGCAGGGCTGGATGGCCGATCAAGTCATCTGACACATCGAGAGCCCACCCCTGATTCGGGCGGGCTGTGTCCCATGGAATCAGTCAGATTGCTTGGCCTCCAGTCTGCCGCGACGAGGTTAGACCACACCCATCTGGTCATGCCGTTGGGAGCATTCGCTGCAAGTCTCGAGGTCCGTGTGATCGGCTGTGGGTACGAACCAATAGCCACACAAACTAAGTACCGATGATCCCTCAACTTGGGCGTCAACGAGACCATGTTTCCGGGCGTAGTGGGCGCGGAGGCCAATGCGGAGACCCCCCGGTACTGATTCCACGGGAAGGTTTCCTGTGCGGGCGAGTTCCTCTGAGTATGCCCGAGCTGCCGGGTCGATCAGAGCCGAGAATGCATAGGCGTCGTCTGTGTAGGTCGTCGAATGCCATACTTCCGCGTCACTTTGCAGAGCCGCGCGCGCGATCTGAACGGCAAGGTCAACTGCCTTTATTTGCTTGCGGTCGAGGACCGAGGCAACGAGAAAAACTTCCCCCAGCTCAACGCCGTCGACGTCGACTGATTCGATACTCATAGAGAGTTCCCCGATAGCGGCTCTTGAGGACGTGCGGGATGGCGCTGGAAATTCCAGTGTGAACGTCTCGCTGGGGCTTAGAAATGATTCGGCTAGCAACGCCAAGGCGCCGCAATGTATCTGCAGCTTCCAAGCATCCAGGGCCAGAATTTTGTCGTCGACCTTGCCGGCCAGGAAATCTTCTTCTGTGGGCAGCCAGGGTTGTGGACCTGACCGGGTTACATCACGCATGAAGGCGGCGTAAAAATCATCGGTATCGCCTTGGCGGCGGACACCGGCGGCGCACAGCCATACTGTGCTCGTGCCAACAGTTGAATGGTCCGTGGCTGCACCTCTCCAACGCGAGGTCTTCTGTTTCCACCAGTGTGGTGCTGAAAGGCCCGAAATGCTTTCTCGCGACTCCGAACGCTGGTCGAGGCCAAAAGAGGCGTCGAAGTGCCTAACCAGCGGGTGATCGAGGGCGTTGAGGCGGGGCATGTTCCGGAGTTGAGCCGCTACCGAGGACTCCGGAGCTTCGCCAGCAATACACTTGTTGACGAGTGCACGAAGAGTCTTTGCGTAACGGTGATGGTTCGCATCATCCCAATCGGAAGTAAGGTCATCAACCAGGCACCTCAGGGTAACTCGTCTATCCAGCAACATCCGCCCAGCTTAGCTGGAGATCGAAATGCCGGCTCCGGGCTACTCCATGGAGTCGAGCAGGTCGTCTTCAAGCTGCTGACGCTTTGCGATGGACTGCGCATCCGCAGCGCGGAACGCCATCGTGCGGGTCAGGTATTCGCGGACATCGACCATAAATATCCTGCGGTCACGCTCACCAACAACGTGGAATGGGAGCAGCCCGGCATCCAGAACCTTGTAGAGGTGTGTACGGCTGATTCCCAGCATCGCCGCGGCCCGGGCGGGGGTCAACTGGTCGTCATCACGTGCGACAGTGACGCCAACGCCGCTACGTAAGCCATCGCTCATCGCGCCCAATACCTTGCCAAGTTCCGAACCATCCGGAAGTGACGCACGCAGTCTACTCAGCGCATCAATCTCATTTTCGGGCACGACGGAAGCGGACAAGGTGGTAGTCATGTGGAGTTCGCCTTCATAAGAGAACGCACTAGCGTTCCGGGTCCAGGAAAATCATTTCTAGGTGTCACAAGTGTCACACCCGCCATGTCGCGAGTCAAGTCGGCGAAAATTGGATTCGTTTTCAGTGCGCCTCGTTTTTCATGAGCGGCGGGAAAATTACCCCGGAGCGGGTAGACCGCTGCGTTCGTGGGCGCGTCAGGCATGCCCGGGCGTGTCCTGTGCCTAGTCGTGTAGATCGAAGTCCAGATCCAGGTCCTGCGGTGTTCTAAGTCGTCGCCACGTTGAAGCGACCCGGGCGGTGGGGAGGGCTGAAGCTATGGGCATCCGATCCACGGCGGTCAGCTGTTCCAGGTCGAGCCCAGTCAGCCCCGCGACACCTCTGATGGGTACCTGGAATGTGCGGAACCAACGGCCGCGACATTATGAAGTGCTGCGCCCTACCTTGGGCAGGCCTCTCGGTGGTCGTCGGTCCTGGCGATGGGCCGGAGGGTCGAAAAATCCAGCAACATAATGACCGTTATGTTGTGGCCCTGGGGTCAAGGGTGGCGCGGTGAACGAGCAAGCCGGCTGTCGGAGTTCCAGTCGGACGGAACGTGGTTGCAGTAATCCCCCAGAAACCGCCCCCCGTCACCGTGCATTTGATCGTGCGGGTCTTACGTACATGGCCCATGTCAGCAACCGCGCGGGCGCGGCGGCGGCCTTGCACGGGCACGATGATCGACCGGCTTGCGGGCACCCCGTGAGGGACACTTTCTGGCGCTAGAGTTCGGTCTATGATCGTTTGGCTTAACGGCACCCACGGGGCGGGGAAGACGACGACGAGCGCGCTCGTGCAACGGTTGTTGCCCGACTCGCGCGTCTTCGACGCGGAGAAGGTCGGTGAGGTGCTCATGGACATCAAGCCGGGACTTCCCGCGACGGACAACTTCCAGCACTGGCAGCCATGGCGGACCCTCGTCGTCGAAACCGCTCGGCGCGTGCTCGAGTACACCGGAGGCACACTCGTGATGCCGATGACTGTCTTAGTCGAAAACTACTGGCGGGAGATAAGCGATGGTCTTAAGGGGTACGGCATACCGATCCAGCATTTCGTGCTCCACGCAGACCAGGCCACGCTCCGCGACCGCATACAGAACGACAAAGACCTAGGCCCCTCGACGTTCCGCTTCGCGTACTTGGAGCCCTACGCCGAGGCAGCGCATACCTGGCTGCACAATGAAGCCGAGGTTGTTGACACCACACACATAACGGCGCACCAGGCAGCGCAGAAGATTGCGGCTTCAGTGCTTGATAACTGGGAGTACGGAACAGGCGGCACGCTTCTGCCCAGGGAAGGATCGGTTACCGGAAGTGGGCAAAGGGTGGAAAACCGCCTCTCTTCGGCAGGCGAGGATGAATCTTGAGCAGCGGGACGATGACCATGACGATAATCGAGGTATGACTGAGCACTTACCGTCTTGGCCGACCACACCACCGACCTTCGGTTCAGTCGTCTTGCGCGAGTTCGCCGACGACGACGTACACCTCGCCCTCGAGTTGGGGGAGGATCCTTACATCCCTCTCATTGGCAGCCTTCCCGCGCTCCCCACGGCAAAGCAGGCTCAGGAGTGGATTTACCGGCAGCGTGGCCGGCTTGCCGAAGGAAAAGGGCTGTCCTTCGCCATCGCTGATGCTGAATCCGGCAACGCTGTCGGCGCCATCGGGCTGTGGCTTCAGGACATGTCGGCCGGACGTGCGACGGCTGGCTACTCGGTTACCCCCGCGCACCGGGGCCGCGGAATCGCCAAGAGTGCGTTGAAGGCACTGACAGCCTTCGCTTGGACCATCCCCACTCTGCACCGGATCGAGCTGTATATCGAGCCGTGGAACAGCAGCTCAAGTCGCGTTGCCGAAGCGTCTGGCTTCCAGCGGGAGGGCCTGCTCCGCAGCCATCAGGAAATTGACGGCACCCGGCGCGACATGGTGCTCTACGCGACAACGCGACTCTGATCGCTTGCCCTATGCCGATGGAGTGGCCGCTAGGGGACCCTCACCGGGACGCCCCTAGTCGGTAGTAGCGTTGGACCGTGTCTCTACTCGTTCCCCCTTCGGTTGGCTTTCATGCGGCGTGGCTAGAGGCGCACAGGGAATGGGGCGACGTGAATATGGCAGTTTGATTCAGGACCGGTGTGACGGCCTGATCCAGGACCACCCACGACTCGCCGGTTGCTTGTAACGGTTTGAGTCAGGACCACCTCCAGTGTTGCTTTCATCTAATGAAAGCGAGCATTTGGAGGTCCGGATGAGGGTGCGCATGGAGCTGTTTGCCAAGATTCGCCGAGACGCCCGCGTTGAGGGCATGTCCATCCGTGGGCTGGCGAAACGGCACCAGATCGGCAGAGACACTGTCCGGCAGGCCTTGTCGGATCCTGTCCCACCGCCACGAAAGACGCCCGAGAGGTCGTCGCCCCGGCTGGAGTCGTTCAAGCATGCGATCGACGCGATGTTGGTCGAGGACACGACGGCGCCGAGGAAGCAGCGTCATACCGCCCGCAGGGTCCTGGCCCGTCTGATCGAGGAGCACGGAGCGGAGGAGTTGTCGTATTCGACGGTGCGTGACTACGTGCGCGTCCGTCGGGCGCAGATCGATGTGGAGGCTGGTCGCAGGGTCGAGGTGTTCGTTCCGCAGGAACACGCTCCGGGTGCGGAGGCCGAGGTGGACTTCGGTGAAGTCTGGGTCGTGCTGAACGGGGTGAAGACGAAGTGCCACATGTTCGTCTTCCGGCTGTCCCACTCCGGCAAGGCGTTCCACCGGATTTACCCGACACAGGCCCAGGAGGCTTTCCTTGAAGGCCACCTCGAGGCATTCAGCGAGATCGGCGGGGTGCCGGTCAAGCACATCAGGTATGACAACCTCACCAGCGCGGTCACGGCGGTGGTGTTCGGGCGGGGCCGGCAGCGCCTGGAGAACGACCGGTGGGTGCTCTTCAGATCGCACTATGGCTTCGACCCGTTCTACTGCCAGCCCGGTATCGACGGGGCTCATGAGAAGGGCGGGGTTGAGGGGGAGGTCGGCTGGTTCCGCCGCAACCGGCTCTCGCCCATGCCCGTTGCTGAGTCGCTGGATGAGCTCAACGACCGCATCCGGGCCCGGGAAGCCCAGGACGATGCCCGGCGGATCAATGACAGGATCCGCACCATCGGCCAGGACTTCGCCGCCGAACAGCCGTTCCTGACACCGCTGCCCGCAGAGGCCTTCGACCCGGGTCTGGTGCTGACACCCAGGGTGGACGGGTCCTCGATGATCACCGTGCGCATGGTGAAGTACTCCGTCCCGGCCCGGTTCATCGGCCGGAAAGTCCGGGTGTCGCTGCGGGCATCCGAGGTCGTGGTGTTCGACGGCCGTGCCGTGGCCGCCAGACATCCGCGGATCGTTGCCAAAGGCGGGCAATCAGTCCAGCTGGACCACTACCTCGAGGTCCTCAAGACCAAACCGGGCGCCCTTCCCGGTTCCACCGCACTGGCCCGGGCGCGGGAGTCCGGGGCGTTCACCAGCGCCCACGAGGCGTTCTGGGCCGCCTCCCGCCGGGTCAACGGCGACGCGGACGGGACCCGTGAACTCATCGACGTCCTGCTGCTCCACCGCTCCATGGACGCCGGTGACATTGAGGCCGGGATCACTGCGGCGCTAGGGGTCGGTGCTGTCAGTGCCGATGTCGTCGCCGTCGAAGCCCGCAGACACGCAACAATGCCGTACGGCGGTGGGTCCGGTTCGGACCGTCATCCCGGTGCTCACGCTGAAGAGAATGTGCACCGAGTTGTCAGCCTTACGCAGCGCCGGCTCATGGACCCCGCCGCGGTCATCGCTGGGCTGCCGCCGGACAGGCGTCCGCTTCCGTCGATCGGAATTTATGACGAGCTGCTGGCCAAACGCACCGAAGACTCCACAGGAACAGCGTCGAAGGAGAACATCTCATGAGCCCCAATGTCCCCGGAACAAGCATCACTCCGACTCTGCGCCGGCGGCGCGGCCTGACCGAACAGGCCGCCGTCGCGGCCGTGGACCAGGCCTGCCGCCGGCTCCGGCTGCCCACGATCCGGGCGGTCCTGGACGAAGCCCTCACCGTCGCCGGCAAGGAACAACTGTCCTACCAGGGGTTCCTGGCCGAACTGCTGCTGGCCGAGTGCGACGACCGGGACCGGCGCTCCTCCATCCGCAGGGTGAAAGCGGCAGGTTTCCCGCGTGACAAATGGCTCGGCGATTTCGATTTCGACGCGAACCCGAATATCAACCCCGCCACCATCCACACCCTCGCCACCGGGGACTGGATCCGCAAAGGATCGCCCCTGTGCCTGATCGGGGACTCCGGCACCGGCAAATCCCACCTGCTCATCGGGCTTGGCACCGCCGCGGCGGAGAAGGGCTACCGGGTCAAGTACACCCTCGCCACGCGGCTCGTGAACGAACTCGTCGAAGCCGCCGACGAGAAAGTCCTCGCCAAGACCATCGCCCGCTACGGCCGTGTCGACCTGCTCTGCATCGATGAACTCGGATATATGGAACTGGACCGCCGCGGCGCCGAACTCCTCTTCCAGGTCCTCACCGAAAGGGAAGAGAAAAACTCCATCGCCATCGCTTCCAACGAGTCCTTCTCCGGCTGGACCAAGACCTTCACCGACCCCCGCCTCTGCGCCGCCATCGTCGATCGGCTGACCTTCAACGGCGCCATCATCGAAACCGGCACCGACTCCTACCGCCTCGCCCACACCCTCGCCCAACAAACCGCAGGTTAACCGGGCGGTCTTGGTTCCTCAAGCGGAGGCCCGCCATCCAGCCCGGCGATTCATACTTCAACCGACGACGAAAATCCAAAGGAGATGATTGGGGGCATTTCCGCGCCTAAGCGGTTCGAGGACGTGGCGTTCATGGGGAACGACTGGCGACGGCAGGTCATCGAGATGAAACCATCTAAGATCAGCGGCTTTGTCCTCCTCCATCAATTGCGGCTCTGATGCCCATGACGTGCACTCGAAGAAGAAATCAACTCTTCCATGGCTGGCTTCCGCACCTTCTTGACTACGGTGCATCACGACTAGTGGGTTTACGTCCCGCTGAGTGGTGGAGTTTCTCGACACCGTGCAGGTCAGTTCTCTGATTATGCTGCTGTGAGTTCGGGGAGCAAAATCGCCTCCTCTATCGGCGTGGCGGGTGCGGTGTCCATGGCCGTGAGTTCGGCCATGGAGGCCTCGGAGAGGTAGCGGCGGTCTCCGGCTTCCCATTCGTCGTGCTGCTCGACCAGGACGGCGCCGGCGAGCCGGAGAAGGGCTGCGGGGTTGGGGAAGACCCCGACGACGTCGGTGCGTCTTTTGATTTCTTTATTGACCCGCTCCATGGGATTTGTCGACCAGACCTGACGCCAATGTTTCACCGGGAACCCAGTGAACGCGAGCACGTCGTCCCGGGCATCGCCGAGCATCGCGGCGACCTTCGGGTGGGATTTGGCGAGCATCCGGGTGACTTCGTCGAACTGGGTGTTCACGTGCCCGGCGTCGGGCTGGGCGAAGGCGGTGCGGATGATCGAGGCGACCATGTCCTGGGATCCCTTTGGCACGGTCGAGAGCACGTTCCGCATGAAATGGGTTTTATGCCGACGTCGGCATAAAACCCATTATGCCGATGTCCGGATTATGCCGATGTCGCCGGTGGTGCCCTTATTCCGTGCGGGTTCCGTGGAATTGGAGTCGGCATAATCTGACCCACCGGGGGGACGCTTGATTCTCATTCGTATGAGAGGAGAGCAGGATGATCAAGGTTCTCAGATCGTTGGTCGTGGGCCCATTACAGGATTACGCTCCGGCGGTCGCGGAAGAATTGGCGCGGGTCGGTTACACAACCTCGTCGGCTGGTCAGCACATGGCATTCGTCGCTCATCTAAGTCGGTGGATGGAGGGTGAGCATCACTCCGTCGAGGATCTGACGGACGATGTGCTGGAGAAGTACTTTACTACCCGCCGGACGGCGGGGTATGTGAACTATCGGACGATGAAGGCCGCGAGGCCTTTGCGGCGGGTTTTGGCCACGCACGGGGTCGTCGTCACCTCGACGGCGGTGCCGACTGCATCGCAACTTGTGTTGGACCGCTTCGCCGAATACCTCACGCACGTGCGGGGCTTGGCTGCTGGCACGGTCACCGGTTACATCGGCCGGATACACCCGTTGGTTGTCGCCCGGCTGGAGACGGCCGGGGTCGGTTTTGATGGCTTGACGTCGATCGATGTTCACCGGTTCCTTGCGGAGAGGTGCGCCGGTGAGGCGGCATCGTCGGCGCAGTTGTGCGTCTCGGCGGTGCGCTCGTTCCTGGGTTTCCTGCACCTGGATGGCATTGCTATGTCGGTGTCGGCGGCGGCAGTTCCATCGGCGGCAGGCTGGTCGCAGGCTGCTCTGCCCAAAGATCTGACCGCCGCCGCACTTGCGGCGCTGCTGGCCAGCTGCGACCGGGACACCGGGGGCGGGCGCCGCGATTACGCGGTCATGTTGTTGTTATGCCGGATCGGTCTGCGCGCCGGCGAAGTCGCCGCGCTCGAGCTGCGTGATCTGCATTGGGGCGCGGGAGAATTCGTGGTGCACGGCAAGGGAAACCATCCGGCACGCCTGCCGCTTCCCACCGAGGTGGGCGAGGCGCTGGTGGAGTATTTGCGCTACGCCCGTCCGACCGGGATCCATCACACGGCAGTCTTCTTAGGGCATAAAGCACCCCATGACCCGATAAGTTCCTCCGGGCTCAGCTCTGCTGTTGCCCGCGCGGCCCGGCGGGCGGGACTGGGCACGATCCACGCCCACCGGTTGCGCCATGCGGCGGCGACACAGATGTTGCGCGGTGGGTCATCGTTTGCGGAGGTCGGGTTGGTTCTTCGCCATCAACGCCAGCTGACGACGGCGATTTACGCCAAAGTCGACCGCGAAGCACTCCGGGGCCTGACCCGCGCTTGGCCGGGGGCATTGTGATGGACACGAAGACAGCTGATGGTCTGCGACTCGCGCTGGTGGAGTATCTGCAGACCCGTCGCGCGCTCGGATACACGCTGGCGCGCACCGAGAAGCTGCTGAACCAGTTCGTCGACTATCTCGTCGCATCGGACGCGGCCGGAATCAATACGGCAGCGGCATTGTCGTGGGCAAGCCTGCCCGAGAAATCGGACGGAAGTTGGCGCAACTACCGACTTTCCGTCGTTCGCACCTTCGCCCGCTATCTGAACATTTCGGACACCACGGCTGAAGTCCCGGCGATGGGCCTGCTGCCCTACAGCCCACCGCGGGCAACGCCGTATCTGTATTCGGCCGCCGAGATCACGGCATTGATGGACGCCGCCTCGATCCTGTCCTGCCCGCAACGGCGCGGCACAATGGCCACGGTGGTTGGGCTGTTGGCGACCACCGGCATGCGGGTCGGTGAGGCCATCCGGCTGGACGTGACCGATATTGACACGAACCGGCAATTACTGCGGATCCGCGACAGCAAATTCGGCAAGACCCGTGAGGTGCTGCTGCATCCCACCGTCATCGCTGCGCTGGAAAAGTATCGCTCCGACCGCGCTCAGTGGCAGCCGGCAAGTGAGTGCCCGGCGTTGTTTCTCTCACTGGCCGGCACCCGGCTGTTGTATTGCAACGTCCACCACGCCTTCCAACGGATGGTGGCCGAGGGGGGACTACCGGCACGGTCAGGCAAATGCCGACCCCGAATTCATGACCTCCGGCACTCGTTCGCCGTAGCTTCGATGCTGGACGCCTACACGGCTGGCGGTGACGGCCAGGCGCAGCTGGCGTTGATCTCGACCTATCTGGGGCACACCGATCCCGCGGCAACGTATTGGTATCTTTCCGCCGCGCCCGACCTCATGGCCGCCGCAACCAACCGACTGGCCGCATACGAGGAGCGGTCATGACCGCCATAAATGCCACGTTGCAGTCGTTCTTCACGGACCGCTTGACACGGCAAAAGGACGCCAGCAGCCACACCATCGCCGCTTACCGCGACACCCTGAGGCTGCTTCTTGTCTTCGCCGCCGCCACCCATAAGGTCCCGGCGTCGTCGTTGCAGTGGGACCACCTCGATGCCGCGGACATCACCGCATTTCTAGACCACCTGCAGAAAGACCGCGGTAACAGCGCCCGGACCCGCAACGCCCGGCTGAGTGCGATCCATAGCCTGTTCCGTTACGCGGCCCTCCACCATCCAGAGCACGCTGCCAGCATCGCGCGAGTGTTGGCGATCCCACCTCAACGCGTCGATCGTCACCTCATCGACTACCTCGAGGACCGGGAGTGCGAAGCACTGTTGGCGGCGCCGGATCGCAGCACCTGGACCGGGCGGCGCGACTACACGTTCCTGGTCGTTGCCCTACAAACCGGACTACGCGTGTCTGAACTCATCGGACTCACCACGAGCGATGTCCATCTGGGTGCCGGAGCTCACCTGTCCTGCCGCGGCAAGGGACGCAAAGACCGCATCACCCCGCTCACCCCGAACACGGTCACCACACTGCGCGACTGGGAGAGAGAACAGGCGCCTACGGGAATCACGGTGCTGTTTCCCAGCCGCACCGGCCAGCTCCTCAGCCGCGACGCGATCGAACATCGCATCGCCATCCATACCCACGCCGCAACTGGGAGTTGTCCGAGCCTGGCCGATAAACACGTCACCGCCCACGTCCTGCGACACACCACCGCGATGCGACTTCTCCACGCCGGCGTCGATACCAGCGTCATCGCGCTATGGCTCGGCCACGAACAAGTCGACACCACACAGATCTACATCGTCGCAGACCTGAAAGTGAAGGAAGACGCCATCAACCGCACCCGGCCTCTCACCAGCGCCCGGGGCAGATATCGTCCCCCAGACGACATTCTGGCGTGGCTCGGCACGCTCTGATTATGCCGACTCCAATTCCACGGAACCCGCACGGAATAAGGGCACCACCGGCGACATCGGCATAATCCGGACATCGGCATAATGGACCCGGCAGCGCTGCCATGCCGCGCCCTGGAACACCGTCCCGATGGCCTTCTTCAGCCCGCTGTGGGCGTCGGAGATCACCAGCTTCACCCCGGCCAGCCCGCGGGCCTTCAAGGACCGCAGGAACGCGGTCCAGAACCCCTCGTTTTCACTGTCGCCGACGTCGAAGCCCAGGACTTCCCGCCGCCCGTCGGCGGCGACGCCGAAGGCGACCACGACCGCCTGGGACACGACGCGGTGCCCGACACGTGCTTTGCAGTAGGTGGCGTCCAGGAACACGTACGGGTAGTCCAGTCCGGAGAGGTCGCGGTCCCGGAACGCGCCGACCTCGTGGTCCAGGTCCTCGCAGATCCGGGAAACTTCTGACTTGGAAATCCCTGTATCGGCGCCGAGGGCCTTGACCAGGTCATCGACCTTGCGGGTGGAGACACCGTGCAGATACGCCTCCATCACCACGGCGTAGAGGGCCTGGTCGACGCGGCGGCGGCGTTCCAGCAGTGCCGGGAAGAACGACCCGTTGCGCAGCTTCGGGATCTTCAGGTTCAGGTCTCCTGCGGTGGTCGTCAGCGTCCTGGGCCGGGACCCGTTGCGGTGGGTGGTTCGGTCCCCGGTCCGTTCGAACGGGGCGGCGCCGATGAACGCTGTCGCCTCCGCATCGATGAGCTGCTGGTACAGCGTTTCGGTCGCGGCACGGATCCGATCGGAGACATCGGTGAGTTTCAGTTGGCCAAGCAGGTCAAGCAGGGCAGACTGGTCTAGAGCCATCGTGTGTTTGTGTCCTTTGTGAGTTCTTTGATCGGTACTCACTGACCATCGCACGATGGCTCACTACGTTGCCGGAGCAACGCGCAACGCCGGAGAACTACACCACTCCACGGGACGTAACCACTAGTGGGCGCAGGTCCGCTGAACTAACCACGATTCCCAGTTCCTCATAGGCTTCGCGCGCTGCGGCGCCTATAGCTGACTCGTTTGATTCAACGTGTCCCGCAGCAGCATCTGCCCAGTGCCCATCTAAGTAGCCGGTCCCTTTACGCAGCTGTAGGAGTACGCAGTCGCGGCGTCTGAAAACGACATAGCTGACTGGAGTTAGCTGGAATCGATCATCCATTGGTCATACCTCCTTGAATTGCACGCACGTTCCATGGTGGCTCGATCGGGACATCCCAGACACCTTGAAGAGAATAACGCCAGGGAGAGTCTGTTCGGCGAGCCTTCCCACGCAACATGCCGTAAGGGGACCGGACATCGGACGGCCCTGGAGTAGTGAAAGGATTACACGATGACGACAATTCGTATGCCTGCTGGAATCCGGGGGGTGGTGTTCGATGTCGGAGAAACCTTGGTTGACGAAACCCGCGCGTGGACGACCCAGGCAGAGCGCGCGGGAGTAACGCCGTTCACGTTGATGGGGCTTCTTGGTGCACTCATCGCCCGAGACGAGGACCACCGACGTGTATGGGACATGCTGGGGGTTGAGCGTCCGGCCGAGCCTCCACTCATCGAGCGAGTCGACCTCTACCCCGATGCGATTGCTTGTCTACGCGCTGCTGGGCATGCTGGCCTGTCGGTCGGTATAGCCGGGAATCAGCCGGCTGGAGTCGAGGCCCAGCTGCGCGAGGCAGGTTTCAACGCGGATTTCATCGCTTCCTCTGCCGCCTGGGGTGTCACGAAGCCTTCCGCAGAGTTCTTTTCCCGAATCGTCGACACCGCGAAGCTTGATGCCGGGCAGATCCTGTACGTCGGCGATCGCCTCGATAACGATGTGCTGCCTGCCCGCAATGCCGGCATGCGGACTGCCTTCGTTCGTCGTGGCCCGTGGGGATACCTCCACGCACAGCGCCCGCAAGTCGAACTGGCCGACATGCGCATTGAATCCCTGGCGGAACTGACAATGGCGTTCGGCTGAAGTTGGCCGCTGCCACCTCGGCGCACATCCGGTGAAGGATGCTGCTTCGGCTTCCTGCAACGGAACGGCAGGTGGTCCTGGATCAGGCCGTCTAAGTGGTCCTGAATCAGGTTGACATACTCAGGAAGCTTCGACTGGAGGCGACGGGGCCACCTTCCGTTGGATCGTTGAGGACGGCAGAGTTTGTGGGGGAATCGCTCTGCGCCACGAATCAGCCCAGGACGTGGATGTACTGGGACATGTAGGCTATGGCCTCCGGCCGTCCGCCCGAGGCCGCGGCCTTTCCGCTGTGGCGCTACAGGAAATACTCGGTGTGGCAAAGGCACGCGGTATGAATCGAGTCTGCTGGCCTGCTTTGTAGACAACGTTTCCTCGGTCAGGACTATGGAACGCTGCAGAGGAGTTCTGGACCGAACCGTCGTGACAGCCCAGGGGGAAGTCGGGCGCTACACGATAAATATCTGACGGACTCGTTTCTAGGATGCCCGATAGCCGATCCCCTTTCGTGCTTGACCGATCGATAAGCAACGCTGTCAAAGAGAGCAGCCACATAGCGCCGAAAGTCATAACTGAAAGGCTAGTCACCCTCCGTTTGACGCCACTTCTCCTTCAACTTCTCGATGTATTGGCCGGCCGTGAGTCCGCTGGCCAGGAACTCGTTGATGCTCTCGACGGTCTCGCGGGTGGGGTACATGCCGTCCAAGGCCCAGCTGGCCATCGTATCGATGGTGAGTTCGCGTAGTTGCTTAGGCGTCAGGACACGGTCAGGTTGCTCTTCGGGGAGATCTCGATGCTGCCTTGGGTCACACATTGCGACCTCCTGTTCCTGGTGTGGCGGCCCCTGAAGTTTACGACTGGGAAAGGAAACACAGCATGCCGATCAGGCTCATCCAGGAAGCTCTGGCCACCTAGCCGACTGCCGCTCAATAACCTCGCAATCCGAAGGGTCTTGGAAGACCTAGGAAGTTCTAGGGGGTTCTAGGAAAAATCCTAGAACCCACTAGAACTTCCTAGAAGTCGGTGGAACTTCAACCTTGACGCCCGCGGGAGCCTGTGGCGAGAATCCGGTTTTGCGCCCCAGGCTGTCTCCTGCCAGCGATGGCCGGCTTCCGTGTAGACGACCCCTCCGAGCTAGCAAGTGGGGTGCCGGTTCGGTAGTTGGACGTCGGTTGGGTCTGGTCACATTCGGCTGCCGGCCGCGTCCGTGAACGCGGCGATGACTCTGGCGGGTTCATCAAGGTGGTCGACTGGGCGGCCATCATCCGCAAAGTACGTCGTCGGGGATGTCATCCAAAAGACGGTGCTCTGGCCACTCCAGCCGTACTCGCTGGCGATCTCCTTCAAGTCTTTCAATAGTGGGCGGACACTCATCGGCACCTCACCGCAGGGCGACGGTTCAAACAGGAACCCCGGATACAGGGTCTCGCCGCGATACCGGACCCCGAAGTCTGGCAGATCCGTGGCGTTTACTTGTCCAAGCGCGGCTTGGGCATCGTCCTCGGTGAGAAGCCCGAACTCCCGACCGATCTGCTTTACCAAGTTGATTTGGGCCTGAACAGACCGGGCTAATTGCGGCGAGACGTCGCCGTCCACGCTCTCCAAGGCGCGGAACACCGCTGCCGTAGTTTCTGCGGACCGGGCGCGCGCTGTGTCGTCGGCTCCGTGCCGGTCGGAAGGTCCTGAAGGTGCGGCCATCGTCTGTTCCCTGTCATGCCAAAATATGCCTTGCTATGTGACGATAGACCATCCATTGGCGACCGGAAAGCGCTGCGGTTTGCGCCTTACATTCCGGGCGGAGTTGTCTTGGCAGGCAAGCGTAGAGATGTGCTTTGCGCGGCGCCCGCATTGTTGAACGTTGATGCCATGGCGGTTGTGGACGTCTCTAAAATGATGGAAGCAACGTGCAGAGAGGGGCGCGCCAGTGTCTGCTACTGATGAGGGGGCCCAGGCCTCCAGGAAAGAAACTATCCTGCGTATACGGAGCTGTATCCGATCGGCCCAACTTCGGGTCGCCTTGGACGAGGTCCGTGGGCGGGAGACTCCGGAGGCGGTGGTACGGCTGGCGCAGCTGCCGCCCCCGAAGCTGCCCTCCCCATTCGTTACGTTGAGATCGCCGGATGGGAAGCTCCGGAGGGACCCGGAGGCCCGGAGAGAACTGGCGCTCCACGTTCGCCGGAATATCCTGGCCGCGCAGTTGAGGGTCGCCCTGGACAAGGAACGGGACCGGCCGACTCCCGAAGCCGTTAAGAGGCTGGCCCAGAGGAAGCTCCCGACATTGGAGTAGCCTTCCGTGTCGCCTCGGAGTGATGACCCTTAACTGATCAAAGGGGGCCGTAGCCGCTGGGAATGAACCGCCCGAGACTCCGCCCGGCGCGCCCCTTGGATGTGTTCTTACGCCCGACCTCCTTCTGGGCCGGCCGACTCGTGCAGATGCTTGGACATAACGACTTCTCCTGGCTACGCTCTCCGTGGACAGTTTGAACTGCCCATCTCCGCGGCTGAGGCCCCACGCGACAAAGTCGCCGAGGGCAACGGTTGCCGGTCCAGAGAGTCAGTGCCTGTTGGACCGGGATCTCTCCATTCATACACGGGGCTGGTAAGCGTGGGGTGCGTGGCCCGGAACGGAGATTGAGTTGACTTCCACAGACCACCAACAGACCCGCAAGCTTCAGCAGGATGCACGCGTCTGGCCAGACTTCACCGGCCCGAACTACACGGCCGCGCTGCGGCGGATGACCGCTCCGCCGACTCACGGGCTCCTCATCCATCGGGTCAGTACGCGGCGACTGACCGGGAAGGTCGCCGCTGTTGTTCTGGCTGACGTGGCCTGGCTGGCATACGCGTGACCCTCCTGGACGCCGCCCGCAAGGATGACCGGGTTGCCACCGCTCTGCATGAGGCTGGTCATGCTGTCGCCTATCTCAGCATCGGGCGCGCGTTTGAATATCTGTCCGCCGTCGATTGGCAGCTCGTTGGAAACGGGCAGACCATAGACGCCTGGGATCGAGCTGTAACCGCTATGGCTGGCCCCGCCGTTGAGTCGATTATGTATCACGTCGGCCGCGGCGGTGACACGGAAATCTACGGATGGATCGTCGATCAGCTCCAACAGCGGCGGGAGTTTGCTCAAGCAGAACCCTGCGACGAACCGGATGACTATATCCACGCCGGACCTTATGCGGAGGCGGCGTTACCAGTGACAATGGCTGTCATCACGTCCTCCTGGGGGGATGTCGAACGGATCGCCGCGGCTGCACTGAACACCGACCGCTTGACGTATGGCGAGGTTCTACGCCTAACAGTCGGCGGGACACTGTTGGCCGATGAAGTCAGTAGGTGGCAGGCAATCGCTGGACAACGCTAGAAGGACGCCATTCCTGAAACCGACCGCTATTAGTAGGCGCTACCTAGAAAAACTCACTTGTCGGGACTCTGTGTTCTCGCCAGTGCATAGCCTCGGGCGTTCCGCTAGATAGCCAAAATACTCGGCGTTCGAATAGCAGAGATAGCTGCTCTCTGGGACGTCGTCTTCGTTGAAGTGATCCTTGCCAAGTGCAACGGCAGTCTGCGCCGTCTGACACTTCCTCCCGGACCAGCCTCAGACAACCTCTCGGATTCTGTCAGGGGCAGTCGCACTCCCACCAGTTGTCACCGCAGATGCTGCAAGTGATCGGTGAAGAACCAGGGCATGGCTCAATGTGGTGGTAACGCGTCACTCGCCCTGATGACGAAGTCGCGATTTCCTGGCCGGCCACGATCGGCGCGCTGCACGCCGTACATGTTCCGCTGTCGTACTGAGCAATGAATCCTGTCTCGCGCTGTTGCATAGGCGTGAGAGTAGCAGAGCGGGTCCGGCCGACGGGCTGTGTTTGCTGGGGCAGGTTCATGGCTTGCAAATGGGGTAGCGTTACCCCTCCCCAAGCAAGGAGCCCCAGTCGTAACCTTGGGCATGGATCAATTACCAGAGAGGTCCAGGCCCATCGGAGGACCCGACGAAGGACGCTACGACCCACGCAAAGGCGCTCAAGGATACGCACCCATCGTCGCCTCATTCGGCGCACTCGCCGTCACCGCCCTTGTAGTCGTCTTCACCAGCCCTCCCGCCCCGCAGGACCAAGACCACGCAATCCAAACCCTCACTGCGGGCCTGCTCGCCATCGCGGTGTTCGGCAGCTTCGCCGGGTCGTTCGCCCTCGCAGCCATCGCCGCCGAGGACGACCCCACTGCGAACATCCCCGCCTCCGTCATGTTCATTGCCGTGCCGGTCTCCTTGGCATTCCTCGGAATCCTTGGATCATTCGAAGCTCTCGCCGCCACATTCCTAGCGCCATCTGCCAAGCTATTCGCGCTCATCACCGTGGCCGGAGGAGCGGCCACCGTGTTCTTCTCCGCCGCCGTCGTCGCTGATAGCTGGAGCATGCACCCCACCAGGAATGTAGATTCCCTGATCAACTGGCGTAAACAACAATGGATTCAGAACCAGAAGGAAGCCTCTAAAGCGGCGAACACCCTCATCAAGGTTGGGATCGCACCCATGATGCTCGTGTTCGTGCTGCGGCTGTTCGATGTGCACTGGGCAATGAACCTGGACGGGGTCAACGTGACTGTCGGAGTGGGAATCGCCCTCACCCTCGCAGGGACGGGAACCGCCCTCGTGAGGGTTAGGCATCCTGACGAGGGGAATCACCAGATCGGGCTCAAGCCCTGGGAGGCATGGGCGTCGACGGCAGCCATCAGTCTCTACGCGTTCTGGCTTGCCCTCATCCTCCCCCTTGGGCCAACTTGAGCCGGCCAACCCGGGGGAGCGGGGCGGGTTCCGCGATCAGCATGGCCTTCCCATCTGGTCGCCTCTCAATGCGATGCCATTTGAACCGCGCCTCCTTGGCTACCGGGATTGCTAGCCAGCCGAGGCGACCTTCGCCATCTTCAGCGTCAGGGGATTGCTCCTACGCTTTGCGGAGGTAGCGTCTCCGCGAGCTGGACGATGCTTTCTTAGGCATGGGAGCGTCCGCTAACGGCGGGAGTTGTTGCGTCCATTTAGGACTCAGGCTCCTTTCATACAAAGCCCATGGAAAGGGCGCTCGACGGGAGCTCTCCCGGGCCAAGAAGTTCATAAGGTGAAAGAACCATAGCCCAAGAACTTGCTGATCAGACTGGAATCCGACGACTCGCCCTGCTGCCGGCAGAACAATTCCCCGTGAGAGGACGACGACGCGATCAATCCATTCAGTAGGCACTTCCGATTCTGAACACACGTCCCGTATACGTTGGACCTCAAGGGTGTCCCAATCCTTTTCAATAGTGCTTCCGTATGCGAAAACAGTGGAAAGGAAAGTGGGCAGGCCGTCGTCTGCATGGTCACCGTTACGCTTGGACAGCCCCCAAGGGGAGGCGAAAGGCCGGAGGCTGCGCAGCTTCCCCACCCCGCGCGCCGATTTCCTGAGCTCGTCCCTGGTAAGTTTGCTCTTCACCTCAATCGAAGCGAGCAGAGCCTCCACTGGCAGCAGCACTAGTCCATTTGGCTTCGTTAGCAGCGGTGCGGTGGAGCTTCCATCGTATATAAGAATGTCGGTTTGTCCGCTCTGAAAACCGCCGGCGTCGACCACCTCTCCTCTCGCCACCTTGTACTTGCTGGGCAACCGATCAGACAAGAAAAGTGCTAGGCCCCGTTCACGAACCTCTCCTATGTCAGAGGTGTTGTCGAACGCTGAAGCGTCTGCGAACTCTTTCCACATAGCAGTTTCGGCGCGAGTCAGAATGCCCGGGAGGGCACTATTGGGTGTCAAAAATTCTCCTTGTACTGGAATTGGTCCACTGAGCCGCTGCATACCGGAATGGCCCAGAAACGAAACCTCGGTCCTCGAAGTGGTGGCACGCGAACGCCACGGAAGTAAGCCGAGAGAAGTGGGGTCACCACGCGTGAGTGTAGCCGATGAACCACATGGCTTCGTTGATGGTCGCGGGACATCCGCTAACGGTTGGGCATCGCAATCTCAGCTCCGTGAAGTGCTGCCATACAAACTGGTCGGGTGCAGGTGCGGACGGATTCTTAGGACTCAAGGTCGAAAGTTGACAGGTCCTGGCCTGGCAAATGTCTGGCGGCTTTGGGTGCGCCCTGTTGAGGCGCCTGCTCTCCATCATGAAGTCTTCTCTTGCATCCGCGGATAGGTCATCCCATGAGGAGGCAGTGAGCGCCATATTCTGTTGACATGAAGATGCTGAACCTTGAGCTGACCAACTGCCATGGGATCCGGGCGCTTGACGCGACGTTGGACTTTGGAGACGATAACGCGGTCGCGATCTACGCGCCCAACGGCACCATGAAGACCTCGTTCGCCCGAACCTTCAAGGACCTCGCCTGCGGCAAAGACAGCGTCGACAACGTCTTTCCTGACCGGCAGTCCTCGCGCTCCATCACGGACGAGAACGGTCAGTCGCCCGATCCCGACGACGTGGCCGTCGTACTGTCCTACGACGAGGAGCTCGGGCCGACGGAGTCGACGTCGACCTTGCTCGTTAACCCGGCGCTCCGAAAGGAGTACGAGACGCTCCAAATGGATCTCCTTGACGCCAGGGACGCTCTTGTCTCTGCGCTCGCCTCCCAGTCGGGCACGAAACAGGATGTCATCACAGCGGTCTCCCGCGTCTTCACGCAGAGCGAGGACAAGTTCTTCGACGCGCTTATCCGCGTTTCATACGAGATCGAGCAGCTCGAGGACGCGCGGTTCGCTGACCTGCCGCACGACCTGCTCTTCAACGACAAGGTCGCTACGGCGCTCAAGGGCGCCGATGTCCAGGCGCAGCTGGCTGACTACGTGAGCAGGCTCAACCAGCTCCTGGACGAGTCCACGTTTTTCAACCGCAGCTCGTTCACTTACTACAACGCGACCAACGTGACGAAGAGTCTAGGCGCCAACGGCTTCTTCGCGGCACAGCACTCGCTCCTCCTGCACGGCGAAGACGAACCCCGCCGGATCACCAGCGACGCCGACCTGCAGGCGCTCATCACGGAGGAGAGGACTCGCATCAGTGATGACGCGGCCCTGCGCAAGAAGCTCGACGCCGTTGAGCGTGCCGTCCAGCGCAACGATGATACGAGGAAGTTCTTCGAGTTCATTGCCGACAGGGAGGATCTCCTCCCGGAGTTCGCCAACGTGCAGGCCTTCCACCAAGACGTCTGGAAGTCCTACTTCAAGGCTCACGAGGAGGCCTTCCTGCACGTCGTGCAGTGTTACAAAAAGACCGAGGTCCGGCGCAAGGAGATTGAGCGGCAAGCTGCGACCGAGAGCACTCAGTGGGACAAAGTCATCGACATCTTCAATGACCGTTTCTTTGTACCCTTTACTCTCCGCGCGGAGAACAAGCACCGCGTGGCTCTCGGACAGGAGACCATGCTCAAGCTCGTCTTCGAGTTCAATGACGGCACTGAGTCCACCGGCGTCGAGCGAGACGATCTATTGGCGGTGCTCAGCAACGGCGAGAAGAAGGCGCTGTACATCCTCAACGTCCTGTTCGAGATGGAGGCGCGCAAGGCCTCCGGTCGGGAAACGATCTTCGTCATAGACGACCTCGCCGACTCGTTCGATTACAAGAACAAGTACGCCATCATCCAGTACCTAAAGGAGATGGCTGACCACGCAAACTTCAAGCTCATCATGCTTACCCACAACTTCGACTTCTTCCGGACTCTTCGCAGCCGCCAGGTCGTCGGTTACAGCAAGTGCTTCATGGCGCAAAAGGGCGAGGGTAAGGTCACGATCAACCCAGCGCGCCACATCAATAATCCGTTCATTTACGGCTTCAAGAAGCAGTTCTTTAATGATGGAATGCAGCGCATCGCCGCGATTCCTTTCGTGCGCAACATTCTCGAGTACACCAAGGGCGAGGACGACCCCGACTACTTGAAACTGACCTCACTATTGCACTGGAAGACGGACTCCGACACCATCGACAACGCCGAGCTCGACCGCATCTTCAATGAGACTTTCCAGTCGGGCAAAAAGAAGTCTTGGAAGGCCGGCAACAAGTCGGTGATCGGCCTCTTGCTGGAGCAGGCCGATGCGGCGCTGGTGGCCGATGAGGGTATCAATTTCGAGAATAAGATCGTGCTCTCGATCGCAACGCGCATCGTAGCGGAGCAGCACATGGTGGCCGAGCTCGGTGACCCCACCTTCACTGACGCGATCACCGGGAATCAGACGCAGGCCCTGTTCCAGGCATACAAGAGTCGTGGACACGGGACTCTTGACTCGCTACGCGCGATCGACGACGTCGTGCTCATGACCCCGGAGAACATCCATGTGAACTCGTTCATGTACGAACCGATCATCGATCTGTCTGATGCGGCCCTGCGCGACCTTTACACTCGGGTCAAGACCCTCTAGTGCGACAGGCTGGCACTGACGCCGCGGGTGATTCACAACCGTGGCCACGTTGTTAAGTGAGGATTAGGGCTCAAAGGTTGTGACAGCCTAGGTGCCCGGTAGTGGGCGGGGAGTTCTGCAACAGGAACGGGCTACGAAGAAAGTTAACGGAGGCCTCATCATTTCAAAGTCCCCGGCCGCCAAGCAGACGCAACCCGGGAATACTGAGTTGATCCGCCCATCCCTTGGGCCCGCTATTGAGACGCTATTCCGTGACGGAACGTGGGTGGAATTTAGATTCAATGTTTAGTTTCTTCGCTTGAATAAATAGAATTGCCGCCCTTTGTGAAAGCAGATCAGGGCGGCATTTCTTATAACAGAATCGAGGGCCTGAAGGTTATTAGCCCTTATGGATCTTCGCCGGATGAGCGAGCCGAGGCGGGGCCAGTGCGGAAGGGATCGGGTGTGCTCTCAAATATTGTGAGGCTTAGACGCTGACCAGGCGTTGATTTTGTTTTGAGGTGCTCACAAGTCAAAGTAATCCCATGACGTCAGTAATACTCGGTTTCCTAGGGGCAGGCTTCTTGCATGTCCTTTACACCAGCATGCGATCCCAGTGGCCAGAGTCCTACATGTCAGTCCGCACTGCGCTCGACAGTGCTCCACGATCAAGTGCGTTGAGGTACTTGCTTTTCCGCTGCCTACCGACCTATGCGGTTGGTAGCCTGCTGGCCATCACGGTGGAACGGTTGGGCGGTTATGCCCTGGTCGCCCTGGTGTGCATGGGCGTCCCATATGCGCTGGTGAACGATGGTCGCGCCCTTTGGCGCTTGCGGCGCGGGGGCGCAGGGCGCGGACCTGTGCTTTGGTTCTACTACCTCTTCAATCTCGTTCTGATCGCAGGGCTCGTGGCCCTGTCCTACTTTACCTATCGCTGGTACGCGGATTTCATCCCAGAACCTGATGAACTCATTTTCGCTGTGTGGACCGCTGTCTTCGCCGCGGTACTCGCCACTGCTTTCCAGCAGCTCCTACGCTCCCCAGCGCTAAGTGTCGAGCAGAAATTGGCAGCGGCGAGGAAAGATGTAGGCGAAGACACTTGGGAGTATGTGAATCAGGCTGCCCTCGACGCTAATTGCGAGCCGGTCTTGATGCAGGCCATCGTGGCGGCGGAGGCGCTGCAACGACCGAGGTGGATGCGGCGCTTGGAGCGAGCTAAAGGACGTCTCGTTCCTAAGGGCAGCTACGGAGTTGCGCAGATATCAGCATCCCACCCATTAAGCGATGCGCAATCTGTTCGAGCGCTCTGCCAAGAGCATGCTGGCTACTACCCATTGCGAAATTCGACGGGTATGGTTCGCCAGACCTTGCTTGAGGCACGTATTGAAAAGCACAATTCCAACCCGGCGTTTGTATCGTCGGTCATGGACTTCTATCGCCACTTGACCCCATGGCCCAAATACCGCTCAGCGACTATCAGCTATGACGGGCGATCCCATATTGAAGTCATCGGCGTGCAGAGGGTGGGAGAACAGTTTGAGATTCATGGCACTGCGGCCGTATCGAATTCCCAACTATCCGCCGCATACGACGTGGGCGAGGGGTGGTCTACACCAGTTGCTATCCAGGTTCCCGGTGATCGCCGGCAAGTGTGGGCAACACAGGTTCCCCTCGAAGCGACCAAGGTGGCCGTCTATGAGTGCTCTAATATCGATCCTGTCGACAGAGGATCCGTCACTTTCGGTTTAGAGCATCAGTGACTCTAAGCGTTCGTGAGTCGCCAAACTTTGAGCCCATGTTTGCGCTGACGCCAGAATTGGATAGGTTATTTAGATACGGAACGTGGTTGAATTTCGCTTTAATGTGTAATTTTTGACCTCTCTGAGGCCTTGTGCAATAGCCGCTAAGAACAGAGGTCTTAGCGGCTATTGCCTTTCTGCGGCCTCTCGCGAAGTCAACTGAGACCGACGCCAAACACGAACCTAAGACCGTGACCACTAAGAACCTTCCCGTCCGGGCTGTCGGGACGTCACGACGCGCATGCGACGTGCTCTCGGTCACACCGCGGCTGTCACCCTCAACGAGGCCGCTGTTGGTTGACGTCAATATGTCAATGAAACCAAGATCACCGAGGCGGCCTGATTGAGGGGCCACCAGGTTAGACCGCAACCCCCACGGTTTGGGTGTGCAGCCCGAGGCGAGGGCCCAAAGGGCAGCGACGTCAACGGTAGAAGCAAGCCTGCCTGTTTGGGGGAGAGTTCTTGGTGCCCCAACTGGGCGGCTGCGGTGTTACTGAAGTGTGAGGTGTACTTCGCGTTGCGTCCAGCGCCGTGCGAGAACGTTGCCATCGACTGCGGACGGTTCCTTCGTTCATCCGCGACTGCCCCCACATGCACTTCGCAGAGGCAGAGCAGGGCGTCATCGAGGTAGGTGAAGGACGTAAGCGGTGCATTGTCTTTGCGAAGGCCTTCGATGTGTAAAAGCGGCTGCCGGCCAGCCTTCCCGCCGTCCTGCTACCCGCCTAGGAGAATGCGCCAAAGCTCCCAAAAACAAACAGGCCGCGCGTGAAGTTTCCTAGCGTAGGCCTGTCGGCAAAAAGTACATCTGGCAACTCAGCCTACCGGCAGTGGCCGGACCGGCAGCGGCGCGAGGAATACCACGATGACCACGGCCGTGATCGTGCCGGCGGCCATGATGGCGGCCAGCACCACAATCTGGAACAGCCCGGCGGACAGGGGAGAAATGCCGCCGAAGATGGCGCCCACGAAGGCCCCGGGCAGGGTGACCAGACCGGTGGTCTTGCTTTGGTCGGTGGTGGGGATCAGGGCCGAGTGGACGGCGTCGCGGGCCAGCTCCGCTGTGGCTTGCCGCGGCCGGGCGCCTAAGGCCAGCCAACCTTCCACCTCTTCCCAGCGGGCAATGGCAGTGTAGTTGAAATTCCGGCCGGCCAGGGTGGTGATGGACATGGCATTGCCGATGACGATGCCGCCGATGGCCAGGGCGTAGCGCGGCGAGAACTCGATGGCACCGGTGGCGAAGACAACCGCCAGGGTGGTTGCCACTCCGGCCCCCATGGCGGAACAGACGTAGCCGAACATCTGCCAGTCCCGCCGCAGCCGCCGGGCGGCCGTAGCCGTGGCGACCGTGAACATCACCAGCAGGGCCAGCCCTACGAGCAGGCCGTTGGTGATGATGCCGCTGAGGACGAGGCTGATCGCCGCCAACTGCACCGCCCCGCGGAGAATCGCCCAGGCAGGCGCAAACCGGGCCGCCACCTTGTAGACCGTAAGTACCGCTAGGGTCAGGACCACTAGCACGGCGACGCCGAGCAGGGCCGGGATCAGTCCGTCAGGAGGGGTCATTAGGTCAGCCTAGACGATATGAAGTGTCACGTTCCCGGTCGGAGGAGCTCAGAGGATTGGAGTGCCCGCCGCGCGGTTTTTCGATCAAAGCGATGAGGATGTGCCACGCCAGGATCGAAAATCCTTCGATCCCGGCGTCCCTTCCTGATCCTCGCGGAGTCCCACCCGTACGCCCGTAAGTCCCCCCCAACAGTCTTATTCCAACAGACGAAACAGACTCAGCCGGGGCCGCCTATACCGTCACAACCGCACCGGCGGTCTCAGGGTCGGCCAAAAGGCCGTCCAACCGGGCGGCGTCCAACCTGTCGAGTTCAATCCCTCACGGAATCATGGTCACGAGACAAGACGTAGGCTTTCAGACCTTAGCTACACAGGATCTTCCTTGCGGACACTGCGAAGCAAGCACAATCACACAATGGAGGCCAACTAAAGGCCCTCCCATTTCGAACTGAGGGTCGCGCTGCGCGTGTGGGAAGTGCTCGGGGCACGCTTCGGCGTCTCATCTCGGCGGCTGCTGGTGGACGGGGACCTCGTTCCGGTGCGCCCAGCGACGTACCGCTTTTTCTGCCTCCACAATGATCAGTACGGTGGAGCCGACGGCCGCGCAGAGGAGCCATTCCCACGCGTTCAGGGGCGTGAGCTCCAGCAGCCCGGCGGTGACGGGCCAGGTCATGGCGGCCCAGTGGAGGGTGAGGGCGGCCAGTGAGGTGTAGAGGAGGGGTTTGTTGCCGTGCAGCTTGAGTTGGAAGAGGGACTTGTTCTCGGCCCGGGAGCTGAAGACCTGAAACAAGCTGAGCATGACGAACATGGTCAGTGCGAGGGTTCGGGCGTGGATTTCGGGGTACCCGGCGTGCAGTTCCACGATGAAGCTCAGAATCACGGCCAAGGCCATCCAGGCGCCGGTGATGCCGGCCCGGAACCAGAGGGTGCGGGAGAGGATGCCCTCAGACGGTAGACGGGGCGGGCGGGCGAGTTCATCGCCCTCCGCCGCTTCGAAGGCCAGGGCGATGTCCTGCACGCCGTTGGTTACCACGTTCATCCACAACATCTGCACGGGCAGGAACAGCAGAGGCGTCCCGGCGAAGACGCTCAGCGTCACGGCCACCAGCGCTGCAGCCCCGGTGGAGAGCAGGAAGTACGTGGTTTTACGGATGGCGGCGAAAGTTATCCTGCCTTCTTCCACGGCATGGACGATGGTGACGAAGTTATCGTCGGTCAGCACGACGTCGGCTGCTTCGCGGGCCACGTCCGTGCCGGACCTGCCCATCGCGACGCCGATCGCTGCTGCTTTGAGGGCCGGGGCATCATTGACGCCGTCGCCGGTGACAGCGACGACCCGGCCGGCACTCTGCAGAGCGTGTACGATCCTGAGTTTTTCCACCGGGGAGACCCGGGCCGCCACACTGGCTTGCTCGAGGCGCGCGGAGAGTAGATGGTCATCCAACTCCGCCATTTCGACGCCGGTCAGTGCGGGTTTGTCGATCGGGAGCCCGAGCCGGCCGGCGATGGCAGTCGCGGTCGCGGGATGGTCTCCGGTGATCATGATGACTTTGATCCCGGCGCGCCTGCACTTTGCGATGGCCTCGGCCACGCCGGGCCTCGGCGGGTCGGTCATTCCTTCCAAGCCCAGGAACGTCAGCCCGGAGGGCGCCGGGAGCGGAGAACACAGCTTTTCGCTCTCTGCCAGCGTCCGGGACGCGGTGGCGATGACCCGCAGACCGTCCCGCCCCAGCGCCTCGTTGGCCGTGTGGATCAACGCCCTGTCCAGCGGGCCGTCGCCGTCCCCGCGGGCCATGGTGGCGGCGGCGTCCAGCACTGCTTCGGGGGAGCCTTTGACATACAGGATGCGGCCGCCGTGGTCATCGACGTGCACAGTTTGCGAGTACCGCAGGTGGGGTTCATAGGGCTGGTGGGCCAGTGGTGGGGCGGTACGGGTCTGCTCGCTGATGGCACCGCGGGCGACGGCGGCTTTCGCCATGGCGGCGTCGACCGCGTCGCCGGAGTATTCCAGGTCTTCCTCCTCCGAGGAGAGTGTCGCCTCGTTGGTCAGTGCACCGGCGCGCAGCACGGCCCGGACGAGCTTCGGTTCGGAGGGCTGGCCGTTGCCGGGCGCGACAGTTATGTCCACCAGGCCTGCCGTGGTCCAGATCTTTTCCACGGTCAACCGGTTCTCTGTCAGGGTCCCGGTCTTGTCGGATCCGATGACATCGGTGGAGCCTAGCGTTTCCACGGCGGGGAGCGTGCGGATGATGGCGTTCCGTTTCGCCATCCGTGAGACGCCTAGGCTGAGCGCGACGGTCAGGACGATGGGGAGGGACTCGGGGATGGTCGCCACCGCCAGCCCGACAGAAGTGCGGAACATGGTGGAGACGTCGTTGCCGAGGACCAGTCCGGCAATGAAGATAAAGACGAGTGCGGCCAGCACGATCAAACCGATGCGCCGTTCCAGGCTGTGAGTGAGCAGTTGCAGCGGTGATTTGCCGGGCGGGCCTTGAACGAGGGCGTTGATTTCACCCAGCGCGGTTCTTGGACCGGTCGCAATCACAACGCCCCTGCCGCGGCCGCTGCCCACGAACGTGCCGCTGAAAGCAATATTTGCCCGGTCCGCGACACCCGTATCGGCCGGCAGCTGATCCGGGTGCTTGGTGGCGGCGAACGGCTCTCCCGTGAGCATGGACTCGTCGAGCTGAAGGCCGTTGGTGTCGAAGAGGCGAAGATCGGCCGGGACCCGTTCTCCGCTTTCGAGGAGGACGACATCGCCGGGGACGATGTCACGTCCGGGGACCGTCTGTTCGATGCCGTCCCGCAACGCCCGGCAGGAAGGCGTGGAAAGTGACTGCAACGCCCGGACGTCCGCCTCTGCTTTACGCTCCTGAACGAAACCCAGGGCTGCGTTGATGCACAGAACCAGAAAGATCGCGCCGGAGTCCACCCAGTGCCGCTGGAGGAGGGTGACCACAGCGGCGGCCAGAAGGATTCCGATCAGCGGGCTGATGAATTGCCGCAACAAGACCCGCCACCATGGGGTGGCTCCGGCGAAACTCAGTTCGTTCGGCCCAACGTCGGTCAGCCGGCTGGAGGCCTCAGCGGCGCCCAGCCCGTCCGGGCCGGACGACAACCCGGCAAAAACGGCGTCAGAACCCATGGCGTGCCACGGCACAGGCTTCGCGGGTATCGGGTCTGGTCCGGAGGGCTGTGGTGTCATGGCCGGTTCCTTCCTGTGGCCGTGGGCCGGGACTTGCCGGGTGTGGCGGAAGGGTCAGGAAGGGTCGCGGGGTTCGTAGAGGTCGGGGATGCCGTCGTGATCAGAATCGATCATTTCGGCCTCACGGGTGCGCCGGTACTGCCGATTCCTGACCCGCAGCACGGCGACGGCCAGCAGCGCTGCCAGGACGGACGCTGCGAGGATCCCTACCTTCGCGTGGTCGTCGTGCAAGCTGCCGTTGCCGAAGCTCAGCTCCGCAATAAGAAGCGATACGGTAAAACCGATGCCCGCCAACAGGGAGACGCCGAGGACGTCGATCCATTTGAACGAGTTGTCCAGAGCCGCCTTGGTGACCTTAGTGAGGAGCCACGTGGTTCCAAGAATCCCGGCCGGCTTGCCGAGTACCAGCGCCAAGATGATGCCCGCCGCCACCGGATCCGTCAGTGCCGAGACCAGGCCGTCCCAGCCTCCGACGGCCACGCCAGCGGAGAAGAAAGCGAAGACGGGCACGGCCACGCCCGCGGAGAGCGGGCGGAACCGGTGCTCGAAAACCTCGGCCAAGCCAGGCCCTGTGTCCGGACCACCGCTGGCCTTGGAGCGCAGGACCGGGACCGCAAATCCAAGCAGGACGCCCGCAACGGTCGCGTGGATTCCCGAGGCGTGCACCAGGGCCCACACCACCGTCCCCAGAGGCAGCAGAATCAGCCACGCGGCAGCGGCCTTAATCCTGAAGTACAGCCGGTATTTCTGGGCCAGGAACGCGTAGAGCCCGAACGGGATCAGTGCCCACAGCAGGGGCGCGGCCTGAATGTCGCTGGAGTAGAAGAATGCGATGATGCCGATAGCGATCAGATCGTCAACGACGGCAAGGGTCAGGAGGAAGATCCGGAGGGCGCTCGGCAGGTGCGACCCGACGATAGCCAGGACCGCGACGGCGAAGGCAATGTCGGTGGCCGTCGGAATGGCCCAGCCGCGAAGAGACTCCGGGCTGGCGACATTCAGCGCTGCGTAAACGAGAGCCGGAACCACCACGCCGCCTACTGCGGCCGTGACGGGAACAACCGATTTGTTGAGCTCCCTCAGGTCCCCGGCTACAAACTCCCGTTTAAGCTCCAGTCCCACAAGGAAGAAGAAGACCGCCAGCAGCCCGTCGGCCGCCCAGGCGCCCAGGCTCAGCTCAAGATGCCAGGGCTCGTAGCCAATCTTGAAGTCCCTGAGGGCGAAGTAGCTCTCCGACACCGGAGAGTTGGCCCAGATCAACGCAAGGACAGCGGCCGCCACCAGGAGGACACCGCCGACGGTTTCTTTGCGCAGGATTTCGCCGATGCGCAGTGACTCCGCATAGTTACCCCGCCCAAAGACGGTGAATCTCGGAGGGGGCGGGGTGGGAAGTTTCTGGCTCATGAAGGAATCCTCGGAAGTTGAGTCGACAAAAACACTGCCGACCAGACTTCCCGGCTCACCTCTTTTCAGTCTACAGGGCCACGCTCCCCGTGACTGCGGCACGAATGGGGCTTAAGGGTGGCCTCCCTCCGCGGCCGTTCGGCGGTCCCGGATCGTATTGGTTCTGATGGCGGCGTCCCCGCGCCCGTAGGTGGGGTAGCTGTGCTGTTGCCTTCCGGCGGTGCCCGTGCACGGCGGCTCATGTTCGGGAGGGACTGGCGGGTTTAGCCTTGTGTTGCAGAGATGGACGCGGTCGGGCCCGGCGATGGGCTGGCTCCAATGGTTTGTGATGCTGATGGCTCCTGCATCGGGTGTGGAGGCGAGATGGTTACTGGGGATAAGGCATGGAAAAGGCCGGTGGAGCCGGGGACATGCGAACGTGACCGCCTGACCGGGGCTTTGGTGCCCGCGGCGGCGTTGGAGCTGTCGGTGGAGGAAGTTCGCCAGCTGTGGTCGTTCATTCATGGGGACATCATGGACGGCAACATGAGGCGGCTGCTCCGTGCTTCCCTGGGGCTGTGCCCGCGGCACGCGTGGGCCTACGCCGTGGTGGAGGTCGAACTATGGCAGGCCGGCGCTGGTGCCCGGGGAGGGCACCAGCCCTTCGACGTCACCGTCCTTTACGAGGACCTCCTGGAACACGTCGCGGACGGGCTCGCCCGGAGAGGCTCCCTGCTGCACAGGCATCCGGATGAGGTGCTTCTCCCCGTCGGGCCGTGCAGGATCTGCGCGGATATGGCCTCCCCGGAACTGCCGGGCCTGAGGATGGGCTACGCGAACTCGAACACAGAGGCTCTCACCGCCGAGGCGAACAGCTTGGCGTACACCAAGACCTGGTTCAGGGAAACATCGGCGCTATGGCGGACCAGGGTCTGCCCGGATTGTGACCCTGACATGCCGGACGGTGCCGGGGAACTGGCGCTGCTGTGTCGGTTCCATCTGGCCGGGCGCCGCCCTCTTTCCGAGTCGCTCCGGCACGAGGTGGCCTCCCGGTTGCTGGGAATCAGGGACAGGATACGGCGACTGACCGAGTCCATGACCGATCGTGGCGCCCCGGCCGGAGCGGAGGAGAACACTTCCTGGATTGAGGCGGTGGGCTTCTTCGCGGGCTGGGGACTGCCTCTTTTCCTCATCGGCGATGCCGGTTCCAAGGACGCGCAGGGCCGTGGGATGCCGAACTAGGTGCGTCACATGTGGCGGCAGCCGCGGTGTCCCTGTAGTCTCTGTTGACGGTGATGGATCCCGCCGGAACACCGCACGTGAGGTGCGTGGTGTTCGAACCGCCCTTTGGCTAATGGTTCCTACCTTTGCTGATACGAAGGTAGGTGAGCCATGCAAGCACCAGGCAAACTCTTGGTACTCCGCCACGGCCAGAGCGTCCTGAATGCCGAAGATCGTTTCACCGGCCTGCTGGACCCACCCCTGAGCGCTGCCGGCAAAGCCGAAGCAGTCCAGGCTGGAGCAATGCTGGCCTCTGCGGCGCTCATCCCCGACATCGTCTACACGTCGACGCTTAGGCGCACGGTGGATACCGCTCGCATCGTACTGAAAGAGCTAGGAAGCCCCGGTGTTCCGGTCGCTCGTGTGTGGGAATTGAACGAGCGTAGCTACGGGGCATTGACCGGCCGCGCCAGGAATGAGTTGCTCTGCGAACTCGGGCCGGAGGTCTTCCACTTTTGGCGGCGTTCCTACTATGGGGCGCCACCTCCCATGTCCGGCACCCAGCTGGGCGTGATCCGGCGTAGTCTCGCCCTTCAGGGGCTGCCTCCGGAGGCGCTCCCGGCTACGGAGTCCCTGTGCGGGGTCGTGAAACGGGTCCGCATTTTTTGGCACCGGGAACTCCGGCCCCGTCTGGAGGCCGGAGCAGACGTGTTGCTCGTCGGCCATGGTAATTCGCTGCGCGCCCTGTGCTGCGTCCTGGACAGTCTCACCGAGGCCGAGGTCGAGGCGCTGAACATTCCCACCGGGCATCCGCTGCTGTATGGCTTCACGCCTGCCATGGTGCCGGTAGTGCGGGGCGGGGACTACCTGAATCCGCTGGCAGCGCGGACCGCCGCTGCCCTGGTCGCCGCCGCCGGCGGGACCTGACACGAGGATGAGGAAATGGAGTACATCATGAATGACCTTCACATCACAGGGGTACGCGCCCTGCAGATTCTGGATTCCCGTGGCTACCCGACCGTCAAGGTCTGGCTCACGGCCGGCGACGGGACCGTGTCGGTCGCATCCGCGCCGTCCGGGGCCTCCACCGGCGCGCATGAGGCGGTCGAACTGCGGGACGGCGGCACGGAGTATTCCGGCCGAAGCGTGGAAAAAGCTGTGAATAACGTCCGCGGTGAAATAGCCGACCTGCTGACATCACGCCCTTGGACGACCTTGGCGGAACTGGATAACGCCCTGGTGTCCCTGGACGGCACCCCTGGCCGGTCCCGGTTGGGGGCTAACGCCATCGTTGCGGTGTCGATGGCAGCTGCCCGGGCGTTCGCTGCGGTCGCCGGTGTTCCTTTGCATGTTTGGATCGGGCAGCGACTGGGTCGGGGCGGGAGGCTGCCGGTGCCGCACTTCAACGTCCTAAATGGCGGTCAGCACGCGGCGAATCCGTTGGAGTTCCAGGAGTTCATGATCGCCCCTGCCGGGGCGCCGTCCTTCGCTGACGGATTGCGCTGGGGCTCGGATGTCTACCATGCTTTGGCTAAGCGGCTGAAGCAGCAGGGCCTGGCGACCGGGCTGGGGGATGAGGGCGGCTACGCACCAGCGATCGCCCGGCCCGAGGAGGCGCTGGATCTGATCGTGGCCGCCATCGAAGACGCGGGCTACACCGCGGGACGGCACGGGATCGCGATCGCCCTGGACCCGGCCGCGAACTCGTTCTACAGCGAAGGGAGTTACACCGTGGCCGGCCGCGCCCACACCCCGGGGCAGATGATCAGCTACTACGAGAAACTCATCACGGACTACCCGATCTGGAGCCTTGAAGACCCCTTGGCCGAGGAAGACACCGAGGGCTGGCCTGCACTCACCGCCACCCTCGGGAGCCGGGTGCAAGTAGTCGGCGATGACCTGTTCGTCACGTCCGCAGACCGTGTCCGGGAGGGGATCAGGACCGCCGCCGCGACGGCGGTCCTGATCAAACCGAACCAAGCCGGCACTGTGAGTGAAACCTTCGATACGCTCACTGCCGCCGTGGAGGGCGGCTTCGGTGCCATGGTCTCGCACCGCTCCGGAGAAACCGACGATACCTTTGTCGCTGACCTTGTCGTCGGGTCCGGCTGCGGGCAGCTGAAATCCGGGGCACCGGCCCGCGGGGAACGCGTCGCCAAATACAACCGGCTCCTGGAGATACAGGACGAAAACCCGGGCCTGCCCTACGGACCCACCGGCACCCACCTGAACGACCAATAAAAGCCCCACCTACGACAGGAGAACCGATGAACGAGCCGGCGAAGGACGCCCACAGCGCGGGCCACCCGTACGTGCCCGGGAAGATTACTGGGCCGGTGCTGATGGGGGTCGTCCCGGGCCAGTCGCTGGTTGTGGCACACCGTGCCGCGGAGATGGCTTACAGCCTGGGCGTGAAGTTGATCTGCGCCTACGTCGACGTCACGACCTACCTCGCCGAGGAACCCGACGGCCGGGCCGAGGCGTTGCCGATCGATCCGGAGGGAGTTGATGACGATATCGAGGGCATCAGCGCCGGGATCAACGAACATCTCGGGGCCGTCCTTGGGGATGCAGGCATTGACTGGTCCTTCGTGACCCTGGCCGGCGACCCGGCCAGGGCGCTGGGGCGACTAGCCGAATCAACCGATTCCTCGGTCATCGTCGTCGGCACCCGGGAACGCGGCCTCGGCGCCCGATTCGAGGAGCTCCTGGTCGGCTCCGTGGCGGTCCACCTCACCCACCGCCAGCACCGGCCCGTCCTGGTCGTCCCGCTCGCCCCTCACATGAAGCATCCTAAGGAGAGCCGATGATGGAACCGCCCCTTCCCGGGACCACGGCGTCGGCCCGTACCCTCGCGGCAGCCGGGGACGAGAACCTGCTCCCGACAGACAGCGGGCCGGTCGAATCGATAACCGTTGACGTTGATCCCGACGCGGAAACCCTCGGTGAGCCCCGTGCCCACCGCCCCGTCCACCTGCACCCTGGATTAGTGCTGGTCGTGATGGCCGGGGGTTTTTTCGGCGCCCTCGCCCGCTATGGGCTCAGTGCGCTGCTGCCGTCCCCGGGCAGCTGGCCGCTACCCACTTTGGTCATCAACCTGGCCGGGGCCTTTCTGCTCGGTGGCCTGCTCGAAGCGCTCGTGCGCCGCGGCCCTGATGCCGGCAGGCGCAGGATCACCCGCCTGCTCGCCGGGACCGGGTTCATGGGAGCCTTCACCACCTACAGCACCCTGGCCCTGGAAACCAACACCCTCCTGGACTCCGGACGGGTCACCGACGCGCTGCTCTACCTCGCCGCGACCCTGGCCGGCGGAGCAGGGGCAACACTGGCAGGGATCTGGTTTGCCGCAAGCCACCACACCCGGGCAACGACCCGGCACGAGGCCGGCCTGTGAACGCACTGACAGTTATCCTGCTCGGACTCGCCGGCGGGATCGGTGCCGGGTCCCGCTTCGTCGTCGACGGCCTCGTCCGCTCCAAACTTCGAACCGCACTGCCGGTCGGGACCATCACCATCAACGTCACCGGATCCTTCCTCCTGGGCCTGGTCGCGGGCGCTGTCGTCGTCCACGCCGCACCAGTGGAGGTGCAGTCGATTGCCGGCACCGGGTTCCTTGGCGGCTACACCACCTTCAGCACGGCCAGCTTCGAAACGGTCCGCCTCATCCAGTCCCGCCGCCCGGGCCTGGCCCTGGCCAACAGCGTCGGCACCGCCGTAGCAGCGGTCGGTGCAGCAGCCGCGGGCCTCGCCCTGGCCGGCCTGTTGTGGACCTGAAGTCCGACGAGGTGCGGCTGGACTTCTTTCGCCGGGACGCGTGGGACGGCCTGGGGAAATCTGGTCTCTTCTCCTGCCGGTAGGGGTTTCGGGCCGGTGCTGAGGTCGCGATGGGGACCACAGCAAAGAACAGGCGCTCAAACTACTGAAGTTGGATCAAGAGGTCTTCGTGCCTGAACGCGTCCCTTCCTGGCTGCGCGCGAATTTGCGGGCGATGACGACGTCGGTGGAAGAGTGGGCGAGGATCGACAGGACGATGACGAGGGCGACGAGGTGGTAAATCTGGTCGGCCAGGGCGATGCCTGATTCTAGGATGATCAGGCCGTAGACGACTGAAGCGAAGCCTTTCGGGCCGAACCACATGGCGGTGATTTGTTCGCCGAAGCTCAGCTTGGCTCCGATGAAGGACACGAGCAGGGCAAGCGGCCTGGCAACGAGCAGGGCGAGCAGCCCGAAAATCCAGCCGGCGAAGGAAATATCGCCGAAGAGGAAGGTCGGGGTGATGAGGGCACCAAAGACCATGATGGCTGCCAGCTTGAGCAGCTCGGTGACCAGCTCGCCGAACTGCTCAAAGTCGTGCCGGAGCTCCTTACCGAGGGTGGCTACGGTGATGCCCGCGGCAAAGGCGCCCAGGAAAAGGTTGGCATGCGTCGCCTGGCAGATGGCCAGGACCAGGAGGCCGATGGACACCGCAAGCAGCGGCTGCATCGACTGGATGGCCTGCAGGAAGGGCAGCCGTTCGAGTCCGAGCACGATGACGGGCACGACGACGCCGACGGCGATGCCGAGGACGATTTCGAGCAGCAGCTCCTCGCTGGTGGTCTTGCTGCCGCCGGCTGCGGCGAGGAGTATCAGCACAATGGGCAGCGCCAGGCCGTCGTTAACGCCGGATTCAACGTTCAGCAGGTGCCGAAGCCGGCCGGGGACTTCCTCCCGGCCAACGATGGCGGCGGCGAAGACCGGATCGGTGGGGGCGAGGATGGCCCCGAGGAGGAACGCTTCCAGCCACGGCAGCCCGACGAGATAGTGGGCGAAGACAGCTGTCAGGGCGAGGGTCAGGGGCAGGCCGAGGAGCAGGGCGCGGCCGGGCAGGCGCCAGGCCGCGCGCAGGTCCCGGAACCCGACCCGCATCCCGTCGGTGAAGAGGACCGAAAACAACGCCAGTTCCGCCAGCCCGCTAACGATCGGATCTCCCGGTGTGACGGTGATGAATCCGAGGGCTCCGGGTCCCAGGAGGAAGCCGCCCACGAGGAAGAGCACGGCCGTGGACAGCACGGTTCGATGCGCCCGTTCGGAGATGAGCACACCGATCAGTAGCAGGACCGCGAAGGACAACAGCAAGGCAGTGGCCACAAAGAACTCCCATTTTTCTTTCCCAGTGCTCACCCAAGCTCCGGTGCGGAGCGCGGGACGCTAAGACGAATCTAGACCACGCGGTTCTCATCTCAGGAGGGGCGAGGGGCAACTCATGGAGACTGGACAGATGCGGAGGCCGAAGCACGTGCAGAACCGTCCGAGAACTCCGGGCAGGTGCAGGTGCAGGTGCGGTTGCGGGCCGTACTCCATGACTGGCCGTTCTTCTGGGAGTTGGGTAAAGCTTGGGGCGGGATGAGAGGGCGAGAGCTGATGCGACGGCAATGGTCCCGACCCCTCCGGTGGACATGAGCACCACGACCACCCACGGGGCAGTCGCGTGCAGGCCGGGGGTGACACGGGTGCTAAGCCTGACGGTCGCGGAGGCGGAGGTAGCTGTGAAGAGCGCTCTGTTGAGAGCTGGTCGGTGAAGAGCAGGAGGAGCCGGGTGCCGGCGGCGACCGCGGCGACACCCAGGAGTGCGACGGTCAGGGCCTGGCGCTGGGAGGAAAAACTGGGCGGAACTCAGGGCCTGTTATTGGTGACCGGTTTGGGCGAGAATTGAGGTGGTGATGAGGCTCGCCGCAAACCGCATCCGGACGATGCTGATGGCCCCTACGTGATCAATGCTTGATGATTGCGGGAGGTGGAGGCATTGTCCAAACTTGTGGTCCATGTGATCTCAACGGTCGGCTCGGCTATCCGTGAGGAACCCGACGGACCTACTGCAATCGCCCGTGGAAAAACGGACCTGCGTGATGGATGGCCGGTGGGGTGGGGCCGGGTAGAGAAAACCCTTACCGGGAACGGCGGGGAAGCCCAGGCCCTTGTCCTGATGCGTGAGCCGGCTCTTCCCGGTGTCGACGTCCTCGCCCGGCCCGTCGCGGTCCTGCATCTGGGAGGCGATGATCCGGTCGATGAGATTCTGTGCGTCGCCGAGGAAAAATGCTTCTCGCATCTGACAGACAGGACCGACCTGCCGCAGTGGCACGCCGAACCGGAAGCCTGGGCGTCTGCACTGGACCGGATGTTACCGGGGGCACGGCATCCGGTCGTCGGCTGTAGCCCCACGCTCGAGGCCGACCACCTGGTCGATGAGGTGTGCGCGGCATACCTGCGCGCGACCGGCTGGGTGGACTGACCGGCAAAGAAGGTGATGAGGCGTGAATTCATCATTTGATGCTCCGCTGTCGGCGGTGGACCTGACGCGGTTCGGCCGCGCCCGCTGGCTTCCGCCGTATGGGGAGGGCAACGGTCTGGACGCGCTCTTCTGGGCCTGCCTGGCCGAACTTCCGCACAGAATGGTGCCCAGTGCCTTGGAAGCCCTCCGTGAGGAGGACATCCCGGGCTGGGCGGCGCCTTTGAAGAAACCGCGGGTGCTCCCGCCGGTCAGGGCCGGGGAGGAGCCCTATCAGCTGTGGGTCGCGACCCTGCGGTACAACGGCGGCGAGGATGTCCTCATCCGGGTCCTGAATGACTCGCGTTGAGGGGCCAATGTTGGCTGCGGAAGCCATAAGAGCCATAGAGGAACACCCGATCACGTCGACCGGTTCGGCTGCATGCGTAAAGGCCGGGCAGGGCCCCTTGCGGGTCAAAGTAGACGTGCGGGGTCTGGGGCAAAGCTCGTTTCAGGCACTGAGGGTGTTGCTGGTTGCTGATGTGCTCCGGCGTCTGGCTGAGGACCTGCATGGCATCCAGGTGCTGCTGGCCGTCCTCGATGACGGTAACGGACTGCCGGCTGGCCCAGGTGACTGGAAGAAGGCGTCGCTGATCGGGGAGCCGTCAATGCGCAGCCACTCCGAATCGGAGATTGAGGCGTTTCTCCGCGGGCCCGCAGCTGCCGTCATCAGAGCCGCAGCACCCGCAGGGACCGTCGCCAGGGCACCCGTGCCAGGGCAGATCCTGGAGATCGGCGCGGTGCAACCTCCTGCTCCGTGCGGAGCGCCGTTCGACTCCAGCCTGCCCGGCGACCACGATCCGCTCGCGCTTCGCCTCTGCATCCTTCGCTTCCCCTACGCCAGTCCCGCCGTTCTGTCGCGGGCCAGGCTCCACCGGGCTGGGGAGACCTTGCAACGGTGGCGGTTCAAGGTGGCCAACTGGAAGGACATGCCGGCCGCGCCGGCTGTGCCTGAAGTTCTAGCAGCCGCCGACCATGCTCTTAGCTCCGACTTGAACACGGCCGCAGTGCTGACCCTGCTTCATCGGCTCGAAACCGACCAGAGCCTGGCCTCGGGCGGCAAGTTTGCGACCTTTACCCGCCTGGACCGCGTGTTGGGGCTGGAACTGCTCCGCATGGTGGGCAAGGCCCGCTGGTAACCGCGCCCGTTCGGTCACTTTCCCGGGATAGCGGGCAGATGTGGAGCGGTGGAAGCCCTTGGTGCTTGCACCAGCACTGCCAGCGGGGTCCGGTTCAGGCGCACCAACAACAGCGACACCGGCCGATGGAGCAGCCACTGGAGTACGAGGGCGATGAGCGTTCCTGCGGCAAGACCTGCAACGGTGTCCGTCGGGTAATGCATGCCCGTATACACACGGCCGAAAGCCAGGACGGCGGCCGCAATGACGGCCAGGATTCCCAGTTTCCTGCTGACAAAGAACAGTCCTGCCATGAACGCCCCGGCCATGATGCAGTGGTCGCTGGGCATCGAGAAGTCCTGCCCGCACGGCAGCAAGGCCTGGGCCCCGGCGACGGCGTTGCACGGCCGGACGCGGCCAATCAGTGGGGAGATCAGGTGCTGGTTGAGGAGGACTGCGGTCACGACGGAAAGGCCTGTCAGTAGCGCGGACGCTGAGCGGGCCGGAGCATCCTTTCGCCGCCGACCTTGCAGCCAGCCGACGACAAGCAGCAATGACAGGAGCACAAGGCCGCCCCACAGGGCGTAGGCGGCCATAAAATCATGGAGCCACGGCGTCTGCCGGGCTAACGCGATAACAGTCAGGTACAAGTCACGATCCATTATGTTCTCCTCCCGGACCGCAGCACGGCCCCATGAATTGTGTGGTGTCTCAAATCGGACCGTTTGACAACGCGCCCGTCGCGCCTCGGAGGTCTGGGTTCCAGGGCGGTGCTGCCGGCGGCACCGGTCCACCCCCGGGGAGCCTGTGGGCGGGCAGGGGCGGCAGGGAAGATTCCTGGCGCCGGATGGGGATTTCGCGCGGCCGGTCCCGGTCGCCGGGCATGGCTCACCTACCTTCGGTCTCAAAGGCAGGAACCATCAGCCGTGCGGCGGTTCGAGCTGTCCAGCTCAGGCGGGATCCATCGCCGGAGACCAACTCTACCTTGTCTGGTTGGCCATACCGATTCTCCTAGGGGCCGCGGTCCTCGCTTGCGAACGTCGTCTGTGGGGCACGCGTGCTGCCAGCTGCACCCTGAACGGCGGCCGGTCCTGATCCGGACGCTACCGCCTCGTTCGCCGGACGAGTAAAATAGTGTTCAGGCGGTGGATCCCGCCCGGACCGGACAGGATACCCGGTTCAAACTGCCTCCCGGCCTATGGTTCCTGTCCGAAGTTCTCGGCGGACGGAGCCCTGACATGCCGGTCTTTCCCGAAGAAGTCCCCACAGGGGGAATCCATCGTGGTGCCGCGCCGACGCTTGGCCCCGTAACGTTCACCGCCAGGACCGCTGGTGCCATGGCAGTAAGTGTTCTCGGGGTGGTGCCCGATGGTGAGGGGCCATTGTTCCTGGAGACCCTGAAGGACCTGCAGCTTGATGCCATCATCGGGGCGGTCACTTCCGGTCGTGCCGGGTATGACCTTGTCCCGTTCTTCCACTCCCCATGCCGGGATGCGGAAACGGTGGCCTTCCGGCATGAGGTGTTCCGTGATCTGGAAATCCCGTCCTGCCTGGATGCGGTTGAAAGGTTCAGCAGCGGGATGCAGAGTGTGCGCGAGCAGCTGGCCCAGGCAGGGAAGCTTCATTACAGGCTGCAGCAACAGGCACTGGTCCTGGCTGCGGCCCGGACCTATTGTTCAGCCGTGACCGGCCTGCGCGGGGAACTTTCCGCCCTGGGCCTGCAGTCGCCCGGGTTCAGGGCCTTGACCGCTTTCCTGGACGCCTACACCTCGTCAGGTTTCTTTACCCGGATCCGGACAGAGGCCGACCGGATCCGGGCCGACCTGGACGCGGTCTCCTACAAAATCCATATCGACGGGGGACACGTCAGCGTCAGCCCCTACCGGGACGAAGTGGACTACACCGCCGAAGTGGAAGCTACGTTTGCCAGGTTCCGGCAAGGTGCGGTGAAGGACTACCGCAGCAAACTCCCGACGCCGGTCGAATTGGACCATGTCGAGGCGCAGGTGCTTGACCGTGTAGCGATCCTGTTCGCCGACACGTTTGACCGGCTCAACGACTTCTGCACCAGATACACGTCATTCCAGAACCCGACCATCACCCGTTTCGACCGCGAAATCCAGTTCTACATCTCGTATCTGTGCCACATACGGCCCCTGAAAGACGCGGGCCTTAGCTTCTGCTACCCGGAGGTATCGGTCACTTCCAAGCAGACCAGCGCCGCGGATGCCTTCGACCTCGCCCTTGCCGTGAACCTGGTCCGCGAGAAGGCTCCGGTGGTCACCAATGATGTCGAGTTGCACGGCGCCGAACGGATCCTCATTGTGTCCGGCCCGAACCAGGGCGGAAAGACGACCTTCGCCCGGACCGTAGGCCAGCTGCATTACCTTGCCGCGCTGGGTGTGCCCGTTCCGGGCACACGCGCCAGGGTTTTCCTTCCGGACGGGATTTACACCCATTTTGAGCGTGAAGAGAACCGGATGGACCTGCGGGGCAAACTCGAGGATGACCTGATCAGGGTCCAGCGGGTTCTTTCCCAGGCGACGCCGCGCAGCGTCATCATTCTGAACGAAATCTTCACCTCCACCACATTGAACGACGCCATCTACCTGGGCCGGGAAGTGCTCGGACGCATCGTTGTCCTGGACCTGATCTGTGTGTGCGTGACGTTCGTGGAGGAGCTGGCCTCAGTCAGCGCCACCACGGTGAGCATGGTCAGCACCGTCCTGCCCGAGGATCCCTCGGTCCGGACCTTCAAAGTCGTCCGGCGGCGGGCCGACGGCCGCGCGTACGCCAAGGTCCTGGCCCGCAAATACGGCTTGAACTATGAGTCGCTCAAAGAACGGATACGGTCATGAAGGCATTCCTGCTCTACCGCACCTATGACCCTGCACCGCCGGCTGACCTGCCTGCCAATGCCCCTGACATCATCGGCGACCTCGCCCTCGCCCCGGTCATCGAGGCCATGGCGCGCGGCGATGAGTTCCTCCGTGATGTGTCCCTGCGGACGGTCCTGGCGGGTATGAGGGAGCCGGACGAGATCATCTACCGTCAACAAGTCCTCTTGGACTGCCTGGAACACCCGGCCACCGTCCGGAAGCTCTATGGCCTGGCCGTGGAAGCGGTCGAGGCAGAGAAGAAGATCTACCGCAGCATCTTTAACAACTATCCCGCGGCGGTGCTGAGCCGGTCCATCGAATCCTTGAACGCCCTGATGGTCGTGTTGCGCGAGCTGCGCCGTCTGGCCGGCGCGTCCCGCGGGCACTTCGCGTCCCCGGGGATGAACCGGTTCCTCACGATGATCACCGATGAGCTCAACGACGAATATTTCGACGCCGTCGACGTCCACCTGCGGAGATTGAAATTCCGGGGCGGCGTGGAGATCAGCGCCGGGCTCGGGGTGGCCAACGAAGGCACGGGCTACAGGCTGCGCAGATCCGAGGCCATCCCGGGCGGTAAGCTCCAGCGGCTGCTGCGCCAGTGGTTTGTCCCGGACCGTTCAGCGCTGTCCTTCCAGATCCCTGACCGGGACGAAGGAGGCTACCGTGCCCTCTCCGCCCTGCGGGACCGCGGCCTGAACCTTGCCGCCAACGCCCTGGCGCAGGCCGACGACCACATCGTCGATTTCTTCACGGCGCTGCGGAACGAACTGGGCTTCTACATCGGCTGCCTGAACCTGCGTGAGCAGCTCGAAACCGTCGGCGCCCCACTGTGCATACCCAAACCTGAATCCTATGAAGCGGGGAAGGCCCCGGTGTGTTCGGCCCGTGCCCTCAGCGACCCTACCCTCGCCCTGGCCGGCACCAACGTCACCGGCAATGACCTTCCTGCTGACGGCAAGCGCATAGTAATCATCACCGGCGCCAACCAAGGCGGGAAGTCCACCTTCCTGCGCGCCGTCGGACTGGCCCAGCTGATGATGCAAGCCGGAATGTTCGTCTGTGCCGACTACTTCAGCTCCACCCCCTGCGACAGCCTGCACACGCACTTCAAGAGGGAAGAAGACGCCAGCCTAACCAGCGGAAAGCTCGATGAGGAACTGGCCCGCATGGACACCATCGCGTGCAGGCTCACCAGCTCTTCCATGGTTCTGTTCAACGAGTCCTTCGCAGCCACCAACGAACGTGAAGGCTCCGGCATAGCCCGGGACGTGATCTTTGCCCTGGCTGAATCAGGGGTCCGCGTATTCTTTGTCACCCACATGTTCGACCTTGCCCACTCGCTGTTCACCCGCCATCTGCCCGGGGCACTGTTCCTGCAGGCCGAACGACGGGAGGACGGACGACGCACCTTCAAACTGCAGCAAGGCGAACCGACACCGACCAGCTACGGCAAAGACCTGTACCTGCGCATCTTCAAGGACCAGCACGGCCCCGCCGATCCCGGCAACACCGTCGATACCGACGCCGTCACCGATGAACGCACCGCTGCGCCCCCGGTCGTCGCCACCGGGACGCAACGGACGTCCTAAGCCTGGACCTGCCCCCTGTCCCGCAACCGGGCGTCGAGCCGGTCCGGGCCCATCCAGCCGTGGACGACGAAAAACGCAGCCGTCCCTTGCCTCCGGTGGGGCTGTTGTGGTTGATTATTGGAACGGTGATGGATCTCGCCGGGACAGAGATGGCTTTTCTGTCCGAACCGCCGACCCGGCTGATAGTTCCTGTTTGGTGATACATGCCTGGACAGGAAAGCCATGACCATTTTCGGCCCCCCGCCGCAACTGAACCTAGCCGCTGCGTTCCACCGCCCAACCCGCAACCCGCCGGTATGGATCGGGGCCCGGTTCGAAGAGGCTTCGGAGGGGGCATCATGACTGATTTCAATGCACTCTACGACTGCGGGGACTACCGGAACGGCCTGGTCACGGGTGTCATCGACATCCCCATGGGATCAAGCCACAAAATCGAATGGGACAGAAGGACCGGAGCGTTCCACCTGGACCGGGTCGATCCCATGATTTTTGCCAAACCCGTCAACTATGGCTTTATCCCACAAACCCTGGACGAGGACGGAGACGAACTGGACATTCTCTGTGTAACCAGGGAACCGCTGCCCACCGGGCTGGTTGTCCACGGTCGGATCCTCGGGCTGCTTAACTTCCTCGATGGGAACGACCCCGACTACAAAATCGTCATCGTCCCCGCCGACGAAAGGGACACCGGACAAAGGGTCCGGTCCCTGGATGACCTCGGCACGAGATGGCGGGAGCAAATAGAGCACCACTTCAACCACTACAAAGACTTTCAGCAGGGATCAACTACCCGGGTCCTTGGTTGGGGCCGGGTCGAGGAGGCCATCACCATCATCGACGCCTGCTGTAAGCGCTGGCAGGAGCAGTCCGCGGAGGGACCGGCCTAAGCGCAATAACGCGCGCATGCCTCCTCGCCCTTCGTTGACGCGCCTTACTCGGCACCACCGGCTGGCGCGAGGTTCGTAGGAATGCGCGCCCCGGGAAGATTCGCCGCTAAACAGTTGCGTCCTCTCCGTCACGGGGGCTGGCTCCGGCCGAGTGCCGCCGGCCATATGGCCGTCCGGATCCGAGAGGGAGAGAGTCCATGACGTCCGAAAACGAACTGAGCACTCTCGAAGCGAGCTACTCCGGGGGCGGCTTGAACGCCGCCGCGGTGGCAGAGCGTCGCGCCGAGCACGGTTACAACGAGGTTCCGGAGAAGCGAACGGGCCCCGTGTTGGGAACGTTGAAGCGGATGTGGGACCCGGTGTCGTGGCTCCTGGAAGCTGCGATCATCTTCGAACTGGCCCTCGGCAAGACCGTTCAAGCACTGTTCGTGTTCCTGCTGCTGGTGTTCTCAGCAATTACCGGGCAGGTGCAAGCGTCGAGGGCGTCGCGAGCGATTGGATTTCTTCACCGGCACTTACAGGTCAGCGCCCGCGCCTTCCGGGACGGCCATTGGGTCATTCTGCCCTCCCGGGAGGTTGTGCCGGGCGACGTCGTCTACGTTGCTGTGGGCGACATCGTGCCCGCTGATGTCCGCGTCGACCAGGGCACGGTGAAGGTGGACGAGTCCGCGCTCACCGGGGAGTCGGCCGACGTCACCAAGACCGCCGGTGACATGCTCTCCCAAGCCGCGACGATCAGCCACGGGGCTGCGATTGGTACCGTGAGCGCCACCGGGGCGTCCAGCTCTTACGGCAAGACTGCCCAGCTGGTCCGCACCGCCGAGCCTCCGGGCAGGCTGCAGAAGCTGCTGTTCACGATCGTCCGTTACCTCGCGTTCCTCGACGTTGGACTCGCGATTATCCTCGTGGCCGCCGCTGTGATCCGTGCCGAGTCGTGGCTGGAACTGCTGCCGTTCCTGGTGATCCTGTTCATCGCCACCATCCCCATTTCAATGCCTTCCAGCTTCACCGTGGCGAACTCGTTGGAGGCCCGGGCCCTGGCTGGTCGTGGCGCGCTGGTCGTAGGGCTTTCAGGCGTCCAGGAAGCCGCTGCCATGGATGTGCTGCTGGTGGATAAGACCGGCACGCTGACACGGAACCGGCCCGAAATTGCGCACCTGCGGGGCTTCGACGGGTTGTCCGGCTCCGAGGTGCTGCGGCTGGCTGCGGCCGCGACGGACGCGGACGCAGCCGACACCATTAGCGCGGCGATCACCCGCGCCGCGCAGTATCAGGCTCCGGAGTCGTTCACGCGGTCGTGGTTCAACGGATTCGACCCGGTGGCGAAGGTATCGAAGGCACGCATCACGCAGGACGATGGCATCCAGGCCGCAGTCGTGCTCGGATCCCCGCTTGTGCTGGTCGAGCTGGCGGGCGTTCCGGCCGACTACGCCGAGCAGGTCGACGCGCTGGCCACTACGGGGGCGCGGGTCCTGGCCGTTGCCACCGGTCCCAACGAGGACGGGCTGCGGGTGCGAGGGCTTGTCGCGCTGGCGGACTCGCCACGCGAGGACGCCAAGGACGTCCTGCAGCAGGTGGCAGACCGCGGCGTGCGCATCATCATGATCACCGGCGACAGCGTGCGCACCGCGCGGGCCATCGCCGCGCAGGTCGGCGTGGGTGAGCGGACCGGCACCCGACAGGATGCAATCAACGACCCGGCCGCCTTCGATGTGCTCGCCGAGGTCTACCCCGAGGACAAACATGCCGTGGTCGTGGCCCTGCAGAAGGCCGGGCACGTCGTGGGGATGACCGGTGACGGAATCAACGACGCCCCCGCGCTCAAGCAGGCGGATGTCGGGATCGCCGTCGGCTCCGCCACTGACGTGGCGAAAGCCGCCGCCCGCATCGTGCTCACCGGTGAGGGCCTGGGCGCCGTCCCGGACGTCATCGACAGCGGGCACCGGGTGTACCGGCGGATGATGACCTGGACCATCACCAAACTCGCCCGTACCGCCGAGCTGGCGGCCCTGCTGACTTTCGGATTCATCCTGGCCGGGTTCTTCCCCGTCTCCCTGAGTCTCATCGTTCTCATCGTGATCCTCAATGACCTTGTCACTCTCACCCTGGGCACCGACCGGGCCGGTGCCTCCAGCAGTCCGGAACGGTGGGACATGCCGCGGCTGGCACGCACCGCCGCGATCTTCACGGTCGGGTGGGTCGTGGTCGGACTCGGCCTGCTGTGGTATTGCCTGGACGTCCAGAGGCTCGAACCCGGGCAGGTCAGCGCGCTGTTGTTCGCCTACCTGATCTACTCGGCCATGGTCACCATCCTGATGACACGCACCCGCAACGCATTCTGGAAGTCGATACCCGGCCGGTGGGTGGGAAGCGTCGTCGCGGGCAACATCGTGCTCACGACCCTCTTAGTCCTGTCGGGAGTGTTCACCAGCCCCGTCCCGGGGCCGGCGCTGCTGATTGTGGCGGTCGTGACGGTGGTGGTTATGTTCATCCTCGATCGAGTGAAGGTGCTCTTCTATCGCAGGCACGGCATCCTGGAAGTCGCATAGCGGCCAGCGCGGGACGCTGCGATCGCGGGTGCGGCCGCACCCACTTACGCCTTCTCCGTCGAGGACACTACCACTCAGCCATCGAATGGGATGAGGCGCCTCATGCGGACGTCGGCCCCGCTGCCCGGAGCCGGCGTGTAGACCACCAGGTGAAGGTCCGGCCGGTCCGAGGGGGAGAGCTGATGGTGCTCCAACTGCAGTGTGCCGACGCTCGGGTGGCGGAAGACCCTCTCCCGCGATTCGAAGCCGAGAATGTCGTACCGGTCCCAGCCTTCCTTGAACTCCAGGCTGGCGGACTTCAGCCGTTCCACCAGGTTCCTGACGTCCACGTCGCCCAGGCGCTGCCCGGTTTCGGCACGGAACTCGGCCAGGAACCGCTGGCTGGTCACCTCCCAATCCGGCAGAAGGTCCCGGACGTAGGGGTCGGTGAAGACGAGCCACAGCAGGTTCCGGTCGGCGGCGGGCACGGTGGCGATGTTGGGGAACAGGGCCGCGTAGGCGCTGTTCCAGCCCGCGATGCCCCAGTCCGGGAACAGGGCGAACGACGGGTTCGGGTCCAGGGCGTCGAGCAGGCGCTGGAGATGGGCGGGGGCGGTGGCCGCCGCGGCGGGCCCCGGCCCGACGGCGGCGTAGCCCCCGAGGGAGAGGACGTAGTCCAGCCCGGCGTCCGAGAGATGCAGGGCCCGGCCGACCGCTTCGAGGACCTGGCGGGACGGATTGATGTCCCGTCCCTGCTCCAGCCAGGTGTACCAGGTCACGCTGACGCCGGAGAGGAACGCTACCTCCTCTCGGCGCAGGCCCCGCTCGCGGGTGCGGGACAGGGGTGGAAGGCCGTAATCCACCCGGACGGCCTGGTTCCGGCGGGCGCGGAGGAAGAGTCCCAGTTCTTTTCGACGATCGGAGTGCTGTACATCAGAATACTATTACTCTGTTACTTTCACTACTAGTAGCAGGGCTGTCTTCACCCCGGTCGTGGGACGGGGGAAGATGTCAGACATGCCTGCACTTCGCTCTAAAACAGTCACCCACGGCCGGAACATGGCCGGAGCCCGCGCACTGCTGCGCGCCTCCGGCGTCGCCAACTCGGACATCGGAAAGCCGATCATTGCCGTGGCCAACTCCTTCACCGAGTTCGTTCCCGGCCACACCCATCTCGCCCCCGTCGGGCGGATCGTCTCCGACGCGATCCTCGCCGCCGGAGCGGTTCCCCGCGAGTTCAACACCATCGCGGTGGACGACGGCATCGCCATGGGCCACGGCGGCATGCTGTACTCGCTGCCCTCCCGCGACCTGATCGCCGACTCGGTGGAGTACATGGTCAACGCCCACTGTGCCGACGCCCTGGTCTGCATCTCCAACTGCGACAAGATCACCCCCGGCATGCTGATGGCCGCGCTGCGCCTGAACATCCCCGTGGTGTTCGTCTCCGGCGGCCCCATGGAGGCCGGCCGCGTCACCCTCACCGACGGGTCCGTCCGCTCCCTGGACCTGGTGAACGCCATCTCCGACGCCGTCGACGAGTCCATTTCCGACGCCGACATCAACCTCATCGAGGAGAACGCCTGCCCCACCTGCGGGTCCTGCTCCGGCATGTTCACCGCCAACTCGATGAACTGCCTCACCGAGGCCATCGGCCTGTCGCTGCCCGGCAACGGCTCCGTGCTCGCCACCCACACCGCGCGCAAGGCGCTGTATGAGAAGGCCGGGACCACCGTCGTCGAGCTCGTGAAGCGTTACTACGACGGCGACGACGTGTCGGTGCTGCCCCGTTCGATCGCCACCGCGAAGGCGTTCGACAACGCTATGGCGCTGGACATCTCCATGGGCGGATCCACCAACACCATCCTGCACCTGCTGGCCGCGGCCCAGGAGGCGGGCGTGGACTATGGCCTGGCCGAGATGGACGCCAAGTCCCGCCAGGTACCCTGCCTGGCCAAGGTGGCCCCGAACGTGGCCAAGGACCGGACCTACTACATGGAGGACGTGCACCGTGCCGGCGGCATCCCCGCGCTGCTGGGCGAGCTGAACCGCGGCGGCCTCCTGCACAAGGACGTCCACTCGGTGCACTCGGCCGACCTGGACGGCTGGCTGGACGACTGGGATATCCGCGGCGGCAAGGCCACGGAGGAAGCCAGCGCACTGTGGCACGCGGCCCCCGGCGGCGTCCGGTCCTCCACCGCCTTTTCCCAGTCGAACGAGTGGACCTCGCTGGACACCGACGCCGCCGAAGGCTGCATCCGCTCCGTGGAGCACGCCTACTCCAAGGACGGCGGGCTGGCCGTGCTCCGCGGCAACGTGGCCGTGGACGGTGCCGTGGTGAAGACCGCCGGTGTGGATGAATCCATTTGGACCTTCTCCGGCCCGGCCGTGGTGTGCGAGTCCCAGGATGAGGCCGTGGAGAAGATCCTGAACAAGACCATCAAGGAAGGCGACGTGGTGGTCATCAGGTACGAGGGGCCCAAGGGCGGTCCGGGCATGCAGGAAATGCTGTACCCGACGTCGTTTCTCAAGGGCCGCGGCCTGGGCAAGAAGTGCGCCCTGATCACCGACGGCCGCTTCTCCGGCGGCACCTCCGGCCTGTCCATCGGACACATCTCCCCGGAGGCCGCCTCCGGCGGAACCATCGCCCTGGTCGAAGACGGGGACATCATCAGCATCAACATCAGCCAGCGGTCCCTGCAGCTGGAAGTCAGCGATGAGCTGCTGGCCGAGCGGCGGGAGAAGCTGCTGATCAACGGCGGCTACAAGCCCAAGGACCGGGACCGCCAGGTCTCGGCCGCACTGCGCGCATACGCCGCCATGGCCACCTCCGCGGACAAGGGCGCCGTCCGCGACGTCACACTCCTGGGGAGCTAAGCGCGTGGAATAGCCTCAGCTTTCGGCCGGACGGTATCCCTGGCAGGGTGCGACAGGTTATTCCGCGCCGGAACGCGGTGGAGTTCCGCTTCAACGTCTAGGTCCTGACCTCCCTGAAACTTTCGCGTTGGCCGCCAAGAACAGATGTTCTTGGCGGCCACGCGCTTTTGGGGCCGTTGCCACGTCGAAATGATGCTGCCAGCATTTCCTAGCTCAGGAAAAGTCAGGAAGTGGCGGTCTGCGCGATCGTTGCCGTTGGCGTACGATCACCATGCAACCTCGGGGCGTGCCACTGCGAGCATCAGGGCTATCAAACAGGCCCCGGACGGCCGATTGCATGGTGCCGACGATCCGCGGTGGCCACGCCGGCAAGCGCGTCATGCGATAGTTGGGAAGGTCCGCCTCCGGCATCTCCGACCCGCCAGCACACACAGAGGAACACCATGGTGAACGTCCAGACCGAAGCACTGATCCGGCGGCCCCGTGAGATCGTGGCCAGTTATGCTTCCGACCCTGACAACGCGCCAGCTTGGTACGTGAACATAGGATCTGCACAATGGCAGACTCCGCGGCCCTTGACGGTCGGATCCCGGGTTGCCTTCACCGCACGATTCTTGGGCCGGAATCTGGATTATGTCTACGAAATAACCGAACTTGTCCCCGGATACAAACTCACTATGCGTACAAGTCAAGGTCCTTTTCCGATGCGGACCAGTTACGGCTGGTCCGATGAGAATGGTGCGACCCGCATGACCCTCCGCAACACAGGTGAACCCTCCGGGTTTTCAGCACTGACAGGCATCTTCATGGCGCCGTTGATGCGCAGGGCCATGCGCAAGGACCTGGAGAACCTCAAGAAGATTCTCGAATCCCCCTACTAGGAGACGAGCCAGCTTTCCCTCGCGGGGTCTGTTGTGAGGGAACCAAAGGTTGGTGCGTGACGGAACGTGGTGGAGTTCCGCTTCAACGTGTAGTTCCGCAGAGATCGCGATGGGATGGCCGCCGGGAACACCTGTTCCCGGCGGCCACGCGCATTTTGGGCCGAGTGAGAATGAAGCCTCCTGCACGCCCCGGCCGGGACGCCTCAATCGGACAGATGATGACCCGCCCTATCTGACTCCAAACGCTGTCGTGCCGTGTTGAGTCCTGCTCCGACCGGGACGTGGCCGGTAGCTGCTGCCAGCCCGAAGACCGGCATGTCGCTGTACATGCTTTCCCTGCCGCCCGGGAGCGTCTCGTAGGTCTCGTGCCATACGCCGACGTCCCCAGTGCCTGCTGATTCGCGCATGAACCGGCGCCAGGGGTCAAGATGCGGTGCGGAGCGGTCCGCCGCGAACCTCTGCAGATGCTCCGGGCTCTTCCAGTAGGTGACCATGATGGTGTTCCGACCGAACCATTGCTCGTAGCCCAGCAACCCGGCCTCCGGCGTCGTGGCCAGGTAAGCAAGCATCCTGGGCATGGACGCGGCCACCCGGGCCACCTTGCCAATTTTCCACCACCGGTTCGCGCGCATCCCGATGAGGAAGACCGTCACCGATCCTTCCGGGGCGGCAGTGAAGCGTCCCGGGTGAACTTGATTCGCCATGCCTCTTCCCTTCATAACAGTGTTACAGAACAGTGTTATGGAATACTGGTCCTATGGCAAGACCCGTTGTCCACGACGAAAACCTGCGTCGCACCCTGCTCGACGCCGCCGCAGCCCTGATCGCCAGGGAGGGCGCCGCCGCCGTATCGTTGCGCAGTCTCGCTGCGGCCGCGGGGACGTCGACGACGGCGGTGTATTCCCTCTTCGGGGGTAAAGCGGAACTGCTGAGTGCCGTCCTCGATGACGGCTTTGCGTCCTTTGCTGCCTCCCAGCAAGACGCGTCCGACGGCGGCGTCGAAGCATTAGGGCTGGCCTACCGGGCCTGGGCCCTGGAGCATCCGGTCCTCTACGGCCTGATGTTTAGTGGTTCGCTGACCAGCCAAGTACCCTGCCGGCCGACACCGGGAGCCGCCGAACCAGCCATGGCGCCGCTGTTCGCTGCAGTTGCCTCAGCGATGCCCCGAGCGCAGGGGGATGAGGTCGCGTCGACGGTCGGCGTGGTGTGGGGCCAGGTCCACGGAATGGTGTCACTGGAGCTTGCCGGGGCACCAGCAGCCGGCTGGACGTGGGAAGCCGCCTATGATGCCGCCCTTCGGCAGATTGGCCGCTCGCTGGCGCGCTAGGAAGGGCCTTCACCCCAGGCAAAGTGAGATTCGACGAGGAGGTCGTACGGCCGTCGGTCCGGATCCGCGAGTCATCCACATACGGCAGGACTCGGTTCAGCGCAGCCCGCTGTCCGTTCAGGATTGGTCCCATGGGAATCCGGTACTACGCCTACGCATTTGAGAGTGATCAGGCGGCAAAAGCACTCGCTGATCCACGCACCGTGATCGGCTCCGACCCGCTCGCGGACGCGTTCGGTCTTGAGCGTGGCTTCATACAGGGCTCTACAGACCTCCGGCAAGCCCTGTCGGAGCGTGATTTCCTTTACCTCGACAGAGCATGGCCGTACTTGCAGCGGCTCACTGCTGCGCCCTCGCCGGGTGCTGCAGCCAGGGCTTCCTACCGGATGTTCGAACGGCATGTGACATACGCCGACGATGGTTTTACCTGGCAGCCGTGGGTGCGAGCGCTTCCGCCGCGCGAAGTCGCTCTGATTGCCCGGGACCTTGAGGCGATCAACGACCACGACATCAATGCCGCTCTGGACGGGTCTTGCTCGTCCGGCCGCTCGCTGGAGTCCGAGGTGGCCTATGCCGCCGCCTTCCTTCATAGGGCGAAGGTCTTCGTCCATGCGGCGGCCTCGGATGGGCGCGGATTTGCCTACCTGATCGGTTGACAGGGGTTCAGCAACGGCGGGTGGAGGCCGGGGCGACGATCACCGCCTGGGCCGGCGAGTAACAACAGTGATGGCCGGCAGCCGTGGGCTGCCGGCCATCACTGGGCCGGTTATGGATTGCGGTCAGAGACCCGCGACCCCGTTTGGCGAGCCGACGCCGGTGGGTCCGTCCCAGCCATTGCCGGCGAGGCACCACTGCGTTACAGGGCAACTGCCCGTGGAACCCGAGGTGACATCGTTGAAGTTGCCGGTGTGTGAATACGGGAGCGAGTTGGCCAACATCGACGAGTTGCCGGTGTTCCCGGAAAGTGCGTACATGGCGGCGATCAGGGGCGAGGAGAGGCTGGTGCCGCCATACTGCGCCCAGGACGACGCGGTGCTGCTGGTGGGCGCATAGACGGACAATCCGGTCTGCGGATCTGCGACGGCGGAGACGTCGGCGGAGGCGCCCTTGCTGCAACCGGTGCCAAACGCGGCTGCCGCCGGCAGTGCCGCATTGACCGTGGAGCATCCGGATCCCGACCCGGACCATGCAGACTCGCTCCACCCTCGGGCGCTCGAGTCCCTGACCAGGGACGTGCCACCCACCGCCGTGACATAACCCGATGACGACGGGTAGGACGATCCGGTGTAACGATGCCGCCAGGGTCGCATAGGATGACTTCACATCCGGGCAAGGTTGGGGGAACCATGATGTCGAGGGCGAAAATTCTTCACAGTCTCGCGGCGGCAGCACTCGTGACGATCCTCCTGGCCGCCTCCGTTCCGGCCGAACCCGGCGCGGATTCCGGTACCCCAAGCTCCGCGACCAGTACCGCCGCCCCGAAAGACTCCGCGGTCACCGCCAAAGGGACACGGCTCTTTTCACAGGCCGACGTCGAGACGTTGGCAGGCATAGTGGCCGGGCCGGGAGGAGCGACGGGGGAGGTTCTTACCGGCGAACGGCTGTGGGATACCAACCAGTCCCTGCATTTCGGTGCCGGTTCGGCAGAGGTCATCCCGGCCGAGTGCTCAGACGTGATCGGTTGGGCCACGCTGATGGCGGAGGGAATACCCTCCGCCGGAACATTCAGCGGAACCCGTGCCGAACCCGTTTTCATCGCCCTCAGCGCGGACCGGGATGCCGCGTTGGCGTTGGCCTTCCGCTCCATAACCAAGCTGCCGGACTGTTCCCCGGCCACCATGACCCTGGACGATCAGTCGTTCACCGCCACGTACCAGCGGGCCTCAGCGTTCACCGATGCTGACCAAAGCTTTGCCGTGATAGCCACCATCATCATGGAAGGCCGACGGCCGGCCCATTTCCTCCGGGTGGCAGCGAAGAACGGGACCTTGTTTGTCCAGACGACGATGTCGCTGGCCGACCCAGACAACTACCGCGCCGAGGCGGACCGTCTCACGGAATACGTCAATCAGGTGGTGCATGGAGAGCAGCAACTCCTGGATGGCGCCCGTCCAAGCCCTGGACAGGGGCCCGACCCCGGGCCGGAGCAGGACCCGCCGAGCGTCATCAGGAGCGCCTGACCAGCCTTCTGCTCGACGGTCTGAACGGTTACCCTCCCCGCCGCCGCGCGAGAGGCGGTGGGAATTTCCACGCGATACTAAGTTTGCTGTCGGTATCGTGGGGGATAATCCCGGTAGGAGCCACACCGTGGCTGCGTAGTCCGCGATGACAAGCGCGCCGTCGTCGTCGAACGTCTCCGGCTCTGGCAGCGGGGCGTAAGGCGGAGACGCACGACGAAAGGAAACCCATGAATCCTGACCACAGCAAGTCCGCCGACGTGAACGCCAAACTGCCGGTCGAGGACCCGACCGGTCAGGACCCGGCCGCGACCGACCCGGATGCCGAGGCGAAACTGCAGCTCCAATTGGCAATCTTCGAGGTCAGCAAGGACTCCAAGGGTCGGAGCCTCGATGAGATCATTACGCGGCTGCGTGCGGCTTTCGCAGACCATGGCGTGGACGAACCGCCCTTCACCTGGCTGGAGTCCGTGGCATCCTCGGCCTACTACGGCGAGCCGTACATCATCGACTTCCCGACGGCGCTGGCAGCGGACGACGTCGTCGCCGCCCCGAATGAGCAGGTCCGGGAGCGTCTGGAGAAGCGCCGCGAGCTCCGTGAGGAGAAGCTGCCGCCGGGTATCTTACCCTCCGCATCCGACTGGAACATTCCCGAGGCTGCGGGCCGCAGCGCTACTGCCGGGGCGAACGCCTTCACCCCGCCGGCATCGAAAAATACGGTGCTGCTGGCCGTCGCAGGGGCCGTGGTCGCGGCGGCAGTCGTGGCCCTGAGCCTCCGGGCATCGAGGCGGCGCGGCAAGGGCCCCCAGGCGGGGGCAACTAAAGCCCGGTCCCGCTAGGACGCTAGTGCCGCGGGCGGTGCCCTTCAGCGTCGCCGCTGCCGCCCGCGGCATTCCTGTGGGCCGCCACGAACGGCCCCAACAGGGTCTCCAGGTGCACGTGGACCTGCGCAACGGGCTGGCCCGCCTCCAGCAGGCGCGTGCCGGCGTGGACCACCGAGTTGATCAGCTCCGCGAGTGACACGGGATCGGCCACGCCGAGGTCAGTGAGCGTGGCGATCAGCGGTTCCTGAAGCTGCCGGTGCATTCGCGTGGCCTGCTCATCGAGTTCGGCCCCCGGAGCCAGCGCAGCCAGTGCCGCGCCGACGGCGTGGGCGCCCTCGGCCACCAGATCCACATTCGCGGTGGCGTAGGCGAGCACCCTGTCGGCTTTGGTCGAGGCGTCGGCCATGGCGCCGGTGACCCGCTCGGTCCAGCGGGGGAAGATATCGCGGACCAAGGCCTGCAGCAGGTCCTGCCGCGAGTCGAAGTACTGGTAGACGCTCGGCCGGGACAGCCCCGCGCGCGTGGCCACCTCCGCCATGGTCGGCGCCTCGGAGGTCTCCCGCAGAATCTCGTGGGCAGCGTCCAGCAGCGCGCGCTCCTGGGCGGCACGGTGCTCTGCGACGGTGGCGGCACTGATTCTGGGCATGACTCGATCCTTTGACGCTGACTGGCCTACCCACAAGGGTACGTCCCGGCTCAGCGGTGAAGCGCAAAATAGGCGCGGGACGGCGGCGCGATAGGACCGCCGCCCCGCACCCGGGGGCCCTAGCGGACCGGGGAGGGAGCCCCGAGCCGCCCGTCCACCATTTCGACGACGCGGTCGCAGTACCCGAGGACGTCGTGGTCGTGCGTGACCATCACCGTCGCGACGCCGTGGTCATGGCTCTGCCGGGCGAGAAGCTCCACCACCTCGCGGCTCCGGGCCCGGTCCAGCGAGGCCGTCGGTTCGTCGACGAGGAGCAGTTTCGCCCCGGTGACCAGGGCCCGGGCGATCCCGATGCGCTGGCGTTCACCGCCGGACAGCTGCGCCGGACGGTTGCCGGCGCGGTGGGCCATGCCGACGCTCTCCAGCAGGGCCACGGGATCGAACGTCCGCGGGCCGCCGGCGAGCCGGTTGACCAGCCGCAGCTGGTCCGCCGCGGTCAGGGCGGGGATGAGGTTGCCGGACTGGAAGACAAAGCCGATGTTGGCCAACCGGAATGCGGCACGCTCGCCCTGGCTCATTGCGCCAAGGTCCTGCCCGTTGACGCTGACGGTTCCGGCGTCGGGGGAGGCGAGGGCACCGGCGACGGCGAGCAACGAGGACTTGCCCGAACCGGACGGCCCGACGACGGCGAGGAACTCCCCGGGGGCGACGTCCAGGCTGACATCGTCCAGGGCCGTGACCTTGGTGTCGCCGTCGCCCAGGCTCATGACAGCATGACGGATGGACAGCCCGGCGGCGGGTGAAGGGTCCGGACGGCAGGGGCCGCCGGCGGGGAACAGCTGTGTGCTCATCGTTGTCCTCCAAGGGCATTGAGCGGATCAATCCGGGAAATACGGACCACGGCCACGGCCGCCCCGATCAGGCCGAGGCCGATGGTGAGCGCCGTGGCTGTGGCGATGGGGGCCGGCTCCAGCGAGAACGGCATGGCCTCCGGGATCGCCGCGCCGAGGCCAAGCCCCGCGGCGACCCCGAGGGCGGTGAAGCCCACCAGCAGGACGGCTGCCTGGGCCAGGCCGTCGCGCAGCAGGTAGCCGGTGGAGGCGCCGATCGCCCGCAGTATAGAGATTTCGTGCTTGCGCTGGATGGTCCACACGGTGAAGAACGCCCCCACCACCAGTGCGCAGATCGCGTAGAGGAAGACCTGGATCATGCTCAGGGTCATGGTTTCGGCCTCGTACCCTGGGGAGGAGTTGAACGCCGCGGACAAGGACTTGGCGGATGTCCCGGCGGCGGAGTCACCGGCGGCAAGATCCAGGGTGGCGCCCGGTTTCGCCTGAAGCGCGACGACGCTGGCGGTATCGAAGCTGAGCGCGGACAGTTGCGCCTCATTCGGTGCTCCGGCGGCGGCCTGGCCGGAGGCGACCAGCTGCCAGGTCTTCAAGGGCAGATAGGCGACGTCCACGTGCCCGAAGGTGGCCTGGCCGTCGGTAAAGCCGACGACCGTGAGCTTGGTGCCGATCCGGTCGAGGGTGACGACGGTGCCAAGGCTGATGCCCTCGCTCTTAGCCGTCGAAGATACGACGATGCCGTCCGGGGCGCCCAGCGCGTTGCCGGCGGAGCGCGGCGGCTCAAGGAAGGAACCGGGTTCGACGCCGAAGAGGGTGAGGTCCACCTGCTTGCCGGCGTCGGTGGTGGCGTTGGCCATGCCGACGCCCATCAGTCCGGCGGCGGCCACGCCGTCGGCGCCGCGCCAGGCGTCCAGCTGCCGGCGGTCGACGACGGAGCGGGAGAAGGCATTGTCGGTCTTGGTGCCGTGGTCGAAGGCGAAAGCGGTGACCGGCATCGATTTGAGGCCGGATACCCCGTCGTTGACGAGGCCGGAGGAGAGGCCCGAGAGCATCACCATCAGCACGGCGATGAGGGCGATGACACCGCCCATCAGGCTGAAGCGGCCGCGCGCGAAGATCAATTCGCGGAGTGCGAGGAACATTGGCGGTCCTAGGTTGGAGAGTGAGGGGAGCGGATGCTGACGTGCTGTCAGCATCTTGCCGACAGTCTGTCAGGAAAAGAAGATCTCTTCAAATTTGCTGCTCTGGGCAGCCCGGCGCCCCTGCCCTAGGATCGAGCCATGACGACGCTTGAGGGTTCAGTTGTTCTGGTGCTGGGTGCCACGGGAGGGCTCGGGGCACGCATAGCCGCCCGACTGGAAGACGGCGGAGCCACGGTGGTCCGGTCCTCGCGCTCCGGCGGACAGGATCTGCGCTCGCCCGCCGCGGTCAGGGAAGTGCTTGAAGGCGTGATGGCCCAGCACGGCCGGTTGGACGGAGTGGTGGTGGCGGCCGGGGTGGTCGCCTTCGGCGCCGCGGCGGACCTGGAACCGGCAACGGTGGACGAACTCTTCGCCGTGAACACGACCAGCGTCATGGAGCTGATCGCCGGGGCCCAGCCGCACCTGGCGGAGTCGGCGAGGGCGGGCCGGGAGCCGTTCGTAGTCACCCTGAGCGGGGTTGTCGCCGAGGCACCCGTCGCCGGGCTGGCGGCCTATTCGGCGTCGAAGGCCGCGCTCGCAGCCTTCGCGGTGGCCGCCGGCCGCGAGTTCCGCCGCGCCGGGATCCGGATCCTGGACGCGAGGCCGGGCCATACCGGCACGGCGCTGTCAGAACATCCGATCGCCGGGCAGGCGCCGAAGTTTGGCGCGGCGCTGGACCCGGACGCGGTCGCCGCCCGGATTGTCACCGCCATTATCGACGGCGAGAAGGATCTTCCCAGCACGGCTTTCGCGGGCGGCGGGTCGTGACCTCCTGAAGACCCGAGGGGCCGGAATAACCTGGTTCGCCTAGAGGGAAATTACATGCCGGGAAGGGTGCAGGTGTGACCGTCGGGGCCCATCGGATAGCCGCAGAGCGGGCAGGTCGGACGCCCGGCTCCCACAACTTCCCGGGTGCGCTTGGCGAAGGCCCGCGCGGTTCCCACCGGGATGCGCACCAGGAGCATTTCGCGATCGTCCGCGTCGGCGTCGAACGAATCGTCGTCCTCATCGGCGTTGACGTCGGTGATCGGGTACGCCTCGATGATGATCTGGGCCGTCGTCGGGTCCCAGCCGAGCGTCATGGCACCGGCGCGGAACTGCTCCTGGACGGGCGCCAGCGGATCGTTGTCGACCAGTTCGATCGGTGTGCTGGTGGGCACGCTGAAGGGATTGCCGTCGACGGTGAAGAGCTGATCGAGGATCTCGTCGATCTTCTCCGCCAACTGGGCCGACTGCTGCTTCTCGAGGGCGATGCTCACCGTCTGCGACCCGGCGTTCACCTGGAGGTAGAACGTCCGCGCCCCCGGAACGCCGATGGTGCCGACGACCACCCGGTCTGGCCAGTCAAACTCGTGAACACGTGTGGGCATGTCAGTATTCTAGGCGCAAGGGCCGGCCGCTGCCCTTCGGGCCCGCCCACGCAGTCGGCCGCCACGGCAAGGAGCAACCAGTGAACCCCAGCTTTACCGGCCTGAGTGCCTTCCCCCTCACACCGCTGACACGCGACGCGGTGGATGAGGAGGCGTTCGGCGGCCTCGTCCGGCGCCTGGCCGCGGCAGGCGTCGACTCGATCACGGCCCTCGGATCAACCGGCTCCTACGCCTACCTCAGCCCGGAGGAGCGGGCCGGTGTGGCACGCCTGGCCGTCGCCAACGCCGGCGACGTGCCGGTGTTCGTCGGGGTGGGCGCGCTCCGCACCTCCGACGTCCTCCGCCATATCGACGCCGCCGAACGCGCCGGCGCCGCAGGACTCCTGATCGCTCCGATGACCTACCAGCCGCTCACCGCGGACGACGTCTTCGGTCTCTTCGAGACGGTCACCGGGCACACCGGGCTGCCCGTCATCGTCTACGACAATCCCGGTACCACCCGATTCACCTTCACCACCGACCTGTACGCGGACATCGCGGCGCTCCCTGGGATCGCCTCGATCAAGATCCCCGCCGTCCCCGCCGGACCGGCGGAGGCCTGCGCACGGGTCGCGGGGATCCGCGCCGTCATCCCCGCCCACGTCACCATCGGCATCTCCGGGGATGCTTCCGCCGCGGCCGGGCTGGCAGCGGGCTGCGACGCCTGGTATTCAGTGATTGCCGGGACGCTGCCCGGGCCTGCGCTCACCATCACGCGGGCCGTCCAGGAGGGAAGGGCCGCGGACGCGGCGGCGGAGTCCGCGCGGCTCGGCCCGCTGTGGGAACTCTTCCAGGAGTTCGGCGGCAGCCTCCGCGTTGTTGCGGCGGTGGCCGAACAGCTGGGCCTCGTCCAGGGGCCAAGCCTTCCGCTGCCCATCCGGGGGCTGGACACGGAGCAGCGGGCCCGCGTCGCCCGCGTCCTCAAGGCCCTGGACCTCGGCTGAGGCCGGGGACCGCCGCGCGGAGTCCTCTATCGTAGGGTCATGAGCCCCGGCCCGGAACTGCGCCTCGTCCTCCCGCACCAGCTGTTCGACCAGCACCTGGACGCGGCCGCCGGCACCGTGTTCGTGCTGATCGAGCACGACCTGATGTTCCGCCAGTACTCGTTCCACGCCCAGAAGCTGGTCCTGCACCGGGCCACGATGACCCGCTTCGCCCGCCGGCTGCGCGGCCGCGGCTTCGAGGTGGAGGTCCTGGCCAGCGACGCCGGGCGGCCCTCCGGCGAACAGCTGGCCGCGCTGGTCCGCGGCCGCAGCCCGTCCCGGGTCACGTGGTTCGACGTCGTCGACGACTGGCTGGAGCGGGACCTGGACGCCGCGCTGAACGACGGCGGCTACCGGCCGCGCGAGGCCGACGTGCTGGAGACCCCGAACTTCCTCACCAGCCGCCGGGAGATCGACGACTGGTTCGCCGGGAAAACCGCACGCATGCACGACTTCTACGTGTGGCAGCGCCGCAGGCTGGACCTCCTGATGGAGGGCGGCCAGCCCGTGGGCGGCAAATGGTCCTTTGACGCGGAGAACCGCAAGAAACTGCCGCGCGGCTATACCCCAGCCACCGTGGGCCGGTTCGCCGGTCATCCCGCCGTCGAGCCGCAGGGCAGCTTCGACCTGACGGGTCTGGACGGACCCGCGGCGGAACAGCCCGACGGCGGGCCGCAGGCCGGCCAGCACCGCGACGTCGCCGACGCCATCGATTGGGTGGCCAGGGAGTTCCCGGACGCCCCGGGGGACCCGACGCTTTTCGCCTGGCCCACCAGCGCCGGGGAGGCCCGGGACCATCTGCGTGAATTCGTCCGGGACCGGCTGAACGACTTCGGACCCTACGAGGACGCGATCTCCGCCGGGCACCCGTTCATCGCGCACGGCCTGCTCACCCCGGCCCTGAACGTCGGCCTGCTGGATCCGCGGGAGGTGGTCGACGCCGTCCTGGACGCGGCCGATGAGGCCACGCCCCTGGCCTCGGTGGAGGGCTTCATCCGGCAGGTTATCGGCTGGCGCGAATACATGCGCGCCACGTACCGGACGGGTGGCCGTGCCCTGCGCAGTGCCAACCGGCTGGGGCATCGGAATGAACTGGGTGAGGGCTGGTGGGATGCGGGCACCGGCCTGGCGCCTGTAGACCTGGTGGTCTCCCGCGTCCTGGCCACCGGCTACGCCCACCACATCGAACGGCTGATGGTCCTCGGCAACGCCATGTCCCTGCTGCGCATTCACCCGGACGCCGTCTACGAGTGGTTCATGGAACTGTTCATCGACGCCTACGACTGGGTGATGGTCCCCAACGTCTACGCCATGAGCCAGTTCGCGGCCGGGGATGCCATCACCACCAAGCCCTACGTCTCCGGCAGCAATTACCTGAAGAAGATGTCGGACCTCCCGCCGGGGCAGTGGACCGCGGACTGGGACGGGCTGTACTGGACATTCATCGCGGACCACCGGGAGGTGTTTGCCGCGAACCCGCGGTCGCGGATGGTCGTCTCGTTGCTGGACGGGATGGATCCGGAGACGCGCGCCCGCCACCGGAACCGCGCTGAAGTCCTCCTGGCGGCCGGCCGGCCGGGGAACCGGCTCACCGCAACGGGAGCCCGGTAATTACGGCTTAACTGGGAAACCGCGTCCGGGCGCCGCCAAGCGGATTTCTGCCGGGCCGTCAATAGCCCCCGGTAACGGATCCGTCAACGAATTTTCACAAAATTTACACAGCGGAATCAAAGTTTGTTACAGCTCGATAACGAACGATAGTGCTGTCCGAATTTCCCACCATTCCGCGCCATCCCGGGTTTACAGTTCATGCCATGTGAGACGAACCACACTGCCGCTGGGGGAGTGTGGGCGTCTGGCCGGTGCCGTTGGCGCAGGTCTCATCCACACCACAGAAACAAGGAGGCGGAATGCGCTTCGGTCGTATTTCCAAAGCGGTGGGGGTGGCAGCGGCAGCTGCCCTCGCACTCAGCGCCTGCGCCGGCAACAGCGGCGGGTCAACCCCGTCGTCGTCGGCCGCGGCAGGCAAATCCGGCGGATCGGCAACGGTCGTCGAGGTTAACGCGTTCAACACGTTCAACCCGAACACCGCCGACGGCAACACTGACATCAACTCCAAGGTCAGTTACGCCACCCACTCGGGTTTCTACTACATCGATAACAAGCTGAACGTTGTCCGCAACGAAAAGTTCGGCAAGATGGAAAAGACGTCCGATAACCCGCTGACGGTGAAATACACCATCAACGACGGCGTGAAGTGGTCCGACGGCACGCCCGTCACCACCGCCGACCTCCTACTGCAGTGGGCGGCCTTCTCCGGCTACTACAACGACGCAGACGCCGATGCGAAGACCGGTACCTCGTACTTCTCCTACGCCGGTGACCCCACCGGCCTGGCGCTCACCGACTTCCCGGAGCTGAGCGACGACGGCAAGTCGATGACCATCAAGTACTCCAAGCCCTTCGCCGACTGGGAAATCGCCCTCGGCGGCCCGGGCATCGACATCCCCGCGCACGTCCTGGCCAAGAAGGCCGGCCTGGCCGACGCCAAGGCGTTCGTCTCCATGCTCAAGGGCATGCCACGCGGCGACTCCAAGGCTCCGAAGCCTGCCAACGCGCAGCTGAAGGCCATGTCCGACCTCTGGAACACCGGCTTCGACACCAAGACCCTCCCGGCCGATCCGGAGCTCTTCCTCTCCAACGGCCCGTACGTCGTCAAGACCATCAACCAGGACCAGTCCCTGACCATGGTCAAGAACAAGGACTACAACTGGGGCCCGGACGCCAAGCTGGACGAAATCACCGTTCGCTACATCGGCGACTCCGCCGCCCAGGTCCAGGCGCTGAAGAACGGCGAAGCCGACATCATCGCCCCGCAGGCCTCCGCCGACACGGTGGACCAGCTCAAGGCACTCGAGAGCCAGGGCGTCACGGTCGACCAGGGCAACCAGCTCTCCTACGACCACATCGACCTGAACTACACCGGGCCGTTCGCGGACAAGAACGTCCGCGAGGCGTTCATGAAGACCGTCCCGCGCAAGGACATCGTCGACAAGATCGTCAAGAAGCTTGACCCGAAGGCCGCGCCGCTGGACTCCCAGCTGTTCGTCCCGGACCAGGCCGCCTACGCCGATTCGGTCAAGAACAACGGCTCCTCCGCATACCAGGATGTCGACATCGACGGCGCCAAGAAGCTGCTCAACGGTGCCACCCCCGAAGTCCGCATCATGTACAACAAGGACAACCCCAACCGTGTTGACGCCTTCTCCCTGATCCGCGAGTCCGCCGCCAAGGCAGGCTTCAAGATCGTCGACGGCGGCCTCGGCAAGTCCGACTGGGGCAAGGCCCTGGGCAAGGGTGGCTACGACGCCACCATCTTCGGCTGGATCAACCCGGGCGTCGGTGTCTCCGGCGTCCCGCAGATCTTCAAGACCGGCAACGACTCCAACTTCAACCAGTTCTCCGACAAGGATGCTGACAAGTTGATGGACGAGCTGATCGTCACCACCGACAAGAGCAAGCAGGACGGCCTGATCCAGCAGATCGACAAGAAGATCTGGGATTCCGCGTACGGTCTGCCGCTGTTCCAGGCAGTGGGCGTTGACGCCTACTCCGACCGCATCACCGGTGTGAAGTACATGCCGAACCAGACCGGCGTCTGGTGGAACTTCTGGGAGTGGGCTCAGAAGTAGCCGACGACCGCAAGTAACACGTGCTGGCGAAAGGCGTCGGGACCAAGGCTCCACGGTCCCGACGCCTTTCTAGCGGCACCCCACAGAGGTTTGGCCCCGCCGTATCCCCGCGGCCGGCGTGAACCCAGCAACCGGTCCCGGCAATCCCAGAACCTGAATACCGAGGTTGTACTCCCATGGTGACTTACGTAGTCCGGCGGCTCATGACGGCCGCCCTCATCCTTCTCGGCGCTTCCTTCCTGGTCTATCTCCTGACAGCGGCGTCCGGAGACCCCCTGGAGGAATTCCGGGTCAATAACTCCCCGCAGAAGCAGGCCCTGATGGACGCCCGGACGCAGCTGCTGCAGCTCGACGTCCCCGCCCCGGTGCGCTACTTCCGCTGGCTCGGCGGAGCGGCCCAGTGCCTGGTGCCGTTCGCCAACTCCTGCGACCTGGGCAAGAACATCGCCGGGCAGCCCGTCACGGACGCCCTCGGCCACGCCCTGATCCAGACCCTGACGCTGGTCACCGGCGCCACCATCCTGGCCATCCTGATCGGCATCACGCTCGGCATCATCACCGCCCTGCGCCAGTACAGCGCCCTGGACTACGGCGTCACCTTCATGGCGTTCCTGTTCTTCTCGCTGCCGATCTTCTGGGTCGCCGTCCTGCTCAAGGAATTCGGCGCCATCGGCTTCAACAACTTCCTGAGGGACCCCGACGTCCCGCTGCCCGTGGCTTTGGCCATCGGGCTGGTGCTCGGCGTGATCGTCGCCGTCGCCGCGGGCGGCGCACTGCGACGACGGCTCACCGTCGGCGCTGTCGTCTTTGCCTTCGTCAGCGCCGTCCTGGTCTACTTCTCCGCCACCCTCTGGTTCAAGAACCCGGGCCTCGGCCCGGTGGTGATTGCGATCGCCGGCGTCGGCATCGCCTTCGCCGTCACCCTGCTCTCTGCGGGTCTGAAGAACCGCAAGGCGCTGCAGTCCTCGCTGATTGCCGTCGCCGTCGGCGTCGTCCTCTACTTCGTGGTCCAGCCGCTGCTGAACCAGGCGACCTTCCTGATGATCGTGCTGCTGGCCGTCGCCGCCGTCCTGGTGGGCCTGGGCATCGGCTACCTGATGGGTGGCTACGACCGGGGCCAGTCCATGCGCGCCGCAGCGATCACCTCGTTCCTGGTCGGCGGAATGATCCTGCTGGACCGGTTCATGCAGGCCTGGCCGAGCTACTTCGACAACAGCCGCGTCCGAGGCCGCCCGATCGCCACGATCGGCGCCGGCACCCCCAACATCGAGGGCGACTTCTGGATCCTGGGGCTGGATTCCTTCACTCACCTGATCCTGCCCACCATGGCCCTGATCCTCATCTCGCTGGCCAGCTACACCCGCTTCACCCGGGCCTCGATGCTGGAAATCATGAACATGGACTACATCCGCACCGCCCGGGCCAAGGGCGTCTCGGAACGGACCGTGGTCATGCGGCACGCCTTCCGGAACGCCCTGATTCCCATCGCCACGATCGTGGCCTTCGACATCGGCGGCCTGATCGGCGGCGCCGTCATCACCGAATCCGTGTTCTCGGTGCGCGGCATGGGCTTCCTGTTCCTGGACGGCATCTCCCACACCGACCCCAACCCAGTCATGGGCGTCTTCGTCTGTGTGGCCATCACGGCCATGGGTTTCAACCTCATTGCGGACCTCGCCTACTCCGCACTTGATCCGCGCGTAAGGGTAAAAGCATGAGCCAGCCAAGCCAGCAAGACGAAATCATGGCCGAGGACGCGGCCCTCAAGGGTGCCCCCGCGGCCGGCATCGAACCCGTCCTCGAGGCCAAGGGCCTAAGCCAGGGCCAGATCGTGCGCAAGCGCTTCCTCGGCCATACCGGCGCGATTATCGGCCTGGTGGTCTTCGCCATCATCTTCCTGATGGCCTTCACCTCAGTGGGCTACCTCGGCATCCCCGGCTGGTGGAAGTACAACCACGAGCAGGTCTCCGCCCTGGTCAACGACGGCGCCCCCACCTCCTCGCTCTGGCCGCTGGCCTGGGGCGAGCACCCCTTCGGCCAGGACCGGATCGGCCGCGACTTGTTCGCCATGACCATGCGCGGCGCGCAGCAGTCCATTACCGTCATGGTGGTCATCGGCGTGATTGCCGGCCTGCTCGGTGTCCTGGTGGGAGCCATCTCCGGCTACTTCCGCGGCTGGGCCGAGGCCGTCCTGATGCGCCTCACCGACGTCATCATCATCATCCCGGCACTGCTCCTCGCAGCGGTCATGGCCCAGATGGCCGGCCGGCGCGACTCCGGCAGCTGGTTCGCCTCCTTCGCCAGCACCAACGGCGTCCTGGCCCTGGGCATCTTCCTCGGCCTGATCAGCTGGGTCAGCCTCGCCCGGCTCATGCGCGGCGAGTTCCTGTCCCTGCGGGAACGCGAATTCGTCGACGCCGCCCGGATCTCCGGTGCCAGCAACGCCCGGATCATTTTCAAGCACATCCTGCCCAACGCCGTCGGCGTCCTGATCGTCAACGTCACCCTCACCATGTCCGCGGCCATCCTCACCGAGACCGCGCTGAGCTTCCTGGGCGTCGGCGTCAAGGCCCCGGACACGTCCCTGGGCCTGCTCATCTCGCAGAACCAGCAGGCCTTCGCCACCCGGCCCTGGCTGTTCTGGTTCCCCGGCCTGTTCATTGTGCTGATCTGCCTGAGCATCAACTTCATCGGCGACGGACTGCGGGACGCCTTCGACCCGCGGCAGAAGAAGTTCAACGCCAAGAAGGCCCGCGAGGCCGACGCCGCCGCGGGCGCCCCGGCGGGTTCTTCCGCCGGGGCGGGTGCCTCGCCGGCCGCGGAAAAGTCCGCGGTCACCGCCTTCAACGGCACCAAGGACGACTAAGGTGACAGCCCCGAACCCGGGCCGCAGGCTAGACGGCGGCGACGGTCCAGGCGCTGGCCGCCAGCAGCAGCACGGCGACGGCGATCGCCGCCCACCGCGGGGTCACGGATACTGCGGTGGTGGCGGCCTCGCCGGCGGCCAGGGCGCCAGTCTCCACGAGGGCCTGCCAGCGGCCGCGCACCAGCCGGGCGGCCTGGCCCGAGTCGGTGGTCTTCAAATCGCCCGGGCGCACCGAGTTGCCCGGGCCGTAGCTGGTGTCCGGCAGCCCGCGCAGGTCCTCGGGACGGGCGTTGCGGCCGCCCCAGATGCCCGGCGCGGGGGCTGCCCACGCGGCGTAGCTCTTTTGTGCCGTCACGAGCGTCAGGGCGTAGCGGGTGTCCACGTGCACCAGCGCCGCCCACGGCACCTCGACGGACCGGAACGGGTTCTCCAGGGTGACCCCGCTGTCGTGCACCACGACGGCGGGGAGCCAGAAGAACTGCCAGCCCAGGAAGGCCACCAGCAGCAGGGGAGCGGTGCCCAGCAGCCCCGCGGGACCGGCCGAGGCCACCGTCACGACGAGGCCCAGCAGCCCGACACCCCAGGCCAGGCCGGCGAACCATTTGTTGGTCCGGGCCTTGAAGATTTCGACGTTTCCGGCATCGGGCACTGTGCTCATGCCCCCCATATTTCAGCATTCCGGCCGTGCGCACTAAATTCCCGGTGCGGCGGCCCGGCGGAAGGAACACCCCATCATGACTGACTTCATCACCGTGGACCCGGCGCAGCCCTCCGCCCCCGGCAAGGGCGACGTCGTCCTGGAGGTCCGCGACCTCAGCGTCGACTTCGGCGTGGACAAGAAATGGGTCCCGGCCGCCATCCGGTTGAACTACGAGGTCCGGGCCGGTGAGGTCCTGGCGATCGTCGGCGAGTCCGGCTCGGGCAAGAGCGCCAGCTCCATGGCGCTTCTGGGCCTGCTGCCGAGCAACAGCCGCGTCAGCGGCAGCGTCAAGCTGGCCGGCAAGGAACTCCTCGGCGGCAGCGAGGCCAACATCAGGGCCGTCCGCGGCAAGGACGTCGCCGTGATCTTCCAGGAGCCGATGACCGCGCTGAACCCGGTCTACACCGTCGGGTCGCAGATCGTGGAGACCATCCGGCTGCACAACGAGGTCTCCCCGGACCAGGCCAGGGAACGGGCCGTCCGGATGCTCGAGCTGGTGGAGTTACCGGATCCGGAGAAGGCCTTCCGCTCCTACCCGCACCAGCTCTCCGGCGGCCAGCGGCAGCGCGCCATGATCGCCCAGTCGCTCTCCTGCGACCCCAAGCTGCTGATCGCCGACGAGCCCACCACGGCCCTCGACGTCACCGTCCAGGCCGAAATCCTGGACCTCATGCGCAACCTCCGCAACAAGCTCGACAGCGCGATTGTCCTGATCACCCACGACATGGGCGTCGTCGCCGACCTCGCGGACCGGATCGCGGTCATGCGCCGCGGTGTGATTGTCGAGACCGGCACGGCGGCGGAAATCTTCCACAACCCGCAGCACGAGTACACCAAGGCGCTGCTGGACGCCGTCCCGCACCTGGGCCAGGGCGGGGAGGCCGACGGCGACGTCGACGTTACCGCGGCCCTCGCCGCCGCTACCCAGGCCGACCTCGAAGCCATCCCGCACGAGGAGCTCCTCCGCCGGGAGCGGGCCAACGCCGCGGCCCTCGCCGCCGCCGCGGAGGCCGCCAAGCCGCAGGGCGATCCGGTCCTGGAACTGACCGACGTCGCCATCGAATACCCCAAGCAGGGCCGGGTGCCGGCGTTCCGCGCCGTCGAGGGCGCCAACCTGGCGATTTACCCGGGCCAGGTCGTCGGCCTGGTGGGGGAGTCCGGCTCCGGCAAGACCACCATCGGCCGCGCCGCCGTCGGCCTGCTGCCCGTCGCGGCCGGCACCATGAAGGTGGTGGGCCAGGACATCTCCGCCGCCAAACGCAACGGCCGGCAGCTGCACGAGATGCGCCGCCACGTGGGCATGGTCTTCCAGGACCCGTCCTCCTCGCTGAACCCCCGCCTGCCGATCGGCGAGAGCATCGGCGAGCCGATGTTCCTGGCCGGCGTGGCGAAGGGCGCCGAGCTGCAGTCCCGGATCGAGGCGCTGCTGGACCAGGTGGAACTGCCGCGCAACTACCGCAACCGCTACCCGCACGAACTCTCCGGCGGGCAGAAGCAGCGCGTCGGCATCGCCCGGGCGCTGTCGCTGAAGCCCAAGCTGATGGTGGCCGACGAGCCCACCTCCGCACTGGACGTCTCGGTCCAGGCCAAGGTGCTGGAGCTGTTCCAGAACCTGCAGAAGGAACTCGGCTTCGCCTGCCTCTTCGTCACCCACGACCTCGCCGTCGTCGACGTCCTCGCCGACCGCATCTGCGTGATGCAGCGGGGCCGGATCGTCGAACAGGGCAGCCGCGACCAGATCCTGCGCAACCCGCAGGAACCGTACACCCAGCGCCTGCTGGCCGCGGTGCCCCTGCCGGACCCGGAGAAGCAGCGGGAACGGCGGGAACTGCGTGCCCAGCTGCTCTCGGGCGCCAGCTAAGGGAGCGGTTAGGAGAGGGGCAACAGGGAGGGAATCCAGGAGGAACCGAAAGGCGGGGCACGAATCCTACCAGCCAGTAATCTGTGACTTGAAATACGTTGCGCGTGACGCTAGCCGTCACAGTGCTGTCGAGTCACGGTTTGGCAACGGAGTTCCATGATCTGGACATCTTGCGGTTAGGCTACTTCCATATGTAGGCCACGTCACAGGGATATCCCTGTGCCCGCGCCTGCCGGGAAGCACAAGTCTCTCCCGCAGAACTCCCACAACTCTTAGGAGGAGGAATGCGTTTTTCGCGCACTTCCAAAGCACTGGGCCTGGTGGCTATCGCTGCCATGACCCTGACCGGTTGCGGCGGCGGCGGTTCCAACACCGCCGGCGGCAGCACCGGTGGCGACACCAGCAAGGTCATCATTGCTGACGGTTCCGAGCCCCAGCGTCCGCTGATGCCCGCCGACACCAATGAAGTTGGCGGCGGCAAGGTCATCGACATGATGTTCTCCGGTCTGGTCAGCTACGACCCCAACGGCAAGCCCGTGAACGAACTGGCCGAGTCCATCGAGGGCAAGGACGGCCAGCACTTCACGATCAAGATCAAGAAGGACCAGAAGTTCACCAACGGCGAGGCCATCACGGCCAAGACCTTTGTTGACTCCTGGAACTTCGGTGCCGCCGCGAAGAACGCACAGCTCAGCGGTGGCTTCTTCGAGTCCATCAAGGGCTACGACGAGGCCAGCAAGGAAGGCTCCACGGTCGAGACCATGTCCGGCCTGAAGGTCGTTGACGACCAGACCTTCACCGTTGAACTCTCCCAGCCGGAATCCGACTGGCCGCTGCGCCTGGGCTACACCGCCTTCGTGCCGGTCCCGTCCGGTGCCCTGAAGGACCCGAAGGGCTTCGGCGAGAAGCCGGTCGGCAACGGCCCGTACAAGATGGCCGACGGCGGCTGGCAGCACAACGTGCAGATCCAGCTGGTCCCGAACCCGGACTACAACGGCCCGCGCAAGGCCAAGAACGCCGGCGTGACGTTCAAGATCTACCAGAACGACGACGCCGCCTACCAGGACCTGCTGTCCAACAACCTGGACATCCTGCAGACCATCCCGACGAGCGCCCTGAAGAACTACAAGTCCGACCTGGGTGACCGCACCATCAACAAGCCGTACGCCGGCAACCAGACCATCGCCATCCCGGAATACCTGCCGGAGTGGAGCGGCGAGGCCGGCAAGCTGCGCCGCCAGGCCATCTCCATGGCCATCAACCGCGATGAGATCACCAAGGTCATCTTCAACGGTGCACGCCAGCCTGCCAAGGACTTCACCGCCCCCGTGCTGGACGGCTACAGCGACTCGATCCCGGGTTCGGACAACCTGAAGTTCGACGCCACCAAGGCCAAGGACGCCTGGGCCAAGGCTGACGCGATCCAGAAGTGGGACGCTGACAAGACCTTCACCATCGCCTACAACGCCGACAAGGGCGGCCACAAGGCATGGGTTGAGGCTGTTGTGAACCAGCTGAAGAACACCCTCGGCATCAAGGTTGAGGGCAAGCCGTACGCCACGTTCAAGGAAGCCCGCAACGACGCCACCGCCAAGACCCTGACCGGTGCCATCCGCGCCGGCTGGCAGGCAGACTACCCGTCGCTGTACAACTTCCTCGGCCCGATCTACAAGACCGGTGCCGGTTCCAACGACGCGAAGTACGCGAACCCGACGTTCGACAAGGCCATCTCCGACGGCCTGAACGCCTCCACCGTCGCCGACGGCAACAAGGCCATGAACAAGGCCCAGGAAATCCTCCTGACCGACCTTCCGGCCATCCCCCTGTGGTACCAGGTTGCCCAGGGCGGCTGGAGCGACAAGGTCACCAACGTTGACTACGGCTGGGACGGCGTCCCGCTGTACTACAACATCAGCGGCAAGTAAATAACTGAACGACGGCGGGGGCTGCCTGGATTGGGGCCTCCGCCGTTGTTCTGCTTCCACTCTGTTTTCCCGACAGATCCCCGAAAGTTCTCCCTGACAGTCCGCCCTGACGGCCACCGCCTCGGGTGAACTCTGCAGCCCGTCCTCCGTGACCGACCCGGCGCCGGGCCGCAGTCCATAGTGAAAAGGTTCTTCGATGAACAACTCCGCCGCATCCCTGGACCGGATGCCTGCTGACAAGGGTGTGCTTCGCTGATGGCGACTTACATCCTCAAGCGTTTTCTCCAACTGATCCCCGTCTTCCTGGGCGCAACGCTGCTGGTCTACTTCCTGGTCTTCAGCCTCCCCGGTGACCCGATCGTCGCCCTCTTCGGCGACAAGCCGGTCAACGAGGCCGTCGCCGCGAAGCTCCGCGCGCAGTACCACCTGGACCAGCCCTTCTGGATCCAATACCTGCTCTACCTCAAGAGCATCTTCACCTTCGACCTCGGCCAGGACTTCTCCGGCCGTCCCATCGCCGCCGTGCTGGGCGAGGTGTTCCCCGTTACCGCCCGCCTGGCCATCATGGCGCTGATCTTCGAGGCCTTCTTCGGCATCATTTTCGGCCTGATCGCCGGCCTGCGGAAGGGCAAGCTCTTCGACGCGACCGTCCTCGTGGCGTCCCTGATCGTCATCGGCATCCCGATCTTCGTGCTCGGCTTCCTGCTGCAGTTCACCATCGGCGTCCAGCTCGGCTGGGCCAAGCCGACGGTCAGCTCCGCGGCCACGGTGCAGGACCTGATCCTGCCGGCGATCGTGCTGGGCCTGGGCTCCTTCGCGTACGTGCTGCGCCTGACCCGCACCTCCGTGATCGAGAACATGAACGCCGACTACGTGCGCACCGCCACCGCCAAGGGCCTGTCACGGTTCCGCGTGGTCCGCGTGCACATCCTGCGTAACTCCCTGATCCCCGTCATCACCTTCCTGGGCGCGGACCTGGGCAGCCTGATGGGCGGCGCGATCGTCACCGAAGGCATCTTCAACGTGCCCGGCGTCGGCAACCGGCTCTACCGGGCCGTGCTCTCCGGCGAGGGACCCACGGTGGTCTCGATCGTCACCGTCCTGGTGCTGATCTACTGCCTCTCCAACCTGCTCGTTGACCTGCTCTACGCCTGGCTTGACCCGAGGATCCGCTATGACTCCTGAAACCAATCCCGCACGGCAGGACGCTCCGATGCCCGCCCCGCGCCACATCGAGCACTTCGTCGCCGACTTCTCCGAGACCCCGCTGCAGGCCACGGACAAGGTCAAGGAGGATCAGGCACCCCTGAGCCTCTGGGCCGAGGCCTGGCGCAACCTGCGCAAGCAGCCGCTGTTCCTGATCTCCGCGTTCCTGATCCTGGTGGTCGTGGCCGTGTCCCTCTTCCCGGGACTGTTCTCCGGCATCGACCCCACCTCCGAGGCCTGCCAGCTGGCCAACTCCGACGGTGGACCCACTGGCGGCCACCCGCTGGGCTTCACCCAGCAGGGCTGCGACGTCTACGCCCGCGTCATCTACGGCACGCGCTCCTCGGTGACCGTCGGCCTGTTCACCACCATCGGTGTGCTGGTCATCGGCGGCATCATGGGCGCCCTGGCCGGCTACTACGGCGGCTGGGTTGACGCGGTCCTGGCCCGGATCAACGACATCTTCTTCGCGCTCCCGCTGATCCTCGGCGCAATCGTCGTCATGCAGCTGCCGATGTTCCGCTCCAACCGCACCGCGTGGACCCTGGTACTGATCCTGATGGCGTTCGGCTGGCCGCAGATCGCCCGCATCACCCGCGGCGCCGTGATCGAGGTCCGCAATGCCGACTTCGTCACCGCCGCGCGCTCCCTGGGCGTGTCCAAGTTCGGCGCCCTCATGCGTCACGTCATGCCGAACTCGCTGGCCCCGATCATCGTCGTGGCCACCATCTCCCTGGGCACCTTCATCGTGGCGGAATCCACGCTGTCCTTCCTGGGCATCGGCCTCCCGCCCAGCGTGATGTCCTGGGGCAACGACATCCAGGCAGCGCAGGCCTCGCTGCGCTCGAACCCGATGCCGCTGCTCTACCCGGCCATCGCCCTCTCCATCACCGTTCTGAGCTTCATCATGCTGGGCGACGCCCTCCGTGATGCTCTCGATCCCAAAGCGCGCAAGCGATGAAAGGGGAAGCCATGAACACCCCTGTTGAAATCCGTGAAGAGGGAACGGCCGCCGTGCGTCCGCTCCTGGAAATCCGGGACCTGGCGATCACCTTCAAGACCGGCGGCGGCGACGTCAACGCCGTCCGCAACGCCCACCTCACCGTGATGCCGGGCGAAACGGTCGCGATCGTGGGCGAGTCCGGGTCGGGCAAGTCGACGACCGCGCTGGCCGCGATCGGCCTGCTGCCCACCAACGGCCGGGTCTCCGGCGGCCAGATCCTGTTCGACGGCGAGGACATCTCCAACGCCAGCGAGAAGCGCATGATCGAACTGCGCGGCAACAGCATCGGCATGGTCCCGCAGGACCCGATGTCCAACCTCAACCCGGTCTGGAAGATCGGCCAGCAGGTCCGCGAGACGCTCAAGGCCAACGGGCTGCCCGACGGTCCCGACGACGTCGCCAAGGTCCTCTCGGAGGCGGGCCTGCCCGACGCCGCCCGGCGCGCCAAGCAGTACCCGCACGAGTTCTCCGGCGGCATGCGCCAGCGTGCGCTGATCGCCATCGGCCTGTCCTGCCAGCCGCGCCTGCTCATCGCCGATGAGCCGACGTCGGCCCTGGACGTGACCGTGCAGCGTCAGATTCTTGACCACCTGGACAAGATGACCACCGAGCTCGGCACCGCCGTGCTGCTGATCACCCACGACCTTGGCCTCGCCGCCGAACGTGCCGACAAGGTGGTCGTGATGTACCGCGGCCAGGTGGTGGAATCGGGTCCGTCGCTGGAGCTGCTGCGCAACCCGCAGCACCCGTACACCCAGCGCCTGGTCTCCTCCGCGCCGTCGCTGGCGTCCCGCCGGATCCAGGCAGCCAAGGAGCAGGGCGTCGAGTCCGAGGACCTGCTCGCCCCCGCCGAGGAGGGCGTGGTCGAGGCCGCGAAGCCGGACGAGGTACTCAAGATCGAGAACCTCCGCAAGGTCTTCAAGCTCCGCTCCGGCCTGGGCCGGTCCACCGACTTCACCGCGGTGGACGACGTGTCCTTCAGCGTCAAGCGCGGCACGACGACGGCGATCGTGGGGGAGTCGGGCTCCGGCAAGTCCACGGTGGCCCAGATGGTGCTAAACCTGCTCCAGCCCACCTCCGGCAAGATCGTGTTCGACGGCGTGGACACCTCGACGCTGAACGCCAAGGAAATCTTCGCGTTCCGGCGCCGCGTCCAGCCGATCTTCCAGGACCCCTACGGTTCCCTCGACCCGATGTACAACATCTTCCGGACCATCGAGGAACCGCTGCGGACCCACAAGATCGGGACCAAGGCCAGCCGGGAAAAGAAGGTGCGCGAACTGCTGGACCAGGTGGCCCTGCCGCAGTCCACCATGCAGCGCTACCCGAACGAGCTCTCCGGCGGCCAGCGCCAGCGCGTCGCGATTGCCCGTGCCCTGGCCCTCGATCCCGAGGTCATCATCTGCGACGAGGCCGTCTCCGCGCTCGACGTGCTGGTCCAGGCGCAGGTGCTCAACCTGCTCGCGGACCTGCAGTCGCGGCTGGGCCTGACCTACCTCTTCATCACCCACGACCTGGCCGTGGTCCGGCAGATCGCGGACCACGTCTGCGTGATGGAAAAGGGCAAGCTGGTGGAGACCGGTTCGACCGACGACGTCTTCGACGCGCCGCAGAAGGAGTACACGAAGGCCCTGCTGAACGCCATCCCCGGCGCCAAGCTGATGCTCCCGCCGGACGTCGCCTGACCTCCAGGCAGGACGCCCCTCCGGGCCCTCACTAACAAAGGGAGCCGGTGACCACCCCGCGGGGGTGGTCACCGGCTCCCTTTCTTAACTCTTCACGGTCCGCCGGTACCGCTGCCTAGTTGCCGGGCTCGGTGGTCACGGGCCCGGGCGGCGGCAGTTCGAGGCCCAGATCCTTGAGCCGGCCGGCCAGGATCTTACCCAGCGCGGCGTGTCCGGTGCTGTTCATGTGCACGCCGTCGGCCATCTGCGAGGTCAGGTTGTACTTGGTCAGCCAGTCGCCGGTGCTGATGAACGGGATGGAATGCCGGGCCGCGAGGCCGCCCAGCAACGAATCCACCTGCGTCCGGCGGCCGCCGCCGTAGTTCGCCCCGCGGGCCAGGGTGCCGATCATCGCCAGCCGGGCGGCGGGATAGCGCTGCTTGAGGGAGGCGATCAGCCGCTCGGCATTGGCCACGATCTGGGCGTCGGTGGCCCCGCGGGTGGCATCGTTGCCGCCCCCTTCCATCACGACCAGGGCGGGCGCGCCGTAGGGCAGCTTCCAGTCCCCGCGCTGCAGGGCGTCGATGTAGTTGCCGGTCTTCCCGTTCGCCGCGACATAGCCGGTTCCGCCCAGGCCGCAGAAGAAAACGTCGTATCCGGCCGCGGAGAGGCCCTGCCGGGGCCACCCGTTGGTCGGCTCGGACTGGGAGTCGCCGATCAGGAGCGCGGTCCGGTTGATGTTGGCCACGATGACCTCGTCCCGGCCGTTGGCCGGGTTGCGGTAGACCGTGCCCGGGGCCATGGTGGCCGGGTTGGGCAGGGGTGCCAGCAGGGACTTCTGGCCGCCGGCCGCGACGGGTTCGCCGGACACGCCGGCGCCCGCACGGGCCGCCGACTTGCCGGGTACGGCGGAGGCTGGGGCGCTGGCGCTGGCCGGTGAGTCCGGGCCGGACGAGGAAGGGGTGGGTGCCTGCCCGCAGCCGGCCAGGAGAACGCCGGTGGCGATCACAGGTGCGGCGTAGCGGGTCAGAGCCGAGGCGATTCGCATCTGGGGTCTCCGGGCTTTGCTTTTCTTTACCACGGCAATAATGCGGTACTTCGCTCTCAAAAGCCAGTGACATTCCTCACGGGGACACGACGCCCGTGCGCCCCTGCCGCCGTCGTCGGGCGCGGGACACGGTTCCCGAAGATCCCCGGGCCGACGGGCGATTTAGGCCAATAAAAGCCCGTGCCGCTAGAATGGATGCAGGTGCCCTGTGCGAACGGGCCATTCCTGTCGTGCGTTCCGGTCGGAAATGTCGCGATACAACAGCTGACTTCACCACTGAATCGAGCAATAACGCATGTCTGAAACCACCACCAACACTGCGGTAGCCACTGCATTGCGCAGTGACCTGCGCAACGTCGCGATTGTGGCCCACGTTGACCACGGCAAGACCACCCTGGTCGACGCCATGCTCAAGCAGACCAACTCCTTTGCCGAGCACAACCACCTCGAAGACCGCGTCATGGACTCCGGTGACCTGGAACGCGAAAAGGGCATCACCATCCTGGCCAAGAACACCACGGTGGCCTACAACGGTCCGTCCTCCAACGGCGAGACCATCACCATCAACGTCATCGACACCCCCGGCCACGCCGACTTCGGTGGCGAGGTCGAGCGCGGCCTGTCCATGGTCGACGGCGTCGTCCTCCTCGTGGACGCCTCCGAAGGCCCGCTGCCGCAGACCCGCTTCGTGCTGCGCAAGGCCCTCGCCGCGCACCTGCCGGTGATCCTGCTGGTCAACAAGACCGACCGTCCCGACGCCCGCATCGAGGAAGTCGTGCACGAGTCCATGGACCTGCTCCTGGGCCTGGCCTCCGACCTCGCGGACGAAGTTCCGGACCTGGACCTGGACAAGATCCTCGAAGTTCCCGTCGTCTACGCCGCCGCCAAGGTTGGCCGCGCCTCCCTCGAGCAGCCCGCCGACGGCACCGCTCCGGAGAACGAGGACCTGGAACCGCTTTTCAAGACCATCATTGAGCACATTCCGGCCCCGACCTACAACCCGGAGGGTGTGCTGCAGGCACACGTCACCAACCTGGACGCCTCCCCGTTCCTCGGCCGCCTCGCGCTGCTCCGCATCTACAACGGCACCCTGCGCAAGGGCCAGACCGTGGCCTGGGCCCGCGCCAACGGTGAGCTCAAGAACGTCAAGATCACCGAACTGCTGGCGACCAAGGCCCTGGACCGTGTCCCGGCCGAGTCCGCCGGACCGGGCGAGATTGTCGCCGTCGCCGGTATCGAGGAGATCACCATCGGTGAGACCCTGACCGACGCCGAGAACCCGCAGCCGCTGCCGCTCATCACCGTTGACGACCCGGCCATCTCGATGACCATCGGTATCAACACCTCGCCGCTGGCCGGCAAGGTCAAGGGCGCCAAGGTCACCGCACGCCAGGTCAAGGACCGCCTCGACAAGGAACTGATCGGTAACGTCTCCATCAAGGTCCTCCCGACCGAGCGTCCCGACGCCTGGGAAGTCCAGGGCCGTGGCGAGCTCGCCCTCGCCATCCTGGTCGAGCAGATGCGCCGCGAAGGCTTCGAGCTGACCGTCGGCAAGCCGCAGGTTGTCACCAAGACCATCGACGGCAAGGTCCACGAGCCGATGGAACACATGACCATCGATGTGCCCGAGGAGTATCTCGGCGCCGTGACGCAGCTGATGGCCGCCCGCAAGGGCCGCATGACCAACATGGCCAACCACGGCACCGGCTGGTGCCGCATGGAGTTCATCGTTCCCGCCCGTGGCCTGATCGGCTTCCGCACCCGGTTCCTCACGGACACCCGCGGCGCCGGCATCGCCGCCTCCATCTCCGAGGGCTACGAGCCGTGGGCCGGCCCGATCGAATACCGCACCAACGGTTCGATGATCGCCGACCGCGCCGGCGTCGTGACCCCGTTCGCGATGATCAACCTGCAGGAACGCGGCTCCTTCTTCGTGAAGCCCACCTCCGAGGTCTACGAGGGCATGATCGTCGGCGAGAACTCCCGCGCCGATGACATGGACGTCAACATCACCAAGGAAAAGAAGCTCACCAACATGCGTGCCGCTTCCTCGGACTCCTTCGAGAACCTGACCCCGCCGCGCGAGCTGACCCTCGAGGAATCCCTCGAATTCGCCCGCGAGGACGAGTGCGTCGAGGTCACCCCGGAGGATATCCGTATCCGCAAGCTGATCCTGGACTCCAACGAGCGTGCCAAGGCCAACCGCGCCCGCGCCAAGGCCTAGGGTCCAGCCCGCCAGGGCACCGGTGCTTCCAGCGCCACCACGAACTGCCGTCGGGGCAGGCGGTCCAACCGCCGCCCCGGCGGCAGTGCCGTTTAACCGGCCCTCCCGGTCCTGCCGGCGCCGGTGCGGCACACCGCCGCCCCGGCGCGCCGCGAAGTGATTGACAGCTGTCACCTCTACTGCAAAGCTGACCCGGTGACAGCCCAGAAACCCGCCGACTACGCCGCGGATTCCGACGTCGGCGGGGACGCTGAGGCCCCGGAGGACACTTCCCGGGGGGCGGCCTCGCTGTGGCGGGACGCCAACTTCGGCGTCTTCTGGACCGCCCAGTCCCTCTCCCAGCTCGGCGCCCAGCTCGGGCAGCTCGCGTTCCCCGTCCTGGCCGTGACCCTGCTGCGCGCCACCGAGTTCGAGGTGGGCATCCTCAACGCCGCCGGACTCGCCGCTTTCCTGCTGGTCGGACTGCCCGCCGGCGCCTGGGTGGACCGCTGGCTCAAGCGCCGCACCATGATCATCGCGGACCTGGTCCGGATGGTCGCGATCAGCGCCGTGCCCCTGCTCTGGTGGGCCGGTGCGTTGCAGGTCTGGCACCTCTACGTCATCTCCGCCGTCGTCGGCGTCGCCACCGTGTTCTTCGACGTCTCCTACCAGAGCTTCGTGCCGCTGCTGGTGCCCGCCCGCCATGTGGGCGAGGCTAACTCCAAACTTGAGGCCACGGCCCAGATCGCCCGGATCGGCGGCCCGGCCGCCGGCGGAGCGCTCCTGGCCGTGGTGACGGCGCCGGTGCTCTTTGTCGGCCAGTCCGTGGGATACCTGCTCTCCGCCCTGTTCCTGAGCCGCACCCGCGACCGGGAGGAACCCCGTCCGGCCCGGGAGCACGGTTCGCTGGGCACCGAGATCCGCGAGGGCCTCGCCTTCGTGGTGCGGCACGAACTGATCCGCCGCGTGGTGCTCTGCACCGCCGGCATGAACTTCGCCAGCATGCTGGTGTTCACGCTGCTGCCGGTGCTGGTGCTTCGGCAGCTGGGGCTTGGCCCCCAGGGCATGGGCATCATCATGTCCGTCGGCGCCGCGGGCGGCCTGCTGGGCGCGGTGTCCGGTCCGTGGCTTGCCCGCCGGATCGGCGAGGGCCGGGTCATCCCGGCGGGGGCACTGCTGGGGTCGCTGGCGCTGGTGCTGGTGCCGGTGGCGGCCCTGCAGACCGAACCCGGCAACGCCCTGGTGCTGCTGACCATCTCCGAGTTCGGCACCACCTTCGGCGCGCTGGTCTACAACATCATGCAGCTGACCATGCGGCAGCGGGTCTGCCCGCCGCGGCTGCTCGGCCGGATGAACGCCTCCGTCCGCTGCGTCGTCTGGGGCGTCATGCCGGTGGCGGCCCTGATCGGCGGTTTCCTCGGCGAATCCATCGGGATGGTGCCGGCCATGTGGCTGGGTGCCGCACTGAGCCTGCTCTCCGTGGCGCCGGTGCTGTTCTCGCCGCTGATGTCCATGCGGAAGCTCCCGGACAGCGTCGAGGAACCCGCGTCCTAGGCTTCCTCCGGGCCGGCCGCGTCTTGGGATTTCTCCGGCTCACTTGAGCCCGGCCTCACCCGCGGCACCCGGCGCGGCGGAGGCGGGGGCACGGCCTTGGCCGCCACCACGGACGCCAGCGTGATGACCGTATCCTCCCGGCGCGTGCGCACCGTGCACTCGATGCCGTCGCAGCCCAGCAGTTCGCCCAGCGCGTCGGTCAGGCCGCCGTCGATCCGGTACCGGACCACCACCCGGGTGCCCGGCGCGGCGGAGGCCAGGAAGTCACGGGGCCGGGAAGGGGAAACGCTCACCGCCCTATCCTAGGTCCGCGGCCGGACCGCCCGCCGCGTGCGTCTGTGACGGCCGGGTAGGTTGGTGGGAGCGGGCTGGGGGATAATAGGCTCGGAAGTCAGCAGCCCGGCGCTCAGGCCGGGGCAGAACGCCCGGCGTAAGCCGGAGCCAACGTGGAGAGGCCAGGGTCGTGACGTACGTAATCGCGCAGCCGTGTGTAGATGTTAAGGACAAGGCATGCATTGAGGAGTGCCCCGTCGACTGCATCTACGAGGGTGAGCGTTCCCTGTACATCCACCCGGACGAGTGCGTGGACTGCGGTGCCTGCGAGCCGGTCTGCCCCGTCGAGGCGATCTACTACGAGGACGACACCCCCGAAGAGTGGGCGGACTACTACAAGGCCAACGTCGAGTTCTTCGACGTGCTGGGTTCCCCGGGCGGCGCCGCCAAGATCGGCAACACCCACACCGACCACCCGATGATCGCCGCCCTGCCGCCGCAGAACCAAGACCACTAGGACGGACCCACGGTGACTTCTGCGGTGCGCAGCTTCGGCCTCAGCCTGCCCGACTACCCGTGGGAGGCGATGGCGCCCTACAGCGCCCGCGCCGCCGGGCATCCCGGGGGAGTGGCCAACCTGTCCATCGGTACCCCGGTGGATGACACGCCCGCGCTGGTCCAGGACGCCCTCCGGGCCGCGGCCAACGCCCCCGGCTACCCGACCGTGCACGGCACCCCCGCCCTCCGCGAGGCCATCGCCGCCTGGTTCGAGCGCCGCCGCGGCGTCCCCGGCCTCGACCCGCAGAACGTCATGCCCACCGTCGGGTCCAAGGAACTGGTGGCCTGGCTGCCGTTCCTGCTCGGCCTCAAGCCCGGCGACGTCGTCGTCCGGCCCACCGTCGCCTACCCCACCTACGACATCGGGGCCACCTTCGCCGGCGCCGAGCACGTCGCCGCCGACGACCTCGATGAACTCGACGCCGGCACGCGCTCGCGCGTCCGGCTCGTCTGGGTCAACTCTCCGGCCAACCCCACCGGCAGCGTCCGCGACGCCGAGTCCCTGCGCCGGATCGTGACGCAGGCACGTGAGCTGGGCGCCGTCGTCGCCTCCGACGAGTGCTACGCCGAACTGGGCTGGGGCAAATGGGACGTCCAGCGGGGCGGCGAACCCGTGCCCAGCATCCTCGACCCGCGGGTGGCAGGCGGCTCCCACGAGGGGCTGCTGGCGGTCTACTCGCTGAGCAAGCAGTCCAACCTGGCCGGCTACCGGGCCGCCTTCGTTGCCGGCGACGGGGCGCTGATGGCCAACCTGGTCAACAGCCGCAAGCACGCCGGGATGATTGTGCCCTACCCGGTCCAGGAGGCCATGCGCGTGGCGCTCGGCGACGACGCCCACGTCACCGCGCAGAAGGACCTGTACCGCGGCCGCCGCGAGCGGATCGTTCCCGCCCTGGAGGCCTTCGGGCTGACCATCCACGAGTCCCGCGCCGGCCTCTACCTGTGGGCCACCGCGGGCGAACCGACCTGGGACACGGTGGGGCGGCTGGCGGACCGCGGGATCGTCGTCGGCCCCGGGGTGTTCTACGGCGACGCCGGCAACGGCTTCGTGCGGGTGGCGCTGACGGCCAGCGACGAGGGGATTGACGCCGCCGCGGAGCGTCTGGCTACGGGACCGTAACGATGCTGTGACGCGGGGCACACAAAGCGCGGATTCGCCGGCTTGAAGCCCCGCGGATTAGTGCCACCCGCGAACTCCCGGTACTTTTTAACTGACGATCAATGGTGGCTTTCCACAAGAAGGCAGCGCGGCCGTTGGAACCGGCATGCAGATGCGGATTCCGTGGGCGGCTTCACCAGATGTTGGATCAAGCTTTCAACAGGGGCCCAGGGCCTCATGAGGAGAATCCATGACTGAGACCACCAGCGCAACCCTGCGTCATGCAGGCGGCGAGCTTGAGCTCCCGCGCATCAAGGTTGTTGAAGGAAACGAAGGCTACGACGTTTCCAAGCTGCTGAAGCAGACCGGCGCCGTTGCCTTTGACCCCGGTTTCATGAACACCGCGGCCACCACCTCGGCCATCACCTACATCGATGGCGACGCCGGCATCCTGCGCTACCGGGGCTACCCGATCGAGCAGCTCGCCGAGCACTCCAGCTTCCTCGAGGTGTCCTACCTGCTGATCTACGGCAACCTGCCGACGCCGGCCGAGCTGGACGCCTTCGACCAGCGGATCCGCCACCACACCCTGCTGCACGAGGAGCTCAAGGGCTTCTTCAGCGGCTTCCCGCGCGATGCGCACCCGATGCCGGTGCTGTCCTCCGCCGTCTCCGCGCTGTCCACCTTCTACCAGGACTCGCTGGACCCGTTCAACGCCGAGCACGTCGAGGTTTCCACCTACCGCCTGCTGGCCAAGATGCCGGTCATCGCCGCCTACGCGCTGAAGAAGTCCATCGGCCAGCCGATGCTGTACCCGGACAACTCCATGAACCTGGTGGAGAACTTCCTGCGCCTGAGCTTCGGCCTCCCCGCCGAGCAGTACGAGGTGGACCCGGTCGTCGCCAAGGCCCTGGACCTGCTGCTCATCCTGCACGCGGACCACGAGCAGAACTGCTCCACCTCCACGGTCCGCCTGGTGGGCTCCTCCAACGCCAACCTCTTCGCTTCCGTCTCCGCCGGCATCAACGCCCTCTTCGGCCCCGCCCACGGCGGCGCCAACGAGGCCGTCCTCAAGATGCTCCGCCAGATCCAGGCCGACGGCATCAAGCCCGAGGACTACATGGAGAAGGTCAAGAACAAGGAAGACGGCGTCCGCCTGATGGGCTTCGGCCACCGGGTCTACAAGAACTACGACCCGCGCGCCAAGATCGTCAAGGCCACAGCCCACGAGATCCTCAGCAAGCTCGGCGGCAACGACGAACTGCTCGAGATCGCCCTCCGCCTCGAAGAGAAGGCGCTGCAGGATGACTACTTCATCCAGCGCAAGCTCTACCCCAACGTGGACTTCTACACCGGCCTGATCTACAAGGCCATGGGCTTCCCGGAGAAGATGTTCACCGTGCTCTTCGCGATCGGCCGCCTCCCCGGCTGGATCGCCCAGTGGCGCGAGATGATCAGCGACCCGAACACCAAGATTGGCCGCCCGCGCCAGCTGTACACGGGAGAGCCGGAACGGAACTACCCGGCCGTCTAGGACCCATCCGACGGCACCGCACAGTTGTGCACAGCCTGACGGCGGCGGCCGCGCACCCTTCCCGGGGGCGCGGCCGCCGCCGTTTTCCGTGCCGGGAGCACCCGTAGCTGGTACGGGAGTGACGGGTGGGACGGCGTGGTTCGCCGCGGACGGGGCACATGCGTGCTAAAAAGGAGCAATGCCCAAATTTGTCGACGCTGTTTTGCGGCGCCAGGAAATTGTCGACGCGGTGTTCCGCATTATCGCCACCGACGGCCTGGAACGGGCGTCCCTGCGTGAGGTGGCCGACGAGGCCGGCCTGGCCGTCGGCTCCGTGCGGCACTACTTCGCCAGCAGCGACGAGCTGCTCATCCACTCCTTCAGCGTCGCCGTTGACAGCATCACCGGTCGGCTGCTCGCCGCCGAGGAGCAGCTCGCCGGGGCGGCCTCCGGCACCCCCGGCCACCGGACCGCCGTGCTGGCGCTGCTGGAGGAACTGCTGCCGCTCGATGAGGAGCGGGCCGTGGACGCCTGCGTCTGGATGGCCTTCAAGGCCGCCGCCCGCACCCGCCCTTTCCTGGTCCCGGAGGCGGACCGCAGCCACCGGGCGGTGGCCGCCGTCGTCGGCCGCCTCGTGCTTAGCCTCGCCGGAGACGGGGCGGAGCCGGACCAGCAACAGCTTGTCACCGAGGCCGAGCGACTCCTGGCAACCCTCGACGGGCTGGTCCTGCACGCGTTGCTGCAGCCGGAATGGATGACGGCACAGGTGTGCCGCGACGTCCTTGAGGCGCACCTTTCGACCCTGGACCGGCGGCACCCGGTCCCTGCCTGACCGCCGGGGACCATCACCTGCACCGCCACCAACCTGTGCCCGCCATTAACCTGTGCGGCCAACGGGAATACACTGAAAAAGTACGTCTTGCCAAGGGAGGCACATCGGATGCACCACACAGGCGGGCCCGGCTGGCGGATCACCATGGACACCTCGGGTCCCATGCTGATCGCGCTGTATGTACGGGACGCGGCCGGCCTGGAGACCGTGGGTCATCCGGTCCTCTGCCCGGTCGTTCCCAAGATCCATCCGTCGAACCATTCCCACCTGATCAACGAGGTGGGCGGGATGCCGGCGCTGAAGACGGAGTGGGAGGCCTGGTGGTCGCAGCTGCTCAAGGCGCACCCGGAGATGGAGCCCGAGCTCGGGCCGCCTGGCTTCCGTGCCTTCGGCAACTCCCCGGCCCTGCGGCGCGTGCTGCAGGCACACTTCGGCGCAGCGCTCAGCTGGGCCAGGGAGCGCCAGGGGGAGTACCGCGCACTCGAGGCTGAACGGGATGCCAACGGCGCCGCCTCGATCCTGGCCGACATGGTCGAGGACCGCCTGCTGGAGGCCGGCCGGGATGCCCCCGACTTCGAGCTGACCATCATTGAGCTGCCGCTGGCCGAGCCGCGGGCCTGGTACCTGGAGCCGGACAAGATCATCATGAGCTCGGCGCTGGCCGCGGACCCGGAGCTGTTCCGCAGCTACGTCCAGCCGGTCATCGAACTGCTGGCCTGATCGGGCGACCGGTCGTCCGGGCCCGCCGGCTTTGCGTTGTGGCTGTCCCGGCTACTTGGCCGGTTCCGCCGCGACCGTGATGCTGACCTGGCCGGCCGGGGCGTCCCCGGGCTGCCAGCCCTTATGGTCGGACCGGGTCCAGTTCTGGCCGTCGACGGCTACCGCGGTGATGGACAGCGACTTCGCGTTCGCCACCGCCCACTGGGCCACGGCCCACGCCCGGGTGTCCCGCGCCTGCACGGTGAGCGTGCGCCCCTCCGTGCCTGCGTCGAGCGCTCCGAATGCCGACGTCAGCCGCTGCTGCACGGCGGCCGGGTCACCGGCGGCGTCGGGGGCGCGCAGCGTGCAGTCCAGGGCCTGCGGCGACTGCCCGGTCAGGGCGGAGGCGAAGGCCCGTGCCGTGGGTTCGTGCTGGGCGTAGGCGCCCGGGTAGGCCGAACGCTGGACCTCCTGCGCGGCGGCGGTGATGGGCAGCGACTCATAGCCGGGAATCTTGACCAGCGCATCGTAGAAGGCATTGGTGGCATGGTACGGGTCCATCACCTCGGCCTCGGTGCCCCAGCCCTGCGAGGGCCGCTGCTGGAAGAGCCCGCGAGAGTCCGGTCCGGCCTCGTCCCCGTGGCCGATGTTGCGGAGCTTGGATTCCTGCAACGAGGTGGCCAGGGCGATGCTGGCGGCGCGGGCAGGCAGGCCGCGCCGCACGGCGACCGCGCTGATCAGGGCGGCGTACCCGGCCTGGTCGGTGGCGAGGTCCTCGTCCGCGCCGGGGACCTCGCAGCCCTCGGTCACCAGGGTCTCGGACCGCTGCAGGAAGGCGACGGCGGTGTATACGGCGCCGCCCACCATCGCCAGGACCAGCAACAGCACGATCCTGCGGCGCCAGCCACGTCTGCGTGCCACGTAAATACTCCCTCGGGCCCCGCGGGGCCGGTCGAATCCTGAGCCGTCAGGCTCTCGGCCGGTGCCTAGTTGGCGTGCAGAGCCTCGTTGAGCTCCACGGTCTGTCCCTTGCGCGGCAGTACTTCCACCTGGCCGCTGGTGGAGTTGCGGCGGAACAGCAGGTTCGGGACGCCGGAGAGTTCCACGGCCTTCACGATCCGGGTGGTGTCCTCGCCGTCGGCGTCGTTCGGGCCCACAACGCGGACGCGGGTGCCGGCGGTGACGTACAGGCCGGCCTCCACCACGGAGTCATCGCCGATGCTGATCCCGACGCCGGAGTTCGCGCCCAGGAGGACCCGCTCGCCGAGCGAGATCTGTTCCTTGCCGCCGCCGGAGAGGGTGCCCATGATCGAGGCGCCGCCGCCGACGTCGGTGCCGTTGCCTGCGACGACACCGGCGGAGATCCGGCCCTCGACCATGGAGGTGCCGAGCGTGCCGGCGTTGAAGTTCACGAAGCCCTCGTGCATGACCGTGGTGCCCTCGGCCAGGTGCGCGCCGAGGCGGACCCGGTCGGCGTCGGCGATCCGGACGCCGGAGGGGAGGACGTAGTCCACCATGCGGGGGAACTTGTCCACGCCGTAGACGGTGACGGCGCCGCGGCGGCGGAGCCGGGCGCGGGTCATTTCGAAGCCCTCCACCGGGGCGGGCCCGAAGTTGGTCCAGACGACGTTGGGCAGCTTGCCGAAGATGCCGTCAAGGTTGATGCTGTTGGGCTTGACCAGGCGGTGCGAGAGCAGGTGCAGGCGCAGGTACGCATCGGCGGTGTCCGCGGGGGCCTCATCCAGGTTGATCTGGGCGAAGATGACCTTCTGCTCGGTGCCGCGGTCGGCGTCGCCGCCCGCCGCCGCGATGTCCTGCAGCGTCTGGTCCGCGTTGGTGACGTCGCGCAGGCTCTCCGCGGCGGTTCCGAGGGCCGGGGCCGGGAACCAGGCGTCCAGCACGGTGGCTTCCCCGTCGCGGGTGGCGATGGTGGCCACCCCGTAACCGTAGGCGGAGCGGGAGTCGGCGGGCGCGGCGGAGGAAGCGTTGTCAGTCATGCGCCCAAGTCTATCGACGGGCCCCGCCGTCTTCTAAAACGGTGACGGTGCGCGGACGCTACAGTGGGACGGTGACTGAGCAAAGCGCCCCCGCCCGCCTGGATCTGCACCAGGACGTGGCCCTTTTGACCGCAGACATCATCGATATCTTCAGCGTTTCGGGGGAGGAGCGCAGGCTGGCGGACGCCGTCGAGCACGCGCTCCGGGCCGTCCCGCAGCTGGAGCTGACCCGCGACGGCGACGCGATCGTCGCCCGCACCTCGCTGGGCCGGGCCGAGCGGGTCATCCTGGCCGGGCACCTGGACACGGTGCCGCTGCCCACCACCGAAGGCTCCCTCGGCACCGTCCCCTCCTACTGGGCCTCCGGCGCGCCGGGGGAGGGCATCCTTTACGGCCGCGGCGCCACCGACATGAAGAGCGGCGTCGCCGTGCAGCTGGCCCTGGCGGCCGGAATGTTCGACGGCGGCGCGGCACCGGACAAGGACGTCACCTTTGTCTTCTACGACCACGAGGAGGTCGAGGGCGTGAAGAGCGGCCTGGGCCGGCTGGTGCGCAACCACGGAGACCTCCTCGAGGGCGACTTCGCGATCCTGCTCGAACCCACGGACGGCACCGTCGAGGGCGGCTGCAACGGCACCATCCGCTTCGAGGCCACCACCCTCGGCGAGGCGGCCCACTCCGCACGGGCCTGGATGGGCAGCAACGCCATCCACGCCGCGGCCCCCATCCTGGAACGCTTGGCGGCATACGAGCCGAAGACGGTCGCCGTCGACGGTCTGGACTACCGGGAGAGCCTGAACGCCGTGCGCGTCCACGGCGGGACGGCCGGCAACGTCATCCCCGACCGCTGCGTGGTGGAGATCAACTACCGCTTCGCTCCCGACAAGACCATGGCGCAGGCCGAGGCGCACGTGCGCGAGTTGCTGGCCGGCTTCGACCTGGTCCGCACCGACGGCGCCGCCGGTGCCCGGCCGGGCCTGAACCACCCGGCCGCCGCGTCCTTCGTGGCCGCCGTCGGTGCCGAGCCGAAGCCCAAGTACGGCTGGACCGACGTCGCCCGCTTCAGCGAACTGGGCGTCCCCGCCGTGAACTTCGGCCCGGGGGATGCGCTGCTGGCGCACAAGGACAACGAACACGTCGACGCCGCGGCCATCCGCGAGTGCCTGCGCGCGCTGCGCGACTGGCTGGGTCTGCCCGGCGCCCAGTAGGGCAGCACGGGCCCTCACACGCCCGAAACACGAACGGCCCGGAACCTGAGGTTCCGGGCCGTTCTGCGTTGAAGCTGCGTTGCTGGTGCGGCTAGGCGTCGGCGGGCACGCTGGCCGCCGGGGCCACCGCCACGCCCGGCTTGCGGGAGAGCCGGCGTTCCAGCCACTTGGCGATCGCGGCCAGGATCAGGCACATGCCCACGTACAGCACGGCAGCCACCATGGCGGCCGGAATGATCGGGGAGCCGTACTGGATCTGGCTGCCGAAGTACTTCGCCTGGAACAGGATCTCGTTGTAGGTCACGATGAACCCGAGGGCGGTGTCCTTCAGGATGACCACCAGCTGGGAGATGATGACCGGCAGCATGGACCGGACCGCCTGCGGCAGCAGGATGCTGGTCATGACCTTGCTCTTGGGCAGGCCGATCGCGTAGCCGGCCTCGCTCTGGCCGCGCGGCAGCGACTCGATGCCGGCGCGGAACACCTCCGCCAGAACCGAGCCGTTGTACAGCACCAGGCCGGCCACGACGGCGCTGAAGGGCGTGATGCCCTGGATGCCGACGGTGGGGAGGCCGTAGTAGAAGATCATCATCAGGATCAGCAGCGGCACGGCACGGAACAGCTCCGTGAAGCCGTAGCACGGGGCGCTGATCCAACGGCGGTCCGAGAGCCGGCCGAAGGCCAGCAGGATGCCGAGGATCAGGCTCAGGACCGCCGCGGTGCCGAAGGCCGACAGCGTGGCGCCGACGGACTGGGCGATGGTCTGCTGCACCAGCGGAAAGGTGAACAGCTGCCACTTCTTCGCCTCGAACTGGCCGCTTTCGGCGAACCGGAGCAGGACAAAACCGATGATCAGCAGGATCACCAGGGCGGTGACGACGCCGAGGATCCGGTTGCGGGCACGGGACTTGGGGCCGGGGGCGTCAAAGAGGACGGAACTCATCGGGCAACCTTCCACTTCTGTTCAAGCTTTCGCTGCAGGGCGGAAAGGATGAAGACAAGGATGATGAACACCAGGGCCACCCAGAGCAGGCCGGTCAGGGCCGGTTCGCCGCGCTCGGAGAGGTTGGCGCGGATGGCGCCGGCCTCGAAGACCGAGAAGCCCGCGGCCACGGTGGTGTTCTTGAGCAGGGCGATGAAGACGCTGAACATCGGCGGGATCACGGCGCGGAACGCTTGCGGCAGGATCACCAGGGTGAGGGTCTGGGTGAACGGCAGGCCGATGGCACGGGCGGCTTCGGCCTGGCCCACCGGCACGGTGTTGATACCGGAGCGGACAGCCTCGGCCACATAGGTGGCCGTGTAGAGGCTCAGGCCGATGATCGCGGCGGTGGTGAAGTCGATCGGCACCAGGCCGAGCTTCGGGTAACCCAAAGCGAAGAAGAACAGCACCAGGGTCAACGGGGTATTGCGCACCACGTTGACGTAGAGCGTCGCGGTCGCACGCATGGCGGGGACGGGGGACACCCGCAGGGCGGCGACGACGGTGCCGAGGATCAGGGCGAAGATCGCCGAGAAGAAAAAGAGGATGAGCGTGTTTCGGAACCCCGTAATGAAGAGGTCCGAGTTATTCAGCAGCGTATTCACAGAATCGTCGCTTTCGACAGTGGAAGAGGGGGCGGCCCGGAGGCCGCCCCCTCAACGCAGGTTTTAGTAGTTCTCTACTGCGGGCTGCTGGACCTTCGTGCCGGACTGGCCGAGCGTCTGGTCGTAGATCTTCTGCCAGACGGAACCGCCGTCGGTGAAGGTCTTGTTGATGAACTGGCGCAGGGCGGTGTCACCCTTCTTCAGGCCGACACCGTACTTCTCGGTGGTGAACGGCTGGCCGACAACCTTCAGGCTGTCCGGCTCCTGGGCGGCGTAGCCGAGCAGGATGGCCTGGTCGGTGGTGACCGCGTCAACCTGGCCGCTCTTGAGGGCCTCAACACACTGCGAGTAGGTGTCGAACTCGGTGGTCTTGGTGCCCGGGAAGTTGGCCTTGATGTTCTGGATCGGAGTGGAACCGGTGGCCGAGCAAACGTTCTTGCCGGAGAGGTCCTTCTCGCTGTTGATGCTGGAATTGTCCTTCTTGACCAGGATGCCCTGGCCGGTGACGAAGTACGGTCCGGCGAAGTCGATCAGCTGCTTGCGCTTGTCCGTGATGGAGTAGGTGCCGACGTAGTAGTCGATGTCGCCGTTGGTGATGGCGGACTCACGGTTGGCGGACGGGATCGGCTTGAACTCGATCTTGTCCTTGCTCATGCCCAGAGACGCGGCAACCCACTTGGCGATCTCGATGTCGAAGCCGGAGTACTCGCCGGTGGCTGCATCCTTGAAGCCGAGGCCGGGCTGGTCCTGCTTAACGCCGATGCGGATCTTGCCGCTGGACTTGATCGCGTCGTAGGTGGGGCTGCCGGTCAGCGAGACGTTGTCGGCAACCTTGTACGGTGCCTGGTCCCCGCCGCCGGCCGGAGCAGCGCCGCCGGTGCTGCCGGAGCCGCCGCAGGCGCTGAGGGAGAGAGCCAAAGCCGCGGTGGCCGCGACGAACAGGGGCTTCTTCCCGTTAAAGAATTTCTTCATCGGATACCTTTCATTGGACGGCCGCCTGTCGGCGGCCGGAGAGAGATGCGGTGTGCTTAGTGGGTCAGGAGCTTGGAGAGGAAGTCCTTGGCGCGGCTGCTCTTCGGGTTCGTGAAGAACTCCTCGGGCGTCTCGTCTTCGACGATCTGGCCGTCGGCCATGAAGACCACCCGGTCCGCGGCCTTGCGGGCGAAGCCCATCTCGTGGGTAACCACGATCATGGTCATGCCTTCCTTGGCGAGCTGGACCATGACGTCGAGGACCTCGTTGATCATCTCTGGGTCCAGTGCGGAGGTGGGCTCGTCGAACAGCATGACCTTGGGCTTCATCGCCAGGGCCCGCGCAATTGCCACGCGCTGCTGCTGGCCGCCGGAGAGCTGTGCGGGCAGCTTCGGCGCCTGCTGGCCGACGCCGACGCGCTCCAGCAACGCCATGGCGTCCTTTTCGGCCTCGGCCTTGGAGGCACCCTTGACCTTGATCGGACCCAGCGTGACGTTCTCCAGGATCGTCTTGTGGGCGAACAGGTTGAAGGACTGGAACACCATGCCGACGTCTGCCCGCAACTTGGCCAGGCCCTTGCCCTCCGCGGGAAGTTCCTTGCCGTCGATCGTGATGACGCCGTCGTCGATCGTTTCCAGCCGGTTGATGGTGCGGCACAGCGTTGACTTGCCCGAGCCCGAGGGGCCGATGACAACAACGACCTCTCCCTTGCGGACGTTCAGATTGATGTCCTTGAGGACATGCAACTGGCCGTAGTGCTTATTCACGGCCTTCAGGGAGACGAGGGCATCGCCGGGTACTTGAGTAGTCATAGAAAGAATCTAGCGAAGATTAGCCCCTTATGACGCCAATCACTCCCAGTTCGTCCACATCGTGACACAAGAGATACCCGTCACGGGGAACCCCGGACCGCGCCCGGCGGGCCTCGAACATCCGGTGCCTCCCCGGGGGCTAGCCTTGGGGGCATGAAAAGCGATCCGCAGCCCGTGCCCGAGCAGCCCGCATCCTCCGGCGGCAGCACCGCCGGCGGCAATGGGGGAACCGGGCGGCGGGATAATCCGCCGGCCAACGGCATCCGGCACAAGGGCCCCCTGGAACTACGGCGCCGGGCGGCGAAGGTCACTATGTCCGACCAGACGCTGCTGGACACCAAGGGCCCCGGGCAGTTCGTGCACACGGATCCCTGGCGGGTGCTGCGGATCCAGAGCGAATTCGTCGAAGGCTTCGGCGCCCTGGCGGACCTGGGCCCGGCGGTCAGCGTCTTCGGCTCCGCCCGCACCCAGCCCGGCAGCCTGAACTACGAACTCGGCGTCGAGGTGGGCCGGAAGCTGGCCGAGGCCGGACTCGCCGTGATCACCGGCGGCGGACCCGGTTCCATGGAGGCCGCGAACAAGGGCGCAGTCCAGGGCAACGGAGTCTCCGTGGGCCTGGGCATCGAGCTGCCATTCGAGCAGGGCCTGAACCAGTGGGTGGACCTGGGCATCAACTTCCGCTATTTCTTCGCGCGTAAGACCATGTTCGTCAAATACGCGCAGGGCTTCATCGTGCTGCCGGGCGGACTGGGGACCCTGGACGAGCTGTTCGAGGCGATGGTCCTGGTGCAGACCCGCAAGGTGACCTCCTTCCCGATCGTGCTGATCGGCACCGCGTTCTGGAGCCCGATGCTCGAATGGATCCAGACCACGCTGGTCACCGAGGGCATGATGGCCGAGCAGGACCTGGACCTCGTCCAGGTGGTCGACGATCCGGCGCTCGCCGTCGAACTCATCGTCGAGGGGGCTGCCCGGCACCGCAACCCCAGCGGCAACAACCCCGGCGCGGCGCCCGGCGGCGAGACCGCCCCGCACGCCTGACCGGCCGCGCCCCGGCTTCTCTGGCACCATGGAGCTGTGAGTTTTTTCCTCGTCTTCCTGGCGGTCGTGCTGGCAGCCGTCGCCATTTTCCTCGGTACGGACCTGGTGCCGCGGCTTTTCCGCCGCGGCCGCGGGGTGGGCCGGGCGTTCGACGACGGGTTCGATGAGCCGGTCGCGTCGCTGCCGGACGTCCTGCTGCCCGAGGACGCGACGACGGCGGATATCGACCGGATCCGGTTCGCCGTGGGAGTCCGCGGCTACCGGATGGACCAGGTGGACCAGGTCCTGGACGAGCTGAAGGCGCAGATCATCCGCAAGGACCGGGAACTGGAGGACCTGAGGTCCCGGGCCGGCGGGGAGACCGCGACGGCGCCCGCCGCGGACCCGGGCCACTCCGCGCGTTCCGCCACGGCCCCACATCCCGCCCCGGCCACGCACCCGGCACCGTGAACGAACCGCGCCCCGTCCGCGAGGCGGGCCCCGCCGTCGAGGTCCGTCCCGCCGCCCCGGCGGCGCCGGAGGGCGTGACCGGCGCCCTGTGGCGGGTGATCGCCGCCACGGGAGCCCGCGCCGCCCGGTGGCCCTGGTGGCTCCAGATCTCGGCGCTGTACCTTGCCGCCCGGCTGGTCAGCGCGTGCATCTTCGCCGGCGCCGCACTGCAGCAGGGCGTCAACCCCTGGTTCCCGCCGAAGCCGGACTACTGGAACTTCATCAACATCTGGGATGCCCGCTGGTACGGCGAGGCGCTGCGGAACGGCTATCCGTCCGAACTCCCGGTGGACGCGGCCGGCAACGTCAAGGAGAACGCCTGGGCGTTCTATCCGCTCTTCCCGCTGCTGGGCCGGGTGCTCAGCGGCCTGACCGGACTGGCCCCGGCAACCTCTCTCACCCTGATAGCCTCGGTAGCGGGGCTGGGCGCCGCCCTGGCGGTCTACCGCCTGTTCCGGTTCAAGGCAGGTCACCGCACCGCGCTGTGGGGTTCAGTGTTCGTGGCGACGTTCCCCGTCGCACCCATCCTCCAGGTGCCCTACGCCGAGTCGCTGAACCTGCTCCTGCTGGCGGCGGCGCTGCTGCTGGTGCTGGAGCGCCGGTACCTGTGGGCCATGCCCGTGGTGCTGCTGATGGACCTCTCCCGGCCCACCGGCGTCCCGTTCGCGGCGATGCTCGGGCTGCTGTTCCTGTACCGCCTGTACGGCCGCGTCAGCGCCGGGCGCGGCCACCGTCTGTCCGGCCAGGCGCCCGCCGGCCGTCCCGCGGACGACACCCCCGCCGGGCTCTGGACTCTGGCCGCCCTGACCGCCGTCGCCGGCGTCGGCGCCCTGCTCTGGCCTGCGATCGCGTGGGCGGTCACCGGGGACATCCAGGCCTACACGCGAACCGAGACGGTGTGGCGGGGCCACGACCTGGTGCCCTTCAAGCCGTGGTTCGATACCGGCGTGCAGTTGTTCGGGCCCGTTCTGGGACTGCTGGCCCCGTTTGTGTTCGTGGCCCTGTTCGCGCTGCTGATGATGTCCAAACCGGCGGTCCGGCTGGGGACCGAGCTGCGCCTCTGGTGCGTTTGTTACGTGGGGTACCTGCTGGTGTTCCTGCACCCTCAAACAAGCACCTTCCGGATGCTCCTGCCGCTCTTCCCGCTGGCACTCAGCGCGGCCTGGATTTCCCGGTCCCGGGCCTACCGCGGCGCCGTTGTCATCATGTTTTTGCTGCTCCAGCTCGTGTGGGTTGTGTGGCTCTGGGCCTGGGCCCAACTGCCCGGCGGCGGGGACTACCCGCCCTGATCCGCCGCGACGAAGAATCTCCATCGATTAGCTACGGTCAGATAATTACGGGATAATGGTGCCCAAGCTAAGGAAAACTGAGTGTCAAACCCCGGCGTCCGCTCGCGGCCGGCGGGCAGCTTAATGGACCAAGCGGACACAGCCCGGCCGGGCTGGAAAGTCACGGGACAATTTGGAGGGGATATTCCGCATGGCTGCTATGAAACCGCGCACCGGCGACGGACCGATGGAAGTGACCAAAGAGGGTCGCAGCCTGATCATGCGGGTCCCGCTGGAAGGCGGGGGCCGGCTGGTGGTCGAACTTAACGCCGCTGAGGCATCGAACCTCAGGGAATGCCTGGTCGGCGTCACCGAATAGGACGCGGCCGGCACGGCTGGCAGGACAAGAACAAAGGGACCGGTTGCCGCGAGGCAGCCGGTCCCTTGTGCGTTTGCAGGTGGTTACTTCTTGACGGCCACCAGGAGTCCGTCACCGGTGGGCAGCATGGCCGAGGCCAGCCGTTCGTCGTCGCGGATGGCCTTGCCGATCTGGCGCAGCACCACGGTGGTGGCCTCCCGGGCCGCGGGGTTAGCCACACGGTCCTGGTCCAATGCGTCATTGACGATCAGCAGGCCGCCACGCTTGAGCAGCCGAATGGCCTGCTCCACGTAGCGCGGGTAGTTCGGCTTGTCCGCGTCGATGAAGACCAGGTCGTACGCGCTGTCGGTCAGCCGGGGGAGCACGTCGCCGGCGCGGCCGGAGATGGTGCGGGTGCGGTTGGCCGGGTTCCCGGCCTCCTGGAAGGATTCCCGCGCCGCGCGCAGGTGTTCGACGTCGACGTCGATGGTGGTCAGGACCGCCTGCGGGCCCAGGCCGCGGAGGATGCAGACGCCGGAGACGCCGGCCCCGGTGCCGATCTCGACGGCGGTCTGGGCCTTGGACGCGGCGGCCAGCACAGTCAGCACGGCGCCCACTCCCGGACCTACCGGCGTCACACCCAGTTGGAACGACCGCTCACGCGCGTGCAGCAAGACCTCGTCCTCGGCAGGCAGATCTTCTGCGTAGGACCAGCTTGTGGACTTATCGGCGCTCATGGGTATCGCTTTCCGGGCAGGAGGGGAGTGTTCCCTCCAGCGTACTGGGTCCGGACCCGCGAACCGGCGCGGCATTCCGCCGATGGCGGAAGTCCCCGGGCGGGTCAGGAATTTCCCAGAAATTTTTGAAATGATGGCTATCCGCTCATCCCCACGGTGATCGGCGTCGAACCAGTGGTGCAGGAGCCTGCAGGAGCAGGCGCCACGGAGACGTAAACACCATCTGCGAGGGGAGTGGACAATGTCGGTTCTGGCAAATGTCCCAGTCAGTGATCACGCCCAGCCCGCCGCCGAGGCCGAATGGGTCCGGCCGACGTGGGAGGAAGTGGTCACGAACCACTCAGCCAAGGTCTACCGCCTCGCGTACCGGCTGACGGGCAACAAGTACGACGCCGAGGACCTCACGCAAGAGGTCTTCGTCCGCGTTTTCCGATCGCTGGAGAACTTCAAGCCAGGCACCCTCGACGGCTGGCTGCACCGCATCACCACCAACCTTTTCCTGGACCAGGCACGCCGCAAGAGTCGGATCCGGTTCGACGCGCTGGCCGAGGACGCCGAATCCCGGATCCCCGGCCGGGAACCGGGCCCGGAGCAGAGCTTCGAGCTGAACAACCTGGACCTGGACGTTCAGGCCGCCCTTGAGGAGCTGCCGCCGGACTTCCGCGCCGCCGTCGTGCTTTGCGACCTGGAAGGCCTCTCCTACGACGAGGTCGCCGCCGCCCTGGACGTCAAGCTCGGCACCGTCCGCTCCCGCATCCACCGCGGCCGGACCCTGCTGCGGGAGAAGCTTGCGCACCGCGACCCCCGTCCGCAGCCCAAGGCCGCCCTGAAGCCCCGCCTGAAGATGCCGCGCATCGCCGGTCTGCTCTGACGGGACGATGGCACAGCTGAGAGTTCTCCTGGGGGGCCTGGCGTGTAAGTTCCTCGCCCGGCAGGCCCGGCGTCATCGGACCGCCGGCGTGCTTCCCAGCGCGGCCGCCGAACGCCGCCTGCAACGGCACCTGCAGCGTTGCGCCGGCTGCCGGCGGCGCCAGGCCCACGAGCGGCAGTACCTGCAGCGGCTCCGTAACGCCGCCGTCCCGGAGGCCAGCGGCGACCTGACCGCCCGGCTGCTGGCACGGACCAGTGAGATGGCGCAACAGCCCGGAGCCACGCGCACGGGTACCGCACAGCCCGAAACCGCGCGCCCTGAAGCTGAAACGCGTGCCGCCCCGACCGTGCCTTCCCCGCCGGCCCGCAACGCGCGGGTCCGGCTGGCCGCCGCCGTGACCGGAGGCGTGGCCGCTGCCACCTGCCTGACAGCGGGGACCGCGTACGTCCTCGGTGAGGAAACCGGGGCTGCCGCCGGTGCCCCCGCCTTCACCGATTCGCTCACCCCGCCCGGCACGGGCCGCTTCGTTTCCGCCCAAATGGCATCCGTCTCCGGCTGGCGGTTGAGCGGGGAACCGGACATCGCGCCGGCCGAATCCCTCAGCGCCGAGCAACTCTCCGCGCTGCAGACCCGCGGCTGGGCCTGCCCCGAGTTCCGTGACCTCGGCTACCACCTCGCCTGGGCGCGTGCGGGCGCCGCGGACGGAAAGGACGTCCTGGAGCTGCGCCTGACCGACGGGCAGTCCTTCGCCACGGTGCTGGAACAACACCCGGATTCTGCCGGCACTCCCTCTGGCACTGGGGGCGGCGTGCCCGTCAACGTCCTCACCGGCCGCCCGGCCCCGGCCGACGGCTTCGTGCCCGTCACTCTGCACCCAGCGACTCCCGAGGCTTCAGGGCACGGGACACCCGGTGTCCTCTGGGTCAACCGCCAGCCGCCCTACCGGGCCATCTACCGGACCGAACGCGCGACCTTCACCGTGGTCGCCGAGGCTCCGCCGGCCGGGACGGACGACGGCGTCGCCGCGGCGCTGCAGTCCGCCCAGCCCGCCACCGCAGGCCCCGGGGCCGACGCCGCCGGTGCCCCGGCAGCGGAGTCCCTGCAGACCCGGCTGGGCCGAGGCCTGCAGCGCGTCGTCGAGCTGCTGGCCCGATGAGCGCCCGCATTTTCGCCGGCACACGGAGTGCCGGGGGACGTTCCGGCGCCGAATCGTCGGCTCCCGGGACGAGAGGGTAATCTTCCTAGAGTGTTTGGAATCAACGGCCCGGAGTTCATTCTGCTGCTGATCATCGGCCTCCTGGTGATCGGTCCCAGCCGGCTCCCCGAATACACCCAGAAACTGGCGAACATCGTCAAGGAAGTCCGGCGGATGGCGTCCGGCGCGCGGGAACAGATCAAGGAAGAAGTCGGCATCGACATCGACGATGTGGACTGGAAGAAGTACGATCCCCGCCAGTACGACCCCCGCCGGATCATCCGCGAGGCCCTGCTGGAGGATGACACCAAGCCGGTCAGCGCCGGTGCTCCTGCGGCCGTGGCTGCCGCGGAGGAGCGGAAGCCCGCCCGGGTGGTGGAACGGCTGCCCGAGGGCGTGCCGGCCCCCTTCGACACCGAAGCCACCTAGGGCAGCGAACACGCGGGTCGTCAAAGCGGTTGACGGGCCCCATAGCCAACGGTCTGGTCCCAGCGATGCTTCACTCAGGCATTTAGCTCCCTGCCGGTAACGACCATCCCTTAGCCGACGGATCACCGGGCTGTTAGAGACAGACCAAAGCGAATCTTCAGGAAGCTTTCCGGTCTATCGTCTGCGGATCGAGGACCTTTGACAGTAATCGAGACACTGCTTCAACCGGCGGCTGGAGGCCGGTCATTTCGACGTGGCTTGCCGCAGGAGTGGCGGTGAAGGCACGGAGCTGATGAGGAGGCCCGTCAGCGGGGCTGGAGTCCCAGCGGGCGGCCGGCGAGGTTGCGGGGGACGGAGGCGAGCCGGCCCGCGATGGCTTCCAGTGCCGCCGCTGCCGGGGTTTCCGGGTGCGCCAGCACCAGCGGGGTGCCGGCGTCGCCGCCCTCGCGCAGCAGGATCTCCAGCGGAATCTGGCCCAGGAGCGGCACGTCGGCGCCGACCGTGGCGGAGAGCCGCTCGGTGAGGACCTTGCCACCGCCGCTGCCGAACAGCTCCATCCGGCCGCCGTCGGGCAGCTGCAGGTAGGACATGTTCTCCACGACGCCCGCCAGCGTCTGCCCGGTCTGCGCGGCGATGGTGCCGGCACGTTCGGCGACGTCCGCCGCCGCGGCCTGCGGAGTGGTGACCACCAGGAGCTCCGCACCCGGCAGCAGCTGCGCCACGGAGATGGCGATGTCCCCGGTGCCCGGCGGAAGGTCCAGGAACAACACGTCCAGGTCCCCGAAGTAGACGTCCGTCAGGAACTGCTCCAGCGCGCGGTGCAGCATGGGACCACGCCAGGCCACCGGCTGGTTCCCGGCGACGAACATGCCGATGGAGATGACCTTCACTCCGTGCGCCACCGGCGGCAGGATCATGTCGTCCACCCGGGTGGGGGCGGCGGTGATGCCCATCAGCGCCGGCACGGAGAAGCCGTGCACGTCGGCGTCGACGATCCCGACCCGCAGGCCTTTCGCGGCCAGCGCGGAGGCGAGGTTGACCGTGACGGAAGACTTGCCCACCCCGCCCTTGCCGCTGGCCACGGCGTAGACCTTGGTGAGGGAGCCGGGCTGGTTGAACGGGATGCCGCGGGCACCGCCCGGACCGCGGAGCATCTCCTTGAGCGCGTCCCGCTGGTCCTGCGTCATCACCTTCAGTTCGACGTCGACGGCGGTGACGCCCGGGACGGCGGCCAGCGCCGCCTCGCAGTCGGCGGTGATGGTGCCGCGCAGCGGGCAGCCGGCGATGGTCAGCAGCACGCTGATCTTCACCCGGCCGGCGTCGTCGATCTCCACCGCGTCGACCATCCCGAGTTCGGTGATGGGGCGTCGCAGCTCCGGGTCAATGACGGTGGCCAGCGCGGCGCGGACCGCCGGTTCCAGTCCGGGCGCGCCGGAGTGATCCTGCAGGGTGTTCACGGATGTCAGCTTTCGGGGACGGAGCGGCGGCCCTGGGTCTCGGCGCCGCCGTCGGCGCGGACGCGGGGGATCTGCTGGGTGCGCGGACCGCGCTGCTTGTCCCGGCGTTCCCGGAGGTGTTCCTTGACCTTGTCCCGCGGGTTGTCCGGACCGGCGCCGGGCTCTTCCTGGTTGCGGAGCTCCTCCTGCGCCTCCAGCATGTCCTCCAGCAGGCTGCGCAGTTCGGCGCGTACGTAGTCGCGGGTGGCGACCTCGCGCAGCGCGATGCGGAGGGACGCCAGTTCCCGGGTCAGGTATTCGGTGTCCGAGAGGTTCCGTTCGGCGCGCTGCCGGTCCTGCTGCAGCGAGACGCGGTCCCGGTCGTCCTGGCGGTTTTGGGCCAGCAGCAGCAGGGGAGCGGCGTAGGAGGCCTGGAGCGAGAGCATCAGGGTCAGCAGCGTGAAGCCGAGGTCCTTGGAGTCGAACTGCCAGTCGGTGGGTGCCCAGGTGTTCCAGGCCAGCCAGAAGACACAGAACACGGTCATGTAGACCAGGAACTGCGGCGTTCCCATGAAGCGGGCGAAGCCCTCGGTGGCGTGGCCGAACGCGTCCGGGTTGGGCGAGAGCTTCGGCAGGATGCGTTGCCGGCCGCTCAGCGGGGTGTCGAGGGTGCCGGCGGAGCGGGTGCCGGGACGGACGTTGGAGTTCCGGGGGGTGCTGAGTTCAGCCAATGCGGCCTCCAAGCTTCCTTATCGGGGCGTCATCCTCGTGGGCGCGCCAGTCGTCGGGCAACAGATGATCAAGCACGTCGTCAACAGTCACCGCCCCGACAAGCCGGCCGTCGTCGTTGACCACGGGAAGCGAGTTGAGGTTGTAGGTGGCCAGGGTGCGGGCCACCTCGCTGATGTGCGCCTGGTCGGAGACGGGCTCCAGATTCTTGTCCACCAGGTTGCCCAGCGGTTCCGGCGGCGGGTAGCGCAGCAGCTGCTGGATGTGGACGACGCCGAGGAACCGCCCGGTGGGGGTCTCCAGCGGCGGACGGGCGATGAAGATCGACGACGCCAGGGCGGGGGAGAGCTCCTCGCGCCGGACATGCGCCAGAGCCTCGGCCACGGTCGCCTCGGGCGGGAGGATCACCGGGACCGGGGTCATCAGGCCGCCGGCGGTGTCCTCGTCGTACTCGAGCAGGCGCCGGACGTCCTCGGCGCCCTCCGGCTCCATCAGCTGCAGGAGTTCCTCGGCCTGGGCGGAGGGGAGTTCGGCGAGGAGGTCGGCGGCGTCGTCCGGGTCCATCTCTTCCAGCACGTCAGCGGCGCGTTCGACGTCGAGGGCGGACAGGATCTCCACCTGGTCTCCCTCGGGCATCTCCTGGAGCACGTCGGCGAGGCGTTCGTCCTGGAGTTCGCTGGCCACCTCGAAGCGGCGCTTGTCGCTCATCTCCTGCAGGGCCTCGGCGAAGTCGGCCGGCTTGAGGTCCTCGTGGGTGGCGACGAACTGGGTGGCGGCCTGCGGTTCGGTGCGGGCGCCCTGCTGCGCGTCGGCCCAGTCGATGATGAGGGTCTCGTTGCGGCGCAGCCGGCTCAGCGGCGAGAGCGAGTGGCCGCGGCGGACGAAGAGCTTGCTGACGAACCAGTCGCCCGAACGGTGCCGGTCCATCGCGATGTCCTCGATGGTGGCGTCGCCGCTGCCGTCGGCCAGGGTCACGCGCCGGTCGAACATCTCCGCGACCACCAGGGTTTCGGCTCCGCGCTGTTCGAAGCGGCGCAGGTTCACCAGCCCGGTGCAGATCACCTGGGTCTGGTCAATCGAGGTAATGCGGGTCATCGGCACGAAGACGCGCTTCTTGCCCGGGACCTCGACGACGATGCCCACCACGTGGGGTGCGCCGCGGTTGCCGCGGGAGAGCACGACGACATCGCGCAACCGGCCCAGACGGTCGCCCAGGGGGTCGAAGACGTCCAGTCCGAGGAGGCGCGCGACAAATACCCGCGAAAGAGTGGTGCTCACTCCTACAGGCTACCGAGTCTGCTCTCTTTTAGCTGAATTTGCAGGCGCCCACCAGCTCGATGGGTGAGAATGGGCCTATGTCAAACATTTTTGGTGGTCCGAAGGCCAACGTTCCGGGCGGGGCGGACGATGCCCGCGCCGTCCCCAAGGGTGACACGGTCGGCTCCTACAGCTCCTACCTGGACGCCCAGAAGGCCGTGGACTACCTCGCGGACCAGCAGTTCCCCGTGCAGCTTGTCTCAATCGTGGGCAACGAGTTGAAGATGGTGGAGCGGGTCACCGGGCGGCTCACCTACCCCCGGGTGGCGCTCTCCGGCGCACTCAGCGGCATGTGGTTCGGCCTGTTCGTCGGCGTCATGCTCTCCTTCTTCTCCACCTCGGACGGCTACTTCTCCATCATGACCTCCGTGCTGATGGGCGCCGCCTTCTTCATGCTGTTCGGCATCGTCACCTACGCCATGCAGCGCGGCAAGCGTGACTTCACCTCCACCAGCCAGGTGGTCGCTACCAACTACGACGTGGTGGTGGCCTTCGAGGCGTCCCACGAGGCGCGCCGCCTGCTCCAGCAGCTGCCGATGAACCGCTCCGACGCGGCCGGCTACCAGCAGCACACCCCGCCGCAGGGCCAGCAGCCCTGGGGCGGCCACCAGCAGACCGGTCCTCAGCAAAATGGTCCCCAGTACGGCGGCCCGCAGCAGGGCCAGCCGCAGGGCCCGCAGCGTCCGGCCGGCTGGACCGACCCCTACGGCCAGCGCTCCCCGGAAGCCGGCCAGCAACCGGGCCAGCAGCAGGGCGGACCTCAGCAGGGCCAGTACGGTGCCCCGGCCGGCGAGCCGAACCAGCAGCCCGCCCGCCCCTCCGCCGTCCGTTACCCGGACCTGCCGGACGGACGCCCGCAGTACGGCATCCGCGTCGGCGATGCGCCGAAGCAGGAGGGACAGCAGCCCGAGGGCGGCCAGCCTCGGCAGTAGCTGAACCCACGAGACAAAAAGAGGACCCCCGGCGCAGCGCCGGGGGTCCTCTCTCGTAAGCGGGTCGGGGGCCTTACTGGGCGTCGACTTCCTGGTAGATGCCCGCCATCCACGACTCGACGTCGTCGGCCTTGCGCGGCAGGGCGGCGCTGAGGTTGACCGGGCCGTCCTCGGTCATCAGGATGTCGTCCTCGATCCGGACGCCGATGCCGCGGTACTCGGCCGGGATGGCCAGGTCCTCGTCCTTGAAGTACAGGCCCGGTTCGATCGTGAAGACCATGCCGGGGGTGAGGACGCCGTCCAGGTACAGCTCCCGCTTGGCCTGGGCGCAGTCGTGCACGTCAAGGCCCAGGTGGTGGCTGGTGCCGTGCGGCATCCAGCGCCGGTGCTGCTGGCCGTCGACGCTGATGGCCTCCTTAACGGAGACCGGCAGCAGGCCCCACTCGGACAGGCGCTCGGCCAGGACCGTAGTGGCGGCGGTGTGGATGTCGCGGAACTTGGTGCCGGGCTGGGCGGCGGCGAAACCGGCGTCGGCGGCGTCCAGGACGGCCTCGTACACCTTGCGCTGGATCTCGGAGAAGGTGCCGTTGGCCGGCAGGGTGCGGGTGACGTCGGCGGTGTAGAGCGAATCCGCCTCGACGCCCGCGTCCAGCAGGAGCAGTTCGCCGGCGTTGACCTTGCCGGTGTTCCGGGTCCAGTGCAGCACGGTGGCGTTGTTGCCGGACGCAGCGATGGTGTCGTAGCCGAGCTCGTTGCCTTCTTCACGGGCGCGGGCGAAGAACGCGCCCTCGACCACACGCTCGCCGCGGTGGTGGGTGAGTGCCCGCGGCAGGGCCTTGACCACCTCGGTGAAACCTTCCACCGTGGCGGCGACGGCGATTTTCATCTGCTCGACTTCCCACTCGTCCTTGATCAGGCGGAGTTCGGAGAGGGCCTCGCTGAGCTTCTCGTCGAGGGCGTCCAGCACGCCGAGGTCCAGGTTTTCCGGGTCCTTGGCGGTGTTGTAGCGTGCGGTGTCCACGAGCGCGTCGATGTTCTCGTCGACCTTGCGGACCAGGCGGATGGAGATCCCGCCGATCTCGGACGCGCCGACGTCCTTGGTAATGGCCAGTTCGAGTTCGGCCAGGTCGGCGGTCGCCAGGCCCAGGCGGGCCTTGAACTCGGCGAGGGTGGGGCGGGCGCCGATCCAGAATTCACCGGAGCGGGAGTCGGCGTAGAACTGTTCGGTATCGCGGCCGGCGAGGGGACGGAAGTACAGCGTCGCATGGTGGTGGCCGCCGTCGTCGCCCTTGCCCTCGTCCGTGGGCTCGAGGATCAGGACGGCGTCGGGCTCGTGGTCCAGGCCGAGACCGGTCAGGTGCGCGAAGCCCGAGTGCGGGCGGAAACGGTAGTCGCAGTCGTTGGAGCGGACCTTCAGCGGGCCGGCCGGGATCACCAGGCGTTCACCCTTGAACAGCTCGGAGATGGCCTTGCGGCGGGAGGCGGCGTGGCCGGCGACGGCGTCCCGTTCCGGCAGCTCTGCCGGGGCGGAAGCCCAGTTGCTGGCCATGAAGGCCTTGAAGGCCTCGGAAGCGGGGCGCTGGGAGCGGTTGTTGACGCGCTCTTCGAGGGGCTGGGAAGCGGAGATCTGGGTGTTATCTGCATCGTTCACGTCCCCATCGTCTCACCAGCGGCGCGGCTTAGGCCAACAGGCCGCACGGGGCCCGGAGGCACCCCGATCTACTAGGCTGGACAGGTGAGGATAGACCTGCATGCCCACTCGAATGTTTCCGATGGAACCCAGCCGCCGGCGGAGCTGATCGCCGCCGCCGCGGAGGCCGGACTCGACGTGGTGGCCCTGACCGATCACGACACCACGGACGGCTGGGCCGAGGCCTCCGCCGCGGCCAGGAACCTGGGCGTGGCCCTGGTCCCGGGCATGGAGGTCTCGTGCCGGACCCGCGAGGGCATCAGCGTGCACCTGCTCAGCTACCTGCACGACCCCGCCCACCCCGGGCTGCTGGAGGAGATCACCAAGTCCAAGGACGCCCGCTTCACCCGGGCCGAACGGATGGTCAGCCTGCTGGCCGAGGACTACCCGCTCAGCTGGGACGACGTGATCCACCACGTTGCCCCCGGCGCCACCCTGGGCCGCCCGCACATCGCCGACGCGCTCGTGGCCGCCGGCGTCGTCGAGGACCGGAGCGAGGCCTTCGCGACGATCCTGACCTCCCGGTCCCGCTACTGGGTGCAGCACTACGCCCCGGATCCGGCAGCCGCCGTCGAACTCGTCCGTGCTGCCGGCGGGGTCCCGGTCTTTGCCCACCCGGTGGCGTCCTCCCGCGGCCGGATCGTCGGCGAGCACACCTACCGGGAGATGATCGACGCCGGCCTGGCCGGCCTGGAGGTCAACCACCGGGACAACCCGGAACAGGGCCGGGCCTTCCTGCGCCGCCTGGCCGCGGAGCACGACCTGCTGGTGACCGGATCTTCTGACTACCACGGCGCCGGGAAGCCGAACCTGCTGGGCGAGAACACCACCGCCCCGGAGGTGCTGGCACGCATCGAGGAACTCGCCAGCGGCACCGCGGTGGTGCGCTGATGGACTGGATCGACCTGCAGCTGCTGGCCTCGGTGATCGTGACGCTCTTCGTGATCATGGACCCGCCGGGCACTGTGCCCATCTTCATGTCCCTGACGGCGCAGATGAACGCGAAGGAACGCAACCTTTCGGCCCTGCAGGCGCTCGTGGTGGCAACCGGCGTGATTGTCACCTTCGCGATCTTCGGTCAGTCCATCCTGAACTACATGCACATCTCCCTGGCGGCCCTGCAGGGCGCCGGCGGATTGCTGCTGGTGCTGATCGCGCTGCAGCTGCTGACCGGGTCCACCGGCGGGGAGGAGAGCGCGGCGAAGTACAAGAACGTGGCGTTCGTCCCGCTGGGCACACCGCTGATGGCCGGCCCGGGCGCGATCGTGGCGGTGATGGTGTTCGTCCAGCGGTCCTCGACGGTGCCGCAGTACCTTGCGGTGGGGGTGGGCATCGCCGTGACGCTGGCGTCCCTGTACCTGGCGATGCGGTTCGCCGGGCTGGTGCAGCGGGCGCTGGGGGAGAACGGCGTCGAGCTGGTCACCCGGATCGCCGGCCTGCTGCTTTCGGCGATCGCCGTGCAGATGATCGCCGACGCCGTGCACTCCTTCGTGAAGAGCTGGATGTAGCGCTCAGGCCGGATTCTCAGGCAGGCGGAGTGGCCGGGTACGCGGTGAACTCGGCGGCGCCGGACAGGCGCTTGGCCATGACGTCGATGGCCGCCTGGTTCTGGTCCACGCAGACGAATTTGCGGCCCAGCTTTGAGGCCACGGCACCGAGCGTCCCGGACCCGGCGAAGAAGTCCAGGCACCAGTCCCCGGGCCGGCTGGAGGCTGCCACCACGCGGCGGATCAGCCCCTCGGGCTTCTGGGTCGGGTACCCGGTCTTCTCCCGGCCTGTGGGGGAGACGATGGTGTGCCACCAGACGTCGGTGGGCAGCTTGCCGAGCTCCCGCTTGGCCGGCGTGACCAGGCCCGGCGCCATGTACGGCTCCCGGTCCACCTCGGCGCTGTCGAAGTGGTACTTCGCCGGGTTCTTGACGTACACGAGGATGTTGTCGTGCTTGGTGGGCCAGCGGAACTTCGCGCGGGCGCCGTAGTCGTAGGCCCAGATGATCTCGTTGAGGAAGCACTCGCGGCCGAAGATCGCGTCCAGCATCACCTTGGCGTAGTGCACCTCGCGGTAATCCAGGTGCAGGTAGAGCGTGCCGTCATCCGCCAGCAGCCGCCACGCCTCCACCAGCCGCGGTTCCAGGAAGGACCAGTAGTCGCTGAAGGCGTCGTCGTAGCTGTGCAGGGCGCCCTTGATCGTGTCGTAGGAGCGGCCCTTGAAACCCACCCGGTCGCCCACGCCGTCGGCGTTGAGCACCATCTTCGTTTCCTGGCGCTTCTGGACCCGCCCGGTATTGAACGGCGGGTCCACGTAGATGAGGGTGAAGGCGCCGTCCGGCAGCGTCTGGAGGTACTCCGCGTTGTCCGCGTGTACCACCAGGTTGCTGCCGTCCGGCGCCCAGACGGAATCAGGCATGGTGGAAATTAGGCCTCGGCGCTGCGCGTCGCGGTACCGCCCTGGGCCTCGCCGGAAACCACTTCGCCGTTGTGACGGCGGGTCCGGGTGCGGCGGCGGGCACGGGTGGCCCGGTCAACCTCGGTGGCGGACGTCGCGGCAGCGGCGCGCCCGGTGGCCTCCACGGGCGCTGCGGTCGTCTCCTGCTCGGGTGCGGTCCGACGACGGCGTGAGCCCTCGCGGGTGCCTTCGCGCGAACCCTCACGCGAACCGGAGCGGGAACCGGAACGGCCACCTTCGCGGCCGCCTTCGGACGAACCGGCCCGCGAACCCTCGCGGTTGCCGGAGCGTCCGCCCTCACGGGAGCCGGAGCGTCCGCCGTCGCGGGAGCCGGAGCGTCCGCCGTCGCGGGAGCCGGTGCCTGCGCTGCTGCGCGTGTTCTTCTTGCCGGTCTCGCCCAGGTCCTCGAGTTCCTCGGCGTCCACGCCGGCCAGGACGCGCTTGTCGCGCGGCAAACGGCCCTTGGTGCCCTCGGGGATATCCAGGTCCTCGAACAGGTGCGGGGAGGAGGAGTAGGTTTCGATGGGTTCCGGAACGCTCAGGCCGAGTGCCTTGTTGATCAGGCCCCAGCGCGGCATGTCGTCCCAGTCCACGAAGGTCACGGCGGTGCCCTTGTTGCCGGCGCGGCCGGTGCGGCCCACGCGGTGCAGGTAGATCTTCTCGTCCTCGACGCACTGGTAGTTGATCACGTGCGTGACGTCGTCGACGTCGATGCCGCGGGCGGCGACGTCGGTGGCGACGAGGACGTCCACCTTGTTGTTGCGGAAGGCGCGCAGCGCCTGTTCGCGGGCGCCCTGGCCGAGGTCACCGTGGATGGCGGCGGCCGCGAACCCGCGGTCCACGAGTTCCTCGGCGACCTTAGCGGCGGTGCGCTTGGTCTTGGTGAAGATGATGGTCCGGCCGCGGCCGCGGGCCTGCAGGATGCGGGCCACCACCTCGACCTTGTCCATGCTGTGGGCGCGGTAGATCAGCTGGCGGATGTCCCGCTTGGTGAGGCCCTCGTCCTCGGGGTCCGCGGCGCGGATGTGGGTGGGCTGGCTCATGTAGCGGCGGGCCATGGCGATGACCGGGCCGGGCATGGTGGCGGAGAACAGCAGGGTCTGGCGCACGGCCGGGGTGGCGGCGATCAGCGTCTCGACATCCGGCAGGAAGCCCAGGTCCAGCATCTCGTCGGCCTCGTCGAGGATGACCATCTTGACGTTCTTGAGCACCAGGTGCTTCTGCTTGAACAAGTCGATGAGGCGTCCGGGGGTGCCGACGACGACCTCCACGCCCTTCTGCAGCGCATCGACCTGCGGCTCGTACGCGCGGCCGCCGTAGATGGTGGCGATCCGGGCGTTGCGCTTGCGGGCGGCGTTCTGCAGGTCGTTGGCGACCTGGACGGCGAGCTCGCGGGTGGGGACGATCACGAGGGCCTGCGGGGCACCCGGTGTCGGGAGGGCGTCGTAGCCGGCGTCGTCGCGGCCGATGACCCGCTGCAGCGCGGGGATGCCGAAGCCGAGGGTCTTGCCGGTACCGGTCTTGGCCTGGCCGATGATGTCGTGGCCGCCCAGGGCCACCGGCAGCGTCATGGCCTGGATGGGGAACGGGTGGGTGATCCCGGCGTCGGCCAGGGACTCGACGATGTCGGCGCGGACGTTGAAGTCGGCGAACGTTTTTTCCGGAAGGGCGTGGGGCGCCTCGTCGGAGCTGATGGTTTCTTCCGGTTCGATCGATTCCGTGCCGGATTCGTCGGTCAGAAGCTGATGCGTGTGCAATTCACTCACGGGGAGTTTCCTTATTCATTTGGGTTGCGCTGCCTGCTCGACGGGGCGGCGGAGGGCCGTTCCGGAGCACGCTCGTTAGGCGCAAGCAAGTCCAGTGGAGCCGATCGCGGGCTATCTAGATGCTGGCACTGGGACCAGCGGGTGTGTCTCAAGATCGCGTAGGGGCGGGCTTGTTGATTCGAAAATACGAGGAAATCAACGACCGGGCATCCATTACTACCCTTCCAGTCTAGCCGTTCGGCCTCTGCGTCCCCGACGGCGCGGCCGTTGCGGCGCGGTGCGGCCTTAGCCGACCAGCTCCAGCCGCACCTCGCGGGCGGCGATGTCGGCCGAGACGACGCGCACCCGGACCAGGCTGCCCGACTCCATCTCACCCGGGCAGCGGGCGGTTACGGCCGGCTCCGCGATCTGCACGATCCCGGACGGACCGTTTCCGTTGCCGTTGGCTTTTGTCCCGTTCCCGTTCCCAGTACCCTTCCCGGTGGTGCCCTGGGCTGCGCCGGCGCCGTTGCCGGGACCCGTGCCGTTACCGTTGGCGGGCTTCGACCCGGAGATGACGACGGCGTCGAACTCCTGGCCGACGTGGTTGACCAGCAGCGCCGCCTCGACCGTGTCCAGCGACATCCGCTCCAGCTTTCCGGCGAGCTGGTCCGAGGCGGCCATGATCGCGGGCAGGGACGGCAGCGCCTCCCGGGCCCAGGCCGGAACCTCGCCGTCATTCGAGAGCGCCTCGCAGATGACCAGGACGAACCGGTCGATCAGGCGCCGCAGCGGGGCGGTGGAGTGCGCGTAGGACGCGCCGATGGCGGATTGGATGGCGTCGTCCGGGACGCTGCCATCGAAGGGGGTGTACCCGGCGCCGCGGAACAACATCCCGGCCGAGTGCAGGATCGCCAGCTGCTTGGGATCCGTGGGGTCCAGGGTGCGCAGGTATTCCCCGTAGCTGGTCTCCCCGTCCCACGGCTTGCCCAGCGCTCCGGTCTGCCGGCGGAAGTGGCGCAGGGAGCGTTCGTCCGGCGCGGGCATGGTCCGCAGGATGCCCACCTTGCCCTCGAGCATCAGGCCCGCGGCGGCCATTCCGGTCATCAGCGAGATCTGCGCGTTCCAGTCCTCCACCGGCAGCGGGGGAGCCGCGACGATCCGGTAGCCGCCGTCGGGGAGCTGTTCGATTTCCTGGTCCGGCATGTTCAGGCTCGCTCCGCCGCGCTGCCGTTCGAGCTCCACCCGCTTGCCGCCGACCTCTTTCAGCAGTTCCAGGACGGGGGCCGCCGTGCCGGCGTCGAGGTCCGCCTGCACCCCGGCGTAACTGAGCTTGGCGCGGCTGATGACCCGGGCGCGGCGCATCAGGACCGAGGACACCTCGGCGGCGGCGTCGAGTTCGAACTCCCAGACGAAGGCCGCGCAGAGCTGGCCGGCGAGGAGGCTGCCGGCGGCCTCGCTGATGACCTCGGGGTGGAGCGGAATGCGGCCCTCGGGCGTGTAGAACGTCTGCCCGCGGCGGCGCGTCTCGGCGTCGAGCGGGCCGCCGGGGGCCACGAAGGAGGGGACATCGGCGATCGCGTAGAAGACCTTGTATCCGTCCCCGGAGCGATCAATGAACAGTGCCTGGTCCAGATCCGTGGACGACGCCGGGTCGATCGTCACGAACTCCACGTGCGTCAGGTCCAGGCCGGGGAGTTCGTGCCCGGCCACCGCCGCCTCGGCGTCGCGCAGCGCCTCTTCGGGGAACGGCCCGGGCAGTTCCAGGAGGGTGCGCAGGGCCTTCAGCGCCTTGGCTAGCTGGTTTTGCTGCTGGCGGACGCTCGGCGTCAGGCGATGGTGAGACACGAAAGTCAGGGTAGCCCGAAATCCGCCGCTAGTCTTGAACGATGAGCACTCCGACGCCGGATTCCGCCCGCGATCACCGCTTTCTCACGGACCTGCTCGGCGTGATGGCCTACAGCGAACTCTCCGCCTTTGAACGGCTTTCCTCCGACGCCCGCTATGCGCCCACCCTCCGGGACCGGGCCGTGCTGGGCCGGCTGGCGGTGCGGGAGTTCGAGCACTACGAGTTGGTGTGCGCCCGGCTGCAGGACATGGGCGAGGACGTGGAGGGCGCCATGGTGCCGTTCCAGCGCTCGGTTGACCACTTCCATGAGCGGACGCGGCCGGCCGACTGGTTCGAGTCGCTAATGAAGGCGTACGTCATCGACACCGTCTCCGCCGACTTCTACCGCTCCCTGATTCCGCGGCTGGATCCCGCCACCGCGGCACTGGTGGAGCAGGTCCAGGCCTCCGAAGAGGCCACCGGGGTGCTGCGCGAACGGCTCAAGCAGGCCCTGGCCGACGATCCACGGCTGGCCTCCCGGCTGGCGCTGTGGGCACGGCGGCTCCTCGGCGAGGCGCTGACCCAGGCGCAGCGGGTCGCGGCCGACCATGCCTTCCTTGGCGTCCAGGGTTCGGAAGCAGCGGGCAACGGGGCAACGGGCAACGGCGCTGCAGGCAACGGCGTCGCGGCGGGCACGGATCCGGTCCGGGCGTTGCTGACCTCGCTGGCCACGGCGCACTCACGCCGGATGACCCTCTTGGGCCTCGCCGGGTAGAGAGCCTGCACCCGCCCGGCGCCCGAAGTACCCGGCCGCGTTTACGCCCGGGCGTCGAGGGCGGCGAGCAGGGCCTGTGCCGCAGCAGCGGGGTCGTCGGCCTCGGTGATCGCCCGGACCACCACGATCCGCCGGGCCCCGGCGTCGAGGACCTGCTCCACGTTGGTCAGGTCGATGCCGCCGATTGCGAACCACGGCACGACGCCGGCCACCTTGCCGCCGTCGCCCGCGGCCTCGGCGCGCTCGATCGCGTCGGCGGCGTAGCGGACCAGGTCCAGGCCGACGGCGGCACGGCCGGGCTTGGTGGGGGTGGCCCAGACGGGGCCCACGCAGAAGTAGTCCAGCCCGCTCCGGCCCGGCGCGGCGGCGATGGCGGCGTCGACCTGCTCCGGGGTGTGGGTGGACAGGCCGATCACGGTGTCCTTGCCGAGGAAGTCACGGGCCGCACCGAACGGAATGTCCTTCTGCCCGATGTGGAACACCGGGGCGCCGGCCAGCGAGGCCAGGTCCGCCCGGTCGTTGACCGCCCACAGCCGGCCGTGGCGCGCTGCGACCGTGTGCAGGACCTCCAGGAGTTCGAGTTCCTCCGCGGCTTCGATGGTCTTGTCCCGGAGCTGGATGATGTCCACGCCCCCGGTAAACGCGGCATCGACAAAGGTTTCAAAGTCTCCACGGTCCTTGCGGGCATCGGTGCAGAGGTACAAACGGGCGGTGCTGTGGACGTCCTGGCTCATGCCCCAAGCGTAGTTCCTCTAAACTGGGCGCATACCGCGGGAGCCCCGCACGCCGTCGACGGCGCAGGGCTGAGAGGGCGTCAGAGCCGACCGCTTGACCTGATCCGGCTAGTACCGGCGTAGGGAAGGAACCCATGAACACCACCCCCGGCCCTGGGACCGCCGTAGACGCGGTCGACGCCGTCGTGATTGGCGGGGGCGTGATCGGCCACGGCATCGCGTGGGAACTCCGACGCTCCGGGCGGACCGTGGCGCTGGTCGACGACGCCCCCGGGGACGGGGCCAGCTGGGCCGCCGCCGGCATGCTGGCCCCCGTCAGCGAACTCCACTACCAGGAGGAGGGGCTCCTGCCGCTGATGCTGGAGTCCTCCCGGCTCTGGCCCGCCTTCGCCGGCCGCCTCGCCGACGGCGGTGACGGGGGAGCCGGCACCGGCTACCTGACGACGCCGACCCTCGCCGTGGGGGCGGACGCCGCGGACCGGCAGGCGCTCGCGGACCTGCGCGCCCTCCAATTGGCCTCGGGACTGTCCGTCGAACCCCTCACCGTGCGGGAGGCCCGCCGCCGCGAACCGCTGCTCAGCCCGGCGATCTCCTGCGCCTTCGAGATCCCCGCCGACCACCAGGTGGACCCGCGCCGGCTGATCACCCGGATCAGAGCCCTGCTGGCCGCCGACACCGGATTCCGGGCCGTCCCGCACCGCGCCGAGGGCCTGATTCAGGCGGACGGCCGGGTTGCCGGCGTCCGGCTCAGCGGGGGAGGGGAGGTCCGGGCGGCCGAGACCATCGTGGCCAACGGCCTGGGCGCCGCCGCCCTGCAGGACCTCCCGGCCGGGCTCACCCTGCCGCTGCGTCCGGTCCATGGCGACATTCTCCGGCTCCGGGTGCCCGAGCGGCTGCGTCCCCTGCTGAGTTCCACCGTCCGCGGGCTGGTCCGGGGTATCCCGGTCTACATCGTTCCGCGCGGGGACGGCACCGTGGTGGTTGGCGCCACCCAGCGCGAGGACCAGGCTTATGACCGGGCGGTCTCCGCCGGCGGGGTCTACCAGCTGCTGCGCGACGCCCAGCAGCTGGTCCCGGCCGTCGCCGAGCTGGAACTCGTCGAGGCCACGGCCAGGGCCCGCCCCGGCACCCCGGACAACGCCCCGCTGCTGGGACGGGTCCGTGCCCCCGGCGGCGGCCACGTCCCGGGCCTGGTGATTGCCACCGGCTTCTTCCGGCACGGGGTGCTGCTGACCCCGGCCGCCGCCGCCATCTGCCGGGAGCTGCTGGACGGCACCCCGGACCCGCGCTGGGACGGGTTCCTCCCGGACCGCTTCGACCGCCCGCACGCCGACGCTGAGCGCAGCCAGTCGACCAGCCAGGCGACCACCCGGGCGCCCAGCCGTACCAATGCTCTCCACCCCGCGACCCACAGGACAACAGCATGAACATCACCCTCAACGGGAAGCCGCACGCGCTCCCGGACAACGCCACGGTCGGCGCCCTCGTCAGCGGCGTCACCGGACGGCCCCTGGCGGATAACGGCCAGGCCACGGACGGACGCAAACTCGGCGTCGCCGTCGCACGCAACGCCGAGGTCGTGCCCCGCAGCCGGTGGCACGCGACAGAACTCATCGAGGGCGACGACGTCGAACTCGTCACCGCGGTACAGGGAGGATGAACGGCATGAACGAAGCAGACAGCGCACAGGAGCCCGCCGTGAAGGCCGCGGCGCACCGCGACCCGGTGACCTTCGACGGCGTGGAGCTGGGCTCCCGGCTGATCATGGGCACCGGCGGCGCGCCCAGCCTCGATGGCCTGGGCGCGGCACTGGAAGCCTCCGGCACGGAGCTGACCACCGTGGCGATGCGCCGCTACTCCCCGGCGGAGAGCGGATCGCTGTTTCAGCTGCTGGCCGACCGCAACATCCGGGTGCTGCCCAACACCGCAGGGTGCTTCACCGCCCGCGACGCGGTGCTCACCGCCGAACTGGCCCGCGAGGCGCTGGAGACGGACTGGGTGAAACTCGAAGTGATCGCCGACGAGCAGACGCTGCTTCCGGACGCCCTGGAACTGGCCGACGCCACCGAGCAGCTGGTGGCGCGCGGGTTCAAGGTCTTCGCCTACACGAACGACGATCCGGTCCTGGCGCTGCGCCTGGAGCACCTCGGCGCCACCGCAGTCATGCCGTTGGGCGCGCCGATCGGCACGGGCCTGGGCATCCTGAACCCGCACAACATCGAACTGATCGTCTCCCGGGCCTCGGTGCCCGTGGTCCTCGACGCCGGCATCGGCACGGCCTCGGATGCGGCGCTGGCCATGGAGCTGGGCTGTGACGCCGTGCTGCTGGCCACCGCGGTGACCCGGGCGCAGAACCCGGTGCTGATGGGGGAGGCGTTCAAACACGCCGTCGCCGCGGGCCGCCTGGCCCGGCTGGCCGGCCGCATCCCGCGCCGCGAGCACGCGCTGGCATCCTCCGGCATGGAAGGCCGCGCCGAGTTCCTCTAGGGACGGGCGACGAGCCGGACGGGGGAGCGGGGTAGCCTAGGCGCATGCAGATGCGCCTTGAAGTGATCCAGGTTCCGGTGGCCGACGTCGACGCGGCCAAGGAGTTCTATTCCGAACGGCTGGGGTTCGTGCTGGACCACGACGTCGAACACATCCCGGGAATGCGGGTGGTCCAGCTGACGCCGCCCGGCTCCGCGGCGTCGATCGTGATTGGAACGGGCATGACCGGCATGAAGCCCGGCAGCCTGGAGGGGCTGCAACTGGTCACGCCGGACCTGGCCGCGACGCGCGCGGAGCTGGTGGGCCGCGGGGCGGAGGTCAGCGAAATCGAGGATATGGGCGGCGTCCTGTTCGCCCACGTCAGCGATCCGGACGGCAACCGCTGGGTGCTGCAGCAGGCGCTGTAGGAGCCTAGGAGCGCAGGATCGCGTTCAGCCGCTCCGTGTCCTGGGCGGTGCGGGACCGGCCCAGGAGCACGACGGCGGCAACCGCGGCGGCCGCGGCAAGCAGCAGCGGCAGGATCCACGGCATCCAGGTCAGGCCCGGCTGGTAGCCGAGGCCCGCTGCCTGGAAGATGATCCAGCTGATCATCCCCACCGTGAGGGCGACGCCGGCGGGTACGGCGATGCCGTACTTGGCATGCCGCTTGTCATTGGCCCAGACGACGAAGCCGGCGGCCACGGCCACCATCGCCACCACGATGAGGGAGAGCACAGCGGGTCCTAGAGGGCGCCGAAGCCGACGCGGCGGACCTCTTCGGCGCCGATCTCGACATAGCCGAGGACGTTGGCCGGCACGATGACCTGGCGGCCCTTCTCGTCGGTGAGGCGCAGCTCGGTGCCCTTGGCGATGGCCTCGCTGACCAGCGCCGCCACGGCGTCGGCGTCCTGGCCGGACTCCAGGGCGATTTCGCGGCCGATGTTCTGAATGCCGATCTTTACTTCCACAGCAAGGCCTCCCAGCCAATCAAAGTGTTCACGTTCCCCTAAAGGGGGTTTTCTATTTGTAGTCTAGGACTCTTTCGGGAAGCGGCTGATTCCGCGCCAAGCTAAACGGTAGATCAGGTCGCTGGCCACATCGAGGTCCAGGTTGCCGTCCGTTTCCAGCCAGTACCGGGCGCTGACCTGGGCCATGCCGGACAGGCCGCGGCCCAGCAGCTGGGCCTCCAGCAACGGAAGTTTGGTGTCCTCGGCGATGACCTTGGCGATCGCGTCGGCGAACGTCTTGTTGAAGGTTTCCAGCCGGCGGGCGACGTCGGCGTCGTTCACCAGGTCGGATTCGAACACCAGCCGGTGCGCCTGGTCATCGTGGGCGATGAACCTGAAGTAGGCCCGCATGACCGCCTGGACGCGTTCGTCGTTGTCGGTCGTGGAGTTCAATGCCCCCAGCAGCAGCGCGGTGAGGGTGGAGAGGTGGCTGTCCAGCAGCGCCAGGTACAGCTCACGCTTGGAGGGGAAGTGCTGGTAGAGGACCGGCTTGCTCACGTGGGCGGTCTCGGCGATCTCATCCATGGCGGCACCGTGGTAGCCGTTCGCGACGAAGACCTCCTGCGCGGCGGCCAGCAGCTGGGCCCGGCGTTCATCGCGGGGCAGGCGTGCGGAACGCTGCCCGCCGGTGCGCGGCTGCGCCGCCGGCTTTCCGGTCTGTCCCCGATCAACCGGTGCCTGATGAACCACTCTGGGCCTTCTTTCCTCGCTGTTGGTTCCACAATACGCGGGGGTAATATGACTGGCGGCAACTTCGGGCATAGATTGAAGTATGGCTTCGAAGTTGACCGAGAACAGCACTCCCGCCGCAGCCGGCCAGGCTCCCGGCCCGCTGGTGGAACCGGCCGCCGACCTCACCCCGGCGGAGGTGGAACGGTATTCCCGCCACCTCATCATTCCGGAGATCGGATCCCTGGGCCAACGCCGCCTGAAGAACGCCAAGGTCCTGGTGATCGGCGCCGGCGGCCTCGGCTCGCCCACGCTGCTGTACCTGGCGGCCGCAGGCGTCGGGACGCTCGGGATCATCGACGACGACGACGTCGACCTGAGCAACCTGCAGCGCCAGGTGATCCACAGCGTCGCCGACGTCGGCCGGCCCAAGACCGAGTCGGCGCGGGACGCAATCGCCGCGCTGAACCCCCTCGTTGACGTCCGCCTGCACAACGTCCGGCTCGACGCGTCCAACGCCCTGGAGCTTTTCGCGGGATACGACCTGATTATCGACGGGGCGGACAACTTCGCCACCCGCTACTTGGTCAACGACGCGGCTGCCATCCTGGGCAAGCCTTACGTCTGGGGGTCGATCTTCCGCTTCGACGGCCAGGTCAGCGTGTTCTGGGAGCAGCACGGTCCCACCTACCGCGACCTGTACCCCGAGGCGCCCCCAGCCGGGTCCGTCCCCTCCTGCGGCGAGGGCGGCGTCTTCGGGATGCTGTGCGCCGCCGTCGGCTCTCTGATGGTTTCCGAGGCGGTCAAACTCATCACCGGCGTCGGCCGTTCCCTGCTGGGCCGGGTGGCGCTCTTCGACGCCCTGGGCGGCAGCTGGCGCGAAATCAAGGTCTCCCGCGACCCGGACGCGCCCCGGGTCACCGAACTGACCGACTACGAGGCGTTCTGCGGGATCACTCCGGCCGTGGACGCCGGCACCGAACACACGGTCACCGCCACCCAGCTGGCCACCATGCTCGCCTCCCGCAAGGCGGGGCTGCGGGACTTCGAACTGGTGGACGTCCGGGAGAGCGGCGAGTACGACATCGTCCGGATTGAGGGCGCCCGGCTCATCCCGCAGGGCCGGATCCTCGCCGGCGAGGCGTGGGCCGAGCTGCCACAGGACACGGACATCGTGTTCCACTGCAAGGCCGGCACCCGGTCCGCGGCCGTCCTAGCCGCCGCCCGCGCCGCAGGATACGAGCGCGTCAGCCACCTCGAGGGCGGCATCCTCGCCTGGGTCCGGGACGTCGAGCCCGGCAAACCCGTCTACTGAAAGGCAACTCCATGGTCACGGGCAACGGCACCACCCCGCAGCACCCCCTCGGCTCCGGATTCGGGCCCCGCACGACGGCGGCCGAAGCGGTAGCGGGAATCGACCTGCACGGCAGGACCGCCGTCGTCACCGGAGGCTATTCCGGGCTGGGCCTCGAAACGGTCCGGGCCCTGGCCTCCGCCGGCGCCAAGGTCATGGTCCCGGCGCGCCGGCCCGATCACGCCCGCGAGGTGCTGGATCAGGCCGGCCTCGACGGCGTGGCCGTGGCCGCACTGGACCTATCCGACCTGGACAGCGTCGGGAGCTTCGCGGCGGACTTCCTCGCCTCCGGTTTCCTCGGCGACGCCGGCAGCCTGGACATCCTGATCAACAACGCGGCCATCATGGCCAGCCCGGAGACCCGCGTCGGGCCCGGCTGGGAAGCGCAGTTCGCCACCAACCACCTGGGCCACTATGCCCTGGCCAACCTCCTGTGGCCCGCCCTGTCCGCCGGGGACGGGGCCCGGGTGGTGGCGTTGTCCTCCACCGGCCACAAGCTCTCGCCGGTCCGGTTCGAGGATCTGAACTTCGACTCCGGCTACGACAAGTGGCAGGCCTACGGCCAGGCCAAGACGGCCAACGCGCTCTTCGCCGTCGAACTCGACGCCCTGGGCAAGTCCTCCGGGGTGCGTGCCTTCGCCGTGCACCCGGGCGGCATCATGACCGAACTGCAGCGCCACCTGCCCCGCGAGGAAATGATTGTTTCCGGTTGGATGGACGAGGCCGGAAACGTTAACGAACGCTTCAAGACCCCGGAGCAGGGGGCGGCCACCTCGGTCTGGGCCGCCACCTCACCGCGGTTGGCGGGCATGGGTGGGGTCTACTGCGAGGACTGCGACATCGCGGAGCCCACCGTTCCGGGCTCCCCGGAGGCAAGGGTCCGCGGCGTTGATGCCCACGCGATCGACCGTGAGGCGGCGGAAAAGCTGTGGCAGAAGTCGGCGGAATTGACCGGGATCAACGCGTTCGCGTAGGCGGCGTTCGCGGGAAGGCCAGGCAGGGAGTTCGTCAGGCAGGGAGGGCCGGTCAGGCGGGATAAACGCCAGGCAGAGGGGCCGGTCAGGCGGATTCGCTGTGGTCGACCGGGCAGCCGGCCTCCGCGGCGAGCGGTGCCTTGCCGGCGGCAGGCTGGGCGGGCTGTTCGACGGTGATGCCGTAGACGGCCTCCAGGCCGGCGACATAGTCGGCCTGCTGGCCGTTGGCCGCCAGCTCGCGGGCGCGGACCGTCGGGACGTGCAGCAGCTGCTTGACCATGCGTCGGAGGGCGAACTCGACCTCCTCGGCGGCGGCGGTGCAGCCGTGCCGGGCGCGGACCTTCTCCATCTCGGCGTCGAGGACGTCCATGGTGTGCCGGCGCAGGGCCACGATGGCGGAGTCCACGGACCGCGCCTCGCGCTCCTGCTCGAAGGCGGTGGCGGCCCCGGCCACGATGCCGCTGGCCTGGGTCAGGGACTCGGCCTGCTCCTGCGGCGCGGCGAGGCGGACAGATTCTAGGGTGAGGAGTTCGACGCCGTCGAGCTCGGCCACCGCGGGATCGAAGTCGTGGGTGAGCGCCAGGTCGATGGCGATCAGTGGCTGCGGCGAGGCCGAGCGGATGCGGGCCAGCTCATCGGCCTCGACCCGGCTGTCCGAGCCGCTGCAGCCGATCATGATGTCCGCCGCGGCGACGGCGCCCGGCAGTGAGTCGCTGTCCAGGGCGGTCCCGCCGCGGGTGGCGACGAAGCCGGCGGCGCGGCCGGAGGAGGAGAAGACGGAGATGTCGGTGCAGCCGCGTTCCCGCAGCAGGGACATGGTGGCGCCGGCGTAGGCGCCGGTGCCAAAGACCACGACCTTCTTGCTGGCCCAGTCGTTGCTCTCGGAGAGATCGGTGGCCAGGTCGAGGGCGACCGAGACGATCGAGAGGCCGCGGGAGCCGAGGGCGGTCTGCGCGCCCACATCCTTGGCGGTCTTCGACGCAGCCTGGAAGAGCCGGACGAGGCCGGAGCTGGCGGTTCCCTCGTGCTGGGCGGAGATCAGGGCGCGGCGCACCTGGCCGGCGATTTCGCGTTCGCCGACAACGGCGGAGTCCAGGCCGGAGCTGACGGCGAAGAGATGCCGGCTGACGTCGGCGCCGGTGCGGGTGTTGAAGGCGCGGGAGACGAGCTGCTTGTTCAGGCCGCTGGTGTCGCTGATCCGGGAGATCAGGGCGGCGCGGGCCGCCTCGACGTCGTCGGGGTTCGGTGCCTCGCCGTAAATCTCGAACCGGTTGCAGGTGGAGAGCACCACGGCGCCGGCGACGGCGGGGGATTCTGCGAGGGCTGAAGTGGCAAGGCCGGAGGCACCGGTGCTCAACTGAGCAACGGTCTCGAGATCGATGTCGGCGTGTGTAGCCACCAATGAGAAAAGAACCACAGCACGACCATCATAGCTTTTTCGTGCTCCGGTAGAAGAGTTTCCGGACGTGGGACTGGGCACTCCCGGCTGTGAGCCGCAGCACATCGGCCGCCCGCGGCCGCCGTTTGACAGCCTGTCGTTATCTTTTGGGGCCGGTTTTGGGCAGAATCAAAGGCATGACTTCACGCGCGGCGGCACCCCACGACTCGACACTGGACGGAACGGACGGCACCCCCGGCGCCCAGGGCGGGCTCGACGCCAGCCACCCACTGATGGACGGCCGCACCTCCGGGTCGCCGCTGATCACCGCCTACCGCGGCGGCACCCCCTCCCGCCGTCCCGTCTGGTTCATGCGCCAAGCCGGCCGCTCGCTGCCTGAATACCTCAAGGTCCGCGAGGGCGTGGCCATGCTGGATTCCTGCCTCCGCCCCGAACTGGCCTCCGAAATCACCCTGCAGCCGGTCCGCCGGCACGACGTGGACGCGGCGATCTTCTTCTCCGACATCGTCATCCCGCTCAAGCTGGCCGGCGTCGGCGTCGACATCGTCCCCGGCGTCGGACCCGTCCTGGACGCCCCGGTCCGCACCGCCGCCGACGTCGCGGCCCTGCCCACCCTGACCTGGGAGGCGCTGGAACCGATCCGCGAGGCCGTCCGGCTGACCGTCGCCGAGCTCGGCACCACCCCGCTGATCGGCTTCGCCGGGGCCCCCTTTACGCTGGCCGCCTACATGGTGGAGGGCCGTCCCTCCCGCGACCACCTGGGCCCGCGCACCATGATGCACGCGGACCCGGAAACCTGGACCGCCCTGGCCAACTGGGCCGCCGACGCCTCCGGCATGTTCCTGCGGGCCCAGCTCGAGGCCGGCGCCTCCGCCGCCCAGCTCTTCGACTCCTGGGCCGGCTCCCTCGGCCTGAACGACTACACCCGCTTTGTAGCCCCCGCCTCGGCCCGGGCCCTGGACCACGTCCGCCACCTCGGCGCCCCGCTGATCCACTTCGGCACCGGAACCTCGGAACTGCTGGTCGCCATGCGTGACGTGGGCGTGGACGTCGTCGGCGTCGACTACCGCCTGCCGCTGGACGAGGCCAACCGCCGCCTGGGCGGCACCGTGCCGCTGCAGGGCAACATCGACCCGGCCCTGCTGGCCGCCCCGTGGGAGGTGCTCGAGGCCCACGTCCGCGAGGTCATCGCTGCCGGTGCCGCCGCCCCCGGCCACGTGCTCAACCTGGGCCACGGCGTCCCGCCGGAAACCGACCCGGACGTTTTGACCCGCGTGGTGCAACTCATCCACTCCATCGCCCCCGAGTGAGCCCCGTGGCCCCCGACGACGCCCACGCCACCCACGCCGCCACCGCGGTGGTGGTGGGCGGCGGCATCTCCGGACTGCTGGCTGCCCGCCAACTGGCCGGGGCCGGCGTCCGCACCACGGTGCTCGAGGCCACAGGAACCTGGGGCGGCTGCGTCGGCAGCCACGTCGTCGCCGGCCTGACCCTGGACAGCGGCGCCGAATCCTTCGCCACCCGCTCCGACGCCGTCGCCGCGCTGGCCCGTGAACTGGGCCTGGGGCCGCAGATCGTCGCCCCGAACCCGGGCGGGGCCTGGGTGCAGTTGCCCGAAGGCCCGCGCGAACTGCCCAAAACCGGCGTGCTGGGCATCCCGGCGAACCCCTGGGACCCCGAGGTCCGCCGCACCCTGGGCCTGGCCGGCTCGCTCCGCGCCTGGGTCGACACGCTCCTGCCGGCGTCCGTGGGGACCGGGGGCGCCGCCACCAGCGTTGCCGCCCTGGTCCGCGCCCGGATGGGCCGCCGCGTCCTGGACCGGCTGGTCTCGCCGGTGGTGGGCGGCGTGCACTCGGCGGACCCGGCACTGCTCGACGTGGACATGGTGGCACCCGGCCTGCGGGCCGGGCTGCGCACCCACGGATCCCTCGCCGCTGCGGTCAAGGCCCAGCGCCGGGCGTCCACCCCCGCCACCCCTGCGGGCCCGGAGGGGAGCGCCGCCCTGCAGAAGGCGGGCTCCGCCGTGGCCGGCCTCCGCGGCGGCATGTACACGCTGGTCACCGCGCTGCTGGCCGAACTCACGGACCTGGGCGTCACGCTCCGCGGCGGGACCCCTGGCGCCGCGGTCCGGCGGACCCTCACCGGCTGGCAGGTCACCGCCGGGGGAGAGGAGTACGACGCCGAACGGCTGGTCGTCGCCGTCGAGGGCCCGGCCGCCGTCGGCCTGCTCTCCGGTGTCCTACCGGAAATCACCGCCCTGCGTCCCGCTGCCGGCCCGGACGTCAAGCTGGTCACCCTGGTGCTGGACCGGCCCGAGCTGGACACCGCCCCGCGCGGCACCGGCGTGCTGGTGGCCCCGCAAAGCCCCGGCATCCAGGCCAAAGCCCTCACCCACGCCACCGCCAAATGGGCCTGGCTGGACGAATCCACCGCCCCGGGCCTGCACGTCCTCAGGCTCTCCTACGGCCGGGGCGCCACGACGGGTGCCCCGGAGAGCGCACCCGCCGGCGCAAGGCCCGAACCCGACACCGAGGCGGACCTGCTGGAGGCGGCCCTCCGGGACGCCTCCACGCTGCTGGGCGTTGGCCTCTCCCGCGACGACCTCGTCGGGTGGGATGTGGTGCGCTGGGCGGGTGCCCTGCCGTTCGCGTCCCTGGGCCACAAACAACGCGTGGCCCGGGTCCGGGAACTCTGCGCCGCGGAGGGGGACCTCGCCGTCGTCGGCGGCTGGGTGGCCGGCAACGGTCTCGCCGCGATCGTCGCGGACACCCCCCGCCAGATCGCCCCGCTGCTGCACGCCGACGCCCGGAATTCCGCACCCTGAACCCGGCCCCGCGGCGGCTCCGGACCTGCCTCCGCTAGCGGGAAAATAACGGTTCGGCAAATTTTCCCCGCCCACTGACCGGCCGCTACAGTCGATGACCATGGTTACGCACAGGTCCGAAGATTTTAGTTCGTCGGCCGGCCATGGGGGACTCCGGCGCGGAACGGCAGCAGCGGCGCTCGGAGCGGTGCTGGTCCTTACGGCGGGAGTGCCCGCCACCCAGGCTGCAACGCCCACCCCGAGCCCCGATGCCCCCACCGCGTCCGTCTCCGTGGGCCTCGGCGGCCTCATCGACGGACTGAGCGGCTCGTGGACCCCGTCACCGACGCCCACCCCCGACGAGGGGTCCAGTCCCACCCCCACCCGGAGCACCGCGCCGCCGTCGTCCTCCTCGCCCTCGCCCGGCGGCACCCCCAGCCAGCCCTCTTCACCGTCGGCACCCGCTCCCGGAACCCCGGCTCCCGCCGCTCCCGGAACCGTGGCACCGGCTGTCCCGGCCCCCGCGGTTCCCGCTGTCCCCGCCTCCCCGGCGGCCGGGGCAGGCATTGCACCGGCGCCGGCTCCCAGCGAAGCCCCCGCCGCTCCGGGCGCCCCCACGGCGACAGCGACCCCCGGCGCCGCCGGGACGCCCACGCCCGCGGGCAGCCCGACGTCGGCCAGCACCCGGGCCGCCGCGAAGGCCGCTCCTGCAGCGGGAGCCCGGTCCGGCGACAGCATGCAGGCCGCCTCCGACGTGCAGCCCTTCGGCGGCTCCGCCCTGGTGGGCTGGGGCATCTGCCTGGTGGCCGTCTCCCTCGGCGCCGGCGCCGTCTACCTCCGGATGTGCCGGGTCTGACACGCCCGACCCCGAGGCTGCACGTGTGATGTTGATCACTTCTACGGCCTGTAGAAGTTGCCTGTTTCGACTTCACCTCGGGGAGGGGGCAGACTGGTACGTATGAGCCACACTTCTGCCGAATCTGTCACCAAAACCGAAGAATCAGCCGAGCAGTTCTTTACGCTCTGGACCGTCTTCAAGCGCTCTTCCGACGTCCTCCGCAGCGGCGACGCGGCCGAGGATTTCGAGGCGCTCCTCGGCCGGCTTGCCGAGGACGGCGTGATCCACCGCGGCAGCTACGACGTCTCCGCCATGCGCGCTGACGCGGACATCATGGTCTGGCTGCACGGCCCGCAGCCGGAGGCGCTGCAGCGCGCGATCCGGGACATCCGCCGCAGCAAGCTCTTCGCCGGCACGGAGATCGCCTGGTCGGCCATGGGCGTCCACCGCGAGGCAGAATTCGCCAAGAACCACACCCCGGCCTTCTCCCGGAACGTGGAACCGGCCGAGTGGCTCTGCGTCTACCCCTTCGTGCGCTCCTACGAGTGGTACCTGCTGCCCGAGGCCGAGCGCGGCGCCATGCTTCGCGACCACGGCCTCCTGGGCCGAGACTTCCCCCAGGTCATCTCCAACACCGTGTCCTCCTTCGCCCTCGGCGACTGGGAGTGGATCCTCGGCCTGGAAGCCCCGGAACTGGTGGACCTCGTGGACCTGATGCGCCACCTGCGCGCGACAGAGGCCCGCCACCACGTCCGCGAGGAAGTTCCGTTCTACACCGGCCGCCGCGTCAGCGCCGCCGAGGTCGCGGAAGTCCTCGCATGAGCCCGCTCGACCCCAAGGAAACCGCAATGACGCTGGAGAGCAACGTGACCGCTGAGACCGACCTGACCTCCGTCAACCCCGTCACCGAGGCGGGCCGCATGGCCCCCAAGGACTACGACGCCGTGCTCCTCGCCTCCTTCGGCGGCCCTGAGGGCCAGGACGACGTCATCCCGTTCCTGCGCAACGTCACCCGCGGCCGCGGCATCCCGGATGAGCGCCTCGAAGAGGTCTCCCACCACTACCGCGCCAACGGCGGCGTCAGCCCCATCAACGCCCAGAACCGCGAGCTCAAGGCCGCCATGGAGGCCGAGCTGGCCAAGCGCGGCATCGAACTGCCGGTGTTCTGGGGCAACCGTAACTGGGACCCCTACATCCCGCAGACCCTGCAGGAGATCTACGACGCCGGGCACCGCAAGGTCCTGATGATCACCACCAGTGCCTACTCCTGCTACTCCAGCTGCCGCCAGTACCGCGAGGACATCGGCATGGCCCTGACCGAGACCGGCCTGGACGGCAAGCTCGAGGTGGACAAGGTCCGCCAGTACTTCGACCACCCCGGCTTCGTCGAACCGTTCGTCGAGGGCACTGCCGCCGGCCTGGCCGAGGTCCGCGCCCAGCTGGCCGCCGCCGGAACGCCGGACGCCCCGGTGCACATCCTCTTCGCCACCCACTCCATCCCCACTCGCGACGCCGAGGCGTCCGGGCGCTCCGAGGGCGAACCGCGCCGGTTCGAACAGGACTCCGCCTACGCCGCGCAGCACCTCGCCACCGGCGGCGAGGTCATCCGCCGCGTCGAGGCCCAGACCGGTGACACCGCCCCGTGGTCCCTCGTCTACCAGTCCCGCTCCGGTGCCCCGCACGTGCCGTGGCTGGAGCCGGACATCAACGATGCCATCGAGGACCTGGCCGGCCAGGGCGTCAAGGGCGTCGTGATCGTGCCGCTCGGCTTCGTCAGCGACCACATGGAAGTCGTCTGGGACCTGGACACCGAGGCCCTCGAGACCTGCGAAAAGCTCGGCGTCGCCGCCACCCGCGTCCCCACCCCGGGTACGCACCGCAAGTTCGTCGCCGGCATCGTGGACCTGATCTCCGAACGGACCAGCTCCAACACCATCACCGAGCGTCCGCACCTGACCAAGCTCGGCCCCTGGTACGACGTCTGCCGCCCCGGTTGCTGCGCCAACTTCCGCGGTGAGAAGCCGACGATCTCCGGCGCCGACACCACCGTCGGCACGGGCCACGATCCCTACCCGGACGCCGCCGAGGCTGGCAAAGCGACCGGGCACGCCGCGCCGTGACCGTACGGATCGGCACGAGGGCCAGCAAGCTCGCCCTCACCCAGACCCAGCAGACCGCCGACCAGTTGGCGGCCGTCGGCGGGTTCCCCGTGGAGCTGGTGCACATCCGCACCGACGGTGACGTCCTGACCGGCCCGCTGTCCCAGATGGGCGGCACCGGCGTTTTCGTCGCCGCCCTCCGCGACGCCCTGCTCCAGGACGCCTGCGATGTGGCCGTGCACTCGCTCAAGGACCTGCCCGTCGGCCCGTCCCTCGGCCTGAGCCTGGCCGCGACCCCGAAGCGCGTGGACGTCCGCGACGTGCTCTGCGCCCGGGACGGACTCACGCTCGCCCAACTGCCGGCCGGCGCCACGGTGGGCACGGGCTCGCCGCGGCGCGCCGCCCAGCTGCGCGCCGCCCGCCCGGACCTGGACATCCGCGACATCCGCGGCAACGTGGACACCCGCCTGGGCCGCGTGCCCGGGCTGCCGGGGAACGCCACCGACGCCGTGGTGCCGGGCAAGTCCTGCGACCTCGACGCCGTCGTGCTCGCCGCCGCCGGACTGCACCGCATCGGCCGGCTGGACGCGGTCAGCGAATACCTCGACCCCGACGTGATGCTTCCCGCCGCCGGGCAGGGCTCGCTGGCCATCGAATGCCGCACCGCCGACGCCCCGCGCAAGGCCGGTTCCACCGAGGGATCCCAGGGCGTCCTCGCCCAGGCCCTCGCGGCGCTGGATGACCCGGACACCCGCCTGGCCGTCACCGCCGAGCGGGCCCTGCTGGCCCGGCTCGAGGCCGGCTGCGCCGCCCCGGTGGGCGCCTACGCCTACCGCAAGGGCAGCATGCTGCACCTGGACGCCGTGGTCTGCGCCGTCGACGGCACCGCCAGCGTCCGGGACAAGAAGGCCACCGACGGGCTGACCGAGGTGGGCGCCACCCTGCTCGGCATCGAGCTCGCCGAGGCACTGCTCGCGGCCGGCGCGGCGGACATCGCCGACCTGACCGCTTCCTGAGGAGGACCACCAGCCTGATGGGACGCCGCAGCGCCACTTCCGGGGCGGACGGCACCGCCGTGCCGCGGCCGCTGGATGGCGCCCGCGTGCTGGTGACCCGCAGCCCGGACCGGGCCGGCGCGCTGGTCTCCGCGCTGCGCGCCACCGGCGCCGAGCCGCTGCTGCTGCCGCTGATCGACTTCGAACAGGCCGCGGACCAGCACTCCCTGGGCGTGGCCTTCGACGCCCTCGGCGCCGGAGCCTACACCTGGCTGGTGGTCAGCAGTGTCACCACGGTGCAGGTCCTCCAGGAACTGGCCGCCGAGCGCGGCTCCGCGCTCAACGCCTGGCTTCCCGGCAGTCTGCAGATCGCCGCGATCGGCCCGGCCACCCGCCGCGTCCTCGAAGCCCTGGACATCCCCGTCGACCTGTCCCCGGCCGGGCAACAGTCAGGAGCGGGCCTGCTGGACATCTGGCCCGACCGGGCGGGCAGCGTCTTCCTGCCCCAGGCCGACATTGCCGACCCGGCGCTGCGCCGCGGCCTCGCCGCCCGGGGCGCCGCCGTCCAGGCGGTCACCGCCTACCGCACGGTGGACTACCCGGCCGACCCGCGCCGGCGCATCACCACTACCGCCACCACCGATGGATCCGCCGACCGGGAGCCCGGACACGGCGCCCCCGTCCTGACCCCGGCGCAGGCCCGGGATGCGGTGGACGCCGGCACCCTGCACGCCGTCGTCGCCGCCTCCCCGAGCGCCGCCCGGCGGATCCACTGCGGGCTCACCCCGCTGGGGGAGTGCCGGCTCGTGGCGATCGGCCGCTCGACGGCGGCCCAGGCCGCGGCGCTCGGCCTGGAGGTCGCCGCCGTCGCCGAGGAACCTACCGCCTCCGGGCTGGTGGCCGCAGTCGTCCACGCCCTCATTCCGGACCACCCCCACACTTCCCCCGACCGCCCACCACAGTGAAGGACCAGCCATGAGCTTCCCGACCCACCGCCCCCGCCGGCTCCGCACCACCCCCGCGATGCGCCGCCTGACGGCAGAACACCGGCTCAACGCGGCCGAACTGATCCTTCCCGCCTTCATCCGTGAGGGCCTCACCGAGCCCAACCCGATCGCGTCGATGCCCGGGGTGCAGCAGCACACCACCGATTCGCTCAAGCGCGCCGCCGCCGAGGCCGTGGAGCTGGGCGTGGGCGGCATCATGCTCTTCGGCATCCCCGCCGAGCGGGACGCCCGCGGCACCGCCTCCCTGGATCCCGAGGGCGTGCTGAACAAGGCCATCCGCGACGTCCGGGCTGAGGTGGGCGATGAGCTGGTGGTGATGAGCGACGTCTGCCTCGACGAGTTCACCGACCACGGCCACTGCGGTGTCCTGGACGGCAACGGCTACGTCGACAACGACGCCACCCTGGAGATCTACGGACAGATGGCGGTGGCCCAGGCCGAGGCCGGCGCGCACGTGCTCGGGCCCTCCGGCATGATGGACGGCCAGATCGCCGTCATCCGGCAGGCCCTGGAACAGGCCGGCCACGCCAACACCGCCGTCGTGGCCTACGCCGCCAAGTACGCCTCCGCGTTTTACGGCCCGTTCCGCGAGGCCGTGGATTCCCAGCTCACCGGCGACCGCCGCACCTACCAGATGGACGCCGCCAACCGGCGCGAGGCCGTCCTGGAGGTGGAACTGGACCTCGAGGAGGGCGCCGACATGGTGATGGTCAAGCCCGCCATGAGCTACCTCGATATCCTCGCCGACGTCGCCGCCATGAGCCCCGTCCCGGTGGCCGCCTACCAGATCTCCGGCGAGTACTCGATGATCGAGGCCGCCGCCGCTAACGGCTGGATCGACCGCCGCGCCGCCATCACCGAGTCCGTGCTCGGCATCAAGCGCGCCGGCGCCAACATGGTCCTGACCTACTGGGCCACCGAGCTCGCCGGCTGGCTGAAGGAGACCCGGTGAGCCACGCCGTGCAGCCGGACCCCGCGTCCGCAGCGAACCCCACCGCGCCGGTAGACCCGGACACCATCCTCCTGGGCCTGAACACCTTCGGCGACGTCGGCGTTTTCCCGGACGGCCAGCCGGTCCCGCACGCCCAGGTGCTGCGCCAGCTGCTGGAACAGGCGGAACTCGCCGACGAGGTGGGGCTGCACGCCTTCGGCGTGGGGGAGCACCACCGCCGCGACTTCGCGGTCTCGGCGCCCGAGGTCTTCCTCGCCGCCGCGGCCGCCCGCACCAAGCGGATCCGGCTCGGCTCCGCCGTCACCGTGCTCAGCTCCGATGACCCCATCCGCGTGTTCCAGCGCTTCGCCACCGTGGACGCGATCGCCAACGGCCGCGCCGAGGTCATGCTGGGCCGCGGCTCCTTCATCGAGTCCTTCCCGCTCTTCGGCCTGGACCTGACCGACTACGAGGTCCTGTTCGAGGAAAAGCTCGAACTCTTCGACAAGGTCCGGGCGCAGAAGCCCATCAAGTGGGAGGGCCGCACCCGGGCGCCCATCAACGGGCTGAGCGTCTACCCGCCGCTGGAACACCACCTGCTGCCGGCCTGGATCGGCGTCGGCGGCACCCCCGAGTCCGTGCTCCGCTGCGCCCAGTACGGCTACCCGATCATCTTCGCCATTATCGGCGGGGCGCCCCGGGCCTTCGGGCCGCTGGCGGGGCTGTACCGGGAGGCGATGGAAAAGTACGGCCACCCCCTGCAGCAGGTCGCCACCCACTCGCCCGGGCACGTCGCCGCCACCGACGAGGAGGCGCGGGAGGAGTTCTTCCCGCACTGGCTGGCGCAGCGGAACCAGCTGGGTTCCGAACGCGGCTGGGGTCCGGGCAGCCGGGTCGAGTTCGACCAGCTCTGCAGCCCCGAGGGGGCCCTCTACGTCGGTTCACCGGAGACGGTGGCAGCGAAGATCGCCCTGCTCAAGCGGAACCTCGGCGCAGACCGCTTCGACCTCAAATACAGCAACGGCACCCTGCCGCACGCCGCCATGATGCGCTCCATCGAGCTGTTCGGCACCGACGTCGCCCCGCGCGTCGCCGCCCTGCTGGCCGGGGAGACCGAGACGGGCAGCCGGACCCCCGGCTCCCGGAACTGAAAGAATAGGATTCATGACTTCCAGCCACCACCGCAATGAGGAACTGTTTGACCGAGCCCGCGGGCTGATGCCCGGCGGCGTGAACTCCCCGGTCCGGGCCTTCGGCTCGGTGGGCGGCACGCCGCGGTTCATGGTCTCCGCCAAGGGCGCCTACCTGACCGACGCCGACGGCGACCAGTACGTGGACCTCGTCTGCTCCTGGGGTCCGGCGCTGCTGGGCCACGCCCACCCGGCCGTGCTCACCGCCGTCCACGAGGCCGTCGACCGGGGCCTGTCCTTCGGCGCCTCCACCCCGGACGAGGCCAATCTCGCCGCGCTGGTCCGCGAACGGGTCCCCGCCGCGGAACGGGTCCGGATGGTTTCCACCGGCACCGAGGCCACCATGACCGCCATCCGGCTGGCCCGCGGCTACACCGGACGCAACCTTGTCATCAAGTTCGCCGGCTGCTACCACGGCCACCTCGACGGCCTGCTCGCCGCCGCCGGTTCCGGCCTGGCCACCCTGGCGCTTCCGGGCTCTGCCGGCGTCACCGCCGCCACCGCCGCGGAAACCCTCGTGCTGCCCTACAACGACCTCGCCGCCGTCGAGGCCGCCTTCGCCGCGCACGGGCCCAACATCGCCGCAGTCATCACCGAGGCCGCCCCCGCGAACATGGGCGTGGTGACCCCGGGGGAGGGCTTCAACGCGGGCCTGTCCCGGATCACCCGGGAGCACGGCGCGCTGCTGATCCTGGACGAGGTCCTCACGGGCTTCCGCACCGGCTACGCCGGCTACTGGGGCCTTACTGGCGGAGCGGCCGATGCCGCCGAACCGTGGGCTCCGGACCTGCTGACCTTCGGCAAGGTGATCGGCGGTGGCATGCCGACGGCGGCCCTGGGCGGCCGCGCCGACGTGATGGACTACCTCGCCCCGGTGGGCCCGGTCTACCAGGCCGGCACGCTCTCCGGTAACCCGGTGGCCATGGCCGCCGGCGTCGCGACCCTCACGCACGCCACCGCGGAGGTCTACGACTTCGTCGACGCCCGCTCGCTGGAACTCTCCGGCGCCCTGTCGGAGGCGCTGGACGCCGCCGGCGTCGACCACTCCATCCAGCGGGCCGGGAACCTGTTCTCCGTGGCCTTCGGGACCTCCGCCCGCGGCGTGCACAACTACGACGACGCCCAGGGCCAGGAGGTCTTCCGGTACGCGCCGTTCTTCCACTCCATGCTGGACTCCGGGGTGTACCTGCCGCCGTCGGTCTTCGAGGCCTGGTTCCTCTCCGCCGCGCACGACGACGCCGCCATGAACCGGATCTTCGACGCGCTCCCGGCCGCCGCCAAGGCCGCCGCGGCCGCCACCGCCTGACCGGCGCTTAAACGACTGAAGGCACCCGCCGCGGCGGGTGCCTTCAGTCGTTTAAGGAGGTGCTGCTAGAGGACGTCCGCCAGGAAGCCGCGGAGCCGTTCGGTCCGCGGGGCGGTGAAGACCTGTTCCGGGGCGCCGGACTCCACCACCTTGCCGGCGTCCATGAAAGTCACGGTGTCCGAGACGTTGCGGGAGAAGCCCATCTCGTGGGTCACCACCACCATGGTCATGCCGCCCTTGGCCAGGTCGGCCATGAGTGCCAGTACGCCCTTGACCAGCTCCGGGTCCAGCGCCGAGGTGGCCTCGTCGAAGAACATCACCTCGGGCTTCATGGCCAGCGCCCGGGCGATCGCCACGCGCTGCTGCTGGCCGCCGGAGAGGTTCGCGGGCCGGGAATCGGCCTTGTGCTTCAGGCCCACCAGGTCCAGCTGCGCCAGGGCCTCCTCGCGGGCCTGCTCCTTGGACATGCCGCGGAGCTTGCGCAGGGCCAGGGAGACGTTCTCCTCCACGGTCTTGTGCGGGAAGAGGTTGAACTGCTGGAAGACCATGCCGATGCGGCGGCGCAGCTCATCCGGGTTGTCCTTGAGCACGGACCGGCCGTCGAGCAGGATGTCGCCCTGGTCGGGTTCGATCAGCCGGTTCATGACCCGCAGCAGCGTCGACTTGCCGGAGCCGGAGGGGCCGATCACGGAGGCCGTGGTGCCCTTCTCGACGTGCAGGTCGATGCCGCGCAGGACGTGGTTTGACCCGAAGGACAGGTGGATGTTCTTTGCCGTCAGTGATCCGGACGCGAATTCGCTCATGCCTGGGCTCCCTTTCCGACGACGGCTGCAGCCTCGTCCGGTTGCTTCTTTTCCGGCCGGCCGGAACGCAGCCGGCGGTCGATCCAGTTGACGAAGTGCGTCAGCGGGACGGTCATGGCCAGGTAGAACACCGCGGCCGCCACGTACGGCGAGAGGTTGCCGCTGTTGCTGGCGGCGTCCTTGCCGATCTGGAAGATCTCCCGCTCACTGGCAATCAGGCCGAGCATGAAGACCAGGGAGGACTCCTTGATCAGCGAGATGAACTGGTTGACCAGCGCGGGGAGCACCCGGCGGACGCCCTGGGGCACCACCACCAGGCGCATTGCCGGGCCGTAGCCGAAGCCCAGGGCCCGGGTGGCCTCGAGCTGGCCCTTGTCCACGCTCTGGATGCCGGAACGGAAGATCTCGCCGATGTAGGCCGCGGACATCAGGGACAGCGCCGCGATGGCCATCGGGTAGGGGCTGGTCGAGCCGGTCAGCTGCCGGTAGATCGGCCCGAACCCAAGCCCGATGGCCAGGATGGTGAGGATGGGCGGCAGGCCGCGGAACACATCGGTGTAGATGCGGGCCACCCAGCGGGCGGCGGCGTTCCGGGAGATCCCCATCAGGGCAAGGAGCATGCCGAGGACTGTTCCGATGACGCCGGACGAGATGGCCAGCACCAGGGTGTTCGGCAGTCCGACGGCGAACATCTTGGGCACGACGGCCCAGATGGCATTCCAGTCAAGGAATGTTTCGGAGAGCAGTTTGAGGATATCCATGGAGCGCCTCCGCTACTTTGCGGGGACCTGGACGGCCTTGCTGCCCGGCTTCCAGCCCTGCGGGGTCTGTTCCTTGGCAGTGGGGCGGTCCGTGTACCACTGGGCGGTCAGCTTGGTCCAGGTGCCGTCGGCGATCACGGCATCGAGGCCGGCGTTCAGCGCGTCGATCAGCGGCTGGTTGTCCTTGTTCACGGCGTAGGCAGTGAAGTTCTGGGTGTTGACAACCTTTTCGGCGATCTTGGTGTTGTCGCCGTCCTTGACCTGGCCGGTGGCCTGCTGCGACGGGGCCACCCAGGCGTCAACCTGGCCGGACTTCACGTTCGCGTAGACGGTGTTGTAGTCCGGGAAGCGGACCGGCTCGAGCTTGAGGGTGTTGGTGACGTAGTCGTCCTGGACGGTGCCCTGGACGACGCCGATGCGGACGCCGTCCTTGAGGTCCGCGAAGCCCTTGATCTTGGAGTCGCTCTTGGTCACGACGGCCATGTAGCCGAAGTCGTAGCCGTTGGTGAAGCCCACGGTTTCGCGGCGCTTGTCCGTGGTGGAGATCGAGGAGGATCCGACGTCGAACTGCTTGTTCTTGACCTGGGAGAGCAGAGCGGAGAAGTCGGTGGAGGCGAACTCCACCTTCAGGCCCAGCTTCGCGCCGATGGCCCGCAGCAGCTCGTTGTCGTAGCCGGTGAACTTGCCGGAGGGATCGATGAAGATGTTCGGCGGGGCGTCGGAGAGGGTGCCCACGCGCAGGGTGCCCTCGCTGATCAGGCCGAGCTTGGACTTGTCGATCTTGTCCAGCGCCGGGACATCCTTGGTGGTGTACTTGTCCAGGGAGGTCTGGTCACTGCCCTGGAGGGCATCAGTCGGGGAGCCCGAGCTCTGGGCGGAGCCGCCGCCGCACGCGGCGAGGGAGACCGACAGGGCCACGGCCACCGGAAGGGCGGTGAGCCACTTCAAGGCTTTGCTTTTCATCACGCAATCACTTTCGTCTGAAGTCCTGGGGCGGCGGCGGGACAGCAGGTCCGGCCGCCGGAGGGCATGCCGCACCAAAGGCGGCACCGCAAAAGATAATTGTGTCACCGGGGCGTTGGGCCGGATCAAATCGAATTTCCGGGCGCTGTGACAGGGCGAGAGCGAATAACGCGCGTGTCATGTGGGCTGTGCGGCTTGAGAGCGGCGGCCACCGCCCAATGCACAGAATCCCGTCCGGTGCGGTGGGGCGTCCAGCCTGTGTGGAAGCTGTGTGTGGTCCGTCTCATTCTGCCGATCGGACGCCGAAAAGCAGGGTTCCGGCCGATCTTCCAGGCGGGACGTGTCGATTTATGACGCTGAAGCCCCGGCTTCCGCGGTGCGGCTAGAAGCCGCCCCGGCTTGCGTCCTCGGGCGGCAGGACGGGCCAGTCACCCTCGATCACGGCGGCCGGCTTGGTTTTCCGCAGGTAGCTCTGGAAGTCCGCTGCCTGGGCGGTGGCCCATTCCACCTGCAGCTGGTGCAGGTTGGCCGCCGGCATCCGAAGCTTCGGGAACTTTCCGGCCATCGCATCGAGGACCCGCAGGGTGGCGAGCGCGTCGGCGGCAGAGGTGTGGGCGTTGTCCAGGTCCACGCCGTACTCCTCGCAGAGGGCCGTCAGCGTGCGCTTGCCCTTGCGGTAGCGGTCCACCTGCTTGTTCATGATGTACGGGTCCAGGACCGGGTAACGGTGCAGCTGGGGCACCCCGTAGCGCGCGGATTCCGCCGCGAGGACCGTGAAGTCGTAGCTTGCGTTGAAGGCGATCACGGGCACCCCGGCGTCGAACAGTCCCTGCAGCACCCCGGCGAGTTCCCGGACCACCTCAGCGGCGGGCCGTCCCTCGCTGCGGGCCCGCTCCGTGGTGACGCCGTGGATGTCGCTGGCCTCGGTGGGGATCTCGACGCCGGGATCGGCGAGCCACTCGTGCTCCTTGATCACGGCGCCGTCCCCGTCCACCACGGTCACCGACGCCGTCACGATCCGGGCCGCGCGGGAGTTCCGGCCGGTGGTTTCGAGGTCGAATGCTGCGCGGGGGAGGGTGTGCCAGGTGCTCATGCAATTACGCTACCTGCTGCCACGGACAGTCTTGGGCAGCGACCTGCGGCCGGGGCGCGGAGGCGGCGACGGTACCCTTGATGGCATGCGGATGGAGTACGTGGAGGCGGTGCTGGAGCTCGGTGCGATGGTGCCTGCCGGGTCCGCCGTCGCCTATGGCGACGTGTCGGAGCTGCTGGGTTCCGGCGGCCCCCGGCAGGTCGGTGCGGTACTCAGCCACCACGGCAGCTCGATCCCCTGGTGGCGCATCATCCGGGCCAGCGGCGAGGCACCGCCGGGCCACGAGCGGGACGCGCTCGCCCACTACCTGACTGAGGGGACACCCCTGCGCGGCGATTTCCTGGACTTCCAGCGCAGCGGCGAGGGCCGGTGGCGGGTGGACATTGCGGCTGCCCGTTGGGCGCCCACCGACGAGGAATTCGCCGCGATCGACGCCGTGGCGGAGCGGCTGGAGCCCGCCAGCCGGAAACTGTCGGTGCCCGATGATGAAATGTTTGTGTGAGTAGCCCCAGCCACCGCCCCGCCGCCTTAAGTGACACCGTAGCCAGCCCCACCCCGGCCTCCACTGTGCTTAATCCCACCGTGCCCGGGCTGACGCTGCTGCCCCCCCGGACTCGGCACGCGCAGGCCCCGGAGCTGTCCGCGGACCAGCGCACCGCCGTCGAACCCGCGCGCGGGAGCGGGCCGGTCCTGGTGCCCGGCGCGCCCGGCACGGGCAAGTCCACGGTCCTGGTCGAGGCCGCGGTGCACCGGGCCCGGCGGGACGGCCTGGACCCCGAACGGATGCTCATCCTGGCCCCGGGCCGGCTCGCCGCCGACGCGTTGCGGGACCGCTTCACCGCGAGGCTGGACCGAAGCCTGAGCACGACGCCGGCACGCACCTGGGCGTCCTACGCCTTCGACCTGATCCGGCGGGCTAAAGCCGAGGGGGTCCTGCCGCTGCCGCGGGCGCCGAAGCTGCTCTCCGGTCCGGAACAGGACCTGATCATCAAGGAACTCCTCGAGGGCCACACGCGTCCGGGCTTCGAGCTGCCCTGGCCGGAGGACCTTGGCGCCGCCCTGCCCACCCGCGGCTTCCGGCAGGAGGTGCGGCAGCTCTTCGACCGGATCATCGAATCCGGGCGCACCGCCGAGGACCTCGCCGCCCTGGGCCGCCGTTGCGGCCGGCCGGACTGGGAGGCCGCCGCGGCGCTCTACGCCGAGTACCGCGACGTCCTGGACCTGCGGATGCCGGAATCCTTTGACCCCGCCGGCATCATCACCGCCGCCCGCCAGATCTTCCAGGACGCGCCGGAGTTCCTGGCCGCCGAACGGGACAGGCTGCAACTGATCCTGGTGGACGACATCCAGGAAGCGAACCCGGCCGTCTTCGAGCTGCTGGCCGACATCGCCTCCGGCAAGGACGCCCTGGTGACCTACTGCCCGGACACCGTCGTACAGGGCTTCCGCGGCGCCCGGCCCGACTTGGTGGCGGAGCTGCCCCGGCTGCTCGCCCCGGGCGGCGGCGTGCTGGAACGGCCGCTCTGGACGGCGCACCGTCAAGCCCCCGCCATCGGGCAGGCCTGGCAGGCCGTCGCGGAACGGATATCGCTCCGCTCCGGCGGCGCCACCGCCCGGCGGCTCGATTACCCGGCACCGGCGGCACCGGAGCCCGCCGCCCCAAACGCCGCCGCCCCACACCCGCCAATGTCCGGCACCGTGGAAGGGCACCTGCTGCCCTCACCGGTCCACGAACTGCGCTACGTCGCCCAGCGGATCCTCGAGGCGCAGCTGAACGACGGCCGTGCCCTGGGCGACATCGCCGTGATCGTCCGCAACGGCGGCCAACTCGGCCAGCTGCAACGGCACCTGGCCGGGCAGGGCATTCCCGTGCGGATTCCCGTGGCCGAGGCCGCCGTCCGGGACGAGGTTGCGGTGCGGCCGCTGCTGGACGCCTACGCCGTCGCCCTGGACCCCGAGGCCCTCACCGCCGAAGCCTCCGTGTCGCTGCTAACCTCCCGCATCGGCGGGGCAAGCTCCATCGAGCTGCGGCGGCTGCGCCAGACGCTGCGGCAGGACGAACTGCTCGGCGGCGGCGGGCGCGCCAGCGACGCCCTGCTGGTCGAAGCGCTGCTGGAACCGGGAGCGCTCGCCACGACCGGCCTGGAGGGACGCTCGGCGCGTCGGATCGCCCGGATGATCCACGCCGGACGCGAGGCCGCCGCCGCCCCGGGCGCCAACGCCGAGACCGTGCTGTGGGCGCTGTGGAACGCCACCGGCCTGGCGAAGCGCTGGACCGAGGCCGCCCTGGCCGGCGGTGCCGCCGGCGCCCGGGCGGACCGGGACCTGGACGCCATGATGGCCCTGTTCCACACCGCCGAACGCTACGTGGACCAGCTGCCAGGGTCCGGACCGGAACAGTTCCTCGAGTACCTGCTCAGCCAGGAACTGCCGATGGACACGCTGGCCGCCCGCGCCCAGCTGGAGGATGCGGTGGAGCTGATGACCCCGGCCAGCGCGGCAGGGCGGGAATGGCCCGTCGTCATCGTGCCCGGACTGCAGGAGGGCGTCTGGCCCAATACCCGGCTGCGCGGCGAGCTGCTGGGCAGCACCCTGTTCGCGGACGCGGTGGAACACGGGGTGGACTACGCGCTCCGCCTCGATCCGCTCAGCCGGCTCCGGGACATCCGCTACGACGAACTGCGCAGCTTTTCCACCGCCGTCTCCCGCGCCCGCGAGGTGCTGATCTGCACCGCTGTGTCGTCCGAGGATGAGCAGCCCTCGTCCTTCCTCGACTACGCAGCGCCGCTGTCCCCGGGCCAGGACCGGCGGGGCTACACCCCGGTGGAACGGCCGCTGACGCTGCGGGCCCTGGTCGCGGAACTGCGCCAACACGCCCAGGCCGGGACCGCCGAGGGCGAGGAGGCAGCAGCCGTCCTCGGGGCGCTCGCCGCCGCCGAACCGCCCGTGCCCGGCGCCCATCCGGACGAGTGGTGGGGCCTGGCCCCGCTGTCCTCTGTGGAACCCGTGGTGCCGCCCGGCGGCACGGTCTTCGTCTCACCCTCGAAGGTCGAGACGGTGCAGAAGTCGCCGCTGGACTGGTTCGTCCAGGCCGCCGGCGGGGAGGCCGCCACCGACTTCGCCCGCAGCCTCGGCACCCTCGTCCACGCCATCGCGCAGGACCTTCCCGAGGCCTCCGGCGGCGAATACGTGGCCGAGCTGGTCAAACGCTGGCCCACCCTGGGCATGAAGGACAACTGGGAGGGCAAACTGGACTTCCAGCGGGCCGAGGGCATGGTGCGCAAGCTCGCTCAGTACGTCTTGGTGATGCGTAGCGAGGGCCGCAGCCTGCTCGGGGTTGAGCAGGATTTCGAGGTCAAGCTGGCCGACGTCGTCCCAGCCGGAGCTGCAGACGACGGCGACGGCTGGCCCGCGCGCGCGGCGGTGCTCCGCGGCCAGGTGGACCGGCTGGAGATCGACGGCGAGGGCCGGCTGGTGATCGTGGATTTGAAGACCGGCAAACGCCAGCCCGGCAAGGCGGAGCTGGAACGCCACCCGCAGCTCGGCGCCTACCAGGCGGCCGTCCTGGCCGGCGGTTTCGCAGGCCCCGACGACGGGCCGCCGCCCCGGCCCGGCGGCGCCGTCCTCGCCCAGCTGGGTACCACCACCAAGAGCCCGGGCGTGCAGCACCAGCCGCCGCTGGATCCCGACGCCAACTGGGCCCTGGACCTGGTGAACGACTCCGCCCGCGTCATGTCCGGCAGCACGTTCGAGGCCCGTCACGACCCGCCCAAGGGCGGCCACGGCGGCCACGGGTGCCGCCTGCCCGAGGTCTGCCCGCTCTGCGCCCGAGGAAAGCAGGTCACCGAATGAGCCTCCCCGAACCACGCTTCAGTCCGGAGGAGCTCTCGGTCATGCTCGGGGAAAAGAACCGCCCCACGGAGGAGCAGTCGCTGATCATTTCCTCGCCGCTGGCGCCCCGGCTGGTCATCGCCGGCGCCGGCTCCGGGAAGACCGCCACCATGGCGGACCGGGTGGTCTGGCTGGTCGCCAACGGCTGGGTCAGCCCCGAAGAAGTCCTCGGCGTTACCTTCACCCGCAAGGCTGCCGGCGAACTGGCCACCCGGATCCGGGCCAAGCTCTCCGCCCTGGCCCGGATCGCCGCCGAGGACCGGGACCACTCGGTCTTCCCCGCCGGGCTGCTCAGCACCGAGGCGCTCGAGCCGAAAGTCTCCACCTACCACTCCTACGCCAGCGGGATCGTTTCCGACTACGGCCTCCGGCTCGGCGTCGAACGCGACGTCGTGCTGCTGGGGGCCGCGCAGTCGTTCCAGCTCGCCGGCGAGGTGGTCGAAGCCTACGACGGCGACTACGAGCACTTCCGCGCCGCTAAATCCACCTTGGTCAAGGCAGTCATCCAGCTCGCGGGGGAGTGCGCCGAACACCTGCAGGAGCCGGCCGGGGTCCGTGCCTGGCTGCTGGACCGGGTCCAGGAATTCGAGTCCCTGCCGTACCTGGCCACCGCCAAGAAGAACCCCACCCAGGCCGCGGCCGAGCTCAGCGCCCTGTTCCGGACGCGCGCCAGCGTGGCGGACATGGTGGGCCGGTACGCGGAGGCCAAGCGTGCCCGCGGCGCCCTCGACTTCGGCGACCTCGTGGCCCTGGCCGCCCGCGTTGCCAGCGAGATCCCGCTGGCCGCGCAGACCGAACGGCAGCGCTACAAGGTGGTGCTGCTGGACGAATTCCAGGACACCTCGCACGCCCAGCTGGTGCTGTTCTCCCGGCTCTTCGCCGGCGGCCACGCCGTCACCGCTGTCGGGGACCCCAACCAGTCCATCTACGGCTTCCGCGGCGCCTCCGCGGGGCAGCTCTTCCACTTCGTGCGGGAGTTCCCGGTAATGGTCGAAGAAGCCGGCTCCGATGCCGCCGGCGACGAGGGCGACGGCGGCGGGGAACGCCGCTTCGCCGTGGCGCCGACGTCGTACCTGACCACGGCCTGGCGCAACGGCCGCACCATCCTCGACGCCGCCAACGTCATCTCGGCACCGCTCAGCCGCGCCGCCGGGGAAGCCGGTCCCGCCGGCGCCCGGGACACCGCCCCCGCCGTCGAGGTTCCGCCGCTGCAACCCAGCCCCGCCGCGGTGGAGGGCCGCGTGGTGATGGGCCGGTTCGGCACCGACGAGGAGGAAGCCGCCGCCATCGCCGGCGACGTCCTGACCTACCGCCGGACCGACTTCAGCGGCAACGCCGGCACCGGAGACTTCGAACCGCCCGCGATGGCCGTGCTCTGCCGGCGCCGCGCCCAGATGGAGTGCATCCGCAAGGAATTCGAGCTCCGCGGCATCCCGTATGAGATCGTCGGCCTCGGGGGGCTTCTGGACACCCCGGAAATCGTCGACCTCGTCGCCACCCTCCGCGTCCTGGCGGATCCGGGCCGGTCGGACTCGCTGATGCGACTGCTGGCCGGCGCCCGCTGGCGGATCGGACCCGCGGACCTGATGGCCTTCCGCGACTGGTCCAGCTTTTTGGCCCGGCGGCGCGGGGCGCCCGAGGCCGGCGACGACCTCGAGGACGACGCCGACGCGGCCGTCATCGAAAGGGACCTCACCGACGGCGCCAGCCTGGTCGAGGCGCTGGACTGGCTGCCCCGGCCCGGCTGGACCTCGGCCCACGGACGGCAGCTCGGGGCCGAGGCCCTCGGCCGGCTGCAGCGGCTCTCGGCCGAACTCCGCCAGCTGCGCAGCTTCATGGGCGACGACCTGACCACCCTGCTGGGCGAGGTGGAACGGTCCATGCTGCTCGACATCGAGGTGGCCGCCCGGCCCGGCATCAGCATCCACCAGGCCCGCCGCAACCTGGACGCCTTCCAGGACGCGGCCGCCGGGTTTCTGCACACGTCCCAGCGCGTGGACGTCCTGGCCTTCCTGGCCTGGCTTGAGGCGGCCGCAGCCGAGGAGAACGGCCTCGACGCCGCCGCCCCCGAGGCCAACCACGAGGCCGTCCAACTGCTCACGGTGCACGCTTCCAAGGGCCTTGAGTGGGACGTGGTGTTCGTCCCCGGGCTGAACGCCGGCGCGTTTCCGAGCAGCCGCGACTCCCGCTGGAGCAGCGGCTCCGCGGCCCTGCCCTGGCCCCTGCGCGGCGACCGCGCGGACCTGCCGCAATGGGACCTCGAGCACCCGGACCAGAAGGGCTGGCTCGACGCCGAAAAGGACTTCAAGGCCGACGTTCAGGCCCACGGCGAGGCCGAAGAGCGGCGCCTGGCCTACGTCGCCTACACCCGGGCAAAGCACGTGCTCTGGGTCTCCAGCGCCGCGTGGGTGGGCTCCCGGGCCGGCATCGCCGACATGTCCCCGTTCCTGGCCGAACTGGAAACCCTGGTGGGCAGGGGGAGTGCCGCGGTCCACCCGCTCTCGGTCACCGAGGACGCCCTGCCGGAGGAAAGCCCGCTGACCTCGGAACTCGAGCTGGCCGGGTGGCCCTACGACCCGCTGGAGGGCCCGATCAACCCCCGCACCGGGGCACGGCTGCGCCTGCGGCCGGGTCGCCGCGCGGCCATGGACTCCGCGGCCGCCCTGGTCCTGGACCACCTGCAGCGGTCCGGGGCCGGGCACCTGCCGGCGCCCGCCCCGCCGGGACAGCCGCTGCGCGGGCCCGCCGGCGGCTGGGCCCAGGAGGCCGCCACCCTGCTGGACCGCCGCAACCGGCGCACCACCGTCCACGAGGTGCACCTGCCCGGACACATCTCCGCCTCCACCCTGGTGGACCTGGACGAGGATCCCGGCGCCGTGGTGGCCCGGCTGCGGCGGCCCGTGCCGCGCGAGCCCGGGATGTCCGCCCGCAAGGGCACCGCGTTCCACTCCTGGGTGGAGGAGTATTTCGGCACGGCCGGGATGCTGGATTTGGGGGAGGCCCCCGGTTCGGACGGGCACATCGATGAGGCCTACGGCCTGGAGGCCATGGTCGAGACCTTCCGGCGCTCCGAATGGGCGGACCGGGCTCCCGCGCACGTGGAGGTCCCGGTGGAGACCAGGATCGGCGACGTGGTGGTGCGCGGCCGGATCGACGCCGTCTTCCGCGACTTAGACGGCGGCTGGGACCTGGTGGACTGGAAGACCGGTCGCCGGCCCTCGGCGCGGCAGCTCACGACGAAGGCGGTCCAGCTGGCCGTGTACCGGCTCGCCTGGTCACGACTGAAGGGCGTGCCCCTCGAGGAGGTCCGGGCGGCGTTCTACTACGTGGCCGACGACGCCGTGGTGCGCCCGCACGACCTGGGCAGCGCGGCGGAACTCGAACGGATCGTCGCCGGTGCGCTCGACAGGCCGGTGGGCAGCCCGGGCAGTTAGGACTGGCTACTGGCGGTGGAGCGGCACGACGGTCAGCGCCGTCGTGGACGTGTCCTCGCCGCTGGCCGGAGCAGGAGTGTCTGCGACGGCCGGGCTGTCTGCACCGGCAGGGCTGTCGGAGTCCGTTTCGCTGCGGTCCTCCGCGCTGGGGCGGGGCGGCGCGACGTCGGAGTCATCGACGTCGTCCGCTCCGTCGTCCTCGCCCTTCGCGTCCGAGGAGACACCGTCCCGCGAGACCCCGTCCGAAGATTCCTCGTCGGCCGCCGGGGTGTCGGGGATCGGGGTGACGTGGACGGCGGGAGCCGCGGCGAGCGGGGCGGGCTGCCCCGTGGCCGCCTCAGGCGCGGCCATCCCGGGAGTCTCGGCCTCGGGCTCGATCGGTTGCACCGTGACCGCCGGTGCATGTGTGGGCGCCGGAGCGGGCAGCGGTTCGACGCTGATCGGCTGGCCGCCGTGGGCCGCGACGTCGTCGGCCAGCAGCGCCAGCATCGACTCGCCCTCCGCGACCATCGCGGTGTCCCCGGCAGCCAAACCACGGACCAGGTACTGGGCCAGGGCGAACTCCGCGGACAGGGCCGCCCGGCGCAACAGGTGGGCGTCGGGGGTATCCCGGCGCGCGGAGGAGTACGCGGCCAGAACGCTGTCCACGAAGTCCTGGTCATTGGAGGCGACCAGCCAGGCCATGTCGTCGGCGGGGTCGCCGATCCGCAGGTCGGTCCAGCCGGTCACGGCGGTGACCCGCTCGCCGTCGACCATGATGTTGTCCTCGTGCAGGTCCCCGTGCACCACGCTGGGGTTGAAGCGCCACAGAGTGACGTCCTCCAGTGCGTGTTCCCAGCGGCGCAGCAACAGCGGCGGGATCTTCCCGGTCGTGGCGGCCTGGTCCAGCTCGTTGAGCCGGCGCTGGCGGAACTCGTTCGGGGTGTAGGTGGGCAGGTCGGCGTTGCTGACCAGCGAATGCGGAAGATCGTGGATCGCGGCGAGGGCGGCTCCGACCTCCCGGGCCAGCGCGGGCGTACCGGCGCCCAGTTCCTCCACGGAACGGGTGCGGCCCGCGAGGTGGGCGTACACAAACGTGCTCAGCTCACCCTGCCGGACGGTTCCGGCCACGGTGGGCATCAGGAACGGCAGTTCGGCACGGATCCCGGGGGTGAAGGCCCGCAGCACCAGGAACTCGGTCTCCAGCCGTGCGCTGGCCTCCGCATGCCGCGGCGACCGGACGCGCCAGCGCTTCCCCTCGGAATCCAGCAGCAGGGCAGAGTCGAAGTCAGCCGCATCGTCGGGCGCGGAGCACACGACCGTAGGGGTCAGTCCGGGGACCGCTGCCGTCGCTACCGCTGCCAGTTCGATTGGGTTTCTTCTCACGTTCCCACGGTAGATTGACCGGCGCCCAACACGGCGAGGCCGGGCGGCGAGTCTGAAAGTTCGGCCCGAAAACGCCCTCCGGACCCGGCGTACACAGGCCCCGCGGGGCCGTCGCCGGCCTTCCTGGCAAATGTCAATTGTCAGCGGGGGTGGGTACGGTGGAGATATGAGTCTTCCGGAGCCGTCCGCGTCCACCACCACGACTCCTGCCGCATCCCGGCAGGACGGGACCGGACAGCCGGCCAACCACCTCAGGGAGACCGTCCTTCCGGTCCGGGCCGCCCTCATCGACCGGCGCTCCGCCGCACGCATGCGCCCCGGGATGCTCGACGAACTCCTGGACACCGACGGCGTGCAGGCCATGGTGCTCTCCCGCCGCCAGGCGCTGGTGGGCGGGGACGGCATAGTGTTCCTCGACGCCAAGGCGCTCGCGGGCCGGCTCAAGGGCACCGATTTCGAACCCCTCCACGTCGTCTACCTCGGGGCTTCCCTCGACGAGGGCAACGGGAACCCGGCCCCGGCGTCCACGCCCGGCAGCGAGTTCGTGCTGTTCATCCTGCCGGAGCAGTTCGAGGTCCGCGCCGAGCCGTTCGAGCAGCACGTCGACGGGATCCCTGCCGGGACGCAATGGGCCGGGTTCCGCGAGGTGGCGGGACGTCTCGACGCCCCGGACACTGCACTGTTCATCGAAGCCAGCGCCATCGCCAACTGGCACGCCACCCACACCCACTGCCCGCGCTGCGGGACCGCCACAACCACCGAAGCCGGCGGCTGGGTGCGGCGGTGCCCGGCGGACAACTCCGAGCACTACCCCCGCACCGATCCCGCGATCATCGTCACGGTGGTCGGCCCGGACGGCCGGCTCCTGCTCGGCGGCGGCGGACCGCTGGACGCGAAGAACTATTCCACGCTGGCAGGCTTCGTCGAACCGGGCGAATCACTCGAACAGGCCGTCGTCCGTGAGATCGGCGAGGAGGTCGGCGTGCGGGTGACCGCGTCCCAGTACCTGGGATCGCAGTCCTGGCCGTTCCCGGCATCGCTGATGCTCGGCTTCACCGCCACCACCGAGGACACGGAGGCCCGGCCCGACGGCGTCGAGGTCACCCGCGCCCGCTGGTTCAGCCGGGAGGAACTGCAGGAAGCGGTCTCCAGCGGTGAGATCACCATCTCCAGCCGGCTCTCCATAGCCCGGGCCCTGATTGAACACTGGTATGGCGGCGTCATCCAGGACGCCCCCGTCACCTCCTGACCCTCCGATATTTGAGCAGCAGACGTGAACACAGATCTTTTCTCCGCCGGGTCATTTCCCGGCACCCCGCCCGCAGAAGGGCTTCCCGCCGCGGATGAGCGTTCCCTCGAGGACCGCATCCTCGGCGGCCTCGACGCCGAACAGCGCGAGGTGGCCAGCAACCTCACCGGGCCCATGTGCGTCCTCGCCGGCGCCGGCACCGGCAAGACCCGCGCCATCACTCACCGCATCGCCTACGGCGTGCACTCCGGCGTCTACAGCCCGCAGCGGCTGCTGGCCGTCACGTTCACCGCCCGGGCCGCGGCGGAAATGCGCAGCCGGCTCCGTGACCTCGGTGTCGGCAACGTCCAGGCCCGCACCTTCCACGCCGCGGCCCTCCGCCAGCTGCAGTTCTTCTGGCCCCAGGCGATCGGCGGAGCCCTGCCGAACCTGCTGGACCACAAGGCCCAGATGATCGCCGAGGCCGCCCGCCGGCTGCGGCTCAGCACCGACCGGGCCTCCATCCGAGACCTCGCCTCCGAGATCGAATGGGCCAAGGTCTCCATGCTCACCCCGGCCAACTACCTGGAGAAGGCCCAGGGCCGCGGCACCCCCGGCGGGTTCGACCTGACGGCCGTCGCCCGCGTCTTCCAGTCCTACGAGGACGTCAAGACGGACCGCAATGTCATCGACTTCGAGGACGTCCTGCTGATCACCGTCGGGATCCTGCAGGAGGACCCGAAGGTCGCCGCCACCGTCCGGGAGCAGTACCGGCACTTCGTGGTGGACGAATACCAGGACGTCTCGCCGCTGCAGCAGCGGCTCCTCGAACTCTGGCTGGGCGGCCGTGACGATCTCTGCGTCGTGGGCGACGCGAGCCAGACCATCTACTCCTTCACGGGCGCGTCCCCCAAGCACCTGCTGGGCTTCAAGGCGCAGTACCCGGAAGCCACCGTGGTGAAGCTGGTCCGCGACTACCGGTCCACCCCGCAGGTGGTCCGGCTCGCCAACGACCTGCTCGCCGGCCGGCGCAGCGGCGGCCCCGTCGCGGACGCGGCCTGGGCGACGCCGTTGCAGCTCGTCGCGCAGCGTCCCGCCGGTCCCGTGCCGCACTTCACCGAGTGCTCCGACGACGAGGCGGAGGCCGCCACGGCCGCCCAGAACATCAAGGCACTGCTGGAGGCGGGCACGCCGGCCAGCCAGATCGCCGTGCTCTTCCGCACCAACGGCCAGTCGGAGGCGTACGAGCAGGCCCTCGCCTCGGCCGGCATCGGCTACCAGCTCCGCGGCGGGGAACGGTTCTTCGCCCGGAAGGAAGTCCGGGACGCCATCCTGCAGCTGCGGGCCGCCACCCGGGCCATCGACGGCGCGGACGGACCCGAACCGCTGGGCCAGCTGGTCCGGGACATCGTGTCCTCGCTCGGCTACACCGAGGAGGCACCGCACAACGGCGGCGCCCTGCGGGAACGCTGGGAATCCCTGGCCGCCCTCGTGGCGCTGGCGGACGAGCTCGTAACAGCCCGGGGACCGCAGTTCGGCCTCGCCGAGTTCGTCAACGAACTCCAGGAACGCTCCCTCGCCCAGCACGCCCCGACGGTCCAGGGCGTCACCCTCGCCTCGCTGCACGCGGCCAAGGGCCTGGAATGGGAGGCGGTGTTCCTGGTGGGCCTCAGCGAGGGCCTGATGCCCATCTCCTTCGCCGACACCCCCGAAGCCGTCGACGAGGAACGCCGTCTCCTCTACGTCGGCATCACCCGCGCCAAGGAACACCTGTACCTCTCCTGGTCCACCGCCAGGACCCCTGGCGGCCGCGCGAACCGCAAGCCCTCCCGCTTCCTGGACGGGCTGCGGCCGGATTCCGTCGCGTCCTCGAGCGCCCGCGGCAAGGGCTCCGCCCCGCGCCGCAAGGCCGCCGCGCCGGCGTCGTGCCGGGTGTGCGGCAGCATGCTCAGCAGCGGCGCCGAACGAAAGGTGGGCCGCTGCAACCAGTGCCCGCCCAGTTACGAGGAGCAGACGTTTGACGCGCTGCGCCAGTGGCGGAAGGCCACGGCGCTGGAATCGGACGTCCCGGCATTCGTGGTCTTCACCGACGCTACCCTGACGGCCATCGCCGAGGCCCGCCCGGCGACCCTCCAGGAGCTCGCCACGCTGCCCGGTGTCGGCGCCTCCAAGCTGGAGAAGTACGGCGAGGCGGTCCTGGCCATCCTCGCGGAAAGCACCACCGCCTGATGCCGGGCAAGGCAACGGGAACGCCGGTGACGACAGCAGACGGGGCGCCGGTGGAGGTGCGCCGCTCGGCCCGGCGCCGCCGGACCGTGGCGGCCTTCTGGGAGAACGGCACCGCCGTCGTGGCCATCCCCGCGCACTTCAGCGGAGCCCAGGAACGTGAATGGGTGGAGCGGATGCTGGCCAAGCTCCGCGCCCAGGGAAGCCGGGGGCAGAAGGGGAACGGCCGGCGCCGGCCGGGCAGCGATGCGGCCCTGGCGTCCCGGGCGGCGGAGCTCTCCTCCACCTACCTGGGTGGCCGGGCTGAGCCCGTGTCGGTCCGCTGGGTGACCAACCAAAACTCCCGCTGGGGCTCGGCGACGCCGTCGGAGGGCACCATCCGGCTCTCGCACAAGCTGCAGCAGATGCCGCAATGGGTCATCGACTATGTGCTGCTGCACGAACTCGCGCACCTGCTGGTCGCGGCCCACAACGCCGCGTTCTGGCGGCTGCTGTCGGCCTACCCGGAGACGGAGCGGGCCAAGGCCTTCCTTGAGGGCGTCTCGTTCGCCACCGCCCGCGGGCTCCTCGCCGACGAGGACGACGTCAAGGAAGCCCCGGTCGGCTAAGTCCGCGGTCTAAGCGCCGCCGGCTAAGCGCTGCAGACTAAGCCCGGGCGCCGGGGCCGAACTGAACGGCCGCAGGGGAGCCCGGGCCGGTCAGGCCCGGACGCGCCCGGCGGACTAGGCCTTGGGGGAGTCCCCGTCGGAGGTACCGGCGTCTCCCTTGGCGTCGCCGTTACCAGCGCCGCCGTCGCCCTTCTCGCTCCCGCCGGCACCGGTGCTGTCACCGGTGCCGGGCTCGGGCGCCTCGTCGAAGCCGCCGCTGAGCAGCTTCTGCAACGCGTCGTCGACCTCGGTGTCGGAGGCCTCCGCCAGCTTGCGGCGTTCGCTGAAGCCCTTCGGGTCATCAAGGTCCTCGGCGGTGGGCAGCAGGTCGGGGTGCTGCCAGATGGCGTCCCGGCCCTCCACGCCGCGTTCCTCTTTCAACTGGGCCCAGAGGGTGGCGGCTTCGCGCAGCCGGCGCGGCCGCAGCTCCAGGCCCACCAGGGAGGAGAAGGCGTGTTCGGCCGGTCCGCCGGTGGCGCGTCGGCGGCGGACCGTCTCGCGAAGGGCCGCCGCGGAGGGCAGCAGCTTCTCGGTGGCGGCGGCGGTCAGCTCGTCCACCCAGCCCTCCACCAGGGCCAGAGCGGTCTCGAGCTTCTCCAGTGCCTGGTCCTGGGCGGGGGTGCGCTGCGGCATGAAGACACCCTGGGAGAGTGCCTCTTGGATGCCCTCGGGGTTGCTGGGGTCCAGCTCCCGGGCGAGGTCCTCGATCTTGGAGGTGTCGATGTGGATGCCCCGGGCGTAGGCCTCGATGGCGCCCAGCAGGTGGCCGCGCAGCCAGGGGACCTGGACGAAGAGCCGGGCGTGGGCTGCCTCGCGGACGGCCAGGAAGAGCCGGATGTCGTTCTCGGGAAGGCTGAGGCCCTCACCGAACTTGGCCACGTTGGCGGGCAGGAGCGCCATCTCCAGGTCGGCCAGCGGGACGCCGATGTCGGTGGAGCTGACCACCTCGGCGGAGAGGGCGCCGATCGCCTGGCCCAGCTGCATGCCGAAGATCGCGCCGCCCATGTTCTGCAGCATCGAGGAGGCGCCGCCCATCATGGACTTCATTTCCTCGGGCATCTGTTCGGTCATCGCGGTGGAGAGCGCGTTGGCGATGCTGTTGGCCACCGGTTCGGTCAGCCGCTTCCAGGTGCCCAGGGTTTCCTCGACCCACTCGGCCCGGGACCAGGCACGGCCGATCAGGCCCGTGGAGGGCAGCTCGGTGACCTGGTCCAGCCACAGCTCGGCCAGCCGGAGCGCCTCGTCCACCTCGCGGGACTGGGCGGCGGTGACGGAGGGGTCGGAGCCGCTGGCCGCGACCCGGCGGGCGTTCTCGTGCGCCAGCTGCCAGTTGACGGGCCCGTCGGAGGAGGAGCTCATCATGGCCTGGACCTGCGAGAACATCTGTGCCAGCAGGTTGGGGTCATCGGGCAGGCCCGCGGCCTTGGCCAGTTCGGCCGGATCGATGTTCCCCATGCCCTTGCCGCCCATCAGGTTCTGCAGCATTTCCGCCAGCGGATCCTTGGGCTCGTCGTCCCCGTTGGACGGTTGGTGTGGGTTAGAGGTCATGATCCCGCCGATCGTCGGTGTGACTGGTACTCAACTTCACGCTACCCCTCCCGCTCAGCGGCTGTCTTGCAGAAACCGGCGCCGTTCGCTGTCGGCAAAGCACTCGGGCACCCCGCGAGCGCGTAGTGTGGGGCTCTGGAATATTTGCATGGCTGACGCGCCGTTTCCGGGCGCCGGCCCAGCGCCCGGACCACCCCCGGCAGGGGTGCCGGACGCCGGCACGAGAGGTCCTTCAGTGACGTTTACCCAGGACGGGCAGCCCGGTAACGGCCCCTTGGCCAACAGCACCGCCAACGGCACGGTCGAAAGCCCCGCGGCCGACGGCGACGGCGCCGACCACGCGGGCCTCTGGCCGCGCCGTGGATCGGGTGCCGGCCGGCGGGGCGGCCCTGGGGGAGGAGGCCGCCGCCCCTCGGCCATGGTGGTCTCCGGCCTGCTCTCGATCGGACTCGGCGTCGCCGCGCTCAGCTTGCCCGTTCCCTATGTGATCGAATCGCCGGGACCCACCTTCAACACCCTGGGCACGGACAACGGCAAGCCGGTCATCACCGTCTCCGGGCACGAGTCCTACCCGGCCAGGGGCAACCTGGACCTCACCACGGTGTACGTCGACGGCGGCCCCAACGGACCCGTGAGCGTCTTCGAGGCCCTCACCGCATGGCTGAACCCCGCCAAGGCCGTCTACCCGCAGGAACTGATCTTCCCCACCGGCGTCACCAAGGAACAGTCGCAGCAGGAAAGCGCCGTGGCCATGACCACCTCGCAGGAGAACGCCGTCGCGGCCGCCCTGAAGGAACTCGGCATCCCGTTCGGGCAGAAGCTCCAGGTTGCCAGCATCCCCGACGACTCCGCCTCCAAGGGCAAGATCCAGGAGGGCGACCTGCTGGTCTCCATCGGCGGCAAGCCGATCTCCGCGCTGAGCGTCATCCAGTCCGAGCTCGCCGCCGGCAACGGCAAACCCGTCCCCGTGGTGGTGGACCGGGGTGGCAGCCAGCAGACGCTCACCATCGCCCCGGCCAAGTCCGAGAACGGCCGCTACCTCCTCGGCGTGGTGCTGCAGTACAAGTTCACCTTCCCCTTCGACGTGAAGATCTCCCTGGACAAGGTGGGCGGCCCGAGCGCCGGCATGATGTTCGCCCTCGGGATCGTGGACACGGTGACCCCGGGCGACCTCACCGGCGGCAAGCACATCGCGGGCACCGGAACCATCACCCCCGACGGCGCCGTCGGGCCCATCGGCGGCATCGACCAGAAGATGGTCGGCGCCCGTTCCGGCGGGGCCACTCTGTTCCTCGCGCCGGCGGCCAACTGCGACGAAGTCGTCGGCCACATCCCGGCCGGCCTGCAGGTGGTGAAGGTCGAGACCCTGGCCGAGGCACGGCACGCCGTCGAGCTCTCCGCGTCAGGCGGCGACACGGCCGAGCTTCCCGCTTGCACCAGGAACTAGACTGACCCCGGAACTAAGCCTCCGTGCCGCTCGTGGCACAAGAGACAACTGAAAAACAGCAGCACCGACGACCAGCTATGAGGTATCGAGTTTGTCCCGTCCCAGCACCGTCCCACCCGGAAGGCAACAGCAGCGGCGAGGCGCCCTGACGCCCACGCTGATTGTCGTGGCCCTGATCGTCGTGGGCTTCATCTTCTTCGCCAATGTGTGGACGGACGTCCTCTGGTACCAGCAGCTGGGCTACTTCGAAGTCTTCGTGACCGAGAACGTGTCCAGGATCCTGATCTTCCTGGCCGGCTTCGCGGTGATGTTCGCGGCCATGTTCTTCGCGATCCGCATCGCCTACACCGCCCGGCCGGTCTACGCCCCGGACTCCGAAATCCGGGACAACCTCAACCGGTACCAGGCCCAGCTTGAGCCGATCCGCCGCGTGGTCATGATCGGCCTGCCCGTCCTGTTCGGCCTCTTCGCCGGCAGCGCGGCTGCCAGCCAGTGGCAGAAGGTGCTGCTGTTCCTGCACCAGAAGCCGTTCGGCCAGAATGATCCGCAGTTCAACCTGGACATCAGCTTCTACATGATGACCCTGCCGTTCCTGGGCTTCGTCACCGGCTTCCTGATCAGCGTTGCCGTCGTCGCCGGCATCGCGGGAATCCTCACCCACTACCTCTACGGCAGCATCCGCCTGATGGAACGCGGCGTCTTCACCAGCCGCGCGGCCCAGATCCACCTGGCCGTCACCGGCGCGGCCTTCCTGCTGCTGCTCGGCGTGAACTTCTGGCTGGACCGCTACTCGGCCGTGCTGAACAACAGCGGCCGCTGGGCCGGCGCCCTCTACACGGACGTCAACGCCGTGATCCCCACCAAGGCGATCCTCGCCGTCGCCGCCGCGCTGGTGGCCGTGCTCTTCATCGTCGCGGCCGTGATCGGCAAGTGGCGGCTCCCCGTCATCGGCACCGCCATGCTGGTCATCACCTCCATCCTGGCCGGCGGCGTCTACCCGTGGGTCATCCAGCAGTTCCAGGTCCGCCCCTCCGAGCAGACCCTGGAAAAGACCTACATCGAGCGCAACATCGCCATGACCCGTGCCGCCTACGGACTGGATAAGATCCAGGAGAAGCGCTACGAGGCCACCACCAACGCCACCACCGGCGCGCTGGCCCCGGACGCCCAGACGACGGCGAACATCCGCCTGCTGGACCCGAACCTGATCTCCGACGCGTTCTCGCAGCTCGAGCAGTACCGTCCGTACTACCAGTTCCCCAGCACCCTGAACGTGGACCGGTACGAGGTCAACGGCAAGATCCAGGACACCGTGATCGCGGTGCGCGAGCTGAACCCCAGCGGCCTCGCCAGCAACCAGCAGTCCTGGCTGAACAAGCACGTCGTCTACACCCACGGCTACGGTGTCGTCGCGGCCAAGGGCAACAAGTTCACCGCTGACGGCAAGCCCGACTTCCTGCAGTCCGGCATCCCGTCGACCGGTGTCCTCGGCACCGACACCACCTACCAGCCGCGGATCTACTTCGGCGAAAACTCCCCGGACTACTCGATCGTCGGCGCCCCGGACGGCGCGCCGCACCGTGAGCAGGACCGCCCCGCCGCCAAGGAGGGCGACGCCGGCACGCAGTACACCTTCACCGGCAACGGCGGCCCGAACGTGGGCAGCTTCTTCAACAAGATCCTGTACGCGGTGAAGTTCCAATCCTCGGACCTCCTGCTCTCCGACGGCGTCAACGCCGATTCGCAGATCCTCTACGACCGAAGCCCCAAGGACCGCGTGGAGAAGGTGGCCCCGTACCTGACGGTCGACGGCAACGCCTACCCCGCCGTCGTCGACGGCCGCGTGAAGTGGATCGTGGACGGCTACACCACCAGCCCGTACTTCCCGTACTCGCAGCAGGAACAGCTTTCGGACGCCACCCGGGACTCACAGACCTCCGCGGGCCGGACCGCCGCGCTGCCCAGCAGCTCGGTGAACTACATCCGGAACTCGGTCAAGGCCACGGTGGACGCCTACGACGGCTCCGTCACCCTCTACGCCTGGGACGACCAGGACCCGGTCCTGAAGGCCTGGCAGAGCATCTTCCCGTCCACGCTGAAGCCGTACTCGGAGATGTCGGGTGCGCTGATGAGCCACGTCCGCTACCCGGAGGACCTCTTCAAGGTCCAGCGTGAGCTGCTGGGCCGGTACCACGTGACCAACCCGGACAACTTCTTCACCAACAACGACGCGTGGAGCGTCCCGAACGACCCCACGGTGAAGGACGACGGCGTCAAACAGCCTCCGTTCTACATGTCGCTGCAGATGCCGGACCAGGACAAGCCGGCCTTCCAGCTGACCTCCTCGTTCATCCCGCAGGTGGTCAACGGCAACGCCCGGAACGTCCTCTACGGCTTCCTCGCCGCGGACTCCGACGCCGGCAACCAGAAGGGCGTGAAGGCGGACAGCTACGGCCAGCTGAGGCTGCTGCAGATCCCGCCGGAGGCCAACGTCCCCGGCCCGGGCCAGGCGCAGAACAAGTTCAATTCCGACCCCACGGTGTCCCAGGCGCTGAACCTGCTTCGGCAGGGCGCGTCCGCGGTACTCAACGGCAACCTGCTGACGCTGCCCGTGGGCGGCGGCCTGCTCTACGTCCAGCCGGTCTACCTGAAGTCGACGGGGGAGACCTCCTACCCGACGCTGCAGCGCGTGCTGGTGGCGTTTGGCGACAAGATCGGCTTCGCCCCGACCCTGGACGAGGCGCTGAACCAGCTCTTCGGCGGCAGCTCCGGCGCCACCGCGGGCGACGCGGCGAACAACGGCCAGACACCGGCGACGCCGGGCCCGGGCACCGGGACCACCCCGCCCACCGGCGGCTCGAACGCCAACGCCGACCTCAAGGCGGCACTGGATGATGCGAACAGCGCCATCAAGGCCGGCCAGGAGGCCCTGGCCAAGGGTGACTTCGCCGCGTACGGCGATCAGCAGAAGAAGCTCTCCGCCGCCCTGCAGCGGGCGATCGACGCCGAGGGGAAGCTGACCCCGCCGGCCAGCGGCGGCAGCCCCTCGCCCACGGCGTCCCCGACGGCGACAGCCTCACCCTCGCCTACCAAGTAGCCGCATGGGCCCGGTGGCCGGCACCCCGTGACGGGGCGCCGGCCACCTCCAGCTAGGGGCGGTGCGATGCAGATCACGCCGCTACGATTTGGCCCCGCGTTCACCGGCAGGTAATGTTGTTGGTGCGACGCGGGGTGGAGCAGTTCGGTAGCTCGCTGGGCTCATAACCCAGAGGTCACAGGTTCAAATCCTGTCCCCGCAACTGGAAAGAAGTCCGGAACAGAAATGTTCCGGACTTCTTGCTTTAACCGGCGTGGCGGGTTCCGGGCCCAGGTACGGAACTGCGGGTCGGGACTCCGGGTTTCGGCGGGGGATGCTGAGGGGGATCAAGAAGGGGATGCCGGGGCCGGTGGTCGGGGCCAGGCCAAACGTAGGGTAGGCTTGATCATGCGACGCGGGGTGGAGCAGTTCGGTAGCTCGCTGGGCTCATAACCCAGAGGTCACAGGTTCAAATCCTGTCCCCGCAACAAAGGAAAGGCCCGGATCCATTGAGGATCCGGGTCTTTCGCGTTCCCGCCCCCTGCTGCCTTGGTTCGGTGCGCGGTCCCGGGCGGCGCAGTGACTGACCGGCCCCGGCCCCGGCGCAAGAGCCGAGGTCGGGGCGGTTTCGTTTAGCCGTCCTTGAGCTTCTGGTACGTGTCCAGGGCCCGGGCGCGGGACTCGGGCAGCCCTACCACCGGCTCCGGGTAGTCCCTGGCGCCGTCCGCGGCCTTCCACGGCTCGTGGATGGCCTTATCGTCCAGGTCAGCCAGCTCCGGGAGGTAGGCGCGCAGGTAGCGGCCCGCGGCGTCGAACTTCTTGCTCTGCGTCACCGGATTGAAGATCCGGAAATAGGGGGAGGCGTCCGCGCCGGAGCCGGCCACCCACTGCCAGTTGGCGGGGTTGGAGGCGGAATCGGCATCCACCAGGGTGTCCCAGAACCATTCCTCGCCGGTGCGCCAGTCCGCCAGCAGGTTCTTCACCAGGAACGAGGCGGCCGCCATCCGGACGCGGTTGTGCATCCAGCCGGTCTGCCAGAGCTGGCGCATGCCGGCGTCCACCAGCGGATACCCGGTCCGGCCCTGCTGCCAGGCCCGGAGGTCCGCCGCGGAGGGCTTTTCCCAGGCGAAGTCGTCGAACTCGGGCCGGAAGTTGCGGGTGGCCAGCTGCGGGTTCTCGTACAGCAGCTGCCAGCAGAACTCCCGCCAGCCGATCTCGGAGCGGAACACGCCGACGTCGGCGGGGGCGTGGTGCGGGAAGCGGGCGCGCAGGGCGTGCCAGACCCGGAACGGGCTGATCTCGCCGAAGCGCAGGTGCGGGGAGAGCCTGCTGGTGCCCTCGATGCCGGGCCGGTCGCGCCCGGTCCCGTACTCGGTCACGGGGCCGTCCAGGAAGGTCTCCAGCCGCTCGTGGGCGCCCGCCTCGCCGGGGGTCCATTCCTTGGCCAGGCCCTCGCTCCAGTCCGGCCGCTGGGGGAGGAGCTCCCAGTCTGTGAGGGTATCGGTGGCCGGCAGCTGTCGCTCACCGGTCTTGGCGGGGGCAGAGAGCTGCTGCGGGGCGTCCAGCGGCTGCCGGGGGTCCTGGGAGTCCAGGCAGGCCTTCCAGAACGGGGTGAAGACCTTGTAGGGGCCGCCGGAGCCGTTCCGGACGGTCCACGGCTCGAACAATAGGTTGGCCTGGAAGCTCTCGGCCTCGAGGCCCTCCTTGGCGGCCCAGTCCTTGAGGCCCGCGTCGACGGCCCGCTCCGGGCCGCCGTAGCGGCGGTTCCACAGCACGCGGGCCGCGCCGGTTTCCTTGACGAGGTCGCGGATGATCCGGTCCGCGCGGCCGCGGCGCAGCACCAGCCGGTTGCCGGCCTCCTTGAGGTCCGCGGCCAGGGACTCCAGCGAATGGTGCAGCCACCACTTCGTGGCGCCGCCCAAAGGCCGGATGCCGGGGGACTCCTCGTCAAGGACGTAGACCACCGTCATGGGCCCGTCGGCGGCGGCCCCCTCAGCCAGGGCCGGGTTGTCATCCAGGCGCAGATCGTCGCGAAGCCAAACCAAAGTCGAAGACATGGCTCAACGCTACTGGATGCCGCCCCGCAGAAAGCGCAGGGCAGGTAGCACGGGGCACAAGGTCCAGGAGGAGGGACGGGGCGGGAAAGCCCGGGTACGGCGAAGGCCGGGTTCCGCAGCGGAACCCGGCCTTCGCCGTCGTCGTCCGGCGGCGCGTCACGCGCCGGCGGGGACCCTTATCAGAGCTTGTCGAAGTCGGCCTCGTCCACGGTTGAGCCCGTGTGGGAACCGTTGCCGGCGCCGAGCGCCTGCTGGCTGCCGCCGGACTTCAGCGCGGCCAGCCGGGCCTCGATCTCGGTCTGCTCGCCGAGGTCCTCGAGGGCGTTGAACTGGGCGTCCAGGCTGGAGGCGGCGAGCTCCTGCTGGCCGCGGACCTTGGCCTCCTCGCGGCGGATCTTCTCCTCGAAGCGGCCCACCTCGGAGGTCGGGTCCATGATGTCGATGCTCTTGAGCGCGTCGTGGACCTGGCTCTGCGCGGCGGCGGTCTTGGAGCGTGCCACCAGTTCGTTGCGCTTGCTGGTCAGCTCGTTGAGCTTGTTCTTCATCTGGTCCAGGCCCTGCTTGAGCTTGTCCACCACCTCGGTCTGGGAGGCGATGCTCGGCTCGGCGGACTTGGCCTCGTTCTCCGCGGTGATCTGGCGCTGCAGCGCCACCTTGGCCAGATTGTCGAACTTCTCGGCGTCCACGGAGTCGCCCTTGGCCCGGTATTCGTCGGCCTTGCGGGAGGCGGCGAGGGCCTTGTTTCCCCAGTCCTGGGCGTTCTTGAGGTCCTCGTTGTAGTCATCCTGCAGCATCCGCAGGTTGCCGATGGTCTGGGCGACGGCGGACTCCGCCTCGGCGATGTTGTTGGTGTAGTCGCGGACCATCTGGTCCAGCATCTTCTGCGGATCCTCGGCCTGGTCCAGCAGCGAGTTGATGTTCGCCTTCGCCAGCTGTGCCATGCGGCCGAAAATGGACTGCTTAACCATGGTGCTACCTCTCGTCCTCTCCAGTGGAGTCACTGGAATCGGTGATCTGTGGATGTACTGCCTCTACCCGCCGGCCGGACCGGGTCCGCCGGCGCTAGTCTCTGTGAACCTGCTCCCGTATGGTCAGAAGCTGCCGGAGTCGCCGCCGCCGAAATCGCCGCCGCCACCGAAGTCGCCGCCGCCACCCCAGCCTCCGCCGGAGTCGCCGCCGCCCCAGCCGCCGCCTCCGCCGCCCCAGCCGCCTCCGCCTCCGCCTCCGTGCAGGATGGAGTTGATCAGGATGCCGCCGAGGATGGCGCCGCCCAGGCCGCCGCCTCCACCGCCGCCGCCAAACATGCCGCCCCGGCCGTAGCCCTGGTTGGCGTAGCCGCCGAACTGGTCGACGTCGGCCTGGGCCTGCTGGGCGGCCTGCGCCGCGAGGGCGTGGGCCTGCTGGGCGTACTGCAGGGCCGTGACCGCGTCCGTCCGGGAGATGGACAGGGCGTAGTCGAGGTTGCGCTGGGCCTCCGCCAGCCGGGTCCGCGCCTCGGTGCCAACGCCGCCGCGGCGGGCGGTGATGTAGTCCGAGGTGGCGCTGATCTGGGCCTGTGCAGACATGATGCTCTGCTGCAGCGAGGCCTGGGCCCGGCGGGTCTGTTCCTGCTGGTCGCGGATGCCGGTCAGGGCGGTGTCCAGGCTCTGGTGGGCGGCTTCGACCCGTTCCAGGGTGGCGATCGGATCGATCTTGCCGGCCTGGATTTCGGCCTTGACTTGGGCCAGGGCCGCCTCGACCCCGGCCACGGGCCCGGCGAGTTCAGGGTGTGCGCCGGACTGGATCATGGCGCGGGCCTGTGCGAGGTCCTGGGAGGTGTCCACGACGGCGGTTTCCAGTCCGTTGCGGGCCTCGTCAAGGTTGGCGGCCACCTTGGTGATGGCGCCGAGGAGGACGTTGGTCTGGTGCAGGCTTTCCTCTGCGGCCCGCACCGCCACGGCGGCCATGCTGGTGTCGCCGGCGTCGAGCTTGTCCTGCGCCGTGGAGGAGGCGTTCTGGACGAAGGCCAGCCGCTCCTTGGCCTGGGTGATGTTGTCCGTCACGGCGGTGAGGGCGCTGTCCGCGTACCGGGCGCGCAGGTCCGTGAGGGACTGGTCCGCCGCGGCGATTTTCGTCTCGGCCTCGCGGGCGCCGGTTCCGACGGCGGCGAGGGCCTGGGGCGCGTTCTTCTCCAGCTCGCGCAGGGAGTCGAAGTCGGCTTTCTGCTCCTGCAGGGATGCCAGAGCGGCCTCCGAGCGGCGGATGATCTCGCCATACCAGGAGCGCTGCTGCGCCTCGGTGTCGGGGATGTGGTCATCGAGCTGCTGCTGGAGCTTGAAGGATTCGGTCATGTGCGCCTTGGCGTCCTGCAGCGCCTTGGTGAAGTTGCCGACGGCGGCGTCGCCGTACTGGGCCTGGGCGAAGCCGAGTTCCTGTTCGCTGGACTTGATCGCGTCGTCGGCCTCGATCAGCAGTGAGCCGCTCTTGCGGCGCAGCTCGTCCACGCTGAGGCCGGCCAGCGGATCGAGGTCGGCCTGCTGCCCTTCCCCGGCGGTACCTGCCGTGACGGCCTTCTTCCGGCGGTTCCGCAGGTAGAGGTAGGTTCCCGCGCCACCGAGCGCGACGACGCCGACGCCCACGAGCACGCCGGAGCCGGCTCCCGCGCCGGAGGGCACGGTGCCGCTGCCGCCGCCGGCCGCGTCGCCCACGGCCGCCGCGGTATCGATGGCCGCCTGGGCGAAGTCACGCTTGCCGGCGCCGAGGTTGGCGGCGATGGCGTTCTGGGTGATGGTGCTCTTCTTGGAGTAAATGGCGCTGGCCGAGTTCGGCGAGAAGTAGTACTTGCCGTCGTCGGACATGGTGAGGATGACGTCCGCCCGGCCCATGCCCTTCTTCGTGGCAACCGCCTGCGCCCAACCCTCAGGGGAGGTGGGGTTTTCGAAGGTTTTCACGGTCACGACGTACAGGTTGTACTTGTGGTCCTTGAGCAGTTTCTGGACCGCGTCCTGGACCTCACCCTTGCGGCTTCCCAGCACGTTGGCGTCGTCCACGACGTTCTGGCCGGAGGGGATGGTGACCGGGTCCTCGGCCAAGGCCGGGGCGGCGGGCAGGACCAGCAGGCCGGCGACCCCAACCCCCGCGAGGAAACGTTTCATCATTGACCGCATCTGCAAACCCTTCAGCGCCTCGGTGGCCGGCACGGTCCGTGCCGGTCGTCCCAGAACTGCGGCAGCGCCCCCACGCAGGTGTGAAGCCGCAGGTCGCTGTGGCAATTCCATTTGATTCTATGGTGCCCCCCGGGGGCAGTCCATCGCCGGGAATATGCCACCAGCGAAAAGCCGGGGCGTTCAGGAACCTCCCAGCGAATGTCCGCAGTTGTACCAGTCTGAGCGACCATAGTTAATGGCAGACACGGATGAAAGGAAGTTCCATGACTGAGAACCCACTGCAGGGCGGCTCGCCGGATCCAGCACAGCCGGAGCGGGAGCCGGGCGAGGGCACGGACCGGTACGGCGCACCGGCGCAGGGTTCCGGCCAGGAGAACCCCACGATGCGGATTGACCAGCCGGGCCAGGACGCCCCGCGACCGGTCTACCCGCAGCACCAGCCGGCCTACGGCCAGAACCCGTCGGCCCAGAACCCGTCCCCGCAGACGCAGCAGTTCGGCGCTCCGGGACAGCCGTCGGGCCCCTATGGGGAGCACCAGCACGGCCAGCACCAGAACCAGCAGGGCCACTTTGCCGGCTGGAACGGCCAGCCCGGCACCCACCAGGGCCAGGGCCAGCACGCTCCCGGTTCCTCGTTCAACCACCCGAACAACGCCCCGCGGCGCAAGGCCGCCTTCGGCGTCCCGGTGCTGATCGCCAGCATGCTGGCGGCCGGCCTGGTGGGCGGCGGCGTCGTGGCCGGCAGCAGCGCCTTGATCGGCGGCCGGCAGGTCTCCTCCACTGGCAGCAGCACCCAGCCGGGCACGGTGATCGTCAATAACAAGGACGACGTCAACGCCATCACCGCCGCGGCGCAGAAGGCGTCGCCCAGTGTGGTGACCATCAAGGCCACCAGCGGCTCCGAGGGCGGCACCGGTTCCGGCATCATCCTCGACGGCGAGGGCCACATCCTCACCAACACGCACGTCGTCACCCTGGACGGCAAGACCGCCAAGGCCGCCGTCGAGGTCCGCCTCAACGACGGCAAGGTCTACAGCGCGAAGATCGTCGGCACGGATCCGCTCTCGGACCTCGCCGTGATCAAGGTGGACAACGCCAGCGGCCTGGTCCCGGCCAGCCTGGGCGACTCCAGCAAGCTGAACGTCGGCGACACCGCCGTCGCGATCGGCTCCCCGCTGGGCCTGACCGGAACCGTGACGGACGGCATCGTCTCCACCCTGAACCGCACCATCAGCGTCGCGTCCTCCGCCGCCCCCAAGGACGGCGCGGACAACTCCCAGGGTGGTGACCAGGGCTTTCAGTTCGCCCCTCCCGGCGGTGGCCAGGCGCCCAGCACCAGCAACCAGGGCAGCATCTCGATCAACGTGATCCAGACGGACGCGGCCATCAACCCGGGTAACTCCGGCGGCGCCCTGGTCAACAGCAAGGGTGAGATCATCGGCGTCAACGTGGCCATCGCCTCGGCCGGTGGTGACTCCAGCAGCGGCAGCAGCAACGGCAACATCGGCGTCGGGTTCAGCATCCCGATCAACAACGCCAAGCGCGTGGCCCAGGAGATCATCAGCAACGGCAAGGCCAGCCACGGCCAGCTGGGCGTCAGCGTCAAGGCCAAGCCCTCCGGCTCCTCCGCCTCCGGCTTCTCGGTGGGCGCGGACGTCGCCACGGTGGAGCCGGGTTCCGCCGCGGACAAGGCCGGCATCAAGGTCGGCGACGTCGTGACCAAGTTCCAGGACCTGGTCATCAGCGACCCCAACCAGCTCACCGCAGCCGTTCGCGAACAGGCCGCCGGCGCCACCGTCAAGGTCACCGTCCTCCGCGGCGGTCAGGAGAAGCAGGTGGACGTCACCCTGGGCGCCGCAGCCGACCAGTAGACACCATCGAAAAATCCGGCCGCAGCGACGGCCGGGTCCGTCACCTGGAAGGGGCCGCCCGGAACCGCAAGGTACCGGGCGGCCCCTTCCTGACATCCGGCTTAACCCCGGCCGGAGGTGGCCGCCGCTATATGGTTAGCTAGGAAGACCCGGCCGCGCCGGGAACCGCTCCCAGGCCACCACCCACCCGGCTGGCTGCCCCCGCACGGAAGGCTGCTGTAGACACAGTGGAAGAACCCTTGAAGATCATTGTGCTGGTCAAGCACGTACCGGACGCCCAGTTCGACCGCCACCTCAGCGGTCCGGACAACACCCTGGACCGGTCCGAAAGCATCCTCTCGGAGCTGGATGAGTACGCCCTCGAGGCGGCCCTGCAGCTGATCGAGGCCCGCGGCGGCGAGGCCGCCGGGAACAAGGTCATCGCGCTCAGCATGGGACCCGCGGGGGCCGTCAACGCCATCAAGAAATCCCTCCAGATCGGCGCTTCCGAGGGCGTGCACCTCTCCGACGACGCCCTCGCCGGCTCCGACGCGGCCGCCACTTCCCTGGCCCTCGCCGCCGCCGTCCGCCACCTCGGCGCCGACGCGCCCGCGGACCTCGTCATCACCGGCATGGCCTCCACCGACGGGGAGACCTCGCTGGTCCCCGCGCAGCTGGCCGAACGGCTGGGACTGCCGCAGGTCACGTTCGCGGCCAGCCTGGAGATCGAGGGCGGCACCCTCACCGCCCGCCGCGAGGGGGACACCTCCGCGCTCACCGTCGAGGCGGACCTTCCCGCCGTCGTCTCGGTCACGGACCAGATCAACGACCCCCGCTACCCGAACTTCAAGGGCATCATGGCGGCGAAGAAAAAGACCATCACCACCCTGTCGCTCGCGGACATCGGCGTCGACCCGGCACAGGTGGGACGCGCCGGCTCGTGGACCGCCGTTGAGACCGCCGAGGCCCGCCCGCCCCGTACCGCCGGGACCATCATCACCGACGAGGGCGACGCCGGTATCCGGCTGGTCGACTTCCTCGCCGCCCAGAAGCTGCTCTAAGGGGATCATCCATGGCACACGTACTGGTTTTCATTGACAACCCGGGCGAGGCGCTGAAGAAGTCCAGCCTGGAACTGCTCACCCTCGCCCGGAGCCTGGGCGAGGCCTCCGCCGCCGTCACCGGCGAACTGCACGACGGCGCCGCCGCCACGCTCGGCGACTACGGCGTCCACGCCCTTTACCGGCCCTCCGCTGCGGACCTGGAGGACTACCTCGTCGCTCCGAAGGCCGCCTTCCTGGCCGCAGCCGTCCGGGAGAGCGGTGCCACCACCGTGGTGCTGGACAACACCGCCGAAAGCCGCGAGATCGCCGCCCGCGCCGGGATCAAGCTTGAGGCCGGGGTCATCACCGACGTCGTCGCCGTCGATCCGGACGGCACCGCCCACAAGCCGGTCCTCGCCGGGTCCTACACCACCGCGGCCCGCGCCACCACCGCCGTGGCGCTGCTGACCGTCAAAGCCAACAGCATCACCGCCGAACCCGCCGCCGAAGCCACCGCGCCGCAGACCGCCACCGTCGAGGTACCGGCCGACGCCGGCGCCGCGGCCCGGGTGGTCTCCCGCAGCGCCAAGGCCGCCAGCGGCCGTCCCGACCTGACCGAGGCCCGGGTGGTCGTGGCCGGCGGCCGCGGCGTCGAGGGGAACTTCGGCCCGCTCGAGGAGCTCGCGGACGCCCTGGGCGGGGCCGTCGGTGCCTCCCGCGCCGCCACGGATGCAGGCTGGATCGGCCACGACGCCCAGATCGGGCAGACCGGCAAGACCGTCTCCCCGCAGCTCTACATCTCCGCCGGGATCTCCGGCGCCATCCAGCAAAAAGCCGGCATGCAGACCGCCCAGGTGATCGTGGCGGTGAACAAGGACGCCGAATCGCCGGTGTTCGAGATCGCCGACTTCGGCATCGTCGGAGACCTGTTCCAGGTCCTGCCGCAGGCCACCGAAGAGATCAACAAACGCAAGGGCTAGGCATTTGAATACCACCGCCACATCGGCACAAAGCCCGTTCGACCCGGCACAGCACCGGATCGGGCGGGTGCTTTGTTTCACTGCGCACCCGGACGACATCGACTTCGGCGCCGCCGGCACCATCGCGGCCTGGACCGCGGCCGGGGTAGAGGTCAGCTACTGCATCATGACTGACGGCGACGCCGGCGGCTTCGACCCGGACGCGCGCGAGGAAATCGTGCGGCAACGGATCGAGGAGCAGCAGCGGGCCGCCGGCCTCGTCGGGGTCACCGACATCCACTACCTGCACCAGCGCGACGGCTACCTCGAGCCCACCCACGAGGTGATCCGGGACGTGGTCCGGCTGATCCGCACGATCCGGCCCGACGTCGTGCTCGCCATGCACCCGGAACGGAACTGGGCCCGGATCCAGAAGAGCCACCCGGACCACCTGGCCGTGGGGGAGGCCGTCACCCGGGCGGTCTACCCGGCCGTGGAGAACCCGTTTGCCTACCCGGAGCTGGCCGCAGCCGGCCTGGAGGCCTATAAGCTGCCCTGGCTGTGGTTCATCGCCGGTCCGGAGGAGCGCGAGAACCACTTCGTCGATGTCACCGGCCAGGTGGAGCAGAAGCTCGCCGCCATACACGTCCACGTCAGTCAGCACCCCGACGTCGACGCCATGGACCGCACGGTCCGGGGGCTTCTGCAGTCCACCGCGCAGCGCGGCGGACTGCCGGCCGGCCGCAGCGCCGAGGCGTTCCACGTCGTGGCGGTCAACGGGCCGGAGACCATCGCCGGGTTCTAGTGTTTGTTTGCCCGCCCCCACTGCCATATGCTGACCATGTTTAAATCATATTTATGGAAGGCAGACTTTAATGGCGAAGACTGCGCAGCACCCCGTCCTTGTCATCATGGGCGTCTCCGGATCCGGTAAATCCACCGTCGCGGGCCTGCTGGCCGGACGCCTCGGCTGGGATCTGGCCGAGGGCGATGACCTGCACCCGGAGTCCAACGTCGCCAAGATGCACTCGGGCCAGCCACTGACCGATGAGGACCGGTGGCCCTGGCTCGAACGCATCGCGGAATGGATCCGGGACCACACCGACTCCGGCCGGCCCGGCGTCGTGACCTGCTCGGCCCTGAAGAAACGGTACCGCGACGTGCTCCGCGGGGAGGGCGTCACCTTCGTCTTCCTCGAGGGCAGCAAGGACCGCATCTCGGACCGGCTCGCCTCCCGGCACGGACACTTCATGCCGCCGGCGCTGCTGGACTCCCAGTTCGACGCGCTGGAAAAGCCCGCCGCGGACGAGAACGCCATCACCCTCTCGGTCGGCGCGACGCCCGCCGAAGAGGCCCAGGAAATCATCGACCGGCTCCACCTCGAGGCCGCCGGCACCGCCGCGCTCTGACCTTTCAGGCCACCCCCTCCCTTTAGGAATACCCTGTGAAAACACTTGCCCTGCAGCTTCCCGCTGCCGTCGAGGCCTGGTCCGGCCACGACACCCAACTCCTGGTGGTCGCCGCCGTGGGCATCGCGCTGATCGTCGTCCTGATCGCCAAATTCAAGCTCCACCCGTTCCTGGCCCTGGTCCTCGGCTCCGCGTTCGTGGGCCTGGCCTCCGGCGTCGAACTGGCCAAGATCATCAGCAACTTCGAGGACGGCGTTGGGGGCGTCCTCAAGGAAGTCGGCCTGCTGATCGCCCTCGGCGCCATGCTCGGCAAGCTGCTGGCCGACTCCGGCGGAGCCAACCGCGTGGTGGACACGCTGCTGGCCAAGGCCACCGGCAACCGCGTGGTCTGGTCCATCACCCTGGTGGCCGTCATCATCGGCCTGCCGATGTTCTTTGAAATCGGCCTGGTGCTGCTGCTGCCCGTGATTGTCCTGGTCACCCAGCGGTCCAAGATGCCGCTGATGCGCATCGCCATCCCCGCCCTGGCGGGCCTGTCCGTGCTGCACGGCCTGGTGCCGCCGCACCCCGGACCCCTGATCGCGATCAGCGCCGTCAAGGCCGAACTAGGCACCACCCTGGCCCTGGGCCTGCTTGTGGCCGTCCCCACCGTTATCATCTGCGGGCCGCTGTTTGCCCGGCTCGCTGCCCGCTGGGTGCCGGTGGGTGCCCCCGAGGTTGCCGGCGGCATCGACACCCGTAACGGGGCCGACCTGGAGGGCGTCAAGCGCCAGCCCAGCTTCTTGGTGACCCTGCTGACCATCATCTTCCCGGTGGTCCTGATGCTGCTCAAGGCCGTCGTGGACATCGTCTGGCCGGATCCCAAGACCGCCCCCGCGGCACGGGTCTTCTTTGACTTCGTCGGCCAGCCGCTCGTGGCAATGACCCTGGCGGTACTGCTGGCCATCGTGACCTTCGGCTACGCCGTCGGCTTCACCGGCAACAAGATCACCACCAAGATCGGCGCGAGCCTTGGCCCGATTGCTGCGATCCTGCTGATCGTGGGCGCCGGCGGCGGCTTCAAGCAGACCCTGATCGGCGCCGGCGTCGGCGACGCGGTCAAGAAGTGGGCCGAGGGCGCCAACATGTCCGTCCTGGTTCTGGGCTTCATCGTGGCCGTAGCGCTGCGCCTCGCCACCGGCTCGGCAACCGTGGCCACGGTGACCGCGGCCGGCATCGTGGGTCCGCTGGCCAGTTCGCTGACCCCCACCCACGCGGCCCTGCTGGCCCTGGCGATCGGTGCCGGCTCGCTGTTCCTCTCGCACGTCAACGACGCCGGCTTCTGGCTGGTCAAGGAACTGTTCGGCCTCAGCGTGGGGCAGACCTTCAAGACATGGTCCGTGATGGAGACGCTGATCTCCGTGGTGGGCTTCGGCTTCGTGATGCTGCTGTCGCTGGTGATTTAGCGCCGTTCGACTGATACGACAAAGCCGCGCCGGTCCCGGAATTCCGGGGCCGGCGCGGCTTTTGTCGTTGTCGAGGTATGTCCGCGCGGGCGGCTTAGGCGCCCAGCGAGGCCGCCGCCACCGTGGGCATGGTGGGTGTCTTGGACCCGCCCACCGGTTCCACCGTGATGCCCAGCGCCGCGGCCGAGCCGATGCCGGTGACCACGGCGGGCTTGGACAGCGCCTCGGCGTCCATCAGGCCCTTGGATATCGGGGCCGACCCGTCCTTGGGGATCAGCCACATCTGGTAGACCTTGCCGGACGGGGGAGCGGGCACGCCGTTCATCTTGACCACTACGGCGTCCTTCGAGGAGGACAGCGTCAGCGACGCCGTGCCGCCGCCGATGACGTCGATGGTTTCCTTCTTCACGTCACCGGCCTGCAGCACCTGGGCCATCGGGTCGTTCTGGTTGGCGATGTAGGCCCCAACGCCCACCCCGCCGACGGCGACGGCGGCCGCCGCTGCGACACCGATCAGCCAGGTACGCATGCCCTGCGGGCGGCGGCGCTGCTCCCGGCGCTGCCGGGCCGCGGCGAGGTCATCGGTGCCGGACGCCTGGGCGGCGTCCCGGACGGGCCGGGCGACCACCGGGGCGGTGGCACCGGGGAGGGCAACGACGGGTGCACCGGACTCCAGGGTCCCTGACTCCGGGGTCGCAGGGGTCGACGCCGAAGTGGCGGCGGGCAGCGCGGCGGAGATCTTGTCGAAGAGCCCGGCGGGGGGTTCCTCCTCGGCGGTGAAGCTCATGGCCAGAGTCTCCCGGGCCTGACGGACGCGCTCCTCGAACTCGGCCCGCTCGGCGGCGGGGGCGGAGGACACGTAGCGGTCGACGGCGTCGCGTTCGCCGTCGTCGAGGGCGTGCAGCGCGTACACCTCGGCTAAGTCCACGGCGCGGCCGGAGGCGAGATCGGTGGCGATGTCGGCGGAGAAACCGCCGGCGGGTCGCCCGCCGTTCAGCGGATTAATGTCGTTCATCTCAACTCACCCCCAGGCAGTTCTTCAGTCGGATCAGGCCGTCGCGGATGCGGGACTTGATGGTGGGCACGGCGGCGTTCAGTTTCTCTGCCACCTCACGGTAGGTCAGGCCACCGTAGTACGCTAGCTTCACGGATTCCTGCTGGGTGTCCGTCAGCGTTTCCAGGCAGCGGACCACCGCCTCGGCCTCGAGCCGGCTGCCGACCTCGTCGGACACCGAATCGTGGTCGATGTCCTGGCTGCTGGCACCGTAGCGGGCCTCCCGGTCGCTGGCGGACTGGGTCGAGCGGACCTTGTCCACGGCGCGCCGGTGCGAGATGGTCATCAGCCAGGCCAGCGGGCTGCCGGCGGCGGAGTCGAACTTGGCCGCGTTCTGCCAGACCTGGAGGAAGACCTCCTGCGTGGTGTCCTCGCTGAGCTCGGGATCGATCAGGACCCTGCGGGCCATGCCGAAGACACGGCGGGAGGTGAGCTCATAGAACTCGGCAAAGGCTGTCTGGCTGCCGCCGGCGATCTGTTCGAGCAGCACACCGAGCCGGTGGTTCACATCGGCGGGGCTCGACGGGGGAGCGGCCTCGCGGTTCGGGGCGTTCGGAGTTTCCATCACCTTCAAGCATAGGCCGCCGCCGCCCGCGCGGAGGTCAGGCCGGGCCCGCAGGGGGTGCCCCGTTCGGTGCGGTCCGCCGGACCTGTGTACCTGGAGTGTGCTCACGGGCCGCTCCTCGCTCCTTTCCTTGGCTGGCGTATGTGGTGTCCATGAAGGATTCGGCGCCGCGCCGGAGTTGGATGGGAGGGACTTAAACGGGGCCGTTCAGAGATTGGCGCCGGCGAAACCATTCTGCCGCCACGCCTCGTAGACGGCGATCGAGGCGGCATTGGCCAGGTTCAGCGAACGAAGCGCCGGCAGCATGGGGAGGCGGACCCGGGCGGTGACGTGCGGGTCGTGCTTGGCCTCCTCGGAGAGGCCCACGGATTCCCTGCCGAACATCAGCACGTCCCCGGGGCGGTAGGCGATGTCCGTGTAGGAGGTGTCGCCGTCGGAGGTGAAGGCGAAGACCCGTTCCGGTTGGAGGGCCTCCCACGCCGTGGCCAGGTCCGGGTGCACGGTCACGACGGCGAGGTCGTGGTAGTCCAGGCCCGCGCGGCGGAGCTTGGCGTCGGAGAAGTCGAAGCCCAGCGGCTCCACCAGGTGCAGCTGCGCCCCGGTGATGGCCGCGAGGCGGATGGCGTTGCCGGTATTACCCGGAATTTCGGGGCTGTCGAAGAGGATGCGGAACACGGTCCCATCCTAGCCAGCGGCCCCGGCCGCTAGTGCATTCCGCGCAGCAGCCGGGCCAGGACCGGCACTAGGACCGTGTTCGGGGCCGGACCTGAGCCGAGGAACTGTTTCAGTCCCCGGGCCAGGCCGGCGGCGTTGACCACCTGGACGGTCTCAAGGGCGTCCTCCCCGCCCCGCCGGCGTCCAGGCCGGTCGATCACCGGCTCGTGCAGATTGCCGTCGGTGCTGTGCACCACGGTCCAGCCGGTGACGTTGAGTTCGGGGAAGATGTCCTGCATCCGCCGGACCACGTGGGCCAGTTGCGGCGGCGCGACCGAGCGGCCGCCGTGGTTTAGGGTGCGACCGTCCCAGGCGTACGCGCCCGGCGGCAGCAGCATGGACCCGATGATGGCCATCCGGTAGCCGGAGAGCAGCACGTGGTCGATGTGGCTGTTGTCCGCCGGGGACTGCAGCCCGTTGATCAGCCGGGCGCCCGGGATGCCGGGGAGGACCTGGCGGGAGAGCAGTTGCACCGTGCGCAGTTCGCGCTGGATCCGGGCCTCGGCACCGAAGATGCCCCGGCGGCGGGGCATCCCGTGGACCTGCTGGCGCGCCGTCGACGCCGGGATCAGCGGCACCTCGCCGGCCGCCGCAAGCTCCTCGAAGGAGGGGACGTACACCGGGGCGTCGGCGGCGGTGCTGCGGGGTGTGTTGGGCCGGCGCACGTGGGCCGAGGCGCGGCTGCCGGCGGCCGGGGCGTCGAAGTGCGCGCCCTCGTCCTCCGGCGGAATTCTGCTGGCGGCCGAGGTCCCGCTCCCGTAGGAACGGTCGTAGTCGGCCCGGCGGCGGGCGTCGATGAGGGTCTCGTAGGCCAGGGTGACGCGGCGGAAGGTGGCCGGGTCCCCGCCGTGGTCCGGGTGGGCGGTGCGTGCGGCCTTCCGGTACGCCACCTTGATGTCCTTCTCCGTCGCCGTGACCGGAATCCGAAGAACCTGGTAATGCGAACTGCTGCCCTGCGTCACGCACCGTTCCTTTGCCTCGAGGGGACTTCCCGCCGGCGGCTCCGGCGTCGCCAGTTTAACCGGCTTGAGGGGAACAACGAGCGCGGAGCCGTGGAAGGTTCCCCGGCGGCTGGCATAATTCAGGCCATGAAGATCGCCCTCGCCGTCAACCCCCGCGCCTCGTTCGGCCGCGGCCGGCACGCCGGCGGGGCAGCGGTGGAGTGTTTCCGGGCTGCCGGCGCGGAGGTGGAGCTTCTCTGCGAGGAGAGCTACGCCGCCCTCGCGGCGCGGGTGGCCGACGCCGTCGCCGGCGGAGTGGACGCGCTGGTGGTGGTCGGCGGCGACGGGATGGTCCACCTGGGCGTCAACGCGCTCGCCGCCGTGCCCGCCGTCGCCGGGACCGAGGGCGGCGCCCCCGCAGCCGCCGCAGGGACTGCCGCCGGGACCCCGCTCGGCATCATCCCCACCGGCACGGGCAACGACCTGGCCCGGATGCTGGAGTTGCCCCGGCACGACATCCCGGCCGCGGTGGAGCGCGTCCTCGCGGCCCTCGGCTCCGGCGGCCGGCGGATCGACGCAGGCCGAGCGGTCTCCGCCGGCCGGACGCACTGGTTCGCCGGCGTCCTCTCCGCGGGCTTCGACGCCGCCGTCAACGAACGCGCCAACGCCTGGCGCTGGCCGCGGGGCCAGTCCCGCTACAACCTGGCCATGCTCCGCGAGCTGGCCGGATTCACCGCCATCGACTACACCCTGACCATCGACGGCGAGCGCCGCCGGCAGGGCGCCATGCTGGTCTCGGTCGCCAACGGCCGCTCCATGGGCGGCGGCATGGCGATCGCGCCGGAGGCGAGCCTGGAGGACGGTCTTTTGGACCTGTTCGTGGTGCACCCGCTCTCCCGTGCCGCGCTCCTGGCGGTCTTTCCCAAGGTCTTCACCGGCCGGCACGTCGGCCACCCCGCCGTGGAACTGCGCCGGGTGCGCCGGGTGGTGCTCGAGGCCGACGGCGTCGTCGCCTACGCGGACGGCGAGCGGCTGGGACCGCTGCCCCTGACCATCGACGTGGTGCCCGGGGCCCTCCGGGTGCTGGCCTAGGAGTCCGATGCCCGCCCGCTCGTTCCGCCGCGCCCCGGCTGCGGCCCTGTCCTTACTGGGCGTCCTGCTGCTGGCCGTGTCCGGGTGCAGCGTCGGCGTCCCCGACCCGGCCGTCCCGGCGCCCGCCACCTCCACCGGCGTGCCGGCCCCCGCCACCCCTACCGTCACCCCGGGCCACGACGCGGACGCCGTCGCCGCCCGCGACCTGCCGTTCAGTGCGGGGGAGAGCCTCGCCGCCGGGGTCCCCGTCCAACTCTCGGACGGGCTCAAGGACGCCCCCGGCTGGTCCGCCGCGGGCCAAGGCACCGCCGGGGCCAGCATCTATAAGAAGGCCGACGGCTGCCAGGTGGCGGCCCGGGTCAGCACCAACCAGGGGCCGCTGTCTGTTCCCGGGAACGACAAGGCCTCCACCGAGGCGCTGTTCCACTACCTGGACCCCAGCATCCTGCCCGGCTACCTCGCCACCGACACCCTCCGGTGGGGCGGGGACGCGGACAAGCCCGGCCCGCGGGTGGAGGTTCTGGTGTACTACGGCGGCGCGACCGGCACGCGGGCAGCGGTCAGTTACGCCCGGATGTTCGCGAAGGCAGGCTCGTCCGTCTACGTGTCCGTGGCGTGCCCGGACCGGGGCTCGCTGGCCGCGGCCCGCGCCGACGTCGCCGCCCGCCTGGCCGTGCTGCCGCCGTCATCCTGACGCGCCGGGGACGACGCCGAAGACGCCGTAGCCGGGGCCGCTGTGAGCGGCAGGGCCCGGGGCTGGCCCCGCAACCCGGTCAGCAGGACTCCGGCGATGACCAGGATCCCGCCGACGATCTGCACCACCGTCAGCGGCGTGCCCAGCGTTACGGTGATCGCGGCGGTGAACACCACCATCAGGTTCAGGTAGTTCCCGGCCGTCCCGGGCGGAGTGGTCCGCAGGGCCAGGTTCCAGAACAGGTAGGCGCCGAGCGAGGGGAACACGGCGATGTAGGCCAGCGACCAGGCCTCCGCAGGGGTGTCCGGCAGCCGGGCGTGGAAGGCCAGCGCCAGCGGGGCCAGAGTCACGGAGGCCATGGCCACCTGCACCGCCGTGGCGGCGATCGGCGGCAACGCCAGCCGGCGGGCGATGATCGTGTAGCAGCCCCAGACCACGATCGCGCCGATCATCAGCAGCTCACCGGTGTTGATGGACAGGCTCAGGATCCGCTCCAGTTGGCCCTGGGTCAGGACCAGGAGCACCCCCAGCAGTCCCAGGCCGATGCCCAGCCAGCCCAGCCGGGTGGTGCGCTCGCCCAGGAACAGCACCGCCAGCACCACGATCAGGGCCGGGTTCGCCGCGGTGATGAGGGAGGCGTTCACCGCGGAGGTGAAGCCCAATGCCCCGTACAGCAGCAGGGTGTAGCCGCTCATCCCCAACGCGCTGAGCAGCAGCAGCACCGGCCAGCGGCGCAACACCGCGCGCCAGTCCGGCTTCTCCACGAAGTGGGCCAGGGCCAGCAGCGGCAGGGCGGCCAGGGTCCAGCGCCAGAAGGTCAGGTCCAGCGGCGACATGGACGCCACGGCGGCCTGCCCGACGACGAAGTTGCCGGACCAGAACAAGGTAGCCAGGACCAGGTACAGGGGCGCTTTCACCGCTTGAATGTACACCAGCGCGGGGACCGGATTGGCAACCGTTTCGACGTCGTTCCGCAACCCTTCTTCGGCCCCCGCCGGCGTGCCGGGCGCCGCCGATAGAATTGGAGGGTGCCTGCCTATCTCGACCACGCCGCCACCACCCCGCTCGCCGCGGAGGCGCTCGCCGCCCTGACCAGGGAGCTTGCCCGCACCGGCAACCCCTCATCGCTGCACGGCTCCGGCCGCCGGGCCCGCCGCGCCGTCGAGGATGCCCGCGAGGCGCTCGCCGCCGCTGCGGGGGCGCACCCCTCCGAGATCATCTTCACCTCCGGCGGCACCGAGGCGGACAACCTGGCCGTCAAGGGTCTTTACTGGGCCCGCCGCGCCCAGGATTCCCGCCGCACCCGGATCCTGTGCTCCACGGTTGAACACCACGCCGTGCTGGACACCGTCGAGTGGCTGGAACGGCACGAGGGCGCAGAGGTGGCCTGGCTGCCCGTGGACTCCGACGGCGTGCTGGACCTGGCCGCGCTCACGGCCGAACTGGAACGGGACCCGGAATCGATCGCCCTGCTCACGCTGATGTGGGCCAACAACGAGGTCGGCAGCATCCAGCCCGTGGCCGAGGCCGTGCGGCTGGCCCACGGCGCCGGCGTGCCCGTCCACTCGGACGCCGTGCAGGCCTTCGGATCCCTGCCGGTGGACTTCCGCGCCAGCGGCCTGGACGCCATGTCCATCTCCGGCCACAAGATCGGCGGCCCGGTGGGCGTCGGGGCCCTGGTCCTGGGCCGCGCCGTCACCCTCACCCCGGTCCAGCACGGCGGCGGGCAGGAGCGGGACGTGCGCTCCGGCACGCTGGACACCGCCTCCATTGCGGCCTTCGCCGCCGCCGCGGAGGCGGCCACGGCCCGGTTCGGGGAGGAGACCGCCCGGATCGCGGCGCTCCGTGACCGGCTCATCGACGGCGTCCGCGCCGTCGTGCCGGAGGCGGTGCTGCGCGGCGCCCCGGGGGAGGGCCGGCTGCCCGGCAATGCCCACTTCACTTTCCCCGGCTGCGAGGGCGACTCGCTGCTGTTCCTCCTCGACCTCGCCGGGGTGGAGTCCTCCACCGGCTCCGCCTGCACCGCCGGGGTCCCGCGCCCCTCCCATGTGCTGCTGGCCATGGGGCTGGACGAGGACACCGCCCGCGGCGCCCAGCGCTTCAGCCTGGGCCACGCCTCCACCGACGCCGACGTCGACGCGCTGCTGGCCGCCCTGCCCGGCGCGTACGCCCGGGCCCGGCAGGCCGGCATGGCCGGGCACGAATCCAGCATCCAGACCGCGGGCACCCTGGCCCGGCGCAACGCTTCGGGCTAGGCCTCCCGACGGCGCCGCCGGCTGGTACACCGCCGACGTCGGTCCGGGGCGGTTTTTGGGGCAGCATCCGGCGCGGCGGTAGAATCGTGGCTGGGCGGTGTGTTATTCCGGCGCCCTCCTCCCACTCCCCAGAGAAAGCCAGTATGCGAGTTCTTGCAGCCATGAGCGGCGGCGTCGATTCGGCCGTCGCAGCAGCCCGCGCCGTCGAAGCCGGACACGACGTCGTCGGGGTCCACCTGGCGCTCTCCCGCATGCCGGGAACGCTGCGCACCGGCAGCCGCGGCTGCTGCACCATCGAGGACTCCCGCGACGCGTGGCGGGCCTGCGATGTGCTCGGCATCCCGTACTACGTCTGGGACTTCTCCGAACGGTTCAAGGAGGACGTGGTCCAGGACTTCATAGACGAATACGCCGCCGGCCGCACGCCCAACCCGTGCATGCGCTGCAACGAGCGGATCAAGTTCGCCGCGCTGCTGGAGAAGGCGATCGCCCTGGGCTTCGACGCCGTCTGCACCGGCCACTACGCCAAGGTCATCACCGACGCCGACGGCAACCCCGAACTGCACCGTGCCGCGGACTGGGCCAAGGACCAGAGCTACGTCCTGGGCGTGCTCACCCACGAACAGCTCAAGCACTCGATGTTCCCGCTCGCGGACACCCCCTCCAAAGCGGAGGTCCGCGCCGAGGCCGAACGCCGCGGCTTGTCCGTGGCGAACAAGCCCGACAGCCACGACATCTGCTTCATCCCCGACGGCGACACCGCCGGCTGGCTCGCCGAGAAGATCGAGATGACCGGCGGCGACATCGTGGACGAAATCGGCGCCAAGGTGGGCGAACACCCCGGAGCGAACGCCTTCACCGTCGGCCAGCGGCGAGGCCTCAAGCTCGGCACGCCCGCCGCCGACGGCAAGCCCCGCTTCGTCCTGGAGATCCGCCCGAAGGAGAACAAGGTGGTGGTGGGCCCCGAGGCGCTGCTGGCCATCGACGAGATCCGCGGCATCAAGGTTTCCTGGGCCGGCCTGCCGATCGCCGAGATCGCCATCGGCGCCGACTTCGACTGCCACGCCCAGGTCCGCGCCCACGGCGAACCCGTACCCGCGTCGGCCCGCATGGAGCACGACGCCGGTTCCGGCGAGCTGGTGGTCACGCTGGCCGAGCCGCTGCGCGGCGTCGCCCCGGGCCAGACCGTGGTGCTCTACCAGGGCAGCCGGGTCCTCGGGCAGGCGACGATCGACGCCGCCCGCTCCCTGCAGAGGGCGGCCCTCTAGCCGCTGCTGCCTTCCTTCCGGAGGGCCGGAAACCGGCCCGAAACCTGAAGGAAACGATGAGATGCCCCGCGTGGTGTAAATTTTGTGTCTCAACTCACAAGATTTAGCGGTACACCCTGCGGTGTTCTGGTTGAATCAGAAAATCAGGACCGTGCGCCGCCCCGAGTCGAGCATTTCGGCGGCCCACGAGCACTCATCGAACAGAAAGTTCACAGATGGCAATGAACAAAAAGGCCCTGCAGAGCGCCATCGCGCTGGCCGGGGTTTCCGCCTTTGCATTGACGGCCTGCACCGGCCCCTCCGGCGGCGGAACGTCCTCCGGTGGCTCGGCTTCCGGCGGCGCCATTACGTACGGCACCACCGACAAGGTGGTCACCCTCGACCCGGCAGGCTCCTATGACGCCGGTTCGTTCATGGTGATGAACCAGATCTACCCGTTCCTGCTCAACTCCAAGCCGGGCACGGCCGACTCCAGCCCGGACATTGCCGAGTCTGCCTCCTTCACGAGCCCCACCGAGTACACCGTCAAGCTCAAGTCCGGGCTCAAGTTCGCCAACGGCCACGCCCTGACCTCCTCGGACGTGAAGTTCTCGATCGACCGCGTCGTCAAGATCAACGATGACAACGGCCCCGCATCGCTGCTGGGCAACCTCGACTCGGTCACCGCCAAGGACGACACCACCGTTGTCTTCAAGCTCAAGCAGGGCAACGACCAGGTCTTCCCGGGCGTGCTCGCCGCCAACGCCGGCCCGATCGTGGACGAAGAAGTCTTCCCGGCCGACAAGCTGATGAGCGACGACGACATCGTCAAGGCCAAGCCCTTCGCCGGCCAGTACACGATCGAGAGCTACAAGAAGAACGAACTGATCAGCCTCAAGGCCAACCCCGACTACAAGGGCCTCCTGGGCAAGCCGGCGAACGACAGCGCCACCATCAAGTACTACGCCGACTCCAACAACCTCAAGCTCGATGTCCAGCAGGGCAACATCGACGTCGCAGGCCGCAGCCTGACCGCGACCGACGCCGCCGACCTCGAGAAGGACTCCAAGGTCAAGGTCCACAAGGGCCCGGGCGGCGAGCTGCGCTACATCGTCTTCAACTTCGACACCATGCCCTTCGGCGCCAAGACCCCCGAGGCCGACCCGAAGAAGGCCCTGGCCGTCCGCCAGGCCATGGCCGACATCGTCGACCGCGACGCGATCGCCTCCCAGGTCTACAAGGGCACCTACCTGCCCGCATACTCCGTCGTTCCGGACGGCTTCGTCGGCGCCATCAAGCCGATGAAGGACATGTACGGCGACGGCAACGGCAAGCCCAGCCTGGACAAGGCCAAGCAGGCCTTCAGCGACGCCGGCGTCACCGGCCCGGTCACGCTGAAGCTGCAGTACAACCCGGACCACTACGGCAAGTCCTCCGGCGACGAGTACGCCATGATCAAGGAGCAGCTGGAGAAGTCCGGCCTCTTCAAGGTCGACCTGCAGTCCACCGAGTGGGTCACCTACTCCAAGGACCGCACCAAGGACGTCTACCCCGTCTACCAGCTCGGCTGGTTCCCGGACTACTCCGACGCCGACAACTACCTGACCCCGTTCTTCATCCCGGGCAACTTCCTTAAGAACCACTACGAGAACCCGGCCGTGACGGACCTGATCAAGAAGCAGCTCACCACCGTTGACAAGGGTGAGCGCGAAAAGGTCCTCGGTGACGCCCAGACGGCCGTCGCCAAGGACCTGCCCTCCCTGCCGCTGCTCCAGGGCGCCCAGCTCATGGTTGCCGGCAAGGACGTCCAGGGCGTCGACAAGACCCTCGACGCATCCTTCAAGACCCGGCTTGGCGTAATTTCCAAGTAGGTCCCATCCCCATCCGGTCCTGACCAGCCACAGAGGCGGGGCGCCCGCGCGGCGTCCCGCCTCCGTGCTGAGGGCAGGACAACCGATTCCCAAGGCCCACGAAGCCGACGGAAACACACATTTAGGTACCAATGACAACACTTATCGAGGCACCGCCCAGCGATGCCGACGGCCTGATGCCGACCAAGAAGAAGTCGTCCGGCGGGGGACTGGGCCAATACATCCTGATCAGGTTCCTGCTGATCTTTCCTACCATCCTGATCCTCGTGACGCTCGTGTTCTTCCTGATGCGCATCACGGGCGATCCGATCACGGCCGCCCTCGGCGGCCGGCTCCCTCCCGAGCAGCTGACCGAGCGGATCCACGCCGCCGGCTATGACCGGCCCATCTTCGTCCAGTACTTCGAGTACCTGGGCCAGCTGATCACCGGCAACTTCGGCACCACGCTCTCGGACAACCGCCAGGTCTCCGAGATGCTCACCACCTACGGTGCCGCGACCCTCGAGCTGTCCATCAACGCCCTGCTGGTGGCCCTGGTGGTAGGTATCCCGCTGGGCATGGTGGCCGCGCACCGCCGCGACAAGGCCCCCGACGCCGTGCTGCGCATCTTCGCGATCCTCTGCTACGCCACCCCGGTGTTCTTCGCCGGCATGCTGCTGAAGCTGACCTTCTCCGTGTGGCTGGGTTGGCTGCCGGTCGCCGGGCGGGCGAAGACCTCCACGGAACTGGCCCTCACCGCGCTGTCCGCACCGACCGGGATCTACTGGCTGGACTCGCTGCGCAGCGGCAACATGGCGGCGCTCGGCGACGTCACCGCGCACGCGGTGCTGCCCGCCGTCGCCCTCGGCCTGCTCACCGCCGGCATCTTCCTGCGCCTGGTGCGCACCAACGTCATCGGCACCCTCGGCAAGGACTACGTCGAGGCCGGGCGTTCCCGCGGCGTCAGCGAATACCGCCTGGTGACCAAGCACGCCTACAAGCCCGCGCTGATCCCGATCATCACGGTCATGGGCCTGCAGATCGCGGTCATGCTCGGCGGCGCCGTGCTGACCGAGACCACCTTCGAATGGAAAGGCCTGGGCTTCCAGCTCGCGACCTACCTGACGGCCCGCGACTTCGTGGCCGTCCAGGGCATCGTGGTGCTGCTGGCCGTGATCGTGGCCGTTACCAACTTCATCGTGGACATCGTCGCCGCGCTGATCGACCCCCGCGTGAGGTACTGACATGAGCACTGAATCCACCATCGCCGCGGAAAACCGCAGGGAACCGTGGTTCCGGCGCCTGCCGGTCGTGTCCCACTTCAACAAGAGCGTCGGCCTGCAGCGCGGCATGCTGGTCACCGGCCTGATCCTGACCGTCATCTTCCTGCTCACCGCCGTCTTCGCCCCGCTGATCGCGCCCTACGGCTTCGCCCAGATCTCCGACGCCGACGGCGGGTTCCCCGCCCAGCAGGCGCCGGGCGGCAAGCACCTGCTCGGCACCACCGTGGGCGGCTACGACGTGTTTTCCCGCGTCGTCTGGGGCGCCCAGACCGCCGCCATGGTGATCGTCGTCGCCGTCATCATGTCGATCTTCATCGGCGTGATCCTCGGCCTGGTCAGCGGCTACATCGGCGGCTGGCTGGACCGGATCCTGGTGGTCATCGCCGACGCCGTCTACGCCTTCCCGTCCCTGCTGGTGGCCATCGTCATGGCGATCGTGATCAGCGGCGGCCGCTCCAGCCTCTGGGGCGGCATCCTCGCCGCGGCGATCTCCATCACCGTGGTGTTCATCCCGCAGTACTTCCGGGTTATCCGCGCCGAGACCATCCGGCTCAAGGCCGAACCGTTCGTCGAGTCGGCCAAGGTGGTGGGCGCCTCCAACGTGCGCATCATGACCCGGCACATCTACCGCAACGCCACCCGGACCCTGCCGCTGATCTTCACGCTGAACGCCTCGGAGGCCATCCTGACCCTCGCGGGCCTCGGCTTCCTGGGCTTCGGCATCGAACCGACGTCGGCCGCCGAATGGGGATTCGACCTGAACAAGGCCCTCTCCGACACCACCTCCGGGATCTGGTGGACCGGCGTCTTCCCCGGCTTGGCCATCGTCCTGACCGTCGTCGGCCTGACCCTGGTGGGCGAGAGCATCAACGACCTCAACGACCCCCGGCTGCGCGGCCGCAAGAAGGCTTCCGGCAAAGCCGCACCCGGCCCGGCCACGGCAGCACCAACAGCAGAAGTGAGCACGTCATGACCACCAATATCGGCCACGCAGCCGACCAGCAAGGCCGCGGCGCCGGCCCCGTGCTGGACATCGACCACCTCAGGGTCACCTTCGCCACGGACGCCGGGGACGTCTACGCCGTGAAGGACGTCAGCCTGGAGGTCAACCCGGGGGAGGTCGTCGCGATCGTCGGCGAATCCGGCTCCGGGAAGACCGTCACCGCCAAGACCATCCTGGGCCTGCTGCCGGAGACGGCCATCAGTTCCGGGGCGGTGCTGATCAACGGCAACAACGTCATCAGCGTCAGCGCCTCCAAGCTGCGGGAAATCCGCGGCCGCGACGTCGCGATGGTCTTCCAGGAACCCTCCACCGCCCTGAACCCGGTATTCACGGTGGGCTGGCAGATCGCCGAAGGCATCCGCGCGCACGCCGGCCGCAACGGCGGCAAGGTCAGCGCCAAGGACGCCAAGGCCCGCGCCGTCGAAGCCCTCCGCAAGGTGGGCATCCCGGACCCGGAGACCCGCGTCAACTACTACCCGCACCAGTTCTCCGGCGGCCAGAAACAGCGCGTCGTCATCGCCGCCGCGCTGGCCCTGAACCCCGGACTGATCGTCGCGGACGAGCCCACCACCGCCCTGGACGTGACCGTGCAGGCCGAGATCCTCGAACTGCTCCGCGACCTCCGGGACCAGTACGGCACCTCGATCGTGCTGATCACCCACAACATGGGCGTCGTGGCCGACCTCGCCGACCGCGTCGTCGTGATGTACCAGGGCGACGTCGTCGAGGAAGCAACCTCCCGGGTGCTGTTCGCGGAGCCGAAGCAGGACTACACGAAGAAGCTCCTCGCCGCCGTCCCGCACCTGGGCCGCAACTCCGCCTCGGCGGGGATGACCGAACGCGCCCACCAGGGCGGGAAGGTGCTGGTCGAGGCCAGGGACCTCACCATCGAATACCCGGGCCGCCTCGGCAGCCCGGCATTCAAGGCCGTCGACCGGGTGAACTTCACCCTCTCGGAGGGCGAGGTCTTTGGCCTGGTCGGCGAGTCCGGCTCCGGCAAGACCACCATCGGCCGGGCCATCGCGGGCCTGAACAAGACCACCGGCGGCAGCCTCAAGGTTCTCGACTACGAGATGCTCAACCTCAAGGAGCGCAGCTTCAAGCCGCTGCGCAAGCAGATCGGCTTCGTGTTCCAGGACCCGGCGGCGTCGTTCAACCCGCAGCTGACCATCGGGGAGTGCATCGCCGAACCTCTGGTCATCCACTCCAAGCCGACGCCGGCGCAGGCCCGGCAGCGGACCCGCGAGCTGCTGGAGTCCGTGCAGCTGCCCGCGGCCTACGCCGACCGGTACCCGCACGAACTCTCCGGCGGCCAGCGGCAGCGCGCCTCCCTGGCCCGGGCCCTGATCCTGAACCCGAAGCTGCTGATCGCCGACGAACCGACGTCGGCGCTGGACGTATCGGTGCAGGCCAAGGTCCTGGAGCTGTTCAAGGACATCCAGGCCGAGTTCGGCTTCGCCTGCCTGTTCATCAGCCACGACCTCGCAGTGGTGGACATCCTCTCGCACTGGGTGGGCGTCCTCTACAAGGGCCGGATGGTCGAGCAGGGGCTGGGCAGCCAGGTCATGGGCAACCCGCAGCACGACTACACGAAGAAGCTCATCGCTTCCCTCCCGGTCCCCGACCCGGAGGAGCAGGCCCGGCGCCGGGAGCAGTTCCGCGCCGTCCTGGGCAGCTGACGCCCGCGCCCGCACCCAGCATCACAGCGCTGCCCGCCGTCCGCACCGGACGGCGGGCAGCGCCGCTTAACACCCGGGTCATCGGGCGGCCAGCCCCTAGACTGGAGCAATGACCGAGCAGAGCCACAGCCTCCACCACGACGCCGATGACGACTACGACCCCGCCGCCAGTTCCCTGGCCGGCCAGGTCGATCCCGCGGTAATGGCGGAGCTGCTCTCCATCCGGTCCAGCATCGACAACATTGACGCCACCCTGGTCTACCTTCTGGCCGAACGGTTCAAGGCCACGCAGAAGGTGGGCCACCTCAAGGCCAAGCACCAGCTGCCGGCGGGGGACCCGGGCCGCGAAACCGCCCAGATCGCCCGGCTCCGGCGGCTCGCCGCCGAGGCGCACCTGGATCCCGCCTTCGCGGAAAAATTCCTGAACTTCATCATCGGCGAGGTCATCCGCCACCACGAGGCCATCGCCGAGGACCACCAGGCCGCGGGCCGGGCGGACGCCGCCGGGACCGCCGTCTCCACCCAGGCGTGAGCGGCACCGACTCCGGGGCCGCCCAGGTCACCGTCACCGCCCACGGGCCCTGGCCGGGGACGGACCCGCTGGAAGCCGCCCGCATCATCCGCGGCGAACTCGGCGCCCCGCACCTGCCGTTCCTGGCCGAACTGCCCGCCCGCGGCGTCGGTTCGGACGCCCTGGGCCGGACCGCCGCGCTCCTGGAGGGCCTCGCCGTCGACGTGCAGCCGCACGGCTGGCGCCTGGTGGACCGCCCCGGCCGGGACGCCCGCCGCGCCCGGTCCGCGCTGGCCACCGACATCAACGTCCTCGCGGACGTCGCCGGGACCGAGTCGGTGTCCGCCGACGCCCTGAAGATCCAGCTCCGCGGACCGCTCAGCCTCGCCGCCGGCCTGCACCTGCACAGCGGTGAACGGGCGCTGCTGGACCACGGCGCGCGGCGGGACCTCGCCGAGTCCCTCGCCGCCGGCGTCGGCGCCCACCTGCGCGCCGTGGCCGCCGCCGTGCCGGGCGCCCGGCTGGTGGTCCAGCTGGAGGAACCCGAGGCCGCGGCCGTCCTGGCCGGGACGATTCCCACCGCCAGCGGCTACCGGACCCTGCGGGCCGTGGCCGGCTCCGAGGTCACCGAATCCTGGCGCCTGGTGGTGGACGCATTGCACGCCGCCGGCGCGGACGAGGTCGTTATCGCCGTCCCCGAGGTGGAGGCACCCCTCGAGAGGATCCTCGCGGCCGGCGCCGACGGGATCGCCGTGCCGCTGCGCGCCCTGACCTCCCGCCAGTGGGAACACCTCGCGGGCGCGGTGGAGTCCGGACGGAAGATCTGGGCCGGGGTGCTGCCGGTGGAGGACCCCGCGGCGGAGCCGCCGTCCGCCCGGACCCTGGCCGAGGCGCTGTGGCGGCCCTGGCGCCAGCTCGGGTTGCCGGCCTCCTCGCTCGGCGCGGTCCGGCTCACACCCGCCGGGGGACTGGCCGGCCACTCGCCGACGTCGGCCACCCGAGTGCTGGCACGGCTGACGCACGCGGCCGACGCGCTGAACCAGATCGCCCTGGGCTAGCCGCCCGGCGCCCCCGCCTTAGACCCGGGACTCCCAGCGGTCCGGCCGGGCGTACGCGGGAAGGTAGCCGGGGGCTCCGGTCCCGTTCGGGTACGGTTCCAGCCGGTAGTCGAAGCGGCCAGCGTAGACCAGCACGAGGCCGACCTGCGGCTGGATGGCCTTGACCTGGATCCGGTGCTTGCCCTCGGCGGCGTCCCACCACTGTTCGGCGTAGGCCTTGGCGTCCAGCGGGCCAGGCAGCGGCAGCCGCAGCGGCCCCAGCAGCAACCGCGAGACCTCCGAGATGCCGCGAAGCCGGCCTTCGGGGGTAACGCTGAGGTTTAGGTCCGTGGCCAGCCGGCGGTACCGGCCCACGTAGTCCACCAGCCGGTGCCGGCCGCCGGTCGTGTCCCAGCTGGTGGTGTCGGAGAAGACCCGGGTGACGCCGGGGAAGAAGATCTCGCGCCGTGCCGTCAGGCTGGGCCGGCCGAAGGGGTCCAGGTGGGCGTGGTTTTCGATCCGGAACCGGATGCCCTCGCCGTACTCGGGGAAGAACGCCTGCTCACCGGTGACGGCCCGCATGAAGGGGCGGAGCCAACGCTGCCGGCAGCCCACGACGTCGAACACGCCCTCGCCCACACCGTAGTGGCCGGAGCCATGGGCCAGGGAGAAATAATCCTGGAGTTCGGGATGCAGTCGGGCGAAGTCCCCGCCCAGGCCCAGCCGGTAGATGGGGTCCACACGGTTCACGGCATCCTCCTCGGACTGCGGGCCGCCCGCCGGCCCTGGGACGAATCTACCCGCCCCGGCCGGCGGTCCGCGCCATGCCGGGAGCCGCACGAATACGACAAAGCCATTTCAATAAGGGAATATATAACGTATGAAGGCACGGATTTTGGTAGTGGACGACGACGAGGCCCTGGCCGAGATGATCGGCATTGTGCTGCGCAACGACGGCTTCGACCCCGTCTTCTGCGCGGACGGCGGGCAGGCCCTCGAGGTCTTCCGCTCCGCCAAGCCGGACCTGGTCCTGCTGGACCTGATGCTGCCGGGGATCGACGGCATCGAGGTCTGCCGCCAGATCCGCGCCGAATCCGACGTGCCGATCGTGATGCTCACCGCGAAGGCGGACACCTCCGACGTGGTCCGGGGCCTGGAATCCGGTGCCGACGACTACGTCCCCAAGCCGTTCAAGCCCGCCGAGCTCGTGGCCCGCGTCCGCGCCCGCCTCCGCCCGGGCGACCAGAAGGCCCCCGAGACCCTGCGCATCGCCGACGTCACGATCGACGTCGCCGGCCACGTGGTCAGCCGCAACAGCGAGCGGATCTCGCTGACTCCGCTGGAGTTCGACCTGCTGGTGGCCCTGGCCCGCAAGCCGTGGCAGGTCTTCACCCGGGAACTGCTGCTGGAGCAGGTCTGGGGTTACCGCCACGCGGCTGACACCCGCCTGGTGAATGTCCACGTCCAGCGGCTGCGTTCGAAGATTGAACGCGACCCCGAAGCCCCCGAAGTTGTCTTGACGGTCCGTGGTGTCGGCTACAAAGCAGGGTCCTGAGCCCGGCAGCGGTACCCCCGCACCGGCCACTTCCGGGCCGGAGGCTCCGTCGCCGGTGACCCCCGAGCCCGCGACCTCCGGGCCCGCTGCGGAGCGGCCGGAGAATGAAGCCCTGACCACCCGCCGCGGCCGGTCCGTGCTCTTCCGCGCCGGAATCTGGGCCCGCCGCGCCCGGATCGTCGCCGTCCGCGTGCTCCGCTTGGTCCTCATCGGCGCCTCCCGCACCCTGCCCGCCACCCGCTACCTGCTGCGCGCCCTGCAGCGCCGCTGGCGCCGGTCGCTGCAGTTCCGGACCGTGCTGACCACCCTGCTGCTGGCCATCGGGTCCTTCGCCGTCGTGGGCGCCTATCTCTCCAACCAGATCGCCAACAACCTCTTCCAGGAGCGGCTGGCGCAGGCCGAATCGGAGACCCGCTATAACGTCAAGCAGGTCCAGGACACCTTCGACGGCGCCCAGGTCACCGACCAGTCCAGCGTCATCACCCTGGTTTACGACACCTTGAACGCCGTCGAGGGCCGCGGCTCGGTCATCCAGCGCCGGTACGTCTTCGAGGCGATGCCGGAGCAGACCAAGCCGCGCAACCGCTGGGTGGAATCCCGGGCCTCGGACCAGCTCACCATCGCCGTGATCCCGCCGGACCTGCGCAAGGCCGTGCAGCAGTCGGGCAAGGACCAGTTCTGGGCCTCCACCGAGTTCCCGGTGGGCACCGAGGACCGGCCCGGCATCGCCGTCGGCAACAAGGTGACCTTCAACGGCACCGTGTATGAGCTCTACCTCATCTACGACCTGAACACGGCGCAGAAGACGCTGGACGAGATCCAGAACGTCCTGCTGGTCGGCGCGGCCGTGCTGGTGCTGCTGATCGGCGCCGTCGCCTGGTACGTCACGCGCAACGTCGTCAGCCCGGTCAGCCACGCCGCCGTCGTCTCCGAAAAGCTCGCCGCCGGCCAGCTGCAGGAGCGCATGGTGGTCAAGGGCGAGGACGAGGTGGCCCGTCTGGGCGCCTCCTTCAACCACATGGCCGCCAGCCTGCAGGAACAGATCACCCAGCTGGCCACCCTGTCCCAGATGCAGCAGCGCTTCGTCTCGGACGTCTCGCACGAGCTTCGGACCCCGCTGACCACCGTCCGGATGGCCGCCGAGGTCCTCTACGACGCCCGCGAGGACTTCGACCCGATCAATAAGCGGTCAGCCGAGCTGCTCTACCACCAGGTGGAACGCTTCCAGTCGCTGCTGGCGGACCTGCTGGAAATTTCCCGCTTTGACGCCGGCGTGGCCATGCTCGACGCCGAACCCACGGACATTCTGCAGCTGGTCGACCACGTCCTCGAGGGCGTCGCCCCGGTGGCCGCCGAGTACGGCTCCGAGGTGAGCCTGCACGCGCCCGAGGGCAGCATCATCGTCGAGATGGACGACCGGCGGATCGACCGGATCCTGCGCAACCTCATCCTCAACGCGCTCGAACACGGCGAGGGGCGGCCCGTCAACGTCTCCGTGGCCGCGAACGACACCGCCGTCGCCATCGCCGTCCGGGACCACGGCATCGGCATGACCCAGGCAGAGGCAGCGCGCGTCTTCGACCGGTTCTGGCGTGCCGACCCCGCCCGGGCCCGCACCACCGGCGGCAGCGGCCTCGGCCTCTCGATCGCCACCGAGGACACCAAGCTGCACAACGGCTGGCTGCAGGCCTGGGGCAAGAAGGGCAGCGGCTCGAACTTCCGGCTCACCCTCCCGCTGCGCCAGGGCGAGAGCATCGGCCGGTCGCCGCTGCAGCTCGAGCCTGCCGACGTCGGACTCGACGGCGGCGCCGGCAACCAGATGGTGCTGCTGAACCACGCCGCCCCGGGTGCCGGCCCCGTTCCGGTCCCCGGCACGGGAGCGGCTGCGGTCCCGGGCACGGGTGCGGGCGGGACATCAGGCGGCCCGGCGAACAGCCCGGCAGCCGGGGAGGACCAAGCATGAGGACCACCACGGGACGTTCGGCCGGCACGCGGGCCGGGAGGCTGGTCCGCTTCGCCGCGGCCATGCTGGCGATGGTGCTGCTGCTGGGCGCCTGCGCGCAGATTCCGCGCTCCGGGCCGGTGGGCAAGAGCAGCGACGAGAGCGCCGGCAAGCCGAACAACGCCCCGGTGTTCTTCCCCGTCGCGCCGCGCCCCGGCGCCGGACCCGAATCCGTGATCGAGGACTTCTACCTGGCCGGCAGCGGCTACGAGGACGATTACGCGGTGGCGCGGCAGTACCTGACCCAGGCGTCCTCGGTGAAGTGGAAACCGGACCAGCGGGTGCTGGTCTACCGCTCGGCGCAGGTGGTGCCCACCGCCGTCGAGAACGTCTACAACTACCGGCTGGACCTGGCGTACACCGTCGACGCCGACGGGATCGCCACCCAGCTGCCGGAGGGCACCACCGAGAACGTCCCCGCGACGCTGACCAAGGTCGACGGCGAGTGGCGGATCGCGGACATCCCCGACGGCACCGCCATCCCGGAGGAGACCTTCAAGGTCATCTACGGCGCGTACCCGATCTACTTCTACGACCCGACATTCACGTACGCGGTCCCGGACGTGCGCTGGTTCATCAAGAAGAAGACCGTCAAGGCCATGACCAGTGCCCTGCTGGGCGGACCCGCCCCGTACCTGAAGGGAGCGGCGGTCAGTGCCTTCCCGGCCGGCATCAAACTGGCCCGCGAGTCCGTGCCCGTGGTCTCCGGCGCCGCCCAGGTGGACCTGACGGCCAAGGACCTCACCGACGCCTCCAACGAGGACCGGCTCAGGATGCAGACCCAGCTGGCGCTCACCTTCCGCAGCCAGCCCGACGTGATCAACGTCGAGCTGCGCGCCAACCAGGACCTGGTTCGGGTGGACGACAACGGCTCCGTGCTGCCCCCGATCCGCGACAAGGACGTGCCGGCGCGGCAGATCGCCGTCAGCAACAACGACCTGGTCCGGGTGGAGAACAACAAGATCGGGCCGCTCCCGGACATCGCGTCCGTCAGCGCCCTGGGCCCGCGGTTCCCCGCCGAGTCTCCGGCCAGCCAGGCGGCGGCGTTCCTGAACGCCGGCCGCACCACGCTGTACTCGATCATTCCCGGGCAGCCCGCCCGGGCCCTGGCGAACCGGGGCACGCTGTCCCGGCCCTCGTTCGACCGTTTCGACTGGGTCTGGAGCGCCGGTCCCGGGGCGAACGGTGCCACCGAGGTCGCCGCCTACCGGCCCACCGGGGTGGCCGAGGGCGGCACCGTTCCGACGGTGACGCTCACCGGCGCCTGGCTCGCCGGAGCCGTGGTGAAGGAATTCCGGGTGGCCCGGGACGGGACGCGCGCGATGGTGATTTCGTCGCTGAACGGCAAAACCCGCGTGCAGCTCACCGGCATCATCCGCAACGCGGACGGCACGCCCAAGGATCTCACCGCCCCCGTGACCCTGCTCACCGCGCATGACCCGGACCAGGGGGTGTGGGTCAACGACCTGACGGTGGCCGTGATGAAGGGGACCGCGACGGAAAACGTCACCCCGGAGCTGCTGTCGATGACCGGCACCGCCCCGCAGGAGCTGGCCCCATGGGCCGGGCTCACCGGGCTCAGTGCCGGCAACGGCACGGCGGAGATCTACGGCCAATCGGCGGACGGCATCTTCCAGCGGCTCGGCAACGGCTGGTCCCTGCAACTCAAGGGCGCCATCGACCCGGCCTTCCCGGGGTAGGAGCCTGCGGGGAGCCGGGCCGGTTGTCCACATAGCCGCATCCTGACGCGGGCGCGGCCACGGGGGCGGTGCAGGCTGGAACCATGACTCAACCCGGTGCCCCGCCGCCCGCTCCCGGACCGCCCCGTCCACCGTTTCCGGCATTGGGTCCGCCTGGTCCCGGGGCGCTGCCGTCCCGGCAACGGCTGGCGGGACGGGCCACGGCCATGATGTCCGCCGGCTTCGAACAGCCGCAGCGCCGCCGCCCGGCGCGGGGCGCGGACCCGGACCTCCTCCCGGCGCCCGAGGCTGCCCGGCACCGTGGCGGTTACCGGTCGTGGGTGGCCCGCCTGGCCGACGCCGTGGCAGCCGCAGCAGCCGAACTGCTGACGCTCGTCCTCCCCGCGGAATGCGCCTGCTGCGGGGCGGAGGACCGGGTCCTATGCCCGGCCTGCGGACGGAGGCTCCGGCAGCTGACCCGCACGCCGTTCCGGGCCGAGGCGCGCGCCCCCGCCCTGATGGACATGGACGGTTCGGTCCTGCTGCCGGTGGTCGCGGCCGGGGTCTACCGCGCCGAGCTCGCCCAGGCCCTGCTGTCGTTCAAGAAACACGGCCAGCGGGCGGTGGTCGAGGACCTCGCCCGGTGTCTGGGCGCCGCTCTCGTGGCCGCCGGACCGCCCCCGGGAACCCTGCTCGTCCCGGTGCCCACGACGTCCGCCGCCTTCCGACGTCGGGGATTCAGCCCGGTGCACCTGGTTCTCTCCCGTGCCCGGGCCCGCGGGCGCCTGCCGCCCGGAACGGAAGCCGCTGACGTCCTGCGCAAGACCCGAAGCCTGGGGGCGGCGTGGAATGGGACCACCCGGCAGAGCCGGACTACTCGGAAGGCCGGGACTACTCAGAAGGGCGGGACGTCCCAAAAGGGTCTGGGCCGCGCCGGGCGGACCCGGCGGCTGCGCGGGTCGATGCGCATCCGCCGCGGGCTGACCGGGCCGGCGCTGGCCGGACGTCCCTGCCTCCTCGTCGATGACGTCCTTACCACCGGCGCCACGCTGGCGGAAGCGGCCCGGGTTCTGCGGTCCGCGGGAGCGGTTGTCAGGGGAGCGGTCGTGCTCGCCGCGACACGCCCGCCCGCCTCCCATGTGTCGGAACCCGAGACCCGCGGCAGGGCGCCGGACAGGGTCGCAATGGAAAAAAATAAACCACAAAAGGGTGAAGAACAGGTGGCGATGAACTAACGTCGAACATGGGTACCAAGAACAGATGTACCTGTCGATAGCGGCTCGGAAAGGGGCTCGACTGTCCGTCAGATGAGCCCCCGAAGTGCCGCCGTCGTGTCACCGAAGTCATTTGGAGGGCACCATGGAGTTCATGATCAGCGGTCGCAATTTGACGGTCTCCGACCGGTTCCGCGAGTACGCCGAGGAGAAGATCTCGAAGATCAATTCCCTCGGCGACAAGGTCCAGAGGGTGGATGCAAAGGTCACCAAGGAAACCAAAGTCCGGCAGATTGCAGAGCTGCTCACGGTTGAGCTGACAGTCCTGGGCCGCGGCCCGGTGATCCGTGCCGAAGCCAGCGCGGCGGACAAATTCGCCGCCTTCGATCTGGCCTATAACAAGCTTCTGGAGCGGCTGCGCCGGGCCAAGGACCGCAAGAAGGTCCACCACGGCCGGCACACCCCCAAATCCGTGACCGAGGCGACGGCCTCCCTCGAACCGGCGAGCACCCGCGAACCGATCTACGAGGAGGCGGCCCACTGGTCCGAGGCGAAGCCGGAGGAGAAATCCCCCTACGAGGTGGAGAATGATCTCCCTGCCGGGGACTCGCCGGTCCTGATCCGCCGCAAGGTCTTCCCCGCAGCGTCCCTCACGCTCGACGAAGCCGTCGACAACATGGAACTGGTCGGCCACGATTTCTACCTCTTCGTGGACAAGGAAACGAAGGCTCCCTCCGTCGTATACCGCCGCGAAGGCTGGACCTACGGCGTGATCAGCCTCGACCAGACCTGCGCCCCGGGCGAGGCTCCCCTGGAGGAAAAGATCGTCGCCTATCGTTCTGAAGGAGAGCCCGCCACCGCATAGGCGGGGACAACCGACGAAGGGAAAGATGTGCCCGCAACGCTGAGCCTGAAGCAGGCACGGCGGATCGCACTGGCAGCCCAGGGATTGGACAAGGTCCGGCCCACCGCCCCGGTAAGTTCACGGGCGGTGGGCCGGACCTTTGCCCGCCTGCAGCTGGTCCAGATCGATTCGGTCAACGTGCTGGCGCGCAGCCACTACCTGCCGTTCTTCTCCCGGCTCGGGAACTACGACCGGAGCATCCTGGAACGCCTCTCCGGGGTGCACCCGCGCCGGATGATGGAGTACTGGGCGCACGAGGCCAGCTTCATCCGTCCCGATCACTTCGAGGACCTGAGGCTGTGGCAGAAACGGAAGTGGGTCGGCGCCCATGCCATGGACCCGGAGGAACGCGGCGACGTTGCCGCCCGGATCCTGTCCGAGCTGGCCGGGGGGCTGCCGCTGACCGCCGCCGAACTCACCGTCCGGCTGGGCCACGTGGAAACCCGGAGCACGGACAACTGGGGCTGGAACTGGAACACCGTCAAACGGGTCCTCGAGGACCTGTTCGAGGAGGGGACGGTGACGGCGGCGTCACGGACCGGCAGCTTCGAACGCCGCTACACCCTCACCGCCCGGGTCCTGCCGTCCACCGCAGTGGCATCAGTGGGACCGGAAAATACCGAGCAGGGCGGCGGCCGGCCCGACGCCGGGGCAGCCATGCTTCGCCTGATCGACGCCGCGGCGCTGGCCCACGGGATCGGGACCCTGCGCTGCTTCGCCGACTATTTCCGCACCCCGCAGCGGGCCGCCGCGGAGGCGCTCGCCGAACTCGTCGAGGCTGGTCGGCTGGAACCGGTGACCGTGGCCGGCTGGGACCGGCCCGTCTACCGGCATGTGGAGGCGCGGCTGCCCCGCACCGCCACCGGCCGGGCCCTGCTGAGCCCGTTCGACTCCCTGGTTTTCGAGCGGCGGCGGCTCGAGGAACTCTTCGGCTTCCACTACCGGCTGGAGATCTACACGCCGGAGCCCAAGCGCCGCTTCGGCTACTACGTCCTTCCCTTCCTGCTCCGCGACGGCATCGTCGCCCGCGTCGACCTCAAAGCGGACCGTGCCGCCGGCAGCCTGCTGGTCCGCGGCAGTTTCGCGGAGCCGGACGCGCCGGGGGACACCGCCGTCGAACTCGCGGCAGAACTGCAGCTCATGGCAGAGTGGTTGGAGCTGGACCGGATTATCGTGGCCCCCGTGGGCGATCTGGCGCCGGCGCTCGCACAGGCGGTGGCTGGCCTGCATCCGCTTTGAGGGAACAGGCGCGGTCCGCGCTGTGTCCCTCCCGTAGACTAAACACGCCGGAATTCGGCAGCTTGAGACTGGGAGCAATTTCACGTGGCATCACTGATCGAAAAACTTCTCCGCACGGGTGACAAAAAGACCCTGCGGCAACTTCGGAACTACGCCGACTCCATCAATGCCCTGGAAAGCTCCTTCCAGACCTTCACCGACGCCGAGCTGCGCGAAGAGACCGACCGGCTGCGGGCCCGGCACGCCGACGGCGAGAAGCTCGACGACCTGCTGCCCGAGGCCTTCGCCGCCGTCCGCGAGGCCTCCTCACGCACCCTCGGCATGCGCCACTTCGACGTCCAGCTGATGGGCGGCGCCGCCCTGCACCTGGGCAACATCGCCGAAATGAAGACCGGTGAAGGCAAGACCCTGGTGGCCACCGCTCCGGCCTACCTGAACGCCCTCGCCGGCAAAGGCGTCCACGTGGTCACGGTCAACGACTACCTCGCCGAGTACCAGTCCGACCTGATGGGCCGCGTCTACCGCTTCCTCGGCCTGACCAGCGGCTGCATCCTGGCCAACCAGGACCCCGCCCACCGGCGCGAGCAGTACGCCGCGGACATCACCTACGGCACGAACAACGAATTCGGCTTCGACTACCTGCGCGACAACATGGCCTGGGACAAGTCAGAGCTGGTCCAGCGCGGTCACAACTTCGCGGTCGTCGATGAGGTGGACTCCATCCTCATCGACGAGGCGCGCACCCCGCTGATCATCTCCGGCCCCGCCCAGGGCGACACGAACCGCTGGTACAGCGAGTTCGCCAAGGTGGTCCTGCGCCTCCAGGCCGACACCGACTACGAGGTCGACGAGAAGAAGCGCACCGTCGGTGTCCTCGAGGCCGGCATCGAAAAGGTCGAGGACTATCTCGGCATCCACAACCTCTACGAGTCCGCCAACACCCCGCTGATCGGCTTCCTGAACAACGCCATCAAGGCCAAGGAACTCTTCAAGCGCGACAAGGACTACGTCATCCTCGACGGCGAGGTCCTGATCGTCGACGAGCACACCGGCCGCATCCTCGCCGGCCGCCGCTACAACGAGGGCATGCACCAGGCGATCGAGGCCAAGGAAGGCGTCGAGATCAAGGCCGAGAACCAGACTCTCGCCACGGTCACGCTGCAGAACTACTTCCGCATGTACGACAAGCTCGCGGGCATGACCGGTACCGCCGAGACCGAAGCCGCCGAATTCATGAGCACCTACAAGCTCGGCGTCGTCGCCATCCCGACTAACCGGGACATGCAGCGCATCGACCAGCCGGACCTCGTCTACAAGAACGAGACCGTGAAGTTCGACGCCGTCGTCAAGGACATCGCCGAGCGGCACGAGAAGGGCCAGCCGGTCCTGGTCGGCACCACCAGCGTCGAGAAGAGCGAATACCTCTCCCGCCTCCTGGCCAAGGAGGGCGTCCGGCACGAGGTCCTCAACGCCAAGAACCACGCCCGTGAGGCCTCGATCGTCGCGCAGGCCGGCCGCAAAGGCGCCGTCACCGTGGCCACCAACATGGCTGGCCGCGGCACCGACATCATGCTCGGCGGCAACGCCGAGTTCACCGCCGTCGCCGAGCTCGCCAAGCGCGGACTGGACCCGCAGGAAAACTCGGAGGAGTACGAGGCCGCCTGGCCCGCCGCCCTCGAGGCCGCCAAGCAGTCCGTCAAGGACGAGCACGAGGAGGTCCTGAACCTGGGCGGCCTCTACGTGCTTGGCACCGAGCGACACGAATCCCGCCGCATCGACAACCAGCTCCGCGGCCGCTCCGGCCGCCAGGGCGACCCGGGCGAGTCCCGCTTCTACCTGTCGCTGACCGATGACCTGATGCGTCTCTTCAACTCCGGTGCCGCCGAGCGCCTGATGAGCAGCTCCGTTCCGGACGACGTCGCCCTCGAATCGAAGCTCGTCTCCCGTGCCATCGCCTCCGCCCAGGGCCAGGTGGAAGGCCGCAACGCCGAGCAGCGCAAGAACGTCCTCAAGTACGACGACGTCCTGAACCGCCAGCGCGAGGCCATCTACGGCGACCGCCGCCGCATCCTCGAGGGCGACGACCTGCACGAGAAGGTCCAGTACTTCATCGAGGACACCATCAACGCGTTCATCGACGCTGCCACGGCCGAAGGCACCGGCGACGATTGGGAGTTCAACCTGCTCTGGTCCAACCTCAAGACCCTGTACCCGGTCAGCTTCACGCCCCGCGACGTCATCGACGAGGCCGGCGGGAAGTCCCGGATCACGGTCGAATTCCTCAAGGAGGAAATCCTCTCCGACGCGCGCCTGGTCTACCAGGCCCGCGAGGAGCAGATCGGGTCCGAGAGCATGCGCGAACTCGAACGCCGTGTGGTCCTCTCCGTGATCGGCCGCAAGTGGCAGGAGCACCTCTACGAGATGGACTACCTCAAGGAGGGCATCGGCCTGCGGGCCATGGCCCAGCGTGACCCGCTCGTGGAGTACCAGCGCGAGGGCTTCACCATGTTCCAGGCCATGATGGAGGCCATCCGGGAGGAGAGCGTCGGCTTCCTGTACAACCTCGAGGTCGAGGTCACCCCTGCCCAGGACGTGGTGGTCGCCGACGAGTCCGGCCAGCACACCGAACACCAGGAACCGCACATCCACGCCGCCGGGCTGGAGGCTCCGGAAAAGCCGGCACAGCTGCAGTACACGGCCCCGAGCGAGGACGGCACGGCGCAGACCCGCGTCGAGGCCAAGTCCTCCGGGCGTTCCGGCAACCCGGCGAAGGCCGCGGCCCAGGAGTCCCCGCGCCGCGCCAGCAAGAAGAAGCGCCGCTAGGCAACAGGTCCAACCACCTGCACCGCGGGTCCGGAACGTAGTGTTCCGGACCCGCGGTGTTTCCTTTTGGGGCGTGAGCCTGGGTTGCGGGTTCAGCCGATTTCCAGCACGGTGACCCGCCAGACGAGCCGGCTCCGTTCCAGCCGCAGGGCTACGGCCCGGACCCGGAGTTCGTCGGACACCACGGCGCTGGCCTCGTACACGTCCTCGGAGATCCGGCAGGCGTGAACCGACCGCACGCACGGGTTGCGGTGCAAGCGCCCCGCCGTTGGCGAGGTGCCGGAGGCGACCCGGCGGGTCAGGGCGGCGCGGTGCTGGAGGGCGGTCAGGCACCGTTCATCCAGCCGCCGGGCGAGTTGGTGCGCCGGCCGGGTTCCGGCCAGGACTTCGATGGCCGCCTGCACCGTGGAGCGGCAGAGCGCCTCAATGTCGCGGTCCGGGTCGACCGGGCGGAGTGCGGTGGGGGACTGCGGGGCGGCGTAGCCGGGACGGGGTTCAGCGAGCGGGCTCATGGGGTTCCTTCGGCGGACGGGGAGCTGGATGAAAGCGACGGCGGGATGACCAGGACCTGGCCCGGTCGAAGCAGCCCGGGATCGGGGCCGACGACGGATTGGTTGATCCGGTAGAGCTCCGGCCAGGCGGCCGCGATGTCGACGTCGGAGGCCAACGGCCCGAGCTCCGCGGCGCAGAGACTCCACAGTGAGTCGCCGGCCCTGACCGTCACCTGCCGGCCGCCGGCGTCCGGCAGCTCCGGTCTCAGCTGGGGCTGGACAAGGGCGCCCGGCGGGGCAGGGACGGGGGAGGGCAGCCACCGCGGGTCCGGCCGGGGCGGCGACGGTGCACGCGGCCCGACCGTTGCGGTGTGTCCTTGCGGGGCCCACGCGGCCGACACGGCCGCCGGCAGGGAAGTGCCCGCGCCCCCGACGTCGGGGACGGTGGCCGCCCGGGCCAGGGGAGCCGTGACCAGCTGAAGACCGATGGCGGCCAGGGCCAGCCGGCGCATGAACGCCGGGCTAAATTTCCCGGTGGCGGCGGCAGCCCGGGCGCGGCCGCCGCGCTCCAGCAACGCCGAGCTAAAGGCGAGGAGGAACGAGAGCACCCACCAAACGACCACGATCAGCCCCGCCGTGGTTGCCATGACGCCCAGGCTGGTGTCGAAAGCCACGGACTGCCTGCGCACCGCGGCGGTCCGCAAGTGGGCGGCCAGGATCATTCCCGACCCCGTGAGCAGCCCGCCCAGCAGCAGGATGAGCGCCGCCACCACCGCATCGCCGGAGCGGCCGGTGGAAATGCCGACGGGTGGATGCTGCCGAATCGTCATCCCGGCCTCCCAGGGATCTAAATAATTGGATAGTGTTTGATGCACTTTGATGTCATTTGATGCACTTTTCCTAGTGTGAACCCGTGTGCGATCGGGTGTCTAGGGCAAGCGACGGGTTGTGCATAACCTGCCCATACCGCCCGAAGGCGGGCGAAAGCACGCAGGGACACCCCATTGACCCCGTCCGGAGGACGCGCCTACGCTGGCCCGCATGCGGTGGGACGCCCTTTTCTCGGACCTCGAAGCGCAACTCGCCGCCGAACGACGGCTCGATTTAGACGCCGAGGTGGACGAACGCGCCCGGATCGACGCCACCGGCGTGGAACTGGCCGGCCGGCTCCGCGGCACGGTGGGACAAGGAATCGCGGTCCACCTCACAACGGGTGACATCTGCGAAGGACGGCTCGACCATGTGGGCCTGGGATGGCTGGTGCTGGCGACAGGCCGGCACCAGGTACTGATTCCGCATGCTGCCGCCATCCGCGTCACCGGTCTGGCGCTCCAGGCGGTACCGGCGGGCAAGCCGTCGGGCCGCCTCAGCCTGGCGAGTGCATTGCGGGAACTGGCCAGGGATAGATCCCGGCTGACCGTTCAGCTGATCGGCGCCGCCGGTGCCCCGGCCCTGCATGGGGTTATCGATCGGGTGGGGAGGGATTTCCTGGATCTCGCGGAGACGGAACCCGGCGAAGAACGCCGCGCCGCCAATGTCCGGGCCGTGTCAACGGTGCCGTTCGGCGCCCTCGCGGCCATCCGGTCCGGGCGCGGAGGGACCTAGCCGCAAAGGGGTCAGGAGCCCTTGGCCTTGGCTTCCTCGATCATCCGGCTGGCCTCGGCGTACCGCTCCTGGATGTACTGCTCCAGCATGGCTTCCTCCACCCGCCACTGCCCGCGGCCGCCGACCTGGATGGCCTTGAGCTGACCGCTCCGCACCAGCGCATAGGCGGCGGGGGAGTTGATCTGCAGCTGTTCGGCGACATCCGCGAGGGTGAGGAATCGGGGCATGCTCCCATTTTGCCACCGGGCGTCGACATTGATGCGGTTATCCACACTTTGCAGTTCCCTGGTTCCCGGTCTTCCCGCAGGGCCCACAATTCGTGACAATGGGGAAACCGGCGCCGGCGGCGCGGACGCACAGATGGGGGAACTGCGCATGGCGGTGACAGAGGGCGGCGGGGCCAGGCTGAAGAAGCCGTCGTGGAAAGACCCGAGGCTGCTGGTCGGCATCCTGCTCGTGCTGGCGTCAACGGCCGGGGTCGTGTCGTTGGTCGCTGCCGCGGATCGGACCACCGAGGCCTTCGCTGCGAGCGAGCCGATCGCCGTCGGGGAGAAGCTGACGCCCGAGAAGCTGCACCGGGTCAACGTCCGCCTCGGTGACGTCGAGGAGAACTACCTGACCCCCGAGGCGGGACTCTCGGAGGGCCTGGTCGCCATCCAGCGGATCGGCAAGGATCAGCTGCTGCCGCGGGAGAGCTTCGGCCAGCCCGATGCGTTGGCCCGCAAACCCGTGGCCGTCACCGTGGACGAGGCCCTGCCGCCGCAGGCCGTGGCCGGCTCCCGCGTCGACGTGTGGGTCGCCCTCCCGGACAACCGCAACGGCTTCAGCGAACCCGCCTTGCTGCTCCGCGGGGCCGAGATCGCGCAACTGGCCCCGGGCAGCAACGCCCTGGGGGCGCAGCGCTCCACCGTGGTCATGGTGCTGGTCCCTGACGGCCAGATGCCCAAGCTGCTGGGCGCCCAGGCCAACAAGGCCAGAATCTCGGTGGTGTGGAATCCAGGCGGGTCCGGCCAATGAGCATTCCCGTCGTCACGGTCGGGCATGGCACCGAGCCCCTGGTCGGCAGCCTGGAGCGGCTCCACGGCCCCGTCTCGGTGGTCCGGCGCTGCGAGGAACTGGCCGAACTCCTCGCCGCCTGCCAGAGCGGCCTGGCCCGGGCCGCCGTCGTGGCCGGGAACGCGGGGGAGCTCACGGCCTCGCTGGTGGACCGACTCTCCGCCGTGGGAGTCGCCGTCGTCGCCCTGACCGACAGCCCGGACGAGGCGGCGCGGCTGCGCGGCATCGGCGTGACGGCGCGCCCCATCGATGTGGCGGCCGAAGAACTCGCAGCGGTCATCGCCGCCGCGGTGGCCGGCCTCTCCGCGGCCGGGCCGGAAGCCGGCAGTGACGCCTTTACCGTCGCCGCCGCGCCGCGTACACCAGGGAACGTGGCGGGTTCCGACGGCGGGGAGCCCTCCGGGATGCAGACGGGCACCGGAGAGATCATCGCGGTCTGGGGGCCGGCGGGGGCACCCGGGAGGACCACGCTCGCGGTCAACATGGCTGGCGAACTGGCGGCGGACGGCCGGTCGGTCCTGCTGGTCGACGCCGACAGCTACGGAGCCAGCGTCGCCGCTGCCCTGGGCCTGCTCGACGAGGCGGCCGGTCTCGCCCAGGCGTGCCGTCTCGCGGACCAGGGTTCCCTCGATGGGGATGCCCTCCTTCGTCTGGCCCTGCCGGTGGCCACAAAGGCGGGAAGCTTCCGGGTCCTCACGGGGATCACCCGCGCGGACCGCTGGACCGAACTCCGCGCGGCGGCCCTGGCCCTGGTCTATCGCCGGGCGCGCGAGATCGCCGATGTCACCGTCATCGACACCGGGTTTTGCCTCGAGGCCGACGAGGAGCTGAGCTTCGACTCGATGGCACCGCGCCGCAACGCTTCCACCCTGCGCAGCCTGCAGTTGGCTGACACCGTCTACGCCGTCGGCTCCGCAGACCCCGTCGGCGTTCCGAGGCTGGTCCGCGGCCTGGCGGAGCTCTCGGCCGCCGTACCCGAGGCGCTGCCGCGGGTCGTCCTCAACAAGGTTCGCCCCGCCGCCGTCGGCCGGGCACCGGAGCGTCAACTGAAGGAGGCGTGGGCCCGTTATGGTCCGGCGGCGCCCGTCACCGCCTTCCTGCCCTCCGACGCTGCGGCCTGCGACGCCGCTCTGCTGGCAGGCTCGCTGCTGCACGAGACGGCCCCCGATTCGCCCCTCCGCAGCGCCATCGCACATCTGGTTTGTGCACCTGCCCAGCGAAAATCTAAAACCTCTGTCTTTTCTTCCACAGCAAGCCGGTGGGCTAAAGACTAGGCTCCCCATGAGGGCTGCAACGGTGCGGCCGCGAACTTTCTTAATGGAGGCGTTTGTCGATGTCGTCAGGGTCCAGCGTGGAGGATCAACCCGTTTCGATCGGAGCCGATGAGAGGTTCTTCGCGGACTACTACGAGCACCTCGCCGAGGAGGATGCCAAGGGCTACGGCCAGGAAACGCTCTCGGCCCGCGCCCAGGCCCACCTGCGGACCGCCGCCGCCCGGCAGCCCGGCCACGCCAACATCGAGGTCATCGATGAGGCGGATGCCAGCGTCGTCTACATCGTCACCGACGACATGCCCTTCCTCGTCGACTCCGTCAACGCCGAACTGGTCCGGCAGAAGTCCCCTATCCACCTGGTCATGCACCCGCTCTTCGTCGTCACCCGCAACCGGGAAACCGGCCGGCTGGTCAAGGTGGCGCGGGTCCCCTCCCACCTCGGCATCTCCAGCGGCGACACGGCCGCGATGCCCAACCTCTCGCACCTCATCGCCCAGGGCGACAACGCCTCCCACATGGAATCCTGGATCGCCGTCGAAATCGACCGCGTCAACGAGGACCGCCGGGCGGAATTGATCGAAGGCCTGAACCGGGTGCTCGGCGACGTGCGCGCCGCCGTCGAGGACTGGCCGAAGATGCGCAACAAGGCCCACGAGGTCTCCGACGGCCTCGAAAAGGTCACCAACGCCGCCGACGTGGCCGGCCTGCGGCAGGCGCAGGAACTCCTGCGCTGGCTCGACGACGGCAACTTCACCTTCCTGGGCTACCGCGAATACGACCTGCGGAATGAATCCGGCGAGGACGTCCTCGAACTGCGCGAAGAGAGCGGCCTCGGGCTGCTGCGCGACAGCAGCGACACCCGCCACCAGATCCAGCACCTGACCGAGACCGGCCGCAAGAAGGCCCGCGAGAAGAGCGCCCTGGTCATCACCAAGGCGAACTCCCGCTCCACCGTGCACCGGTCCGCCTACCTGGACTACATCGGCGTCAAGAGTTTCGACGCTGCAGGCAACGTCGACGGCGAACGCCGCTTCATCGGCCTGTTCGCCACCACCGCCTACGCGGGCTCCGTCCGCGACATTCCGGTTGTCCGGGAAAAGGTCGACGCCGTGCTGCGCGACGCCGGCTTCCCGCCGGACTCGCACTCCGGCAAGGACCTGCTCGGCATCCTCGAGACCTACCCCCGCGACGAGCTCTTCCAGATCGAAATCCCGGACCTCGCCGCCATCGCCACCGGCATCCAGCGGCTGCAGGAACGCCGCCGGACGCGGCTCTTCCTCCGCCCGGACGTCTACGGCCGCTTTATGTCGGCGCTGGTCTACCTGCCGCGCGACCGGTACACCACCAACGTCCGCCTGCGGATCGAAAAGGAACTGCGCGAGACCTTCGACGCCGTCTCCATCGACTACGAGGCCCGGATGACCGAGTCCGCGCTGGCGCGGTTGTTCTTCCGGATCCGACTCCCCAAGGACGCCGACACCACCAACGTCAACACAGAGGACCTGGAGAAGCGGCTGGTCCTCGCCGCCCGGTCCTGGAGCGAGGGCATCTCCGAGGTCCTCCGCGCCCGCGCCGAGGCCGGCGGTGGCAACGGTTCCAAGGAACTGGCCGCGGTCTGGGCCGAGGCCTTCCCGGCTAGCTACAGGGTCGACTACGAAGTCGAGGACGCCCTCGAAGACATCGCCCGGTTCGAGAAGTACGGAGCCGCCGCCGAACGCGAGGGCGGCCACGCCGCGGAGCAGCCCGGTGTCCACGTCTACCTGCCCGAGGGTGCCGGAGCCATCCTGGAGGAGGACGCCCGCGTCAAGCTCTACATGCTTGAGCCCAAGAGCCTCAGCCAGATCCTGCCGTTCTTCCACAACCTCGGCCTCGAGGTCCTGGACGAGCGACCCTTCGAAATCGAAACCGCGGACCACCGCGACTTCTTCCTCTACGACCTGGGCCTGAAATACCCGGCCGGCGTCGACCCCGTCACGACCGGCACCCTGCTCGCGGAATCCTTCGGCGCCGCCGTCTCCGGCACCGTCGAATCGGACAGCTTCGACCGGCTGGTGCTCCGCGAGGGAATGCACCCCCGCCAGGTCGTGGTGCTCCGCGCCTACGCCAAGTACATGCGCCAGATGGGCAACACCAACTCCTTTGAGTTCATGGCCGACACCCTCCTGGCCAACCCGGAGGTCGCCCGAGGCCTGAACGCCCTCTTCGCCGCCCGCTTCGATCCGGCCGTGAGCGACGGCGACCGTGAGGCCCGGCAGTCAGAGGTCCGCGCCGCGCTCGACACAGCGATCGAACAGGTCGCCACCCTCGACGCCGACCGCGTGCTCCGCACCTTCACCAACCTGATCCAGGCCACGCTGCGGACCAACTTCTACCAGAACAAGACCCACGTCAGCTTCAAGCTCGACCCGGTCGGGATCGACGGACTGCCGTTCCCGCGCCCGATGTTCGAGATCTGGGTGTACTCGCCCCGCGTCGAAGGCGTCCACCTGCGGTTCGGCAAGGTCGCCCGCGGCGGCCTGCGCTGGTCCGACCGCCGCGAAGACTTCCGCACCGAGATCCTGGGCCTGGTCAAGGCGCAGACGGTCAAGAACGCCGTCATTGTGCCCACCGGCGCCAAGGGCGGCTTCTACGCCAAGCAGCTCCCGGATCCGGCCGCAGATCGCGGCGCCTGGATGGCCGAGGGGATCGAGAGCTACAAGACGTTCATCCGCGGCCTGCTCGACATCACCGACAACGTCGTGACCTCCCCCGACGGTGAGGCCCTCGTGCCGCCGGCCGACGTCGTCCGACACGACGGCGACGACTCCTACCTTGTCGTCGCCGCGGACAAGGGCACCGCGTCCTTCTCCGACATCGCCAACGGCCTCGCCGCCGACTACGGCTTCTGGCTCGGCGACGCCTTCGCCTCCGGCGGCTCGGTGGGCTACGACCACAAGGCCATGGGCATCACCGCCCGCGGCGCCTGGGAGTCGGTCAAGCGCCACTTCAGCGAGCTGGACCTCGACACCCACTCCGAGCCCTTCACCGTCGTCGGCGTCGGCGACATGTCCGGCGACGTCTTCGGCAACGGCATGCTGCTCTCCAAGCACATCCGGCTGCTCGCCGCGTTCGACCACCGGCACATCTTCCTCGACCCGAACCCCGACGAGGCGTCCTCCTTCGAGGAACGGCAGCGGCTCTTTGACCTGCCCCGCTCCTCCTGGGACGACTACAACAAATCGCTGATCAGCGAGGGCGGCGGCGTCTACCCGCGCCAGGCGAAGTCCATCCCCGTCTCCCCGCAGGTCCGCGCGGCCCTGGGGCTGCCGGAGGGCACCACCCGGCTCAGCCCGCCGGAACTGCTCCGGGCCATCCTGCTGGCACCCGCCGACCTGCTCTACAACGGCGGCATCGGCACCTATGTCAAGGCCAGCACCGAAACCAACGCAGAAGTCGGCGACAAGGCCAACGACTCCATCCGGGTCGACGGACGTGAGCTGCGCGTGAAGGTGGTCGGCGAGGGCGGCAACCTGGGCATGACCCAGCGCGGCCGGATCGAGGCGGCCCTGCAGGGGGTCATCCTGAACACCGACGCCATCGACAACTCCGCCGGCGTCGACTGCTCCGACCATGAGGTCAACATCAAGATCTTCGTCGACCGGATGGTCGCCGCGGGCAAGCTCGACCCGGAGGAACGTGCCGCGTTCCTCGGCTCGATGACCGACGAGGTCGGCCGCCTGGTGCTCGAGGACAACATCGACCAGAACATCCTGCTGCTCAACGACCGGATGCGCGTGGCCGAATGGAGCCCCAGCTACGAGCGGCTGATGGACTGGCTGGAGAAGTCGGCGGACCTGAAGCGTGACCTGGAGGCGCTGCCCACCACCGCCACGCTGCGCGAACGCCTGGACCAGGGCCAGGGCCTGACCTCTCCGGAACTCTCCGTGCTGGCTGCCTACGCCAAGATCGAGCTCGCCACGGCACTGCGCGAGAGCAACCTCGCCGAGGACCCGTGGTTCCGCCGGACCCTGCGCTCCTACTTCCCGAAGCAGCTGCGCGAACGGTTCGACGCCGAGCTCGACACCCACCCGCTGCGCCGGGAGATCATCGCAACCGTCGTCGCCAACGACATGATCAACATGGGCGGCATCACCTTCGCGTTCCGGGCCATGGAGGAAACCTCCGCCACGGAGGCCGCCGTCGCCAAGGCGTTCGTGGCCCTCCGCGAGGTCTACGAACTCGACGTCATGGTCGGCGAGCTCAACGAACTGCCGGCCTCGTTCCCGACCGAACACTGGAGCACCGTCCACCTGGACATCCGCCGGCTCCTGGACCGGGCCGTGCGCTGGGTCCTCAGCCAGGGCAATGCTGCGCGGCCGATCGAGGAGATCGTCGCCGACTTCAAGCCGCTGCTGGACCCGATGCGTGCCCGCCTCCTGGAGTACCTGCGCGGCGGTGACCGCGAGCGGGTGCAGCAGTGGCTGGAGAAGGCCCGCGGCTGGGAGCTTCCGGAGGACCTGGCGCACCGCTGGGCGGAGCTATTCGAGAGCTTCGTCCTGCTGGACATCGCCAAGATCGTTCACGCCAGCCCGGAACCGGTGGAGAACATCGCGCACGTGTACTACACGGTCTTCGACCGGTTCCACGCCGACTCCCTGCTCGAGCGGATCACCAAGCTGCCGCGCAAGGACCGCTGGCAGGCGCTGGCCCGTGCGGCCCTCCGCGACGACCTCTACTCGACGGTGTCGGACATGACGACCGCGGTCCTCGAGGCGACGCCCGCCGAGATGCCGGCCGAGGAACGCCTGGTGGCGTGGGAGAGCAAGAACGTCGAGCAACTCGAGCGGGCCAAGAGCATGTTTGATGAGGTCAACGCGCTCGAGGCCGATGACATGGCGTCGCTGTCGGTAGCATTGAGGCTCTTGAGGTCAATCGTTCGACGCTAGGATCCTGCCGGTCCCCGCGTCGCAAATGGAGGTGCTGTGGCAATCTTTACCGACCCCATCAGGGAACACGCTGATTTCGGGCCGGGGGACGCCGAGTGGCTTCATCTGCTCGTGGGGGACTGGCAGATGGTCGCCGACCTGGCCTTCGCCGACCTGGCGCTGTGGTTCCCGCACCCCGAACTGGGGTACGTGGCGCTGGCGCACGTGCGGCCCTCCACCTCGCACACGGTGTTCCACGCCGACTTCGTGGGGGAGGGCATCCGCTCGGACCTGAAACGCCTGGTCGACAAGGCATGGGAAAGCCGCGTCATTGAGCGCTCCAATGAAACCAACTGGAGCAGCGACATGGCGATGCGGGTGGAGGCCGTGCCCATGGTGCGCAACGGCCGGACGCTCGCGGTGGTCACCTCGCACATGGACCTGTCCAGCTCGCGGATGCCGTCCCGGCTCGAGCTGACCTACCGGCAATGCGCCTACGACCTGCTGCGGATGGGCACGCTCGGCCTCTGGCCGGACTTCGCCTCGCCGACCGGATCGCGGCGGGGTGCGCCGCGGGTCGGTGACGGCCTGATCCGGCTGGATGCCGAGGGGATCGTGCAGTATGCCAGCCCCAACGGGGTCTCGGCGTTCCGCCGGCTCGGCGACGGGGAATCCCTGGAGGGCCGTTCCCTGGCCGAGGTCACCGCCGGGCTCCTCAAGGACCGTCGGATGGTGGACGAGACGCTGCCGCTCGTGGTCACCGGCCGGATGCCGTGGCGGAGCGAGATCGAATCCCGCGGCGTCAGCCTGTCCCTGCGTGCGATCCCGCTGCGGGACGAGCAGCAGCGGTTCGGCGCCCTGGTGCTCTGCCGCGACGTGTCCGAGCTTCGCCGGCGGGAGATGGAGCTCGTCACCAAGGACGCCACCATCCGCGAGATCCACCACCGAGTGAAGAACAACCTGCAGACGGTGGCGGCGCTGCTGCGCATGCAGTCGCGACGGATGGTCAGCGACGAGGCCAAGCAGGGCCTGGAACAGGCGATGCGGCGCGTGGCCACAATCGCCCTGGTGCACGAGACACTGTCGCAGGGCCTGACCCAGAGCGTGGACTTCGACGAGCTCATCGGCCGGCAGTTCCGGCTCTCCGCCGAGGTCGCATCGCCCTCCCAGCAGGTCAGCACCCAGCGCTCCGGCATGTTCGGCGAGCTGCCGAGCGACTTCGCGACCCCGCTGGCGCTGGTCATCAACGAACTGGTCACCAACGCCGTCGAGCACGGGCTCGAGGGCCGGGCGGGTACGGTGTGGCTGCTCGCGGACCGCTCGGAGAGCGAGGACGGCGATGAGCTGCTGACCGTGACGGTGGCGGACGACGGCGTCGGGCTCCCTGCCGGGTCCTATACCGAGGGGCTGGGGCTGCAGATTGTCCGCACCCTGGTGACGTCCGAGCTGGGTGGCAGCATCCAGTGGAAACCGCGGGAGGGCGGGGGCACCGCCGTGCAGGTGGTGCTGAGCCTGGCCGCTCGGTAATTTAGGCCTGACAACGACGGAAGCCCCGGACCGCATGGTCCGGGGCTTCCGTCTTTATTTGTTTGTGCGCCGGGTGAGCCCGGCGAGCAAGCTAGGAGGCGCGGCGGGCGCGGGCAGCGCGGCGCTTCAGGGCCCGGCGCTCGTCCTCGCTCATGCCGCCCCAGACGCCGGCGTCCTGGCCGGACTCCAAGGCCCACTGCAGGCAGGTGTCCACGACAGGGCAGCGGCGGCAGACGCTCTTGGCTTCCTCAATCTGCAGGAGGGCAGGTCCGGTGTTTCCTACCGGGAAGAACAGCTCCGGGTCCTTGTCGAGGCACGCTGCGCGGTTACGCCAATCCATGCTGATCAGTAACTCCATTCCTGGGAATTCGTTCGGCCTCTTGTGAAATTATTCACTAGAGGCTTCATAAGAAAGGGGCCCTGTGGGCCCCCTCGGTCATCTGGATTAAGCGTGTCATGTTAACGCTGCGTAAACAAGGGGTTTTAGCGGTCCATATAGCGCCGATTCGTGAGCGATGCATCACATGCATCGGCGGTCCCCCAAGTGGTTTTGACTATGTCGGGTATGGTGCCAGTGTGTCAAGACCCGCAGAGAATCCCCAGGGGCCGGTTGAGCCCGAGAACCCGGGCGGATCACCCGCCGGCGCCCCGGACCCGGCCCGCCCTCCCCGCCCCGCCGGCATCGCCGTCATCTCGGCCGTCGCTGCCCTCGAGGCCGCAGCCCTTTTGGTGGCGGCCGGCTGGTACGCGCTGCAGTTATTGACCGGAGCGCCGGTGCTCTCCTTCTGGGGCGCGGTCTTCACCCTCGGCTTGTTGCTGGCCTTCTCGGCCTGGCTCTTCGCTGTGGGCCACTTCCTGTTCCGCGGCTACCGTTGGCCGCGCGCGGGCGCGCTGGTGGCCCAGCTGTTTGCTCTCACGATCGGTTTCCCCACACTGACGGGCGGGTACCCGCTGGCCGGGCTTGCGATGCTGGTTCCCGCCGCCATCGCGATCGTGTTGCTGTTCGACAAGCGCGTCATCGCCTACGCCTCGCGGGTCGGTGGGTCCCCGCCGGCGTTGTAGGCGCCATTCCCGGGTCGGTCGCTGAGACGTCGCTCCCGTCGTTTGATCCGGGCTTCAACCCGGCCTCATCTCCGGGTTTACCTCTGAGGTACGGCCTTTGGCATCTCTCCTGGACAGCGCTGATGGCTCCGGAACGGCGAGCTGAACCCACGTCGCCGCACCGTCTCCGATGAGGACCGCCCGTCCGGCTGGCTGATGCGGCTCGGGGTCGAACCGCACTCCGAAGAGGTCTCCATCCGTCAGGCTGCGGGGCCGAATCAGGATGCCCTTGCCGTATAAACGGGCCTGCATCGCCAAAGGCACCCGTTGCAGCAGGACGGGTCCGGTGCCGGCGGTGAAGATCACCCGCCAACCCCGGCCGTTGAGGTCCCGCAGCGCCGCGTTGACCTCCGGAGTCGAAAGGTCAAGGTCGTCGGCGAGGGCCACCGCCTGCCGGTCCAATGATCCCGCTTCGGCCTCTCGACAGATGCCCGTCCAGTACTCCTGCGGTGTTTGCTTATCCGGCTTCAGCCAGGTCATCGAGGGGTTAAGAGCGACCAGGATTTCCAGGACCGTGCTCTTGCCCGTCCCGGGCGCGCCCAGCACGGCGGCGACACCTGACGTCGGGAGTGTGATGCCCGCAGGCCCCGGTTCGTCGCCGGCTAAACCGATCCAGAGTTGGCCATGGTTCCGGCCGTTCCTCTCGGCCGTGCCTCCGTCTGCCGCGCCCGCGAGGAGGCGGGACGCCACATCCCGCGCCGTGACCCGGTCGGGGAGTGCCTCCACCCGGAAGGGAGGGCCCAGCCGAGCTTCAGTGTCGACGAAGTCACCGCGCATCGCCGGCCCGGCCCACGACGGCGGTTCGAAGAGTTGCACCACCCGGAACGTGTCGCCGTCTGAGGCTTCTTCGTCCGGACCGTCGTCGTATTCACTTCCGGTCGATCCCGAGTAGCGCGTCTGTCCCATCCCAACCCCGTCTCTATCCTTCGATGGCGGGACGACTGGGGAGCTCCGGCCGGCGTCGGGATGGCAGCCCGCCGCCGCGAATGGCCCGGACGCGATGACCCGGCCAGGGATAGCCCGAACTTTTGGCATGGCCGGCCACATGAGGCGGCTCTCTGGGGTCGCGGTGGCGGGGAAGTAGATCCGGTTGGGCAGGGATGCGAAGAACCTCGCGGTCACCAGTTCCCGGTCCCCGGTTACGATGATGGTGATCCCTGCTCCGGGACCGCCCCGGACCAGATCCTGAAACAGGTCTTCGGCCCAGGCATACGGACCGGAACGAAACGCAGAAACCCAGGTTCCCCAGCCGTGGACGACCAGCAACAACGCCGCGGCCGTAGCGGATGATGCAGCGAGCAGGCGTGCCATCTCCTCGCTCAACCTAGCCAGGAGCCGCGCGGCGCGCCGCGTTTCCGTCGGTCCCACGGCTGCTCCCGCCAGCGGGTGGCTGGCTGCGCTTGCCAGGGCTCCGTCGGCGTCGAGAAGGTACGCGGGCGTACTCGCGTCCGCAGCCCATTGGGCAAGAAGCAGCCTCAGGGCCGCCGAAGTGGTGCCGCGCCCATGGGTGGCTCCGCCAATTAAGGCCAGATGCCCGTGGCCAGACGGCGACCAGGTCAGGCTGCGCTGACGCTGCCGCTCCGGCAGATCGACTATTCCCAGACGGACGGCAAGTCGCCCAACCGGTACCGGGTCATCGGGGGACCGAGAGGTTGGCGCCGGACCCGGAAAAGAAAGGGCGTTTGGGAGCGGCGGTGCGACGGGCCGGTACGGCGGTTCGCCGCCGTCGTCCAGCCACAGCGTGCGCGCCAGTTCGATAAAAGGTGCAGCGGCGTCCGCCGTATCAACCGGTGCTCCGTCGCCATGAGCTTCCAGCTGCGGGGGAGCAACAAGGAAATCTTCGGCGGTCATCACGGTGACGTGGCCCGCATCGGTGTCGTGCGCCGTCCCGCCGAGGGTGGCGGTCTGGAACTCTTCGGGGGCGGCATTGCCCCGAAGAAGGTAGGCCCGGCCGGGAGTGTCGTTGGGGATGGTTGCGGCCAGCTTGGCATTCATAACGTCCAGCGACTCGGCGTCGGACTGGACGCGCAGGACGACAGAACTGGTGACGTTGGCGCGGATGTCCGCGTTGAGCGCTCCCTGGGGACGCTGGGTGGCCATGACGAGGTGGATGCCCAGGGAGCGGCCGATGGCGGCGATGCGCATGAGTTCGGACAGTGCGGCCGGTGCCTCATCGACCAGCATTCGGAATTCGTCGATCACGAGAATGAGATGTGGGAGTGCTGTCGGCCTGTCGCCGCCGAACCTGTAGCTGGCGAGATCGGGAACGGCCGCCCGGGCGAGGAGTCGCTCGCGGCGGCGTACTTCCGCCCGGAGCGAGACAAGTACACGGTCAATTTCGTGGCCGTCCAGGTCGGTGAGAACGCCGACGCAGTGAGGTAGCTCGGCCAGCGGGCCCAAGCCGGAGCCACCCTTGAAATCGATGAGGAGGAAGTTGACCTCGTTCGGCGCATGGGAGGCTGCGAGGGCGAGCACGAGGGTCCGGAGAAACCCCGATTTTCCGGAGCCTGTCGTGCCGGCAACGAGTAGATGTGGCCCATCACGCTGCAAATCAATCAACACTGGCCCGGCGGCACCCTGGCCCACCGGCACGGAGAGCCCCATCCGTGGCGCCGTAGGCAGCGACGTGGCGGCCCAACGGCGCCTCACCGAATCGTTGGTGAGCGGTAGCGCTCCCTGCAGCTCGCAGCGTGCAGGGATGCCGCCCGACGTTGGCGGCACGGCTGGCTGTCCGCCCCGGCGACGACAGAAACTATCGAAGACAGCCTCCGGGACGAGGTCTGCCACGAATTCTGTCACCCACGAGGGAGTGGTCAGTCGGCCGGCGGTGGTCGTGAGGCTCACCGTTTGTCCCGACCGTTCCCCGGCGGGCCCATCCTGGCAGCAGGTGATGAGTTGCCAGCCCGACCGAGCTATCTCCGCCCGTAACGCCTCCGAGGCGGGGTAGCTGGGCAGACAGATGACGACACCGGGAGGACCGGCCGCCGATGGCAGAGTCCGTCTCAGTGCAGCGACGGCGTCTGCCTCCACCGCGGTAGCGAAGACCCTCGGCAGGAACCGCGCGGAGAGGAGAAGCCTCCCGGGTGGGCCGATGAGATATAGCGGGGTCAGTGCCGCGCGGGGATAGGCGGCGAGCTGAATGACGAAGGAGCGCAGCAGTCCCTCCATCGCTTGAGTTTGCCCCGACAGTCGTGCCTCGATCCCGGGATCGAGGGTGACGGGCAACCTTCCGTTATTGGGAGGACGGAAACTACCGGTGTCCGACGGCGGCCGCACGTTGGCCAGTTGCTCGGCCAATCCCAGCCGTAGCCACACCGAATTTACTGCAGTGGGGCGATCGTGAGGACCCCCTGCTACACGGATGCTATCGCCGGCAGGTTCTTGAGGGACTCCCCGAGGCCAAGCTGCGGAGGCGGTCACCAGGGCGGAAATCGACGGCGCGACGCGACGGCGTCGATCTGCGTCAGCCAGCGCGGCGGCGGCGACTTTGGAGTGCCACTGCCGGCGGCGCCGTCGTCCGCTAAACCCCGAGACCAGCACCGGAAGGGCAGAAAAGGCGGTGAAGGCAAGGAACATCCACGTCCCGGTGACAAGGGTCAGGACGATTCCGGCGAGCAGCGGGAGCAAGGACGTTATGAGGAGCGTGGGGAGGTGACCAGTAGAGGGCGGAGCCGGGAGCGGAAGGGGTGCGGAGGTGTCGGCGCCGGCTTCGTCGTTTACAAAAGACTGATCTCCGGGCGAGCCGCCGAACAGACCCAAGGTCGAGTTACCGCACCGGATCTCAGTACCCGTGGTGAGCGGGGCCAGCGAAATCCGGCGGCCGTCCACCCACGTCCCGTTAGCGCTTCCAAGGTCCTCAAGGGTGGCTGACGTAGGTGTGATTTTCAGCTTCGCGTGTTCGCGGGAGAGTCCCGGATCCGGAATGACGAGGTCGACGCCGCTTCGGCCCAGCCGATAGGCGCCGCGTCGTAGGGGAAGGAGTGTTCCCGCGGCGGGACCGCCCATAACGGCCAGTGTCAGCGTCGGCTCGAAGCTGGAGGGAAGCGCGGTTTCAGCCGGAGGCATCAGTTCGTCGAGAAGCACGGCGCCGTTGACCAGCGGAGGAGTGCCCACCGTCAACGCGGTGAGGGGAAACCCGGCCACTCGCAGGAGCGACGTGGCGAACTTTCCCCTGAGGGCCGCTTCGAGCCGGCCGCCCGCACAGCCTGCCGGCAGTTCCACGGTTAGTTCCACTGGCGAAAGGATCACCGATCCCGGTCCGCCCGCCAGGGTGCACTGCAAGATCATCGCGCGGATTCCTTCGCTCCTTCCTCCGCGCTCCAGAGTAGGGTTTGCCGACGGCGCGGGGCCGACGAACAAGCGGTATGTGGACAACCCAAGGTCACTGCGGAGGCCCCCGTCGCCGTGCTCGGACGCAGTTTCAGGGCCTGACTCGGGTACGCTAGAGCAGCAGACATTGCCTAACGCTGTGCTGCCCGCATTCAAACCAGGAGATTTTGTGACCGCTGACCTCGTCATCGTAGGGTCGGGCTTTTTCGGCCTGACAATCGCAGAACAGGCCGCCTCTGAGCTGGGCTTGAAGGTCGTCGTCATCGACCGCCGCCATCACATCGGCGGCAATGCCTACAGCGAAAAGGAGGAGAAGACCGGAATCGAAGTTCACCGCTACGGTGCCCACCTCTTCCACACCTCCAACGAACGCGTTTGGGAGTACGTGAACCGATTCACGACGTTCACCAACTACGTGCACAAGGTCTACGGCGTCCACAAGGGCGAGGTTTACTCCCTGCCGATTAACCTGGCGACGATCAACCAGTTCTTCCGCGCAAACATGACCCCGGGCCAGGCCCAGGATCTGATCAAGGAACAGGCCGGCGAGCTCGCGGGTACTGATCCGCAGAACCTCAACGACAAGGGCATCCAGCTGATTGGCCGCCCGCTGTACGAGGCGTTCATCAAGCACTACACCGGTAAGCAGTGGCAGACGGACCCCAAGGACCTGCCCGCAGGCATCATCTCGCGGCTCCCGGTGCGGTACAACTACGACAACCGCTACTTCAACGACAAGTACGAGGGCCTTCCGACCAACGGTTACACCGCATGGATCGAGAAGATGGCGGAGCACCCGAACATCGAGGTCCGGCTGAACACGGATTTCTTCGACGAGTCGCACGAATACTCCAAGAACAAGGTCGTCGGGAACATCCCCGTCGTCTACACCGGTCCCGTGGACCGCTACTTTGACTACGCCGAGGGTGACCTTTCCTGGCGCACCATCGACTTCGAGGAAGAGGTACTCGACGTCGGCGATTTCCAGGGCACCTCCGTTGTCAATTACAACGACGACGACGTCCGGTACACCCGCATCATTGAGCCGCGCCACTTCCACCCGGAGCGCGACTACCAGACTGAAAAGACCGTCATCATGCGGGAGTTCTCGCGAGCGGCAGAAAAGGGCGACGAGCCTTACTACCCGATCAACACCCCCACGGACCGGGACCGCCTCCTGAAGTACCGCGACCTTGCCGCCGCCGAAAAGGATGTCCTCTTCGGTGGTCGCCTCGGCACGTACAAGTACCTGGACATGCACATGGCCATCGGTTCAGCCCTGACGATGTTCGAGAACAAAATCCGCCCGCACTTCGAAGCCGGCGCCACGATTGAAAGCGGAGGAGTGGACGCATGAGCATGTCAACTGCGAACCACAAGGAAGAAGCCAATGCGGTAACGGAAGACGTCGCCGCTGAGTGGGGTGTTCTACAGCGCGTTATCTTGCCCAGCGCAAGCCAGATGGACACGGCGCCCTTGTACATGGATATGGGCACGGCCACCGGCATTCAGCTCCCGACGATCGGCGACGGAGACGGTAAGGTCGCCAAGCCGCGAACCATCAGCAGCCCCACAAAAGAGGCTCACGTCGAAGACTTCCTTTCCCGGCATTCCACTTCCGTCCGGTCGGGTGAGCGAGTCTCCTTCGGCACGTACTTCAACGCTTTCCCAGCCAGTTACTGGCGTCGGTGGACCACCGTCGAAAAGGTGCGCCTGCAGGTTCGGACCCAGGGAACCGGTTCTGTCATCGTTTATAAGTCGAACGCTAGAGGTTCTCTCCAGCGCGTGGATACCCGCCGTGTAGAGGGAACTTCGGAGAGCCACTTTGAACTGTCACTGGCTCCTTTCGGAGACGGTGGATGGTACTGGTTCGATCTGTTGGCTGGAACTGAGCCACTCGTGATGATCGATGCGGAATGGCAAGGCGTCAGCGTTGACAAAGCTCCCGGCTCGGTGACGCTGCAGATCACGACCCTTAACAAGACTGATTTCTGCCTGAACAACCTGCGTCTGCTGGCCGACAGTGCCGAGGCGCTTGCCCACGTGCAGGAGATCCTCATTGTCGACCAAGGGACGCAGAAACTCTCGGATGCGCAGGGTTTCGAGGCCGTCAAGAAATCCCTGGGCGGAAAGCTCCGAATCATCAACCAGTCAAACCTGGGCGGGTCCGGAGGATTTGCCCGCGGCATGTTTGAGGCCGTCGAAAACGGCAGTGACTATGTTCTGCTTATGGACGACGACATCGTGGTCGAACCCGAGAGTATCGTCCGCCTTCTCACCTTCGCCGATCGATGCAAGACCCCGACCCTCGTTGGCGGGCACATGTTCGACCTGTACAACCGGACGGTTTTGCATACGTTCGGTGAGGTAGTAAACCCCTACCGATTCCAGCCGGCTCTGCCTAGTGAGGACATGATCCTGGGTCACGATTTCCTCTCATCGAACCTGCGCCAGACGTCTTGGCTGCACCGTCGTTGCGATGTCGATTACAACGGGTGGTGGATGTGCCTCATTCCCACCCAGGTCATCAAGGAAATCGGCCTCTCGCTTCCACTGTTTATCAAGTGGGATGACGCCGAATACGGGCTGCGGGCGAAGGCCCACGGATACCCGACGGTTTCGCTCCCGGGCTCTGCCGTCTGGCACGTGTCCTGGATCGACAAGGATGACCTCGTGGGCTGGCAAGCCTATTTCCACGCTCGGAACCGAGTCGTGGCAGCGCTTCTTCACAGCCCCTACGAGTTCGGGGGCGACGTCGTTCGGGCATCGCAGTTTGGCGACGTAAAGCACATGGTGTCCATGCAGTACGCGACCGCCCAAGGCCGGCAGTGGGCCCTCCAGGACGTGCTCAAGGGGCCAGACGCTCTCCCCGAGCTGCTCTCCACGAAGCTCCCTGAAATTCGTTCGATGATGTCGGGACACTCCGACGCCGTCTTCCGTCCCAACCCGGAGGACTTCCCGGCGCCGAAAATGGACAAACCGCCCCGGCGTGGCCACGGGCCCTCGCAGCCATCGCGGATCACCCTCTTGCCGTGGGCCGCCAAAACAATTGCCCGGCAGCTCGTCAAGCCGGTCACGGGCACCAGCTCCGAACGTCCGCAGACGACGATAGCCCATCAGGACAACCGCTGGTGGCGCATGGCTCAGTACGACAGTGCAGTAGTGACCAATGCCGAAGGAACCGGGGCGTCGTGGTACCGCCGCGACCCCCAGCAGCTGCGAAAGATGCTGACCGAGAGTGGTCGTCTTCATGCCGCGCTGCTCCGGGAGTGGAGTGCCCTGAGTGAGAAGTACAAGGCGTCCATGAATGAGCTCACGTCGATCGAATCCTGGCGGAAGACGTTTGAGCAGCATACGCAGAATGAGATCAAGTGAGCGTAATTTCGACCGGGGAGTTGACCACTCCCGGATTAGGCGGGGGACTGCGCGATATTAAGCAGTCGGGCTTCCTGCTCAAGTTGTTGGTGCGGAAAGAACTCAAGGTTCGTTACCGCGGCTCTGTCCTTGGCCTTCTATGGTCCTATGTGAAGCCGGGCGTTCAGTTCGTCGTATTTTATGTAGCCTTGGGTATCTTCCTTGGATTGGAACGGAGTGCCAGGAACCCGGAAGGATTGGCTAACTACGCCGTCTACCTATTCTCCGGCATCGTACTAATCAACTTCTTTTCGGAAGCGCTGGGCAACGCAGCACGGTCCATCGTGATGAATGGCAATTTGATCAAGAAGATCTACCTTCCGCGCGAGCTGTTCCCGGTGGCATCCGTGTGGGTCTCAGCAGTCCACTTCTTCCCTCAACTGGTGGTTCTCGTGATCGGGTGCGTCTTTGCGGGATGGCACCCCAATCTGATCCAGCTCCTTGCTGCGCTGGCCGGGTTCATCATTGTGGGAATGCTGGCGACTGGGCTGGGCCTGCTTTTCGGTGCGGCCAATGTTTACTTCCGCGACTCAGAGAACCTCGTCGACATGCTACTGATGGTTGCAACCTGGGCGTCCCCGGTCATGTATGCATGGTCCATGGTCGAGCAAAAGCTTGGAAGCACCGCCTTCGGCATCTATCAAGCGAACCCGATCACCATAGGGGTGGAACTATTCCACTATGCGTTCTGGTTTCCGACGACGGACGGTTCAACAGCGATGCCCCCGAATCTTTTCGGCCTGTGGCTGCCGGTTGGCCTCGTCGTTGCGGTAGTCATCGTTTCGTTGGGTCAATTCACCTTTCGGCGCCTTGAGGGCCGTTTCGCACAGGAGCTTTGAGTGGTCACGGCGATCGAAGTATCTAATATCAGCAAACAGTTCGTACTACGCCACACCAGGTCTCTGAAGGAGGCTGTGGTGTGGCTGGCGAAGGGGCGCAAAGGCGACCTCTCCGAAAAGTTCCATGCGTTGAAGAACGTGTCCGTGGAAGTCCAGGCGGGCGAAACAGTGGCGTTGCTCGGTCTGAACGGCTCGGGAAAGTCGACCCTGTTGAAGCACATCTCGGGAGTCATGCTTCCCGACTCGGGCACGGTCAAGACCCGGGGCCGCGTTGCTGGCCTGATTGAGGTTGGCGCCGGCTTCCACCCCGACCTGTCGGGCAGGGACAACGTCTTCCTCAATGGGGCTATCCTCGGCATGACCGAGCAGCAGGTCAAGGACCGGTTTGACGACATTGTCGAATTCTCGGAGATCGGCCAGTTCATCGATACCGAGGTCAAGTTCTACTCATCCGGAATGTACCTGCGCCTCGCCTTCTCCGTGGCTGTACACACCGATCCCGAGGTCTTCCTTATCGATGAGATCCTCGCCGTCGGCGATGAACCTTTTCAGCGAAAGTGCATCGGCAAGATCCAGGAACTCGCCCGCGACGGAAAAACCTTGGTTGTCGTTAGTCACGACCTCGATCTGGTCTCCCGAATATGTGAGCGTGGAGTCGTCCTCGAGCATGGGAAGCTCATGTTCGACGGTCCAATCGATGAGGCCGTGGCTCTGCTGCGTTCATAGTTGCTAGGACTTCAGGGACCTGAGGGGATGAAATGCGACGTGTCAGGACGTGCGCTTTGGTGGCCCCGCCCTTTATTAACAGGGAGAGGCTTGACCAGACTGAGAACGACTTCCTGCATGGTGACAGTCACCTCAACAACGCTTTGGCCTCTGCCACGGCGGAGCGGATACCGTTCGGACTCAGTCACGTAGTATTCGGGAGGTGCGACGGCGATACATTTCTCGCCCGCGCCAGTCAATGTATGGAGGAAATTCGTGTCGTGGTGGTCGATAGTCCCGCATCTTTGCTTGGGGATCGGGGTGCTGTTTGTACCGGGACTCTGCGTTGGCTGGGTCAGTAGGCTACGGGGGATCGCACTGCTGGCCGTCGCGCCGGCCATTACAGTCTCCATTGTTGCGGTCGCTGCGTTGATCGCTCCCTTGATTAACATGCGGTGGTCGATTGTCCCGGTTGGGATATTCGCACTGGTAGTTGCCGCCATCGCGTGGGTGGCTACGAAACTGCTCTCTCCAGTTGGGGCGGCTGAACGTCCCCGAACCCGATCGCCGATCAATTGGCTGAACGCGGGGGGACACTCGCTGGCCTTGGTTGCAGCGGCATTCCTCATATCACGTCGTCTCGTCGTCGCCTTCGGCCGCCCGGAAGCCTTTTCGCAGACCTTCGACAATGTCTTCCACCTCAACGCCGTGCGTTACATCCTTGATACAGGCTCCGGTTCATCGATCACTGTTAGCGGCATGACCGGCGGAGGCTTCTACCCCGCGGCCTGGCATGATCTCGTAGCTTTGATTGCAGTCAGCACCGGTGCATCGATCCCTGTTTCAGTCAATGTCATCAACTTGATTGTCGGTTCAATCGTTTGGCCTCTCGGGTGCATTTTCCTCGCGCACAAGGTCCTCGGTGAACGCGTAGCCGTTAGCGTCGCGGCGGGAATTCTCTCTGCAGCGTTCGGCGCTTTTCCACTCCTGCTCTTGGACTTCGGGGTCCTTTACCCGAACTTCCTAGGGAACGCCCTTCTACCGATAGCCGTAGCATTGGGAATTCAAGCCCTGGGACTGGGCTGGTCGCGCTCCGCGTCGGCGGCAGTCTCATGGCTCCTCTTCGCCGCGGTGCTTCCCGGCCTCACCTTGGCCCACCCGAGCAGTACGATGGCACTCCTGGCCATGTTGCTGCCCCCCCTCCTGATCTTATGGGCAAGGGGAGTTATCGCTATTCGACGCCGCTCGCAGCATGTAGCTCTCCGCCTTGGTGGAATGGCATTACTGCTGCTGGTCGGCTTGGGCGCCGTCGGTGTCCTCTGGAAGGCCATACGTCCTCCGGAGGTCGCCGCTTTTTGGCCGCCCCTTGAAACTACCGGACGCGCGATCGGTGAGGTGCTGACAAGTTCGGCTATCGGTCGGTCAGTGTCATGGGCGGTCGCGTTGCTGGCGGTTGCAGGGCTTATCTCAATAATTCGACGACGCCAGCAGTACTGGCTCATCGGCATGTTCGTGGTGATCGCGTCGTTGTTCGTGATCGTGGCGTCATTTCCGTTCGGTGACCTTCGGACATTCTTCACGGGTGTCTGGTACAACGATCCTCCCCGGTTGGCCTCGCTGTTGCCGATGGTGCTCCTGCCCTTCGCTGTCGTTGGCGCGGTGCGAGGGTGGGACGGGTGGCTGGAGCCCCAGCTTCGTGGGCTGGCCTCAAGGAGCAGCCGGAAGACTCCGCTGGCGGCCTCAAAACCTCTAGCGGCCGTGGGTGCTGTGGCCGTCATTTGTCTGTTGACGCTCGCAACGCAGCAGGCCAACGTCCGGGAAGCAACAAATTCGGCAGCGGCCGGTTACCGACTGGCCAACGATTCGCCGCTTGTCTCTTCGGACGAAATGACACTCATGAATCGACTACCCGCTGAGGTACCCCAAGACGCGGTCCTGGTCGGTAACCCTTGGAATGGCAGCGCTCTGGCTTATGCATTCACCGGGAGGAAACTCGTTCAACTCCACATGCTAAGCGAACTTCCCTCGGGAGCCGCGGAGCTATTCACGCACCTCAACGCGGCAAAAACTGATCCGACGATCTGCCCAATCGTTCAGAAGTTGCATGTTGGCTACGTACTGGACTTTGGCCATCAGGAGGTCCACGGGGGAGACAACGGGTTCCGTGGGCTGGATAACCTTGTGGCCTCCGGTGTAGCGAGCCTTGTTGACTCTCAAGGTCAAGCAAAAATCTATAAGTTGACTGCCTGCGGGCAGTGACACATCAACGTAGTAGGAGTGTCGGTATGACAATTGCCCTGACCGGAAGCAACGGCTTCCTCGGATGGCACACCCGTGTACTTGCTCATAGCCTGGACAGGACAACGGAGCCTCTGCCTCTCGGAGACAAGTTCGACATCGGCTCGGCCACAGGGCTCATGGAGAGGGCTACAACCCTTGTCCATATAGCAGGCGTCAACCGCGGTGACGACGTCGCCGTCCGAGAAGGCAACGTGAGATTCGCCCAGCAACTCGCCAAGGCACTGGGCGAGGCCACATCGGTTCCAGGCACGGTGGTCTACGCCAACTCCATCCAGGCCGGCAACCAGAGTCCTTACGGTCAGGGGAAGCAAGAGGCCGGCCGGATTCTAAGGAAGGCAGCCGAAGATGCCGGCGCGACCTTCGTTGACGTAAAGCTTCCGAATCTCTTCGGTGAGCACGGGAAGCCCTTCTACAACTCGGTCGTCGCAACCTTCTGCCAGCTCGCTTCGGAAGGCAAACCTCTGGAGGTAAAGGAGGATAAAGAACTGCGGCTTTTGCACGTGCAGACGGCTGCAGAAGTTCTACTGGGAATTCATGCGCCCGACGCAGCCCACAATTTGGCAACAGTCAGGAAAGTGAGCGAAGTTGCGGAACTGATAGGGTCCATGGCCCATTCGTACGCGGACGGCACTATTCCAGATATTGCAAATACATTTGAACGTGATCTGTTTAATACCTATAGGTCATTTTTGGTCGGCGAGCGGCTTCCCATCATGCTGAATCGGAAGGAAGACGCCCGAGGTGCCTTTTTTGAAGTCATCCGCAGCGCTGGCGGGGAGGGGCAGGCCTCTTTCTCGACCACGGAGCCAGGCGTGACGCGGGGGCAGCACTACCACCGGCGTAAAATCGAGCGATTTACGGTTCTTTCAGGTACCGCCGAAATCGCTATGCGAAAAATGTTCTCTAACGAGGTTCTCACGTTCCCTGTGACCGGTGAAAATCCAGTTGCTATCGATATGCCGACAATGTGGTCCCATAACATCACCAATGTTGGATCGGATAAGCTTTACACCATGTTCTGGATCAACGAAATATTTGACCCAGCCTCTCCCGACACCTTCCCGGAGGAAGTATGACCGACGCTGGCCGCAGGCTAAAAGTACTGACCATAGTAGGAACGCGACCGGAGATCATCCGCTTGGCGGCTACGATCCGACGGCTTGATCGCAGCACCGACCATGTGCTGGTCCACACGGGGCAGAACTACGACTATGAACTCAATGAGGTTTTTTTCGAGGACCTCGGGCTGAGGAAGCCCGACCACTTTCTTGAAGCCGACACCTCATCCCTCGGCGCGGTCTTGGGTTCGATACTAGCCAAGACCGAGGAAGTGCTGCTGGCCGAAAAACCTGACGCCATGGTCGTTCTGGGTGACACCAACAGTTGTATCTCTGCCCTCATGGCCAAGCGTATGAGAATCCCCGTTTACCACATGGAAGCAGGGAACCGTTGCTTCGATGAGAACGTGCCAGAGGAGACCAACCGCCGCCTGGTCGATCACGTAGCAGACTACAACCTCGTCTACACCGAACACGCCCGCCGCAATCTCCTGGCGGAAGGGCTTCACCCCTCAAGGATCCTCCTGACAGGTTCTCCGATGAAGGAGGTGCTGCAGGGTAATGCCGACGCCATTTCCAGCAGCGACGTTCTTGAGAAGCAGAACCTCACCTCAGGCGGCTACTTCATGGTGAGCGTTCACCGTGAAGAGAATGTGGACAGCCCGGAACGTCTGGCGGAGATCCTCAAAGCCCTCCAGACGCTGAGCCGCCGGTACGAAGTTCCGGTCCTGGTGTCGACCCACCCGCGTACTCGCAAAAGGCTCGAAAGCCAGCCGGAAGAGCTGAAGGAGGGACTGCGCTTCCACCCCCCGTTCGGCTTCAACGACTACGTGAAGCTCCAGCAGGAAGCAAAGCTGGTCCTCTCCGACAGCGGGACCATCAGCGAAGAATCCTCACTGCTCGGCTTCCCCGCCGTCACGCTAAGGGACGCTATTGAGCGGCCTGAATCGCTCGACACTGCGGCCATCATCACGACGGGTGTCACCGCTGATGCGATCGTGGACGCAATTGAGATTGTCTTGGATCAGTTCCAGAACGACGGACCGCCAGTCGTTCCCGCTGATTACCAAATCAGTGATACGTCGCGCCGGACGGTGAACTTCATTCGGTCGACTGCCCACACGCACCACCAGCGGACGGGAATTTTCGTCAACATTGACAGGAACCGCTGACCACCGCTGAGGACGACTGCGTCATGGTTCGCCAAGCCGCAGTCTGATCGGCTCGTCGAGGACTTTCGTCGCGAATACAGACGCCCCGCTGGATAATCCGGCGGGGCGTTTGCTGTTATTGGGACGGGGCGGACCCGGCCGTTGGAGACTAGTAGGTTACTTCGGTCCCCGCGCTCTTTAGTAAGTTATGATCCGGGAGGCATATTCCGGGAATGCAGCCCGCAGTTCGGGCAGGAGCTCTGGATCGACCAAGACATCGAGTTCCGGCATTTTCTCCAATATGGCAATCATTGCGTTGGGCACCTTGGAAGGACCTTTATATAGCGGACTTACCAGGGGAATGGCAGGTTCGACCTTGTTCGTCCACTTGCCTTGAAGCGTCAGTGACCACTGCGCCGCTAGGAGGGGGTCAAAGAAGTCGTTGAAGCCGGCGTAGATGAAGGTTCGTTCCTGCTTGACCCGGGATATGGCGAGGAGCTTGGGAATCAGCGGCGGCATTGATCCCGAGAGTGCGGTCGTTTGCTGAAGGAGTGCGGTGGCGCCACTTGCGGTGGGCTTGAGCCCTTGCTCGCTCATTCCGGTAAAGGGCAGTCCAAAAAACTGAGTCGCCCCCAGGGTCGTCAGTAACGACGCTGCCACGAAGGTCTTACGGCCGCTTTTCTTGAGAAGGATCGGTGACCAGAGTTCCGCAACACCAATCACGGTGCAGACGATGGCGACAATTTCCACTGCCAGGAACGATTTGTGGAAGTAGTAAGTCACAGATCCCGACTGCACAAGTTGGAAGATGCCAAGCGCCAGCAGGAGCGCCGCCCCAAAGAGCGGTGTAGCCAGGACATGTAAAGAAGTGAGCGTTCCGTGTCTGTGCTCCTCGCTTCCGGCCTTGCGCCGCGAGAAGAAGGCAAGGGCAACAAAAGCGTTAGCGATGACGCAGAGGACAGCGACGCCGGTGTCAGCCAAAGCGATCCCGCCGTTCGTCGTGAGCACGTCGCCAGCGGAGAGCGCGTGGAGCTGCCAGACAGCAGCGCCCAGTGCAGCCACGCCGACGACCGCTATGGCGGACTGTACGGTGACGTCCCAACTCCTTAGCTGCGTACGGTGGCGAATCAAGTGCCATCCATAAACGGCGACGCTGGGCAGGCAGAGGACGAGGAGGAGAATCCAGCCGTGGGCCACTCCCACCAGAGCCATCGTAAGGGCGGACGAAGCAAGCGACGGCGGGATGACCCGCCTCAGTTGAACTATGGCGATGCACGCCACACAGAGAGCCACACCCAGCCCGAAGTTGGGGAACGCACCGAACACCGGAATCGATCCGGGACCCACAATCCAGGCCGTTGCGACGATCGTGACGAGCGGCAGCGTGACAAGGAAATTCCGCCGTAGTACCGGGAGTGAAGTCAATCCAGCGATGACCATCACTGTGCCGAGAATCGTCACCGCCCCGATCAGCCGGCAAAAGAGCACGAGCTCCTCGCCCGGATCGCCCGGTTTGCTGCCGGCGACAACTTCCGCCAATGTCGCTAACAGCGAGTGGAACCCTTGAGGGTATGTCGCGGCGGACCAGGGGCTGCCGTCCGCGGCGGCCGGGAGGACAGCCAAGACCGCCCCATGGTTTCGAATCATGTCGTACATGTTGAAATGGGGTGCAAAGTCCCATGATCTGGTGAGAAGCAGAAGTGCTTCCTCAGGGGAGCGGACCGAAATGAATCCCTGAACCGCCCAGAGAGAAGCAAGGGCCGCTACGACAGGCAGAATGTCAACGACGTTTGCATACGGCAAAAACGCTCGGAGAGGCCGCCGCGTCACGATCCAGAAAGCTGCTGAAGCCGTAAGACCGGCAGCCGCTAACGCTAGAACGAAGGAGCCGCGGTCAAGCCCTGGCATGGGACCGGAGTACCACCAGATCATCGGTGCCAAGCCAGCGATGCCGACACTGGCAACAAGAATGCGCTGGGAGAAGCTCCGCGACGTCGGAATGAGGAGCAGGACGAAACCCAGGAGAATTCCGAAGCGCCAACCCGTCAGTGCTCCAGAGTGTCGCACGGCTACAACGGCAAGAAACGCGAGAAAAGAAATGACCAGGAGCAGCAGTATCTGGAAGAGTGAGAGTTTTGGTCCGCCGGTGGGCCGGTTGCGCGGGCGCGCACTCCGGGTTGGTGCTGATGAAACTGATTGCAGATCCGGGCTGAGCATGATTCCTTAGCGGTCGTGGTCAGCCGGCATTTCCCCCGATGTCACGACCTTCGTTAATCCAGGGCACCTCGAAAGGCGCGGAAAAGGTACAGAGTAGACACCTATGAGTCTACCGTTCACGATGGCCGTCCTTACGTGGTGTGAGGCCCTAGTCCTTGGGGGATTGCGGACCAGTCTCCAGTCGCGGCGTTTCGCCCCGCGGACCTGCGGTAGACAACGCATGGAATTCGTGTTCCAGCCGCTCTACCGCGGTGCGCATGATGGCGACTTCCTCCGCAAGGGTGCGGTTCTCGTCCTCCACGACGGAGAGTTCCCACGAAAGATGAAGACAGACGCCCAGCAGCAGGACAATGCACAGGGCAAAGAGCAAGTTCGATGCAACTTGGATACCGACAATCTTGCTGACGCCCGTGAGGAGGTCGGGCCAACCGGCCAGAACCAGGGCACTGGCGCCGATGATGAGCCACAGCGCGGCGTATTTCTCACGGAACACCTTCCGGCGGACCAGTTCCAGAACGATCGCAACCATGACGAGGGCGAAGATGAATGGAGGCAGTGTGTTTCCCATCAGGCGTTGCTTTCCCCTACGGCTATCTGTGATCGGCTGCGTGTCATTGCAAAAAGTAAGGCAAATACGGACCTAAGCAGGTAGATGGCAGATTTTGCAGGATTATGGCTGGGCGTCCCGCCCTGGCGCGGCCGCATGGCCACGGGGATCTGGGTCACCCTGCACCCCGATTTGATCGCAACTACCAACGAATCAATGGTGTCGCCAAGATACTCGGCCGGATAGTGATCCAAGTACTGTGCGATGGCTCTCTTATTCCCGGCACGGAACCCCGACGTGACGTCGGTAAGCTTCGTCCGAGCAAGACGCGAGATCACAGCCGCCAAAAACACCATCGCCCACTGCCGGGGACCGGAAACTTTATAATCGCCCTTGGAGGCGAAGCGGGCGCCGATGGCGATGTCTGCCGACTCCAGCCCCTCCAGGACGGAGGAGATCTCCCGCGGATCGTGTTGACCGTCGGCGTCCACCTGGATGACGGCATCGTAGTTGTGGCGGTCGGCATACTTGAACCCGGCGCGCATCGCGCCTCCCACACCCATGTTGAAGGGGAGGCGGAGGACGGTTGCGCCGGCGGCCGCTGCCACATCGGCCGTTCGGTCCGTTGAGCCATCATCAACAACCAGAACGTCGTAGCCTTCGTTCAGATTGATCACTTCGGCGACCGTGGTTCCAACGGTTTCGCCTTCGTTCCAAGCTGGCATGATCACTAACACATGGCGGGCGTCTGGGCTAAGCATGATGCAGATTCTACGCTGAAACGCATCTGCGCCGAATTCGTGTCCCGCCTTCGGAGGGCTTTACAGCCGCCTCCATCCCCGGGGCGCTGGTATTATCTAACGGTTGCAGCCCATGTTCGTTGCCGCAGCCACCCTGCAGACCAAGGAGACAAGTTGTTCAAGAACAAGACACTTTTGATTACCGGGGGCACTGGCTCGTTTGGGAACACTGTACTGAAGCACTTCCTGCACACCGATATCGGCGAGATCAGGATCTTCTCGCGGGACGAGAAGAAGCAGGACGATATGCGGAAGGCATACAACAACGACAAATTGAAGTTCTATATCGGGGATGTGCGGAACATCGAGAGTGTCCGCGAAGCAGTCCGCGGCGTCGACTTCATCTTTCATGCGGCAGCTCTGAAGCAGGTTCCATCGTGCGAGTTCTTCCCGATGGAAGCCGTTCGCACCAATGTCCTGGGGACCGACAACGTGCTCACCGCGGCCATCGACGCCGGCGTCAAGAATGTTGTCTGCCTGTCCACCGACAAGGCCGCCTATCCGATCAATGCTATGGGTACGTCCAAGGCGATGATGGAGAAGGTTGTCATTGCGAAGTCGCGCAACGTGGATCCGGCGGACACCCTCATCTCCTGCACCCGCTACGGTAACGTCATGGCTTCACGCGGCTCAGTGATCCCGTTGTTCGCGGATCAGATCCGGGCAGGGAAGCCCCTGACCGTAACGGATCCACACATGACGCGCTTCCTTATGAATCTCGATGAAGCCGTTGAGCTCGTTCTTTTTGCGTTTAAAAATGCCAACCAGGGTGATCTCTTCGTTCAGAAGGCGGATGCCTCAACCGTCGGTGACCTGGCCACGGCCATGAAGCGTCTCTTTAACTCGGACGTCGACATCAACGTCATTGGCACCCGCCACGGCGAGAAGGCCCATGAGACCCTGCTGACCCGCGAAGAGCGCGCTAAATCCGAGGACCTTGGCGGCTACTTCCGCGTTCCAGCCGACACCCGGGATCTCAATTACGAGAAGTTTGTAGACTCTGGTGACATTGTCAACGAAGAACTCGAGGAATACACCTCACACAACACGCAGCAGTTGACCGTCGATGAGATCATCGAAAAGATCAAGACGACGGATTATGTACAGGAACTCCTGCCGTCCATCACTCCGGTCCCGTAAGAATGACATCTCGCCCCAAGGTGCTTGTAGTCGGGCAGCACTTCTGGCCTGAAGGTTTTCGCATCAATGATATTTGCGATTTTCTGGTCGAGTCAGATGTGGATGTGGAGGTACTCTGTGGATTGCCTAACTATCCGCAGGGAGCGCTCTTCCCAGGCTACACGTGGCGGGGACCCTACAAACAGAATCACAAAGGCATCACTATCTACCGGGCCCCGGAAATTCCGCGGGGCGATAATTCCAGCCAGCGTATTTTCTTGAATTATGTATCCTTTCCGCTGGGCAGTCTTTTGCATCTGCCACGGTTGCTCTTCGGAAGATACGATAAGATCTTCCTTTATCAGCTTTCGCCGGTAATGATGTCAATCACCGGGATACTCTTGTCGAAGCTTCGCGGCATCGAGTCGACAATGTATGTGCTCGACCTTTGGCCGGAAAATCTCTTCTCTGTTCTGGACATAAAGAACCGCTTCTTACGCCGCCTGGTCGAGCGAGTCTCCCACTGGCACTACCGCCAGCCCGACAAAATCATTGTCTTGTCGGAACAAATGCGAGCAAAGATTCAGAGCATTAGCGGTCTACCGGACGATCGTCTGGCCGTCGTTCCGCAGGCATGCGAAAGCCTGTACGAACAGGAAATCTTTGACGAGGATTTGGCCTCGCGACTCGGTGACGGGTTCAAAGTTGTCTTCACGGGGAACATCAGCCCGGCTCAGTCATTCGAAACCATGATCGACGCGGCTGCACTGCTCAAAAGGGAAGGCCTCACCGGTATTTCTTGGATCATCGTCGGGGACGGCATGAGCCGCAACGAAGTCGAGCAACAGGTCAAAGATCGCGGTCTCGAGGACGTTTTTCGGTTTGAGGGTCATCACCCCGTCACCGATGTCCCCAAGTACACGACACTCGCGGACGTCCTAGTTGGTTGCCTGGTGAAGAGCGACCTGCTGGAGGCGACCATACCGGCAAAGGTCATGTCATACATTGCGTCCGGACGGCCGCTCGCTCTCGCCATGGATGGCGAAGTTCGCTCGCTTGTGGAAGACCAGGCGCAGTGCGGCCTCGTTGGACCGGCTGGCGACAGCGAAGGTCTGGCGGACAATATCCGACGGCTTTACGAACTGTCAGCCGAGGACCGCCGAGGTCTTGGCGGAAACGGTAAGGCATACCACTTTGCCAATCTAGAGCGGAGCATTGTCCTTGGCCGGCTGAAGAACTTTCTGCTCTCACCGGCTTGATTAGGCGCACTGGCAGTTTTTCGGCATGCCGCAGCGCCAGTCTCAGCGGTGTTCCTATGGGCCCGCCTCTCACCGCTGTGGCTCGGCCCAGGTCTCCCGCCGGGGCTTTCGGGGCTCTTCAAGGTTTATGGGGAAATTGATTCCGCGGATGAGTGTCATGCCGCCGTCCGGACGGCACTGGTCATGAGGATAATCGATTTGTAGTTCCCTGCGTTGCGGTAGCCGCGGGCGGTGCGTTTGATGTGTTTGATTCCGGTGTTGTTGGCTTCGACCTTGCCGGTTGTGGCGCCGGTGACGATGAGGACTTCGATCTCGTTCCACCACCGGCAGACAGTGCGGTAGAGCTTGTTCGTCTCCGGCCTTCCGGCGGCTTCAACGAGGGTCATGAGTTCCTCTTTCGCCGCGGCGGCGTCAGCCAGCGAGTTGGTGCGCAGCAGCGCCCGCAGCTTTTCCTTGACCTTCCAGACTGCCTCGAGCTTGCCGGTGGCGTCATCGGCGGTGAAGACCTCAGCCAGGCGGTGGGCCGCGGGGTCAGAGAGCTTGTCGCCGGCGCGCAGGAGCAGCATCCGGTGGGCCCAGGCCTTGTCGATGCCGCGGCCGCGGCGGCCCTTGACCTGCTGGGAGAGGTTCTGCCGGGCCTCTGTCACCGCCTGGTTGGCCAGGGACACCAAGTGGAAGTGATCGACCGCGACAGCGGTGCGGGGAAGCCACATCCTCAACGCTTTCCGGAATGCGGCCGAGGGGTCGATCGCAACGACCTGCACGCCCAGCCGCCACTGAAGCGGGCGGGCGAAGAGCCAGTCGCCAACGCCCTTGTGGTCCCGGCCATCGACCACACCCAAGACCTGCCCGGTGTCCAGATCCACGATGGTGGTCATCCACGGCTCGTGCCGGATCCACGAGCTGGAGTCCGGGTCACGGAAATACCGCACGGATCGGAACCGGTGTTCGTCGATGCCCAGCATGCGGGGGCTGAGCTCATCCACGTCCGGCAGCGTCAGAAGGCAGGCTTCGTTCAGCGCGGCACGGACCATCCACCAGGACACCGCGAACGCAGCGGCCGTCTCGGACACGGCCCTGCCGGAATTGATGACCGCATCAACGACGTGGTCCCGGAGCCGGCCCGTGGAACGGGCGCGGCGCGGGACCTGGGCGGTGGATTCAAAGAAGGAAAGCCGCGGGCAGGCCGGTTCCTCGCAATGCCAGCGGTACTTGGACCAGAGCACCTCCACGGCGCCGGCGACAGGGATATCCCGGATCCGTTGGAGGCGCCGTTCCTTCCGCCGCGTCGCGACAACACCGCAGCTCGGGCAGCCTGGTGGCTGGTCTGTTTCGACGATGATCTGGCGGCGCCCGTCTTCCAGCACGGTGACGGAGAGGACGCGGTAGTCGGGCAGGTTGAAGATGCTGGTGGCAGCGTCGAACGCCACGAAGGTAGGCTCAGTCAAGGCTCGTGGTCCTGTTCCTGGTTGAATGCTAGACACACTCATCCCAGCAGGGCCACGGGCCCCTTTTTTAGCTACGACACGAAATCAGTTCCCCACGAACCGCGAAGAGCCGCTTTCGGCGGGTTCAGTTCTATTGCCGTGGAAGCGCGCTGGACAGTCCGACGCCGCCAATGAGCCGAACGTTATCGTCAGCTCGGCGACGTTTCAGGACGCCGAGGCGGTTCTTCTGGCGCGAATCATCCGGGCAATGGCCAGGGAGTGGACCAGAATCCCAGCGATAGGCCCGAGCGACAGACTGAAGATGCTCCTGACCTCCACTCCGGCTGGGAGCAACAGGATTGCGACTGCAACTACAGTGGCGGTCAACCAGCCTGCGGAGTACGCGCGGTGTTGACCCAAACCTATGACGATCGTGCCGAGAAGGGTAAGGACGGCCATCAGTACTGCTGCAAGCGTCAGTGCCGCCAGCGCCCATCCTGCTACCGCGTAGCTGGGGCCGAAAACGAGCATCAGCCACGGCCCCACTATCCAAGCAGCGATGGCTCCTACGACTCCTATCGCAAGGAGGATACCCAACGGCTTCCGAAGGGTCCTCCATCCGTTGTGTGGGTTCTTCACAACTTCGGATAATGCCACGCCTTGAAACGCCTGCAAAGGGACCATGATGGGTGCCCTTGTGAGCGAGATGGCCAAAAGTATGGGGGCGGAGAGGGCGTAGTCGGCCGGGGATGTCGTCAGCTTCAATAAAATTGGAAAGGCAACGATAAGGGCGGCGGAGGATGCCGCCGACAGTAGGGCATGGCCCGTGTTTTGTAGCAACCGGGGGAGGGCGACGTCGCCTCTGGCCGCTAGAGCGCTCCGGCCGCCGGGTGAGACCAGCAAGACCAGCAGCCATGCAGCAAGCGCGGCTAGACAGGCCATTTCGAGCCCAATAAGGGACGCAGTGGCTACGGCTGCCAAGGCGATGGCACCCAGACGCAAGAGTGCTTCAAGGGACACTAGGCCGGCAAACAGCGTCCATTGATCGCTGCCTTGGGCGGCACCTGCCAATGTGGCGTGGCAGGAGAAAAGAACGGCAGTCAGGATAAGGGCCGCAACAACCAGGGCGGCGTCTTGATGAAACACGAAGGTGGTTAGCAGTGGCGAGAGTGCCGCGATCACAACTGCCGCAGCGAGCCCAACGATCAACCCGGACGTGAAGACCCTCGAGCCGTTGGCGGTCGCAGCGTCGGTCTTGAGCCGTGCCGCCCCGACAGCTCTGGTTGTCTCGGCCTGGACACCGCCCAGGACGCCGCAGACGAAGAACAACGCCGCCCAAAAGGAGAGGAATTCCGCGTTATCGGCGGGTGATAAAGCGTGGCTTGTGAGAAACAGGATAACTATCCCGGCCGCCGCTGCCGTAATAGATGCCGCTCCTACGCGGGCTGCGGATTTGGCGGAAATTCTTCCACCATCGCCGGGGGAGTCATCCGGGACGAACTCGGAGGATTGCGTAATATCCGTCAAATCGGGTCTTTCACGTAGTTCTGAAGCAGCTCTGCTGCCGGTGTCGCTAAACAGCTAATCGCCCGGGAGCGACGACAGACCATGTTCTCGAACGACGCCAAGGTCGTGCTGGACCATAGCCGCCACAATGTCTTCAAAAGTGGCGGTCGCCCGCCAACCCAGGGTGTCGGATATTTTTGTGGCGTCACCCCGCATTTCGGGAGCATCCACTGGACGACGGAATTTCGGGTTGACGTCGATCAGAGACAGTCCCTCCGAAACGCCTGCCGCGAGGAACGCGGCCTCGGCAAAGTCCCGAACGCTGCGTGAGACTCCCGTGGCCACCACAAAGTCCTCCGGCTGTTCGGCAGAAGCGATGCGAACCATGGCGTCGACGTAGTCCGGGGCCCATCCGAAGTCTCGGACTGCGTCGAGATTTCCCAGGCTCAGGCGTTCCTTAAGTCCAAGCGCGATGGCCGCCACACCGAGAGTGATCCGTCGAGTAACGAAGCTCGACGGCCGGCGAAGTGACTCGTGGTTATAAAGGACGGCAGAACTGGCGAAGAGTCCCCGGGCCCGGTACGTGCCCACGGCATGATGGGCCAGCGCCTTGGCCGCACCATAGGGCGTGATTGGCCTCAGGGGGGTGCCCTCATTTTGGGGCACTTCTTTGGCTTGACCGAAAATCTCGGCACTCGATGCCTGAAGGAACCTGATCTCGCGCCCTGTGCGGTTTTGAAGTTGCCAAGCGGCTTCGAGCATGGCCACTGCGGCGGCGCCGGTGCTGACAACTGTCTCATAGGGTCGTTCCCATGACGCAGCCACGGAACTGATTCCCCCAAGGTTGAAAATAGTGTCCGGGGCAAGGTCGCCAATTAGCTCTGCGAGGCGTGACGGGTCCGAAAGATCTCCTTCGTGGAGCGTCACACCGCCGGCCTCGTGCTGCCGAGGATTGGCATCCTCGGCTCGAACCATCCCGTGGACGTCCCAGCCGGCTTCAACCAGCTGCTCGGCCAAGTAGGAGCCGTCCTGGCCCGAGATCCCAGTCACTAGCGCTCTCTGGGGGTGGCCGGACCCGCCACGGGATGACTCCAGCGTCATTTGGCGAGCAACCGCTGTTCCACAAGGTCGCTCTCGACCATCATGGTTACCAGCTCATTGAAGGAAACCTTTGGCTTCCAGCCCAGAACGCGCTGTGCTTTCGTTGCATCGCCAATGAGCAGGTCAACTTCGGCAGGCCGCATGAACCGGGGGTCCTGGCGGACGTAACGACGCCAGTCTTCCAGCCCGGCTGCAGCGAATGCGGCCTCGAGAAGCTCTTCAATGGAGTGGGTTTCGCCCGTAGAGATGACGTAGTCATCTGCTTCCGGCTGCTGCAGCATGAGCCACATAGCCTCGACATAGTCGCCCGCGAAGCCCCAGTCCCGCTTGGCATCCAAGTTCCCCAAGACGATCTCATCCTGCAGGCCGAGTTTGATGCGCGCAACAGCCTGGGACACTTTGCGGGTAACGAACTCAGGGCCGCGCCGGGGAGACTCGTGGTTGAACAGGATGCCACTGGATGCGTGCATTCCGTAGGACTCGCGGTAGTTGATCGTCATGTAGTGACCGAACACCTTCGCAACGCCGTAAGGGGAGCGCGGCCAAAGGAGGGTCTCCTCCTTCTGCGGGACTTGCTGGACCTTGCCGAACATCTCCGAAGAGGAGGCCTGATAGAACCGGACCTTGCTCACGTCGTCACCAGCGTACAAGCGGGTGGCCTCGAGAATGTTCAGGACGCCCTTTCCAGTGACGTCCGACGTCATTGACGCGTTTTCCCACGAGTACGCTACGAAGGAGATGGCGCCCAGGTTGTAGATTTCGTCGGGCTGGGCGATGCCCAGGACGCGGACCAGCGAGGAGACGTCGGTGAGGTCCCCGGTCAGGAGCTTTACGCCGGGAACAGTCTTGCTAACCAGCTCGTATTTCGGGTTGTTCTGTCCCCGGATGAGGCCGAAAACTTCGTATCCCTTGGAGAGCAGGAGCTCCGCAAGATAGAGACCGTCCTGACCGGTGATGCCGGTAATGAGCGCACGAGGCATGGGGGAATTTCCTTTAAGTCGAAGAGTCACGCACAGCCACTATATAGGGTGACTACCGGAGACCTGTTGAGTTAAACCTTTGTGAGAGCGCGCTGCTGCACAGCATAGCGATAGGCCGCTTCGTGAGCTTCGGCGCATTTTTCCCACGTAAAGCTCCGAACTTGCTCAAACCCCTTGGCTTGAAGCTCGGAGGTCCGCCCAATGGCTTCGACGATTGCGTCGGCGATGGCCCGGGGCGAGTGAGGATCGAACATCACGGCCGCATCGCCACACACTTCCGGGAGTGAACCCGCGGTGGATGAGGCCACCGGGCAACCGGATGCCATGGCTTCCAAAGGAGGAAGGCCGAACCCTTCGTAGAGGCTCGGAAAAACGAGGCATTTAGCCTTTCGGTAGAGCTCAAGAAGCTCCTGAAACGGAACCAGGCCCTTGACGTTGACGTTCGCGGGAACATCGCTGAGGCCTTCCAAGCCCCCTCCCGTCAGCACGAGCGTGAGCTCCGGCCGCTCCGTCATCAAGAGTCTCATTGCTTCAAAGAGCACCGAGTGGTTCTTATGCGCCCACCCCCGGGCCGGATAAAAGATGAAATTATCTCTTTCGCCGATATTGGGGGTGAACTGTTCCGAGTCGACGGCCAAGTGTGCGGTGAAGACCTTCTCGGGTGCAATTCCCAAGTGTTCGACGATCGTGCGTTTGGCGAAATCGCTGATGGTCACGACGGCGTCGGCCTTTCGCGCCGCGCGCTCATAGAAGAAACTCCGGTAGATCCGCTCAACGCGGCTGAAGAGGTGCGGAAGGTCACGGTGCTGGACGTCGCAAAGAGACTGCACAGTCGCCATGGACCGCGGCGGAGAGGGAAGATTGACGGCGAAAGGAACGTGGAAGACGTCGTTGCCTTCCATTCTCGCCACGAGTCCTTTGCGATGTAGGAAGCCTTGGATGAGCGTCGTGATCCTCTCCTTGGACGACGGCCCGCCCGAAACTTCCGGGCACACCACTTCGGATATCTCACCGGAGAAACCCTTCCCTACCCCGCTAACGAAGGTCGTCGCGGCGACTCCCTTGGTGCTGGCCAGCCCGCGGAGCAACCCGCGAGCGTAAGTTTCGCCACCACCCATCGCCCCGGGGACCAACGTCAACATCGCGATTGCGACTCGGAGAGGTCGGTTAGTGGGAGCGGGCCCGTCGGTCATTTGATCTTCGCGCATCAGTCAAGCTTAGCCTGCGGTGCATGGGGCCCGCCGCAGTGCACGTTCGTTGGGAGCGACACTTGCTGGGGCCGACGATGGGGCGTGAATTTGTGTTGTGGGTGGGTCATCGGGTGAGGGTGGTTTTGGTGCCGGTGGTGGGGGACGAGTCGATGCGGCCGCCTTGGAAGTTTTGTGCGGTGTTTCCGTTCGTGGTGGGATATTGGCCGGTGGTGGGGTAGCCGAGGGGCCCGGTCTCCCAGCCTTGGGCGGCCCAGGCGTTGCGGATGGGGCCGTTGGGGCTTAGTTGCGCGCCGGTCGTGGAGGTCCAGTAGATCGCACCGTTTTGGTAGCCCTGGGACTGGGCGCCGTTGGCTGCGGTCCGGATGTCGGTGGTGGGGTAGCCGAGGGGGCCTGTTTCCCAGCCTTGGGCGGCCCAGGCGTCGCGGATCGGGCCGGCAGAGACCCGGGCGCCGGTCGTGGAGGTCCAGTAGATCGCACCGTTTTGGTAGCCCTGGGACTGGGCGCCGTTGGCTGCGGTCCGGATGTCGGTGGTGGGGTAGCCGAGGGGGCCTGTTTCCCAGCCTTGGGCGGCCCAGGCGTCGCGGATCGGGCCGGCAGAGACCCGGGCGCCGGTCGTGGAGGTCCAGTAGATCGCACCGTTTTGGTAGCCCTGGGACTGGGCGCCGTTGGCTGCGGTCCGGATGTCGGTGGTGGGGTAGCCGAGGGGGCCTGTTTCCCAGCCTTGGGCGGCCCAGGCGTCGCGGATCGGGCCGGCAGAGACCCGGGCGCCGGTCGTGGAGGTCCAGTAGATCGCACCGTTTTGGTAGCCCTGGGACTGGGCGCCGTTGGCTGCGGTCCGGATATTGGTGGTGGGGTAGCCGAGGGGGCCGGTCTCCCGGCCCTGGGCGGCCCAGGCGTCACGGATGACACCGGAGATGCTGTGCGCGCCGGTCGCGGCGGTCCAGTAGATCGCACCGTTCTGGTAGCTCTGGGACTGCCCGCCGTTGGCTGCGGTCACGTCGCTGGTGGGATAGCCCAGGGGGCCGGCTTCCCAGCCCTGGGCGGCCCAGGCGTCACGGATGACACCGGAGGAGACGTGCGCGCCGGTTGTGGAGGTCCAATAGATCGCACCGTTTTCATACCCTTGGGACTTGGCGCCGTTGGCTGCGGTCCGGATATCGGTGGTGGGGTAACCGAGGGGCCCGGTCTCCCAGCCCTGGGCGGCCCAGGCGTCTCGGATGACACCGGAGGTGCTGTGCGCGCCGGTCGCGGCGGTCCAGTAGATCGCACCGTTTTGGTAGCCCTGGGACTGCCCGCCGTTCGGGCCGGTCTTCACGTCGGTGGTGGGGTAGCCCAGAGGCCCGGTTTCCCAGCCCTGTGCGGCCCAGGCGTCACGGATCGGGCCGGAAGAGACCCGGGCGCCGGTCGCGGCGGTCCAGTAGATCGCACCGTTCTGGTAGCCCTGGGACTGGGCGCCGTTGGCTGCGGTCCGGATGTCGGTGGTGGGGTAGCCCAGGGGCCCGGTTTCCCAGCCCTGTGCGGCCCAGGCGTCACGGATCGGGCCGGAAGAGACCCGGGCGCCGGTCGCGGCGGTCCAGTAGATCGCACCGTTCTGGTAGCCCTGGGACTGGGCGCCGTTGGACGCGGTCCGGATGTCGGTGGTGGGGTAGCCCAGGGGCCCGGTTTCCCAGCCCTGAGCGGCCCAGGCGTCACGGATCGGGCCGGAAGAGACCCGGGCGCCGGTCGCGGCGGTCCAGTAGATCGCACCGTTTTCATACCCCTGGGACTGGGCGCCGTTGGACGAGGTCCGGATATCAGTGGTCGGGTAGCCGAGCTGCCCGTACTCCCAGCCCTGCGCGCCCCAGGCATCACGAATCACGCCCGAAGAAACATGAGCCCCGTTAGCGGCAGTCCAATAAATCGCACCGTTCTCAAACCCCTGCGAAACACCTCCCCGCAACCCGGTCTTCAAACCCGAAACCGACTTACCAAGCCCGGGAGAAACAGCCGCCACATCAGCAATCGCCTTAACGGCCACGGCCGCCGTCGACTCAATCGTCACACCCGCGGCGGTACCTGAGATCCAATTGACGGTCACCCGCGTCCCCGCGTGAGTCGTGAATACCTCTCCCGCTTGCCACGCGTGCCGCGTGCTGTAGTAACCGGCGAAGGGGTGGGAGTCTGGCATGAGGATGAGGGACCCGGCCCCGAGTTGCTGCACGATTTTCACTCCGCGATTGCCGTTGACGGCGGTCGCAGCGTCATAGCCGACAGGCAGCCGCAACTCCAGGTAGTAGACCTCCCCACTTACCGGATCCGTGAACTTCACAGCACGGCCATCGGCCGTGCCACTCCATGCGGTGAGGGTGTAGGCGGTGCTATTTCCGGCTTTGCCAAGGTCCCGGACTTCTCGGCCGGTTCCAAAGCCGCCGTACTCCCACAGTGTCGAGCTGATTGTGGGCTGGGAGGACTGGGAAACCCCCATGAGGTCCATGCTGTCGCCGTACTCCCTGATGCTGCAGGATGGGTCAGCAAAGGTACCGTCACTGTTTGTCGCCACATCCTGGGCGCCACTGCCGCACTGGAGGCTGTTGGCGTGCATCAGCCCGAGGACGTGACCGAACTCGTGCGTGAGCACACTTCGGGTAAGGGCGGCCGGTAGAGGCATGATGACCCGGCCGCTTGTTCCGTTGTAGCTCCAGCCTGCGCCGTATGCGCCGTCGGAAAGGGTGGGAGTCGATACGAATACCACGAGTGCCGTGTAGGGGTTAGGCACCCAACCCAGTTCGTTGGTAATCGTGTTCATCATGTCCGAGTACCGCTGCGTTGAGGAGGCACTGCGACTGTTGAATGTCTCGGTACTGGCAACGCTCATGCTGAGCCGGCCGTTCGACATGGTTGCCCAGTAGTTGCTGGTCGCCTGAACGGCGGAGACCGCAGAGTCCATGGAAATATTGGCTTTGACGTCGGTTAGCTGCACAGTGACCAGCCGGACTTTGATATTGCCTGTCCTGGCCAATGAGTATGACTCTGTACCAAGAGTCCGAGGCGACGCACCCTTAGCGCCTTCCAACGGCGGGGTTTGGAAGACGTGGACGCTGGTAGGTGCGCCGCCGGTCTGTTCAGGAACCGGAGGCTCCGGGGTGGGTCCCTGGACCGGGATGCTCGTGCCCGAACCGGTGGACGTGTCAGTAGCTGTCGCCGTTGCAGTGGGAGTTGCAACGGTCTGATTCGTAGGGGCGGATGAGGATCCGACGGACGGCGAACTAGTCGCCGTGGGAGAACTGATGGTCGTTGACGAATCCGTCGGTTCCGAGGCCAGCCCCGGTGCTGCCGCTCCGAATGTCAGCGATGACGCCGTGACCAGCAAAGCACCTGCGAGAGCGGCGGTAAACCGTTTGCGATTCATGTGTTCCTTCAGAGCACCCGAGGTCGTTGGCTGGGGCCGACGATGGGGCGTGAATTTGTGTTGTGGGTGGGTCATCGGGTGAGGGTGGTTTTGGTGCCGGTGGTGGGGGACGAGTCGATGCGGCCGCCTTGGAAGTTTTGTGCGGTGTTTCCGTTCGTGGTGGGATATTGGCCGGTGGTGGGGTAGCCGAGGGGCCCGGTCTCCCAGCCTTGGGCGGCCCAGGCGTTGCGGATGGGGCCGTTGGGGCTTAGTTGCGCGCCGGTCGTGGAGGTCCAGTAGATCGCACCGTTTTGGTAGCCCTGGGACTGGGCGCCGTTGGCTGCGGTCCGGATGTCGGTGGTGGGGTAGCCGAGGGGGCCTGTTTCCCAGCCTTGGGCGGCCCAGGCGTCGCGGATCGGGCCGGCAGAGACCCGGGCGCCGGTCGTGGAGGTCCAGTAGATCGCACCGTTTTGGTAGCCCTGGGACTGGGCGCCGTTGGCTGCGGTCCGGATGTCGGTGGTGGGGTAGCCGAGGGGGCCTGTTTCCCAGCCTTGGGCGGCCCAGGCGTCGCGGATCGGGCCGGCAGAGACCCGGGCGCCGGTCGTGGAGGTCCAGTAGATCGCACCGTTTTGGTAGCCCTGGGACTGGGCGCCGTTGGCTGCGGTCCGGATGTCGGTGGTGGGGTAGCCGAGGGGGCCTGTTTCCCAGCCTTGGGCGGCCCAGGCGTCGCGGATCGGGCCGGCAGAGACCCGGGCGCCGGTCGTGGAGGTCCAGTAGATCGCACCGTTTTGGTAGCCCTGGGACTGGGCGCCGTTGGCTGCGGTCCGGATATTGGTGGTGGGGTAGCCGAGGGGGCCGGTCTCCCGGCCCTGGGCGGCCCAGGCGTCACGGATGACACCGGAGATGCTGTGCGCGCCGGTCGCGGCGGTCCAGTAGATCGCACCGTTCTGGTAGCTCTGGGACTGCCCGCCGTTGGCTGCGGTCACGTCGCTGGTGGGATAGCCCAGGGGGCCGGCTTCCCAGCCCTGGGCGGCCCAGGCGTCACGGATGACACCGGAGGAGACGTGCGCGCCGGTTGTGGAGGTCCAATAGATCGCACCGTTTTCATACCCTTGGGACTTGGCGCCGTTGGCTGCGGTCCGGATATCGGTGGTGGGGTAACCGAGGGGCCCGGTCTCCCAGCCCTGGGCGGCCCAGGCGTCTCGGATGACACCGGAGGTGCTGTGCGCGCCGGTCGCGGCGGTCCAGTAGATCGCACCGTTTTGGTAGCCCTGGGACTGCCCGCCGTTCGGGCCGGTCTTCACGTCGGTGGTGGGGTAGCCCAGAGGCCCGGTTTCCCAGCCCTGTGCGGCCCAGGCGTCACGGATCGGGCCGGAAGAGACCCGGGCGCCGGTCGCGGCGGTCCAGTAGATCGCACCGTTCTGGTAGCCCTGGGACTGGGCGCCGTTGGCTGCGGTCCGGATGTCGGTGGTGGGGTAGCCCAGGGGCCCGGTTTCCCAGCCCTGTGCGGCCCAGGCGTCACGGATCGGGCCGGAAGAGACCCGGGCGCCGGTCGCGGCGGTCCAGTAGATCGCACCGTTCTGGTAGCCCTGGGACTGGGCGCCGTTGGACGCGGTCCGGATGTCGGTGGTGGGGTAGCCCAGGGGCCCGGTTTCCCAGCCCTGAGCGGCCCAGGCGTCACGGATCGGGCCGGAAGAGACCCGGGCGCCGGTCGCGGCGGTCCAGTAGATCGCACCGTTTTCATACCCCTGGGACTGGGCGCCGTTGGACGAGGTCCGGATATCAGTGGTCGGGTAGCCGAGCTGCCCGTACTCCCAGCCCTGCGCGCCCCAGGCATCACGAATCACGCCCGAAGAAACATGAGCCCCGTTAGCGGCAGTCCAATAAATCGCACCGTTCTCAAACCCCTGCGAAACACCTCCCCGCAACCCGGTCTTCAAACCCGAAACCGACTTACCAAGCCCGGGAGAAACAGCCGCCACATCAGCAATCGCCTTGCTTGCTCCGTAAGGAATTCCCGCATTAGCGAAAGCGACTAGATCTGTGTAGCTGCCGTTCCATACGTTTGAGTCACCGGTAAGCGGACCTGTGCTGCTGTACTGCCAGATGCTGTAGTTGGCCCAACTGCCGGACGGCAGAGGCCCCGCATTGTTCGTGAAGGCGCCCGGGTAGGAGGCAACCCACAGCGGGTAGTCGCCGAAGCCGCCGGGGTTTCCAAGGCATTGGTTCCACCAGGATGTGTTGGTGTAGATAACGGGCAATCTCCCCGTCAGCGAGGACATGGTGCTGCCGAAATCTCTGACCCATGAAGAGAGTTGACTGGGTGACATGCCATAACAGGTGTCACCAAAGTAGAACCCGTTGATGGTTTTGTTCTCGTAGGGATTGAACTCAATATCGAGAACAGGCGGAAGGGTGTAGCTATCGGCGCTCCATCCCCCTCCATTCTGAACGAAGTAGCGGGCCTGGTCGGCACCAGAAGACCAGTTCGGAATGGCGAAATGGTAAGCGCCTCGGATCATGCCTACATTGCGCGCACCTTGATACTGCGATCCAAAAAGACTGTTGGTGAAGTAATTTCCTTCGCTCGCTTTGACATAAGCAAAGCGAGCACCCATGTTCCATTGCTGCTGCCAGTCCACGCTGTTCTGATAGCCGCTGACGTCCAGACCCTGAACGCCAAACGTTGGGCTCCAAGTACCCTCAGTGCTCAGCGACTGGGTGGTGAGGGATTTGGCGCCGGTGGGGGTTGAAGCCACTCGCTTGGAACCCTGACCCATTTCTGCACCAGCGGGGCCGACCGCCGCTGCCATTGCAGCCCGGCCAGAAGCCGAGGAAGGATCCAACACGACCGACGGAGTCGGAGAGGGGGAAACCGCTGGCGACGATGTCGCTGTTGCGGAGGGAGATGCCGAGGCAGCGACGGTCGACGTCGGCGCCACCGTGGACCCAGGGGTTGGCGAAGGAGCGGGGGCCGCCGTCGTCGTGACCGACGGGCTGGGGGTGGGGTCTACCGCAGATGCCGGTGCGGCCTGACAGGCCGTTGCCATGAGGGCGGCAGCCAGCAGCCCGGCTCCAACCCGGCCGAGAAAGTAATTGGTTGGGGGAAGTGGGGACTGCTGCATGTGCCGCTCCGGTACAACGACACGTTCGAGCCGTGTCATGGTGATCTCTGCCCCCTGGGCCAAGCGACCGAGCGCTAACCGGGGGACGAGAATGTCTGACTTATCGCGCTCACCCTATCCCGGCAAAACAGCGCCACCAGAGTTTCGCCTGATACCTGTGTGAAAATTGTTATAAATCTGCGGGGATTTTTCCACAACCGGGAGAAAATTGGTTGTTCTTATGACCGCCCCACCCTAGCTTTAACCCCAGTTGCACTGCCCCAGGGGAAGGGGCAGCGGTCATGTTGGGGGCACCATGGAAGCTGTGCGCATCGTCGAGGACGAGGTCCGGGAACTGATCCGGCGTCGCGGGCTTGACCCGCTGCGGCAGACCGTCGAAGTACGACGCTTGGTCGACGAGGCCGTCCTTGACTATGACGAGCGAGCCCTCCTTGCCCCGTTGCCACCGATCGGCCCGCTGGACACGGCCCGTCGCTTTGTCTTCGACGCCGTCGCCGGGTTCGGCCCACTCCAGCCTCTTCTGGATGACCCGGCAATCGAGGAAATCTGGCTCAACGCTCCGAACGAGATTTTCGTGGCCCGCAACGGCGAGTCGGAGCTGACGTCCGCGGCCCTGACCGAGCAACAGGTCCACGATCTGGTCGAGCGCATGCTCAAAAGCTCTGGCCGCCGTCTCGACCTCTCGTCCCCCTTCGTCGATGCATCCCTCCCGGACGGTTCCAGGCTCCACGTCGTCATCCCGGACGTGACCCGGCGACACTGGGCCATCAACATCCGAAAGTTTGTCGTAAAGGCCAGCAGGCTGGAGCACCTCGTTGAGCTGAGCACCCTGACGCCGCAGGCTGCCCGGTTCCTTGGAGCGGCCGTCGCGAGCGGGCTGAACATCCTCGTCTCTGGAGCCACGCAGGCAGGCAAGACAACCATGCTGAACTGTCTCGCGGCCAGCATCGGCACCCGGGAGCGCGTGGTCACGGTGGAGGAGATCTTCGAACTGAAGTTCCCTCTCCGCGACGTCGTCGGGCTCCAATGCCGGCAACCGAACCTCGAAGGCGAGGGCGAAATCCCACTCCGCCGACTGGTCAAGGAGGCGCTCCGGATGCGCCCGGACCGCCTAGTGGTCGGCGAGGTTCGGGAGGCTGAAAGCCTTGACATGCTCATCGCTTTGAATTCGGGCTTGCCCGGGATGTGCACCGTGCATGCAAACAACAATAAAAACCAGTTGAACTTTGTGGTTTGAGCTGCGGGAGGTTTCATCACGCATAGGATTGGCCCATGCCAGTTGCCATATACGCTCGCATCAGTTCCGACCGCAATGAAACCGGGGCAACTGACCGTCAGATAGACCTGTGCCACGATCTCTTGGCCACGCGCCCGGACCTCACCCTTTACTCCAACATGAGTGCGGATAAGTCGCTCGGTGGATACAGGGGAGGCTTTGCCGACGACGGCATCTCCGCGGCCAGCGGTAAGCACCGCCCAGCGTGGGCTGAGGTGGAGAAGCTCGTGCTGGCGGGGAAGATCGACGGCGTGGTCGCGTACGCTCCCGACCGTATCCACCGGCGCACGCTGGAGATGATCACTTTCATCGCTCGGGTCAGCAACGCGAAGCGGGGTCTCACCCTGTACTTCGTCAACGGCACAGATCAGGACTTTTCAAGTCCGAATGGTCGCCTCGTTGCGTCGCTGCTTTCGGTCTTTGCCGGTCACGAGGTCGAGATGCTCACTCAGCGAGTCGTGGACGAAAAGAAGGAAGCTGCCGAAGACGGTCGATGGAACGGCGGACGAGCGCCCCTTGGCTATATGGCTGTCCGACCCAAGAAGTCCATTCCAGATGGTAACGGCGGAATGATCCAGATCGATGATGAGAACGCAAAGAAGGTTCTCGTCCAAAATCCGGTGGTAGCAGGACCCCTCCGTGACGCCATCAACGAGTATCTTCGCGGCAAGAGCCTGATCACCTGCCTTGAAGAATTCAGAGCGGCCACCGGCCTCGCCACCGAATACACCAGCTTCAAAGGGTCGCTCTGTAGCCCCAGCATCGCCGGTCAGCGCATGCATTTCCCGCAGGCTAAGAGGGCAGGACGAAGCGTGCATAAGCTGTACACGACGCCGCGCTTACTAGAGGAAGAGGCCATGTTCTATCCGGCGAAATGGGAACCCATCATCAGTATCGCGACTTGGAAGCAACTCCGCGACCAGCTAGTCAACAACTCCGATAAGTTGCGAGGCAAGAAGCCGGTTATTTCCCTTCTCGCCGGTATGGTATTTTGTGCTGCCTGCGGGGCCACCATGGGAAATGACGGCACCAGCTACCGGGTCAAAGGCGACCCTGAATCCGGGATCAAGCACTACCCGACCTATAGGTGCAATGGGAGCAATCACGGCTGCGGGAAGATGCGGATCGGAGCGAGTCTGCTGGACCCATTCATAACGGTAGAGTTCAGGAAGGTGCTTGAACGCTCCCTTGCTCAACAGCGTTTTGCGTGTGATTGTTCGTTCTGATTGGCGGTTAATTCGCAGCTCAGAATGGCGGTTCTGAGGGACCGTTTGTCGCCTTTGGGTGCTTCGGTCCCGGTTTCGTTTACCGGGTCATCGGCTGTTTTGGTCCGGTTCAATTCGGAGTGGTTTTGTTGGTCTGGGGAGTGGCGGCGATGGTGACCAGGTCGCGGGCCGGTCCTGCGGGGGGTGTGGCGCCTGAGGCCCAGATCGCGGTCAGGGGTCGGTGGAGTGTGATTCCGGACAGGGGTACGGCGACCAGCCGGTGCAGGAGGAGGTCATCGCGTACGGCCAGGGTAGAGAGGACACCGGGGCCTATTCCGGCTGCTATGGCTGTCCGAACCGCTGCGGTGGTGGATAGCTCCACTGCCGGCGCGGGCATCGGTTCTGCCGCCGCAGCGTTGAGAAGGTGTTCGAGTGCTTCGCGTGTGCCGCTGCCGGGCTCCCGTGTCACCAGTGGTGTGCGGGTTAATTCGGCGGGGCTGACCTTGCTGCGGCGCCGGGCCCATGGGTGGTCCGGGGCGGTGACGAGGACCATGTTGTCGTATTGCACGGTTTGCGTCGCAAGATCGTGGGGAAGGTTGGGACTTTCAATGAAACCCAACACGGCCGCCCCCGAACGGACCATGGCAGCCGCTTCGGTGCTGTTCGTCACGCTCAGTCTTACCCGGGCCGGGGTCGAGCCAAGGGCCTGCTGCTGACGGCGCAACCTCACCAGCCACTGTGGGAGCAGATGTTCGGCGATGGTCTGGCTGGCCGCCACGTGCAGCTGCCGGGCGCTTTCCGAGCGGATGGAAGCGATCCCGGTGTCCAGGCGTTCGGCCGCGGCCAGGACCTCGGCGGCCCAGCCGGCTACCAGCACGCCGGTATCCGTCAGGTTTGACCCGCGCGGGGATCGCGTCAGCAGTGCGGATCCGATTTGTGTCTCCAGGGCCCTCATCCGTGAGGACACACCCTGCTGGGACAATCCGAGCAGGGCAGCGGCGGCCGACAGGCTTCCCAGCTCCTGGACGGTGACCAGCATCTCCAACGCCGACAATTCCGGCATTCGCGGACTCAGAATGGCAGGTCCTTCCTCTTTCATTAACACCCCACATACAAGCGGGGCTTGTGACCCTACAAGTGTATGCCCCCTACTGACGGGACTGCGGGAACGCGAGGATGGGAACCATGCACACACCCACCGGAGCAGAAACCGGCACAGGAGCCGTACCCAACCTTCATCGCGCGTCGGGGCGGTTCCACCGCCTGCGTTCGGGGACCGCGGCCAGGGTCCCGGGACTGGCCCTGGCTGTGGTGATCGCTGTAGTTGCGACCGTGATCGGCCGTTTCGTTCCGCTGGTGGGCGGCCCGGTCAGCGCCATCGTCATCGGTGTGGCACTGGCCACGCTCATCAAACCCGGAGACCGGCTGCGGCCAGGCATCAACACAGCAGGCAAGTTCATTCTGCAGCTCTCCGTCGTCGTCCTCGGTTCCCAGCTGTCTCTAGCCCAGATCGCCCAAGTCGGTCTGGAATCCCTGCCCGTCATGCTCGGCACCCTGGTCGTCTGCCTGACCGCGGCCTACCTGCTGGGCCGCTGGCTGGGGATCGTTGGGGACCTGCGTACCCTCATCGGTGTCGGCACCGGAATCTGCGGTGCCTCAGCCATTGCAGCGGTCACCCCGGTGATCGGCGCCGTCAGTGTTGACGTTGCCTACGCGATCTCCACGATCTTCCTGTTCAACATCGCCGCCGTCCTGACCTTCCCCCTGATCGGGCACCTGCTGGGCATGAGCCAGCACGCCTTCGGACTCTTTGCCGGCACCGCCGTGAACGACATGTCCTCCGTCGTCGCCACCGCCGCGACCTACGGCAGCACCGCCACCAACTTCGCCGTCGTCGTCAAACTCGTCCGCACCCTGATGATCATCCCCATCTGCCTCGGACTCGCCGCCTGGGCCGGGCACCGCCTCAAAACCGGGAACCGGCTTCCCGCCAGCGGGGTTGCCGAAACAGGACCGGCTCCCCGGGCCCGGGTGAATGTGTTCCGCCTCGTGCCGTGGTTCCTGATCGGATTCCTCCTCATCGCCGCCATCAACACCCTCGGCCTGATCCCCGACGCCGCCCACCCCGGGCTGAGCACACTCTCGGTCTTCCTGATCACTGTCGCCCTCTCGGCCATCGGCCTGTCCACGGATCTGGGCGGATTCCGCCGCGCCGGAATGAAGCCCCTTTTCCTGGGCGCGTTGCTGTGGATCATCGTCACCCTGACCAGCCTCGGACTCCAATACGCCACCGGACTGAACTAATCACCCCACCTGAGCCACCCTTCACCCAGGAGAGACCATGTTTTCCCGCATCCTCGTCGCCATCGACACCACACCCCACAGCGAAGCAATCCTGGAGCAGGCACGCGATCTCGCCGTCGCGACCGGTGCTTCCGTTGAAATCATCCATTTCATCGGCCACGACTGGATCGAAGGCCAGGACCTGACCATGGAGGACAAGTCCAGGTCCCAGGAGCAGGTCAACCACGCCCTGCTGAGCCTGACCGAAGCCGGGATCACCGCCGGGGCGGACCTGGTGGGCGCCGATGCCCGGAGCATCGGCAAGCAAATACTGCAACGGGCTCGCACTGGCCCGGACCAGCTCATCATCCTCGGATCCCGCCACCACCACGCCTGGATGGCCTTCCTTGGCACCAGCATCAGCGACCAGATCGCGCACCAATCCCCCTGCCCCGTGCTCCTCGTACCACAGAACCCGGCACCGGGGACAACCCCTTCCACGAATACTGCAACCGGCGGGTGGAATGAGTAACGCTCCGCTAGTGCCACATATGACCGTATCTGCTACAAACGAGCCAACTCATTGAAGAGATTCAATGACCCCTCGATTTTTGTAGCGAAACCCAGTGCCGAATTCTATGTGCCGGTTATTCTGCTGGCTGACGGGTATTGGTACATTTGAGCGCATGGGACATCTGTTGGGCTACGCCCGGGTATCGACCGGAGACCAGGACGCAGCCCTGCAGCAGGACGCGTTGAAGGCGGCCGGCTGCTACCGGATCTTCACCGACACGGCTTCCGGGTCTCTGGAGTCCCGGCCGGAACTGACCAAGGTTCTGGATCAACTCCGTCCCGGGGACACACTGGTTGTGTGGCGGCTGGACAGGCTCGGCCGGTCCATCCGGCATCTGATTGACCAGCTGGCCGATCTCCAGGAGCGTGGCATCGGGTTCCGGTCTCTGCAGGAGGCCATTGACACCACATCCTCGGGCGGACGTCTCGTCTTCCATGTGTTCGCGGCGCTGGCGGAGTTCGAACGGGATCTGATCCGTGAGCGGACCAACGCAGGCCTTCAGGCTGCGCGGGCGCGCGGGCGCGTTGGTGGCCGGCCCCCGTTACTGACCAAGGACAAGCTCCGGACCGCCCGCCGGATGTATGAGCAGAAGGACATGACGGTCGAGAAGATCGGTGAGGTCCTCGGCGTCAGCCGCACCACCGTGTATCGGGCACTCCGGCGCGAACCGGGCCCTGCGGCGCCGCGGCGGCGTTCAACAGCCACACAGAAAACAGTCCGGTGACGGCCGGAGGCAGCAGTACCCCGACGGGGGATGCTGCCTCCACGCCTGACCAGACAGCGTTGGTGCGCTGGCAAATCCTGCGCCGGCATATCGAAGACGGTGTGCCGCTGACGACCCTCGCCGCGCACGAAGGCATCGGACTGCGGACACTGCAGCGCTGGCACGCGGGCCACAAACGCGACGGCATCGCCGGACTGGCGACAACCAACCGCGGGACCACCCAACGCAGGAGCACCCCCGAGCTGGTCGCACTCGTCGAAGGCTTGGCCCTGGTGAAACCGCCCCTGCCCATAGCCACCATCGCCCGCAAGGCCAACCGCGTCGCCTCCGACCACAACTGGCGGCCCCTCTCCTACAGCACGGTCCGCTCCATCACCACGGGCCTCGACCCCGGCATGAGAACACTCGCCCAACAGGGGACGGCCGCCTACCGGGACACCTACGAACTGGTCTGGCGGCACCGGGCCGAGCACCCCAACGCCACCTGGCAGGCCGACCACACCGAACTGGACATCCTCGTCCTGGACGCAAACCTGAAACCCGGGCGCCCGTGGCTCACCACGATCATGGACGACTACTCCCGCGCGATCTGCGGCTACATGCTCTTCCTTGGAGCACCGTCCGCCCTGAACACCGCACTGGCACTGCGGCAGGGGATTTGGCCCAAAGCCGGCACGGGGTGGCCTATGTGCGGACTGCCCGACGTCCTCTACGTCGACCACGGGTCAGACTTCACCAGCCACCAGCTGGCTCAGACGGCGAAGGACCTCCACTTCGAAATCACCTACTCAACGGTCGCAAGACCCCAAGGGCGGGGCAAGATCGAACGGTTCTACGGCAGCATTAATACGCAGCTGTTGACCGAACTGCCCGGACACCTTACCCGCGGCCGCCGGCACCCGGCTCCGGTACTGACCCTCAAAGAGCTGGACACGGCCATCGGCCGCTTCATCACGGAGGACTACCACCAGCGCGAGCACCCCGAGATCAAGGCCACACCGCATGATACCTGGGTAGGTGATGGCTGGCTGCCCCGGCTCCCGGCAACCATGGACGAACTCAACCTGCTCCTGTTGACCGTTGCCAAACCTAGGATCGTCCACCGCGACGGCGTGCACTTCCAGGGACTCAGATACGTTTCGCCCCTGCTGGCCGCCTACGTCCGCGAACCCGTCATTGTCCGCTACGACCCGCGGGACATCACCGAGATCCGCGTCTTCCACAAGAACCAGTTCATCTGCAAAGCCGTGGACCCCGACCATGAAACCTCCACCATCACCCTCAAAGACATCCAGACCGCACGATCGGCGCGCCGCCGGGAACTGCGCGGACAAATCAACCAGCGCATCGCCGTCGTAGCCCGGCACCTGCCGGACCTGGCATCAGCGAAACCGGCTTCCGCCCCGGCCCCTTCCGGTCAACCCAAGAAACGCCCGAAACTACGCACCTACCTAGAGGACGACCGATGACACCACAACGCTTCATTGCCACCAAAGAGCACCGCCGGTTCGCCGAGTTCGCCGACGCGGTGCGTCGGCAGCACACCATCGGCATCTGCTACGGCCAGGCCGGCATCGGAAAGACGCTCTCCGCCAGGCGCTACGCCAACTGGCACAAGGCCGAGAATCTTATAGAGCAGTGGGGTCCCCGGGACGACTCCGACTACCAGATCTACGCGGCCCTGGCCCGGGCACGCACCGTCTTCTACACCCCTGCCGTGCTCACCTCACCCAAACAGATCCACGCCGACCTCGAACACATCGGCACCCGCGTATCGATCTGCGTGGACCAGCACCTCGAAAAAATCGGCAAGAAAACAGGACCGCACACCCGCATCGGTAAGCATGTGGAGCTGCTCATCATTGACGAATCCGAGCGCCTCAACGCCACTGCCCTGGAACTGCTGCGAGACCGCTACGACCGGGACAACATAGCCCTGATTCTCATCGGCATGCCCGGGATTGAGAAATGGTTCAGCCGCTACGCACAGCTCTACAGCAGGGTCGGCTTCGCCCACGAATACCGCCCCCTCGCCCAGGACGAACTGAATTTCGTCCTCGAGCGCCGATGGCACAAACTCGGCCAAACCCTGGACCCGGAAGATTTCACCGATGCCCAGGCCATCGCCGCCGTCGCCCGGATCACCCGAGGCAACTTCCGCCTCATCGACCGGCTCTTCACCCAGGTCGAACGGATTATGAAAATCAACGAACTCAGCACAATAACCGACGACGTCATTGAAGCCGCACGCTCAACCCTCGTCATCGGAATCAGCTAAAGCCGCCAAACCGAGCTGTGAAAAAACCGCCAATCCGAACTAACAGTCACAGTTTTGCGCCCGCCCAACAGGGCGTGCAGAGGATGCTCGAAATCGAGAACGAGTTGGCCGCGCTGGCTAGCGAGCTAGTTGTTGACTACGGAAGATTGGATCGGGGAATCATCACCGAAGCCACATATGTCACCGTAAAGGATGAGAAGGAGCACCGTCGCCGGAAGCTTGAGGATGAACAGTCTTCGTTGAGGCTCGCGAATGCCACTCACAATCAGCTACTCAACGGCGTAGAACTCTTCGATCAGATGGACACCAGCCAGCGCCGCCATCTTATGTCCAGCCTCATTAAACGGATCGAGATACGCAAGGTGCCTGCCCGTGGTGGGAGGAGAAATATCCTCAACGAACGACGGATCACCGTCCAATGGGAAGTAGGCGGGAAATCATTCATGACCTACGGAGCAATGCAGGGAAGCACGCCAGTTCTCACTGGTAGGCAGCCAGCAGACTGGTAATGGGTCCAGTGGATGCTACGGCTCCCTGATGACCCGGTAGATCGTTGATTCGGAAACGACCAACTCGTCAGCGATTTCCTTGATCGTGTATTCGCGGCTGGCATACATCGTCTTTGCCATCTTGACCTTGGAGGGGGAGAGCTTCGGCTTCCGACCACCAACCCGTCCACGTGCCCTAGCCGCATCGACGCCTGCCTTGACACGGGTACGGATGGTCTCTCTTTCCCATTCCGCAACACTGGCTAGGAGATTGAGCTGGAAGCGGCCCATCTCCGTCCGAGTATCCAGACCTTCCTTGATGGAGACCAGACCCACGCCTTTCCCTTGCAGTACTTTCACCAGCTCCAGCAGGTTGAGCAGTGAACGCCCCATACGGTCGATCTTCCAGACGACCACCGTATCTCCGCTGCGCAAGTGCTTCAGCATCGCTGTGAGCTGAGGGCGTTCCGCTTTCGCGCCGCTCATCGTGTCGCTGTAAATGTCCTCGCAGCCGTACTTCTCAAGCGCATCGCGCTGTAAGGACGCGTCCTGATCCGCCGTCGATATGCGGGCGTAGCCCAAGACCTGCCCCGTTGCCTCAACCGTTGTCGTCATGGTTGCCACTCTGCCACAGAAAAAGAGCAATTGACAGTGTGGTTTGTGACAGTATGATAATGACAGGCTAATTGACAGTAAAAAGGCCTACCGGTCCCGTAGGAAGTGGTTGGGACCGGAAGGCTCTCAAAACCTATAGTTTTTGACAGTGACTAGAGAGTGCCATCGAGCAGGACAGCAGCAGCGCCAGACTCCCTTGCGGCCTTCAACAGCTCTTTCCGCTCTAACTCAGCGTTCATCCTCGCCATGAGTTCGTTGCCGTACCAGCCTCCGGCAACATTCCACTTGCCTAGGAGTTCTACGAACTCATCGGGGATTTCGCCCTTGTCGAATCGCACTGCTAGTTCCCGCCATGAGTCAAGAACGACCCATACCCAGCCACCGTCATGTTTTTTATTAGGCGTGAACCGCCCGTGAAGTCGAATCCTCATATTTGCCGGGACACTGACTACGCGCACCAGTTCCAGATGGTAACGACGATATTCCGGATTACGTGCCGCTTCGTCAGACTTGAAGTACCGGTGATTATCTGCCTCTGTGACAATGACAAAATGCAACGAAGTATCAGCGAGGTTCAGGGAGCCAACAATGTCCACCTCTGCTGAGCAGCCACAGCCCCTTCGAACGACTTGTCACCATGACAGGGAGTTAATCTCGTTTTCAACATGAGGACAGCCTATGGAGCCATCGAATGAACTCCTACTCAGGGAGACATACCCTGCGTAGCCACCGCCCAGCTTCATCATGGGGCAACAGGCTGAGCCAGACCTCGTGCCATTCCTTTGCCCGGTGCGATGGTGAAGTACAGCTCCTGAAGCTCGCGCTCAACAACCGGCGCTTGCTCTGTGACCAACCAATGAACGTAAAGGGCGTCATAGCTCTTCGGGACTTCCGCGCCCTTCCGGATGCTGACAAGGTTGATGGTCGCTTCTCGTCGTCGTATCCCCTCGAAAGTAATGCGCCAAATCATTCCGCAGCTCGAAGGTCAGCTTCAATAGAACCACGAATGCGTACGCGTCGATCAGATCGTGATCATCGAGGATGCGCTTCAGTGTGGCTCCCGCTGCGGATGGCTAGTGCACGGTCTTCTCCGGGCGACAGAGGCGATCAGGTCATGGGGACTGAGCGCAGTATGTGTCGCGCGGCGCTTCGCCTGACGATGGGCAACGCGGGGAAGCCCCTGAGCGTTCGCGTATTGTGAAGTCAAATTCATCCAATTCGAAGGGCGCAAGATGGCAGGCATCGATTTTGCAAAGCTCGGCGGCCCCTCGGCCTCGGATAGAGAACTGCACCCACGCGCGATTTTTGCCGCACTACCAAGTAAGAGTGGGCGTCTTGAGTACCTGCGCGATGTTCAACGCGAAGTCTTTGATCGTTGGTTTGAGAAACGGACAAAACCCGACCTCGTTGTGAAGATGAACACTGGAAACGGCAAGACCGTTGTGGGCCTTCTGATGCTGAAGAGTTCGCTTAATGAGGGGGTTCGTCCAGCAGCCTATTTAACTCCCGACACGTACCTCGCGGATCAAGTTGTTGCGACAGCGGCTGACTTGGGAATTGTGGTGTCTCGCGATCCACGAGACTCAGCGGTTCTCCACGGTGAAGCGGTTCTGGTAACAACGGTTCACACCCTCTTCAATGGCCGGAGCAAGTTTGGGGTTGGCAATGAAGGACGCAAGATCAAGCTTGGAGCAGTCCTGATCGATGACGCGCATGCCTGCCTAACCGCTGTCGAGCAACAATTCGAACTGACGATTCCGTCCGCTAACCCGGTTTATGGGAGGATTCTCGCGTTGACTGAGGCAAGTCTTCGTCGGCAATATCCCGCTGGGTTGCTTGATCTCAAGGCCGGAGACAACACGGCGGCGCTACAGGTCGCTCCATGGGATTGGTTTGACCTTGGGACTCGGGTGACGGAGGAACTTCACGCTCGCAGAGGGGACCCGGAGATGGAATGGGCGTGGCCGCTGATAAAAAACGTGATACCTCTGTGCCGCTGCGTGTTCACGGCAACGGAAGTTCAAATCAAGCCGCCGTTGCCTCCGGTGGATGAAGTGCCCAGCTTTACACAGGCACAGCGCCGTATCTATCTGACGGCAACTCTCGCTGATGACAGTGTGCTTGTCACGCACTTTGGAGCTGACGAACAGTCGGTCCGACAACCAATAACCCCCAGCTCGGCGGATGACATCGGTGAGCGGATGATTCTGATTCCGCAGGAAGTGCGACCGGATTGGACAGAGCATGCCCTCAAGGAGTACCTGTCGGACCTAGCAGGACGAACAAACGTTGTGGTTATAGTTCCATCGGCAGCCCGTGCAAAATGGTGGGGTGACGTCGCAACGGCGACTCTTTCGGCGGCCAATCTGGAAGACGGTGTGGCCGATCTGAAGGCCAACAAGTCTGGGTTCACCGTCCTTGTAGCCAAATACGATGGGGTTGATCTTCCTGAGGACGCGTGTCGGGTTCTTGTCATAGATGGCTTGCCGGAAGCGTATTCCGGCATGGATCGACTGGAATCGGCAGCTCTAGATGATACATGGGCGATGACCGGAAGACAGTTGCAGCGCATTGAGCAAGGCATGGGCAGGGGTATCAGATCCCGAGATGATCATGCAGTGATTATTCTGCTTGGGGACAAACTGGTACGTCGGCTGCACGACGTTGAAGCTCCAAACCATTTCAGTCCAGCGACCCGTGCTCAGTTGGCGCTTTCGAGAGAGATCGCGAGTCAACTGCGCGGCGGTGCGGTCGAAGATTTTAAGGCGGTTGTCGATCAGTGCCTGAGTCGTGATATCGGCTGGGTAACGGCTAGCCGGAACGCTTTGGTGGGTGTCAAGTATGGTGAGGGCAACGTTTCAGATACCGCGCGACCAGAGCGACGGGCTTTCGATCTGGCAGCTCAGCAACGCTATCAAGAGGCCGCCGACGCTCAGCAGCAGGCCATAAACGCAGTCAGAGACGACGCACGTGTGCGGGGATGGATGCGGCAACAAAAAGCTGCATATTTGCACCCGATTAACCCGGTTGCCGCTCAGAAGTTGCAGGTCCAAGCGCTTGACGACAACAGGGCGCTTCTGAAGCCGGAACAAGGGATCGCCTACATTCCGTTGAAGGGCAAAGCGGCGGAACAAGCCTCGACCGCCGCTGCCTTCCTCTCCGGTAAGTACAAGTCTCCAGATGATCTGCTGATCGGCGTCAACTCGGTTTTGGCCGATCTTATTTTCGACGCCTCTCCGGCTACCGTCGAGCCATTTGAACAGGCGCTGGCCGACTTGGGCGAACACTTGGGACTCGCCAGCCAGAGGCCGGAAAAGGACTTCAAGAAGGGCCCCGACGTTCTTTGGCATCTTGGAGGTTCCGAATACGCCGTTATCGAGATCAAAAACAACGTTGTCACCGAATTCATACGGAAGCATGACGTCGGGCAGCTATCCACTTCCATGAGCTGGTTTAACAGCGAGTATCCGCAGCCTTTGAGTGCGGTGCCGGTGATGTTCCATATAACGAACAAGCCGAACCGCGATGCCTTCCCGCCACACGGAACGCGGGTAGTGACGACCAAAGGCCTTGAACGGATGAAGTCGGCGGTACGGGCATGGGCAGCCGCGCTGGCATCCGACGGCACCTTCCATAATCCCGACCAAGTCGGACTTCAATTGATGCACCATCAGCTTCAGGGCCCCAAGGCTCTCATGAATTTTGCGATCAGCACTGTCGCCGTGACGAACTGATTCAGGGGAACGATGCCGCAACGAACAGTGTGATGAGCAAGTCGCGCGTCAGGAGGACCTCCAATCCGCGCAGCAGATTCAGCCCATGACCCACCGCGAACGGTCCGAAACTGACGAGGACGCCGCCAACAAAAGGGCGGCATGATTCCCGGAGCGGTTCAGTCCGCAGCGCTAGTGACTTGAGAAGCCGTGTTCTTTCCGATGCTTTCGCATCGCGCGTGTCGGGTGGTTCGTTGTCCACGGAACACCATAGCGACGGTAGTACCACTTTTGAGGCGGGTCGATGAAGAAATATATGACAGTCCACATCCGGGAACGGAGCGTTGGGCGAATCTTGTCATGTGTGCCAAGGTCCTTCCTAATGGCTGCTTCAAGAGCGTGATACTCCTCCGATCTCCGTCGGGTCCAGTGCGCGAATTTCTCCTCGTCCACAACGTTTTCTTCGGTCCCTGCGATCTGCAAGACAGCTAGGTATTGCTGTGAGGCGCTCCTCACGGAATGGGGCGCAACGATGAACAGCTTCGAGTTGGTCAGGTCCTTGATGTCATCCAGCGTCGTTGTCAATTGCTCCCCGGTAGCGTGGTAGTGGTCGAGGGCGTTGCTGGAAGCATGGACCTGCCGAATCAGGGATGTGTAGACCTCCAGCCGCCGGTTCCGAAGCCACTGCTTGTGCTCGGTCTGCTTGCTGATCATCAAACCAATAAATCCAGCAACAGCAGTGACGACCGCTCCCACCAGAACACCAACGAGATTATCCATATGCCAAAAGTACAGACATATCTAGATTGATCCCCACGCAGCCCCCAACCAAGGGTCAGCATCCGACGCTAATGTCTGGAGGGTTGAGTCGGGCGCTCTCGAAGAGTTGCCGATGCACGGTACGGTACGGTGGGCAAACTATTTGAACGGTGGACAGCGTGCAGCCTACATCGGGCGGGCGGCCTGCGCCGTATCAGCATGTCTGCGGAGCGAAAAGACCAGACCGCTGTACCTAATCCTCATGGCATTGCCTTGGATTCGGTGTCAGGTTGGAACATGGACGCCACGGCACGGCTTGGGACCCTTGGGCGGCGCTCCACTGTTGTATGCTCCGCCCGTAAGGCTCACAACAACTTTGCGGAACGGATGACTGAGCAAGCCCGCGTTCGGGAGTTGCTACACACTGCACTGGACAACTTCGACCGACCGGCGACAACTGTCGCTGCGCTCGTGCGCCAAGCGGCGCGCATCGCGTCCCTGCGACACGACTACGTCAACCAGCACCTGATGCAGTTGGAACTGCTCGACCACATGACTAAGCCTGCGAAAGTGCTGGCTCCCATCGTAGAAAAGCTAAATCAATCCGGACCTGTCGTAGCCTCGTAAACGGAAGGCGTGCCCAGCGCAGGTGTTGTCTAAACACGATCACACCAAGCCATGTTGGCGGCGACGGCAGCTACGATGCTGCTTCAGCACCTCGGGCGCCATCCATGCCTTTGTGCCAACGCCGACTTTTCTGACTCCCGTCTGTATTCCTCCAGCAGCTCCTGCCGAGTTCGGAATGTTGTTGATGGACCGTCATTCCTCTTCAGCCTTTAGCAACATCTCGTGTTCGATGATCCGATACACGGCTCGGTGAGCAGCAGTCCCCCCTGAGAGCTCGATCCTCTGCTTCGGAGGAAAATATGTCTCCAGCGGAGAAGGTCCCCCGAAGGAGACAAACGCATCGATTCCGAATTTGAACTGGTGGCAAGTTGCATCCACGACCCATCCATCCGCCGAGACTAGCCAGTCGTGGTTCGACATCTCCCCGGCACTCCCATTGACGATATGCCAATCTCCAAGGCCACGGTCCTGAAGTAAGTTCCCGAATGCGAAGGACGCAACCGTGCAGCAGCCGTTCGGGAAGAAATTCATGATTCCCATTGGCGATTGCCAGTTCACCCGATGCACCGCGTCGATGAAGTCCTCCAGCAGCTTCGATAGTTCCTCGTGCTTATCCACGGCACACACCCATCTTTCTTGGAGCTTCCGCAATCGTAAAGGCGCCATCGTGGGTCGAGGTCTTTGGCCATGAAGAACTAGCGTGTTTCCCTGCCTGACATCGACGCGGCAGACTTCGAATCCCCGCCAACACGGGAGGGCCGGGCTTTCTGCGCGCCGCGGAGGTTATGCAGACGCCCTGAACATTGATCTGGTGGTCACGGTTGACCGCAAGTCGTAGCCAAGCCGCTCTAGCGGTGTCGCCGTCCGCCGAACCGGAAGGACAGGCCGGGCAGGAGCCGAATAGTGACCCGGCCACGGCTGCTAAGGCTCACTGGCCCGAGTTTCTCGGAGACGGAAGCCCCGGACTTGGAGATATTGACGTGGCCCGTCTTGCCGAGACGGACACGCTCCGAAAGGTGAAGCCCACTGTGATCAGTCCTTTCCTTGGTAGCTGAATCATGCTCGCCCAATGTCCATCCCGCTACCCTCCGGAGAGTTTTGTCACTAGTCCGTGATGCCAAGATCCTTGCGCATGGCCTTGCGAAGGGTCTGGTGTGCCTTGTCAAAATTTTTGCGTGCCTGTTCGCGAGTGAGACCATCCGTGGCGCTCTCCTCATACGCGAATGCGCCGACGACGGCAGTACTGAAGGCCATGAGATGCTTGTCAAGGCGCTTTGGTGCGAAGAAATCTATGTCTTCTGACAACAGAATTTTGGCGTGGACATCCATATCTTCTTTCAGCATTTGCCACCTTTCCGGAGCCTCGCTCAAAAACTGGGCGAGAGAGTGACCCGACTTCAAGAACTCGTGATAGGCCTTACGTTTTTCGTTCCGAAGCCATTGGCTGTGTTCGGTCCTGCGCCCTAGGTGTGCTCCAAGCCAGCTTCCGCCAAGTGCGAATGCACCGGTTGCTACAGGGAGGAGCAACCACCACCATTGGCCTTGCTTGATCAGTTCATCCATGCCCAAAACATACAAGACCGGGGGCCGACTACTGTTGCCCGTACCCGCAACGCCGGTGCGGGCACCGAAGAAATCACGCGAGTGATCGCGGTCTGCCGGATAGCATGGCATCAGAAACCTGTCGAGCACCCTTCTGAGGATCTTTTTTGTCTAACAAGAACTACGCCAACTTCATCTGGAGCATCGCTGATCTGCTGCGTGGTTCCTACCGTCCGCACCAGTACGGTTCCATCGTCCTGCCGTTCACAATTTTGCGCCGACTGGACGCTGTGCTTGCGGAAACCAAGGCTGATGTTCTGGCGGAGTACGAAAAGTCGAAGGACGGCGGTATCCCGCTGACGGTGCTCCTTCCCCGGAAGTCCAAGCACGCCTTCTACAACACGTCGCAGTATGACTTCTCGAAACTCATCGGGGACGCAGACAACGTTCGGGACAACCTGCTGGACTACGTGCGCGGGTTCTCGGACAACGTGCGTGACATTTTTGAGAAGTACAAGTTGGAAGAGCGCATTGAAGAGCTGCACGACCACGATCTGCTCTTCCTGCTTGTACAGCAGTTTGCCGCCGTCGATCTTCACCCGCGACACGTCTCCAACAATGAGATGGGTTTGATCTTCGAGGAATTGATCCGTAAGTTCGCGGAGTCCTCCAACGAGACCGCTGGTGAACACTTCACGCCTCGCGAGGTGATTCACCTTATGGTGGACGTCCTTTTTGCGCCGGATGACAGCGATCTCGACAAAGCCAACATCGTCCGGTCGATCTATGACCCGACTGCCGGGACGGGCGGTATGCTCTCAGTTGCTGACGAGCACATCAGAAAGATGAACCCCGACGCGACCCTCACGCTTGCGGGTCAGGAACTGAACCCTGAGTCATACGCAATCTGCAAAGCGGACATGGTTATAAAGGGGCAGGACATTGGAGCTATCGCTCTAGGCAACACGCTGACCGACGACGGGCACCTCGGGAAGACGTTCAATTACTGCCTCTCCAACCCGCCATTCGGCGTGGACTGGAAGAAATCCCAACAAGCCGTCGAGAAAGAGCACAAGGAGTTGGGGTATGAGGGTCGTTTCGGTCCCGGACTACCCCGCGTCTCCGATGGCTCACTGCTCTTCCTGCTGCACTTGATCAAGAAGATGCGCCCGGTGCGCGACGGTGGCGGTCGAGCTGCCATCGTCCTGAACGGCTCACCGTTGTTCACGGGCGGTGCCGGTTCCGGCGAATCGGAGATTCGAAGGTACGTTCTGGAGCACGACCTGCTGGAAGCACTCATTGCCCTGCCGACCGACATGTTTTACAACACAGGCATCTCCACATATATCTGGGTGCTAACGAACCGCAAGTCGGAGGAACGGCAAGGGACTGTCCAGCTCATTGACGGTTCCCAGTTTTTCCAGAAGATGCGCAAGAACCTTGGCTCCAAAGCCAAGGAACTTGGTCAGGCTGACATCGACCGCATTGTCACCCTCTACGGTGAATACGCTGACGCGGACCCCAAATACAGCAAGGTCTTCACGACTGCTGACTTCGGATACCGGACGATCACCGTGGATCGCCCGCTCCGGATAAACTTCGCTGTGACCGGAGCGCGCCTATCAAACGCACTGGCTTCCAAGGGACTGGTGAAGCTGACTGAAGGCGAAACTGACGCGGTGCGCACTGCTTTGGCGGAGCTGAACACGGAGCACGTGTGGACCAACAGGGACGGATTCACGGCGGACGTTCGTACCGCAATTAAGAGGGCAGGAGTGAACCTCGCTGCACCGCTGCTCAAAGCACTTGTATCTGGACTCTCTGCCCGAGACGAATCGGGTGAGATCAGCACCAACTCCAAGGGGATCGCGGAGGCTGACCCGGAATTGCGCGACACCGAAAATGTGCCTTTAACTGAAGACGTTCAAGAGTACTTTGAGCGCGAGGTTCTGCCATTCGCGCCGGAGGCTTGGATCGATGAGTCCAAGACCAAGATCGGGTACGAGATTCCTTTTACCCGCCACTTCTACAAGCATCAGGAGACTCGCACCCTTGATGCGATTGACGAGGATTTGGATGCTGTGCTCGGTCGTATCCGGGCACGACTGGAAGCGGTGAAGGCATGACTGCACCGAATCCGTACCCCGAATACAAGGACAGCGGTGCCGAGTGGTTGGGCGCGGTTCCCAATACATGGGGAGTTCAGCCGCTTTGGACACTGTTTCGTCGGAGCAAACGACTTGGCTCAGGAGAAGAAGAACTCCTCTCCGTATACAGAGATTATGGCGTTATCCCGAAATCCAGCCGGGACGACAATCACAACCGCGCTTCCGAAGACCTGTCCAAGTATCAGTTTGTCAATGTTGGAGACTTGGTGATCAACAAGATGAAGGCATGGCAAGGCTCGGTCGCTGTTTCCGAATTCGAAGGGATAGTAAGCCCTGCCTACTTCGTTTTTAGGTCGCTCTCCAACCACGACTTACGATACCTCCATTATTTGTTGCGGTCAGGCCCATACATCGGAGCGTACGCCTCCATATCTAAGGGGGTCCGGCCTTCCCAATGGGACCTAGACCCCGAAAAGCACCGAGTCCTCCCCGTGCTGCTGCCATCCGTCGGTGAACAGCAAGCCATCGCTTCATACCTCGATCACGAGGCCGCCGAGATTGATGCGTTCATTGCGGATCAGGAAGAACTCATTGAACTGCTGAATGAACGCCGTGCTGCCACCATCACACAAGCGGTCACCAAGGGCCTTGACCTGACTGTCAAAATGAAGGACAGCGGTGTGCCGTGGATCGGGAAAGTTCCCCAGCACTGGGTCGTTGATAAGGGCACGCGAATCGGAAAGGTCTTCGGCTCGGAGATGATAAAGGAAGAAGACATCAACGAAGTCTCGGGCACGCAATTCCTCAAAGTGTCCTCCCTGTCCGTGGAAGGTTTTTCACTCCAGCCAACGCGATGGTTCGTTGAGCGGTATGCCGCTGCTCCCATTACTAACTTCATCGTATTCCCTAAGCGCGGAGCGGCTATTTTCACCAACAAGGTAAACATCGTTAAGGAACCAGCGTTTCTGGACCCGAACTTGATGGGTTGGAAGCCATACAAAGACTGCGATTCGAAGTTCTTCGCATACGTTCTTCAGCTAGTAAAACTGGAAGAAATAGCCGATGTCTCGACCGTGCCTCAGATCAACACGAAGCACATTGCAAGCCTGCGGTTGCCCAAGCCGTCGCTGGCGGAGCAGCAGGAAATTGTCGATTACCTCGACTTCGAAACTTCAGAGATCGACGCTGCCATTGCGGACGCTAAGGAAGCTATTGAGCTGTCCAAGGAGCGTCGTGCGGCGCTGATCTCCGCCGCTGTGACAGGCAAGATCGACGTTCGGGACCACATTACTGCTGGGCTGGGGGCTGCTAGTTATGGCGTTGTACAACGAGGTTGAGTTTGAGAAGGGGATCGCGGAGCATCTTGCTGCGCACGGGTGGTTGTATTCGGAGAACGGCACCGGCTACGACAAGGAGCTAGCGCTCTTCCCGGAGGATGTCCGTGCATGGTTGGCGGACACTCAGCCGCAGGAGTTGGAGAAGTTCGTAAAGCCCGATGACTCAACCGAGGTGCAGAAGAAGTCCTTTACGCGGCTTCTCACGCGCTTGGTGAAAGTGCTGGATACTCCCTTGGAGACCGGGGGCGGCACCCTCTCCGTGCTACGGAACGGGTTCAAGGCTACCCCGGCGAAATTCCGGATGTCCCAGTTCAAGCCCAATGACGACAAGAACCCGAAGACAGTGGCTGACTACGGCAGGATGCGGCTCCGGGTCATGCGTCAGGTGTACTACTCATCCAGCAACAAGAACAGTGTTGACCTCGTGTTCTTCGTCAACGGCCTGCCGGTTGCCACAATGGAACTGAAGACGGACTTCACCCAGACGGTGCAGGACGCCATGGACCAGTACAAGACGAACCGGCTCCCCGTTGACCCGACCACCCGCAAGGCTGAGCCGCTATTCTCCTTCGGTCATCGAGCACTGGTGCACTTCGCCGTGTCCAACACGGAATGCTTTATGACGACCCACTTGCAGGGTAATCAGTCTCGCTTTTTGCCGTTTAACATGGGCAACGACGGCCACAAGGGAAACCCCTCGAACCCCAGCGGCTCCCAGACTGCGTACGTTTGGGAGCGGGTGCTTCAGCGCGACTCATGGCTGACCATCCTCGGCAAATTCATGCATCTGCACGTGGAGAAAAGGGTTGACCCGATCACGGGCGAAAAGACCGTCTCCAAATCACTCCTGTTTCCTCGCTTCCACCAGTGGGAAGCCGTCAATCTGCTCGCGGACACCGCTGCTGCTGAAGGTCCCGGTCACCGATACCTCATTCAGCATTCGGCAGGTTCGGGGAAGACGAACTCCATTGCGTGGACTGCCCACCGCTTGAACTCTCTGCACAACGCAAATGGGAAGAAGATGTTCGATTCCGTCATCGTCATCAGTGACCGGAAGGTGCTGGATGGTCAGTTGCAGGAGGCTGTACAGCAACTCAACAAGACTGACGGTGTGTTCAAGGCCATCACGTCAGGTTCCGGCAGCTCCAAGTCCAAAGCGCTTTCCGCTGCGTTGCTTGGTGGCATCCAGATTATCGGTGTCACGCTTCAGACGTTCCCGTTCGCTTTGGATGAGATTGCAAAGAACAAGGGGTTGAAGGGTAAGTCGTTTGCGATCATTGCGGACGAGGCACACAGCTCCCAGTCAGGTGACGCTGCCAAGAACCTGAAGAAGGTGCTGACCTCCGGAAATGACGCTCCTGTAGTTGAAGGAGAAGATGATCCCGAGGTGGAGGAAGTGGTCCTCTCCACCGAGGAGGTGTTGTTGGAGGAGATGAACAAACGCGCGGAAAGCAAGAACTTGTCGTTCTTCGCTTTCACCGCTACTCCTAAAGCCAAGACGCTGGAGTTGTTCGGGCGGAAGAACGCCGCTGGCCTCCCGGCACCGTTCCACCTGTATTCCATGCAGCAGGCCATTGAGGAAGGCTTCATTCTCGACGTTCTGAAGAACTACACGCCGTACAAGCTGGCGTTCAAGCTCGCTCACAACGGGGTTGACTACGATTCCGATCAGGCGACCATCGAGAAGTCTGAGGCTGTCAAGGAACTCATGCGGTGGGTGAAGCTGCACCCGTACAACATCAGCCAGAAGGTTGTTGTGATCGTGGAGCACTTCCGCTCCAATGTCAGGCATCACCTTGCTGGTCGAGCCAAGGCGATGGTCGTCACAGGCTCCCGCAAGGAAGCCGTGCGCTACAAGGTGGCTATGGATAAGTACATTGCCGACAAGGGCTACAAGGACCTTGCCACTTTGGTGGCGTTCTCGGGTGATGTGGTGGACAGCGAGGTTTCCGCCGAGAAGCTGAACGAGATCAACATGAATCCCGGACTCCACGGGCGAGAGATTCCGAAGGCGTTCAACACTGACGATTACCAGATCATGCTGGTTGCCAATAAGTTCCAGACCGGCTTTGACCAACCGCTGCTTGTCGCCATGTACGTGGACAAGAGGCTCTCCGGCATTACCGCTGTCCAGACGCTTTCCCGGCTGAACCGTGTCACAACGGGGAAAGACCAGACCTTCATCATCGACTTCGTGAACGATCCAGACGAGATACTGGCTGCCTTCCAGCAGTACCACAAGGAAGCCGAGCTTTCCGGTGTCACCGACCCGGATATTGTGCATGATCTTCAGGCGAAGCTTGATGATGCGGGCATCTACGAGGAAATCGAAGTCGAGCAGGCTGCTGCGGCGTGGGTCGGGAAAGTCAGCCACGAAGCGCTGACAGCAGTTGTGGAACCGGCGCGCTCCCGCTTCAGAGCGAGGTACCAGAAAGCCCGTGATGCCAAGGACGTGGCAGCCATCGACGCTCTGGACATCTTCCGCAAGGACCTCGGTAGCTTCATCAGGGCTTACGATTTCCTGTCCCAGATCATCGACTATCAGGACACTGATCTGGAGAAGCGCTCCATCTTCTACAAGCTGCTCGCCCGCGTCATCAGCACCGAGAATCAGGATCGGGAAACACTGGACTTGTCCGAGGTCGTGATGACCCATTACAAGCTCCAGAAGCAGGCTAAGGCGGACCTGAAGCTCTCCGCCGAGGATTCAGTGGCACTGGACCCGATGACGGCTGCTGGCAGCGGGTCAGCCCACGAGGCGCAGAAAGCGCGCTGGGCGGAAATCATAGAGCAGATGAACACCTTCTTCGAAGGCTCTGGACTGTCGGATGCTGATCAGCTTTCGGTGGCGGAGAGCGTGATGAACAAGGCTTTGGAGAACCAGACCCTACGTGGTCAGGCAGCGGCGAACGGAAAGGTGGACTTCTACTCCTCACCGAAGATTCTCACCACTGTGGAGGACTCCGTGATCGAAGCGGGGGAGCAACACTCCAAGGGCATCGGCTGGGTGCTGTCCTCCGACAAGGTAGGCGAGATGGTGGAGCTGCTGAAGAAGATGGGCCTCTTCGAGAAGCTCCGGGACGAGGATGCGGCATGAGTTGCATTGATTCGACTCCGTCGGCACTGACCACTTTCAGTCGGGAGAGTAACCCTTAATGCAGCTCCCGACATCTGTCTACGGTGTTACAGCCCTCATCTTGCTGGTCATTCCGGGGGTCTCGTTCTCCACCGCTAGAACCCTTCTCATCGGACACAGAAACATAGACACGACTATTGGTGTGCGGATTCTGGAAGCTGTGTTCGCCAGCGTCGTCTTTGACTGCCTGTACGCCATTGTGTTCGGGAATCTCTTTACATTTGATGACCTGCGAGACCCTGATTTCGTTCTTAAGAATGTGGGACTGTTGGGGCTGCTTGTCCTCGCCTTGCTCATCACGGTCCCCTGCGTAGTGGCGCTTCTCATTTTTGGGACCACAACCAAGGTTCAAATAACGCGTGGTCCGTTGAAAGGGCGGACGATTCCAGTCCTCACTCGCAGTTACGAGAGCACGCCCACTGCTTGGGACAAAGAAGCGCAGCGCATAGAATCCGGAAGGTTCGTCCGAGTAAGACTTGAAGACGGTGCATGGGTAGGAGGCTGGTTCAGTACTCGATCCTTTCTCAGCACCTACCCACAGCCGAGAGACATCTTCATAGAGTCGCAATACGAAATGACCGATGATGGCGTTTTCGGACAGAAGATTGACGGCACGGCGGGCGTTTGGCTCGCGGTGACAGAAAAGTGTGTAATCGAGTGGGTAGCAAGCGCGCCCAGCAGCGAAGACGAAAGGACCCTTCATGAGTAACGAGAGCGCGACCAACAAGACGCTTCTAGGTGGTGCGGGAGTGAGGACGACTGTGACCAAAGGGGCTAAGCCGATGACGCACGTTCCCGAACCGAGGAAAGCTCCCACCAGCCCCTCAGGAACCTCGAAGCCAAAAGCCAATAAGGACTAGTCATTCGGTACAAGTGGCAACCGTCCTAAGAGCCGAACGCCATTTTGTGGCTTCTTTTCATCAGCGAGGAGAACGCTGTCTATGAAGCTGAGCCCCTTTGTAGTCACTCGTCGCTGTCCAACTTGCTTTTTATTGAATACAGACCCTGCGCACCACCATGGTTTGTGATATCGAGACCCAGTTCCTGAGTTGCGGTCAGCAGCATCGAGTCGGAGGCGTTGGCTGGGATGGCTGCTGAGACGGGCACGAATTCGTTGATGCCGGTCGAATACTCTGTGCCGAGTAGATATCCCAGTGGATCGGGTATTCGGATGTAAATCGGTGCGGCTCCGCTCCAGCGCATGTTGATGAGAGTCTCATAGCCTCCGGGTATCGACAGTTCGCGAGCTGTGCTTCCTACGAGTGCAACGAAGTCCGCGACGAAGCCTTCCGCTAGCTTGGCGTCAATGTGGTTTGGCTGAGTGTCGTTGGGTGAAGCGAAGCCGCCCACCGCAGCGGTAAGAGTTACCGATCCATTGTCGTGGATTTCAGCCACTGCAATCTTGGCAATCTCGCCCAGTTCGGTCGTCCGTCTCGGTCTCGGATGTCCGTCGATCCATCGGCGGAGCCCCATCCTTGGGTTCAGCCCGTCGATACGCTCTAGTGGTGTGTATCCAATGCGACGGGCGAAGGTGAAGCGGAGTTCGCGGGCTCTGCAAAAAACCGAACGTGCCTCCTCTTTGGTGAGTCACCTCAACGTTGAGTCGCGCGTCGCGGTCGGCAGCGCGACGGCACCCATCCACAACGTCGGGTAAACGTGGTTGCTGGGCAGAGTCGATTCGAGCAGATCGTTCAGGTTCTTTGAACGTGTGGCAGCTATGCCAAAACGAAGCCTGTATGCGTTGTGCAGAAGGCGTTCGGTCATCCATGCGGTGGCTGTCCCGTTCCGAAGCGGTGCTCCGAAATAGTCATTGTTGTAGATGAGATGCGGCGCGTCGGGGCTGTCCGGCACTTCAAGGACTAGCACGTTCTTGTCAGCGTCGGCGTTGATAAGGGGTGTGAACGCGATTCCAAGCACTGGTGGGTGAATGTTGCTGAAAGCTACCGAATGCAGCGTCCGGATTTTAGTGTTGGAGATGTCGCTGGTCCCGCAGATGCTCTCGGCAGCGGAAGTTGAACGATTCTCGGTTACTCCGAAGACGATGGTGCCGCCGCCTGTGTTGGCCATCGCTGCGACGTCCTTGGCGAACTCCTGCTTCCAGTCCGGCTTCTTGCCGTCCATGGGGAGACATTGCTTCCAGTCAAGGTCAGCTCGCTCAGTCAATTTTTGATCGACGGCGTCCTCGACCGTTGCGAATTCGAGTTTCCCCGGCTCGCGGGCGAGGGCTTTGGAGGGCGGTGAAAGGCATACCCACAGATTAGTCGGGGGTTGTCGCCGATAGCTGTTTATGGTCAAGGCCGACCTCTAGCCGGTTACGATCTGCGTCAGGTGAGCGGCTCGAATCTACGGGAGCAAGTCGTGAACCCGCACGCCGAGAGCGTCCGCGAGACCGTACATCGTGGCTAGTTTGGGGTTGGATGCCGGTTCTACCAATTTGGTGTGTCCGCGTCCGGATTCGAGAAGCTGCACCTGATTTTTGGTTATTCCCCCGAGTTGGGCCAGCTTTTCCTGAGTGAGGTTTCGCTCGATCCTGAGTGCCCGAATCGTCGCGCCAAGCTGCTGGGCGAGCACAGGGGACCAAGGCATATTCTGACCATTTCAATTTGGTCTTGTATAGGCGACCCTATGCATTAGGATTCTGATTATCGCGTCCGGGTGTGCCGCGAACGGTTGCACGCATTGGGGGAATCGTGAATTCAGTCTTGAAGCTGTCGATTGTGGGTGCGCTGCTCATCGGAGGGTCGGTGGCGGTGGCTGCACCGGCACAGGCAGCCACCGTTTGCTTCACCGCGGCCAATGGCGCGAGGGTCTGCTTTGACAATGGCGCTGGCGGACAAGCTCCGGGGTCAGGTAGTTCAGGAACTGTTGGTGGTGGTAGCAATACCGTCGCCGTTCCTCCGCCCCCTCCCGCACCTGCACCGGCGCCTGCACCAGCTCCTTATGTTCCGCCTGCATCGGCGCCTCGTCCGGTCCCTTATGTGCCTCCGGCTCCTAGTGTTCTTTCTCCTGTTCCCGCTTCGGTCCCTGTCGCGCCAGCAACTGGCGAAAATTTGGGTCACGTCACTTCCTCGACTGTTGGCACGGCGGCGCAGCAGGCAGGCGGCTCGAACGTCGATCCTGCGACCGGCGCTGCTGTGGCTACGGAGGAGGCGCCGTCTGCTCAGGCTCAGGTGAGCGCCGATCCGAAGGCGAAGGCCGAGGTTCCGGCCGCCACTGAGGCCAAGGGACCGGAGACCACCACAAGGCCGAGCCCAGTGCCAAGCAAGTCCGCAGAGCAATTGACCGCAGGACAGGCATCAAACATTGAGGGGTCTGATCCAACCGGATTGCTGGTCGCCATTGCTGCGGTGCTGGCGGCAATCGCGGTGAGCGCGTTTTTCTGGCTGCGGCGATCCCGCTAGACATCAATGGCCGATTGGCCTTGAACATAACTTCTACTCATGGGGGAAAGTTTTGAAACCGTCCTACAAGTTCGCGATGATTGCCATCTTCGCCGTAGCTTCACTGACCGCTTGTTCGCCCGGAATTGCCCAGTCTGCGGCATCGGCAGGAGACGTCGCCAAGTCGGGGGCCTCCAAGGCGGACAGGCCCGCTGGGTTTACCGACAATATTTCCGTCAACGGGACGCTCCCTGCTGACTGGCAGGGCGGCGGCGGCTGGCGTGAAACCACAGAGAAGAATGCTTCAAATGTCTTCGCTGTTGGCGACTATCTTGCGTACATCGCGGGGAATAAGTACGAAAAAGGGACGGGAGGTACCCTCACCAAGGCTGGCCACCTCGCTCTCGTGGACGGCAAGGGCGCCACCGTCTACACATCCAAGGAACAGACGGGCTTCCCGGTGAACCACAATTCGCTCAGCACGGTGACCAAGGACGGAACACTCTTTCTTGTTTACGTCGAGAGCGGGCTGAACAAGGGCAAGGATGACCCAAACAGCCTCGCTAAGACCCCCGAAGCTGTGGAGGTGTCTTTCGTGACAGTCCTCGATGCAAAGGGCAAAGAGCTATATACCAAGCAGATCGACGGGAACGTCACCGTTGATTCGAATACCGGGGACGCTGTCCAAATTAATGGCAAGACCAACGACCCTATAGCTCTTATGGACGTCTCAAACGGTGAACGGACACCCGTACCGCCCATGGCTGGCTATGACTGGATCGGAAACTTCGACGGCGTGAACATATACGACACGACGAGCACGCCGTCTACAACCGAATTTAACACGATGACGAGGACCGTCACCAACGGCAATTGGACCGTGACGCAGAAATTCCCTCGGGACACGTTCGAGTGGTCGGAGAAAGATAGCCCCGCAATGGTGGGACCGAACCTCGTAATCACTACCGACAGTCGGGATAAAGATAGATCCGGTCGCCCGACCATGAGCTCCAGTTTCCCGACCAAGACGTATGTGGCGATCAATCCCCACACTGGAAAACCTGCTGACCCGGCGTTCAGCGGTAGCCGTTTTGCGATCACGAGTCCTGACCGCAACTTCGTGCTGGCAGCCGATGGCGTCTACTCGGTCAAGGACAGGAAGGCTTATCCGATCAGCAAAACCGTTGATTTCAGTGTGCTTTCCATCTCCAATAACGGCGATGTGTACGGGACCAGCAACCACAAAACCGGAGTTGTCAACGTTCTCAAGGGCAGCGAACCGAAAGCCCTTCCCGGTGCGACATTGGTCCCTTTGGTGGTCTCTGACGGCGGACTCGCGGCGTTCAACGAGTCCACCGGCGGAACGAACACGTTGTTTGTCCTGAAGAAGTAAAGCCCCCGAAGCCAGTTCGGCGCATTGGCGGCGCCCACCTACAGGGCGCCGCCTGCGAGGCTCCGGGCGGCTCCCTCTGCCACCAGATCATCTTCGAGTTGCTGGCGGAGGTAAGCGTCCCGTGCGTCGTCATAGCCGCGACGAAGATATGGATGGTCGGCAGTCACCGCTGTGTGGATTGCCATGGCACGACGAACGGCAGTCAGCGTCCGTTTCTTGGAAACGTGTTCCCTTCCAAACGGGAGCACCGTCTCGTGGCCGGAACCATCTCGTTGGAACCAGACGACTGGGACACGACCCTCTGTCACATCAAATGCCGCTTGTGGCAGGGACTTCTGCTCCACAACGACGGCGAGGGATTCCAACTTTGCGAGTATGGCTCGCACTTGTTTTTCCGACGCACCGGCGAGCCCTCCGCCCCTCATAATGTCCTCGACCAAGCTCATCTACAGCACCCCGTCACTCAGCAAAGGCGCTCCGCCTTCTCCAATTAGTGCAGCCTGATCGCGGTACCGGGCGCAGAGAGACTCGTGGACTGCTAACGCCTCATCCTCGGTCGCACTGTGGATTTCGGCAATGCTCTGATCACCCAAGACTTTGGTCGTGAATATCTGAGGCGGTTGATTATTCGCGCGATCATGCCCCAGCCAGCGAGTTTTTACGAATACTCCTAGTGCCGGGAACTTTCCAACGGCAACGTCAGAATAGCCTTCCTCGCTGACTAGCTGAGACCACTTCCCAACGCTAATACGCTTAGAGTCTCTCGAATACCAAGGGCCTAGCACATCGTCCCCATTCCGAGTCCAACCGCGCAAGCGGTGCAAAAAGTGTCAGCATGTGGAGCTCGTTCAAAGTGAAGTGTCGCGTCCGCTGAAGTGATCTTCGAGGGTAGATTCAATTTCGATGTCTTGGAGAGCCAGTTGTGAAGGCGACAGAGCGAACAACCGCTAGATTGGTGAGTGATAGCCGAGTCGTGCATGCGTTGTTCATGCCTAGTAATGCCATAAGAAGCAGCCGGTGTGTACGCCCAGCGCCAAACGCCATCACCGCCTTGGGTAAGGCCCTCTAGTCGCCAACAGGTCCATTCATCGGCTTCGGCTGGGGGAGTGCAGTCGCCGCAGTCATAACAATCGCAGCCAAAATAATCCTCCGCATCAGTGCCTGAGACCATACCCACGGTCAAAGCAGGAGCATGACCTTCAACCGGAAAGACTGCGCCATCTTCCGCACCTCCCACCAACACGCCGTCAATACCGGTAGGGACGTGGTGCGCAACAAGGTGAGCTACTGAATTGACGAAGTACATCTTCGCCTTGACGTCTTCTATCGGAACGTTCTTCCAGCCGTTGGCGTGGAGATGCGCCTTGAGCGCCCAGCGCATGGCTAGCAGTGACGGGCGAAGGGATTCAATCGACGACAGGCTACGGTCAGCGATCTGGATCGTTGCTACTGCACGTTCCGGCTCCTGCACCGCGTCCCCCTACGAATTGTCAACCGACTTGAATATTTAAACATCTAACCAGCGGAAACGCCACGCCCCGCCGCCCCGGTGCCTAGCGCAGCGCCCTGCCCCATCGTCGAATCAGCCTGAGCGTAGGAAAAGTCAGTAGCGGCTTTGTCCAGTTCACCGGCAGACACCACCGCACTTCTTTACTACGCAACCCCTTCTTTCCACGCACCAATCAAATGACGATCACGGGCATGTAAAAGTATTCATTTTCTCAAATAGTCATACATAACAGCTAGACGGGGGATATCTCAGGGGGACCCGGCACATAGGGGGTAATGCCTTAAATGGAGAAGGGGGTGTGCAAACCATGTTGGTCTACGCACGACCCTCAGCTTTTCCGTTACAGCGCGGATCACTGCGCCAGTTCCCGTGCCAACTCTTTAGCCATTGCCCACGTCGGTCCGGCGAAAGCTGTGAGGAACAAGTTCACATGTGTGATCCTCAAATTCTGCGAACCTGTCGAACTCCATGAAGACCTCCGGCGATAACCTCATCGGCTTGGCGTCAGGTTAGGAGACCACCAGATTGTTTACGTGTGCTTCGTCAGGTTCGTCCTTGATGGCTTCGAGGGACGCAGCCTCGTGCAACTCACCGGACTTACGGCCCTCCGTCCTGCGCCTTGAGAGTTCAGTGTTGAATGCGAGAACATCGGTGCTGGTGATCACGGTCATTCCCCTTCCTTGTCGAACACATGGGGGGACGAAGTCGAACAGGCCGCCGAGGCCGTGCGCTGGTACCGGCGTCAGTATTCGCTCCGGCTTTAGAGTCATCAGCGCCATGAACTCCGCGTGACTCTCCCTAGTACAGCTCGGGCATTCTTTCCTAAACGCGATGTACTCGCGGCTAGTTATCTTGCCGTTTTCTTCGCTACTCGTGGGTCGTTCGGACGCGTTCCCGTGTCTCCTAAGTCTCGTCTACCACTTCCTGCAACGGTCCGGCCTAGTGCTCATGATTACTGCCCTTCGATTGAGTTCTTGGTGGCGACGCGTGCATTGGTGTGGATGCCCAAGCGTTCAGCCCGGAGGGCCTTGATGACCTGATCCAGTGCCGCTTCCGTTGACCACCTGAGGTCCTTCGGCATAGCGCCCAAGTAGTACTGAGCGTGCCCCACTTCATGCCGCAGCTCCTCGGCCTTGTCGATTAGTTTGCTGAGTGCGCTGACCTTGTGATTGCGTTCATTGCGTGACGCGCGCGCGATTTCCATCGGCGTCTTTTTGGTCATTTGCTTGCCCTTCGATTGATTGAGATGAATGGTCCGTGCCGCCACTGCGGTGATCACGGCAGGGAACCGGTTCTGCGATAAGGGGTGGTATTAAGCGAGGCTGCTGATGATGTACCGGATGTCCGCCACCATCTGCGGGGTGATAAAGCAGCCCCAGCTACTGCCATGACTTCGGTCTTGGCTGAAAGCACTCCGGTCGTACAACTCACTAACCTCGCCGGTCTCGTCGTTGGCCCAGCGGACCAACTTCGCCTTGATACCAAGGCTCTTCCGGAGGTAGGTATCAACTGCCTTACGCTGCTTAATGTTCGTAATCTCGAACTGAACTTCTGCCGCCTGCTTGATGTTTCGGGAGTATCCCCACATCGCCCCAGTGCCCGTCTCGAGCCATTCAGGTGGGGTCCAGAACTGATGCGCCTTACGGAGTGCCGATGGCGAATCACCGAATGCCGAAAGATACTTCATCACGTTTTCAGCCAGTGCCTTAGCGCCCTTCGTCCTCTCTTCGTAAGAGGTAGACATACTCAAGTACGCGGCGTCTTTGAGTTTGTAATCGCCTGACCAGCCAGCGATCCTTGCCCACAACTTTCTGAGTTCGTAAGCTTCGGAATCAGATAGCGCCGCTAGGAAGTTGACGTGAGCCTGCTTCGACTTCTTGAACTCGATGGTCCAAATATCGGCCAACTCGTCACCGACGATCTTCCGAGCGCCGCGCAGGAACCGTTCGATGTTCTCGTGAACTGATGCAGCATCCGTGATCATCAAGCGCGGGTAGCTCAGCACGAGGTACGCGATGTGCACGTCCTTATTCTGTTCAACACGTGCCGTGATGGCAGAAGTGTCCAACATCGTCATCGTGGTTTTCATTCGGGGCATCGTCCTAAAGTTCCAGCCCTGATTGGAACCCTTTTTTGGTTTCGTTTCCTCGATCTTTGCGATACCCGCACCGGCGGACCTCAGCAGCTCCCTGACCTCACGAACCTTCTCGGCTTCAGCGTGTTCTGCCCGTGCCAGCTTTGCCCTAGCGCGGAGAACCCTCTTGTTCTCCGTCAGTTGCTTGGGGAACTTTGTCCGCACCATGGAATCCCCGATGAGACTCAGTGTTCCAAATGACTGCTGATGAGTATTGGTGTGGGGTCTGTCGGAATGTGTTTGTATATCAATGTCCGTTGCCGGAATGAGTTTCGTTGCCACGAGATTTTGCCTTCTGAATTTAGGGAGAGGAGGATATTATGCTTCGTGTCGGAATGCTTCTTCGTCGAGGTACAGCTCTTTCTTGAACCACCGATGAGCACTAAGGCGACCGGTGTACTGACCGGCTGCGGCTGTCACTTTGCTGATTGACTTGGTTGCTTTGACCGCCTTAATGTAGGTGTCGAACAGGTCATCGGAGTTGGGGGCGTCACCGGGGAACTCCTCTCGGAATTCGTCGAACGCGTCGTTTAGGTCTTCGTCAGTGAACTGAGCAAGTGACCAGCTACGGATCACGGTGCTTGCCGGTTTGAGATCGTGGTGGGGTACTGCGTCGATGATTCGCTGCTGCTCTTCCGAGGTTCCTTGCGAACGTCGTCCCTCGGTTTCGTCGTCAGGTTCGGCCTGAGCTTCTTCCACGAGCACTCGTGCCAGATCACTGATGCCGACTTCAACGACAGCTTCTTCGGTCCGCTCATTGCTCTCTCCGTTGATGATTCGGTACCCGTAGGTGATGCCGCCCTGCTCGACTGGTAGCCAGCGCTCGGCTTGTATCAGCTCCTCGACCAGTGGCCGGGTAGCTTCGATTGCTTCGACCTTGTATGCGGGCAGGAAGCCATTGGAGTCTTCGGCGTAGGACCAGCCGACCATTGCGGTTGCGAGTCCGGCAGCGGCGAAAGTGAGTCCGCCGGTGATTGATTCTTGGGAGATTGACATTGCGGTATTCCGTTCTGAAGAGTGTGTGAGAAAAGGGTGTTGTGTGGCTGTGGACTGCGGTAAATGGTTGGTCGTTGTCGCCGGATCGCCTGACCGCTTGAGGCCTGACTCGATCTTGTTGAAGCGATATTGATTCAGTGCTTTTTGTTGAGCTGGCCGATGAGCCTTGAGATTCGCTGGCTCTCCATCCCGGATAGCCAATCCCGTACCAGTCCGCCCCGCTCGTTCATGGTTGCTCCAAGCCCCTTGAAGTTGGCGGCCATGTATTTTGTGCTGTATCCGGCCTCGCCGAGGAGGTGGAGTGCGAATGAGACCTGCTTTGGTGAAGCCATCGGATTTCCTGCTTTCCTGATTTCATATTTTGAACATTCCGCGAGCATCTGCTTTACGGGATCACACTTAGCTTGGGACTTCGCGAAAGCCTTTCCGTTCGTATTAATGCAGCCGTATCCTGCTGATAAATCAATTGTGCATTACCAATAAAGTCTTGGTTAGCAACATGGTTGACAAATGATCTAAATAATGCGGTGCATATCCCGTAAAATGAGTATTTAGGTCATTTGTCAACAATGTTGAACAACCAATATTGGTTGAATATGGGGAGAAATTTGTGTATTCGGAGCGTGAAAAATACTTTGCGCTTGAGGCGAAAAAGTGGTGACCACCTCTAGAAAATGCTTGCCACTGCGGTTCGCGAGGAATGTGCGGCGATTTCACGCGGCGATGAGAGACAGCTTCGGCTCGCCTTCGGCGGGAATAATCGTGGGCGTATAGGTCTCTCCGGCGATGATCGGAGAGAGGATGGCTGCCATCGCGGCGAGGTCCACGCCGACTACTTCATTGAGCCAGCAGTACTCTTCGGGTGTCGCTGTGGGGACTAGGGCAGGGGTGAGGTTCGTCTTCTTCATGCCCTAAGTCCACCGGCGTATGGAGTGCCAGTTTCGTTACCCGGTTTTTATTGTTGTTCGTCCACGCCAACTCCGCCCACGACGCGGTGACGAAGATCTGCACGCTACCGCTGCTGGCCGGCGAGAACATCTCCAGCGCCTTCGTCGTCCCCACCGTCGCGTCCTGCATCGACCTCGTCGTCCACTGCAGCCGCCACGCGAACGGCCGCCGGCAGGTAACCGAAATCCTGGCGCTGGGCCGCAGGGTCGAGAACGGGGTCATCGAGTCTTCCATGGTGTTCGAGGACGACGGCGGCCAGCTGGCAGCCCGGGCGAACTCGATGCCGGCGGCCGAGAAATTCGCTCGCGCCGGATACGACGTCGCGGCACTGCTGGAGTCGCACTGATGGCGCCGCTGCTTGGGCTGCTCGGGGGAGTGGGGCTGCTGCTTATCTGGTGGTCGGCCTGGGAGCAGCGGCCCCGGGCGCCACGGCCTCAGAAGGTGAACCGCCTGGATGACCTGCTGCGCACCGCCGGCATCGAAAAGGTCAGCAGGGCCGGGCTCCTGGCCACCTGCCTCGGCGTCGGAGGTTTCGTGTCCTTACTCTTCTTCGCTGGCACCCGCTCGTGGCCAATCTCCTGTTGCTTCGGGCTGTTCGGAGGATGGCTGCCGTTGGGCGCCGTCAGATGGCGGGCACGAAAACGGACGGCCGTGCTCCGGGAGCTATGGCCCGACGTCGTCGACCACCTGCGGTCGGCGATCCGCGCCGGGCTGTCACTCCCCGAGGCCCTGATCCAGCTCGGCGACAAGGGGCCCTCCGAGCTGCGTCCGCTCTTCCGGGACTTTGGCGCAGACTACCGGTCCGGTGGCCGCTTCGACCCGGCTCTGAACCGGCTTAAGGAACGGCTCGCCGACCCCGTCGCCGACCGCATAGTGGAAGCTCTGCGCCTCACCCGCGAGGTGGGTGGCTCCGATCTTGGGCGTTTGCTCGGTACTCTCGCGGACTTCCTGCGGGAGAACTCCCGTACCCGCAGCGAACTGGAGGCGCGGCAGTCCTGGACCGTCAACGCCGCACGCCTCGCCGTCGCCGCACCCTGGATTGTGCTCGTCCTGCTCGCCAGCCGGCCCGAAGCGGTCTCCGCCTACAACACGGCCGTCGGCGCTGCCGTGCTGGTCGGAGGCCTGGTGGTCTCGCTCGTCTGTTACACACTTATGCTCCGGATCGGCGCCCTGCCGCAGGACGAACGGGCGCTCCGATGAGCGCGCTGCTGGCCTCCGCGGCGGCGTGCGGTGCCGTGCTGGGAGCCGCGCTGTGGCTGGTGCTTGTTCGGCTGCCGTTCATGCGGCCGGTCAGCTTTACCGAACGGATCGCCCCGCAGTTGCGGTCCTACAGCGTGCAATCCCGGCTCCTGCACGAGGCACCCCGGAATCTCACTCCCTTTGGACCCCTGGAACGCATCATTCGGCCTGTCCTCGGCGACTGGATGCGGGCTCTGGGCCGGCTCAACCCTGGAACGACCGCCCTGAACCGCAGGCTGGTGCGCGCCGGGAGTGACAAGACCGCCGTCGAGTTTCGCGCGGAACAGCTCCTCTGGGCCGCCGGCGGATTTCTGGGTGCGGTGGCTGTGGTCCTGGTCAGCGGTCTGGCCGTGCGGCTGAATCCGCTCTTCGCGGTCCTGATCGTCGTCGCCGCGGGTCTGGCCGGCTTCATGCTCCGGGACTACGCGCTTGGTGCCCGCATCAAGAAGCGTGAGGTCCGCATGATGGCGGAGTTCCCGAGCGTCGCCGAGCTGATGGCCCTGGCCGTGAGCGCTGGCGAGAGCGCCACCGGGGCGCTGGACCGGGTTTGCCGCCGCACCCAGGGGGAACTGGCTAAGGAATTCGGCCGGGTGCTCGCATCCACCAGGGCCGGCCAGCCGCTGGTGGAAGCGCTGCAGGAGTTCTCCGCCCGGACAAATCTTGCCCCGCTGGTCCGCTTCGTCGACGGACTCATCGTCGCGGTCGAGCGGGGCACACCGCTGGCGGAAATCCTCCGGGCTCAGGCTCAGGACGTCCGAGACGCCGCCAAGCGCGACCTCATGGAATCTGCAGGCAAGAAGGAGATCGGCATGATGGTTCCGCTCGTCTTCGGCGTGTTGCCCCTGACGGTCGTGTTCGCCGTTTTCCCGGGCCTGGCGGCCATCACCCTAGGCCTCTGACCGGCGAGCCCGCCCACAGATCGAAAGAACATCAAAAGCATCAGCAGCACAAGAAAAAAGGGGAATCACATGGCTACACCAACACATCCGGCCCGCGTCATGAACAGGCTGCTTTTCGCGCTCCTTTGGTGCGCGGGTGCGGCACCCGTGAAGCTCCGCGAGGACAGGGCGGCCGGAAAAGACCCAGGGGAGCGGGGTGACGTCCCCGGCTGGGTGATGATCACGTTGATGTCTGCCGTCCTGGTCGCGGCCCTCCTCGCCATCGCCGGGCCAGCTCTCGAGGGGCTCTTCAATCAGGCGATGCAGAAGGTAGGGCAATAGGCGGTGATGCACCCACCGGCAGATAAGCCGGCGCGGGCGCGCGACGGCGGCGGCAGGGGACCGGTGAGCCGGCAGGGCGGGGACAAGGACCGCGTGGCCCGGCGGATAGGACACTCGCGCCGCCCGGCCCGGCGAAAAGCGGTTCGGCCCATCCCGATCCGGCGTCGCGCCGGTCAGCCACCCCGGAACCAGCACACCGAGCGGGGTGCCGCCGTGGTCGACTTCGTGATGGTCGGCGCCCTTGCAACGGTGTTCTTCCTGGCCATCGTCCAACTCGCGCTCGTCCTGCACGTCCGGAACACCCTGATTGACGCCGCTGCCTCCGGGGCGCGGTACGGCACGCTCGCTGACCGCGGCGCAGGTGACGCGAGGGAGCGCACGGCGCAGTTGATCGGGGTGGCGCTGACCTCTGACTTCGCCCGCGATGTCAGTACGGGGGAGGCCAGCTACGGTGGAATCCGCACCCTCGAGGTGACCGTACGTGCCCCGCTGCCCGTCATCGGCCTGATCGGCCCGACAGGGATGCTGGAGGTGAAGGGCCATGCCGCCTTCCAGCCCTGAACCCGGGGCTATCCCAGACGCTGAAGACCGGGGCGTCCCGGACCGCGCACGGCCCTTAGTCCCGGACACCGAAAGTCGAGGTGTCCCGGATCCGGCCCGCGCCGACGTCCCGGCCCCTGACGCCGCAGGGACCAACCCGGAACAGGGGAGCGCCGTCGTCGAGTTCACCTTTCTCGCTCTGCTCCTGATGGTCCCGGTGGTGTACTTCGTCATCACGCTCGGCCAACTGCAGGGCGGGTCGTTTGCCGTGGCCGGGGCCGCGGACCAAGCGGCCAAGGTCTTCGTCGCCCAGGCCGACGCCGGCGCGGGGCGAGCCGCCGCGGAACAGGCTGTCCAACTCGCGCTCGCCGACTACGGGCAGCCCGTGGGTAACGCCACCCTGGAAACCGCCTGCAGTTCCCCCGACTGCACCGCCGCCGGCTCCGCCGTGACGGTGACGGTCCGGCTCACCGTCCCACTGCCGTTCGTCCCATTCGGCGAGGCCCTGCGGCTCGACGCCGGACACCTGAGCGCCACCTCCACCCAGATCGTCGGGCGATTCCGCTGATGGCGCTGCGGACGGGAAGCAGAAAGCAGGCGACGCACCAGGCGGAGGACACGCGAGAGGCCGGTCAGCTGATGGTCCTGATCATCGGCTATGTCCTGATCGCCCTGCTGATCGTCACCGTGGTTGCCGCGGCCTCCAGCGTGTACCTCGAACACAAGAAGCTGCTCTCCCTCGCCGACGGCGCCTCGATCGCCGCGGCGGACAGCTTCACTTTGGGCCAGATCGACGGCAGCTCCGGCACCCCGACGGCCATCCTCAGCGGCCCGCGGGTCCGCAGCACAACCCTCGACTACCTCACCCGCGACGGCGCCTACGCCCGCTTCAACGGCCTGGCCGTCACGCCGGCGACCGGCAGCCCCGACGGGGCTACCGCCGTCGTGGTCCTCAGCGCGGCGGTGCACCCGCCGATCGTCAATTTCCTGGTCCCCGACGGCATCAGAATCGAGGCGACGTCGACGGCGCGGTCCCGGCTGACGCGCTGACTCGCAACCGGGGTAGGCTTGAAAAACCATGGCAAACATTGATTTTCCCGCTGAAATCCGCGCCCTGCGCGCCACCTACGCCTCGATCGAGAACGTCTCCAACGTCGAGGCGCTCAAGGAAGACATCGCTGAACTGAGCGAGCGCGCCGGCGAGCCGAATCTCTGGGACGATCCCTCCGCCGCGCAGGTCATCACCTCGAAGCTCTCGCACAAGCAGTCCGAACTCGAGCGCCTCAACAAGCTTGCGGCCCGCATCGACGACCTCGAGGTGCTCGTGGAGCTCGGCCAGGACGAGGGCGACGAGGATTCCATGGGGGAAGCCGCCGCGGAGCTCGAATCAGTCCGCAAGGCGCTCGCCGACCTCGAGGTGGTCACCCTGCTTTCCGGAGAGTTCGACGAACGCGAGGCCGTGGTGACCATCCGCGCCGGCGCCGGCGGCGTGGATGCCGCGGACTTCGCCGAGATGCTGCTGCGGATGTACCTGCGCTGGGCCGAACGCCACGGCTACCCGACCACCATCATGGACACCTCCTACGCCGAAGAAGCCGGCCTGAAGTCGGCTACATTCGAGGTCAAGGCTCCCTACGCCTTCGGCACGCTCAGCGTCGAGGCGGGCACCCACCGCCTGGTCCGGATCAGCCCGTTCGACAACCAGGGCCGCCGCCAGACCTCCTTCGCCGCCGTCGAGGTCATCCCGCTGATCGAATCCACCGATTCGATCGAGATCCCGGACAATGAGATCCGCGTGGACGTCTTCCGCTCCTCCGGTCCCGGCGGCCAGTCGGTCAACACCACCGACTCCGCGGTACGCCTGACCCACATCCCCACCGGCACCGTCGTGTCGATGCAGAACGAGAAGTCCCAGCTGCAGAACCGCGCCGCCGCCATGCGCGTCCTCCAGTCCCGTCTCTTGCTGCTGAAGAAGGAGCAGGAGGACGCCGAAAAGAAGGCCTTCGCCGGCGACGTCAAGGCCTCCTGGGGCGACCAGATGCGCTCCTACGTCCTCAACCCGTACCAGATGGTCAAGGACCTGCGCACCGAACACGAGGTGGGCAACACCTCGGCCGTGTTCGACGGCGAGATCGACGACTTCATCGACGCCGGCATCCGCTGGCGGACCGACAACCGTAACGCGGAGAAGTAAACCCCGGGGAGCGGCGCCGCCCGCTAGGGGAGCGACGCCGCCCGCTAGGGGAGCGCCGCGGCTAAACCGGGCTGGCGCCCGCCGCCCAACCCGGCAAAGCAACCGGGCCAGCGCCCGCCGCCCGCCCCGGCAGGCCCAGCCGGCCCAAATTCCCGCGACACGCCACCGCCCTCCGGCCGGCGCGCCGGGGCCGGTGCGTATAGTCGGAGGGCCGGTGCCCTATTTCCCCCAAAAGAAAGCCCGCGCCCCGGCGGCAGAACTGGTCTGAAAGATGCCCGGCTCCTGCTGGGTACATAGGGTCATGATCCGCTTCGAAAATGTCACCAAGGTCTACGACCAGAAGGCGCGGCCGGCGCTGGATTCGATCAACCTTGAGATCGACCGGGGAGAGTTCGCCTTCCTCGTGGGGGCCTCCGGCTCTGGCAAGTCCACCTTCCTGCGCCTGGTCCTCAAGGAGGACCGGGCCTCCTCCGGCGCGGTCTACGTCGCCGGCCAGAACGTGGCCCGCATCTCCAGCTGGCGGGTGCCGCGACTTCGCCGGGGGATCGGCGTCGTCTTCCAGGACTTCCGCCTGCTGCCGCAAAAAACCGTCTTCGCCAACGTCGCCTTCGCCATGCAGGTCATCGGCCGTAGCCGCAGCGTCATCCGCGAAACCGTGCCCGAGGTCCTGAAGACCGTTGGCCTCGAGGGCAAGGAAAACCGCCTCCCGCACGAGCTCTCCGGCGGCGAGCAGCAGCGCGTGGCGATCGCCCGCGCCGTCGTCAACCGCCCCGGCATCCTGCTGGCCGACGAACCCACCGGCAACCTGGACCCCACCACCTCCATGGGCATCATGGGCGTCCTGGACAAGATCAACCAAAACGGCACCACCGTGGTGATGGCCACCCACGACGACGACATCGTCAATGAGATGCGCAAGCGCGTCGTCGAACTCCGCAACGGCAAGGTCATCCGTGACGAAGCCCGCGCCCTCTACACCTCGATGATCCCCACGGTGGGCCAGGCCCGCCGGGCCCGCGACGCCGGCGGCCGGGACGAGGGCGGAACACCGGACGGCGGCCCGGCCGGCACCACCACGGCCAAGACCGACGACGCCGGGGAGGTCCAGCTGTGAGGCTCGCCTTCATCCTTGGGGAAATCGGCAGCGGCCTGCGCCGCAACCTTTCCATGGTGGTTTCGGTCATCCTGGTCACCTTCGTCTCGCTGACCTTTGTCGGCGCGGCCGGCATGCTCCAGCTGCAGATAAACCAGATGAAGGGCTACTGGTACGACAAGGTTCAGGTGGCGATCTTCCTCTGCAGCGACGGGTCGACGGCGCCCGGCTGCGCCTCCGGCCCGGCTACCCAGGAGCAGCAGGACAACCTGCGCAAGCTCCTGCAGTCCCCGTCCGTGGCCCAGTACGTCAACGACTTCCAGTACGAATCCAAGGACGACGCGTACAAGCACTTCAAGGAGCAGTTCTCCAACTCACCGATCGTCGACTCGGTCACCCCGGACCAGCTGCCGGCCTCCTTCCGGATCAACCTCAAGGACCCGGAGAAGTACCAGGTCATCAGCGAGAACTTCTCCTCCCAGGCCGGCGTGGAATCCGTCATCGACCAGCGCCAGCTGCTCGAACGGCTCTTCTCGGCCATGAACGCCGCCTCGCTCGTGGCCGTCAGCATCGCGGGCGTCATGATCATTTGCGCCATCCTGCTGATCGCGACCACCATCCGGCTCTCGGCCTTCAGCCGCCGCCGGGAAACGGGCATCATGCGGCTGGTCGGTGCCTCCAAAACCGTGATCCAGCTGCCCTTCATCCTTGAGGGCGTCATTGCCGCGGTGATCGGAGCGGCTCTGGCCTCCGGCACGCTCTGGGCCGTGGCGAACTTCTTCCTCAACGGTTTCCTGTCCAAGCAGTACCCGGATACCGCCTTCATTTCCCCGGGCCAGACGCTGATCCTTGCCCCCGCGCTGATCGGGCTGGGCATCGTGCTCGCCGGAATATCATCGCTCCTGACCCTCCGCCGGTACCTCAGGGTCTAGCCGTGCGCAACGTAGAGGAACTGCCCATGACACCGAAGGCACGACGCACCGCAGCGGCCCGCAAGGCCCTCCGCCACAGCCGGCTGATCAGCACCGCCGTCGTACTGGCCCTCGCCGCCAGCCTCGGCGCGCCCGCGCCGTTGGCCGTGGCAGACAACCTCGAGGACCAGCAGGCCGCACTGCGGGATCAGGCCGCCCGGGTCCAGGACTCCCTCGAATTCGTCGACGCGAAGATCTCGCAGGCCGCGGCCGACCTGGTGGTGTACCAGGGCCAGCTGCCCGGGGCCCAGCAGTCCCTCCTCGAGGCCCAGGGCCGGGTGGCCGGGGCGGTCAAGGAAGTCGACGCCCTCGCCGCGCGCGTGGACCTCGCCCAGCAGAACAAGGCCAAGATCACCCAGCAGCTCCAGAACGACCAGCAGAAGATCACCGAGACCAAGAAGCTGATCGGCCAGATCGCCACCCAGGCCTACAAGTCCGGCGGCGTCCCCTCCAACCTCTCGCTGTTCTTCGGCTCGAACCAGGGCGGCAGCCTCACGGACACCATCGACCTGGCCGACCAGGCGCTGCGCAGCCAGAACTCGGCGATGGACAAGCTCACCCAGCAGAACGCCACCAACGTGAACTCCCAGGCACGGCTGCAGGCGGTGGAGGCCGAGATCAAGGACCTCAAGTCCAAGGCCGACGCCGCTCTGGAGCGGGAGAAGGCGGCCCGGGACGAGGCCGAGGCCAAGAAGGCCCAGGTGGACAAGCTCATCGCCGACACCACCCGGATCAACGCCGAACTCCAGGCCGCCAAGCCGGGCATCCAGAACCAGCTCGCCCAGGTCAAGGCCCAGCAGGACGCCGTGGCCGCCGAAATCGCCGAGCGGGACCGCAAGCTCCGCGAGGCGTGGCTGGCCGAACAGCGCAGGATCGCCGAGGCCGCCGCGGCGGCAGCGGCCGCAGCAGCCAAGGCCCAGGGCCAGGCGCCGCCGCCCCAGGCACCCTACGTTCCGCCCGCACCCGGGCCCATCTCGGCGTTCGGCCTGCGGCACCCCTTCGCGGCCAACATCCCGATCACCTCCGGCTTCGGCTGGCGGGCGACGCCGCCGGGCACCATCGACTTCTACGGCCAGGGCGGCTACATGCACACCGGCATCGACTTCGGTGCCACCTGCGGCACCCCGGTCTACGCCGCGGCCGCGGGCACCGTGTTCTCCGCCGGCTGGGGCAACGACGGCGGCGGCAACCGGGTGAAGATTTCCCACGGCGTCATCCAAGGCAACTCACTGACTACCGTCTATTACCACAACACCTCCGTGGTGGTCTCGGTCGGCCAGCAGGTCAGTCAGGGACAGCTCATCGCCTACTCCGGCACCACCGGCAACTCCACCGGCTGCCACGCCCACTTCGAGACCTGGGTCAACGGCCAGGCGGTCGACCCCATGGGCCTGCTCTAAACTGGAGTGAATTGCACCATCGATTGAGGAGTTAGCACCGTGCCCAAAGAAAGTGGCCGGAAGGCAGTGGCCACCAACCGCAAGGCCCGGCACGACTACCACATCCTGGATACCTACGAGGCGGGCATCGCGCTCATGGGTACCGAGGTCAAGTCCCTGCGCGAGGGCCACGCGTCCATGGTGGACGGGTTCTGCACCTTCTACAACGGCGAGCTGTGGATGGAAGCTATCCACATCCCCGAGTACCACCAGGGGAGCTGGACCAACCACGCCGCCCGCCGCCGTCGGAAGCTGCTCCTGCACCGCGAGGAACTGACCAAGATCGAGCACAAGGTCCGTGAGTCGGGCTTCACCATCGTGCCTTTGCAGCTTTACTTCGTGGACGGTCGGGCCAAAGTGGAGATCGGCGTCGCGCGCGGTAAGAAGGAATACGACAAGCGCCAGACCCTGCGCGAACAGCAGGACAAGCGCGAGGCCCTGCGCGTCATGCGCGAACGCAACCGCCGCTAAGGCCGGGCCGGCCACGCGCCGGCCGCGGGAATGATTCCGACGGCGGCTGCGTTATCATTGAGTGTCCGGGAGGGATCCACAAGGTCCCGAACGGCGGGTTATGGACGTTTGATAACTAAACACGGGGATGATCGGTTTCGACGATGTTAGTCGCGACAGGTGAAGCGGGCCGAGGATGCAGAATTATCTCGTAAACGCTGTCTGCAAACCAATAAGTGCCGAATCAAAACGCACTGACTTCGCTCTCGCTGCCTAAGCAGTAAGACAGTCCGTCAGCCCGAGGTTGCTATTGCCCCGGATCCTGGCGTCATTTAGATAGCCACTGCTGTTTACCCCCGTCATCGGGGTAAACGGGACTCTTAGATGACTGGGCCCGGATCAGCCACCTGTTTGCAGGATGGCTGGGGCCGAGAAAATCCGACGCAAACTGCGCCCGGAGAAGCCCTGACAACACGACATCGGACGGGGGTTCAATTCCCCCCATCTCCACCAACCCAGCGAAACGGCCGGAAGCTTCTGCTTCCGGCCGTTTCGTCGTTAACGCCGCTTGAGGTGGGACACCTGGTCCGTGTGCTCGTCGACGATGTGCTTGGCTTTTTTCTCGGCCCGTTTTTCCTTGATGGTCTTGACCGGCTTCTTGCTCTGGTGCCGGTGCGGCGACTTATCAGGCATGGCGCACTCCCTCAACAGAAACGGGCCCGGGATGAACCCGTTCGTTTCAGGCTACGCCCCGGGTACGGCCACGTCCACGACGCCGACAAACCGGGTTCCGACTCCCTCGTACTCGCTCCGGACGTGGTTGGGAGCCAGCTCCGGCAGCTCGAAGGGGGAGTGCCGTTCGCAGCACACCCAGCTGAACTCGGGCCACCACTTCTTCGGCCGCGCGGCCTCCGAGTAGCCGCAGACGGTGCAGGTGAGCTGGACCCACACCGGCCGCTTTCCGGTCCGGTTGGCCTTGGACTGGCGCAGCCACGCCGGCGGGCTGTCCAGCAGTTCGGCGAGTTCGGCGTCGGAAAGCCGGGCGGGGATGCCGTGGCGGCTGGCCATTTCCAGCGGAATATCGAGGACCTGGGCTGCTTCGCGGCGGGTAATCATCCGTCAATTTTACGCGACGGCGGGAGAAGGGGCGCCGCCGGTCCATTGCCGAAGTCGGTGCAGGACTCCTGCGGGCTCCCGGCGGGGCGCCCGGTGCTAGGCTCAGGGCACCGGATCAGGAAGGCACGAACCATGCCCGGCACCCCCGCCGCACCCATGACAAGCCTGCAGAAGCGCGTGCTCTACGTGGCGATCGTGGCCTCCTTCATCGCTTTCCTCGACGGCTCCGTGGTGAACCTGGCCCTGCCGGCCATCAGCCGGGAACTCGGCGGCGGCCTGGTGGTCCAGCAATGGGTGGTGGACGCCTACCTGCTGACCCTCGGCGCGCTGATCCTCGTGGCAGGATCCCTCTCCGACCAGTTCGGCCGCGTCCGGGTGCTGGAGTGGGGGCTGGCCGGGTTCACCGCCACGTCCATCCTGTGCGGGGTGGCGTGGAACGGCGAGTCGCTGATCATCTTCCGGGGACTCCAGGGTGTGGCCGGTGCGCTGCTGGTGCCCAGCTCCCTGGCGCTGATCGTTACCGTGTTCAGCGGACCGGCCCAGTCCGCCGCGATCGGTAAGTGGTCCGCGTGGACCTCCGGTGCGATCGTCGCCGCCCCGCTGTTGGGCGGGATCTCCGTGGACGTCTTCACCTGGCGGGTGATCTTCTTCCTGAACATCGTTCCCGCCGCCGCCGTGTGGCCGGCGCTGCGCCGGCTGCGCGCCCAGGACCTGGAGCGGCCTCCCGGCAGCAGCATTGACGTCGCCGGCACGGTCCTCGCCGTCGTCGGCCTCGGCGGGATCGTCTATGCGTTTATCGAGCGCGGCAGCCAGGGCTGGGGGTCGCCGCAGGTGTGGGTGCCGCTGGCCGTGGGCATCGCCGGACTCGCAGCATTCCTGGTGCACGAGGGCCGGACCCGCGCGCCGATGATGCCGCTGCGGCTCTACACGGTGCGGAACTTCGGCTGGGGCAACGCCGCCACCCTGGTCATCTACGGGGCGCTGAACCTTGGCTTCTTCGTCCTGGGCCTCTACCTCCAGCAGGTGGCCGGGCTCGGTGCCACCGCCGCCGGCTTGGCCCTGTTGCCCTCCACGCTGATCCTGTTGCTGCTCTCCTCCCGGATGGGGGCGCTCTCCGGACGTTTTGGCCCCCGCTGGTTCATGACCGCCGGGCCGCTGCTCTGCGCGGCCGGGTTCCTGCTCATGCTCGGCATCGGCCTGCCCCTGGACTATGCGTGGCAGGTCCTTCCCGGCGTCGTGGTCTTCGGGATCGGGCTCGCCGTGACGGTGGCGCCGCTGACCTCGGCCATCCTCGGCGCGGTTCCGCCGGAGGAGGCCGGGATCGGCTCGGCCGTGAACAACGCCGTCGCCCGCATCGCCGGGCTGGTGACTATAGCTTTTGCCGGACTGATCACGGGGCCGGTGATCACCACCGCGGGGTTGCACGCGACGTCGCTGGTCACCGCCGCGCTCTTCGTCGCCGGTGCCTTGGCCTCCGCCGTCGGGATTCGTAATCCGCCCCAGGCCGCCGAGGCGTCCGCCGGGCATGCAGCAGACGGGACTACTTGAGGCGGCGCTGCGCCACACGGCGGGCCGGGCGACGGCGGGGGAGTACCCGGGGCCAGCGGAGACTAGCGGCGGGTCAGCTGCCGGGTTCTTCCTTGTCGGCTGACTCCGGATGCACCCACAGGGCGTCCGCGACCCCGTCGGCAAGGTCGAGCTCCCGGGATCCGTCCGGTCCGGCAATCCGTACCATCAGGGGTCCGCCGAACGGCTTCCGGCCCAGCACCGCGACGGCGGCGTCCAGCTCGATCCGTTCGGTCGCGAGGTAGCGCAGCAGGTCCGGGTTCTCGTCGCTGATCCGCGTGATGCGGCCGCCCTGGCCGTCGGCCAATTCGCTCATCCGCACCGCCGGGGGCATCAGGACCGAGCCGTCCGCCGCGGGGATGGGATCGCCGTGCGGGTCGCGGACCGGGTGGCCGAGCTTGGCCGCCATCCGGTCGATGAAGGTGTCCGAGACCGCGTGCTCCAGGGTCTCCGCCTCGTCGTGGACCTCGTCCCAGCGGTAGCCGAGCTCCTGGACCAGGAACGTCTCGATCAGGCGGTGCCGCCGGACCATGGACAGGGCCAGCCGCTGACCGTCCGCGGTGAGGGTGACGGCGCCGTAGGGCTTGTGATCCACCAGGCCCTGCTCCTTGAGCTTGCGGACCATCTCCGAGACCGAGGAGTTCGCGACGCCGAGGCGCTGGGCCAGCTGCGTGGAGGTGATCGGCTTGTCCTGCCACTCCGTGAAGGTGTAGATGACCTTGACGTAGTCCTCGATCGAGGAAGAAGGCGGGCTGGTTTTCACAGCCCCTAGCCTACCGTCCGGCCGCACCGGTGAACGTGAACCACAGCAGCGCCAGGTTCAGGGCCACCACCAGCAGCACGCTGACCACGGATGCGATCCGCAGCGGCAGCCGGTCGACGAAGCCGCCCATCAGCGGGGTACTGCTGGTCAGCACCACCAGCGGGACCAGCACGAAGGGGATGCCGAAGCTCAGCACCACCTGGCTGAGCACCAGCGCCCAGGTCGGGTCGAAGCCCACGGCCAACAGCACGACGGCGGGCACCAGGGTCACGAGCCGGCGCACCATCAGGGGAATCCTGATCTTCAGGAGCCCCTCCATGATGGTTCCGCCGGCGTAGCAGCCCACGGAGGTGGAGGCCAGGCCGGAGGCGAGCAGTCCGACCGCGAAAACCACACCCACCACCGGTCCCAGGCTGGCGCTGATGGCGGCGTGCGCGCCCTCGATGCTGTCCGTGCCCTCCACCCCGCCGAGGGTCGACGCGGCCAGCAGCAGCATGCCGATGTTGACGATCCCGGCCACGGCCAGCGCCGCGATGACATCCCAGCGGGTGGCGCGCACCAGCCGGTCCAGCGCGTGCTGCGGAACGTGCCGGTGGCGGTCCGGGCGGTGCCGGTCCCGGGAGAGCGCGGAGTGGACGTAAATGGCATGCGGCATGACGGTGGCGCCCAGCATGCTGGCGGCCAGCAGTACTGTGTCCGGGCCGCGGAACCCGGGGACCAGGCCGGAGAGGACCCCGGACGGATCCGGCGGGCTGATGAACAGCCCGGCCAGGAAGCCCACTGTGATGATGCCGAGCAGGCCCATGATCACCAGTTCGAAGGGCCGCTGCCGGTTCCGGCTTTGCATGGCCAGCAGTGCCATGGAGATGCCGCCGACGACGACGGCGCCCAAGGGGAGGGGGAGGCCAAAGAGCAGGTAGAGGGCGACGGCGCCGCCGACCACTTCGGCCAGGTCAGTGGCGGCCGCGACGACTTCGGCCTGGACCCAGAAGGCGCGCCGCCAGCCGGGACGCAGGCGTTCCCCGAGCAGTTCCGGCAGGCTGCGGCCCGTGACGATGCCGAGCTTGGCGGACTGGTACTGCACCAGGACGGCGACGACGTTGGCCACCACCAGCACCCAGACCAGCAGGTAGCCGAACTGGGCGCCCGCGGTGAGGTTGGCCGCCACATTGCCGGGATCCACGTAGGCGATCGCGGCGACGAAGGCGGGCCCCAGCAACCCCAGCAGGGCGCGGCGGTGCCCCTTCCTGCCGCGGACCGGGCTGTGGCCGCCGGCGGCGGGATCCTGTCCGGTGAGGTGCAACATTGCAGGCTCCTGCGGCTGGTGGGTCCAATGATTTCCGTAAGCCTGAACAAAAATGTTAGGCATACCGAAATCATAGGCTCAGACCTTCACCGCGCGCCAGCTTTGGGTGAGGTAGGGGAGGGCCAGCGTCTCGCCGGGACCGTGACCGAGGTGCTCGTACAGGTACCACTGGAGGTTGGCCAGCACCTTGGCCCGGGTGGCCTCCCCGGCCCGCAGGAAGTAGCTGCGGGACTTGGCCAGCTCCAGGATCTCCTCCGGCGTCACCGGGTCCTCCCACCGGGTCAGGTGGCTCTCCAGCCCGGTGAACTCGGGCCCGACCGGTGGGCGGAACGAGGGTTTGTGGACGTCCCCAGCGTGCATGATCCGGGAGAGCCGGTGCACCCACGGTACGGAGGTGTCCAGCTGGTTCCAGATCAGCCCGAGCACCCCGTGCGGCCGCAGGATGCGGGCGGTCTCGGTGCTGGCCTGCAGCGGCTCGCACCAGTGCCAGGCCTGCGCCACCGTCACCAGGTCGAACGCCGACGCCGGGAGCCCGGTGTGTTCGGCGGTCCCCACCGTGGCCGGGACGCCCGGGAGGACTGCGCGCAACTGGTCCAGCATGTCCGCCGACGGGTCGACGGCGGCCGTGGCCAGGCCGCGGGCCACGAGGAGGGCGGTAAACTTTCCGGTGCCCGCCCCGACGTCGGCCGCGTCCCGGGCTCCGGCGGGGATGAGCCAGTCGGCGGAGTCGGCGGGATAGCCGGGCCGCACCCGGTCATAGTGTTCCCCGCCGTCCTGGAAGCTCGCTCCGAGCTCCTTCCGCCGGGTCTGATGCAGTTTGGGGCCGCCGCCTGCCACGTGAACTCTCCTTCGGCAGCTCGGGAAGATACCCGTCGAATCTACCGCAAACCGGCTATTCGGGGCCGTCGAGGGTGCAGGGGGCAGCCCCGGCGGTGCCGGGGGTGTTGGGCGCCCAGTGCGGGTAGCTGCGGGTGTCGTTCGCCGGTACCCAGCGCCCGGCATCCACCACGTAGTCCCAGCCCAGGCCGTCGCGCCGCAGCGTCCGCAGCGCGGCCAGCAGCCGCTCGGCGTCCTCGAGCCGGGAGCCCAGGCCGAAGCTGGCCCGCAGCGACCCGGCGGGCAGGCCCAACCGCCTGAGCAGCGGATGCGCGCAGAACCGGCCGTCCCGCACGCCGATCCCGTGCTCGGCGGACAGGTACGCGGCGACGAGTCCGGCGTCGTACCCCGCGACCGAGAAGTTTACGACGCCGATGGTGCCGCAGCCCTCCCCGCGGTCGGTCTCCTCGAAGATGTGGTGCACGCTCACGCCGTCGATCTCCCGCAGGCCGTCGGCAAGGAAGGACCGGATGGCATCCTCGTGGCCGTGCCAGGATGCCTCGTCCAGGGCGGCGACCGCCTGGGTGGCGCGGGCCAGGGCGGCCGCGCCGAGGACGTTGGGGGAGCCGCCCTCGTGCCGGGCCGGTCCGGTGGTCCAGCTGACGGCGTCCAGCCGGGCGTCGCGGACGGCGCCGCCGCCGGCCAGGTGCGGCGTTCCGGCATCGAGCCAGTCCGGCCGCCCCACCAGGACGCCCGCGCCGAACGGTGCGTAGAGCTTGTGCCCCGAGAAGGCAACATAGTCGATGCCGTCGGCCGCGACGTCGATCCGGCGGTGCGGGGCCAGCTGCGCGGCGTCGACGACGATCCGGGCCCCGTGCTCGTGCGCCAGCGCCGCCAGCTCCCGGACGGGCAGGATCTCGCCGGTGACATTCGACGCGCCCGTGACCGCGAGCAGGCTGATGCCGCCCGCGGCCAGCTCCGCCCGGAGCCGCGCCAGCGTCCCGGCCAGGGTGGGCGCGGCGACGACGCTGCGGTGCGGAACGCCCTGCCACGGCAGCAGGTTCGCGTGGTGCTCGATGTCCAGGTACAGGACCTCGCCCAGGTGCCGGCCGCCGGCGGTGGGCAGGCACCCGGCCAGGAGGTTCAGAGAATCGGTGGTGTTCCGGGTGAAGATGACCGCGTCGTCGGGCCGGCCGCCGACGAAGTCCCGCACGATGGTCCGCGCGTTCTCGTACACCGAGGTGCTCAGCTGGGAGGCGTAGCCGGCACCGCGGTGGACGCTGGCGTAGTAGGGCAGGATCTCGTTGAGGTAGGCAGAGACCACGGACAGGGCGGGGGCCGAGGCGCCGTAGTCCAGATTGGCGTAGCGGACGTGGCCGCCCTGGATCAGCGGCGCTTGGATCTCGGCGCCGGTCACGGCGGCCAGCGGGGTGCGGGCAGCGGATGCAGCCGTGGGGATGGATGCTGGGGATGAAAAAATGGCAGTCGACATGGGACCTCGCTCGAAAAGGACCCCGCGTGCAGGGGATCCGCGCTTGCCGGGTCCGCTCCGGACCGGCCAGGTCGTCACCCGGGGCACCCCGCCGCGAAAGGAGGGTTGCCGGCCAGCAAACCGGGGTTTAGCGCTGGCACTCGTGACCTGTTTCGAGCCTAGGACAGAAGTGCCGCGCCCCGGAAAGGGGCGCGGCAATGTGAAGCGCTGTGTTACGCGGAACGGGCCCCCAGAAAAGGCGCAGCTCTAGAGCAGGTCGTCCAGGTTCGGGTTGAGCCGCTTGAGGACCTCGGAGTGCAGGATCGAGTTCGTGGCCAGGGCGTTGCCGCCGAACGGGCCGTCCTCGCCCTCGAGGGAGGTGAACCGGCCGCCGGCCTCGGTGACGATCGGGACCAGTGCGGCCATGTCGTAGAGGTTCAGCTCCGGCTCGCAGGCGATGTCGACGGCGCCCTCGGCCACCAGGCAGTAGGACCAGAAGTCGCCGTAGGCGCGGGTGCGCCAGACCTCCTCGGTCAGGCCCAGGAATTCGTCCAGGTTGCCGCGCTGCTTCCAGCCGCCGAGGCTGGAGTAGGAGAGGGAGGCATCCGAGAGGTCCGAGACGTTGGAGACCCGCAGCCGGGTGGCGGCGGCCAGCGAGCGGCCCGTGTAGGCGCCGGCGCCCTTGGCGGCCCACCAGCGCTTGCCGAGGGCGGGGGCGCTGACGACGCCGACCACCGGTTCGCCCTCGTCCACCAAAGCGATGAGGGTGGCCCAGACCGGGACGCCGCGCACGAAGTTCTTGGTGCCGTCGATCGGGTCGATGATCCAGCGGCGGGAGCCGTGGCCCGAGCTGCCGAACTCCTCGCCCAGGACGGCGTCGCGGGGGCGGGAGCGGGAGAGCTGGCCGCGGATGGCTTCCTCGGCGGCCTTGTCGGCGTCGGTGACCGGCGTCAGGTCCGGCTTCGTCTCGATTTTGAGGTCAAGGGCCTTGAAGCGGCTCATGGTCTGGGAATCGACCGAGTCCGCCAGGACGTGGGCAAGGCGCAGGTCATCGTTGTAGCTCGACGCGGGTTGGCTCATGCTTCCAAACTACCGTCTAAACGCGCCCCGGCCGGGGAGGCCACGTCCCGGACGGCCTGATCAACCGCGGGGCGAAGGAGTGACGTACGGTCAGGAGACGGTGCCCAGTTCCTTGGTTTCCTGGGCTTCCTGCCGCGGGTCAGTGCCCAGCAGCCGGCGCAGCGAGGCCAGCCGGGCCGGGCCGGAGGGTCCCGCGTGGCCCGCCTGCACCCACGCGTCCACGCCGCAGTTGACGGCGGTGGCGTCGTGCTTGCAGCCGCGTTCGCAGTCCTCGGTGCCGGGGGCCAGGTCGGGGAAGGACCGCAGGATGCGGTCCGGGTCCACGTGGGCCAGCCCGAAGGACCTGATGCCGGGGGTGTCGATGATCCAGCTGCCGGCCGGGGCGTCCGTGACCTTTAGCGCCAGGGCGGAGGAGGAGGTGTGGCGGCCGCGGCCCGTGACGGCGTTGACGCCGCCGGTGGCGCGCTCCGCCCCCGTGAGGGCGTTGACCATGGTGGACTTGCCGACGCCGGAGTGGCCGAGCATGACGGTGACCCTGCCGTCGAGGTGGCCGTGCAGTTCGGCGACGGCGGGGCCGTCCAGCCGGGCGGAGAGGCCGTCGTCGGAGCGGGCGTCGATGCCGGAGGCGGAGGCGTCGGCGGTCTTGGAGATGATGACGGGCAGGTCGAGGTGGCGGTAGTTCGCCAGCAGCTCTGCCGGGTCCTTGATGTCGGCCTTGGTGATCAGCAGCAGCGGCTCAATCCCGGCGTCGTAGGCGGCCACCAGCGCGCGGTCGATGAAGCCGGTGCGCGGCTCCGGGTTGGCGGCGGCCACGACGACCACCAGCTGGTCGGCGTTGGCCACCACGGCCCGCTCGATCGGATCGGTGTCGTCGGCGCTGCGGCGCAGCAGGGTGCGCCGGTCCTGGATCTTCACCAGCCGGGCGAGAGTGTCCGGTTCGCCGCTGACATTGCCGACCAGGGAGACGAAGTCACCGGCCACCACCGGGTTGCGGCGCAGTTCGCGGGCACGCGCGGCGATCACGGTGCGCTCGGTATCGGTGCCCTCGGCGACGACGGCGGTGTAGCGGCCGCGGTCCACCGTGATGATCCGGCCGGTCACGGCGTCGTCGTGGCTGGGCCGGTCCTTGGTGCGCGGCCGGGAGCCCTTCTTGTTGGGGCGGATCCTGACGTCGGATTCGTCCCAGGAGTCAGTGCTGCGGGCCACCGGCGGCGTCCTTGTCTGCACGGGTCTCGTCTGTACCGGTGCCGTCGGCCGGGATGAGCATGGCGGCCCAGAGCTGCGGGAAGTCCGGCATGGTCTTGGCCGTGGTGGCGATGTCCTCGACCTCGACGCCGGGGACGGCGAGGCCCAGGATGGCGCCGGCGGTGGCCATCCGATGGTCGGCGTAGCTGCGGACCACCCCGCCGTGGAGCGGCGCGGGCCGGATGACGAGGCCGTCGGCGGTTTCCTCCGCGTCGCCGCCCAGCCGGTTGATCTCGGTGACGAGTGCGGCGAGCCGGTCCGTTTCGTGGCCGCGCAGGTGCGCGATGCCGGTCAGGGTGGAGGGGCCGTCCGCCAGGGCGCAGAGCGCGGCGACCGTGGGGGCGAGTTCGCTGGTGTCGGCGAAGGTGCCGCCGCTAATGGACCGGCCGCCGGTGACGGTCAGGGTGCCGCCCTCGAGGCTGACGGTCGCGCCCATCGCGGCGAGGATGCCGCGCCAGAGGTCGCCGACCTGCGTGGTGCCCACGGGCCAGTCGGGGATGCGGACGGTTCCGCGGGTGGCGAGGGCCGCGGCGAGGAACGGTCCCGCGTTGGAGAGGTCCTGCTCGATCCTGCGGTCGAAGGCGCGGATGGGGCCGGGGGAGACGATCCAGTGGTTGGGGCGGGAGTCGTCGACGGTGACGCCGAGCTCCCGGAGCGTGGCGACGGTCATCGCGATGTGGTCCAGGCTGGGGACGGGCTGGCCGGGGTTGGCGGCGCTGCGGTGCTCCAGGTGAAGGCCCTCGGTGAAGCGGGCACCCGCCAGCAGCAGGGCGGAGACGAACTGTGAGGACGCGCTGGCATCGATCACCAGGTGGCCGCCCCGGACCTGGCCGGTGCCCTCGACGGCGAAGGGGAGGGCCGTCGCGGGGCCGCCGTCGGGCGCGGCGACGTCGACGCCGAGGCCGGTGAGGGCATCGATGATGGTGCCCATCGGCCGAAACCGGGCGTGCGGATCGCCGTCGAACACCGTCCGGCCCTGCCGCAGCGCGGCCAGCGGCGGCACGAACCGCATCACGGTGCCGGCCAAGCCGCAGTCGATGTCGGCCGGGGCGCTCGACGCCCCGGCGGGGGCGGGCAGCACTTCGAGGTCGGGGCCGAACGCGCCGTCGCCGGGAACCTCCGTGATGGTGGCCCCGAGCCGGCGCAGGGCCGCGATCATCAGGGCCGAGTCACGCGAATGCAGCGGCGCCCGCAGCCGGGACGGGCCGTCGGCGAGGGCGGCGAGCACCAGGTAGCGGTTGGTGAGGGACTTGGAGCCCGGGACCGTGACGGTGGCATCGACGGGGTGGCCGGCGTAGGGCGCGGGCCAGTGTGGGCCGCCGCCGGCGGGCACGGATTCAGCTGCGGCGGGGGCAGTACCAGTCATCGACGCTTTAGGCTCCGACGGCGTTGTCCACGGCCTTGCGGACCGCCTTGTCGGCCTTCTTCAGCTTCTTGCCGGTGCTCTTGCGCGCGTCGGCGGCGAGGTGGGCGGTGGAGCGGCGGGCGTCGGCGGCGAGGTGCTCGGCGCGCCAGGCCAGGCTCGGCTTGCCGTTGGTGTCGACCGAGGCCAGAAGCACGCCGCCGGTCAGGGTGATGTTCTTGAGCAGCTGCTTGCGCCGGTTCTCGCGTCCTTCCTTGGATGAGATATCGGCGGAGCGCCACTCGACGTACGCGTTGAGGGCGGAGATGACGCCCAGGACCGTCGCGGACAGGCGGGCGAACTTGCCCAGGGCGAAGCAGGCGCCGGCGCCCACCTGGGCGCCCCCGATCACGCGGGCCAGGGTCTTCTCGGAGGTCTGGAAGGGGAGGGCGTCGGCCGCGCGGCTCAGCAGGGGGGACAGCTGGGTGGCCGTATCGTCCGCGTTCCGCAACTTATCCATGCCTGCGAGCACGAAACTGGAGGCGAGCATGGGACGGGCGAAGAACCGGACTGGCGACATGAATTTCCTCCTGGGTGGATGAACCGCGGGTGTTCTGCGGGGAACCGGTTCTAGTCTTGCACTTTTGCGGAATATTTGCCTGTTTACGGAGGTTGTGCAGGTAGTGCCGCAAAAAGCGAGGAGAGGTGGAAGTTTGACTCTGGTTCAGACCACGGAACGGACCGACACGGACGTCGCCAACCCTTGGGCCCGTGCCTTCGCGGGTCCGCCGGGAACCACCAAAACCGGTGGCAGGCCCGCGGTGACAGTAGACTTGAAGGCAATGAGCACCATGGATCCGGCCGTCGCGGCCAAGCACCAGGCAGCCGGGAACGAAGCCGCCGCCACCCCGTCGGACCGGGAGACCGCCGTCGAGGACGTTGCGGCTGAGCGCGCCGCCAGCGAAACCGTCGCGGTGGACGGCAGCGGCACGCCGCTGGACACCGACGTCGAAAGCACGGAGGAGCGGCGCATCCGCTTCGAACGTGACGCCATGCAGTACGTCGACCAGCTGTATTCGGCGGCGATGCGGATGGCCCGGAACCCCGCGGACGCTGAGGACCTGGTGCAGGAGGCCTACACCAAGGCCTTCTCCGCCTTCCACCAGTACAAGCCGGGAACCAACCTCAAGGCCTGGCTGTACCGCATCCTGACGAACACGTACATCAACCTGTACCGCAAGCGTCAGCGCGAGCCGCTGCAGTCGAACTCGGACACCATCGAGGACTGGCAACTGGCCCGCGCCGAATCGCACACCTCCACGGGGCTGCGGTCGGCAGAGGCGGAGGCACTGGACCACCTGCCCGACTCCGACGTGAAGAGGGCGCTGCAGTCCATTCCGGAGGAGTTCCGTCTGGCGGTGTACTTCGCCGACGTCGAGGGCTTCGCGTACAAGGAAATTTCAGACATCATGAACACCCCGATCGGGACCGTCATGTCCCGGCTGCACCGCGGCCGGCGCATGTTGCGGGACATGCTGGCCGACTATGCGGCCGAACGGGGTTTCAGGGCCGCAGGCGAGACCGCCGCGGCCGAAGGCAACAATCAGGAGAACAGGAAATGAGCGACTGCCAGGGACTGGGCGACTGCGACGACACCCGGATGCAGCGCATCTACGAGTATCTCGACGGCGCCCTGACGCACGACGACATTGCAGAGATCAAGGACCACCTCGACGGGTGCCCGGAATGCCACGAGCAGTATGACCTGGAGTGTGTCATCCGGGTCATGGTGAAGCGATCCTGCTCCGAGGCGGCCCCGGAGAACCTCAAGAACTCCATCCTCGACCGCATCCATTCGTACAAGCCGGCCGACGCCTGATCCGGCCACCGGCCACGACGGCCGGCCGAGACAGCAGAAGACCCCGGAACCAGATGGTTTCCGGGGTCTTCGGCTTTAAAGCTGTCTATCCAAGCCGTGGCTTAGGTGTTGGGGCGCTTACCGTGGTTCGCGCCGCCACGCTTACGGTCACGACGTTTACGTGCACGCTTGCTCATAGCTGGCCTCCTTAATTTTTGGTACTCAAAAGAGCTGCCCTCAAGTCTCCCACATTGGCGGGGCCGCCGCGAACCGGACGGGCGTTGCCGCCAGGGTCGGACGGTCACCCGGCCAGGGAGTTCCGGATGGAGATCCGGGCTTGGTCCAGGACGGTTCGGACGGTCTCCAGGGTCACCGGGCTGACCGGTTCCTGCCCCGCGTGCCGCCGCAGTTCCACCCGGATGTCGTCGCGGAAGGACTGCACCAGCATCTCGGCCTCGCGCAGCCGGAGGTCACCCTCCCGCGAGTAGCGCGCCGCCGCGCCGGCCCGGGCCGCGCCGCGGGCGGCTTCGGCGGTCGCGGCCAGGTCCGCCCGCAAGCCCTGCATGTTGCTCCGGATGTCCTCACGCAGCTTGTCAGCCAGGCGCCGGACGGAGGCGGAGATGTCACTTTCCACCGCGGCGAGTTCGTCCCGCCGTCGGTCCAGCTCCACCCGGCCCGCGTCGGTGATGCTGTAATTCGTGCGCCGGCCCTCGGTGCTGGTGGCCACCAGCCCCTCCTCCTCGAGCTTGCCAAGCCGGGGATAGATCGTCCCGGCGCTGGGGGAGTAGGTGCCGCCAAAGCGGTCACTGAGGGCCTTGATCAGCTCGTAGCCATGCTTGGGACCCGACTCGAGCAGGGCCAGCAGGTAGAGCCGGAGCGCGCCGTGCGCGAAGACGGGCGGCATCAGAGGCCCGCTTCGCTGCCCGGTTCCGGCTGACGGTGGAAGAGTGCGGTCTTCCCGGAGACCGAGTTGGTCCGCACCAGCATCAGCTTCGCGTCCGGGCCGGCGATGGTCTGCACGCTGCCACCGGGCTGGGTGTACTGCTGGTCGTCGATGACGACGGCGCCGCTGGCGGACTTGGCGATGATGTCCACGCCGACGTCGTGGGGGAGCCGGACCGTGACGTCGCCGGAGACGGAGTTGGCGCCGAAGTCCTGGGTGAAGCCGAAGAGGTCGAAGTTGAGGTCGCCGCTGACGGTGTTGGCGCGAATGTTGCTGAAGTCGCCGGAGGCGGTGACCTCGCCGGAGACGCTCTTGGCTGTCAGGACCCCGCGGTGGTTGCGGGCGATGACCTCGCCGCTGACCGTGTTGACCCCGAGTTCGCCCTCGGTGCCGTCGGCCAGGACGGAGCCGGAGACGGTGTTGAGCCGGGTGTGGCCGGTCAGCCCGGAGACCATGCCGTCGCCGCTGACCGTGCCCGCCTCGACGTCGACGCCGGCGGGCAGGGCGATGCTGATGACCACCGAGTTGCTGGAGTTGTTGTTGACCGTGCCCATGAGGTTCTTGAACCAGCCCTGCGGTCCGTGCAGCTGGTGCCGGATCTCCAGCCGGCCGTCGGTCAGGGTGATGGCCAGCGGGTCGCCGTCGATCGTGGAGACTTCGATCCGGGCCACATCCTCGTCATGGCTGACGATGTCGAAGCGGCCCCGGACGATGCCGAGCTTGAGCGAGCGGACGCCGTCGACGTCGATGGTCCGGGGACCGGTCACGGTCCATGAGTTCTCTTCCATGGTTCCTCTTCGGCTGCAGGATGCGATATATCGCGTTGATGGCTCCACGCTACCGCCGCCGGAGGGCAGGGTCAAGATATATCGCGTTCTATTCCGGCGTGGACATGCCCAGCCACTGGAACCAGCCGCGGTGCAGCACCAGCCAGGCCATCAGGCCGTAGCCGGCCTGCCCCGGGGTCCCGCCGTTCGCGGCTAAATCCTGGCGCCACTGGTCGTGGTTGAGCAGCGGGGAGAAGGTGTCCACATAGAGGTGCTTGCGGCGGGTGGTGACGTCGGCGAAGGCGGTGTTCAGTTCGCCGAGCCGGCGGTTCTGGGCCGGGTCGAGGGTGGGCGGCGGCCCCACGACGAAGACTTCGATCTTGTTCTGCGAGGCCGAGTCCAGGATGTTGGCGAGGTTGAGCCGGCTGCGGGCGGTGGAGAGGCCGAATTCGATGTCGCGTCCGGAGAGGCCAATGACGAGGCGGTTCTCGCTCTGCGGGGAGAAGCGGCGGCCGGCCTCCTCCAGCCAGCGCTCGGCCAGGCCCTCGGTGCCCTCCTGGGGGCAGGGTAGGGGGTAGCTCTCAAGGCTGAGGCCGTCCTGCGGCGTGCGCGCCAGGACCCGGCCCAGCCAGCCCAGTGCGCGGGGATCGCCCATGCCGGCCAGCAGTTCATCTCCCACGGCTGCGATCCGCAGCTTACGATCTTCCACGTCTACCTCTTCACTCCCTGCGCCCCGTCCCGGGACGCTGCCCACGGACCCGGCTGCTGGTTTAAACGACGCTGCCCGGCCGGTTCGTGGTGTTCCACTTCCGGCCGGGCAGCCCGGTACTACTTACGTGCGAATGCCTGCTTGAGCAAGGTGTCCTGCTCGGCTGCGTGGCGCTTCATCGACCCGGCCGCCGTGGAGGCGGAGGCGGGGCGGGAGACGAGTCGCACGCGGCGGTCGAGGGCGTCCGGCAGGTTCAGGCCGATGAACGGCCACGGACCCTGGTTGGCGGGCTCGTCCTGGGCCCAGACAACCTCGGCGTTCGGGTACTTGGCCAGTTCGGCCGCGATCTCCTCGGCGGGCAGCGGGTAGAGCTGCTCGACGCGGACGATCGCCGTCGTGGTGTCCCCGGTCTTCTGCCGCGTGGACAGCAGGTCGTAGTAGAGCCGGCCGGAGACCAGCAGCACGCGCTCGACGGCGTCAGCCTGCAGCTGCTCGTGTTCCGGGATGACCGGGCGGAAGGCGCCCGAGGTGAAGTCCTCCACCGAGGAGGCCGCCGCCTTGAGGCGCAGCAGCTGCTTCGGGGTGAAGATGATCAGCGGCTTCCGCGGACGGCTGTAGGCCTGGCGGCGCAGCAGGTGGAAGTGCGAGGCAGGGGTCGTGGGGTTGGCCACGATCATGTTCTCTTCGGCGCAGAGCTGCAGGAAGCGCTCGATCCGGGCCGAGGAGTGGTCCGGGCCCTGGCCCTCGTAGCCGTGCGGGAGCATCAGCACCAGCGAGGACCGCTGGCCCCACTTCTGCTCGGCCGAGGAGATGAACTCGTCGATGATGGTCTGAGCCCCGTTGACGAAGTCGCCGAACTGGGCCTCCCAGAGCACGAGCGCGTCGGGGCGCTCCACCGAGTAGCCGTATTCGAAGCCCATGGCCGCGTACTCGGAGAGCAGGGAGTCGTAGATCCAGAGCTTGGCCTGGTCCTCGGTGAGGTTGGCCAGCGGGGTCCACTCGTCGCCGTTGGCGCGGTCGTGGAAGACGGCGTGGCGCTGCACGAAGGTGCCGCGGCGGGAGTCTTGGCCGGCGAGCCGGACCGGGACGCCCTCCATGGTCAGCGAGCCGAAGGCGGCCAGTTCGCCGAAGCCCCAGTCGATGCCGCCTTCACGGGACATCACTTCACGCTTCTCCAGCAGCTGCTTGAGCTTGGCGTGGACGGTAAAGCCCTCTGGGTATTCGATGTGGGCCTTGCCGATCCGGGCCAGAGTCTCCGCGGAGATCGCGGTGGACTCGGGTGCGCCGGAGCCGGTGTCGGACTGCTGGGCCGAAGGGAGCTCCAGGTCGGAGACGGCGCCGGTGTCCGCGGTGATGACGGGGATCGGCGAGGTCTGCGCGGCGTGGGTCTCGGCGAAGACCCGCTCCAGGCGTTCCTGGTAGTCGCGCAGCAGCTGCTCCGCTTCTTCCTCGGTGATGTCGCCGCGGCCGATCAGGGACTCGGTGTAGAGCTTGCGGACCGAGCGCTTGGCCTCGATGAGGTTGTACATCAGCGGCTGGGTCATCGAGGGGTCGTCGCCCTCGTTGTGGCCGCGACGGCGGTAGCAGACCATGTCGATAACGACGTCCTTGTGGAACCGCTGGCGGAACTCGTAGGCCAGCTGGCCGATGCGGACCACGGCCTCCGGGTCGTCACCGTTCACGTGGAACACCGGCGCCTGGATCATCTTGGCGACGTCGGTGGAGTACGTGGACGACCGCGAGGACGACGGCGCGGTGGTGAAGCCGACCTGGTTGTTGACCACCACATGGATGGTGCCGCCGGTACGGTAGCCGCGCAGCTGGGAGAGGTTCAGGGTTTCCGCGACGACGCCCTGGCCGGCGAAGGCCGCGTCGCCGTGCACCATGATCGGCAGCACGGGGAAGGTCTCGCCCTGGTCGAGGCGGTCCTGCTTGGCGCGGACGATGCCCTCGAGCACGGAGTCGACGGCCTCGAGGTGCGAGGGGTTGGCCGCGAGGTAGACCTTGGTCTGCTTGCCGTTGTCGGAGGTGAAAGTGCCCTCGGTGCCGAGGTGGTACTTCACGTCGCCGGAGCCCTGCACGGAGCGGGGATCCTGGGTGCCTTCGAACTCGCGGAAGACCTGGGCGTAGGTCTTGCCGGCGATGTTGGTCAGCACGTTCAGGCGGCCGCGGTGGGCCATACCGATCGCAACCTCGTCGAGGCCGTCGTCGGCGGCGTCGGAGATGATGGCGTCCAGCAGCGGGATCAGCGACTCGCCGCCCTCAAGGGAGAAGCGCTTCTGGCCGACGAACTTGGTCTGCAGGAAGGTCTCGAATGCCTCGGCGGCGTTGAGCCGCGAGACGATGCGGAGCTGCTCATCGCGGCTCGGCTTGGAGTACGGGTGCTCCAGCTGGTCCTGGAACCACTTGCGCTCGGCCGGGTCCTGGATGTGCATGTACTCGATGCCGGTGGTGCGGCAGTAGGCGTCGCGGAGCACGCCCAGGATGTCGCGGAACTTCAGCATCGGCTTGCCGCCGAAGCCGCCGGTGGGCCACTCGCGGTCCAGGTCCCAGAGGGTCAGGCCGTAGGTCAGGACGTCGAGGTCCGGGTGCTTGCGCTGGACGTACTCGAGCGGGTCGGTGTCCGCCATCAGGTGGCCGCGGACGCGGTAGGAGTGGATCAGCTGCTGGATCCGGGCGACCTTGTTGATCTCGTCGGCCGGGTCCACCTGCAGGTCCGGGCTCCAGCGCACGGGCTCGTAGGGGATGCGGAGGGATTCGAAGATCTCGTCGTAGAAGCCCTGCGCGCCGAGGAGCAGCTGGTGCACCAGCTTGAGGAACTCGCCGCTGCCGGCACCCTGGATGACGCGGTGGTCATAGGTGGAGGTCAGGGTCAGGACCTTGCTGATGGCGTTCTGGGCGATGATCTTCTCGCTGGCGCCCTGGAACTCGGCCGGGTAGTCGAGCGCGCCGACGCCGATGATGGCGGCCTGGCCCTTGGAGAGGCGGGGGACCGAGTGCACGGTGCCGATGCCGCCCGGGTTGGTCAGCGAGACCGTGGTGCCGGCGTGGTCGTCGGCGGTCAGCTTGCCGTTGCGGGCGCGCTTGATCAGGTCCTCGTAGGTGTGCCAGAACTCGGAGAAGTTGAGCGTCTCCGCCTTCTTGATGTTCGGGACCATGAGCAGGCGGGTGCCGTCCGGCTTGGGCATGTCGATCGCGATGCCGAAGTTCACGTGCGCCGGCTGCACCGCGGAGGGCTTGCCGTCGACGACGTCGTAGTAGACGTTCATGGAGGGGAACTGGGCGAGGGCCCGGATGACGGCGTAGCCGATCAGGTGGGTGAAGGAAACCTTGCCGCCGCGGGCGCGGGCCAGGTTGGAGTTGATCACGACGCGGTTGTCGATCAGCAGCTTGGCCGGGATGGCGCGGACGCTGGTGGCGGTGGGAATCTCGAGGCTGGTGACCATGTTGGCGGCGATGGCCTTCGCCGGGCCGCGGAGGACGGAGACGACGTCTTCCTCGGGGGCGGTCGGTGCCTTGACGTTCTTGGGGAGCTGGGCCGGGATGGGCTGGGTGCCGGCGCCGGGCTCTGCGGTCTTCGCGCCGTCGCGGGCCACGGTGGCCGGAGCCTTCGGGGCGGCGGGGGCCGGAGCTGCAGCGGCGGGTGCGGCGGCCGGGGCGGCAGGAGCCGCGGGGGCCGGGGCGGCGGGGGCTGCCTGGGCCGGGGCGGCGGGCGCCACGACAGGGAGTTCGCGGGTGATGGGGTGGGCTGCGGCCGGAGCCGTCGCGCCGTTGGTCGAGGAACCGTCGCTGGCTTCGAAGGACTCGAACAGGGGCCACCATTTGGCGTCTACCGTGTTCTTGTCCTGCTGGTACCGCTCGTACAGTTCGTCAACGAGCCACTCGTTTCCGCCAAATTCCTCGGGTAGACGGTGGCTTGGCTGCTCTGGCACTTGAAATACGCCTCTTCCATGAGTTTGATTCCCGCTGGTTTCCACGGTGCCGCAGCACGTCAATCGAACCAGTTCTCCGCGTCCAGTGAACCCAGACCTTTGCCAGTCTAGTGACGACCCGCGCGAATCCGCCAATAAGCGTGACTCAAATCATTGCCGGGCCGTAGCGGGCCGGGAGTAGCGGGTTCGGGGCGGCCGCCGGAGTGTCGCAGGGCTCGCCTAGAATCGTTCGGAGAACCCCTTTTCCGGCAAGGAGCAACCGTGCGTTTCCTCAGTGAGCCCAGCACCGACCTGACCTACTCGGACCTCTTCCTGGTCCCGTCCCGGTCGGAGGTGACGTCCCGGCTGGATGTCGATCTCGCCGCGGACGACGGCACCGGCTCGACGATTCCGCTGGTGGTGGCCAACATGACGGCCGTGACCGGAAAGCGGATGGCCGAGACCATGGCCCGCCGCGGCGGCCTGGCCGTGCTGCCGCAGGACGTCCCGCTGGAGGTGCTGCGGGATGTCGCTTCCTGGGTCAAGTCCCGGCACGCGGTCTTCGAGACCCCGGTGCGGCTGAGCACTACGGACACCGTGATCGACGCCCTGCACCTGATCGGGAAGCGTCCGCACGGCGCCGCCGTCGTGGTGGACGACGCCGGTGCTGTCGCAGGGGTGGTCCGCGCCGCGGACTTCGAGGGCCAGGACCGCTTCGCGTCGCTGGGTTCCGTGATGCGCCACCAGCCGCTGGTGTTCGACGCCGCCGACCTTGACGCCGCCGGGCACGATTCAGGCCAGGCGCTGCGCCGGGCGTTCGAGGCGATGGATGCCGCGGGCACGGACTTCGCCCCGGTCCAGCGGGACGGCGTCCTGGCCGGTGTCCTGACCCGCAAGGGCGCGCTGCGTTCCACGCTGTACCGTCCGTCGCTGGACGCCGGGGGAGCCCTCAAGGTGGCCGCCGCCGTCGGCATCAACGGGGACGTCGCCGGCCGTGCCGCCGAACTGCTCGCCGCCGGCGTCGATGTCCTGGTCCTGGACACCGCCCACGGCCACCAGCAGAAGATGTTTGACGCCCTGGCCGCGGTCAAGGGCCTCAACCCGGGCGTCCCGGTCGTGGCCGGCAATGTGGTCACCGCCGAGGCGACGCGCGAACTGATCGCCGCCGGCGCGGACATCGTGAAGGTGGGTGTCGGTCCCGGTGCCATGTGCACCACCCGCATGATGACCGCCGTCGGGCGCCCGCAGTTCTCCGCCGTCCTCGAATGCTCCGCGGCTGCCCGGGACGCGGGCGGCCGCGTCTGGGCCGACGGCGGCATCCGCTACCCGCGCGACGTTGCCCTGGCCCTGGCCGCCGGCGCCAGCCAGGTGATGATCGGTTCCTGGTTCGCCGGCACCCACGAGAGTCCGGGTGACCTGCAGCTGGACGCTAACGGCCGGCAGTACAAGGAAAGCTTCGGCATGGCCTCGGCGCGTGCGGTGCAGAACCGCAACCAGCGCGAGGGCGCCTTCGACAAAGACCGCAAGGCGCTTTTCGAGGAGGGCATCTCCACCTCGCGGATGTACCTGGACGCGGCACGCCCGGGGGTGGAGGACCTGCTGGACATGATCACCGCCGGCCTGCGCAGCTCCATGACCTACGCCGGCGCCACGGACCTGGCCGCCTTCCGCGAGCGGGCGGTGGTGGGCCTGCAGTCCGCCGCCGGGTACGAGGAAGGCCGCCCGGTCCCGCAGAGCTGGTAGCGGACCGGCTTTCTCGTATCCGGGCGGCGGGAAACACCCCGGTGGCGGGGAACGGTGCTCCTGTAGACTGAAGGTCTTATGGACAGTAAATCTAGGTGCCGGCCTGGGGGCTGTCAGCGCGGAACGCACGCCGTTCCCGCCCAGTCCACCCATAGAGCCGGCAAACCCCGTTCACGCGCCCATCACACTCCCGCCGCCCGGCACGCATCCTTCGCCGGCCGGAGTGTCTTCCAGGAAACAGGGTCGGCGTCCGCTGACCATCCTCCGCCGGGACGTTTCCCCCGGTCCCTCCTTCAGCCCCGCGAAGCGGGCCGCTAAATGGAGTGGCTCCTGCTTGGAGCAGGTTTCCTGCTCATCCTCGGCACCGGCTTCTTCGTGGCTGTCGAGTTCTCCCTGGTCGCGCTCGACCAGGCAACGGTGCAACGCGCCGTGGACAACGGCGACACGGCGGCCGCGCCGTTGCTCAAATGCCTGAAGTCCCTCTCCACCCAGCTCTCCAGCTGCCAGCTGGGCATCACGCTGACCACCCTGCTGACCGGCTACGTCATGGAGCCCTCGGTGGGCCGCCTGCTGGAGGGCCCGCTCGCGGCCCTCGGCCTGGCGGAGGCCGCCGCGACGTCGGTGTCCCTGATCGTGGCGATGATCCTGGCGACCCTGCTCTCGATGCTGATCGGCGAACTGGTGCCCAAGAACGCGGCCATCGCGCTGTCCTTCCAGGTAGGCAAGGCTCTCGCCCGGCCGCAGCTGGTGTTCACCGCCATCTTCAAGCCGGCCATCGTGCTGCTCAACGGCTTCTCCAACAAGGTCCTGCACCTCTTCGGCCTGGAGGCCAAGGAGGAAATCTCCGGGGCCCGGACGCCGGCCGAGCTCGCCTCGCTGGTCCGCCGCTCCGCCGCCATGGGCACCCTGGACGAGGGAACCGCGAACTTCGTGTCGCGGACGCTGAACTTCTCCGGACGCACTGCGGCCGACGTGATGACCCCGCGCATCCGGGTCGAAACCATCGACAGCCACCAGCCGGTCTCCGACATTGTCGAGGCCGCCAAGCGCACCGGATACTCCCGGTTCCCGGTGATCGGTGAATCCTCCGACGACATCCGCGGCGTGGTGCACATCAAGAAGGCGATCGCCGTCCCGGCGGACCGCCGCGCCAACCTCGAGGCCGGAGCCATCATGACCGAGGTCCTCCGGGTGCCGGAGACCATCCACCTGGACGGGCTGCTGGCCGAACTGCGCGAGGGCAACCTCCAACTGGCCGTCGTGCTGGACGAATATGGTGGAACCGCCGGCATCGCCACGCTCGAGGACCTCGTCGAGGAAATCGTGGGCGAGGTGGCCGACGAGCACGACAAGGTCCGCCCCGGCCTGCTGCAAAGCGCCTCCGGCGACTGGTACTTCCCCGGACTGCTGCGCCCGGACGAACTCTCCGAGCAGATTCCCGGACTCACCGTCCCGGACGAGTCAACCTACGAAACAGTGGGCGGCTACGTCATGAGCCAGCTGGGCCGGATCGCTTCGGTGGGTGACACGGTCGACGTCGTCGGCGGCACCCTCAGCGTCACGCGCATGGACGGACGCCGGATCGACCGGATCTGCTTCAAGCCTGCACCGCCTGAGCACGGCGGCGGCCCGGACAACGGGCGCATCGACGCCGGGAAGGCCGGTGCCGCATGAGCGACTGGGCAGGAATCCTGTGGCTGGCCGTGCTGCTGCTCGGCAACGCCTTCTTCGTCGCGGCGGAATTCGCCATCATGTCGGCCCGGCGCAGCCAGATCGAACCGCTCGCCGAGGCCGGGTCCAAGCGTGCCCAGACCACGCTGCGGGCCATGGAGAACGTCTCCCTCATGCTGGCCTGCGCGCAGCTGGGCATCACGGTCTGCTCCCTGCTGATCCTGCAGGTGGCCGAGCCGGCCATCCACCACCTCCTGGCGGTACCGCTGGAGGGCGTGGGCATCCCGGTGGAGATGGCCGACGTCGTCGCCTTCGCCATCGCACTGCTGGCGGTGACGTTCCTGCACGTGACCTTCGGCGAGATGGTTCCCAAGAACATCTCCGTCTCCGTGGCGGACAAGGCGGCCCTGCTGCTGGCGCCGCCGCTGATGCTGATCGCCCGCGGAGTGAAGCCGGCGATCGTGGCGCTGAACTGGTCCGCCAACCACATCCTGAAGCTCATGCGGATCGAGCCCAAGGACGAGGTGAGCTCCTCCTTCACCCTGGAGGAGGTCCAGTCGATCGTCCAGGAATCCACCCGGCACGGGCTGGTGGTGGACGACGCCGGGCTGATCACCGGTGCGCTGGAATTCTCCGAGCACACCGCGGCGGAGGTCATGGTGCCGCTGGAGCGGCTGGTGATGCTCAAGGACGCCACCACGCCCGAGGAGTTCGAGAAGGCCGTGAGCCGGACCGGGTTCTCCCGCTTCCCGATGCTGGATGACGAGGGAATGCTCTCCGGCTACCTGCACATCAAGGACGTGCTCTCCATCCCGGAGTCCCGCTACCATCACCCGATCGCGGAGAGCCGGATCCGGTCCCTCGCGAACCTGGCCGTGGGGGACGAGATCGAGAAGGCCATGTCCGTCATGCAGCGCACGGGTTCGCACCTGGCCCGCGTCATCGGCGCGGACGGGCACACGCAGGGTGTGCTGTTCCTCGAGGATGTGATCGAACTGCTCGTCGGCGAGATCCGGGACGCCACCCAGGCCACCGGCTACCGGAGGCTCGGACAGGAGTAGCAGCGCGGCGGGTCTGACCCTAAATAGGAATGATTCCCATTTAGGGTTAGACTCGTTCTATTGCTAACGCTTCTCAATAAACGATTCGAGGCTTCCCGTGCGCCGTTCCGCCACTGTCCTTCTCCTGGCAGGCATCAGCAGCCTGCTGCTGACCGCCTGCGGCCCGGGTCCAACCGCGGACCGTGCGGGTGCCGGCGACGGAGTGGTCGACGTCGTCGCCTCCACCAGCGTGTACGGGGACTTGGTCCGCTCCGTGGGCGGGGACAAGGTGCGCGTCACCTCGATCATCAACCGCACCAGCCAGGACCCGCACTCCTATGAGGCCACCACCCAGGACAAGCTGACCGTCTCGAAGGCCGAGCTGGTGGTCGAAAACGGCGGCGGCTACGACGACTTCCTGCACAAGCTGGCCGGGGACGCCGGCCTGGGGGAGAAGAACCTCCTGAACGCCTCCGACGCCTCGGGCCTCAAGACCGGGGACACCGCGTCCTTCAACGAGCACGTCTGGTACAGCATGTCCGGCATGAGCACCTTCGCCGACGCCCTGGCCGACAAGCTGGCGGCCCTGGAACCCTCCTCCGCGGACACCTTCAAGGCCAGCGCGGCGGCCCTGAAGAAGGACCTCTCCGGCCTCGACACGCGGCTGGCCGCGCTGAAGGCCGCCGACGGGAACGCCGGCGTCGCCGTGACCGAGCCCGTGCCGCTCTACCTGCTCGAAGCTGCCGGCCTGCAGAACCGGACGCCGGAGGAGTACACCGCGGCGATCGAGGACGGCGCCGACGTGCCCCCGGCCGTCCTGCGCTCCGCCGTCGACCTCGTGAAGTCCGGTTCCATCCGCCTGCTGGCGTACAACCCCCAAACCGAGGGACCGCAGACCATCGCGCTCAAGGACGCCGCCACCGCGGCCGGCGTGCCGGTGGTGGACTTCGGCGAGACCCTGCCCGAGGGCAAAACGTACCTGCAGTGGATGTCCGGCAACATCGACGCGCTCGCCAAGGCCCTCGGCCGGGGCTAGCGGACCTAGAATCATCCCATCAGACGCGGCCGTTCGGCCCGACAGAAATTGAGGATCCCCGAGTTGACACCCGTCGTAAGCCTGCGTGGCGCCTCCCTGCGGTTCGGGAGCCGCGTGCTCTGGCAGGACCTGGACCTGGACATCATGCCGGGGGAGTTCTTCGCCGTCCTGGGGCCCAACGGCAGCGGTAAGACGAGTTTCCTCAAGGTGCTGCTGGGCCTGCAGGAACTGAGCGCCGGCACCGGCACCCTCGACAGGCAGCCGATTGCCCGCGGGAACCGTCGGATCGGCTACGTGCCCCAGCAGGAGTCCTTCGACCCGGACACCCCGCTGCGGGCCCGCGACCTGGTGGGCCTCGGCGTCGACGGCCACCGCTGGGGCATCCGCCTCGGCGGCGGCAAGGTCAACCGCCGGATCGATGAGCTGCTGGCCGAGGTCGGCGCGCAGGACTACGCCAAGGTGCCCGTCGGCCAGCTCTCCGGCGGCGAGCAGCAGCGGCTGCGGGTGGCACAGGCCCTCGCCACGGATCCGGGCGTGCTGCTCTGCGACGAGCCGCTGCTGTCCCTGGACCTAAACCACCAGCAGGCGGTCAGCTCCCTGATCAACCGGCAATGCCACGAGCAGAACAGCGCCGTGGTGTTCGTGACCCACGAAATCAACCCGATTATGGACTATGTGGACCGGGTGCTCTACCTGGCCGGCGGCCGCTTCCGGGTGGGAACCCCCGAGGAAGTGATGACCACCGAGGTGCTCTCCGACCTCTACGGCAGCCACGTCGAGGTGATCCGCGCCAACGGCCGGCTGATTGTGGTGGGCCTGCCGGCCGCCACCACCCACCACCACGAGGACGCGCACGCCGTGGCCGGAGAGGTGGGTTAAGTGGACTTCGACGCCGTACTGCACGCCATCTTCAACTTCGAGAACTACGGCGAGCTGCTGGCCCTGGTGCAGAACTCGCTCTGGGCCGGGGCGGTCCTCGGCCTGCTGGGCGGCTTGGTGGGAACGTTCGTGATGAAGCGGGACCTCGCCTTTGCCGTGCACGGCATCTCGGAGCTCTCCTTCGCCGGTGCCGCCTTCGCGCTGCTGATTGGCGCAGACGTGGTGGCCGGCTCGCTCGCCGGGTCCGTGGTGGCGGCCCTGATCCTCGGCGTGATGGGGGTCCGGGCGCGGGACAAGAACTCGACCATCGGCGTGCTCATGCCCTTCGGCCTGGGCCTGGGCATCCTGTTCCTCTCCCTGTACGAGGGCCGCGCCGCGAACAAGTTCGGCCTCCTCACCGGGCAGATCGTCTCGGTGGGAACGGTCCAGCTGCAGGTCCTCGCCGGCGCCGCCGTCGTGGTGATGCTCGCGCTCTTGGCCATCTGGCGGCCGCTCACCTTCGCCAGCGTCGACCCCAAGGTGGCCGCCGCCCGCGGTGTCCCGGTGCGCGGGCTGGCCCTGGGGTTCATGGTGCTGCTGGGCGTCAGCGTGGCTCTGTCCATCCAGATCGTGGGGGCGCTGCTGGTGCTGGCGCTGCTGATCACTCCGGCGGCCGCGGCCCTGCGGGTAACATCCTCGCCGCGCCTGGTGGTGCTGCTGAGCGTGGTCTTCGCCGTGTCCGCCACGGTCGGCGGGATCCTGCTGGCGCTGGGCGGCCGGCTTCCCATCAGCCCGTACGTGACCACGCTGTCCTTCCTGATCTACGTGGTCTGCCGCGTCATCGGCGGCGTCCGCGCACGGCGCGGCCTCAACGGCCGGACCAGTCCCGTGGCCGCGTAGTCGGAATCGGCGCTTTCCGGGCAGTCGTGACGTAGGGTGCTCGCATGGGGGATCAGGGTGTGGTGCGCGGAGACTTCCGCGGAATTTTTCGCGTTGCTGCGGCGGCGGTTGTCGCCGCGCTGGTATTGGCGGTGACGTCGTGCGGTCTCGGGGCCACGTCGCACCCGCCGGATCCTGCCGCCCGCGAACCCTTCGCCCGCAGCGTCATGGAGGCGGCCATCGGCGGCAATTCCGACGACGTCGCCGCCCTCGTCGGACCCGCCATGACCAACGCCGGCCCGGAAGCCCAACAACTCGTGGATGCCACCCGCGGCTGGGGCCCGGGCACCTGGCACCTGGGCGTCCGGAGCGAGTTCCCCTCTACGTCGAATGTCACTGCCTGGCGCGATGGACAGCAGCCCGTCGTCCGGTTCGCCATCTCGTGGACCGGCGACCGCTGGTCCCTCGCGATCGGGGAGCCCAGGAATCCCCCGACTGGGGAAGCGAAGATCATCGATCCCGCCAACCGGCCCCGGTCCACTCCGAGTACCCCGCAGCCCGGGACGTCAGCCGAGCCGTCGAGCTGTCCCACCGCAACCACCGGTCGCGGCACCGCCCCCGGCGCTCCCTATGGCGCCGACAGCCTGAGCTGCCGGACGTTCAGCTCGTCGTGGGCCCAGGCCCGCGGCCGGAACCTGTACTGGCTCACCGCCACACCAGTGCAGCTGCGCTTCGACCGGCGGGCAGGAACGACGGCGGTGCTCGGTACCGCGTGCGGGGACCTGACCGTTCCGATGGAGGTGGACGGGTTCGGCATCGTCCCGGATCCAGCCGGGATGGCCGATGGTGTGGGGAATTGCCTGGATGCGGACAAGCGCGCCTGGTTAAGGGACTTCTGCGGGGAACCGTCGGTCTACCAGCTGGATTCGGCAGAGCTGGTGATCACCAACCCGCGCGGCCAAGTCCGGTTCGCCGTGACTACGGGGACGGGCTAGCTGTTGGCCTGCAGGGCTGTGCACTCCGGGCACAGACCGAAGATCTCGACCGTGTGCTCGACGGCCGTGAAGCCGTGTTCGGCGGCGATCCGGGCGGCCCACGCCTCGACGGCGGGCGCCTCGACCTCCACGGCCTTGCCGCAGTTCCGGCAGAGCAGGTGGTGGTGGTGTCCGGTGACGGCGCAGCGGCGGTAGACCACCTCGCCGTCGGCGTTCCGCAGCACGTCCACCAGGCCCTCGTCGGCGAGTGACTGCAAAATCCGGTAGGAGGTGGCGAGGGAGACGGAGGTGCCGCGTTCCTGCAGGATGCGGTGCAGTTCCTGGGTGCTGACGAAGTCGGCGAGTTCGTCCAGCGCGGCGCTGACGGCGAGCCGCTGCTTGGTCACCCGCTGTTCCCTGCCCGCGGGCTGGTCCTTGCCGCCGGTCGGCGCGGCGGCCGCCTGGCCGTCGGTGGTGGCGCCGTGGGACATGGGAACTCGCTTCGCTGCTCGGGGGTGCTGCCGGATGAGAGGGGTTCCAGATTACCAGCCGGGCCGTGGACACCGCTCCGACGGGCGTCCTAGGCTGGCCGGATGAAGCTGACGAAATTCACGCACGCCTGTGTCCGGCTCGAGAAGGACGGCAAGGTCCTGGCGCTGGACCCCGGCACCTTCTCCGAGACCGACGTCGCGCTCGACGGCGCCGACGCGGTGCTGATCACACACGAACACGGCGACCATATCGACGTCGGCGCCGTCACCGCGGCCCTCCTGGCCGACGATGAGCTGCAGCTCTACGCGCCGGATGGTGTGGCCGCCACGCTGCGGGACAAAGCGCCGGCGGCGTCCGCCAGGATCCACACCGCCGCCGAGGGCGACGAGCTCGAGGTAGCCGGCTTCGCGGTCCGCTGCTTCGGCGGCCAGCATGCCCTGATCCATCCCCAGATTCCGGTTGTGGCCAACATCGGCTACCTGATCGACGCGAACGTGTACCACCCGGGGGATTCCTTCGCGGTGCCGGACGGGATTGAGGTCGGCACGCTGCTGGTGCCTATCCATGCGCCGTGGAACAAAATCGGCGAGGTGGTGGACTTCGTGATCAGTGTGCGGGCGCCCCGGGCTTTCCCCGTCCACGACGGGCTGCTCAACGAGATGGGTGTGGGTCTGGTCGAGGCGCATGTGACCCGGATCGGCGCCCGCTACGGCACCGAGTACCGGCACCTGTCCAGCGGCGATTCCGTGGAGGTCTAGGCGGGCCAGCTCCCGGTCTCGAAGAAGGACCGGAGCGTGGCCTCGTGCGGCGCGGGGTCCAGGCCCTGCGCCTCCAGCCATCCGTCGTCGTAGTAGTTGCCGGAGTAGCGGTCGCCGCCGTCGCACATCAGGGAGACGATGCTGCCCGTCTCGCCGTCGGCGATCATCTGCGCCACCAGCTGCCACACGCCCCAGAGGTTGGTGCCGGTGGACGGGCCGGCGTGGAGCCCGGCGATGTCACGGAGGTGGCGCATGGCGGCCACCGAGGCGGCGTCCGGGACCTGGATCATGTGGTCGATGACGGCGGGGACGAAGCTGGGTTCCAGCCGTGGCCGGCCGATGCCCTCGATCCGGGAGGGCAGGCCGGTGACGTCCGCGCAGCTGCCGCCGTCGCGGTGTTCCTGCCAGCCCGTGAAGAACGCGGAGTTCTCCGGGTCGACGACGGCGAGCCGGGTCGCATGCCGCTGGTAGCGCAGGTAGCGGCCGATCGTGGCGCTGGTGCCGCCGGTGCCGGCGCCCACGACGATCCAGCGGGGGACCGGGTGCTCCTCGAGGGCCAGCTGGCCGAAGATCGACTCGGCGATGTTGTTGTTGCCGCGCCAGTCGGTGGCCCGCTCCGCGTAGGTGAATTGGTCCATGTAGTGGCCGCCGGTGCTGGCCGCCAGCTGCTCGGCCGCGGCGTAGACCTCCGAGGCGTGGTCCACGAGGTGGCAGGTGCCGCCGAACTGTTCGATCAGCGCGATCTTTTCCCGGCTGGTGGTCCGGGTCATCACAGCGATGAAGGGCAGGCCGAGCAGCTGCGCGAAGTAGGCCTCTGAGACGGCGGTGCTGCCGCTGGAAGCCTCGACAATAGTGGTGCCCTCCCGGATCCAGCCGTTGACCAGGCCGAAGAGGAACAGGGACCGCGCCAGCCGGTGCTTGAGGCTGCCGGTGCGGTGCGTGGATTCGTCCTTCAAGTACAGCCGGACGCCCCAGTGCTCGGGCAGGGGCACCGAGTAGAGGTGGGTGTCGGCGGACCGGTTGTTTTCCGCGTTGATTCGGCGGATGGCCTCGTCGGCCCAATCCCGGTCTTGGTGGCGCGCGTTGATCACCGCTACAGCCTACCCGGGGCCGTGCTGCGGATAGGGTGGCGGGATGGAGACTCTGATGACTGTTGCCGAACTCAAGGACCGGTTGGATGCGGGCACGCGGACGGTGCTGCTGGACGTGCGCTGGGCCCTGGGGGATCCGCACGGCCGGGACCATTACCTGGAATCGCACCTGCCGGGGGCGGTCTTCGTCGACTTGGCCACCGAGCTGGCGGCCCCCCACGAGGACCCCACCCGGGGACGGCACCCGCTGCCCCCGCTGGAGCAGTTCCAGTCTTCCGCCCGCGCGTGGGGAATTTGCGAGGGCGACACCGTGGTCGCGTACGACAACAGCGGCAACATGGCCGCCGCCCGGGTCTGGTGGATGCTGCGCAACGCGGGCGTTTCCTCGGTCCGCCTGCTCGACGGCGGCCTGGCCGCTTGGCTGGAGGCGGGGTTCGACGTCGAGAGCGGTGACGTGACGGCCGAGCCGGGCGACGTCGTGCTGACCGAGGGGGGAATGCCCGTGGTTGATGGCGCCGGGGCCGGCGCCTGGTCCGGCTCGGGGCTGCTGCTGGATGCGCGGGCCGGCGAGCGGTACCGGGGCGAGATCGAGCCGGTGGATCCCCGGGCCGGACACATCCCGGGAGCCGTCAGCGCCCCGACCTCGGACAACCTGGGCCCCGACGGGCGGTTCCTCCCGGCCGACGCCCTGCGTCGGCGGTTCTCGGAGCTCGGCGTCACCGAGGGCGTTCAAACCGCGGTCTATTGCGGCTCCGGTGTGACGGCCGCCCACGAGGTGGCGGCGCTGGAGATCGCCGGGTACCGGGCAGCGCTGTACCCGGGGTCGTTCTCCGAATGGTCCAACAACCCCGGAAATCTGGTGGTCACCGGCGCCGAGCCGGACGGTATGTCCCCTGACGCCAAGGGCTGACCGGGTTGCAAAGCCAGCACTGACAGTCCGGGCGGCCACTGACAGTCTGGGCGGCCATCGCGGCGCAGGATTACGACGGCCACGTTGGCTGGCACAAGAGGCGCGCTCGGCCGGCGCCCTGACCTCAGGCGACGAGCTGCTCATCCGGCTGACCCCTCGTGGCGACTCCCCGCCGGTGGCGCAATCGCTGCCGGTGCCTGAGCTTCTTGGTGATCCTCCTTGAGTCCGACTCTTTGGGCTGGGAAATATCCGTCCCTGGACCGCATCCGGGAAGCGGTGGCGCGGTGGAGGTGTAGGTGTGTCCGGTGGGAGTGGTGAGTTCGAGAGTGTGGCGGACGGCTGTTCCGGCGCCGGGTGGTCCGGCCCGGACGGCCAACTCTGCTCGATCGGCGGGTCTCGCGGTCCAGCCGGGGGTTTCTTTGGTGTGGTTGCAGGCTTCGCAGAGTCCGGCGCCGTTGGTTGCTGTGGTTTCTCCGCCGCGGTGCCAGGGGAGGATGTGGTCGAGGTGCCGGATGGGTGCGTCGCAGTAGGGGGTGCGGCAGGTGGTGTCGCGGGTTTCGATGAACCGGCGCAGCCCCTGCGGGGAAGAGCCGGGCCCGGGAGTCCATACCGATGAGTTCGCCGGTGCCGGGAGCGGTGTAAAGCCGCCGCACCCACGTTGTGAGCTCTGGGATGTCGCCCTTGGCAGCCACGAGTTTCCTTGCCCACCCGGCGGGGACGACACCGTAGCCGGTGAGCCTCGCGGGTTCGTTGTCTCCGGTGAGGAGGGTCCGGTCGGTCATGACGAGCTGAACTTCGATGCCGGTGATCCCGCCCGGTGTCCCGGTGACGCGCTCGACCAGAGCGTCGGCCATCAGCTGGCCGCGGGATCGGGGGTCTCCTGCGGCGTGGGCGGTGTCGGCGTGCCTGGTCAGCGCGGCGTAGGCGGCCACTCCGGCGGCGACGGGAAGTAGGGCGGTGAGGTAGCACATGGTGTCCGGGGCGGGTCGGAGACTGACACCGCGTTCGGTTTCGGCGTGGGCGGCGCGTTGGGTGACGGAGCGCGGGTCGTGCCGGTAGGCGGCGGCTTTAGCTGCGGAGATGATGGCACGGTCTCCTGCGCCGTCGAAGGTGCCGGTATCGGCGGCGAGTTCTCCATCCACGGCGGCCCTATCCGCGGCGTCCAGGCAGGCGGTTTCGCGGACCAGGAGCGTGGCACGCCATTCGTTCAGGCGCCCGGTGTCGAGGGCGGCGAGGGTGTGCGGCATCTCGGTCACGAGCGCCCGGGCCAGACCCAGCAGGCGGGAGCCTTTGGCCGGGGATTCCCGCCGCGCCAACGCGACCTCCGCCCCGACACCCGCGCCAAGCTGGTCAGCGGGCAAGCCAAGAGCGGCCTGTTCACGCCGCCGGGCCAGATCCAGCGCTACGGCCAACCTTGCCTGCCGGGCCGCGATTGCCGACTTCCGGTCTTCCAGTGCGCGGAGCTCATCAATGATCCCCGCCGCGTCTCCCACCGTTGGGTCCGCGCCGACTGAATCCTCGAAAAGCTTCCGACTGCCTTCCATAAACCAATTCAACCGAGAGGGTCTGACATTAAAGGAGGGAAGGGATGGTGGCCCGACTGCGACTCCGAGATCCGGGGAAGCCGGGGAGAACATCGTCGACGTCCACCCGATCGGGCCCGTCGACGCCCCAAGTGACCGCCGGGAGAGCCTGACCTCAAACCGGCACGCCTGTGACGTAGTCTCGTCAGCGGACGCCGTCGCGCGCAGCGACAGCGACTCCCACCCCACCCTCGCGAAGGGACACAGCCGTGCCAGATCGACCGGAGATCGTCTGCCTCTGCGGCTCGGCCCGCTTCGTGCAGGAGATGCGCGCGGCCAACCTCGGGTTGACCCTCGCGGGTGCCATCGTCCTCGCGCCGGCAGAGGCAGCAGGACAGCTCACCGATGAGCAGAAGGCAGCGCTCGGCGCAGTCCACCGCCGCAAGATCGACCTCGCCGACCGCATCTTGGTGGTCAACCCCGGGGGTCACATCGGCGAATCCACGGCCGGGGAAATCGCCTACGCGCAGGCCGCGGGCAAGCCGGTCGGCTTCACGGACTGAACGGTCAGTGCCCGGGCTCCAGCGCCAGCTTCAGCCCGAAGCCCACCAGGACCGTCCCGGTGATCCGGTCAATGACCCGATGCTGCGGACGCTCCTTAACCACACGGCAACGGGCCCGGCCGCCCGGGTCCGGCGCCGCCAGCACCGTCCCCCAAGTGGCACGGAAACCAGCCCCGGGGGTAGCGTCGAACCATGACTCCAGGACGCCCCGTACCGCCGCCCCTCGCCAAGCCCCTTCCCGACCTCACCGACGCCGCCGGCTCCACCCTGGCCGCTGCCTACGGCGCCACCGCCCCGGACAGCGGCCTGGTGCCCCTGACCGTCGCCCGCCGCGCCCCGAAGGCCGACGACGTCGAGATCGCCGTCGAGTTCTGCGGCCTCTGCCACTCCGACGTGCACGCGAGCCGCGGCGAATGGGGCGGAAACACCTACCCGCTGATTCCGGGCCACGAAATCGTCGGACGGGTCACCCGTGTGGGCTCTGCCGTCGACGACTTCACCGTCGGTGAGCGCGTCGGCGTGGGCTGCATGGTCGACTCCTGCCGCGAATGCGAGAGCTGCCTTGACGGCCTCGAGCAGTACTGCGAAAAGGGCATGACCGGCACCTACGGGGCCAAGGATGCCCGCAACGACGGCGCCGTCACCCAGGGCGGCTACTCCACCTCGATCGTGGTGGACCGCAACTATGTGCTCCGCATCCCCGAGGGCCTCGACCCGGCCGCCGCCGCGCCCCTGCTGTGCGCCGGCGTCACCACGTTCTCCCCGCTGAACCACTTTGAGGTCGAGGAGGGCGACGCCGTCGGCGTCGTGGGCCTCGGCGGCCTCGGCCACATGGCCGTCAAGATCGCCAAGGCGATGGGGGCGGAGGTGACCGTCTTTACGACGTCGGAGCGCAAGTTCGCCGCCGCGCGTGAACTCGGCGCCGACCACGTGGTCCTCTCCACCGACCCGGCCGCCATGGAAGCAGCTGACCGCAGCCTCGACGTCATCATCGACACCGTCGCCGCCCCGCACGACCTCAACCCGTACTTCCGCACGCTGCGCGTTGACGGGGCGCTCTTCCAGCTCGGCCTGCCGTCCGAGGCGATGCCGCCGGTCAATCCCGGCTCGCTGATCCGCCGCCGGATCGCCTACGCCGGATCGCTGATCGGCGGGATCGAGGAGACCCAGGAAATGCTGGACTTCTGCGCCGAGCACGGTGTGGTCTCCGACATCGAACTCGTCGGCGCTGACCAGCTCAATGAGGCCTATGACCGGATGGTGGCCGGCGACGTGAAGTACCGCTTCGTCCTGGACGCCTCCACCCTCGGTACCCCGGCAGAGAAGGCGGACGCATGAGCACCCTGTTCACCAAGATCATCAACGGCGAGATTCCCGGCCGTTTCGTCTGGCGCGAGGACGACGTCGTCGCTTTCCTGACCGTGGGCCCGCTCGCCGACGGGCACACCCTGGTGGTGCCGGTCGAGGAGGTTGACCGATGGACCGACGCGTCGCCCGAGACGCTGGCGCGCGTCATGGAGGTGGCGCGGAAAATCGGCGCCGCCCAGGTGGACGTCTTCGACTCCGCCCGCGCGGGCCTGACCATCGCCGGGTACGAGATCAACCACCTGCACGTCCACGTCTGGCCGTCCAACTCCATGGCCGACTACGACTTCGGCGCCGTGGACCAGAACCCGGATCCGGAGCGCCTCGACGTCAACGCGGAGAAGCTGCGGGAAGGGCTGCGCGCGGCGGGCTACGGGGAGTTCGTGCCGGGCGCATAAAGGCCCCCGCGACGTATCCCCGCTGGCCCCGGCGTTATGCCGGGGCCAGCGCCTTGTTAAGCACCGTCCGGATCCGCTTCTCGGAGACCGAATAGGCCGTCCCGAGTTCGACGGCGAACAGGCTCACCCGCAGCTCCTCGATCATCCAGCGGACCTGGGTTAACTCCGGTCCGATGCGCCGGCCCGGGAGCAGGGCCGAGACGGCGTCGTCGTAGTCGTCCTCAAGCCCCTGGACGACGGCCATATGCTGGGCGTCGCGCTGGACGGTGGTGGGCAGCTTCTCCAGCCGCTTCTCGATCGCCGCGAGGTAGCGCGGCAGCTGGCTCAACTGGGCGTAGCCCGTGCGTGCCACGAAGCCGGGGAAGACCAGTTGCTCCAGCTGGGCCTTGATGTCATTCAGGGCGCTGACCAGCGCCAGGCTGGTGGTGCCGCGGAGCTGCTTCTCGATCCGCCGGGTGCTGGCCAGGATGCGCTCGACGACGGCGGTAACGGTAAAGACCGTGTCGATCAGCTCGGCGCGGACCTGCTCGTACAGTGCCTTGAAGGATGGCTCGTCCCACGGGAGGGCGGCCGGCGTGAGCTTGTCGATCGCGGCCAAGGCGCAGTCCGCGATGAGGGCCGAGACCGAGCCGTGCGGGTTCTGGCTGAAGGTCAGCTTCTCCGTGTTGTTGAGGTGCTCCAGGACGTAGCGGTCCGGCGGCGGGACCTTGAGGGCCAGCAGGCGGATCACGCCTCCGCGCATCGCCTGTTCCTGTTCACCCGCGGTCTGGAAGAGCCGCAACGCCACGGAGGTGCCCTCGTCCACCAGCGCCGGGTAGCCGGTGACGGTGTGGCCCTTGACCATGCCCTGGACCTGGCGCTGCACGGTGCCGAAGGTCCAATCCTTGAGGCCGGTCAGCTCGGTGAAGCCGGCGGGGGAGCCGGCCTGCTGTGCACTGCCTGATCCGCCCTGGCCGGCGTTGCCCTTTGCCACGGCGGCGGGGGCGTTGCCCTTCTTCGGCGCCGTCGATCCCACCGTCGAAGGAGTTGCGCCCAGTGACTCGGCGATGGCCCGTCGCGTGGCCGGCGCCAGCTTCTCCTGCAGCGCTGCGAGGTCCTTTCCCTCGTCGAGGAGCTTGCCGCGGGTGTCCACCACGCGGAAGCTGACGCGCAGGTGCGGCGGGACGGCGTCCCAGTTCCAGGATCCCGGCGGTATGACCTGCCCGCGGAGCCTGCGCAGCACGAGTTCCAGGGACGGCTCGAGGTCGTCCGTGGCGGGATCGAAATCGGCCTCCAGTGCGGCCACCGCCTGGCGGGCGACGTCGGGGGCCGGAACGAAGTTCTTGCGCACCTGCTTGGGCAGGGACTTGATCAGGGCGGTGACCAGTTCAACCCGCTGGCCCGGGATCAGCCAGCGGAAGGCGGCGTCGTCGAGCTGGTTGAGGAACAGCACGGGCACCTCGGCGGTGACGCCGTCGGAGGGGTTCGGCGCGGCTCCCGGGGCCACGGGGCTGAACTCGTAGCTCAGCGGCAGCTCGAAGCCCTTGTGCAGCCAGGTCTTCGGGTACGCCGAATCGTCGAGCTCATCCGCGTCCTCGCTTATCAGCAGCGACTTCTCGAAGTCCAGCAGCGCCGGATCCTGCTGCCGGGCCTCTTTCCACCACTTGTCGAAGTGGCGCTCGGAGACCACGTCCTTGCCCACCCGGGTGTCATAGAACTCGAACAGGGTCTGGTCGTCCACCAGGATGTCCCGGCGGCGCATCCGGGCTTCCAGCTCCTCGATCTCCTGCAGTAGGGCCCGGTTGCGGTGGAAGAACTTGTGGTGGGTCTGCCAGTCGCCCTCCACCAGCGCGTGCCGGATGAAGAGTTCGCGGGAGAGTTCCGGGTCCACGCGGCCGTAGTTGACCCGCCGGCTGGGGATGATGGGCACGCCGTACAGGGTGACCTTCTCGTGGGCCATCACCGAGCCCATCTTCTTGGACCAGTGCGGCTCGCTGTAGCTGCGCTTAACCAGGTCCGGGGCCACCTGCTCGGCCCAGAGCGGATCGAACTTGGCGGCCACCCGTGCCCACAGCCGGCTGGTTTCCACCAGCTCGGCGGCCATCACGAAGGTGGGCGACTTCTTGAACAGCGCCGAGCCGGGGAAGATCGCGAAGCGGGTACCGCGGGCGCCCGCGTATTCGCGCTTGCGTTCGTCCAGGATGCCGATGTGGCTCAGCAGGCCCGAAAGCAGGCTGATGTGGATGCCCTCGTGGTTGCCGACCGGGTCGGTCAGGCGCTTGTTGTCCAGGCTGATCCCGAGCGGCCGGGCCATTTGCCGCAGCTGCGCGAACAGGTCCTGCCATTCACGCACGCGCAGGTAGTTGATGAACTCGGCGCGGCACAGCCGGCGGAACGCGGTGGAGGAGAGCTCCTGCTGCTTCTCCTGCAGGTAGTTCCAGAGGTTGAGGTAGCCGGTGAAGTCCGAGTTCTCATCCCGGAACCGCGCGTGCTTCTCAGCGGCCAGCTGCTGCTTGCCTGAGCCGTCCCCTTGGGGACGCTCGCGCGGGTCCTGAATGGTCAGCGCCGCCGCGAGGATCATCACCTCGCGGACGCAGCCGCGCTTGCCGGACTCCACGATCATCCGTCCCAGCCGCGGGTCCACCGGGAGCTGGGCGAGTTGCTGTCCGACGGCGGTGAGGCCGCTGCCGTTGCGGCCGGATGCCGCCGGGCGGCGGCCACCGCGGCGCTGGCCACCTTCCGGCTGCCCGTCGGGCCGGCCGCCGTCGGGAGCGTCCGTGGCCTTGGCCGCGCTCAGCGCGCCGAGTTCGCGGAGCAGGGTGACGCCGTCGTTGATCGCGCGGGATTCCGGCGGTTCGACGAACGGGAAGTTCTCCACGTCCTTGGGCCCGCGTGCGACGCCCATGGCGGTCATCTGCAGGATGACGGCGGCGAGGTTGGTGCGCAGGATCTCCGGGTCGGTGAACTGCGGCCGGGACTCGAAGTCTTCCTCCGAGTACAGCCGGATGGCGATGCCGTCGGAGACGCGCCCGCAACGGCCCGAACGCTGGTTCGCCGAGGCCTGGGAGACCCGCTCGATCGGCAGGCGCTGGACCTTGGTGCGGTGCGAGTAGCGCGAGATGCGGGCGGTGCCGGTGTCGATGACGTACTTGATGCCGGGCACCGTCAGCGAGGTCTCGGCGACGTTGGTGGCCAGGACGATCCGGCGCTTGCTGCCTGGGTGGAAGACCTTGTGCTGCTCCTGCAGGCTCAGCCGGGCGAAGAGGGGGAGCACCTCGGTGCCGGACAGCCGCCGGTTCGCCTGGATCCTGGCGTTCAGGGCCTCGGCGGCGTCGCGGATCTCGCGCTCGCCGGAGAAGAAGATCAGGATGTCCCCGGGGGCCTCGAGGGCCAGTTCGTCGACGGCGTCGCAGACGGCGTCCAGCGGGTCCCGGTCCTCCTCCAGCTCGTCGTCGGACGCGGTGCCTTCGCCGTCTCCATCATCCGCGCCGGGACCCCCGGCGGGGGCGGACAGCGGACGGTAGCGGATCTCCACCGGGAAGGTGCGGCCCGAGACCTCGACGATCGGGGCGGGATCCTCCTCGCTGCCGAAGTGCTTGGCGAAGCGCTCCGGGTCGATGGTGGCAGAGGTGATGATGACCTTCAGGTCCGGCCGCTGCGGCAGGATGCGCTTCAGGTAGCCGAGAATGAAGTCGATGTTGAGGCTGCGCTCGTGCGCCTCGTCGATGATGATCACGCTGTACTTGCGCAGCAGCTTGTCGCGCTGGATCTCCGCCAGCAGGATGCCGTCGGTCATCAGCTTGATCTTCGTGGACCGGCTGACCTCGCCGGTGAAGCGGACCTGGAAGCCCACCTCCTGGCCGATCTCCACGCCGAGCTCCTCGGCGATGCGTTCGGCGACCGTCCGCGCAGCGAGGCGCCGCGGCTGGGTGTGGCCGATCAGGCCCTTTTCAGCCAGCCCCAACTCCAGGCACATCTTCGGAATCTGGGTGGTCTTACCGGAACCGGTCTCGCCGGCGATGATGGTCACCTGGTTGGCGGCGATCGCGGCCATCAGGTCCTCGCGGCGCTCGGAAACCGGCAGCTCGGCGGGGTAGGAGATATGGAGTGTCATGGCTGGCTCCAGTCTACTGGCCGGTTTCCGCGGCACGGGCTCAAAAAGCTAAGCCTACTGAGGAATATTTGGCCGGGCCGAGGACTTGGACCCGTCATGACTACTATCGCAATCATTGGAGCAGGATCGGGGCTCGGCGCCGCCGTCGCCCGTCGTTTCGGCGCGGAAGGCTTCTCCGTCGCCCTCCTTTCCCGGAACCAGGGCCGCGTGGATGCCCTGGCGGAGACCCTCTCGGCCGAGGGGATCGAGGCCAAGGGCTTCGCGGCCGACGTCCGCGACCCCGCCTCCATCACCCGGGCGCTGGAGGCCGCCACCGAAACCCTCGGCCCCATCGAGGTGCTGCAGTACAGCCCGCTGCCGCAGAAGGACTTCATGCGCCCGGTCCTGGAGACAACCCCCGCCGACCTGGTGGGACCCGTGGAGTTCTCCATCTATGGCCCGGTCGCCGCGGTCCACCAGGTCCTCCCCGGCATGCGGTTCCTGGGCAAGGACAAGGGCACCATCCTCTTCGTCAACGGCGGCTCGGCGGTAAAGCCCGGACGCAATGTCACCGGCACCTCGGTGGCGTTCGCCGGCCAGGCCGCCTATGCCCAGCTGTTGAACGAAGTGCTCGGCGAGGAGGGCATCCAGGTGTCCCAGCTGATCATCGGCGGCCGCATCATCGACGGCGACCCGGAGAAAGACCCGGCCATCCTCGCCGGACACCTCTGGGACCTGCACACCAAGCGCGACCGGTTCCGGCTGCAGATCAGCTCCGACTAGGCATCCCCGAAGCATCACCGACACTGGACAGGAGTACGAGTATGGCTACGAAGACATGGTTTATCACCGGAACCTCACGTGGTTTCGGCCGGGAATGGGCCCTTGCCGCGCTGGGCCGCGGAGACAACGTCGCCGCGACGGCGCGTGACGCGAAGAGCCTGGACGCGCTGGTTCAGGAGTTCGGCGACAGGATCCTTCCCATCGAACTCGACGTCACGGACCGCGACGCCGCCTTCGCCGCCGTGGCCCGGGCGCACGGGCATTTCGGCCGGCTGGACGTGGTGGTCAACAACGCCGGCTACGGCCAGTTCGGCACGGTGGAGGAGCTGAGCGAAGCCGACGCCCGCGACCAGATCGAGACGAACCTCTTTGGTGCGCTGTGGGTCACCCAGGCCGCGCTGCCCTTCCTGCGGGAGCAGGGCAGCGGGCACATCATCCAGGTCTCGTCCGTCGGCGGCGTCTCGGCCTTCCCCACCGTGGGTATCTACCATGCGTCCAAGTGGGCGCTCGAGGGCCTGAGCCAGTCCCTGGCCCAGGAGGTCGCGGACTTCGGCATCAAGGTGACCCTGGTGGAACCGGGCGGCTTCGCCACCGACTGGGGCGGCAGTTCCGCCCGTCACGCCGAACAGATGCCGGAGTACGACGGCGTCCGCGAGCGGGCGGCCAACCGGCCGAGCCGGCGCGGCACCCCGGGCGATCCGACGGCCACCCGGGAGCCGATCCTGACTCTGGTGGACGCGGACGAACCGCCGCTGCGGGTCTTCTTCGGCGAGGCGCCCCTGGGCATCGTCACCGCCGACTACGAGTCCAGGCTGTCCACCTGGAATGAGTGGCAGCCGCTCTCCGTGGCCGCTCACGGCGGCTGAGTCCTGCAGGGAAAGCGGCGGGCCGGCCGGGCATACTGCCCGGCCGGCCCGCCGCTGTGTGAAGCCGGCTGCGTGGTTAGAAATTCCGCAACGTGTAGCCGGTGCTTGGCAGGTCGTGGGCCATCCAGTAGTCCTCCGAGCGGACGGGCGGGTTGTGGCCCAGTCCGTCCTTGCGGAGGGCGCGGAGGGTGGCCGCGGCGACGGCGATAACCAGGATGATGACGGCGATTCCGATGAGTTCCATAGCTCTATGGTTCGCCGGTGGCTGGTCAAAAATAAGTGGCAGAAAAGCCCAAAAAGCTAAAATTTCTGCCACACTTGAATCATGATCCGTTCGGTGGCAATGATCGTGGTTCCCAACTTCTCCATCTTCGAATTCGGCACCGCTTTCGAGGTGTTCGGCGTCGACCGGTCTGGCCGCGGCGCGGGCCTGGCCGCCTTCGATTTCCGGATCGTCACCCCCGTCCCCGGGGACGTCCCGATGCAGTCCGGCCCCAGCATGCACGTGGGACTCGGGCTGGACGCGGCAGCGGACGCGGACCTGGTGATCATGACCCCGTTCGGCAAGGACTCCGATGTTCCCGACACGGTGATCGAGGCCCTGCGCGCCGCCCACGAGCGCGGCGCCTGGGTGATGTCCATCTGCTCCGGGGCCTTCGCCCTGGCCCGGGCCGGGCTGCTGGACGGCCGGCGCTGCACCACCCACTGGCACTACTCCCGCGAACTGGCCGAGCGGTACCCCGAAGCTGTGGTGGACGAGAACGTGCTGTACGTCCAGGACGGCCGGATCATCACCAGCGCCGGGACCGCCGCGGGGATCGACGCGAGCCTGCACCTCGTGCGGCTGGAATTCGGCGCGGCGGTGGCCGCCAGCATCGCCCGCGACATGGTGGTGCCCCCGCACCGCGACGGCGGCCAGGCCCAGTTCATCGACCGGCCGGTGCCCCGGTGCGGGTCCCAGCCGATGGAGGAACTGCTGCGCTGGATGGTCGGCAACCTGGGGGAGGAGCACCCGGTCAACGAGCTGGCGCGGCGGGTCCACATGTCGCCGCGGACCTTCGCCCGGCGCTTCCGGGCCGAAACCGGGGCCACGCCCGCGGCCTGGCTGAACTCCCAGCGCGTCCTCCGCGCCCAGGAGTTGCTGGAGACGACGGACCTGACCATCGATGAGGTCGCACGGGAGTCCGGGTTTGGCCACCCCGTCCTGCTCCGCCACCACTTCGCCAAGGTGCTCGACACCAGCCCGCAGTCATACCGGCGGGCCTTCCGCGGCCACCTCGCGGCGGTTTAGGGAGGGCTACTGCCCTGGCACGTCCCCGGCGTCGGCGCGCACGCACTCGACCAGCTCGCGCCACGGACCCGTGATGTGCCGTTCGGGCAAGGTGGCTCGACGCCGGCCCGCGCGGATGCTGTAGACGAACCGGTCCGGCTGCGGGGCCTCGTCCTCGTCCCCGGGGAGGTCATCCCACGGGCACGCCTCGATCAGGCCCTGCCAACGGTCCACGGCGTCCGGCGTCGCGGGTTCGGTACTCCAGACGCGTTGGAATCCCGCGACGCCGCCGCTGCGCTGCACGGTGATCTTCATGGGTTCGTCTCCAGCCACCAGGATTACGGCCTGCTGCCGCCTTACAGCCTGACTTTGACAGTTTCCCACGCCGAGCGCACCGCGTCATGCTCCGGCGAATCGGCCCCGAACAGCTCCTGCGCGGAGGCCGCGGTGGCCTTGGCGAAGGCGCCGAATGTCGACGCCGGCTTCAGCGATCCTCCGGTCAGGGTCTCGTACCAGATCCGTCCCGGCGCCTCCCACGCGTTCCCGCCGAGGGTGGTGGCCGTGAGGTAGAACGCCCGGTTGGGAATGCCGGAGTTCAGGTGCACCCCGCCGTTGTCCGAGCTGGTGTGAACGTAACCGTCCATCGAGTCGGGCTGCGGGTCCTTGCCCAGGACGTCGTCGTCGTACGCCGTGCCCGGCGCCTTCATCGAGCGCAGCGCGAAGCCCTGGACCTGGTCGGTGAAGAGCCCCTCGCCGATCAGCCAGCTGGCCTGCGCCGCGTCCTGCTGCCGGACGAACTGTTCCACCAACGCACCGAAGACGTCCGAGACGGACTCGTTCAGCGCACCGGACTGGTTCCGGTAGGTCAGCCCCGCCGAGAACTGGGTCACGCCGTGGGTGAGTTCGTGGCCGATCACGCTGAGCGCCACCGTGAACCGGTTGAACACCTGGCCGTCGCCGTCGCCGAAGACCATCTGGTGGCCGTCCCAGAACGCGTTGTCGTAGCGCTGCCCGTAGTGCACCGTGGCGTCCAGGGGCAGGCCGTTGCCGTCCACCGAGTTGCGCCCGAAAGCGTCGGCGTAGAGCCGGTGCGTGTGGCCGAGCCCGTCGTACGCCTCGTCGGCGGCGGGATCAGAGGTGGCCGGCTCACCCTCCTTGCGGACCAGGGCGCCAGGCAGGTTCTCCGAGCCCTTCGCGTCATAGATGGTGCGCTGCGGCGGACCGGGCGCCACCTGGCGGATTCCCGGCGGGGCCGTCGGAGCCGCCGCGGCCCGTGCGGCCTGGAAGCTCTTGACGTGCAGCAACGCCTCCCGGGCGGCGCGCGCGGCCACCTCCAGCCGGGGTTCCGACGTCTGTGCCGCCAGCCGGCGCAACAGGTAGGGCGGGATGATGGAGCAGTACATGTGAGACCCCTTTGCTCTAGCCGATGCGACCAGCCTAAGAGCGGGGTGCGACATTTGGCAGGGGCGCCGCCGCCCGATCCACCGCCCGATCCGCCGGGCGGCCGTCCCGGCGGGTACCGTAAGCCCATGGCGCACTCCGGTAAAGAGAAGAAGAAGTCCAGTTCCACGCTGCTGACAGTGATCATCGCGTTCGCGATGAACGTGCTGGTGGCGGTCGCCAAGTCGGTGGCGGCCTTCCTCTCCGGTTCGGCGTCAATGACGGCGGAGGCCGCGCACTCGTGGGCGGACACCGGCAACCAGGTCTTCCTCTTCCTGGCGGAGCGGCGGTCGGCCCGGCCGCGGGACAAAAGCCACCCCATGGGCTACGGCCGTGAGGCCTACGTCTGGTCCATGTTCGCGGCATTCGGACTCTTCACCGCCGGCGCCGTGGTCTCGATCATGCACGGCATCCAGGAGATCATCGCGCCCGAGCCCTCCGCGGACTTCATGGTGGCCTACATCGTCCTGGCGGCGGCATTCGTCTTCGAGGGAATCTCCTTCGTCCAGGCGTTCCGGCAGACCCGGAAGGCCGCGCACGAACTGGACCGGCACACCCTGGAGCAGGTGCTGATCAGCTCCGATCCGACGCTGCGCGCCGTTTTCGCGGAGGATGCCGCAGCGCTGATCGGCCTGGTGGTCGCCTTCGTCGGCATCTTCCTGCACCAGGTCACCGGCTCCCCGCTGCCCGACGCCATTGGCTCGATCGTCGTGGGCGTCCTGCTGGCCGTCGTCGCCGTCGTGCTGATCGACCGGAACCGCCGCTTCCTGGTGGGCCAGGGAGTCACCAGCGACATCGAACAGTCCATGGCCCGCCGCGTGCTGGAGCACCGGGACATCGCCCGGCTCACCTACCTGCACCTTGAATTCGTCGGTCCTCGGAAGCTTTACCTGGTAGCGGCCGTGGACCTGGAGGGCGACCACCCCGAGCACGAGGTGGCCGTGGCGCTGCGCCGGATCGAACGCGAACTCGAGGACCACGAGACGGTCGAGGAGGCGGTCCTTACCCTGGCGACGCCGGACGAGCAGCCCCTGCACATCAGCGCGGACAAGGAAGGCGCGACGCCCTAGGCCGCAACGCAAAGAACCCCTCCGCTTCAGCTGAAGCGGAGGGGTTCTCACTGTGCCCTCGGTAGGATTCGAACCTACGGCCTTCTGCTCCGGAGGCAGACGCTCTATCCCCTGAGCTACGAGGGCAATCAGGGATTCCTGCCGTCACCGGCGGGACGTCCTAGAGCTTAGCAGGAAGGTGGGCCGCAAACGAAAACGACGCAGCGGGTGCCGGAATTCCGCGCAGATGCGGGCCCCCGGTAGGCTTGAACCGTGACCCCAGAAGAACTTTCCCTTGCCATATCCGCCTGCCTCCAGGACGCCGTCGCCGCCGGTGAGATCGCCCTCGCCGCCACCGATATTCCGGAGGCTGTCCGCGTGGAGCGGCCGAAGAACAGGGACCACGGGGACTGGGCAACCAACATCGCCCTGCAGCTGGCAAAGCCGGCCGGGACCAACCCCCGCCAGCTGGCCGGGCTCCTGAGCGAGCGTCTGGCTGGGATCGCCGGGGTGGCCGCCGTGGACATCGCCGGGCCCGGGTTCCTGAACATCACGGTCGACGCCGCCGCCGCGGGCGCGCTCGCCAAGGCCATCGTTGAGGCGGGGTCCGGCTACGGCACCAACACCGCCCTCGCGGGCCGCACCGTGAACATGGAGTTCGTCTCCGCCAACCCCACCGGGCCGCTGCACATCGGCCACACCCGCTGGGCCGCCCTGGGCGATTCGATCGCGCGCGTGCTCCGGGCCTCCGGCGCGGACGTCACGGCGGAGTACTACATCAACGACGCCGGTTCGCAGATGGATGTCTTCGCCAACTCCGTGCTGTCCCGCCTGCACGGCCGTGACGTTCCCGAGGGCGGCTACCCGGGCGAATACATTGCCGACCTGGGCCACGAGGTCCTCGCCGAGCACCCGGCCATCCGGGAGCTGACGGACGTGGCGGCGCTGCCGGTCATCCGGGCCTCCGCCTACCAGGCGCAGCTCAAGGACATCCAGCAGACCCTCGCGGAGTTCGGCGTCGCGTTCGACGTCTACTTTTCCGAGCAGGAACTCCACGACGCCGGGGCGATCGCCAGCGCCGTCGCCCGGCTGCGCGAGCAGGGCCACGTCTACGACGACGGCGGCGCCGTCTGGCTTCGCACCACGGACTTCGGCGATGACAAGGACCGCGTGATGATCCGCGCGAACGGCGAGCCGACCTACTTCGCCGCCGACGCCGCCTATTACCTGTCCAAGAAGGACCGCGGCTTCACCGAGAAGATCTACCTCCTCGGCGCCGACCACCACGGTTACATCAACCGGCTCAAGGCCATCGCCGCCGCCGCGGGCGACGAACCCGAGGTCAACATCGAGGTCCTCATCGGCCAGCTCGTCTCCGTCAACGGTGCCAAGCTGTCCAAGCGGGCCGGCAACATCATCGAGCTCAAGGACCTGATCTCCTGGCTGGGCAAGGACGCCGTGCGCTACTCCCTGGCCCGGTTCCCCGCCGATTCGCCGCTCACCCTGGACCCGGAGCTGCTGAAGAAGCACAGCAACGAGAACCCGGTCTTCTACGTCCAGTACGCCCATGCCCGCTCCCGCGGTGCCGCCCGCAACGCCGCCGCCGCCGGCGTCGAGCGCTCCGTGGACGGTCGGGAGGCCTTCGACGCCGCCCTGCTGGACCACGCCACGGAGAACGAACTGCTCTCGCATCTGGGCAGCTACCCCTCAATCGTGGCCAAGGCCGCCGAGCTGCGCGAGCCGCACCGCGTGGCCCGCCACCTCGAGGTCGTCGCCGGCGCCTACCACCGCTGGTACGACGCCTGCCGGGTGGCTCCCCTCGGCGAGGAAGACGTCACCGACCTCAACCGCACCCGTCTGTGGCTCAATGACGCCACCAGCCAGGTGCTCGCCAACGGACTTGACCTGCTGGGCGTCTCGGCGCCGGAACGGATGTGACCATCATGACCGCAAGCCCCGCCAACAACGCCGCGTCCCCGCTCGCTCCGGACTGGCTGGACGTCCCGGCGGACCTGAACGCCCTGTACGCGCCGATGTGGGCCGCCGGCGTCGCCCGCACCGACGGCGGCGAGCTCGCCATCGACGGGGTTCCGGTCAGTGAGCTGCAGCGGCAGTTCGGCACCCCGCTCTTCGTCATGAGCGAGACCGACTTCCGGGCCCGGGCACGCGCCTTCCAGGACGCCTTCAACGAGGCCTTCGCCGACATCTGCGGGGGAGTGGACGTCTACTACGCCGGCAAATCCTTCCTGTGCACCGCCGTCGTCCGCTGGGTCGAGGAGGAAGGCCTCCGGCTGGACACGGCCTCCGGCGGCGAGCTGGCCGTCGCGGCCCGCGCCGGCATCCCGGGTGCGGCCGTCGCCCTGCACGGCAACAACAAGTCCGACGCCGAAATCCACCGCGCCCTGGACATGGGCCTGGGCCGGATCGTGGTGGACAGCCTCCCCGAGCTGGAGCGCGTCGCGGCGATTGCCGCCCACCGGGGCGAGACCGCCAAGGTCATGCTCCGGCTGACACCGGGCGTCCACGCCCACACCCACGAATTCATCGCCACCGCCCACGAGGACCAGAAGTTCGGCCTCTCCATGGCCGGGGACTCCACCGAGCAGGCCGGGCTCTCCGCCGCGGAGGAGGCCGTGGCCGCCGCGGCCGGCCACGCCAGCATCGAACTGCTGGGCCTGCACTGCCACATCGGATCGCAGATCTTCGAACCCGACGGCTTCGCCGTGGCCGCGGAGAAGCTCCTGGACTTCCTCGCCGCGATGCGCTCGAAGTACTCCGTGGACCTTCCCGAGCTCGACCTCGGCGGCGGCTACGGCATCGCCTACACCCCGGTGGACACCCCGCGCCCGCCCGCGGAGATCGCCCGGGCGATGGCCGCCGTCGTTCGCGCGAAGGTCGCCGAGCTGGGGATCACCGCGCCGCGGATCTCGATCGAGCCCGGCCGCGCGATCGTGGGCACCAGCACCTTCACGCTCTACGAGGTCGGCACCCTGAAATCCGTGCGCGTCGACGCCCCGGCGCCCGCCGGCGGCGCCGACGGGGCCGATAACGTTACGTACCCCCGCCGCTATGTGTCGGTGGACGGCGGCATGAGCGATAACGCCCGGCCAGTGCTGTACGACGCGGATTATTCGGCGGTCCTGGCCTCCCGCAGCTCCACCGCGGCCCCGCAGCTGTCCCGCGTGGTGGGCAAACATTGCGAGAGCGGCGACATAGTTGTTAGAGATGTATACCTGCCCGAGGACGTGGCAGCCGGTGATCTGCTCGCTGTACCGGGGACCGGCGCCTACTGCTGGGTCCTCTCAAGCAATTACAACTATCTGGCCCGTCCGGGCGTTGTTGCCCTGCGCGACGGAGCAGCCCGGCTGATTGTCCGCGGGGAGACCGAAGCCGATCTGTTGAACCGCGACATGGGAGTCTGAATGACGCAAATGCGTACCTTGAAAGTGGCCCTGCTGGGCTGTGGCAACGTCGGGGCCCAGGTAGCGCGGATTCTCATTGACGACGCCGACGCTCTCGCCTCCCGCACCGGTGCCCGCCTGGAGCTCAGCGGCATCGCCGTGCGCAACCCGGACGCCCGCCGCGACGTCGAGCTGCCGGCGGACCTGTTCACCACCGACGCCGAGTCCCTGGTCAAGGACGCGGACCTGGTGATCGAACTGATGGGCGGCATCGAACCGGCGCGCAGCCTGATCCTCACCGCCATCCGGCACGGCGCCTCCGTGGTCACCGGAAACAAGGCCCTGCTGGCCCAGGACGGTCCCACCCTCTACGAGGAGGCGGACAAGGCCGGCGTGCAGCTCTCCTACGAGGCCGCCGTCGCCGGCGCCATCCCCATCCTGCGCCCCATCCGGGACAGCCTCTCCGGGGACCGGATCACCCGCGTTCTCGGGATCGTCAACGGCACCACCAACTTCATCCTCGACCAGATGGACAGCACCGGCGCGCAGTTCGCCGACGCCCTCGCCGAGGCCCAGCGGCTCGGCTACGCGGAGGCGGATCCCACGGCCGACGTCGAGGGCCTCGACGCCGCGGCGAAGGCCGCCATCCTGGCCTCGCTGTCCTTCCACACCCGCTTCGCCCTCGAAGACGTGTACTGCGAGGGCATCACCGGCGTCACCGCGGCCGACATCGCCGCGGCAAAGGACGCCGGGTTCGTCATCAAGCTGCTGGCGATCGCCGAGAAGCTCAGTGATTCCGACGGCAGCGAGGGCGTCTCCGTGCGCGTGCACCCCACCCTGCTGCCCCGCGAACACCCGCTGGCCGCCGTCCGTGGCGCCTTCAACGCGGTCTTCATCGAGGCCGAGAACGCCGGCGAGCTGATGTTCTACGGCCAGGGCGCCGGCGGCACCCCCACCGCGTCCGCCGTCCTCGGGGACCTGGTGTCCGCGGCCCGGCGGATCGTCCTGGGCGGCCCCGGCCGCACGGAGACCACCACCGGACACGTGCCCCCGCTGCCCATCGACGCCGCCGTCACGAGCTACTACATCGGCCTGGACGTGGCGGACCAGCCCGGCGTGCTCGCGCGGATCGCACAGCTGTTCGCCGAACACGGCGTCTCGATCGAAACCATGCGGCAGACAGTGCACCGCGAACCGTCCTCTCCGGCCACCTCGGCGGAGCTGCGGATCGTCACGCACCGCGCCAGCGAGGCCGCCCTCGCGGCCACCGTCCAGGCCGTAAAGGGCTTGGACGTCATCAATTCAGTCACATCCGTACTGCGGGTAGAAGGGGTCTAAGTGGCTCACCAATGGCGCGGAGTCATCCGCGAATACGCTGAACGCCTGCCGGTCACCGAGGCCACGAAGGTCATCACCCTTGGCGAGGGCGGCACCCCGCTGGTCCACGCGCAGAAGCTCTCCGCGCTCACCGGCTGCACCGTCTACCTCAAGGTCGAGGGCATGAACCCCACCGGTTCCTTCAAGGACCGCGGCATGACCATGGCCATGACCGCCGCCGTCGCCGCCGGAGCCAAGGCCGTGGTGTGCGCCTCCACCGGCAACACCTCCGCCTCCGCGGCGGCCTACGCCACCTCCGCCGGCCTGCGCTGCGCCGTGCTGGTGCCCGAGGGCAAGATCTCCATGGGCAAGCTCAGCCAGGCGATCGCCCACGGCGCCACCCTGCTGCAGGTGGACGGCAACTTCGACGACTGCCTCGAGATTGCCCGGAAGCTGGGGGAGTCCTACCCGGTGTTCCTGGTGAACTCGGTCAACCCGGCCCGGATCGAGGGCCAGAAGACCGGTGCGTTCGAGGTAGTCGACTCCCTCGGTGACGCCCCGGACATCCACATCCTCCCGGTCGGCAACGCCGGCAACATCAGCGCGTACTGGAAGGGCTACAAGGAATACGCGGCGCCCTACGAGTCCGCCACCGCCGGATCCCTGCCCGCCGTCGCCACCCGCACCCCGGTGATGTGGGGCTTCCAGGCCGCCGGTGCCGCGCCGTTCGTCGCCGGCCACCCGATCACCGAACCGGACACCATCGCCACGGCCATCCGGATCGGCAACCCCGCCTCCTGGGAGACCGCCGTCGCCGCCCGGGACGAATCCGGCGGCGTGATCGAGGCCGTGACCGACGACGAAATCCTTGCCGCGCACCGCTGGCTGTCCGCCCGCGAGGGCGTCTTCGTCGAACCCGGCTCCGCGGCCGGCGTCGCGGGCCTGATCAAGAAGCACGAGGCCGGCGAAGTCCCGGCCGGTAAGACCATTGTCATCACGGTCACCGGCCACGGCCTGAAGGACCCGCAGTGGGCGCTCCGCACCGAGGACGGCAGCGACGTCCAGCCGGTGAAGGTGGCCAACGACGTCGTCACCGTCGCCGCGGAACTGGGACTGGAAGAGCACTAGCAGTGGAGACCACCCTCACCGTCCCGGCGGAGTCCGCCGCCGACACGCCCACGGTGGCGGCCGGACAATCCGTCACCGTCCGGGTCCCGGCCACCAGTGCCAACCTGGGCCCCGGCTACGACAGCCTGGGCCTGGCCCTGTCGCTCCACGACACCCTGACGGTGGAGACCCTCGACAGCGGGGAACTGGAATTCGACCTCAGCGGCGAGGGGGCGGACACGTTGCCGCGCGACGCCAGCCACCTGGTGGCCCGGGCGCTGACGGAGGCACTGCACCGGCTCGGATACCGGCACGCGGGCCTCCGGATCACCGCGGACAACGTCAACCCGCACGGGCGGGGGCTCGGGTCCTCGGCCGCCGCGGTGGTGGCGGCAGCCTCGGCGGCCAACGCCCTGGTCCCGGCCGCGGACCGTCGCGGCAAGGACTGGATCCTGCAGTTCACCTCCACCCTGGAGGGGCACCCGGACAACGTCGCACCCGCCATTTTCGGCGGACTGGCGCTGTCATGGCAGGACAGTGACCAGTACAGCAGCACCTGCGCCGTCGTGCACGCGGACATCGTTCCCGTGGTGGCCGTTCCTGACTACGAACTCTCCACCGAGGCGGCCCGGGCGCTGCTGCCGGCGTCCGTGGGGCACCATGCCGCGGCCATGAACTCCGGCCGCGCCGCGCTGCTGATCAACGCCCTGACCCAGAGCCCCGCCTTCCTGCTGCCCGGCACCGAGGACTACCTGCACCAGAGCTACCGGGCCCAGGCCATGCGCCCCAGCGCGGACCTGATAGCCGCCCTGCGCCGCGCCGGCCACGCCGCCGTCGTCTCCGGTGCCGGACCCACGGTCCTGGTGCTCGCCGACGGTGCGGAGCGGGCGGCCGAGGCGCAGGCCTTCATCGCCGGGTACACCGCGGCCAACACGCCGGGCGTGTCCTGGCGCGTGATGACGCTGGCCGTGGACAGTGAAGGTGCTAAAGTGGAAGTGCACCGGCGGTAATCACGCTAGCTTTTTCAAAAGACCGCGATGTCGGCCACGTTGCCCACTCTCATCTTTCACTGCGCAATATTTTCCGGTGCCACCTGCTTCCGTCTGGCGCAGGACGCTACAGAAGCACTCTGTACCCCTGAAAAGTCAGCCGGCCGTTCCTCCATTTCGGAACGTGTCCTGGTGTAGCAGTATCCGGCCCTGCCGGCCGGTTTGAGTCCGGCAAGGCCGCAAATCCCGGCTGCAGATCTGAACTGCAGCCCAGATCAATCACCGCGTCCAGCTCCTAGCCTGGACGCCGTCGAGGGGGAAGGATCCTTCGTGACCGAAACCACCGAGCTGTCTCCAGCTGTGGACTCATCATCTTCTGCTGCTTCGGCAGCACCCGCCAAGAGCAGCGGCCTCGCCGGCCTGAAGCTCGCCCAGCTGCAGGCCCTGGCCAGCCAGTTGGGAATCTCCGGGGGTTCCCGGATGCGTAAGGGCGATCTGGTGACCGCCATCTCCGCCCACCGCGCCGGCACCCCGGTGAGCAAGGCCCCCGCCGCTGCCGAGAAGGCCAGCGACAACGGAACCATCTCCAGCGGCGCTGTTGCGTCGAACGGCGCGTCTTCCAACGGCGCTGCTTCTTCCAACGTTGCCGAGGCCCCGGCGCAGGAAAACCCGCGTGCCCGCCGTGGCCGCAGCCGCCGCGCCGGCAGCGACGGCATCATCAGCACCGCCACCGAGGCTCCCGCCGCCGTGGAAGCCCAGCCGGCCGTCGAGGCCGCCCCGGCCGAACAGCCCGCCGAGACCAACGACCGCGCCCGCCAGCCGCGGACCCGCAACCGCCGCCGCGGCGAAGCAGCCGCCCAGGCTGCAGGCCAAGCGGAGGCCACGGAGGCTCCGGCCGAGCAGCCCGCCCCCGAGCAGCGCCAGGGTGAACAGCGCCAGGCCGAGCAGGGCAACGACGACGCCCAGCGCCGCGAGAACACCCGCGGCCGCGGCAACCGTGACGAGAACGCCGGACGCGAGAACGCCCGCGATAACAACCGGGACAACCGCGACAACAACGACGACAACGACGGCGGCAGCCGTCGGAACCGCCGCAACCGCCGGGACCGTAACGATCGCAACGACCGTAACGACCGCCAGGACAACAACCGTAACGACCGCTTCCGCGACCGCAACGAACGCCGCCGCGGCCGCAACCAGGGTCCCGACGTCGACGACGTCGAGGTCACCGAGGACGACGTCCTGCTGCCGGTCGCCGGCATCCTGGACGTGCTGGAGAACTACGCGTTCATCCGCACCTCCGGCTACCTGCCGGGCCCGAACGACGTCTACGTCTCGCTCGCCCAGGTCAAGAAGTACAACCTGCGCAAGGGCGACGCCGTCGTCGGCGCCATCCGCGCCCCGCGCGAAGGCGAAGACCGCAGCAACCAGCAGTCCGCCCGCCAGAAGTTCAACGCGCTGGTCCGCGTCACCTCGGTGAACGGCAAGACCGCCGAGGAACTCAAGGACCGCGTGGAGTTCGCCAAGCTGGTGCCGCTCTACCCGTCCGAGCGGCTGCGCCTCGAGACCGACCCGAAAAAGATCGGCCCCCGCGTTATCGACCTGGTGGCCCCGATCGGCAAGGGCCAGCGCGGCCTGATCGTCTCCCCGCCGAAGGCCGGCAAGACCCTGATCCTGCAGTCCATCGCGAACGCCATCACCACGAACAACCCTGAGGTCCACCTCATGATGGTTCTGGTCGACGAACGTCCCGAAGAAGTCACGGACATGCAGCGCACCGTCAAGGGTGAGGTCATCGCCTCCACCTTCGACCGTCCGGCCGACGACCACACCACCGTTGCCGAACTCTCCATCGAACGCGCCAAGCGCCTCGTCGAGATGGGCATGGACGTGGTGGTCCTGCTGGACTCCATGACCCGCCTGGGCCGTGCCTACAACCTGGCCGCGCCGGCCTCCGGCCGCATCCTCTCCGGTGGCGTGGACTCGGCGGCGCTCTACCCGCCGAAGCGCTTCTTCGGTGCCGCCCGCAACATCGAAAACGGCGGCTCGCTCACCATCCTGGCCACCGCTCTCGTCGAGACCGGCTCCAAGATGGACGAGGTCATCTTCGAAGAGTTCAAGGGCACCGGCAACATGGAGCTCCGCCTGTCCCGCCAGCTGGCGGACAAGCGCATCTTCCCGGCCGTGGACGTCAACGCCTCCGGCACCCGTCGTGAGGAGAACCTCCTCTCGCCCGAGGAAGTCAAGATCATGTGGAAGCTGCGCCGCGTCCTCTCCGGTCTCGAAACGCAGCAGAGCCTTGAGCTGCTGACCAACAAGATCCGGGAGACCCAGAGCAACGTCGAGTTCCTCATGCAGGTGCAGAAGACGACGCTTGGTGCGAAGTCCGATAACGACAAGTAGCTGGCTTTAGCCGCTCAAAATATGCCGGCCCCGCCCCTACGCCGGGTGGCTGACGATCTGCGATCGTCAGCCACCCGGCTCCGGCAGGCCCGAAGCCACTCCCTGGCCGGCATATTTTGAGCGGCTGTTGGTTTAAGAGGAACCGCCCGCATAACTAGACTTGGTTCCAAGTCGAAAGAGGTTTTGAAATGTTTGAGTCCGTACAGGGGCTGTTGGATGAGCATGCTGCTATCCAGGCGCAGCTCGGGGATCCTGCTGTGTATGCCGACCAGAAGCTGGCCCGGAAGCTGGGGCGGCGGTCCGCGCAGCTGAACGGCATCGTGGAGGCCTACCACCGCTGGGAGGCACTCAACGATGACCTGGCCGCGGCGAAGGAGATGGCTGCCGAGGATCCCGAGTTCGCGGCCGAGGTGCCCGAGCTGGAGGAGTCCCTGGAGACGGCCGCCGCGAAGCTGCGCCGTCTGCTGATCCCGCGCGACCCGGACGACGCCCGCAACGTGATCCTTGAGGTCAAGGGCGGCGAAGGCGGCGACGAGGCTGCCCTGTTCGCCGCCGACCTGCTGCGGATGTACAGCCGCTACGCGGAATCCCGCGGCTGGAAGACTGAGATTATCTCCGCTACCGAGTCGGACCTGGGCGGCTACAAGGACGTCCAGATGGCCGTCAAGGGCAACTCCAACGACCCCGCCGAAGGCGTCTTCGCCCGGCTTAAGTTCGAAGGCGGCGTCCACCGCGTCCAGCGTGTGCCCGTCACCGAATCCCAGGGCCGGATCCACACCTCCGCCGCCGGCGTCCTGGTGCTGCCCGAGGTGGACGAGCCCGAGGAACTGGAAATCAACCAGAACGACCTCAAGATCGACGTCTACCGTTCCTCCGGCCCGGGTGGCCAGTCCGTGAACACCACCGACTCCGCGGTGCGCATCACCCACCTTCCCACCGGCATCGTCGTCGCGATGCAGAACGAGAAATCCCAGCTGCAGAACCGCGAGGCCGGCATGCGCGTGCTCCGCGCCCGCATCCTGGCCCACCAGCAGGAGCAGATCGACGCCGAGAACTCGGCGCAGCGCAAGTCGCAGATCCGCACCATGGACCGCTCGGAGCGCATCCGCACCTACAACTACCCGGAAAACCGGATCGCGGACCACCGCACCGGCTACAAGGCGTACAACCTCGACCAGGTGATGAACGGCGACCTGGAACCGGTGATCCAGTCCGCCATCGAGATGGACGAACAGTCCCGCCTCGACGCCATCGGCGACTAGCGCCCCGGCGCGACCATCCGACGAGACTGATGACCGACCACGATGACGCCTGATCCCGCACAGAGCCTCGCCGACGCCGTCCGCGGGGCGACGGCGGTGCTGGCCGCCGCCGGCGTGCCGAGCCCCAAGGTCGACGCGGAGCTCCTCGCGGGCCACCTCCTGGGCGTCGGGCCGGGGCGGCTCCGCGCCCTCCTGCTCGGCGACAGTCCGGCCCCGGAGGGGTACGCGGATCTTGTGGCCGAACGCGCGCGCCGGATCCCGCTGCAGCACATCACCGGGGTGGCGCATTTCCGCTACCTCGAACTCGCCGTCGGCCCCGGAGTCTTCATCCCGCGTCCGGAGACCGAGTCCGTGGTCCAGTTGGTCATCGATTGGCTGGCGGCGCCAGGCCGGCCCGCCAGGCCCAAGGTGGCGGACCTCGGCACCGGCTCGGGGGCGATCGCCGGGTCGATTGCGCACGAGGTCCCCGGCGCGGAGGTGCACGCGGTCGAATACAGCGAATTCGCGCACGCCTGGGCGGCGAAGAACCTGCTACCACTGGGGGTCCGGCTGGTCCGCGGCGACCTGCGCGACGCGCTGCCGGAGCACGACGGAACGTTCGACGTCGTCGTGTCCAACCCGCCGTACATCCCGGCCGAAGCGGTGCCCAACGAACCCGAGGTGGCCCTGCACGATCCGCCCGAGGCGCTGTACGGCGGGGGAGCGGACGGCATGGAACTCCCGGCGGCGGCCGCGGCGTCCGCCGCGCGGCTGCTGGTCCCCGGCGGCTACTTCGTGATGGAGCACGCCGAGGTGCAGGCCGGCTGGATCGCCCGGATGATGGAGGCCACCGGCCACTGGACCGGTATCACCACCCATCTGGACCTCAACGGCCGGGAGCGGGCCACCAGCGCCCGGCGCCTGGCAAGCCCCACCGGCGGCGCGGACCGCGAAGCCCAGCCCGGAATGAAAGGATAGGCCAGTGACCACTAGCTACGATTGCAACGATGCGGCCCAGCGCGCGGCCGGACTGGAACACGCCCAGAAGGCGATCCGCGAGAATAAATGCGTCGTCCTGCCCACCGACACGGTGTACGGCATCGGCGCGGACGCCTTCTCGCCGATGGCCGTGACCCTGCTGCTGGCCGCCAAGGGCCGCAGCCGGCAGATGCCGCCGCCGGTCCTGATTCCGCGGCTGAATGCCCTCGACGGCCTGGCCACCGAGGTTCCCGCGGAGGCCCGCAAGCTGGCCGAGGCCTTCTGGCCCGGCGGCCTGACCCTCATTCTGCACGCCCAGCCCTCCCTGGACTGGGATCTCGGGGAGACCAAAGGCACCGTCGCGCTGCGCCTGCCGGCCGACGACGTCGCCCAGGACCTGCTCACGCTGACCGGGCCGCTGGCGGTCTCCTCCGCCAACCGCACCGGCCGGCCCGCCGCGCAGACCGCCGCCGAGGCCGAGGCGATGCTCGCCGAGTCCGTGGAGGTCTACCTCGAGGGCGGCCGCCGTCCAGTGGACGGCGAGGCCGAGTCCGCGCCGTCGACCATCATCGACGCGACGTCGCTGCCGCTGCGCGTGGTCCGGCAGGGCGCCATCAGCCTGGAACGGATCCGCGAGGTGGTGCCCGGCGTGCTCGGTGCCGGCGAGGAACCGGCGGCCGCGGAAGAGCTCGCCGCGGGGGAAACGGCTGTCGAGGAACCGACTGTCGAGACCGCAGAAACCCCGGAGGCCTAGAGTGCAGCCCAAAGTCGCCGTCGCGGCCGTCACCTTCAACCGCCACGAGGAACTCGCCCTGCTGCTGAAGGGCCTCGCCGCACAGACGGCCCAGATCCACTCGATCGCCCTGGTGGACTCCGGCACGGACCCGGCCGACCGGCTGGTCGCCGAACAGGGCATGGACAACATCAACTACCTGCGCTCCGAGGCGAACCTCGGCGGAGCCGGCGGCTTCGCCTACGCGATCCTGGCCGCCATGGCCTCCGGCGCGGAGTGGATCTGGATGATGGACGACGACGGGCACCCGGAGGACGCCAGCTGCCTCGAGGAGCTCCTCAAGGCCGCCGACGAACATGGGCTGGACATCATCAGCCCCCTGGTCGCGGCCACGGCCGATCCCAACCGGCTCTCCTTCAACTTCCGGATCAACGGCCTGCTCACCAACGACCGGTCCCGCCTGGCCCCGATGGGCTACCTGCCGGACATGGTCCACTTCTTCAACGGCGCCCTGATCCGCACCGAGGTCTTCTACACGATCGGCATTCCGGACGTGAAGTTCTTCATCCGCGGCGACGAGGTCGACTTCCTGTCCCGGGTCAAGAAGGCCGGGCTCAAGTACGGCACCCTGGCCACCGTCGCCGTCCAGCACCCCGCCACCTGGACCGAGATGAAGCCGGTCTTCGGCGGCTTCATCACCCCGGTCATTCCGGAAGGCAACTTCAAGCGGTACTGCTACTTCCGCAACCGTGGCTACCTGACCCGGAAATACCGCAACCTGCGCTGGTTCGGCGCGGACGTGGTCGGCTTCCCGTACTACTTCCTGAAGGCCGGAGACCTGAAGGGGCTGGCACACTGGTTCCGCGCCTACTCCACCGGGTTCATGGGCAAGGGCTTCGGCGCACCCGCGGACCTGATGGCCCGGAACGGCTAGGCGGCGTGGAGAAGCTCTACGCCGTCGTCGTCACGTACAACCGGGCGGAGTTCCTGGCGAACCTGCTGGACTCCTTCGCCAGCCTCGACACGAAACCCGAGGGAATCATCGTCGTCGACAACGCCAGCACGGACGGCACCGCCGTGGTGGTCGACCGGGCCAGGACCGCGGGCGACCTTCCCCTGCAGTACGAGCGGCTGGAGACCAACGCCGGGGGAGCCGGCGGTTTCTCCCGTGGCGTCGAACTCGCGCTGGCGGCCGGCGCCGAATGGCTCTGGCTGATGGACGACGACGTCGAGGTCCTCCCCGGGGCTGTCGACGCGCTGGCGAGGTTCACGCCGGACTACTCATGCATCGTGGGACGCCGCTACGACGCCAACGGCCAACCCTTTTTCTGGCAGCACCACTTCGTCGACGCCCTCGGCGTCTTCCTCCCGGTATCCCGCGACGTGTTCAAGCACTCCGACGTCTTCCGCACCAACGTGGGCAACTTCGAGGGCATGCTGATCAGGGCGTCCGTGGCGCGCGAGATCGGCCTTCCCGATCCGCGCTTCTTCATCACCTGGGACGACGCCGTCTACGGCTGGCTCGCCGCGCAGCGCACGCCGGTGGTGTACGTCAATGCGTTCGTGATCCGGAAGGTGCGGGCGCAGCGCCAGGTGGACCTCGGCCTGCGCCACCTCAACGATTCCTCCGACCTGAGCCGGCGCTACGTGATGCGCAACCGCGGCCACGTCGCCCAGTACCTCCGGGCCCACGGCAAGTTCAACCGGGCCGGCTTTGCGGCCGGTACGGCGTTGACCTTCGGCAAGGAAATCGCCCGCCTGGTCCTTGTCGAACGCACCCTCAAGGGGGTAGCTGCGCTCTGGCAGGGATGGCGCGAATCGCGCGAAATCCTTCGCGACCGGGCCTGGAAACCCATGCCGCCGCTGCCCGTAGATGCGGGCCGCGGGAACGAAACGGCTTAGTATCGTTCTAGGTTCCGCGCTGTCCGACAGTCCCGCGCGGGTACTTTTTTGACCCAGGCGCCTTGCCGCCGCAGTACTGGAAGTCGGTTGCACACTCTGTTGACTACGAAATCTGAACCTCGAGAATCCGAGCAGATCCGGGACGAAAAGCCGGCCCTCTGGATCTGGATCCAGCTCATCCTGGACTCCATGTCCTGGGTGGTGGCCGTGATCCTGGCCCTGCTGCTGCGCTACGAGATGGGGATCCGCGTCGAGCAGTTCGCCGGTGCCGCCGTAATCGCGGCGATCGCCGTCGTCGTCCAGGTGCTGACCGGCTACGCGCTGGCCCTCTACCGCGGCCGCTACCCGTTCGGAAGCTTCCAGGAGGCGCGGGCCCTGGTCTTCGTCACCGTGATCGTCGCCGCCTCCATCACCGCCAGCCTGCTGGTGCTCTACGAAGCCATCAACATCGGCCGCAGCGTCGGCCTGATCGCGTTCCCGTTCGCCTGCCTCTTCATGGGTGCCGCCCGCTACGCCAAGCGGCTGTACGTCGAGAGCCGCACCCGGCCCGGCGACGGCGCGCAGAACACCCTCATCTACGGCGCCGGCTTCCTCGGCAACTCCCTCCTCACCCGGATGATCCAAGATCCGGAGTCCCCGTACTTCCCGGTGGGCCTGATCGATGACGATCCTGCCAAGAAGCACCTCCGGCTCTCCGGCGTCCAGGTCCAGGGCAGAGGCGAGGACCTTCCCGCCATCATCCGCCGCACCCGCGCCAGGGTCCTGGTGCTGGCGTTCGCCAACGTCGAGGCGTCCGTGGTCCGGCGCATCTCCGATGCCGTCGCCGGCCTGAACATCCGGGTGCTGGTGCTGCCGCCGCTGCGGGACATGCTCGGCGGCTCCGCCCCCGCCGGGTTCTCCGACTTCCGCGACGTCGCGGTGGAGGACCTCATCGGCCGCCGCCCGGTGGACATCAAGGTCGACGAGATCGCCGGCTACATCAAGGGCAAGCGTGTGCTGGTCACCGGCGCCGGCGGTTCGATCGGCTCCGAGCTGTGCCGCCAGATCATGCCGTTCGGCCCCGCCGAGCTGATCATGCTCGACCACGACGAGACCGGACTCCAGCAGACCCAGATCTCCATCACCGGCCGCGGCCTGCTGGCCGGCCGGGACACCGTGCTGGCGAACATCCGCGACGGTGAGGCCCTGAAGGAGATCTTCACCGACCGCCGTCCGGAGGTGGTCTTCCACGCGGCCGCACTGAAGCACGCGCCGCTGCTGCAGCAGTACCCGGTCGAGGCCTGGAAGACCAACGTCTGCGGCACGCTGAACGTCCTGCAAGCCGCCCGGAGTGCCGGGGTCTCCCACTTCGTGAACATCTCCACGGACAAGGCCGCGAACCCCACCACCGCCCTGGGCCACTCCAAGCGCGTCGCGGAGAAGCTGACCGCCTGGATGGCGGGCCAGACCGGCGGCAGGTTCGTCTCCGTCCGCTTCGGCAACGTCATGGGCAGCCGCGGATCCATGCTTCCGCTCTTCACCGAGCAGATCCGCGTCGGCGGTCCGGTGACCGTGACCGATCCCGAGGTCACCCGCTTCTTCATGACCATCCCCGAGGCCTGCCAGCTGGTCATCCAGGCCGGAGCCATCGGCGCCGGCGGCGACGTGCTGATCCTGGACATGGGCGAACCGGTCAAGATCCTTGACGTGGCACAACGCATGATCGCCATGTCCGGCAAGAAGGTGGAGATCATCTACACCGGGCTGCGGCCGGGGGAGAAGCTGCACGAGGAGCTCGTGGGCACCGGCGAGCTGGACCAGCGCCCGCTGCACCCGAAGATTTCGCACACCCGCGCCACCGAACAGGACCCGGCCACGCTGGACCTCGGCGTCTGGCTGGAACGCTGCGAGGCGGAACAGGGCGCCAGCATCGCGGAGATCCCCGACGACGAGTCGGACGAGACGGGGCCGATCAGGATCGTCCGGGTCGCCTCGTGACCGCCCTGCTGGTCACCGCCGCCGCCACGCTCCTGGCCAGCCTGCTGCTGCCCTACGCGGTGAAGCCCTGGCTGATCCGCCTCGGCGTGGTGGACGTGCCGTCCGCGCGGTCCTCGCATGTGAAGACCACCATCCGCGGGATGGGCCTGGCCGCGGCCTTGGCCACCGCGGCCGGCTATGTTGTGGCCGTCCTGACTGGCGCCGTCACCGTCAACCGTGCGGTGTTCGCCGTCGTACTGCTGATGATCGGCGCATGCGCCGCCGTCGGCTGGACCGAAGACCTGCGAGGGCTCTCCATCCGTGGCCGTGCCGCAGCCCAGCTGGGCATCGGGGCCGCGGGCTCGGCAGTGCTGATCGTCATGACGGGCCAGTCGTTCTGGTGGCTGCCGCTGGCCGCCGTCGCGGTCGCCGCCTACGTCAACATCGCCAACTTCATGGACGGCATCAACGGCATCTCCGGCATGCACGGAGTTATCGTGGGCGCCGCCTACGCGGCCGCCGGATCCCTCTCGGACCAGCCCTGGCTCACCGCCGGCGGCGCCATCCTGGCCATGGCCTTCCTCGGCTTCCTGCCTTGGAACCTGGGCCGGGGCTCGGTGTTCCTCGGCGACGTCGGAAGCTACCTCCTCGGGGCTTCCGTGGCCGCCCTCGCCATCGCCGGGTTCTTCACCGGCGTGTACGTCGAATACGTGCTCTCGCCGATCCTGGTCTACGTGGCGGATACCGGCTACACGCTGCTGCGCCGGATCAAGGCGGGGGAGCGCTGGTACGCCTCGCACCGCGAGCACGTCTACCAGCGGCTGACCGACGTCGGCTTCTCGCACCTGCAGTCCTCCGCCGCGGTCACCGTCTGCACCGCTGCCGTGATCGTCCTTGGCTTCACCGCCGCGACGGCGCCGCTGCCCGTCGTGGCGCTCTGCGTCGCGGCCAGCCTGGCGGTGCTGGTGCTGTACGTGGCCAGCCCGGACCTCATCCGCCGCTACCGCCGCAAGTCCAAGGTCACCCGCCTCCCCGTGGCCTAGCCATGTTCTATCTCGTGTAGAATTCAGGGGCGGACTTCTCCGCACCCCCGCCCTTACCGCCAGCGACGATTGGGATCCCATGACCTCCAACGCCGAGCCCGGACGCACGCCCGGCCGCGGACGCGTCGGCGTTTCTGGGCCCACCTCGTCGCTCTGGCTGCGCCTGCTGGCGCTCAGTTCGCTGACTGCCGCCGCCGCACTGGTGGTGACGGCCGTTCCGGCCTGGATCTTCAACGGCGGCTTCGGTGCCCTCTCCAGCACCTTCGGCGGTGTCCTGGTGATGGCGTTCTTCGCCATCAGCCTGCTGGTCGGCCACTTCGTCGGCCGGAACAATCCCTCCGGGGCGATCGGCATGTTCGTCGCCACCTACTTCATCAAGGTCGTCGGCTTTGCCGTCGTCCTGTTCGTCCTGGGTGCCCCGGAATGGCTGCACGCCCGCTGGTTCCTGATCGGCGCCGTCGTGACCGTCGTAGCCTGGCAGGCTGCCGAGATCATCGGCTTCAGCAAGGCCCGGCTGCAGATCTACAACGACCCCGACTCCACGGAAGGCGGACCCCATGCCGGACCGTAAAGAGCGAGACGAGAACACCCCCCGGAAGCCGCGCGGTACCGCCGGTGCCCCCGGCGTATCGAAGGACGGCGACGACGGCGGATACAACGCCGGGATCGCAGTGTTCAGCTACATTGTTGGCGGAATCATCGTCTGGAGTTTGATAGGGTGGGGTCTGGATAATCTGTGGGGAACCCGCTGGATTGTGCTCGCAGGCGCCCTGCTTGGAGCTGCGGGAGGGTTCTATCTTTCTCATATGCACGGCCTCACCAGCCACCGGTCTACGGCTGGCGAAGACGGCGCTGCAGGTGGCCCGTCCAAGGACGCGGAACAGTAATGCCAAAAAATTTCAGAGGGGGACTGGTTGGCAGCAATGCCGTCGCTCCCCGCCCAACGCCCAATGATGGACACTGCAGAGAGGAAACGCGTTGATCGCGCTTGCGCTCCCGGCCCAAGATTCAGGAGAGTTTACTCCTCCCGGAATTGAACAAATGCACCTGCCGGCAATCCTGCCCTGGGGTGCTGCCGAAGGATTCTCCAAGCAGATGCTGCTGGTGATCCTCTCGGTCGTCATTATCGCCACCTTCTTCGTGTTGGCCGCGCGGAAGCAGCAGCTCGTTCCGGGCAAGCTGCAGTTCGCCGGCGAGGCCGCCTACGGTTTCGTCCGGAACGGCATCGCCAAGGACATCATCGGCGGCAAGGACTTCATCAAGTACGTCCCGCTGCTGTTCAGCCTGTTCTTCTTCATCCTGGTGAACAACATCTACGGCGCCATCCCGGTGATCCAGCTCCCGAGCTTCTCCCACGTCGGCGGCGCCTACGTGCTGGCGGCCATCGTCTACGTGACCTGGATTGCCATCGGCATCAAGAAGAACGGCCTGAAGTACTTCAAGCTGGCCACGGTCCCCAGCGGCGTGCCGGTCTACATTCTTCCGATCGTTATCCCGATCGAGATCATCTCCAACTTCCTGGTCCGCCCGGTGACGCACAGCCTCCGTCTGTTCGCCACCATGCTGGCCGGCCACCTGATCGTGATGATCGCCGGTTCCGGTATCGAGTTCCTGGTCATGCAGGAGAACGTCCTGCTCAAGGGCGCCTCGGTTCTGGTCCTCGCCGGCTCGCTGGCGATGTACATGCTGGAGGCGCTGATCATGGCGCTGCAGGCGTACGTCTTCACGCTGCTGACCGCGATCTACATCGAAGGCGCACTGCACGCCGACAGCCACTAAGGCTCCAACAGACTTCCCCTCCGGGGGATGAAGCAACCCAAACAACCTGCCACACGGGTGGCATCTTGAAAGGAAGAAAAATGGAAGGCTCCATCAACGGCTCCCTCAACCTCATCGGCTACGGCCTCTCCGCCATCGGCGGTGGTATCGGTGTGGGTCTCGTGTTCGCTGCTTACATCAACGGCGTTGCACGTCAGCCGGAAGCCCAGCGCGTCCTGCAGCCGATCGCATTCCTCGGCCTCGCGCTGACTGAAGCCCTCGCCATCCTCGGCCTGGTCTTCGCATTCGTTCTCAAGTAAACCTTCAGAACACCAGCGAACATCCAGAACCGAGTAGATAAGGACGGGTGAAATATGAAGCAGCTGATCATCTCAGCCGCCAGCGAGGCCGGGTCCAACCCCCTCGTTCCCAACATCTGGGAAATGTTTGTCGTCCTCGTAGGCTTTGCTGTCCTCCTTTACATCGTGACGAAGTACGTTGTCCCGATGTTCGAGAAGAACTTCGCAGAGCGTGCCGAGGCGATTGAGGGCGGCATTGCCAAGGCCGAGAAGGCCCAGGCTGAGGCCACTGCGGCACTCGAAGAGTACAAGCAGCAGCTGACGGATGCCCGCACCGAGGCCAACCGCATCCGCGAGGAAGCCCGTGCCGAAGGCGCCCAGATCCTGGCGGATCTGAAGGAGAAGGCAGCTGCTGAGTCTGCCCGCATCACCGCCCAGGCACACGCCCAGATCGAATCCGAGCGTCAGGCGGCCGTTGTGTCCCTGCGCGCGGAGGTCGGCACGCTGGCCACCACGCTGGCAAGCCGGATCGTCGGCGAGGCCCTCACCGACGATGCACGTTCGGCCCGCGTGGTCGATCGTTTCCTGGCAGATCTGGAGAACCAGAGCGCAGGTGCAGCTAAGTAATGGCAGGTGTATCGAGCGAATCGCTGACCGCGGCACTCGCCGCGTTGGAGCCCACGCTTCCCAACGCGTCGCTGCAGTTGGCTAAGGAACTCTTCGGAATCCTGGGAACGGTGGACAGCTCAGCTGGCCTGCGCCGCGCCCTGACCGACCCGTCCCGCACCGGCAGCGAGAAGTCGGCGCTGGTCACGCAGCTGTTCAGCGGAAAAGTCTCCGCTGACGCCGTGCAGATCGCGAGCGGACTGGCCGGCTCACGCTGGGCATCGGCCCGCGACATCGGCGATGCACTCGAGACCCTGGCCGCCACGGTGGTCATTGCCGTTGCTGAAAACAAGTCGGCAGTCTCTGCCTCGGGCCTCAGCGGACTGGAGGAGCTGGAGAACGACCTCTTCAGCTTCAACCGGGCCGTCGACGCCAGCCACGAGGTTCAGCGTGCCTTGTCCGAGCCGCAGGCGAGCCAGGCAGCCAAGGCTGCCCTTGCAGCCAAGCTCGTCCCCGGTGCCAGCGAGGAAGCCAAGGTCCTCATCGGCCAGGCCGTCGCGCAGCCCCGAGGACTCAAGGTCACCCGGCTCGTCAGCCGTTTTGCGGAGCTTGCAGCCAAGCGCCAGCAGCGCTGGATTGCCACGGTCAGCGTCACCCGTCCGCTGACGGAGGCACAGGCCGGCCGGTTGCAGACGGCGCTCAACGCCCTCTACGGCCGCGAGCTGAAGCTCAACATGAACATTGACCCGGCACTGATCGGTGGAATCCGGATCCAGGTTGGTGACGAAGTGGTTGACGCTTCGGTCCTCGCCCGCCTGGGCCAGCTCCAGCGACAGCTTGCCTAGTCAGCCGGACAAGCACAACTTACCGACAAGAAACCCCGGTCATCGTGAGCAACGATGATCACGAAAACAGGAGAGCAGGGACTGCAGATGGCCGATTTGACCATCAACGCCGACGACGTCCGTAATGCGTTGAACGAGTTCGCGGCGTCCTACGAACCCGGTAACGCAGAGCGCGTAGAGGTTGGCCGTGTAACGACCGCAGGTGACGGCATCGCCCGTGTTGAGGGCCTCCCCTCGGTCATGGCGAACGAGCTGCTTCGCTTCGAAGACGGCACGCTGGGCCTCGCCCAGAACCTCGACGTCCGCGAGATCGGCGTCATCGTCCTCGGTGACTTCAAGGGCATCGAAGAAGGCCAGGAAGTGCACCGCACCGGACAGGTTCTGTCCGTACCCGTGGGCGACGCCTTCCTCGGCCGCGTGGTTGACCCGTTGGGCCAGCCGATTGACGACCTCGGCGAGATCAAGGCCGAGACCACCCGTGCCCTGGAACTCCAGGCCCCGGGCGTGACCCAGCGTAAGTCGGTCCACGAGCCGATGCAGACCGGCCTGAAGGCCATCGACGCGATGATCCCGATCGGCCGCGGCCAGCGCCAGCTGATCATTGGTGACCGCCAGACCGGCAAGTCCGCCATCGCGATCGACACCATCATCAACCAGAAGGCCAACTGGGCTTCGGGCGATGTGAACAAGCAGGTCCGCTGCATCTACGTCGCCATCGGCCAGAAGGCGTCCACCATTGCGGCGGTCCGCCAGACCCTTGAGGACAATGGCGCGCTGGAGTACACCACCATCGTGGCGTCCCCGGCATCCGACCCGGCCGGCTTCAAGTACCTGGCACCGTACGCCGGTTCGGCCATCGGCCAGCACTGGATGTACGGCGGCAAGCACGTCCTCATCGTGTTCGATGACCTGTCCAAGCAGGCCGAAGCCTACCGCGCCGTGTCGCTGCTGCTGCGCCGCCCGCCGGGACGCGAAGCCTACCCGGGCGACGTCTTCTACTTGCACTCCCGTCTGCTGGAGCGTTGTGCAAAGCTCTCCGACGAACTCGGTGCAGGTTCCATGACCGGTCTGCCGTTGATCGAGACCAAGGCGAACGACGTGTCCGCCTACATCCCGACCAACGTCATCTCGATCACCGACGGCCAGATCTTCCTGCAGTCGGACCTCTTCAACGCCAACCAGCGTCCCGCCGTCGACGTCGGTGTCTCCGTGTCCCGCGTCGGTGGCGCCGCGCAGGTGAAGTCGATGAAGAAGGTCTCCGGTACCTTGAAGCTGGAACTGGCCCAGTACCGCGACATGCAGGCCTTCGCCATGTTCGCCTCGGACCTGGATGCGGCTTCCCGCCAGCAGCTGACCCGTGGCGCACGCCTGATGGAACTGCTGAAGCAGGGCCAGTACTCGCCGTTCCCGGTCGAGGACCAGGTCGTTTCCATCTGGGCCGGCACCAACGGCTACCTCGACGACGTTCCGGTTGAGGACATCAACCGCTTCGAGACCGAGTTCCTGGAGCACCTCAAGCACAAGTCCTCCATCCTGACCACGCTGGCGCAGACCAACGTGATGAGCGACGACACCGCAGAAGCACTGAAGACCGCGATCGTGGACTTCAAGAAGGGCTTCTTCGGCGAGGGCGACAGCCTGCTGGTCGGTGCGGGGCACGAGGAGTACGCCCCGATCGATGAAGACCAGGTCGACCAGGAAAAAATCGTCAAGCAGAAGCGCTAGTTCCGTAGGCCGGGACTGCCGGACCCCTCGAGGGTCCGGCAGTCCCGGCCCAACGGAAGCTTAGGAAAGGATAAGTATGGGAGCCCAGATTCGGGTCTACCGCCAGAAGATCAGCTCGACCACGTCGATGCGCAAGATCTTCAAGGCGATGGAACTGATCGCTACCTCGCGCATCGGCAAGGCCCGCGCACGCGTAGCGGCTTCACTGCCTTACGCAAACGCGATTACGCGTGCCGTTTCTGCTGTCGCAAGTCAGAGCGAAATCGACCACCCGCTGGTGACCGAGCCGGAGCAGATCCGCCGGGCCGCCGTGCTGGTCGTCACCTCCGACCGCGGCCTCGCCGGGTCCTACTCCGCGACCGTGCTCAAGCAGGCCGAAGGCCTCGTCGAGCTGCTCCACGAGGAGGGCAAGGACGTCAAGATGTACCTGATGGGCCGCAAGGCCCAGGCGTACTTTGATTTCCGGAACCGTCCCTACGAGCGGGTCTGGACCGGCAACACGGACGCTCCGCAGTTCGAGACCGCACGTGAGGTGGGCGAGGCCCTCCTGGCCGACTTCGCCGAGGTCTACGAAGAGGGCGGTGTGGACGAGATCCACGTCGTCTACACGCGGTTCAAGTCCATGGTGACGCAGGAACCGACGGTCATCCGTCTGCTCCCGCTGGAGGTCGTCGAGGAACAGGCTGCCTCCGAGTCGGAGTTGCTGCCGCTCTACGAATTCGAACCGGAGACGGAGCAGGTCCTCGATGCCCTGCTGCCGCGCTACATCGAATCACGCATCTTGGCCGCCATGTTGCAGGCCGCAGCTTCCGAGCTCGCAGCCCGCCAGCGCGCGATGAAGTCCGCCGGCGACAACGCCACGGAGCTCATCAAGAAGTACACGCGTCTGCGCAACACTGCCCGCCAGGCTGAAATTACGCAGGAGCTTTCCGAGATTGTGGCAGGCGCCGACGCACTGAACGCGTCCTAGCCTGCCCGTCACGGGCCCAGCTGTACCTGCACCACAGAACGAACTTAACCGCCCACGCCATCTACTGAGTGAAGTGAGAGAGATGACTGCCACTGCTACCGAACACGTAGCCGCGACGTCCGGTGCCACCGGCCGTATTGCACGTGTTATTGGCCCGGTTGTCGACGTCGAATTCCCGGCTGACGCAATCCCCTCGATTTACAACGCTCTCACCACCGAGATTTCTCTCAACGGTGAGACCAAGACCATCACCTTCGAAGTTGCGCTGCACCTCGGCGACAACCTCATCCGCGCCATCTCGCTGCAGGCGACCGACGGCCTGGTCCGCGGCACCACCGTGGTCGACACCGGTGCCCCGATCTCCGTGCCCGTCGGCGACGGCGTCAAGGGCCACATCTTCAACGTCCTGGGCCAGCCCCTGGACGTTGCGGAGTCCGAACTGCAGGTCTCCGAGCGCTGGCCGATCCACCGCAAGGCCCCCGCCTTCGCGACCCTCGAGGGCTCCACCGAGATGCTCGAGACCGGCATCAAGGTCATCGACCTCCTCACCCCGTACATCAAGGGTGGAAAGATCGGCCTGTTCGGCGGCGCCGGCGTCGGCAAGACCGTGCTGATCCAGGAAATGATCACCCGTGTTGCCCGCAACTTCGGTGGTACCTCGGTATTCGCCGGCGTGGGTGAGCGCACCCGTGAAGGCAACGACCTTTGGGTCGAAATGGAAGAGGCAGGCGTCCTCAAGGACACCGCCCTTGTCTTCGGCCAGATGGATGAGCCGCCGGGAACGCGTCTGCGCGTCGCCCTGTCCGCCCTGACCATGGCGGAGTACTTCCGCGATGTGCAGAACCAGGACGTGCTGCTCTTCATCGACAACATCTTCCGCTTCACCCAGGCAGGCTCCGAGGTTTCCACCCTCCTCGGCCGCATGCCGTCCGCCGTGGGCTACCAGCCCAACCTGGCCGATGAGATGGGCCTCCTGCAGGAGCGCATCACCTCGACCAAGGGCCACTCCATCACCTCGATGCAGGCCATCTACGTTCCCGCAGATGACTACACCGACCCGGCTCCGGCAACGACCTTCGCACACCTCGACGCGACCACGGAACTCTCCCGTGAAATCGCTTCCCGTGGTCTGTACCCGGCCGTTGACCCGCTGACGTCGACCTCGCGCATCCTGGATCCGCAGTACATCGGCAACGACCACTACAACACGGCCGTCCGCGTGAAGCAGATCCTGCAGAAGAACAAGGAACTCCAGGACATCATCGCCATCCTCGGTGTCGATGAGCTCTCCGAAGAGGACAAGATCGTCGTGTCGCGTGCACGCCGTATCCAGCAGTTCCTCTCGCAGAACACCTACACCGCCAAGCAGTTCACCGGCGTCGAGGGCTCCACCGTGTCCATCAAGGACACCGTGGAAGGCTTCGCGGCGATCTGCGACGGCGAGCTGGACCACATCGCAGAGCAGGCGTTCTTCAACGTCGGCGGCCTGGATGACGTCGAGCGCCAGTGGGCCAAGATCCAGGAACAGACCAAGTAATATGGCTGAGCTTGAGGTTGAGATTGTCGCAGCGGACCACTTCGTGTGGTCCGGAGCGGCCAAGATGGTCAAGGCCCGCACCAGCGATGGTGAAATCGGAATCCTGCCCGGCCACTCGCCCCTGCTGGCGATTCTGGCCGAAGGTGAACTGGCCATCGAGCCTGTTTCCGGTGACCGCATCGCAGTGGACGTTGACGGCGGATTCTTCTCCGTCGACAACAACCGCGTGGTGATCGTGGCCGACAACGCCCAGATGGGTGATGCGGCTACTGCGGGGATCCGCTAGCCCTACCTTGATGGACGATACTGGTCTTCCGTTCATCATCCTGGCAACGGCGTTTGCGTTGCTGGTCTTTACACTGTGCCTCTCCGGGGTGCGCCGCATCAATCTGCGGCGCGCCCTGGGCACGGTGGACGCCTCCATTTGCGTAGCTGGAAACAGCTGGCAGATGGGGGTTTGTCGTTATCAGGACAACGACCTTGAGTGGTTCCGTCTTGCCTCCCTGAGCGTCCGTCCGAAATACACCTTCCGCCGCAGCTCCCTGGAGCTGATCGGCCGGCGTCCGCCCACCGAAACCGAACTGGTGAAGGTGCAGCCGGAGTCGGTGATCGTCGAACTGCGCTACGAGGGCCGGGACGTCCTGCTGGCCATGCGCTTCGACGCGTACACCGGGCTCTCTTCCTGGCTTGAGGCCGGCCCCGTCATCGGCGTCGGCACCTGGCGCTAACCGCCTTGGACTTCATCGAAGACATCCGGCTGGTGGACGGGCCGGTCCTCTGGGCTGCCTGGGCTGCGGCGGCCGCCGGCGCCGCCTACCTGCTCTGGAAGAGCGGCCGCCGGCACACCCCCGGGGCGACGGCGGTGGTCGTCGGTTCTGCCCTGCTGCTGGGCGCCGGGCTGGTCGCCGGAGTGCACCTCCTCCTGATCTACGTCCTGTCCGTCTTCCCCGAGGAACTGCCCTGGGAGACACTCGCCTGGAGCGTTCCCGGCGTCGCGGCCCTGCTGTTCTGGCTGCTCCGGCTGCACGGCATCTGGGGCCGCCGGCCCTTCCTGGCCGCCATCCCCGGACCGGTCGTTCCGGTGGTGCACCGGATACGAGCCACCGCAGTGGCCACGGCCGCCCTGCTGGGCGTGCTGCTCCTCTCCGCCGTCCAGATCAACGCCTACTTCGGCCTCAATCACACCGTGAGCGACCTGACCGGCACCGCCGTCGCGCGCATTCCGGTGCTGGAGGACGCGTTGCGCAAGCAGCCCGGGGGAGCCGCCGCGGTTCCGTTGGCCGAGTGGACCGCCCCGAACGGCCTGCCGCCGGACGGCACGGTCCGCAAGGCCACCATTCCCGGCACGGCGTCGGGCTTCCAGAGCCGCGACGCCTACATCTACTTCCCGCCGGCCTACCGCGGCACGCCCCGGCCCGCGCTGCCCGTCCTGGTCCTCGTCTCGGGCCAGCCCGGGGCCCCGGCCGACTGGCTGACCGGCGGCGCCCTGCGCAGCCGCATGGACCGCTTCGCCGCGGACCACGGCGGTGTGGCCCCGATCGCGGTGGTGGTGGACCCCAACGGGTCCGCCTCCGGCAACACGCTCTGCATGGACAGCCGCATCGCCAAGGCCGACACCTTCCTCTCCCGCGACGTGCCGGACTGGATCCGTGCCACCCTCGACGTCGACGCCGACCCGCACCAGTGGGCCGCCGGCGGATTTTCCTACGGTGCCACCTGTGCCATGGAGATGGTGACGCGCCACCCCGAGGTGTACAGCGCCGCCCTGGCGTTCTCCAGCGAAAAGGAGCCGTCCCTGGCCAAGGAACGCCGCAAGACCATCGATGCCTCCTTCGGCGGCGACACCGCGGCCTTCGAGGCACAGACCCCGCTGCGCCTGATGCAGGAACGCCGGTACGAGGGCAAAGCCGTGTATTTCGGTGCCGGTGAACGCGACCCCGAGTTCATCGAGTACATGGCCCTGCTCGCCGGGGCCGCACGGAAGGCCGGCTTCACCGTGGAGGACCACCGGATCGCCAACGCCGGGCACTCCTGGGAAGCGGCCTCACGCGGCATGCCCGGCGGCCTGGACTTCCTCGCCCAACGATGGGGGATCAAGCGGTGAGCGGGTTGCGCGGCATCCTCCGGCAGGCCCGTCAGCTCCCCGTCACCCTGTCGGTCCTGGCGCTCTTCCTCTTCGCCGGAGCGGCCACCGGCAGCTTCCTTGCCGGCCCGCCGGAGCCGCTCCTGGACTTTGCCTCCGTCAGCGTCCAGGGGCTGCAGGCGGGGCACTGGTGGACCATGTTCACCTCGCTGTTCTTCGCGACCAACCCGCTGGCCTACCTCGCTGCGTCGCTGATGATCCTTGGCCTGATGGGCGTGGCCGAGCGGCGGGTGGGCTCCCTGCGCACGGCCGTGTTTTTCCTCGTCGGCCAGTTCGCCGCGGTGTCCCTGTTCCTGCTGGTCACCCAACTGGCGCGCTACGCCGGGGACGGCTGGCTGGGCCTGATGGTCGATGCCCCGCTGATAGGACCCTACGCGGCGATCCTCGCCGTGGCCCTGGCCGCCTGCGGGTTGCTGCCCACCCTCTGGCAGCGCCGGCTGCGGACCGCGGTGCTTTCCGTGGCGCTGCTGCTGGTGCTGTACGTGGGCCACCCCGAGACGGTGGTAGGCCTCTCCGGCGCCGTGGTCGGCCTGCTGGCCGGGTGGTGGCTGCAGGGGGACATGGGCACCCTGCAGCGGCACCGTTCCACAGGGCGAGAGACCCGGAACCTGCTCTCGCTCACCGTGGCGATCTTCGCCGTCGGGCCGATCCTGACCGCGGTGGTACGGACCGCGAACGGGCCGCTGGCCTTGCTGCGCGACGTCGTACTCAACCCGCTGCCCACGCTGAACCAGCTGGAGCAGAACTGCGGCGGCGCCGTGGATGCCTCGTGCCTGGAGGCGGGCCGGCTGGGCTTCGCCGGGCCGCTGGGCCTGGCCCTGGCCGTGGTGCCGGTGGTCCTCCTGCTCATCTGCGCCGACGGCATGCGGCACGGGCGGCAGCTCGCGCTGCGGATCGCCATCCTGGTCCAGCTGGGCGTGACGGCGCTGGCCGCGGTCTACCTGGCCCTCTTCGCCCGCATCCCGCATTACCCCAACCGGCCGCACACGGCCATCATGGGCTCGGGCTTCGTGCACATCCTGCCGCTCGCGGCGGTGCCGCTGGCGCTGGTACTGCTGCTGTTCGCCAACCGCCGGCTGTTCCGGGTCGAAACCACCCGGCGTGCCCGGCGGACCCTGGCCGTGACCGTGGGCGGAACCTTCCTCGTCCTGGCCGGCGCGTACACCGGCGCCTGGTTCGCCGCCGGGGGACTGGAGCGCGACGGCGGCTGGCTGGGCCTGGCAGCCGAGCTGGCGCGGCAGTACTTGCCCTTGCCGATTCCGGGGACCTACAACCGGGTCTTCCAGGACCGGAACCCCGTGGAGGCCTTCCTCTTCGCCTACTCCGGCATCGCCTTCTGGGTGGTGGCGCTGGCCGGTGTCTGGCTGGTGCTGCTGCGCCGGGCGCACGGGACCGACGCCGGCCACGGCGACCGCGAGGTGGCACGCCGGCTGGTGCACCAGGGCGGCGACTCGCTTTCTTGGATGGCGCTCTGGGAGCCGAACAAATTCTGGTTCAACCAGGCCGCCCGCGGCGCGGTGGCCTACCAGCAGCACAACAATGTGGCGCTGACCCTCGGCGGTCCGCTTGGCCTCGCGGCGAACCGGCTGGACACCGCCGCCGGGTTCCTGGACTTCTGCGCCGACAACGCCCTGATCCCGTGCTTCTACTCCTGCACGGACGAAATCTGGCCGCTGCTTCAGTCCCGTGGTTTCCGGCGGCTGGCGGTTGCCCAGGAGACGCGCCTGGGCCTGCAGGAGCTGACCTTCAAGGGCAAGGAGTGGCAGAACGTCCGCACAGCGATGAACCGGGCAACCAAGACCGGCGTACACGCCGTCTGGGGCCGCTACCGGGACTTCTCGCCGGCGTTGCGCGCGCAGCTCAGCGAGGTGTCGGAGGAATGGGCGGCCCGGAAGTCCGTTCCCGAGATGGGCTTCACGCTGGGAGGCCTGGACGAGCTGATGGACGACGAGGTGCTGTGCTGCCTTGCCGTGGACGCGGAGGGCCGGGTGCAGGGCGTCACCAGCTGGCTCCCCGTGTACGACGGCGGGGCGCTTGTCAGCTGGACCCTGGACTTCATGCGGCGCCGCGGCGACGCCTTCCCGGGGGTGATGGAGTTCCTGATCGCCTCCGCGGTGACGGAACTGCGCGACTCGGTGGATGTCATTTCCCTCTCCGGATCGCCGCTGGCACGCGACGAATCACGCGACGAATCCCGCGACGGGGACTCCGACGGTGCCGGCGGCGAGGGCCTGGCGGGGATCCTGGATGTGGTGGGCCGGGCGCTGGAGCCGGTCTACGGCTTCCGCTCGCTGGCGACGTTCAAGTCCCGCTTCAAACCCGAGTACCGCACGCTCTACCTGTACTATCAGGACCCGCTGCAGCTTCCCGCCATGGGCCGGGCGCTCAGCCGGGCGTACCTGCCCGACCTGTCCGTGCGCCAGAGCGCCCGCCTGCTGCGGACGCTCGTCCGCTAGCGGGACGGCGGCCCGCAAAAAAATGATCCCCGGCAAAAGCCGGGGATCATTTTCTTTAGCCGGGAATGCTTCTAACGCATTCCTGAAGGCTTAATTAGACAACCGTGACGCCGGTGGCCTGGGGGCCCTTGGCACCCTGGCCGATTTCGAACTGAACGCGCTGGTTCTCATCGAGGGTCTTGAAGCCGCCGGTCTGGATTTCGGAGTAGTGGACGAAGACGTCGCCGTCGGAGTCATCCGGGGTAATGAAGCCGAAGCCCTTTTCAGCGTTAAACCACTTGACGGTTCCCTGAGCCATTTAATTCTCCTCATTTTCGAACTTGAGAAAGTCCGGCGCACCTTACGCCGGGCTTGGTCACTCCGCGGGAAGAACCTTTGGCATCCGCCCGGGACTCCGGGTTTCGGCGTCAGGAGCTTCACGCTCGCAACATGTCTTGCGAGCATGAAAAACACCTACACAAAGACTGCTCTAAGAATTTCATGCCCCCACAGTCAGGTCAACGGGCGCGGCTGATAAATCCACAAATTTTATGTAACAAGCTGGTGAACCAATTGGTGCGGGATTGGGGTGCAATTGCGGGGCTTAGAACAGCCGGGATTCGCTGTCGTCCACACCGCGCATCGCGTCATAGTCCAGGGTGACGCAATCAATGCCGCGGTCGGTGGCCAGGACCCTGGCCTGCGGCTTGATCTGCTGCGCGGCAAAGATTCCGCGGACGGGAGCCAGGAGCGGGTCGCGGTTGAGCAGTTCAAGGTAGCGGGTGAGCTGTTCGACGCCGTCGATGTCGCCACGGCGCTTGAGCTCGATGGCGACGGTGCCGCCGTTCGCGTCGCGGGCCAGGATGTCCACCGGCCCGATCGCGGTGAAGTATTCGCGGCGGATCAGCGAGAATCCCTCGCCCAGGGTCTCGATCTGGTCAGCCAGCAGGCGCTGCAGGTCCGCCTCGACGCCGTCCTTGATCAGTCCGGGGTCCTGGCCAAGGTCGTGCGAAGTGTCATGGAGCTGTTCGTGGATGTTGATGATCAGCCGGTCGTCCGTCTTGGTGGACTGCACGGTCCACTGCTCGATCACGCCGACCTCGACGTCGACCTCGTCCGGGGTGGACACGCGGAGCCGGGCGGGCGGGCTCATCCAGTTCAGCGGCTTGTAGGAACCGCCGTCGGAATGGACCAGCACGGAGCCGTCCGCCTTGACCACCAGCAGGCGGGTGGCGAGGGGGAGGTGGGCCTTGAGCCGGCCGACATAATCAACGGAGCAACGGGCTATCACTAAACGCACCCGGTCAACACTACCGGCAGCGGGGAGGCGCCGCGGCGTGGACACCGTCCTGGGACCCGCTGGGGCAGAATGGGATCATGCCCCGTTCCAACCGACCCCGCCGCCCCGCCCCGGGCAACGGGGGCGCCCGGCAGCCCGGCAAGCACGGCGGGCCGGTGCCCGAGCTGGACCTGGAGCGCGCCCGGACCGGGATCGCCCGCCGGGAAAGCGCCCCGGACGGTGAATGGATGGTCCGGTCCATCTCGGCCAGCCGCGCCGGCAAGACCTACGTCTGCCCTGGCTGTCTGCATGCCGTCCCGCCCGGAACCCCGCATCTGGTGGTCTGGTCCGAGGACCATCTCTTCGGTGCCGCCGCCGGGCTGGCCGAACGGCGCCACTGGCACAGCAACTGTTGGACCTCGCGCACGTACCGGTACCGCTAAACGGGCGCTATCCCTGCCGGGGCCGGCCCGGCGCTTCGCTAAGCTGGAGGGCATGACTTTCGACCCGGCCTCGTACGACTTCACCCAGCCCGCCGCCCCGACCCCCATCCGGGCCGCCACGGTGCTGCCGGCACGGCGGGAGAACATCGAGCTGCGCACGGCGGACGGCCACCTGCTGGTGGGCGAACTCGCCCTGCCGGAGTCCGGCGAGGTCCGGGCCACCCTGATCACCCTGCATCCGCTGCCCACGCACGGCGGCTTCATGGACTCGCACGTCTACCGCAAGGCCTCCTACCGGCTGCCGGCCCTGGCCGGCGTCGCCGTGCTGCGCTTCAACACCCGCGGGACAGCCTCGCCCCGGGGAACCAGCGGCGGCAGCTTCGAGGAGGGAATCGGCGAACGGATGGACGTCGAGGCGGCGGTGCGGTTCGCGGTGGACCGCGGCCTGCCGAACCGCTGGCTGGTGGGCTGGTCCTTTGGCACCGAGCTGGCGCTCATGTACGGCGCGGTGGAACCGGTGGCCGGTGAGATCGAGGGCGCCATCCTGCTCTCGCCGCCGCTGCACCGCGCCACGGACGTGCACCTCAAGGAGTGGGCGGAGGCGGGCAAGCCGCTCAAGGTGCTGGTCCCCGAACACGACGACTACCTGCAGCCGGCCGCCGCAGCCGAACGCTTCGCCCTGGTGCCGCAGGCCGACGTCGTCGGCGTCGACGGCGCCAAGCACCTCTGGGTGGGGGAGAAGCACGCCGGGCGGGTGCTCAACGAGATCGTTGCCGAGGTCCTGCCGGGCGCGGCGGAGCCGCTCCCCGAGGAGTGGGACGGCCCAGTGGCCACGGCCCACGCCTGAGTGGTTAGTGCTTGTCCTGGCGGACGATGAAGATTTCCTTGACCAGGAGCATGATGGCCGCGGCCGTCGGGATCGCGATCAGCGCGCCGAGCACACCCAGCAGGCTGCCGCCGGCAATCACCGAGATGACCGCCACCGCGCCGGGCACCGCCACGGCCTTCTGCATGATGCGCGGCGAGACGAAGTAGGCCTCGAACTGCAGGTAGGCGAAGTAGCAGATCGCGAAGACGACGGCGGTCTGCCAGCCGGCGGTCAGGGCGATCAGGGTCACCAGGATGCCGGCGATCATGCCGCCGACCAGGGGGATGAAGGCCAGCAGCGCCACGACGAAGGCGAGCAGCACCGCGAACGGCACGCCCACGATGGTCATCACGATGAAGGCGAAGAGCGCGTTGAGCAGTGCCACGCAGACCTGGCCGATGACGTAGTTGCCGACCGAGCCGGTGATCTCCTCGGACAGGGCCTCCACGCGCGGCCGGCGGGACCGCGGGGCCAGGCGGTAGCCCCACATCTTCATCGAGGGCATCGCGGAGAGGAAGTACAAGCTCAGCACCAGGACGATCAGCGCGCCGAAGAGGCCGTTGGCGATGGTGGAACCGACGCCCACCACGCCGCCGAAGATCCCGCCCATCGCGTCCGGGTTGTTGACGAACTTCTCGAGCTCCTGCGTAATCCGGTCCCGGACGCCGAACTGGCTGTCGAGGCTGCGGAAGAAGTCCGAGTCGATGAAGTCCTGGATCCACTTCGGGGCTTCCTGGACGATCTGGGTCACCTGGGCCACGATGGTCGGGATCAGGGTGGCGAAGAACCCGGCGACGGCCAGGGCCAGGACGGCGACCGAGACCAGGATGCCGGCCGGCCGGGGAACCTTCCGCTTCTCCAGCCAGCGCACCACGGGGTCGAGGCCGAGGGCGATGAAGAGCGCCGTCAGGATCCAGAGCAGCAACTGGGTGATGTTGGAGCCGATCCAGTAGACCAGCAGGGCCACGCCGACGCCCACGGTTCCCATGAAGCCGACGTAGAGCGGGTGCTGCGCGGAAATCCGCGGCCCGGGACGGCCGAAGCGGGTTTCCTCGGTGTCATCAATGTCCGCGTCGGCGTCGTCCAGGTGCTCCGGAGGCATCTCGAAGCGCAGCCGGGGCTGGGCGCCCGGCAGGGGCTGGCGCAGGCGGCGGGCCATGGCGGCCAGGAACCCGGCCGGAGCCTGGGCCGGCCGTGCGACGGATTCCGGGGGAGCTGCCTGTCCTGAGGGGGACGAATCCGTGGGGTCAGTCACTGCGCTGCAAGCCTTTTTCTCTCAATTTTCCCCGGAATTCCGCGGCTGCGGGGCCGGTGTGACGATCACCGCAAACACTATCAGCAGCCTTGCTAGCGGGCGGATCGACGGGCCGGAGCGGGCCGGAAAAGGGGCTTGACAAGATGCCCGATCTGACTCTGAGGTAACAAAACGGTTACTCTTAAAACTACGTGTCCGCTGATGATAGGTAATATTTTGCGTTTCAAGACTGCAGTTGCACTTGTGCTGCTCGGCCTCCTGACACTGCTGGCGGGGATCGGGCAGAAGACGATCTGGGCTCCGCCGGCGACGGTGACGGCCAGCGTCCCGGCCAATGGCACCCCCGCGCCGCTGACGGTGGTCGACCAGAAGCTGCGCACCCTGCACGGCGGCACGGTCAAGATCCACGTCAAGGGTGAAGGCAACTTCCTGCTGGCCTCCGGCCGCCCCGACGACGTCAACGCCTGGGTGGGCAAGACGGCCCACAACACCATTTCCGGCCTCTCCGAAGACCGCAAGTCACTGACGGTCGAGCACGCCGACGGCGAGGCCACCGCGCCGTCGCCCGCCGGTTCGGACCTCTGGGTCACCACCGAGAACGCCAACGGCGAGCTGGACTACTCGTGGACCCCGCCGGCCGACGGCGACTGGTCGCTGCTGCTGGCCACCGACGGCACCAAGGCTGCCCCCTCGGACATTTCGATGACCTTCCCCAATGACACCTCCACGCCGTGGGCCATCCCGCTGATGGTCATCGGCGGCCTGCTGGTGGTCGGTGGCGTCGCCCTGCTGGTCCTGAAGCCCAAGCAGCGCGCGCCGCGCTCCGGCACCCCCGGCGACGGCGGCTCCGGCTCCGACAACGACGGCTCCGGCTCCGATAACCCGGAATCCGACGCTGTCGAGCCCAACGAAGCCACTGCCGGCAGCGCCTTCGCACGCCGGGCCCGGGCCCGCGCCGCCGACCGGTCCAAGACCCGGGAAGCCGGCTCCACCCCGGCCGCAGGGGACACCGGACGGGCACCCCGCACCGCGACCACGTCCACCCGCCGCCGCGCCGCGGGAGCGGCCGTGGCCCTGCTGACCGCCACCGCCGTCGCCGGGACGGGCGTTGCCGCCCAGGCCAGCCAGTCGCCGTCGCCCGCCCCGAGCGGGAGCACCGGTACGGCCGCCCCCTCCGCCGGCGGTACCCCGATTCTGCTGGACGCCCAGTTCCGCCGGATCCTGGAACAGGTCTCCGCGGCCACGGACGCCGGTGACGCCGCCAAGGACGCCGCCAAGCTCGCCCCGCGCGTCGGCGGCACCGAACTCGAGGTCCGCACGCAGAACTACAAGATCCGTTCGCAGGTGGGCAGCTACGAATCCCGGATGCCCGTGCGCGCCACCAAGTTGCTGACCACTGTGGTGAGCTCCAAGCGCGACTGGCCCCGCTCCGTCATGGCCGTCACCCAGGGTGACGGCAACGTGGTTCCGCAGCTGCTGACGCTGGTCCAGGCGTCCCCGCGCGAAAACTACAAGCTGGTGGGCGCGACGCCGCTGCAGCCCGGAACCACCTTCCCCGCGATCAACCGCGGCGGCACCGAGACGCTGGGCGCCGACGACAAGTCCGGCCTGCTCTACAGCGGCCAGGAGGCCCTGGCCGGCCTGGGCGACCGCCTGACCAACGCCGACTCGGCCTTCAAGGACAAGCTCGCCGAGGGCCAGTCCTCGCCGTACATCGCTGACACCCTGGCCTACCAGGCCGACGTGGTGAAGTCCGGTGCCAACGGAAACTTCGCCTTCACCCACAAGGCCGTTCCCGAGGACACCGTGGTGTTCCGCACCGCCGACGGCGGGGCCCTGGTCCTGGGCCGGCTCAACTTCGGTTTCGACGGCACGCCGAAGAACTCCGGCGACAAGCTGACCATCGGTGATGATGCCGCGGCCCTGGCCGGCGGCAAGGAAACCAGCACCGGTATGGTCCTGAACTTCGCGGAGTCCGTGGCGGTCTACGTGCCGCCGGCGGGGTCCAAGGATCCGATGAAGCTGGTGGCCGCCACCCGCGGCCTGGTCGGGGCAAGCTTCAAGTAGGCCCGGCGGCGGGCGGAGTCGATAGAGTGGTTCCATGACTTCGCCCGCATCCCGCCCGGTCCCGCCCGCAGCCGCAAACCCGATCAACCTGCGGGGCGCCGTCGATCTTTCCTCGCTGAAGCAACGCCCCGCACCGCCGGCCGGACCGGGGTCGTCGCATGCCGGGAGCGCCCAGCCCGGATCCGCCCAGCAGCCGGCGGAAGGCGGCGCCGCCCCGCTGCGCGTCAACGTCACCGAGGCCAACTTCCAGGACCTGGTGGACCTCTCCGCCCGGGTACCTGTCGTCATCGCCATGTGGGCCGCGTACTCACCCGGGTCCGGCGATCTGGTGGACGCCCTCGAGCAGATCGTCACCAGCTACGAGGGCCGTCTGGTCCTCGGCGCCGCCGACATCGAGGCCTTCCCGCAACTGGCCCAGGCGTTCCAGGTGCAGGCCGTTCCCACGGCCGTCGCCGTGGTGAAGGGCCAGCCCGTGCCGCTCTTCCAGGGCGGCGCCGACGAGCAGCAGGTCCGCAGCCTCTTCGATGAACTCCTCAAGGTCGCCGCGGCCAACGGCGTCACCGGCCGTATCGGCGGCGGTCCGGGCGCCGGGGAGGCCGAGGCCCCGCCGCTGCCCCCGCTGCACCAGAAGGCCTTCGACGCGATCGAGGCCGGCGACTTCGACGGCGCGGCCGCCGCGTACCGCCAGGCCCTCACCGAGATGCCCGCCGACGCCGACGCCAAGGTGGGACTGGCGCAGGTTGAGCTGATGGGACGCCTGCAGGCGCTGTCCACCGAGGACGCCGACGCCGTCCGTGCCAAGGCCGCGGAGGAACCGGACAACCTGGACGTTCAGCTGGCCGTCGCCGACCTCGACGTCGCCGGCGGGCACGTGGAGGACGGCCTGGGCCGGGTGGTGGCCTTCATCGGCCGGAACTTCGGACCGGAACGGGAGACCGCCCGGGTGCGCCTGCTGGAACTCTTCGACGTCGTCGGCGCCACCGACGAGCGCGTGGCCAAGGCCCGCCAGAACCTCGCCCGGGTGCTGTTCTAATGGCGTCCGCACTCTTCAGCCCGCTGACCCTGCGCTCCCTGCGGCTCGAACACCGCGGCTGGGTCTCGCCGATGTGCCAGTACAGCTGCGAACCCGACACCGCCGAGGGCGTCCCCACCGACTGGCACCTGATGCACCTCGGATCTTTCGCCACCGGGGGAGCGGCCATGATCCTCACCGAGGCGGCAGCCGTCAACTCCGCCGGGCGGATCAGCCCGCGGGACGCCGGCCTCTATAACGACGCCCAGGCCGAATCCTGGACCAGGATCGTGGACTTCGTGCACCGGCACGGCACCGCGGAGACGAAGATCGGCACCCAGCTCTCGCACGCCGGCCGCAAGGCGTCCAGCTACTGGCCGTTCTCCGGCAAGACCGGCACCGTCCCGGCCTCCGAGGGCGGCTGGGACCCGGTGGGTCCGGGCACCGGTGCCTTCGACGGCTACGCGCCGCCGTCGGCCATGACCGGAGCCGAGATCGAGGGCGTGATCGCCGACTTCGTTTCCTCCGCCCGGCGGGCGGTGGAGGTGGGCTTCGACACCATCGAAATCCACGGAGCGCACGGCTACCTGCTGCACCAGTTCCAGAGCCCGCTGATCAACGACCGCACCGACGAATGGGGCGGCGACGAGGCGGGCCGGAACCGGCTCATGCTGGCCGTGGTGGACGCGGTGCGCGGGGTCATTCCGGACTCGATGCCGCTGCTGCTGAGGATCTCCGCCTCGGACTGGGCCGAGGGCGGCGTGGACGCCGAAGCCTCCGTCCGGCTCGCCCGCGCCGCCTCCGAGCGCGGCGTGGACCTGGTGGACGTCTCCAGCGGCGGCGCCGTGGCGCACCAGTCGATTCCGGTGGGTCCCGGCTACCAGACCGGGTTCAGCGCCAAGATCCGCCGCGAGGCCGGCGTCAAAACTGGCACGGTGGGATTACTCACCTCCGCCGGCCAGGCGGAACACGCCGTGGCGACCGGCCAGGCCGACGGCGTGCTGATCGCCCGCGCGGCGCTCCGCGACCCGCATTGGTGGCTGCGCACGGCCTTTGAACTGGGCCACGAGCTGGCCTGGCCGCCGCAGTACGAACGGGCCATGCCCCGGCGGACGTTCTAGCCAGCGGCTAAGATGGAAGCCATGACCAGCATGACGGAACCCCTGACGACGGCCCCCCAGAACGCCTTGGACAACGACCTCGACAATGACCCGATGCGCGAGCTTTCCGGCGCCGGGACGTCCACGGCGACGATCGAGCGTGAGGAACTGCGCCAGGAAGTGGAACCGGGAGACCGGGAGCGCTTCGCGCATTACGTCCGCAAGGAAAAGATCATGGAGTCGGCCCTCTCCGGGGAACCCGTCATTGCCCTCTGCGGCAAGGTCTGGACCCCCGGGCGGGATCCGAAGAAGTTCCCCGTGTGCCCCGAATGCAAAGAGGTTTACGAGGGGCTGCGCCCCGGCGGTGACGACGGCGGCTCCGGCAAGTAGGGCGTGGCATCCGGTTCAACCGAAAAAAGATTGGTGTTTTTGTGCTTAGTGGGGCTTTTCCCGAACCAACAGACGCGTATGGACGGGAGGCCCGCTAAGTGACGGAAACACTGTTCGGCGGTCCCGTGCTGCCGCCCGCGTATCCCGAGCGGGCCGCGTGGGGAACCGCGCCGAAACTGCGTGCCTGGCAGCAGGAGGCGCTGGATAGCTACTTCGCCACCAACCCCCGGGACTTCCTCGCCGTCGCGACCCCCGGGGCCGGTAAGACCACCTTCGCCCTCCGCGTGGCCTCCATGCTGATCGACTCCGGCGTGGTCAACCGCGTGACCATCGTGGCACCCACGGACCACCTCAAGCGCCAGTGGGCGGACGCCGCCGCGAAGGTCGGCATCGCCATCGACCCGAACTTCAAGAACGCCGACGGCCAGCACGGCCGCGGCTTCATCGGCGTCGCCGTCACGTACGCGCAGGTGGCCAGCAAGCCGATGCTGCACCGGGCGAAGACCGAGGCCGCCCGCACCCTGGTGATCCTGGATGAGATCCACCACGGCGGCGAGGCGCTCTCCTGGGGCGACGGGCTCCGCGAGGCCTTCGACCCGGCCGCGCGCCGGTTGTCCCTGACCGGTACCCCGTTCCGCTCGGACACCTCCCCGATCCCGTTCGTCGAGTACGCGGAGGACCGCGACGGCATCCGGCGCTCCAAGGCCGACTACACCTACGGCTACGGCAAGGCGCTGCGCGACCACGTGGTCCGTCCGGTGATGTTCATGGCCTACTCCGGCCAGATGCGCTGGCGCACCAGCGCGGGCGATGAGATGGCTGCCTCCCTCGGCGAGGCCGCCGTGACCAAGGACATCACCTCCCAGGCGTGGCGCACCGCGCTGAACCCGGCGGGCGAATGGATCCCGGCCGTGCTGGCCGGGGCGGACAAACGCCTCAGCGAGGTCCGGCGCACCGTGCCCGACGCCGGCGGCCTGGTCATCGCCACCGACCACGACGACGCGAGGGCCTACGCCGGGCAGCTGAAGCGGATCACGGGTGAATCGCCCACCGTGATCCTCTCCGACGACGCCAAGGCCTCCTCCAAGATCGAGGAGTTCTCCGCCGGGGAGAAGCGCTGGATGGTCGCGGTGCGGATGGTCTCCGAAGGCGTCGACGTGCCCCGCCTCTCGGTAGGCGTGTACGCGACGTCGACCTCCACCCCGCTGTTCTTCGCCCAGGCCGTGGGCCGCTTCGTGCGTGCCCGCAAGCGCGGCGAGACGGCGTCGGTGTTCCTGCCCTCTGTGCCGCAGCTGATGGCGCTGGCGAACTCGATGGAGGCCGAGCGGGACCACGCCCTGGACCGCCCGGAGAAGGAAGACTCGGACGGGCTGTTCAATCCCGAGGATTCGCTGATGGATGAGGCGAACCGCGAGGAGAAGGCCTCGGACACGCTGATGAAGGGCAAGTTCGAGGCCCTGGATTCCCAGGCGTCCTTCGACCGGGTGCTGTTCGACGGCGGCGAATTCGGCACTGGCGGCGAGGTCGGCTCAGAGGACGAGCTGGACTTCCTCGGCATTCCGGGCCTGCTCGACGCCGAACAGGTGGGCACGCTGCTGCGCCAGCGCCAGCACGAACAGCTCAGCCGCAAGAACAAGCGGGGCCCCCAGGCGGCGGCCTCCGAGCCGGCGCCGGCGGTCCCGGACCACCGGATGCTGATGGACCTGCGCACCGAGCTGGCCAAGAACGTCGCCGCCTGGTCCGCCCGGACCGGCACACCGCACGGGGTCATCCACACCAAGCTGCGCACGGTCTGCGGCGGCCCGCCCGTGGCCCAGGCCAACGAGGAACAGCTGCAGAGCCGGCTGCTGAAGCTGCAGGACTGGTTCATCGGCCGGAAGTAGCCGGACGCCCCGTGGAGCCCGGGTGCGCCCGGTGCGCCGGGCGCCCCGGAGTCACGACACGAAAAAGGGACCGGAGTGATCCGGTCCCTTTTTCGTGTCGTTCGGGAGTGCCGTTACTGGTTCGGCTGGCCCGACTGGGCGCCGCCGCCGCACGCCTGGGAGAAGGTCTGGCCGGCCGCGGTGTACTTGGCCTTGAGGTCGTCGAGCTTGCCCTGGTCAGGGTCCTTCTTGGCGGCTTCGTCCAGGTAATCAACAATCGACTGCAGCGGTGCCTGCAGGTCGTCGGAGGCGGTGGCCTGGATCGGGCGGATCTGGTTTGCCAGGCGGGTCATGCCGAACTTGTCCGAGCCGGAGGACGGGGAACTGGTGATCGTCTTGATCCGGTCGCAGGTCTCGGCGGTGGTCATCTTCGGGGCCGAGCAGGCGGCCGCTCCGAGGATGGTCCCGGCGGCGAGCAGGACGGTCAGGGTCTTCTTCATGATGATGTACTCCGGGATTTACTGTTCCGACGTTACTGGCAAGGATTCCGAGTCTACTGTGCGCGGCGCCGAGGCCGCGATCTCAGTCCAGCTCGACGCCGCCGAGTTCCATTTCGGCGAAGGCGTCTTCGAGGTCCTCGGCGATTCCCACAGTCAGGCTGCGCGGGACGGTAACGGTATAGCCCGCCTGGACCGCGTCCAGGGCCGTGGCCTTGACGCAGTAGTCGGCTGCGATCCCCACGACTACAACCTCTTCGACGTCGTGGCTCTGCAGCCAGTCGTCCAGCCCGATCGCGTCCTCGTCCGCTTCCTGGCCGCCGGCGGGGCCGGCCACCGGCAGCGCGCCGGGCGTCCGGTCGCCGGTGGGTACGGCGTCGTCCGGGGCCAGCAGGCCCTCAAAACCGGAGTAGGCGGCCGTGTACTGGCCCTTGCGGAAGTAGGCCTGGATGTACTCGGTGTCCAGGTCCGGGTGCAGCTCCGCCCCGCGGGTACCCGCGACGCAGTGCCGCGGCCAGCTCTCGACAAAGTCAGGAGCGTCCGAGAAGTGCGCACCCGGATCGATGTGCCAGTCCTGGGTGGCCACGACGTGGTCGAACTGCCCGTGGTGGGCGTCGACGTATTCGCTGATCTCCGCGGCCAGCGCCGCGCCGCCCTCAACGGCCAGGGAACCGCCCTCGCAGAAGTCGTTCTGTACGTCGACAATGATCAGGGCGCGGGACATTCAGTCCTCCTCGTAGACGGTGGGGATGGCCGGTTCGCCGCGCTGTAGCCGGTTGACCACGGGCGGAAGTTCGGCCATGGAGGCGGCGTGCCGGTCGCGGGCACGCACCACGCCCTCGGGCCCGGTCCAGCCGGGAAGCAGCTCGCCGTTCTTGATGAACTGCTGCAGCAGCTGGCGGTCGTTGCCGTCGTCCTCGGGCCGGTGGCCGATGCCGACGATCTCCTGGGTCGCGATGCCGCGGTCGTTGAGCCGGCGCAGCGCGTACTTGCGGCCGCCCTTGCTCGCCTTGTTCTTCGCCGCCTTCGCGACCGCGACGAACTCGCCGTCGTCGTTGGTGCGGCTGACGAGCTTGTAGACCAGGCTTGCCGTCGGCGCGCCGGAGCCGGTGACCAGCGAGGTGCCGACGCCGTAGGAATCCACCGGGGCGGACTGCAGGGCCGCGATGGCGAACTCGTCGAGGTCGGAGGTGACGATGATGCGGGTGTTGACGTTGCCGAGGTCATCGAGCAGCTGGCGTACCCACTGGGCCTGGGCCACCAGGTCGCCGGAGTCCAGACGGACGGCGCCGAGCTTGTCCCCGGCGAGGTCGACGGCGGTGCGCACGGCGGCCTCGACGTCGTAGGTGTCCACCAGCAGCGCCGTCCCGGCGCCCATGGAGGCCAGCTGGGCCTCGAAGGCGTCCCGTTCGGTGTCGTGCAGCAGGGTGAAGGAGTGGGCCGCGGTGCCGACGGTCTTGATGCCGTAGCGGCGGCCGGCCTCCAGGTTGGAGGTGCTGGCGAAGCCGGCGATCACGGCGGCGCGGGCGGCGGCGACGGCGGACTCCTCCTGGGTGCGTCGGGAGCCCATCTCCACGCAGGGTCGGGTGCCGGCCGCGGTGATCATCCGGGACGCGGCGGAGGCGATGGCGGAGTCGTGGTTGAGGATCGAGAGGATGTAGGTCTCCAGGACGCAGGCCTCGGCGAAGGTCGACTCGACGATCAGGATGGGGGAGTTGGGGAAGTACGCGTCGCCCTCGGCGTAGCCCCAGATGTCGCCGGAGAAGGAGAAGTCGGCGAGGTACTCCAGGGTCTGCTCGTTGACCACGCCGGTGCTGCGCAGGAAGTCGATTTCCCCGGGGCCGAAGCGGAAGTTCGCGATGCCCTCCAGCAGGCGGCCGGTACCGGCGACGATGCCGTAGCGGCGGCCCTCGGGCAACCGGCGGGCGAAGGCCTCGAACACCGACTTGCGGTGGGCAGCGCCCGAGTGCAGGGCGGCCTGCAGCATGGTCAGCTCGTAATGGTCGGTGTACAAGGACGTGCGGGGGTGGTCCCAGCCGGCGGAGGTGCTCACGAAATTTACTCTAGTCCCCGACGGCTCCCTCGTCTTGCTCCGCTTCGACGCGGGGCCCTCGCCTGTCGGGGGCCCCACCCACTGGCTCCCTCGTCTCGCTCCGCTTCGCCGCGGGGCCCTCGCCATCGGGGCCCCACCCGACGGCTCCCTCGTCTCGCTCCGCTTCTACGCGGGGCCCTCGCCGTCGGGGGCCCACCCACCGGCTCCCTCGTCTCGCTCCGGGGACTCGACCGTAAGCCGGGCTCCGTCATCGCCATAGAATGGACCAATGACCCTCAGCGTTGCGCTTGGCCCCGATACCGAGGCCGGCACCCACACCGGAACGGCGACGTCCACCGACGTCCTGACGGCCCCGGACATCCCCTGGAACCTCGTGATCTGGAACGATCCGGTGAACCTGATGAGCTACGTCAGCTACGTCTTCCGCAGTTACTTCGGCTACTCGGAGGCTAAGGCCACCAAGCTCATGCTGGAGGTCCACAAGAAGGGCCGGTCCATCGTGGCGCACGGCAGCAAGGAACAGGTCGAACAGCACGCGGTGGCCATGCACGGCTACGGCCTCTGGGCCACCGTGGAGAAGGCCAGCGGCGGCCCCGGCAACGGATCGGGTAAGGGCAAGGGAAAACGTGGCTAAGGCATTCAAATACGGCCTCAAGGGCATCACCGGCTACCTCGAACCGGCCGAGCGCGACCTGCTGCGCAGCCTCTTCGACGACGTCATCTCCATGCTGGAGCCGCACGAACGCGCCAATGAGGACCCGCTCGCGGCCCTCGTGGGGTTGGACACGGAGGCGCGCGAACCCTCCGACCGCGCCCTGCGCCGCCTGCTGCCCAACGTCTCCAAGAACGACGCCGAGGCCTCCCTGGAGTTCCGCCGGTACACGGAGCGCTCGCTGCGGGAGAGCAAGATCGGCGCCTTGAAAGCCGCCTCGCTGGGCCTCGACAAAGAGGAACTGGTGCTGACCCCCGCCGACGCCCGGCACTGGTCCACCGCGCTGAACGATGTCCGCCTGGTCCTCGCCGAGCGCCTCGACATCCGCGACGACGCCGACGCCGAACACGTCCACCGGATGCAGGACTGGTCCCAGGCGGAGGATGTCGAAAGCTACCTGGCCCTGGTCTACAACTTCACCACCTGGCTGCAGGAATCCCTGGTCCAGGCGATGCTGGCGTCCCTCGAGGCCTAGGCCGCCCGGCCCTGTACACCCCGCGGCCCGCGGCGTAGCGTGTTCTGCCGTGGACGGACCTTCCCGCGACGAGTTTTCCCTCCCTCAGCGCCTTACCGGGGCCCTGGGCCGGAGTGCCGCGGCCGGCCGGATCGGTTCCGCGCAGGAGGCCATCTACGGCCCGGTCATGGACTGGGCGCGGCGCACCCCGCTGCACAGCGGGACCCTCGGCCACTCGGTCCATCCGATGCTCACCGACATCACCCTGGGCTGCTGGCTCAGCGCCGCGATCCTGGACGTGGCCGGCGGTCCCGCCTCCCGGCCTGCGGCCACGGTGCTGACCGCCGCGGGCCTCGCGGCGGCGGTTCCGACGGCGTTCGCCGGTGCCGCGGACTGGTCCGAGACGGAGGGGGAGGAGCACCGGATCGGTGCCGTCCACGCCCTCGGCACCGACGCCGCAACCTTTCTCTTCCTGGGCTCACTGATCGCTCGGCTGCGCGGCCGGCACGCCGCCGGGGTCCGGCTGGGTCTGGCCGGGAATGCGGTGGCCGCGGCCGCCGGATTCCTCGGCGGCCACCTGGCATTGAACCGCGGCACCGCCCGCCGTTCCGCCGCCGTCGTGTGATCCATCGCACACGAGTTGCTCGACACAATGTCATGGTCCGGCCCGGGGCGAAGCCCTATTCTCGTAGAACCATGACTTCAGCGAGCACGGACCCCGAGACCTCGGCACTGGCCGAACGCCCCATCGGCGTTTTCGACTCCGGCGTCGGCGGCCTCACGGTGGCACGCTCCATCATCGACCAGCTGCCCAATGAGTCCATCCTGTACGTCGGCGACACCGCGCACGGCCCCTACGGCCCGCTGCCGATCGCCGAGGTCCGGGCGAACGCCCTGGGCGTCATGGACGAACTGGTCGACTCCGGGGTCAAACTCCTGACCATCGCCTGCAATTCCGCCTCCGCCGCCGTGCTCCGCGACGCCCGCGAGCGTTACACCGCCCGCTACGGCATCCCCGTCATCGAGGTCATCCAGCCCGCCGTCCGCCGGGCCGTCTCCGCCACCCGCACCGGCCGCGTCGGCGTCATCGGCACCTCCGCCACGGTGGGCTCCCGCGCCTACGAGGACACCTTCGCCGCGGCACCGGACCTGCAGATCACCTCCGCGGCGTGCCCGGCCTTCGTGCCCTACGTCGAGGCCGGCATCACCACCGGCCCCGAGCTGCTCGCCGTGGCCCGCGAATACCTCGCCCCGCTGATCGCCGCCAAGGTGGACACCGTAGTGCTCGGCTGCACGCACTACCCGCTGCTGACCGGCGTGATCTCCTTCGTCATGGGCGAGGACGTCACGCTCGTGTCCAGCGCAGAGGAAACTGCCAAGGACGTCTACAGGGCCCTGGCCTCCCGCGGCCTGGAACGCGCCGGCAGCACCGCCCCGGAACACAACTTCATCGCCACCGGGGACGCCGCGCAGTTCGAACACCTCGCGCGCCGCTTCCTCGGCCCCGAGGTGCTCAGCGTCCGGCACGTGGACCACGTCGCGGCGCAGTACCCCACCGGCAGCCTGGCCCGCATCACCCCGGAAATGATCGCCGCCGCCCAGGCCGCCGTCGGCCGGCCCCGGATCTCCAACTTCGTCTCCTCCGCCGCGCAGGTGTCCCCGCCGCGGACCAGCGGCCTGTGAAGCTCACCATCGTCGGGTGCACCGGCTCGTTTCCCGGCCCCGGCTCGCCGGCGTCGTGCTACCTGCTGACCTCCGACGACGGCGAGCGGCGCTGGAAGGTGGTGCTGGACCTCGGCAGCGGGGCACTGGGCGCGATCCAGCGCTACACCGACCTCGAGGACATTGACGGCATCTTCCTCACCCACCTGCACCCGGACCACTGCATGGACCTCTGCGGCCTGCACGTGGCGGTGCGCTGGAGGCCGGGCGGCTGGGGCCGCGGGCGGATCCCCGTCTGGGGGCCGGCGGCGACGGCGGACCGGATGGCCACGGCCTACGGGCTGGACCTCGACCCGGGGATGCACGAGGAATTCGACTTCAGCAACTGGGCCGAACGGAGCCCGGTGACCATGGGGCCCTTCACCATCACCCCGTACGCGGTCAACCACCCCGTCGAGGAGGCCTACGCCCTGCGCGTGGAGGTCACCGAGCCGGACAAGGACGGCAACCCGGTGACCCGGGTGCTCAGCTACTCCGGCGACACCGACTCCTGCACCGGACTCGAGGACGCCGCGCGCGACGCGGACCTGTTCCTCTGCGAGGCGGCCTTCGAGGAGGGCCGTGACGACGGCATCAAGGACGTGCACCTGACCGGCAAGCGCGCCGGCGAGGCCGCCGTCGCCGCCGGCGCCCGCCGGCTGCTGCTCACGCACATCCCGGTCTGGACCTCGCACACGACCGTGATGGCCGAGGCGAAGGAGGTCTTCGGACCGCACGTCGCCGTCGCCGTTGCCGGGGTGCACTACACCGTCTGACCGGGCCGCCCGGCTGTCGATAAGCTAGGGAGCATGACTTCCGAAGCTCCCACTGCCCCCGTTCTCCGCGCCGACGGCCGGACCCCGGACCAGCTCCGCCCCATCAGCATCACCCGCGGCTGGTCCAACCAGGCCGAAGGTTCCGCGCTGATCGAATTCGGCAACACCCGGGTGCTGTGCACCGCCTCGCTGACCGAGGGCGTGCCCCGCTGGCTCAAGGGCGAGGGCCGCGGCTGGGTCACCGCCGAGTACGCCATGCTGCCCCGGGCCACGAACACCCGCTCCGCCCGCGAATCCGTCAAGGGCAAGATCGGCGGCCGCACCCACGAGATCTCCCGCCTGATCGGCCGCTCGCTGCGCTCCATCATCGATACCAAGGCCCTTGGCGAGAACACCATTGTGCTGGACTGCGACGTGCTTCAGGCTGACGGCGGCACCCGCACCGCGGCGATCACCGGCGCCTACGTCGCCCTCGCCGAGGCAATCCGCTACGCCCGCGAGAACAAGCTGATCGCCCGCAACGCCGAGCCGCTGACTGACACCATCGCCGCCGTCTCGGTGGGCATCATCGACGGCATCCCGATGCTGGACCTGCCCTACGTCGAGGATGTCCGCGCCGAGACCGACATGAACGTGGTGGTGACCGGCTCCGGCAAGTTCGTCGAGGTCCAGGGCACTGCCGAGGGAGCCCCGTTCGACCGGGACGAGCTTAACAAGCTGCTGGACCTGGCCCTGCTGGGCACCGAACAGCTCGCCGCGATCCAGCGCGAGACCCTGGCCGAGGCCCCGTGAGCGGCGGCGCGGCAGCACCTGTCCTCGTTCTCGCCACCCACAACCAGGGCAAGCTCCGTGAGCTCCGGGAGCTGCTCCGCGGGCAGATCCCCGGCCTGGACGTGGACACGCAGGTGGTGGACGCCGGCGCCGTCGGCGCTCCCGACGTCGTCGAATCCGGGGTGACGTTCGCCGAGAACTCGCTGCTGAAGGCCCGCGCCGTGGCGGAGGCCACCGGGCTGGTGGCGATCGCGGACGACTCCGGCCTGGCCGTGGACGTGCTTGGCGGGGCTCCAGGGATCTTCTCCGCCCGCTGGGCCGGCCGGCACGGCGACGACGCCGCGAACCTCGAACTGCTGCTGAACCAGCTCTCCGACGTTCCGGACGGCTTCCGCGGCGCCGCGTTTGTCTGCGCCGCCGCGCTGGCCGTTCCCGCCTCGGCTGCGGGGGAGGGCCGGGAAGTGGTGGAGTACGGACAGCTGGAGGGCACCCTGCTGCGCGAGCCGCGCGGCGCCGGCGGCTTCGGCTACGACCCGGTGCTGCAGCCGAGCGGGCTGGACCGAAGCTGCGCCGAGCTCAGCCCGGAGGAGAAGAACGCGATCAGCCACCGCGGGCACGCCTTCCGCGCGCTGCTGCCGGCGATCGTGGAGGCACTGGCCGGACGGTAGTCGGGTTTCAGCAGCATAAAAAAGGATGGCGCCCCACCTCGGTGGGGCGCCATCCTTTTGTTTTTTGACGGTTCAGGCTGCGGCGCGGGTCAGGGCGTCTTGCGCTCTTCCTCGGGCTCGTGCTCTTCGATGAATTCGTTGACGACGTCGGTGCCGTACTTCGCGGCCTGGCGCTTGGCGATCATGCCGCGGATGACCTCGATGGCGATCGGCACCACGGAGACCAGGACGATCAGGATGAAGATGATGTCCAGGTTGTCGCGGACCCACGGCACGGTGTCGCCGAGCAGGAAGCCCAGCAGCGTCACGCCGCCGCCCCACAGGGTCGCGCCGATCACGTTGTAGAGGAAGAACTTGCGCTTGCTCATCTGCGCCACGCCCACGATCACGGGGACGAAGGTGCGGATGATGGGCACGAAGCGGGCCAGGATCAGGGCCTTGCCGCCGTGCTTTTCGAAGAATGCGTGGGCGCTCTCGACGTTCTCGCGCTTGAAGAGCTTGGAGTCCGGTTTGTTGAAGATGGCCGGGCCGGCCTTGGAGCCGATCAGGTAGCCGGCCTGGTTGCCGATGATCGCGGAGACCACGATCAGGGCGGCGAAGGCCCAGATGTTGAACTGGATGGTGCCCGTGGCGACCAGCAGACCCGCGGTGAACAGCATGGAGTCACCGGGCAGGAAGAAGCCGATCAGAAGGCCGGTCTCGGCGAAGATGATGCCGCAGACCAGCAGGACGACCCAGGGGGCCAGGGCGGGATCGGCCAGGAAGACCTGGGGGTTGAGCCAATCGGGCAGGAACGAGGCCATGTGCGGCTGGACCGGGCCGGCGCCGCCGAGGGTGGACACGGCGAGGTCGTGCAGGGTATTAGGGTTCACACTCCAAGCGTACTTGAGAAGGGCCTGCGGGATCCGGCGGTAAAGTATGGGGCGTGGCTTTGGACTTTACGGCGATCGACTTCGAGACGGCGAACGGGTTCCGGGGATCCGCATGCTCGGTCGGCCTCAGCAAGGTCCGCAACGGCGTCGTGGTGGAGGAGGCGTCCTGGCTGATGCGGCCGCCCGCCGGCCACGACGTCTTCGACCACCACAACGTGCGCATCCACGGCATCCGGCCCGAGCACGTCGCCGGCCGGCCCCGCTTCGGTGAGCTCTTTCCGGAGATCGGCGCGTTCATCGGCGAAGACATCCTGGCGGCCCACAACGCCGCCTTCGACCTGGGCGTCATCCGGTCCGGCCTCGAAGTCTCCGGCCTGCCGGGGCCGGCCTACGACTACGTCTGCACCGTGATGCTCTCCCGCCGCTGCTACTCGCTGGTCTCCAACTCGCTGCCGTACGCGGCGGAAGAGGCGGGCGTGCCGCTGGTCAACCACCACGACGCCGCCGAGGACGCCCGCGCCTGCGCCGGGATCCTGATCGACATCGCGGCCCGCAACGGCGCCGCCAGCATCGCCGAACTCTACTTGTCCCTGGGGCTGACCGTGTCCCGGCAGCCGGCCTTCGACCCGCGGCGGGATCCGCTGTCCAAGGCCAGCCAGTCGGCGCTGGAAGCCCTCGCCGCCGGACAGGGCCCGGCAGTGACCCGCCCCTACCGCGCCGGTTGGCCGGAGGAGGGCGAGAATCCGCCGCCCAACCCGCTGGCCGAACCGGGGCACCCGCTCTTCGGCCAGACGGTGGTCTTCACCGGCGAACTGGCTATCCCGAGGCAGGAGGCCAAGGTGCGCTCGGCCGAACTGGGCGCAGCTCCCGAGAGCCGGGTGACCGGGCGCACCACGGTGCTGGTGGTGGGCGACGGCTTCGTCGCGGCGGACCTGCGCTCCGGCCGGCTGACGGGCAAGGCCCGGCGCGTGCTGGAGCTGCACCAGCGCGGCCAGCGCATCGAGGTCCTGTCCGAGGGTGAATTCCTGCAGATGGTGGGCGGCCACTCCGCCCCCGCGGCCCGGGCGGTCTGAGGGGATCTGTTCCGGCCGGCTTCACATGGCGCAACATTCATTTCGGCCCCGCGCCCGCGGCTTCTAGCCTTAAATGATGAGCAAACTGATCTCTTCACCGGCCCGCCCGGCCTCCCGGGGCCCGGTCAGCTTCGACACTGCTCAGGCGAACCTCGTCACCGTGCCGCCCGCCCGCGGCGGAGTGGAGTGGGGCCGGGTCTTCGCCTTCCCCAATCCCGTCAACGAATACTCCGCCCGCATCACGGCGGCGCTCGTGGTGCTGCTGTCCCTGGCGACCCTGCTCACGGGCTCCGGCTGGGGCCTGGCCGTAATCGCCGTCGGCTTCTGGCTGCGGGTGCTCTTCGGACCCCGGATCTCACCCTTCGGCATCCTCTCGGTCAAGGTGCTCACACCGGCGCTCGGCCGGAAGCGGCTGGTCCCGGGGCCGCCCAAGCGCTTCGCCCAGGGCATCGGCGCCGCCCTGTCGACGACGGCGGCCATCCTCTTCGCCACGGGCCTGGCGCCCGCCGCCTGGGTCCTGCTGGGCCTGCTGATCGTGGCGGCCTCGCTCGAGGCGTTCGCCGGCTTCTGCCTGGGCTGCGCCATCTTCGGCCTGCTGCAGCGCCGGGGACTCATCCCGGCCGATGTCTGCGAGGCCTGCAACAACGTCTCGTTCAGGCGCCGGTAACCGCCGCCAGCCGCTCGGCCATGCCCTTCACCAGCGCCACGGCCTCCGGTTCCGGGGCTTCCAGTTTCGCCAGCCAATCCGCCGGGAGGCCCGCCGCTCCGTAGTAGGCGCCCAGGAGGTAACCGGCGAGGGAGGCCGCGCCGGCCGCATCGTCCGCCCGCTCCGCCGCCGCGGTAACGGCCGCCCGGAAGTGGGTCCGGCCAGTCTCCGGGTCGCTGTCGTGGTGCGTGGCGTCCGGCGCTGTCGCCAAAACCGCCGACAGTGCTACGGCGAGGAGGCCCGCGGCGTCGCCGCCGCCGGCGGAGGCGGCAGAGATTTCCGGTGCCCGGAGTACCGCGGTGAGCGTTTCCAGCACGCCGGCGTCGGCGACCTCGCCGCGGGGGAGCGCGCCCCCGGCCAGATGGGTGACCGCCTGCCCGGCGGCCTCCGCCAGGCTTCCGCCGAGGGCCAGGGCCCGGATGGTGAGGCTCAGGACACCGGAGGTCTGCCGGGCGGAGGGGTGCCCGTGCGTGAGGGCGGCCGCATCGGCGCTGAGCTTGTAGACGGCAGCGGCGTCCACGTGCGGCACCAGGCCGAACGGGGCAGACCGGAGCAGGGCGCCGCCGCCGCGCGAGTCCGGGTTCAGCGGCCGCTGCACCGTTCCCATCTCGCCGGTGACCAGGGCGGCGACGGACTCCGGGTCGGGGGAGCGGGACTCCCGCGGCAGGCTGTGACCGTCAATCCAGCGCGGCGGCTGGAACGGGGCCGCCTCCGGCAGGGACATCCCCTGGGTGCCCAGCCAGCGCAGGTAGGCCAGCCAGAGGCAGGCGTTCGCGTCCGCCGCCACCCCCGAATTGGCCCACTCCAGTGCCTCCAGCAGCCCGTCCACCGTGTAGAGGGTCATCCGGGCGCGGCCGGAGAGGACGCCGGTTCCGCCCTTACCTGCGGCGCTGCCGCCGGATGCGCCCAGGGCGTCACCGAGGGCACCACCCAGCAGGCAGCCGTGGATGCGGGATTCGTGCGACGGGACCGGGGGCTGCTCGTTCATGGCTTCAAATTTACCGTCCCGGACCCACGTGCCTGACGCGGTTGCCGCGGCTGCCGCGGCCGTTGCCGCGTCTTCGCATGGCGCCGGTCATACGGCCCGGATCCAGCGAACGTCCAGACTTCGCTGGAAGACTGCTGGCGGCACCCGACCCGAAGCGAAGGAAACCCCACGAGATGACACACCCCGCGCCCGATGCCCGGCCCGCCGCCGTTCCGCTGTCCGACCAGGCACCTGCTGCTGTCCGGCCCGCCGCCGTCGGACGGCCGGGGCTGCTGGCCCGGTTGTCCGCCGAGGCACTGGGGACGCTGCTGGCGGTCGTGATCGGACTCGGCGTCCCAATGTTCGCGGTGCCGCAGTACAACCCGCTTCCGGCCCCGCTGGCCGCCGGCCTGGGCCTTACCGCGGCCATGCTGGCCTTCGGGTACCTCAGCGGCGGCCACTTCAACCCCGCCGTCACCGTGGGCCACATGATTGCCGGCCGGACCCGGCTGGTTGAGGGTGCTGCGTACGTGGCGGCGCAGCTGGTGGGTGCCTTGCTCGGTGCCCTGGCCCTCTTCGGCGTGCTGCGCACGGTGCCCAAGCTCAACGGCACCCAAAGCGCCTTCGACACGGTCGCCGCCGGCTTCGACTCCCGCTCGATCATCCAGGCCCCGATGCCCGGCGTCCTCCTGGTGGAGGTGCTCGGCGCGGCCCTGTTGGTGGCGGTCTTCCTCGGCACCAGCGCCGGCCGCAACCCCGCCCGGACCGCCGCGCCCTACGCCGTAGGCCTGAGCTATGCCGGCCTCCTGCAGCTGGGACAAAGCATCGGCAATACCCCCTTCAATCCCGCCCGTGCCACCGCCTCCGCGCTCTTCAGCAGCCCGGATGCCCTGGGCCAGCTTTGGCTCTTCTGGGTGGCCCCGCTGGTGGGCGCGGCGGTGGCCGGCCTGGTCTTCCGCGGGTTCTCCCAGGCTGCCGTCGGCGCCTCCGACGCCGTGGCCGCCGATTCGACCCCTGTGGTCGAGGACCCGGACGTCGTGGACCCGGAGGTTGAAGACCTGGAGGCCGCCGACCTGGAAGACGAGGGTACCGACGTCGTGAAGACCACGCCCACGGCGCCCGCGAAGGCTGCCCCTGCCCGCGCCGACGAGGCCCGCGACTTCTTCGACAAGCGCACGCCGTAAGCGGTCTCACACGCCGTTGTGTGCCCTCGACGCCGGGCCTGCGCTTGAGTGTCAGTGCCAGCCGTTAGCGTAGTTATATGCGGTTATTGCACACCTCGGACTGGCATCTGGGCCGGTCGTTCCACGGCGTCGGAATGCTTGAAGCGCAGCGGTCCTTCGTCGACCAGCTGGTCGCCTTCGTCCGCGACGAAAAGGTCGACGTCGTCCTCATCGCGGGCGACGTGTACGACCGGGCGCTGCCCGGCGTCGATGTCGTCGGGCTCCTGGACGACGCCCTGGTGCGGCTGACCGACGCCGGTGCCGCGGTGATGCTGACCAGCGGCAACCACGACTCCGCCATCCGGCTCGGCTTCGCCTCCCGGCTTTTGGAACGCGGCGGCGTGCACCTGCGGACCCGGCTGGACGACCTCGCCACGCCCCTGCTGCTGCCGCTTAGCGACGACGACGCCGGCCCGCAGCTGGCCATCTACGGCATCCCCTGGCTGGAACCCCGGCTGGTCGCGGGCGCCCTCGGCGTCGACACGGCCAGCCACTTCGAGGTGACCCGTGCCGCCACGTCCCTGGTCCGCACCGACCTCGCCACCCGGGCCGCCGGGCGCACTGTCCACTCCGTCGTACTGGCCCACACCTTCGCCAGCGGCGGGATCAGCTCCGACAGTGAGCGCGACCTGAGCATTGGCGGCGTCGGTGCGGTGCCGCTGGACCTGTTCGACGGGTTCTCCTACGTGGCCCTTGGCCACCTGCATGGCCGGCAGGAGCTTTCCCCGGCCGTCCGCTACTCCGGATCGCCCCTGGCCTACTCCTTCTCCGAGGCCCGGCACCGCAAGGGCGGCTGGCTGGTGGACATCACGGCCGACGGCGTGGACAGCGTCACGGAGGTGCACTGGAAAGCCCCGCGCGAGCTCGCGGTGCTTCGCGGGACGCTTGAGGAGCTGCTCGCCGACGAAGGGCTGGCGTGGGCCGAGACGGCGTACTGCCAGGTGACGCTCACGGACGCCCAACGCCCCGCCCAGGCCATGGAACGGCTGCGCGCCCGCTTCCCGGATACCCTTGTGCTCGGCTTCGACCCCGAGGGCGCCAAGGACTCACCCAAGACCAGCTACAGCAGCCGGCTTGCCTCCGCCGTCGACGACCTCTCCGTCTGTTGCGGCTTCCTGGAGCACGTCCGCGGCCGGAGCGCGGACGAGGCCGAAGCGGCCGTCCTTGCCGAGGCACTCGAAGCGGTCCGGCTGGAAGGGGTATCCCGATGAGGATCCACCGCCTGGAAATCTCGGCGTTCGGCCCCTTCGCCGGCACGGAAGAAATCGACTTCGACCGGCTCAGCGCCCATGGCCTGTTCCTGCTCAACGGTGCCACCGGCGCCGGCAAAACCAGCGTCCTCGACGCCATCTGCTTCGCCCTCTACGGCTCCGTTCCGGGGGCCCGGCAGGAGGGCAAGCGGCTGCGGAGCGACCACGCCGAGGCGGGAGCCGAACCGCGGGTCACCTGCGAATTCTCGGCCAAGGGGCGGCACTTCGAGGTCTCCCGCACCCCGGCCTGGAACAAGCCCAGCGCCCGGGGCAAGAACGGCTTCACCGAGCAGAAGGCGAACACCCTGCTCCGGGAGCGGGTGGACGGCACCTGGGTGGAGAAGTCGGGCCGCAACGACGAGGCCGGGGCTGAGATCACCGCCCTCCTGGGCATGGACCGGGACCAGTTCACCCGGGTGGTCATGCTTCCGCAGGGGGACTTCGCCGCGTTCCTGCGGTCCAAGGCCGCGGACCGCCTGGCCCTCCTGCAGAGCCTGTTCGGGACCCAGCGGTTTGAGGCCGTCGAACAGGAGCTCGGCCGGAAGGCAGCAGCCGCCCGGGCCGAGGTCGAGACCCTCAACGGGGAGCTGGCGCTGCTCGTGGCCCAGGCCGGCACCGAAGCCGCCGGGCTTGGGATTGAACCCGACGGCGGTTCGGAAGACGTTTCGCAGGACGACCCCGCCGCGCTGCTGGACTGGTACGGCCGCGAGGCGGAAGCGGCCGGCGCTGCCCGCCGCGCCGCCGCCGGGGACGCCGATGCCACCGCCGCCGACCTGTCCGCCCGTGCGGAATCTCTCGCGGCCCGGGCCGCCCGCCAGGCGCGCCTCACGGCCGCCCGGCAGCGGCGGGAGCTGGCCGAGGCGGCTGCCCCGGACCTGCGCACCGCCGAAGAGCGGCTTGCCCGGCACCGTAAGGCGGAAGTCCTGGGCGGACACCTAGAGACCCTCGACGGCGCCACCGCCGCCGAGGACCGCGCCGGGGAAGCGGCCACGGCTGCGGCTACCGTCCTGCACGCCGCAGCTGCCACCGATCCCGAACTGGCGGCGTTGCCCGGCCTGGCCCCGGACCAGGGCGGACCCGACCCCGCCGCGCTCCGCTCCGGCGTGACCCGGCTGCGCAGCCTCCGGGCCGTCCTGGCCGAACGGATGCCGGATGAGGAACGGCTCGCCGCGCTGCGCACGCGCTCCGTGGGCCTGCACCGGGACGTTGAACGGCTCACCGACGCCGGTACAACCACCGCGGCGCGGCTGGAAGCGCTCCGGGCGGACGCCCTCGGGCTCCGGCACGTCCTGGCCCCGCTCGAGGAGGCGGCGGCCGATCTCCAGCTCCGGGTCAAGGAAGCCGACGCGGCCGACGAACTCGTGGCCGTCGTGAAGCGGCACGCCGCGGCCGCGGAGGACTGCGACCGGCTGGCCGAGCGGCGCCGCGTGGCCCGCGATACCCACCAGGACCGCCGCCAGGCCTGGCTGGACCTCCGCGAGGAGCGCCTGGCCAACGCCGCCGCGGAACTGGCCGCACAGCTGCACCCGGGGGAGCCCTGCGCTGTCTGCGGCAGCCCGGACCACCCCGCCCCGGCACCGCTGGGGGCCTCCGCGCTGACCATGGCCGACGCCGAGAAGGCCGCCCAGGCCGCCGCCGAGGCGGCCGAAGCGGTGCTCGCGGACCTCGACCGCGAACTCGCCGACGCCCGCCAGCACCTTGCCGTCCTCGCCGCCCAGGGCGGGGATGCAGCCCTCGAAGACGCGCTGACTGAGGCCGGGCGCGCCCGGGACCGGGCCGCGGAGGCAACGAAAGCAGCCGCAGACCTCGACGCCGCCCGGAACCGCTGCGAGGGGCTGGACGAGGAGATCTCCGCCCTCGAGGACGCGCGGGAGGATTCCGCCGCCGAGCTGGCCCGGACCCGTGCCGCCGTCGTCGAGGTGGACTCCCAGGCCGCCGAGCTCGACGCCACCCTGCTGGACCTCCGAAGCGGGCACCCCGGACTGGCCGGCCGCATCGCCGCCGTGGACTCGGCCGTTGCCCTCCTCGAAGACGCCGACGCGGCCGCCGTCAGCCTGGCGCAGGCACGGTCCCGGACCGCGGAGGCCCGGGAGCGGCTGGAGCAGGCCCTGCCCGCCGCCGGGTTCGACTCTGCCGACGCCGCACGGGAGATGCTGCTGTCCGCCCGGGACGCCGCCGACCTGGAAGCCGCCGTGCGTGCCGGACGGGACGAAACCGCGCGCCTCGAGGAACTGTTCGCGGGGGAGGACCTGGTCCTGGCGGCCGCGGAACTCGCCGACCAGGGACCGGTCCCGGCCGGTGCCCTCGAGCAGCTCAGGTCCGAGTCCGCCGCGGCGCTGGATGTGGCCCGGGACGCCGGGGTGTCCGCCGGTCTGGCCGCCTCCTCGGCACGGACCCTGGCCGGACTCCGGTCCCGCTACAGCGAACTGGCCGAGGCCGGCCGGGAACCGCGGGAGCGGGCGGCGCTGCTGACCGCCGTGGCCGAGGCTGCCCGTGGCGGCGGCGACAACAGCTACCGCATGAGCCTGAACAGCTACGTTCTGGCCGCCCGGCTGGAGCAGGTGGCCGACGCGGCCTCCGAGCGGCTGATCGGCATGAGCGATGGCCGGTACACGCTCCAGCACACCGACGCGAAGGCCTCCCGCGGGCAGAAGTCCGGCCTCGGGCTGGAAGTCGTGGACCTCTGGACCGGGCAGCGGCGGGACACCGCCACCCTCTCCGGCGGCGAATCCTTCATGGCGTCGCTGTCGCTCGCCCTGGGACTGGCCGACGTGGTGCAGATGGAATCCGGCGGCGTGGACGTCGAGACGCTCTTCGTGGACGAGGGCTTCGGCAGCCTGGACGAGCAGTCTCTGGAGCAGGTCATGGATGCCCTCGAGGGTCTCCGGGACGGCGGCCGGGTGGTGGGCCTGGTCAGCCACGTCGCCGAGATGAAGCAGCGGATCACCACCCAGCTGCAGGTAGTGAAGGGCCGGAACGGTTCCACCCTGCATATCTCCGACGAGGTGCCCGCCTAAGCCCGGCCGGGAGCTGCCCCCCGAACGCCGTCCCGGGTGAGGCCACGGCAGGTGCCGCCCGATATACTGGGACGGTCACCGGGTCGCGCGCATCGGGAGGGGGGACGATGCGCACCTCTTAGCGAACCCGGAAACCATGAACCCCTCAGCCTCATCGACGCCTCACGCGTCCCCGGATGCCTCCGCGCCCGACGCCGGCCCGGCATCAGCAGCGGCCCACGCTGCCCAGGTCGAACTCCCGCCCCAGGCTCAGGCCCCGGAGCGCGGCGGCCGGTTCGCCCGGCTCCCCATCCTCGCCGGGCGCGGCTTCATCCCCCTGGGCCTTGCCGCCCGCCTGCCCCTGGCCATGCTCACCGTCGGGGCGCTCACCCTCGTCACCGCGGTCACCGGCTCCTACGCCGTCGGCGGTGCCGCGGCAGGCGCCGTCGGAATCGGGTCCGCGGCCGGCGCCCCCGTCTTCGGCGCGCTCGCAGACCGGCTCGGCCAGCGGCGCGTCCTGATCGTCGCCGCCCTGCTGAACGCCGCAGCCGTGACCGCCCTGATCCTCGCCGCCTACCTGGTGCCCGACGCGCGTGACGTTGCCGCCGCTGTGCCGGTCCTCGCCGCCGCCCTGATCGCCGGCGCCAGCTGCCCCCAGGTGGGACCGCTCGCCCGGGTCCGCTGGATGGCCCTGACCTCAGGCCGGGACGGCCGGCCCGGGGACCTCGACACGGCACTGTCCTACGAGAGCACCGCCGACGAGATCACCTTCGTGCTCGGCCCCGCGCTCGTGGGCATCATCGCCAGCCTGCTCAGCCCCTGGCTGCCCCTGGCCATCGCCGCGGTCCTGACCCTGGCCCTGGTGCCCGCTTTCGCCGTCCACCCCACGCACCTCGCCGTGCCCCGCACCCGCCGGACGCAGGAGCCCGGGATCCCCACCGCCGCGGCACAGGCCTCCACGGCGGCCCGGCTCCGGGCCGCCGTCACGATTGCCGTGCCGGTGCTGGCCATGGTCTGCATGGGGACCTTCTTCGGCGCCACGCAGACCTCGCTGAGCTCCTTCTCCGCCGGGTTCGCCGGCTCCGAACTGGCCGGCCTGCTCTATGCCGTGATGGGCCTGAGCTCCGCCGCGGCCGCCCTGTCCGTGGCGTACTGGCCGCGGCGGATCGGGCTCCGCACCCGGTGGCTGGCCTGCGCGGGCCTGATGACGGCCCTGGCGCCGCTGCTGTTGCTGCCCGATTCCCTGCCGCCGATGATCGTGGTGTTGCTGGTCCTCGGGCTGCCGGTGGGGCCGCTGATGGTCACCGTCTTTGGCATCGGCGGCCTGGTGGCGCCGGCAGGGCGGCTCGGGACCGTCATGACCGCGCTGGCCAGCGGGATTGTCGCCGGCACGGCCATCGGCTCCTCGGTGGCCGGCCAACTGGCGCAGACCGCCGGCTACTCCACGGCGTTCATCGTGCCGGTCTGCGCGGCCGGTGCCCTGTTCCTGCTGGGCACCGCTGCCGCCGTCGTCCTTCGCCGGCAGCCCTAGGTGTAGTTCACACGGAGGTTGTGAACAGCGTGGCTTGATGTAAAGAGCGAGAGCCTCCGGTATCGATTTGGGTTACCACACTCATCTCGACGCCAGGAGGCTCTCGTGTCCTACGTTACCCATGCCAACGCAGACCTGACACCCAGGGCCAGGGGAAAGCTCGCACGGCTGGTCATCGAGCAGGACTGGACTCTGCGCCGCGCCGCAGAACGGTTCCAGTGCTCGCCGGCCACGGCCAAGAAATGGGTGGACCGGTACCGGGCCTGCGGCGAGGACGGCATGGCTGACATGTCATCGCGACCTCACCGGAGCCCGAACCGCACCAACACCCGCACTGAGCGGCGGATCCTGGCGCTGCGCTTCACCCGCCGCTGGGGACCCCACCGGATCGCGGCCCACCTACACCTTGCCCGCTCGACGGTAGGCAAGGTCCTGGCCCGGTACCAGATGCCCCGACTGGCCTGCCTTGACCAAAGCACCGGCCTGCCCGTGCGCAAGCCTGCGCCACGACGCTACGAACACGACCATCCCGGGGACCTGATCCACGTGGACATCAAGAAACTTGGGCGCATCCCACAAGGCGGCGGGCACCGCACCCTGGGCCGGGCGCTGGGCCGCAGGAACCGCCGCGCAGGGACCGGCTACGCCTACCTGCACCACGCCGTGGATGACCACTCGCGGCTCGCATACTCAGAAATCCTCACCGACGAAAAGAAGGAAACCGCCGCAGCGTTCTGGCTCCGCGCGACCGCGTTCTTCGCAGCCCACGGAATTGCCGTCAAAGCCGTGCTCACCGATAACGGGGCCTGCTACCGTTCCAGAGCCTTCGCCGCCGCACTGGGCCCGCACATCAAGCAACGCCGGACCCGCCCCTACCGGCCCCAAACCAACGGCAAGGTAGAACGCTTCAACCGGACCCTCGCCACGGAATGGGCATACGCCCGGCCCTACACATCAGAAACCGAACGGGCAGCCACCTACCCAGACTGGCTCCACCACTACAATCACCACAGACCCCATACCGGCATCGGAGGCAAAACCCCCATCAGCCGCGTTCACAACCTCCGTGGGAACTACACCTAGGGCTCAGCCCAGCTGGGCCTCGATCCGGGCGGCACCGGCGGTGAGGGCCGCGGCCACCTCGGCGGGATCCTGCGCGGCCCTGAGGTACACCACGGCCAAGGCCGCCGGCCGGCCGCCGGGCACGCGCACCGGGACGGCCAGCGAGGAGACGCCCGGGATGACCTCGTCGTGGCTGGCGGCGTAGCCAAGCCGGCGGGCCGTGGCGGCCTCGGTCCGGTACGGCACTGCCGGTGCCAGGGCACGCCATTCCTCCTCCGTATAGGCGGACTGGATGGCGATCCCGGGCGCGCCGGCGTTGATCGGGTGCCGGGATCCCGGGTGCTGGACGACGGCGGGGCCGGCATGGCGCGGATCGACAGTGACCAGCGTGACGCAGTCCTCCCGGTCCCAGACCGCCAGGAAGGCACTCATGGCCAGGGCGTTGGCCAACTGGGTCAGTTCCGGCAGGGCCGCCGTCTGCAGGTTGCGGGACACTCCGCGCGCCAGGACGGCCAGGCCCGGCCCGGGCTGGACCCGTCCGGCGTCGTCGCGGACCAGCAGGGAATGGTCCTCAAGGGTCCGCAGGATCCGGTAGGCCACCGAGCGGTGGACCCCCATGGCAACGGCCAGCTCCGCGATGGTCATGGGTTCCGGGGCGTCCGCGAGGATCTCCAGCGCGCGGATGCCGCGGGAGAGGGTCTGGGACGGGGGCGCCTGGACGCCGGCGTTGGGGGTCATATGCCCATCCTAAATTTGCACGGCTCCTAAGTTCGCGCGGCCCGCTCCTGCGGCGCTGCGGTGGTGGACCGCAACGGGGTGCCGGGACGGGCGCCCCTTGTGCGCGGGGTCACAGTGAAGTAGCGTGTGACAACAGTGTTCCATATATGAACAGCAAGTTCAACTATAGAACAGCACACCGACCGATGTCGGTTCGTCATCAACCGGAAATGTGTGCCTCATCACAACTTTTGTAGTAGGCTCACGGTACTAACTGACCGTTCGATCAGTAAATCGGTAGGCACAGCAACACTTAGCACCCACTGGCAGTACCTCTGCCCCAGCAACGGAGTTCCAATGACCGCAACTTCAACCGTCGATTCAGCGGCGGGCCCCAGCACTAAACATGAGGAACGCAAGGTCCTCGCCGGGACGCTGGTCGGTACCACCATCGAGTGGTACGACTTCTTCATCTTCGCCCAACTGACAGCAACGCTGCTGTCCCCGCTCTTCCTCGCCCCGCTCAACGCCTCCAACCCGGGCCTGGCCCAGATCCTCTCGTTCGCGTTGATCGGCATCAGCTTCCTGTTCCGTCCCCTCGGCGCGATCATCGCCGGCCACCTCGGCGACCGCCTCGGCCGCAAGGCAATGCTGGTCTTCACCCTGGTGATGATGGGTGCAGCCACCGCCCTGATCGGCGTCCTGCCCACCTACGCGCAGATCGGTTTCTGGGCCCCGGTCCTGCTGATCCTGCTGCGCGTCATCCAGGGCTTCTCCGCCGGCGGCGAATGGGGCGGCGCAGCCCTGATGGCCGTCGAGCACGCCCCGGTCAGCCGCCGCGGACTGTTCGGCGCCTACCCGCAGATCGGTGTCCCGGTCGGCATGATCCTCGCCACCGGCCTGCTCTACTTCCTCAACACCGGCATGTCCAAGGAAGACTTCGCCAGCTGGGGCTGGCGGGTGCCGTTCCTGCTCTCCATCGTGCTGATCGTCGTCGGCTACCTGATCCGCCGTGCCGTGGCCGAAAGCCCGGTCTTCAAGGAGATGCAGGAGCGCAAGGAGGAAAGCAAGGCCCCGCTGGGCGAGCTCGTCCGCAAGCACAAGAAGGCCGTCCTCTACTCGACGCTGATCTTCATCGGCAACAACGCCGCCGGCTACCTGCTGATCGCCTTCTTCATCTCCTACGCCACCAAGACCCTGAAGATGCCCACCCCGCAGATCCTGCTGGCCACCACGCTGGCGTCCTTCGGCTGGCTCATCTTCACCCTGGTCGGCGGCTGGCTCTCGGACAAGATCGGCCGGGTCAAGACCTTCCTGATCGGCTACGCGATCGTCTTCGCCTGGATGATCCCGATGTTCGCGCTGATCGACACCAAGGACATCATGCTGTACGGCATCGCGCTGTTCGTCCTCACGGTGGGCCTGGGCCTGTCCTATGGTCCGATGTCCGCGATGTACGCCGAGATGTTCCCGGCCAACGTCCGCTACTCGGGCATCTCCATCGGCTACGCCTTCGGCGCGATCCTGGGCGGCGCCTTCGCGGCCACCATCGCCGAGGCCCTGCTGCAGGGCACCAAGTGGACCGGATCGATCGGTATCTACATCATGATCCTCTGCGTCATCTCCGCCGTCGGCGTCGTGCTGGCCAAGGAAACCAAGGGACGCCCGCTGGGCGTCAGCAGCCACCACTAGGCCGCGGCTGCCGGCAGGCAGCACCACACCGCGCGGGGTCACGTGCGCTCATCCGGTACCGCCGGGCGGGCAGCACGTGGCCCCGCGTTGCTGTTGGCGGTCCCGGACATACGACGGCGGCTGCCGCGCCGGACCGATGGGGAGCACTATCCATCCATCAAATGGAAAAATCCCGGTAGGCTGACGCGGTGGGCTGCCGGACGCGGCCTGACGCTTATGCAATGTGTGGACTAATGGGGGCATTGAGTGGCCGGAACCTTTTACGGCGCCGACGTGGCGCAGCTGCGCAGCCTGGCCGCGCGCGCGGGCAGCGGGGCGGGAAGCCTGGGCAGCCTGCAGCGCCGCCTGGGCGCGGAGATCGCCGGGTCGGCCTACTGGCAGGGGCACGACGCCGGGGCCTTCCGGTCGGAGTGGGACCGCGTCCACGCGCAGTCCCTCGCCCGGGCGGTGGCGGGGCTGCAGCAGATGCAGCGCGAACTCACCGCCCACGCCGACCAACAGGAGAGCGCCAGCGCCGCAGCGGGTGCCCCGGCCCCCTCCGGCGGGGCCCTCGACGGCGGGTCCACCCCGTTGTCCGCGCCGCCGTCGGTTCTGCTCACGCCCGCTGCGCTCTCGGCACTCACGCCGCACCAGGTCGGCCGGTGGTGGGCCGGCCTGGACGCGGCCGGACGGGCCGACTTCCTCCGGCTCTACCCCTACGCGGCCGGCAACACGGACGGCCTGCCGGTCGATACCAGGATCGAGGCGAACCGCGTCGCCGCCGGCACCCGCCTGGCGGAGCTGGAGCGGGAGGGAAAGGGGTCGACGGAGGAGGCTCACTACCTGAGGAAAACGGTCAAGGGGACATCCGCCTGGCGGCGTACGACCCGGCGAAAGGTAACCTCATTCAGATGATCGGCGACTATGACAGCAGCACCACAACGGTCCTGACCTACGTGCCCGGCACGTTCGCGACGGCCGGCGACTTCTACGCCGGCAGTGCCCAGAAGATGGCCGCGTACCTGCAGCAGTCGGATCCCACCGGCCGGACGGCGGCCTTCGTCTACAAAAACAGCGAGTTCCCGCAGGACGGGACCTTCAGGCAGTCGGCGGACAAGGCCTTCGGCGAGGCAGCAGGACGGAAACTGGCCGCCTTCGAGGCGTCCCTGGCGGACCAGAACCCCTCCGGAGCCCGCACCGTCGCGGTGTCCCACAGCTGGGGCGAGGCGGCCGTGGCATCCTCCGAAATGTACGGCGCCCACTACGACCGGCAGATTTCGTTGTCCGGGGCCTGGATGCCGGAGGGGTGGACTGCCGATCCCGGCACCGCCTATGACCACTTCGCCTACGATTTCGACGCGCTGGCCACCGCCCAGGGCCTCGGCCTGGTGGGGGATAAGTACCCGCTGGCCGATCCCGCGTTCACCAAGCACATCTACGATGACCCGGCGCGGAACATTGTCCTGGGCCCGGTGAAGATCACCACGGATCCGATGGCCAAGATCGAAAACCACAGCCTGATTGCCAACGCCCAGGACGCGCGGAACCGGGCGGCCCGCGAGGACGTTGCCAAGGTCATTTTCGGCGGCCGGCGATGAGCCCCGCCCCGTCCGTCCGCCGGCTGTACACCGCCGTGACCCTCACCTGCCTCGCTGCCATCCTGGCCGCCTGTGCACCCGCCGCCGACCCCAGGAGCCCCAGCATGGACCTCGCCACCGCGAAGCAGTCAACCCGCAACCAGCAGCAGGAACTGATGGCGGTGGTCCCCGCCGCGGAGATCGCGACGACGACCCAGACGGAGACCTCCCGTGCCCTGTTTGAATGCGACGCCAACAGCTATTACTGGCCGGGAACGATGGATCTGGTCCTCACCCCGGAGGCGGACGGCGCCGGGCTGCTGCAGCAGATCAAGGCCGCGTGGTCCGGCAAGGAAGGCTGGACCGTGGAGGAAAAGACCAGCATCAACGGGATCCCCGAACTCGTGATCGTCAGTCGGGAGGGGTTCCGACATTCGATCGAGTTCAACCCACAGCGGAATGCGCTCTACACGCTCTCCTCGTCGGCGTGCTTCCAGATGGAGGGCAAGCCCGACCCGGGGGTCGACTACTGAGCGGGGCCGGGTCCTAGACGCCGAGGAACTCGATGGCTCCCTGCTTGAAGGCCCGGCTGGTGACGGCGTTGGTGTGGTTGCGGCCCGGCAGGACCAGTTGCTCCACCAGGGCCCCGGCCTTGCTGCCCAGCGCGGCCAGCTCGGGCATGGAGGCTGCCCGCTCGTCCTTCTCGCCGGCCACCAGCAGCATCGGCATTGGCGGGACCGCCTCGGCCGGGTCAAAGGGTTCGTCCTTGATCGCCTCGATCAGGGACAGCAGCGCGAAGATGTTGTTGCTCGGGAGCAGCTGGGCCATCTTCAGCAGCCCCGCGGTGGAGTCGTCGGCGATCGGGGTGCCGTCGGCCAGGTAACGCTGCGCGGCGGGCAGGTCGAACGCGGCCAGCGGGTCCGCCACGTTGGGGCCGCCCAGGACCAGGCGATGCACCAGCTCGTGCTGGGTGGCGCCGAATTCCCAGGCAAGCCGGGATCCCAGGGAGTAGCCGATCACGTCAAGGCCAGACGCCGGGTCGCCGTCGCGCAGGGGACGCGCGCCGGCGTCGAACGCGATCTGCAGCAGGTCGGCACGGATCCGGCTGGGGGAGTAGGAGTCCCGGTCCTCCGGGGCGCCGCTGCGGCCGTGGCCGGGAAGGTCGACGGCGATCACGCGGCGGCCGGCCTGGGTGAGGGCCGTGATCCAGCCCGTGTCCTCCCAGTTCAGCTTGGAGGAGGAGGAGAAGCCGTGCAGCAGCAGGACCGGGCGGAGGCCGGCGTCGTCCTGTGGGTCGACCACGTTGACGTATAGCTGCGGGTCGGTGCCCTCGACCGTGTGTTGGTGCTGTTCCCCGGTGTGCCTGCCGCTCATGGCCTCAGTCCTCATCAAGTACGGCGCTCAGGCGGACCCGGCGCTTCGGTGCCTCTTCCTTCGGGACGGTGCCCACGATGCCGGCGGTGTCATCCGGCACCTCGAACACGATCAGCGGCTCGCCGACGTTGATTTTCTCGCCCGGTCCGCCGTGAATACGCACTACCTTACCCGCCTGGGGGCTGGGCAATTCGACCGCGGACTTGGTGGTTTCAACCTCCACCAGGGGTTGGTTGCGCTCCACCTGGTCGCCGGGGGCAACGAGCCATTCCAGCACCGTTGCCTCGATCAGGCCCTCGCCCAGGTCTGGCAGGGGGAAGGAAAGTTCAGCCACGTTTGTACTCCAATACTCGCTGGATGCCGAAGAGGATCCGGTCAATGTTCGGGATGTATTCGTCCTCCAGGTCCCCGGAGGGGTAGGGGACGTCGAAGCCGGTGACGCGTTCCACCGGCGCCTTGAGGGTGTCGAAGCAGGCCTGCGTGATCAGCTGGGCCACTTCGGCGCCCAGGCCGGAGGTCAATGGTGCCTCGTGCACCACGACGGCGCGGCGGGTCTTGCCCACCGAGGCGGCCAGCGCGGCGGCGTCGATCGGTTTGAGCCAGCGCAGGTCCAGGACCTCGATCTCGATCCCGTCCTCGGCGGCGAGTTCGGCCACCTGCAGGCAGCGGGCCACCATCGCGCCCCAGGCCACCAGGGTCAGGTGCCGGCCCTCGCGCATTACCTTGGCGCCCTCCGGCGAGCCGGGGTTGGCGGTGTCCACGTCGCCTTTCTGCCAGTAGCGGGACTTTGGTTCCATGAAGATCACCGGGTCCGGGCGGGTGGCGGCGTGCTTGAGCAGGTGGTAGGCCTCGTGCGGGTTCGACGGCGAGACCACCTTGAGCCCGGGAACGTGGGCGAAGAGCGCCTCCAGGCTCTCGCCGTGGTGCTCGGGGGCGCGGATACCGCCGAAGCTGGGCACGCGCAGGGTGATCGGCATCGGCAGCGTGCCGCGGCTGCGGTAGTTCATCCGGGCGATCTGGCAGACGATCTGGTTGATCGCCGGGTAGGCGAAGCCGTCGAACTGGACCTCGGGGATGGGGTGGAAGCCGGCCATCGCCAGGCCCACGGACATCCCGAGGATGCCCGATTCGGCCAGAGGGGTATCGAAGACCCGCTGCGCGCCGTGCTTGGCCTGCAGTCCGTCGGTGATCCGGAAGACCCCGCCCAGCCGGCCGCAGTCCTCGCCGAAGATCACCGCCTTGGGGTTGTCGGCCAGCACCTCATCCAGCGCCCGGTTCAGGGCCTGCTGCATGGACATCGTGACGGTGGCGGTCTCGGTGGCGGCGGTGCCGCTTTCCAGGGTCGGGCTAGACATGTTCGGACTCCTCGCGCCAGGTGGCCGCCTGCGCCTGCAGGGCCGGGGTGGGTTCCTGGAAGACCAGGTCAAACATTTCCGTGCCGGGCCGGGACCCGAGCGCCTGGATGCCGGTGCGGATGGCTTCCTCCTCGGCCTTGGCGGCGGCGAGGGCCTCCGCGAAGAACGCCTCGTCGGCGAGCCCCTCGGCCAGCAGCCGCTGCTTCAGCCGCTCCAGCGGGTCCGCGCCGGCGCCGTCGCGCTCCTCATCGAGCGAGCGGTAGCGTCCCGGATCGTCCGAGGTCGAGTGTGGGCCTCGCCGGTAGGTCATGGCCTCGATCAGCACCGGCCCGTGCCCGGCGCGGGCGTGGGCGAAGGCGCGGCGGGTCGCCTCGACGACGGCGACGACGTCGTTGCCGTCCACCTGCAGCGCCGGCATGCCGTAGCCGGCCGCCCGGGCGGCGACGGAGCCGCCGGCAACCTGGCGTTCGGTGGGCACGGAGATCGCCCAGCCGTTGTTCTGCACGAAGAAGACCACGGGAGCCTTCATGACGGCGGCGAAGTTCAGCGCCTCGTGCACGTCGCCTTGGGAGGAGGCGCCGTCGCCGAAGTAGGTCAGTGCAACGCCGGTGGCATTCTCCAGCGTCTGGCCGTGGGCCCAGCCGACGGCGTGCAGCACCGAGCCGGCCACCACAGCCTGGATTGGGGCGAGCCGGGATTCCAGCGGGTTGTAGAGCCCGCCGTGCCAGGTGGCCTTGTGGGTGGACATATAGCCCACCATGTCCACGCCCATGGTCCGGGCGACGCCCATCTCACGGTAGGTGGGGAAGACGAAGTCGCGGCTGGTGTCCACGGCGTAGGCGCTGCCCACCTGGGCCGCCTCCTGGCCGAGCTCGGGCGCGTAGCCGGGAATGATGCCCTGGCGCTGCCACGCGATGGCGGAGGTGTCCAGGTGCCGGACGGCCGCCATCAGCGTGTACAGCTCGCGCAGCTGGTCGGGGGTAAGCGGTGCGGCGTCGTCGCCGGACACCGCAAGCGGGAGTGTATCCATGGCTGTGACCCTAGTCACGGGCTCGGCATTGGGCAATCAGCCCACAACACGCTGGCCAATCTGCCAAAATCTGCCGGCGTCTACGCCTCCATGGGTAGCAGCTTGTATAGCTGCGCCCCGGTCGGGTCAGCCGTCTGTCCGGCGGGTCCTGCCGAATCGGGCCCCGGCCCAGCAGGCTGCGGCGATGGCGGCCACCAGGATCAGGGTGCTGACCAGCTGCTTGCTGCTCTCCGGGCTGCTGAACCCGACCGCGAAGATCAGCGCCAGCAGCACCAGGCCGACGATCGTCAGCACCGGGAACCCCTTCATCCGCAGCGGCAGCACGGTGCCGTCCCGGTCGGCCCGGCGGCGCAGCACCAGCTGCGAGACCAGGGCCGAGCCCCAGACCACCAGGCAGGTCGATCCCACCAGCTGGAAGAGCGCCGGCAGGATCCGGTCCGGGAAGAGCAGTTCCAGCACGGCGGCGATGAAGCCAAAGGCCACCGAGACCGCAACCGCCACCACCGGGACTCGGGCGGCGTTCAGCCGGGACAGCACCCGCGGCGCCTCCCCGCGCTGGGAGAGCGAGAAGGCCATCCGGGACGCCCCGTAGAGGTTCGCGTTCAGGGCCGAGAGGAGGGCGACGACGGCCACCAGGGTGATGGCGGCCCCCGCCCCGGGAATCCGGGCGGCGTCCAGGACTCCGGCGAAGGGCGACTTCAGCCCCTCCGACGTCGAGGGCAGAACCGCGGCGATCACGAAGACCGAGCCGATGTAGAAGACCAGGATGCGCCAGACCACGGTCCGGATCGCGTGGCGCACACTGCGCTCCGGGTCTTTGGTCTCGGCGGCGGCGACGCTGACGATTTCGGTGCCGCCGAAGGCAAAGATCACCACGAACAGGGCCGTGGCGATGCCGCCCAGGCCTGCGGGCGCGAAGTCGGCGGTGATGACGGACAGGCCCGGGCCCGGCACGTCCGGCAGCAGCCCGAGGATCAGGGCGGCACCGATGATCAGGAAGATCACGATCGCGGCGACCTTGAGGATCGCGAACCAGAACTCGAACTCGCCGAAGTTCTTCACGCCGGCGAGGTTGATGGCGGTGAACACCGCCATGAAGATCAGCGACAGGGCCCAGACCGGCAGCACCGGCCAGACGGTGAAGAGCAGGCCAGCCGCGCCGAGGGCCTCGGCGGCGATCACCACCACCAGCTGCAGCCACCAGAGCCAGCCCACGGTGGCGCCGGCGGTGTTGCCGAGGGCGCGCTGGGCGTAGACGGAGAACGCCCCGCTGACGGGGTTCGCCGCGGCCATCTCGCCGAGGGCCCACATCACGATGATGATCAGCGTCCCGGCCACCAGGTAGGAGAGCAGGACGGCGGGGCCGGCGGCCTGGACGCCCGCACCGGAGCCCAGGAACAGGCCGGCGCCGATCGCGCTGCCGAGGCCCATCATGGTCAGCTGCCGGGGCAGCATGGTGTGGCCGAGCTCGCGGCCGGGTTCCGTCGCGGCGGACTTCGTTGTCATCTGGCGGACCTTCTCTGCGTGGTGGGATGTCCTTTTGGGACCATTTGAATTTACCGCCCGTCCGCGGCGCCGAAGAACCACCGGCGTGAGATTATGGTGGCAGTTTGCTTTCCAAACTGGCCGTTTTCCGGCTGTTTGTACTTCCGCTTCGCCCGAAATCGAGGAATCCGCCATGACCGTCGACGCGCTCGATGCCAAAATTGTCCGATTCTTCACCGACTCCCCGCGCTCCTCCGTGCTGGAGGCCTCCCGCGTGCTGAAGGTGGCCCGCGCGACCGTGCAGTCCCGGCTTGACCGCATGCAGGAGTCCGGCGTGATCGGCTCCTGGGTGCCGCAGCCGGACCCCGCCCGGTTCGGCTACCCCGTGGTGGCGTTCTGCTCGCTGACCATCAACCAGGACCTGGGCCACGACGCCGTCGTCGAGGCGCTGGCGCAGATCCCGGAACTGATCGAGATCCACACCGTCTCCGGCAGTTCGGACCTGATGGCCCGGATCGCCGCCCGCTCCAACCCGGACCTGCAGAGGGTCCTTGATGCCATGATCGCCACGCGGACCGTGCTGCGCTCCTCGTCGGTGATCGTGCTCAACACCCACTTCGAGGGCAGGACGCTGCCGCTGCTGGAGGCAGCGGCCCGCCCGCAGTAGCGCGCCGTCACCATTTGGTGCCCCGCCGGCGTCGGCGTAGAATCAGTTCTAGTCAATCGGACTATAACTACTCCGGCAGTCGGGCCGGAGCCGTCCGGCCGGGGTCCGCCACCGGCCCCGGACCCCGAACCGCGGGGGCAGAGCACCATGTACACCTCACCGGCCAATGTCAGCGAGCGCCGCCTCGCGCCGCCGTCGTTGGCCATTTCCACGGTGATCTTCGCCCTCCGGCCCAGCGAGACCTCGGGCCGGCCCACCCTCTGGATCCCGCTGGTGCGGCGGATCCGTGAACCGTACAAGGGCCTGTGGGCGCTCCCGGGCGGCCCGCTCAGCCACGACGAGTCCCTGCAAGATGCCGCATCCCGGAACCTGCGCGAGACCACCGGCCTGGCGCCCAGCTACCTCGAACAGCTCTACGCTTTCGGCGGCCTGCACCGCTCACCCACCCAGCGCGTGGTTTCGATCGTCTACTGGGCGCTGGTGCGGCCCACCGAGGCGGCGCTCGCCGACGAGTCGGAGAACGTTCGCTGGGTGCGGGCGGACCGGCCTGGCCAGCTGGCCTTCGACCACAATGCGATCGTCGACTACGCGCTGTGGCGGCTGCGCAACAAGCTCGAATACGGCCCCATCGCCTTCCACTTCCTGGGCGAGTACTTCACCCTCGCCCAGTTGCGCGAGGTCTACGAGGCCGTCCTGGACCGCGAGCTGGACCCCGCGAATTTCCGCCGCCAGATCAAGGCAGCCCCGGAAATCGAGGAAACCGACGAATACCTCCAGGGCGGCAAACACCGCCCGCCCCGCCTCTACCGTTACACCGGCCGCCCCGGCCTCGATCCCGACCACAGGAGCACACCATGAGCAGCGTCAACACGGCGATCCAGCTGATCACCCGGGGAGCGGCCACAGGCCAGGTAACAGGCAGTGCGGCCGCGGGGTCCACGTGCAGCCCCGCGCTGGCCAGCGGTCCCTGGGACTTCGACCTGGCCGAGGCCCTCGCCGGCGTCCCGGCGTACGGTCCGGGCGCCTCGGCAGCCGACGTGGCCCCGCCGTCGACCCCGCGGCAGGGGGAGCTGCCTGAGGAGTACAAGCGGGCCACCGACGCCGAACTCGACGCCCGGATCCGCGCCGCCAAGGCCACGTTGGGGGACCGGGCCGTGATCCTGGGCCACTTCTACCAGCGCGACGAGGTGGTCGAATACGCCGACTTCGTGGGCGACTCCTTCCAGCTGGCCAACGCGGCGCTGACCCGGCCCGAGGCGGAGGCAATCGTCTTCTGCGGCGTGCACTTCATGGCCGAAACCGCGGACATCCTCTCCGCCCCGGAGCAGGCCGTGATCCTGCCCAACCTCGCCGCCGGCTGCTCGATGGCGGACATGGCGGACATCGACTCGGTCACCGAGTGCTGGGAGCAGCTGGAGGAACTCTTCGGCACCGAACCCGACGCCGACGGCCGGGTCCCGGTCGTCCCGGTCACCTACATGAACTCCTCGGCCGCACTCAAGGGCTTCTGCGGCGAGCACGGCGGCATCGTCTGCACTTCTTCGAACGCCGCCACGGTGCTGGAATGGGCGTTCGAGCGCGGCCAGCGGGTGCTGTTCTTCCCCGACCAGCACCTGGGCCGCAACACCGCCAAGGCCATGGGAGTGCCGCTGGAGCAGATGCCGATGTGGAATCCGCGCAAGGACCTCGGCGGCAACGACGAGCAGACGTTGCAGGACTCCCGCGTGATTCTCTGGCACGGCTTCTGCTCCGTGCACAAGCGCTTCACCGTCGCGCAGATCGAGAAGGCGCGGGCCGAGTACCCGGACGTGCAGGTGATCGTGCACCCCGAGTGCCCGATGCCGGTGGTTGACGCAGCGGACGCCGCCGGCTCCACCGACTTCATCCGGAAGGCCATCGCGGCCGCCACCGAGCCCACGGTCTTCGCCGTCGGCACCGAGATCAACCTGGTCAACCGCCTGGCCGCGGAGTACCCGCAGCACACGATCTTCTGCCTGGACCCGGTGATCTGCCCCTGCTCCACGATGTACCGCATCCACCCCGGCTACCTCGCCTGGGTGCTCGAGTCCCTGGTCCGCGGCGAGGTGGTCAACCGGATCACCGTGGCCGACGACGTCGCGGCCCCGGCCCGGGTGGCACTGGAACGCATGCTGGCGGCGCGGCCGTGACCAGGCGTCTGGTCATTATCGGCAGCGGCATCGCCGGGCTTTACGCCGCGCTGCTCGCGGCCGAGGCTCCCGGCGTCGAGGCGGTGCTGCTGACCAAGGGGACGCTCGGGGACGGTAACACCGGCTACGCCCAGGGCGGGATCTCCGCCGTCCTGGGCCCGGGAGAGGCTGCCTCCGGGGACTCGGTCGCCGCCCACATCGCCGACACCCTCGCCGCCGGCGCCGGGCTGTGCGACCCGGAGGCCGTCCGGGTGCTCTGCACCGAGGCGGTACGGGACATCGCCGGGCTGCGCCGCTTCGGCGTGGAGTTCGACGCCGCCGCCACCGGTGGTCCCGCGCTGGGCCTGGAGGCGGCACACTCCGCCGCGCGGATCCTGCACGCCGGCGGCGACGCCACGGGCGCGCGGATTTCCCACGCCCTCGGTGCCGCCGTGCTGCAACAGGCCGCCCGCGGGCGGCTGCGGGTCCTCACCGGGGCCTTCGCCACCGCGCTGCTGACCGGGCCGGATACGGGCGACCAGGAGGCCCGCGACCAAAACCCCGCGGCGGTCATCGGCGTCGCCTACCTCGCCGGCGGACGCAGACACCAACTGGACGCCGAGGCCGTGCTGCTGGCCACCGGCGGTGCAGGCCGGATGTTCTCCCGCACCACCAACCCGCGGGTCGCCACCGCCGACGGCCTGGCCCTGGCCTGGCGCGCCGGTGCCGCCGTCCGGGACCTGGAGTTCTACCAGTTCCACCCCACCACCCTGGCCACCGCCGACACCCCCGACGGCCCGCCCGCCCTGCTGGTCTCCGAGGCCGTGCGTGGTGAGGGCGCCGTCCTCCGCGACGCCGCCGGCCGCCGCTTCCTGCCGGCCTACCACCCCGACGCCGAACTGGCACCGCGCGACGTCGTCTCCCGCAGCATCGCCCTGCACCTCGCCGCAACCGGCGCCGACCCCGGAACCGCCGTCCACCTCGACGCGCGGGGGATCGAGGACGCCCGCGGCGCCGGCTACCTGGCACGACGGTTCCCCACCATCACCGCGGGCACGCGCGCGGCCGGTTACGACTGGACGGCAGAGACCGTGCCCGTCTCGCCGGCGGCGCACTACTGGATGGGCGGCGTCGCCACCGACCTCGCCGGGCGCACCACCGTCCCGGGGCTCTACGCCGCCGGGGAGGTCGCCCGCACCGGGGTGCACGGGGCCAACCGGCTCGCCAGCAACTCCCTGCTGGAAGGGCTGGTCTTTGGGCGCCGGGCCGTGGAGGACTTCCTCGGCGACCACGCGGCGCCTTCCTCCGTGAAGGGAACTGCCCGGTCGGCCCCACTGGGGGACGTCACGCCGGACCCCCGTCCCGTGGCGTTTTCCCGGGATGCCCTGGGACGGCTCATGACCCGGACCGCCGGGGTCTCGCGCACGGGCGCCGGGCTGGACGCTGCGGCGGCCCGGCTCGCCGCCTGGGCGTCCGACCTCCGCCCGGAGACCGTATCGGAGAGCGCAGACCAGGCCGGGCACGAGGACCGCAACCTGCTGCTGGCCGCCACGCTCCTCGTTGAGGCGGCCCGGCGCCGCACCGGCTCGGTGGGCGCCCACTTCCGGGCGGACCCGGAGGCGGCGGCGGCTGTCCCGGACACCCCGGAGCCCCGGTACCTCCACCTGCCGCAGCCCACCCACGGCCCGCGGCACGCCACCCGTTCCAAGCAAAGGATCACGTCATGACAGCACCCGCCCCGGCCGCCCGCAGCCCCCGCCCGGCCGCGAGCCCCGCCGTCGTTCCCGCAGCCGTCGCCGGGACCCTGCCGGCCTCCGCTGTCGACGCCGTCCTGCGCGCCGCGCTCGCGGAGGACGCCCCCTACGGGGACATCACCTCCCAGACACTCATCCCCGCCGGGACCCGCGCGACGGCGGTGCTGGCCGCCCGCGTGCCCGGGGTGTTCAGCGGTGGCCAGGTCTTCGCGGCGGCCATGAAACTCGTCGACCCGGACGCCGTCGTGACCCTGCTGCTCGCCGACGGGGATCGTTTCGACGCGGGCACGCCCCTTGCCCGGGTCACCGGTGACGCCCGCGGCGTGCTGCTGGCCGAACGGGTGGCCCTGAACCTGGTGCAGCGGATGAGCGCGATTGCCACGAAGACCGCCGAGTACGTGGCCCTTGTGGCCGGCACCCGGGCCCGCATCACCGACACCCGCAAGACCACCCCGGGACTGCGCGTGCTGGAACGCTACGCCGTGCGGTGCGGGGGCGGAAGCAATCACCGCGCGGGACTCTCGGACGCCGTCCTGGCCAAGGACAACCACCTGGCCGTGCTCACCGGGGGAGACCCGGCCAGGCTGACCGCCGTGCTGCGGGAGGCGAAGGCCCGGCTGGGCCACACCACCCACTTCGAGGTGGAGGTGGACACCATGGAGCAGATCGAGCCGGTGCTCGCCGCCGGGGTGGACACCATCATGCTGGACAACTTCACGCTGATGGAGCTGGCCGACGGCGTCGACCTGGTGGCCGGGCGCGCCCGGGTGGAGGCCAGCGGCAACGTCAACCTGGGCACCGTCGCCTCGATCGCCGCCACGGGCGTGGATGTGATCTCCATCGGGGCCCTCACCCACAGCGTCGCCGCCCTGGACCTGGGGCTGGATATTGAACTGGACCTTGAACGGGGCACCGATCTGGACACCGACGCCGGCTCCGGCACCGGTCCGCAGCCCGACCTGGGAGCCCAGGGGACGCCGTGATCTTCCTCGACGCGGCCGCCACCACGCCGGTCCGGCGGGAGGTTCTCGCGGCCATGTGGCCCTACCTGAGCGGGGAGTTCGGCAACCCCTCCAGCCACCATTCGCTGGGGGAGTCGGCCGCGGAGGCGCTCGCCGACGCCCGGGCGGCCGCGGCCCGGGTCATGGGCTGCCGCCCCGGGGAAATCGTGTTCACCTCGGGCGGCACGGAGGCGGACAATCTGGCCGTCAAGGGGATCGCGCTGGCCCGCCGCGCTGCGGATCCCCGGCTGGACCGGGTGGCCATCAGCGCCGTTGAACATCCCGCCGTGACCGAATCCGCCCGCTACCTCGAACGCGTGCACGGCTTCGCGGTGGACGTGATCCCGGTGGACCGCCGCGGACAGGTCACGGAGGATGCCTTCGCCGCGGTGCTGGGCCCGGAGACCGCCGTCGCCAGCGTCATGTACGCCAACAACGAGGTGGGAACCGTCCAACCCGTGGCCCGGCTGGCCGGCCTGGCCGCGGCCGCGGGCGTCCCGCTCCACACCGACGCGGTGCAGGCCGCCGGCTGGCTGCCGCTGGACGCGAAGGCGCTGGGCGTGGCCGCGCTCTCGGTGTCCGGGCACAAGCTCGGCGCGCCCAAGGGCTGCGGCGCCCTGGTGGTGCGCGGCCGGACCCGGCTGGAGCCCCTGGTCCACGGCGGCGGCCAGGAACGCGGCCGCCGCTCCGGGACCGGGAACGTTGCCGCCGCGGTGGCGCTGGCGACGGCGCTGACGCTCGCGGCGCAGGACCAGGCCGACCGTGCCGCCCGGGTGGTTGCCCTGCGGGACGGGTTCGTCGCCGCGGTCCTCGCCGGTGTGCCGGGGGCGGTCCTGACCGGGCACCCGGCCGAGCGGCTGCCCTCCGTGGCCTCGTTCTGCTTTCCCGGCACCAGCGGCGAATCGGTGCTGCTGGAGCTGGAGCGCCGGGGCGTGGTGTGTTCCAGCGGCTCGGCCTGCGCCGCCGGGTCCGATGAGCCCTCCCCGGTGCTGGTGGCGATGGGGATCCCCGCGGCGGTGGCGCAGACGGCGGTCCGGTTCAGTTTCGACGCCGCCATCACCGCGGCCGAGCTGGACCAGGCGACCGCCGCCGTCCGCGGGGCGGTCGGCAGCGTGCGCTCCCTCGGGGCGTAACGCCGGGCCTATTGGCGAAGGGCCTTAGCGGTGCCGGGCCCGCCGGAAGATCCAGTGCCGCAGCATGGTAAACCGCACAGCGGTGGCCAGGAAGCCGGAGAGCGTGGTGGTCCAGAGCTCCTCGGCCACGGTGGCGTCCGGCTTGACCCAGTGCAGGATGCCCAGGCTGCCGCCGGTGATGAGCAGCGCCACCAGGATCACGATCAGGCCGTTGAGGTGGTCGCGGCGCATCCGGTGCGTGTCCTTGATCTTGAACGTCAGGCGCCGGTTCAGCGCCGTGTTCATCAGGGAGGTCAGGATCAGCGCCGCGGCGTTGGCCGGCTGCGGTCCGATCCAGGGCCGCAGCAGCGCGAAGAGCGCCAGCGACGTCACCGTGCACACCACGCCGACGCCGGTGAACCGCAGCAGCTGCCGCACCACCGGGTACCGCAGCAGCCCGCGCCGCCGGGGCGGGCGGGTAACCGGGGGAGCGGCTGCCCCGGGCGGGTCGGCCTGGAGTTGGGGTTCCATCCGGCTAGTAAAGCTCCCCGGCCGGCAGTTCGACGGCCAGCCGGTTGGACGGGCCGGGCAGCGGACAGGCCCAGGCCTCGTTGTAGGCGCAGGACGGGTTGTACGCGAAGTTGAAGTCCAGGACGAAGCTGGCGTCCGGACCGGATCCGGTCACGCCGTGGAAGGCGCCCTTGATCGTGTCGATCAGGTAGCGTCCGGCCCCGTAGCTGCCGCCGGGCTGTCCTGCGGTGGCGTCGCGGAACGGCACGAAGATGCCGCCGCCGTAACCCTGGTGCTTCCAGACGGCCAGCTGGCCGATCTCGGGCAGGTCGAAGGTGCCGAGGCGGACGAAGCGGACGACGCCGTCGGTGCCGGTCTCGACGTTCATCTCACGTCCTGCCCCTTCCGGGGTGATCGGGACGTGGAAGCGGTAGATCGGGTCGTAGTCGGCGGTCTTCAGGCCGGAGAATTCGGCCTTCGCTGCCCGGGTCAGGGGCGAGGCGGGGTGGGTGACGAACATCCGGTCGCGGGTGTGGCGCCAGTAGGCGTGCGCCTCGGCGGGGCTGTCCGCGGCGATCTTTCGGACGGTGGCGTACAGGTCGAAGGTCCGCAGCCGCCAGTCGGCGATGTCGAGCGCGGTCATCTGCAGGACGTCGTCCCCTTCATCGGCCCCCGTCCCGGCAGCCGCCTCCGACTGGACGTCCCTATCCGTACCCTCAAGATCCTGTTCCGACATCCCTCCAGCCTAACCCTGTTTGCGCCGCGGTCCCCGCGCGCGGTAACGCCTCCGGCCGTTCGAGGGCTGCCTTGCCTAGACTGGCGCGCATGCACAGCACCGACACAGCCGCCGTAGCGGACGCCCTCGCCACGCTGGTGAGCTTCCGGACCGTCTCGTCCCGTACCCCGGGAGGGACCGACGAAGCCGAATTCGAGGCGTTCCTGGCCGCGCTGCCCGGGCTGTTCCCACGGGTCTACGCGACGCTGGACGTGGAACGGGTCAACGGCCGCGCCCTGCTGTTCCGCTGGGCGGGCCGCCCCCGCACCGGCGGCACGGCTGACCGCCCCACCGACAACACAGCCGCCAACCCGGACGGCGGCCTGGCGGGACCGGCGGTGCTGATGGCGCACTACGACGTCGTGTCCGCCGGGGACGAGGCGGCCTGGACCCACCCGCCGTTCTCCGGCCATAACGACGGCACGCATCTCTGGGGCCGCGGCACCCTGGACGACAAGGGGCAGCTGGCGGTGATCCTTTTCGCCGCTGAGGCGCTGCTGGCCGACGGGTTCGCGCCGGAACGGGATGTCTACTTCTCCTTCGGCGACAACGAGGAGACCGCCGGTGACAGCGCGGCCGCCGCCGCGTCGCTGCTGGCCGAACGGGGAGTCCGGCCCGCGCTGGTGCTGGACGAGGGCGGCGCCGTCGCCGGCGGCGCCTTCCCGGGCGTCACCCGGCCGGCCGCCGTCGTCGGCGTGGCCGAAAAGGGGATCCTCGACGTCGAACTGCTCACCCGCGACCCCGGCGGCCATGCCTCCACGCCGCCTCGGATGGGCGCCACCGCCCGGCTGGCCAGGGCCATCACCCGGATCGAAAACCACCCGTTCCCGCAGCACCTGCCCGACGTCACCGCCGAGATGCTGCGCCGCTTCGGCCCGCACGCGCCCCTCCCGCTGCGGCTGGCCTTCGCCCGCGTGGAGCGCCTGCGCACGCCCCTGACCTGGCTGTTCGGCCGGCTGGGCGGCGAGACCAACGCCATGACCCGGACCACCGTCGCCATCACCACGCTGCGGGGCAGCGCCGGCGCCAACGTCCTGGCCGCCACCGCCGCCGCCAACGCCAACATCCGCGTGGCCGTCGGAGAGACCGTGGCCGGGACGGTGGAGCGCCTGCGCCGGATCATCCGCGACCCCAAGGTGGAGCTGCGCGTTGTGGAGGGCAACGAACCCTCCCCGGTTTCCGCGACCCACGGCCCGGCGTGGGAGCTGCTGACGGAGTGCATCGGCACGACCTACCCGGAGGCGATCGTCACCCCGTACATCATGATGGGCGGCACCGACTCCCGCCGCTTCACCGGAATCTGCGACGCGGTGTACCGGTTCGCGCCGTTTGCCATGGACCGGGCGGACCGGGCCTCGATCCACGCCGTCGACGAGAAGATCTCCCTTGAGGCCCTGGGCCGCGGCGTCCGCTTCTACGAAACGCTGCTCCGGAAGCTCTGAGCGGCGCCGGGACCGCACTACGCTGGCAGCATGATGCGGATGAGGCTGCGGACCGGTGGACAGGTTGGTGTGCCGGTGGGGCTGGTCGCGGCGCTGGTGCTCGGCACCGGCGCGCTCGCGGGGTGCTCGGGTGGCCCCTCGGCACCCCAATGGACGGCCGACGCCGGCGGGACGGCGACGGCGCAACCCTCCGGCGGCGCAACGCCGTCGGGCTCCGGCTCGCCGGGAACCGCGTCACCCGGCTCAACAGCCACGGCCACGGCCTCGGCCGGCGCCACGGCGGCGGCCTGGAAGACCTACACCGATCCGGCCAAGTCGGTCAGCTTCGAGCTGCCGCAGGAGTGGATCGCCCAGTCGCAGACCCCGGCCCAGGGCAGCCTCCCCGGTGCAGTCAAGGTCGAGGTCAAGGACGCCGCCGGCCACTACCTCGCCACCCTGCAGACGGGACTGCCGCCGCGGACGCCGGCCTCCTGCGCGCCCGACGCCGCCAAGTCCTACATCGTGGTCAGCAGCGTGCCGGTGGACCTGCCGCACGCCTCCGGCGAGGGGATGATCGACCCGCACGTGGTCTACCGGGTGATCCAGGGCTACAAGTATTTCGGCTCCTACGGGATCACCAACATCGTCGGCGGTACCGGAGGCAAAGCCTGCGCTTTGCAGAACGTGGTCCGCGGCCCAGCGGGCAAGGGCGACTACTCCTTCGGCGACCTGGGCGAGCTGACGGCGTTCGCCCCGGACCAGCGGGTGGCCCCGGCCAAGGCGTTCGACACCCTGGCCCAGGCCGACGCCTACGTCAACGAGGGGTCCGAGTTCGCCAACGTCCAGCGGATGCTAATGTCGCTGAGGATCACACAGTAGCCCTGCCGCGCCGGCCCCACGGCAGCCAGGGAACCCCCGGCGGCAGGCCCACGCGCCCCGCCCGCACCCCCGGAGAATTATGGAACGCATCGTGTCCGCCCGCATGGCCTTCAAGACCGTGGCCGGCACCAAGGTCGCCATGGCCGTGGCTGTGGCGCGCAACCCCGGCTACACCGGCTTCGACGAGGAACTCTCCGTCACCGCCGACGGCGTCGAGGTTCCCCTGACCGAGCTCGCCGACCACCACGGCGGCCGGTTCCACTACATGGAGTTCGCCGAGCCCACCGAGGTGCTGGTGGAGTACAACGCCACCGTCACCGGCTTCGCGGACCCCGAGGAACCGGGGCTGATGGAACTGATCCGCTACGTGCGGCCCAGCCGCTACGCCGAATCGGACCGGCTGCTGCCGACGGCCTACGCCGAGTTCGGCGGCCTGCAGGGTCCGGAACTGCTGCACGCCGTCCGCGACTGGGTCTTCAATGAACTGCGCTATGTCAGCGGCTCCTCGCGCGGCACCGACGGCGCCGTGGAAAGCCTGTTGCACCGGCGCGGCGTCTGCCGCGACTTCGCCCACCTGGCGATCGCCCTGCTGCGCTCCAAGAACGTCCCGGCGCGCCTGGCGGCCGTTTACGCCCCCGGGCTGAGCCCCATGGACTTCCACGCCGTCGCGGAGGCCCACATCGACGGCGCCTGGCACGTGATCGACCCGACCGGCCTGGCGCCGCGGGAGGGCATGCTGCGGATCACCGCCGGCCGGGACTCCTCGGACACGGCTTTCCTCTCCACCGTGGGCGGCAGCCTGTCCCTGAAGGAACTCAAAGTCACCGCCACGGTGACCGGGGACCTGCCGGCGGAGGACCCGGCGGCGCTGGTAACCATCCGCTAGCCGCGGGCCTGCACCGAGGCCCGCAGCTTGTCCGTCAGCCGCAGCAGCTCCTGCTGCTCCTCGGCGGTCAGGGCGGGGCTCACCAGGGCGGCAATGTCCCGGACGTGCTCCCGGCCGATCTGCTTCTGCAGTTCCCGGCCGGTGTCGGTGAGACGGACCAGGACGCCTCGGCCGTCGTTGGGGGCCGGCCGGCGTTCGACCAGCCCCCGCTTTTCCAGCCGCTCCACCAGCCGGCTCAGGCTGGACTGGCTCAGCAGCACGTGGTCGTTCAGTTCGTTCTGCCGCAGCCAGCCCGTGGGGCAGCCCGAGAGGGTGAACAGCACGTCGTATTCGTTGACGGCCAGGTCGCGGAAGGCCGGACCGCCCTGCAGGCGCCGCATGACGGCCACCTGCGCTCGGAACAGCGATTCCCAGGCCTGGGCCGCCAGCCGCACCCTTGGCGCCGGGGAGGTGCCGGTGCCGGTACCCGTGCCGGGCGCCCCCGGGGCCATCACGCCTCCTGCGGTGCGGCCTGGTGGGCCGCCAGCTGCGCGGCGACGCGGCCGGCGTGGGTGGGCGGCGCGGGGACGTGCGCCGGGGTCTTCTCCGCGTACTCCTTGCGCAGCACCGGCAGCACCTCCTCGCCGAACAGGTCCAGCTGCTCCAGGACGGTCTTCAGCGGCAGGCCGGCGTGGTCGATCAGGAAGAGCTGGCGCTGGTAGTCGCCGAAGTACTCGCGGAACGTCAGGGTCTTCTCGATGACTTCCTGCGGGCTGCCGACCGTCAGCGGGGTCTGCGAGGTGAAGTCCTCGAGGGAGGGGCCGTGGCCGTAGACCGGGGCGTTGTCGAAGTAGGGGCGGAACTCCTTGACCGCGTCCTGGGAGTTCTTCCGCATGAAGAACTGGCCGCCGAGGCCCACGATCGCCTGGTCCGCCGCTCCGTGGCCATAGTGCTCGTAGCGTTCCCGGTACAGGCCGATCAGCTGCTGGTAGTGCTCCTTGGGCCAGAAGATGTTGTTGGCGAAGAAGCCGTCACCGTAGTATGCGGCGACCTCGGCGATCTGCGGGGTGCGGATGGAGCCGTGCCAGACGAAGGGGGCGACGCCGTCGAGCGGGCGCGGCGTGGAGGTGAAGTTCTGCAGCGGGGTGCGGTGCTTGCCGGACCAGTTGACGGTGTCCTCGTCCCAGAGCTTGCGCAGCAGGGAGTAGTTCTCGATCGCGAGTTCGATGCCGTCCTGGATGTTCTTGCCGAACCAGGGGTAGACGGGGGCGGTGTTGCCGCGGCCCAGCACCAGGTCCACGCGGCCGTCGGCCAGGTGCTGGAGCATCGCGAAGTCCTCGGCGATCTTCACCGGGTCGTTCGTGGTGATCAGGGTGGTGGCGGTGGAGAGGATGATCCGCTCCGTCTGCGCCGCGATGTAGGCCAGCGTGGTGGTGGGGGAGGAGGAGAAGAACGGCCGGTTGTGGTGCTCGCCGATGGCGTAGACATCCATGCCGATCTCTTCGACCTTCTTGGCGATCGCCACCGAGGCCTTGATGCGCTCGTGCTCGGTGGGGGTCCGGCCCGTGGTGGGGTCGGTCGTGATGTCGCTGACGCTGAATACGCCGATCTGCATGATGATCCTTTCCGTTCCGGAGTCTTCCGGGGTCCTGCTCCAAGTGTAATCGATTTACATGCATTTGCATCTATCGCCCGGTATAACAGCCGCCACGCGCAGGTATTCCCTGACCTTCGCCGCCGCCGGCCGTGCCTGCACCTAGGATGCAATCAATCCGCTGGCCAGCCCGGGTCCAGCCCGTACGGAAGGCCCGCATGCGCCGGATCATCGCGTTCCTCTGCCTGGTGGAACTCACCAGCGGCATTCTGCAGGGGTACTACACGCCCATCCTCACGGACATCGCCCGCCACCTGGGCATCCACGACGCGGACGTCAACTGGTTCGAGGCGGCGCAGCTGACCGTCAGCGCCCTCGCCGTCCCGGTGCTGGCCAAGCTGGGCGACCTCTACGGGCACCGGCGGATCCTGCTGGTTTCCACCGCGCTCACCGCCGCCGCGTCCTGGGCGGTGGCGTTCGCGCCGGATTTCTGGACCTTCCTCGCCGCCTGGTCGCTGCAGGGGTTCTACGTGGTCTGGCTGCCGCTGGAGATCGCCCTCGTCTTCAGCCGGGTGCACGGACGGCCCGACGGTGCCGCGCTCACCCGGCGGGCGGCCGGCGTCCTGGTGGGGGCGCTGGAGTTCGGCGTGATCGCCGGGGCCCTCGCCTCCGGGGCGCTCGCCGAGGCGCTGGCCGGTCAGCTGCCGCTGGTGCTGACCGTGCCCGCGCTCGCGGTCACGGCCTGCTGGTTCGTGATCCGCTTCGGGGTCCCGGAGTCCGCCGGGCGCGCCGCAGGCCGGGTGGACACCCAGGGCCTGGCGCTGCTCGCCGTCGGCCTGCTGCTCGTCACCTCCGGGCTGACCCTGGTCCGGCTGAACGGTCCCGGTGCCTGGTGGGTCTGGGCGGTACTGGCCGCCGGCCTCGCCGTGTTCGTCCCGTTCGTGCGGGTGGAGCTGCGGAAGGAGGACCCGCTGGTGGACATCCGGATGCTGCGGTCCCCGGGGATGTGGCCCGTGCAGCTCACGGCCGGACTCTTCGGCGTCTCGGTCCTCGGCGCGCAGGCCCCGCTGTCCACCTTCGCCCGCACCGATCCGGGGACCTACGGCTACGGGCTGGGGCTGCGCTCCGGCCAGGTCTCCATCATCATCGGGGTGTACGTGCTGGCACTGCTCGCCGGTGCCCTGCTGTATCCGCTGGTGACCCGGCGGCTGACCCCGCGCCTGACCCTGGTGGGGGCCGCGGCGCTGGTGGGCGTCGGCTACCTGCTGTTCCTCCCGCTGCACTCCAGCCTGGCCGAGACGCTGGTGAACATGGCCGTCGCCGGCGTCGGCTCCGGCGCGCTGGTGGCCGCGCTGCCCTCGGCCGCGGCAGCCGCGGCCCCGTTGAACCGGACCGCGATGGCCACCGGGCTGACCAACACCACCAAGACCATCGGCGGGGCGTTCGCCTCGGCGGTGTTCGGCATCGCCCTGCTCAGCCACGCCGCGGCCGACGCCGGCGTCGGAGGTGCCGACGCGGGGCAGAAGGCGGCCCCGCTGGCCGGCTACCTGCTGGTCTGGGCGATCTGCGGCGTCACCGGCCTGGCCGCGGCGGCAGCCCTGGCCCTGGTGCCCCGGCTGGCGTTCTCGGACCCGGCCCCGGAAGCCGCCGTGGGCCCCGCCAACGCCCGCACCTGACCCACCGCCCCAACTAGCTCGCAGTTGTTGCCGTTCTGAGGCCCGAAAACGGCAACAACTGCGAGCTAGTTGGCTTCAACGCTCAGCGGCCGACCCACCCGCGGTCCCTGAGCGCGGCGCGGACCTTGGACACGGCGGAGCGGGCGTCGTTCGTCATGTGGCGCTTGGAGAGACGGACCAGGGCCCAACCCGCCCTTGTGAAGTCCTCCTCCCTGGCGATGTCCCGCACGATCTGCCCTGACTCGGAATGCCCGTCGCCTTCGTACTCCACGGCCACCCGAAATTCCTGATAGGCCAGGTCGGGTTGGCGGACGACGCCGGAACGGAGCAGGAGGCACGGGTTCAGTTCCGGCTCGGGCAGGGCGGCCCTTGTCAAAGCGAGCCGCAGCCGAGTTTCGGGTGCGGAGTCCGCGCCTATCCGGGCCTGCTCCAGGGCGAGGCGGGCCTTACGAATGCCGGGGGTGCCTTTGTGACGGTCGAGCATCTCTGCCAACTGCTGTGGGGTGGCGTGGGGGGCGCTGCGTCCTTCTAGTTTCGTCCGCGGGACGCGGAGCAGGTGGTCGGCTACGACGGTGAGCTCGTCAACGCCCATCAGCCGGGACACGTCCAGCCAGGTTCGGACCCGGGTAGTGAGGAGCAACCCGTCAATACTGGTGATCTCGTCCGGGAAGAACTGGCCAACGTGGCCAATGACGCCGGCGCGCCGGGGAATGGCCATAGTGTCGGGTCGCGACAGGTGGATGCCGGCCCCGTCGGCGCCGGGCAAGAACCCCGGCAACTCCCACAGCCTGAACGCTGTGGCATGGGATGCGGCGGTGAAAGAGGTGATGCGGGTGAAGGGCCTGACCGTCGGTCCGAGTTCTGGCGCAGCGTCGGCGCCGCCAGGACTGCGGATTCCGCGGCTAGGGGCGAAGAGCCTCGAGTGCCGTAGCCGGCGGTAGCTGACGCCAGCTTCGAGCGCTTCACGAAATGTAAAGGGTGCTTTGCCGACAGAATCAGGCAGCGGCCGAGGGGTTTTCATTTCCCCATGGTGGCAACATCGGACCATGCGCCGGAGGTTATCCACAGACCGGTGTCCCGGTCACCGAACTAGCTCGCAGTTCTTGTCGTTTTGGACGGTCATAACGACAACAACTGCGAGCTAGTTGGGCGGGGGGAGAGGGCTAGTTGCGGAGCGCGGGGGCCTCGTCCGGGTCGGCGACGCCGGTGGTTGCGGCGTCCCCGTCAACGGAGTCGGGAGCCGCGGGCCCGGCGTGGCGTCCACGCGCCGGGGCGCCGCCGTCGCGCTCCAGGGCCTTCCGCTCACGCCGGCCCTCGACCAGCCGGTACAGCACGGGGACCAGGATCAGGGTCAGTGCGGTGGAGGAGATCAGGCCGCCGATGACCACGACGGCGAGCGGCTGGGAGATGAATCCGCCGCCGCCGGTCAGGCCGAGGGCCATCGGGGTCAGGGCGAAGACCGTGGCCAGGGCCGTCATCAGGATGGGGCGCAGACGCTGGCGTGCGCCGTGGGTGATGGCGTCGGCGACGTTCATGCCGGGTTCGCCGTTGCGCGGCTGACGGTACTGGTTGATCAGGTCGATCAGCACGATCGCGTTGGTCACCACGATGCCCACCAGCATCAGCATGCCGATCAGTGACGGCAGGCCCAGCGGGACCTTGGTGATCAGCAGCAGGGCGATCGCGCCGGTCGCCGCGAACGGGATGGACACCAGGAGGATCAGCGGCTGCACCAGCGACTTGAATGTGGCCACCATGATCACGTACACGATCGCGATCGCCGCCAGCAGGGCCAGGCCCAGCTGGCCGAAGGACTCGGCCTGCTGGGTCGTGGCGCCGCCGATTTCCGCGGTGACGCCCGGCGGCAGCTGGACCGTCTTCAGCCGGGCCTGCACCTCGGTGCTGACGGCGCCGAGGTTTCCGCCGGAGGGGGTCACGGAGACGCGCGCGGTCCGCTGCCCGTTGCTGGCGGTGATGGAGACCGGCACGTCGGCCTGCTCCACGGAGGCGATGGAGGACAGCGGCACGGGTCCGCGCGCGGTCGGCAGCTGCAGGTCGCGGACGGCGCCGATGCTGCTGAACTTCGTTCCCTCGCCGATCCGGACCGGGTAGTCGTTGGTGCCGATCCGGACCGTGCCGGCCGGGACCGGGCTGATGGTGGAGGCGAGGACGGCACCGACCTGTTGTTCGTTCAGTCCGGCCGCGGTGGCCTTGGCACGGTCCACCTTGACCTGGACCACGGGCTGGCTGGCGGCGAGGTTGGTGCTGACCTCGGAGGAGCCGGGGACGCCGTCCATGGCCTTGACCACGGCGTCGCTGGCAGTCTGCAGGTCGGTCGAGCCGGCGGCCTTGAGCGTGATGTCCACGGTCGACGTCGTCCCGAAGCCGCCCTGCTGGGAGCCGACGGTGATCGTGCCGACGTCGGAGATCGCGGCCAGCCGGGTGCGCACGGTGTCCTGCAGCTTCTTCTGGTCCGCCTTGTCGTCCGTGACCACCGTGAAGGTGGAGTTGGCGGCGCCGGTGGACTGCAGGGCGGAAAACCCGGTCTGGGCGTTGCCCGTGGTGACCTGGACGTTCTTGATCCCGTCGATGCCGCGGAGCACGTCCTCGACCTTGACGGCGGCCGCGTTGCCCTGGTCCAGGCTGGTGCCCGCGGGCAGCGCCTGGCGCACGGTCAGGCTGTTCTCACCGGAGCTGCCCAGCAGGTCGGTGGCCAGCAGCGGGGTCATTGCCGCGGTGCCGCCCAGGATCAGGACGGAGGCGATCAGCGTGATGACGGGGTGCCGCTGGGTCTTGGTGAGCACCGGCAGGTAGCCGCGCTGCAGCAGGCTGCGGCGCTCGGCGTCGTGCGCCTTCTCGGCCGCCTCGGAGTCCGTGGCGTCGGTAGGTGCTGTTGTGTCCCGGGATCGGGGGTTGCGCAGGAACCAGTAGGCCAGCACCGGCACGATCGTCAGGGAGACCAGCAGCGAGGAGATCAGCGCGATGGTGACCGTCAGCGCGAAGGGACGGAACAGCTCCCCGGCCAGGCCCGCCACGAACGCGATCGGCAGGAAGACCGCCACCGTGGTCAGGGTCGAGGCCGTGATCGCCCCGGCCACCTCGCGGATGGAGGTGAGGATGGCGGTGATCTTCGCCTCGCCATAGCTGAGGTGCCGCTTGATGTTCTCGATCACAACGATCGAGTCGTCCACCACGCGGCCGATCGCGATGGTCAGCGCGCCCAGGGTCAGGATGTTCAGCGAGTACCCGGTGGCCTTCAGCCCGATGAACGTGATCAGGAGCGAGAGCGGAATCGAGACGGCCGTAACCAGGGTAGAGCGGACCGAGAGCAGGAACAGGAGGATGATGCCGACGGCGAAGCCCAGGCCCAGCAGGCCCTCGGTGGTGAGGTCCTTGATGGACTTCTCGATGAACGGCGCCTGGTCGAAGACCGGGGTGAACTTGGCGTTGGACCCCAGCTCTGCCTCCAGCTGGGGAATGGCGTCCTTGACCGCGTGCGAGATGCCCACGGTGTCACCCTCGGGCTTCTTGGTGACGGAGACGGCCAGCGTCTCCTTGCCGTTGGTGCGGGTGATGGAGGTGCGGGCGTCCTCGGCGATGGAGACGTCCGCGACGGTGCCGATCGTGGCGGCGTCGCGCGCCCCGCCCAGCGGCAGGGCCTTGATGGCGTCCACGGAGTCCACCGGGCTGCCGATCTGCAGGGACAGGGTCTTGCCCTGGTCCTGGATGCTGCCGGCCGGGACCAGGCTGCCGTTGTTCTTCAGGGCATCGCTGATCGCCTGGATGGAGGTGCCGGCTGCCGCCATCGCCTCGGGTTTGGGCTGGATCTGGATGTGCTCGGTGGCGCCGCCGGTGACCTCGGCGCCGCGGACGCCGTCGATCTTCTGCAGCCGGGGCACGCTCAGCCGGGCGAGGTCGGTGTTGAGCTCACTGAGCGGCTTGTCCGAGGAGACCGCCAGGTACACGATCGGGAAGTCGCTGATGCTGCCGGCGATCGCCTGCGGCTGGACGTCCTTGGGCAGCGCCTGCTTGGCGTTGGAGATGGCCCGGTCAATCTGGTTCCGGGCCCGGTCCAGGTTGGAGCCATAGGTGAACGCCAGGGTGATCTGCGAGACGCCGTTGCGCGAGGTGGACGACGTCGACTCCAGGCCCTCGACGCCGCGCAGGGCGGTCTCCAGCGGACCGCTCACCTGCTTGTCCACGACCTCGGGCGAGGCGCCCGGCATCGAGGTGATCACCGTGATCTGCGGGAACTCGATCGAGGGGATGAGCTCCTGCTTCAGCGAGGTCATAGTGATCACCCCGAAGACCGAGGCAAAGACGGTGATCAACGCGATCAGCGCCCGGTTTCCGAGCGAGAGCCTGGCCAGCCGGAACATTCATGAACTCCTGTGGGGTCTACGGACGCCGTACCCGACGGAACGCCTCAAGGGACTAAACGTGCCGCAACCCGGCAGAGTTTCAGCGGGAGGCCGGAACCGTTTCCAGCTGCAGGACCTTGGCCGTGTCGGCCTCAAGCTGCGCGGCGAGTTCCGGGTTCTCGTTGAGCTTGACACCGTAACCCGGCATCATCTCCTTGAGCTTGCCCTGCCAGCCCTTGAAGTCCTTCGGGAAGGCCTTCTGCAGCAGTTCGATCATGATCGGCACAGCGGTGGAAGCACCCGGGGAGGCACCCAGCAGAGCGCCGATGCTGCCGTCGCGGCCCGCGATGACCTCGGTGCCGAACTGCAGCACGCCGCCCTTCTTCGGGTCCTTCTTGATGATCTGCACGCGCTGGCCGGCGGTGATGAGTTCCCAGTCGCCGTCCTTGGCCTCGGGATAGTACTCGCGCAGGGCCTCGACCTTGGCGCCGTGACGCTTGGCGACCTCCTTGACCAGGTAGGCGGTCAGGTCCATGTTGTCCTTGGCCACGGCCAGCATCGGGATGATGTTGGAGGGGCGGATGGACAGCGGCAGGTCCAGGTAGGAGCCGTTCTTCAGGAAGTTGGTGGAGAAGCCGGCGTACGGGCCGAAGAGCAGGGAGCGCTTGCCGTTGACGTAGCGGGTGTCCAGGTGCGGCACGGACATCGGCGGGGCGCCCACGGAGGCCTGGCCGTAGACCTTGGCGCTGTGCTGGGCGGCCAGGGACTCGTCGGTGCAGCGGAAGAACTGGCCGGAGACGGGGAAGCCGCCGTAGCCCTTGCTCTCGGGGATGCCGGAGGCCTGCAGCAGGTGCAGTGCCCCGCCGCCGGCGCCGACGAAGACGAACTTGGCGTGGATGGAGCCGCGCTCACCGGAGCGCGGGTGCTTCAGGGACAGGTCCCAGCCGCCGTCGGCCGCGCGGCTGATGCCGGTGACGTCGTGGCCGTAGTTGATCTCCACGCCGTTGTTGCCCAGGTAGCCCGTGAGCTCGCGGGTCAGGGCGCCGAAGTCGACGTCGGTGCCTTCCGCGGCGCGGGTCGCGGCCACGCTCTGCTTCGGGTCGCGGCCCTTGATGATCAGCGGCGCCCACTTGGCGATCTGCGCCTGGTCCTCGGAGTACTCCATGGAACGGAACAGCGGGTTCGGCTTGAGTGCCTCGAACCGGGTCCGCAGGAACTTGGTGTTCTCTTCGCCCACCACGAAGCTCATGTGCGGGACGGTGTTGATGAAGCCCTTGGGGGAGCCGATCAGGGAGCTGGTGACCAGGTGGGACCAGAACTGGCGGGAGAGCTGGAACTGCTCGTTGATGTGCAGTGCCTTGGACGGATCCACCGAGCCGTCTTTGGCCGCGGGGGAGTAGTTCAGCTCGCAGAGGGCCGCGTGGCCGGTGCCGGCGTTGTTCCAGGGGTCGGAGCTTTCCAGGCCCGGGCGGTCCAGCCGCTCGAACAGCGAGATGGTCCAGTTCGGCTCGAGCTGCTTGAGGAAGGCACCGAGCGTGGCGCTCATGATGCCGCCGCCAATCAGGACGACGTCGGCGTGTTGGGTCTTGGAAATGAAAGTCACATCAGTCTCCGGTAGCAGCGGCTCTGGCTGTCACAGAATATCCCCGCACGGCCCACTAACTGAAATTGGCCCGGCACGTCAAGACTTGAGGACCACCTTCGTGAAAACTTCGTTGAGCACCGGCGACGCCGGGTACTTTACCACCCGGTCGGAGAGCGCCAGCGCGGAGATCGGGAAGGCGATCGGCACGGCCGGCACCGACGCGGCGATCTGCGCGTTGATGGTCTGGTACTGCTCGGTGCGGTCCTTGCCGTCCGGCAGGCCGCGCGCCCGGGCGATCTTGGAGAACACCTGCGGGTCCTGGTAGCCGAACTCGCCGTTCTTCTCGCCGAACAGCGGACCGACGAAGTTGTCCGGGTCCGCGTAGGAACCGTTCCAGCCGAGCAGGTGCAGGGCGTGGTCCCCGGGGGAGGTGACCTTCTGCAGGTAGCCGTCGGACCAGTCCACCGGGACGGGCTTGATGTTCAGGCCGACGGCGATCAGCTCGCGGCTGATCTCGGCGTACACCTTCTCCGGCGTCGGCAGGTACGGCCGGGTGACGTTCAGCGGGTAGTAGAACTTCAGCTCCTCGCCCTTGTACGTGGACTGGGCCAGCAGTTCCTTGGCCTTGGCCGGGTCGTGGCCCAGCGACGGGGCGTTGTTGTTGAAGCCGCTCAGCTTCGGCGGCACGAACTGGGAGGCCGAGGACGTGTTGTCGATGAAGAACTTCCGGATCAGGGTGTCCTTGTCCAGGGCCATCTCGATCGCCTGGCGCACCTTCAGGTCCTGCAGGGCGGGGATGTCCTGGTTCATGCCCAGGTACATCACGGAGAACGGATCGCGCTGGATGATCTGCTTGCCGCGCTTGACCAGCTGGTCGAAGTTGCCCACGGTAACCGAGTCGTAGGCGTCGATCTTGCCGTCCAGCAGCGCCTGCATCCGGGTCTGCGGGTGGTCATAGGTGACGAAGTTGATCGTGGCGATCTGGCCCTTGTCGCCCCAGTAGTTCTTGTTGCTGGAGAGCGTGACGGTGTCGTTGTCCCAGGACGTGAAGACGTAGGGCCCGGTTCCCACCGGCTTGAGCGCGTAGGCGGAGACAGGCTGGCCGTCCCTCGTCTGGTTCAGCACGTCGGCGGACTGCGCCGCGAGGGCCTTCGGCGAGGACATGGCGAAGGCGGGCAGGGTCAGCGCCTGCAGGAAACCGGTGAAAGGCTGGGTCAGGTCGATCTCGACGTTGCCGCCCGCGAGCGGAGTGCAACCCTTGTAGATGGAGAGGGAGGCCTGGTCGGCGTTGGCCTTGAAGACACCCTTGAACGTGGTCCCGGGGGCCTGTTTCCGCAGCGCCTCGGAGAAGTTGAACCAGCGGTTGAAGTTCGTGCACACCGCAGGACCGTCGAACGGGGTACCGTCCTGGAAAGTCACGCCGTCGCGGAGTTTAAAGGTATAGGTGCGGCCGTCGTCGCTGGTTTTCCACTCGGTGGCCAGCAGCGGCGTGGGCTTGCCGCTGTTCTGGTCAACGCCCACCAGGCCCTCGAGGATCTGCCGGGTGACACGGTAGGAGTCGACGTCGGAGACCAGCGCCGGGTCCAGCCCCAGCGGGCGGGACGCGGTGCCGAAGGTGAAGGTTTCGGTGGGCCCGGAGCCGGCGGCGGCCGACGACGACGGGACCGGCCCGGGTGCGCCCGTGCAGGCGGCGAGGGGGGCCAGGAGCAGCAGCGCGCCCAGGCCTGCAACGAGGCGGCGCATGCTGCGCGGTCCTCTGATGGGCGCGGTCCTGCTGGGCACTGAAGAATCACCTCTGGAAACGATGGGGCCGCCGGCTGCGGAGTGAGCCCCATTCTAGTGGACGGTGCCGTGCCGCAAACCCGGCCGCAAACGCCGGCATGGCCCCGGCATGGCGGTGATGAGGCGGCCCGGGCACGGCGAAGGCCCGCACCGATGGTGCGGGCCTTCGTTTTCTCCGGTCGGGTCCGGGGAGTCAATCCGAACCCGGAAAGGGAGGTTGGTGGTGGTTACTTCGGCATCAGCACCGAGTCGACCATGTACACGGTGGCGTTGGCGGTCTTGACGCCACCGCAGACGACGTTGGCGCCGTCGACCATCAGGGAGTCCTTGCTGCCGGTCACGGTGACCGAGCCGCCCTCAACCGTCTTGTGGGTGCCCACAATCTGGTCCGGGGAGATCTTGCCCGGGACAACGTGGTAGGTCAGGATCTTGCTCAGCAGGGCGTCGTCCGTCTTGAGCTTGTCGATCGTGGCGGCGTCGATCTTCTTGAAGGCGTCATCGGTCGGTGCGAAGACAGTGAATTCGCTGCCGTTCAGGGTGTCCACCAGGTTGACCTTGGGGTTGAGCTTGCCGGAGACGGCGGCGGTCAGCGTGGTGAGGATCGGGTTGTTGGAGGCCGCGGTGGCTACCGGGTCGAGGGCCATGCCGGACACGGAGCCCGCACCGCTGGGGACCTGGGCGGCGTAGGCGGCGCAGCCGGAACCGACAAGGTCGGCGGCCGGGTCCATGGCGCCGGCGGAGGCGCTCATCGACGGCGAGGCGCTCATGGAGGGGGAGGCGGCCATGCTCGAGGCGGACGGGGCTGCAGCCGGGGCCGACGAGCTGGAGGAACCGGTGGTGGATCCGCCGCAGGCGGTCAGGCTCAGCATGGCGACGGCGGCGATGCCGGAAACGGCGAGCGTGGTGCGCTTGATGGTCTGCATTGTGAATCTCCTTAGTAGTGCCGATGTTGTGCGTGCAACGGACGGCTTTTCCGGTGCTGCTTTTATTTCGACTGGCGGGCACCGACCCTTGGTTGGTGTCTCACAGAAGATTCGGGGGGTGGGGCCGGGGGGATGGGTGGGATTGCAGAAATATTTTTAAACAGGAGAACCCCGGCCAAAGACCGGGGTTTTCCATGGTGCGCAAGGGGGGACTTGAACCCCCACGCCCGAAGGCACAGGAACCTAAATCCTGCGTGTCTGCCAATTTCACCACTCGCGCGCGGCGCCGTCGTCGGCGGATCCCGGGGGATCCGGCGTCGGACGCCAGGGACCATTCTACAGATCGAGCTTGAGGTCCCGCCGCAGTTTGGCCACGTGGCCCGTGGCGCGCACGTTGTATTGGGCCAGGGTCACCTTGCCGTCCGGTCCCACCACCACGGTGGATCGGATCAGCCCGTCATACGTCTTGCCGTAATTCTTCTTCTCGCCCCAGGCGGCGTATGCCTCGGCGACCGTGTGGTCCGGGTCGGAGAGCAGCGGGAAGGTCAGGCCCTCGTTTTCGGCGAATGTGGCGAGCTTGGCGACGGGGTCGGGGGAGATGCCGACGACGTCGTAGCCGGCGGCGGAGAGCGAGGCGAGGGAGTCCCTGAAGTCGCAGGCCTGCTTGGTGCAGCCGGGGGTTGCCGCCGCCGGGTAGAAGTAGACGACGGTGCTGCGGCCCTTGAAGTCCTTCAGGCCAACGGTGCGGCCGGAGGAATCCTGGAGGCTGAAAACGGGTGCGGTGTCGCCGGGAACGAGTCGTTCTGCCACGGTGGGCTCCTGTTCTTGACGCTCCGGAGAGCGGATGTGACGGACGGAATCCCAGCTTAGTGAGCGCCTGAACCGACGACGAATCAGGGATTAGGTATACTGCTTACTATGCCCGATTTGGATCGCTGGCCCACTGGCCGCCTATTGTCCACGGCAGCACGCCTGGTTGAGCACTCCTGGAACGAAAAGCTGGGAGCAATCGGCCTTACCCACGCGGGGGTCATCGCGATGGAAGTGCTCTCCGTCCACGGCCCCATGACCCAGGCGCAGCTGGCTCAGCTGGTGCGTGTCCAGGCGCAGACGATGGGCAAGACCCTCAGCCGCCTCGAGGCGCACGGCCACATCTCCCGTGAGCGCAGCGTCTCCGACCGCCGCAGCCACGTAGTGACGCTGACCGACCGCGGCCGGGAAGCGGTCGTCGCCGCCGCTGACATGGAACGCTCCGTGCTCGCCGCCGCGTCCATCGACCCGGACACCCTTCGCCACGAGCTGCAGGCCGTGGTGCGCGAACTCGCGAACCGCATTTCCTCCACCGAGGACGCGAAGAACATCGTTGACGCCCCGGCGCCGCAGGTGTCGGCGGACCTCAGCACCCTCTCCTAACCGGTCCCTCCCGGCCGGCGTCGGCCGTTCCCCGCACGAGCACGCCGCGAACTGCGTGTCACGGCCCGGGGAGCCTGTCCGCCTCGCATAGGGTTGTGTGCCATGGACACGTCGCACCCGCCTGAGCTGGAAGGGCAGACCTCGATCAACGAGCTGCTCGACGAGCCCGTGGGCGCAGACCCGGTCCAGCTGGCCCTGCCCCTGCTTTTCCACCCGGCGCTCCGCGTCCGCGGCTGAGTCCGCGCCGGATTCCCTCATGACCGATTACCGCTGTATGCGCCGCCCCTCCCCGGGAGCCGTTGCCGCGGCGCTGGCCGCAACGGTCCTGGCCCTCACGATCCCGGCGGCCCCGGCCGGAGCAGAGACATGTGCGCCCGTGATCGTGTTGCCCCTCGGGCCCTGCCAACCGACGGCTCCGTCCAGTCCACGGCCTACGGCGACTGCCAGCCCGGCGCCCGTCCCCACCACTGCTCCCGTTGCGCCGGCTCCCGCCCCGGCCGTTCCAGCTCCCGTGGCGCCGGCACCGGCGCCGGCACCGGCGCCGGCCTCCCCGGCGGACCGGGCCACAACGGCCGCCACCAGTGCGCCGCCGGCAACCGCCGCGCCGGCCACACCCGCAAGCCCTGCGTCCCCGGCCCGGACGCCCTCCGCTTCCGTTCCGCAGCAGCCCGCCGCCTCTACCCTCCCGACGACCGCTTCCACGGCCGGAGGGGCCCCGGAAGAGCCGGAACAGGAAGAGCCGGAACCGGGGGAGCGGGCCACCGTGGGGCTGGGTGCCGCCCTGCTGGCCGGCGGCGGCGTCCTGGTCTCGGCATCAGCTGCCCTGGGACTGCGCGCCCGCCGCCTCCGGTTGCTCTGACCAGACAGACCCTTCCCGGACAGACCCTTCCAATGGGGAGGTCCTGCCTTTGGATTTCCCAGCCTGCAGTCTGAAACCCGCGCAGACACGAAAAAGCCGCTCCAACTCCGAATTTCATCGGTGTTGGAGCGGCTTCTCTTCTTGTGCACCCCCCGGGACTCGAACCCGGAACCCATTGATTAAGAGTCAATTGCTCTGCCAGTTGAGCTAGAGGTGCAGCTGTTGTTTTCGTTTCCCCCGGGCTGTTTATTTCCCGCGGTGTTCTCCGCAACGACATGAAACTCTACACGAGATTTGCCGGAGCGCGAAATCAGGGGCTGGGCGGTGCTCCGCGCGGACCGGGTGACGGGCGGCAACCCCGCAATTCCGCGGATTTTAGGCCCTCCGGGGCCCGCCTGCCCGCTCCCGAAATGAGGTCGGGAGAGGCGGCGGGCTCCCGTCGTCCAATGTGAAGTGAGCCACAGTGCGGGAGTGTCAGAGCCTGACGCGGCGGGGCGGGCGGAAGCCGGCGGCCTCGGCATGCGCTGCCGACTCGAACCACACCCCGGCCCGGGCCTCGTCGTAGCCCTGGCTGGTCTCTTCGTAGTACGTCATGGTTTCCGCGTCGCCCTTGACGGTGAAGTCGGCCGGACCGCTGCCATCGGCCGCAGGTGCGGCGGAGCCCTGACCGTAGGGCTCATCGGCGGCGAGATGGCCGACGGGCTCCGGCTCGGGCATGGGTTCATGCATCGGCTCCCGGACGGGTTCGGGCGCAGGCTCGCGCATCTGCTCGGGGGCCGGCGTGTGCACCGGGGCGGCCGGCTCGTGCGTGGACGCGGTTGAGGGTTCCGGGGCCGGGGGAGCGGCGTGGCTGGCCGAGCCCTCGACGGCGGCGGAGGATGCTGCCGCTTGCAGGGTCTCCGCCTCGGCGGCCTCGGCCGCCGCGGACTCCGCTCCCGGAAGAGTGGGCGCGTGGGCTCCGGTGTACTCCGGGTGGTGCACCGGAGCAGCGTGGGTTGCTGCAGGTTCAGCCGCGGCCGGGGCGGGCTCGGCGTCGGCGGCGGGTTCCGGTGCCGGCTCGGTGGTGGGTTCCTGAGCGGCAGCCGGTTCGGCACTCGTTTCGGTGGCAGATTCGGCAACCGGCTCGGCGGCCGGCGCGGGTACGGGGGCAGGAGCAGCGGCTGCCGGTGCAACGGGCTCCCGCTCCGCGGCCCGCGGCGTGCTGCCGGTGGCCTGTGTACCGGCGGCCTGGGTGCCGGTTGCCTGGGTCCCGCCGCCGCGCCGGCTGTTGCGGTTCAGGAGGGTCCACACCACCGCGACGATCAGCACGATGACAATGAGCCAGATAATCCAATCCATGGCCAGATCCTTCGGGTCGGGCGGCAGGGTTGCCGTGTGCTTGACGTTACGTCCGGCCCCCGCGGGTGTCCAGCAACGCCCCGGCAGCCCGTGTAGCCTCGGCTCATGGATTTCAAGAGGCTGCGGATCCTCCGCGAACTGGCGGACCGCGGCACGGTGGGGGCCACCGCGGAGGCCATGCAGGTCACCCCGTCTGCCGTCTCCCAGCAGCTGAAAACGCTCCAGGAGGAACTCGGGGTGGTGCTGGTCGAAAAGTCCGGGCGGGGCGTCCGCCTGACCGAGGCCGGCTTGGCGATGGCCGGCGCTGCGGCCGAGGTGTCCACCGCAATGGCCCGGGCCGAGGCCACCATCGACACCTACCGCCGCGGCTGGCAGACACGGGTGAGCGCGGCGTTCTTCCCCAGCGCCGCGGAAATGTTTCTGCCGGGACTGCTGCACCGGGTCCGCGAGATCGACGGCCTGCGCTTCGAGGCTCACTTCGAGGACCCCGGCGTCGCCGGCTTCGCCGCCCTGGCCGCCGACTACGACGTCGTCCTCGCGCACAGCGTGGACGGCCCCGAGGTCTTCGCCCGGCAGGGCCTGGACGTGGTCCCGCTGCTCGACGAGCCGCTGGACGTGGCTGTCCCCGCGGGACATCCGCTCGCGGCCAAGGCCAGCCTCAGCGCCCAGGACGTCATCGGCTGCCCGTGGATGGGTGTGCCGGACGGCTTCCCCTTCGACACCGTGCTGCGCCAGATCGAAATGCAGGCGGACTCCCCGGCGCTGCGCGCCCAGCTCTACCCGGACCTGCGCGTCCTCGAGGCCCTGGTCAGTGCCGGGCACGGGCTCAGCCTGCTGCCGCGCTACACGGCCCTGAAGAACCAGGGTCGCGGCTTCGTGCTGCGCCCCCTCCGCGGCGTGAAGGCGAGCCGCAGCATCGTGGTGCTGGCCCGCCCCGAGGCCGCGGCCCGCACCACCATCCAGGAAGTGATCGCCCTGTTGCAGGCAGAGGCGCGGGCGGTGGCGCTGGCGCCGGAACTCCGTGGCGGAGATCACGGGAAACCCGCGGTCCAAGCTGCAGCTTCCGCGGAGTGAGACGTGCGCCCACCGTGAGGGCGCGGAAATATTCCGGAATTGCCGCTTAATCCGGCCCACTGGCTCGTTGGCATCATCGCCGGACCCATAGACTTTGAGCCATGAGCCAGGACACCGAAGCAGCAGCAGCCACCCCGGACATCAAGCCCCGCAGCCGCGTCGTCACCGATGGCATCCACGCAGCCCCCGCCCGCGGCATGTTCCGCGCCGTCGGCATGGGCGACGACGACTTCGCCAAGCCGCAGGTGGGCGTCGCCAGCTCGTGGAACGAGATCACCCCCTGCAACCTCTCCCTGAACCGGCTGGCCCAGGGCGCCAAGGAAGGCGTCCACGCCGGCGGCGGCTTCCCCATGCAGTTCGGCACCATCTCCGTCTCCGACGGCATCTCCATGGGCCACGAAGGCATGCACTTCTCCCTGGTCTCCCGTGAAGTCATTGCCGACTCGGTCGAGACCGTCATGCAGGCCGAGCGGATCGACGGCTCTGTCCTGCTGGCCGGCTGCGACAAGTCCCTCCCGGGCATGCTGATGGCGGCGGCCCGCCTGGACCTCTCCAGCGTCTTCCTCTACGCCGGCTCGATCATGCCCGGCTGGGTCAAGCTCGAGGATGGCTCCGAAAAGGAAGTCACCCTCATCGACGCCTTCGAGGCCGTGGGCGCCTGCGCCGCCGGCAAGATGAGCATGGAGGACCTCACCCGCATCGAAAAGGCCATCTGCCCGGGCGAAGGCGCCTGCGGCGGCATGTACACCGCCAACACCATGGCCTGCATCGGCGAGGCCCTGGGCATGTCCCTCCCCGGTTCCGCCGCCCCGCCCTCGGCCGACCGCCGCCGCGACGACTTCGCCCGCAAGTCCGGCGAGGCCGTGGTGAATCTGCTCCGCCTCGGCATCACCGCCCGCGACATCATGACCAAGAAGGCCTTCGAGAACGCCATCGCCGTCACCATGGCCTTCGGCGGTTCCACCAACGCGGTCCTGCACCTGCTCGCGATTGCCCGCGAGGCCGAGGTCGAACTGACCCTGGACGACTTCAACCGCATCGGCGACAAGATCCCGCACCTGGGCGACCTCAAGCCCTTCGGCCGCTACGTCATGACCGACGTCGACAGGATCGGCGGCGTGCCGGTGATCATGAAGGCGCTGCTCGACGCCGGCCTGCTGCACGGAGACTGCCTCACCGTGACGGGCAAGACTGTCGCGGAAAACCTGGATGCCATCAACCCGCCGGACGTCGACGGCAAGATCCTCCGCGCCCTGGACAACCCGATCCACAAGACCGGCGGCATCACCATCCTGCACGGCTCGATGGCACCGGAAGGTGCCGTTGTCAAGAGCGCCGGCTTCGACGCCGATGTCTTCGAGGGCACCGCCCGCGTCTTCGAACGCGAGCAGGGCGCCCTGGACGCGCTGGACCAGGGTGAGATCAAGGCCGGCGACGTCGTCGTCATCCGCTACGAGGGCCCCAAGGGCGGCCCGGGCATGCGCGAAATGCTCGCCATCACCGGCGCCATCAAGGGTGCCGGCCTCGGCAAGGACGTCCTCCTGCTGACCGACGGACGCTTCTCCGGCGGCACCACCGGCCTCTGCATCGGCCACGTGGCCCCGGAAGCGGTCGACGGCGGCCCGATCGCCTTCGTCAAGGACGGCGACCGCATCCGGGTCGACATCGCCTCCCGCTCGTTCGACCTGCTGGTCGATCCCGCCGAGCTGGAAGCCCGCAAGGAAGGCTGGCAGCCGCTGCCGGCCAAGTTCACCAAGGGCGTCCTGGCCAAATACGCCAAGCTCGTCCACAGCGCCTCCACCGGCGCTTACTGCGGCTAGCACCCCTTTCGGGGCCGCGGCGCGGCGCCGAGAACCCGGCACGTTCAGCAGGTGGACAATGATGTCCAAATAGTGAGACAGGGGGCGGCCTCGTTGACACCAGTCTCGCTCAGAGGGAAAACTGAACGCATGACCGCAATCGTTACCGTCGGCATTGCTGCAGGTGTATCCGTCGTCCTTACCAAGCGCGTGGCCTCATAGCCTCCACTGGTAACGAACCGTCACGCGCAAACCCCTCGAAGAGCCGGCAGGCTGAGGGGTTTTTTTATTTCCGCTCCACCCGTACCGCCAGCACCACACGATCACTGTAGATCCACCCGAAGATCCACCTAAGGAAGAGTCCGATGAGCAAAGGATCGCCGATCAGCCCCTCGCTGATGGCTACGAAGTCCGCTGGAGCGCACAAAGCTCCGGAACGCGTCGAACGACCGGCCGACACCGCCGTCGTCGAGCATGCTGCTGCCTCTCCCGTCCTTGGGCCGAACAACGTCGTACCCCCGACGGTGATGACCGGCTCGCAAGCAATCGTCCGCGCACTCGAAGAACTCGGCGTCGAGGACATTTTCGGTTTGCCCGGTGGCGCGATCCTGCCCACCTATGACCCCTTGATGGCCTCCAGGATGAATCACGTCCTGGTCCGTCACGAACAGGGAGCCGGCCACGCCGCGCAAGGCTATGCCATGGTCACCGGACGGGTGGGCGTCTGCATCGCCACCTCCGGCCCCGGTGCCACCAACCTCGTCACCGCCATCATGGATGCCCACATGGACTCCGTGCCGATGGTGGCCATCACCGGCCAGGTCTCCAGCGGAGTCATCGGCACCGATGCCTTCCAGGAAGCCGACATTGTCGGCATCACCATGCCGATCACCAAGCACTCGTTCCTGGTCACCGACGCCAACGACATCCCGCACGTGATGGCGGAGGCGTTCCACCTCGCCTCGACCGGCCGCCCCGGCCCGGTCCTGGTGGACGTGGCCAAGGACGCCCAGCAGTCCGAGATGACCTTCTCCTGGCCGCCGAAGATCGACCTGCCCGGCTACCGCCCGGTGCTCCGCGGCCACAGCAAGCAGGTCCGGGAGGCTGCCCGGCTGATCGCGGCCGCCAAGAAGCCGGTCCTGTACGTCGGCGGCGGTGTGGTCAAGGCCCACGCCTCTGCGGAGCTGCGGGAACTGGCCGAGCTCTCCGGCGCCCCCGTGGTCACCACCCTGATGGCCCGCGGCGTTTTCCCCGACTCCCACCCGCAGCACGTCGGCATGCCCGGCATGCACGGCACGGTCTCGGCCGTCACGGCCCTGCAGCAGTCGGATCTGCTGATCACCCTCGGTGCCCGCTTCGATGACAGGGTCACCGGCATCCTCTCCTCCTTCGCGCCGCACGCGAAGGTGATCCACGCGGACATCGACCCCGCGGAGATCTCCAAGAACCGCGCTGCGGACGTGCCGATCGTGGGTTCGGTCAAGGAGATCATCCCCGAACTGAGCGAGGCACTGCGGCTGCAGTTCGAGGCCGGCGGCACCCCGGACCTGGCCAACTGGTGGGCCTTCCTGAACAACCTCAAGGAGACCTACCCGCTCGGCTGGACCGAACCCGAGGACGGCCTGACCGCCCCGCAGCGGGTCATCGAGCGGATCGGTGCCCTGACCGGCCCCGAGGGCGTCTACGTCGCCGGCGTGGGCCAGCACCAGATGTGGGCCTCGCAGTTCATCAAGTACGAGCGCCCGCACGCCTGGCTGAACTCCGGCGGCGCCGGCACCATGGGCTACGCCGTGCCCGCGGCGATGGGCGCCAAGGTGGGCAACCCGGACCGCGTGGTCTGGGCGATCGACGGCGACGGCTGCTTCCAGATGACCAATCAGGAACTGGCCACCTGCGCGATCAACAACATCCCGATCAAGGTCGCCGTCATCAACAACTCCTCCCTGGGCATGGTCCGCCAGTGGCAGACCCTGTTCTACGAGGGCCGCTACTCCAACACGGACCTCAACACCGGCCACGACACCGTCCGCATCCCGGACTTCGTCAAGCTCGCCGACGCCTACGGCTGCGCGGCCCTGCGATGCGAACGCGACGAGGACATCGACGCGACCATCCAGAAGGCCCTCGAAATCAACGACCGTCCCGTGGTGATCGACTTCGTCGTCAGCCCCAACTCCATGGTCTGGCCGATGGTGCCCGCCGGAGTGAGCAACGACCAGATCCAGGTTGCCCGGAACATGACCCCGGACTGGGAAGAAGAGGACTGATCATGACCCGCCACACACTCTCCGTCCTGGTCGAGGACAAGCCCGGCGTGCTGACCCGCGTGGCCAGCCTCTTCGCCCGGCGCGCCTTCAACATCAACTCCCTGGCCGTCGGCCCGACCGAGGTCGCCGGCATCTCCCGGATGACCGTCGTCGTCGACGCCGACGGCGAGCTGATCGAGCAGGTCACCAAGCAGCTGAATAAGCTGGTCAACGTGATCAAGATCGTCGAGCTCACCCCAGAATCTTCCGTACAGCGCGACCACATCCTGGTCAAGGTACGGGCGGACGCCGCAACCCGGCTGCAGGTAACCCAGGCAGCCGACCTCTTCCGCGCATCGGTGGTCGACGTCTCCACAGAGTCGGTCGTCATCGAGGCCACCGGCCACCCCGACAAGCTCACGGCACTGCTCTCGGTGCTGGAGCCCTTTGGCATCCGCGAAATCGTGCAGTCCGGCACCCTGGCCGTCGGCCGCGGGTCCCGCTCGATGAGCGACCGGGCCCTGCGCTCCGCGTAGGCCGCGCCGCACCTGCAGCACGGCGCCACACGAATTCACAGACAACACCCCACGAATCCATTAATAAGGAGACACCCCAGTGACTGAAATGTTTTACGACGACGACGCCGACCTGTCGATCATCCAGGGCCGCACCGTCGCCGTGATCGGTTACGGATCCCAGGGCCACGCCCACGCCCTCAGCCTGCGCGATTCCGGTGTTGACGTCCGCGTCGGACTCAAGGAAGGGTCGAAGTCCCGCGCCAAGGCCGAGGCGGAGGGCCTGCGCGTCCTGAACGTCGCCGACGCCGTCGCCGAGGCCGACCTGATCATGGTCCTCACCCCGGACCAGGTCCAGCGCCACGTCTACGCCGAGGACATTGCCCCGAACCTGCAGGCCGGCGACGCCCTGTTCTTCGGCCACGGCTTCAACATCCGCTACGGCTACATCCAGCCGCCGGCCGACGTCGACGTCGCCCTGGTCGCCCCCAAGGGCCCGGGCCACATCGTCCGCCGCGAATTCGAGGCCGGCCGCGGCGTGCCGGACCTGATCGCCGTCGAGCAGAACCCGTCCGGCAAGGCCAAGGAACTGGCCCTGTCCTACGCCAAGGCCATCGGCGGCACCCGCGCCGGCGTCATCGAGACCACCTTCACCGAAGAGACCGAAACCGACCTCTTCGGCGAGCAGGCGGTCCTATGCGGCGGCGCCTCGCAGCTGATCATGTACGGCTTCGAGACCCTGACCGAGGCCGGCTACAAGCCCGAGGTCGCCTACTTCGAGGTGCTGCACGAGCTCAAGCTGATCGTCGACCTGATGGTCGAGGGCGGCATCGCCAAGCAGCGCTGGAGCGTCTCCGACACCGCCGAGTACGGCGACTACGTCTCCGGCCCGCGGGTCATCACCCCCGAGGTGAAGGAGAACATGAAGGCCGTCCTCAAGGACATCCAGGACGGCACCTTCGCCAAGCGCTTCATCGACGACCAGGACGCCGGCGCACCGGAGTTCAAGGCCCTTCGCAAGAAGGGTGAGGACCACCCGATCGAGGCCACCGGCCGGGAACTGCGCAAGCTCTTCTCCTGGATCAAGAACGAAGACGACTACACCGAAGGATCAGTCGCCCGCTAGGGAACTGACCGGCAGGGGGAGCCGGACACCCAGACGGGGGTCCGGCTTTCCCTGTGTTTACCCGCACCATCTGTTTACCCGCGCCATCGATTCACCAAAATCCCCACCTGAAAATAAGAGAGCTAAAGAGGTCACCGGTGACAAGCACCAAACCTGTCGTACTCCTCGCCGAGGAACTTTCGCCCGCCACAGTCGAGGCCCTCGGCCCGGACTTCGAGATCCGCCAGACCGACGGCGCCGACCGTTCCCAGCTGCTCTCGGCGATCGCCGACGTGGACGCGATCCTGATCCGCTCGGCCACCCAGGTCGACGCTGAGGCCATCGCCGCGGCGAAGAACCTCAAGGTCATCGCCCGCGCCGGCGTCGGACTCGACAATGTGGACATCAAGGCCGCCACCCAGGCCGGCGTCATGGTGGTCAACGCCCCGACGTCGAACATCGTCTCCGCCGCGGAACTGACCGTCGGCCACATCCTGAGCCTGGCCCGGCACATCCCACAGGCCTCCGCGGCGCTCAAGAACGGCGAGTGGAAGCGCTCCAAGTACACCGGTACCGAACTGTTCGAGAAGAAGATCGGCATCATCGGCCTCGGCCGCATCGGCGCCCTGGTCGCGGCCCGGCTGAAGGGCTTCGACACCAAGATCCTCGCCTACGACCCCTACATCACCTCCGCCCGGGCCGCCCAGCTCGGCGTGCAGCTGGTGACCCTGGACGAGCTGCTGGCCCAGTCCGACTTCATCACCATCCACATGCCCAAGACCCCGGAAACAGTCGGCATGCTTGGCGCCGACGCGTTCCGGAAGATGAAGCCCACCGCGTACGTCGTCAACGTCGCCCGCGGCGGCCTGGTGGACGAGGAAGCCCTCTACACCGCGCTGGAGTCCGGCGAGATCGCCGGCGCGGGCGTCGACGTGTTCGTCAAGGAACCCAGCACCGACCTGCCGTTCTTCAAGCTCGACAACGTGGTGGTCACCCCGCACCTGGGCGCCTCCACCGACGAGGCCCAGGAGAAGGCCGGCGTCTCGGTGGCCAAGTCTGTCCGCCAGGCCCTGGCCGGCGAGCTGGTCCCGGACGCCGTGAACGTCGCCGGCGGCGTGATCGCCCCCGACGTGCGCCCGGGCATCCCGCTGATCGAGAAGCTCGGCCGGATCTTCACGGCCATGACCCACGCGTCGCTGACCCAGTTCGACGTCGAGGTCGCCGGCGAGATCTCCGAATTGGACGTCAAGGTCCTCGAGCTCGCCGCGCTCAAGGGCATCTTCGCCGACGTCGTGACCGAGCAGGTCTCCTACGTCAACGCCCCGGTGATCGCCGAGCAGCGCGGCATCAACGTCCGGCTGATCACCACCCCGGACACCGAGTCCTACCGCAACGTCCTGACCCTGCGCGGGGCGCTCAGCGACGGCAGCCAGATCTCCGTGGCCGGCACCCTGACCGGGCCCAAGCAGATCGAGAAGCTGGTCGGCATCAACGGCTTCGAGGTCGAAATCCCGATCAGCGAGCACCTCGTGGTGGTCGCCTATTCTGACCGCCCCGGCGTGATCGGCACCATCGGCCACATCCTCGGCATGAACAACATCAACATCGCCGGCATGCAGGTGGCCCGGCAGGCCGAGGGCGGCCAGGTGCTCGCGCTGCTGACCATCGACAGCTCCGTGCCGCAGCAGGTTCTCGACGCCATCAAGGCCGGCATCGGCGCCGAGATGGTGCGCGAAGTGGACCTCGAGGACTAAGCACACTTACTGGTTTGCCTGCGGCGGCGCGTCCGCCGCAGGCGTCCGGGAACCACCGGCCGGTCTGCGTACAATAGCTACGTCCGATTCCAGGATGTGGCCGGCAGACCGGCCTTTACTTTTGCACGCCCGGCAGGGGAAGCCTTCTCATCCGCGCCGAGAACCCGCGGACAACGAACAGCGGCGTGTGCACGCAATCCAGCTTTCAGGAGCCCAATGAACGCCGTCCAAAGGTTCATCAGAAGCAGAGTGCTTTTGTTGACCGCGTCCATTTTGATCGTCGCCATGTGCCTGTCCGTCCTCGTGCAGGGACAGTCCCAGGCGGCGCTCAACCGCACCGTCGACCAGAACTCGCGCGGCCTCTACGACATCCTGGTCCAGGCCAAGGCCAGCTCGTCCGGGGCGCTGATGCAGCCGGACATCGCCTCCGGCCAGGGCGGCATCGGCTTCGACCAGCTGGACGCCATTCGGAAGCTCTCCGGCACTTCTGTCGCCGCGCCGATCAGCCTGGTCTCGCGGGTCTCGCAGAACCTGGAGGCTCCCCGCCTCGACGCCACCGACTACCTGGGCTACAACGCCGGCCTCGCCGGCACCGCCGGTGACCCTACCGCCACGGATCCCTCCAAGTGGCCCGCCGCGCAGTCCGTCCTCAGCGACACTCCTAAGAAGTACCGCCTGACCGCCAGTGCCGTCAGCTCCAACGGCTCCAGCGAGCAGACGCTGTTCAAGACCACCGCCGAGGGCACCCTCGGCAAGGGCAAGCTGGTCGAGGAACAGGTCGCCGGCGGCAAGAACGTCCGCATCGCGGGCCCGGCGGGGGAGAGCGGTATCAAGTTCCCGGCCCCGGCCGGCGGCTCCGAGCACACCCTCTTCAACCTCTCCGTGGCGCTGCCCCTGGCGCCGCAGGTCACCGAGTCCGTGGTCGCCGTCGACCCCGTCGCCGAGCGCGCCCTGCTGGGCGGTGCCGGCGACTTCCTGGCACCCCTGGAGAAGGCCCCGCCCGCTGACGCCCGCGACGCCGGAGCGATCGGCCGCCACTTCGAGAGCCTCTTCACCAGCGGCATCACCATGGACCAGCTCAAGGAAGGCCCGGACTTCCTGGGCGTGAAGCTCAAGTACTGGGCGCCGCTGATGACCCAGTACCAGCAGGCCAAGAACGCCGGCCAGCTCACCGCCGACTCGCAGGCCATCCCGCTGATCGTCCGCTCCGGCACCTCCCTGGACCTGAAGTACTCGGTCAAGATCGAGGAAATCGACAACGCCGGCAACGTCACCAAGGACGTCGGCACCGTCACCCGGTCGCTGGACAAGGACTACCTGCCGTTCGTCTCGAAGGCCCCGTTCGACCTGGCCTGGCCCGGCTCCAAGGACCTCAGCTCCCTGATGGGGGACACCGGCGGCTTCGGCCAGGGCCTCTACAACCCCGCCATCTGGAGCACCGACTTCGCCGCAGCGCCGAAGTACAAAGACGGCCAGACCGCCGGCAACGGCGCCGTCGAAAAGTCCGCCGTCCCCGGCGAATGGGTCACCGTCAACCGGCTCCCCGAGAAGGGCGCCAACGGTGCCGCCGTCGACCAGACCCAGCGCACCCCGGTGGACGAGCGCTCCTACCGGGAGAACCTGCAGACCGGCAAGAAGCCGGCCACGCCGCTGCCCATGGTCTACGGCACCTTCGACCCGGCCAAGGTCCAGGAGGCCGCCGGCGACGTCAACCGCCTCCCCCTGGGCGGCTACGACCCGACGCCTATGACCCTGACCAAGGACGCCTCCGGCAAGGACACCACCCCCACCGCGCTGAAGCCCTCGCTCAGCGCCACGGGCCTGGTCAGTCAGTCCGCCGGCGCCATCACCGACTACTACGGCCTGGCCGCCGCCCGCGGCTACGACAAGAACGCCTCCGTCATCGACGCCGTGCGGGTCCGCGCCAAGGTCGACGGCACCTGGAAGCAGGCGCAGCCCGAGGTCGAGAAGCTCGCCAACCAGATCCGCGACATGGGCCTGGAAGCCACCGTGGTGGCAGGTTCCGCCCGCGAGGACGCCAGCATCTTCGTGCCCGGCTACTCCAAGGACGACGCCGGCAAGGAATCCCCGCTGGGCACCGTCACGCAGTCATGGGTGCGGCAGAACGCGGCCGACGCCGTGTCCGGCTCGCTCTCGGGCACCAACCTCACCCTGCTGTTCCTGACCCTCTGCGGGGCCGCCTTGCTGACCGGTGCCTCCACCGTGAGCTACGTCCGCAAGCGCCGCCGTGAGGCCGGAACCCTGCGCGCCATGGGCTGGACCCAGCGCCGGATCCGCACCTGGGTGCTGGCCGAGTTCGGGGTCGGCGCCGCGGCGCTGGCCGCCGCCGGGATCATCCTGAGCCTGGTCAGCTGGAACCCGGCCACCGCGATCGTCTCCGCCTCGGTCCTGGTGCTCTACTGCGCCGCGGCCTTCTTCGCGGCCCAGCAGCTGCGCCACCGCGAGGTGATCGACCAGGAACCGCAGCATGACGAGCGGCTCATCCCGGTCGACTCCCCGCTGACCTTTGCCAGCCGGCAGCTGAGCACCAACAAGTTCAACACCGGCTCCCTGGCGGTCGCCGTCGGCGTCTTCGGCGCCGCGGTGGGCGGCCTCGCCGCCCTGCTGATCGACATCCCGCGCGCCGCCGGCGCCAGCGCCCTCAGCGGCGTGGCCGCCGCCAGCATCGCCCTGCCCAGCATCATCCTGGGCATCTCCGGGGTGGCGGTGGGCCTGCTGCTGACCATGGTCACCGGCCGGTTCGAGCTCGCCGCCAAGCGCCAGTACCTGGGCACGCTGCAGGCGATGGGCTGGAACCCGGACATGCTGGGCCAGGTCCGCTTCTTCGAAAATGCCATGGTGGGAACCATCGCCCTGCCCCTGGGCGTCCTCGGTGCCCTGGGCGTGGGACTCATCCTTGCCCCCTACGCCGCACTCTGGGCCGCCGTCGCCGGCCTGGTCGCGGTCCTCTGCTGGATCCCGATTGCAACGAAAGTAGTCCAATGACCAACGAGCTGAACCTTGACCGGGAAGCACACGACCGGATGACCACCAGCACCCGCCGTGCGGCGGCGCAGAAGACCCGCGCCAACACGATCGTGCGGCCAACGGACCACGCCACGCCGTTGGAGCTGAGCAACATCACCATCCACTACGGCGGCGGCAAGAACGGCGCCGAGGCCGTCAACGTCGTTGATGACTTCAACATGACGCTGCACGCCGGCGAGATGCACTGCGTCGCCGGCCGCTCCGGCTCCGGCAAGACCAGCATCCTCACCGTCGGCGCGGGCCTGACCCTGCCGACGTCGGGCCGGGTGTTCTGGGAGGGCGACTCGCTGGAGACCATGGGCGACGACGAGATCGCGGACCGCCGCCGCGCCCTGATCGGCTACGTGGACCAGGGCGGCGCCCTGATCGACGGCATGAGCGCGCTGGAGAACGTGCTGCTGCCCGCCGTCCCCGACGGCGAGGTCGAACAGCGCCGCGACATGGCCAAGGACCTCCTGGACCTGGTGGGCCTGGGCCGGCGCATGCGCCACCGCCCCGCCCAGCTCTCCGGCGGTGAACGCCAGCGCGTGGCGATCGCCCGTGCGCTGATCCTGGGCACCCGCGTGCTCGTGGTGGACGAACCCACCGCCAGCCTGGACCGGGCCTCGGCCAACCGCATCATCAGCATCCTCAAGGACACCACCTCGGACGGCATCGCCGTGCTGGTCGCTTCACATGACCACGAACTTGTCCGCCAGAGCGATACCCTCACCGAACTGATTTAGGTTTAACCCGTGACGCCTTCCGAAAAGCCCCCGTTCTACATCACCACCGCCATCACCTACCCGAACGGCGTGCCGCACATCGGCCACGCCTACGAATACATCGCCACCGATGCGATGGCACGCTTCAAGCGACTGGACGGCTACGACGTCTTCTTCCTCACCGGGACCGACGAGCACGGCATGAAGATCGCCCAGACGGCCGAGAAGGAAGGCATCCCGCCCAAGGAACTGGTCGACCGGAACGCGGAGATCTACCAGGCCGCCCACGCGGCCCTCGACATCTCCTACGACCGCTTCATCCGGACCACGGACGCCGACCACTACGCCGCATCGCAGGCCATCTGGAAGACGATGGAAGCGAACGGGGACATCTACCTGTCCAACTACGAGGGCTGGTATTCGGTCCGCGACGAGGCCTACTACGGCGAAGACGAGACCGTGGTCAAGGACGACGGCCTCCGCTACTCGCGGGAGACGGACACCGAGGTCACCTGGACCGCCGAGGAGAGCTACTTCTTCCGGCTCTCGGCCTACCAGGACAAGCTGCTGGCTCTGTACGAGGCGCACCCCGAGTTCGGTGCACCCCAGTCACGGTTCAACGAGGTCATCAGCTTCGTCAAGCGCGGCCTGGAGGACCTCTCCATCAGCCGGACCACCTTCGACTGGGGCGTCCCCGTCCCCGGCAGCGACGGGCACGTCATGTACGTGTGGGTGGACGCGCTCACCAACTACCTCACCGGCGTCGGCTACCCGGACCTCGACTCCGACTCCTTCAAGAAGTACTGGCCGGCCGACGTGCACGTGATCGGCAAGGACATCTCCCGGTTCCACGCCATCTACTGGCCGGCATTCCTGATGTCCGCAGGGCTGGAGCTGCCCAAGCGCATCATGATCCACGGCTTCCTGCACAACAACGGCGTCAAGATGTCCAAGTCGCTCGGCAACGTGGTGGCGCCGGCGGACTTCGTCGCGCAGTACGGCCTCGACCAGGTGCGTTACTTCTTCCTGCGGGAGGTCCCTTTCGGGGCCGACGGCAACTACAACCACGAGGCGATCGTGGGCCGGATGAACGCGGACCTGGCCAACAACTTCGGCAACCTCGCCCAGCGGTCCCTGTCCATGGTCGCCAAGAACTGCGAGGGCAAGGTCCCCGTCCCGGCCGCCTTCAGCGCCGACGACGACGCCCTGCTGGGACAGGCCCGGGGCCTGCTCGACGCTGCCCGCGCCGCGTTCGAGAAGCAGGAGTTCAGCCGTGCGCTGGAGGCCATCTGGAACGTCCTCGGCGACACCAACGCCTACTTCGCCGAACAGGCACCGTGGGTGCTGCGGAAGACCGACGTCGAACGGATGAACACGGTCCTCTACGTCACCCTCGAGGTGCTGCGGAACGTCGCCATCCTGGCGCAGCCGGTGATGCCGACGGCGGCCGGCGCCATCCTGGACAGCCTCGGCCAGCCCGAGGGGGAGGCCCGCAGCTTCGCCGCGCTGGCCACGCCGATCGAGTCCGGCACCGCCCTGCCCGCCCCGGCCCCGGTCTTCCCGAAGTACGAGGAGCCTGCGGAGGCCTGAGCCACCCGGCCCGAACTCCACGAACACCCCGGCAGGCCGCCGGGGGTGTTCGTATTTTGAGACGGATTGACCAGCATGCGGATGCCCTCACTACCCTGAAGGTATGAGCGAATCCACGATCGACCTGGCCGTTATCCCCGGCGATGGCATCGGCCCCGAGGTCGTAGCCGAAGCCCTCAAGGTGCTCGAGAAGGCCGCCGCGGCCGAGGGCATCGTGTTGCAGCAGACCCACTACGAGTTGGGCGCCGCGCACTGGCTGGCCACGGGGGAGACCCTGCCCGAGGAGACGCTGGCCGACCTGCGCGGCCGCGACGCCATCCTCTTCGGCGCCGTCGGCGCCGCACCCGGGGACACCCGGATTCCCTCCGGCATCATCGAGCGCGAACTGTTGCTTAAGCTCCGCTTCAGCCTGGACCACTATGTGAACCTGCGCCCCTCCAAGCTGTACGCCGGCGTCGGCAGCCCGCTGGCCAACCCCGGCGAGGTCGACTTCATCGTGGTCCGCGAGGGCACCGAGGGCCCCTACGTCGGCAACGGCGGCACCCTGCGTAGCGGCACCCCGCACGAGGTCGCCACCGAGGTCTCGCTGAACACCGCCCACGGTGTCGAGCGCGTGGTCCGTGACGCCTTCCGCCGCGCCAACGAGCGCCCGCGCAAGAAGCTGACCCTGGTGCACAAGCACAACGTGCTGGTCTACGCAGGCCACCTCTGGAAGCGCACCGTGGAGGCCGTCGCCCAGGAGTTCCCCGAGGTCAGCCACGACTACCTGCACGTGGACGCCGCCACCATCTTCATGGTTACGGACCCGGCCCGCTTCGACGTGATCGTCACGGACAACCTCTTCGGCGACATCCTCACCGACCTCGCCGCGGCCATCACCGGCGGCATCGGCCTGGCCGCGTCCGGCAACATCAACATGGACCGCACCGCGCCGTCGATGTTCGAACCCGTCCACGGCTCCGCCCCGGACATCGCCGGCCAGCAGAAGGCCGACCCGAGCGCCGCGATCCTCTCCGCCGCCCTGCTGCTGGACCACCTCGGCTACGGCGCGGCCGCGCGGCGGATCGAGGCGGCCGTGACCGCCGACGTCGAGGCCCGCGACGGGAGCTTCCGCAGCACGGCGGCGATCGGCGACGCCATCGCGGCCGCCCTCTGACGCCCGGGCGTAAGCTAGTTTCGACTCACCAATTTGCTGCCGTGGTCCGAGGATGAACCACGTTCACACCGCCAGGCAGCCGACCATGGAGGAACCATGACCCAGACTGCCCATGGCGTCGAATTCGCGCAGCGGCTCTCGGCGACCCCGAAGTCCGCGGAAGAGCGCGCAGCCATCCTGGCGAACCCGGGATTCGGCGACTACTTCACCGACCACACCGCGATCGTCGACTACAGCGTCGACGCCGAGGGCAAGGGCGGCTGGCACGACGCCCGCATCGAACCCTACGGTCCGATCATGCTGGACCCCTCCGCCGCGGTCCTGCACTACGGCCAGGAGATCTTCGAGGGCCTCAAGGCCTACCGCCACGCCGACGGCTCCGTCTGGACGTTCCGGCCCGAGGCCAACGCCGCCCGGCTGAACAAGTCCGCCCGCCGGCTCGCCCTGCCGGAACTGCCCGAGGAATACTTCCTCGCCGCCATCCGCGAGCTGGTTTCCGTCGACCGTGACTGGGTCCCCAGCGGCGACGGCGAAGCCCTCTACCTGCGGCCGTTCATGATCGCCACCGAGGCCTTCCTGGGCGTCCGGGCCGCCCGCGAGGTCTCCTTCCGCGTCATCGCCTCCCCGGCCGGCAACTACTTCGGCGGCGAGCTCAAGCCCGTCTCCATCTGGATCTCCCGCGAATACGCCCGCGCCGGCCGCGGCGGTACCGGTGCCGCCAAGTGCGGCGGCAACTACGCCGCGTCGCTGATCGCCCAGCAGGAGGCCGAGGCCAACGGCTGCAAGCAGGTGCTCTTCCTGGACCAGTTCAACGACAACGCCGTCGAGGAGCTCGGCGGCATGAACGTCTTCTTCGTGATGAAGGACGGCTCCCTGGTCACCCCGGCGCTCTCCGGCACCATCCTCGAGGGCGTCACCCGCTCCTCGGTCATCCAGGTGGCCCGCGACATGGGCCGCGAGGTCACCGAACGGAAGATCACCCTGGACGAATGGCGCGACGGCGTGGCCTCCGGTGAGATCGCCGAGGTCTTCGCCTGCGGCACCGCCGCCGTGATCACCCCGATCGGCGTGCTCAAGGACACCACCGAGTTCATCGGCTCCGAGGACGCCAAGGCCGGCGGGACCACCATGGCCATCCGCGAACAGCTGCTCGGCATCCAGACCGGCACGGTCGAGGACACCCACGGCTGGCTGACCCGCCTGGCGTAAGCACTCCGGCCCTGCCCTCCCGGCGGGCGCGGTGGGAAGATGGGACTGTGATCCACGACGACGTCCGGGCCCCGGTCCGGAGCACCGACCTGACCGCCTTCCATCTGGCGCCCAACCCGGGGCCGATGAGCCTGCACGGGACCAACTCGTACGTGCTCTCGGCCCCGGGGGCCTCCGCCGTCGTGGTGGTGGACCCGGGCCCGCTGGATGAGGACCACCTGGCCGCGCTCGGCCGGGCCGGGACGGTGGAGCTGATCCTGATCACCCACCGCCACGCCGACCACACGGCAGCGGCCGCCCGATTCGCTGAGTTGACCGGCGCCCCCGTGCGGGCCGCCGACCCCGCGCACTGCCACGGCGCCGAGCCGCTGGCCGACGGCGAGGTGTTGCACGCCGCCGGCGTCGAGATCCGTGTGCTGGCGACGCCGGGCCACACCTCCGACTCCGTCTGCTTCCACCTGCCCGGCGACGGCGAGCACGGTTCTGTCCTCACCGGCGACACCGTCCTTGGCGTCGGGACCACGGTGCTGGACTACCCGGACGGCCGGCTGGGGGACTACCTCGACTCGCTGGACCGGCTGGAGCGGATCGGCCCGGCGACGGTCCTGCCGGCCCACGGGCCCGTCCTCCCCGCGCTGGACACGATCGTGCGGGCGTACCGCGACCACCGCCAGGACCGGCTCTCGCAGATCCGCTCCGCCCTGGCCGAGCTCGGCGGGGACGCCGGCGTCGTGGAGGTGGCCGACGCGGTCTACGCCGCCGTCGACCCCTCCGTCCGGCCAGCCGCCGAACTGTCCGTCGCCGCGCAGCTGGACTACCTGCGCGGACGGTAGGCTAGGGCGCATGCGTATCGCCCGGTTTGTAGTTGATTCTGATCCCCTTTACGGCATCGTCGAAGGCGAGCCCGGCAGTGAGGTCATCACTGTCATCCACGGCGACCCCTTCTTCAACGGCGTCGAACGGACCTCCGTGAAGCACCAGCTGGAGGACGTCCGCCTGCTCGCGCCGATCATCCCGCGCAGCAAGGTCGTCGGCGTCGGCCGCAACTTCGTGGAACACGCCCACGAACTCGGCAACGAGGTGCCCGCCCAGCCGCTGCTGTTCCTCAAGCCCAACACCTCCGTGGTTGGCCCGAACGATCCCGTGGTTCTGCCCGAGTTCTCCGAGGAGATCTCCTTCGAAGCCGAACTGTGCGTCGTGATCGGCCGGATCTGCAAGGACGTCCCCGAGGAGCGCGTGGACGACGTCGTCTTCGGCTACACCTGCGGCAACGACCTCACCGCCCGGGACGTCCAGAAGACCGACCTGCAATGGGCCCGCGCCAAGGGCTTCGATACCTCCGCCCCGCTGGGCCCCTGGATCGAAACCGAACTGGACACCGAGGACCTGCAGATCCAGGGCCGCCTGAACGGCGAACTGCGCCAGGACGGCAATACCAACCAGATGATCCGCGGCGTCCGCGAGCTGGTCTCGATCGTCTCGCACGCCTTCACCCTGCTGCCCGGCGACGTCATCATGACCGGTACCCCCGCCGGCGTCGGCCTCGTTCAGGCCGGGGACCGCTACGAGGTGGAGATCGAGGGCATCGGACGCCTTTCCAACCCGATCGTCCGCCGCTAGCCAGTTGGGGCACGCGGTAAAGTTGGTACCACTATGACTACTCCCACCGCGCCCGACGCCGTCTCCAGCTCTGCCACCACGGACCCGAACCGTGAAGCCTCCCGCGAAGTCACCGCGGACACCCCGGTCCGGGTCCGGTTCTGCCCCTCGCCCACCGGAACCCCGCACGTCGGCCTGATCCGCACCGCCCTGTTCAACTGGGCCCACGCGAAGCACACCAAGGGCACGTTCGTCTTCCGCATCGAGGACACGGACGCGGCGCGCGACTCGGAGGAGAGCTACCAGCAGCTGCTGGAGGCGCTGAAGTGGCTCGGCATCAGCTGGGAAGAGGGCGTCGAGGTGGGCGGCCCGCACGAGCCGTACCGCCAGTCGCAGCGCCTGGACCTCTACAAGGACGTGGTGGCCAAGCTGGTCGCCGGCGGTTACGCCTACGAGTGCTACTCGTCCCCGGAGGAGGTCGAGGCACGCCACCGTGCCGCCGGCCGCGACCCGAAGCTGGGCTACGACAACTTCGACCGGAACCTCTCCGAGGAACAGCTCGCCGCGTTCCAGGCCGAGGGCCGGCAGCCGGTGTTGCGGATGCGGATGCCCGACGAGGACGTCACCTTCACCGACATGGTCCGCGGCGAGATCACCTTCAAGGCCGGCAGCATCCCGGACTACGTGATCGTCCGCGCCGACGGTTCGCCGCTCTACACCCTGGTCAACCCGGTGGACGACGCGCTGATGGGCATCACCCACGTCCTCCGTGGTGAGGACCTGCTCTCCTCCACGCCCCGCCAGGTGGTGCTGTTCCGTGCGCTGATGGAGATCGGCGTCGCCAGCTACCTGCCGGAGTTCGGCCACCTGCCCTACGTCATGGGCGAGGGCAACAAGAAGCTCTCCAAGCGCGACCCGCAGTCCAACCTCTTCCTGCTGCGCGACCGCGGCTTCATCCCCGAAGGCCTGCTGAACTACCTCTCCCTGCTGGGCTGGAGCCTCTCCGCGGACGAGGACATCTTCACCGTGGAGCAGCTGATCGAGAACTTCGACGTCCACGACGTGTTGGCCAACCCGGCCCGCTTCGACCTCAAGAAGGCCGAGGCCATCAACGGCACGCACATCCGCATGCTCGACGCCGAGGACTTCCGCGGCCGGCTGGTCCCGTACCTGCAGGCCGCCGGCTTGGTGGGGGAGACGCTCACCGCGCGCGAAGAGGAGATCCTCGCGGAGGCTGCGCCGCTGATCCAGGAGCGCATCTCGCTCCTCGGCGAAGCGCCCGAGATGCTTGCCTTCCTCTTCAAAGCCGACGACGCGGTGGACGTGGCCGACGACGCCCGCAAGGGACTCCCGGAGAACCTCACCGAGGTGCTCGACGCCGCCCTGGTCTCGCTGGAACCGCTGCAGGATTGGACCGCGGAGAGCATCCAGGCAGCCCTGAAGGAGTCGCTGGTCGAGGGCCTCGGCGTCAAGCCCCGGCTGGCGTTCGGCCCGGTCCGCACGGCCATCTCCGGCCGCCGGATCTCCCCGCCGCTGTTCGAGTCCATGGTCATCCTGGGCCGGGACTCGTCCCTGGCCCGCCTGCGCGCCTTCCGCGGCTGATGATGGATGCCGCCACGCGGGGCGGGGACCGGGCGGCCGGCGTGCTGGCGCCCGGTCTCACCGCCGTCACCGGCGTGCTCTTCGATATTGACGACACGCTGGTGGACCTGGAGTTCGCCATGACGGCGGCCCTGCGCGGCGTCAGCGAGCACCTGCTCCCGGGCCTGGACGAGGCCTCCTGGGAGAAGTTCGGGCGCATCTTCACGAAGGAAACCACGCACTACTACGATCGCTACCTGGCAGGTGAGCTGACCTTCAACGAGCAGCGCCTGCTCCGCGGCCGCGCCGCACTGGGGCACTTCGGCGTCGAACTGGCCGAGGGGGAGCAGGCCCATCACTGGGTCAGCTCCTACGCGAGCCTGCAGCACAGCTATATCCGCGCCTTTGATGACGTGGTTCCGCTGCTGGACGCCCTGGACGCCGCGGGGATTCCGTACGGTGCGGTGAGCAATAACGTCCACGACTACCAGCGGGTGAAGCTCGACGCCGCCGGGCTGGAGCGGATCGGCGTGCTGGTCGGCACCGACACCGTGGGCGTCCCGAAGCCGGACCCCGCCATCTACCTCGAGGGTGTGCGCCAGCTCGGCACCGGCCGGGCAGAGACGCTCTACGTCGGCGACAACCGGCTGCTCGACGCGGACGGCGCGACGGCGGCCGGCCTGCTGGGCGTGTGGCTTAACCGCGGAGGAGACCCCGCGCCGGAGTTCACCGGACGCGAGGTCTCCTCGCTGCTGGACCTGCTCGCCTGAGCTGATGTCCCTGGACGGGCTGGCGGGCCGGCCGGGCTGGTCCGTTAGGCCGGAGCCTGGGCGAGCCGCCGGTTCCGCAGCGCCAGGTAGGCGCCCACGGCGCCGAGCGCCAGCAGGGTCACAAGTCCCAGGGCCACGGCGACGTCGTTCTTGATCATGCTCGACGGGGACACCGCGGAGGCGCTGGAGAAGAGCGTGCCGGTTCCGGCGGCGATCTGCGCGTTGCCGTCGGCCAGCTTGTCGGCGCCGCTCGCGAGCTGCGTGGAGCCCGCGGCGAGTTTGCTGTTGCCGGTGTGGAGGTCGGAGGCGCCGGTGGCCAGTGCGGTGGACCCGTTCAGCAGGCCCGGGTTTGCCGGGTCGGCGGGATCGCCCTTGATGCCCGTGTTCAGTGCCAGGGTTCCGTCCGCGAGCCGGGAGGTGCCGTCGGTCATCTTGGCCGTGGCCTTCAGCAGGCCCGGGTGCTCCGGATCGCCGGGTACGCCGTCCATGCCCACCCGGATTTTTGAGGTGCCGTCGGCCAGCAGGCGGGTGCCCAGGACGACGCCGGGGTTGTTGGGGTCCTGGCTGTTGAGCTTGGCCGCCAGGGTGGCGAAGCCGGCGGTGAGCTTCCCGGTTCCGGCGTGCAGCTGCCCGGCGCCGGTGTTCAGCTGGGCGGCGCCGGTGCGGAGCTGCCCAGCCCCGGCCTGCAGCCGCGAGGCGCCGGCGTCCAGCCGGTGGGCGCCGTCGAGGATCTTGGCGATCTTGTCCTTGACCACGGCCAGCGGCACTGCTCCCTGGACCAAATCATTGGCGGCGGCGTTCAGCTGCTCCAGCGCCTGGGCCAGGGCAGCCGTTCCGGTTCCGGCCTCGGGGTTGTTGTTGGCGCCCCGGTAGCCCTTGAGCTGGTCGGTGCCGGCGGCGAGCTGGTCCGTGCCGGCGGCCAGTTGGCCCGTGCCGGCGGCCAGCTGGCCGGCTCCGGCGTTGAGCTGGGTAGCGCCGTCGGCCAGGTTGTTCTCCGCGTTGCCGGCGGCCGTGGGGGTCAGTGCGGCGGAGAGCTGGACCGCGCCGGCCGCCAGCTTCTGGGCGCCGTCGTCCACCTGGTAGACGCCGGGGGCGAGCTTGTTATCCACGTCGGTCTGGATCTTGACCGCGCCCTCGGAGAGCTGGGTGGCGCCCTGCTGCAGCTGGTCCGCGCCCGGGGCGAGCTTGCTTGCGATGCCTTGGTGGATCTTCTCCGCGCCGTCCGAGAGCTTGCCCGAGCCGGTATCGGCCTGGCCCGCGCCGTCGGCGAGCTTCCCCGCGCCATCCTTGAGCTGTTGGGCCCCGGCGGCGGCCTGGCCGGCACCGTCATTGAGGCGGGCGGACCCGTCGGTGATCCGACCCGTGACCAAGGTGTAGAAGCCCAGCAACGCGATCAGCAGCAGGGCCAGGACGGCAATGGCGATTTGTTGGGCCCGGTTGCGGGGCGGAGCGATGGCGACACGACTCTGTGGCACTTCTTGTTCCTCTCGACGATCTCGCCGGCAACGGCTTCGCTGCCGGCCCCGCCAGTGTGATGCAGCTAACAGCCGTCTTAGGCCGTGGGGATGCTGCTGTTCGATTGGGGGAGGGTTGGGTTACTCGTTGGTAACTTACCGAGAGTAAACTTATCGACGGCGGATTGGCAACGGTTTTTTGCAGATTGGCGGGTGGCGCATGCCGCCCGGGGCGCCTTTCGGGGCGTTCCCGCGGGGACTTCGGGCCGATTTGTGCCGGACAAAAGTCTCGGGTAAAGTAATTACTCGTGCTGAGGCGCCGGGAGCGCGGGTTTAGGCCTGCGGAACCGGTCCGAAAGTCACAATGGGATATGGTGTAATTGGCAACACTACGGTTTCTGGTACCGTCATTCTAGGTTCGAGTCCTGGTATCCCAGCTCTGAAAATCCGCGGATTTCCGCGGAAAATCGGAGTCTCCGAGTTGGTCCGACCGATTTGGAGAATGGCTGAAGATGTGAAACAATCTTCGAGCTGGAAAAGTGCAAGGCCCCATCGTATAGCGGCCTAGTACGCTGCCCTCTCACGGCGGTAACGCGGGTTCGAATCCCGCTGGGGTCACAAATTTCCCCCGGAGACCACGGTCTCCGGGGGATTTTTCTATTCCCTTTTTATGCCTGGAGCGCCGTAGCCCGGGCGTCCCGGACCGCTGACCTGCCATGATGAAGCTGTGAGCGACCACGAGAGCACCATTCCCGCCCGTGCAGGGCAGGCCGCCGCACGCCAGGCGAACGCGGTGGAGCTGCTGGAGTCCGCCCGCCGCGAGCTGGGCACCGTGATCCTGCCGTTGGACCTCCCCGGCGTGGAGGACGCCCGCCGCGACGTCCGCAACGCCGCCGCCCAACTGGATGACTACATCCTGCCCCGCTACCGCAGCCTCGACGCGCCCCTGCTCGCCGTCGTCGGCGGTTCCACCGGCGCCGGCAAGTCCACGCTGGTCAACGCCCTGGTGGGCCACCCCGTCACCCGCGCCGGGGCGATCCGCCCCACCACCCGCCAGCCCATCCTCCTGCACCACCCGGGCGACGCCGGCTGGTTCGAGGACCAGCGCGTGCTGCCCACGCTCAGCAGGATCCGCGGCACGGTCCTCGCCGGGCCGACCTTGGCGCAACCCGCGTCGGTCCCCGGCGCAGGGGAAGACGCTGCCGCAGTGACCTCGCTGGTCCTCGCAGGCGACCCGGCGGTCCCGGCCGGCGTCGCCCTCCTGGATGCCCCCGACGTCGACTCCGTCTCCGCTGAGAACCGCCGGCTCGCCGGACAGCTGCTCGCCGCGGCGGATCTCTGGATCTTCGTGACGACGGCCAACCGCTACGCCGACGCCGTGCCCTGGCGGCTGTTGCTGGACGCCGCCGCCCGCGACATCACCGTGGCCGTGGTGCTGGACCGCGTGCCGCCGGCGGCCGAGGACGAAGTGGCCGCCGACCTGCGGACAATGCTTGAGCGCCAAGGCCTGGCCTCGGCGCGGCTGTTCATCGTCCCGGAGGTGCCTCTGGACCGTGAGGGCATGCTGCCGCCGGCCACGGTGGCGCCGCTGCTTGCCTGGCTGCGCGGGATCGCGGCGGACGCCGCCGGCAGGTCCGCAATCGCCCGGCGGACCCTTAACGGCGCCATCAGGGGCCTGGCCGCCAGGTTCACCGCCGCCGCAGGCGCCGTGGCGGCGCAGCAGGAAGCGGCCCGGCAACTGGAGCAGGACGCCATGAGCGCCTACCGGGACGCCGCCGGCCGCATCCAGGAGGCCACCCGCGACGGCGCCCTGTTGCGGGGAGAGGTCCTCGCCCGGTGGCAGGACTTTGTCGGCACTGGGGAGTTCTTCCGCGTCATGGAACAGAACATCGGCCGGATGCGGGACCGCGTCGGGGCGTTCTTCCGGGGCGAACCGGCCCCGGCGGTCCGCGTTGAAACGGCCATCGAAACCGGCCTGCAGGCGGTGATCCTCGACGAAGCGGCCAACGCTGCCGAGGAGACGGACCGGCGTTGGCGCTCCGACCCGGCCGGCCGCCTCCTGCTGGGCACCGACGACCTGTCCGGCACCTCGCCGGGCTTCGCGGACGCCGTCGCGGCCGAGATCCGGGCCTGGCAAGGAAGCCTGATGGAGCTGATCCGGACCGAAGGCCAGGGCAAGCGCAGCCAGGCGCGCTGGCTGTCCTTCGGAATCAACGGCCTCGGTGCGGCGCTGATGATCGTTGTCTTCTCCATGACCGCCGGTCTCACCGGTCTGGAGATCGGCGTCGCCGGCGGGACGGCCGTGATCGGCCAACGCGTCCTGGAGGCGGTCTTCGGCGAGGACGCCGTGCGCCGGCTGGCCAGGACCGCCCGCACCGACCTGCAGGAACGCTGCCAGCGCCTCCTCGACGACGAGCGGCAGCGGTTCCTGGACCGCCTCGAGGCCGCGGCGCCGGACGCCGTCCCGGCCGAGGATTTGCGGGCGCGGGCCACCGCCCTGACAGCTCTGGCGGCCGCATGAACCGCCACGCTTCGGCCCGGGAGGCGTCGCGCCTGGACCGCCGGCTGGAAGCACTGGATGACGCGCGGCAACTGGCGGCCGGCGTGCTGCCGGACGAGACCTTGGACGGGGTCCTGCAGGTCCTGGAGCGAGCCAGCTCGCGGCGTTCCCTCTCCGCCGAACACACCGTGGTGGGCTTCTTCGGGGCCACCGGCAGCGGAAAGTCGTCGCTGTTCAATGCGGTGGGCGGCGCGGCCATCGCGACGGCGGCAGCCCGCCGCCCAACGACGTCGGAACCGCTCGCCGGGATCTGGGGCGCGGAGGGCAGCGGGGAGCTCCTGGACTGGCTGGACGTCCGTCACCGGCACGTTGCCGCGGCCGTACCCGGCTTCGCAGACGACTCCACCGGACTGATCCTGCTGGACCTTCCGGACATTGACTCAACCCGCGCCGAAAACAGGGCCATCGCGGAGCGCCTGGCCGGGCTGGTGGACGTCCTGGTCTGGGTGCTGGACCCGCAGAAATACGCTGACGCGGCGGTGCATAACGAGTTCCTCGCCCCGCTCGCCACCCACGCCGCCGTGACGCTGGTGGTCCTCAATCAGGTGGACCGGCTGCCGGAACACGACGTGCGGCCGGTCCTGGAATCCCTCCAGTCCCTGCTCCACCGCGACGGACTGGGTTCCGTGCAGGTCCTCGGAGCCTCGGCCCTCGTGGGAACCGGGGTGGACAAGGTCCGCGCCGCGATCCGCCAGGTGGCCATGCAGCGGCGCGCACTGTCCCAGCGGCTCACGGCCGACGTCGACCACGCGGCCCACCTATTGGCCGAGGCATCCGGGACCGGCGAGGCCGCCGGCGTCCGGCCCGGCAACCGGGAACGCCTGTCCCGGGAACTGGCCACGGCCGCCAACGTGCCGCTGGTGGTGGATGCCGTTGCCGCCTCCTACCGGCTGGAGGCGACGCGCCGGACCGGCTGGCCGGTGACCCGCTGGCTCGCCCGGCTCCGGCCGGACCCCCTGCGCAGGCTGAACCTTCGCCGGACCGGAGAACCGCCGCAGCTGAACCGGACCTCGCTGCCGCCCGCCGGCGCGCCGGAGCGTGCGAGGACCGACGCAGCGGTCCGGAACTTCGCCGACACCGCTTCCGACGGCGCGCCCGGGCCGTGGCGGGCTGCGATCCGCACCGCCGCCCGGGAGGGACGGGACCAGCTCCCGGACGCGCTTGACCAGGCGATCGCCGGGACCGACCTGTCCGCGGGGCGGGGCTCCTGGTGGTGGCGGCTCTTCAACGTCCTGCAGTGGCTGGGGCTGGCGGCCGCGGTTGCAGGGCTGGGCTGGCTGGGGGTACTGGCGGCGCTGGGCTACTTCCAGTTGCCGGTTCCGGAGGTTCCCCGCGTCGAGGGCTGGCCGGTGCCCACGGTGCTGGTGGCCGGGGGAGTGCTGCTCGGATTGGTGTTGGCCCTGGCGGCGCGGGCCCTTGCCGGGATCGCTGCCAGGGCGCGGGCCCGGGCCGCGCGCCGCCGGCTGGAAGCGGCGGTCGACGCCGTCGCCCGTGACGTCGTGGTGGCGCCCGTCGAGCTCGAAGCCGGCCGGCTCACCGCATTCAACGGCGCCCTAAAGGTGGCGGCGGGCTAGCCGCGCCCTCCCTGCAGGTCCGCGGAGGCGTCGCGGACCTTGATCAGGGTGCGCAGGTTGCGCGTGGTGGTGGAGGACTTGTACTTCGGCTTCGAGGAGAGCTTGCTGAACGGGCTGTCCAGGGTGCCGCCGGCCGGGGCAAGCCACGCCACCGCCTCCGGACCCAGCAGGGTAAGCTCCACGCCGTCCAATGCGGTGCCGGCGTCGTACAGTTCGGCGAGGACCCCGGCGTCGGAGGACAGCGTGACGTAGCTGTGCGTGCCGGCGTCGTCCGGCGGATAGGGGCACGCGGCCACCAGTTTCGCCAGGCGTTCGGCGGGCAGCACCACCACCCAGGCGTCGTAGCCGAAACCCTCGCGCAGGCACTCCTCGAACTCGGCCTTCACCCCGGCGGCGGGCAGGTCGCTGGTCAGGACCACGTTCCCGCTGGCCAGCAGCGTTTTCACGGAGCCGAAGGGCCGCTGCTTCAGGGCGTCCTTGAGCTCGGCCATTTTGATGGTGATGCCGCCGACATTGACCCCGCGCAGGAAGACCGCATAGCTGTTCATCCGCACAGCCTAGCGCCGGCCGCTGACACCGGGGGAGGGAGGATCAGTCGTTGGTTTTGCGCAGCGCCTCGGTCAGCGTACGGGAGGCGTTGCAGACCACCTCGGCGTGCAGGCGGCCCGGCTGGCGGGTCAGGCGTTCGATGGGTCCCGAGATCGAGACCGCCGCGATGACGCGCCCGGACGGGCCGCGCACGGGGGCAGAGACGGAGGCCACCCCGGGCTCACGTTCGCCGAGGCTCTGGGCCCAGCCCCGGCGTCGTACTCCGGCCAGGACGGTGGGCGTAAAGCGCGCGGCCTGCAGGCCCTCAAGCAGGCGGTCGTGGTCCTCCCAGGCCAGGAGCACCTGTGCGGCCGAGCCTGCCTTCATGGACAACTGGGTGCCGACCGGGATGGTGTCGCGCAGGCCGATGGGGCGTTCGGCGGAGGCGACGCAGACGCGCCAGTCGCCCTGGCGGCGGAAGATCTGGGCGCTCTCGCCCGTGGCGTCGCGCAACTGCATCAGGACCGGGCCGGCGGAGGCGATCAACCGGTCCTCGCCGGCGGCGGAGGCCAGTTCCACCAGGCGGCTGCCGAGGACGAAGCGGCCCTGGATGTCGCGGCTGACCAACCGGTGATGGACCAAGGCCAGCGCCAACCGGTGCACGGTGGGGCGGGCCAGCCCGGTGGCCGCGACCAGCTGGGCCAGGGTGGTGGGCCCGGCCTCGAGGGCGTCGAGTACGTGTGCCGCTTTATCGATGACGCCAACGCCACTAGAGTTGTCCATGTAATGATATTGCCGTCTCAATATCTGAGATGCAAATCATTGCGCTGGCTTATTCGGTCAGCGGGCTGATTCAGTGGATAGCATCAACGCCGCCGGGCGGATCCCGGTGGCACTGGCAGCAGCGAAAGCAGTGGAGGGAGCAGGCCGTGGGAAAGACATTGGCCGAGAAAGTCTGGGACGCGCACGTGGTGCGCAAGGGGGACGGCGAAGGCGCCAACGCCCAGCCTGACCTCCTCTTCATCGACCTTCACCTCTTGCACGAGGTGACCTCCCCGCAGGCGTTCGAGGGGCTGCGCCTGGCCGGCCGCCAACTCCGCCGGCCGGACCTGACGATCGCCACCGAGGATCACAACACGCCAACCCTCGCGATCGACAAGCCTATCGCCGACCTGACCAGCCGCACGCAGATCGAGACCTTGCGGAACAACTGCAAGGAGTTCGGGGTGCGCCTGCACTCCCTGGGCGACGCCGAACAGGGAATCGTCCACGTGGTGGGCCCGCAGCTTGGACTGACCCAGCCGGGTATGACGGTGGTCTGCGGCGATTCGCACACCTCCACCCACGGCGCCTTCGGTGCGCTCGCGATGGGCATCGGCACCTCCGAGGTTGAGCACGTCATGGCCACCCAGACGCTCTCGCTCAAGCCGTTCAAGACCATGGCCATCAACGTCGAGGGCACGTTGCGCCCTGGCGTAACGGCCAAGGACATCATCCTGGCGGTCATCGCGAAGATCGGCACCGGCGGCGGCCAGGGCTATGTGCTGGAGTACCGCGGCTCGGCGATCCGCGCGCTGTCCATGGAAGCCCGGATGACGATCTGCAACATGTCGATCGAGGCCGGGGCCCGCGCCGGCATGGTGGCCCCGGACCGGACGACGTACGACTACATGCAGGGCCGTCCGCACGCCCCCGAGGGCGCTGACTGGGACGCAGCGATCGAGTATTGGAACACGCTGCGGACGGACGACGACGCCGTCTTCGACGCCCAGGTGGACCTCGACGCCGACACGCTGGAGCCCTTCGTGACGTGGGGGACCAACCCCGGCCAGGGCGTCTCCCTGTCGGACAAGGTGCCTTCGCCAGGGGACTTCGGCGACGAGAACGCCAAGGCAGCCGCGGAACGCGCCCTGCAGTACATGGGCCTCGAGGCGGGCACGCCGATGAAGGACATCCGGGTGGACACCGTCTTCCTGGGCTCCTGCACCAACTCCCGGATGGAGGACCTGCGGGCCGCGGCGGACATCATCCGGGGGCGCACCAAGGACCCGAACATTCGCATGCTGGTGGTCCCCGGTTCCGCCCGCGTCCGGCTGGAAGCCGAGGCGGAGGGGCTGGACAAGGTCTTCAAGGACTTCGGCGCCGAGTGGCGGTTCGCCGGCTGCTCGATGTGCCTGGGCATGAACCCGGACCAGCTGGAAGTGGGGGAGCGCTGCGCGTCCACCTCGAACCGCAACTTTGAGGGCCGCCAGGGCAAGGGTGGCCGCACCCACCTGGTCTCGCCCGTTGTGGCGGCGGCGACGGCGGTGCGCGGCACCCTGAGTTCGCCGTCGGACCTTGACCCCGAGCCCGTGTCCGCCGGACACCGCTCCAGCGCAGCCTAAGGAGAGACGATGGAAAAGTTCACCACCCACACCGGCATCGGCGTCCCGCTGCGGCAGAGCAACGTCGACACGGACCAGATCATCCCCGCCGTCTACCTCAAGCGGATCACGCGGACCGGCTTCGAGGACGCCCTGTTCTCCGCCTGGCGCAAGGACCAGTCCTTCATCCTGAACCAGGAACCGTTCTCTGCCGGATCGGTGCTGGTGGCCGGGCCGGACTTCGGGACCGGGTCTTCGCGTGAGCACGCAGTGTGGGCGCTCAAGGACTACGGCTTCAAGGCGGTGCTGTCCTCCCGGTTCGCCGACATCTTCCGCGGCAACTCGGGCAAGCAGGGGCTGCTGGCCGCCGAGCTGTCGCAGGACGACATCGAACTGATCTGGAAGGTGCTGGAAAACGCTCCGGGCACCGAGGTCCGGGTTGATCTGGTCTCCAAGACGGTCGAGTGCGGCAACGTCGTGGCTCCGTTCGAGATCGACGACTACACCCGCTGGCGCCTCCTGGAAGGCCTGGACGACATTGGGCTGACCCTCCAGCACGAGGAAGACATCACCGCCTACGAGGCAACGCGGCCTGCATTCAAGCCCACGACGCTGCCGGCCAAGCTGGGCTGATTCTGTCGCGGGCAGCGTGCTGCCGCTTCCATCGCCGCCGGGCTTTTGCCCGGCGGCGACGTGGTTTAAAGGGGCTCGCGGGTGACCCGCTAGGCCGGCAACCGGGCACGCTGCCTGGGACGGCGTCCCTTGCGGCGGTGGGTTTGCGTTTGTGAGCCACAGAGAACGAGTTCGCCTTGGAGAACCTCCGCATGCGATCTCCGAGGCCCGTCGCTGCTTGCCCCCGGCAGTGGCGGCGCGACAGAGAGATAGACGTGGCCGGTGGGTGTCGTCAGTTCGAAGGAATGACGGCCGCTGGGCGGTCTGGCGCCGGGTACTGCCCTGTTCAACGGCTCTGCTCTGTCGAGGGGCCGGGCGGTCCAGCCTGGGGTTTCTTTGGTGTGGTTGCAGGCTTCGCAGAGTCCGGCGCCGTTGGCTGTTGTGGTTGCTCCGCCCCGGTACCAGGGAACGATGTGGTCGAGGTGTCGGATGGGTGCGTCGCAGTAGGGGGTCCGGCAGGTGTTGTCGCGGGCTTCGATGAAGCGGCGCAGACCGGAGGGGAAGAGCCGGGCCCGTGAGTCCATGCCGATGAGTTCGCCGGTGCCGGGCGCGGTGTAGAGCCGGCGGATCCAGGTTGTGAGCTCTGGGTTGTCACGCTTGTCGGCTAGGAGTTTCCTGGCCCATTCGGCGGGGACGATACCGTAGCCGGCGAGGCGGGCCGGTTCGTTATCGCCGGCGAGGAGGGTCCGGTCGGTCATGACGAGTTGGACCTCGATGCCGGTGATCCCGCCAGGTGTCCCGGTGATCCGTTCGACCAGAGCATCGGCCATGACCTGGCCGCGGGATCGTGCGTCTCCGGTGGCGCGGGCGGTGTCGGCGTGCCGGGTCAACGCGGCGAAGGCGGCCACTCCTGCGGCAACGGGTAGCAAGGCGGTGAGGTAGCACATGGTGTCCGGTGCCGGGCGGAGACTGACACTGCGTTCGGTCTCGGCGTGGGCGGCGCGTTGGGTGACGGAGCGTGGGTCGTGCCGGTAGGCGGCGGTCTTGGCTGCGGAGATGATGGCCCGGTCTCCGGCGCCGTCGAAGGTGCCGGTGTCGGCGGCGAGTTCCTCGTCCACGGCGGCCCGGTCGTCGGCGTCCAGGCAGGCAGTCTCGCGGACGAGAAGTGTGGCACGCCATTCGTTCAGCCGTCCGGTGTCGAGGGCGGCGAGGGTGTGCGGCATCTCCGTCACGAGCGCCCGGGCAAGCCCCAGCAACCGTGAGCCTTTGGCCGGGGATTCCCGCCGAGCCAACGCAACCTCCGCCCCGACCCCTGCGCCGAGCTGGTCAGCGGGCAAGCCAAGAGCGGCTTGTTCACGACGCCGGACCAGGTCGAGCGCCACGGCCAGCCTGGCCTGCCGGGCCGAGATCGCCGACTTACTGTCCTCCAGCGCACGGAGCTCATCAATGATCGCCGCCGCGTCCCCCGCCACCGGGACCGCGCCGACTGAATCGAAAAGCTTCCGACTGCCTTCCATGAACCCATTCAATCGGAGGGGTCTGACATTTAAGGATCGGAGCCGTGGGCGCATAAAAGAATGGGGTGCTGGGGTGCAGCCGACCGGGTGCCCTAGGAGAAGGAGGGCAGGATGACGGGTTCGTGGCGCGGGGACCCGGTATCCACCCGTGCAGGACAATTACGCCCCCACCCTCGCACGGACGGCAAGCGCCGCGCAGAGGATGACCGCAAGGCCGCCCGCGGCGGTCAGCCAGCCCACCGGCTCGCCGAGGAGCAGCGCCGCCCAGCCGATGCTCAGCACCGGCTGGACCAGCTGGATCTGGCTGACCTTTGCCATCGGCCCCAGCGCCAGCCCGCGGTACCAGGCGAAGAAGCCGAGGAACATGCTGACCACCGCCAGGTACCCGAATGCTGCCCACTGGCCGGGGTCGGCGGCAAACGGCTGCGCAACAACAGCCACAACAGTGAGGCCTGCCATGACCGGGAAGGCTGCCACCAGCGCCCAGGACACCGTCTGCCAGGAGCCCAGTTCACGGGCCAGCAGCCCGCCCTCCGCGTAACCGACGGCGGCCGAGACCACGGCGCCCAGCAGCAACAAATCTGCCCAGCGCGGTCCCTCGATCCCGCCGGACTGCAGCAGGCCGAATGCGACGGCGGCCAGTGCCCCGGCCGCGGTGGCCGCCCAGAACCGCGTCCCGGGCCGGGCACGGGTGCGGATCACGACGGCGGCGGCAGTGGCGGCCGGCAGAAGCGCGATCACCACGGCGCCGTGGCTGGCGGCTGCGGTGTGGAGGGCAAAGGACGTCAGCAGCGGGAAGCCGATCACGATCCCTCCGGCAACGACGGCGAGGCGGAGCCACTGCCGCCGGGAGGGGAAACGCTGCCCGGTAGCAGCCAGGACCACCCCGGCGAGGACCGCGGCCACCACCGCCCGCCCGGCCCCGATAAACAGCGGAGACATGCCGCCCACCGCCAGCCGGGTCATCGGGACGGTCAGCGAAAATGCCGCCACGCCCAGGAGCCCCCACCCGTATCCCGTGGCCGGCACGGTCGATAGCGGAGAGGAAATATTTACAGTAGCGCTACTATTGTCTTTCATGTCTGACAATAGCAGTTCACGGATCGCCGACGGCCTCCGGGCCTGGGTGTCGGCCACCGCGCCGGGGACCCGGCTGCCGTCCACGCGGGCGCTCGTGGCCGAATATCAGGTCAGCCCCGTCACGGTGCAGTCCGCGCTCCGTCTCCTGGCCGCACAGGGCCTGATCGAGAGCCGGCCCGGCGTGGGCACGTTCGTCCGTCCCCGCGGCCAGGTCCGACCCTCCGACTACGGGTGGCAGTCAGCGGCCCTGGGTCCCGCGCCGGGCGCGCTTCGGCCCAATCCCGCCGCCATGCGGGACGTGCCAAACGACGTCACCGCCTTCAACGCCGGCTATCCGGACCGGGAGCTGCTGCCCGGCCGGATGGTGCGTGCTGCCCTGACCCGAGCCGCCCGGAGCGATGCCGCCGTCGCGCGCCCGCCTGTGGCCGGGTTGCCGGAACTCCAGGCGTGGTTCGCGCAGGAACTCGGCGCATCATCGTTGCCGGACGTGCCGCCGCCCGTCGCGGCCGACGTCGTGATCCTCCCGGGATCCCAGAGCGGACTCAGCTCCCTCTTCCGCGCCTTGGTGGGCGCCGGCCAGCCGCTGCTCATGGAGTCGCCCACCTACTGGGGCGCCATTCTGGCCGCCGCAAGCGCCGGCGTGCGCATCATCCCCATCCCGAGCGGACCGGGCGGCCCAGACGTCGGGGAACTTGCCCGTGCCTTCGAGGAAACCGGCGCCCGTGCCTTTTACGCCCAACCGACGTTCGCCAACCCCACCGGCGCGCACTGGACACATAAACAAGGCGACCGGGTCCTGGACGTGGTGCGCCAGCGCGGTGCCTTCCTCATTGAGGACGACTGGGCCCACGACTTCGGCATCACCTCGGACCCTGCACCGCTCGCCGCCCGCGACGGATCCGGCCATGTCGTCTATCTCCGCTCACTGACCAAGAGCCTGTCCCCGGCACTCCGGGTGGCCGCCGTCATCGCCCGCGGACCCGCCCGGGAACGGATCCTCGCCGACCGTTTGGCGGAGTCCATGTACGTCAGCGGCCTGCTCCAGGCCGCCGCCGTCGACGTCGTCACCCAGCCCGGATGGCAGTCGCACCTGCGCGCCCTCAAAAGCCAGCTGAAATCGCGCCGCGACCGGCTGCTCGACAGCCTCCGCGAGCACGCGCCGGCGGCGCACGTGGCACACGTCCCGGCGGGTGGACTGAACCTCTGGGCCCGGCTCCCTGACGGCACCGATATGGACGGCCTGATCCGGGACTGCGAGGCCGGCGGCGTGGTGATCGCCGACGGCGCCGGGTGGTTCCCTGCCGAGGCCTCCGGCCCGTTCCTGCGGCTCAACTATGCCGGCCCTAACCCGGCTGCGTTCCCCCGGGCCGCCCGGGTGCTGGGGGAGGCGCTGGAGCGCGACGGCCGATAGTCAGCCAACTGCCCATCGGGCCGGGACGCGGCGCCGCCGAACCGTGCCGTATTTCAGATCGGTAACGCGACCTCCTACACTTAGCGGGAGCCTTTGTAAGGATTTGGGGGCGAGTAGTCGTGAGGAAACTGGTAAATGAGTAGTGTTCTGACAATCCGCGGAGGCGTCCCGCTGACCGGCCGCGTCACCGTCCGTGGGGCCAAGAATCTTGTCCCCAAGGCGATGGTGGCCGCCCTGCTGGGCAACGAGCCGTCCGTGCTGCGCAACGTCCCTGAGATCAAGGACGTTGAGGTTGTCACCAGCCTGCTCCAGCTGCACGGCGTCACCGTGGACAAGGACCCGGTCACGGGGGACCTGACCCTGGACCCGACCAACGCCAAGACGGCCTCGCACACCGCCATCGACGCCCACGCCGGCGACTCGCGCATCCCGATCCTGCTCTGCGGACCGCTGATCCACGCGATCGGCGAGGCCTTCATCCCGGACCTGGGCGGCTGCAAGATCGGCGACCGCCCGATCGACTACCACCTGAACGTGCTCCGCCAGTTCGGCGCCGTCGTCGAGAAGCGCCCGGGCGGCATCCACATCTCCGCCCCCAACGGCCTCAAGGGCGCCAAGATCGCGCTGCCTTACCCGTCCGTCGGCGCCACCGAACAAGTCCTGCTCAGCGCCACCCGCGCCGAGGGCATCACCGAACTCTCCGGCGCGGCCACCGAACCGGAAATCGTGGACCTGATCGCCGTGCTGCAGAAGATGGGCGCCATCATCAGCGTCCAGACGGACCGCACCATCCGAATTGAGGGTGTCCAGGACCTCGGCGGCTACAACCACCGCGCCCTCTCCGACCGCAACGAATCCGCCTCCTGGGCCTCCGCGGCCCTCGTCACCCGCGGCGACATCTTCGTCGAGGGCGCCACCCAGCGCGACATGATGACCTTCCTGAACACCTACCGCAAGGTGGGCGGCGGCATGGACATCGGCGACGACGGCATCCGCTTCTACCACCCGGGCGGCAAGCTCAGCCCGCTGGTCCTCGAGACCGACGTCCACCCCGGCTTCATGACCGACTGGCAGCAGCCGCTGATCGTCGCGCTCACCCAGGCCGAGGGCGTCTCGATCGTGCACGAAACCGTCTACGAGAACCGCTTCGGCTTCACCGAGGCCCTGGTCCGCATGGGCGCCAACATCCAGGTGCACCGCGAATGCCTAGGCAGCGTCCCGTGCCGCTTCGGCCAGCGCAACTTCCTGCACTCCGCCGTCATCTCCGGCCCCACGCAACTCAAGGGCACCGACATCGACGTTCCCGACCTGCGCGGCGGCTTCAGCCACCTGATCGCGGCACTGGCCGCCACCGGCACCTCCCGCGTCACCGGCATCGACATCATCAACCGCGGCTACGAGCGCTTCACCGAAAAGCTCGCCGGCCTGGGCGCCGATTTCGATATCACCTCGGCCGGGTAGCGGACCCGATGAAAGAGACGGCCAAGAGCCAGACCACCTTCGTGATCGTCGCCGGGATCGTCCGGCCGATCATGAACCTGCTGATGCGTAAGAAGTGGGACGGGCTGGACAAACTGCCCGCTGGCGGCTTTATCGCGGCGCCCAACCACTGCACCGAGATCGATCCGCTGGTGATCGGGCACATGCTCTACAACCAGAAGCGCATGCCGCACTTCCTGGCCAAGGGCAGCCTGTTCAAGGTTCCGGTGGTGGGCGCGGTGCTCCGCAACACCAAGCAGATCCCGGTCGAACGCTCGACGGCGGGCGCCAACCAGTCCCTCCAGGTGGCCCGGGAAGTGGTCAACGAGGGCGGCGCCATCATCATCTACCCCGAGGGCACGCTCACCCGTGACCCGGAGCTGTGGCCGATGAAGGGACACACCGGAGCCGCCCGGATGGCCCTCGAGTCCGGCATCCCGGTGGTCCCCATGGCCCACTGGGGCGCCCACGAGGTTTTTCCCCGCTACGCCAAGCGGTTCCACGTCTTCCCGCGCAAGACCTCGCGCGTCCTGGTCGGCGACCCCGTGGACCTCAGCGCCTTCGCGGGCCGGCCGCTGGACCGCGCCACCCTGAATGAGGCGACCGAGGTCATCATGGACGCCATCACGGAACTCCTGGCCACCCTGCGCGGTGGCCAGCCGCCCCTGGTCCGCTGGGACCCCTCGGCGCACAACCAGAGCACCCACGGCCGGTTCGTGGAGCGCGGCGGCACAGGTCCCTCCACTACGGGCCCCTCCGCGACCGCGAACGACGACGGCGCCCCGGGAACTGCTAACGACGGCGGCACCGCGTGACGGCGGAGCACGCGCGTAGCTGGGAAGGTTCGGCCCGGCGGGTCGCCGTCCTCGGCGCAGGTTCTTGGGGGACCACCTTCGCCAAGGTCGTCGCCGACGCGGCAACGGCCTCGGGCGTGGACCGGACCATCCGGATCTGGGGCCGTCGGGCCGACGTCGTCAACCAGATCAACGCCGAGCACCGCAACGAGCAGTACCTCAAAGGCATCGTTTTGCCGCACAGCATCACCGCCTCCACCGACGTCGCCGAGGTCCTGGACGGCGCCGACCTGGTGATCTTGGCCGTACCGGCGCAGACCCTGCGCCCGCAGCTGCGCGACTGGAAGCCCCTGATCGGGTCCGATGCGCTGGTGGTCTCCCTGATGAAGGGACTGGAGCTGCACACCGATTCGCGGATGAGCGAGGTTATTCGCGAGGAACTCGACCTGCCCGCCGGCCGCGTCGCCGTCGTCTCCGGCCCCAACCTGGCGATGGAAATCGCCCGGGAGGAACCCACCGCGTCCGTCGTCGCCTGCACCGAATCCGCCCCGGCCGGGTGGATGGCACGCAGCTGCACCGCACCCTACTTCCGGCCCTACACCACCTCGGACGTGGTCGGCGTCGAAATCGGCGGCATCGTCAAGAACATCATCGCCCTGGCCGTCGGCATCTGCGAGGGCAAGCAGATGGGCGACAACACCAAGGCCTCCGTCATTACCCGCGGCTTGGCCGAGACCTCCCGCTTGACCCTGGCCCTGGGCGGGGAGGCCCGCACCATGGCCGGGCTCGCCGGGTTGGGCGACCTGGTGGCCACCTGCTCCTCGGCCCTGTCCCGCAACCACACAGCCGGCCGGCTGCTGGGCACCGGACTCACCCTGGACCAGGTCACCGCGGAGATGACGCAGACCGCCGAGGGCATCAAGTCCGCCCAGGCCGTCCACGAGCTCGCCGGGAAACTGGGCGTCGAGATGCCCATCACCGCCGCCGTCGTCGCCGTGCTGGCCGGAAAACTCCACGTAGACCAACTGGGACCGCTGCTGCTGTCCCGGGACCTGAAACCCGAAGGCGATTACTGACAGTGCCGGAAAACACCCCGACCCCTGAATCCCTGACCTCTGAGGCCCAGGCCTCGGAAGCCCCGACCGGCGCAGCGCGGCCCCGCGTGGCCGTGCTCTTCGGCGGCCGCTCCAGCGAACACGCCGTCAGCTGCGTCACGGCCGCCGGCGTCCTGGGCGCGATCGACAAGGCCAAGTACGAGGTCATCCCGATCGGCATCGCCAAGACCGGCCAGTGGGTCCTGGCCCCCGGGGACACCCGGGACTGGTCCCTCTCCGCGTCCTCCCTGCCGGAGGTGGCGCCGTCGGAGCAGACCGTGACGCTGGCCGAGATCGGCGGCGAGCACCAGCTGATCGTGGCCGCCCCGAACCAGGTTCCGCAGGAACTTGGCTCCGTGGATGTGGTCTTCCCGCTGCTGCACGGCCCGTTCGGCGAGGACGGCACCATTCAGGGGCTGCTGGAGCTCTCGGACACCCGCTACGTGGGCGCCGGGGTACTGGCCTCCGCCGTCGGCATGGACAAGCACTACATGAAGGTGGTCTTCGAGTCCGCTGGCCTGCGCGTGGGACCGTACATCACGGTCACGGACCGGCAGTGGCTGACCGACCCGGAGAGCGTCCGCAAGCGCGTGGACGCCCTCGGCTTCCCGGTCTTCGTCAAGCCTGCCCGCGCGGGTTCCTCGATGGGCATCTCCAAGGTCGACTCCCTGGACGGCCTGGATGCCGCGATCGAGACCGCCCGCGAGCACGACCCCAAACTGGTGATCGAGGCCGGCATCGTGGGCCGCGAGATCGAGTGCGCCGTGCTCGAAGGCCGGGGAACGGACGCCCCGCGCACCTCCATGCCGGGTGAGATCTCCGTGGCCGGCGGCGGCCATGACTTCTACGACTTCAACGCCAAGTACGTCGAGGACGACGCCGCGTCGCTGAGCTGCCCGGCGGACCTGCCGGAAGAGGACATCGCCCGGGTGCGCGAGCTCGCCGCCGTGGCGTTCGACGCCGTCGGCGCCGAGGGCCTGAGCCGGGTGGACTTCTTCTACACCCCCGAGGGCGAGCTGATCATCAACGAGATCAACACCATGCCCGGCTTCACGCCCAAGAGCATGTACCCGCAGATGTGGAAGGCCTCCGGGCTGGACTACGCGGAACTGATCGACGAGCTCATCTACCTGGCCCTGCACCGCAAGACCGGCCTTCGTTAAGAGCCCCGCAAGGCCTGCCCGCCGCTACTTTCCGGTGGGCAGGTTTTGCAGGTCCTGCTGGCCGACGCAGTTGCGGGTGGACTTCACCTTGCCCGCGGCGTTCGCCAGCTCCGCGAGGACCGTGGCGGAGCTGATCTTGTTCGGGTCCATCAGGATTTCCGTGGCGGGTTCGCGGCCGAACGTGGTCAGCGTCCACACGGGATCGCCCTCCTTGATGACCCAGTCCACGCCGTTGACGGTCACGCAGCGGTCCGTGGTGGGGCCGGGGACGTTCACGCCGCAGCGCAGCACCAGCAGGGACGGATCCCCCCACGCGGCGGTGCCCTGGCTGTTGGTCTTGCGCAGCTTCGCGTCGCCGATCGAATCCGGCAGCGCCACCATCATGGGCGCGCACGCCGGGTTGGCCGCGTCCTTGGCGGGGGCGACGTCGACGGCGGGGGAGCAGGCGCTCAAGGCCAGCCCGGCAGCGGCGGCGGTGGCCAGGAAGCGGAGGGGGCGACGGGATCCGGACTGGCGGTGCTGCTGCATCCATCCAGCCTATCCCGGCCGGAGCGGGCGCCCGGACCGTCACTGTCGGACCCGGACGGTAGCGTAGGAACGTGCCTGACATCGTGAACACCACCCCGCTGACCGTGGCCGATCTCTCCGAGTCCCAGCTGCTGCAGCGGATCTTTCCAAGCCTCAACGCCGGCGACGGCAACGTCCTGCTGCTCGGTCCAGGGGACGACGCCGCGATCGTCGCCGCCCCGGACGGCCGCACCGTGATCAGCATCGACACCCAGGTGGCGGACCAGGACTTCCGGCTGCAGTGGAACAACGGCTACCGGACCACCGGCTACGACGTCGGCTGGAAGGCCGCGGCCCAGAACCTCAGCGACATCAACGCCATGGGCGCCCGCGCCACCTCCCTGGTGGTCAGCCTGACGATGCCCCCGGAAACCACCGTGGGCTGGGTGGAGGACTTCGCGGACGGCATCAGCGCCGGCATCAGCGGTCTCGGCGCCGGCGGCTGCGCCGTCGCCGGCGGGGACTTGGGCCGCGGCCGCGAACTCTCCGTCTCCGTCGCCATCCTCGGCAGCCTCGACGGCCGCGCCCCCGTGCTGCGCTCCGGCGCCCGGCCCGGGGACACGCTCGCCCTCGCCGGCACCGTCGGGCACGCCGCCGCCGGCCTCGCCCTGCTCGAATCGGAGGTCCCGGTGGACCGCCTGACCCGGGAACAGCGCGCCCTGCTGGACACCCAGTGCCGGCCCCGGCCCCCGCTCGCCGCAGGACCCTCCGCTCGCGACGCCGGGGCCACCGCCCTGATGGACATTTCCGACGGCCTGGTCCGGGACGGCGGCAGGCTGGCCGACGCCAGCGGCGCCGTCCTCGACCTGGACCCCGCCGCGCTCAAACACCTCGCCGCCCCGCTCCAGGACGCCGCCGCGCTGCTGGGGACGGACCCGCTGGACTGGGTCCTGGGCGGCGGGGAGGACCACGGGCTGCTGGCGGCCTTTCCCGCCGACGTTCAGCTGCCTCCCGGTTTCACTGCGATAGGCTCGGTAAAGGCCCGGGCAACGAATGACGGCCCGGCCGTGACCATAGCGGGCAAGCCCGCTGACACTGTGGGATGGGATCACTTTGCAGACTAAGATTGCCGCCAACGCGCAAGCGATGAAGCGGTGGTTGGGCAAGGCAGAAACGACGCTCGGAAACCACAGCGACCGCCTGAACGCCATCAACATCTTCCCGGTGGCCGACGGCGACACCGGCACCAACCTCTACCTCACGGTCCGGGCCGCCGCCCGTGCGCTGCAGGACGTCGCCACGGACACCTCCGCCCTCCCGCAACTGCCCGCCGGCGGCCAGCCGTTCGCTGTGCCCGCCCCGGATCCGGCCCAGCACGACGTCGGGGCGCTCCTGGCCCGCGCCGGCCAGGCCGCCATCGAGCAGGCCCGCGGCAACTCCGGGACCCTGTTTGCCGTCTTCCTCTGCGCCGTCGCCGAGCCACTGGCCGGCCACCCCCGGATGAGCTCCCCGCTGCTGGCCGCCGCCCTGGACCGCGCCCAGCTCCGGGCCTGGTCCGCGCTGAGCGACCCCGTCCCCGGAACCATGCTCTCGGTCATGGAGGCCGCCGCCCGCGCCGTGGCCGCCGTCGACGCCGAACACGGCGGGGACGACAGCAACCACACCCTGGGCCTGGCCCTGGATGCCGCCGTCGAAGCCGCGCTGGGCGCCGTCGTTCGCACCGAGGATCAACTCGAGGCACTGCACGCCGCGAAGGTGGTGGACGCAGGCGGCGTCGGCATGCTCCTGGTCCTTGACTGCCTCCGCTCGGCCGTGCTGGGGGAGGAACTCCAGGAGGCCCTGCTGGACGGACTGCACGGCTACGACGTGCAGGACCCGCACATCCACGCCGACATGCCAAGGGACGAGGGCGTCGAGGTCATGTGCACCATCTCGCTCTCCCCGCTGGACGCGGCCACCATGCGGCAGCGGCTGGACGAGATCGGCGAGTCGGTGATCATGAGCCAGGTGGGCAAGGACGCCGACGCCGAGGGCGCCTACCGCTGGCGGGTCCACGTGCACGTCCCCGACGCGGCCCCCGCCGTCGCGCTCATCCGTTCCCTCGGCGAGCCCACCGAGACCAGCATCAGCGACCTCGCCGTCCCGCGCGACCCCGCGGAGGCGGCCGTCCCCGGCGCCGCCGGCAGCACGGACCCCGACGGACATGTCCGCTGAGCTGAACCTCGCCCTGGACCGCCGGATCGGGAAGCGGTCCGCCGCCGTCATCGAGAAGCACCTCGGCATCACCACCGTCGGCGGCCTGCTGAACTACTTCCCGCGCCGCTACGTCACCCGCGGCGAACTGACCCCCATCAGCGAGGTCCCGCTCGATGAGGAAGTCACGCTCATCGCTCGGGTGCTCTCCAACAGCACCCGGCAGATGCGCGCCCGCCGCGGCTCCATCACCGACGTCGTGATCTCCGACGACGCCGGCTCGGGGAGTACGAACGGTGCCGCACCGCGAACCGGAACCGCGCAGCCGGGAACGCTCAAGGTCAGCTTCTTCAACGGCTTCCGGGCCCGGGCGGAACTGCAGCCGGGTGTCCGGGCGCTCTTCTCCGGCAAGATCACCCGCTACGGCGGGAGCCTGGGCCTGACCAACCCCGACTTCCAGCTCCTGGACGAGGACCCGGACGTGCCGGGCATGGACCCGGAGAAGCTAGCCGCCATGCCCATCCCGGTGTACCCGGCCACGGCAAAGCTGACCAGCTGGTCCATCCAGAAGGTCATCGCCACGCTGCTGGAGACCGCTGACCTGGCCGAGCTGCCGGACCCGCTGCCCGCCGGGATCTCCACCCGGGAAAAGTTCCTGCCGGTCGCCGAGGCCTACCGGCTGATCCACGCCCCGGAGGTCCACGCCGACTGGCGCCGCGCCCGGGACCGCTTCCGTTACCAGGAGGCCCTGGTCCTGCAGTCCGCCCTGGCCCGGCGCCGCTCCCAACTGGCCGCCGAGGAGGCCACCGCCCGCCGTCCCGTGGCCGAGGGTCTTCTAACTGCTTTCGACCGGCAGCTGCCGTTCACCCTGACCGCCGGCCAGGCCGCCGTCGGGAAGACCCTCGCCGCAGAACTGGCCGGTGACTCGCCGATGAACCGGCTGCTGCAGGGCGAGGTGGGCTCCGGAAAGACGATCGTTGCCCTGCGCGCCATGCTGCAGGTGGTCGACGCCGGCGGCCAGGCCGCGCTGCTGGCCCCCACCGAGGTCCTCGCCGCCCAGCACTTCGAGTCGATCCGGCGGACCCTGGGCCCGCTCTCGCGCGACGGGCTGCTCGGCGGCTTCGGCCCCGACTCGGTGCAGGTGACGCTGCTGACCGGCTCCATGCCCACCGCCGCCCGCCGGCAGGCGATGCTGGACGCCGCCTCCGGCACCGCCGGCATCGTGATCGGCACCCACGCGCTGCTGAGCGAGAACGTCTCCTTCTACGACCTCGGCCTGATCGTGGTGGACGAACAGCACCGCTTCGGCGTCGAACAACGCGACGTGCTCCGCTCCAAGGCCAGCAAACCCCCGCACCTGCTGGTCATGACCGCCACGCCTATCCCGCGTACCGTCGCCATGACCGTGTTCGGCGATCTCGAGACCTCGGTGCTGGATGAGCTGCCGGCCGGCCGCGCCCCGATCTCCACCCACGTGGTGGGACTGGCCGAACACCCGGCCTGGGCGCAGCGGATCTGGTCCCGGTCCCGCGAGGAGATCGACGCCGGGCACCAGGTCTACGTGGTCTGCCCCAAGATCGGCGATGACGACGACGGCGACTTCAGCCCCGGCGAGGCCGAACCCACCGACGCGGACCTGGCCGGCGGCGGCGCCCGAGAGCTCGCGTCCGTCACCGGCGTCGTCGAACTGCTGCAGGACGAACCGGCCCTCGCGGGGGTGCCGGTGGCGCCGCTGCACGGTCGGCAGGATCCGGTGCTGAAGTCCGACACCATGGCCGCGTTCACCGCCAACCGGACCAAACTGCTGGTCTCCACCACCGTGATCGAGGTGGGCGTGGACGTGCACAACGCCACCCTCATGGTGATCCTGGACGCGGACCGCTTCGGCATCTCCCAGCTGCACCAGCTCCGCGGCCGGGTGGGCCGCGGCGGGCTGCCCGGGACCTGCCTGCTGGTGACCACGCTGGAGCCGGGCCATCCCAGTCGTCGGCGCCTCGAGGCCGTGGCGTCCACCACCGACGGGTTCGAACTCTCCCAGGAGGACCTCAAGCTCCGCCGCGAGGGTGACATCCTGGGCGCGTCCCAGTCCGGCGGCCGGTCCACCCTGAAGCTGCTGAGGGTCCTCGAGCACGAGGACGTCATCGCCCGGGCCCGGCAGGACGCGCAGGCGATCATCGGCGGGGACCCCGGACTGACCCGCCACGCGGCGCTGGCCGCCGCCATCGACGATTATTTGAATCCCGAGAAGGAGGCGTTCCTTGAACGCGGATAGTACTGAGGAGCCCCGCCCGTGAGCCGGATCATCGCCGGCGCGGCCGGCGGCACCACCCTGGCAGGGGTCCCGGGCTCCCTGACCAGACCAACCACGGACCGGGTCAAGGAGGCCCTGTTCTCACGCCTGGACGCCTTCGAAGTAATCTCGGACGCCCGCGTGCTGGACCTCTACGCCGGCTCGGGTTCCCTCGGGGTCGAAAGCGCCAGCCGCGGGGCCGCCGGCGTGGACCTGGTGGAGTTCGCCGCCAAGGCCTCCGAGGTCTGCCAGCGCAACGCGGACCTGATCAACACCGTGCTGCGGCGCAAGGTGGTCTCGGTGCACCGCTCCAAGGCCGAATCGTTCCTGGAACGGGCGGGGGAGGGAACCCGCTGGGACCTGGTGTTCCTGGACCCGCCCTACCCGCTGGAGGAGGACGCCCTGGCCGCCGTGCTGGCCAAGCTCCTGCCGCACCTGGCCGAGGGCGCCGTCGTCGTGGTCGAACGCTCCGCCCGCACGCCGGAACCGTCCTGGCCCGAGGGGCTGGAACGGTTCGCGGAGAAGAAATACGGCGAGACCAGGCTCTGGTTCGCCGAGCCCGGCGTGCCGGCGGAGGAGACCGCCGGCGACGCCGGGGAGTAGCCGCTACTTCAGGATGGTGCCGGAGACGTCCGGCTCCGAGGGAACGATCTTGTACTTGGCCATCAGCGCGCCGAGCTTGGTCAGCGTCGGCTCGTCCACGGCGCCGTCGAACTTCTCCAGGCGCAGGGTCTTGGCGACGTTTTCCGGCATCTTCATGAACGCCGGCAGCAGCGCCCGGACCTTGTCGGGGTTGCTCTGGGCCACGCTGAGCGTCTCCGTCATGGCGTCCTTGAAGTCCTTGACCACCTCGGGGTTCTGCTGGGCGTAGTTGCCGCTGGTGAACGTCACCATGGTGGGGAGCCCGGGCAGCGCGGCCTGGTTGTTGTAGGTGACCAGCTTGTTGCCGTCCGCCAGGAGCTTGGACAGGAACGGCTCTGGGACCCAGACGGCGTCCACGTTGCCCTGCGCCAGCTGCGCGCCCATGTCCTGGAAGGGCAGTTCGAGGAACTGCACCGAGTTCGGATCGCCGCCCTGCTGGGAGACGACCTCCTTGATGGTCAGGTCGCCCTGGGCGTTGATGGTGTTGACGGCGACCTTCTTCCCGGCGAGGTCCTTGGCGGAGGTGATGCCCGAATTGGCCTTCGCGACCACGCCGTTGATGTCCTCGCCGGTGGCCAGGGAGTTGGAGTATCCGCTGACGATCTTCATGTCCAGGCCCTTGTTCTTGGCCAGGAGCACGGACAGCGGGTTGCCGACGGAGAAGTTCATGGTGCCGGTGGACACGGCGGGAAGCATGGCCGCGCCGCCCTGCCCGCTCTGCAGCTCGACCTTGAGCTTGTGCTTGGCGAAGATGCCCTCGTCGATGCCCATCTGTACGGCGGCGGACGGCGCAATCGAGATCACGCCGACGCTGATGCTGCGGAGACCGTCCGCCCCTGCGGCCGGAGCCGCGGAGCCGGTGCCGGACGGGGAGCCTCCGCCGCAGGCCGTCAGGAGCACCGCGGCGGCAACGCCGACGGCGGCAAAGGTCAGTCTCTTCATAACAGTCCACTTCCTTGGGGTAAGTTATCCGGCCTTCGGAGCCCGGGTGGCCGCGAACGGCGTTTCCGGCGGGCCCCGGATTACATAAATGACAACCCACATAATTGACAAAGTCAATCATTATTTTTTCAACGATCCGTGTGCGCGCCGCCCGCCGTGCCGGGCAGGGGCCGCGGGTAATGTTGCTGCTGTCATGCGCCCCGCGCACCCGCCAAGAACTGCGAGGATTTGTGGCCGCAACACTCACGCCGGACCCGGAACAGGGGGAAGGCTCCGTCGCCGTTCCGGACCGCCTGCTGGCCAGCGACCTGGCCGGCGAGATCGAGTTCCTGGCCGCCCGCGCCCGATCGGTGGGCATCGGCCACGCCAACGCGCTGCTGGCGCCGCTGGAGCTGAAGGTGCGGTCCTACTCGGTGCTGGCCCTGGCCTGCAGCGGCACCGATCCCTCACAGCGGGAGCTCTCCGGCTTCCTGCGCCTGGACCCCAGCCAGATTGTCTCGCTGGTGGATGCGCTGGAGGCCCGGGGTCTGGTGGAACGCGCCGCCGACCCCCGCGACCGGCGCTCCAAGGTCATCCGGGCCACCGCCGCCGGCCGGGACCTGTTCGCCCGGGCCGCCGCGGCGGTCAGGGACGCCGAGGACACGTCCCTGGCAGCCCTCAACGGCACCGAGCGGGACCAGCTGAGGGAACTGCTGCGGAAGGTCGCCTTCGGCTGAGTTTTCCGAGAAGTACTTCGCTCCCGGGCCTACTTTTCCGCGATCGCGTCGAGCTCGACGCCGGTGAGCACCTTCGCCGGGTGCGGTCCGCGGGCCGTGAGCGCGGCCGTCCACGGCGCCGGCCAGGGGCCCTGCGTGCCGGCGAGGATGATGTTGCCGGGGTAGCGGCCGGAGAACAGGCCGGACTCGGCGAACGCGGCCACGTCCGCCACGGCCCGGCGCAGCGCGGCCACCTGGCTGCGGACCAGGGTCAGGCCCGGCTCGTCGCCGACGTTGACCACCAGCACCCCGCGCGGAGTGAGCCGGGCGGCTGCCTCGCGGTAGAACTCCGTGCAGGCGATATGGGCGGGCGCCTCGGGACCGGAGAAGATGTCCAGGATCACGACGTCGAACCGCAGCTCCGGCGGCAGTGTCGCCAGGGACTCCCGGGCGTCGCCGATGACCGTGTGCAGTTCCGTGCCCTCCGGCATCGGCAGCCGCTCCAGTACGAAGTCCAGCAGCTCACGTTCGAGCTCCACCGCGTACTGCACCGAGCCGGGCCGGGTCGCCTGGATGTAGCGGGCCAGGGTGAGGGCACCGGCGCCCAGGTGCAGGGCCGTGACGGGCTCGCCCCACGGCGCGGCGAGGTCCACGATATGCCCGATCCGCCGCAGGTACTCGTAGAAGATGTCGTCCGGTTCGGACAGGTTGACGTGCGACTGTTCTGCGCCGCCGATGCTGAGGATGTAGCCGCCGTCGGTGAACTCGTCCCGTTCGATCGCGGCGTGCTGGCCGGTGGTGCGCAGGAACCGCGAGCCTTCCGGGGAAGTATCGCTCACAGCCGGTCCCGGAGGGTCGCCAGGCGCTCCGCGGCCTCGGCGAGCACCGACGTCCGCTTGCAGAAGGCGAAGCGGAGCAGGCTGCGGGTCCGTTCGGCGCCCTCGGCGTGGCAGAACACCGGGACCGGGATCGCGGCGACGCCCACCAGCTCCGGCAGCCGCCGGGCCAGGTCCAGGGCGTCCGTGATGCCCAGCGGTGCGGTGTCCACGTTGACGAAATAGGTGCCCTGAGGGGTGAAGACGTCGAAGCCGGCGGCCCGCAGGCCCTCGCTGAGGATGTCCCGCTTCAGCCGCAAGGTGTCCGCGATGCCGGCGTAGAACTCGTCCGGCAGGCCGAGCCCCAGGGCGATCGCGCTCTGGAACGGGGTGCCGGAGCTGTAGCTGAGGAACTGCTTGACCGTGCGCACGGCCGAGATCAGCTGCTCCGGGCCGGAGATCCAGCCGATCTTCCAGCCGGTAAAGGAGAAGGTCTTGCCGGCGGAGGAAATGGTCAGGGTGCGGTCCGCAGCGCCGGGCAACCCGGCGATGGGAAGGTGCGCGGGGCCGAAGGTGAGGTGTTCGTAGACCTCGTCGGTGACGATCACGGCGTCGTGCCGGCGGGCGAGGGCGACGACGCGCTCCAGCACTTCCCGGGGAAGGACCGCCCCGGTGGGGTTGTGCGGGTTGTTCACCAGCACCACCTTGGTCCGGTCGCTGAAGGCGGCCTCCAGGGCGTCGAGGTCCGGCATGAAATCCGGGGCCAGCAGCGGCGCGGTGACATGCGTGGCGCCGGCGAGGCCGATGATCGCGCCGTAGGAGTCGTAAAACGGTTCGAAGGTGAGCACCTCGTCGCCCGGGCCCACCAGGGCCAGCAGCGCGGCGGCGATCGCCTCCGTGGCGCCCGTGGTGACGATCACCTCGGTCTGCGGGTTCGGGGTCAGGCCGTAGAAACGCTCCTGATGCAGCGAGATGGCCTCGCGGAGCTCGATGATCCCCTTGCCCGGGGCATACTGGTTGGCGCCGGCGGCGATGGCTGCCTGCGCGGCGTCCTTGATCTCGGCCGGGCCGTCCTCGTCCGGGAAGCCCTGGCCCAGGTTGATGGCGCCGGTGGACAGCGCCAGGGTGGTCATTTCCTCGAAGATGGTGACGCCCAGCGTCCCGTCGGCGCCGAGCAGGTTCGCTCCGGTGGCCGTCCGCTGCCAGGGTGCCGGATTCGGGACCTGCGTCACGGTGTGCCCGCCGTCGTGTCCGGCGACTGGTTCGCCGACTGGCCGGAGGGAGCGCCGGCTGGAGTGCCGGAGGGCGTGCCGGTTCGGCCGGTGAACTTGTCCATCGTGGTGTAGATGCCGAAGATCCTGCCGCCCACGAAGTCCCAGGCGCGCACCGGCAGCAGCCCGCGCAGCACCTTGCCCAGCTGCGCAGTCGCCGGGGCGATCAGCTGCGGCCGGCCCTCCTGCATGGCATTCCAGGCGCGGTTGATGGCGTCCTCGGGCGTCATCAGGGGCGTGAACAGCGGTCCGCGGGCGCCGGCGAACATGCCGGTGGAGATGTAGCTGGGGCAGAACGTGGTGACCTTGAGGTGGTCGAAGCCCTGCTGCTCGAGTTCGAGCCGCAGCGAATCGCTCCAGCCGATCACCGCCCACTTGGAGGCCGCGTAGACGCTCATCCGCGGGTTGGAGACGGTTCCGGCCGCGGAGGCGATGTTCAGGATGCGGCGCGGACGGCCGGCGTCGGACATCATCGCGGGCAGGAACGCGTGGGCGACGTACATCGGGGCGAGGGCGTTGATGTCCATGGTCAGGGCAATGTCCCGCGCCGGGTCGTGCTCCCAGAACAGGGCGCCGCGGACAATCCCGGCATTGTTGACCAGCAGGGTCAGGGGCCCCTCCGCGGCGGCCTCGGCGGCGGCGTCGGCGATCGCCTCCCGACTGGCCAGGTCCACCTGGCGGACGACGGCGCGCGCACCCAGGGCGGTGATCTCCGCGGCGGTCGAGGCCAGGCCCGCGGCGTCGACGTCCCAGAGGATGACGACGGCGGCACCCTCCCGGGCTGCGCGCAGGGCGTACAGCCGGCCCATGCCCATCGCGGCACCGGTCACCAGGACGGTCCCTCCCGAAACGCTGAACGGCGCGGACACGGGCGCGGCAGAAGAACTCTTCGATGCTGACATGCCGCCATGCTATCCCGGCCCGCAAGCCCCATGCGGTAGGTTCGGAGGATGAGACGCGCGGTGTGCCCAGGCTCCTTCGACCCCATCCACAACGGCCACCTGGAGGTCATTGCCCGGGCCGCGAGCCTGTTCGACGAGGTCATCGTCGCGGTCTCCACCAACTACGCCAAGAAGTACCGCTTCACCCTCGAGGAACGGATCGGCATGGCCCGCGAGACGCTGGCTTCGCTGCGCGGAATCGTGGTCGAGCCCGTGGGGGAGGGGCTGCTGGCCGAGTACTGCCGCCGGCGGGGTGCCTCCGCGATCGTCAAAGGCCTGCGCTCCTCCTCCGACTTCGACTACGAGCTGCCCATGGCCACCATGAACCGCCAGCTCACCGGCGTCGAGACCGTCTTCCTTCCCGCCGAGGGGCACTACCTGCACCTGTCCTCCACCCTGATCAAGGAAGTCCACACCCTTGGCGGCGACGTCTCGGAGTTCGTGCCGAAGTCGGTTCTGCGGCGCCTGGGGTCCGGCGGGGCAGTTTGAGTCCGCTCGAAGAATCAGGCTAAGATAGTACGTCGGTCATATGTTCTACAGGAGTTCTCATTAAGCGAGATGCAAGTTCGCCCCTGGCGTTCGACGTCAAGGACCTCGGACGTAGTCCGGGAAGCATGCGGACACTGAAAGAACATGTACCCGCGCCGGGTGATCTCGGCGTGGCGCTCATTGGTGTGCAGCAAGGCTCGGATGTCGAGCTGGATCTGCGCCTGGAGGCCGTACACGAAGGAATTCTGGTATCGGGCACCGCGTTCGTCGAAGTAACCGGCGAATGCGGTCGATGCCTGGATCCCCTTGCGTATGACCAAGAGGTCAATGTGCAAGAACTTTTCTTCTACGAGGATGCTGAATTCTCGGACGGAGAAGACGAAGAAGAGCAACGTCGAGTCGAGCACGATCTAATCGATCTTGAACCGGTGTTGCGGGACGCAGTTGTCACCATGCTGCCGTTCCAGCCGGTGTGCCGGGAAGACTGCCAGGGCCTCTGCTCCGAATGCGGAGTTCGCCTGGAAGACGAGCCGGGGCACCACCACGAGGTCCTGGATCCTCGCTGGGCTGCCCTAGCCGACCTGGCTAAGCCTGACCGGCAAAACTGATTTGTAAGTGTTGGACTAGAGAGAAATGAGTTAGCCGTGGCTGTTCCCAAGCGGAAAATGTCTCGCTCGAATACCCGCGCCCGCCGCTCCCAGTGGAAGGCAACCGCCCCCCACCTGGTGAAGACCGTGGAAAACGGCCAGGTTGTTTACAGCCTGCCGCACCAGGCAAAGGTCGTTACCGACTCGGCTGGCACCGCGCTGTTCCTTGAGTACAAGGGCCGCAAGGTCGCAGACGTCTAATCCGCCAACAGGCTGACTAAGATGTCTTCAACTGAAGAGCTTCTGAAGCGTCTCGGTGTCTCTATTGACGCCGGGACGCTTCGTCTTGCTCTGACCCACCGTTCCTACGCCTACGAAAACGGCGGCATCCCCACCAACGAGCGGCTCGAATTCCTGGGCGACTCGATCCTGGGGTTCTCGGTCACGGACGCGCTCTACCGTGACAACCCGGACCTTCCCGAAGGTGACCTGGCCAAGCGGCGCTCCGCCGTCGTCAGCACCCGTGCGCTGGCCGGCATCGGCCGAAGCATCAACCTGGGCGACTACATCTACCTGGGCCAGGGCGAGAAGCTCACCCAGGGCAAGAACAAGGCCTCCATCCTCGCTGACACCATGGAGGCGCTGATCGGCGCCACCTACCTCTCCAACGACCTGGAGACGGCCCGACAGCTGGTCATGCGCCTGGTGGGTCCGCTGCTTCAGGACGCCGCCGCCCTGGGCGCCGGCACCGACTGGAAGACCAGCATCCAGGAGCTCGCCGCCAGCCGGCAGCTCGGCACCATCAACTACGCGGTGGAGGGCTCCGGCCCGGACCATGCCCGGACCTTCGAGGCCGTGCTGCGCATCGGCGGCACCGACTACGGCTCCGGTACCGGGAACTCCAAGAAGGAAGCGGAACAGGAAGCCGCCGCCGACGCCTGGCGCCGCCTGTCCGCCCCCGCTGAGTCCGACGGCGACGCCGCTGACCGTGAGGGCCGCCGGGATTCCGCCGCCGCCCCGGCCGGCAGCTAGGAACGCCCTTGCCCGAGTTGCCCGAGGTTGAGGTGGTCCGGCGCGGCCTGGTGAGCTGGGTCCGCGGCCGGACCATCACCGGCGTCGAGGTGCTGGACCCGCGGTCCCTGCGCCGGCATGCCCTCGGCCCCGCTGACTTCATCGGCAACCTGCAGGGCGCCCGCGTGCTGGACGTGGTCCGCCGCGGAAAATTCCTCTGGCTGCCTCTCGCCGACGCATCTCCGGACGCGGCCGGAGATGCGGACGCCTCCGACGGAGCCGCGAACGTCGCCCTGATGGCGCACCTGGGCATGTCCGGGCAGCTCCTGATGCAGGACGCCGAGGTTCCGGACGAGAAGCACCTGAAGATCCGGCTGCGGCTCAGCCCGGCCGCGGGCATGCCGGAGCAGCTCAGGTTCGTGGACCAGCGGATCTTCGGCGGACTGTTCCTCACCTCGCTGATCCCCACGGCGGACGGAGGCCCGGGCGGCCTGGCCGAGACCCCGCTGCCGCTCATCGCCGAGGAAGCCTCGCACATCGCCCGCGATCCGCTGGACCCGCACTTTTCCTTCGACCTGTTCTACCGCCGCCTCCGGGCACGCCGGACGGGCCTGAAGCGCGCCCTGCTGGACCAGGGCCTGGTCTCCGGCATCGGGAACATCTACGCGGACGAGGCGCTGTGGCTGGCCAAGCTGCACTACGCCCGCGCCACCGACCGGATGCGCCGCGCCGACGCCGAACGCGTCCTCGACGCCGCCCGTCAGGTCATGACCGACGCCCTGGCCGCCGGCGGCACCAGCTTCGATTCCCTCTATGTGAACGTCAACGGTTCCTCCGGCTACTTCGAACGGTCCCTGAACGCCTACGGCAGGGAGGGCCAGGAGTGCCGGCGCTGCGCCGCCGACGGGATCGTCAGCCTGATCAAGCGCGAGCAGTTCATGAACCGCTCGGCGCACACCTGTCCGGTGTGCCAGCCGCGTCCGCGGAACGGTCGCTGGTAGCACCGTAGTGCGCTGCCAGCCGGGCCAGCCCCTCGTCCAGGCTGACCTCGGGGGTCCAGTTCAGAAGCTCGCGGGTCCGGCGCTGGTCGAACCAGTGCGCCGTGGACAGCTGCTCGGCCAGGAACCGGGTCATCGGCGGCTCCTCCACTCGGCCGGACCGGAGCCAGGCCCTCTCCACCAGTGACCCCACGGCCCTGGCCACGCGTCCCGGCACTGACCATGCCGGCGCGGGCACGCCGCCGGCGGCGCAGATACCGGCCAGCAGCTCACCCACCGGGCGCGGCTCGCCGTTGCTCACCACGAGTGCCAGCCCGTGGACCCTGTCCATGTGGTGCAGCGCGGCGACGATGGCGGCCGCCGCGTTGTCGATGTACGTGGTGTCGATCAGGGCGCCGCCGGAGTCCAGCAGCGGCAGCCTGCCCTGGGCTGCGCGCTCCAGGACCCGTTCGACCAGCTGGGTGTCGCCGGGTCCCCAGACGATGTGCGGCCGCACGGCGGTGACCCGGAAGCCGGGTGCGTCCGCGGCGAGGGCCAGCAGTTCGGCGGCGGCCTTCGTGCGGGAGTAGTCCCCGTGTGCCCGGGCGGGATCCGCCGGTTCGGCGTCGAGGCCCGCGATCGCCTGTCCGGAGTTGGCCACCGACGGGGAGGAGACGAACACCAGGTCCCGCACGCCGGCGTCACGGGCGGCGGCCAGCAGCCGGGCGGTGCCGGCGATGTTGACCGCGTCGAACTCCTCGGGACGGCCGGTGAAGGAGACTTTAGCGGCGAGGTGAATGACGCCGTCCATGCCGGCGACGGCGCCGCGCACGGCGGCGTCGTCCGTCACGGACCCGGGCAGGTCAGCAGCTCCCGGAACCCCGGAGGGCCGGCGCTGGAAGGTGGTGATTTCGTGGCCCTGCGCCACCAGCAGCCGGGCGACGGCGCCGCCGAGCAGCCCGCTGGCGCCGGTGACCAGGACCCTCACGGCGTGCCGGGCCGGCCGCCGGCCAGCACAGAGCCGGCCCAGCGGGCCAGCCGTGTCCGGTCGATCTTGGCGTTGTGCCGGATGTCGGTGGGCTGGGCGGGGACGGCCAGGACGGCGGAGACCTCGACGCCGGCCTGCCGGGCGGCTGCGCGGACCCGGCCGGCGAGCCCTGGCTCGGCCGGTCCCGCCTTGCGCACGGCTGGGACGGTCTCGACGACCGCGGCGACCGCCTGGGTACCGGCGGGGCCGACGCCGACGACCGCGGCGAGCCCGACCTCCGGCAGTGCCTCAATGGCCTGTTCGGCCCCGACGGGGGTGACCACGCCGCCCGGGGCGGTGACCACGTGCGCCAGCCGTCCTTCCACCCAGAGCCGGCCGGCGGCGTCGAGGTGCCCGACGTCGCCGGTGCGGTGCCAGCCCGCTGTCCGGGCGCTCTCGCGCTGGGTCAGCCACAGCCGGTCGTAGGAGTCCTTGACGTGCGCGGCGCGGACCAGGATTTCCCCGGTCACACCCGGTTCCGTGACGGGTGCGGAGTCCGGTGCGGTGCCGTCCGCGGCGAGCGGGGCCACCGCCAGCTCGGCCCCGTGCACGGCCCGGCCCACGCAGATGCCGTTTCCGGCGCCGGGCACCGTCCCGGAGGGGGCGTCGGCCGCGGCCTCCCGGATCTGCGCCAGGTTGATGTCCGTCACCGGAAGGGCCTCGGTCATCCCGTAGGGGGTGTGGAGTTCGGCCGCGGGGACCAGGTCCTGGAGGTCCTCGAGCAGGCTTTGCGGTACCGGGGCCCCGGCGGAGAGCAGCAGCTCCACGGCGGCGAGTGCCTGCCGGCCCTCCGGGCTGAGGGCGTCCCGGGTGGCCAGGACGTTGCGCAGCGCGGCGGGGGAGGCGAAGACCACCGTGGCGCCGATCGCTGCGGCCGCGTCGGCCAGTGCGCTGGCGGTCAGGGTGCGTGGCCGGGTCACGTCCATGTCCGGGGTGACAGATACGGCGCCGAGGGCGGGGCCCAGCAGGGCGAACGGTGCGAAACCGGCCACCAGGCGGGCGCCGGGGCGGAGCTCCAGGGTGGCGGCGAGGGTGTCCCGCATGGCGGCGAGTTGCCGGTGCGTGTACTGGACGCCCTTGGCCGGCCCGGTGGACCCGGAGGTGAAGAGCACGGCTGCGGGGGAGTCGGCCGCCGGGACCGGCGGCAGGCCGGCGTCGTCCGCCGCGCCATTGCCGGCGCCGGTGTCACCGAGGCGTTCGAGGGAGATCTCCACGCCCAGGATCCGGCGGCGGGCCGCCGGGAGGTCGCGGACGCTGAAGCGCCGGGCCTCCCAGCCGAGGGCGGCAGCCGCGGCGAGGGCCTTGTCGATGCCGATCAGCACGTCCGGGGTGGCTCCCCGCACGGCGCGGCTCAGGCCGCGGAGCCCGAGCCCGGCGTCGGCCACGACCACGACGGCGCCCACGCGGAGGCAGGCGTAGAGGACGACGGTGAGGTCGACGCCTGGCGGAACCATGAGGCTGACCCGGGTCCCGGCGGTGACGCCGGCGCCGCCGAGTCCGCGGGCCAGGTCGGTGATGCGCCGGTCCAGTTCGCGCCAGCTGAGCGAGCGGGACACGCCCCCGTGGGGTGCCATCTCGGCCACGGCGGTCAGGTCCGCGTCCGGGCCCGAGGCAAGGGCGGTCAGGGGCGCCCAGAGCGGTTCGGCACCGGTGGCCTCTGCGGCGGCCGGTGCCGCGGGTTCGGCCGTGGGTGCGTCGGAAACGTGTTCGGCGAGCCAGGTGAAGATGGGGTCCGCGATGTTCCGGTCCTCGGCCACCAGGTGGCCGGCACCCTCGAAGCGGTGCACCTGGGCGTGCGGCAGCCGGCCGACCAGGTCCTTGAGGTACCGGTCGGAGAAGATCGGGTCCCGGGGTCCCCACAGCATCAGCGCCGGGACGCTGAGTCCGTGAACCCCCTCGGCGACGGCGGTCAGGGCCGGGTAGCTGGGGTGGGAGGCGTCGGCCGGGATGTCGGCCACGAAGTTGCCTACCCCGGCGCGGCGGCGGGCGTTGCGGTACGGGGCCATGAACGCCGCGCGGACCGCGGGGTCCAGCGCGGGGTGCGCCAGGGCGTGGGTCACGCGCAGGAAGGCGTCCGACGTCGTTGTGCCCCAGCGGTGCACGGCCGGATGCAGGGCGAGCCGCAGCGCCGCGGGGATGGGCACCCCGGCGGGCTGGTGGACGGCAGTGTTGGTGAGGACGACGCCGGCGAGCCGGTCCTGGTGGGCCAGTGCCCAGCCGAGGCTGATGACACCGCCCCAGTCGTGGCCGACCGTGACGACAGGCCCCGTCAGGCCGAGTTCGTCGGTGAGGTTGCCAAGGTCATCGATCCGGTCCTGCAGCCGGCGGAAGGTGCCGGTCCGTTCGGAGAATCCCATGTCCAGCTGGTCCACGGCCACCACCCGCCAGGGGTGGGCGGGGTCGGTCCCGGCGGCCAGCAGGGTCCGCCAGAGGTAGGACCAGGTGGGGTTGCCGTGGACGCAGAGCAGGGTCCCGGCGGGGGTGAGGCCGCGCTCGGCCAGCTGGGCCGCGTTATCCAGGATGTGCCAGCGACGCGTTGTGCCGTGCTTGTCAGGGCCCGGCGCGCTCTCGGCGCCGGAGGTGGCGGGCACGTCGACCTCGCGGCACCAGGCGGGATCGACGCCGGGCCAAGTGGCGGCTACCAAGCGATTTCCACCATTGCGGTGTTCAGGCCGGAACCGACGCCCATGCACAGGACGCGGTCGCCGCTGGTGAGGGTCTGCGCCTCGGCGGCGAGGGTCATCGGCAGGGACGCGGGGCCCACGTTGCCCCAGTGCGGGAACGTGATCGGCACCTTGCCCGGGTCCAGGTCAATCGCGTCGATGATGGCCTGGGTGTAGGCGTTGCTGACCTGGTGGGTGACGTACCGGTCCATCGAGGCCCAGTCCCACTCGGGCTGGGCTTCGCGCCAGGCGTCCACCACCAGTTGCAGGCCGCCGTCGAGCAGTCCCTTGGTGTCCGTGGCCATGCCGTCGATGCCGCCGACGCAGAGTTCGTGGTGTTCGGTGCCGGCGCGGACAACGCCGCCGACGACGCGGTGCGCGCCCGGGTGCTGGTCCGCGGGGCCCAGGACGGCGGCCGCGGCGCCGGAGCCGAGGGTGAGGGTGGCGAATTCGCGGTTGAAGTCCTCGCGGGTGGTCTCGGGACGCTGCAGCCGGGCCAGGGTGGCCTCCTGGGTGGCCTGGGCGTCCTCGCCGTTGACGATCACGGCGTACTTGATCTGGCCGGAGTCGATCATGGTGGCGGCCAGGGTCATGCCGTTGACGAAGCCAAGGCAGGCGTTGGCCAGGTCGAAGTTCATGGCGGAGGAGGGCAGCCCCAGCCCGTGGTGGATCTTGACCGCGACTGACGGTTCAAGGTTCCGGCGGGTGACCGAGGTGTTGATCAGGAGCCCGACGTCGGAGGCCGCGATTCCGGACTCGGCGAGGGCCTTGGCGCCGGCCTCCACGGCGGCGTCGTCGAACGCTGTCCCGGGGGCCCACCAGCGACGGTGCGTGATCCCGGCGACCCGCTCCAGCAGCCGCGGCGGGAACTTCAACCGGCGCAGCGTCCCAGCCAGGGCCTGGTCGAAGTCGTGGGAACTCACGATCGTGGGCGCCTCGACGCTGCTCACCGAAAGCAACGCGGTGTTGGTGTGCCGGAAGGTGGCATTGCCTATCAAATCAAGCCTCTGTTCGTATCTGTCCTGCGCTCCTGCGGCTCACTGCGCCGTCAAGCACAAGCCCAAGTGCTTAACTATGCCCGTTGCACATCCATTCCTGCATATGCAGTCCACGGCATCGACGGCGGGGACGGAGGGGCCCAGCGCGCCGCCGGAACCGCGATGACGCGGGATCTGTCGGTGCCCCGCAGTAGATTGTATGTAGCCGGAGGCGGCTGCCACTCCCGATCTGCCAACCTCCCCGCTCCATCAACCCAGCTTCACCGACCCCAGCTTCACCTACCCACAGCAGGAGACCGGAACCACCGTGCACCTCAAAAGCCTGACCGTCCGCGGATTCAAGTCATTCGCGTCCGCGACGACCTTTGAGTTCGAACCCGGCGTCACCGCCGTGGTGGGCCCCAACGGCTCCGGCAAGTCCAACGTGGTGGACGCCCTGTCCTGGGTAATGGGCGAACAGGGCGCCAAGACCCTGCGCGGCGGCAAGATGGAGGACGTCATCTTCGCCGGCACATCCGGCCGGCCCCCGCTGGGCCGGGCGCACGTGTCACTCACCATCGACAACAGCGACGGCGCCCTCCCGATCGAGTACAGCGAAGTCACCATCGCGCGCACCCTGTTCCGCACCGGCGGATCCGAGTACGCCATCAACGGGGCCCCCTGCCGCCTGCTGGATATCCAGGAATTGCTCTCCGACTCCGGCCTCGGCCGCGAGATGCACGTGATCGTCGGCCAGGGCCAGCTGGACAAGGTCCTGCACGCGACCCCCGAGGACCGGCGAGGCTTCATCGAGGAGGCCGCCGGTATCCTCAAGCACCGGCGCCGGAAGGAAAAGACGGTCCGGAAGCTGGAGGCCATGCAGGCCAACCTGGCCCGGCTCGGTGACCTGACGGCGGAGATCCGGCGGCAGTTGACGCCGCTGGGCAAGCAGGCCGCCGTCGCACGCCGCGCGCAGACCGTCCAGTTCGAGGTCCGCGACGCGCGCTCACGGCTCCTCGCCGACGACCTGGTCCAGCTGCAGTCCACGCTCGCCCGGGACGTCGCGGACGAATCGGCGCTCAAGGCCCGGCGCTCCGTCGTCGAACGGGACCTGGACCTGGGCCGGCGCCGCCAGGCCGAACTGGAGCAGCAGGCCGCCGAGGCTACGCCCGCCCTCAACGCCGCCCGTGACAACTGGTACCGGCTCTCCTCCGGACGTGAACGGCTCCGCTCCCTCGGCTCGCTCGCCCAAGAACGCAGGCGGCTGCTCGGCGCCGCGGACCCGGGACCCGCGACCGGCCGGGACCCCGACCACCTGGACCAGCAGGCCGCCCGCGTGCGGGCCGAGCAAGCCGGGTTGGAAGGGCAGATCCGGCAGCGGCGGGACGCGCTCGCGGACGCCACCACCGCCAAGCAGGAGGCCGAAGCTGCCTCATCCGCCGAATCCAAACGCCTCGATGCCCTGCTGCGGGCCGCCGCTGACCGGCGCGAGGGCTTGGCCCGCCTGGCCGGGCAGGTCGGCGCGGCCCGCTCCCGGGTCGAATCCGCGCAGGCCGAGGTGGGCAGGCTGCGCGAATCACTGACCGCTGGCGAGGAACGCCGGCGTCAGGTCCAGACCGAATTCACCGCGCTGGAGGCCCAGGTGGCCGGAGTCGAGGACGGGGAAGAGAGCCTCGACGCCGAGTACGAGGCCGCCAGCGAGGCACTCGACGCCGTCACCGCCGAGATCGACGCACTGAAGGCCGCCGAACGCGACGCCGACCGGGAACGCGGTGCACTCGCGGCCCGTCACGAGGCCCTGCAGCTCGGCCTGAACCGCAAGGACGGCTCCGGCCACGTTGCCTCCTCCGGCCTCGACGGCATCCTCGGCCCGCTGGCCTCGATGCTGGCCGTCGAACCCGGCTACGAGACCGCCATCGCCGCGGCGCTCGGCCACTGCTCCGACGCAGTCGTGGTGGCCGACCTGGCCGCGGCCACGGCCGCGCTCGGCCTGCTCCGGGAAGAGGACGCCGGCCGTGCGGCGCTGCTGCTCGCCGCGGCCGGAGCCGGGAACAGGGACAACGAGCCCGGGACAGTGGCTCTCCCTGCCGGGGCACGCCCGGCGGCCGGACTGGTTGCACCCGCGGCCGACGCGGCGGACACCGTGCCCGTGCGCGGGCTGCTCGACAGGTTGCTGGCCGGCACCGCCATCGTCGAGGACGACGACGCCGCCGCGTCCCTGCTGGCCGACCACCCGGAGCTGACCGCCGTCACCCGGGCGGGGGATGTCTTCACCGCGCTCGCCGTCCGCGGCGGCTCGGCCTCGGCCCCGTCGCTGCTGGAGGTACAGGCCGCCGTCGACGACGCCGCCGCCCGGCTTGCCGCCGTGACCGCCGAGCTGGAACGCACCCGCTTCGCCCTCGCCGCCGCGGCGCCCCGGCGGGCGGAGGCGCAGGAGCGCGCCGACTCGGCCCTGGACAAGCTCCACGAGTCCGACGCCCGGCTTGCCGCCGTAGCCGAACGCCTCGGGCACCTGAATTCCGTGCTCCGCAGCGCCATGGGGGAGAGCGAACGCCTGGCCGCCTCCCTGGCCCGCGCCGAGGCCGCCGTCACGGTCGAGCATGTTGCCTTGGAAACGGTGGCCGCCCGGCTGGCCGCCGCGCAGGAGGCCCCCGCGGAGGAGGAACCCTCGCAAGACCAACGGGACGCCCTCGCCCAGGCCGCCGCCGCAGCCCGCGCAGCCGAGATGGAGGCCCGGCTGGGCCTGCGCAGCGCCGAGGAACAGCTCACCGCCATCAGCAACCGTGCTTCCTCGCTGGAACGGGCCGCCGCCACGGAGCGGCAGGCCCGCGCCGAGGCAGCCGAACGCGCCCGCCGCCGCGCCCTGCAGGCCCGCCGCGCCGCCGCCGTCTCCGCCGCCGTCGCCCAGGTGGCCCGCTTCCTGGACGTGTCGGTCGAGCTGGCCCGCGTGGACCGCGACCTTGCCGAGGAACGCCGCACCCGGCTGGACCAGGAACTGGCGGAGGTTCGGACCGGCAACGACGCCTTGGCCCGCGAACTGGCGGAACTGACCGACTCCGTGCACCGGGACGAGCTGGCCCGGGCGCAACAGCGCCTGAAAATCGAGGCCCTTGAGCTGCGTAGCGTCGAGGAACTCGGTCTCAGCCCGGACCAGCTCATCGAGAACTTCGGCCCGGACCAGCCCGTCCCGGTCCCGGCGGAGGAGACCGGGGACAAATGGGCGGCCCTGCGTGCGCCCGTGGACGAGGACGGCCGCGCCATTCTCGAGGGCAAGCCCTTCGTGCGGGAGGAACAGGAGAAACGGCTGCGGAAGGCCGAACGGGACCTCGCCGCCCTGGGCCGGGTCAACCCGCTCGCCCTGGAGGAATTCGCCGCGCTGGAGGAACGCCACCAGTTCCTCAGCACCCAGCTCGAGGATCTCAAGGCCAGCCGCAAGGACCTGCTGGACATCATCAAGGACGTCGACGACCGGGTCCAGAAGGTCTTCGCGGAGGCCTTCGAGGACACCGCCCGGCAGTTCGTCCGGGTCTTCGCCCGGCTCTTCCCGGGCGGCGAGGGACGCCTGGTCCTGACCGACCCCGGCGACATGTTGACCACCGGCATCGAGGTGGAGGCCCGTCCCGCGGGGAAGAAGATCAAGCGCCTCTCGCTGCTCTCCGGCGGCGAGCGGTCCCTGACGGCCGTGGCGCTGCTCGTGGCCATCTTCAAGGCCCGGCCCTCGCCGTTCTACGTCATGGACGAGGTGGAGGCGGCCCTCGACGACACCAACCTGGGCCGGCTCATCACCATCTTCGAGGAGCTCCGCGAATCGAGCCAGCTGATCGTGATCACCCACCAGAAGCGCACCATGGAGGTCGCCGACGCCCTCTACGGCGTCACCATGCGTGGCGACGGCGTCTCCACCGTGATCAGCCAGCGGCTCGGCGCCGAGTTCTGAGCCGGGGCCGATCGGGCCGCTGACCGGCGGCTTTAGCGGTTATGAGAAGCTAGGGGAGTGAACGACATCCTCCCTATCATCCTGCCCATTATCGTTGCCCTGGTGGTCATCGGTGCCCTCATTCCGGTGCTCGTGCGGACCCGGAGGAACATCACCAACTACCCCACGCAGCGTGACGCCAACGACCCCGTCCAGGGCACCGGCGGCGGGACCCTGCTGGAGGACCGGACCGGCGCCCCCGCCCGGGACACCGAAGGCCTCGAAGACCTTGAGACCGTGGAAGTGCCGGACGACGCCGCCGGCCTGGAGACCGTCCCGGTCGAGACGCCGCTGCCCGTCGCAGGCCGCCTGACCCGGCTGCGCGAACGCCTGGCCAAGTCCAACAACGTTCTCGGCAAGGGCCTGCTGGCCCTCCTGTCCTCCGACAAGATCGACGAGAACGTCTGGGACGAGGTCGAGGAGACCCTGCTGCTCGCGGACCTGGGCACCGAGCCGACGATGCAGTTGGTGGACGCCCTCCGCGCCCGCGTCAAGGTCCTGGGCACCCGCTCCCCGGAAGAAGTCAAGGCGCTGCTGCGCGAGGAACTGCTCAAGCTCGTCGACCCGACCATGGACCGCAGCCTGAATGTCCAGCGCCACGCTGACAAGCCGGCCGTCATGATGGTCGTCGGCGTCAACGGCGTCGGCAAGACCACCACCGTCGGCAAGCTGGCCCGCGTGCTGGTTGCCGAAGACAAGGACGTCCTGCTCGGCGCGGCGGACACCTTCCGCGCCGCCGCCGCCGAACAGCTGGCCACGTGGGGCCAGCGCGTCGGCGTCCCGACGGTCAAGTCGGACATCGACGGCGCGGACCCCGCCTCCGTCGCCTACGAGGCGGTCAAGGCCGGCATCGACCAGGAAGTCGACGTCGTCATGATCGACACCGCCGGACGCCTGCAGAACAAGGTCGGCCTGATGGACGAACTCGGCAAGGTCAAGCGCGTCGTCGAGAAGCTCGCCGAGGTCGACGAGGTGCTGCTGGTCCTGGACGCCACCACCGGCCAGAACGGCCTGAATCAGGCCCGGGTCTTCGCCGAGGTCGTCAACATCACCGGCATCGTGCTCACCAAGCTGGACGGCACCGCCAAGGGCGGCATCGTCGTCGCGATCCAGAAGGCACTGGGCGTCCCGGTCAAGCTCGTGGGCCTGGGCGAAGGGGCCGACGACCTGGCCCCGTTCGACGCCGACAGCTTCGTGGACGCGATCCTGAACTAGGCGGTTGCCTTACGCGGCCGCCGGGGCTGCGGGCCGGAACGTTTCCCGCGCCAGCAGCCATCCGGCGGCCGCGGCCAGCAGCACGCCGCCGGTGACGCCGAAGGCCCAGCCGTAACCCAGCCGGTCCGCCAGCAGGCCGGCGATCACCGGCCCCACGATCGCGCCGCTGTCCTGGGTCATCTGGAACACCGCCAGCACCTTGCCGCCGGAGCGTTCGTTGCCGATCACGTCCGCGATCGTAGCCTGCTGCGCCGGGCCCAGCAGGCCGGAGCCGATGCCGGCCACCGTGGAGGCCAGCAGGAACAGCGGCAGATCGTGCGTCAGGCCGATCGAGGCGGTGGCCAGGCCGGTGACCACCAGGCCCGCCAGCATCATCGGTTTCCGGCCGGCGGAGTCCGCGAGCCGTCCCGAGAACGTCAGCGCCACGGCGTTGCCGGCGGCGAACACCGCCAGCGCCCAGCCGGCGGAGGACGCCCCGGCGCCGAGGGCCGCGACGGCGAACAGCGGCACCGTCGCCATCCGCACCCCGAACGTAGCCCAGCCGTTAGCGAAACTGGAGGCCAGGCCGGCCCGGTAGGCGCTATCCCGCACCGCGTCGCGCAGCAGCATGGCCGGGGCGGCCGTGCCAGCCTCCCGGGACCCCGAAGGAACGTGCGTGAGCTGGGTCTGGACGACGGCGGCGGCCAGCACCAGCGCGGCGGCGTAAGCCAGGAACGGCACCCGCAGGCCGAAGCCTGCCAGCAGGCCGCCGACGATCGGGCCGCAGACGTTGCCGATCAGGAAGGCCGAGGCGTACGCGCCGGAAACCCGGCCGCGGCTCTCCGGCGGGGCCAGCCGGACCACCAGGGCCATCGACGCCACCGTGAACATCACCGAGCCGGCACCGCCGAGGCCTCGGAACACCAGCAGTTGCCAGTAATTCTGGGCGAAAGCGCACGCCGCCGTCGACGCCGCCACGATCAGCAGCCCGGCGACGTACACGGGCCTTTCGCCCAGCCGCACGATCAGCGCACCGCCGGCCGGGGCGAACACCAGCCGCATGAACGCGAAGATGCTCACGATCACCGCCGCCGCCGTCGCCCCGACATCAAACGTCGTCGCGAACTGGGGGAGCACCGGCGCCACCAGCCCGAAGCCCAGCGCGATCAGGAAGGCCGCAGCCAACATCACCTTGATGTCGCGGGGAAGCCGCGGACCGCGGGACGGGCGCAGGGCGGAGAGAAGGCTGGAATCCCTGGCGGGACGGGCTGTTTTGCTCATGGTGCTGCTTTCGAGGCCGGGAGAAGGCCGGTGGGGGGATGGGTCCGCGTGAAACACAACCGTAACAAGCGCGAGATGCACCATTTACTTCCGGGAGGTTCTTGTAACAGCCCGGCAATCTAAATCCCGAGCCGGTGAAACACTACGCCAGCAGACTCTTCTTAGAACGCAAAATGCGTTGAACTTGCGGACTGGATCCGCACCTAAGAGCAAGAGAGGACGCAGACCATGGAACTCACCGCGGGTCTCGTTTGGCTCCTGGTCGCAGCAGCGCTCGTGCTGTTCATGACCCCGGGCCTGGCATTTTTCTACGGCGGCATGACGCGCGCCAAGTCAGCCTTGAACATGATGATGATGAGCTTCGTCGCCATCGGCACTGTCGGCATTGTCTGGGTTCTGTGGGGCGCCTCCATGGCCACCAGCAACGAAGACAACTTCTTCCAGATCTTCGCCAACCCGTTCTCGCACTTCGGGCTGCACAACTTCACCGATCCGGCGGACCTGCTGAAAGTCGGATACGCCGCAACCTTCGCGATCATCACCGTGGCCCTGATCTCCGGTGCCGTGGCCGACCGCGCCAAGTTCTCCGCCTGGGTCATCTTCACCCCGATCTGGGCCACCCTCGTCTACGCCCCCATGGCCTTCATGGTCTGGGGCGGCGGCCTCTTCTCCAAGGACGGCTGGTTCGGCCAGACGTTCGTCCCCGTGATCGACTTCGCCGGCGGCACCGTGGTCCACATCAACGCGGGTATCGCGGGCCTGATCCTGGTGCTGGTCATCGGCAACCGCAAGGGCTTCGGCAAGGACCCGAACCACCGCCCGCACAACATCCCGTTCGTCATGCTCGGTGCCGCCATCCTCTGGTTCGGCTGGTTCGGCTTCAACGCCGGCGCAGCCGCCACGGTCGAGCAGGCCGGCCTGATCTGGGTCAACACCCTCGCCGCCCCCGCCGCCGCCATGCTCGGCTGGCTCGCCGTGGAGCGCTTCCGTGACGGCCACCCGACCTCCCTCGGTGCCGCCTCCGGTGTGGTCGCCGGCCTCGTCGCCATCACCCCGGCCTGCGCCAACGTCTCCCCGCTGGGCGCCATCATCCTGGGTGTCGTCGCCGGTGTAGCCTCCGCTCTGGCCGTCGGCCTGAAGTTCAAGTTCGGCTACGACGACTCGCTCGACGTCGTCGGCGTCCACCTGGTCTCCGGCGTCGTCGGCACCGTGGCCATCGGCTTCCTGGCCACCCCGTCCCAGGGCACCGCCGGCCTCTTCTACGGCGGCGGCAGCACCCAGTTGGTCGCCCAGATCCTGGCCGCCCTGTTCTCGATCGTCTTCACCGCCGTGATGACCTTCATCATCGCCTTCCCGATCCACAAGCTGATGGGCTTCCGGGTCTCCCAGGAGCAGGAAGTCGTGGGCGTGGACCTCAGCCTGCACGCTGAGACCGCCTACGAATTCGGCCTCAGCGGCCGGGGCGGAAGCTTCCAGCCGCTGCACGAGATCATCACCGGCAAGTCGCTCGGCGGCGAGGCCGTCCAGCTCCCGGCGGAGGACATCGCAGGCGTCCCGCAGCACGGCAAGCAGACCGCAGCAGGCAAAGAAAGCGTGGAAGCATGAAACTGATCACCGCCATCGTCCGACCGGAAAAACTCGACGCCATCCGCGAGGGCCTGGAAGCCTACGGGGTGCAGGGCCTGACGGTCAGCGCGGCCAGCGGCTACGGCCGGCAGCGGGGCTACACCGAGGTTTACCGCGGCGCCGAGTACAACGTGGACCTGCTGCCGAAGATCCGGGTGGAGGTGCTGGCCACCGACGAGCAGGCCGATGACATCCTCGACGTCATCATCGCCAGCTCCAACACCGGCCGGGCCGGCGACGGCAAGGTCTGGACCATGGACGTCTTCGAGGCAGTCCGGGTCCGTACCGGAGAACGCGGCGCGGCCGCCATCTAGCGGCAAACCCTCCAGCCGCGGACCGACTCAGCGCAACGCGAATGAGGGCTAGCGAACAACGGGCCGGGCACCTGGAAAGGTGCCCGGCCCGCTTGTGTGTGCGCTTGTGTGTGCCCGGAGGTTATGTGCGCCCTAGGTGGGCCACCCCTCGGGGCCCGGGGTGCCGGCGGGGTATTCCTCCAGCGGCACGCTGTCCCTGGCCCAGGCTTTGATGACCGGCTCCACGATCCGCCAGCAGTCCTCGGCGGTGTCGCCCCTAACCGAGAGCAACGGGTCCCCACTGAGGACACCCTCGAGGACTTCGCCGTAGGGGAGCAGGTCCGAGGCGCTCAGCTCCGCCTTCAGGGTGGCCCGGTCCAGGCTGAGCACGTTCCCGGGGCCGTTGACGTCGACGTCGAACTGCAGGGTGTCGGGGCCGAAGCCGATCCGCAGCTGGTTGGGGGAGTCGACGCCGGTGAACCCCTTGGGCAGGTGCGGCACCGGGCGGAACGTCACGATGGCCTCCTTGCGCATCGATCCGAGTGCCTTCCCGGACCGGAGCATGAACGGCACGCCCTGCCAGCGCCAGTTGTCGATGTCCACCCGGACCTCGGCGAGGGTCTCGGTGTTCCGCGACGGGTCGACGCCCTTTTCCTTTGCGTAGTCCGGGACCTTGCGGCCATCGATCGAGCCGGCGGAATAGCGGGCGCGGCGGGTGTTCTTTGCGTAGGGGGCCTTGATGCTGCTGGCCCGCAGGAGGGTGGCGACGGCGTCGCGCAGGTCCCGTTCGTCCACGGAGGCCGGCGGTTCGATCGCCATCAACGCCATGATCTGCAGCAGGTGGCTCTGGATCATGTCCCGCAGCGCCCCGGCGCCGTCGTAGTATCGGGCGCGGCCCTCGAGGGCAAGGTCCTCGTCGAAGATGATTTCCACCTTCTCGATGTGCTCACGGTTCCAGACCGGCTCCAGGAACGTGTTCGCGAAGCGAAGGCCCAGGATGTTCAGGACCGTCGCCTTGCCCAGGAAGTGGTCCACCCGGTGGATGTGGTCCTCGGGGACCAGGGCCGCCAGTGTCTTGTTCAGATGCCGGGCCGATTCCTCGCTGGAGCCGAAGGGCTTCTCCATCACCAGCCGGGTGCCGGCGGGGACTTCCTCCGGGGTCAACGCCTCGCAGGCGAGCTGGCTGATTTTCGGCGGCAGCGCGAAATACACCGCCACCGGGCCCTCCAGCCCGGCCAGCAGGGACGCCAGCTCGCCGCCCGAGGTGACGTCCAAGCGGTGGTAGCTCGTGGAGGTGCGGATGCGCTTGAGCTCGCGTTTGCCGTCCGTGGTGGCCTGCGAGTTCGCGTCCGCGAAGGCGGTGTCCAGCCGCTCCAGCCATTGCTCCTGGCTCCAGTCGTCGGAGCCGGCGCCCACCAGGGTCAGGCCGGCGGCGTGGCCGCGGGCCACCAGCCGGGCCAGGCCCGGAAGCAGCAGCCGGCCGGTCAGGTCGCCGGACGCGCCGAGGATGAGCAGGGTCTTTACCGTCGATTCACTGGTCACCTACGCCAGCATGCCACCTCAGAGCCGGGTCTTGGTACCCTAGATAGTCGAGTCCCGTTGTCGGGCCGGTTCGTTCCGGCGAGACAGTTCCGACACTGGCGCGCCGTTCCGGCCGCCAGCTGCAGATCCACTGAAAGAAGTGCACGGCGCGTGTTCAATTCACTCTCTGACCGGTTGACAGCAACCTTCAAGAACCTTCGCGGCAAGGGCCGCCTGACCGAGGCCGACGTCGACGCCACGGTCCGGGAGATCCGCCGTGCCCTGCTTGACGCCGACGTCGCCGTGCCGGTGGTCCGCGAATTCACCTCCCGCGTGCGCGAACGTGCTCTCGGCGCCGAGGTCTCCGGTGCGTTGAACCCCAGCCAGCAGATCGTGAAGATCGTCAACGAGGAACTCGTCGAGATCCTCGGCGGCGAGACCCGCCGGATCCGGCTGGCCAAGACCGGCCCCACCATCATCATGCTCGCCGGCCTCCAGGGTGCCGGTAAGACCACCCTCGCCGGCAAGCTCTCCAAGCACCTGAAGTCCCAGGGCCACAGCCCCATGCTGGTGGCCTGTGACCTGCAGCGCCCCAACGCCGTCACCCAGCTCCAGGTCGTCGGCCAGCGCGCCGGCGTGCCCGTGTTCGCCCCGCACCCCGGCGCCACCTCCACCGAACTGGACCACCCGGCCGGCGACCCGGTCGCCGTCGCCCGCGCCGGCGTCGAGGAAGCCAAGCGCACCCTGCACGACGTCGTGATCGTGGACACCGCCGGCCGCCTCGGCGTGGACGCGGACATGATGGAACAGGCGCGCCAGATCCGCCGGGCCATCGTCCCGAACGAGGTCCTGTTCGTCATCGACTCGATGATCGGCCAGGACGCGGTCAACACCGCCATGGCCTTCGACGAGGGCGTCAACTTCACCGGCATCGTGCTCTCCAAGCTCGACGGCGACGCCCGCGGCGGTGCCGCGCTCTCGGTCGCGTCGGTCACCGGCAAGCCGGTCATGTTCGCCTCCACCGGCGAAGGCCTGGACGACTTCGAGCTCTTCCACCCGGACCGGATGGCCTCCCGCATCCTCGACATGGGCGACGTGCTTACCCTGATCGAGCAGGCCGAGAAGTCCTGGGATAAGGACGAAGCAGCCCGGATGGCGAAGAAGTTCGCCGACCAGGAAGACTTCACCCTCGAGGACTTCCTCGCCCAGATGCAGCAGATCCGCAACATGGGCTCGATGAAGAAGATGCTCATGATGATGCCCGGTGCGCAGAACATCCGGCAGCAGCTCGAGCAGTTCGACGAGCGCGAAATCGACCGGGTCGAGGCGATCGTCCGATCCATGACCCCGCACGAGCGGGTCGCGCCGAAGATCATCAACGGTTCCCGCCGGGCCCGCATCGCCCGCGGCTCCGGCGTGCACGTCTCCGAGGTCAACGGCCTGCTGGAACGGTTCGCCCAGGCGCAGAAGATGATGAAGAAGATGGCCTCCGGCGGCGGCATTCCGGGGATGCCCGGGATGCCGGGGATGGGCGGCGGGGCCCGCAAGGGCAACAAGCCCGCGCCGAAGAAGAAGGCCCGCTCCGGCAACCCGGCCAAGGCCGCGCAGGAGCTCAAGGACGCGGAGGCACGGCGCGCCGCCGGCGCCAAGGCTGTCCCCACCGGCGCCTCCTTCGGCCAGCAGGGCGACTTCGACCCCTCCCAGCTGAACCTGCCCAAGGGCTTCGACAAGTTCCTCGGCGGCAGCAAGTAGCGACACTCCGCGGCGGGCCGCGGCGTATGTCGCGGCCCCGTTGACGGACCCGTGGAATAGGCTTGGAGCATGTTCAAGGAGCGCGTAGTTTTCGTCCACGGGGCCGGCAGTTTTGGTGCCGCGGCGTGGCCGAAACAGCACGGCATGGCGCTGGCCTATGACGCGCTCTTCCTCCGCAGGCACGGCTTCGACCCGGCGGCCGAGCCGATGGAAACCGACTTCGCGGCGGACGCCGGGATCGTCCTGGGCGCCCTGGCCGACGACGGCCGCGGGGCCGCCGGTGGCCACGTCGTCGCCCACTCCCAGGGTGCCATCGCCGCGATGATGGCCGCCGTCGAACGGCCCGACCGGGTCCAGTCCCTCACGCTGGTGGAACCGGCCTGCCTCTCCCTGACGGCGGAACTGCCGGCCACCGCCGCGCACCGGGCCCTGATGGAACCGCTCTTCGACGTCCGGCACAGCCTGGGCGACGAGGACTTCCACCGCGAATTCGTCCGCCGCGTCTTCGCCGCGCACGCCCCGCTGCACGGGGCCGCCGGGGAAGTCGCGGCGGACAACGCCCGGGAGGCGCGGCGGCTCCGGCTGCAGGCCCCGGCTTGGGAGGCTCCGCTGCACATTGTCCCGGGCGTCCCCACCCTGGTCCTCACCGGCGGCTGGGAACCGCTGTATGAGGAGATCGCCGGCTACCTGGTGGAGACCGGCGCCCGGCACCGAACCGCCCCGGGCGGGCACCGGCCGCAGGACTCACCGGAGGGGGACCGGGCGATCCGCTCCTTCATCGCCGACGTCGTCCGCAGCCGGCACGCCCGCGCCTCCTAACCTCGCGCCTTCTAGTCCCGGGCCCCCTAGTCCCGGCCAGCCCCCACACCCGGATCCGGCAGGTAGACCTTGCCGCCGGAGGCGAGGAACTCCTCGCTCTTCTCCCGCATGCCCGCGTCGGCCCGGGCCGCCTGCGCCTCGGCGGAACCAAACTCATTCCGGATGTCCTGGCTGATCCGCATCGAGCAGAACTTCGGCCCGCACATGGAACAGAAGTGCGCCGTCTTGGCCGGCTCGGCGGGCAGCGTCTCGTCGTGGAAGGCCTCGGCGGTGACCGGGTCCAGGGACAGGGCGAACTGGTCCCGCCAGCGGAACTGGAAGCGGGCCTTGGACAGGGCGTCGTCCCGCTCGTGCGCGCCGGGGTGGCCCTTCGCAAGGTCAGCGGCGTGGGCGGCGATCTTGTAGGTGATCACGCCGGTCTTCACGTCGTCCCGGTTCGGCAGGCCCAGGTGTTCCTTGGGTGTGACGTAGCAGAGCATGGCCGTCCCGTACCGGGCGATCTCGGTGGCGCCGATGGCGGAGGTGATGTGGTCGTAGCCGGGCGCGATGTCGGTCACCAGCGGTCCCAGGGTGTAGAACGGCGCCCCCTTGCACAGCTCCTGCTGGCGTTCGACGTTTTCCCGGACAAGATGGAACGGGACATGGCCAGGGCCCTCCACCATCACCTGGACGTCGAATTCCCAGGCCCGCTGCGTGAGCTCGGCAAGGGTGTCCAGTTCGGCGAACTGAGCGGCGTCGTTGGCGTCCGCCGTCGATCCCGGCCGCAGCCCGTCACCGAGGGAAAAGGCGACGTCGTAGCGGGCGAAGATGTCGCGGAGCTCGTCGAAGTGGGTGTACAGGAAGTTCTCCCGGTGGTGTGCCAGGCACCAGCCGGCCATGATGGAGCCGCCGCGGGACACGATCCCGGTGACCCGGTTGGCGGTCAACGGCACATACCGGAGCGGCACCCCTGCGTGGATGGTCATGTAGTCCACGCCCTGCTCGCACTGCTCGATCACGGTGTCCCGGAAGATTTCCCAGGTTAGCGCGTTCGCCTCGCCGTTGACCTTCTCCAGGGCCTGGTAGATCGGGACGGTGCCGATCGGGACCGGGGAGTTGCGGATGATCCACTCGCGGGTGGTGTGGATGTCGTCGCCGGTGGAGAGATCCATGACGGTGTCGGCGCCCCACTGGGTGGCCCACTGGAGCTTGTCCACCTCCTCCTCGATGGAGCTGGTGACCGCCGAGTTACCGATATTGGCGTTGATCTTCACCAGGAAGGCCTTTCCGATGATCATCGGTTCGGACTCGGGGTGGTTGATATTCGCCGGGATGATGGCCCGGCCGGCGGCGAGTTCGCTGCGGACCAGTTCGACGTCGCAGTTCTCGCGCAGGGCGACGAAACGCATCTCGGGGGTCGCTACGCCCTGCCGCGCGTAATGCATCTGGGTGACGGTCCGGCCGGGGAGGGCCCGGCGCGGTGCCGGGGGAGCGTTGCGCCACTCCGCCGAGGCGGCCCCGCGGCGGACCGCGGACTTGCCGTCGTCGAGGAGGCTGCGTTCCCGTCCCGAGTAGGGCTCGGTGTCCCCGCGTCCGGCAATCCAGTCGGCCCGAAGGGGCGGCAGGCCCGCCACCGGGTCGCTGCCCGGCCCCGCCGTGCGGTAGGCCCGGAACGGGGGATTCGGGGTGCCGCCGGGGGAGGGTTCCAGGGCGATGTCGGTCACCGGGACCCGCAGGCCGTCGCCTTCGATGTAGGCCAGCGTGTGCGACGCGAGGGCAGGGCTGTGCTGGGAATTTGTGGTGCTCAAGGGTTACTCACTTCCTTCGCCGGCATTACCCGGACAGGTTCAACGGTCGCAGGCTGCCTCAGCCCGATCTCAGCCCCTGCAAGGGCTCCCGTGTGGTCGTAGACGAAGCTATCACAGGGCCCCGATCGCGGCTCCAAGGTTCCGTCTCCCGCGATTAGGCTGGGACTCATGAGCGGCATCATCGAATTCACCGGGCCCGTCCTCACCTCCGTGAACCGGGAGCGGCGCGGCCTGTGGTCTGTGGACGGGGTGCTGACCTTCGACCGTCCGGAGGCGGCCCCGGACCAAGTCATCGACGGGTGGGTAATCCCGGGATTGGTCGACGCCCACTGCCACATCGGGCTCGGGCCCGGCGGTGACGTCGACGCCGGCGTCGCCGAAGCGCAGGCGCGCACGGACCGTGACGCCGGGACCCTGCTGGTCCGCGACGCCGGGGCGGTGCATGACACGCGCTGGATCCAGCAGCGGCGGGACCTGCCCCGGATCATCCGTGCGGGCCGGCACATCGCCCGGAGCCGTCGCTACCTGCGCGGCCTCGCCGTCGAGGTTGAACCCGGTGACCTGGTCGAGGAGGTCCGGAAGCAGGCGCGGGCGGGGGACGGCTGGGTCAAGCTCGTGGGGGACTGGATCGACCGCGACGCCGGGGACCTTGCCGCAAGCTTCCCCGCCCGCACCGTCAGGGACGCCGTCAGCGCCGCGCACGACGAGGGCGCCCGGGTCACCGCGCACTGCTTCGCCGAGGACACCCTCGATGACATGCTCGACGCAGGCATTGACTGCATTGAACACGCGACCGGGCTGCTGCCCCGCCATCTTCCGCGTTTCGTCGACCAGGGCGTGCCGATTGTCCCCACCCTGATCAACATCGCCACCTTCCCGGACATCGCCGCGCAGGCCGAGCCCAAGTTCCCGCGCTACGCCGCCCACATGCGCGCGCTCTGGGAACGCCGGGCCGAGCGGGTCCTCGAGGCCTATGAGGCCGGGGTGGCCATCTACGCGGGCACCGACGCCGGGAGCGTCATTGCCCACGGGCGGATCGTCGACGAACTGGAGGCGCTGCAGGCGGCCGGACTGGGCCCGGCCGCTGCCCTTGACGCCGGCGCCTGGTCCTCCCGGGCCTGGCTGGGCGCCGCCGGAATCGCCGAGGGTGCCCCCGCCGACGTCCTGGCCTGCGCCGCTGACCCGCGGCGGGATCTCTCCGCGTTGCGGAACCTGCGCGCCGTCATCCTCCGCGGGGACGTCATCGGCGCGGCATCCGCGGAATAAATTGAAGCTTCAAGTAATTTTATCTGGTGAGAGCCGCCGAATGACGGCAAACCCCCCCAACACCGGAGTGATGCAATGACCACCAGCGCCGCCACCCAGGATCTCTTGCCGGCCGACCTCTCGATGGGCACCGTGATGCTCAAGGTCGGCGACCTGGCAATGATGACCGACTACTACCAGCGCGCCCTCGGCCTGGAGGTGGTGGCCGAGCAGGACGGCGGCCTCTACCTCGGACGCGGCCGCACGCCGCTGGTGCACATCGCCCCGGCCCCGGGACTGAACCTCCCCTCCCGGGGCGAGGCCGGGCTCTTCCACACCGCCCTCCTGTTCGAGGACCAGGCGGCGCTGGCCGCCACCGTCGCCACCGCCGCCCAGTACGATCCCCGGTTCTTCACCGGCAGCGCGGACCATCTGGTCAGCGAGGCCTTCTACTTCAGCGACCCGGAGGGTAACGGGATCGAGCTGTACTGGGACCGGCCGCGCGACGAATGGTCGTGGGACGGGGCGAATGTTGTCATGGACAGCCTGGCCCTGCCGCCGCAGCGCTACCTGGAGCAGCACCTGACCGAGGCGTCGCTCGCCGGCCAGCGCGAAACCGGCGCCGGCGTCGGGCACGTGCACCTCCAGGTCGGCGACGTGCAGTCGGCGCACGACTTCTACGTCGGGACCCTGGGCTTCGAAAAGACCGCAGGCTGGCACGGCCAGGCCCTCTTCGTCTCGGCGGGCGGGTACCACCACCACATGGCCATGAACGTCTGGAACAGCCGCGGCGCCGGCCCCCGGCGCGACACGCTGGGCCTGGGCGAGGTGCTGATCGAGGTGCCCTCCGGGGATGACGTCGGCGCCCTCGCAGACCGGTTGAAGGTCGCCGGCGTCGCGTCCCACCACACCGGCGCCGAGCTCCGGTTCGATGACCCCTGGCGCAACCGGATCCGGGTCGCCGTCCGCTGACCGGCCTCCGGGCCGCCAGCCGATAGGCTGGGAGCACGCCACACGCCGCGGCCCCCGCGCCGCCCGAAATCCAAGGATGAGCCCCGTGGGATTTACCGAAGTCTTCGTCGCCACCCATGACGCCGCGCTCAAGCGGGCCGCCGCACTCGCCGGGGGCGCCCCCGCCGGTCCGGACGCCGTCCGGATCGAAGGCATCAGCGACTACGAGATCGAACGGCTGGGCGACCTCGCCGGCACCGCCGTCCACGCCGCCGGCGCCGACTATGAACTCGCGATGGTCGACGTCTCCAGCGACGCACTGCTCGGCGTGCCCGCCGCCATGGTCCGAACCCTCGCCGAGCTGCTCAGCTACGAGACCGACGAGGGCGAGAGCGTCTTGGCCGATGTCGCCGGGCAGTGGGCGGCCGAGGAGGACATGCCCTTCGGTGCCGCCGAGGCCCTGGGCCACACCCGCCGGATCGCGGAGCTCGCCTCCGCCGTCGACCCCGCAGCCCGCACCGAACTGTACGTTTGGACAGCCTGAGCCCGACGACGGCGCCACCCGCGGCGGCCCGCCGCGGGTGTCAAGTCGAAATCGGCGCGGTGATCTGGCACAATGATCAGGTACTTGATCTGCGTGGCCCCTCTCTCCGCGTCTGGATCTTGTCCTTTTAGAACCCCCTAGTATGGCCCGCCCCACGGGTGCAGAACGCCGGGTTCGACCCCGTTTCAGAAACAGGAGTGACCACAAAAGTGGCCGTTAAGATTCGCCTTAAGCGCTTCGGCAAGATGCGCGCCCCGTACTACCGCATCGTCGTCATGGACTCACGCTCCAAGCGTGACGGCCGTGCCATCGAGGAGATCGGCAAGTACCACCCGACCGAAGAGCCCTCGTACATGGAGGTCGACTCGGACCGCGCCCAGTACTGGCTCGGCGTCGGCGCTCAGCCGTCCGAGCAGGTTGCCGCGATCCTGAAGATCACCGGTGACTGGCAGAAGTTCAAGGGTCTGCCCGGCCAGGAAGGCACCTTGAAGACCAAAGCTGCCAAGGAAGGCTTCGTAGCCCCGGAGAAGGGTTCCGTCATCATTCCGGAAGCCATCACCAAGAAGGCCAAGAAGGACGACGCAGCCGAGGCCCCGGCCGACGCCGAAGCAGAGACCACCGAGGCTGAGTAACTTGCTGGCAGACGCGCTCGAACACCTGGTCCGCGGGATTGTAGACAGCCCCGAGGACGTCAAGGTCAGTGCCAAGAACAACCGCCGGGGGGACACCCTTGAGGTGCGCGTTCACCAGGACGACCTTGGCCGGGTGATTGGCCGCCAGGGCCGGACCGCACGCGCACTGCGCACTGTGGTCGCGGCGCTGGCAGACGGTGAGCCGGTGCGGGTCGACGTCGTCGACACCGACCGCCGCCGGTAGCGCAGCCAGCACACGCTTGATCTCTGTCCGGCCCCTCCACCAGCATTGGTGGAGGGGCCGGACTGTTTTGCGCACACTGCGCCCCCACAACGACCCATCCTTCCCATCCCCGAACAAGAGGACAGCATGCAGCTTCAGGTGGCACGAATCGGCAAACCCCACGGCATCCGCGGCAAGGTCACCGTCCAGGTGCTGACCGACGCCCCCGGTGACCGGTTCGTCCCGGGCACCCAGTTCGTCGTGGAGCCCGCGTCCGCCGGGCCGCTCACGGTCGAGAGCGCCCGCTGGAACAAGGACATCCTGCTGCTGGCATTCGAGGAGGTGGAGACCCGCAACGACGCGGAGGCCCTGCGCGGCGCCAAGCTCTTCATCGAAACCGAGGAACTCGACGAGGACGACGACGAGGGCTGGTACGAGCACGAACTCATCGGCCTGGACGTCCGGGTGGGTGACGAGGTGGTGGGCACGGTCTCCGCGCTGCACACCATGCCCGTCCAGGACCTGCTCGTGGTCAAGGACCGCGCCGGCAAGGAAATCCTGATCCCGTTCGTGGAGCAGATCGTCCCCGAGGTCAACGTCGCCGAAAAGTACGTGCTCGTCACCCCGCCGGCGGGCCTATTCGAGGTCAACACGGACACCGCCGCGACCCCCGACGACGGCGACTCCGCCGCCGAGAGCGCCGCCGAGGGTGCAGACGGGGATCGCGCCTAAGATGCGGATCGACGTCGTCAGTATTTTCCCCGAGTACCTCGCCCCGCTGGAGCTGTCCCTGATCGGGAAGGCCCGGCAGGACGGACTGCTGAAGTTCATCGTCCACGACCTCCGGGATTTCACCACCGACCGGCACCGCACCGTCGACGACACCCCGTACGGCGGCGGCGCCGGCATGGTCATGAAGCCCGAGCCGTGGGCGCAGGCACTCGGCGCCGTCGCGGGCACGGCGGCAGCGGCGGGGGAGAACGAGGCCCGGAAGCCCGTGCTGATCGTCCCGTCGCCCGCGGGGGAGCGCTTCACCCAGGCCATCGCGCACGAGCTCGCCGAGGAGGAGCAGCTGGTCTTCGCCTGCGGCCGGTACGAGGGCATCGACGAACGCGTCTTCGAATGGGCGGCGGACCACTTCACCGTCCGCCCCATGAGCTTGGGCGACTACGTGCTCAACGGCGGCGAGGTGGCGGTCCTGGCGATGGTCGAGGCGATCGGGCGGCTGCTGCCCGGCGTCGTCGGCAACCCCGAATCCCTCGTGGAGGAATCGCACTCCGACGGGCTGCTGGAGTACCCGGTCTACACCAAGCCCTCCAGCTGGCGCGGCCGGGACGTTCCCGCAGTGCTGCTCAGCGGCAACCACGGCAAGATCGCCCAGTGGCGCCGGCACGAACAGTACCGCCGGACCGCGGAGCGCCGCCCCGACCTGCTCGAGGCGTTCGACGCCGGGACGCTGCCGCGCGCGGACCGGACCGCCTTCGCGGACCTCGGGTACACCATCGAGGACGGCCGGCTTCGCCGCCGCGCCGACGCCTGAGCACAGCCTGACACCGGACTTTCCCGCCGCCGTCGTGCGTCCGGCGGACTCCGCGGATTCAGCAAAACCCGCCATTCTGTGGCAAAATAAGTCCTTGTGCCTGCTGGGTGCGAACCTGCCACAGGGGGAGCGTCACCAACAGCGCGGCACCCCGGCCCGGTCAATACCTGCCTGGACCGGAACGACACATTTTCGGCGGTGATTTCCGGGCGCTTCCGCCCCGGGCTTGGCCGCCGTGACCCAACGTGAATGACCTGTGGCGTTCACCAGGAGTGGATCAATGCATATCCTCGATTCCGTCGACGCAGCCTCGCTGCGCAACGATGTTCCCGAGTTCCGCGCGGGTGACACCATCAAGGTGCACGTGAACATCATCGAAGGCAAGAACTCCCGTGTCCAGGTCTTCCAGGGCTTCGTCCTGGGCCGCCAGGGCGACGGCGTCCGCGAAACCTTCACCGTCCGCAAGGTTTCCTTCGGTGTCGGCGTGGAGCGTACCTTCCCGGTGCACTCCCCGATCATCGACAAGATCGAGCTCGTCTCCAAGGGTGACGTGCGCCGCGCCAAGCTTTACTACATGCGTGCACTGCGCGGTAAGGCTGCGAAGATCAAGGAAAAGCGCGACTTCCAGACCGCCAAGTAAGTCCCCGGACTTACCCCGCGGATCCACGGCCGGCCCGGCTCACCCCGGGCCAGCGCCACTGCGCCGATCAAGCACTTCACGCGTCAGGGGATGTGGACCATGGAACAGCCAAAACGCCGGCCCAGGAAACTGGGCTGGCGTTTTGTGCTTCTGGGACTCGTGCTGGCCATCGCCATCAGCGGCCTGGTCAGGTCCCTGTGGCTGGACGTGTACTTCATCCCGTCCGCCTCGATGGAGCCGTTGCTGCGCGACGGGGACCGGATCCTGGTCTCCCGCACCGACTTCGCCACCGACCCCATCCGCCGCGGCGACGTGGTGGTCTTCGACGGGCGCGGGTCCTTCGCGCCGCTGAACAGCGGCGCCGGCCCGGCCGCGGAGCTCGTGGCCGGGGCGGGGCACTGGCTGGGCATCACCGGCAGCGACACCACCTACGTCAAACGGGTCATCGGGCTGCCGGGGGACCGGGTGGTCTGCTGCGACGGGTCCGGCAAGCTCACAGTCAACGGCCAGCAACATAGTGAACCGTATATATATCCCGGCGATGAGCCCAGCACCCTGAAATTCGACGCGATCGTCCCCGCAGGACGGCTCTGGCTGATGGGGGACCACCGTTCCAAGTCGGCCGATTCCAGGGGGCTGCTGGGGGCTCCCGGCGGCGGCATGGTGCCGCTGGACCGGGTGATCGGCCGGCCGGTGATGATCATCTGGCCGCTTGATAGATTTGCTGCACTACCGCGGCCCGACGCGGCCGCCACGACGACACAGAACGGACAGTAGATGCCCGAGACCGGACCCCGGACCCCTGAGCCCCACGGCCAGGCCGAACCCCGGGTGACGTCCGCGCCCATTCCCGACGGCGAACACCCGACGACGCAGTTCCCGGCCGTGCCGGAGAAGCCCGCCCGCGAGACGCCTGCGCCGGAGACGCTGTCCCACGAGACGCTGGCCCAGGAGACGCCCGTCCGCGGGACGTCGGCGGAGGCTCCCCGGCGGGAAGCGCCGCGTGTCCCCGAGCGGGCCGCGGGCGTCGCGCAGGACGGTCCCTCCCATGCGGGCCCGACGTCGGTCCGGGCGCGCCGGGCGCTGGCCCGCGAGGGCCGCAACCCGGTGCTGGTCTGGCTCCGGGAGATCGCCACCGTGGTGGTCATCGCCGTCGTGCTGTCCTTTTTGATCAAAACCTTCCTGTTCCGGGCCTTCTACATCCCGTCCGAGTCGATGATGAACACTCTGGACGTCAATGACCGGATCTTCGTGAACCTGCTGGTGCCCCAGCCGATCGCGCTGCAGCGCGGCGACGTGATCGTCTTCCGTGACACGAAGAACTGGCTGGCCCCCGCGGCGCCCAAGCCGGTAGGTCCCATGACCGGGGTGCAGGACGCGCTGACGTTCGTGGGACTGCTGCCGGACAATTCGGAGCAGCACCTGGTCAAGCGCGTCATCGGGCTCCCGGGCGACCACGTCATCTGCTGCGACGGCAGCGGCCGCCTGACGGTCAACGGCAAGGCCTTGGACGAGAAGTACGTCAACAGCGCCGAAATCCCCCAGGTGCGGGCGTTCGACGTGGTCGTCCCCGCCGGCAAGGTCTGGGTGATGGGCGACAACCGCAACCACTCGGCCGACTCCCGCGCCCACATGGAAACCAATGGCGGCTTCATCGACATGGCCGACATCGAGGGCCAGGCCGCCGTGATTGCGTGGCCGTTGAACCGCGTCAAGGCACTGGATAACTACCCGGACGTCTTCAACGGCGTCCCCGCCCCGTCCAGCACCCCCAACAGCGCCCCGGCAGGAAAGTAAGGCAAGAGCAGTGTCCGTCGCACCAACCCTGGATTACGAGCGCCGCTTCAAGGCCTCGGGCGCACGGTTGCTCGCAGGGATCGACGAGGTCGGCCGCGGGGCGCTGGCCGGCCCGGTCAGCGTGGGGATCGCGGTCATCGACCTGCAGCAGCAGAAACCGCTCGCCGACGTGCGGGACAGCAAGTTGCTGAAGGTTTCCGAACGCGAACGCCTGGAGCCGCTGGTCCGCGCCTGGAGCGTGGCCTCCGCCGTCGGCCACGCCTCGGCCGCGGAGATCGATGCCCTCGGCATCATCGCCGCGCTCCGGCTCGCCGGTAACCGGGCCTGGGCCGCCGTGCTCACGGCCGGCGTGACCCCGGAGGTGGTGCTGCTGGACGGTAGCCACAACTGGCTCACGACCCCGGCGCAGGCGTCCCTGTTTGATGAGGGGCCGGCGGAGCCCGGCTGCGACGCCCCGGTTCACACCCTGGTGAAGGCGGACATGCAGTGCCTCTCCGTCGCCGCGGCGTCCGTGCTGGCCAAGGTCGAACGCGACCGTCAGATGGCCGCGCTGCACGAGGAATTCCCGGCCTTCGGCTGGAACGAGAACAAGGGCTACGGCACCGCCGCGCACAAGGACGCCCTGCGCACCGCGGGGCCCAGCCCCTACCACCGGGTGAGCTGGCAGCTGCTGGGCGACTGAGGCCCTGCATCCTGGCCGGCACCTGCCCCGGGCCGCCGGCGGTTGGCCGCCCCGTGGCGCGCGGCCTCCGCCCGATGGTGCAAGATGGAACCATGAGTGCCGAAGACCTGGAAAACTATGAAACCGACATGGAGCTGCAGCTCTACCGCGAATACCGCGACGTCGTCGGGCTCTTCAGCTACGTCGTCGAGACCGAACGGCGCTTCTACCTGGCCAACCACGTTGACCTGCAGGCCCGCAGCGCCGACGGCGAGGTCTACTTCGACCTGACCCTTCAGGACGCCTGGGTCTGGGACGTCTACCGCTCCGCCCGCTTCGTCAAGAGCGTCCGCGTCATCACCTTCAAGGACGTCAACGTCGAGGAACTCCCTCGCAACGAGGAACTCGCCCTGCCCAAGGTCGAGGACCTCGGCAACTAGTCACCCGTTGCACCCCGCGTCGCCCCTCTTGCTGGGCCCCTGACCGGAGTTACCCACATAGCGTGACCTGCGGGTATTGCAGTCTCTCAACGCCGTCCACGCTGGAGGGATGAGAGCCAAAGACGTTTTGGGCCGCCGCGGCGAGGACCTGGCGGCCGGTTTCCTGGAGGACCAGGGGATCCGGGTGGTGGACCGGAACTGGCGCTGTCCCGCCGGTGAGATCGACATCGTCGCGCTCGATGGCGACGCCCTGGTCATTGCCGAGGTCAAGACCCGCCGCTCGCTGGCGTTCGGGCACCCTTTCGAGGCCGTCGGCGCCGAGAAGCTTGCCCGGTTGCACCGGCTCGGATCCGCCTGGTGCCGGGAGCACGAGCTGCGGATGCCGCTGCGCCGGGTCGATGTCATTGCCGTGCTCGACGACGGCACTGGCGAGGCCGCCATCGAACACCTCAAAGGGGTGGGGTAGATGGCGCTGGGCCGGACCTATGCCGTGGCCCTGGTGGGCCTCAACGGGTACATCGTCGAGGTCGAGGCGGACATTGGGCAGACGCTGCCGGCGTTTGTGATCCTCGGCCTGCCCGACGCGTCGCTGAACGAGGCCAGGGAGCGGATCCGCTCTGCCGCGCAGAACTCCGGCATCCCGCTGAGCCGGCGAAAGATCACCGCCAACCTGATTCCGGCGTCGCTGCCCAAACGCGGCTCCGGGTTCGACCTGGCCATCGCCATGGCCGCGCTCCTGGCGGCCAACGACATCCGGTCCACCGGCCGGCACGTTTTCCTCGCCGAACTGGGCCTGGACGGCCGGCTCCGCCCCGTCCGCGGGATCCTCCCCGCCGTCATGGCAGCCGTCCGGGCCGGCTACCCGGACGTGGTCGTGGCGCAGGCCAACGCAGCCGAGGCCGAACTGGTCCCCGGTGCCAGGGTCCGCGCCTACACCACCCTGGCCCGGCTGGCCTTCGACTTCGGCGCCGATCCGCAGGACCTCGCCCTTGATGCCGATCTGGGGGAGGAACCCGACGACGGCGACGGGCACCCGGAGCCGGCGATGGTGCCGGATATGGCCGACGTGTCGGGCCAGGCCGAGGGACGGCGTGCCCTTGAGGTGGCGGCCGCGGGGGCCCACCACGTCCTGCTGACCGGGCCGCCGGGGGCCGGCAAGACCATGCTGGCCGAACGCCTGCCCGGGCTGCTGCCGGACCTCGGCGATCAGGAGGCGATGGAGGTCACCGCCATCCACTCGCTCAGCTCCCTGACGACGTCGGCGATAACCCTCCGGCGCAGGCCGCCCTACGAGAGCCCGCATCACACCGCCACCGCGGCGGCCATCATCGGCGGCGGCTCGGGTCTTCCCCGGCCCGGCGCCGCGTCCCGGGCCCACCGCGGCGTGCTGTTCCTGGACGAAGCGCCCGAGTACGAACGCCGCGTCCTGGACGCCCTGCGGCAGCCGCTGGAAAGCGGCGAGCTGATCCTCCACCGCGCCGCCGGCACCGCCGCCTACCCGGCACGCTTCCAGCTGGTCCTCGCCGCCAACCCCTGCCCGTGCGGCAAAGCCTCGGGGAAAGGCGTGGACTGCACCTGCACCCCGACGATGCGCCGACGCTACTTCGCCCGGCTGTCCGGGCCGTTGCTGGACCGGGTCGACATCCAGCTGGACGTCGAACGGGTGGCCCTCGCCGACTTCGGGGCACCCCGGGCGGAAGAAACGTCCGCCGCCATTGCCGCCCGGGTCAGGGCAGCGAGGGACACCCAGCTGGACCGGCTGCGGCCGCTCGGCCTCGAGACGAACGCGCAGGTCCCCGGCCGGGTGCTTCGCGGCGGGCTTCGACTGGGCGCCCACCACACCGGCATCCTGGACCGGGCCCTGGAACGCGGCTCCCTCACCGCCCGGGGCTACGACCGGGTACTGCGCCTGGCCTGGACGGTTGCCGATCTCGCCGGACGCGGCAGCCCCGACGCCGACGACGTCGGCCAGGCCCTGGCCCTGCGGCAGTCCGGCGGAGCAACCCCATGACAGCGTGCCCCACCCCGAGGAGGAGAACAGCATGACCGCCAACGAACGCACCGCCCGGGCCGCCCTGTCCCGGCTGATGGAACCGCAGGACGCCGCGGGCCTGGCCCTGGTGCAGGCCGCCGGTGCGGAGGACGCCCTCCGGATCGCCACCGGCCAGCTGAAGCCCGGTCCATCCTTGGAACAGGAGATCACCGGGCTGCTGGCGGAAGCCGGTGCCGGAGGCGGCTGGTCGGGCCTGGGCATGGCGCTCAAACGCTGGGCACCCCGCGTCCCGGACCTCGCCCCGGCACGGGACCTGACCACCATGCAGCGACTAGGCGGACGGCTGCTCATCCCCACCGACGGGCTGTGGCCGGCGCAACTGGCGGACCTGGGGCTGCAGGAGCCGCTCTGCCTGTGGTGGCGGGGCCAGGAGCAGGAACTGCCCCCTCCAGCGAAGGCTGTCGCCCTCGTCGGGTCACGGGACAGCACCTCCTATGGCTCTTCCGTCACCGCCGACCTGGCCTACGCACTGGCGCAGCGCAGTTTCACCATCGTCTCCGGCGGGGCCTACGGCATCGACGCCCACGCCCACCGGGCCGCTCTCGCCGGGGCGACCGGTCTGCCGACGATCGCCGTGATGGCCGGGGGAGTGGACCGCTTCTATCCGTCCGGGAACGAGGACCTGCTCCGCACGGTGGCCAACCAGGGCGCGGTGCTGGCCGAGGTGCCTCCCGGCTCGGCGCCCACCAGGTACCGCTTCCTGCAGCGCAACCGGATCATCGCCGCCCTGGCCGGGGCCACCGTGGTGGTGGAGGCGCGCTGGCGCTCCGGTGCCCTCAACACCGCCCACCACGCCGAAACCCTCGGCCGTGCGGTCGGCGCCGTCCCCGGATCGGTCCACAGCGCCAACTCCGCCGGCTGCCACCGGCTGCTCCGGGAGGGAGGGGCGGTGTGCGTCACAGATGCCGCGGAGATCGCCGAACTCGTCTCGCCCAGCGGCGACTCCCTCCCAGACCAGGCGGCGGGACGGTCGGAGGTCCAAGACGGGCTGACCCTGGAGGACCTGATCCTGTTGGATGCGCTGCCATTGCGGGTCACCAGCACCGTGGAGAAGCTGGCGGTCGTCGCCGGGCTGAGCCCCGAGTCCGTCCGGGCCGGCCTGGGACGGCTTGGCCTGGTGGGCCTGGCCGAGTCCCGCCACGGTGGCTGGAAACGCTCGGCGGCGGCGGTTTAGGGGTGGTGCCGTGCACCCCCCCGTCGCAAGGAGCTCTCGGCGCCGTGGCAAGCCCGGTCGAGCAGGAAGGAGACGGCGCGCCGTCGGGCTCCGCCGGGAAGCGGGACGGGGCTGGGAGAGTGGAAGGGTGCCAGCACCAGCCATCCCTCCCGCGCTCGCCGAGGCCGCCGCCGCCTTCGGCCGGTACCTCGACGCCGAACGCGGCCGCTCCGCCCATACCGTGCGGGCGTACCTGGCCGATGTCGAGAGCCTCCTCGGCCACGCCGCGTCCGAGGGTGCCACCGGACTGGGCGACCTCGAACTCGGGACCCTGCGCCGTTGGCTGGGTGCACAGAGCGAGGCCGGCATGGCCCGCGCCACGCTGGCCCGCCGCGCCGCCACCGCTCGGGCCTTCACCGCCTGGGCCGTCCGCGAGGAACTCCTGGCCGCTGACCCGGCCCTCCGGCTGCGGGCCCCCAAGCGCGAGAAGTCCCTGCCTGGCGTCCTCCAGCAAGGCCAGGTGCAGCGCCTGGTCGCCGGCGCCGAGGCGGCCGCGGCGGACGGCGGACCCATGGCGCTACGGAACCGGGCCATGCTGGAACTGCTCTACGCCACCGGCATCCGCGTCGGCGAACTGACCTGCCTCGACATCGACGACCTCGACCCGGACCGCCGCACCCTGCGGGTGCTCGGCAAGGGCAACAAGGAACGGACAGTGCCGTACGGTGTGCCGGCCGCGCTCGCCGTCGACGACTGGCTCCGGCGCGGCAGACCCGCCTTGGTGGCGGACGGCTCCGGGCCCGCACTTTTCCTCGGCGCCCGGGGTAACCGGGTGGACCAGCGGCAGGTCCGCAGCGTCGTCAAAGACCAGTTGGAGGGCCTCGGGGACACCTCCGCCACCGGCCCGCACGCGCTGCGGCACTCGGCTGCCACCCACCTGCTCGACGGCGGCGCCGACCTCCGGGCCGTCCAGGAGATCCTCGGCCACAGCAGCCTCGCGACCACCCAGATCTACACCCACGTCTCCGTGGACCGGCTCCGCAGCAGCTATCAACAGGCCCACCCGCGCGCCTGAAACCGCATCCGCGACACGCCGAAAACCCGGCGGTGACGGCGCGCTGCGCGGCACTGGCTTATTAGGGTGGGGTACGGCACAATGGGGTTCACGCCCGGCATCCACCACGTGGTCACGCGAAGCTTCCGAGTTTCCCGGCCACCACGGATCCGGACGTGATTTATGTCGAGTCACCGTGCGTTACAAACAATTTGAGTCGCAACACAACTGAATAGTCTGGCTGGGGCAACAGCCCCGCACGCGGGCAACCGCGGCAGACGGACATCCTGGCAGAGGTCGTTGGGGAAGACGTACCTATAGCTATGGAGGATGGAATGTCTGTTGCACTAACCCGTGGTGTCCTGTTCGTTCACTCGGCCCCGACCGCCCTGTGCCCCCACGTTGAGTGGGCAATTGGATCGGTCGTGGACAAGCGCACGGACCTTGAGTGGACCCCGCAGCCCGCCGCGCCCGGAATGTTCCGGGCCGAGCTCTCGTGGACCGGTACGCCGGGGACGGGAGCTTCTTTGGCGTCGGCACTCCGCGGCTGGGCCCACCTGCGCTACGAGGTGACGGAAGAGCCCAGCCAGGGCGTCGACGGCGGCCGCTGGTCCCACACCCCCGAGCTCGGCATCTTCCACGCCGTCACCGACGTGCACGGCAACATCATGGTCTCCGAGGACCGCATCCGCTACGCCTACGAATCCGGCGCGGGTGACCCCTCCGCCGTCTACCACGAGCTCTCCCTCGCCCTCGGCGAGGCCTGGGACGAAGAGCTGGAGCCCTTCCGGCACGCCGCCGAGGGCGCTCCCGTGCGCTGGCTCCACCAGGTCGGCTAGCCCCCACGACTCCCCGGCAGGCTCCGGCGCCGCTTCCTCCATGGCGGCGCACAGAGCCAGCGGGAGGGAGCTGACCGGGGACCGTCTTGCCTACCAGGGCGAAATCGGCACCGTCCCGATGCGCCGGCCCTCGGTGTCGCACAGGTGCCCCATCCTCTTGGGCGTGCTCAGCGCCACCATCCGGTCAAGCACGCCAAGCGACGGGAACACGGCGCTCGTCCGCGCCTCCACCCGCTGCAACTCGCCGAGGTCCCTGACCCAGAACGTGGCGTAGAGGTTGGCCGTCCCCGTTACCGCCGCCACGAACCGGCACTCCGGCCATGCGGCCAGCTCCCGGCCGATCCGGTCCAGGTCCTGACCCGGCGCGACGCCCAGCAGCGAGGCCTGGATCGGCCAGCCGGCCAGCGGATGGGCGATCTCGCAGCGGAAGGTCATGATCCCCGAGGAGATCAGGCGGTTCACCCGGCGCCTTGCCGTGGCCGTGCTCGCGCCCGTCAGGGAGGCCAGCTCCGCCCATCCGAGCCGCCCGTCCAGGGAAAGGTGCTCCAGCAGGGACCGGTCCAGGTCGTCCAGGACCATGGCGTAGGTGCCTTGCCCCACGGACATGGTGCTCCGGTTGAGGACATTGAGCTGGCTCGGGTCCAGCGACCGGAGCCGCCAGCGGCTCCCTTCCAGGTACAGGGATGTGGTCAGCAGCACGGACACGGACACCACCCCCGGCACCCCGTAGACCTTGGTGGTCAGGAAGACGTCCAGCTCGCGCAGGTCACGGGTCAGCACATCACAGTTGATATCGTGGCTGCCCGTGGCCACCTCGATCGTGGCAACCTCAGGACACGTGGAGAGCCGCTCCACCAGTCCCGTCCGGGTGCCCGGGTCCGCGCGGATCATGACGTAGGAGATGCAGCGGCTGCGGCTGAATTCCCGGCCGAAGGAGGCTGTGATCCAGGCCAGGCCCGCGGCGGTCATCCGGTCCCACCGGCGGGCCAGCGTCGTCGCCGTCGTGCCCAGCGGACCGGCCAGCTCCGCCCAGCTGGCCCGCGGACGCAGCTGCAGGGCGTTCACCAGCGCCAGGTCCAGCTCACCCAGCGTGACCGAATCCTGCAGATTACGGTCACTGGAGTCCGTTTCCGTCAATTTGGGCTTCTGCATGGGCCAAGTATCACACGGTGGAGGGGTTGACCCGGTCCCCGTGACCGCCCGACTACCGAAAGCATGGAGACCGTGACGATCTCAGACACCAGGAAACCCATCCGCACGCAGGAACTGGCGGCGGAGCTCGCCGACGGACTCGTCTCGTTCCGGCGGGAGTTGCACCGGATCCCGGAGCTGGGTAACGACCTGCCGCTGACCCAGCGCCGGCTCCTCGCCGAACTGGAGGACCTCGGCCTTGAGATCACGCTGGGGCGGAGCCTGAGCTCTGTGACGGCGGTCCTCCGCGGCGGCGCGGAGCCGGCCGGCGGACCCAAGCCCGTGGTGTTGCTCCGCGGCGACATGGACGCCCTGCCCGTGACCGAGGACAACGGGCTGGAGTACCGCTCCTCCCACGAGGGTCTGATGCACGCTTGCGGCCACGACATGCACGTCGCGGGCCTGGTGGGCGCGGCCCGGATCTTGTCCTCGCTGAAGGACGAGCTGGCTGGCGACGTCGTGTTCATGTTCCAGCCGGGTGAGGAGGGCCCCGGGGGAGCGCTGCCGATGATCGAGGAGGGCGTCCTCGAGGCCGCCGGACGCCGCGTCGACGCGGCCTTCGGCCTGCACGTCTTCTCCGCGGCCCACCCGCGCGGCGTCTGGTTCGGCCGCCCCGGCCCCCAGATGGCCGCCGTCGACGACCTCCACGTCCGGTTCATCGGATCCGGCGGCCACGGCTCCCAGCCGCACCACGCAAATGACCCCATCCCGGCCCTCTGCGAGGCGGTCACCGCCCTGCAGACCATGGTGACCCGGGCCTTCGACGTCTTCGACCCGGTGGTCCTTACCGTGGGACGGATCGCCGGCGGCACTAGGGAAAACATCATTCCCGAGCACGCCGAATTCGACGCGACCGTCCGCAGCTTCAGCGCCGAATCACGGGCCGCCATCAAGGAGCGCAGCGTGCGGCTGCTCAAGGGCATCGCCGCCTCCCACGGCCTGGAGGCAGCCGTGAACTACCACGAGCTCTACCCGGTCACGGAGAACGCCCCGGACGAGTACGAGCTGGCCCGCCGCACCATCGTGGATCTCTTCGGCGAGGACCGCTATGAGCCCATGGCAAACCCGATGCCAGGCGCCGAAGACTTCTCGTTCGTCGGCAATGAGGTTCCCAGCGCCTACCTGTTCCTGAGCGCCTGCGCCCATGGGGACCCCGCCGATGCCGGCTCCAACCACTCACCCCACGCGCTCTTCGACGATGCCGTGCTCCCCGATGCCGCCGCCTGGCTGGCCGAGGTGGCGCTGCGCCGGATCAACCAGGGAGCCTAGGACAGCCCGCCCGACCACCGCGTGGGAGGGCACCAGGAAAGGTAGTAACAGCATGAACGTACTGAATGGGCAGGGCCTCCGGACGGCGGCGGCCGCAGCGGCCGTCCTCGTCGCCCTGAGCGCCTGCACGAACGCCTCCGAGGCGGGCTCCGGCTCCGGGGCAGGATCGGGCACCGGCGGCAGCGGGCAGGCGACGGCGAAGTTCGACCCGGGAACCGTCGCCAAGGACGACGCCCTGGCCGCCAAGGTGCCGGACCAGGTCCGGTCCAAGGGGAAGCTGACGGTCGGCTCGGACACCACTTACGCCCCGGCGGAGTTCCTCGCGGCCTCCGACGGACAGACCCCGGTGGGATACGACGTCGACCTGGCCAAGGCGATCGGCGCCACCCTGGGCTTGAAGGTGGAGGTGCAGACCTCCCCGTTCGAGGGCATACTCCCCTCGCTCGGCCCGAAGTATGACCTGGGCGTGTCCTCGTTCTTCATCACGAAGGAGCGCAGCAAGGCCGCCAACTTCGTTAGCTACTTCCAGGCCGGAACGCAGTGGGCGGTGCAGAAGGGCAACCCGAAGAACATCTCCCTGGACGACCTGTGCGGCAAGACCGTCGGGGTGCAGACCGGAACCTTCCAGGAGAACCCGGACATCTCCGGTCGGAGCGCCCAGTGCGTCGCGGCCGGCAAGCCCGCGATCGACGTCGTCTCCCTCAAGAACCAGACCGACGTCACCACGCGCCTGGTGGCCGGCGGCATGGACGCCATGGCTGCCGGGTCCATCACGGTGGCCTACGCCATCACCCAGTCCGACGGGAAGCTGCAGACCCTGGGCGACGTCTATGGCGCCTCGCCGGTGGGCATCGCCGTCGCCAAGTCGGACACCGCCCTCGCCGACGCGGTGGCCGGGGCCACCAACAAGCTGATCCAGGACGGGACCTACAAGAAGATCCTGGCGGCGTGGGGCACCGACGGCGGCGCCATCGCCAAGGCCGAGGTCAACCCCATGGTCAACAAGTAGCGGACGGGCCAACGCAAACGACGGCGGCCAGGTTCCCCGCGAAGGGAACCTGGCCGCCGTCGTTCGTGCTGCGTGCGGTGGACGCTAGATGCTGCGCACCGCGATCACGGCGTTGTGGCCGCCGAAGCCGAAGGAGTTGCTCAGCGCGACGATGTTGCCGGCCGGGAGCGCCCGCTCGGAGGTCACGACGTCCAGCGGGATCTCCGGGTCCTGGTTCTCCAGATTGATGGTGACGGGAGCCTTGCGTTCGTGCACGGCGAGGACCGTCAGGACCGCTTCCACGGCACCGGAGGCGCCCAGCAGGTGGCCCATCTGGGACTTGGTGGCGGAGACCGCCACGTTGTCCACGTGGTTGCCGAGGGCGGCCTTGAGGGCGGTGTACTCGGGCTTGTCACCGACCGGGGTGGAGGTGGCGTGCGCGTTGACGTGCACCACGTCCTCGGCCTGGATGCGGCCGTCGAACATGGCCGCCTTCAGTGCTCGGGTGGCGCCCAGGCCCTCGGGGTCCGGGGCAGTGATGTGGTAAGCGTCCGCGGTTACCGAGGTGCCGGCCAGTTCAGCGTAGATCCGGGCGCCGCGGGCCAGGGCGTGCTCCTCGGCCTCGAGGACCAGTGCGCCGGCGCCCTCGCCCATGACGAAGCCGTCACGGTCGCGGTCGTACGGGCGGGAGGCGTGCTCGGGATCGTCGTTGCGGCGGGAGAGGGCCTGCATCGAGGAGAACGCGGCGATCGGCATCGGGTGGATGGCGGCTTCGGCGCCGCCGCAGACGACGACGTCGGCCTTCCCGGAGCGGATCAGCTCCAGTCCCATGTGCACGGCTTCGGTGCCGGAGGCGCAGGCGGAGACGGGTGTGTGGGCGCCGGCGCGGGCTCCCAGGTCCAGGCTGACCGCGGCGGCGACACCGTTGGGCATCAGCATCGGAACGGTCATCGGCAGGACACGGCGGGGGCCCTTTTCGCGCAGGGTGTCCCAGGCGTCCAGCAGGGTCCAGACGCCGCCGATGCCGGTGGCGAAGGCCACGGCCAGGCGGTCGTGATCGATGCCGTCGATGTTGGCGTCGGCCCAGGCCTCACGGGCCGCGATCACGCCGAACTGGGTGGACGGGTCCATGCGCTTGGCTTCGACCCGGCTCAGGACCTCGAGGGCGGGGGTGGAGGCGCGTGCGGCGAAGTGGACGGGCAGCTCGTACTTGGCAACCCAGTCGTCTTCGAGCGTGTGCGCGCCGGAGACGCCCTTGAGCGCGTTCTTCCACATTGTGGGGACATCGCCGCCGATGGGTGTGGTGGCACCCAGACCGGTGATGACTACTTTGCGTGCCATGGGATCACTCTTTCGTCGGTGCGCGTGCCGCTATCGGTGCCAGCCAGGGCGCCGGGGCCTGCGTAGGAAACTCGGTGGTCAGTCAGTGAATCGGGGGAGCGCCGGGAGCCGCTGTGTCAGCGGCCCCCGGCGGCCCGCGGTACCGCCCCCGTGGGGGACGGCGCCAGGGAGCAGGCGGAATTAGGCCTGGGCGTTGGCGATGAAGTTGACGGCGTCGCCGACGGTCTTGAGGTTCTTGACCTCTTCGTCCGGGATGCGTACGCCGAACTTTTCCTCGGCGTTGACCACGATGGTCATCATCGAGATGGAGTCGATGTCGAGGTCCTCGGTGAAGGACTTGTCCATTTCGACGGCCTCGGGGGCCAGGCCGGTCTCTTCGTTCACGATTTCGGCCAGGCCGGCCAGGATCTCTTCGTTGTTAGCCATGGTGGCTCCTTCTTTTGTTGGTGCCATCGGCCGCCGGACGGGTCCGGAGCGTTGGGCGGAGTGGTTCGGGCCGAGGGTTCGGTCCGGTGGGGGAATCCGGGCTGCCTGCCGTGCCGGCACCCGGGAAGTCGCGGTGGACTACGGCAGCACGATCACCTGGGCGCCGAAGACCAGCCCGGCGCCGAAACCGATCTGCAGGGCGAGTCCGCCGCTGAGGCCGGGGTAGTCCTGCAACAGCCGGTGCGTGGCCAGCGGAATGGACGCCGCCGAGGTGTTGCCCGCCTCGGCGATGTCCCGGGCGACGATGACCGATTCCGGCAGCTTGAGCTGCTTGGCCATCTCGTCGATGATCCGCATGTTGGCCTGGTGCGGGATGAAGGCGGCGAGGTCCTCGGCCTTGACGCCCGCGGCGTCGAGGGCCTGCTGGGCCACCTTGGCCATTTCCCAGACCGCCCAGCGGAACACCGTCTGGCCGTCCTGGCGCAGCGTGGGCCAGAGCGCGGCCTCGGTGACGGCGGCTTCGCCCTCGCTGAGGGCGCCCTTGCCGGCGGCGTGGTCGCGGATGTCCAGCATCGAGTGGGTCATGCCGATGGCGTCCCACTTGCTGCCGTCCGAGCCCCAGACCGACGGGCCGATGCCCGGGGTGTCGGAAGGGCCGATGACGACGGCGCCCGCGCCGTCGCCGAGCAGGAACGAGATGGTGCGCTCGGTGTTGTCGATGACGTCGGAGAGCTTCTCGGCGCCGACCACCAGCACGTACTTGGCGGCACCGGAGCGGACCAGGGCGTCGGCCTGGGCGATGCCGTAGCAGTACCCGGCACACGCGGCCGAGATGTCGAAGGCCGGGGCCGGCGTGGCACCCAGGCGGTCGGTCAGGCTCGCGGCCGCGGATGGCGTGGCGTAGGGGTGGGTGACCGTAGAGACGATCACGGCACCGAGCTCGGAGGGATCGACGCCGGCGCGTTCGAGGGCCTCGCGGGCGGCGCCCTCGGCCATGTCGATCACGCTGACGTCTGCGGGGGCGCGGTGCCGGGTGACGATCCCGGTGCGCTGGCGGATCCACTCATCGGAGGAGTCGATCCACTGGCAGACGTCCTCGTTGGTGACGATGACGTCGGGACGGTACGCACCGACGCCCAGCACACGGGTGCCGTTCTGCAGGGGGGCCTGCTTCAGCGTAGGAGTGCTCATTTTCCTCCCTCAAGTTCTGCGAATAGTGCCAAGGCATCGGACAGATCGTCCGGTGTCTTGACGGTAACAGTCTTCACGCCGGGAATGCCGCGCTTGGCCAGGCCGGCGAGGGTGCCTGCCGGGGCCAGCTCGATCAGGCCGGTGACGCCGCGCTCCACCAGGGTCTCCATGCAGCGGTCCCAGCGGACCGGGCGGGAGACCTGGGCGATGAGGCTGTCTACCGCGGCGCCGCCGTCGGTGACCTGCGCGCCGTCGAAGTTCGAGAGCAGCGGAACCTGCGGGTTGCGGGGGTGAAGCGTGGGGCGCAGCGCCTGAAGTGCGGCGACGGCGGGAGACATGTGTGAGGTGTGGAACGCACCGGCGACCTTGAGCGGGATGACCCGGGCCTTGGCCGGCGGCTTGTCCGCGAGGGCCTTGAGCTGCTCGAGGGTGCCGGCGGCGACGGTCTGTCCGGCGCCGTTGACGTTCGCGGGGGTCAGCCCGGCGGCCTCGATGGCGGCCAGGACCTCGGCGGGGTCGCCGCCGACGACGGCGCTCATGCCGGTCGGGGTGGCGGCGGCCGCGGCGGCCATGCCGTTGGCGCGTTCCCGGACGAAGGTCATGGCCTCGGTCTTGGTGAGGACACCGGCCAGCGCGGAGGCGGTGATTTCGCCCACCGAGTGGCCGGCGAGGATGACGGGGAGGGTTTCGAGTTCGACGTCGAACAGCGCCTTCGCGGCGACGAGTCCGGCCGCGACGATCAGCGGCTGCGCGACGGCGGTGTCCTTGATGGTCTCCTCATCGGAGGTGGTGCCGTGGGCGGTGAGGTCGATACCTGCTATTTCGCTCAGGGAGGCCAGGTGGCCTGGGACGGAGGGCAGTTCCAGCCAGGGGGCCAGAAAACCGGAGGTCTGGGAGCCCTGTCCAGGGCAGACGATTGCAAGCACGTAACCAGCTTTCCAAATGCCGCGTGATTCATCGGTACTTTCATGCACCAAGCTCACTGGGTCAGTTTGTAGGAAGTCTACAACCTCTCAGCCGCCGTTGCGGGATGGCTGCCGCTCCACGGCGGGCTTCGGCGGGGTGGAGAGACGCCCCACCACGAGGGCCGCCTGGAGCACGAACGCCTCCCGCGGGATCAGTGGATCCCAGCCGGTCACGTCGCAGACGCGCTTGAGCCGGTAACGGACCGTGTTGGCGTGGACGAACAATTCCCGGGCCGTGGCTTCGAGCGAATGACCCAGTTCGAGGTAGGTCCCCAGGGTCTCCACCAGCCCGTTCGAGGCGGCCAGGAGGGGCCGGTAGATGTTCTTCACCAGGGACCGGCGGGCCGCGTCGTCGCCGGAGATGACCCGCTCCGGCAGCAGGTCGTCCGCGGCCACCGGGCGCGGGGCCGAGGGCCAGGCGCGGGCGGCGGTGAGGCCGGCGAAGGCGGACTGGGCGGAGCTGCTGGCCTCCGGCAGGGAGGCTGCCTCGGCGCCGTACACGACGGGACCGGGGGCGAAGAGTTCGCTGAGCTTCTGACAGGCGGTCTCCCGGTCCTGCACGCCGCCGAGGATCAGGATCAGCCGGTCGCCTTGGATTCCCACCAGGGCGTCCTCGGCGAACCGGCCGGCGGTGCGGCGCAGCTCGCTGACGTAGCTGGCGCTGGGTTCCGAGGGCGAATTGCCCACCATGACGGTGAAACGTTCCTGCGCCTTCCAGCCCAGGGCCGCGATCCGGGACCGCAGGGCATCGGTGTTCTCGCCACGCAGGATGGCGTCGACGATCAGGGCCTCCAGCCGGGTGTCCCAGGAGCCGCGGGTCTCCGCGGCGCGGGCGTAGACGTCGGCGGCGGCGAAGGCGACCTCGCGCGAATAGCGGAGCACCGCCTCGCGCAGGGCGGCCTGATCGGCCTCGGGGGCGATGATCGGGACCTGCTCCTCAACCACCTCCACCACGATCCTGATCAGCTGGAGCGCCTTCTGCAGGCTGATGGAGCGGGTCAGTTCGGTGGGGGCGGTGCCGAAGACGTCGGAGAGGATCCACGACGGCGAGCTGGGCCGTTCGAACCAGGTGACGAAGGCGGCAATGCCGTTCTGGGCCACCATGCCCAGCGCGGAGCGTTCGTCGGAGTTCAACCGGCTGTACCAGGGCAGCGAGGATTCCAGCCGCCGCAGCGTGGTGGTGGAGAGCTGGCCGACGCTGGAGCGCAGCTTCTTCAGCGTCTCGGCCTTCTCCGGGGACAGGGTCCGGGCGGCGGATTTGCGCTGCGCGGGGGTGGGGGTGGGCTCTGCCATGACAACGAGCATACGGCGCCCGCCTGACAAGCTCCATTTGTGCGAAGGCTACAACTTGCTTTGCGCTGGATCACACGGCGGGCCCGCCGTGGTTAAAGCCCGACGGCGGCTCCCACACCGTGGGGACCGCCGTCGTCGTGTTTTCCGGTCCGGCCGGGTGACTCCTAGGAGTCGCCGCCCGCGTTACCGGTGGTGCCGGCGTTGACGTTGAGCAGCCGGTACTTCTCGATCGCCTGGGCCGGGGCCTGCGCGTCGACCTCGCCGCGGCGGGCAAGCATCTGCAGCGAGCGGACCACGATCGAGTGCACATCGTTCTTGAAGAAGCGGCGTGCAGCGGCGCGGGTGTCGGAGAAGCCGAAGCCGTCGGCGCCGAGCGAGGCGAACTCGTTCGGGACGAACTGCCGGATCTGGTCCGGGACGGCCTTCATGTAGTCCGAGACCGCGACGATCGGGCCGGTGGCGCCGGCGAGCTGTTCGGTGACGAACGGCACGCGGGCCGGCTGGCCCGGGTTGAGGAAGGCCTCTTCCTCGGCGGCCATGGCGTCGCGGCGCAGCTCGGTCCAGGACGTGACGGACCAGACGTCGGCGGAAACGCCCCAGTCCTCGGCCAGCACACGCTGGGCCTCGAGGGCCCACGGCACGGACACGCCGGAGGCGAGGATCTGCGTGCGGGGGCCGTCGATCTTGGCCGGCGCCAGCAGGTAGATGCCCTTGACGATGCCCTCGACGTCGAGTTCGGCGGGGGCCGCCGGCTGCGAGATCGGCTCGTTGTAGACCGTCAGGTAGTACATAACGTTCCGCGACGGGTCGTTGTCCGCCGGGCCCGGGCCGTACATCCGGTTCAGGCCGTCACGCATGATGACGCCTATCTCGTAGCCGTAGGCCGGGTCGTACGTGACGACGGCCGGGTTGGTGGCGGCGAGGATCGGGGAGTGGCCGTCGGCGTGCTGCAGGCCTTCGCCGGTCAGCGTGGTGCGGCCGGCGGTGGCGCCGATGATGAACCCGCGGGTCATCTGGTCGGCGGCGGCCCAGAAGGAGTCGCCGGTGCGCTGGAAGCCGAACATCGAGTAGAAGACGTAGATCGGGATCAGCGGCTCGCCGTGGGTGGCGTAGGAGGTGCCTGCGGCGGTGAAGGCCGCAACCGAACCGGCCTCGTTGATGCCGGCGTGCACGATCTGGCCGGCGATCGACTCCTTGTACGCGAGGACCAGGTCGCGGTCCACGGACAGGTAGTTCTGGCCGTTCGGGTTGTAGATCTTCGCGGTCGGGAAGAACGCGTCGATGCCGAAGGTGCGGGCCTCATCCGGGATGATCGGCACGATCCGGGAACCGAATTCCTTATCCCGCATCAGGTCCTTGAGCAGCCGGACGAACGCCATGGTGGTGGCGGCCAGCTGCTTGCCGGAGCCGCGGTTGGCGACCTCGTACGCCTTGTCGCCCGGCAGGGTGACGTCGGTGTGCTTGGACCGGCGCTCGGGCACGAAACCGCCCAGGGCCTGGCGGCGCTCCATCAGGTACTTGATCTCCGGAGAGTCCGCACCCGGGTGGTAGTACGGCGGCTGGTACGGGTCGGCCTCGAGCTGCTCGTCCGTGATCGGGATGCGCAGGTGGTCGCGGAAGGCCTTCAGGTCCGCCAGGGTGAGCTTCTTCATCTGATGGGTCGCGTTGCGGCCCTCGAAGTGGGTGCCCAGGCCGTAGCCCTTGACCGTGTGGGCCAGGATGACCGTCGGCTTGCCCTTGAACTCGGTGGCGGCCTTGTACGCGGCGTAGACCTTGTTGTAGTCGTGGCCGCCGCGCTTGAGGTTCCAGATCTCCTGGTCCGTCATGTCCGCGACCATGTCCTTGGTCTGCGGGGTCTTGCCGAAGAAGTGCTCGCGGACGAATCCGCCGGACTCGGCCTTGTAGGTCTGGTAGTCGCCGTCGACCGTCTCGTTCATGATCTTCACGAGCGAGCCGTCGTCGTCCTTGGCGAGCAGGTTGTCCCACTCGCGGCCCCAGACGACCTTGATGACGTTCCAGCCGGCGCCGCGGAAGAAGGCCTCGAGTTCCTGCATGATCTTGCCGTTGCCGCGGACCGGGCCGTCGAGGCGCTGCAGGTTGCAGTTGATGACGAAGTTGAGGTTGTCCAGCTTGTCGTTTGCGGCGAGCTGGAGCAGGCCGCGGGATTCCGGCTCATCCATTTCGCCGTCGCCCAGGAACGCCCAGACCTGCTGGTCGGAGGTGTCCTTGATGCCGCGGTTGTGCAGGTAGCGGTTCGACTGCGCCTGGTAGATGGCGTTCATCGGGCCGATGCCCATGGAGACGGTGGGGAACTCCCAGAACTCCGGCATCAGGCGCGGGTGCGGGTAGCTGGAGAGGGCGTGGCCCTCCTTGGACTTCTCCTGGCGGAAGCCGTCGAGGTCTTCCTCGCTCAGCCGGCCCTCGAGGAAGGCGCGGGCGTACATGCCGGGGGAGGCATGGCCCTGGAAGAAGACCTGGTCGCCGCCGCCCGGGTGGTCCTTGCCGCGGAAGAAGTGGTTGAAGCCGACTTCGTAGAGGGTCGCGGCACCGGCGTAGGTGGAAATGTGGCCGCCGACGCCGATTTCGGGCCGCTGCGAGCGGTGCACCATGATCGCGGCGTTCCAACGCAGCCAGGCGCGGTACTTGCGTTCGATTTCTTCATCGCCGGGGAACGGGGCTTCCTGGTCCACCGGGATGGTGTTGACGTAGTCCGTGGTGGTCACCATCGGCACGCCCACGCTCTGGGCGCCGGCCCGCTGAAGCAGGCTTCGCATGATGTACTGGGCACGCTCCGTGCCCTGTTCCTGAATCAGGGTGTCCAGGGACTCCAGCCATTCGGCGGTCTCTTCCGGATCACGATCAGGCAGCTGGTTAGTCAACCCGCTGAGGATATGGGAGGTATCTTCTCCTGCAGCCACGTCCAACCTCTCTTTGAGCGCATTCACCGGCACCCTCAGCTCCGGCAGGGTGACTGCCTGGCGTGAACGCGACGTGTGCGACATATCGGTAACAGCAGCCCGGTCCTGTACGCCGGGCTTGGTCCAATCACAACCAGGCCTGACAGTGGGAGCGGTCGGTTGTCCGCGCAGGCATGGTCGTCATCAGCCACTCTAGCCTTGCGCGTCCGCGGATGCGTAGCCGCCGCCGCCCCGGTGTGACGCAGAATATGGCGGATCGCGGGGCCCACAGCTTGAAGCGGACGCACAAAGGGTGTTGGCTTGGAGTAATGGAAATCACTAGCACCATGGAATGTGTCACTATCGGACACAGCGGGCATCCTGCCGGCAGGCACCAACAGACGCACCAACAGCATAGGAGCAACACGTGAGCGAGGCCGACGCCGCCACTTCGGTAAATGTGGCGGAAAAATTGGGTTTCAAGAACGGGGATCTGATTCAGGAGTTCGGTTACGACGACGACGTCGACTTCGACTTGCGTGATGACATCGAGGACCTCACCGGGTCCGAGATCTTCGATGAGGACGACCACGAGGTGGTCGACGCGGCCATCCTCTGGTGGCGCGACGGTGACGGTGACCTGGTCGACACGCTGGTGGACTCCCTGACCTCCCTGACCGACGGCGGTGTGGTTTGGGTTCTGACCCCGAAGAATGGCCGCACCGGCTACGTCTCGCCCTCGGAACTGCAGGAAGCGGCGCCCACCGCCGGCCTTCACTGCACCACCTCCGCCGGGGTCTCCCAGGACTGGAGCGCCACCCGGCTGGTGACCCGGAAGAACAAGTGACCGGTACCGCGCCGGCGCAGGCTCCCGCCGGGCAGCCCGGCGCCGTGCCCGCCGTCGGGCAGCCGGCCCCGGACTTTGAGCTGGTCAACCAGTTCGGTGAGCCCGTCCGGCTCTCCGAGCTGCGGGGCCGCATGGTTGTGCTGGTGTTCTTCCCGTTCGCCTTCTCGGGCATCTGCACGGGCGAACTGTGCAAATTGCGGGACAACCTGTCCGTCTTCGAGGACGCCGACGCCGTGGTGCTGGGCATCTCGGTGGACAGCAAGTTCGCCCAGCGCGCCTACGCCGAGAAGGAAGGCTACAGCTTCGACCTGCTGGCGGACTTCTGGCCGCACGGAGAGGTGGCGGAGCGGTACGGGGTGTTCGACCCGGAGAGCGGCATGGCCCTGCGAGGGACGTTCATCATCGACGCGGCCGGCACCGTCCGGTACGTCGTAGTCAACCCCCGGGGCCAGGCGCGTGACTTCGCCGGCTACCGGGCGGCCCTCGCTGAACTGTCCGGCAATTCCTCCGCCGACTCCACGGACCCGTCCTCCAGCCGGGGACCGGAAACGGTATGAGGCAGCGGCGGCCCGGGGTAGGGATGACGGGCTTCGCGAGCCTTCCCCCCGTCACACCCGCGGAGCCGGCCCGCGATGAACTTGAGGTCCTGCAGGAGATCCACGGAGTCCTCGCCGGGAAACGCTTCGCGTTGCTCACCGGCGCCGGTCTCAGCACCGACTCGGGCATCCCCGACTACCGCGGCCCCGGTGCGGCGCCGCGTGCACCCATGACGTACCAGGAGTTCATCGGCTCGCCGGATAACCGGCAGCGCTATTGGGCCCGGAACCACATCGGCTGGTCCCACCTCCGCCGTGCCGACCCCAACGACGGCCACACGGCCGTGGCCCGGATGGAACAGCGCGGGTTGCTCACGGGCCTGATCACCCAGAACGTGGACCGGCTGCACGAGGACGCCGGCAGCCGGAACGTCGTGGACCTGCACGGCCGTTTCGACCGGGTGGTGTGCCTGGCCTGCGGCCGCAGCTACAGCCGGACCCTGCTGGCCGGGGTGCTGGAAGAACTCAACCCCGGATTCCTCGACGCCGCCCTCGCCGGCGGCGTGGTGGAGGCCGCCCCGGACGCGGACGCCACCGTGGAGGACGAGGCGCTGATCAGCGAGTTCGTCGTCGCGAACTGCCCGGCCTGCGGCGGCACCCTGAAACCCGACTTCGTCTACTTCGGCGAGAACGTGCCCAAGGACCGGGTGGAGCGTTCCTACGCCATGGTGGACTCCGCCGGCGCGCTCCTGGTCGCCGGTTCCTCGCTGACCGTGATGAGCGGGCTGCGCTTCGTCCGCCACGCCGTCAAGCAGGGCAAGGAGGTCGTGATCATCAACCGCGGCCAGACCCGCGGCGACGACCTGGCGACCATCAAGCTGGAGGCCGGCGTCAGCGAGTCGCTGACCTGGCTCGAGGCCGAACTCCCCGCCCTCTGACCCTGTGTTCCGCTGCTGCGCCGATTGGCGCAGGAGCCCGCATTTCGGGTAAGGTCAATGTTCGTTGGTTGACGTGCCGAGGCGCGGAAACCGGCGTGACGGGTCTTTAGCTCAGCTGGTAGAGCGCCACGTTTACACCGTGGATGTCATCGGTTCGATCCCGGTAGGACCCACCATCACTAACCCCGTCGCGGGAGCCGCAAGGCAACCGCGGCGGGTTTTTTCTTTGCTTTGGGCCCAGCCCGGGGGACCGGTGGAGGTCAGGCCGGAAACCACGGCGGCCGTGGGACGGATAAATGTCGGTGCCCGGCCTTACCGTCAGCGGCATGGAACACGTACTCGTCACAGCCGGCCCGGACGGGCGCCCCCACACCGTAATCCGCGGCGCCCGGGAATGGATCATCGGCGCGGACCCGGTCCGCTGGTTCGAGCGGGTGAGCTGGTGGGAGGCCGAGCGGCGGATGCCGCGGGGCCTGGGCCGGGTGGACGTGGAGGTCTGGCAGGTCCAGGCGCGGCTGGGCCGCAATGCCGGATCGGCGCTGACCACCATGGAACTGGTCCGCGACGGCCTCGGCGGCGGGTGGCGGCTCAGGGGCCTGATGGCCGACGCGGCGTGAGCCCGGCCCGGGTGGTTTTCCGGGCATTGGAAAAGCCCTCCAGCGCGGCTATTGGGGGATGCCGCGGTGGAGGGCTTGAGAAAAAGATACCGGAAATGAGACGAAATGTGAAACTGAAAGCGGTTGAATTAGCCCAGTGTCGGGACTAATTCCCGGGGCAGGTAACCGTCGCCGGATCAGGCCGGCTGGACGGGAACGAAGACCCGGGGCTGGTCCCGCCAGCTCGGCTCCATGTCCGCGATGGTCTCGCGCATGATCTTGTCGGAGGCCTCCCGCGCCGCCGGACCGTTGCCGGTGGCGATGGCCTCCGCGACGTCGACGTGCCACTGCAGCGCATAGGTCTGCGGATGGTCCGGCATCAGCCCGTGCATCGTCCGCCCGGTGAGCGTCTCCGCCACCTGCCCCACAAGGTTGGCGAACATCTCGTTCCCGGACCCGGTGAGCAGCAACGAGTGGAACCTGATGTCGAGGTCCAGGAACCTCGGGACGTCCCCGGCCACGCCGGCTTCCCGCATGGCGTGGGAGATTTCCACCAGCTCGCTGCGGATGTCATCGGGTGCGTTGGCCGCGGCCAGCTCGGCCGCGACGGGTTCCACCGCCGTGCGCAGCTCCGCGAGCGAGCGGAGCTGGGCGCCCCGGCCCTCGCCGGCCAGGCGCCACCGGATGACGGACGGGTCGAACGGGTTCCACCGGTTGGCCGGCAGCACCCGGATGCCCACCCGCTTGATGGTCTCGACCAGGCCGAGGGACTGAAGCACCCGGACGGCCTCGCGGACCACGGAGCGGGAGACCTTGAGTTCGTCCTCCAAGTGCTCGGCGAGCATCACGTGGCCGGTCGGGAGCTCGCCCCTGACGATCCGGGTTCCCAGATGCTCGATGGCTTGATGGTGGAGGCTGGTCGACATAGTCGTAAGCATAGTGGCGTGCCCGTCACAGGAGCCGCGAACGGGCGCGGTCACGGCCGAAAATCATAGACTGTCTAGGAGGCGCCGTCTTCGGCCAGCCAACTGCACTCGTTGCACCCAATGAATTGGAGATTTGATGTCAGCACACATCGGTGTCACCGGCCTTGCGGTGATGGGGGCAAACCTCGCCCGCAACCTCGCCCGTAACGGCTTCACGGTCGCCCTCCACAACCGCTCGGTGGAAAAGACCGACGCTCTCCTCGAGAAGCACGGCTCCGAGGGCGACTTCGTCCGGACCGAAACACTGCAGGAACTCGTAGACTCGCTGGAGAAGCCCCGCCGCGTCCTGATCATGGTCAAGGCCGGCAAGCCGGTCGACTCCGTCATCGAACAGCTCGAGCCGCTGCTCGAGCCCGGCGACATCATCATCGACGCCGGCAACTCCCACTACGAGGACACCCGCCGCCGCGAGGCCGCCCTCGCCAAGAAGGACCTGCACTTCGTCGGCATCGGCGTCTCCGGCGGCGAGGAGGGTGCCCTGAACGGCCCCTCGATCATGCCCGGCGGCTCCAAGGAGTCCTACGAGGCCCTCGGCCCGCTCCTGGAGAAGATCTCCGCCCACGTGGACGGCCAGCCCTGCTGCGCCTGGATCGGCACCGACGGCGCCGGCCACTTCGTCAAGATGGTCCACAACGGCATCGAGTACGCCGACATGCAGGTCATCGGCGAGGCCTTCGACCTGCTCCGCTCCGGCGCGGGCATCGAGCCGGCCGAGCAGTCAAAGATCTTCGCCGAATGGAACAAGGGCGACCTCGCCTCCTTCCTGATCGAAATCTCCGCCGAGGTCCTGGGCCACGTCGACGCGAAGACGGGCAAGCCGTTCGTCGACGTCGTCGTGGACGCCGCCGGCCAGAAGGGCACCGGCCGCTGGACCGTCATCTCCGCCCTGGAGCTGGGTTCCCCGGTCTCCGGCATCGCCGAGTCCGTGTTCGCCCGGGCGCTGTCCTCGCAGGCCGGCCAGCGGAAGCTGGCGCAGGAGCTGCTGGCCGGGGGAGAGGCCGACGTCGAGGTCCCCGAAACCTTCGTGGAGGACGTGCGCCAGGCGCTCTACGCCTCCAAGCTGGTCTCCTACGCGCAGGGCCTGGACATGCTCACCTCCGCCGCGAAGGAATACGGCTGGGAGCTGAAGCTGGACGAGATCGCTTCCCTGTGGCGGGGCGGCTGCATCATCCGCGCCGAACTGCTCAAGGACATCACCAAGGCATACTCCGCCGAGGAGAAGCCCGCCAACCTGCTCTTCGCCCCCGCGTTCACCGCCGCGATCGCCGACGCCCTGCCGGCGTGGCGCCGCGTGGTGGCCACCGCGGTGCAGCTGGGCATCCCGGTGCCGGTGTTCTCCTCCTCGCTGGCCTACTACGACGGCCTGCGCCGCAAGCGCCTGCCGGCCGCCGTGATCCAGGGCCAGCGCGACCTGTTCGGCGCCCACACCTACGGCCGCGTCGACGCCGAGGGCACGTTCCACACCCTCTGGGGCGAGGACAAGTCCGAGGTTGAGGCCGTGGACACCCACTAGCGCTTAAACGGCTGCGGCCGCCGTCCCGGACTTCCGGGGCGGCGGCCGCAACTGTTTAACCCTAGATGCGGTATTCGATCAGGTACTCGGCCGGGTCGACGGCCTTCTTGGTCTCGCGCTGGGCGTCGCGGTGCCGCCAGGTGGCGGGCACGCCGGTCAGGATCGATTCGGCCGGGGCGTCCTTGACCACGACGGCGTTCGCGCCTATGGCGCTGTCCCGGCCGATGGTGATGGGGCCCAGGACCTTGGCGCCGGCTCCGATCACCACCCTGTCCTCGATGGTGGGGTGACGCTTGATCTTCGCCAGCGACCGTCCACCGAGGGTGACGCCGTGGTAGATCATCACGTCTTCGCCGATTTCCGCCGTTTCGCCAATGACCACGCCCATGCCGTGGTCAATGAAGAACCGGCGGCCGACTGTGGCGCCCGGATGGATCTCGATGCCGGTCATGAACCGGGCCAGCTGGGAGATCAGCCGGGCCGGGAACCGCAGCGACGGGTTCTGCCACAGGCGGTGGGTGAGCCGGTGGGCCCAGATCGCGTGCAGCCCCGAGTAGGCGAAGAAGTTTTCGAAAGAGCCCCGCGCCGCCGGGTCGTGGGACCGGGCGGTGTCGAGGTCTTCCTTGAGTCGTGCGAAAAAGCCCACAAAATTCTTTCTGAGAATGCGGCCGCGTTAGGGTCAGCCGCGGATGTCGTCGTACAGCACGGTGGAGATGTAGCGCTCCCCGAAGTCGCAGACCACGGCAACGATCAGCTTACCGGCGTTCTCCGGCCGCTTGGCCAGTTCCAGCGCGGCCCAGACGATCGCGCCGGAGGAGATGCCGCCGAGGATGCCTTCCTTGACGCCGAGGTCCCGGGCCACCCGGACGGAGTCTTCGAGGGAGGCATCGATGACCTCGTCGTAGATGGTGGTGTCGAGGATCTCGGGGACGAAGTTCGCGCCCAGGCCCTGGATCTTGTGCGGGCCGGGGGCGCCGCCGTTGAGGATGGGGGAGTCCTTGGGTTCGACGGCCACGATCTGCACGCCGGGCTTGCGCTCCTTGAGGACCTGGCCGACGCCGGTGACGGTTCCGCCGGTGCCGACGCCGGCGACGAAGATGTCCACCTTACCGTCGGTGTCCTCCCAGACCTCCTCGGCCGTGGTGCGGCGGTGGACGGCCGGGTTGGCCTCATTGGCGAACTGCTGGGCCCAGATGGAGTTCTCGGTGTTGGCGACGATCTCCTGCGCCTTCTCGACGGCCCCGCGCATGCCCTCGGAACCCGGGGTCAGGACGATCTCGGCACCGTAGGCGCGCAGCATAACGCGGCGCTCGGTGGACATCGTCTCCGGCATGGTGAGGATGACCTTGTAGCCGCGGGCCGCGCCGACCATGGCCAGGGCGATGCCGGTGTTGCCGGAGGTGCCCTCGACGATCGTGCCGCCGGGCTTGAGGGCTCCGGACTTCTCCGCGGCGTCGATGATGGCGACGCCGATCCGGTCCTTGACGCTGTTGGCCGGGTTGTAGAACTCCAGCTTCACGGCCACGGTTGCGTCCAAGCCCTCGGACAGCCGGTTCAGGCGGACCAGCGGGGTGCCGCCGACAAGCTGGGTTACGTCGTCATAGATTCGTGCCATGGGGAAATGTGCCTATCTGTGAGGAGGGAATTCTAGGGTCAGCTTATTGAGGGCGCGAGAAGCCCGGCTAAGCATTAAGCCATGCGGAGTAATATTTCCTTGCCTTCGCGAGCTTCGGGTTGATAATCACCTGGCAGTAGCCCTGGTCCGGGTTCTTCGCGAAGTAGTCCTGATGGAAATCCTCCGCCACGTGGAAGACCGGCAGCCGACTGACCTCGGTGACGATCGGGTTGGCCCACAGCTCCTGGTTCCGCTCGATGGCCTCCTCGAACAGGATCTTCTCCTCCGTAGTCTCGTAGAACATGGACGAGCGGTACTGCGTGCCGACGTCGTACCCCTGCCGGTTCAGCGTGGTGGGATCGTGCAGGGCGAAGAACATGTCGAGGATGACCTCCGCCGGGATGACGGCTTCGTCGAAGCTGACCGCCACCACTTCCGCGTGGCCGGTGGTCCCGGAGCAGACCGAGTAGTAGTCGGGGTTGCGGTCGTGACCGCCGGTGTAGCCCGAGACCACCGAGGTTACGCCCCGGGTCTTCTGGTACACGGCGTCCAGGCACCAGAAGCAACCGCCACCCAGCACAAAGGTCCGTTCGCTGCTGCCGTTCACGACGTCGGTGTCCACGCGTTCTCCTGTCTTGGTTTCCTGCATGCTGTTCCTTTCGGCCCGTGCGGGATCGTCCGTACGGGATCCTCCTTGTTCAATGGATGAACCGTCCGGATCATTCCCGCAGGGGCGTCCCGGACGGCCAATAGGGTAAGAATGTGGGTATGGAACCAGAGGATACGGACGCTTCAGCCCCGACCGCCGGCCCCGCCCCGGATGGTGCAGCGCCCGGGGAGAAGACCCCTGACACCGCCGGGATCGCCGACGGCGGAACCCCCAGCGACGCGGACACCGATGAGACCGACGACGCCGGGGACACCGGCGCCACCCTCGGCGCCGTCCAGGTGGCCGTCGAAGAACTCTGGCCCGAATCCCTGGCCGAAGGCTGGGACGAGGTGGGCCTGGTGGCCGGACACCCGTCCGCGCCCGTCAGCCGCGTGCTCTTCGCCGTCGACCCCACCCTCGAGGTGATCGAGGAAGCCGTGGAATGGGGCGCGGAACTGCTCATCACCCACCACCCCCTGCTCCTCAAGGGCGTGACCTCCGTGGCGGCCAACACGCCCAAGGGCCGGGCGGTGCACCGCCTGATCGAGACGGGTACCGCGCTGCTGACCGTGCACACCAACGGCGACTCCGCCGTGGGCGGTGTCTCCGACGTACTGGCCGACGCGCTCGGCCTGCAGGACGTCCAGCCCCTGACCCAGGCGGCGAACGGGCTCCCCGAGGAAGGCATCGGGCGGGTCGGCGACCTCGCCGACGTCGAGACCCTGGGTGACTTCGCCGCCCGCGTCTTCGGCATCCTCCCCGCCGTCGCCGGCGGTGTCCGCGTCTCCGGCGACCGCGACGGCCTGGTGCGCCGGGTGGCAGTCTGCGGCGGCGCCGGCGACTCGCTCTTCGACCAGGTGCGGGCCAGCAACGCCGACGTCTATGTCACCGCAGACCTGCGCCACCACCCTGCTTCCGAGGCCCGTGAGGCCGCGCTCAACGACCGCCCCTACCTGATCGACGTCTCGCACTTCGCCAGCGAATGGCTCTGGCTCCCTGCGGCGGCCGAGGCGCTGGGCAACGTCCTGGCGGATCAGGGCCACGACGTCGAGATCCGCGTCAGCACCACCAACAGCGACCCGTGGGACTTCATCCTCACACCTGGCTGAGGCCGGCAGGGCCCGGAAGGCGCCCTGGATGCGGGGAACCCCGGGTGAGCGCAGGGCATGCCACGCGCTAGAGTCGAGGGAGCGCCGTTCAGGCGCCCGGCACGGCCGGACGACAGACATTCGGAGGAAACAGTGGCCAAGGCAGCCCCGGCGGAACAGATGAAGTTACTCGAGCTGCAGGCGCTCGACGCGAAACTGAAATCACTCTCCAACCGCCGCCGCAGCCTCGAGGGCGACTCCCGCATCACCGACCTGGAAGCTGCCCTGGGCGTGGCCAACGGAGAACTCGGCGCGGCGAAGGTGGCCGTGGCCGACGCGGAACTGGAGCTCAAGCGCGCCGAGGCCGACGTGGAGCAGGTGGCCTCCCGGATCACCCGCGACGAGGCCCGGCTGAACAGCGGGACCGGCCTGTCCAAGGACCTGGTGGCCCTGCAAAAGGACATCGCGTCCCTGAACAAGCGCCGCTCGGACCTGGAAGACGTGGAGCTCGAAGTCCTGGAGCGGCTCGATGCGCTGCGCCTGCGCCAGGCGGAGCAGCAGCAGATCGTCGACGACATCCAGGGTTCCTTCGCCGGCATCCGCGCCGAGATCGACGAGAAGCTCGCCGAGGTCGCGGCGGAACACACCGTGGTCCGCGGGCAGCGCGCAGAGTTCGCGGCCGGCTTGGACGAGGGCATGCTGGCGATCTACGAAAAGACTTTGGCCAAGCGCGGCGTGGGCGCCGCCCGGCTGTTCCACGGCACCTCGGAGGGCTCCGGCATGCAGCTGAGCCCCGGCGACCTGGCCGAGATCAAGGCCGCCGCAGAGGACGACATCGTCTTCTGCCCGGACTCCGGCTGCATCCTGGTCCGCTCCGCCGAATGGGCCTGACTCCCAACTGACTGGCACATCCGGCCCTTATCAGCCCTGAAAACGGCCGGAGCTGCCAGCTAGTTCGGCAGGATCAGGTTGAGCGTGTGCGGCTTCCGGGCCGTACCGGGCACCAGATCCGACAGCCATTTCTCGGCCGCTGCCTTCTGTAGCTGCGCCGGGGTCTGCGGGGCCTTGCCGCGCCGGGTCAGCAGGTGCCGGGCCAGCTCGCCGCGGGTGTGCTTGGCGAAGTGGCTGACCACCTTGCGCACCCCGTTGACCTCGGTGAAGACGTTTACGGCGACGGTGCGCTCCGGCGGCGGGGCCCAGGCGGCCGCGTAGGTGCTGGAGCGGCAGTCCACCAGAAGCTCGCCGTCGGTCTCCCCGGCCAAAGCTGCTGTGATCTGCGGTTTCCAGAAGGAGGCCAGGCGTCCGATCCAGGGGAGTGCCGTGCCCATCGAGAGCCGGTAGGCCGGCACCCGGTCGCCGAACCGGATGGCACCCCAGAGCGCGGAGACCACCAGCACGGACGCGTCCGCCTTCTTCCGCTGCGCCGGGGTCAGGGAAGAGTAGCCCAGGGCGTCGTAGAGCACTCCGGAGTAGACCTGGTGGGCGGGGGCGGCGGGCTCGGCGTGCAGCCGGGTGTTGCGTTCGACGTCGGCGCTCAGCGAGGCGCCCACACCCAGCAGCGACAAGGCGTCCTCGTGCGCGCTGACCGTGCCGAGGGCCTCCAGCACCTGCGCCCGGCCTTCGTTCAGGGCGGGAAAACTCAGCGACGAGGGGTCGACGGCGTCGCCGTGGCTGGCGGGGGTCTTGCCCTCGGAGGGCGGCAGCAGAATCAGCACCGTACGATCCTACCGGCGCGGCTCACGCGGCTTTCGACGGCGGGCCTGCGGCAGGGGCGGGGACCGGGGCGGGGACGGGCAGCCTGGCATCGGAGCCGGCGGCAGTGGCGGCCGACTGGTTCTCCCGGGCGAGGAACGCCGAGAGCTCCCCGATGGTGCTCATTAGTGGCGCCGGGAAGACCACGGTGGAGTTCTTGTCCACCGCGATTTCCACGAGGGACTGCAGGTTCCGCAGCTGCAGGGCCAGTGGGTGCGCCATCATGATGTCAGAGGCCTCACCGAGGGCAGCAGCGGCAATGGATTCGCCCTCCGCGGCGATGATTTTGGCCCGCTTCTCCCGCTCCGCTTCGGCCTGCCTGGCCATGGCGCGTTTCATGCTGTCCGGCAGCTGGATGTCCTTCAGTTCCACGAGCGTCACCTCGACGCCCCACTCCAGGGTCAGGGCGTCGAGAATTTCGCGGATATCGCTGTTGATGTGTTCCGTCTCGGAGAGGGTCTGGTCCAGGCTGTGCCGGCCCACCACCTTTCGGAGCGTGGTCTGGGCGATCTGGTTGATGGCGGCGGCGACGTTCTCGATCGCGACGACGGACTTTACGGCGTCGATGACGCGGTAATAGGCGACGGCGGAGATGTCCACGCTGACGTTGTCCTGGGTGATGATCCCTTGGGACTGGATGGGCATGGTCACGATCCGCAGGCTGACCAGCTGCAGCCGGTCGACGACCGGGATGATGAAGCGCAGCCCCGGCATCCGCACGCCGATCACGCGGCCCAGGCGAAAGAGGACGCCGTGCTCGTACTGGCGGACGATCCTGATGGAGGAGCGGGCAATGATGATCAGCAGGGCCGCGACGAGCAGCCAGATAATGACGGCGGTGATGTCCATCCGGATCGCTTCCTTGGACGGTGGGGTGCCTGTATCAATTCTCCCACCGGCCCGGCCAAAAGGCTCCGGGACAAAGGCCCCCTGTCTGCCCGTAGAATGAACTGCGGATGGGTTGACCAGGCGGCCGCGCGTCACGCAAGTGGCTCGAGGAACGTCCGGGCTCCGCAGGGCAGGGTGGTGGGTAACGCCCACTCGGGGTAACCCGCAGGCCAGTGCCACAGAGAACAGACCGCCCGGGGCGGCGCCGTGTTTGCACGGTTCCGCGGCCGGGTAAGGGTGAAACGGTGGTGTAAGAGACCACCAGCTTCCCGGGTGACCGGGAAGGCTAGGTAAACCCCACCCGGAGCAAGGCCAGACAGGACACGTTTGAGGGCTGCCCGCCCGAGTGTCCGGGTAGGCTGCTGGAGGGCGTCGGCAACGGCGTTCGTAGATGGATGGCCGCTATTCCCGTGCCGGCGACGGCCCGGGACCACAGAACCCGGCGTATCGGTCAACCCATCCCACGACTTAGCCGGAATCCCCCGTGAAAGCGGGGGATTCCGCTGTTTCTGGGGCCTTCAACGCTCCTTGCTTTGAGCTATTTTGAGCTACTTTTAGCCATTTGCTCACTCAATTTGCGCATAGATTGCGCATGGAAATCATGCCGGTAGGAAGCCCGGGAGCCGGTCACCCCAGCGCACCCCGCGCAGGTTCTCCGGACAGCGGTGGTATTCCCAGATGTCCCATTCGGATGCCGTCGCCCGCTCGACTTCGGCGGCGTTCACCCACATCCACTGTTTGCGGCGGTCGTCGCCCTCCCACCCCACGAGGATCGAATCTCCATTCCAGCGGGACGCATACGCGTAGACCGTCACAGGCGTGGGTTCGGTAGGGAGCGTGGCCCGGACTTTCGGGTACCGGCCGTACTCCCATGAGTGGGTGTTCTCCGGCCGCCCTGGGGGGTCCTGCGTGTAGAAGTGGGTCACGCTGTCGAGGGTGAAGCTGGGCATGCAACCAGATTAGCCGGGTACGACGAAACGCCCCCGCGCTAGCCGTGGGGGCGGCTGGTGCGCGGGGGCGTTTCTGGGGTGGCAATTCAGTGGTTGAGCCGGTTGCCAAGACAACACTATGAGCGACAGTGCGCCATGGTCAATCAGACTTAGGACCCTGTGGGCGGCTGTCCGGTGCAAGCCAGGGCAAATACGCCCGGGTCCATTCAATGACGCCGGGGATGGCCATAATGCGCGTGATCGTGGCCGCCGCCGCGGTGATGACGACGGCCGCACCGCCCAGCCAGAGCCGGATGCCCTCGGGGAGGTGCTGGCCGAAGCCTGCGACGATCTCCTGCAGGATGAGCGGCACGATCACCAGCAGGCCAAGGAAGGCCGGGATCGCCGTCTGGACCGCGGTGCGGAGGGTAGCGCGGCCCGGGTTGATCGCCTGCGTGGTGGTTGCGCGGTGGTCAGCCATTAGTTCCCTGCTTTCACGGTGACGGTGATGCCGTCCGCGATAGCAGCGGCTACGGCTTGTTTGATCTGGTCCACGTCGAGGCCCTGCTTCTCGGCAACAAGGCCGGCGAGGGTGTTCACGGTCGCTGTGAGGGCGCTGATCTGCTGGCCCTTTTTGGCGAGGTCACCGCGAAGGTCAACGTTGAGGGCATGGAGCCCCTCGGTCTCATTGGTGATGTTCTGAAGTGCGCCCCGGACATCCTTCTGGAATCCTCGGAGCCCGTCGAATTCGCCGCGGGCGTCGGTTTCAAACTGTGCAGACAATTCGTCCTCCTGGGGGAGTGGGGTGATGGTTCCGGCTTGTGCGGCGATTCCCTGAGAGCCGAAGAACGGTTCGGGGTTCGTGCGGCCGTAGATTAGGCCGTTGCCGGTCGGGTAGCTGAGGTCGATGAGCGCTTCGACGTGCAGGTGGGGGTCAACGCCGCCTGTGCTGCCTGATGTGGCGATCCGCTGCCCCTCGGTGACTTTGTCGCCCGGGTTGAGTGGGGCATCGGACAGGTGCGCGTAAACGCCGATCCATCCCGGGTGTTGGATGACGGTCACGATGCCGGGGAAGCCTTTGTAGAGCGCCCAGCGCCGGAAGTAACCGTTCGGCCCCCACGACTCATCGCCCGGGAGTTTCGTGCCCCAGTCGGCCCACAAGACGGTCCCGGCCGCCATCGCATAGACGGGAGTGCCTTCGGGGCAGGCGAAGTCGCACCCGGCATGCCCGTCAGGCTGGTAGTTGCCGTAGCGTCCGACCCAGTATTCGACAGTGTCCGGGCTTGCGTTGACGTTGCCCACGACGCCGGCCGTCCGCATCGAGGCGAAGGCCTGATTGATTGGGAACTGCGCCGATACCGGCCTCATGGCGTGCCTCCTGAGCATGTGTAGGTGGATGAGCCGGGCGGGTTAGGGGCGCAGGTGTAGGGCATCCCGAGGTAGGTGAACGTGAACGAGGACGGGCCGCTGCCAGCGGGGCCTTGCTCGCCTCTCGGACCCGGCTGGCCGGCCGGGCCCGGTGGGCCTGGCACTGTGGAGTCGGCGCCCGGAGGGCCGGGTGGTCCTGCCGGGCCCGGGACGGTCGAATCGGCACCCTTCTCACCCCGCGGCCCGGGGACCTTCGAGTCAGCACCGGCCGGCCCGGGGACCGTTGAGTCTTTGCCCGGGTCGCCCTTTGGCCCGGCAACTGATTGGCCATCGACCCCATCAACTCCGTCGCGGCCGGGCGGCCCGGGATCACCCTTGGGGCCGGGGATCGCCTCGGTCGGGTTCTGCTGGACCTGCTCGGCCTTCGCGCAGAGGTCCCGGTCGTTGACCAGGAGCCGGCCCTGGCTGGCGCAGACGGTCTGGATGTCCTGGGCGAGGGTCTGGCTGTTGGCCTGGGCGGTGTTGCGCTCCGCCATCGCCGAGACCTGGTTGTAGGCGGTCCAGCCGACGCCCAGCGCGATGACGATGGCGAGAACGAAGAAGGCCCACCGGGGCGGGAAGGGTTTACGGTGTGTGTGCTGGCTCATGCTGTCCTGCCTCGGGCTTCGTCGCGGAGCTGGTCGATGGTTTCCTCAGCGGCCCGCAGCTCCTCGCGGGTGAGTTTGTGGTCGGCGCGTTCCTCGCGCAGCTCCTTCCGGGCCGCCTCCCGCTCGGCGTTTGCCGTGGCGATGTCGGCCCGCAGTGACTCGGCGCGTTCTTTGTCGAATCGCCGGTAGAGGAGATACCAGCCTGTGACGCCGCCGGCGGCGACGAAGGGGGCGGTGAGAGCTTTGGCCAGCTCGACGATCTGCGGGTCCACACGCGGGCCTCCAGGTTCCGGCTAGGCAGGGGCATCTTCGGTTGTGGCGCTGGTGGCGAGGATGTCGACGAGCTGGCGGGCGATGTCGACGGCCGCGGTGTCGGGCGCTGTCCCGGCCGCGGTGACCTGCGTGCCGTTGGGATTACTGATCGTGATGCTGATGTGCGGCATAGAGTCTCCTGGTTAGTCGCTGATTTTGGTGACGCGGATCGTGTAGGACATGACGCGGGTAGCGCCGCTGATCTGGACGATGTAGATGTGGAACTGCTGCCCGGCCTGCAGGCGGATATTCGGGATCGACCCCGCGCCCTGGTCGTCGGTCTGGATCACCGGACCCTTGCAGAACATCGGCCCGGACATCGGCTCGACGCTGATCGCAGAGCGGTTATTGGTCGCGGTCACGCCGGCGGGGAACCGCATGCCGACGCTGATCGCGTAGGTCCCGGTGTCGCGGATCTGGGCGAGGTCCTGGCCGAGCATCGTCAGGAGCCCGACGTCGGTCGAGACGTTCGGGTCCGCGGTGATGACGCCCGGCCCCCACACGGTGCTGTCGGGCGTCGACGTGGACCCGGAGCGTTCCCAGTGCTTGAGGATGCGCGGGCCCTTGCTATCGAGAGCTGTTTGCAGGCCGCCGACGTCGGCCGGGACGAGGGTCACTGCCCCGGTCTTCCCGGCGACCGAGGCGACCGCCCCGCCGATCGCGGACCCGTTGTTGGTCAGCTTCCCGGTGGTTTGCAGGTCGATGTTCCCGGCGCCGTCCATGACGACGGCCGCGGACCCGGCGTCGCTGTTGGACTCGAGCCAGAGCTTCCCGCCGAGCTTCGTCCGCAGCCGGGCGAAGAGGGTATCGCGCCAGGTGAAGTGACCGACGTGCAAGGTCGCCGTGGGGTCGTTGTACCGGCGGACGTGCAGGCCGGCCTCGGTTCCGGCCTGCGTGTCAGTGAAGGTCGCCCGCAGCCCTTGGCTGTCATCGACGGACAGGGCGGCCTCACGGCGCTCCTTCCCGAGGGCGGTGTCTCGGGAGTTATAGCCGGCGTAGAAGCCGCCGCCGACCCGTGCTGAGGTGTAGCTGTCCGGTGTAGTGCCCTCGATCCAGATCTCGTTACCGCTGCGGGAGTAGATCCGGGCGCCGCCCTTGCTCTCCCCGAAGATGGCGGACGAGAACTCCAGCGCCGGGGACTGGTAGGTCCCATAGTTGCCTTCGTTCTCGTAGGTGGTCATCCGCGAGGTGACCTCGTAAGGGACGCCGGTGTAATCATCGAAGCCCTGGCCGATGACCCGCACCACCCCGCCGTCCATCACGTTTATGTCGCCGGCGAGGTCGAGCTTTCCGCCGGCGCCGATTGTTGAGCTCGATGCGTTGCGGGCGCTAGTTCGGCGCTCGGCCTCACGGGCGTTCTCCTCGGAGCGGCGTCTCGCATTAGTGGGGGAGAAGGGGCGGGGTATGAGGGAAGACTCCATCAGGCTCCTATCTCTGCCAGGACCGGCTTGTAGACTCCGCTCTGCGGCGACAGCGACCACCCGACGACAGGCCACACCTTGTCGAGGGTCAGGGACGGGCAGTCGATGAGGATGTGCGCGGTGTCGCCGAGGGTGAAGTCGCCGAGCCGGGTGAAGTCTTCCCCGAAGCCCGGGTTGCGGGCCTTCAACTCGATGAGTTCCTGACCGCCAAAGAGTTGAGCGGCGACAGCCATGGCATGCGAGTCGATCGTCGCCTGCTCCTTGACGTTCGAGAACGACTTGCGGACCTCAAGGCGCGGCCACCCGGCCGCCTCGCGCTCGGTGTCGATGACCGGGGCGGACATGACCTTGGAATCGCCCTCGCCCTCGCCGATAGCGATGACGTGGGTGGCAGCATTCCCGGAGGACCAGTCGTCGTCGTGGTCGAAGTCCTCGACGTTCTGGCCCAGTTCGAAGAAATGGGCCGGGTTCGCGTCGCGGTTGCCAAGGAACGGGTAGCCGGTGCGGACTACCTTCCGGACGTAGGTGTGGTCGTCGTCGCCCCAAACGACGTCGATGGTCCAGTTGAAGCCGTCGATCAGTGCCGCGAGCTCGTTGACCCGGTCGTACACGCGTGCGTTCTCGTCCGCCGCGTAGTCGTGGTCGCGGAGCCGGCCCGATGGTGGGCAGTCGTACTCCAAGCCGATGCTGTCGCCGGCCACCGCGATCAGCTGGCGGAAGATCACCGAGGTTTGGTCCTGCTGCCGGAAGGACATTGTGGGCACGTATCGTTCGATGAGGTACGCCTCTAGGGTCCGGCAGGGATACCTGACCGCGTTGGCCATGGTTTTGGGGCGGCGGTAAGGGGCACCGTGCCAGACGATCCGGTCCTGCTCGTCCACGACGAGGATCAGGGAGCGCCACGGCAGGATGTCCTGCTTCCATGTCGATGACACCGGGTTCCCCTGGCCGTCGAACAACGGCAACGTCAGGGTGCCCTCCCCGTAGGCCTGCAAGAGGCGGGACAGGTCGCCCTCAAAGGTCATGGGGTATTCGTCTAGGAAGTCGCCGGTGACGAGTTCGCAGACTTTGAATCGGTAAGGCATGCCTGCTCCTTACTGCCACCAGCTGGAGGTCAGGGTGAAGTACCAGCCGGCGCCGGCCGTGATTGTCGCACCGCCCGGGATCCGGAAGGCCATGGTCCCGTCGGTGCCGACACGCACAACGGGTTCGGCCTTGCCGACCGCGTTGCCATCGTTCAGAGTGCAGAACGAGTCCACGGGGACGACGGGACGCCATCCGGCAGGGACGGTGTTGACGAGCAGGCTAGAGAAGCTGCCATTGATCGAGAACGCTCCACCCGATGCCGAACGGGTCACTCGTGCCACGCACTGCACAAGGGTCAGGCCGCCAGTCGTTCGGGTGCGAACAAAGCCGCCCGACACGGTCCAGCCAGAGTCGACCGGCGTCATCAGGACGGACTCAGCCGCCCCAACCCATGCTCCGCCGTAACTCCGCTCGACAAGGCCGCCCTTGTCCATGCGCTCAACCGCGAGGCCATCCCACTGCGTGAGTATGTCGCGCTCGGCCTGGTTGCGCACCTTCACGGGCACGCCGGCCGCCGCGGTGAACGGGCGCCGGTCGGTGATCGTGGGGTTGCCGCCACCGTTCTTCGGCATGTCGATGTCTGCGATATTGAAGAAGGCCGAGACTCCGTCCACCGCTCCGGGGTCTGCCGGGTATCCGCCCCCCGTGAGGGCCGTCGGTGACGGCTGCCCGGTGATGAGCCGGAAGCGCGCCTTCCGGGCGGTGGAACCGCCGTTGTCCGGGTCCAGGACCTCAAACACCAGCCGATCCCGCCGCGGGTTGGTGGAGTCCGCCGGGGTTAGCGTGTCGACGTTCAGCACCGTCGGGGCGCCGGACAAGTACGCTCCCTTAGCGGTGCCGACAGCACACGGGCCCGGCCCGACCTGCACGGTCAATCCAGACAGTGCAGGAACGAGGGCCCGGGGGTCCAGTACACCGGACCGGGCAACCCCCACCGCTGAGCCGCCAGCGACCAGGCCGCCGAACGCCCGCCGCTGCGTCTCCGCGTCGTAAGCCGGCCCCGAGGCCGCATCGGGGGCATTGATGAACGTCGGGGTGATGGCGTCAACAGGCATGGGTTACCTCCAAGCACTCGATGCGAAGAGCTCCATCGAGGCTGTGTCGTTTTGGGCGGAAGATTCGAATTTGAAGGTCATCCCGTCGGCGGGAGTGATCCAAGGGCCGATGAGCTTGTTCCGGCGGCTCACGGTTCCGTTGATCCGGACGAGACGCTTGTCCAGGTCGATGTCGACGAACTGCCCGGCCGGAACAGCCTCCGTGTAACGCTGGACTTGGATCGTGTCGCCGAGGGTCGCGGTGATCGTGAAGTCCGGGATCGGGCCGCGGATGCGCAGAAGCACCGGCGGGGTCGCATTTCCGGCCGTCCCAAGGACGATCTGACCGGAGCGGACAGTCGCGACGATCCGCACACCCCCGGGGACGTAACGGACACCAGGCGGCACCAGTCGGAGGCCGCCCTCAACCTTCGGGAGTCCAACCGGGCCAGCCAATGTGGTCGGGCCCGATCCGTCCCCGGCGAGCTTCCTGCCTCTCGGTGCCACCAGCTGGATGGTGAAGGAACCGAGCCGATCGGACAGGTACTTGAAGTCTGGCCGGGGCTGGTCCAGGCGCACGAGGGTGTGCCGGACCAGCCCGTCCTCGTCAACCACCAGCGGGCGCAGATCCTTGCGGGGGATCAGGCTGTTCAGCAGGTCGAACCCGGACCGCACTGACTCCCGGTCGGGGCCCTTGATGGTGCCCGGGATGATCAGCCGCTTGTCAGTGTCGAAGGCTTCGTTGACCCAACCACCGTCACCGTACTGGTTCTGGATGGAGTCACCCGTTGAGCCTGGGCCGGCGGCCCAGTTCTCCACATCCAATGCTTTGAACGTGGCTTGGCCGACAACACCGGTGAGGTCCAGCCCGTTGAGGCTGATACCCCAGCTGCCGTCTGTCATTACGAACCCTCCTGCAGCCGTGCTGAATAGTAGGCCAGTGCCCGCGGGTCACTTACCCCGTGGAAGTGCTGCTCGACGTGCTTCGTCCCCGGGGCGGCATGGTCGCTGATCGGAGCCGGAGCTGTGGCTACGAGGATCCTCGATGCGATCATCTGAGAACCAACAGCCCCGCCTCCGGCCAAGCCCTGCACATTGCCCGCACGGACCTGTGCCCGGAACCGATAGACCGCGTCCTGGCCGCCCATAAGGTCGACCTCTTGAGCGGTGAAGACGTGCTCACCCTTGGCGCCGAAGAAGAGCTGGGAATCGACACCCTTCGGGCCCGGGGCCATGTCTAAGTCGCCGCCGCCGGCACGCCCCGGCACGAGAGCCGTCATCGACGGGTCCTCCGGGGACCCGCCGCCCTTGACCTGCGTTTCGATGGAGGTGATCTTGTGCTCGATGGAGTACGTGTGCACCGTCTTGCCGTCGATCTCCCCGAGGGCCCGTTTAGTCTGCTCCGCCATGTCCTTGGCCGCGGACGACATCCAGGACTCGATGCTGACGCCCGGCGGGACCTTGAGGATGTCCCGGGCCAGGTCCTCCGCTGCCTGACCGGTGATACCGAACTGGCCGGCACCGGCAACCAGCTTGTTGTAGGTCTCCGACAGGTTCCCCTGCAGGGTCTCCTCCGACTCACCGGCCTTCGCGTTCGCCTGCACGACCCGGAAGCCGGCCCCGGCGATCGCGTCCAGCGCGGCCTGGTTATTGCGACCCTGCTCGGAGTTGATGTCCAGGCTGGTGCCGTTCTTCTGCACGGAGGCGCTGACCGCGTCGATGGCTTCTTGGAAGCCGCGGGCCGCGTCCCGTGCGGAGAGGTTCAGCAGGCCAGCGTTGATGAGCGCGTCGGTGAACTTCACGATGTTGATGACCGTGCCCTCAGCGGAGAGCCCGACCTCTGCGAGGGCGTCGGACAGTTCCTTGCTGGGCGCCGTGGCGCCGCCTGCCGCGTCCCCAGCCCCCTTCATCCCACCGGCCGCGCCCTCAGCAGCTCTCTGGGCGGCGAGCATGGCCGGGGGAGTCTGGCCCATCATCCAGTTCAGGAGTTCCTGATCCGTGACCGTCACGCCCGCCTGGCTGGCGAGCTCCTGCAGGGCCGACTTGTAGGCCGGGAACCGCTCAGCGGTCTTCGAAACCTCCACGCCTTGGGCTTTGGCACTGTCCGCGATGGCCTTGAAGCTCTTCGCCGCCAGCTCCGTGTTGCCGCTTGAGGCGGCGGCGCCAATGGCCTGGTCCGACTTCTTTACGGCGTCGGCAATTTTGGAGATGCCGTTGTCGATGCCGAGCACTGTGGCACCGAAGCTGGCCGTGGCGTCGTTGAAGTCCTGGTTGATCAGGTGCTTTAGGGCGTCACCTGCGTTGTTGATCTGGCCGGTTAGTTTGTCGCCGGTCCCGAACTCGATCTTCTTGAACAGGTTGTCGATGCTGTCCTGCTGCTTGCCCATGCCGATCAGGCCTTGGGTGAAGTCCTGCACTGACTGGTTGCCGGGCTGCATGGCGTTGTGCAGCTGCTTGATGCCTTCGAGAGCGATCACGGCCCCAAGGGCCACGCCGGCGCCCTTGGCCACCCCGGCGAACATGCCTGGCACGCCGCTGCCGGCGCGGTTCAGTTCGGCGAAAGCAGCCCGAGTGGCGAGGATCTTCGGGGTCAGGGTCAGGAGCGCCCCGCCGGCGAGGGCGGCAACGCCAACCACGCCGCCAATGATCACAACCGCGGACTGGACCGGTGCCGGCAGGGACCCGAAGGTCTGTGCGAGTCCGGACACCGATTCCGCCAGTCCGGAGATCACCGGGAGCAGCACAGCGCCGGCGTCGATAGCGGCGTCCTTGATGTTGTTCCAAGCGATCTTGACCTTCGACTCGGTCGTCTCGTACCGCTTCGTCGCCTCGTTGAGGAGGGCAGTGTTCTCCTGCCACGACTTGTTGCCCAGTTTCAGGCTGTCGGAGAGCAGGTCGCCGGAGGCGGCTAGGGCCAGCATGACCTGGGTTTCCTCGGTGCCCTTGAGTCCCATGTCCTTCATCACGGAGACGACGTTGCCGCCCTCGTTCTTCACCCGGTTCAGGCCCTTGTTGACCATGTCGAGTGCTTCGACAGGGGAGGAACCGAACTTCTTGGAGAACTCCTCAGCGCTCACACCCGCGGTCTTCGCGAAGGTGTCGAGGGCGGAGCCGCCTTCCTTCACGGCGGAGTACATTTTCAGGAGCACCCGGGTGGTGACGCCGCCGCCGAGCTCGGCACGGATACCCATGGAGGCGAGAGTGTTGGACAGGGCCAGCACATCGACCTCGGAGGCCCCGACTGTGGCCGCGGCGCCGGCGATGCGCTGCGCCATGGAGAGGATTTCCTTCTCCGTGGATGCACCGTCGTTGCCGAGTGCGACGAGGGTGGCACCGAACCGGGACACGCCCTCGGACCCTTCCCGGGCCATGGTGCCCATGACGTTGGAGATCTGGGCGATGTTGGTGGCCGCCTCGTCGGCGGTCAGGTTGGTGCTGACGCCGAGGTCGATCATGGTCTTCGTGAACCCGGCGACGTCTTCCCGCTTCACGCCGAGCTGGCCGGCGGCCTCGGCCACGGCAGCGATTTCCTCATGCGTGGTGGGGAGGGTCTTGGCCAGGCCGCGGAGACTGGTCTCCAGGGCGTTCATCTGGTCCGGGGTGCCGTCCACGGTCTTCGTGACGCCAGCCCACGCGGATTCCCAGTCCATGGCGGCTTTGGCACTGGCGCCCAGGGCAGCCAGTGAGGCTGCCCCGAATGCCATCGCAACCTTGCCGGCCTTGTCCATGGCCTGCTCGTTGTCGCTGATCGAGCGGCGGGCCTGCACAACCTGCCGGGCCACGTTGTCGGTGGCGAGACCTGCCCGGCCCATCCCGGCCACATACCCGGCTACTTCGGCTTCGAGCCGGATGATGACTGAGCGTGCGGACAAGGCGGCCTCCTGTGGTTAGAGCGGCAGGGTGGGGTTTCTGGAGGCATTCTTGCGGGCTTCTGACTTCTGCCGGCCCTCAGCGTCGTACGTGGTGTAGACCTTCTCGCCCGGCTGGGGTACGTACGGGTCTTTGCCGTTCCCTGCGGTGGCCCGTTCCCGGGCGGCGCAGCTGTGGCACTGGACCTTCTTGGCCCCGAACCACCCGTCGGAGTGCTCGTCGTGGGCGAGTACGACGGGGTAGCCGCAGCTGCAGAGCCCGTCCTCGTAGACGGTGAGGGCGAGGGTCAGGACATAGTCCCGGTCGAGCCAGTCGCCCCGGTTGCGGCTGAACCAGTGGGACGGGGGTTTCCCGGCGGCCCTGGCGGTTTGGAGGACTTGGACTACTCGGCCCCAGGCTCCGTGCCAGAGCGCTTGTGCAAAAAATCGGCGTCCACATTGGGGACGGCGTTCTGTGCGGTGAGCCGGGCATTGAGAATCACGGTCATCTGGGCGGTGCCGATCGCGTCCTTGAGCGCCTTGACCTTGGACGGGGTGAAGTCGACAGCCTGCCGTTCGCCGCCGGCGGCCTTCACCGCGGTGATCGACTTGGCGAGGATCCCGTAGCCGAAGTGTTCGTTCTGCTCGTCCGGGGTGAGGCCCTTGGTGGCGGCCTCGCTGGCGGCGCGGAGGGCGCGGAGTTCCTGCTCGGTCAGGGCCCGCACGTACACGGTGAGCGCCGAGGCGGCGAACGTCTCCAGCAGCCGCTGGTACTCCTGCTCCAGGGGTGTGAGGGCCGGGTCCGCGGCCGTGTACTCGGCGCCGGCGGCCCGGGTCTCCAGTTCGATGCGGCGTTTCAGGTCGGAGAGCTCAGCGACGACGTCGGCCCGCTTGTACACGGTGGCCGACTCTTCGGGGAGCTTCGCATCCTGCAACCAGCCCTCGACGTCGAAGGTGGCCGGATCCTGCGTGATGGTTTCGGACATGGGGGACCTCCAAGGTCTTTGAATGTTCGGGGCAAGGTTTGGGGTGGAACGGCGGCCGGGTGGAACCTTGGAAAACCACCCGGCCGCCAGCTTGGTTACGCCGCGGCGCCGACCTTGACGTCGGAGATCATGTTCTGCGGCAGGAACTCGATACGGCGCTTGATGTTGCCGTCGTTGTTCACCCGCATCGGGGCGTCGGACACCACTTCGCCGCCGAGGTCGATGACGTCCTCCGCCGCCCAGTCCGCGCCGGAATCCTTGTCGGATTCGCGCAGGTAGATCCAGACCGTGGTGCCCTTGGTCTTGACCGCCTGGTAGCCGAGGTCGGCCCCGGTCACGTCGGCGCCGCCGGCGTCCAGGTACTCGCGCAGGAAGGTGAGGGCGGTGTCGTAGTTCGACGCGCCCAGCGCCTGCGAGTTGCCCTTCGTGCATGCGGGTTTCTCGTTGAACCGGTCCGAGGCGGTGTGGGTCCAGTTCGCGTCCGAGTCGAGGACGGCGCAGGAGATGTCCTGCCCGGCGTTCAGCTCGGTCACGGTCGGGATCCGGTTGGCCGCGGCCGGGGCCACGGTCAGTAGGGTGAACTTCTTCTTGCCGTCCGCTGCGACTTTCATCCGCGGGCCTCCTTCTTGGTCCCCGGCTTGGCCGGTTCAGTAACGGTGGTGGTGGCCGGGTTGGCCGGTTCCCGGACCTGCTTGGAGGGCGGGAGCTTGTACCCGAGCTTCGGGTTTTCGAGGTAGTGCTGGGGGACCCGGCGTTTCTTGCCGTCCGGGCCCACCGCGGTCACGAATCCGTCATCAGCCATGGGGTCTCCTTAGTTGGTGATGAGCCGCCACTGCCGGGGGAGGAAGTGACGGGATGGGGTTGTCTGGGTGTCTAGGACGGGGGCTTGCTGGTTGAAGCCGTCCGGGTTGCGCCGCACCCGGCCAGTGCCGATGGCCAGGTTGGTGAGGGCGGTGGCCACGGCTTTGTCGACGGCCCGGCAGATCGCCGGGGTTGCCCCGACGGCGGTGGTTTGGAAGTCCCAGATGAGGGTGTCCGAGGCTTGGCGGCCGTCCGCCGGGAGTTCGCCGGGCTCGTCACCGGTCCCGGCCCAGAGGACGACGTACGGGTCGATGTACCCGCCCGTCTCCGGGACTTTGACCGGGACGTAGCCGTCGTAGCTGGTGATGCCTTCGACGGTGGCGAGGGCGGCCGTGACGGCGGCCGCGCAGGCTTCGGGGTCAGCCATTCAGGCCCTCCAATCCGAGCTGCTGCATGGCCTGCGTGAACGCCGGCTCATGCGTGTCCGCGGCCGGGCCCATGTACGGTTGCGGCGCCATCTTGGAGGTTCCCTGCTCGACGAACCCGCCGTAGTTGGCGGTCGGGCCGATCTCGATGGCCAGGGTCCCGGAGCGGCCCACGGAGCGGGCGTCACTGTGCCCGATGGAGCCCTTCAGGTTGCCCGTGTCCACCGGGACGAGGTTCTTGGCCGTGCGTTCGATGTCGTACGCGGTCTTCCGGACCACGATCTGGGCCCGGGCGCCGGTCGTGGCCGCGGCCCTCGCGATGTCCGCCGAGAGTTTGCGGAGTGCTTCTGCGCCGTCAGCCATCAGACCGGGTTCTGCTGGGTGAGGTTGTCCGTGCACAGCAGGTCGATCTCCCAGAGGAGGGAACCGAAGAGGACCTGCTGGACGCGGAACTCGCGGCCGGCGACCCGGACGATGTCGCCACGCTCACCGGTCTGCAAGGCGGGGATGTCTAGGCCGGCGACGATCAGGTACTGGCGCTCCCGGGTCGGTTGCTCGCCCGGGGTGCCACCGCCCTCACGGTTGAGCTCCTGCACACGGAACATGCCGGAGTAAACCTGCCCGGTACCCGTCCAGCCCTCAGGTTTCGGGAAAGGTGCAGGACCTGCGGTGATGCGGTGAATGGTGCCAGGGGCGGTGCGGGTCTCCGCCACCGTGGTCTGGTGGTGCCCGGCCCAGCCGTCCGGGATGACCTTCGTATTCGGGAGTCCTACCACCGGTACTCAGCCCCCTCCGGTTTCGGTTCGTACAGGGGCACGACCTCGAAGAAGGACCCGGCCTTGGCGTCCTCGTCGTCGGCCTCCGCCTTGTACGTGGCGGCCAGGTTGCGTAGCTCGGCGGCAACCGCCGGCCCGTCCGTTTGCAGGTCCTGGGTGCGGATCTTCTTCCCGAGCAGCACCTCGGATGTGGCGATCGTGATCAGGGCCCGGTACGTGGCCCGGTTCACCGACCCGCCGTACTGGCTCAGCCAGGCGCCCAGCTGCTCGTCAGTGAACAGGGGCGGGTCGGCCAGGTCGGTGATGTTGAGGCGGACGATTTCGACGTCAGTGAGTTCGGCCACGATCCGCCTCCTGTGTGAAGTTGTGGGGTGGTGCCGGGGTGGGGTTGACTTGCCCTATTTGTCACCCCGGCACCAGGTTCCGACTAGGAGCCGGTGGAGACGTAAGTCCCGATCGGGTCCGTGGCCGCGCCGCCGGTGATGTGCCGGCCGCGGTACCAGATCGTGTCGTCGCCGAAGCTGCCTTCGTCGATGGCGACGGCGCCGCCGCCGACACGCTCGCCCTGGTCGCGCTTCACGCGGATATCGGGCTGTTCCTCGCCCAGCATCGTGGCCTTGTACAGCGCCGGGTTCGCGGAGCGCGGATCCGGGATGATGTACCAGGTGGTGTCCGCCTTCGCGGACTGGTCGATGATGCCGAGGCGTTCGGACACCACGGCTTCGACCTTCCCGTAGAGCGGGTTGGCGATCGGGTTCGGGCCGCCGTTCGGGTCCGCGATGGTCGGGGCGACCGCCATCTCGGCCTCGAACGACAGGCTCGGTGCCGTGACGAGCAGGAGCTTGGTGCCCAGCGCCCGGAAGGGGACGCCTTCACGGTTCTTCCGCTTCCAGATCGCCTTCACAGCGGCCTGGACGTTGTCCCGGTTCAGGGGCAGTGCCTTGGGGGCGTTCCCGTTCGCGGTCTTGAAGAAGTCGGTGTTCGGGCCGTCCTTGGTGACGAACGCGCCGAAGACCTTCGCGTCCTCCGTGTTGCGGGCCGCCGTGGCCAGCCGGCCCGGGAAGTCCATCAGCTCGGAGTAGTCGTTGTTCTTCCGGAGCTCGAAGGTGAGACCGTAGGTGCGGCCGGTCTTGCCGGCGCTGATCTCGTACTCGAACTCGGAGAGGGACGCGCCCTTGTACTCCTCGCCTTCGGCCACGTCATCGAACGTGTCCTGACCACCGTTGAGGTCGATGATCTTCTTCGGGCGGAAGTCCTTGACCTTCGCCTCCCGGGCGATCTTCGACCACTCCGGGTCGATGGTCTTGTACGTGGACTGGACCTCGATGTCGAAGGCCTTACCCAGCAGGACCGGGAAGTCCGAGGTGGAGAAGGCCTCCTTGAGGCGGTACTCGGCCGCCGCGGTGACGCCGCGGGCGCCCTCGTTGAAGAGCTTCGCAGCTTCGAGCATGCGGGCCTTCACGGAGGGTGCGATGCGGTAGCCCTCCTGGGCGATGATGTCGCCGGTGTTGAGGATGGTCATGTCTGGTCTCCTTACGCGCCGACGGCGGTCTGGGTGGTGTAGCCGATGGGGGCTACTTCGACGGGGCCAGCGGCTGCTGCCTTGGTGCCCAGGGCAATGCCCCAGAGGTAGTTGCCGGTTGCCGTGGTGTTCAGGGCGCCGGCGGCGGTGATGTAGACCGGGAGGCCCACGGTGGCGAGGGCGCCGGTGACGTTGACGTCGTGGGAGCCGTCGAGCCAGACGGTGACGTCTGCCCCGGACTTCGCGTCGATCTGGGCGACACCGCAGATGTTGCCGACCCGGACGGGGGCGCCGGAGACGACGTCGTAGGGGGCGGGCACGCTGATGTGCAGTGCCTTGGGCATGCGCTGGTTCTTGGCCATGGTTAGGCTCCCTTCAGGGCGGTGAGGACGTCCGCGTCGGCGACGTCGGCGGACTCGGTGACGGCGGCGGAGTGTCCGACGCCGCGGACCTTGCCGGCGCCGAACGATGCGGCGATCTCGGCGACGGCTTCCTCGGCCTTGGCCTTGAGGGCGGCCGTGTCGACGGCGCCTTCGGCGGTCAGGGCGTAGGTGCTGGCGAGCAGCTTCACCGTGGCGGGTGCGCTGATGCCTTCGAAGGCTTCGGCGACGACGGCGGCTGCGGTCGCGTCGTTGTCCTTCTTGGCGGCCTCGGCCAGCTTGGCCTTGAGGTCAGCGTTTTCGGCTTCGAGCGCGGGAACCCGGCCGGAAGCTTCGACGGCGGCCGTGTGAGCGGCCTCGTCTACTTCGATCTTTGCCATCGGAATCTCCTTAGATTCTTCGGTTTCGGTTGACCCGGCCAGGTTGGACGGGACATTCTGGGCGGCTTCGGCCGCGGGTGGGGTGACGGGTTCGTAGCTGGTGACTCGCCGGACCTCGATGAGGTCGCCGGTGAGCTCCGCGGTCGCGCCGGTCAGGGTGTAGGCCTGCTGCCAGGTCTTGGACGCGTCAGCGGATTCCTGTTCGAACCAGACGTTGGTGTCGTCGTAGTCGAGGACCCAGACCCACACGCCGTCGTCCTGGTAGGCGTCCCGGACGGCGGTGTTGATGGCTGCGCGGGTTTCGTTGGCGGTCGCCTCTTCGGCCCTGCCGGCAATGGATTCGAGGACCTTCTCGACTTTCCCGCCGCGGCCGGCGACGGTGACGAAGTCGACCCGGTTCAGGGCGTCGGGGTAGAGCTTCTCGACGATCGCCCCCTTGCGGCCCTCGGCCTCGCCGATGGTGACGTCGGCGCCGGCGGCGATTGAGGTGCCGATGTAGTCGGCGAACTCGGTGATCACGTCCCGGTACTGGGAGCCGAGCATTGCCTCGGCGACGAGGCGTTCTCCGTCCCAGACGGCGTCCTCGGTGAGGACCGCGGCCAGGGTTTTCACCGACCCGGCCGGCTGTTCCCGCCGCTCGCTACTGGACATGTGGTCGATGTGCATCTGGGTGCCCTTCGCGAACACCTTGTCCGCGGCGGCCTGCTCCAGCAGTGCGGGGGAGTAGTAGCCGGAAGACCCCCACCCGGGGGTGATGAGCTGGATGAGCAGCCGACCGGGCCCGGGCGCCGTGCTTAGCGTCCCGGCTTCGTGGATGAGCTTGGCCATTGACAGCCTCCTAGAATGGGTGTGTGGGCCTTGATGACCGGAACGATGGGGCGGGCGTGCCTGGGGAGTGCCCGGGGCACGACTGGAAAGTCCATGGGGTGTACCTGCGCTCGACGGGCGGGTCCATGTCGGTAGTCTGCAAATGGTGCGGCGCCGTGCAGTACGAGGCGTCCCTCAGCGACGGGACTTAGGCCGCTTTCGCGGTGAGGTCCTTCACCGGTGTGACCGTGTAGGAGTCCCGCCACCCGTCGGTTTCCCTCTTCGTGGACAGGTCAGCCCACGACACTTTCCCGGACTGCAGCAGTTCGAGGCGTTGAGCGCCCATGATGTCCCGCTGCGTTTCCGGGGTGAGCCCGTTGAAGACGGTTTGCGCGTCCGGTGTGGCCGAGGGGGGTTCCTCGATGTTGAAGCCGAGGTCCTTCCACGACTTGGTGACCGTGACACGGGCGCACCGGCCGTTGGGGTGGTCGTTGGGCCCTGCCTCGTCGAGCGGGTGCCGGGTGCCGTGCTTAGCCCAGCAAGACGGGCAGGTTCGGGCACCCAGGGAGGCGTGCCATTCCCACTCTTCGAGGATCGCCTTGTTCGCTTGCTCGGACGCTTTGGTGGCGGCACGGTGGGCGTCGAGCGTCTCGGTGCGGGAGATCGTGAGCGCCCGGGTGAGGCCGCCGTTGAACCTTGACTCGGTTTGCTGCAGCATCCGGGCCGCTGTCCGGTTCGGGTTGTCCCCGACGGCGATGCCCCGGATGAGCTCCCGCTTCATGACCCGTTCCACATCGGCCGGGAGAGGCCGGGTGGAGGAGTGGATCTGCTGGGTGGTGCGTTCCACGATCGCGGCCAAGGCATCCGCGGAGGTCCGGGTGAACGTGACCCCGGCGCCGGCGGTGTTCGGGGGCAGCTGGGAGCTGATCATGGCGGCGTGCCCGTCGAGGGCGTCCAGGACGGCTTGGCCGACATCGTTACTGATCGTCGCGTTCGTCGTCCTGGCCAGTTCATCCAGCATGGCCCGGGTCTGCTGCAGGGCGTCCCGGAGCCGGATGTTCTTCGCGGCCGTCGCCCGGGACACTTTGCCGTCCACGGCCCCGGCCACCAGTTCCACGAGAGCGACCTCGAAGTCGGCCCGGAGGACGTCCCACACCTCAGTCCACGCCCGGGTGAGGGCGACGGTCTGGGCGTCGGTCATGCGTTCCAGATCGGCGCGGAGGCGGTCAACAATGCGGAGAGTCTCGGCCGTGACCGCCATCCGTGCCTCCTACTTGAGAGCCGCCGCCGGGTCTTGGCCGTTGCGGAATGCGTTGGCGGCCACGTCGCCGGCGGTGGTGTCGGTGACGATGAGGTCACCGTTCGCGTCGGTGATCTTGTCGATCAACTCGTCCACGTCCCGGATCCTCAACGCCTGCAAAGCCAGCTTGATGAGGGGCAGCTTCGGCATGTCGGGCAGGCCGTCGGCGGCCACGATCGCGTCGATCAGGACCTTGACGTCGACCTCGTCGAGGGATGGCCACACGACTTCGACGGTGGCCGCGGACTCGTCCTTGAACTCGACCGTGAGCCGGTCCTCGTCCCTCACCGCGGTACCGAGCCGCCTCAGCGCGCCCTGGGGTGCGATGACGGCCTGTTCGATGGCGTAGCCGATGGAGTCCCTGAATACCTCGGTGTGGAGCTCCTGCCGTGCCTGCATGATCAGCCGGGTGGGCAGGTCCAGGGTCTCGGCCGTGGCCCGCGCCCCGGTCTGTCCCGGGTCGGCCAGCACAATCGTGACCGGGATGCCCATGGCGGACGCGGCCATCGTCGCCAGCGGCCGGGAAGACTCGGAGTCGATGGTCGCCCCGGACTTGGGGACCGCCTCCAGCTTCTGATCATCCGACATGGACACCGTGGAACCGGCCTGCATGTTCCCGAGGGACTGGATCTGCGCCCGTTTCGCCTGCGCCACCCCGGTCGACTTCGACGAGGTGGTGAAAGCGATCTTCGCGAGGGCTTTCATCAGGAGCGCCCAGTCCTCAAGGAAGCCCTTGTGGCTGAGCGCCCACGGGATCGCCGCGTACGAGTCGCCGATACCGAACTTCCACCCGTTGCCGGCGTTGACCTTCACGTGCCGGACCGGAGCGTCCCACAGGACAGGGACGCCGTCGATGCGGATGGTCTTCATGCGCGGCTGGTACTTGAGGGCCGGGTAGTAGGCCTTCATCTGGACGTTCTGCCCGTCCGTGCCGACCTCCACCCACTGGCGAAGATAGAACCAGGGGGTGGCTTTGTCACCGGGGGCGGTGATGACGTCCATGACCTCGTCGAACGGGATGGACCGCACCTTCACCCGGCCGGTGAGCGGGTTCGTGAAGTGGGCGAGGAAGAAGTTGCCCTCATCGAACAGGGCACCCTCGTACTGTTGCCGGGCCTGCGCCCCGTAGAACGCTTCCCTGTTGCCCTCGTCGTCGATGAACGCTTGGAGGACTGTGTTGACGTCCTGGTCGCGGGCGCTTATCGTGACGCCCTGACCCCACACGTAGGCGTGCCGGATTTCGCGGCCGCGTTTGATGATCGGGTTCGCGATACCGAAGACCCGACCCATCTCCGCGGCCTTCGTGAGCCCGTCACGGCTGAACTCCTGCGCGTACTGCTCGGAGAGGCGCATCCAGCCGGCGTTCTCCCGGGAGAGTTCCAGCTGGGCGAGGGACTCCTCGAGTCGGTACGTCAGGGTCTCGAAGACACCCTCCTGGACGTTCGCCTCTGACTTGTCCGCGGCCTCTTGCAGGCCGAGCAGCTGGCGGATCATACCCACGGCGGCCTCCTAGACCGGGCTGATGGACCAGCCCTGTTCGTTGTAGTCGTCGTAGACGTCGGGTTCGATGAAGTTGCCCTCGTTGAGCAGCGGCATGAGGAGGAGCCGGTTGATCGCCTGGGAGAAGGCGTCCAATTGGTCGTCGTTCGCCCCGGAGGGGAAGGACAGGGCCTCTTGGAGGAACGTTTCCACCCATGGGGCGAGCCTCGTGGACGGCAGCTGCACGTTCCCGGACCAGGCCAGCGGTGAGACGGCGCTGATGCGGGCGTACTTGGACCCCTCCGGTTCGATCGGGATCAACCCGACCACGGTGGAGCTGAGCGCGTTCATCACCGCGGGCCCGTTGGCTTTGTCCTCCACGAACTTGGCCACCGCTTGCGGCCACTTCGCGGACATCCCCTTGATCGCCTCGCACGTCTCGTTGAAGTTCATGCGCCGGCGCACCTGGTCAAGGAGGTAGGCGGTGTTCCCGACCCGCAACCACACCTGACCGACCACGAAGTCGGAGTTGTCGCCGCCCTTGAACGTGAGGTCCCAGGACTGGACGAGCTCGTGATCGTCCCGCCCGATACCGGGCACGGTGTGGGCGCCGGAGTGGTCGACAAGCCAGAGCGGCTGCTCGTAGTGCGTCCACGTGGTGGGGAGAACCCCGCCCTCGTCGAGGCTGGGGTTGCCTTGGTAGAGGGACTGCCACACTTTGGGGCCGACAGCGACCTTGATCTGCTCCCACTGCTTGGCGGTGCGTTTCCGGGACGATTCGAGCCATTCTCCGGGTTTCCGGCCGAGCGGGTCGTTTTCCTCGGCGGCGGCGGGGATGTTCAGGACCGTCCACCTGTGCGCGTCCTCAGCGGCGAGGAGACGGCCGGCTAGGTCGTCAGCGTGCCAGCGGGTAAGGACGAGGATGACGGGGGCACCGGGGGCGAGACGGGTGTTGGCCACTGACTGCCAGAAACCCCACGCCTGATCCCGGTACGTTTTCGAGTTCGCCTGTTCGAGGTTGCTGATCGGGTCGTCAATGAACAGTGCGTCGACGGGCCGGCCCGTGAGGCCTGCCCGGATACCGCGGGCCACGACGCCGCCGCGGTGGCCGTCGAGCTTCCAACGCCTGGCCGCGCCGTTGTCGCGGGCGATCCGGAGACCGAGGTCGAGTGTTTCGTCGTTGCCGTCGTTCGCGCTGATGTGGTTGCGGATGTTCCGCCCGAACTCGTCAGCGAGCTCGGAGGCGTAGGAGATGATCGCGATGCGGCGGTCCGGGTTGCGGGTGAGGAACCAGAGCGGCCCGATCGTCGTGACCCGGGTGGATTTGCCCTCCTGCGGGGGCAGGTTCACGATGAGCCGGTCAATCTCCCCGGACTCGACCCTCGCTAGGTACTCGTCGATCAGGTCTAGGGCCGGGGTCTGCACCGTTGACGGCTCGATCGCCCTCGCAAGGTCGCCCGGGGTGGCCCAGTCGTGCCGCATAGGCTCGAACATGCGGGCAGCAGCTTCCCACATGTTCACGGTCACGACATCCTCCGGGCGTTTGGGCCGATAGGCAAGAATGGCACCACTGGCCAGTCGGCTGGGGAACTGATCAGTATGGAAAGGAAGTCATGGCAGGCATTGAGTTCAACGACGACGCCATCGCAGCATTCGAGGCAGAGATCAAAGCAAGGGCGGCGGCAACCGAGGGGAAGTTCCCTATCCCGGTGGATGCGTCCGTTGAGGAGATCGAGAAGATCCTGACCGCGCAGCTTGAAAGCGCTGGCTTCACTCCGGATCCGGCCGGCGTGCACGAGAAGGCCGTAGAGGTCCACGCCTCACTGCAGGACGGCGAAGCGTAGCCTCGTGGTGCCAGGCCCCGCCACGTGTGCACAGTGGCGGGGTCCGGCTTTGCGGCGGTCTCGCCCAGCCGCCGCGCTGGGGTGGGTGGACGGTTACTGGCTCCGCTGCTGTTCGCAAGGGTTGGTCAGGGGCGGTCACCGTCAGTGGAGGCGGCCCGACTCGAACGGGTCTGCATCGCCGCGGCCTTGTGGCCGTCGTGTTGGCGCCTCCTGCCGGCTGATGCGCCGGCGGGCTATTCAGTTGTTGCGGGGGAGCTGTGGGCAGGTCCGTCCATGGCAGGGTTGAAAGGTTCAAAGAACCCCGGCCGGCCTTCACCCGGGTACGCGCCGGTTGTTGACCCGTCCCCTCGCATGCGAGAAGCCCGCCACAGCTGGGGGAGTGGCGGGCTTCTTCCTGCGGGTGTCTCCAAGGACACTTCTCGCAGTATGTGACCAACGTACGTGACAAGTCTGCAAATTGCAAGCGCCTAGGCGGCGAGTTCAAGTTGTTTCTTGTTCGCCGGGTTACCGTACGCGGAGGCCTGCATCCTGGCCCACAGGTTCCGGACCTTCCGCACCTGATAGGTGGGGCGGCCGTCCCGGTTCTTTCCGATGGGGGCGAGTTTCCCGCGGCGCACCCATTGCCGGATCCGCGCCTGGGGGAGCGCTTCACCCGTTGCGGGGTCGGAGATCATGCGCGACAGCTCCGCGGGGGTGCCGTGGTGGATGCCGGCGGCGCTGATGGCCCGGCCCCGCCACTCGGTCACATCCCATTCGGACCGGCATTTGTGGCAGCGAGCGACAGGCTTGCCGGGAGCGGTGAACACGGCCGCCCCGCACTCGGTCCCGTCCGTTTCGGTCGGGCACATCCCCGCGAACACCCGTTCCGCGCCCCTGTCCGTGACCCGGCGTGCCGCGTTCAAGGCGTCCCGCAGTTCGTGGAGGAGGTCGCCGGCCCAGTCCCGCCGCCGGATCTGCTTGACCTGGTTCAGTAGGCGCTCCGCGACCCGGGGCGGGGTGAAGTGGGGGCTGACAACGGCGAGCTGCTCCGCCCATCCGCGGAGGACGGCGGCGAGCTGGTCCCCGTCTTCGATGGCGTCGAAGTTGCAGGGCGCGGCCGGGGCGGAGTGGCCGCTCGAACCGATGGAGGCGGCGCCTTTGTCGAGGCGGGCCGCGGTGACCATGAGGTTCGCCCACACGTCCCGCACGTCCCGGAGGAGGCCTTCGAGTCGGGTGGTGCAGTTGTGGCAGAGGGTCACCCCTTGCGCGTTGGTTGGGTGTTGCCCGCCCGTGCATTGCACCTGTTCGACCACTTAGCTCCCCCTCCGAGACCCCTGCTTTCCACTCGCTATTCTAGCAAGTCCTACGCGTTTCCCGCCGCAAGGGCGCGTAGTTCCCGCGGGACGATGACCGGCACCAGCTGCTGTTGTTCCGGGGTGAGGCCGAGGGCGCCGAGGATCCGCCGGATGGCGTCGGCGACGAGGAGGCCCTGATTCTCGGCAAGCTTCACTCGGCGTTCTTCAATCCCGGCGCGGAGGGCGAGGGCACAGACCTTGGCGAGGTGCTCCCGTTCCTTGAGGTAGAGCTCGTACCAGACTGAAGGGCCGGCTTTCTCGGTGCTCACATCGACCATGCCTTGGGGTCCGATTCCTTCCTCGTGCTTTTCCTTGCCCCAGACCAACTGCTCCGGTTCAAGCTCCTGCACCTTTTCCCGAAGCCAGGCACAGTGCCCAGCCGTCATGTGGATCTCATCCAGCAGGGCTTTGCCGGGGTCGACGTCGATGGGCAGGCCGAGGGTGCGGACGGCTTTGGTCATGGTGTCCCGGGCCGCGGCCTCCGCCACACGGCGCTCCGCCGCCGCCTTCACCTGCGGGGCTTTCCCGCCGTGCCGGCCGCACCGTCCCGCCCCGGGGACGGGGCCGAGCCCGCACGGTTCGCCCTTCTTGTTCTTCGCCCCGCAGATCAGGCGCCCGTCCCGCACCTGCCCCGCCGCGAACTTCGGGTCACTGGCCATCGGCGTTCACCTGTCTGCTGAGTTCGTTGAGGGCGTCGGTCCAGCCTTCGTTGTACCGGTCCTGGCAGCTGTGCCCGGTGGCGAAGATGTGGGCGCCTTCGTGGTTGAGGATGTGGCAGGCGGTGGCGGTGCCGGCGTTGTCGAGGGCTTTCTCGGCCATGGCCACCTGATCATCCCAGTTGGAGTCGAGGAACCGGCGGGCAAGCTGCTCCGCCGTGTACTCGGTGCCTTCCTCAACGTCCCGCCAGTCCGAGCCGGGTGCGGCTGATGTTGCGGAATCAGCCGTTTGTGGTTTGCTCACGCCAGTGCCTTTCGTGCTCGCCGGTATTTGATGGGGTCGAGGATGGGGGAGAGGTCCCTCCAGTAGTCAGTGCCTGGGCCTGCGACGCTGGCGTGTGGCCCGACTTGGCAGCGGATCATGATCTTCCCGTGCGGGCAGCGCTTCACGTCCCCGGGCTGACCCCACCACGTCATGGCGCCGGAATGATCGAGCCGCCAGCATTGGGCATGATCGCTGATCGACCGTATGTTAGGCGGCGGCTGGACTACCCGCGGCCTGATGCAGCTCGCGTCGTGCATGTGTCCTCCTTGGTTAGTTTCCCGTGCACACGGCACTCCGGGTCTGTGGGTCTTGCCCTGGTCGGGTCGTAGGTGCTGGGCGGGCAGGTGCATCCTAGAGGCCGCAACGGGCACAGCCGCCTTCTGTGTGTTCTCCGGCGGCGATGCATTTGCGTTTCCGGCGGCAGAGGATGGCCCGGGCGTATGCTGCCCCGTCCGGTTCGGCGTCCGGCTCGATGCGTTCCCGGGCGATCAGTGCGTCATAGTTGACGGTGCGGTCGGTCATGAGTCACCCCGCGCAGCAGCGGCACGGGCACGGAGCCAGTCCATGTACGGGCCTTGGTATTCCCATGCGTCGTCGATGTGAGTCCACCGTCTGCCGTCTCGTCGGGCCAGTTCGTCAAACTCTCCGACGCCGATGTTGTCCTCGAAGTCCTGCGCCGCGTCTTCGAGTGCTTTCGCCGTGGCTTCCTTGACCGGCCCGAACCCCGCAGCGGCGAGCGCGGCGACTATGGCCTCAATCTGCGGCTCGTTCAACTGGCGCCCGGCAAAGATCTTACTGCCCAGCACTTCCGCCATCCCGCTCATCGTGCGTTCACCTCTCGATTCACGATGTCCAGGTGGACGCCGTAGTGCTTGTCCCGGTAGTGGGCTTCCATCTCGTCGTGGTTGGATTGCGGGTCGATGCCGGTCACCTTGTGGCTGCACCAACGCTGGAAGAAGCAGTGCACAGTGAACGTGTCGAACAACGCCGCCCCCATCACGCCCCCTCCGTTGCGGTGAGCGCGGCACGGATGGCTTCGACGTCGACCACCGTCGGGGCGTCGAAGTCGTAGTCGAAACTGCAATCCCTGATGGCCGCCTCGACCCGTTCGATCTGGGCTTGCTGGGACCGGACAAGGGCGAGAAGGGCCGGGACATCCGTGCGGGCGTGGGCGATGAACTCGGCGTCGGCGTCTGTCATCTCTGACATCTCAGAGACGCGATTCTTGTAGTCCTGCAAGAATGGCCGTTCCAACTGCTCGGTGGTGAGGCTTGCGTTCTTCGGGCCATGAAGCGCGTAAGGGTAGTCGCCGTAGTTGATTCCGGCTTCATAGTCGTCAGCGTTATCATGCTCGACTCGCCATGGTCCTTCTGTGGCGGCGTCAACGCGTGCCTGGATTGCGTCGAGCTGTTCCGGGGTCATGCGCGGGCCTCCGATGCGTTGCGGATCTCGTCCTTGTGGTCGCGGTGCCAGGCTTTGCGCTTCGTGCCTGACGTGAGCTCGGGCGACAGCTTCCCGCAGGTGCACTTGGCCCGGCCGACACCTGCCGTGCCGCCCCAGACCGAGTTGATCGGGCGGCCCTGCTTGTCGTGCGGTGCGCCCTCGTAGTGGAGTTCGTGTCCGGCGAGCCGGGTGCTGGTCTTGCTCATCGTGTCTCCTGTGCGTGTTGGGTTTCGAGGGTGGCGAGGCGGGCCCGGGCGGTTTCGGCTTCGCGGTAGGCCTGTTCGGCGCGGGCAGTGGCGTCGGCTGCGTCGCGGCGGGCTTTCAGCAACGCCCGGTAGCGGGTCGCTGACTCCAACGGGGGAGTGATCGAAGCGCCCGGGATCACGGGATCACCTCGAGGTGTTCGGGCAGAACGTGGACGGGCTTGCGGTTGATATCGAAGGCAACCAGCCAGACGCTGATCCGCTCCTTCGGGATGAACATGATCGGCTCGTCGTAGCCGTTGTACTGGTTCTTGCCATTGGCCAGGGTGCGCTTGCCGATGATGATGCCTTCCCCGCCGTCGTACTGCTTGCCGGGGTACGCCTCGGTGGTCCAGACCTTCGTGATGTCGGCGTAGTAGCCTTCTCCGATCTTGGTCTTGCGACGCAGGTGGGTGGAGAAGCGGACGCGCTGTCCCAGCTGGAGCCCGCTCATGGCTTGCCGCCCTTGTGGATGAGGGTGTTCGCGCCCATGCCCATGCCGTAGCCGGGCCTCGAAGCGTGGCGCTTTGCTGCTTCCCGCCGACGAAGGGCCGCCCATCCGCCGAGGATGCTGTACCAATGCCGTGCTCTACGGTGCCGCCATGCCCGGGCGCTCACTTCGCTGCCTCCCGGTCCTTGTGGCCCTTGAGGTAGCAGGTGACGTTGCACGCCTCCCAGACCTCACCGGACGCATTCTCAGTGACCTTGAACGCCATCGAGTCACCGACCTTGCCGCAGACGTCGCATACCCTGACCGCGCTCATTTGGCGCCTCGGAACTGGTAGTGCCGGCCGGGCACGAGTTGGGCGCCGAGGGCGTCGGTGATGCGGCGGGTGAACCGCCACGGGGAGCGGCGGCGGGGCTGGGCCGGGGCGGTCATGCCTGGGCCTCGGCAGAGTGGCGGGTGCGGTTGTGATCGTTCATGTCCCGGGCGGCCAGGCGGGCGCCCTCGATGGTACGACGGGAGTACATCTGCTGCCACGGGCGGCCGTTGATGTCCCTGCAGTCCGCGGCGTCGCACTGGGCGATGGTGTGGCCGCTGTCAGAGCTGCCGACCGTGCGCAAGGTTGCGCCGGCGGGGGCCTGGGTCTTGGTGTTCATTGGTTTCCTTTTCGTGGACCGGGGGAGTTGCAGCTCCGGTTTCCGGGATGGTGCGTACTCGCAAGTCTAACAAGTTCAACTTGTTTCCACAACGACGGGCGCGAGTGTTTCGATGACGATCCGCAGGCCCGGCTTGCCTTTCCCGCCCTCCCGGATGTCCGGGCCGACCAGGTGCTTGTTCGTGTCGTCCGGGATCAGCCCGTAGTCCACGAAACCGTCCATGACCGCCTTCGCCGTCGGCATCAGATTGTGCGCGTCATAGGCCCTGGCGGTGGCTTTCACTACGTGCACTGTGACCCGGACACGTCCCAGGCCTCGCGGTAAGCCGTTCACCCGGGCGTGGATGTGGCCGGCCATCCGCCACGCCTTCGTCAACCGCGCCTTGGGTCGCCAGTGCAACCGGTCGTTTGCGTTGATCCAATCTGCTGCCGCCGGGATGAACAACTCCCACTCGCCGCTGTGCGCCGCCGTACGCGTTTCTCCGGGCCGCAAAATGCTACCCATGCCCGATCACCCCACCCCGGCCGTGCGGACGCGCCCAGCCCGGCGCCGCGGCCCGCTCCCGATGGGCGGCGCGGAACTCATGCAAATCCCTCGCCGTCCGCTCCACCCAATCCAACGCCTCCGACTTCTCCACCAGAACCGCAGCCAGTGCCGAACCACCACTCACGGCCTCCCGATCCTCCAACGCCTTCAAGATGTCGAGGGCCTCCTGGTAGCGGTTCTTGAGGGTCTGCTCTGTGTGGTGTGTGGTTGCCCCTACGGGGTGGGTCTGGTTCATGATGCTTCCTGGCTTTCTTCGTGGTGTTTGCCGAGTGCGGTTTCGGGTCGTAGCCCGGCTTTGATGTCTGCCCAGCAGCAGCGGCAGTTGTGGGCTTGGAAGGTGGGATGGTCTTCGCAGTTGGGGCCGGGTGGTTGGGTGGCTGGGGTTTCGCCTATGGGGTGGTCCCAGTGCCGGCCTGGTTGGTAGATGACTTTGGGGGTGTCGGCTACGGGGGTGCCGTCGGGCTTGGTGCGGGTTGCTGCGTGGACGGCGGCGATGGTGAGGCATTCGAACGTTGCGGGGTGGTCTTTGTTCCGGCCAATGAGGGTGACCATGGACGGGATGCCCCATTCGGGCCTCAGCTGGTGGAGGATCCCGGCGAGGGCCTCGGCCTGCGGTTTCGTGATGGGCTGGAGGTCAGTCAAGTGTTCACGTCCTCTCGCGTCACCTAGGTGACGATTGACTGATTTCTTTCTTCAACTGGTGAGTAAAAACAGTGGTGAGTGTTGTCTCTTAGGTGAGTAAGAGTGGTTAGTGGTTAATGGTGCTAATCCGGTGCTAAGGGTTTGCTATGGCAGGTGCTTTAGCAGGTGCTAACCGGTTCGGGTGGCTTGGCAGTACTCGCAACTGATGTCGAAGATGCCCTTTTTCTCGTGGTGCCTGGTGTGCGCCCCGATCGCGCCGGCGGTGGATTTTTTCGCCTTGTGTAGTTCGATCTCAACCTTGGACTTCTGGTGCACGAGGTAGTCGTGCATGTAGTAGACACCGCTGGTTTTGGTGGCCTCCACCCAGCCGTTGAGCAGTTCGTCCGCGACTTTCTTCCCTTGGGCGTGGAGTACTGCGTGTTCGATCAACCCGTCCGTCTGGAACTCGTTGCACGTCCCCCACAGCTCGAGCAGGTAGAGCTTTGCTTTGTCCGAGAGACGCCGGAACTTCGGGTGCCGGAACAGCTCATTCGTGACCGTGATGTAGGGCCGTTTGTCTTTGTCAGCCTTCTCCACGATGATCCTTTCTGGTGGCGCCTAGGCAACCAGTCGTGCCTGTTCTGCAACAAGCACGACTGGTTCCGCTGGGCATGGCTAGACGGCGGCCTTGAGGGTGTCATCCTCCACGGTGGCCAGGTCGAACAGGGTGGGCATGTCCTGTTTGCGTTCCTCCGCCTCCAGGTATTTGACGGAGTCGAGGAAGTACCCCGGGTTCAGTTCGGAGCTACGGCCCTTCCGGCCGAGTTTCAGGGCCCGGAGGGGCACGGTGCCGAGGCCGCCGAACGGGTCGAACACGGTGTCCCCGGGGTTGGTGTACCGCTGGATGAGCCTGTCGACGATGTCGAACTGGAGGGGGCAGACGTGCATTTGGACGTTGCGGCGTTTCTGTTCCCCGTTGAGGGTGAGCATCCGGTTGATGTCGTGCCACACGTCTGGCGCCCAGGATCCGGGCATGAGGGACATGAACGTGGCCGGAAGCGCCCCCTTGCCCTGCAGCGCTTCCCCAATCCGGACGTGGCTCTCGTAGTCGTACACCTCGGTGAGGGTCTGCTCGGTGAACAGCTTGGAGCGCTGCTCGACCGGGAGGCCGGCGAGCTCGTCAGGGGTGAGGTGCCGGTCACCGCTGGAGCGCCAGTTCGCGTGTGCGTCGACCTGCCAGCGGGCCAGGGAGTAGTCGTCCTTGTCCTTGACCACCCGGTCGTCGGCGTAGCCCTTGGACCGGTCGGTCTGGGGTTTGTGGAAGAGCAGGATGTATTCGGGGGAGCCGACACCCATCTTGGTCCCGTCCTTCCGCATCTCGGTGTAGCCGAGGCGGTAGGTCTGGTTGTTTTCGCGGACGACGTCGGTGACGACGGTGATCATGCCCATGTAGTCGAAGCCGTGCTTGACGCCGTGGAAGAGGGCCTCGGCGTGGAATGGGGAGACGGTGGGGATGCCGGCGCCGGTGACGTTGCCGAAGTTGATGCGGTCCTTGACGTGGCAGGCGTAGATCCGGCCAGGCTTCAGCACCTTGAGCAGCTGCGGGGTGAGGAAGTCCATTTGCGCCCAGAAGTGGTCGTTGTCGTCGGTGTGCCCGAAGTCGCTGTAATCGGGCGTGTACTCGTAGTGGTTGGAGAAGGGGATGGACGTGACGATCATGTCGACGCTGTTTTCGGCCATGTGGTGGGTGGTTTCGTCCACGCAGTCGTTGTTGGCGAGGGCCCAGCCTTCCCCGGAGGCTTCGATGCGTTCGACGCCCATGGTGCGGGTGAGTGCTTCGGTGATGGAGTTCCGGGAGAGTCCGTACTTTTTGATGATGTCGGTCATGGTGGATGTCAGCTCTCTGTGTTGCGCCCATTTGTCCTTCAGGGCGGTGACGACTTCGCCTTCGGATTCGGCGTGGATGAGGTGCACGGTGCAGGGGCGGGTCTGGCCGAAGCGTTGGATGCGGTGGCAGGCCTGGATGGTGTCGTTGAATTTGTAGGTGACGCCGGCGAAGACGGCGACGTTGGCCTGCTGCAGGTTCAGGCCCTGGCCGAGCATCACCGGCTTGCCGATGAGCGCGTAGGTTTCCTTGTCCCGCCACTGGTCGAGGCGCCGCTCCGCCTCGTCCGTGTCGAGGGAGCCGTGGACGCTGGAGTAGCTGATGCCGGCCGCCTTGAGGGCCGCTTCGATGGCGTCCTGTTCGGCGTTCAGGTCGCACCAGAGGATGATCTGGCCGTCTTCCCTCGCATGGTGCACGGTGACCAGCTCCATGAGCTTGCCGATGCGGGCAGGGAGGCTGTCACGCTTCTCCTTGGCCACGCCCTGCAGGTCCTTGGCGCCGCCCCGGAACAGCCGGGCCTGCCCGTCCCTATCAACCCCGGCCGTGGAATGGTCCACGGGGACCTCGACCCAGTCGATGGCCAAGGGCGGAAGGTCGTAGCCTTCGTCGGAGTAGCCGAGGTCGGAGGGCTTCTGCAGGAAGATCGACCAGCTGTTCAGCCACATGAAGAACTCGTCCCGCTTGTGCGGGTAGAGAGTGAGGTTGTTCGCCTGGGTGGAGTCGCGTTGGAACCAGCGGGTGAGTGCCTGGCCGGTGTCCATCACACCAAGGAACCCGGCGTAGTGGATGAGCTCCTTGTACCGGTTCGGGGACGGGGTGGCGGTGGCCACGAACCGGTAGGGGACCTTATCGAAGAGCGCCAGGAACGTCTGGTACGTCTTGGACCCGAAGGACCGCAACACCCCGGCTTCGTCCAGGCTTACCGCGGTGAACTCGTTGACGTCGAGTTTCCCGTCGCGCACAGTCTCGTAGTTGGTGATGTAGATGCCGTCGCCGTCGATGTCTTCGGCGCGGCGGATGAAGCGGACGGTGATGTCGAGTTTGCGGCCGTCGCGGATGAACTCGCCACGGACCCCGAGGGGCGCGACGATCAGGGCCCGGCCGCCAGCATGGCCCAGGGTAAGCCGCAGCGTCTCGAGCTGCATCATCGACTTGCCCATGCCGAACGCAGCGAAGATCGCCCGGCGCCCACCCTCAACTGCCCAGCGGACGATGTCGCGCTGGTGGTCCTTCAGGATCGGGTTAACGGCCGTCGCCTCCACGGGCTGGCCGTAGTCGCGTTCGAAGTCGGCCTTCGCCTTCAGGAAGTCCAAGTACTCGCTCATGCTCCCACCAGCGTTTCCGCCATGCAGGCCACGAGGTCGCGGGCGGCCGGGGGTGTGACGGCGTTGCCCGCCATCTTGACCTGCTCCCGCTTGTTGCCGAGCATGATGTACTCCTTCGGGAAGGCCATGCCTGCCTTGATTTCGTGGGGTTCGAGCATCCGGAACTCGCAGTCGTCGATGTCGGGGACTTTCCATTCGGCCAGACCGTGGTGGAGCCCGTTGGCGGCGAACGTGTCGAGCGGCTGCCCGACGTCCTTGGGTGCGTTGGTGCCGCGGAGGGTGGTGATCATCGCGAACCGGTCATGGGTGGTGATCGTCGGGATAGCTTTCGACGTGGGGTGCATCTGCCCGTTGCCGTAGTACTCCATGAGCATGTGGCTGCCCGGTGGCGCGATGAGCGACTGGTGCCCCGCCGTCGTGATGGTGCCCATCGGCTCCGTGGCGGGCTTGGACATCTCCGCACCGGACCCGCGGCTCGAGTTGTTCCGCATGATCAGCGGCAGCGCGAGCAGGCCTGTTTCGTTGCGGGTCGTTTGCGTCCGCATGGGATCGCTGGGCAGCTGCGCAACCTTCCCGTCCCGGCCTTCCACTGGCACGAGGAGTGACCGGGTGTAGCTGGTCGTCTGGGTCTGGAACGGTTCCGAGTGGACGGGGTTGATGATCTCGGCGCCGCGGACGGCATCGATGCTCACCGCTTTCCCGTGGTAGCGCTTGAGCCCGGCAGCGATCCTGGCCATGGTCTTGGGAACCAGCGGCCTGGTACGGTCGCCGATGCGCTGACCCCGAAGCTTCCAGTCGATCGCGGAGGCAGCCGGCAGCCATCCCGGTTCGATGATGGCGTTGCGGCATTTCGTGTTCGGGCAGCGGTAGACGTACTGGGCTTTGTAGCGGCCCCACCGGTAGTTCGGGTTCTTCCATGACTGGACGCAGCGCACCGTCTCGTCGCAGGTCGCGCAGTGGGCCAGCGGCATGAGCAGGTCGAAGTTCGGCTTGGGGTTTCCCTTGAGCCAGAACATCACGTACATCCGGTCACGGGACTGTGGAGCCGGGAGGCCGCCGAGCTGGGCGTGCATCGAGTTCATGTAGACGATGTGGTGGTGGTAGCCGAGGGCGTCCATGGCCATCAGCCAGGCGTCGAACATGACCCACTTCGCCGCATCGACGACGTTTTCCGTGATGATGAGCTTGTACTTGTGCCACTCCGCGAACCGGGGCACGTCCCACATGGTCGCCCGGGAGCGGTCGGCCGCCTCGTCCGCGATGGAGTCCCCGAAGAGGTCCGCCTGGTTGGTGATCCGCTTCTTGCCCTTCGCCACTGAGTGGTTCGTGCACTCGGGGGAAGCCCACAGGATGTCCGAAGTCGCGATGTAGCGGGGGTCCGTAATCTGGATGTCAGCACAGACGTGATCCGTTTCGGGGTGATTCGCGTTGTGCGTCTCGATGGCACGGGCCCAGTGGTTCATGGCCGTCTTGATCGTGACCCCAGGAACCTCCAGCGCCCCGGTTGAGGATCCGCCGGCGCCGCAGAACATATCCGTCGCGGTTAGCTCGTTGTTCGCCTGCTGCATGTGATGCTGCAGCTCGGTCAGGATGTCTTGCCGCTCAAGCAGTGCAGTGCTCATTTGGTGTCTTTCTGGTCGATTCGGGTCTTCGCCTCGGCGGCGATCTTTTCGGGGTCGAGGCCGCGCTCAATGGCCCACTGCCACAGCACTTCGGGGTAGTAGTCGCCGCCTTCGAGCTTGTCTTCGAGGGCGTCGGCCATGGTGTCCGCCCATGCCCGGTTATAGCCCTGCACTTCGATGAGGACGTCAGCGATGACGGCGTCCAGGAGGTACGCGAAGCAGTGCATGTTGCCGCGGAGGATACGGCGCTCCTTGGCCGCCTCGTCCTCGTCGCCGGGACGGTCGCTGAGGGCCGTGGTGAAGTACTCCAGCTGTGCAACCCCCTCTTCGAGGCTGCGGCGGATCAGAATGTCCGCGGTGATTACTGGCGCCGGGAACTCGGCGGGCAGCATTTCCTGACCAACGATCTCGGCCCCCATCAGAGCCGGACCGGCATGAGGAGGTGGCGGAGTCCGTCGTGGCCTGCCACGAGGGCGGGCTTCTTGGTGTTGTCCTGGAAGCCGAGGACGACGTCGGCGGCCGGTGTGACGGCCAGTGACCATGCGAGGTACAGAGGGTTGAAAGCAACCTCGACGTCGTCTCCGGAGACGACGCACTGGATGGTTTCGGTGCCCGTGGCGTCCTCGCCGGTGCCGGCGTCCACGGTCATGGAGCCGTCTTTGGTGGTGAGCCGTACGGGGGTGTTGCGTTCGGCGACGAGGGCGACCCGGGCGAGGACTTCGGCGAACTCTGCACGGTCCACGGTGACGTCAGTGGCGGTTGTGTCAGGGAAGAGGGTCTTGATCTTGGGGAAGTCGCCGTCGAGCATGATCGCGGTCGTGGCACGGTTTCCTGTGCGGATGCCTACGAGATTCCCGTCAGCGAGGAACGACGCCTCCCCGGCAAGGGTCTTCACAACGTCGGTGAGCCATGACGCCCGGACCAGCAGGTCAACGTCGCCGCCGGCGGGCTGCCAGGGGATGGTGACCTCGGCAAGCCGGTACCGGTCGGTGGTGCGCATGGTGAGCTGGTCGCCCTCAGAGACCAGCTGCACGCCCATGAGCACGGGCACCGAGTCGTCACCGGAGGCTGCGCCGATGACTTGGCCGACGGCGGCCGCGAACACGTCTCCGTCGATCTTGCCCGCAACGGGCGGGAGGTCCGGCATGGGCGGGAACTCGGAGACCGGCATGGCGGCCATCGTGAACACCGCGGAACCGGCCGTGAGGGTCGCCCGGCGGTCGTCCACGGTCACGGTGACGGTTTTCTTCCCGAACTTCCGGATGATGTCCGTGAACATTCGGCCCTGCAGCAGGACCGTGCCAGGCACGGCAACCTCGGCGGCGACCTGGGTGCGGGCCGACTTCTCGTAGTCGAATCCGCTGATGCGGAGCCCTCCCTGCTGCGCCTCAATCAGGAGGCCGGAGAGGACGGGGACGGGCGGGCGGGCGCTGATGCCCTTTGATGCGAATGCGGCTGCGTCGGCGAGGGCGTCCGCGGTGAGGGTGAATTTCAAGGTGTGGTCACTTTCTTTAGTCGGAGCAGCGGCACTCGGCCGTTTGCGGGTTGATGACGCCGTTGCAGGACGGGCAGCGTTCTTGGCCGCTCATGCGGCGGCCGTCCGGTGGGTGATGTGGTCGCGGATCTTGTCCGGCTGTAGCCCGGACCAGACGACGTCGCCGTCCGTGGTGGATGCGACGACGGTGGGCATTTCTCGACGGTTCAGTGTCTTGGTGACGTAGTCGAACGCGACCTGGTCCTCTTCGACGTTGACCGAGGTGTAAACGACGCCTTCCCGGTCGAGGATCATCTTCGTGCGGTCGCACTGCCGGCACTCGTTCTTGGTGTAGATGACGACGGCGACGCCGTCCCGGGCTTGGATCCTTGCGGTGAGGTCTGGGGTGTTCATGGTGCTCCTAGTTGGACTGGTAGCGGACGCCTGCGACTGGTTTCCCAGGGCAGGCGCCCGCGATCTGAATCGTGGTGGTTAGAAGGGTGGTTCGCTGTCGGGGCCGTTACCCCAGCCGCCAGCGTTGCTGACTCCCGGGGTTGCCCAGGGGTCGTCCCGCTGGGCGCCGCCGAAGCCTCCGCCGTTCGCGTTCGCTTGACTCTGGCCGCCGCCGTTCCAGCTTCCGCCGCCCTGACTAGAACCGCCGCCGTTGCCGCTGCGCTGGGTGCGGTTGACCTTCGCGTTGGCGTACCGGAGGCTGGGGCCGATCTCGTCGACTTCCAGCTCGATGACGGTCCGCTTCTCGCCTTCCTGGGTCTCGTAGGAGCGGGACTTGAGCCGGCCGGAGACGATTACGCGCATGCCCTTGGTCAGGGACTCGGCCACATTCTCCGCAGCCTCCTTCCACACGCTTGCCCGGAGGAAGAGGGTTTCCCCGTCCTTCCACTCGTTGGACTGCCGGTCGAAGGTCCGCGGGGTGGACGCGATCGTGAAGTTCGCTACCGGAGATCCGGACGGGGTGAAGCGGAGCTCAGGGTCATTGGTCAGATTGCCGATCACGGTGATCGTGGTTTCGCCTGCCATGGTTAGGCTGCTTCCTTTTCGATGTTCTTCATGAGGTCGTAAGTGCGTGGTGCCGAGCCTCCGCGCCGGTAGCCGAGCGGCTCCCAGACGTTGGGGACTTCCTCTTCCAGGAGAGCGGCGATCTTGTCCCAGTTGGCCGACAGGGCGGCCCAGCGGGTCGATACCTCGGCCATTCGGGGGAGCTCGAGCCGGAGTAGCGGGACCTGCCGAAGCAGCAGCTCGCAGCGGCGGAAGTCGGCCGGGTCCGCCGGGTCGTTGAAGCCGCCTCGCACTTTCCCGTAAACGAGGTGCCCGACAATGGCTTCCGAAGAGACTCCACGCTCACCGAACATCAGCCAGTCCGTGAGCCCTGCGGGGGTTACCGTCATGCCCGCCATCAGTTCCCGGCCGCCTGGCTTAGGCCCCACTCAGCGTCGACGTCGGGGAGGACCCCGTCCGCGTCGGCCGGGGGAGTCTCGGCGTCCTCGATGAAGCGGGATGCCTCGGCCTTGGTGAGCGACTTCGAGGATTCGATGGTGCGGCCGGTGAAGTTGGACAGCTCGGCGAGGCCGGCTTCGCGGTCGCTGGCGCCCAGTTTGCCGAGGATGACGTGGATCTTCGTGAGCTGCGCGGTCGTGGCCAGCGGCTCAGCAGGGGCCTCCGGCTCGTCCTGGGGTGCGTCATGGACGACCGCGGGCAGGTCCGGGGCCGGTGCCTGCTTCCGCTGGACCGTCCGCTTCGGCTTCGCCTCGGCCGCCGGCGCCGGGGCGTCTGCCGCGCTGTAGTCGGTGTCGTCGAAGTCGCCGAGCTGGATCTCCTCAACGGAGGACATGCCGGCCAGGGCGTCCGGGGCGACGAGCTTCGCGGCTTCGGCCTTGCACTTCTCGGTGAGCATGCCGATCGGGTTCTCTTTGTACTTCTGGTTGGACGTGTAGCCGGCCTGGCGGGCGCGTTCAATGGTCCACTCGACCTTCTGCCAGGCCTGCACGCCGCGGCGCCGGGCCCGGAACACAACGCGCTGCTCTGTGGCTTCCACACGCTCGATCTCGTGCCCCTTGGACAGGGCGATCGCGTACATGGCCTGGGCGTACAGGGCCGGCGTGCCGTGGACGACGTAGATGGACTTCACCGCGACCATGGGCGGCATTTCGAGGGTGTGGCCGTAGAGCATGGCCACCGCGGTCTCCTCCGGCTTGTTCCGGAAGTGCTGGGGTACGAACGCGGTCTGGCAGACCATGGACGCCAGCTTGTAGGCTGCGTCGAGTTCGGAGGCCCAGCCAACGAGGCTGAGGGTTGCGGCCGTGTCGATGGGCGCGGCTGCGATGGCCACACCTCCGGCCTGCTGCTGGGAGAGTGCTACTTCGCTCATGCTGCTACTGCTTTCTGTTCGATGGTGACCGGGGCGCCAACGATGGCTTCCCGGAGCTTGGTGGTCTTGTGGGTGTAGGCCGCGGCCAGGAACATGGCGTAGTGGCCGCGCATCTCGTCCCGGTTCTTCGCGAGCGGGTAGAGGGTCGTTCCGAGAGGCGCGTCACCGTAGCGGGCGTTCTCGCCGTCCCGGTCCATGGGGGTCACATGGGCGACATACGTGGCGGCAATCTCCGGGAGCTCGTGCTCCTGGCCGTCCGCGTCGATGTAGAACTCAGCGAGCGAGTAGGCCCCGCATTGCAGTCCCGTCTCCCCGTAGACGTACTTGGAGGTCTTGAGGTCGATCATCACCGGCTTGCCGTCGTTGAGCAGGGGAGAGGTGGCGATCATGTCGAACTTCCCCGCGTACCAGTCCTTGCGGGACGCGACCGGCCGCTCCATGAGGAGCGGCGTGATCTGGAACCGGTCGAGGAAGTCCGCGTAGCCCTCCACGTAGCCGGCCAGCTCTTCCGGGACGTCCTCGACGGTGCCGGTGGTGGCCAGGGCCTCGGCGAAGTCGTGGACGGCGGTGCCTCGGACGCCGGCGTCGTCCCGGATCTTCGCCGGTATGGACGCGAGTTCACGGACCATGTCGACGTCGTCACGGTTCCGCAGCGATTCGATCTCCGCGGGGTTCGCTTCGACGTACTCAGCGACGGTCTTCCCGGACCAGTAGATGAGAGCCGGCTTGGGGATGCCCCCGTTGAGGATGGTGGTCACGCCGGTGACGGGGAGGCCGTCCAGCCGGTAGCGGTGCCCGTTGTGGGTGAAGGTGAGGCCCTTCGCCGGGGCCTTAGTCTTGAGGGCGGTGGTGCTCACGACTCGTCCTTTCCGTGGTTGGTGTCTTCGCAGTAGCAGTCGGTGCAGGTGTGTTCACCGCAGGTGGGGCAGATCGCCTGGCCGCGGCAGTAGCAGCCGGTCACGCCGCGACCTCGCCGTCTTCGATCGTGATTCCGAAGTCGCCGGACTCGTTCACGATCTCGATGAAGATCTGGAAGTCGGCGTCGGCGGCCATCTCCTCGAGAGCTGTCAGGCTGTCCGTGTCCAGGTCGTTCCCGTTCCGGACAATGAGCACGCGCAGTTCGGGGTTGAGGGCGATCATCATGGCGGCGGAGACGAGAACCTTCTCCGCGGATGATGCCCGGTTGAACGGGCGCCCGTTGTAGAGGACCCCTTCGGAGTCGAAGCCCAGACCGTCGACGGGGAACTTCGCGGCGGCGAGCCCGGCGGCCTTCTGCATGTCGATTTCCTCCATGGCGTCCGTGAGGGCGGAGGCTTCCTGCAAGGCAATCGTCAAGCGGCCATCAAGGTCGGCCTTGCCCTTTGCGGCCCGGATCTGGGTGTTGGTGGTTTCGGCATTGTCGATCCGATTCTGGAGGGCTTCGACGTCCACCATGTCGGGCGCCGATTGGGCGCGAGCCGTCGCGGTGGCGAATCGGACCTCGGCCTCCTTGAGCTCTGCTTTGAGGCGCTCTACATCCTCGGCGGCCGTTACGGCTGCCTGCCGGGCCTGGGTGATTTCCCGGTTGAGCATCTCGCCCTTCCGGTACTCGGCCACGAGTGCGGACACGCTTAGCTCTTCTGTGGGGAGGTCGGCGGGGAGGGGCTGGAACGCTGCCGCGGCCGCCTGCAGTTCCTTAGCTCGGCGGTTCACGTCGGTGCGGTTGGCGAACAGTTCGGCGCGTTCGGCGTCGAGCTTTGCCGGGTCGAAGGGCAGGTCCACCAGGCCTAGCAGCGTCTTGAGCTGGTCCTTGTCGTTCAGGCTGGCGAACTGTGAGGCGTCGATACCGAGGGAACCGATCAGCGAGTCGAGCTTCGCCTGGCCGTACTTGGCACCGTCGGCCGCCTTGATCGTCAGCCGGGAGCCGGCCGCGCTGTAGGTGCGGGTGATTTGCAGTCCGTCGTCGGTCTCGATGGTGATCGCGGCCTTGTCGGCACCGTCGTTGATCGGGCGGGTGATGACGCGTCCGTTGTGGCCGCAGAAGGCGGCTTCGATTCCGTCGAGGATGCTGGACTTTCCCTGCTTGTTCTTGCCGGCGAGTGCGACGAGGGAGCCGGAGGGTGCGAGCTGGACGTAGTTGAGGCGCTGGAACTTGGCCAGTTCGGCCGAGGTGATCTTGGACATTGGGAGCCTTTCAGATGCCGAGGAGGTCGCCGAGGGCGGCGAAGAAGATGACGGTGGAGGAGATGAACGCGATGCCGGCCAGGGAGCCGAAGACTGCTTCCCCGCGCTCGGTGAGGTGGATGCGGCGGCAGATCATGCTGCGAGTTCCATGTGGTCCTTGAAGCGGGCTACGACGTCGTCGATGGCGTCGGTCAGCTGGCCCTCGAAGTAGTCCATGACTTCCTCGGTGTTGTCGTCGATGAGCATGTTGTGGTTGCCGCGTTCAACTGCGGCTAGTTCGTCCAACAAATCCAAAGCGGAGTTGACGGCAGACGTGTTGGGCATGATGCCGAGTACGTGTGCGATTCGGACGGCGAGTCGTTCTTCGTCCTGGGTTTCGGGGCCGTTGCCTTCGTGGTGCGTGACGATGAGGTCACGGGCTACTTTGACGGCCTGGTCCTTGGTGAACCAGTAGGGGTGGCTGATATGCTGGTTGCTGTCCATCGGGTGATCCTTTTCGTGGTTCGGTGGGCGTGAGGTCCGTGGGTTGCAGCCCGCGGGCCTCTTTTTGTTGATGTGATGACTCTATCTGCTACTGGTGACAAAAACAAGTGGCACTTGTTTTTAGACCGCGAGGTTGAGGGGCGGCTTATCCCGCAGCTGGTACGCCCACTGCACGGAAGACCCCAGGATCGCTGCCACATCCGGCGCCGTGCACCCCGAATTGAACGCCTCCCGCACCGCGGCCCGCTTCCGGTCCTGCGCCACCGACGCCGCCGTCTCAGCCTTCACCGCGTCAGCATGCGCAACCGCCAACCGCTGCAGCGCCTCATCCTTGCTCACTGGTTGCTCCTCGTCGCCTGGTAGTGCTCAATTGCTTTGTTCGGGATCCGCCACGGGCTCGTCTTCCCGCCCGTCTTATACGCACCCCGGAGCGCCTGTGTCTGGCAGTGCCGGCGGATCGTGTCCACCGGTTCGGCCAGCATCTCCGACACCTCCTGCAGCGTGTACGCCCGGCGGGGGAGCGTCGTCGTGGCTGATTTGCTAAACGCCGGCATGTGCGACCTCCTTGGCGGTTCCCAGATCCCGGTGGAGTCGATTCAAGCCCTTCGCCGTGATCCGAACCTGCGGGGCAGCGAGCTGCTCCTCACCATTCGTGCGGTGGAACTTGAAGGAGCTGATCTTCTCCGCCACCAAACCCTGATCCACGGCCCACTGGTACGGTCGGCTGTTCCCGTCCAGCCATGGGCGGGGGGCCTCTCGCAGGTAGCGGAAGAGCCGGTTCTGACCGATCTGGATACCACCATCGCGGCAGAGGACCTGCGCCGCGTCCCGCACCGAGTAATCCCCCGAGGCGGACGCCAGCTTCTCCCAAGACTGAGCCATCGGCTCAAGCTCCCTCACCCGAGCATGGTAGGTGGCCATCGTCGAGTGCGCCTCGATCAGCGCCTGAGCCATGAGCTCCGCACCGGACAGGGGCTGAGGGGCGGCGTAGGCCCCGGTCTTCCGAATGGCCGGAAGCACCTCATGCGTGATCCAACGCTTGAACAGCTTCGCCTCGGGCTTCCGGGACCGGAGGACCAGTGAGTACATACCAGCCTCAGCGACGGCAAACATGGCCTGGGAACGGCCGATCGAATCGACGACTTCAGTAGTAGTGAACTCGTCCTCATCCAGGCCTCGCATGGCCTCCGTGGGGTTCTGGAGGCCAAGGACGGCAAGGACGTCTCTGGCGACGAAGTACGGCTCGCCATCGATCAGGACCGTGCGTACCTGCTGCCCGTTGTAGTCGAAGAGTTCGAGTGCTGCCATTCGTCAGCCCTCCCATACGGTGGGGGTGGTCATCGGCAGGCCGAGATCGGCTTCGAGCTTGAGCAGAGCGTTGTGGACTTCGTGTTCACTGACCAGTCCGGCGCCCATCTGGTCGATGAGGTCGCGAAGTTCCTGTGTGGGAGAGGTGGCGGGAGCGGATGCGATGGCAATAAGGGTCTGCATTGGGTCCTACTTTCCTGCGGTGGCTTCAGCGGTAATGACGTAGGTGATTTCGTCTTTCGTGACGCCGAGACGGGCGGCGATGGATGAGACGACTGCCTCGGAGGGCTGCTTGACGCCCTTTTCGACGTTGGTCAGGTATCCAGGGGAGATCCCGCATTCCACGGCGAATTTGCCGTGCTTGATACCGAGGGCTTCCCTGATGGCTCTGATAGCCGGCCCGTGGGCCATGCGCATCCTCATGAGTTTCCTTTTCGTCTGTCGAAAGTTGCTATAGGAAGAGCATAGGAAACGATAGGAAAGATGTCAAGCAAGACGTGGGAAAGACAAGAAATCCGCGCCAGTGCTGGGCAAATGCGCCGAATTACAAGCGTGGTTTTCCACTTTTTGGGCACTCTTTCCCAGATACGCTTGCTTGTGTTTCCTAAAATTTCCTCAGAGAGTAATCCCATGATCAGCGGAGAGCAGATCCGGACGGCACGAGACGCCGCCGGCATGACACAGCAGGAACTGGCGACCCAACTAGGGGTCACCCTGCGCACGGTCGGGAACTGGGAGCGGGGGGAGAGTATCCCCAGAAACCGCGAACCCCTATTGCGGCGGATCCTGGCCGCTCACCTACAGGGGAGCAGCTCGCAGACATCTACGCTCGAAGCAGTAACGGATATGGAGCTGCTGGCAGAAGTCGCCAGGAGAATGGCCCGGGCAGATGCAAGGCGCAAGACAGAGGGCCGGGTACACCCTCCGCTCGATCAGAAGCAGGATGACTACCGTCTCGCAGCACGCGAACCGGACGAACATATCGGGCTCGACCAGATGCCCGAAGACACATAGGGGGAACATGAAAGCACGAGCGCTTGGCGCAATAGTGATAACCGGCCTGGCTCTAACCAGCTGCGGAGCCTCGATCGAACGTGACGCGTCCTACGGGACAGTCGAGTCGCTCGGGAAAGCAGTGGCATCCGTCCTCGACATTGAGTGCGGCAAGGGCGCCGGCAACTCCGCTACCGCCGGCTGGGATCAGGACACGTGCGGTGACAAGGCAGTGATCGGGGTCTTCACAAATGGCCAGACGCAGAAGGAAGTGCGGGCCAAGAACCCAACCAAACCTGGCGCCAAGATCGTTGAGGGGCCCAACTGGATCGTCTGGGCCAAGAACGGCACAGAGGGAAAGGTGCAGGACAAGCTGGGCGGTCAGATTGTCGAGGCTCCACAACTCTTCACCGGCAAGGTGGAAATGCAACTGACCGTAAGGGAGGGGCGTGACTTGGTGCGACTTCTAAAGGGGTCCAAGCTGGAGTGCTTCCCTCAGCCCGATGGTCTTATGAAGGACATGAGCGCGGACAGCGTTTCGACTGTCACGACTGCATCAGGCGTCTCGCTTGAGGGCAAGCTGGTATTGAGCACCCTAGATGGCCTGACCTGCTCGATGCACTACGAAATTCCTGGCATCCCGTCCAATGATGGCCCCTATGCCGTGAAGGTCGGGTACCGCGAAGGCCCAGCGCAATCCGAATCGGCGCTGAAAACTGGTGCCGGATTCAGCTTCGGCAAGAAGAGCTAAACCACCACTCCCACCACTCCCACCACTCCCGGCGCACCGCCGGCCACCCGCCGCGGACCCGCCGGCGGGGAAACAACTTCAACTCTTTCCTGAAAGGCGCACCACATGTCCGAAAGCACAGCCCTCCGAAGCCTCATCCGGAACCTCCGTGGTGACCGGAACAACGTCGAACTGTCCCGCGACTGCGGTGGCATCCCCACACAGTCCCGCCTGCAGCAGATCAGCACCGCCCCGATCCGGCTCTTCCCGGACCCGGAAACCATCCTCGGTCTGGCCCGCGGCCTCAACGTCACCGTCGGTGAAGTCGTGGGAGCCTGCGCCAAGGACCTCGGCCTGAACATGGGTGGCCCCGACGAGTCCGCGCTCGTCCTGGCCGGCGCCCGGGACCTGCCTGACTCCGCCCAGAACATCCTCGTGAACATGTCCCGCGAACTGCAATCCGCCTACCGTGCGAAGGCTCCCCGCTAAAACTGTCAGCACCCGCGAGTAAGTTCTTGCCCCATGGGGTTTGAACGGAAAGCGGAGGAAATGGGGGTCCGGATCGTGTCCGGTTACCCTCCGCACGGCTGGTGGGGGAGCTACGACCCGGACCGGCACCGCATCACTTTGAGGCCTGATCTGGGGTACGTGCAGCTCCGCTCCACCGCCTGGCACGAACTCGGCCACGCCCACTACCGGCACGTCGGATGCACGCCCCGGCAGGAACGCCAAGCCCGCATGTGGGCGGCCCGCCACCTCATCCGCCCCCGGCCCTTCATCGAAGCCGCCCGGGTCACCGACGATCTCCAGGCGATCGCGCACGCCCTCAACGTTATGCCCGAAGACGTCCGCAACTTCGAACAATCCCTCAGCATCGAGGAACTCCTGCACTTCAGAAAGGAAATCAATGGACACGTTGACTGGACGCGATAAAGACCTGGTCAGGCTCGCCGCGGCCCCGTTCAAGTACCCGGCCGCCCGGGAACGGCAAGCCCGTGAAGAGTTCGACCTGTCCGGCACCCGGTTCTGGCAGGAAGTAAACCGGGTCATCGACATGCCGGCCGCGCACGCCTGGGACCCGCACACCGTAACCCGGCTCAGGGACCAGCGCCGCAGCCCCGGCCGCCGGCCACCGGTCCGGAGGATCCTCTAATGGCCCGCGTCGAAGACCTCTGGGTCCGGAAAGACAAGACCCGCCGTCCCGGCTACGGGAAAGGACTCCGCTACCGGGCTGAGTGGACCCCGCCCGGCGGATCGAAGACCAGCAAGACGTTCGCGACCAAGGCCGCGGCCACCGACTTCCTCGCCGCCCAAGTCTCCGACATCAATCGCGGCGTCTACGTGGCCAGCCGCAAGAAGCTCCTCCTCTCAGAATACGCAGTCACGTGGAAAGAGCATCAGCTGCATCAGCGGGCCTCGTCCCGGGAGCAGATCGAGGCGCGGTTCCGGCTCAACATCATTCCGAGCCTCGGCGGGATGGCCATGGACAGTGTCCAGAGGCCGGACGTGCAGGCCGCCGTTGGGGAGTGGGCCAAGACTCTCGCCCCATCGACGGTGAAAGTCGCATACGGGTACCTGGCCGCCATGTTCAAGGCCGCGGTCCTTGATGGCGTTGTGGCCAAGACGCCGTGCGTGGGGATCAAACTACCGAAGGTGGAGCAGCCCACGATCGTGCCGCTGACGACCGCGACTGTGCAGGAGCTGGCCAACTCCGTGTGGCGGCCGTATCAGCCCATGGTGGTGGTGTGCGCTGCGACCGGTCTGCGCTCATCCGAGCTGCGCGGGCTCACATGGGACCGGGTCGACTTCAAGGCGTCCATGATCAGCATCGACCGGCAGCTGATTGGGGAAAGCTCGAAGGCGCCGGAGTGGGGGCCGCCGAAGACGGCATCGAGTCGCCGGCGGATCCATGTCGGCGCCGCGACCCTGCAGGTTCTACGGGACCTGAGCCAGAAGGAGCACGGACCTGGCGGTCTGGTCTTCCACTCGAGCGGCCGGGCCATCACTCGACACACTGCGGGGGAGGCGTGGCGGCACGTCCGTGAGTCGACACCGGCCGTGGGCAAGGGCTGGCATGAGCTCCGCCACTACCACGCATCCCAGCTCATCTCCGGGGGCATGTCCCCGGTGGCTGTGGCGCATAGGCTGGGGCACAAGGACGCTACGGAAACGCTGAAGACGTACGGTCACCTGTGGCCTGACGACGACACCCGCGCCGCGACCCTGACGGATGGTCTGGTGAAGCTGATCGCGCATGAATCGCGCATAGACACCGCAACTCCCACGGAGTGACGCGGTTTCGCCGGTAACCCGGCGTATCGGTCAACCCATCCCACGACTCTTGAGCACGAAAAACGGCTGAGGGCCGGCACCAAGAACGGTGCCGACCCTCAGCCGTTGGTGGACGTGCGGGTCAGGCCTTGCGTTTGATCCAGCCCCACACGGCGGTGGCGACCAGGAGGACCAGGCCGATGATGGCCAGCCACAGCAGGCCCTTCACCACGAAGCCAAGGATCGAGAGGATGAGCCAGATGACAAGAAGTGCAACGATGAGTCCCATGCCGCCATCCTAGGCCAGCGGTGCCGGGAAACCCCGGCAATCCGATGTGAGTGATTTCACCCTGTACCGGCCGGTAGGGGGAGGGGGTCCGCCCTAGAATGGAGCGTGAACGTAGAGGTTCAGCCATCGGGTCTGCGTTCGCAGCCGGTGGCTTTTTCTTTGCGGTCACGCGCTCGCCGGGGTGGACCGAATCCCCGCAGCGAGAAGGTTCCGGAGACCCGCCGGCGGCCGACTTCCGCACACGAGGACGTATGCGGTGGATTTTAGGAAGGTAGTTCTGTGAGCCAGACGTCAGATTCTTGTCTTGATACGTGGATGGGCCGGGAGGCGCTCGCCGAGGCCATGATTCCGGTGATCGGCCGGCTGTACCGCGAAAACAACGTGGTGACCTCCATTCACGGCCGGAGCCTGATCAACAAGTCCACCATGAACATTCTGAAGGCGCACCGCTTCGCCCGCCGGATGAGCAAAGAGGAACTCCGCCTCGAGGAGACCGCTCCGCTGCTGGACGCGCTCACTAAGCTGGACCTCGGCGCCGCGGCCATCGACATCGCCCGCCTGACCGAGAAGTACCGCGCCGAGGGCGACGGGGTCAGCCTGGACGAGTTCCTCCGCGAAGAACTCGCCGAAGTTGTCGGCAAGCGCGGCGGCGATGACCGCACCAGCACCGACGTCGTGCTCTACGGCTTTGGCCGCATCGGACGCCTCCTGGCCCGCCTCCTGATCGAAAAGGCCGGCGGCGGCCACGGCCTGCGGCTGCGTGCGATCGTCGTGCGCCGCGGCTCGGACAATGACCTCGCCAAGCGCGCCAGCCTGCTGCGCCGCGACTCCGTCCACGGCTCCTTCGAGGGCACCATCAAGGTGGACCTCGAGAACGACACCATCACCGCCAACGGCGTGCAGATCCAGGTCATCTACTCGGACAACCCCGCCACCGTCGACTACACCGCCTACGGCATCCACGATGCACTGGTGGTCGACAACACCGGCCGCTGGCGCGACGCCGAGGGGCTCTCCCAGCACCTGCAGAGCAAGGGCGTCTCCCGGGTCCTGCTCACCGCCCCGGGCAAGGGCGACCTGAAGAACATCGTGCACGGCATCAACCATTCCGCGATCACCGATGAGGACAGGATCGTCACCGCCGCGTCCTGCACCACCAACGCCATCACCCCGGTGCTGAAGGCCATCAACGACCGCTACGGCGTCATCCACGGCCACGTGGAGACCGTCCACTCCTTCACCAACGACCAGAACCTGATCGACAACTTCCACAAGGGCGACCGGCGTGGACGCTCCGCTGCGCTGAACATGGTCATCACCGAAACCGGTGCCGCCAAGGCCGTCGCCAAGGCCCTCCCCGAACTCCAGGGCAAGCTCACCGGCAACGCCATCCGCGTCCCCACCCCGGACGTCTCGATGGCCATCCTGAACCTCAACCTCGAGAACGGCACCACCAAGGACGAGGTCAACGACTACCTGCGGGAGATGTCGCTGCACTCCGAGCTGCGCAAGCAGATCGACTACATCGACTCGCCCGAGGTGGTCTCCACCGACTTCGTCGGCTCCCGCCGCGCCGGCATCGTGGACGGCCTCGCCACGATCTCCAACGACAAGAACCTCGTCCTCTATGTCTGGTACGACAACGAGTTCGGCTACAGCTGCCAGGTGGTCCGGGTCATGGAGGAGATGGCCGGGGTCAACCCGCCGTCTTTCCCCGCCAAGGACGCCGTCGCCACCCTCGAGGCCGCGGGCCTGCCCGTCGAGGTCGGCTGAGTCACCGACACGGAGCGCTTTCCCGGCCGGTTCTCTGGAAACGGCCGGGAAAGCGAACCACAATGGGAGCCATGGAACAGAACCAGGCTACGGAGCACGAAACCACCCTCGAACACGCCCTCGATGTGGCCCGGCGCAATGCCAAGGAAGCCAAGCGGCTCCTCGACGACGCCCGCGCCAAACGTGAGGCCGGCGAGATCGACGACGCCCGGGTCGCCCAGCTGGAGGCCCTGTCGAACCTCGCGGAGGAGGACCTCCGCCGCGTCACCCGCGAACAGTAGCCCGGCGGCCCCGCACGGGACCTTGCCTCCACACTGTGCATAACCGCGGCCCTGGGCGGGGAGCGGCCTAGGCTTTTCCCGTGATGGAGAACCAGCACCCTGCACGGGACGCCGCGGAGACCGCGTGAGCGTCACGTGGGCGCAGTACCGGCGGGCACGACGGCGGTCCCGCCAGGCGTGGATCGTCTTGGCGGCCGCGGCCCTGACCCTCGTCCTGACGCTTGTCTGGTTCTTCGCCGACGGCCAGTTCCGCCTCGGCGGCGGGTTCTCCGACGGGCCCACGGACGCCCCGGTGCTGGCGGCGTGGATGAGTCCCATCGCTGCCGTGAGGGCGGTGCCGGCGGGCCGGGCCGCGGACCTGCTGGAATCGCTTCCGGTCAGGGCCAGTGATCCCGCCGCCAACTACGACAGGGCGGCGTTCGGACAGGCGTGGCTCGACGTCGACCGGAACGGCTGCGACACCCGCAACGACATCCTCCGTCGGGACCTCGTCGACGCCCGATTCACGGACGGGTCCCGCTGCCGGATCGGGTCCGGCAGTTTCCGGGAGCCCTACACCGGCCGGCAGACCGCCTTCCGGCGCGGGGCCGACTCAAGCAAAGCCATCCAGATCGACCACGTCGTGGCGCTCGGTGACGCCTGGCAGACCGGCGCGCAGCAGCTGACGGCCCTCCAGCGCACACACCTCGCCAACGACCCGCTGAACCTGGTGGCCGCGGACGGGCCGGCCAACCAGGACAAGAGCTCCTCGGACGCCGCCGGCTGGCTCCCGCCGAACAAGGCCTTCCGCTGCCACTACGTCGCCCGCCAGGTCTCCGTGAAGGCGGCCTACGCCCTGTGGGTGACGGCCGCGGAAAAGGACGCCATGCGGCGGGTGCTCGGAAGCTGCCCGGATCAAGCGACCATCAGGCCAAACCAACAATGGGGCCAACCCACAATCAGGCCAGGCTGAATTCCTGCCGCGCCAGTTCGGCTTCCAGCCGCTCGACGTCGTCGCGGTGGCAGAGCTCAGTGGCTTGCGTGGTGACGGTGGCGCTGCCCGCCGCGACGGCGGAGCGGAACGCTGTGGTGCTGCCCAGGCCCTGCGCCAGCCTCAGGACGAATGCGGCGAGGAAGCTGTCGCCGGCACCCACGGTGCTGCGGACCTCCACCTTCGGGACGGCCAGGCGCAGCGTGCCCGCCGCTGAGGCGAGTACAGCACCGGCCCCACCGAGGGTCAGGGCTACGTTCTCGGAGGAGCCGTCCGCCACCAGAGCAGCGGCGGCGTCGAGTTCGGCCTGTTCATCCTTCAGCGTCGTGCCGAAGTGCAGGCCCAGCTCCCGCCGGCTGGGTTTGACCAGGAAGACGCCCTCGGCCAGGGCCGCGGCCAGGGCGGGACCCGAGGCGTCCACCACGCAGCGGGCGCCCTGCTCCCGGGCGAGGCGGGCGATCCGGGCGTAGAAATCTTCGGGCACACCCGGCGGCAGGCTGCCGCTGGCCACCACGTAGCCGCCGGGCTGGATGGAGTCGGCCACCAGCCCCAGGCAGAGGCGCCATTCGGGTTCGCTGAGCTCGGGGCCCTGGAGGACGAAGCGGAATTGCTCGCCGGTGCCGGTCTCGTCCACCGTGAAGTCCTGCCGGGTGCTGCCCTGGATCGGGACAACCAGTGCAGGCAGCCGCTCGGCCTCGACCAGGCGGCGGTACGCCTCGCCGGTGGGCCCGCCGGCGGTGTAGATGGCCAGGGGCCGGCCGCCGAGGCGCTGGACCACGCGGGCCACGTTGATGCCCCCGCCGCCGGGATCCAGCCGGCTGGGGCCGCAGCGCAGCTTATGGCCGCTGGTGACGTGCTCCGTGGTGGTGCTGACGTCCAGGGCCGGGTTGATGGTGAGGGTCAGGATGGGCTTCGCCGGGGCGGCCAGAGTGGCTTCCATGCTGCCAAGCATAGGAGCGGCCGCCGCCGGTGTCCCGGGTCCTCTCCGCTAGTGTCCGAAGGGGTCCGGGTCCACGCCCGGCATCCAGGTCAGGCCCGGGACGCCCCAGCCGCTCTTCTTGGCCTGCTTCATCGCCTTGCGGGAGTACCGGTCGATCAGCCGGTTGACGTACAGCTTGCCGTCGAGGTGGTCGTATTCGTGCTGCATCACACGGGCAAACCAGCCCGTCGACTCGAACTCGATCTGGTTGCCCTCGCCGTCGAAGCCCTGCACCCGGGCCCATTCGGCACGCTTGAGCGGGTAGTGGCCGCCCGGGAAGGACAGGCAGCCTTCCTCTTCCTCGTCCGGATCGGGGAGCGCCCCGGAGACCTTGGAGAGGGTGAGGACCGGGTTGACCACGACGCCGGAGGGCGGGGCGCCGTCGTCGTTCTCGTACTTGTAGACGAAGAGACGCTTGCCGACCCCCACCTGCGGGGCTGCCAGGCCGACGCCGTTGGCGGCGTCGTTGGTCTCGAACATGTCCGCGATCAGGGTCCGCAGCTCGTCGTCGAAGACCTCGACCTCGGCGGCCCGGCGGTGCAGTACCGGTTCGCCCCAGATGGTGATGGGCAGGACAGTCATGGCGCGGGGCTTCCTTTGCTGCGGGGGAGGGAGTGGTGCGGGGGGAGGGGGCGCGTCAGCCGGCGATGCCGCGGCCGACGACGTCCCGCATGATCTCGTTGGTGCCGCCGAAGATGGTCAGCAGGCGGGCGGCGAGGAAGGCCTGCGCCACCGGGTATTCCATGATGTAGCCGTAGCCGCCGTGCAGCTGCAGGCAGCGGTCGGTCACGGACTTCGCCCGCTCGGAGGCCCACAGCTTCACCCTGGCGGCGGAGGACGCGTCGAGTTCCCCGGCGTTGAACGCGGTGATGGCCCGGTCCACGTACGACTCGGTGGCCTCGACCTCGGTGAGGATGTCGGCGAGTTCGAAGCGGCTGTTCTGGAAGTCGATGATCCGCTCGCCGAAGGCGTTGCGGTCCTTCGTGTACCGCACGGTCGCCTCGTACACGGCGCGGGCGACGGCGGAACCGGCGACGGCGATGCCCAGTCGGCCCTGCGGCAGCTGCCCGGCGCAGTAGCGCAACCCTTGGCCTTCCTCGCCGACGAGGTCGGCGTGCGGGACCCGGACGTTGTCGAAGAAGAGCTCGGCGGTGTCGGAGGCCTTCAGGCCCATCTTGTCCAGCTGGTTGCCGGTGGTGTAGCCCTCGCCCTTGCGGACCATGAAGAGCGAGAAGGACTCGGCGCCGCCGCGGCCGCTTCCGCCGTCGGTGCGGGCGAGGACCAGGGCGGCGTCGCCGGAGATGCCGTTGCCGATGAACGTCTTCTGGCCGGTGATCAGCCAGTCATCGCCGTCGCGGACGGCCTTCGTGCGGACGCCGCGGAGGTCGGAGCCCGCGCCGGGCTCGGTCCAGGCCACGGACGTGACGGTCTCGCCGGAGACCATGCCGGGCAGCCAGCGCTGCTTCAGGTCCTCCGAACCGTAGGCCAGCAGATACGGCAGGACCATGTCGTCGTGCAGGTGGAAGGCCAGGCCGACGGCGAGGTGGTTGCTCTTGGCGAATTCCTCATCCAGCACGGCGCGGAACCGGTAGTCGGTCATGCCGAGGCCACCGAACTCCTCGGGAACGGCGAGCCCCAGCAGGCCCTGTTCCCCGGCCGCGGTCCACAGCTCCCGCGGCATCATGTGGTCCCGGTCCCACTGTGCATAGTGCGGGGCCACGGCGCGGACGTTGAACTCGGCCGCCATCTCGCGGAACATCTCATGGTCTTCTTCGAAGAGCTGGCGCCTCATCGCGGTTCCTTCCATGCGTTTTCGGGACAAACAACAAAGGCCGCACCGGATATCCGGTGCGGCCTTTGGCAAGGTCGGACAATCGTGCCGTCCTCGGTGAGGGTGAGCGACGGGGGTTGAACCCGCGACCTCCTGGACCACAACCAGGCGCTCTGCCAACTGAGCTACGCCCACCATGTGCCTGTCAGTCGAACCGGCGGACCGGCCTTCCGGAAAGGCAACGACAAATAGCTTACCTGCTCCGCGGGGGTGCTTTTGCCAGTTTCGGCGATTTCATCGAAAAAAGGCAGAAACGTGAGGCAGATTACTCTGCCCGAGCACCCGCGGGGGACTCGGCCGAGGCGCTTCCGGGGTTCCCGGCGTCGTCCGCGGCGTCAGTCGGCGCGCTGCCGGGGGCGGCGCCCGAGGTGGCCATGACGTCCTTGGCGATGCGCTGCGCGGTGGAGCTGTCCGGGCCGGGCGCCGGGACGAAGACGGCCTGCCGGTAGTAGCGGAGCTCGTCGATGGAATCCTTGATGTCGCCGAGGGCGCGGTGGCCGCCGAGCTTGGCGGGGGACTGGAAGTACGCGCGGGCATACCAGCGGCGGGAGAGTTCCTTGATGGTGCTGACGTCGATCACCCGGTAGTGCAGGTGCTCGACCAGTTCCGGCATGTCCCGGACCAGGAAGACGCGGTCGGTGCCCACGGAGTTGCCGCCGAGCGGAGCCTTCTTCGGGTCCGGCACCCACTTCTTGATGTAGGCCAGCACCATCTCCTGCGCCTCGGCCATGGTCTTGCCGCGGGGGAGTTCCTCCAGCAGCCCGGACCGGGTGTGCATATCGCGCACGAAGTCGTTCATCTGGGCCAGGGCGGCGTCGTCCGGTTTGATGACGACGTCGACGCCGTCGCCGAGGATATTCAGTTCCGAGTCGGTCACCAGGGCAGCCACCTCAATCAGGGCGTCATTCTTGGTGTCCAGGCCGGTCATTTCGCAGTCGATCCACACGATGCGTTCATTAGATATAGGCACGCGCCCAGCCTACCGTTCCGCCGCCCCGGAGGGGCCCGGTGCTACGATTTTGGCAACGCGGCCGTCGGAATTTTTCCTCCGTGCGGCGTGCCCCTGACCGGCTTTCAGGCCACGAGTGGGCTCCACCAGCACTCGACAGATTGGACACCCCTGAGATGACGGCGCCTGTACCTGCGGCGGGAAAGACGGCTGCCGGTACGCCACGGGCATCCTCCGAGGCACCGTCCACGGCGGCCTCGAACGACGTCGACAACGCACGCTCACCCATCCTCTCCGGATTCCTGGGCTCGCTGTTCATGTTCGTCGGTTCCCTCGGCGTCGGCTGGCTGGCACCGGTCTCCGAACTGCGCCGTCTGCCGCTCTTCATCTGGATGCGCACCGAGGCCGTGGGCGTCGGCATGTGCATCGTGCTGCTGGCGGTCGGCGGGATGCTGCTGGTGCGGGCGTGGCTGCGGCTGGGCCAGCGGGTCCGGCACTGGGGCGCGGGCGCGCGGAAGGCGACCATGACCGCCGTCGTCGCCTGGGGCCTGCCGATGATGTTCTCCGTGCCGCTCTTCAGCCGCGACGTCTATGCCTACATCGGCCAGGGCCGGCTGATGGTCGAGGGCTTCAACCCCTACGAGAACGGCATCTCCGCGCTGTCCAACTACTTCCAGCTCGGCGCGGACAAGATGTGGACCGAGGCGCCGGTGCCCTACGGCCAGCTGTTCCTCTGGATCGAGCAGTTCGTCGTGTGGTCCACGAACGTCCAGCCCGAGGCCAGCATCATGCTGTTCCGGTTGGCCGCCCTCGTGGGGATCGTGCTCTGCATCATCTACGTCCCGAAGCTCGCGGAACTGCACGGGGTCAACCCGCACCGCGCCCTCTGGCTGACCGCCGCCAACCCGCTGTTCCTGACCAACTTCATCGCCAGCGTCCACAACGATGCGCTGATGATCGGCCTGGCCCTCGCCGGCCTCTACTACTGCGCCACCAAGCGGGTGCTGGTGGGCCTGGTCCTGGTGACACTCTCGATCGCGGTCAAGCCGATCACGATCGTGTTCCTGCCCTTCATTGGTCTGCTGTGGGCCGGCAAGAACGCCGGGTGGCCGCGGAAGTTCGTGTTCTGGGCCCTGACGGCCGGGATCAGTGTGGGCCTGCTTTACGCCATGAGCGCCGTCAACGGCTTCGGCTTCGGCTGGATCAACGGCCTGTCCGCCCCGGGCAGCATCTGGATCTGGTACGCCCCGGTGGGTCTGGTTGGCCTGATCGTCGCCTCCATTTCCAACGCCTTCGGCCTTGACGGCTGGGGCCTGGCGAAGTACGTGTACGACGCCGGCAAGGTCCTGGCGCTGGGGATCGTGGCCTGGCAGATTTTCCGCGGCGACTACGACCGGCTGATGCGCCGCCTGACCCTGGCCTTCGCCGCCGTCGTGTTCCTCGCCCCGATGATCCAGTCCTGGTACGTGGTGTGGCTGATCCCGCTCTTCGCCGTCACCGGTATCCGCGACGACTGGCAGGTCAAGGCCCTGTACTTCATGGTCTCGTTCTTCATGGTCTACGCGATCTCCGACCAGCTGGAGGTCTTCCCGTACCTGCAGAGCCAGGACCTGGGCCTGGCGTTGGCCCTGGCCCGCAACGCCGCAGCGATCATTGCCCTGCTGTTCGCCCTCTATTTGATCTTCCTGGACCCCAAGACCAAGCAGCTGTTCAGCAAACCGGACGAACCGGTCACCAGTCGGCCCGTTATCTGAGGCCGGTCACTTAAGGGCGGTCATCCAAGGGTGCGGCGGGTCCCAGCTTCCTCAGCGCCTCGCGGCGGGAGAGCGGGCTCAAACCGTCCCCGGCGCGGTCGACGAAGTCCCGGACCCAGTCCGGATCCGTAGTGGCGAAGTCCCGCAACGCCCAGCCGATGGCCTTGCGGATGAAGAATTCACGGTCGCCGAGGTTGGCCGTGATCACGTCAGCCAGCGACTCCCGGTCCGTGGCGCCCTTGGCTCCCAGCTGGGCGGTGATGGAAGCACGGCGGACCCAGAGGTCCGGGTCCCTGCTCCACCGGCGCAACAACGAGGCCATCGTGGCGGGATGGGCCAGCAGCAGGCTGCCCAGACGGCGCGCCAGGGCATCAACCAGGTCCCACCAGGCACCGTCGCGGATGATCTCCTCGTACAGGGGAAGCATGGCGAGTTCCTCCCGGGCCAGCCGTAAGCCGGTGAGTTCGATGGCCGCGAGCCGTTCCTCCCGCCAGCGGGCCTCGCGCCACAGCCTGGTCACGGCAGCGGTGAGCTCGGACAGCGACCGCGGCGGCAATCGCCGGGCGGCACTCCTGACGATCGCCCGGACCTCCGGGACCCGAACGCCCAGGGACGGCATCTCCGACTTCAGGTACCGCTGGGCAGCCGCGCCGCGAACCGGGTCTGCCGCGGCGTGCAGGGCAGTGCGGATGGTGGTGACGAGGCCTTCGGACATGCGGCAACTGTAGGGCAGGCCGGCCCTTCTGCGCTCCTGCCGTTCCTCCGGCGCAGCGGTTCCTCCGGCTTAGCGGTCGCGGGTGCCCTGGCCGGCCAGACGGGCGCGCTGGCGGTGCGCAGTCAGCCGGAGCTGAATGATGCGGGCGGCCCCGGCAATGGCCACCAGCACGCCGCCGCCGACGGCAGCGATGAACAGCGCCACACCCAGCGGCACGGCGCCCGCCAGGCCGAAGAACTTGACCTGGACGTAGTCCTGGTTCTGCAGGATGAAGACGATCAGCAGGATCAGCACCGCCAGCGCGACCGCGACGGCGGTCCACACCATCCCGGCGCGGGTCACGCGGCGGGACTCGTGCGTTGGCGCGGGTGCTGCCGGGGTGGCGGGGGCGGGCTCCGGCGTGGGAGCCTCTGCGGGCGTCCGCGCGGGGGAGGAGGTGGCCCCCGGAACTTCCTCCCGGGGGAGTCCGGTGCTTGCGTGCTCCGGCGGGGTGTCGGCCTGGTCGTAGGAGTCGAATCCGCGGGGTGTCTGCGTCATGGCTGCCTTACTTTCGGTTATGGGCCGGGGGCACCGCCTCCAGCTCTAGACTCAATACTAAGCCTGCTTATGGCCCCGGCGGGAGGCGCCGCTCCGGTAGCCGAGCCGGGCAGCCAAGGAAGCTGGGGAGCTTAAACGGAACGGCCCCGGTCACGGAACGACCGTGACCGGGGCCGTGCAGGCGCCCCAGGAGGGAATCGAACCCCCGACCGGCGGATTAGAAGGCCGCTGCTCTATCCCCTGAGCTACTGGGGCACTCGCGTGCCCATCGACCGGAGCCGGGCACGCCTCAAGAAGTTTACCGTGCCACCGCGTCGCGTTTTCCACATAGCCCCGGTGTCGACTGCCGCGTTGCGGACCCCGGTCGCAGAGTGGAAAGGACCAGACCGCCTTCCCACAAGACAGGACATAGCAATGAATGACAGCATCACCATCCGGGGCTTCGTCGCCACGGAGATCAAGAGTTCGACCACGCCCGGCGGCGTCGCCACCGCATCCTTCCGGCTGGGCTCCACCGGGCGGCGCTTCGACCGGGCGGCCAACGCCTGGGTCGACGGGACCACCAACTGGTTCACCGTGCAGGGCTACCGCCAGCTGGCCGGCAACATGGCCTGCAGTATCCGGAAGGGGCAGCCCGTCATCGTTACAGGGAGGCTCAAGATCCGCACCTGGGAGTCGGAGAGCCGCATCCACCATGCCGTGGACATCGATGCCGATGCCATCGGGCACGACCTGTCGTGGGGTGCCGCCAACTTCACCCGCAACACCGGCGGGCAGCAACAGCAGCCGGACGGGGCGGACCAGGGCGGGGCTCCGGGAACGGCCGGGCAGGGGAGCGGCAGCAGCGGCGGAGTCGACGCCGCGGAGGACTTGCCCGACTTCGATGAGGAAACCGGGGAGGTGAAGGAGGACGCCGCCTGAGGGCTTCATTTTCCCGGCAGTGCCAGCAGGCGGCCGGCCCGGAGGCCCGGAGGCTCGGCTAAGAGCGTGGGCGGCGGTGGCGGCGATGACAGGACCGGTGCCGGTGGCAGAATGGCCGGGTGACCCGGCCCAGACTCCTTCCCCGCGCGCTGTTCCCGACGTCCGCCACCCTGGCCGGCATTGTTGTGGCAGTAGCCGTCGCCGGATGTTCCGGGTCGGGCGATACGGTCGCCCCCGCGGCGGAAGCGTCCAGCTCCGTCGCGACAGCGACCACCAGGCCCAAAGCCCCCTCGACGCCCACGCCCACCGCTCCCTCGACTGCCGCGCCGTCTGCCCCCTCGACGGCGAGCGGCTCCGCCACTGCGCCAACGGTAGATGCGGCCAAGGTGCGAGACGCGCTCGCAGGCCTCGCCGGTGGGACTGTGCCTGGGACGGACAGCGTGCGGGCGGCACTGGTCCGGGCCGGCTACGCTCCCGGTGCCATCGAGGTCACCGCCAGCCGGACCCCGACGGGCCTGGACGCCGACGCTGTGGAAGCCTCCGTCCGGCAGGGCGCGGGCTGCGTCGTCGCCCAGATCCGGGGGCGGTCCGTCATCGCTGCGGTCCTGCCGGCCCTCGCCGACGGCCGCTGCCTCGCCGGCCCGGCAGCCTGACCGGTCCCCCGGCGACGGCAGCGCGGAACCTGCGCCTCGGAATGTGAGTTATCAGCGCCGAACCACTAGATTTGAGAGTATGGCGGAATTTATCTACACAATGACCAAGGCCCGTAAGGCCGTTGGCGAAAAACTCATCCTCGACGACGTGAGTATGTCCTTCTTCCCCGGTGCCAAGATCGGTGTTGTCGGCCCGAACGGTGCCGGTAAGTCCACCATCCTCAAGATCATGGCCGGCCTGGACACTCCCTCGAACGGCGAGGCCCGGCTGAGCCCCGGCTACACCGTCGGCATCCTGCTGCAGGAGCCGCCGCTGAACGAGGAAAAGACCGTCCTCGGCAACGTCCAGGAGGGCGTGGGCGAGATCTACGGCAAGATCCAGCGCTTCAACGAGATCTCCGAAGAGATGGCCAACCCGGACGCCGACTACGACGCCCTGCTCGAAGAGATGGGCCAGCTGCAGGAAGCGATCGACGCCGCCGACGCCTGGGACCTCGACTCCCAGCTGGAGCAGGCCATGGACGCCCTGCGCTGCCCGCCGGCCGACGCCGACGTCACCGTGCTCTCCGGTGGTGAGCGCCGCCGCGTCGCCCTCTGCAAGCTCCTGCTGCAGAAGCCCGACCTGCTGCTCCTCGACGAGCCCACCAACCACCTCGACGCCGAGAGCGTGCTCTGGCTCGAACAGCACCTCTCCTCGTACCCCGGCGCCGTCCTGGCCGTCACCCACGACCGGTACTTCCTGGACCACGTGGCCGAATGGATCGCCGAAGTGGACCGCGGCCACCTCTACCCGTACGAGGGCAACTACTCCACCTACCTCGAGAAGAAGCGCGCCCGCCTGGAAATCCAGGGCAAGAAGGACGCCAAGCAGGCCAAGCGCCTCGCCGAGGAACTCGACTGGGTGCGCTCCAACGCCAAGGGCCGCCAGACCAAGTCCAAGGCCCGTCTGGCCCGCTACGAGGAAATGGCCGCCGAGGCGGACCGGACCCGCAAGCTCGACTTCGAAGAGATCCAGATCCCGCCGGGACCGCGCCTGGGCGGACTGGTCCTGGAGGCGAAGAACCTGCAGAAGGGGTTCGAGGACCGGATGCTGATCGCCGGCCTGTCGTTCTCGCTGCCGCGCAACGGCATCGTCGGCGTCATCGGCCCCAACGGCGTCGGCAAGACCACCCTGTTCAAGACCATCGTCGGCCTGGAGCCGCTCGACGGCGGCGAACTCAAGGTCGGCGACTCGGTGAAGATCTCCTACGCGGACCAGAGCCGCGGCGGCATCGACCCGAACAAGACCCTCTGGGAGGTCGTCTCCGACGGACTCGACTTCATCCAGGTCGGCCAGGTCGAAATGCCGTCCCGCGCCTACGTCGCCGCCTTCGGCTTCAAGGGCCCGGACCAGCAGAAGAAGGCTGGCGTCCTCTCCGGCGGTGAGCGCAACCGCCTGAACCTCGCGCTGACCCTCAAGCAGGGCGGAAACCTGCTGCTCCTCGACGAACCGACCAACGACCTCGACGTCGAAACCCTCAGCAGCCTCGAGAACGCCCTGCTGGAATTCCCCGGCTGCGCCGTCGTCGTCTCGCACGACCGCTGGTTCCTCGACCGGGTGGCCACCCACATCCTCGCCTACGAAGGTGACGAGGAGAACCCCTCCAAGTGGTACTGGTTCGAGGGCAACTTCGAATCCTACGAGGAGAACAAGGTGGAGCGCCTCGGCCCCGACGCGGCCAAGCCGCACCGGGTCACCCACCGCCGCCTGACCCGCGACTAGTTCCGCGGCCGGCCCGCCAACGCAAAAGCCCTGCGCATCCCCGAGAGGGGGTGCGCAGGGCTTTTGCGTTAGAGGCGTTCGCAGTTACTGCGGCGTCGGTTCGGTGGGCACCCGGATCATGCCCTCCTGCGCCACGGTAGCGACATGCCGGCCGTCGCGGCTGAAGATCTTCCCGGTGGCCAGGCCCCGGGCGCCCTGGGCGCTGGGGGACTCCTGCACGTACAGCAGCCACTCGTCCACACGCACCGGACGGTGCCACCACATGGCGTGGTCCAGGCTCGCCACGGACATCCCCGGCGTAATCCAGCTCATACCGTGCCGGCGCAGCACCGACTCCAGGAGGGTGTAGTCGCTGGCGTAGGCCAGCGCGGCACGGTGCAGGCCGGGATCGTCCGGCATCGGGCCGAAGGTCCGCATCCACACGGCGTTGCGGGCCTCCTTGGGCCCCTCGGCCGAGACATACAGGGCCGGGTCCACGTGCCGGATGTCGAAGGGCCGCTCATAGGCCCAGTGCCGGGCCACCGGGTGGTCGAACTTGCCCAGCAGGTCGGCCGTGCTCGGTAGCGACTCCGGGTCCGGGATTCCCTCCGGCATCTGTGTCTGGTGCTCGATGCCCTCATCCTCGTCCTGGAAGGAGGCGATCATCGACAGGATCGGCTTGCCGTCCTGGTACGCGTGGACCCGGCGGGCCGAGAAGGAGCGCCCGTCGCGGAGCCGCTGGACGCCGAAGGTGATGGGCTGGTTCGCGTCGCCCGGCCGCAAGAAATAGCCGTGCATCGAGTGCACGCCCCGGCCCTCGGGAACGGTCCGGCTGCCGGCCACCAGCGACTGGGCCAGCACCTGGCCGCCGAACACCCGCTGCCGGGGCTGCTTCTGCGACGGGCCCAGGAAAATGTCCTCGTCCGTCCGGGCACCCTGAAGTTCGCCCAGGTCCAGAAGGTGGATGAGCGAGGTGGTCGGGTCCTCCGGGGGTGCGGGTGCGGCCTGCACTGCGGCTTCGGCTTCAGTCATGGTTTGACTTTAGACGGCGGCTCGGCCGGGCTCCAAAGAGGCTCAGCCGGTAAAGTCGGGAATGTGTCTGATGTCCTCACCGAGTCCCTGCAGTTCTCCGATCCCCGCGACCTTGCCGACCTGCGCACCTTCGCCACCAGGGCCAAGGCGGTGGACGACGGCGGCATCCGCCTCAGCGCCGACGGCACCGTCCTGGCCGCCTACGTCTGCCTCCTGCGGCCGCGGTTGCTGGGCGAGGGAACGCCGACCATCCTGGGCCTGCGCACCATGGCTCTGGCCGTGCCGGCCCGGCTGGACGTGACGGTGCCGCTCTCGGCGGTGCTGGACCGGCTGGCCCGGTCGGGGCCCGACGACGTCGACCTTCCCGTCCCGCCGATGACCCTGTGGGAATCCTGGGCCGGCGTCGGAGCACCCCGCGGTGGCTGGGAACCTGCCGGCACCGTCCCCGACGCCGAACTGCGGCGGGCCGCGGAGGACGGGATCAGGGAGATCGCCGGCATCATCCCGGACAAGCCCGGTGCCCTGATCGTCAACAACGCCCGCGCCACCGTCTGGGGCCGGCCGTTGCCGGCGGCTCCTGGGGTGCCCGCCGGGGCGGCCTTTGCGGCGCTGACCCTGGGGTTCCTGGCCGAGGGGGAGCAGTCCGTCTTCCGCGCTGACACGTGGTTCCGGCTCAGCAGCCCCCGCGGCCACGTGCTGGTCCGCGCGGGGTCCGGCCTCTAGCGGACCCCGCGACGACGCCCTAGCCGTCCGTGACGGCCGCGAGGGCCACCGGCGCGTCCTGACCCTCCCAGGATCCGACCAGGGAGCGGGCTGCCGGCGGGGCTGCGGGGTCGAGCTGCCGGTGGACCAGAATTTCCAGCGCACCGGAGCGGACTACGGTCCCTTCAGCGGCGTCGCTGGCAGTGACGTCGCCGACCTCCGGAACCGATGTACCCGCGGATCCCGTGCCGTGCACGGTGACCGATTCGGGGAGCACCTTCTCCCCGCCGTCGACCTGCAGGACATGCTGTGCCTGCGGCGTGCCGGCCAGGATGGCACCGGCCAGCGCACGGACGTAGGCCGGGTCCGCACACGCGTCGTAGACCCAGCGGCTGCCCAGGACGGAGTGTTCCATGGTGCCGACCAAGTGGTCATCGGCGCCGGGCAGGGGAGCGCTCCGGTAGCTGAGCGGCACCTGGAACACGGCGCCGCCGGAACGTACCAGGATGGTCTCGAGGCCCACCTCTCCCTCCGGGTCGTCAAAGCGGAAGTGGCCGACCTTCTCCGGGGCGGACCCCGTCTCCGGGAACCAGGACCGGCCGGGGAGCCAGCGTTCGAGGAGTTCCATTTTGGAGGGGGTCAACGTTGCTTGATGAATGATCGCCATGACCGCCAGCCTAGACCCGGGCACGCCGGGGAGTGCTCGGAAGGCTCGAAATCGGGCCCGGTACGGGCAGCGAATCAGCTCAGAAGGTCAATACATTCAGTTCCTCCGCCGGCACAAACCCCAGCCGAGCGTAAAAGTTTCGGGACTCCGACGACGGGGACAGGAGCATGCGGACCGCGTTGATCTCCCGCGAATAGGCCAGGGCGGCCTCCACCAGCTGCGCACCGATGCCGGCGTTCCTGCGGTCCGGAAGCACGTAGACGTTGCCGAGGTACACCCAGCGCGAGATGTCCTTGCCGGGCTTGGGCATGCGTTCGAACACCATGAGGTTCAGCATGCCCACGGGAACGCCGTCGTCCTCGGCGAGGAAGAAGGTCCGCGGATTGGCCTCCAGCCAGTTCTTGAGCACGGCGACGAACTGCTGCGGGTCAACGGTCGTGCCGTCGGCGGCCGGTGCCTGTTCGGCAGCCCAGATGGCGCGTAGCGTGGCCAGGGCGGGCAGGTCGCCGTCGACCGTTTCGCGAATGGTGATCATGGCTCCAGCCTAGGCGGGGAACCCCCTTGCAAGGTCATACCCGGGTGGGTATTGTTATTTTCAGAAAGACCCCGGAGGCATCCCCCCAAGTGCCTCCGGGGTCTTTCCATGTCTCTGCAGGCTGCAGGCTGCAGGGCGTGCCGTGGCCGGCCGGGACTGCCATACTGGGCGCATGGTTGGCCTGTCAGCCTTGACGCCGCCCGTCGGGCGGCATCCCGGTCTGAACGCTGCGCTGCACCCGGACCGTCCCTGGATCCGCCTGGCCCGCCTCGTCGTCGGTGTGCTGGTGCTGGCCGCGCTCGTCCGGAAGACAGTTGACGCGACCCTACCGGGCAACGATGTGGACGTCGCGCAGCTTTTCTCGGAGTTCACGGTCCAGTCGAACCTGGCCTTGGCTGTGGTGCTCCTGGCGTCCGCCGCTCTTCCGCGGGAAAGGTTGCCGCGATGGTGGGATCGCCTGGCCGGGGCGCTGGCGCTGTACTTGGTGATGACGGGCGTCATCTACGTGGTCCTGGTGGCGCCGCCGGGCGAGCCGTGGTGGAGCCTGGATTTGTACTGGCCGCAGCTGATACACCGCCGCATTGCGCCGATGTTCGCGGCCCTCGACTGGCTGCTGGTGACCAGGACCCGGCACGGCCGGTGGTGGCGGCCGCTCGTCTGGCTGATTTATCCGGCAGCGTTCCTCATCTTTTCCTGGGTGCGTGGCGCTCTTGACGGCTGGTATGTCTACGACTTTCTGGACCCGACGCTTGAGGGCGGCTGGGCGGCGGCGCTGACGACGACAGCTGAGGTCCTGGCGGCGTTCCTCGTGGCCGCGGTCCTGCTGCACGTCGCCGGCAATGCCCGGGCCGGCCTTGCAACTGAGCCCGGACGAGCGCCCCGGAGTGGTGGCCGGGCCGCCCGCGCCTAGGCTCCGGACGGGCTGTTGACCATGGAGAGGGCGGCCCGCTCCATGTAGTCCCACAGGGTTCCCTCGTAGAGCGGCGGGAGCTCCAGGGCATCGACGGCGGTGCGCATGTGCCGGAGCCAGGCGTCCTTGGCCTCCGGGGTCACGCGGAACGGCTGGTGCCGCATCCGGAGCCGGGGGTGGCCGCGTTCCTCGCCGTAGGTGGTCGGACCGCCCCAGTACTGCTCAAGGAACATGAGGAAGCGGCGCTTCGCCGGCGCGAGGTCCTCCTCCGGGTACATGGGCCGCAGCAACGGGTCGGTGGCGACGCCGTCGTAGAACACGTCGATGAGCTTGACGAACGTCTCGTGCCCGCCGACGGCGTCGTAGAAGTTGTCGGTGTAGCCGGGCTTGCTGAACGGGTCGTTCTGCATCAGCTGCCGGGGCTGGCGGGGATCTCCGCCGAGGGGGATGGTCATTACTCTCCGGCTTTCTGCTGGGGTGCCGCGTCGGCGACGCCGGCCGGGCCGGACTCGTCGTCGGCGGGCGGGGTGTAGGTGCCCTGGGAGCGGTTGCCCACGCGGAGGATTTCGCCGTTGCGCAGGTACCAGATGGTGCCGTCGTCGGCGCGGACACGCGTGATGCGCAGGCCCATCGACTCCACCGTGCCCACCACCTCGGAGGTTTCGATGATGTCGCCGATGCCATACTGGTCCTCGATGGTGATGAAGATCCCGGCCAGGAAGTCGCGGATGAGCTGCTGGGCGCCGAAGCCGATCGCGACACCCAAGATGCCGACGCTGGTCAGCAGCGGCGCGATATTGACGTCGAGGTACTGCAGCACGTACATCGCGGTGATGACGACGACGAGGACGCTCACCACGCTGGTCAGCAGCGCGCCGATGGTGCGGGCCCGCTGCTCCCTGCGCTGGTGGTCCAGGGCTCGCAGGGCAGGTGCCACCCAGCGGAACCGCGGCTTCTTGAAGAACGTGCTGCCCGCGGCGACGCGCTTGGTGATTCCGGAAATCACGAAGGACGCCACCAGCCAGATAAGGACGCCCACCCCGATGCTGATCAGGGCTCCGGGCACGTTGATGGCGGAGACGTCGAGCGGGGTCAGGGGTTCGGGGGTGGTGAAGCTCAAGATCAAGTGGTACTGCTCCTTCGGCACGCCCGCGTTCGCCGGCCGCATAAGACTCTGTTCACTGTCCAGACTAGCGCCGTAGCGTGGCCCCATGCGCATCCTCGTCCTCGGTGGCACTGCATTCCTGTCTGCCGAAATCACCCGGCAGGCAGTCGCCGCCGGCCACGACGTCATGTGCCTGGCCCGTGGATCCCGGACCGCGCCGCCGGAGGGTGCCAGCTGGCTCCAGGCGGACCGCTCACAGGGCCCGGCCGCCTACGCCGGGGCCGTCCACGCGGGGGAGTGGGACGCCGTCGTCGACGTCGCCCGCGACCCCGGGCAGGCGGAGGATGCCCTCGCGGCGCTCGCCGGCCGTGCCCGGCACTGGACCTTCGTCTCCAGCTGTTCGGTCTACGCGGACCCCTCGGTCCCCGGCACGGCGGAGGACGCCGCCGTGCTGGAGCCGCTGCCGGCCGGGACGCCGGCGACGATGGAGAACTACGGCGCCGCGAAGTCCGCGATTGAACACCTGACCCTGAAACTGGCCGGGGACACGGCGCACCTGTGCCGGCCGGGCCTGATCGGCGGACCCGGGGACGAATCGGACCGCTACGGGTACTGGCCGGCCCGCTTCGCCCGCGACCCGGGACCCGTCCTCGTCCCGGACACCCCGGCGGCACTGACCCAGATCATCGACGTCCGGGACCTGGCCGCCTGGGTGCTGACCGCGGCGGAACGGGGCGTGACCGGGCCGCTGAACGCGGTCGGCGATCCCGTGCCGTTCGCCGAGTACCTCGATGAATCACGGCGTCTCGGCGGGGGAGCCGCGGAGGCCGTGGCCGCGCCGCCCGACTGGCTCGCCGCGCGCGGGGTGAACTATTGGGCGGGTCCGGACTCCCTGCCGCTGTGGCTGCCGCCGGGCCACGAGGGATTCACGACCCGCAGCAACGCCGCCGCGGTTGCGGCCGGACTCCGGTTGCGGCCGTGGACCCGGACGCTGGCTGACAGTCTCGACGACGAGCGGCGCCGGGGGCTGGACCGGGAACGCAGGGCCGGACTCAGCCCGGAAACCGAGCGCAGGCTGCTGGGGGAATGGCGGGCCACGGCCGTTACGAGCGTGCCGAGCCCGGTTGCCGCCGCAGGCTAGTTAGTGCCCCAGGCTAGGCGGCAGGTACCGTCAGCCTGCCGGGAGCTCGTGCCGGACCGGAAAGTTGACGCTGCGGGCGATGAAGCAGAGCGAGTTGGCCTCGTGGTGCATCTCCGCCATCGTTTCCGGCGCCACCGGGTCCTTCGTGGCCACCACCGGGCGCAACGTGACCGACTCGAACTGGCCGCTGCCGTCCCGGTTGGTCCGCATCAGCCCCTCGGCCCGGTCCCGATAGCCGGTGACCACCACGCCGTGCTTCACCGCCACGTGCAGGAAGGAGAGCATGTGGCACTGGCTCAGCGCGGCCAGGAGCAGCTGCTCGGGGTTGTACCGGCCAGGGTCGCCGCGGAAGGTCGGGTCCGCCGAGCCCTTGAGGACCGGCAAGCCCGGAATCTCGATGTCGTGGTCGCGGCTGTACGCCCGGTAGCCGGACGTCCCCTCGCCGAGGTTGCCCGTCCAGGTGACCGTCAGGGCGTAGTGGTGCTCGTCCAGGCTCATGCGGCCAGTCTAGGACACGTCCCCGCCCAACTGGCTGGCAGCAGGGGCCGTTCTGAGCATCCAAAACGGCCTTAGCTGCGAGCTAGTTGGGCGGGGTGGGGGCTTCCTGCCTAACCGACGTCCGCCGCGCGGGCGCGCAGGGCGCGGGCCACGCCGTCGCGGTTCTCCAGCATCATCCGGCGCAGCGCGGCGCTGTCCGCCGGCAGCGAGGCGAGGAACTGGTCCGTGCGGTCCACGGTGGCCTGGGTGGTGAGCTGCGCCGGGTAGAGCCCGACGACGATCTGCTGGGCCAGGGCGTGGGTGCGGTCCCGGACGATCCCGGGGACGGCCTCGAAGTACTTCTCCGCGTAGGGCTCCAGCAGCGCGGTGTCCAGCACCCGGGTGAAGCCGGCGACGGCGGAGCCCTGCAGCGCGTTGGACAGCTCGCCCGTGACCACAATCGACTCCCAGGCGGCGGCCTTGGCCTCCGGGGTGGGGATGGCGGCCGTGGCCTGGGCGGCCGCGTTCTGGCCGGTGGCGGTGTTGTCGTGCTCGAGCTCGGCGTCGATCTCCGCCTTGCCGGCCCGGCCGCCGACCACGAGGGAGGTGATCAGCTCCCAGCGCAGGTCCTGGTCCACGGTGAGGCCCGGCAGCTCGCGGGAGCCGTCCAGCAGCCCGGCGACCGTGTCGAACTGCGCACCGGTGCGGGCCAGCAGCGCGTAGGACTTCACGAACTGCAGCTGGGCGTCGGAGCCGGCGGCGACGCGGGAGGCGAGCTCCCAGAGCCGGTCCGCGGCCGCGGCCGCCGTGGCGTCCTTGTGCGCGGCGGCGACGTAGAAGTTCAGCGTGGTGGCCAGCTGGCGCAGCTGCACGAGGATCACCGAGGAGTCCGTCTCCTCGGCGATGTTGGCCAGGATCAGCTCCACGTAGCCGCGCGCCGGGGTTTCGCCGTCGCGCGCCGCGTCCCAGGCCGAGCCCCAGACCAGGGTCCGCGGCAGGCTGCGGCCGAAGTCCTTCAGGTGCGCCGTGGCGGTGGCCCACGACTGCGGATCAAGCCGGACCTTCGCGTAGGCCAGGTCGTCGTCGTTGAGCAGGATCAGGTCCGGCCGCGCCAGGCCGGCCAGGGTCGGGACCTCGGTTCGCGCGCCGTCGACGTCGAGCTCCTCGCGGTGCACGCGCTCCAGCTTGCCGGCGCCGTCGAGGTTGTAGAAGCCCACGGCGAGCCGGTGCGGGCGGATGGTCGGCTGCGCCTCGGTGGCGGACTGCAGGATCGCGAAGGAGGTGATGGTCCCGTCCTCGCCGACGGACAGTTCCGGCTTCAGCGTGTTCACGCCGGCGGTCTCCAGCCAGAGCTTGCCCCACTGGTCCAGGTCGCGGCCGCTGGCCTGCTCCAGCTCCACCATCAGGTCGGCCAGCTCGGTGTTCTTCCACGAGTGCTTGCGGAAGTACTCGCGGACGCCGGCCATGAACTCCTCCGGGCCCACCCAGGCCACCAGCTGCCGCAGCACCGAGGCACCCTTGGCGTAGGTGATGCCGTCGAAGTTGACCTCGACGTCCTGCAGGTCGTTGATCTCGGCGAAGATCGGGTGCGTGGTGGGCAGCTGGTCCTGGCGGTAGGCCCAGGACTTCTCCACCGAGGCGAAGGTGGTCCACGCGGCGTCGAATTTGGTGTTCTCGACGGCAGCGAGGTGGGACATGTACTCGGCGAAGGACTCGTTCAGCCAGAGGTCGTTCCACCAGCGCATCGTCACCAGGTCGCCGAACCACATGTGGGCCAGTTCGTGCAGGACGGTGATGGCCCGCCGCTCCACCTGGGCCCCGGTGACCTTGCTGCGGAAGACGTAGCCCTCCAGGATGGTCACTGCGCCAGCGTTCTCCATGGCGCCGGCGTTGAACTCCGGCACGAAGAGCTGGTCGTACTTCTCGAACGGGTAGGGGCAGCCGAACTGCGCCTCGAAGAACTCGAAGCCCTGGCGGGTGAGTTCGAAGATGTTGTCCGCGTCCAGGTACTGCATGAGGGACTTGCGGGCGAAGACTCCCAGCGGGGTGACCTTGCCGGTGGCGGAAACCACCTCGCTGCGGACGCTCTGGTACGGGCCGGCGATCAGCGCGGTGACATAGGAGGACAGGCGCGGGGTGGGCGCGAAGGCCCAGACCGAGCGCGCGCCGCCGTCCTCACCCGGGCTGGTCTCGGACGGTGCCGGCGTGGGGGAGTTGGACACCACGTCCCAGTGCGACGGCGCGGTGACGGTGAACGTGAACGTGGCCTTGAGGTCCGGCTGTTCGAAGACGGCGAACATCCGCCGGGAGTCGGGGACCTCGAACTGGGTGTAGAGATAGACCTCGCCGTCGACCGGGTCCACGAAACGGTGCAGGCCCTCGCCGGTGTTCATGTAGGGGGCGTCCGCGACCACCACCAGCTCGTTATCCGCAGCCAGCTCGGGGAGCTGGATGCGGATGCCGTCGGAGACCTCGGCGGGGTCCAGCTCGCGGCCGTTGAGGGTCACGCTGTGCACGGTCCGGGTGACCGCGTCGATGAACGTCGAGGAGCCCGGCGTCGCGGTGAAGCGCACGCGGGTGGTGGAGCCGAAGACGGTGTCGCCCCGGGTCAGGTCCAGGGTCACGTCGTAGGAGTCGACGGCGATCAGGGCGGCGCGCTCGCGGGCTTCGGCGCGTGTGAGGTTCATACCGGGCAAGGGGGCCTCCAGGAATGCGGGAACGGGAGATGGGGATACTGTGAAATTATTCTTTCACGCCTTGCGGCCTTGGCAAGTTGCCCCCGTCACAGCCCGGCCGCCGGTGGCGCGGACGGGGGTAGCGTTGACGGCATGGAAACCTTCCGGGACTCCGTCGACACCAGGGCCGTGCGCTTCGCCATCGGCTTCCCCATGGTGCTGGCCGCCGCCTTCACGGTGTGCGCGCTCCTGATCCGGTCCCGGCTGCCCGAGCCGCTGGCCGTGCGGTGGTCCGCGGACGGTGCAGAAAACTTCGCCCCCTTCGCCGCCGTGGTGGGCGTGGGCGCCGCCATGATCGTCCTGACGGGCTGGGCGGTGCTGCTTCAGGCCGCCCCGCTGACCCGGCCCGCCGTGATGCGGCGGATCATGATGGGCGCCGGGCTGGGCCTCAGCCTGTTCGTCACCGCCGTGCTGGCCGCTGTCCTGGTCGGGCAGATCGGACTCTCCGACGCCCGCGCCTCGCACGTGGACGTCACCATCCTGGCGATGGGCAGCGGCGCCGCCCTGGGCCTGGGCGTGGTGATGGGCTTCGTTTTCAAGGCCGATGAGCGCTGGTCCGTCGACGACGAACGTGCCGCCCGCGAGGCGCTCGAACACATCCGCGACCCGGACCTGGCCAGGGACGACGTCCGCCTCTGGGTCCACGCCCGCAGCTCGATCTTCGTGATGCTCGGAATCTCCACGCTGTTCCCGGCGGCGCTGCTCAGCCTGGCCCTGCCCTGGCTCGCGGCCGTCCTGGCGGCCGCGGCGCTCGTGGCAACCCTGTTCCTCTTCGCCCGGGTCAGGGTGGACCGGGCGGGGCTCCACGTCCTCGCCGCCGGACTGCTGCCCGTGCTGACGCTCCCCGCCGCCGAGATTGATTCGGCCACCCCGGAGCTGGTGCGCGCGGCGGAGCGTGGCGGCTGGGGCTTCCGCCGCCACGGTCGGGACTCCAGCATGCTGGTGGCCAACGGGCCCGCCGTCGTGGTGCGGCGCCGGGACGGCGGCACCGTGACGGTCAGCGCCGGCGGCCCCACCACGGCGGACAACGTCGCGCAGACCCTGATCCGCGTGGCTTCCCGGGCCCGCGGCGACGGCGCGCCGCCCCGTCCCTAGTAGGCTGGAGCCACCCCGATCACCACGCCGGATGCCCTCCGGCGACCACAGAATGGATCCGACTGTGACCACCGCCCAGGACCTCCCGCGCGTCCACATCGCCACCGACCACGCCGGCATGGAGCTCAGCGCCCACCTGGTGGAGCACCTCAGCGCCAAGGGCTATGAGGTGGTGGATCACGGGCCGAAGGTCTACGACGCGCTCGATGACTACCCGTCCTTCTGCATCAACGCCGCGCTCGCCGTCGTCGCGGACCAGGAAACCGGCGTCCACGCCCTGGGGATTGTCCTGGGCGGGTCCGGCAACGGCGAGCAGATCGCCGCCAACAAGGTCAAGGGCGTCCGCGCGGCCCTGGCGTGGAGCCTGCCAACCGCGAAGTTGGCCCGCGAGCACAACGACGCCAACGTCGTCGCCGTCGGCGGCCGGCAGCACAGCGTCGAGGAGGCCACCGAAATCATCGAGGCGTTCCTGACTGAGCCGTTCAGCCACGACGAGCGCCACGTCCGCCGCATCGGCAAGATCGCGCGCTACGAGGCCACCGGCGAGGTCGTCGAGTAGTGCCCGAGGGCCACTCGATCCACCGGCTCGCCCGCCAGTTCGCGGACGTCTTCACGGGCGAGCGGCTGTCCGTCTCCAGTCCGCAGGGACGCTTCGCCGGCGGCGCCGCCCTGCTGGACGGGCACGTCCTCACCGGCTCGACCGCGCACGGCAAGCACCTGTTCCTCGGCTTCGAGCACGGGCTGTCGCTGCATGTCCACCTGGGCCTCTACGGGGCTTGGAACTTCGGCGGCGACAGCACCTTCCGGGGCGCCTCCAGCATCGGCGCGCCACGCAGGGTCGGGGAGCGGGAGGACCGCGACGCCGGCACCGATGGCGTGAGTGACGACGCCGCCTACGCCGGGCCGCCCGCCCCGGTGGGCGCCGTCCGCGTCCGGCTCGCCGGCAGCCACGGCTGGGCGGACCTGCGCGGGGCGACCACCTGCGAGACCCTCACCGGGGCGGAAACCGACGCCGTGATAGCTCGGCTGGGCCCGGACCCGCTGCGGAACCTGCCGGGGGACCGGGAGGCCTTTGTCGCAACGCTGGGCCGGCGGAAGACCCCGCTGGCCACCCTGCTCATGGACCAGAAGGTGATTGCCGGAGTCGGGAACGTCTACCGCGCCGAGCTGCTGTTCCGGCAGCGCCTGGACCCCTGGCTGCCCGGTGCCGGGCTCCCGGCCGTGGACGCCGGGCTGCTCTGGGACGACACGGCCGCCGTCATGGCCAACGGCGTGCGCGACGGCCGGATCATCACCACCGCGCCCCGGTACTGGAGCGCCGGGGGAGAGTCCTCCGGCGGAGAGGGTGCTGCCCTTCCCGCCCCGGGGGAGGCGCACTTCGTCTACCGGCGGCAGGGCCTGGACTGCCGAGTCTGCGGCACCCCCGTCTCGCTCGTGGAACACGCGGCCCGCAAGCTGTACTGGTGCACGGTCTGCCAGCAAAGCTAAAACCGTGACGCGAGGCCCGCAGACACACGAAGGGCCCCTCCGCTGGAGGGGCCCTTCGTGATGTTTTTGGAGAGGGGACGACGGGAATCGAACCCGCGTAATCAGTTTGGAAGACTGAGGCTTTACCATTAAGCTACGTCCCCGGGACTATGCTGGAATTCCAGCAGAACTTCCGGTCGGCTGTTCAAGCCGGATACAACTAAACCCAATGCAGCCCCACAGTGTCAAATGTGCAAATGGCCACACGATGACCTTAGACTGTTCTGTGCACTTACGGGGTGTAGCTCAGCTTGGCTAGAGCGCCTGCTTTGGGAGCAGGAAGTCGCAGGTTCAAATCCTGTCACCCCGACTCTGCAGCAACTGCCGGTCATCGGCGTTGCAGACCCACAATCCCCCAAAACCAGGAGTACTTAGACTGTGAAGAGCGCCGTCGAGAACCTCACCCCTACGCGGGTCAAGCTCAATGTTGAGGTCCCGTTTGAGGAACTGCAGCCCAGCATCGCCGAGGCGTACAAGAGCGTTGCTTCCCAGATTCAGGTACCCGGCTTCCGCAAGGGCAAGGTCCCTTCCAAGCTGATCGACCAGCGCGTCGGCCGCGGCTACGTCCTGGAAACCGCCATCAACGAGGGCCTCAACGGCTGGTACCAGGCCGCCGTCCAGGAGACCGGTATCCGCCCGCTGAGCCGTCCCGAGGTCGAGATCACCGAGGTGCCGGACCCATCCGCCACCGACGGCGAGCTGAAGTTCCACGCCGAGGTTGACATCCGTCCCGAGATCGAGCTGCCGGACTACGCCGGCATCAAGGTCGAGGTTGCCGCCGCCGAGTCCTCCGAGGCCGACGTCGACAAGGCCCTGGACGAGCTGCGCGGCCGCTTCGGCACGCTGAAGAGTGTTGACCGCCCGGCCGCCGACGGCGACTTCCTGACCATCGACATCACCGCCAGCATCGAGGGTTCCGAGGTTGATTCGGCCTCCGGCCTGTCCTACCAGGTTGGCGCCGGCACCATGCTCGAGGGCCTGGACGAGGCTGTCACCGGCCTCAGTGCCGACGAAGACGCCATCTTCGACACCACCCTGGTGGGTGGCGACCACGCCGGCGAAGCCGCCCAGGTGAAGGTCGTCGTGAAGGCCGTCAAGGAGCGCGAGCTCCCCGAGGCCAACGACGACTTCGCCCAGCTGGCCTCCGAGTTCGACACCCTGGCCGAGCTCCGCGAGGACCTCGCCAAGCAGGCCGCCGACTCCAAGACCGTCGAGCAGGGCGTCGAGGCCCGCGACAAGGTCCTGGACAAGCTCGTCGAAATGATCGAGGTCCCGGTTCCCGAGTCCGTCGTCGAAGAGCAGCTCGAGCAGCACTTCAGCGCCGAGAACAACCACGGTGAAGGCGAGCACGACACCGAGGAGCACCGCGCCGAGGTCAAGGCCAACACCGAGCGTGCCTTCCAGAACGAGATCATCCTTGACGCCATCGCCGAAAAGGAAGAGGTCAACGTCACTCAGAACGAGCTGATCGACTACATCGTCACCACGGCCAGCCAGTACGGCATGGACCCGAACCAGTTCGCCCAGATCATCGATCAGAGCGGCCAGGTCCCGATGATGGTCTCCGAGGTCCGCCGCCGCAAGGCCCTGGCCGTCGTGCTGGGCCAGGCCGAGGTCACCGATTCCGAGGGCAACAAGGTTGACCTGAGCGAGTTCGTCCGCCCCGGCGGCGAAGAGTCCTCCTTCGAGGAAGCTCCGGCCGAGGAAGCGTCCTCCGAGGAAGCCACCGATGCTCCCAAGAATGACGACCCGGCGGCAGTGAAGTTCTAGCCCGCCCGGCACCCTGAGCAGTGCCCGCACCCCCGGATCACCGATCCGGGGGTGCGGCTTTTAAGCCGCAGACGAACCCGGCGGCCCAATCGTGCGCCGTCAGCGAACAGCCCGCCACGCCGGCACAATGCGGCAGGGAAAACGGTTAGTGTCCATGTAGGAAAGTTCAGTGGAGCCACCCCACGGCACCACCGTCGCCAGCGAGAGGTAAGTACACATGTCACAGCAAGCAGGGGCACCCCGGATGGCTACCGTCGATCCCGCGGCCCAGGATAACTACATTTACAACCGCCTGCTGAAAGAGCGCATCATCTGGCTCGGCTCCGAGGTCCGCGACGAGAACGCCAACGCGATCTGCTCCCAGCTGCTGCTCCTCTCGGCGGAGAACCCCGAAAAGGACATCTACCTTTACATCAACTCTCCCGGCGGCTCCGTCACCGCAGGCATGGCCATCTACGACACCATGCAGTTCATCCCGAACGACGTCGTCACCGTGGCCACCGGCCTCGCCGCCTCGATGGGCCAGTTCCTGCTCAGCTCCGGCACCAAGGGCAAGCGCTACGCCACCCCGAACGCCCGCATCCTGATGCACCAGCCCTCCGGCGGCATCGGCGGCACCGCCTCGGACATCAAGATCCAGGCCGAACTGATCCTGCACATGAAGAAGGTCATGGCCGAACTGACGGCCGAGCAGACCGGCCAGACCGTGGAGACCATCCTCAAGGACAACGACCGTGACAAGTGGTTCACGGCGACCGAGGCCCTCGAATACGGCTTCTTCGACAAGATCGCGGCCCACGCCGGGTCCGTGGCCGGCGGCGGCGGAACCAACGCCGACAGCGGCAAGTAACCGGCACGCAGACAGAACCGACTCCAGGAGCAATGAACATGAACTACAACTTCGGATCGACTGCCGGAAACCTGCCCAGCAGCCGCTACGTGCTGCCGCAGTTTGAGGAGCGCACCCCTTACGGCTTCAAGCGCCAGGACCCGTACACCAAGCTCTTCGAGGACCGCATCATCTTCCTCGGTGTCCAGGTGGACGACGCCTCGGCCGACGACATCATGGCCCAGCTGCTGGTCCTCGAGTCGACGGACCCGGACCGCGACATCACCCTCTACATCAACTCCCCGGGCGGTTCCTTTACCGCCATGACGGCGATCTACGACACCATGCAGTACATCCGCCCGGAGATCCAGACGGTCTGCCTCGGCCAGGCCGCCAGCGCCGCCGCGGTGCTGCTGGCCGCCGGTACGCCGGGCAAGCGCCTGGCACTGCCGAACGCCCGCGTGCTGATCCACCAGCCGGCGCTTTCCGGCGGCCAGGGCGGACAGGCCTCCGACCTGGAGATCCAGGCCGCCGAGGTCATGCGCATGCGCTCCTGGCTGGAGGACACGCTGGCCAAGCACTCGGGCCGGACCTCCGAGCAGGTCAACAACGACATCGAGCGCGACAAGATCCTCACGGCCGCCGAGGCCATGAGCTACGGCCTGATCGACCAGGTCCTCGACTCGCGCAAGATCAAGCCGCAGGCGCTGACCAAGTAACCTTGGCAGCTTCACAGCAGTAGACGACGCCGGTTCGGCCCGTGGAAACGGGGTGAACCGGCGTCTTCTTTCCACCCAACAGGCCCAAAGTGACCTACAGTGGAATATGTCACGGCCGTCCCGTTCCGGGCCGGCGGTGATTTCAAAATGGGTGCCACGCTGCACGGAGGCATGACCCGGCCGGCAGCAAGATACAAAGGGGTTCACATATGGCTCGGATTGGCGAGAGCACCGATCTGCTGAAGTGCTCGTTCTGCGGAAAGAGCCAGAAGCAGGTCCGCAAGCTCATTGCCGGGCCCGGCGTCTACATCTGCGACGAGTGCATCGAACTCTGCAACGAGATCATCGAAGAAGAACTCGCCGAAGTCGCCGACCTGGGCAGCTTTGAACTGCCCAAGCCCCGGGAAATCTTTGACTTCCTGCAGGAATACGTCATCGGCCAGGAACCCGCCAAGCGTTCCCTCGCCGTCGCGGTCTACAACCACTACAAGCGCATCCAGGCAGGCCACGCCCCTAAGAGCGGCGCCCTGGCCGAGGGCGGCCACCACGACGACGTGGAGATCGCCAAGTCCAACATCCTGCTGATTGGCCCCACCGGCTGCGGCAAGACCTACCTGGCCCAGACCCTGGCCCGGCGCCTGAACGTCCCGTTCGCCGTCGCCGACGCCACCGCCCTGACCGAGGCCGGCTACGTCGGTGAGGACGTCGAGAACATCCTGCTCAAGCTGATCCAGGCTGCGGACTATGACGTCAAGAAGGCCGAACAGGGCATCATCTACATCGACGAGATCGACAAGATCTCGCGCAAGAGCGAGAACCCCTCCATCACCCGGGACGTCTCCGGCGAAGGCGTCCAGCAGGCGCTGCTGAAGATCCTCGAAGGCACGGTAGCCTCCGTCCCCCCGCAGGGCGGCCGCAAGCACCCGCACCAGGAATTCATCCAGATCGACACCACCAACGTGCTCTTCATCGTCGCCGGCGCCTTCGCCGGCCTCGAGGAGATCATCGGGTCCCGGTCCGGCCGGAAGGGCATCGGCTTCGGAGCCCCGCTGAACGAGGTCAAGGACAACGCCGACTCCTACGGCGAGGTCATGCCGGAGGATCTCCTCAAGTTCGGCCTGATCCCCGAATTCATCGGCCGCCTCCCGGTCATCACCACGGTCTCCAACCTGGACCGCCCGGCCCTGATCCAGATCCTGTCCACGCCCAAGAACGCCCTGGTCAAGCAGTACCAGAAGATGTTCCAGCTCGACGGCGTGGAACTGGTCTTCGAGGACGAAGCACTGGACATGATCGCGGACCAGGCTTTGGAACGCGGCACCGGCGCCCGCGGCCTGCGCGCCATCATGGAGGAAGTCCTCCTGCCGGTGATGTTCGACCTGCCCAGCCGCGACGACGTCGCCACCGTGGTGATCACCGAGGACGTCGTGGCCAAGAAGGCCGAACCCACGATGATTCCGCACGACGTGAAGCGTCGTAAGTCCGCCTGATTCCTTGCCGTAACGGCAAGAACCCGGAATAAATCCGCGCCTCTCTCTGCTGTGCCCTGAGACGCCTGTCAGCTTCCCAACAAGGAGAATTCACGTGCCTGAGAACACCGCCACGAACAAGGCCGACTTCTGGTTTGACCCGATGTGCCCCTTCGCCTGGGTCACCTCCCGCTGGATTTCCGAGGTGGAAACCGTCCGGAGCATCTCGACCGAGTGGCACGTCATGAGCCTCGCCGTCCTGAACGAGGGCCGGGACGAACTGCCTGCCGAGTACAAGGAATTCCTGACCAAGGCATGGGCCCCGGTCCGGGTGATCGTGGCCGCGGCGCAGAAGCACGGCGAGCAGTACATCAAGCCGCTCTACGATGCCATGGGCACCAAGATCCACAACGAGGGCAACAAGGACATCGCCGAGGTCATTGCGAAGTCCCTGTCCGAGGTCGGCCTCCCGGCTGAGCTCGCCGCGGCCGGCGACAGCGACGAGTTCGACGCCGAACTCCGGGCCAGCCACGAGTCCGGGATCTCCCTGGTGGGCCAGGACGTCGGCACCCCGGTGGTCGCCATCAACGGCACCGCGTTCTTCGGTCCGGTCCTGACCCGCATTCCCCGCGGCGAGGACGCCGGCAAGCTCTGGGACGCCTCCGTGGGCCTGGCCTCTTACCCGTACTTCTTCGAACTCAAGCGCAGCCGCACCGAAAGCCCCGTCTTCGACTAGGCACCGGACCCCGCCACGGCGGGACCACAGGGCGCCGCCGGAACTACCACGCTGTAGTTCCCGCGGCGCCCTTGTGCATCCCCGGGGACGGGAGAACAATGATTAATACCCACCCCGCAAGGGGAGGGACGCAGGAACCAAAGATTCAGTGACACTCATCCGACGCAGCCTTCGGCATAGTCAGATGATGGCTACCAGTGACGAGGTAGGAAGACCTGAAACTCCAAGGATCCCGCCAGATTGCCTAAGACGTCACGTGGTGATCGAAAAAAGTCGAAGCCCCACCAACCGCAAAAAGCTGATGGGGCTTCCCCTTTGCCCAAAAGCAGCTTTGCCCAAAAACAGCTTTGCCCAAAAACAGCCTAAAAACTCCCGCCTCACCGGAGGACAGACCGGGACATGAGCAACCAGCCCATCGCCGACTACGCGCTGCTCTCCGACTGCCGGTCCGCGGCCCTGGTCAGTGCCGCCGGTTCCGTGGACTGGCTGTGCTTTCCGCGCTTTGACAGTCCCTCCGTCTTCGGCCGGATTCTCGGAGAGAGCGCCGGTCACTGGTCGGTGCGTGCCGGGGGCGTGCGCGGGAGTTCCCGGCGGTACCTGGGACCGTCGATGGTCATGGAGACCCGGCACCGGACCGATGACGGCGACCTGACCGTCACCGACGCCCTTGTCCTGGGTAGCGGCCGCCGCGGCCACGACCTTGGCGACGGCTCGCCCGGCACCCTGCTGCGGAGCCTGGCCTGCACGCGGGGGAGCGTGGACGTGGAGTTCGAGTGCGCGCCGCGGCCCGGCTACGGCCTCCTCGAACCGGTCCTGCGCGGCGTGCCCGGCGGCCTGCTGATTACTGCTGGCGGCGAGGCGTTCACGCTGTCCTCCCCGGTGGCGCTGGAGCACGACGGCGGGACGGCGTCCGCCACGTTCCGGCTGCGGGCCGGCGAGAGCGTGGCGTTCGCCCTGCACCAAGCGACAACCGGCGGGGAGGACCCCGTGTTCTGGGACCAGGCGGAGATGGACCGCAGGCTCGCGGACACCCTCGAGGGCTGGACCAGTTGGTCCGGTATCCACCAGAACTACCGAGGGCCCTGGCAGGACCTGGTGGCCGGCAGCGGGAGGGTGCTGCAGGCGCTGAGCTACTACCCGTCGGGAGCGATCGTGGCGGCGCCCACCACCTCGCTGCCGGAGGTTGCCGGGGGCACCCGGAACTGGGACTACCGCTACACCTGGGTGCGGGACGCCAGCATGACGCTCCAGGCGCTGTGGGTGGCCGCCTGCCCGGACGAGGCCGGTACGTTCTTCCAGTTCCTGGCCACCGCCGCCGCCCGGCAGCTGGCCGCAGGGGAAGACCTCCACATCATGTACGGCATCGGCGGCGAACGGGAACTCCCGGAACGGGAGCTCAGCCACCTGCCCGGCTGGCGTGGCAGCGTACCCGTCCGGGTGGGCAACGGCGCGTGGGACCAGCGGCAGCTGGACGTTTACGGGGAGCTGCCGGACGCGGCCGCCACGATGCGGGATTCCGTGGCGGAACTGGCACCGGAGACCCTTCGCTTCCTGGCCGACGCCGCCGACGTCGCCGCGGCCCGGTGGCGGAGCCCGGACCAGGGCATCTGGGAAGTCCGGGGCGAACCACGGCACTTCCTGTATTCGAAGCTGATGTGCTGGGTGGCAGTGGACCGCGCCATCGGCCTGGCCGCCCTGCTGCGGGCCACGGACCGGGTGCCGGGCTGGACGGCGGCCCGGGAGGAGATCAGGGAATCGATCTGCACCCACGGCTGGAATGAGGCGGCCGGCGCGTACACGCAGTCCTACGGCGCAGCGGAGCTGGATGCCTCCGCGCTGATGCTGGGCATCGTGGGTTTCCTGGAGGGGACGGACCCGCGGTTCCTGTCGACCGTGGAGGCTGTGGAGCAACGTCTCACCGATTCCCGCGGGCTGGTCTACCGCTACCGCGCCGACGACGGCCTCCCCGGCGGCGAGGGCGCATTCCTGCTCTGCACCTTTTGGCTGGCCCACGCACTGGCCCTGGCCGGGCGGACGGAGCGCGCCCGGGAGGTCTTCGAGCGCGCCGCCGGCTTCGCCACCGACCTGGGGCTGATGGCGGAGGAGGTAGCCCCGGACGGCCCGGAACTGCTGGGCAACTTTCCGCAGGCCTTCAGCCACATCGGACTGGTGAATGCTGCCTGGGCCATCGGCGAGGCTGAGCGGCGGAGCCGGGAGGAGAATGCCGGGGGAGGCGACGGCGGGGAACAAGCGCCGCGCTGATGCGGTTGGCCCCTATGACAGCATCCCCCGGGATGTCCCGCGACCATTGGAGCGACATTGGCTATCACCGCACATCTGGACCTGACCCTGAAGACCGAAGTCCTCGACACCGCCCCCGACGTCCTGCGCGAGACGCTGGCCGACACCCGCGCCTTCGACGGCTGCCTCGGCGTCGACGTCCTGGTCGAGCGGGAAAATCCCACGCACGTCCTCGTCGTCGAACGCTGGGCCTCCATGGAACAGGACGCCGCCTACCGTGCCTGGCGCGCCACCGAGGAAGGCGCCAGCGGCCTCGGCGCCCTGCTGGCCGCCCCGCCGACGCTGACGCACTTCGAGACCTCGTTCGAGGCCTGAGCGCTTCACGCAACCACAAGGGCCCCCTTCCGGCATCTGCCGGGCGGGGGCCCTAGTCGTGAGGCGCAGCGGGACTACGCCTGGGTGGGCGCTTCCACGGGAGCGTCCGCCGGGGCCAGGACGACGTCGCTGACCGCCAGTTCGCCGTCGCCGGCCACCAGCGTCAGCTCACGGGCGTTCGCGGCGGCCTTCAGGTCGCCCAGTCCGGCACGGAGCTGCTGGACCAGGGATTCCGAGCCGGTGATGGCCGCGGAGAGCACCTCGGTGCGCTGCTTGACCTTCGCCTCGGACTTGGCCTTGCGGATGCCGCCCAGGGCCGCGCCGACGGTGGACAGCAACGTGGTGTCGCCGTCGACCTCCACGGCGGCGGGCCACTGCGCCCGGTGCACGGAGTCCTTCCGCCACCAGCTCCAGACTTCCTCCGTGGCGAAGGGCAGGAACGGGGCGAAGAGCCGCAGCAAGGTGTCCAGGCTGGTGGCGAGGGCGGCCAGCACGGAGGCCTGCTGCTCCGCCCCGGCGGCACCGTAGGCGCGGTCCTTGATCAGTTCCACGTAGTCGTCGGTGAAGTGCCAGAAGAAGCTCTCGGTGATCTGCAGGGCACGGGCGTAGTCGTAGGCCTCGAAGGCCTTCGTCGCCTGGGCCACCACGTCGGCCAGCTGCGCCAGCACGCCGCGGTCCAAGGGATTGATCAAGGGGCCCGACGCGGGCGTTTTTTCCGCGTTGGGTCGATCAATCCCGGGGTTCGTCAGGACGGACAGGTCCCCGGAAAGCACCGAGTCCTCGGTGGCACCGAGGTTCAGGACGAACTTGGAGGCGTTGAGCAGCTTGATCGCCAGGCGGCGGCCGATCTTCATCTGCGCGATCTCGTAGGCGGTATCCGCGCCGAGCTTGGCCGAGGCGGCCCAGTAGCGGACCGCGTCCGAGCCGTACTCGTTGAGCACATCGGTCGGAACAATCACGTTGCCCTTGGACTTGGACATCTTCTTCCGGTCCGGGTCCAGGATCCAGCCGGAAATCGCGGCGTGCTTCCACGGCGCCACGCCCTGCAGGGCGTCGGCACGGACCGCGGAGGAGAACAGCCAGGTCCGGATGATGTCGTGGCCCTGCGGGCGCACGTCGAACGGGAAGACCTTCGAGAAGAGCGCCTCGTCGGTGCTCCACCCGCCCACGATCTGCGGGGTCAGCGATGACGTGGCCCAGGTGTCCAGGACATCGGCGTCGCCGGTGAAACCGCCCGGAACGTCGCGCTGGGCTTCCTCGAAGCCGGGAGCGGCATCCGCGGCGGGGTCCACCGAGAGCTGCTCATCGGCGGGCAGGATCGGAGCGTCGTAGTCCGGGTTGCCGTCGGCGTCCAGCGGGTACCAGACCGGCACCGGCACGCCGAAGAAGCGCTGGCGGGAGACCAGCCAGTCACCGTTCAGGCCGGTGATCCAGTTCTCGTACCGGGAGCGCATGAACGCGGGGTGGAAGTCGATCTCCTTGCCGCGGCCAATCAGGCGTTCGCGGCGGTCCTCGGCGCGCCCGCCGTTGCGGATGTACCACTGGCGGGAGGTGACGACCTCGAGGGGCTTGTCGCCCTTTTCGAAGAAGTTGACCGGGTGCATGATCTTCTTCGGTTCGCCGTCGAGCAGGTCCGCGGCGGCCAGCAACTCCACCACGCCCTCCTTGGCGCTGAAGACGGTCTTGCCGGCGATCGCGGCGAACGCCTCGCGGCCCTCCTCGGTGGTGATCCAGTCCGGGGTCTCGCCCACAATGCGGCCGTCGCGGCCCACGATTGCACGCGTGGGCAGCTGCAGCTCACGCCACCAGGTGACGTCGGTGAGGTCACCGAAGGTGCAGACCATGGCGATGCCGGAGCCCTTGTCCGCCTTGGCCAGCGGGTGGGCCTTGACCTCCACCTCGACGCCGAAGACGGGGGAGGTGACCTTGGTGCCGAAAAGCGGCTGGTAGCGCTCGTCGTCGGGGTTCGCCACCAGTGCGGCGCAGGCGGCCAGCAGTTCGGGGCGGGTGGTTTCGATGTAGATCTTCTCGCCGGATTCGGTGAAGAACGGGTAGCGGTAGTAGGCGCCGGCGACCTCGCGGTCCTCCAGTTCGGCCTGGGCCACCGCGGTGCGGAAGGTGACGTCCCACAGGGTGGGGGCTTCGGCCATGTACGCGTCGCCGGCGGCCAGGTTGGCCAGGAACGCCCGCTGGGAGATGGCACGGGACTTATCGTCAATGGTCCGGTAGGTCAGGTCCCAGTCGACGGACAGGCCCAGGGTCTGGAAGAGGTTCTCAAATACCTTCTCGTCCTCGACGGCGAGTTCCTCGCAGAGCTCGATGAAGTTCCGGCGCGAGACGACGTCGAAGTCGCGCTGGTTCTTGGCCGGCTCGGCCGGGGGACGGTAGTTGGCGTCGTAGGGGATGGCCGGATCGCAGCGCACGCCATAGTAGTTCTGCACGCGCCGCTCGGTGGGCAGGCCATTGTCGTCCCAGCCCATCGGGTAGAAGACGTTCTTGCCGGTCATCCGCTGGTAGCGGGCCAGGACGTCGGTCTGCGTGTAGGAGAACATGTGTCCCACGTGCAGCGAACCCGACGCGGTGGGCGGGGGAGTGTCGATCGAGTAGACCTGCTCCCGGGTGGTGTCCGGGTTGAACTTGTAGGTTCCTTCATCGAGCCAGCGCCGGGTGAGCGACGCCTCCAGCCCCTCGAGGGCGGGCTTGTCCGGAACGTTGGTGGGGGCGGTGGTGGGCGTGTCTGTACCCTGCGTGTCTTCAGCCATGGGGCAATTCTTCCATCTTTTTGCTCCGGACCCGGCAGGAAGGCCCCAGTAGCATGCACCGTGTGGAGGAAACCGCCGGAACCTTTGTCACCAAACGCATCTATGACCCGCCCGGGGACGAGGACGGCTACCGGGTCCTGGTGGACCGGCTCTGGCCGCGCGGCGTCAGCAAGGAGCGGGCGCAGCTGGACCTGTGGCTCAAGGACGTGGCCCCGTCGGGGCCGCTGCGTACCGGGTTCGCGCACATGCAGGAACGCTTCGAGGACTTCCGGTCCGCCTACGAGGTGGAGCTTGCGGAGAACCCGGCGGTGGAGACCCTGCGCCGGATCGGGACCGACCACGCCCGCGTGACCCTGCTGTTCGGGGCAAGGGATGTGGAAACCAACCACGCCCGGGTGCTGTTGGAGTTCCTCCAGCGCGGTGGCCGCTAACCGCCGCCCGATTCCGATTAGGGTGGTGCCATGACTGAGGGAACCACCAACACAGCAGCAGCCAAAGCCGCCGTCGTCACCGGCGCCAGCACCGGAATCGGGCAGGCCACGGTCCGTGCGCTCCGCCGGGAAGGGTGGACCGTGTTCGCCGTCGCCCGCCGCGCCGACCGCCTGGACGCCCTCGCGGCGGAAACCGGCGCCGTCGCGCTGGTCGCGGACGTGACCGACGACGACGCCGTCGCCCGCCTGGTCGAGGAGGTCACCCGCGGAGGCGGCATTGACACCCTCATCAACGTCGCCGGCGGAGCCCGCGGGGCGGACAGGATTGCCGACGGCAAGACCGAGGACTGGCAGTGGATGTACGAGGTCAACGTCCTCGGCACCCTCAAGCTGACCCGCGCCTTCCTGCCGATGCTCCGCGCCTGCGGCGAAGGCACCGTCCTGAACCTGACTTCCACCGCCGGGCTCTCCGCCTATGAGGGCGGCGGCGGGTACAACGCGGCCAAGTTCGGCCAGCACGCCCTCACCGGGGCGCTCCGCCTGGAGGAGGCGGAACACAACCTCCGCGTGATCGAGGTGGCCCCCGGCATGGTGCAGACGGAGGAGTTCTCCCTTAACCGGCTCGGAGACAAGGGTGCCGCGGACAAGGTCTACGCCGGGGTCGAGAAGCCGCTGACGGCCGACGACGTCGCCGACGTGGTCCGCTACGCGGTGACCGCCCCGCACCACGTGAACCTGGACCAGATCATCATCCGGCCGGTGGCGCAGGCGTCCAACTTCAAGGTGATCCGCAAGGGCTGACCGGCTGCTCTTGGCCGGTCCGGCGACCCAGCCCGCCTTTTAGCCTGGCAACCCAGTCCGGCGGCTTAGCCCGACGCCGGGACGGTGAGCGTGGCCATCACGGCCGCGTGATCCGTCCCGGGCACCCGGTGCACCCCGTAATCCCTGCTGCCAATCGAGGGGCCCGTCAGTAGATGGTCCAGCGTGGTGCCCGGCAGCGGCAGATCCATCGGCCAGGTGGGTATCAGACGAGCACCCTGGGCGGTTGCCACGTCCACCAACGGGTGCGCTGCGGCGGCGGAGACCAAGTGCCGGAACTCCGCGTGGTCGTACCCTGCGTTGAAGTCGCCCAGCAGAAGCAGCGGTGCTTGCTGCCCGCCGGCGCCGGAGGCTGCCGCATCTGCTCCGGCAGCGGACTCGGGCAGCCTGCCGAGGGCCGCCAGCTCTTTGCGCCACTGGCCCAGCCCGCCGTCCACCGGCGCCCGGGTATGCACGTTCGTTACCTCCAGGACGGCGGCGCCGCCGTCCGGGGCAGGAAGCTCCAGCCTCGCCGAGACCATGGGGAACCGGGTCCCGGCAAGGGTTCCGCTGGATTGCAGCGGGACGCGGGAGTACAGCGCCGCGCCGGAGGCGTCCTTGGCGGGGGCGCTGATCCGGTAGGGCAGCTCGCCGGTGATGCCCGCTGCCTCCAGCCGCTGTTCCAGGGCGGGGGTGTACTCCTGGAGCGCCAGCAGCCCCACGCCGTGGTCCCGGACCAGCCGGACGATCTCCCCGGCGTCGGCCCGGCCCAGCTTCGCGTTGACGCTCATCGTCACCAGCTCCGCTCCCGTGCCCTCCGCTGGCGGCAACGGACGGGCGTGGCCGGTCGGGACCAGCCACGCCGCCTGCAAGGCCAGGAGCGCCGCGGCCGCGCCGGCCGCCATCGGACGGCGTGCCGCCACCGCACAGAGCACCGAGAAGCCGGCCGGAACCACCAGCCAGGGCGTGAAGGACAGCAGCTGCACCACCGTTTCCGGCCACGGCAGATCCACGGCGCGGCACACGGACAGCCCCGCCACCGGTAACCCCAGCAGTCCCGCCGCAGCCAGCGAGCGCCGGCGCGGCACCACCGCGGCCCGGGCAGTCCCGGACAACCGGTCGGCAACGCCGTGAGGGAGGCCCATTCCCCGAGTGTAAGCAGGCCCGGGGCCCGGGGCGAGGGTTCAGCAGGACGGGATCCGTTTGTATCCCGGGCCGTCGGCCCGTCCGGGCGCGGCGGACACCGGCCCCTTTCCGGTACCATCGAACTAACAGCGTCGACCCGGCCATCACCGGTGAGCTTCCGGAAGAACACTCCGGCGCGGACCCCACGGTCCGCGCGGTGCCAGTAGAACCGGACGGGTAAGCCCGTCACAGCAGTCAACGAGCGGCCGGCAGCGGTGCGCGTTCCACCCCCGCGGGGTGGTCCGGGCCCGGAGCCGGTAAGTGAGGTGGTACCGCGGTGCCGGTGTTGTTCCGACAGCACAGGAGCCGTCCTCGCATCCTGAATGAATCCCGTTGTTCACAGCTCAACCCAGGATGTCGAGATGACCCATTACCCCAAGGCCTCAGCCGCACCCTCCGACGCCGGCACGGCTTCCAACGCCGCAGGCGTGTCCGCCTCCGTGAAGTTCCCGGAGATCGAGGAGCGCATCCTCAAGTACTGGGACCAGGACGGCACGTTCCAGGCGAGCATCGACCAGCGGGACGCGGGTAAGGACGGCTCCAACGAATTCGTCTTCTACGACGGCCCTCCCTTCGCCAACGGCCTCCCGCACTACGGCCACCTGCTGACCGGGTACGCCAAGGACCTGGTGGGCCGCTACCAGACCCAGCGCGGCCGCCGCGTCGAGCGCCGCTTCGGCTGGGACACCCACGGCCTGCCCGCCGAGCTCGAAGCGATGAAGCAGCTGGGCATGACGGACAAGACCCAGATCGAGGCCATGGGCATCGACAAGTTCAACGACGCCTGCCGCGCCTCGGTGATGAAGTACGCCGACGAGTGGAAGAGCTACGTCACCCGCCAGGCGCGCTGGGTGGACTTCGAGAACGACTACAAGACGCTCAACGTCGAATACATGGAGTCCGTCCTCTGGGCCTTCAAGCAGCTGCACGAGAAGGGCCTGACCTACAACGGCTACCGGGTCCTGCCGTACTGCTGGAAGGACGAGACGCCGCTGTCCAACCACGAGCTGCGGATGGACGACGACGTCTACAAGAACCGCCAGGACCAGACCGTCACCGTGACCTTCCCGATCACGGCGGGGGAGTCGGAGCTCTCGAAGCAGCTCGCCGGCGTCCAGGCGCTCGCCTGGACCACCACGCCCTGGACCCTGCCCACCAACCTGGCGCTCGCCGTCGGACCCGCCATCACCTACGTGGTGCTGCCCGCCGGTCCGCACGGGATCAAGGCTGCCTCCGACGACGCCCCCGTCACCGGATCCTTCCTGCTCGCTGCAGACCTCCTCGGCGCCTACGCCAAGGACCTGGGCTACGGCGACGGCGCCGAGGGGGCCGCCGCGGCCGAGGCCGCCGTCGTCTCCCGCCACCTCGGCACCGAACTCGAGGGCCTGACGTACGAGCCGCTCTGGGACTACTTCGCCGACGCCGAGAAGTACGGCACCGAGAACGGCTGGCGTTTCCTCGTGGCCGACTACGTCACCACCACCGACGGCACCGGCATCGTCCACCAGGCCCCGGCCTACGGTGAAGACGACCAGAAGGTCTGTGAAGAGGCCGGCATCCCCGTGGTCCTCTCCGTCGACGAAGGCGCGAAGTTCCTGCCCCTCTTCGGCCACGGACCCCTCGCCGCGATCGCCGGGCTGCAGGTCTTCGAGGCCAACAAGCCCATCACCCAGGTGCTCCGCGCCGAGGGCCGCCTGGTCCGCCAGGCCAGCTACGAGCACTCCTACCCGCACTGCTGGCGCTGCCGGAACCCGCTGATCTACCGCGCCGTCTCCTCCTGGTACGTCGAGGTCACAAAGTTCAAGGACCGCATGTCCGAGCTGAACCAGGAGATCAACTGGATCCCGGGCAACGTCAAGGACGGCCAGTTCGGCAAGTGGCTGGCCAACGCCCGCGACTGGTCGATCAGCCGCAACCGCTACTGGGGCAGCCCCATCCCGGTCTGGCAGTCCAGCGACCCGGACTACCCGCGCACCGACGTCTACGGCTCACTCGCCGAGATCGAGGCCGATTTCGGCCGGCTGCCGCTGAACAACGACGGCCAGGTGGACCTGCACCGTCCGTTCATCGACGAGCTGACCCGCCCGAACCCGGACGACCCGCGCACCCCCGAAGAGGGCCAGTCCGTGATGCGCCGCGTCGAGGACGTCCTGGACGTCTGGTTCGACTCCGGCTCCATGCCCTACGGCCAGGTGCACTACCCGTTCCAGAACGAGGAATGGTTCGACACCCACAACCCGGCGGACTTCATCGTCGAGTACATCGGCCAGACCCGCGGCTGGTTCTACATGCTGCACATCCTCTCCACCGCGCTGTTCGACCGCCCGGCTTTCCGCAACGTCATCAGCCACGGCATCGTCCTCGGCTCCGACGGGCAGAAGATGTCCAAGAGCCTGCGCAACTACCCGGATGTCTCCGAGGTCCTGGACCGCGACGGCTCCGACGCGATGCGCTGGTTCCTGATGTCCAGCCCCATCCTGCGCGGCGGCAACCTGGTGGTCACCGAACAGGGCATCCGCGACGGCGTCCGCCAGGTCATCCTGCCGCTGTGGAACGTGTACAGCTTCTTCACCCTGTACACGAACGCTTCGAACGCAGTGGATGGAACAGCTGCAGGCTACGACGCGAAACTCCGCTACGCCGGCTACGCCGACACCCTGGACCAATACCTGATGGCCAACACCGGCGACCTGGTCCGCAGCATGACCGAACAGCTGGACAGCTACGACATTTCCGGCGCCTGCGACGAACTGCGCGGCTACCTGGACATGCTCACCAACTGGTACGTCCGGCGCAGCCGCACGCGGTTCTTCGACGAGAACACCGACGCCTTCGACGCGCTCTACACCGCGCTGGAGACCGTCTGCCGCGTCGCCGCACCACTGCTGCCGCTGATCTCCGAGGAGATCTGGCGCGGCCTCACCGGCGGGCGCTCCGTGCACTTGGCCGACTGGCCGGACGCGGGCCTGTTCCCCGCCAACGCCGGACTCGTGGAGGCAATGGACCGCGTGCAGCAGATCTGCTCCACCGGCTCCTCGCTGCGCAAGGCCGCGAACCTGCGGGTACGCCTGCCGCTACAGGAACTCACCGTCGTCGCCCCCGGGGCGGACACCCTGGCGGGCTTCGCCGCCGTCGTTGCCGACGAGCTGAACCTGCGCTCCGTCCGCGTGCTCGACGCCGACGCCGCCTCCCCGGAGGAGTTCGGCATCGAACAGAAGCTGGTGGTCAACGCCCGCGCCGCCGGTCCGCGCCTCGGCAAGAACGTCCAGCAGGCCATCAAGGGCTCCAAGTCCGGCGACTGGTCCGTGAACGACGCCGGCGTGGTCACCGCCGGCGGCCTCGAACTCGAGCCGCATGAATACACCCTGGAAACCGTCGTGGCCGAGGCCGCGGCCGGGGAGGGATCACGGGCGGCGGCCGTCCTGCCCGGCGGCGGCTTCGTGGTCCTCAACACCGAGGTCACGCCCGAACTGGAGGCCGAGGGCACCGCCCGCGACCTGGTCCGCGCCATCCAGCAGGCCCGCAAGGACGCTGGGCTGAACGTCAGCGACCGCATCCGCACCACCGTCACCGCGCCCGCGGCCGTCGTCGAGGCGCTGCAGGCGCACGCCGGCCTGGTCAAGACCGAGACGCTCAGCGTGGACCTGGACACCGTCCCCGCAGACGTCAAGGAACCGCAGGTCAGCGTCGAAAAAGTCACCGTTGAAGCAGGGGCATAATCCATGAGCGACGAATTTTCGGTCGAGAGCGTCTACGCCGAACTGCTGGGCCGGGCGCCGGAGAACAAGATGGAACCCCGGCTGGCGCCGCTGCGCCGGGCGATGGACATCCTGGGGGAGCCGAACAAGGCCTTTCCGATCATCCACGTCACCGGCACCAACGGTAAGACCTCCACGGCACGGATGATCGAGGCGGGGCTGCGGGCCCACGGCCTGAGCACCGGCCGGTACACCAGCCCGCACCTGTCCAAGGTCACCGAGCGGATCAGCATCGACGGCGAACCGGTCTCCGATGAGACCTTCGTCCGGATCTGGGATGAGATCCGGCCGTATCTGGAGATCGTGGACAACGAACTCACCGCGGAGGGCCAGCCCCGGCTGACCTACTTCGAATGCCTCACCATCCTGGGCTTCGCGGTCTTCGCGGACCAGCCGGTGAACGTGGCCGTGATCGAGGTGGGCCTGGGCGGCATCACCGACGCCACCAACGTCGGCGACGGCCTCGTCTCCGTCATCACCCCGATCTCCCTGGACCACACGGACCTCCTGGGCGACACCACCGAGGACATCGCGCACGAGAAGGCCGGAATCATCAAGCCCGGCGGCTTCCTGGTCAGCGCCGCCCAGCCGGTGGACGCCGCCCAGGTGCTCCTGGAGAAGGCCAAAGAGGTGGGCGTGCCGTTCCGCTTCGAGGGCGTCGAGTTCGGCGTCGAGTCCCGCACCGTGGCCGTGGGCGGCCAGATGGTCACCATCCAGGGGCTCGCGGACCGGTACGAGGACCTGCTGGTGCCGCTGCACGGCGCCCACCAGGCCGAGAACGCCGCCGTCGCCGTCGCCGCCCTGGAGGCGTTCTTCGGGGCGGACAAGCCGCTGAACCCCGAGGTGCTGCAGGAGGCCTTCGCCGCCGTCACCTCCCCGGGCCGGCTGGAGGTGCTGCGCACCGCCCCGACCATCGTGGTGGACGCCGCACACAACCCGGAGGGCATCCGGGTCTCCGCCGAGGCGCTCCAGGAGGCCTTCAGCTTCAGCAAGCTGGTGGTGGTTCTGGGCATCCTGCAGGAAAAGGACGCCGAGGAAATCCTCCGCCAGCTCAAGGACTCCCTCGAGGACGTCCCGGCCGAGTTCTGCTTCACGCAATCCAACTCGCCGCGGGCCATCCCCGCGGAAGAACTCGGCGAGCTGGCCCTGGACCTGGGCTTCGGCGAGGACATCCTGCACACCGCGGAGAAGCTCGACGACGCCCTCGAATGGGCGGTGGAGCGGGCCGAGTCCAACGACGACCTGGCCGGCGGCGTCCTGGTGACCGGCTCCATCACGCTCGTGGCCGAGGCCCGGATCCTGCTCGGAAAGTCCGAGGCGTAACCGATGGCGAAACTCACCAAGGCCCAGCGCGAGTGGCGCCCGGGCATGCCGAAGAAGCGGCGTTCCACCAAGGTCATGTTCGCCTCCACCGTCCTCCTGCTGGAGGCCTTCGTGGCGCTCTTCGGGACCCTGGCGGTGTTCGGCCTGCGGCGCGGGGAATTTCCTCCCGCGCTGGTCTTCGGGCTCGGCATCGGCCTGGCACTGGTGCTGGCGCTGACCTGCGCGGTGCTGACCAAGCCGTGGGGTGTGGCCCTGGGCTGGGTGCTGCAGCTGGTGCTGATCCTCACCGGTTTCGTGGAACCGACCATGTTCGTGGTGGGCGCCCTGTTCGCCCTCACCTGGTGGTACGGCATCCGCACCGGTATCCGGATCGACCGCGAGGCGGCCCAGCGGGACCGGGAGCAGGCGGCCTGGGAGGCCGCCAACCCGGAGACCCCGAGCAACTAGACTTGTCCCAAACCCACCCCAACACATTGGAGCAGCTGTGAGCATCGAGCGCACCCTAGTCCTGGTCAAGCCCGACGGCGTCGCCCGCAACCTGACGGGCAGCATCATCGCCCGGATCGAAGCCAAGGGCTACACCCTGGCCGAGCTGAAGAAGGTCAACGCCACCCGCGAACTCCTCGAGCAGCACTACGAAGAGCACGTCGGCAAGCCCTTCTACGAGCCGCTGGTCGAATTCATGCTCAGCGGCCCCGTGGTCGCGGCGATTTTCGAGGGCCACCGCGTGATCGAGGGCTTCCGTTCGCTCGCAGGCACCACCGACCCGACGACGGCGGCTCCGGGAACCATCCGTGGCGACTTCGGCCGCGACTGGGGCGTCAAGGTCCAGCAGAACCTGGTCCACGGCTCCGACTCGGTGGAGTCCGCCGAGCGCGAGATCAAGATCTGGTTCTAGGCTCTCCGCCCCCGTGGGGGCGTTAAAAAGCCGGGGCCGGTGTTCGCTATCGAACACCGGCCCCGGCTTTTCGCGTTGCGCCAGCTTAGTAGCCGGACGTGCCGACGAAGACCTGGATGAAGGCGAAGAAGATCGTGGCGACGACGGCGATGTAGAGCAGGGCGGTCAGGATCCAGCCGGACTCGCCCAGGATGCGGGTGGCGCCGGCGGGCATCGGAATGACGCCGTGGGTGATGTTGCGGACGGTCACCCAGACGAAGAGCGGAATCATGGCCGCCCAGACGATCATGCAGAACGGGCAGAGGATGTGGATCGAGTACAGCGCCTGCGACCACAGCCACACCACGAAGGCGAAGCCCAGCGTCACGCCGGTCTGCAGCCCGAGCCAGTACCAGCGGGCGAAGCGGGCGCCGGACAGGAGCCCCATGCCGGTGGTGATGATCACGGCGAACGCCACGATGCCGATGAACATGTTCGGGAATCCGAAGAGTGAGCTCTGCCAGGTCTGCATCACCTGGCCGCAGGAAATCCAGGGGTTGACGTCGCAGACGGTGACGTGGCTGGGGTCCTTGAGGACGGCGAGCTTCTCCAGCACCAGGGCGCCGGAGGCGAGCCAGCCGACGACGCCGGTGATCACCAGCAGCCAGCCAAACGGCCGCGGCCGGGTCATCGACGGAACCTGCCGGTCCGCTTCGGCCGGTCCGTTGTCCCGTGCCGGGGTGGCCACGTCGTCAGGGGCGTGGGAGATGCTGGGCATGGATCGTTCGTCCTTTGCGTCGGTTCTCTGTGCTGGGTCTTCGAAAGTCAGGTTCTCGGTGCTCAGGTCCGCCGTGCGCGCAGCTCTGGCTGCGGAACGGCGTGCTACGGCAGATTCTATCGCCGGAGGCTGGACGAATCCCGGGTTCCGGGTCCGATCGCCTCCCGCTTACCGGTGGTTCGGTGTCATGTGCGTCCGGGATGTGCGGCCTAAGCCAGCATTTCCGACTGCTGTGAGACAATGAAGCTGGCTGGGACGTGAACCACATTCGCGCTTCAGTCCGGCGACTTTGAATTCAAGACCGCCAATGAGGAGCAGGGATCTTCCCGGGTCTGATGATCCGGTTTTCCCGCAATGCCATTGGACGGCACCTGGTTGTGATGCATCGATCAACGGGTTCGCAGCGAAGCCGCCGGCCCTCCAGGGCTGCCGCACCCCAATGCCGGTGCGAACCTGAGGGTATTCAATTGACTTCTGTCAATGCCTGCGGGTGTTGACAAATATATGCCCCCAGGGCGCCGGATGTGGCGGCGCATCAGGGGCAGGAGCGTGGCCACATATGGATAATGAACAGCTGGAAACGGGCAACGACGAAGCAACGGTTTCCGACGCCCCCATGACCGACGGCGTAACCGCCACCGAGGTGCCGGAGAAGCCCAAACGGGCCCCGCGCACCCGCAAGAAGGCGGCCCCCAAGGCCGAAGCGGCCGCACCGGTCGGCGACGCCGCCGACGCCGCGGCCCCCGCCGCGGACGCCGAAGCAGCCGCTGCCGATGCAGACAACAGCGTCACGGCCGTGGCCGCGGCTGCCGGGGATCCGGTAGCGGAGAAGGCCCCGGCGCGCCGGACCCGTACCCGTCGCCAGGCCGCCCCGAAGGCAGCCGCCGCACCCGAGGCTGACGCCGCGGACGAAGCCCCCGCCCTCCTCACCGTCTCCGAGGCCGTGGCGCCCGCCGACGTGCCGGCCGAGGCCGAGACCGATGTCCCGCGCAAGCCGGTCCGCCGCCGGGCCAGCCGCGCCAAGGCAGCCCCCGCCGAGGTGCCTGCAGAAACCGCACCGGAGGCCGGCGCCACCGACGAGGCGCCCACGGCCGATCATGCCGTTGCCGCCCAGGACGCTCCCGCCGTCGCCACCGAAACCCCCGCCGAGGCGGCCCCGGCAGCGGAGGCCCCCGCGGAGGAAGCTCAGGAAACCGAAACGCCGTCGCTGTTCCTCGCCCCCGGCGCCGTCACCTCAATGCTCTTCCAGGCCCCGGACCTCACCGCCGTCGTCCGTCCGGCCCCCGCCCCGGTTGCTGCCGCTGCCGAGGACGCTGACACCGATGAAGACGACGAGGACGACGAGCAGGGCAACCGCCGCCGTCGCCGCAGCCGAGGCCGCCGTGGCCGCAGCCGGGTCGCCGAGGCCGACACCGACGCCGAGCCTGGCGACGAGGACGCCGAGGAGGGCCGCGAAGCCGCACTGGAGGACGGCGTGACGTCCCGCCGCCGCCGTCGGCGCCGTCGCGGTGACCAGGACCTCGAACTGACCGGCGGCAGCGACGACGACCCGCCCAACACCGTCACCCGGGTCCGTGCCCCGCGCACCGTCAGCGACGCGCCCGTCAGCAACCGCGTCACCTCGGTTAAGGGCTCCACCCGGCTGGAGGCGAAGAAGCAGCGCCGCCGCGAGTCCCGCGACACCGGCCGCCGCCGCACCGTCATCACCGAGGCGGAGTTCCTGGCCCGCCGCGAATCCGTTGACCGGCAGATGATCGTGCGCCAGCGCGATGACAGAATCCAGATCGGCGTCCTCGAAGACGGCGTCCTGGCCGAGCACTTCGTGTCCAAGACCCAGCAGGACTCCCTGATTGGCAACGTCTATCTGGGCCGTGTCCAGAACGTGCTGCCCTCCATGGAGGCGGCCTTCGTCGACATCGGACGCGGCCGCAACGCCGTGCTGTACGCCGGCGAGGTCAACTGGGACGCCGTCAACCTCGAGGGCAAGCAGCGCCGGATCGAGAACGCGCTCAAGTCCGGCGACTCCGTTTTGGTCCAGGTCACCAAGGACCCCGTGGGCCACAAGGGCGCCCGGCTGACCAGCCAGATCTCCCTGCCCGGCCGCTACCTCGTGTACGTGCCCGGCGGCTCCATGACCGGCATCTCCCGCAAGCTGCCCGACGTCGAACGCAACCGCCTCAAGCGCATCCTCAAGGACCGCTTGCCGGAAGACGCCGGCGTGATCGTCCGCACCGCGGCCGAGGGAGCCTCGGAAGAGGAACTGACGCATGACATCAACCGTCTGCGCGCCCAGTGGGAAGGCATCGAAAGCCAGGCCACGTCCACCAAGATCCTCGCCCCGGAGCTCCTCTATGGCGAACCTGACCTGACCATCAAGGTGGTCCGCGACGTGTTCAACGAGGACTTCTCCAAGCTGATCGTCTCCGGAGAGGAGGCCTGGGACACCATCGAGGCCTACGTCACTTACGTGGCGCCGGACCTGGTGGGCAGGCTCGAGAAGTGGACCAAGGACACGGACATCTTCTCCGCCTGGCGCATCGATGAGCAGATCCACAAGGCTCTGGAGCGCAAGGTCTTCCTGCCTTCCGGCGGCTCCCTCGTGATCGACCGCACCGAGGCCATGACCGTGGTGGACGTCAACACCGGCAAGTTCACCGGCAGCGGCGGCAACCTCGAGGAAACCGTCACCAAGAACAACCTGGAAGCGGCCGAGGAAGTCGTCCGCCAGCTGCGCCTCCGCGACATCGGCGGCATCATCGTGATCGACTTCATCGACATGGTGCTGGAATCCAACCGCGACCTCGTGCTGCGCCGCATGGTGGAGTGCCTGGGCCGGGACCGGACCAAGCACCAGGTCGCCGAGGTTACCTCGCTGGGCCTGGTGCAGATGACCCGCAAGCGGATGGGCACCGGCCTGCTGGAAGTCTTCGGCGAGCAGTGCGAGGCCTGCGCCGGCCGAGGCGTCGTCACGCACGACGAGCCGGTCGAGCACCGCCGCGCCAACACCGTCGCCGCGGAACACCACGTTCCGCGCACCGAGCAGCAGCCCGCCGCCCGCAACGAGCGCAAGCGCCGCCGCGGCAAGGGCGGCCAGGGCACCGAGGTCCAGCAGCAGGCACCGGCTGCCGGACACCACGAGCCCACCGAGGCCGAGCGGCACGCCAAGGCAGAAGCTACCCGGGCCGCGCTGGCAAACATCGCGGCGGCGGCCCACGCGGCCCACCTGCACGACGGCGACGCCACCTCAGCGCCCGACGCCGAGACCCGGCAGGCGGCCCTTGACGCCGCCGTCGAGCTGGCCTCCACCGAGGAAGCAGCCGGCCGTCCCGCCGCCGTGCTGACCTTCGGCGGCGAGCAGGTGGCCCTGCCCTTCGTCGAGCACGCCGAGCAGGCGCCGCAGCCGGCCCTGACCCTGGACCTGCTGACCGAGGCGTTCGCCAACCTGGGCGACTCGGACTCGCGGAACCGCCAGTCCGGGACCACGGAGACCGCGGCCCGCGAGGCCGCCCCGTCCGTGGAAGCGCCGGCTGTGGAGGCACGGTCCGTGGAAGCCCCTGCCCCGGAGGCTGAGGTACCCGCCGAGGCTCCGGCCGCCGGTCGGTCTGCTGACCAGTCCCGGGCAACCCGGGGCCGGGGACGTGCCCGCACGGCCCGGATCCAGCCGCCGAACGCCCGCAACCGCGCGGCCGAGCCCGAAGCGCGCCGGGAACCCGCCCCGCAGCAGGCTCCCAAGCAGGACACCCGGCAGCAGGAGGCTCCGAAGACGGCCGCACCGGTGGCGGCCCCCGTCGCCGCCCGCACCCCCGCGGCTGCGGAACCGGTCACCGGTCAGCGCCGTCCGCGGCGGCACCGCAGCGCCAGCCGTGCCCAGGGGGCGGCCAACGAGACCGCCGTCGAGCAGCACCGGCAGGCCTCGAGCGCGTCCGGCCAGGGCTCGGTCCACGAGGCCAAGGCACCGGAAACGGTCAAGCCCGTGGTCAAGGACAACGGCGGCCCGATCATCCTCGGCGTCGGCGTACCGGCCTCGGAGCTGTAACCGCTCCGCCGCCGCACCACTCGGTACCGCTCCGTACCACTCGCGGGTATCTCCCGGACTCGACGTTTCGAAGCGTCGACTCCGGGCGGTACCCGAGAGCCGGTTAAGGGGGAGACCGGCCGGAGGGGCGGACAGGAACGGGAGAACCCGGGGAGGGGCGCTACGCTGGAACGCGACACGGGGTGCCGCGCATCGGGCCGGCTGAGATCCACACCCGTTGAACCTGTCCGGTTAGCACCGGCGAAGGGATGTCTCTTGTCTTCGACCCAACCCGCGGCAGCACCCGCGGCACTGTCAACCGTCCCCGGCGCCACCTTCCTGCAGACGGTGTTCCCGGCAGAGCAGGCTGCCGACGACGCCGCCGGACCCGATGCGTCGGCCGGCACGGCCGACGACGCCACCGGGCAGGCCCCGGTGGCGAGGGTCCTCGCCATCGCGGGGTCCGACCCTACCGGCGGTGCCGGAATCCAGGCGGACCTGAAGAGCATCGCGGCCATGGGTGGCTACGGCATGGCCGCCATCACGGCCCTGACCGCCCAGAACACCCGCGGCGTCCGGTCCGTGCACGTGCCGCCCGCCGCCTTCCTGACCGAGCAGCTGGACGCCATCGCCGAGGACATCACCATCGATGCCGTGAAGATCGGCATGCTCGGCGACGCCGGCGTCATCGACGCGGTACGGGCGTGGCTGGAACGCACCCGGCCCGCCGTCGTCGTCCTGGACCCCGTCATGGTCGCCACCAGCGGTGACCGGCTGCTGCAGGAATCGGCGGTGGCGGCGCTGCACACCCTGCTGCCGCTCGCCGACCTGGTCACCCCCAACCTGGCCGAACTCGCCCTCCTGCTGGACGAACCGGTCGCCGCCGGCTGGGCGGAGGCGCTGGAGCAGGGCAAACGCCTCTCCGCGCTGGCCGGAACCACGGTCCTGGTCAAGGGCGGCCACCTCGAGGAGGACGCCGACGGCGGATGCCCGGACGCGCTGGTCAACAGCGCCGGACTGCTCGGCAGCGAAACCGTGGTGGTGCCGGGGGAGCGGGTCGACACCCGCAACAGCCACGGCACCGGGTGCTCGCTGTCCTCGGCCCTTGCCACGGCCTACGCCGCCGGCGGGGACTGGGAAACCGCGCTGCGCCGCGTCAAGCCCTGGCTGCTGGGGGCGCTGCGCGAGGCCGGACGGCTCGACGTCGGCTCCGGCAACGGACCCGTCCACCACTTCCACCACCTCGCCCAGCCCACGGAACCGGCGCCCGGGCCCGGCACGGAACAGTTCACGGAACACCTCAAGGAACCCGGCGACTTCGCCACCGGCCTCGAGCCCCTCGCCGCGGAGGGCCTGACGGAAATCTATGCCCTGGACTTCATCCGGGGTCTGGCGGACGGAACCTTGCCGGAGCATGAGTTCGCCTACTACCTCGGCCAGGACGCGCTCTACCTCAACGGCTACTCCCGGGTGCTGTCCCGCGCCGCAGCGCTTGCCCCGACGGAGGCAGAGCAGCTGTTCTGGTCACGCTCGGCCGCCCAGTGCCTGGAGGTTGAGTCGGAACTGCACCGGAGCTGGCTGGCCGGGCGTGCGGGCACCCCGCGGCGGCAGGGTCCGGTCACCAAGTCCTACGTGGACCACCTGCACGCTGCGTCCCTGGCCGGCAGCTACGGGGTCCTCGTGGCCGCGGCGCTACCCTGCTTTTGGCTCTATGCCGAGGTGGGCGCCGCGCTGCACGCGCAGTTCCTCGCCGCGGGCGCGGACGAAGGCCACCCCTACGCGGCCTGGCTGCGGACATACGCGGACGAGGCCTTCGCCGCGTCGACCCGGCAGGCGATCCGCTACACGGACGCCGCCGCCCGCCGCGGTTCCGCCGCCGAACGGGGCGCCATGACCGAGGCCTTCGTCCACTCCGTGCGCTTCGAGGTGGACTTCTTCGACGCGCCGAGGCTGCACGCCTGACCCGGAACGGGAGCCGCTGCCGGTAAGGTGGTGGGGCGCGGTTCCCGAAAGCGGCTGCGGCGCCCGGTCCGGTTCCTTGGAAAACGGCACTGTGGCACCGGTCACGCCCGACTCTCCGGGGCCTGCCTCGTTTGCGGCCGAAGGCGAAATTAGCGTAGTCTTGATCTTCGGTGCTTACGCCAACACTTGGGTTATGACCTTGAGGAGCTGTCCACCCCACGCGGGACGGATGATCCACGGGATAGCTCATGGGTTCCCCCGGGGAACCTGCCGGCGTTGAGGCACAGCGTGAGCCGCTCCGGTAGTTCGGGGCCAGGTTCCGCACGCAAATCTAGTAATAAACGTCGAGAGAAGTGAGTTCCCCAGTGGTGTACGCGATTGTCCGCGCAGGCGGCCGCCAAGAGAAGGTTTCTGTTGGAGACTTCGTTACCCTGAACCGCGTCCCCGGTGGAGCCGGCAGCACCTTTGAGCTGCCCGCACTGCTCCTGGTGGACGGTGACAAGGTCACGTCCGCCGCAGCGGACCTGGCTAAGGTAACGGTTACGGCTGAGATCCTGGAAGACCTCCGTGGTCCCAAGATCGTCATCCAGAAGTACAAGAACAAGACCGGTTACAAGAAGCGCCAGGGTCACCGTCAGGAACTGACCAAGGTCAAGATCACCGGTATCAAGTAACTTTCCGTTACTGATCAGGTTCCCGCAGTTTCCCAGAATTTTTTGAAGGCAGGCATTCCAAATGGCACATAAAAAAGGCGCGAGCTCCACTCGCAACGGTCGTGACTCCAACGCCCAGTACCTCGGCGTGAAGCGCTTCGGCGGCCAGGTTGTTTCCGCCGGCGAGATCATCGTCCGCCAGCGTGGCACCCACTTCCACCCGGGCGCCGGCGTTGGCCGTGGCGGCGACGACACCCTGTTCGCTCTGACCCCCGGCGCCGTCGAGTTCGGCACCCGTCGTGGCCGTCGCGTCGTGAACATCGTGGCTGCTGCAGCCGCAGAGTAACACCTACGTTTCACAATCGGTGGGGCGGGCCAATGGGTCCGCTCCACCGGTGTTTAACCGCATTACAATCATTCCGTGACCTTGCGGACCGGGAACAGCACTGAGGAGATCCACGTGGCCAGCTTTGTAGACCGGGTAGTACTGCACGTATCCGGCGGTACCGGCGGTCACGGGTGTGTCTCCGTCCACCGTGAGAAGTTCAAGCCCCTCGGCGGGCCCGACGGCGGCAACGGCGGCAACGGCGGCGACGTGATCCTCCGCGTCGACCCCCAGACCACCACCCTCCTGGACTACCATCACGCCCCCCACCGGCACGCCACCAACGGCGGCCCCGGCATGGGTGACTGGCGCGGCGGCAAGAACGGCGAGACCCTGGTCCTGCCCGTCCCCGAAGGCACCGTCGTCAAGAGCAAGGACGGCACCGTCCTGGCCGACATGGTGGGGGAGGGCACCGAATACATCGCCGCCGCCGGCGGCCTCGGCGGCCTCGGCAACGCGGCCCTGTCCTCGCAGAAGCGCCGCGCCCCCGGCTTCGCGCTGCTCGGCATCGAGGGCGAATCCAGCGACATCGTCCTGGAACTGAAGTCCATCGCGGACATCGCCCTGGTCGGCTTCCCGTCCGCCGGCAAGTCCAGCCTGATCGCGGCCATGTCCGCCGCGCGGCCCAAGATCGCGGACTACCCGTTCACCACCCTGATCCCGAACCTCGGCGTCGTCCAGGCCGGCGACGTCCGCTTCACCATCGCCGACGTGCCCGGCCTGATCGAGGGCGCCAGCGAGGGCAAGGGCCTCGGCCACCACTTCCTGCGCCACGTTGAACGCTGCGCCGCCCTGGTCCACGTCCTGGACTGCGGCACGCTCGAATCGGACCGCGACCCTCTTTCCGACCTGGCCGTGATCGAGGCCGAGCTGGAGAAGTACGCCGTCGACATGAGCTACGCCGGCACCGACGGCGAGGTTGTTCCCCTGAACCACCGCCCGCGGCTGGTCGCCCTGAACAAGGTGGACCTCCCCGACGGCAAGGACATGGCCGAGTTCGTCCGCCCCGAGCTGGAGAAGCGCGGCTACCGCGTCTTCGAAATTTCCGCCACCAGCCACGAGGGCCTGCGCCAGCTGGGCTTCGCGATGGCCGAGATCGTCAAGGCCGCCCGCGACGCCGTCGCCGCAACCCCGCCGAAGGTCGCGGCCCCGGTGCTGCGCCCCCGTGCCGTCAACGAATCCGGCTTCACCATCCGGCGCGAGGAACGCGGCATGGAGCCGCTGTTCCGCGTCCTGGGCGAGAAGCCGGTCCGCTGGGTCAAGCAGACCGACTTCACCAACGAGGAAGCCATCGGCTACCTCGCGGACCGGCTGGCCAAGCTGGGCGTCGAAACCGAGCTGTTCAAGCAGGGCGCGAAGCCCGGCGACGCCGTGGTGATCGGCGAGGACGACGGCGTCGTCTTCGACTGGGAACCCACCATGATGGCCGGCGCGGAACTGCTGGCCTCCCCGCGTGGCACCGACATCCGCTTCGCGGACATCGGCGACCGGCCCACCCGCGGCCAGAAGCGCGAGGAACAGCAGGAACGCCGCGACGCCAAGGCCGCCGCCCGCGCCGAGCTCGAAGCCGAACGCAAGGCCGGCATCTGGACCGAATCGGTCAGCGGCCGCCGCGCCCAGCAGCCGCTCAAGGAGAGTGGACTCGGCGACGCCGATGACCAGTAACGCCACCCAGGCCGGCGACGTGACGCCGGCAGTATTTCCCGGCCGGACCCTCCTGGCCGACGCACGCCGGATCGTCGTCAAGGTCGGCTCCTCCTCGCTGACGTCCATCAAGGGCGGCATCGACGAGGAGGCCCTGACCGGCCTGGCCGACGCCCTCGCGCATAAGCGCAACGCCGGCACCGAGATCATCCTGGTCTCCTCCGGCGCGATCGCCGCCGGCCTGGCACCGCTGGGCCTGGAGAAGCGCCCGCGCGACCTCGCCACCCAGCAGGCCGCGGCGAGCGTGGGGCAGGGTCTGCTCATGGCCCGCTACACCCACGCCTTCGGCGCGCACGGGGTCACCGTCAGCCAGGTACTGCTGACCGCAGACGACTTCATGCGCCGCAGCCAGCACACCAACGCCTTCCGCGCCCTGGACCGGCTGCTGAACCTCGGGGTCGTGCCCGTGGTCAACGAGAACGACACCGTCGCCACCCACGAGATCCGCTTCGGCGACAACGACCGGCTCGCCGCCCTGGTAGCCCACCTGGTCCGCGCCGACGCGCTGGTACTGCTCTCCGACGTCGACTCCCTCTACGACGGGCCGCCCGCGCGCGGTGCCCGCAGGATCCCGCACGTCGCGGGCCCCCGCGACCTCGACGGCGTCTCGATCGGCAGCACCGGCAAGGCCGGTGTGGGGACCGGCGGAATGGTCACCAAGGTGGAGGCCGCCTCGATCGCCGCGGGCTCCGGCATCCACGCCCTGGTCACCTCAACCCCGAATGCCGCCGCCGCGCTGGCGGGGGAGGACGTGGGCACCTGGTTCTCTGTCAACGGCGCCCGCAAGCCCATCCGGTTGCTCTGGCTGGCGCACCTCGCGTCCGTCCGGGGCCGGCTGGTGCTCGACGACGGCGCGGTGCGCGCCGTCCGGGAACGCCACACCTCCCTGCTGCCCGCCGGTATTACCGCCGTGCACGGGGACTTCGAGAGCGGCGACCCGGTGGAGATGGTCGGCACCGACGGCACCGTGATCGCCCGCGGGCTGGTCAACTACGGCGCCGGGGAGCTGCCGCAGATGCTCGGCCGCTCCACCATGGACCTGGGCCGCAGCCTGGGCCCCGGCTACGAGCGCGAAGTTGTTCATGTTGACGACCTGGTGCTGGTCTGACCCACCCGCTCGCCTAAACTTGGAGCATGACTGAGGCCCTGACTTCGCACCCCGACCTGCCCCTGAACGACACGCCTGCCGCAGGCCTGCCGCCGGCGGCCCCGGGTGTCGAAGCCGCGGTCCACGCGATCGCCGACCGGTCCCGCGCCGCCTCACGCGAGATGGCCCGCGCCAACCGGGCCTGGAAGGACCGCGGCCTGCGCGCCATCGGCGCCGCCCTTCTGGAGCACCGGGGCACCATCCTCGCCGCCAACGCCAAGGACGTCGCCGCCGGCCGTGCCAACGGCACCTCCGCCGCGCTGCTGGACCGGCTGACGCTGAACGACACCCGGATCGAAGCCCTCGCTGCGGCGCTGGAGAACCTCGCCGGCCTGCCCGATCCCGTGGGCAACGTGGTGCGCGGCCAGACCCTGCCGAACGGGCTGCGCCTGCGGCAGGTCAACGTGCCCATGGGCGTCATCGCCGCCATTTACGAGGCCCGCCCCAACGTCACCGTGGACATCGCCGGGCTGGCTCTCAAGAGCGGCAACGCCGTGATCCTGCGCGGCGGCAGCGCCGCAGCCGAAACCAACGTCGCCCTGATCAACGTCCTCCGCGACGCCCTGGTCTCCGTCGGACTGCCCGCGGACGCCGTCCAGAGCGTCGACGAATACGGCCGTGAGGGCGCCAACGTGCTGATGCGGGCCCGCGGCCGCGTGGACGTCCTGATTCCCCGCGGCGGCCGGGACCTGATCCAGACCGTCGTGACCAACTCCGCTGTCCCCGTCATTGAGACCGGCGAGGGCAACGTGCACATCTTCCTCGACGCCTCCGCGGACGAGAAGATGGCCGTGGAGATCCTCCTCAACGCCAAGACCCAGCGGCCCAGCGTCTGCAACACGGTGGAAACCCTCCTCGTGCACTCGGAGTCCACCGTGCTGCCCGCCGTCGCCGCCGCCCTCCGGGCCGCCGGCGTCACCCTGCACGCCGACGCCCGCGTCACCGCGGCGCTGCCCTCGGTGGAGACCGTGCCCGCCACGGACGTGGATTGGGCCACCGAGTACATGGAACTGGACCTCGCCGTGGCCATGGTCGACAGCATGGACGAGGCGCTGTCCCACATCCGCTCCTGGTCCACCGGCCACACCGAGGCGATCGTCACCAACGACCTCGCCAACGCCGAACGGTTCATCGCAGAGATTGATTCTGCAGCGGTGATCGTCAACGCCTCCACCCGGTTCACCGACGGCGGCGAGCTGGGGCTGGGCGCCGAGGTGGGGATCTCCACGCAGAAGCTGCACGCCCGCGGCCCGATGGGCTTGACCGAACTCACCACCACCAAGTGGATCGTGCAGGGCGAGGGCCAGGTCCGGGCCTAGTCACGCGGTACCATGGACTAAAGCCAGGAACGGCGGGATCCTCCGCCGTCGTCCATTTGTAGAACTCACTAGGGGAGAACATGCTGTTTCAGCAGATCGCCACGTCCGTTGCCGCAGCAGTGGCGCACGAAGAACCCGCTCCGCTCATCGCGCCGCCATACGTGATCGGTGGCTCGATGTTCCTGCTCCTCCTGGTCCTGATGTTCATCACCCTCTCCTACGGCAACCTGGGCAAGCGCCACTCCGCCGTTGAAGAGCACGCTGACCCGCACCGCCAGCACCCGAACAAGCACGGCCACGGCCAGGGCCACTAATATTTCCGCCATCATGAAGCCGCACGGCGCAACACGCCGCCTGCGCCTGGGTGTGATGGGCGGCACGTTCGATCCGATCCACCATGGGCACCTGGTGGCCGCCAGCGAGGTCGCGGCCAAGTTCGGCCTCGACGAGGTGGTGTTCGTCCCCACCGGGCAGCCGTGGCAGAAGAGCAGCAAGAAGGTCACCCAGGCCGAGCACCGGTACCTGATGACCGTCATTGCGACGGCGTCCAATCCGCGCTTCACGGTCAGCCGCGTGGACATCGACCGGCCGGGTCCCACGTACACCATCGACACCCTGCGGGACCTGCACACGCAGCGTCCCGACGCTGACCTGTTCTTCATCACCGGAGCGGATGCCCTCGCGCAGATCCTCTCCTGGAAGGACATCAACGAGCTCTGGTCGCTGGCGCACTTCGTCGGGGTGACGCGTCCCGGTCACGTCCTGGACGGCATGGGCCGCGACGACGTCACGCTCCTGGAGATCCCTGCGATGGCGATCTCGTCCACGGACTGCCGCGCCCGCGTGGCCGCCGGCAACCCCGTCTGGTACCTGGTGCCGGACGGCGTGGTGCAGTACATCGCCAAGTACGGACTTTACGATGGCCAGCCGGAAAACGATCTGGACGTCCACCAGGTCCGACCCGTCCTCCAACCACACCTAACCGCCAGTACCGAGTGAGCCTCCCATGAGTCAGGAACAGCCTCCCATCCGCAGCCGACGCGAACTGCGCCGTGCCAGGGATGAACAGCAGGCAGCGACCCCCGGAGTCACGGGAAATGCCGATAACTCCGGGAGCGCCGATACCCCCGGGAACCCCGGGAGTACCGGCGCCGGTTCCGGCTCCCCGGAAAACGCCGCGGCGCCACGGCAGTCCCGGCCTGTGGAACCCACCGAGGCCGAGACCACCGGCCGCCGCCGGATCCCCGGCCCGGTGGACACCGTGCGCCGCGAGACGCCTGCCGAGCGGTCCTCCCAGATCCGTGCCCGTGACCGGGCCGCGCTGCGCACCATCAAGGAACTTGCCGAGAAGGAGGGCCAGCTCTCCCCGGGCGGCCCGCCCACCCGCCGGCAGCTGCGCCTCCAGCAGCTGGCCGAGGAAACGGCCCCGGCCACATCGGCCAACCCGATCGTGCCGATGCCCTCGCCGCGGACGCAGCGGCACCCGGTGGTGGCTCCGAAGCGGGACGCCGCACCCGAAGCGGCTCCGCAGCAGGCTCCCGAAACGTCGGCCGCTCCGGAAACCCGCGCCGCTCCGGAAGCCCCCGCCGCACCGGAGGGCATGAGCGTCGAGCAGGCCCTTGCCGCCCGGGAACTCCTGGCCGCCCAGGCCCGCAACCAGGTGGCGAAGATGGAGCACATCGCCGCCACCGACCCCGACGCCGTTGACCCCGAGGTCCTGGCGCAGCAGATCGCCCTGGCCGAGCGGGCCGCCGTCCTGAACCGGCGCGCCGCGGCCAAGCAGAAGCTCGCCGAGCAGAACAACCAGCAGGCCCCCCGGACCACGGCCGGCATCCCGGAGACGGGCGCCGAGGGCGTCGCCCCTAAGCCCGGTACCGCTGACAACGGGCCCTCCACGGCCAGCAACCTGGCCATGGTCACCCCGCTGGAATTCGTCGAGGTGCCCGGCATGGAACGCCCGGTGATGAAGCGCCCGGCGACCTCCTACGTGCCGCTCGTGACCAACCAGGGTCCGAAGGTCCAGCCCCGCACGGGCCGCCGTCCGGCCAAGCAGCAGCGCGACGCCGGCCGCACCGGAGTCCTGGCCCGGGCCGAAGCCGCGGCCAAGGCCGGTCGGAGTCCCGCAGCAGGCGACCAGGTCCAGGACGCGCAGGCGCAGGAAGACCTGGCCGCCCGTCCGCCGGTCGCCGCCAACGCCGCCTACGGACTGGACCCGCTGGACGCGGCCACCGCCGGACTCGGCAGGGCCCGGCGGCTGCACCTGCTGCAGCTCAGCGTCCTGGCCCTCGGCGTGCTGGCCCTTGTGGCCGGCGTCATCCTGATCATCACCGGCATGGGCCACTGACGCGGCCACCGCCGCGGACCGCCCTCGTCACTAGCTTTCAGCGTCCGGCCCCGGGCCGGCACCCTATTCACCGAGTTTCACCAAAGTTTCATCACCAACAAGGAGTCCCGTGACTGCAACCGATTCAGCCATCACCATCGCCCGCCACGCCGCCCATGCGGCCGCGGACAAGCTGGCCGAAGATATCGTGGCGCTCGACGTCAGCGAACGCCTCGCCCTGGCCGACGTCTTCCTCATCGCCTCGGCCCCGTCCGAGCGCCAGGTCAACGCGATCGTCGACGGCATCGAGGACGAACTGTCCAAGCACGACCTCAAGCCCGTCCGCCGTGAGGGCCGCTCGGGCGGCCGCTGGGTGCTGCTGGACTACGCCGACGTCGTCATCCACGTCCAGCACGAAGAGGACCGGGTCTTCTACGCCCTCGAGCGCCTCTGGAAGGACTGCCCCGTGGTCGACCTGCAGCTCGGCGACGACGCATCCGCAAAGGCCGCGGCCGGCACCGACGCGGAGTAGCCGCACGCCCTCCGGGGCGGGCGCACCGTGAATATTCCCGATTTGGAATTTTCGGAAGTGGTGTTCTAAGATATTTGAGTTGCTTTGGCGGGAACGAGGTCGAAGCGGCGAGAATACGGGGCTGTGGCGCAGCTGGTAGCGCACCTGCATGGCATGCAGGGGGTCAGGGGTTCGAGTCCCCTCAGCTCCACCGTAATCCGCCGGAACCATCAGGTTCCGGCGGATTTTTTTATTGCCCGGATGCGTCCCGAAGCCCCGCGAAGCCCCCGGAAAGCAGCCGGGACACGCCCGCAGGACGCCGATTAGCATCCCGGGCAAAAGTGCATTACTCTAATCAGGTTGCTTGATCGGAACGGCATAAAAACCGGACCGGCAGGAAACGGTTCGGGGCTGTGGCGCAGCTGGTAGCGCACCTGCATGGCATGCAGGGGGTCAGGGGTTCGAGTCCCCTCAGCTCCACCGAACGAGGCCCCGCTCATTGAGCGGGGCCTCACCGCTTTAACCCTTCGGCCACCCCACCCACCCCTGACGAAACGGCGGAAACCGGACGTGTCGGACCATCACCTCGACCAGATCTTCGCCGGACTGCGGCGCTTCCCGGACGTGGAGGCCCCCAACCTCCAGGCCTGGGACGCCACGGACCGGCTGCTGCTGGAAACGGCTGCCGGCTTGCACGACGGCGGACCGGTGGCGGTCACCGGCGACAACTACGGCGCGCTCACCCTCGGCCTCCTCACGCCGGGGATCACCGGCGCCGGCGGGCCGGCAGCGTCGGCGATCCGGGTCCACCAGGACCTCATCACCGGCGAACGCGCCCTGCGGCGCAACGCCGAAGCCGCGGGCCTCACCGGCGGTTTCATCCAGACCACCTTGTCCGACGCCGTCGACGGTGCTTCCCTGGTGCTGCTGCAGCTGCCCCGTTCCCTCGCCGAGCTCGAAGAGATCGCCGACGCCGTCGCCCGCTACGCCGCCCCAGGCGCGGTCCTGCTGGCCGGTGGCCGGGTCAAGCACATGAGCCTGGGCATGAACGCAGTCCTGGCCCGCTCCTTCGCGGAGGTCCAGCCCCAGCTCGCGCGGCAGAAGTCCCGCGTGCTGGTGGCCCGCGGCCCGAAGCCGGCCGTGGGGGAGCCTCCGTACCCGGTGTCAAAGCTCCACCCCGGCCTGGACCTCACGGTCTGCGCCCGCGGTGCGGTATTCGCCGGTACGGGGCTGGACATCGGCACCCGTTTCCTCCTGGACTTCCTGCCGCAGATGCCCGACGCCCGGCACGCCGTGGACCTCGGTTGCGGCACCGGCATCCTGGCCGCCCTCTATGCCCGGAGCCATCCGGAGGCCCGCGTGACCGCCACGGACCGCTCCGCCGCCGCCGTCGACTCCGCCCTGGCCACCGCCCGCGCCAACGGGATCACGAGCGTCACGGGTCTGCAGGACGACGCCCTGAGCACCCTGCCGGACGCCTCGGTGGACCTGGTGCTGCTCAACCCGCCCTTCCACCTGGGCTCGGCCGTGCACGCCGGTGCCGGACTCAAGCTGATCGAGGCCGCCGCCCGGGTGCTGACGCCCGGGGGAGAGCTCTGGACCGTCTACAACAGCCACCTGCAGTACCGGCCCTCGCTGGAGCGCCTGGTGGGTCCCACCCGCGAGGCGGGCCGGAACCCGAAGTTCACCGTCACCGCCAGCAGCCGCAGCCAGGCTTAATCCGCGCAAACGTGACGGCCGCCTGTGTGGCGGCGTAAGGCCGGTGACGTAGCATTTCCCACATCAGCAGTACTTGACCGATGACGTTGAGAGGTACCAGTGACTGAGAGCCGCACCCCCTCGCCGCGGCGGGGAACGAATCTCCCACGGATGGGCGACTTCAACCTCACCGTCATCCTGGACGCGATCCGCCGCTCCCCGACGGGACTGAGCCGGGTGGAGCTGGCCCAGATCGTGGGGCTGTCCCCGCAGACCATCTCCAACATCTCCCGCCGCCTCCTGGACCAGAGCCTGATCGTTGAGGCCGGTAAGGAGGGCACCGGCCCCGGGAAGCCGCGCACCATGCTGCGGCTGAACCCGGCCGGCATGTACGCCGTCGGCGTGCACGTGGACCCAGCCGTCCTCACGTTCGTCCTGCTGGACCTCGTGGGCGACGTCGTCCGGCACACCCGGATCCCGACGCCGGACGGCAGCGAACCCGGCGCCATCATCGACACCATCGCCGCCGAGATCAAACAGCTGATCGACGATTCGGGCGTGGACCGGGCCAAGATCGCCGGACTGGGCGTCGCTTCTCCCGGACCCATCGACCTGGTGGCCGGCGCCGTCGTGGACCCGCCGCTGCTGCCGGGCTGGGACCGCGTGAACCTCCGCGACGCCCTGGCCGAGGCCACCGGCCTCTCCACCATCCTGGACAAGGACGTCACCAGCGCCGCCGTAGCCGAGACCTGGGCCGGCGGACCCAGCGGCGCCGGCAGCTTCCTCTTCATGTACATGGGCACCGGCATCGGCTGCGGCCTGGTCCTCAACGGCGAAGTGGTCCGCGGAGTCTCCGGCAACGCGGGCGAGATCGGCCACGTGATCGTGGACCCGGACGGGCCCGAGTGCGACTGCGGCCAGCGCGGCTGCGTGAAGTCCTCCGCCATCCCGCAGGTGCTGGTGGCCAAGGCCGTCGCCACCGGCGTGCTGGACGGCCCCGAGGAGGGCCACAGCGCCCCCGCCATCCAGGAGCGGTTCGCCGAGCTGTGCGCCATGGCCTACGGCGGCCACGACGGCGCCGTCGGCATCCTCCGGGACTCGGCCGTGCTGGTCAGCCGCGCCGTGGCCGCGGTCATTAACGCCCTGGACGTGGACCGCGTCGTCTTCGGCGGCCCGTTCTGGACCTGCCTCGCCCCGGCCTATCTGGAGCTGGTCCCCGGCCTCGTGGCAGGCAACAGCGACACGGGCAAGATCCACGGCGTGGAGGTGGTCAGCACGGGCGTGGGCGACGACGTCGGCGCCGTCGGGGCCGCCTGCCTGGTGCTGGAGCACATGCTCGCGCCGCGCTCCCAGCGGCTGCTCCTGGACGGCTAAAGCCCGCTCAACACCTGCCGCCGGTGATCGGCATCAGTCAATGTCCTCCAGGACGGTGCCGAACGGCAGGGTCTCGTCGATGTGGGCCTGATGGTCGTGCGGGTGGACCACTACCCGCACCCCGTGTGACTGGTCTGCAGCAGACTGCATGAGGACGGGCCGGACGGCGTTCACAATGCCCTCGCTTTTGCCTGCGAGGTACTCCTGGTAACTGGCTGGAAGCTGGATCATGCCAGCATGATAGTCCCCGCAGCGGCTGTGGGGGAGGGGCTTCCGGCCGGGGCGCGAAGCAGTGGCGCCGGGGCGGCTTTCCTTAGCGGGTTTGCAGGGCCCGGTTCTTCAGAGGGGGAGCGCTCAGGACTCCCAGAGGATCTCGTCGTCGACGACGCCGTCCTCGTCCGTGGAGGCGACGAGCACCTCGTCCGTGAAGTGCGCGCCCAGGGTGAAGTCGAGGACGAAGTAGCGTTCGGGCTGGCCGGGGTAGATGCCCACGTGGCCGAGCTTGAGGGCCTTGAGGAACACCTGGTTGGTGAGCTGGGACTTGTCCTCGACCCCGAAGACCTGCCGCAGATGTTCGGGCTTGAGGGCGTTGCAGTGGAAGCGCAGGTACTCCTGCGGGCTGCTGCCTTCCTGGTCCAGCTCCTCGGCGATCATCTCCCGCACCTGGTCCACCACCTCGGGCAGGAAGCGCAACCGGTAGTCCACCTTGTGCAGGGCCGCCTCGTCGAAGTGGTCATGGGCGTTGACGTTCAGGTCCAGTTCCAGCGGGTGGCCGGCCAGTTCATGGGTGGCGGCGAAGTTATGGTCGCGCCCGTGGTTGAGCTCGATTTCTCCAAAATGCCGGCTGGATACCTTGCTCATGTCTTCAACATAGTCCTGAACCGGTGGCTGTTCCAGCATCACCGGGATTTACCGGAATTTACCTGAAACCGCAGTCCGGAGCGGCTGCGGTGACGGTACATTGATCGGATGCAGACCGTAGCCGCCGCCGTCGCCCGTGCCCGTGAAGAGTTCGACAGCGGGGTGACCCGGCCGTTGCAGTGGCGGCTCCAGCAGCTCGCCGCCTTGCGCCGCATGCTGGTGGAACGCCGGACCGAGTTCGCGCAGGCCCTCTCCGCCGACCTGGGCAAGCACGAGACCGAATCGCAGATGACCGAGATCGGCTTCGTCACCGCCGAAGCCGCGCACCTGGAAAAACACCTCGCAGCCTGGCTGCGCCCGCGCCCGGTCCCCGTCCCGCTCTCCGTGCAGCCGGCCAAGGCCTGGACCGAGCTGACCCCGCTGGGGGTGGTGCTGGTGATCGGGCCGTGGAACTACGCGCTGCAGCTGCTGCTCGCCCCGCTGGCCGGCGCCCTCGCCGCCGGCAACACGGTGATCCTCAAGCCCAGCGAGCACGCGCCAGCCACCTCCGCGGCCCTGGCCCGGTGGGTCCCGGAGTACCTGGCCGGCGCGGTGCAGGTGGTGGAGGGAGGGATCCCGGAAACCACGGAACTGCTAGCCGTCCCCTTCGACCACATCTTCTTTACCGGCGGGGAGGTGGCGGCCAAGGCCGTGCTGCGCGCCGCGGCGGAGCACCTGACTCCGGTCACCCTGGAACTCGGCGGGAAGTCCCCGGCCTACGTGGACGCCACCACCGACCTGGCCAAGGCGGCCCGGCGGCTGGCCTGGGGCCGGTTCATGAACGCCGGCCAGACCTGCGTGGCCCCCGACTATGTGCTGGCCACCGCCGAGGTGATCGAGCCGCTGCAGCGGGAACTGGCCACGGCGGTCACCGCCCTGTTCGGCAAGGACGCGGCCGCGAGCGACTCCTACGGCCGGATCATCAACGACCGGCACTTCGACCGGCTCGCCGCCCTCGCGGACGGCAGCACCGTGGTGCACGGCGGGGCCCGGGACGCGGCCACCCGCTACTTCGAACCGACACTGCTCCGACCCGCGCCCGGGGACGCGGTGATGGGGGAGGAGATCTTCGGTCCGCTGCTGCCGCTGCTGGAGGTCAGCGGCCCAGGCGAGGCAATCAGCGCCATCAACGCCCGGCCCAAGCCCCTGGCGCTCTACGTTTTCAGCGACGACGCCGGCACCCGCCGGGCGTTTTCCGAGCAGACTTCCTCCGGGGCGCTGTGCTTCGACGTCCCCGTGGCGCACCTGACCGTTCCCGGCCTGCCGTTCGGCGGCGTGGGCGGCAGCGGGATGGGCGCCTACCACGGTGAACACTCCCTGAAGACTTTCTCGCACGAGCGGGCAAGCCTGTCCAAGCCGCTGTGGCCGGAGACCCTGGGCCTGATCTTCCCGCCCTACACCCGCCTCAAGCACCGGGTGATCAGCAGTTTCGTGTCCCCGGCGGGAAAGAATCCGGGCGGGAAACAAGGCAGGTAGCCCGGGGGCCAAGACCGCGGTGGCGGACTAGTCGCGGCGCGTGGTGCCCAGTTTCTGCAGGGTGTCGGCCAGCAGCTCCACGAACAGCTGCACCTGGGCGGTCTGCTTTTCCTTAGGCAGCAGCGCGAAGACGTTGCGTGCCAGCCTGATCTCGGGGACGTCCAGGACCACGACGCCGTCGGGGCGGTGCAGCAGGGCCAGTTCCGGGACCAGCGCCGCGCCCAGGCCCGCGGCGGCCATCTCCAGGCTGGCGTGGAAGTCGTCGCTGTAGGCCACCACCCGGGGGTGCAGGTTGCAGCTGGCGAACAACCGCTCGATCACGGTGGCGTCCGAGGTACCCGGGTGGTGCATGATCCACGGCATGTCCGAGAGGTGGTCCGCGGCGACCTTTGATTCCGGGCCGATTCCCCAGCCGGCGGGCAGCACCACGCGGAAGTCGTCGTCGCCGATCCACTGCCGATTGACCGTGTGCGGCCAGGCCAGGCCGGACTGGCCCACCTGGTAGACCAGGGCGACGTCGAGTTCGCCGCCGGTGCGCAGGCCCTGGATGGTCTGCCCGGGTTCGGCGACGGAGACCCGGAGTTCGATGCCCAGCTTCTTCCACGCCGGATTCTGCAGGATCCGGGGCAGCACATAGGTGGCCAGGGAGGGGAAGATGCCCAGCCGGAGCTCCTGGTGGGGGCTTTCGTTGGTGCGGGCCGCGGCCGCCATGAGGGCATCGATATCCGTGAGGACCTTCGCCGCGTGCCGGGTCATAGTGACGGCCGCGTCGGTGGGCTGGATGCTCCGGGCCGACCGTTGGAACAGCTCCACCCCGGTGTCCCGCTCCAGGGCGGACATCTGCTGGGAGACCGCCGAGGCGGTGTACCCAAGCCGGGTGGCCGCCGCCGCGAAGGACCCCAACCGGACCACTTCGACGAGCGTCCTGAGGTGAACGGGGTTGATCACAGAAATGCCCTTCGGTGTTTGCGGTGGGGCGGGAGCGAAACCCCGCTTCATTCTGGCACATTGGTCGTAGGCGCCCGCTGGAAAAGTCAGACTCATCCGGCTGCCTCGCGGTGACGAATTGCCCTTAGCAAGTTCCACCAGGACGATTCAGGCGAAGCAACAGGAGCAACCAGTGCAGCAAGCAGTAAGCATTCCGGACGGACGCCGGGTTGCCGTGATCGGCAGCGGCGTGGCCGGCCTGACGGCGGCCTACGTGCTGAACCAGCGCGACCAGGTGACGCTCTTCGAGGCCGACGCCCGGCTCGGCGGCCACGCCCACACCCACGACGTGCGCCAGACGGACGGCTCCGTGCTGGGCATCGACACGGGCTTCATCGTCCACAACGAGCGGACCTACCCCACCCTGCTGCGGCTCTTCCGCGAACTCGGCGTCCAGACCCAGGACTCCGAGATGAGCATGTCCATCCGCTGCGACGGCTGTGGCCTGGAGTACGCGGGGGCCCGGGGCGGTGCCCGCGGAATCATCCCCAAGCCTTCCACCCTGCTGCGCGGACGCTACCTGCGGATGCTGCTGGAGGTCACCCGCTTCTACCGTCGTGCCCGTGCCCTGCTGGCGGAGGCGGAGACCACCCACGGGGGCGCCCCCGAACTGACCCTCGGTGAGTTCCTGGCCCGGGAGAAATTCAGCGATTACTTCATCGCCCACTTCATGACCCCCGTGGTCAGCGCCGTTTGGTCCTGCGACCCTTCGACCGCCCTGGCCTACCCGGCGCGCTACCTCTTCACCTTTTTGGGCCACCACGGCCTGCTCGGCATCAAGGGATCCCCGCAGTGGCGCACGGTCACCGGCGGCTCCCGCAGCTACGTGGACAAGGTCGCCGCGGTCCTGCCGGACGTCCGCACCGGCAGCCCGGTCCTGCGGGTCCGGCGCCACCCCGGCGGCCTGGAGGTCACCACCCGCGACGCCGCCGGCGCCGAGACCGCGGAGAACTTCGACGCCGTCGTCATCGCCACGCACCCGGCGCAGGCCCTGGCCATGCTGGCCGACGCCACGGACGAGGAACGCGCCGCCCTGGGCGGCATGCCCTACTCGGTCAACCAGACCGTTTTCCACCGCGACGACGCCGTGCTCCCGGCCAGCGACAACGCCAAGGCTTCCTGGAACTACCGGCTGCCGGCCTGCGACGCCCGGCCGGACCGGGTGCTGGTCAGCTATGACATGACCCGTCTGCAGCGGCTGGAGCCGGTGGACGGCAAGCGCTACATTGTCAGCCTGGGCGAATCCGAACTGATCGGGGACGGCACGGTGCTGGAGCAGATGGTCTACGAACACCCGCAGTACACGCCGGACTCGCTCCGGGCGCAGGAACGCATCCTGGGTCTGGGCGATGACCGGCTGGCGTTTGCGGGCGCCTACCATGGCTGGGGTTTTCACGAGGACGGCGCGCTCTCCGGCGTCCGGGCCGCCGCCCGGCTGGGCCGCGACTGGGAAACCGGCGGGCAGGGCGCCCGCAACGCCGAACTGTCCCCGGCCGCGGAGGGCCTGTGAACCGGGGTCCTGTGAACAGCGGCGCCGCCATCTACCGGACGTCCATTTCGCACGTCCGGCGCACCCCGCTGCACAACGCCTTCACCTATCGAAGCTACAGCTGGTACGTCGACGTCGATGCCCTCCCGGTGCTGCCCCGGCCGCTCCGGCCGCTGGCGGGTTTCACCGCCGCGGACCACCTGGGTGATCCGGACGGGACGCTGCGCGGCAACGTCGAACGCTACCTCGCCACCCAGGGCATCGACCTGGGCGGCGGCCGGATCACCATGCTGGCCAGTGCCCGCGTCTTCGGCCACGTGTTCAACCCCCTGAGCCTGTTCTGGTGCCACGACGCCGCCGGGGAGCTGCGCTGCGTCGTCGCCGAGGTGCACAACACCTACGGGGAGCGGCACTGCTACCTGCTGGAGACCGACGGCGCCGGCCGGGCCACCGTGCCGAAGGCGTTCTACGTCTCACCGTTCAACGACGTCGACGGCCGGTACCGGATGAAGGTCCCCGAACCCGGCGACCGGCTGGCGGTCTCGATCGTCCTGGAACGTGAGGGGCAGAAGCCCTTCATCGCCACCATGGACGGCACCCGCAGCCCGGCCACCACCGCCAACATCCTCGCCGCGGCGATCGCCGTCCCGCTGGCCCCGTTGCGGGTCGCGGCGCAGATCCGCTGGCAGGGCATCAAACTTTGGGCACGACGCCTGCCCATCATCAAAAGACCACACCACCCCTCACAGGAGGCAGTCCAGTGACCATGACCGAAGCGACCGGATCCCCGCAGGGATCCCAGGAACGCGACTTCGCTCCGGCCCCCGCCGGATCCCCGGTGCCGTACACCGTGCCCCAGGCACCCGCCGCCGTCGACGCCGCCATCTGGCCGAGCATCGCCACAGTCCCTGCCGGGATCAAGGCCAAGGTGGCCGGCCGCGTGGCCGACGCCATCTTCCGGACCGCCGTGCAGCGGCTCCCCCTGGAGGTCCGCTACCCGGACGGCACCGTCCTGGGCGAGGCCGGCCAGGGTCACCCGGTGATGACCATGCACCGCCCCGACGACTTCGCGGCCCGCCTGGGCGACGGCGGACTGATCGGCCTGGGCGAGTCCTACATGGCCGGCGACTGGGACGCCGATGACCTCACCGCCGTGATGGAGGTCTTCGCCGCCCGCGTCGGAAAGCTGGTGCCCGAACCGCTGCAGAAACTGCGAGGACTCTACCTGCCCCGCACGCCCCGGACCGAGAAGAACACCGAGCAGAACACCCGCTCGAACATCTCCCGGCACTACGACCTCTCGAACGACCTGTTCGCCACCTTCCTGGACAGCACCATGACCTACTCCAGTGCGCTGTTCCCCGAAAGCGGCGACGCGCTGCGCGCCGTGGTCTGGGAGGATCTCGCCGCGGCACAGAATGCCAAGATCGACCGGCTGCTGGACAAAGCCGGCGTCACCGCCGGCACCCGGGTCCTGGAGATCGGCACCGGCTGGGGTGAACTGGCCCTGCGCGCGGCCGCCCGGGGCGCCACCGTCTACTCCGTCACGCTCTCCAGCGAACAGCAGGAACTGGCCCGCAAACGGGTCGCCGAGGCCGGGTACGCCGACGCCGTCACCATCGACCTCAAGGACTACCGCGCCGTGCAGGGGCAGTACGACGCGATTGTCTCCGTCGAGATGATCGAGGCCGTGGGCTACGAGTACTGGGCAACCTACTTCAAGACCATCGAACGGGTCCTGGCGCCCGGCGGCAAGGTGGCCATCCAGGCCATCACCATCGGCCACGACCGGCTGATCGCCACCCGCACCAGCTACACCTGGGTGCACAAGTACATCTTCCCGGGCGGCGTGATCCCGTCGGTCCGCGCCATCGAGGAGATCACCGAGAAGCAGACCGGCCTCCGGGTCCGGGAACGCCTCGCCATGGGCGAGCACTACGCGCAGACCCTGCGCCTCTGGGAGGAGCGGTTCATGGCCCGCGGCGGCGACGTCCGCGCTCTGGGCTTCGACGAGATCTTCCAGCGGATGTGGCTGTTCTACCTCTGCTACTCGCGGGCCGGCTTCGAGACGGGATACCTGAACGTGCAGCAGATCGTGCTGGACAAGGTCTCCACCCGGGCCTCCGCCAAGGCCGCCGCCACCCAGGCCTCTGCTAACGAGCGGGGCACCAAGTGAGCGGGGGACTCGCGGGTACCATCGCCGAGGTCCTGCGACCGGTGGTGGGCGGCGAACTGCCCGTCCGGCTGGTCGTCTGGGACGGCAGCGAGGCCGGTCCGGCCGGCGCCCCGACGGTGCGGCTGAACTCGCCCGCCGCGATCAGGCGCCTGCTCTGGGCGCCCGGGGAGCTGGGCGCCGCGCAGGCCTACGTCACCGGCGAACTCGACCTCGATGGCGACCTCAACTCGGCCCTTGCCCACATCTGGAAAGTGGTCCGGGACCGCAACCTCGCCGGCATCCGCCCCACCCCGGCCCTGCTGGCCGGCGTGGCCAGGATCGCCAAGGAAGCCGGCGCCCTCGGCACCCCGCCCGAGCCGCCGGCCAGCCAGGCCAAGGTCAAGGGCCGGCTGCACAGCCTGCTCCGGGACCGCGCCGCCATCAGCCACCACTACGACCTCAGCAACGACTACTACGAGCTGATCCTCGACCCGCAGATGGCCTACTCCAGCGGGTACTGGACCAACCACCTTGAGGACAGCCACGCCGCCGAGGGCTACGGGCTGGAGGACGCGCAGCGGGACAAGCTGGACCTGGTCTGCCGCAAGATCGGCCTCAAGCCCGGCATGCGGATGCTGGACATCGGCTGCGGCTGGGGTTCGCTGAGCCTGCACGCGGCCCAGCACTACGGCGTCGACGTCGTGGGCGTCACCCTCTCCGTGGAGCAGAAGGCGTTCATCGACCGCCGGATCAAGGAGCGCGGGCTCGAGGGTCGCGTCGACATCCGCGTCCAGGACTACCGGGAAATCCCGGACGGCCCGTTCGACGCCGTCGCCTCCCTGGAAATGGGCGAGCACGTGGGCCAGAAGAACTACCCGGTCTACGCGGCCGCGCTGTTCAACAACGTCAAGCCCGGCGGCAAGGTCCTGATCCAGCAGATGTCCCGCCACGGCAAGCACCCCGGCGGCGGCCCCTTCATCGAATCTTTCATTGCCCCGGACATGCACATGCGGCCGGTGGGGGAGACGCTGGGCTTCCTGGAGGACGCCGGCCTGGAGATCGAGGGCGTCCAGGGCATGCGCCGGCACTACGTCTACACCCTGGAGGCCTGGTACGCGCGGTTCGAGGAGAACCACGACGCCGCCGTCGCCATGATGGGCGAGGAGATCGTCCGCGTCTGGCGGCTCTACCTGGTGGGCGCGCTGCGCAGCTTTGCCGAGGGCCGGATGGGCGTGGACCAGATCCTCAGCAGCCGCCCCGAGTAGGGGCGCTCCACACGAAACACAGAAGGCGGTCACCGGAGGGTGGCCGCCTTCTGTCGTGTCTGCCACCCAGGGGCGTGCCGTCACCCACTCCGGGACGTGCCGTCCCACACGGGAGCCCGTGGCCCCGCCCACAGGAGCGCGTGCCGTCACCCACACGTGCCCGTGCCGCGGAGCACTACATGTTGTGCCGCCGCCCACTCAGGGCCACCAAAGCCGCGCCCCGCGACACGCCGTAAATGTGCGACACGCGGGGTGGTTAATTGTGGCTAACTAGTCCACAGGGTGTGGACGGGACCGCAGAAAAACCCGCGAATCCGGACATTTTGAGACCCTCCGCTTGTGGATTAACGGTGGGTTAAATGACATACTTGTAATACATCATCTTGGGGTCCGCGCCGGGCTCTTGCACTACATGTAGTATCGACATACAGTTCGAGCGGAGCGGTTACAGGCCGCGAGGCGAGGCGGGTTCCGGGACGCGAAAGCAGTCCCGGGCAGGCCCCACCGGACCCGAACCACAGACTTCAACTAAGGGGACCAGGACATGACCGTTACGGTTTACACGAAGCCGGCCTGCGTGCAGTGCAACGCAACCTACCGCGCGCTCGATAAGAAGGGCATCGCCTACCAGAGCGTCGACATCTCCCAGGATGCTGAGGCCCTCGAGCGACTCAAGTCCCTGGGCTACATGCAGGCCCCGGTCGTCGTGACCGACCAGGACCACTGGTCCGGCTTCCGTCCGGACAAGATCGAGGAACTGGCCCAGGCCTCCGCCGTCGCGGTTGCCTAAAAGCCTTCCCACAGCAGCACCATCGGATGAGGTGACGACCATGGCCGCACCGGCAACCGCCGGGCCGCCGCTGGCAGCGGCGACCGTGGACTCAGCCACGGACGCAAAGCCGGTACGGACCACCGGCAGCCACCTCATCTACTTCTCCTCCACTTCGGAAAACACCCGCCGCTTCGTCCGGAAGCTCGGCCTCGACGCCGCCCGCATTCCGCTCCTGGCGAGGGAACCGGCGCTCGTGGCCACCGAGCCCTATGTCCTGGTGGTTCCCACCTACGGCGGGACCGGGGGAGAAGGATCCGTTCCGAAGCAGGTCATCCGCTTTCTGAACGACCCGAGGAACCGGCAACAGCTCCGTGGAGTGATCGGGGCGGGCAACACGAATTTCGGGGACAACTACTGCATGGCCGGCGACATCATCGCCGCCAAATGCAACGTCCCGCACCTATATCGATTCGAACTCATGGGGACGCCGGAAGACGTCGGCCGAGTACAACAAGGATTGGAAGAATTTTGGACACGACTGTCGCAGACGAAGTGACCGGGGCTCACGCCGTCGAAAAGCACACCGTGGCGGGCGAGAAGCCGGCGCTGCCGGCCGCCTACCAGGGCCTGGGCTACCACGAGCTCAACGCCATGCTGAACCTCTACGGCCCGAACGGCGAGATCCAGTTCGAAGCCGACCGCGAGGCCGCCCACCAGTACTTCCTGCAGCACGTGAACAACAACACCGTGTTCTTCCACGACCTTGAGGAAAAGCTCGACTACCTGGTGAAGAACGAGTACTACGAGCGGGAAACCCTCGACCAGTACACGATGAACTTCATCCGCGACCTGTTCAACCGCGCCTACAAGAAGAAGTTCCGCTTCGAGACCTTCCTCGGCGCGTTCAAGTTCTACACCTCCTACACGCTGAAGACGTTCGACGGAAAGCGTTTCCTGGAGCGCTACGAGGACCGCGTCTGCATGGTGGCCCTGCACCTGGCCCGCGGCGACGAGCAGCTGGCCACCCAGATGGTCGACGAAATCATCGAGGGCCGCTTCCAGCCGGCCACCCCGACGTTCCTGAACGCCGGCAAGAAGCAGCGTGGCGAGCTGGTCTCCTGCTTCCTGCTCCGCATCGAGGACAACATGGAGTCGATCGGCCGCTCCATCAACTCCGCACTGCAGCTGTCCAAGCGCGGCGGCGGCGTGGCGTTCGCCCTCACCAACATCCGCGAGGTGGGCGCCCCGATCAAGCAGATCGAGAACCAGTCCTCCGGCGTCATCCCCGTGATGAAGCTCCTCGAAGACAGCTTCTCCTACGCCAACCAGCTCGGTGCCCGCCAGGGTGCCGGTGCCGTGTACCTGCACGCGCACCACCCGGACATCTACCGCTTCCTCGACACCAAGCGCGAGAACGCCGACGAGAAGATCCGCATCAAGACCCTCTCCCTCGGCGTCGTGATCCCGGATATCACCTTCGAGCTCGCCAAGCGGGACGAGGACATGTACCTGTTCTCCCCGTACGACGTCGAAAAGGTCTACGGCATGCCGTTCTCGGACGTCTCGGTCACCGAGAAGTACTACGAGATGGTGGACGACTCCCGGATCAAGAAGACCAAGATCAAGGCGCGCGAGTTCTTCCAGACCCTCGCCGAGATCCAGTTCGAATCCGGCTACCCGTACATCATGTTCGAGGACACCGTGAACCGGGAAAACCCGATCGACGGCAAGATCATCATGTCCAACCTGTGCTCCGAGATCCTCCAGGTCTCCCAGCCCACGACGTACCACGATGACCTGTCCTACGACACCACCGGCAAGGACATTTCCTGCAACCTGGGCTCGCTGAACATCGCGAAGACCATGGACTCGCCGGACTTCGGCCTGACCATCGAGACGGCCATCCGGTCCCTCTCCGCGGTCTCCGACATGTCCAACATCACCTCGGTGCCCTCGATCGCCCGCGGCAACGACCAGAGCCACGCGATCGGCCTCGGCCAGATGAACCTGCACGGCTACCTGGCCCGCGAGCGGGTCCACTACGGCTCCGAAGAGGGCCTGGACTTCACGAACATCTACTTCTACACGGTGCTGTTCCACGCGGTCCGCGCCTCCAACAAGCTGTCCATCCAGACCGGCCAGACCTTCGGCGGCTTCGAGAAGTCCAAGTACGCCTCGGGCGAGTTCTTCGAGAAGTACATCAACCGCGAGTGGGTCCCGGAGACGGCGAAGGTTGCGGAGCTGTTCCAGAACATCCACATCCCCACCCAGGATGACTGGCGCGAGCTGAAGGCTTCCGTCATGGAGCACGGCATCTACAACCAGAACCTGCAGGCCGTCCCGCCGACCGGTTCGATCTCCTACATCAACAACTCCACCTCCTCGATCCACCCGGTGGCGTCCAAGATTGAGATCCGCAAGGAAGGCAAGCTGGGCCGCGTGTACTACCCGGCGCCGTACCTGACGAACGACAACCTGGAGTACTACCAGGACGCGTACGAGATCGGCTACGAGAAGGTCATCGACACCTACGCCGCCGCCACGCAGCACGTGGACCAGGGCCTGTCCCTGACGCTGTTCTTCAAGGACACCGCCACCACGCGTGACATCAACAAGGCCCAGATCTACGCCTGGAAGAAGGGCATCAAGACCATCTACTACATCCGTCTCCGCCAGCTCGCGCTGGAAGGGACCGAGGTAGAGGGCTGCGTCTCCTGCATGCTCTAGCCTCCGGCTGAGACATGCGAGTACGACGGCGGGCGCCCGCCCGCCGTCGTACGCTTTAACTTAGAGAACCAACCCAACATTGAGGGGATGACATGACCGAGAAGGTCAAGCTGCTGAGCCACGTCGAGGCGATCAACTGGAACCGTATCCAGGACGACAAGGACGTGGATGTCTGGAACCGCCTGGTCAACAACTTCTGGCTGCCGGAGAAGGTGCCGCTGTCCAACGACGTCCAGTCGTGGAACACCCTGACGCCGGCCGAGCAGCAGCTCACCATGCGGGTGTTCACCGGCCTGACCCTGCTGGACACCATTCAGGGCACCGTCGGCGCCGTCTCGCTGATCCCGGACGCGGTCACCCCGCACGAGGAAGCCGTCTACACGAACATCGCGTTCATGGAGTCCGTGCACGCCAAGAGCTACTCCTCGATCTTCTCCACGCTGGCCTCCACCAAGGAGATCGACGAGGCGTTCCGCTGGTCCACCGAGAACGAGAACCTTCAGAAGAAGGCCCAGATCGTCATGGACTACTACCAGGGCGACGACCCGCTGAAGCGCAAGGTGGCCTCCACCCTGCTGGAGAGCTTCCTGTTCTACTCCGGCTTCTACCTGCCGATGTACTGGTCCTCGCGGGCCAAGCTGACGAACACGGCCGACCTGATCCGCCTGATCATCCGCGACGAGGCCGTCCACGGTTACTACATCGGCTACAAGTTCCAGAAGGGCCTGGAGAAGGTCTCCGAGGAGAAGCGCCAGGAGATCAAGGATTACACCTTCGAGCTGCTGTTCGAGCTGTACGAGAACGAGGTCCAGTACACGCACGACCTGTACGACGGCGTCGGCCTGGCCGAGGACGTCAAGAAGTTCCTGCACTACAACGCCAACAAGGCCCTGATGAACCTCGGCTACGAGGCCATGTTCCCGGCTTCCGTCACGGACGTGAACCCGGCAATCCTCTCGGCCCTGTCGCCGAACGCCGACGAGAACCACGACTTCTTCTCCGGGTCGGGTTCGTCGTACGTCATTGGCAAGGCTGTTAATACCGAGGATGAGGACTGGGACTTCTAGGGTCCCTCGTTTTTAGATGTGAGACTCCGATCTAACTGAGCAATTTTGCAGCATCTGAGCAAAAACATCCTCGTATCTGAGCATTGCTCAGTTCGTGCTTGAGTCTACGTACGATCGCCGGAGCTTGTTGACGGTTGCCGGCTAGACGGCGGAACGGCCCAAAGCACTTGGTGAAGCCTCGGTATTTTGCCGATACGAGCGCTCGGCCTTAGTTGCTGGACGTGCAACTGAGGCCGAGCGGTCTTCGGCTCCGATCGGTGCTGGACCCCCATTTGCCACCTTCACGCTGGAACCGCCGTTGATCGGATGAAGCTACGTCCCATCGAAACGGCCCATCAACTTATCGACTACTGCTTTTGAGGAGTCTTAGCGTGGCTCGCCTGTTTGCCTATTTTATCGGTTTGGTAGTTTCGACAATCTGGATGTTGAATTCCGATCCGGACAAAGGATTCTTTGCAGTTTCAAGCGGCCTCGCGATCGGCTTCGCAATACCGTTGTTGGACGCCAGCATTACCAACTTTCGATTTCTGAAGGTCGCTTGGTACGCCCTCCGCACCTGGAAAGACCGTGTCCGTATCTCTGCGTCCTACCTCTATCGCATTAACGTTGATGGCGACTACTTACTCGTAAAGGGACATAGGTTCGACCAGTATCAGCCCGTCGGGGGTGTCTACAAGACCCATACGTCATCGTCAGGCAAACTACGGGACATGAACGTCCTGAACGACAAGTTGTTGGTCCCAGACGCGGTAAGTGAGGGCGACCTGCGGGTGCGCGTCCCGGGCAAACATCTAGTTTCGTTCGTACGGTGGTTCGAAGCAGAACGCGGACGTGAGACCGACTGCTGGCGCGAGTTCCACGAGGAACTCGTTGCTACTGGCATTTTGCCCCAAGAGCTATTTCGGCTCATCAAATACGACCGAATCGAACGTCTCTACCGCCCGATGAAGTACAGCCCCCAGGCAAAGAGCCAAGAACTGCTGATCGCCGATGTTGTCGAGCTCCTCCCAACGCCTGACCAGCTGGCTGCGCTACGTCAGCTGAAGAGCACTTCAGACTCTCGGATTCTCTGGGCTGAAGAAGACCAAATCCGACGAAGGGGAGCAGCAGACGGCGCAGCCAGCCAGACAACCCAGATAGCCCAGACGGCAGAGTGGACTATTGATGCCGCTGTCTGAAGTCAACGGGCTGTACTTGGCTACTGGGCCTCTGAACTTCTCCAGGAGGACAAAAACATGAGTCAGTCCAGTGATTTCAAAGTGTTTCTCAAGGACAAGGTCAATTTGAACCAAAGCAGGTTAAACCTGCTGTCTCAACGCGTGACGGCCATCGAAAATTTCCTATCGCACGATGAGGTCTTTGGTGAGTATGTAAATGAAGTGATCCCGCAAGGCTCCTACGGGCACGGCACCATCATCAAGCCTGTGGGTAACAAAGAATTCGACGCAGACGTGTTAGTCCCGATGGATGCAGTCGAAGGCTGGAATCCCAGCGACTACGTGCAGAAGTTGTACGAGGCGTTTGGGCGCAGCGCATCTTACAAGTCAATGCGTTCGCGCAAGAAGCGCTGCGTGACAATTGACTATGCAGGCGACTTTCATGTCGACGTGGTCCCATTTGTGAACCGGTACGGCACGGCCTACGTCACCAATAGGAACACCGACCAGTTCGAACCGGCTGCCCCTGACGAATTCACCGAGTGGCTAGAGGGAAAGAACAGAATTACCAACGGGAACCTTGTCAAAGTCGTCCGACTCCTGAAGTACCTACGCGACCACAAAACCCGCTTCGCGATCCCGTCGGTCACGCTGACAGCCGCGCTGGCTCACCACGTCAGCGAGAGTACGAGAATCATCGACGCGGACGCGTACAGAAACGTCGCTAATACGCTCCGAACACTTTCCGCGGCCTTGGCTACCCAACTCGCCGGGTACCCCGACGACGCCCCCTGCATCATCGATCCCGGCACTGGTCGGAATCTGGCTGATCGGTGGCAAAGCCACAACTACCGGACCTTCCGGACCCGATTCGCTTCATATGCTGAAAAAATCGGTGACGCCTGCGATGAGTACGACTACAGCAAGGCAGTGAAAATCTGGCAAGATCTGTTCGGATGTAACTTCGGCGCGATCGCTGAGTCCGCCAGCCTTACGGCGGGGGCCTCCAGTAGGTCGCTAGTGCCGGCATCTGAGCGTTTCCTGGACCGAGATTTCGACATCCCTGAAGCACTCAACCCGGCCTATCGCTTCAAAACCGTCGGCTACGTTGTCCCCGGGAGGGGCTTCCGGGACGGCCCGTTGCCGCGGCGAGGTGACAGGGTCGGGAAGCGCCGATCCTTGAGGTTCAAGATTGAAAAATCGAACATACCTGAGCCATATGACGTGTACTGGAAGATTCGGAACTACGGCGAGGAAGCGGAGAGGGCCAACTCTCTGAGAGGGGACATCCAGAAGGACAGCGGCGCGCGTAGTTGGAACGAGACGACCTCCTATACGGGGTACCACTATGTCGAAGCAATGATCGTCAAGAACGGCACTTGCGTCGCAAAGAGTCGCCAGAATGTCATTGTCGCCTGAGCACGAACCGCCGGTATTGTCAGCGCTGAGATCCAATGCGCTAACCCGCGTAAAGCTGGTTAGCAGGTGCCGCGGCACGGATCGCCTCCACGCGGACGCCCCGGGTTGTCGGGCTCTTCGCCAGGGCCGACTAAACTCGAACGGTGATAACCGGCGAAATCAAATCTCAAGTGGACAAGGTCTGGAACGCGTTCTGGACCGGCGGAATCTCCAACCCGTTGGAGGTCATCGAGCAGATCACGTATCTGCTCTTCCTCAAGCGGCTCGACGAGAACCAGACCCGCGCCGAGAACAAGGCCAATCGCACGGGCAAGCCTGTCGAAAACGCTGTCTTCCCCGCGGGTCTGGATGAAAAGGGCCGCTCCTACCAGGACTTCCGCTGGAGCAAGTTCAAGAACTTCTCCCGTGATGAGATGTACACGGTCTTCGCCGAGCACATCTTCCCATTCCTGCGCACGGGGCTGGTCCAGCAGGCCAATGGCGAGGAGTCCTCCTACGCCCAGCACATGAAGGACGCCCGCTTCACCATCCCCAACGCCGGGCTGTTGGAAAAAGTCGTCGACATCATCGATGAAATCCCCATGGACGAGCGCGACACCAAGGGCGACCTCTACGAATATATGCTCGGCAAAATCGCCTCCGCCGGCACCAACGGCCAGTTCCGCACGCCCCGCCACATCATCGATCTGATGGTGAAGATGAGCGCACCCCAGCCACTCGAGGCAATCTGCGACCCGGCCGCTGGCACCGCCGGGTTCCTGGTCCAGGCAGGTGAGTACCTCCGGCAGCAGAACCCGAACCTGCTGACCAGTCCGGAGCTGAGCCGGTTCTTCCACCACAGCCAGTTCCACGGCTACGACTTTGATAGCACCATGCTGCGCATCGGCTCGATGAACATGCTCCTCCACGGGGTGGAAAACCCGGACATCACCTACCGTGATTCTCTGGCCGACCTGCACGGGACCGAGGAGGAAAAATACGACGTCATCCTCGCCAACCCGCCCTTCGCCGGGAGCCTGGACTACGAGAACGTCGCCAAGGACCTGCTCTCCCTGGTCAAGACCAAAAAGACCGAGCTGCTCTTCCTAGCCCTGTTCTTGAGGCTGCTCAAGCCTGGCGGCCGGGCTGCGGTGATCGTGCCCGACGGTGTGATGTTCGGCTCGTCCACGGCGCACAAGGCGCTGCGGAAGATGCTGATCGAGGACCACAAGCTCGACGGCGTGGTCAAACTCCCCTCCGGTGTTTTCAAGCCATATGCCGGGGTTTCCACCGCGATCCTGTTCTTCACCAAGACCAACTCCGGCGGGACCGACAATGTCTGGTTCTACGACGTAACCTCAGACGGGTTCAGTCTCGACGACAAGCGCACCCCGCTGGAAGCATCAGACCTCGACGACGTTCTGGCCCGCTGGCAGCAGCGTGCGACGACGGAGGCCGACCGAGCGCGCACCGACCAGTCTTTCCTCGTCCCCAAGGCTGAGATTGCCGAGAACGGCTACGACCTCTCACTCAACAGGTACAAAGAAGTTCAGCACGAAGGGATCGTCCACAAGGAGCCGGCCGAGATCATCGCGACCTTGGAATCCATTGAATCCGAGATCGCTCAGGGTCTGGCAGAACTGAAAGAACTCCTGAAGTGACGACGCTAAGCGAAGCTCTTCGGTCCGTCGCCTCGGGCGAGGTAGAGCATGTGATGCTCAGTTCGGTCGCGCGCATCGTTTCCGGGGGCACACCGAAAACCGGGGAAGCCAGTTTCTGGAACGGCGACGTTCCATGGGCGACACCCAAAGACCTCAGTGGTCTGGAGTCTGTGGAAATTCGTTCCACCCCCCGGTTAATCACGGAAGCCGGACTACGAAACAGTAGCGCTGAGTTACTCCCCGAGAACTCAGTTCTTTTTAGTTCGCGGGCGCCTATTGGCCTTCTTGCTATCAACACAACTCCCATGGCCACAAATCAGGGCTTCAAGAGCTTTGTCCCGGACCCAGAAAGACTGGACAGCCGCTACCTCTACCGGTGGCTCGAAGCGAACCGGGCAAGGCTTCAAAACATGGGTGTCGGGGCGACGTTCAAAGAAGTTTCCAAGGCCATCGTCTCTCGCCTATTAATCCCCCTTCCTAGCCTGGATGAGCAGCGGCGGATTGCGGCCATCCTGGACAAGGCCGATGAGCTCCGCACCAAACGACGGAAAGCCTTGGCCGACCTTGACACTCTGACGCAATCCATCTTCGATTCGATGTTCGGCGACCCCGTGCAGAATGAGCAAGGCTGGGACTGGCACCCCGTTTCCGACTTCATTTCTGATGCTACGGGTGGGAAGAACATCGTCGGATCAGCCGATGAAGAGGGCGGGTATCGCGTTCTGAAGATCAGCGCAGTTACGTCGCTTCGGTTTAATCCCGCTGAGACGAAGCCATTGCCAGCAGGATATGTCCCGCCGGATCAGCACCTTCTCCGCAAGGGCGACCTGCTGTTCAGCCGCGCCAACACGACTGAGCTTGTTGGCGCGACCGCGTTGGTCCGTGAAGCGCCTGAGAGGGTTTCGCTGCCCGACAAGATCTGGCGTCTGGAGCCTGACCGGAAAATGCCGACGGATCCTCGTTTCGTCGAGGCACTCTTCCAACATAAGACTTTCCGAGCCAAGATCTCCGCCCTCGCCTCCGGATCCAGCGGTTCAATGAAAAACATCTCCAAGCCGAAACTATTCAGCATCCACACTGGAATGCCACCATTCGAACTTCAATTAGCCTTCGGCAACCGAGTCGAAACCACCACGCGTCTCCAGAACTCCGGTCGAAGACAACTGGCTGAACTTGATACTCTCTTTGCGTCTCTGCAGGATCGTGCCTTCCGAGGGGAACTCTGATGATTGAAGCCAACTCTGACGTTCTGGACTCAGAGGTTCCGATCTGGCCGCTATTCGTATCCCATGTACTCGGAGTTCTGAACACCGGCGAAACGCTGCACCGCCGCGACATCGTTAGCCGCGCTATTGACTCGGCGGGCCTGTCGGAGGCAGCTCGTTTCGAGACGCTGAACACCGGTGGCCTTCGATCCGAGCAGCGCCTCGGCTGGGCTATCAGTAATCTCCTCAAAGCCGGGTGGATCGAGCGGCCTGTACGGGCCAACTACCGCATCACTGAGGCAGGTCGGGAGTGGCTTTCCAGCCACCCCGAAGGGATCAGCGACTTTTCCACGGCACGGACGCTGTTCTCACCCTTCTGGCCACAGTCCGATGCCCGAAAGCCGATGATGTCCGTCGTTGACGAGACTCTCGTGGCGGATATTGACCCGATCGAACAGATCGAATCCGGAATCAACCGCATCCACTCCGACGTCGGTGACGCACTCCTCACACGTCTGCGGGAGAGTCACCCCGATTTCTTCGAACAAGCCGTTGTCGATCTGCTCCTCAAGATGGGCTACGGCGGAGCCGAGCAGCGTGGAAAGCGTATCGGAGGCAGCAATGACGGCGGCGTCGACGGGGTCATCGACCAGGACGCGCTGGGCCTCGACCGCATCTACGTGCAGGCCAAGCGGTACGCCGATGGCAACACTGTGGGCCGTGAAGCTATTCAGGCCTTCGTCGGGGCGCTCCACGGCGTCGGCGCCTCGCGCGGCGTTTTCATCACCACCAGCGCTTTCACGTCCGGCGCACGGGATTACGTAAATGCGGTTCCGTCGCGGGTCATCCTGATCGACGGCGCCCGACTCGTGGGGCTGATGATCAAGTACCGGGTGGGAGTCCAAGTGAAGCAGAGCTACGACATTGTCGAGCTCGACGAGGACTTCTTTGAGTAGTTCCATCCCATGGAACCCGTCTCGCGTTGCCGCGGATTTGAGTTGGAACCGGTGTCGCCCGGCCATCGGCCGGGCAGCACCATCTAGGCTCCAGAGAGAAGAACAACAGAGGAGTGGCATTGGGGGATGTAAACAGCAACTTCGCTGTACTGCAGGCCGAGTGGCCGGGTATAGCGAAAGAAGCGCGGCTGGCCGAGCTATACGCGCGGAAGGACCCTCGGTCTTCACTGCTGTACGCGCGGCGGTCCGTCGAAGCGCTACTAGCCTGGCTGTACGACGCTGATGACTCCCTGACGTTGCCCTACAAGAGCGATCTCAACGGCCTGATGTCGGAGCCGACGTTCAAGCGGCTCGCGGGCGAGACGATCCTCAGCAAGTTCCACCTCATCCGCAAGGTGGCGAACAGCGCCATCCACACCAACGCTGCCATCACCGTTCAGCATTCTGAGCAGACTCTTCGGGAACTCTTCCACGTCTGCATCTGGCTGGCGCTTCGCTACACCCGGGATCCTGCCAACCGCCCGCCCCCAACTGTTTCATTCAACGGACAGTTCCTCAGCCCGATCCCGAAGCCGGGCGTTCCGGTGCCTGTTGAGAAGCCCCGCACTGCGGACCAGACGGCCAAACTCGCCGAAGAACTGGCGGTCAAGGACGCGGCGCTGGCCGCCCAGAAGCAGGACAACGAGCAACTGCACGCCCAGCTTGAGGCCCTGCGCGCACAGATCGCCCGGGCGAAGGAGGAAAACCAGAAGCTCCCGGACGGCCACGACTACTCCGAAGCGGAAACCCGGGTATACATCGACCTGTACCTGGGCGAAGCCGGATGGGCACTGGACAAGGCCGAGGACCGCGAATTCGAAGTCCACCACATGCCCACCCACGCCGGCCCCGCCACCGGAACCGGGTTCGTGGACTACGTCCTTTGGGGAGCCGACGGCAAGCCACTGGCCGTCGTCGAAGCCAAACGGTCATCTAAGTCACCGTACGAGGGCCAGCAGCAGGCCAAGCTCTACGCCGACGCGCTGGAGACGGAGAAGGGCCAGCGCCCGGTCATTTACTACAGCAACGGCTACGAATACTGGATCTGGGACGACGCCTCAGGGTATCCGCCCCGTCCTGTCCAGGGCTTCCACACCCGGGACCAGCTCCAGCTCATGGTCGACCGCCGCACTACCCGGAAACCCCTGGCGACGGCGCCAATCAACACCGAGATCGCAGGCCGCAGCTACCAGCAGGCCGCCATTCGCGCCGTCACCGACGCCTTGGAAACGGACAAGGAACGCAAGGCGCTGCTGGTGATGGCGACCGGCTCCGGCAAGACGCGCACTGTTGTCGCGCTCTCCAGCCTGCTGATGCAGGCTAACTGGGCCAAACGCGTCCTGTTCCTGGCCGACCGCGTCGCCCTGGTCGACCAGGCAGCCCGCGCCTTCAAGACCAATCTCCCCGGATCGTCCCCGGTGGTGCTGGGCCGCGATGTGGAGGCGGACAGCCGCATCCACATCGCCACCTATCCGACGATGATGAACCTGATCAACGAACGGACGGATGACGGCACAGTCCTGAAGCAGCGGTTCGGGATCGGCCACTATGACCTGATCATCATCGATGAGGCCCACCGTTCCGTGTACCAGAAATACCGGGCCATCTTTGAGTACTTTGATGCGTATCTGGTGGGCCTGACAGCCACGCCGCAGTCCGAGGTGGACCGCAACACTTACTCCCTGTTCGACATCGAGGACCACGTCCCCACGTTCGCTTACGAGTTGACGGAGGCCATCTCCGACGGCTACCTCGTCCCGCCCCGGACCGTTTCCATTCCGCTGAAGTTCCCGGTCGAAGGAATCCGCTACGAGGAACTCTCGGAGGAGGAAAAGGAGGAGTGGGACTCCGCTGAATGGGATGAGGACGGGGAGATCCCCGACGCCGTGGATCCGGCCATCCTGAACACCTGGCTGTTCAACGCCAACACTGTGGACAAGGCTCTCGAGGTGCTGATGACCCGAGGGCACAAGGTCGCCGGGGGGGACCGGCTCGGCAAGACGATCATCTTCGCCAAGAACATGAAGCATGCCGAATTCATCGCCGAGCGGTTCAACATCAACTTCCCCCAGTACGGGGGAACTTTCGCGAAGGTCATCACCCATAGCGTCAACTACGTCTCTACCCTGATCGATGCCTTCGCCCGTTCCGAGGACAGTCCGCACATCGCCGTGTCCGTGGACATGCTGGATACCGGGATTGACGTGCCCGAAGTGGTCAACCTGCTCTTTTTCAAGGTGGTGCGTTCCAAGACAAAGTTTTGGCAGATGGTGGGCAGGGGTACCCGGCTCAGGCCTGAGCTGTACGGACCCGGCGAGGACAAGCAGGACTTCTTCATTTTCGACGTTTGCCAGAACATTGAATACTTCAACACCGAGCTGCCGGGGTCTGAAGGGTCCCTAGGCCAGTCTTTGGCGCACCGCAGCTTCGCCGTCCGGGCACAGCTCCTGGCCGAAGCCCGCACGGCCGGACTCGACGGCGACTTCGTGCCGGCACTTCAAGCCGGCCTGGTGGGGCAGGTGGCGGGGATGCCTCGGGAAAACTTCCTGGTACGCCCGCAGTTGCAGTGGGTGGAGAAGTTCTCGTCGCCCGCCTCGTGGGGCACCATTGGCACGCAGGATCTGACGGACCTGCAGACCAAGCTGGCCCCCTTGGCGACGCTGGCTTCCGCTGCCGATACGGAGGAAGCCAAACGCTTCGACCTGCTGATGTATCAGGCGCAGTTGGCTTCTCTGACCTCTGCGGCCGCCGTCGAGCCGTACCGCAAGAAGATTGTCGAGATTGCCTCCGCCCTGCAGGATCAGCCGAACATCCCCGCCATCGCCGCCCAGATGCTTCTGATCCAGTCGATTCTGGAGGGAGGGGAATGGGGCCAGGTCTCGCCGCAGTGGCTTGAGCTGATCCGCGTGCGGCTCCGGGGGCTGGTGCACCTGATCGAGAAGAAGCGCCGCAAGGTGGTCTACACGAACTTCGAAGACACCCTCGGCGAGATCGTGGAAGGCGAGCTGAAGGGGACCCTGACCGGATCCGTAGATCTGACCCGGTACCGCGAGAAGGCCCGGATGTACCTCCAGGGCTTCCTGGACCACATGGCCATCCATCGCCTGCGCCGCGGGCTGCCTCTGACGGAGACTGATCTGGCTGAACTTGAGCGCATGCTGATTGAGAGCGGTGCGGGTTCGCCTGAGGAACTTGAAGCGGCCACTGAGCAGGCTGAGGGTCTGGGGCTGTTTGTCAGGTCCCTGGTGGGGATGGACCGTCAGGCGGCGTTGGATTCCCTGTCCGAGTTCGTGGGGGACAAAACCCTCAACGCCAACCAGCTGCACTTCGTTAACATGATCGTCCAGCAACTCACCGAGAACGGCGTCGTGGACGTCGGCGCTCTATACGAGTCTCCCTACAGCGACGCTGCGCCTTCGGGGCCGGAAAGCTTGTTCCCGGAGGCGGATGTGGATCTGCTGGCTGAGGCGCTGAATCGAGTACGCGTTTCGGCGATGGTGGGGTAAGCCGGCGGTCACGGTCAGGTCTGCAATCGACGAGTTGAAAAGGAATCTGTGTGGAAGCCGTGCCGGGTATTGCCATGTCGATGGTCGGAAAGCTGCTTGAGGAAGTCTCGTGGGAACACGCGACCAGTTACCGTCAGGGCGGCCGGGGCCGGGAGAACGTGCTGAGCGCAGAAGTCATGATGGCGCTCGATTTCCTTCCCCGCGACCGCTTCCTCGGTGCGGCAATTCGTGCCGCCCAGGGCGCAGACCACGCCAGGAATGTCCTGGCCAAAGAGATCGAAGAAGCCGAACTTCGATTCCTGCCAGGGGATATGACGCTCGCCCCGAACCGGCCAGGCACTGACCAGCTCGTGGTGCAGCCAGACGCTCTCATCACTTCTCTGGGCTCGTTTGTCCTCGTTGAGGCCAAACGCGTTCGAACGAGTTCATTCCAGCCGGAGCAGCTGGCCAGGGAATATGTGGCAACGATGGCGCACGCCGGGACGCGCACTCCTTTGATTCTGCTGCTGGGTGCGGAACCTCCGGTTCTGGTTCGAGGCCGTGGCCGAATGAGCCTCGAAGACGCCATTTCCGCCGAACTTGAGTCAGTACTACTGCGCGCTAACAACGAGCAGCTGGCGTTGGAAGGGCTGGTTGAACGGATCCACGATGTCTTCTGCTGGATTACCTGGTCGGAACTGTCGGCCGTGATCGGCCGCCAGGCTGCCGGCTTCTCGACGACCGAGCCGTCCGTGAATGCTTCCGTCCAGCGCCTGGCTAAATCCCTACGCTCGTCGATTGCCTGGCACGCGTAAATGGCTGCGGAGTCCACGGGACCATACACGCCAACGGCGGTGACGGTATCTACCGGGGAGATTGTCTCCCCGTGCGCCACCAGGTCGAAATCAGCGTGAATTCCTGCTTCGGCGTCTCCGGGTCGGCTAACGTCCGGTGTGTGCACGGTGTTGCCCTGCAAGTGTCGAGACAGAGTTGCGCCTCGGCGCTCCTCAAGGCCCAAAGCGGCGAGCCGAAACTCCGGCGGCTCAGGCGCCCGTTACCGTGGCCCTATGACGACACTTCGAGTTGGCGGTCTCACCGTCCCTTATGAGCAGGCCGAGAACTGGGCCACGGACTATCTGGTGAACCATCCGGGCGGTTCCGGATACCCCGCCTACGACACATATGAGGGGGCCGGGAAGGAAAGGATCGACGTCGGGCAGGCGGACCTCTTGGCAATCGCTTTGCTGAATGTCTCTAGGAACCCGATACCTACGTACTATGCCCTTGAAGCCCTCATACCAAAGCTGAACGAGCACCTCGAGGGCATCGAATTCGACCTGCCGCTGGAGGAGGCGGGCTCGGACACCTTGGACGCCGTCGCAAAGCTTTTCAGTGTCCTCGACCCCAAGCGTCCGAAATGGGTCAGGATGACGAAGGTCGCCAAGGTGCTCGCAAGGAAGCGGCCTGGACTCATCCCGATCTATGACAAGTACGTGTCTTACTGCTACACGGACTGCGCGGATGCCCCGGTCCCACCGGTGAAGGGGCGGAGCTGGGAATCATACAGCCGGTCTTGGCTTCAAGCCGTCCAGAAAGACCTCACCGGCCAGTTGGACCATTGGCAAGCTCTGGCGGCAATCGCTCCCGGCGAGAAGATCTCAGCCTTGAGGGCGTTGGACATCGTCGCATGGCGGGCCGGCCAGCAAGGGTTTCGGAAGGACGCCGCAGTGGAATCCGATAGTTAGCCGAGCGGATCTTGCTGGGGACTGCACAGGCGATGCCGACCGCTTCCTCGGGCGGAATCACTTATTTGACGGATCCCTGCACGCTGCCACGTGACAATGCACTGCAAAAGGGCCATTATCGCTGCGAGTCAAAGCCGAGGACCTGCGCGGCAAAGGGCTGGGTCTTGGGAGTCCGCGACGATGGCTCATTCGCCTCTGGGCGAAGCTAGTGAGCACATCCCGCCGAAGAACGGCACTTACCTGATCCTTGATGCCCTATGGTCAACCGAAGCCGGAAAGACCAGCGCTAACCCCCTGTACGTTTCGGCTAAGGACGCCAACGGACGTACGGGCGCAAGGATTCAGATTCCATAAGCAAATCCGACACCGGGGTCGTCTGGCTCCTCATAGAGAATTCGGCTGCAACGTAAATCGACCCCGCAAGGTGTGAGCCTTGCGGGGTCAATCTGTGAGGGACAGCCGATCACGTGAATCCATCGGCTCGACCCTGGGCGCTAGGTGTTCACCTACCGCCCTGCTACTTGCGGAAACTAACCTCGACTCCGAGACGGCCGCCCAAGCTGGAGAGGAACGCCCTTGCCTGCTCTGTAGCTTTCCCTCGGAGGTCGGACTCCGCGGCGGCTTCCGCAAACTTGGTCTCAGCCAGTTTGTAGAGCTTGGCCTGATCCGGAGCCGTAAACGAATCGGCGACCACGTCGAACAGTCCCCGGTCCTGCCTATAGGTGTACGACCGGTCAAAATTGACGTTGGGTTTGTCGAGTTGAGCTTCCGGCAAGTGGAGTGTCACGGCTTTACCATCCGGAGAGATGTAAAGGTCTCCCTCGGAGACAGAGGATAGATCTACGTAGGCGTCGACGGTTCCGGCTGCAACGAACAGTGTTCGCCGTCCTGCCAGGATGCTGGGCATCCCGGTCGTGCCTTCTTCGATGTCAATCACTTTCTCGAAGTTTCCAACGGCCCCCTCCAGCCGACTGACCTCCTGAATAGATTGGAGGAGCGTCGGTTGGCTGCGATCGATTGTGCGGGCTTGAAAAGGAAGTAGCCCCCAAAAACTTAGTGCCGCGACCACAGCGAGTGTGGTCAGTGCGCCAAGGACGAGCAGCAAAATGCCTTTGATCGGCCTGCCTCGGCGCCGTTGACTTTGTGGCGCCACGTCGTGTGACACCATTGATTCTTGATTTCCCATTTTTCCATTTTCATCGTACTGATTGGCGTGCATTGCGGGTTGCACGCCGATATTTCGGGAGGTCAGCGGAGGTCCGGACCGCCAGCCGCTGCCAGTTCATCCATCACACTAATGTCCTCGTCGGAGCCACTCGGGGAAGCGCCGGCATAGTTACCCTGTGCGGCCTCCGCCACCGTTTCAGCTAAGTGGGGATACTTCTCCAATAGGAATCGCTTCCTGTATTCGATGTCGGCGACATCGACTATAGATTCCAATGTGGCCCAGTTGAAGGTACCACCGAGGACGATTCCGGCGGCTGGCACCACTTTTCCGAGACCTTGCTTAGTAAGCCGAACCGTGAACTTTTCTGCGAACTTTTTCGACACATTTGCAACTACAGAGCCGTCAAGAAGCACAGCCCAGGACTTCCCACGGGCAAGCGATTGGGTGAGCCGCGAGACGTCCGCCATCGCAGCAGTTTTCGCGCTGGACGATAGGGCCGTCCCCGCGTTAACGACAGACATGACGAAAAGCTTTTCAGCTGGTTCTTCCGGATCGTAGCCGTAAAGCAGCGACACATGTCCGACGGAGCGTGAAGCGAGTCCAAGAACAACCGCTGCATCCCCAACCACCGCAGCGGCTATCACTCCTGCCGAAGGGGCCGCGGAGGCACCGGCCGTCACAGGGATGGCAAGCTCTCCGCCGGAAATCACTAGCCCCGCCGAAGCGCCGGACAGGGCTGCGGCAAGCGGATAGGCCCAGCTCATCGCCCGTCCCCGGACGGCATCGATTTGTTCAAGATCAAGTTTTCGGAGATCCATGAGTCGCGAGACTTCGTGCCCGCGCTTTTTATGCTTGGCAACTACCTGCTTCGGCGAGAGCCCGACCCGCGACACCCGCCCAGCAGTCTGCCTCATCGCGCCGAACGCCGAGTTACCCCAGTCGCCGATTCCATCTGGAATAGCGTCTTTCGCTTTACGCGCCCCCACGCTAATCTTTTGAGCACCTTTCGCCACTAGGGTTTGGCTCCGGGCGACAACGGATTCCGCGGTCGGATGGTCTTCCAGATACCTGCTGGCCCGCTGACCGAGTTCTTCAACACCTGCGGCTGCCTTTTCGCCTGCGTTTCGTGCGATTTGCGAAAGAGGGCGCCCTTTGAAGGCTTGAACATTGCGCCAAGCCTCGATTTCATACTCCGATGGTTCTGTCATGCCGCAAGTATGCCGCACCGTCAGCTGCGCTAACGTCCAGACCCGCTCTGCCCGAGCATTGTGAGTCAAAGTAGCTCGAGGGCCAGACGGATCTAACGCCGCTCCCACCCCTACGGGATGCAGAACGGCCCCGCATCTTTGTGCGGGGCCGTTCTGTATTGGGGGCGGGGTACCGGGGGATATCCGCGTCGGGTCAGCACTCGTCGATGATCTTTCCGACCACGCTGCCGACGGCGGCACCCAGGGCCGCCCCGCCAGCGCCACCGAAGTAACCTCCGATCACTCCACCCGCACCGGCCAGGGTGCCCTGCCAGTTACCTCCGGACTTCTTGTAGACCACCGTGGTTGAACCTCCGCCGCCGCCCTCGGAGACGTAGGATCCGACGGCCCCGGAAGCATAGGCCAGGGCGACCGGGCTGGCATTGCCCTTCATCATGAGTTCCTCGTACGCCTTCTTGACCTCGTGGTAGGCCTTGGAGGCGTCGTGCTTGCCTCCGGTGGCCTTGTGGCCGAGCTCGCAGATGTGGTTCAGGACTGGCAGTTCCGCCTCGGTGATGAAGTTCAGCTCGTGCAGTTTGCTGAGCACGATCTTGTCGGCCTTCAGGCGGTCGCCTTTGGCCTCGGCCATGATGCGCTTCACCTCCCTGGCCGCCGCGCTTTGCATCTCGTAGACGCCGATTCCGCTGAAGGATTCGATGCTGGACATTGGAATGCCCTCCTGATTGCTGGTTGAGGCGCAGGTCCGCGCAGTGGAAGTTTGCTCCCGTCGCGGAGGGATTGGAATAGCGAAAATGTTCAGAAGCCGGCAGCGTCCCCGAGGAGCGGAGAGCCGGAGGAGGCACCCAGTAGTGTCAGGGAATTCGGCCAGAGCGGCGGTTCCCAGTCCTGCTGCTCGCTCCGGTAGCGGCGTCCTGTGGGGGAGACCCATTGAGGCGGTTTCTGGGGCGTGGCGGGAGTCGGATGCCACGCCGTGGTGTGTCTGAGCCGGTGATGTTTCCGGCACGGCTGGCCGAGGTTGTTGATCCCCGTGGTGCCGCCCTTAGCCCACGACAGCAGGTGGTCTGCTTCAGTATCGAGGGAAAAGTTGTTACAGCCTGGGAAGGAGCACTTGGCGTCGCGCAGCCGAAGCCATTGCCGCATCGCCTTGGGTATCCGGTAGCTGGTGCGGCCGATTTCCAACGGCGCACCGTCCAGGGGATCCACCAGCACCCGGTAGAACGAGTCCGCCCCGTCCGCCACCAACCTCCGGGCAATCGAGGGTGGGATCGGTCCGAAGCCATCCAGCATTGCGGGTTCTTCGGTCTGGCCCAGCAGCGACAGCACCGGGACGGTGACCAGCACCTGCGCCCGCGGGACCGGTGCCCGGTCTATCGTGGACGTCGAGGCGGTCCCCTCAAGACCAGGTCCGGCAACGGCAGGGTCGCCGGAACGGTCGGCCAGCAGCAGAGTAGCGACCACATCCGCACGGAGCTGTGCCAGGGTTCGCTGCTCGTCCGGTCCCTGCAGGGCACGGGAGGCGGAGGTGAGCCGGTCGAAGATTCCGGCCGCTTCCACCGCTGGCAAATGCGCATTGAGCCAGGCCATGCCGTCGCGGTCGGGATGGAACTCCACCCGCCGGTCGGCCGCGCCGCGGATGTGCCGTGCCTCTATGCTGTCCGGATGATGCCGCTCGCGCCAGGTCTTGGCCTTTGCCCGGAACCGCCCGGGGACGAGGTCACCTGCGTAACAGCCGCGGGCCGGTGAGGAGTCGTCCCGGTCGAGGAAGTGACTCTCCAGAGCCGTGGCACCGGCGGGGGAGAGACTTGAGGCTTCGTCCACCATGATCCGGGCGTGCTGCCAGGAAACCTCACCGGCACTCAGCGCGCCCAGCGTCAGGGGAAGTGACGACGTCAGGGCCGAAGCTTCGGAGATCAGCGCCGCGGCAGACCGTTCACTGACTGTGAGGACGCCGGCAATTTCCGCGACGGTGCCCATCTCCCGTGCGGTGCATTCCTGAGGCGTCGCGGCAGGTCCGGCGAGCACATCCGTGAGCCGAACGTACTCGCCGGCCAGGTGCACCTTCAGCGCCGCGGTGCGGGATTCCAGGCGCGCAACTTCCGCGAGTCCATCCAGGCAGGTGTCGGCGAGCAGCCGGGCGGGATCGGCCTCGGGCCCAAGCGCAGGGCCGGCCACGGGGCAGGAGAGCAGCCGCTCAAGCGCGGCGGCGGACTCCGTCAGGGCCGCTACTGCCGCCCTGATGCCCGCGCTGGTGTCTGCGATGAAAGCCTCTCCGCTCTCCATACAAAAACACTAGAGCGGACCTCTGACATTATTGCTTGGCGGCGAACCGCCCGAAGGGGACTAGTCGTCAGCGGCGGCGAGCTGGCCGCAGGCTCCGTCGATTTCCTTGCCGCGGGTGTCTCGGAGCGTGCAGGGCACCCCGGCGGCGCGGAGCCGGGCGATGAATTCCTGGGCCACCGGCTTCTCCGAGGCCGTCCAGATGGAACCCGGGGTGGGATTCAGCGGGATCGGGTTGACGTGCACCCAGCCGCGGCCGCGCTGGTTCAGCTTCTTCGCCAGCAGGTCGGCACGCCACGGGTGGTCGTTCATGTCCTTGATCAGCGCATACTCGATGCTGACGCGGCGGCCGGTCTTGCGGTAGTACTCGTACGCGGCGTCGATCGCCTCATCGACCTTCCACCGGTTGTTCACCGGGATCAGCTCGTCGCGGAGCTCGTCGTCGGGCGCGTGCAGCGACAGCGCAAAGGTGACCGGAATGTCCTCGTCCGCCAGCTTGCGGATGGCCGGGACCAGGCCGACGGTGGAGACGGTGATGTTGCGGGCGGACATGCCCAAACCCTCGGGGGACGGGTCCACGAAGCGGTGCAGGGCCGCCATGACGCGTTTGTAGTTGGCCAGCGGCTCGCCCATGCCCATGAAGACGATGTTGGTGACGCGCTCGTCGTCGTGCTCCTTGGGACCCAGCTCGCCCGCCGCGATGGCCCGGTTGGCGGCGACCACCTGATCCACGATCTCCGCGGTGGACATGTTGCGGGTCAGCCCCGCCTGCCCGGTGGCGCAGAACGGGCAGTTCATGCCGCAACCGGCCTGCGAGGACACGCAGAGCGTGATCCGGCCGGGGTAGCGCATCAGCACGGACTCGACCAGGGCGCCGTCGAACAGCCGCCAGAGGAACTTGATGGTGTCCCCGTTGTCGGTGCGGAGGCGGCGGACCTCGGTCAGCAGCGGCGGGAACATCTCGGCCACGAGCTCCTCGCGGCCGGCCTTGGGCAGATCGCTCATCGCTTCCGGATCCGTGGTCCAGTGCTGGAAATAGTGCGTGGAGAGCTGCTTCGCGCGGAACGCGGGCACGCCCTTCTCCTTGAGCTTCTCGGCGCGCTCATCCAAGGTCAGGTCAGCGAGGTGCGTCGGCGGCTGCTTCACCCGCGGCGAGGCAAACTGGAGGACCGGCCGGCCCTCCGAGGTGCGTGCCTGCTCCCAGCCTTCCGCCGTGGGGCGGACCTGCGGGCGGGCGCTGCCGACGGCGTCGCCGCCCTTCGCGCGGGTTCGGTCGGGGGCGTCGGAGGGGGAAGTTGAGGAAGTCATCCTTCCCATTGTCCCACGCCGGCGTACCACACGCTAAGCGCGGGGATGCCCGGCGGCCGGGTGCGGCACCGGCAGGCCGCGCCCTGTGCCGCGCCCGGTGCGTCGCGGACGATCCCTAGTAGCCCGCGACCTCGTGCGGGACGTAGGGGCTCTCCAGCTCAGCCATTTCCTCCGGCGTCAGCGTCAGCTCCAGTGAAGCGATGGCGTCCTCCAGGTGCTGGGCCTTGCTGGCGCCCACAATCGGGGCGCTGACCACGCTGTTGGCGCGTACCCACGCCAGGGCCACCTGGGCGCGGGGCACGCCGCGGCGCTCGGCGATGGTGCGCACGGCGTCGGCCACGGCCCGGTCGCTGCTCTCGGCGCTGTAGAGGGTCTTGCCGAACTCATCCTTTTCCGAGCGATTGGTCTTCTCATCCCAGTCCCGGGTGAGCTTGCCGCGGGCCAGCGGGCTCCAGGGCAGGACGCCGATCTTCTGGTCCGCGCAGAGCGGGAACATCTCGCGTTCCTCCTCGCGGTAGACCAGGTTGTAGTGGTCCTGCATGGTGACGAATCGGGTCCAGCCGTTGAGCTGTTGCAGGTAGAGCGCCTTGCTGAACTGCCAGGCCGCCATCGAGGACGCGCCGATGTAGCGGACCTTGCCGGCCTTGACGACGTCGTGCAGGGCCTCGAGCGTCTCCTCGATCGGCGTCGAAGGGTCCCAGCGGTGGATCTGGTAGAGGTCGATGTAGTCGGTGCCCAGCCGGGTGAGGCTTGCGTCCAGTTCCGCGACGATGGCCTTGCGCGAGAGTCCGCGCCCGTTCGGGCCGGGGCGCATGACGCCGTGGACCTTCGTGGCGATGACGGTGTCCTCGCGGCGGGTGAACTCCGCCAGGGCGCGGCCCAAGATCTCCTCGCTGGAGCCGTTGGAGTAGACGTTCGCCGTGTCGAAGAAGTTGATTCCCGCGTCCACGGCCTGCCGGATTAGCGGCCGGCTCTCCTCCTCGGGCAGGGTCCACGGGTGCGGGCCGCGCTCCGGGTCCCCGTACGTCATGCATCCCAGCGCCAGGGGTGAGATGTCCATGCCGGTGTTGCCGAGTTTGATGTATTCCACGTCTGCCTTCCGTCGAAAATCCCACGGCCGCCGGTGCGGTGCGGCCTTCGCCCAACGTTAGGTGACGAGTCTGACAAATTGCGAGGAACGCAGTCTTAGTGGGAGGACAGAATGCGAACGACGGCGTCCGCGACGACGTCGGGCTGGCTGAGGAACGGGGAGTGGCCCGAATCCAGGGCCTGCGACGTGGTGCACCGGCGGGCCATCCGCGATTGAAGTGCGGGGTCGAGGGCTTTGTCCTGCCGGCAGACGATGTACGTGCTCGGCGTCGTCAGCCAGGCGGCCCGGGCCGGGACGCCGCGGCCGTGCCCCGCCCGTTGGGGAACGAGCAGGGCCGTGGCCCGGGCGCGGTCTGCCTGGCTGCAGTCGGCATAGAGGAGGCCTCCCGCTAACTCCGGTTGCAGGCTTGAAGTCCCGCCGTCGTGGTGCTGGACGATGCTGTTGATCGGGGCTGACGGTCCGCCGAGGGAGGCACCGCTTTCTCCGGCTGCCGGGACGAATGCGGCAACGTAGAGGAGGTGGCTGATCCGCTCAAGCCCGGTGATAACGGACCCGCCATAGGAGTGACCCAGGACCAGCGGCGGGGACGCGCAGGAATCGACGACGGATTGGACGGCGTCCGTGTCGGCGGCAAGCGAGCCGCGGTGCAGGTGCGGCGCATGGGCTGTCAGGCCGCGGGAGCGCAGCGCCTCAGCGAGCGTGGTGAAGTGCCGGGGCTGGTGCCACAGGCCGTGGACCAGGACCACCTCGGCACGCGCCGGCACCGGCCCTACACTCCCTTGAGCAGGGCGAAGTAGCCGGGGACCTGTTGGGGGAGCCCCTCCGGCTTCATCGGAACGACCTCGATGTTGACCGGCCCCTCGGAACGGAGCTCCCAGTCAGAGGCCGGGAAGGCGCGCTGCCGTTCCGCCCCGCCGAACCGTCCCGGCCGGGGGAGGTGCTGGAGGGCGCGCTCCAGTTGCCGGGGGACGTGGTGGTGGCTGGCGCCGAGCGCGGTGAGGTAGTCCAGGCTCGATCCGGGGAAGTTGGTTTCGGCGAGGAACACTTGGCCCTGGCCGGCCACAAGCGTCCGAAGGTTCGCGGCCAGTGCGGCCTGATGCGCGGGATCCAACACGTGGAAGACGCCCCTGACAAAGACGTTCGCCGGCCCGAGCCGGTCCAGGAGCTGCGCGCCGGCGCCCTCGCCGGTGGCGTCCACGGCCAGGAAGTCGGCGTTGGCGATGTTCCGCGCCTCGTGGGCAGCGCGGGCGACGGCCCCGGGGGAGACGTCGATGCCGAGGACCTGCGGGAAGAGCCCGGCCAGCCAGCGCGTGTGCGTGCCGTTGCCGCAGCCGACGTCGATGACGGGCAGGTCCGGATCGAAGGCGTCCAGGAGGATGCTGGCATACTGGGCGTGTTCCGCCACGGAATCCGAATCCCAGAGGACATCGCCGTCGCTGCCGGTCGCGCGGACTCCGGTCCAATACCGGTCCCACGCCGTGTGCGGGTCCCGTGGGGCCTTGGAGGTCAGGCGCACCACCGTCGGGACAAGGAGCAGCTGCTGCCAGAGCTTGGACATCCGCTTACTCTACCGGGGCTGGACCGCGCCGCGGAGCCGTTCGAGCACTTGCGCGGCGTCGACCGGGCGCCCGTACAGGTAGCCCTGGCCGTACTGGCAGCCCATGGCCTGCAGCCGGGACGCCTGGCCCTCGGTTTCGATGCCCTCGACAATGGCGTTCAGCTCGGCGGCCGAGATCAGCTGCAGCACGGCGGCGACGAACTTGTGCTGCCGGGGGTCCGATTCGAGGTTCCGGATCAGGGACTGGTCCACCTTAACGGTATCCGCCGGGAGGGAGCGCAGGTAGCTGATCGATGAGTACCCGGTTCCGAAATCGTCGATCTGCAGTCCGACGCCGAGGTCCCGCAGCCGGTGCAGGATTTGCTCCTCACCGGCGCCGCGGGACATGAGGACGGTCTCGGTGATCTCGAGGACCAGCCGGCGGGGCTCCACGCCGTGGCGAGACAGGGTTTCCCGGACATCGTCGACCAGGTCGTTGCGCAGGAGTTCCGCGGCGGAGAGGTTCACATGGAGGCCGAAGCCGGCCAGTTCCGGGGCCTCGGCCTTCCAGCGGCCCAACTGGGCGATGCCCTCCTGGAGCACCCACCGGCCCAGTTCCAGGATCAGCCCGGTCTCCTCGGCGATGCCGATGAACAGGTCCGGCATGATGGTCCCGTGGACGGGGTGGTGCCACCGGACCAGTGCCTCGACGCCGGCGATCCTCCCGGTGGCGAGCTCCACCACCGGCTGGTACAGCAGGGCGAGTTCCCCGCCGGCGGCGGCGCTGCGCAGCTCGGAGGTGATCCGCGACCGCTCCAGGACGGCGTCGAGCATGTCCGGATGGAAACGGCGGACCTTGTTCCGGCCCTCGGACTTGGCCTGGTACATGGCGATGTCCGCGTCGCGGATGAGGTCCTCGGGCGAGTAGCCGGGGCGCTGGATGCAGACGCCGATGCTGGCCGTCGTCCAGACCGTCTCGGAGCCGATCTTCACGCTTTCCTGCAGCGCGTCGCGGGCGCGCTGTGCGATGGCGAGGGTCTCTTCCTCCGTGGCCCCGTCGATGAGGACGGCGAACTCGTCGCCGCCGAGGCGCGCGACGGTGTCCTCGGCCCGCACCACCGAGAGCAGGCGCCGGGAGACCTCCACCAGCACCGCGTCGCCGGCACTGTGGCCGAGGGTGTCATTGATGGCCTTGAAGGAGTCGAGGTCCAGCACCAGCACGGCCGGGACCCTGGCGGCGTCGGGGGCGGCCGCGATGGCGTCGCGGATCCGTTCGCTGAGCAGGTGCCGGTTGGCCAGGCCGGTGAGGGCATCCGTCTTGGCCATCAGTTCCAGCTCCACCTGCGTCCGGCGCAGCATGGCCGTCCGGGCGGCCACGCGCTCCTCGAGTTCCGCGTGGATGTGGCCGAGTTCCTCCGCCAGCAGGTTGATGCCCGTGATCACCGCATCGATCTCGTCACCGTTCTCGGAGGCAACGAGCCGTGCCTCAAGGTCGCCGGCGGCCAGGCGGACAATTCCTTCGACGAGTTCCTGAAGCCGAGGATCGGCGGTCTCCCCGTCAGGGCTCACGCCGTCGGACCAGCTTGTCCGGTATTGAGCCACGCCAGGGCGTCGTCACGGGAGGTGAAGAACCGGGTGGGGCACGGCGGGATGTGCACGCCGAGGAAGAAGTTCGCCAGGACGCGGTCCACGGGCGAGCGGCCCAGCAGCGCGATGCGCGAGGCGCTGCAGGGGATGGACCAGATGGCCCGCGCCTCACGGCTCACCGACGCGACCGAGGCCATGTCCACGAGCATGGGGTGGGGCTGGTCCTGGCAGACGTCGTTCACGGTGGCCATCGCGGCCCGGGCGTCCTCGACCTGGATGTCTACCTTGGGAAGCCAGCGCAGGTGCACGTAACCGCCGTCGTCGAGCTCAACGCTGCCCTTGCCGCCGTCGACAATAACCCGTGCCATGTCCCCTTACCTTCCAAGAGCCAAGCCGAAATGTTCGGCAACTCCCTAAAGGTACCCCGGGGCGGCGCGCCGCCCGGCAAAACACGCAAATATTCGACCCGGCAGCGCTAAGCGGGTGCCCCTAGGGTGCGCCGTCCGGCATCGATCGTCCGCACCGCTCGTGCCCGGGCTTCGGGCCAGGCTTCCGCGGGGAGGACGAGGACGGCCATGTCCCGCCAGCCGGAGTCCGTGGCGGGCGACGGGATCCTGCGGAAGCCCTCGACGGCGAACCCCAGGGTGGTCAGCGACTTCAGCGAGCGGACGTTGCGCGGATCCACGTCGCACTCGATCCCGTCGGCCCCAGCCGCGAACAGCCAATCGAAGACGGCGACCTTCGCCTCGTGGTTGGCGCCCGTTCCCCACAGTGCAGGGTCGATCACTGTGCGGCCCACCCTGACCCTGCCGTCCGAGGCGCCGGTGATACCGGTGGTGCCGGCGAACAGCGGCGATCCGGGCATCCTGTGATGGTGGATGGCGAAGACCGCCAGTCCGTCGTAGCGCCGGTGGATGAACTCGATGAGTTGACCGTAAGTGGCGGGCCGGGGGCCGCCGTCGCCGTAGCCCTGCGACCACACCGCGTCGTGCGTCAGCAGGCGGGCCAAGGGGTCGACGTCGGCAGCGGCGAAGGGCGAAAGGACAAACCGGCCGCTATGGGTCACGAGAACGGGCAGCCGGCGGGGAAGACGCACCATGGTGACCTTTCCTCAACAACGCCCCGGGGATGCGGGGTTGGAGGAAACTGTGCGGCAGGAAGATGAATGCCGGGTGACGCCGCCCGGAACGGCAGTGGATTCATTGACGGCGAATATCCGCTGGCTCACAATGACAGGATGAGCGACGCTGAGCAGGAATCGACCATCAGCCAGGTTACCGAGCGCCTCGCGGCCCGCTTTCCTGATGAGCCCCGGCACCGCATCGAGAGCATCGTGGGGGAGGAATACCACTCCCTGGACACGGGCCGGATCAGGATCTACGTCCCCACCCTGGTTGAAAACAGCGCCCGTTCCCGGCTGCACCGCGAGGCGGGCCGCCCGGACGACGGCGAGTAGCCGCCCTGCTCCTTCCGTCCGCTGTGGCGTGGGCCTGAGCCGCTCAAATGCGTGCGAACGTCCGGAAACGGAAAAGCCGTGTCGGCGCCCCCCAAAAACTTGTGCGCCGACACAGCTACCGCAAAAGTGCGGTTCCTAATGGATGTGTCACAACTCTAGGGCACAGAAGTCCCATAAACAAGACGGGCGTCCGGTTTTTGTCTAATCCGTTACCGGGGCGGGTTCCAGGACTGCCCCGGGAATGATCGCCGACAGCTTTTTGGCTTGTCCCAGCAGGCCTTCGTGCAGGATTCCCGGCAGCATGATGTCCCACATTTGCTCGATGCGCTGCATGACATCCTGGCGTTCGGTCAGGACACAGGAGACCATTTGCACCCCGGTGAAGGAGGCCACCAGGTACCGGGCGAAGGCTTCGGCGTCGACGGAGGAACGCAGCTGGCGGTCGGCCTTGGCCCGCGCCGCCAATTCCTCGATCGTGGCGATCCAGTCCACATACGGCTCCCGGACCGGCGGACCGAACGAGGTGGCCTCAAAGGTCAGGCGGATGCCGGCACGGACCACGGGTTCCTCCACCAGTTGGAGGCCGAACGTGGCACAGATCAGGATCATCGATTCGAGGGGTGTCAGCCCCTTGGCGAGGACCCGCTGGCCCTCGGCCTCCGCCATGCGGTGCTGCTCGGCAATCACCGCCCGGGCGAGGTCTTCCTTGGAGGGGTAGTGGAAGTACATGGCGCCCTTGGTCACCTGGGCCCGCTCCGCCACCTGCGTCAGGCTGGTGCTGCCGTAGCCGTGTTCCTCGAAAACCGCTGCGGCACCGGCGATGACCGCCGCTCGGGTAGCTTTTGCGCGATCCTGAAGGACCATCTATCAACCTCAGACTGGTGGACGTGCACGTCGGGCCGTGCGCCGCAGGGTGCGCCGCAGGTCCCCGCGGTTTCCGCGGACCCCTCGATCGTAACAAGGGAGGGCCGGACGACGGCGCACGGCGCACCACCAGCTGCCATGCGCCGGGAGCACACACTGTGTTCAGCGGACGCTCAGCGGCGGAGCTGGCTGCTGCTTAGACGTGTCAGGGTGCCACCGCGGCGACGGCCTCGATTTCGACAAGCTGGTTAGCGTACCCGAGAACCGTGACGCCCAGCAGGGTGCTTGGCACGTCGTGATCTCCGAAAGCCTCCCGGACCACCCTCCACGCTTTCAGAAGATCGGCGCGGTCGCTGGACGCCACGAGAACCCGCGTGAAGACGACGTCCGTAATCCCCGCCCCGGCCGCCTCCAGGGCCACGAGCATGTTCTCGAGCGCCTTCCGCGCTTGGCCGGTGACATCCCCCACCGCCGCCGTCGTCCCGTCCATATTCAGGGGGCATGCTCCCGCCAGAAAGATCATGCGTGCCCCGGGAGCGACGGACGCTGCGTAGGCATACTGGGCCGCGTTGCTCAGCGCTTCGGGGTGAAGGAGGGTGACCGTCGGCCTTCGGTGCATCGTCAGAGTCTTCAGCCGGCGTCGAGGACGAAGAAGATGAACGAGAGGAACGCGGAGCGCTCACCCGCGGCGATGCGGGGTGGGAGCAGTTCCGATGGTGTGTGCGGGGACGGGGCCGGTTCAGCGACCCGGACCACCCGGAAGCCGGCCCCGGAAAACGCCTCGAACATGGCGTGCAGCGGCCGGTGCCAGAAGGTGAGCACTGCAGGCTCGCCGTCGAACTCGTACTCTTCGGAGTACTCCCGGGTCGCGAAGTAGTCCTCGCCGGGATAGTTGACGACACTGACCGTCGGATGGTTCACCGACAACAACAGCCGGCCGCCCGGGACCAGGACGCGGCGACGCTCGGCCAGGGGTGCCGACCAGTCCTCAAGGTAATGAAGGGCCAGCGAGCAGACGACATCGTCGAAGGTGTCGTCGGGGAACGGCAGCGCTTCGCCAAGGTCCGCGATGTGGAGGTCAGCGTCCGGACCCAGACGGCGTCGCGCGAGGTCGACCATGGCCGGGCTGACATCGATCCCGGTCACCGAGGCGCCCTTGGCCAGCAGCGCCTCCGCCAGCGGGCCGGACCCGCAGCCGGCGTCCAGGATCCGCCTGCCCCGGACGTCGCCGGCCAGCTCCAGCATCGCGGGCCGCTCGTAGTGCGCGTTGAGGAGACTGGACTCGTTCTCCGCGGCGTACCTGGCGGCAAAGCCGTCGTAGAGTGCTGCCTTCATGGATCCTCGCCTTCGTGGATGTCACTGCTGCCTGGGACGGTCCGGCCGATCCTAGCAAGGGGCCCGGGTTAGAGTGCAGCCATGACACCGACAATTCTTGACCGAGCGGTGGCTTCGGCCCGGGCTTTCGTCAGCGAGGTCCATCCGGAAGCGGCCGCGGCGTCACTGGCGGGCAGCATCCCCGCGGGCCGCGGGACCGATACCTCCGATCTCGACGTGGTCGTCTACTACGCCGACCGGACCGTGAATTACGCGGAGACGCTGTGCTACGACGGATGGCTGGTGGAATCGTTCGTCTATGGTCCGGGGGGCATCGAGGAGTGGTTTGCCAAGGAAGCCGGGCTGCGTCGGCCGGTGGCGCTCGACATGTGGGCGACCGGACTTCCCCTGATGGGCGAGGACGTTGCGGATCAGCTTAGGGACAAGGCCGGGGCCATCCTGGACGCCGGCCCCGCGCCCCTGGATCCGTACCAGAGGGATGACCTGCGGTACGGTCTCACGGCCGCCATCGACGATCTCCGGGGCAACCCGGCCCCGGAGGAGGCGCTGGCCGTCATGGCCGACGTCTTCGTCCGCAGCGCGGAACTGCTCCTGTTCGCCAACAACGGCTGGCTCGGCACCGGCAAGTGGCTGGTCCGACGGCTGGGCAGCCTCGACCGCCCCGAGGCCACGGACCTCATCGGGTGGGCGGAGTCCGCCGAACGCTCCGGCGACGAGTTGTGCCGCGTGGCATCGGCCGTGCTGGACAGTGTCGGGGGAGCGCTGCAGGAGGGGCACGTGCGCGGCCGCCGGGACACCCACGCAAAGGGAGGGTCCTGATCCATGGCTTCATTCCTGATTCTGGTCAACGGGCTGCCCGGCTCCGGTAAGACCACCCTCAGCCGACAGCTCGGCGACATCCTGCAGCTCCCCGTCATCTCCAAGGACGTGCTCAAGGAGGCGCTCGCGGACTCCACCGGCGGCTGCGTTTCCGGGGGCCGGCTGGGGCAGATCGCCTCCGACACCATGTGGCAGCTGGCGGCCGCGGTGCCCGGTGCAGCCGTCGTCGAATCCTGGTGGTACCGGCCCCGCGACCTGGAGCACGCTCGTCGAGGGGCCGCCCTGTCCGGCGCCCCCGCCATCACCGAGATCTGGTGCGACGTCCGCGCGGAGACGGCCCGGGCGCGCTATGAGCGGCGGGTGCGCCACCCCATCCACACGATGGACGCGGCGACGGTCGACGCGACCTGGGCGGACTGGTCAGAGCACGCCGCCCCGCTGGACTTGGGGACGACCGTCCGGGTGGACACTGAGGCGGCCGTGGACCTGGCGGGCCTGGCGGACCTGATCCGGGCCGCCGTGGAGCGGCCCGAATCGGTCGGTGCAGGCTAACCGGCGGGTGCCACGACGACTGCGGGCGAACCCTGGTTCACCGGGTTGGCGGACGACGAGGGTGCCACCACCCCGAAGTCGTAGCCCTCGGCGCGCAGGGCGTCGATGGTGGACGACAGGTAGGTCCACTGCGACGCCGGGCAGTACAGGACGTCTTCGGCGTCGTGGAGCAGGATGATCGCTCCGGGGGCGGCCTCTGCCATGACGTAGTTCTGTACGCCCGTGGCGCCGGGGCACTCGAAATCGCCGGGATTACCGACGTCCCAGTGCCAGAGGACCCCGCCGCTCATGCCGAGGGTCTTGAGGTAGCCGGTCGCATAGGTGGTGCTGTTGCCGAACGGGAAGCGCAGCAGTTTCGGGGTGGATCCGGTAGCGGCCGAGATGGCGGCGTTGGTGCTGTCGATCTGGTCCTTCTGCTGGGCGTTGCTCAGCTCCGGGAAATTGGGGTGGTTCCAGGAGTGGTTGCCGATCACGTGCCCCTCGGCCTTGATGCGCCGGACCAGGTCCGGGTACTGCTGGGCGTTGACGCCCTGCAGGAAGAAGGTCGCCTTCACGCCCTTCTGCTTGAGGACGTCGAGGACGAAAGCCGTCCGCTGCGGTGAGGGCCCGTCGTCGAAGGTCAGGCCGATCAGGGGTTTGTCCTCCGCTCGGGCGACAGCCGCAGGGCCGCCCAGGAGCGCCGCCACCACCAGACCCGCGGTGACCAGCGCCTTGATGAGAATGCTCTTTCTTGTGGTGTTTCGGGTGGTTTGCATGGTGCATCGTTCCCTTCCCAAGGTTGTCTAAACCCTTGTTAACCGAGCACCCTACGGCCGCCTCCGTGGGCTGTAAACACGTAATTTCCAAGCAGTGCCGTGGCAAAAGCAGGTACCGCGCCGGCCGTCCTCACCAGCCTCCGCGGGTAGGAGTGTGTCCCTGCCGCGCATCGTCGGGCATGGTCATCTCGGCCCGCAACCCCAGCAGCCGGATGGGCCGCCCGGGGTCGATTTCCGCGGCGATGGCCAGAGTGCGGGCCAGGATGTCCGCGCCGTCGGAGGTCTGGGGAATCTTGCGGGCCAGGGTTTTGGTGGTGAACGGCGCGTAGCGGACCTTGAGAGCGAGTCCGACGACGGGCCGGCCCTCGGCGGCGACGTCGCCCAGGACCTGGGTCACCAGCTCCCGCAGCGCGGATTCGACCTGGCTGGGGCTGGTGAGGTCCTGCTGGAAGGTGGTCTCCCGGCTGTGCCCGCGCGCTACCCAGGGGGTGCTGTCCACGGTGGCGGACCCGTCGCCGCGGCCAAGCTCCGCATACCAGGGGCCCATCTTGGGTCCGAACTCCGGGACCAGGGCGGCGGGGTCCGCCGCGGCCAGTTCGGACACGGTGGTGATGCCCGGCGCGGCCAGCCGGGCGGAGACCTTGGCGCCGATGCCCCACAGCTCCCGGGTGGGCCTGGCACCCATGACCTCCAGCCAGTTCTCCGCGGTGAGCCGGAAGATGCCCGCCGGTTTGCCGAAGCCGGTGGCCACCTTGGCCCGGACCAGCGTGTCGCCGATGCCCACGCTGCAGTGCAGCCGGGTTTCCGCCAGCACCGCGGCCTGGATTCCCCGGGCGTAGGCCTCCGGGTCGGCCGTCGTGATGCCGACGAATGCCTCGTCCCAGCCGAGAACCTGCACGGTGGCGCCGGGCTGGTCCCGCACCACCGCCATCACCGTTTCGGAGGCTGCCAGGTAGACGTCCTTGTCGACGGGGAGGATGACGGCGTCGGGCACCTTGCGGGCGGCGACCCGCAGCGGCATCCCGGAGCCGACGCCGAAGACGCGGGCCTCGTAGGACGCCGTGGAGACCACCGCGCGCTCGGCGGGGTCGCCGCGGCCGCCGACGATCACCGGCCTGCCGGCCAACTCGGGCCGCCGCAGGACCTCGACGGCGGCGATGAACTGGTCCAGGTCTACGTGCAGCACCCAGGGGTTTCCGGTCACGCGACCAGTCTGCCGCAAAGGATTCTAAACAACACTTGAAACTTCAACTAAAAACTCATAAACTGGAGGCATGACATCGACAGCTGACCGCGCACCCGTCCTCTTCCTCAGTCACGGCGCCCCGCCGCTCGCGGATGACGCCACCTGGACCCGGGAACTCAGTGACTGGTCCGGCACCTTCGCGAAGCCCAAGGACGTCCTGATGATTTCCGCTCATTGGGAGAATGCCCCGGTCACGCTCAGTGCCACCACCCGCAACCCTGGCCTGGTCTACGACTTCGGCGGGTTCGCCCAGAAGTACTACGAGGTCACCTACGACGCGCCGCAGGCCCCGGAGCTGGCCGCCGAGGTGGCCAAGCTGGTGGCGGACCACGGCCACCACGTGGACCGGGACGAGAGCCGCGGCCTCGACCACGGCGCGTACGTGCCGCTGAAGGAGATGTTCCCCGAGGCGGACGTCCCGGTGGTGCAGATGTCCATGCCCACCCTGGATCCGGAAGGCCTGTTCACCCTGGGCCGGTCCCTGGCCCCGCTGCGCGACCGCGGCACCCTGATTGTCGGCTCCGGGTTCACCACCCACAACCTGCGCTGGTTCAACCCCGCCGGCGGCCCCGACAGCACGCCGCCGTCGGTCTCCCGCGAATTCGACCACTGGGCCGAGGAGGCCATGGCCCGGGGCGACGTCGACTCCATCCTGGACTTCCTGCACAAGGCCCCGGCGGCCCGCGAGGCGCACCCGCGCAGCGAGCACTGGGCACCGCTCTACGTGGCGCTGGGTGCCGCCTACGAATCCGGTGACCTCAACGCGAAGACCGCGATCGACGGCTTCTGGTTCGGGCTGTCGAAGCGGTCCTGGACCCTGACCTAGGCGGGGTCCGCCTGCAGTTCCGCCTCCGCCTCCGTTGCGGGGGCGGTCCCGGCGCGTCGGTCGAGGAAGTCCTCCACCACGGCGGCGAATTCGTCCGGCCGCTCGATCTGGGGCATGTGGCCGGTGTTGGTGAAGATGTGCGATTCCGCCCCCGGGAGGGCCGCGAGCGCCGCCTCCAGGTGGTTGAAAGGCAGGATGTGGTCGTGGTCGCCCCAGACCACCAGCGCCGGAACGTCCCGGTGCCCCAGGGCGGCGAGCAGCTCGCTCCGCCACTCCGCGCGGACGCCGGCGATGGTCCCGAGGTCCCGGGCGACATCCACCAGTGTCTTTCGGTGCGAGGCGCGCCGGGACAGGGCCAGGGCGTGCGCCACCCGGTCCCGCGTCACCAGCGACTTGTCGTAGAACAGCGACTGCACCGTCCGTAGGGAGGCCGCTTCCGCCGGGCGCATCAGCAGTGCGGCCACGGGCCGCAGCGCCAGCAGCCGCAGCACCAGGGTGACCTCCTTGCCAAACCCGGCACTGTTGGCCAGCACCAGGGCCGAGACCCGCTCCGGGTGGTCCGCCGCCAGTTTCATGGCGACGGCGCCCCCGAGTGAGTTGCCCATGACCGGCAGCGGCTCCCGCACCCCGACGGCGTCGAGGAAGCCGGGCAGGATGTCGGCGAGCCGGGCCAGCGTCGCCGTGCCGGGCAGCCGCTCCGAGTAGGCGAAGCCCGGCAGGTCGATGCTGTACACGGTGTGCCGTCCGGCCAGCAGTTCATGCTGTTCGTTCCAGTCCTCCAGGCTCTGCCCGATCCCGTGCAGCAGCAGCACCGGGCTGCCGCTGCCGGTCTTCCGGTAGCGCAGCCGCGTGCCGCCCACCTGGACGTAGCCGGTGCCCGGCAGTTCCAGCGGATCCTTGCGCGCCGGGGCGGCCGGCGCCCCGGTGCGGACACGCTGGCCGCGGCGTCCGAAGCGGACCCGGTCGGTCAACCGGCCGGCGCGCAGCAGGGCGAAGTCGCGGAAGTAATTCTGGTGCAGCCGCCACGGCGAGCCGGCACCCTGGCGCGGCAACAGGTCCGCGCCGCGGAAGATGTACCCGGCCTTCAGATCGATCAGCGACGTCAGCTCACCCTGGGAAACCTCGGCCGGGGCGGCCGGAGCGACCCACTGCCGGCCCCGCCGGTCCATGTGCTTTAGCAGCCGGACCACGTAGCCGGCCACCAGGTCCGCCTTCAGGGTCCAGGAGGCGTTGGTGTAGCCGATGGTCAGTGCAAAGTTGGGAACGCCGTCGAGCATCATGCCCTTATAGGTCAGCGTCCGGCCCACGTCCACGGGCTCCCCGTCGACCGTCAGCGACATGCCGCCGATCACCAGCAGGTTCAGCCCGGTGGCCGTGACGATCACGTCTGCCGGCAGGAAACCGCCGGATCCCAGCTCGATGCCCTCCGCGGTGATCCGGGCGATCCGGTCCGTGACGATATCAGCGGTGCCGGCGCTGATGGCGCGGTACAGGTCGCCATTGGGGATGGCGCAGACCCGCTGGTCCCACGGCTGGTACGTCGGCGCCAGGTGCGTGTCCACGGCGAACCCGGACGGCAGCTTGGCCACCGCCGACTTCCGCAGGATGGCCTTCATGGTCTCCGGGCGCCGCCGGCTCAGCTGGTAGGTGAACATCGAGAACAGGATGTTTTTCACGCGCACGACGTCGTAGGCCAGCTGGGCGGGCAGCTTGCCGCGCAGCCGGTCGGCCAGGTGGTCCCGGGCCGGAACCGGGGCAATGTAGGTGGGGGAGCGCTGCAGCATGGTGACCCGTGCTGCCGTCTTCGCCATGGACGGCACCAGGGTCACGGCCGTGGCGCCGCTCCCGACCACCACCACCTGCTTGCCGGTGTAGTCCAGGTCTGCGGGCCAGTGCTGCGGGTGCACGATGGTGCCGGCGAAGTCTTCCGCGCCCTCGATGGCCGGGCTGAAACCCTCGTCGTAGCGGTAGTAGCCGGAGCAGACCGAGAGGAAAGAACACGTCAGGGTCTGCCGCCCGGCGCCCTCGTCCGGGGAGCCGTCGTTTTCTTCCTGCGCCGCCGCGCCGTGCCGGTATTCGCCGTCGCCGGTCCGGACCACGGTGACCGTCCACTGCGCGGTCTCACTGGACCAGTCGGCGGAGACCACCCGGGTGTTGAGCCGGATCGCCGGCTCAAGCCCCTCCTCGGCAACCGTGGACCGAATGTAGTCGCGGATGGAATCCCCGTCCGCGATCGCCTTGGCGCCCTCCCAGGGGCGGAACGAGTAGCCGAGGGTGTACATGTCGCTGTCCGAGCGGATGCCCGGGTAGCGGAAGAGATCCCAGGTCCCCCCGACCGCCCCGCGGGACTCCAGCACCGCGAAACTCTTCCCCGGCAGCTCGCGCTTCAACCGGCTGGCAAAACCGATGCCGCTCAGGCCCGCTCCAACAATCAACACATCCACGTGTTCGCTCATACGGCCAAGTTATCGACTCGGTGTCGAATGAGTCAACAGCGTGTTGAGAAGAGGCGCTACGATGGGCGCATGGCTGAACGAGGCAGGCGAAGCGCCAGGATTTCGGGTGACGAGCGCCAGGACGCAATCCTCATCACCGCCGAGGCGCTGCTCGCCGAGCGGTCCTTCGACGACGTCTCCATTGAGGACCTGGCCCGCGGCGCCGGCATCTCCCGGCCCACCTTCTACTTCTATTTCCCCTCCAAGGACGCCGTGCTGCTGGCGCTCCTGGACCGGGTCATCACCGAGGTGGAGCACCGGGTGGGGGCCCTGCCGCGGGACTTCGGCCGGGACGCGGTGGCCGCCTGGACCCGCTCGATCGGCGTCTTCGTCGACGTGTTCACCGCCCACCGCGGCGTCGCCACGGCCGCCATCGCCGCCCGCGCACGGAACGAGGAGGTCCGCGCGCTCTGGTCCCGGTCCATGCAGTCCTGGGTGGACTTCTCCAGCGACGTCATCGCCGCCGAACAGGCCCGCGGCGCGGCGCCGGGCGGAGCCGATCCCCACGACCTGGCCGTCAGCCTCAACCTGATGAACGAGCGGGTCATCACCGCCGTGCTCAACCGGGAAACCCCGGCACTCGAGGAGTCCCGCGCCCTGGATGTCCTGTCCACCATCTGGATCCGCAGTATCTACGGCACCACCAACCCCGGCGCGTAGCCGGACGGAAAGGAAGTACCCGCATGGCCCCGATCCACAACCTGACGGTCCTCGGCACCGGCGTGCTCGGCTCACAGATCGCCTACCAGGCCGCCTTCCACGGGTTCGCCGTCACCGCCTACGACGTCGACGACGACACCCTCGCCACGGCACGCGGGCGCTTCGACCGACTCGCCGCGATCTACCGCAGCCAGGTGCCCGGCGCCGCTGACGGGAAGGCTGAAGAGGCCCTCACCCGGCTGCGGCTCACCTCGGACCTGGGCGAGGCCGCAGCCGACGCGGACCTGGTGATCGAGGCGGTGCCCGAGGTGCTGGACCTCAAACGGGAGGTGTACCGCTCCCTCGCGACCCTGGCCCCGGAGCGGACCATCTTCGCCACCAACTCCTCCACCCTGCTGCCGAGCGACCTCAAGGAAGCCACCGGCCGGCCGGACCGCTTCCTGGCCCTGCACTATGCCAACAACATCTGGGCGCAGAACATCGCCGAGGTCATGGGCACCGCGGAGACCAGCCCCGAGTCGTTCGACGCCGTCGTCGCCTTCGCGCGGGAGAGCGGCCTGGAGCCGGTGGAAATCCGGAAGGAGAAGGCCGGGTATGTACTGAACTCGCTGCTGGTGCCGCTGCTAAACGCCGCCGCTGGCCTCCTGCTGCAGGGCGTCGCGGACCCGCAGACCATCGACAAGACGTGGCGGATCGCCACCGGCGCCCCCAGCGGGCCCTTCCAGATCTTCGACGTCGTCGGCCTCACGACGGCGTACAACATCTCCTCGCACGCGCCCGACGCCGGGTCGCAGGCCTTCGCCCGCTACCTGAAGGAGAACTACATCGACCACGGCAAGCTGGGCGTCGCAACGGGCGAGGGCTTCTACCGCTACTGAGGTGGAGCCGGCGGTGCCCGGTGGTGGACGCGGCTAGGACTGCGTCTGCTGCCGGGCCTGCTCGTCGTCCCGCAGGACGTCCTGCACCGTGCGGGAGAGCAGGCAGAATTCGTTGCCCTCCGGGTCGGCCAGGACCACCCAGCTGACGTCCGGACCCTGGCCGACGTCGGCACGGGTGGCGCCGAGATCGAGGAGGCGCCGCAGTTCCGTGGCGGTGGCGGAGACGTCCGCGCGCAGGTCCAGGTGCAGCCGGTTCTTGCCGGCCTTGGATTCCGGCACGGCGATGATGTCCATGCTGGGTCCGGTGCGGTCCCGCGCGGCGATGCTCACCAGCTCGTCGCCGTCGCTGTCCTCGGGCACCACCTCCCAGTCCAGCACGGCGCACCAGAAGGCGGCGAGGAGTCCGGGGTTGGCGGCGTCGAGCGCTATTCCTGCGATGCGGCTGGGCATGGCACCACCCTAAACCATGCCCTCGACGGCGGTTTCGAGCCTAACCCGGGGTCCTAATTGGCGCCGGGTTCGCGGATCACCAGTACCGGGCAGTGGGCGTGGTGGACCGTCTGCGAGGACACCGAGCCCAGCAGCATTCCGGTGAATCCGCCGTGCCCGCGGGACCCGACGGCCACGAGGTCGGCGTCCCGGGAGGCTTCGATGAGGGCGGACGCAGGGTTGCCCTGCACCGCCCGGCCGGTCAACGCCACGCCCCGGTTCCCGGCCCGGGCCAGTTCCGACTCCAGGATGGTCTCGGCGTCGCGCTGGAACACCTCGTAATCCCAGGCCTGACCGAGCGCGTCGCTGACGTAGGGATAGTGCCAGGCGGCGATCGCCAGCACCTCTCCCGAGCGCAGGCCGGCCTCCTCGACGGCCCAGTCCAGCGCCGCCTGCGACTGAGGGGAGCCGTCCACCCCCACCACGATTCTGAAGTTTCCGTCTCCTGCCATGCTTCCTCCGCTCTTGATTGGATGGACCGCCGAATGCGCGGTTCCGGGGCCGCGGGCCCCGGTGCCGCTCCCATGCTGACAGAACACGGCGCGGGAGGGGAGGGGCACCCGGCCCAGCGATCAGCGCCGGGGTCTGGCGGTGGCGGGCCGGGGGTCACTAGGCTCGTGCGTATCCGGCACCACCCACCACCACACAGCCAAGGGGACCGCCATGAGACTGAGTCATCTTCCACTGCGCCTGACCACCGGAGCCTTCATCCTCAACTCGGGCTGGGGTAAACGGAACCTCGACGCCGAGAGCGCCGCCGGCGTCCAGGCCATGGCCGCCCGGGCGCTTCCCCCCGTCGCCAGCATGGACCCGGTGACGTTCGGGAAGATGCTGAGCTACGCGGAGATGTCGCTCGGTGCGGCGTTGCTGGCCCCGTTCATCCCGAGCCGGCTGGCGGGCCTGGGCCTGGCCGCCTTCTCCGGTTCCCTCTTCACCATGTACCTGAAGACGCCGGGGATGACCGAGGCGGACGGGATCCGGCCCACGCAGCAGGGCACCGGTCTGGCCAAGGACATCTGGATGCTGGGTATCGCGGCGTCGCTGATTCTCGACCGGAAGCGGGTCCGTGCACCCAAGCGGTGATTTCCGCTCCGGTTAAAAATAACTCCGGAAATTTACCTCAAGGTATCCGCAGGTGTATTTCCGGAGAGTATGTTGGTAAACATGTTGACCGGATTCAAGAATTTCATTCTCAAGGGCAATGTCGTGGACCTTGCCGTCGCGGTCGTGATTGGCGCAGCCTTTGGCGCGGTGGTCACTGCCCTCGTCCAAAGCGTCCTGATGCCCTTCATCGCGGCCCTCGTTGGCTCGCCGAATTTCGATAGTTTCGCCGTCGTCACCCTCAACGGCAACGACATTAAATTTGGCGTCCTCCTCACCGCCATCGTGAATTTCCTCCTGGTGGCGGCCGCTATCTACTTCATCATCGTCGTCCCCATGAACAAGATGATCGAACGCCGCAACCGGCGCCTCGGCATTCACCCGGACGTTAAGGACGAGGCGGCCGAAGACCCGCAAATCGCCCTGCTCACCGAAATCCGCGACGCGTTGCAGGCCGACCGCCGGCCCTGACGCGGCGCAGTTCCCACCGATTTTTCCACTCCACCGATGAAAGGAAATGACCATGGCAGTTTCCATCGAATTGGGCAAGGCCCTCGATAAGGCATACGAGAATGCCACGCTGGATGAAGTTTTGGCGGCACCGCCGTCGGCCCTCGCCGGCCTGACGGAAAAGCACGACGAACTGCTGGCCGGCATGGGCATCAAGACGCTCAAGGATCTGGGCAGCAATAAATACTTCGCCACGGCGGGCGTGCTGGTGGCCCTCTCCGGCAAGGTGGGCTGACCCTCCGCCGAGAGGTATCTCGAATCCTCCCGGCGCGGCCCGGCGGTCTCATCCGCCGGGCCGTGCCGCGTTTGGGCCCCACGTGCGGAAAAAAGTCCGCTGCGGGTGCATCCGGGCGGCTCCCTCGGCCGGTAGTAAGGGTGTCAGCGCATCACCCGCCCGACCCCGGGCCTCAATGAGGAGCTCCACATGTATAAGAAATCACTCTCCGCAGCAGTCGGTGCCGTGGCTCTGCTGGGGAGCCTTGCCTTCGCCGCACCTGCCCAGGCGGGCGGCTATTGCCCCGATCCCGGCACGGCTAAGCTCTCGGTCCTTCACGGGGTCCCGGGCCTGACCGTGGACGTCTGGGTGGACGGCAAGCTCACGCTGGATAATTTCACCCCCGGCACGCTGGCAGGGCCGCTGGATGTGAAAGCGGGCGACCATAAGATCGCGATCACGGGAGCGGATGCCACCAGTGCGGACAATCCCGTGATCGGTCCGGTCAAGGTCGACCTCAAGGCCGGCCGCGACTACACCGCCGTCGCCCACCTGAACGCCGACGGCGAGCCTACGGCCACGCTGTTCCGCAACGATACGAAACCCGCTCCGGAGGGCAAGGGCAAGCTGACGGTCCGGCACGTGGCCGCGGCGCCGGCCGTCGACGTTCTGGCCGGGGGAGCCGCCGTGATCGAGGGCCTTGAGAACCCCGATCAGAAGAAGCTCACCCTTGATGCCGGAACGGTGGAGGCGTCCGTGGCCGCCGCCGGCAGCACCGAGGCGCTGATTGGACCGGCGCCCGTCACGGTCACCGCCGGTGAGAACACCATCGTCTATGCCTGGGGAAGCCTGGCGGACAAGAACCTTGCCCTGGCGGTCCAGGTGGTGAAGTCCCAGAACCACGAATAGGCGCGGCCCGTCCGGGTCCGGGCGGCCGCATGCTGCGGTCCGCCCGGACCTTAGACCATTGCAGCGCCTCCGCCGAGTGGGAATAATGACGTTCCACGGTCTCACTGTCGCTCGAAAGGCACACGGTGGAGGCTGTCGTACGCGAATGGGACGCCAGCATCGACCATGCCTTCGCGCAGGGGGAGGAGTGGGCCCTGGCCGAGGCCTACCGCCTGCTCGCACCCCTGATCCACACGCTCGCGCTCAGGGCACTGTGCGAGCACGGCGCCGCAGACGACGTCACCCAGGAGGTTTTCATCCGCGCGTGGAAGTCCAGGACCAGCTACCGCCCCGAGACTGCCCGGTTGCCTGCCTGGCTGGTTGGGATTACGCGGAACAAGATTTACGACGCGCTCTCGGCCCGGGCCCACCGCCGCGACCTCGAACAGGCAGCCCTGCACCTGGTGCCGGTACCGGCCGATGCCGCCGGCAAGCCCACGGCTGAGGCGCTCGCGGACCGGCTCACGCTGGAGGATGAACTGGACCGCCTGGGCGACCCGCAGGCCCGGATCATGCGCCTGGCTTTCTACGAGGACCTGACCCACGACCAGATCTCGTCCCGGCTGAATCTTCCGCTCGGCACGGTCAAGAGCCACATCCGCCGCAGCCTGGCCCGCCTGCGTTCCCGGCTGGAGGTGGAACATGGCGCATTGTGACGAGGATGTTCTGGCCCTGCTGGCTCTTGGCGAGCGCGACACTACCGCTGCTGGAACCAGCCACCTGGCCGGCTGCGGGGAATGCCGGGACCTCCTGGAGGGGTTCCGGCGGACCGTCGCCGCGGCGAGGGTGGACCCCGCGGGGGCGGAGCTGGTGGCACCGGGCGGACACAACTGGACCGCGATCCGCGCGACGCTGGGCCTGGCGCCGGCGCTCGCCCCCGACCCGCTCGCCCCCGACCCGCTGGCGGCCGACCCGATGACCGACGACCGGCCGGACGACGACCCGGCGCCGTTGCGGCCGTCAGGGGGTCGGCGGCCCGTGGCGACGCCACCTGAGGATCCGCCGCGGACCGGGTCCGCTGGCCGGCTGCCCCGCCGTTCCCCATGGCTCCTTGGCGCGGCGGCCGGGATCCTGCTCGGTGCCGCCGGTGCGTGGACAGCCTGGAGTGTCCTCGGCCAGTCCACCCCGCCGGCCGCCGGTCCCGTTCCCAGCACTGCTCCGGCGCCGGGCACCGGACCCGCGGCGGCCGTGATCGGTGAGGCCGTCCTGACGCCGCTGGGCGGACACTCCGCCCGCGGCCGTGCCCTGGTGGAGCAGTTGCCGGACGGTACCCGGCAGGTGGTGGTCACCCTCCCGCAGCAGCAGCTCACGGGTTACCGCGAGGTATGGCTGGGCTCCGCGGACCTGTCCAGGATGGTCAGCCTGGGCGTCCTAGGGCAGGGGAGCCAGGCCTTCGTCGTTCCCGGCGGGCTGGACCTGACGGCGTACCCGGTGCTGGATGTTTCCGACGAACCCTACGACGGCGATCCGGCCCACTCCGCGGACAGCCTGGCCCGGGGGAAGCTCTCCCTCCGGGGCTGACCGGCGGCCCCGGCGGTTCCTGCAACCGGCTCCGAGGCCGCGTCCGCCCGCGGGGTGACCCGGTCCTAGTCGCCGTCGGCGGCGTAACGGAGGCCGATCCGCTCCCGCACCGAGTCCAGGGCCGCCATGATGCCCACGGTTTCCACCGGCGGGAGGATCTCGTTTCCGGTAGCGCCGGCAGCGATCAGGCGCTCCATCTCCCACGCCTGGTACTGCATGCCCCGCCCCGTGACCGGTTCCTCGAAGCGCTCCACCAGCGTGCCGGCGTCGTCGTAGCGGCTAAAGCCCGTGGGCGTGTACCAGACCGGGTCGACCTCGATCCGGCCGCCAGTGCCCAGGACCGCGGCGCGGTTGGGCCCCGCGGTGTCCAGGGCGCAGTGCAGGACGGCCTGCTGCCCCCGGTCATAGTCGAAGATCATGGCGGTCTGCCGGTCTACCCCGGTTGCGGTCATGCTGGCCGAGGCCTGGATCCGCTCCGGCACCCCCAGCACGTCGAAGGCAAAGGACACCGGGTAGATCCCCAGGTCCAGCAGGGCCCCGCCGCCGAGGGCAGGGTCGTTGAGCCGGTGGGCCGGATCCTTGGGCAGGTTCTGGGTGTGGTCCGCAAGCAGGGTCCGGACCTCCCCGAGCGCGCCGGAGCCGATCAGGTCCCGGATCCGGACCATGTGCGGCAGATAGCGCGTCCACATCGCCTCCAGCGCCACCAGCCCCTTGGACGCCGCCGCCTCGGTGAGGTGCCGGGCCTGCCGGGCGTTCATGGCGAACGGCTTTTCGACCAGGACGTGCTTGCCGGCATCGAGGGCCAGCATCGCGTGCTCGTAGTGGAACGGGTGCGGCGAGGAGACGTAGACGACGTCGACCTCGGGGTCGCTGGCCAGCGCCTCGTAGCTGGAGTGCGCCGTGGCCAGGCCGAAGCGGTCCGCGAACTCCCGGGCGGTATCCGCGGCGCGGGAGCCGACGGCCTGGACGCTGAAGCCGTGTTCGACCAGGTCCGAGGTCTGCAGCCCGGCGATGAGGCCGGTCCCGAGGATGCCCCAGCGGACGGGTCGGGCGCTGCCGGCGGGGCCGGAGCGCTGCGGAGGGGTGGTGGCGTCTGGCATCGGTGCTCCCTTGCGTGCGGCCGCGGGTTGCGGCTGGCCTGGGAACGACGCTACCGCACCGCCGGGGCAGCGGTGCGGTCCGTGCGGGCCCTCAGCCCGGTCCAGGCCAGAACGATCGCCACCAGCACCATGGCCAGGAAGCCCAGGCCGGAGTAACCCGCCGCGGTCAGGACGGGTCCGGCCAGCGCACCGCCCAGGGCGCCGGCGGCGTTCATGCTCAGGTCCGAAATGCCCTGCAAAGCCGGCCGGTCCTGGCCGGCCACGGATTCGGCCACCATCGCGGAGCCGGCCACCACGGAGGCGGACCAGCCCAGGCCCAGCAGGATCAGGCTGACCGTGACGCCGGCCTGCGAGTCGGAGAAGAGGCCGGCGATCAGCAACGAGGCCAGCAGGGTCGTCTGCCCCGCCAGGACCACGGGCAGGCGGCCGGCGCGATCCGCGAGCCAGCCGAAGACGGGGGAGAGTGCATACATTCCGGCGATGTGCAGGCTGATGGTGAAGCCCACAATGGTCAGGCTGGCGCCGTGCTCGCGGAGGTGGATGGGCGTCATGGACATCAGCGCCACCATGGTGGCGTGGCTGAGGGCGACGACGGCGACGGCGTACCGGGCGCGGGTGTTCCGTCGGAGGATCTGGCGCCCGGTCTGCGGGGGCTCCGGAGCCTCGGAGCGGGCGCCGGCGCGGAGGGATTGCAGGAGCGGGTCGGGCCGCAGCCCGGTGAGGTAGACGGCCGCGGCTGCCAGCTGGCCGGCGACGGAGAAGGCGAAGGCGCCGGTCATGGGCGGCAGGCCGAGGGCGGCACCCACCGCCTCACCGGGGCCGAAGAGGTTGGGGCCGAGGACGGCGCCGACGGTGGTGGACCAGACGACGACGGACAGGTCGCGGGCGCGGGTGCCCGTGGTGGCGAGGTCGGTGGCCGCGAACCGGGCCTGGAGGTTGACGGCCGAGCCCGAGCCCAGCAGCATCAGGCCCAGCAACAGCAGCGGGAAGATGCCGAGTGCCGCGGAGCTGATGGCCGTGGCGGCGCCGAGGCAGGCGATCAGGGCGCCGGTGGAGAGGGAAACCCTTCGGCCGCGCGCCAGGGCCAGACGGGAGAGCGGGATGGCGGCCAGGGCGGCGCCGAGGGTGCTCATGGTCGCGGCAGTGCCGGCCCAGGCCGGGGACCCGGACAGCTGGGGCGCGAGCAGCGATCCCAGGGACAGGGTGGCGCCCATGCCGATGCCGCCGAGGACCTGGCCGCCCACCAGCACGGAGAGCACCTTCCGCTGCGACGCCTGCCGCGGAGGGTGCTCCCGTGCCGGCCGGGTGGTCACTTGCAGGTGCAGCGCTGTTCAGCGGGAACGTTGGCCATCACGGAGTCGACGTGCTCGCCGCAGCCGGCCCAGGTGATCTTTCCGCAGGTGTTGCATCGAACGGGACTGCACATGGTGTTCTCCTCAAAAGTTGTGGTGCCGGAGCTCCGGACGGATACCCGCCCTCCAATAATACCCCTAGGGGTATTTTTCACAAGACTGGCGGGTGGTTCCGAAGCCCGGTCTCCCGGCGGTGTGTCCCTAGAGGGATTCGACGAGTCCGGCGGTTCCGGCGATCGCCCCCGGGACAAGAGAATAATAGGCCCATGTGCCCCGCTTCTCACGGTGCAGGAGGCCTGCATCGACCAGGATTTTCAGGTGGTGGGAAACGGTGGGCTGGCTCAGGCCGAGCGGTTCGGTCAGGTCGCAGACGCAGGCTTCGCCCCCGTCGGAGCCCTTGACGATCGAAAGCAGCCGCAGCCGGTTCGGATCGGCGAGCGCCTTGAAAACCGATGCCCTGCGCCGGGCCTCCTCCGGCGCCAGGGCCGGCGTGGCGGAGGGCGTGCAGCAGCTCCCGGCGGAGGCCTGATCAAGAATGTCCAGCGAGGTCATGCCCTCATTATGCCCATAGATTGACATTCGTCGATATAGCCGCCGATACTTCATATCGACAAGTTTCGATCTCTATCGCGCATCCCTTCACTCACCAGGAGCCCCGTGAGCACCCAGACTGACCCATCGCCCACCCGCGAAGGTGAGGCCGCCGTCGTCGGCAGGCTTTCCACCCTGGACAGGTTCCTGCCCGTGTGGATCGTCGCCGCGATGGCCCTGGGCCTGCTGCTGGGAAGCGCCATCCCGGGCCTGAACACCGTGCTTGACGCCGTGAAGGTCGGTGAAGTTTCGCTGCCGATCGCCGTCGGCCTGCTGGTGATGATGTACCCGGTACTGGCGAAGGTCCGCTACGACCAGGCGCACCGCGTCATCGGCGATCGGAAGCTCATGGTCACGTCCCTGGTGCTCAACTGGATCCTGGCGCCGGCGTTCATGTTCGCCTTGGCCTGGATCTTCATTCCGGACCTGCCCGAATACCGTACCGGCCTGATCATCGTGGGCCTGGCCCGGTGCATTGCCATGGTGATGATCTGGAACGACCTCGCCTGTGGTGACCGGGAAGCCGCGGCCGTGCTGGTGGCCATCAACTCGGTTTTCCAAGTCATCGCCTTCGGCGCGCTGGGCTGGTTCTACCTCCAGCTCCTGCCGTCCTGGCTGGGCCTGCCCACCACCAGCGCCGACTTCTCCTTCTGGGCCATCACCGGTTCCGTGCTGGTGTTCCTCGGTATCCCGCTGCTGGCAGGGTTCCTCACCCGGACCATCGGCGAACGCGCCCGCGGCCGTGACTGGTACGAGGGGACGTTCCTGCCCAAGCTCGGCCCCTGGGCGCTCTACGGCCTGCTCTTCACCATCACCCTGCTGTTCGCCCTCCAGGGCGGCACCATTACCTCCCGGCCGCTGGACGTGCTCCGGATTGCCGTGCCGCTGCTGGTCTACTTCCTGGTGGTATTCGGCGCCGGGATGGCCATCGGCAAGGGCCTCGGCCTGGGCTACGCAAAAACCACCACTTTGGCGTTCACCGCCGCGGGCAACAACTTCGAACTCGCCATCGCCGTGGCGATCGGGACCTTCGGCGTCACGTCCGGGCAGGCGCTGGCCGGCGTCGTCGGGCCCCTGATCGAAGTTCCCGCCCTGGTGGCACTTGTCTACGCCGCCCTCTGGGCCCGCAAGCGCTTCTTCGCCCCCGCTACGCCTTCCGTCTGACCTCAAGAATCTTCAGGAGATCCCATGAGCACCGAAACCGCCAAGAAACCCTCCGTCCTGTTCGTCTGCGTACACAACGCCGGCCGCTCGCAGATGGCGGCCGCCTTCCTCACCACCTTCTCCAACGGCGCCATCGAGGTCCGGTCCGCCGGGTCCGCGCCGGCGGACAAGGTCAACCCCGCCGCCGTCGAGGCCATGGCCGAGGTCGGCATCGACATGTCGGCCGAGATCCCCAAGGTCCTCACCACCGAGGCCGTCAAGGAATCCGACGTCGTCATCACCATGGGCTGCGGCGACACCTGCCCGATCTTCCCCGGCAAGCGTTACGAGGACTGGGAACTCGCCGACCCTGCCGGCAAGGGCGTGGAGTCGGTCCGGCCTATCCGCGACGAGATTAAGGCCCGCATCGAGGCACTCATTGCGTCCCTAAAGGAGGCCTGACCATGGCCGCCACCGGATCCCTTCCCGTTGCCATCATTGGCGCCGGTCCCGTAGGACTCGCCGCCGCGGCGCACCTGCTGGAGCGCGGCCTCGAACCCGTGATTTTCGAGGCCGGCGAAGCCCCGGCGGACGCCATCCGGCAGTGGCGCCACATTCGGCTGTTCTCGCCGTGGCAGTACAACATCGACGCCGCGGCCGCCCGGCTGCTCGCCGCCTCCGGCTGGGAGGCGCCGAAGCCCTCGGGCCTGCCCACCGGCGGGGACCTCATTGAGCGGTACCTGGAACCGCTGGCCGCGCTGCCTGAGATCGCCGGCCGCCTGCACACCGGCTCCCGCGTTACCGCCGTCACCCGGGAGGGCCTGGACAAGACGCACAGCCGGAACCGCGCCGGAACGCCGTTCCTGCTCCGGGTCGAGGAGGCCGGGGGCGGAACCCGCGAGGTGCGGGCCGCCGCCGTTATCGATGCCTCCGGCACATGGAGTACCCGCAATCCGCTGGGTACCTCCGGCCTGCCGGCCCGCGGCGAGGGGGCCGCCTCTGCCCGGATCTCCGCGCCGCTGCCGGACGTGCTGGGCCGCGACCGTGAAACCTTCGCGGGCCGCACCGCCGTCGTGGTCGGGGCCGGACACTCCGCCGCCAACACCCTGATCAATCTTGCCGACCTGGCGGCCCAAGAGCCCGGCACCCGGATCCTCTGGGCCGTCCGCGGCGCCTCCGCGGCCAAGGTTTATGGCGGCGGCGACGCCGACGGACTCGCCGCCCGGGGCCTGCTCGGCAGCCGGCTCCGTGGGCTCGTCAAGGACGGGACCGTGCAGTTGCACACCCGGTTCGGGACCGCCGCCATCTCCGCCGACGGCACCATGGTCACACTCACCGCCACCGACGGACGCACGCTGACAGCCGACGTCGTCGTCCCCGCCACCGGATTCCGGCCCGACATTGAGATTCTGCGCGAGCTCCGGCTGGACCTCGACCCGGGCGTGGAGGCGCCGCGGCAGCTCGCGCCGCTGATCGACCCGGAGTTTCACTCCTGCGGCACCGTGGAACCGCACGGGGCGCGGATGCTGGCGCACCCGGAGGAAGACTTCTACATCGTGGGCATGAAGTCCTATGGCCGCGCCCCGACCTTCCTGCTCGCCACCGGCTACGAGCAGGTGCGTTCCGTGGCCGCCGCGCTGGCAGGTGACCTGGAGGCGGCGGACACCGTCCACCTGGAGCTGCCGGAGACCGGAGTTTGCTCCACGGACATCGGCAGCAGCTGCGATACGCCCGCCGCAGCCGGGACTCCGGCGCCAGCCGGGGCAGGAGGCGGCTGCTGCACCGCACCGGAGCCGGTCCTCCTCGGTTTTCCCACGGGATTGCTGCACGGGCGCAGCGGCGAAGCGGACGCCGGATGAGCGCCGGGGCGGCCCTCCGGATCAGGGACCTGACACCCGCCGACTGGCCCGCCGTCCGGGATATCTGGGCCGAGGGCATCGCCACCGGCCACGCGACCTTCGAGGCGGAGCCGCCGTCCTGGGAGAGCTTCGACGCCGGACGCCTCCCGAACGTCCGTCTGGTGCTGGAGGACGACGGCGCCGTGCTCGGCTGGGCCGCCGTCTCCCCGGTGTCCACCCGTCCCGTCTACCGCGGCGTGGTGGAACACTCGCTCTACCTCGCCGCCGCCGCCCGGGGCCGCGGCCACGGTGGGCGGCTCCTCGCGTCGCTCATCGGCCGCTGCGAAGAGGCCGGCATCTGGACCATCCAGTCGACCGTCTTCCCGGAGAACACCGCCTCCCTGGCCCTGCACGAACGCCTGGGATTCACCGTGGTGGGCACCCGGCGCCGGATCGGCCTGATGTCCTACGGGCCGCTCGCCGGGCAGTGGCGGGACACCGTCCTGATGGAGTACCGCAGCCCGGACCACTAGCCGGACGCGGGCTCACGGCCGGTGCGGAAGAATGGGACGGTGAGCGAGGCCGGTGACTTCATAGACGCGACCCTGCAGCGCGAGAGTTCCTGGCAGCGCGCCGAGGCCGATCAGGACCGCTTCGGGCTCGGGCTCTCGATTTACGGTGCCTCCGTTGGCGCGGTCCGGGGCACCGTCCGGGACGCGCTCCGCCGGCATCGGGAGCTGGACCGGGACGGTCTCACCGCGCTCAGTTCGGAACTGTGGGCCGTGCCCGTGTTCGAGCGCCGCCTGGCCGCCGTCGTGCTCCTGCAGTCGGCCCTGCGGCACCTGGACAATTCGGACCTGACCCGGATCGAGGGCTTCCTCCGCGGCGCGCACCTGCCCGACCTCGCGGACCCGCTGGCGGTTGACGTCGTGGGGCCGCTCATCGTCGGGCTCGACGGGCAGGCCCGGTCCCGCGCCGAGGCCGTCCTGGACCGGTGGCTCCGCGACCCCGACCCCTGGCTGCGCCGCGCTGCCCTGCTGGCTCCGCTGCGGGAACTCCGCAAGCGCGAGGGGGACTGGGCGCGGTTCCGGCGCCGTGCGGCCCTGGCCAACGGCACTGCGTATGGCGGCCCCGACGGCGGGGCGGCGGAGATCGTGAGGGCCGCCGTCGAGCGCGTCGAACGGGAAGCGGGCGGCGAAACCTAGGGATGGTGGCCGCGCGAAGCGGCGGGTCTCAGGCGGGCCGGCGCTCGACGACGGCGTAGGCCTTGCCGTCCAGGAACTCCCAGTCCGTCACCACCATGAAGCCCAGCGCGTCCACCCTGTCGTTTAGTACGTGCAGGTCGAAACCGCCGTCGCGCGGCTCGGCGTCCCAGGTGGCGACGTGGATCTCCTTCCCCTCGAGAACCAGCAGCTCGGTGTTCACGTCGAAGTCTTCCTGCGGCTGATCGCTCAGCTGGCAGATCGCGACACAATGGAGATTCATCGGACCCTCCGCTCGGGACATGGTGGGATCATCGTAGCCCCGCCGGGACGCCTCCGCCGTTACCTTAATGTGACATTCGGGAGGATGGCCGTTACCGTGGAGAGGTGCCCGTTGGTTTCCGAGACGGGCGCCCCCGGACCGATTGCCTAACTCTGCCGCGGTCCAGGGCATCCTCGCAACCAGCTGGCAGAGACGGGGAAACCAATCGCGACCTGCCCACGGGCGGGTCTTGGGGTGAAGCCGCGCAGTGTCCGCCCAGACGGACCCGCGGCCGGGTGTCTCCCATCCGAATCCGACAGCTCACCTCGCAGGCTTTGGGAGAGGTACATTATGACTTCACGCTCTACTGACGCGCGCCCCGGCACCACCGCAACCACCGGTCGGGGTGCCGCCTTCGCCGCGGCGACCGGCACCGTGGGCCGGCAGGCTGCCGTCGTCCTCGCCGCCTCCGGCCTGGTCCTGACCAGCGGCATGGCGGCCAACGCCGCCGGCAACGTCCCCGCCGAACGGGAATCCGCACCCGTCTCGCACGCCGACGTCGCCGGCAAGGTTTCCGCCCCGGTGACCGCCGACTCTGCCGTTCAGATCAGCTTCGACCGCCCGGCCGTCGCCACCACCCCGGCGCCCGTCGTCGAGGCCCCGGCTCCGGCTCCGGCCCCTGCCGCCGCGCCCGCGGTGGCCAAGGCCCCCGTGGCCCAGGCCCCGGCCGCCCCGGTGGCGAAGGTGACCGTCCAGGCCGCAGCCCCGGCGCCGGCTCCGGCCGCCGCCCCCCGCCGGTGGCGTCAACGCCGCCATGCTTTCCGCCGCGTACAGCCAAATCGGCATCACGCAGGACTGCACCGCGATGGTGGAGAAGGCGCTCGGCGCCGCAGGCATCCCGGTGGGCGACCTCGGCCCGCAGCAGTTCCTCAACTACGGCAAGGTCGTCTCCGACCCGCAGCCGGGCGACATGATCGTCCAGTCCGGCCACGTCGCCATCTACGCCGGCAACGGCCAGGCGATCAGCGGCGGCATGAACGGCTCCAACCAGACGATCGTGCACCCGCTGTCCTGGCTGACCGCCACCGGCAGCGTGACCTTCGTCCGCGCCGGAGCCTAACCCGCGCGTTCAGCAGTACCGGACCGGCGTCCGGCAGCCCTCACGGCTGCCGGGCGCCGGTTTCGTTGTCTGAGGTTTCGTCGTCTGCGGTTACGCTGTCTGCCGCGTCGTTGTCGGCCGCGTACCGCAGGAGGACCACGCCGTTGCCGAACGCCCGGCTCTCAAGCAGCGTCAGGCCGGTGGGGGAGTCTGCGGCCTTGAACAGCGGCGTTCCGCGGCCCACCAGCACCGGGTGGACGTAGATCCAGAACTCGTCGATCAGCCCGAGCCGGCGGAAGGAGTCGGCCAGCTCCGCCCCGCCGAGGGCCAGGTCGCCGCCGGGGGCGGCCTTGAGCGCCCGCACCTGCCCGGCGTCGACCTCGCGCACCACCGTGGTGTTCCAGCCGGCCTCCGGCAGCGTGCGGGAGTAGACGTACTTGGGCATCTCCCGCCAGATGGCGGCGAAGTCCGCGACGGCGGGAGGGCAGTCAGGGTCCTGGTCCGCCGTCGGCCAGTACCCGGCCATCAGCTCATAGGTGACCCGGCCGTCCAGGAACGCGCCCATGGTGCGCAGCTGGTCGTTGAAGTGCTCATGCAGTTCGGCATCCACCCGGTGCCAGCTGATGTCCGCGTGCGGGCCCTCCATGAAGCCGTCGAGGGAGACCTGGAAGGACAGGATGATTTTCCGCAAGGATCCGTCCTATCCGCCGGGCTTCGCAAAGCCCGCGGCACTGACGAATTCAATCCCCACGAACGCGTCCCCGCCCTCGACCCACGCGTCGTGCCCCGGCGGGATGGTGTAGGAGTGGCCGCCGGCGATCTCCACCCGGTTGCCGTCGGTGGTCTCGACGGTGAGCCTGCCGGAGACGCAGAAGCCGACGTGGCTGAGCTGGCACATCTCGGTGTGGACCACCGGCTTGATGCAGTCGGACCAGCGCCAGCCGGGCTGGAACGTGAAACGGCCGATCGTGTAGTCGTCGAGGGTGACGATATCCACCTCGGTCTTGTCCGGGCGGCGCTTCTCGTCCGGTGTGTTGTGGGACTTCACCTGCAACTGGGAAACAGCGACAGCAGGCATTGCTCTGCCTCTTTCGGTTTGGAACGGAAACTACGGACAACGCCTACGATCCTCGCTTGAGCAGGGGTTGTCGATACGGTTTTCCTAGAAGCCGGACGAGCTGCCGGAGCCCGAAAAGCTGCCCCCGCCGACGCCGTACCCCGTGGTCCCGCCCCGGGCCGAATTGATACTGGTCACGCCGGTGGTGAAGCCGGAGGAGAACGCGGGAACCGAGAAGAAATAGGCGGACGGGTAGACCGTGCCGAGGATGCTGGGCTCGTAGCCGGGCCGCTTCCTGCCGCCGCTGCCGGACCGTGCCTCCTCCATCTCCCGGCGCATCAGCCGCGCCTCCCGTTCGGTGCGGGCGAATCCTTCGATCACGGTCTCCGCGTGCCGGTTCAACAGTTCGGTCAGTTCCGTGCGGGCGTCCCGGAGCCTGTCCAGCGCGTCCTCTGGGCCGAGGGCGCCGCCCGCGAGGTCCGCGGTCCAGCCCTCCATGTCGCTTTGGCTGCGGTCGCGGAAGGACCGTAGCGCGGCGGCGGTGGCCGAGTCGCCCGCACCGTGGCTCTTGCGGAGGAGGTCCTCGATGCCGGCCAGATCCCGCCTGAAGGGCGCGAGTTGGCGGTCCCAGGCGGTGGGCCAGAGCGGGCTCCGGTTCAGCAGCGCGTTCGCGTCCGAGATGACGTCATCCAGGGCGTCCAGTTCCGCGGCGGCGTCCGCGAACTGCCGGGCCAGCGCCAGGGACGAGCGTTTCCCCTGCTGCCGTCGGGTGAGGGCGTGGACCCGGGTGGAGAGCGCCGTCGCGGCGTCGTACCGGCTGAGGAAACTGCGGTGCTTCTCCAGGACCGTGCCGCCGTAGCGGGAGGAGGCGGGGATGGTGCCGGCGTTGAGTTCGGTGACCGGCAGGTCCATGCTCACCCGGGCGTAGGCGGCGTCGCCCTTTGCGGTCTCCCGGCGGCACCCCACCCGGGTGCGCCAGCGGACCAGGAGCCAGGCGGCGGCCCCGGCGGCGGCGAGTCCCGCGCCGATCCACGCCGTGACGAGGAACGCGGTGCTGCGGTACCAGGGCTGGTTGATCAGTTCCGCGCCACGGCGGATCCCGGCGATGGTCCCGTCCGTCCACTGCGCGTCGCGGAGCAGGTCCTTGGAGGCGTCCTGGATGTCCGTCCGCGCTCCGGGGGAGACCTTCCGGTCCTCACCCATGTAGGTGCCGACGTGGCGGCCCACCGGGTCGAGCGCGAAGATGAACAGCCCGTCCGCCCACTTCTGTCCGTCGGGGCTGATCCAGTCCGGGTGTTCCGCCCGGGCGTAGCGCAGCACCTCCTCGTTCAGGTTGTCCGAGGCGGTGCCGTTGTAGGTGTACACCGCGACCTTGGTGGGCTGGTAGAACTCGATTCCCCGGACCGCCGGCAGGAGCGTGGCGAGGTCCAGGACGCCTGCCCGGTCCACGACGACGACGTCGGTAGGCGTGGTGCCGGTGCGGACTACGGCGGTGGTGGTGCCCGTGGCGATCGCCGCAATCGGTGCCGCCGCCGCTCCGGTCGCGGGAGGTCCCAGGACGAGCGCTACGGCGACGGCGGCGAGCGCCAGGAACGTGGCAAACCTGGCGGCGGTAAAGGTCCCCATCGGTCCCACCATCTGCAGAGGGAGTGTTGTCCCAGACTCACGGCGGACCGGCCCGTCTGAAAGGGTCCAAAGACACCATGACCGGTGCGGGTGGTCCTTGCATACTGTCGGCATGAGCCAGCCGAAGCCGGGCCGGGTCCTCGTGGGCATCGCCGCGGCCGTCGTGCTGCTGATCGTCGCGGCCCTGGTGGCCGTTCTGCTGCGCGGGCAGCTGCGTCCGCTGGACCCGGGCACTCCCGCCGGCGTGGTCCAGCAATACAGCAAGGCCGTGGTGGAGGGCGACCTGGCGGCGGCGCAGGGCTACCTGACCGAGACCGCCAAGAACCGGTGCACGGGCTACTTCGGGACGGTCCAGGCCGCCCGGGTGGTGCTAGTGGGCTACACCGAACGGGGGCCCACCGCCACCGTGCGGGTCTCCATCGTCCATACCGCCGGGGAGGGTCCCTTCGGTCCGTCCGAATTTACGGAGGACGGGGTGTTCGTGTTGGTGCGCTCCGGCACGGGCTGGTCCATCGACGACCTTCCCTACAGCCTGCAGGCCTGCACCGGCGGGACACCGGTCAAATGACCACGACGCCGGTCCGGGTTCCCGCCGGAGGTACCGCCCAGGCCAAGGTACGCCGGCTGGTGGTGTACGTGCTGCTGGCGGCCCTGGTGGTGATCGCCGCCAACGGGGCCGGCGGCCTGCTTGAACGCGCACTGACCGCCGGGCAGGTCCTGGCCGGCGAGGGGGTCGCCGGGCTGGCGCTGTCCCTGGCGTTCGCACTCGTGAGCGGGCCGCTGGCTGCGTTGCTCTGGTGGCTGGTGTGGGGCCGCCTGGGCGCAGATGACGAACGTGCGGCGGCGTCGTGGGGTCTCTATGTGAGCGCCCTCTATACGCTGTCGCTGCTGATCTCCACCACCTCCCTCCTGGCCGCGGCGTCGTCGCTGGTCACGGAGCCCCAGCCGCAGTGGCGCCCGCCCCTCGCTGTGGGGATCGTCTGGTTCCTGGTGTGGGTGTGGCACCGATGGATGTGGCGGCACCCGGCCAAAGGGCCGCTGGCGCTCGCGCAGGTACCGGGGGTCATCGGAACGACGGCGGGGCTGGCGATCGGGGCGGGCGCGGGGGTGGCGGCCCTCTCCGGGCTGTTCGACGTCGCCCTGCGCGGCTCGATGGAACTGACCGGCGCCGCGGACCCGTGGTGGCGGGCCGTCCTGGGGAACACGGTGTGGGCCGCCGGGGGAGCGCTGGTGTGGTGGTGGCACTGGTTCCGCGGCGGAGCCCGCAAGCTCAGGCGCGGCTTCGCCGACGTGGCCCTGCTGCTGGCGGGCGTCCTCGCCGCCGGGCTGCTGGCGCTCGGGGGTGCCGGGACGGTGCTGTTCGTGCTGCTGCGGCTCGCGTTCGACCGGACCGAGGCGCTGACCGGCCTGCTGTCTCCCCTCGGCGCGGCGCTCGCCGCCACCGCCGTCGGCGCCCTGGTCTGGCGTTACCACCGGGCGGCGGCGCGCGGCCGTTCGCTCCGGGTTAGGCAGGCGGGCACCCTGATCACGTCGGGGGTGGCGCTGGCGGCCGCCTCATCGGGGATCGGCGTGGTGCTCAACGCCGCGCTCTCCCTGGCGGTGTCCCCGTTGGCGGAGACGCCACGGGGCGAGGGTCCCGGCGGCGGGAGTGCCCTGACCCTGCTGCTGGGCGGGATCAGTTCGCTCGCCGTGGGCGGCCTGGTCTGGTGGCGGACGTGGCGGCCCCGGGAGCAACACGGAACGCAGGGCGTGACGCCCGGCCGGCGGGTCTACCTGGTGACCGTCTTCGGGCTCAGTGCGGCGGTGGCGCTGGTGGCCCTGCTGGTCATTGGCTACCGGCTCTTCGAGTTGGCGCTCGCGGACGTCACCGGCGGCAGTGTGGTGGACCGGATCCGCGCCCCGCTGGGCTGGCTGGTGGCCGCGGGGCTGGCCTCCGGTTACCACTTCTCCGTCTGGCGGCAGGACAGGACCCTCAAGGAGTTCACCGCACCCGCGGCCCGTCCCAGCATCGGAAGGATCATCCTGGTCACCGCCGCCGACCCTGAACCGCTCCGTCGTATCCTCGAGGAACAGACCGGTGCGCCGGTCACCGTGTGGCACCGGGCAAGCGTCCTCCCGTCCAATGCCGTCCCGACCAACGCCTTCCCGTCCGGCGTCGCGACGCCTGATACCGCCGCCGCTGATGCCGCCCCGCTCGCAGACGATGCCTCCCCGCGGGCGCTCGCCGGGGCGCTCGACGGGATCAGCGCGCCGCGGGTGATGGTCATCGCCGATACCCCGGACGCCGCCCAGGTCATCGCCCTCCGCGACTGACGGCGTCGCACGCCTACCGGGAATCGGCCCCGGGCGGCGGGCCGAACGTCCGCGCAGCCCGGGACCCGGCCACCGCGCTCGCCACGATCGTGACCAGCGCGCCCAGCAGCAGGGCCGCGTCCTCGCCCGGAAGCAGGACATTCAGCTGGGTGCCGATGCTGGCCGCCGCCACCGGGATGCCCAGTTGCGCCGCGGACATGACCCCCAGCGGCAGCGGCAGGCCCACCGCCCTGAGCCCGGCGTGCAGCGCGACGGTCCCCAACCCCAAGGCCAGGCCGAGCGCCACCATCTGTGGCCGGCCGGCCAGGTCGCGCAGGTTCAGGGTGGCGCCCAGCCAGACGAAGAACACTGGACCCAGGAACCCGTCGCTGACGGCGAAAAGCTGGCGGGCCAGGCGCCGCGGTTCCCCGACGGCCGCGACCACCAGTCCGAAGGAGAAGCCCGCCAGCATCACCGACACCCGGCCCAGGTTCGCGATGCCGGCGAGGGCGAAGAGCAGCGCCAGCTGGATCCGCAGTTCCAGGGCAAACTTCCGCTGTTCGGATAGCCGGTGCACGCGCTGCCGGGTGCCCCGGCGCTCCAGGGTGCGCAGGCCAAAGAAGAGGACGACGGCGGCCGCGGCCACGGCGAGTGCGCCCAGGGCGCCGCGGGCCGCGTTGGGCGGGTCCAGGGCCAGCGGCAACGCGACGATGCAGGCGATGTCGGCGATGGCAACCTGCGCCATCATCGCCACCACGTGCGGGCCGCCCAGCCGCAGCGAGTCAACGATCGGCAGCACCAGGGCGGCGGAGGAGGAGGCCAGCAGCACCACGTAGAGCGGGGCGTGACCCGTGCCGAAGAGCAGGCCCAGGCCTGTGCCTGCGGCCGCGGCTGCCGCGGCGGCCAGCACCGCCCGGCCCGCCCCGCGCCCCAGGGCCGGCCGGATCACCGGGTCCCGGACCGGGACGTGGGTACCAGCGACGAACATCATCAGGGCGAACCCGATGTTGGCGAGCAGGCTGAAGGTGGGGTCACCGGGGTCCACCAGGGCCAGCCCGGTCCTTCCGATCAGGATGCCGGCCAGCAGTTCCCCGAGCACCACCGGCAAATGCCAGCGGACCGGCAAGGCCAGCAACGGCCCGGCCAGTGCGACGACGGCGATCAGCGCCAGGGTCAGGAAGCTCACGCGGCCCGGTCCTCCCCGGGTCCCGCAGCGCCGGGATATCTCAGCATGGACTGAGAGTAGTCCCGCCGGGCCTTTGCGGTCCCGCTGAGCTCCGCTTTCCAGGCTGGGAAATTGCCAGCAATCTCCCAGCCTGCGTGGATAAGGTCCCGGAGGCGGTCCGCTCCGCCGTGTTATCACCAAGGAGGATGCGTGGGCCCGATCAAGAGTCTCTGGGCGATGGTCCAGGGCGACCCTGTCTTCATGCGGCGCGTGAACGGCTGGCTGGCGATCATCTGGATCCTGATGATCCCGATCTCGCTGATGATGGGCTGGCTGGACTCGGTGGTTTACGTTTCGGCCCTCTCCCTCTGGGCACTGGTATCCGGGCACTGGTCCGCGTGGCAGGCTGCCCGGGTAGAGGTGGCGCAGATGGAGGACGCCAGGCGCCGCGACAAGGAAGACCTGGTGGCCGAAGTGGTGGAGGCCCTCCTGGCCCGGACCAACGTGGAACCCGCCGACGCTCCGGCCTGTGACTGTGCTGGGAACCAGGCGGCGAACCGGGCGGGGACCAGCCCGGCGAACCGCGTGGAGACCAGCGCCGCGCTGTAGGCTGCGGCACCCAGGCCAACCAGCCGGCCAGGCCGCTTCAGCCCTGCGGTGCGCCGCCTAGTCGGTCGCGGCCGGTAGCTCGATCCGCAGCACCGTGCCCTCCGGACCGGTTCCGGCCACCGAAACCGTGCCACCGGCGGCCATGGCGATCTCGCGCACCAGCGACAGTCCGATCCCGAAGCCGCGTCCGCCGTCGGAGCCCGCGGGCCGGGCGGTGTGGACAAACCGGTCAAAGATCCGGTCCTGATCCACCCCGGTGATGCCCGGGCCTGTGTCGGAGACGGTGATGACGGCGGACCCGTCCTCCTCCGAGGCCCTAATCAGGACCTGGCCGCCTGACGGGGTGTGCGCCAGCGCGTTGTCCGCCAGGGCCAGCACCGCCCGCCGCAGGGCATTGGCCTCGATCCGCGCCCGGGGGCGGCCATTGGCCTCGAAGCCGAGCACGATGCCCTTGCCATCGGCCAACTGCCGCAGGCTCTCCGCGACGGACTCGGCGACGCCGGCCAGCTCCACCGGGGGAGCGGAAGGGTCCGGGGCCGCCGCCGTCGCAGCCAGCAATAGCTCGTTCACGATCCCGGTCAGCGTGGCCGTATCCGCGCGGATCCTGGCCAGATTGCGCAGCGCCGTCGGATCTCCCTCGGCGTCCCGCTGGGCCAGCTGGATGCGGGTGTCCAGGATCGCCAGCGGGGTCCGCAGTTCGTGGCTGGCGTCCTGGACGAAGCGGCGCTGCAGCGCCAGGGCCTCGCCGAGGGGACGGATGGCGCTGCGTGCGCTCAGCCACCCCACCAGTCCGGCCAGGGCGATTCCTGCCACGCCCGCGATGGTCATGGCCTCGAGGATGTCGCGCGAGTCCACATAGGCGTACGTTGTTCCGGCACCCGTGGCCGGCAGCTGGGTGGGCTGGGACAGCTTGTGCACCAGATACGCGGTGGCCACCGCCAGGAGCGCCAGCACCAGCACGGCGCTGACGGCGCTGATCCGCACGGCCACCTTCAGCGCCGCACGGCGAAGCGTGGTCTCGTCCGGGCTCGGCCCGGCCACTGTTGCCTTACTCATGGACACCCGCCCGTGGAAACATGGTCATCAACCTGCTCATTCGGGCTCGCCGATCTGGTAGCCGAGCCCGTGGACGGTGCGGACCACTGACTTGGAGATCTTCCGGCGGAGGTGGTGGACATAGGTGTCGATCACACCCGGCTGGTCCGTTGGGGAAAAGTACCGGGACAACAGCTCGTCCCGGGTGAACACGCGGCCCGGTTCGGTGGCGAGGGCGGCCAGCAGTTCGGCCTCCTTTGCCGTTAGGGTGACGGTCTGGCCGTAGAGGGAGCGGACCAAGCGCGCCCCGGGATCCAGCTCCCAGCCGCCGATGGGGACCGTGGCAGGCGGCGGGGCGAACGTGCGGGTAAGGGCCCGGAGCCGGGCGGCGAGTTCGCGGGCGTCGAAGGGTTTGGTGACGTAGTCGTTGGCGCCGGCGTCCAGGCCCCGGACCTTCTCGTCAGGGTCGCCGAGCGCCGTCAGGATCAGGATCGGCGTCGCGATGCCCTTGGCGCGCAGCGCACCAATCAGGCCGATGCCGTCCAGGCCCGGGAGGCCGCGGTCGATCACCATCACGTCCCAGGCCCCGGTCAGCCCACGGTGCAGGCCCTCCTGTCCGCTGGCGGCAAGGACCACCCGGTAGTCGGGTTCCAGGAGTTCGGCGATCAGCGGGCCGAGGACGGGATCGTCCTCGACCAGCAGCAGGGCGGGCATCGGCATGGGGCTAGTCTTCCACCGCCGCGGTGCGCACCCCGTCCTCGGACACGCGATCCCGGGAGCCGCCGTCGTCCGCGCCGTCCCTGTCCGCGCCGTCGTCCGCGGGCGTGCCGGACGCGTCTGTGCCCGACGAACCACGGGAGCCGCTGCGGCGCCGCCGGAGCAACTGGACCAGCCAGGGCAGCACGGAGACCAGGACCATGGCGATGGCGATGATGTCGATGTTGTTCGCGATGATCGCGTAGTGGCCCAGCCAGGTGCCCAGGAGCGTCACCGAAGTGGCCCAGGCGAGGGCCCCGACGATGTTCCAAAGGGTGAAGGAGCGGTAGCTGTAGCGGCCGATCCCGGCGGTTAGCGGCGCGAAGGTGCGGACCATCGGGACGAAGCGGGCCAGGACGACGGCGGCGCCCCCGTGCCGCCGGAAGAAGTCCTCTGTGGCGGTAAGGCGGGCGGTCTTGAGGATCCGCGCGTCATCCTTGAACCAGCGGCGGCCGAAGGTCCGGCCGAGGAAGTAGCCCACCTGGTCCCCGGCGATCGCAGCGGCCGTGATCACCCCGATCAGCACCGGCAGGCCCAGCTCCAGTTCCCGGTGCAGGAGACCCGCCGTGAAAAGTAGCGAATCGCCCGGCAGGAACGGAAACAGCACCCCCGATTCGATGAACACCATGGCGGCGATGACGCCGAGGGCCGCCGGTCCCAACCCGGAGAGCATGGTCGCGGGGTCCAGCAGGGAGGGGGCGCCGGCGACGAGGCCGGGGGCCAGGGCGGTGGCGTGGACGATGCTATGCACGGGCGGGTTCCTTTAGCGTCGGGGAGAGCGGAGGGCGGCGGGGATCCGATCCGCCAGGGCCGGGCCGAACCGGTTCCAGAGGCCGGTGACCACCACGACGGCGGCGCTGGCGGCCAGGAACGAGGCGGTGACGTCGGTGGGGTAGTGCACGCCGACGTAGAGGCGGGACCAGGCCACGATCACGGCCACCACGGCGCCGAGTATCGCGACGGGGCGGGCCCAGCGGGTGCCGCGGACCAGGAAGAACAGCGCGAACGCCAGCGCCACGGCAAAGGACACGTGCCCGCTGGGGAAGCTGTTGGAGCCGGTCTCGGGGGAGAGGGGGTCCACCAGCAGGCCCTGGTCCGGGCGCTGCCGGGCGATCAGGAGCTTGAACGCCTCACTGGCCACCCAGCCGGAGCAGGCCACCAGCCCGAAGGCCACCGCCTTGACCAGGTCGCCCCGGACCAGCCAGATCACCAGCGCGATGACGGCGACGACGGCGAGTCCCACCACCGGGCCGAAGACCAGGTTGATGGCCATGGCGACGGCGGTCAGCACGGCAATGTGGTGCTGGCTGAGGTTCTGGTCGATGCCCAGCTCGGCCGCGGTGTCGCCGGGCAGCAGCTTTACCGTGACGCCGAGGGCGATCACGACGGCGGAGAGAAGTACCGCCAGCAGCAGCCAGTGGCGCTGCCGGGGCAGTGGCCAGAACCGGCCGGCGGCAGGGCCGGTGCCGAACGAACCTGTGCCGGAAGAACCGTGGCGCTCGGCTGATCGATCGAGTGGGGCGGGTCCTGTCATGGAATCCTCCGTTTCGGGGGCGCTGGCACGCGGTGGCGCGCCTCTTCCAGTGTCCCCGGCACCGGTTAAGAATCGCTTAAGAATCCTCAGTGGTGGAAGGCCGGGCTCTGCCCCTGGGACGGCATCGGGGCATCAAGGGAGTCCAGATACTCGACCTCCTTCTTCAGGTCGGCCAGGAAACTCGCCGCAAGGTCCTTCGTGAAGCCGTTCCGCACCACCACCCGCTGCACCGTGATGTCGCCGAGGCCGTCCGGGAGCGGGTATGCGGGAACAATCCAGCCGCTCATCCGCAGCCGCTCCGACAGGTGGTGGAGGTTCCAGTTCCGGGTGTGGCCGTCGGCCAGCTGCCATGCGAAGACCGGGATGTCCGAGCCGTCGCTCCAGAGGGTGAAAGCCTTCATCGCGCCGATCTCCGCGGAGAGGTAGGTGGCCACGTCGCGGCAGGCGGACTGGACGGAGGCGTAGCCTTCGAAGCCGAGGCGGAGGAAGAGGTAGTACTGCAGGAGCACCTGGGCGCCGGGGCGGGAGAAGTTCAGGGCGAACGTGGGCATGTCCCCGCCGAGGTAGCTGACGTGGAACACCAGTTCCTCCGGCAGGGCGTCCTTGTCCCGCCAGATCACCCAGCCGAGGCCGGGGTAGACCAGGCCGTATTTGTGGCCGGAGGTGTTGATCGAGGCGACACGGGGGAGGCGGAAGTCCCACACCGTGTCCGGCTGCAGGAACGGGGCGATCATGGCCCCGGAGGCGCCGTCGACGTGGATGGGGACGTCGTGGCCGTGCTTGTCCTCGATGGCGTCCAGCGCGGCCGAGATCCCGGCGATGTCCTCGTAGCGGCCGGTGTAGGTGACGCCCATGATGGCCACGACGCCGATGGTGTTCTCATCGACGTAGTGCTCCAGGTCTGAGCCGTCCAGGACCGGGTGTTCGGCGGAGACGGGGACGTAGCGGGCCTCGACCTCCCAGTAGTTGCAGAACTTCTCCCAGCAGACCTGGACGGCGGAGCTCAGGACCAGGTTGGGCTTGTCGGTGGGTTTCCCGGCGGCGCGGCGGGCGTTCTGCCAGCGCCGCTTCAGGGCCAGGCCGCCCAGCATGCAGGCCTCGGAGGAGCCGATGGTGGAGGTCCCGACGGCGGACTCCGGGTCCGGGGCATTCCAGAGGTCGGCGAGCATCCGCCAGCAGCGGGTCTCGATCAGGGCGGTCTGCGGGTACTCATCCTTGTCGATCATGTTCTTGTCGAAAGTCTCGGCGTAGAGCTTCGCGGCCTCGGTCTCCATCCACGTGCCCACGAAGGTGGCTAGGTTGAGGCGGGCATTGCCGTCCAGCATCGCCTCGTCATGGACCACCTGGTACGCGGTGGCGGGGAGGGACTCGCCGTCGGGAAGCCGGAACTTGGGAAACGTGGTGGCCTCGCCCGGCCTGCTGAAGAGCGGGTTGAGCTCTACATCGGTGTCCGGCTCGTGCTGGGGGGATCTGTGGGACCTGGGCATGGCACTCCTTCGGCAGGGGGAAGCCGCGGCGGGGCCGCGGCCTGCCCCGCCCACGCTACCCGCCGGGCCGGGGCCTTGGAAGGTAACGGCGCCGACACGCCCCGCCGTGCGCTGGGCGTCGGCGGCTCAACTGGGAAGATCGGCGCATGAACGCAGAGGCAGCGAACGGCCACGGCGGCCACAATTTCAACAGCCGCGCCCACCACTCCCGGCTCAGGGTGCTCGTGATGGTCCTGGTAGGCGCGGTCACCGCCGTCGCCGTCGGCTCCCTGATGTCCTGGGCGTACGCGCCCGCGCTGGGCTGGGCGGCGGCGTCCCTGACCTACCTGGTCTGGGTGTGGTCCGTGATCGGCGGCCTGCAGCCGCAGGCGACGGCGGCGCACGCCCGCCGCGAAGACCCCAGCCGCGGCCTGGCCGACGGGCTGGTGCTGGTGGCCACCGTGGCGAGCTTCGGCGGCGTCGCCCTGATCCTGCTCGATGCCTCCAACGCCCAGGGCGGCACCAAGGCGGCCATCATCGCCATGGCCGTGGGAAGCGTGGCACTGTCCTGGTTCCTGGTGCACACGCTGTACACGCTCCGGTACGCCTCCATCTACTACCGGGACAAGACCGGCGTCGACTTCAACGAGGACAAGCTGCCCCGCTACCTGGACTTCGCGTACCTGGCCTTCACCGTCGGCATGACCTTCCAGGTCTCGGACACGGACCTCAAGTCCGACGCCATCCGCACCACCGTCCTGCGGCAGGCGCTCCTGTCCTACCTGCTGGGCACGATCGTGCTCGCCACCACCATCAACCTGGTGGCCGGCCTCATTCACTGACCGGCCACCGCGGGTTTTCAGGCCGCCGGCCTCAGAGGCCCGGCCTCTGGCGCCGACCTTAGACGCCGGCGTTGTAGACGTCGAGTCCGAACCGATTCAGGCCCGGGGTCCCGGCGTAGCCGAGGTAGGGCAGCCCGAAGGTGTCCTCGATGCTGGCCAGCAGGCTGTAGTGGTTGTACGGGGTGGTGGACCAGGTGCCGCCCTTGGTGAACGGGGAGAGCACCAGGGCGCCGACCCGGCCGCCGCCCATGCCCGTGATGCCGGGCAGGGCCGCGTTCGGTCCGGGGCCCTCACCGCAGCAGGCGCTGGCGTCGGACTGGGGGCCGTCGGACTCGTCGAAGGTGATGACCAGGACGCCGTCCTGCTTGAACGCCGGGGAGCCGGTGATGACCGGGACCCACTGCTTGAGCCAGGCGTCGGCGCTGGCCAGGCCGCCGGGCTGCCCGTCCACGCAGGGGGAGTCGTGGCCGTCGTGGCAGAGGTTGGGCGTGATCATCGACAGGTTCGGCGTCGTGGCGGTGGAAGCGAGGTCGGTGCTCAGGTTGGAGAGGTCGACGTCGTTCGCGGCGCAGTCGGGCGAACCGGTGATCCCGGCGAAGTAGACGAACGGGTTGTGGCGGGCCGCGTACTGGTCGCCGACCCGGGCCTTCTGGGTGTCGTCGACGGCACCGAGGGCGGGGTGCCGGCAGGGGGTGCCCATGTCCTCCATGTAGCCCTTCCAGGTCTTCCCGGCATCCTTGAGCTGCCCGGCGACGGTGGGGACGCTGGCAGGGAAGACGCAGCCGTCGCCGACGGCCTGGCCCGGGCTGGCGGTGCCGGTGCCAACGAACGGCGAGTAGGTCTGGCAGTCGGACTGCATCTGGGCGTTGGGCCCCTGGCCGGAGATTTGCGCGACGTAGTTGGGCTGGGAGTTGTGGGCGGTGCCGAAGTACTGGTTCAGCAGCACGCCCTGGCTGCGGAGCGTCTGGGACAGGTACGGGGCGGCCGACGCCGGACCCCAGGTCTCGTCGTAGCCCTTGTTTTCGAGGTTGATGACGAAGACGTGCTTGGCTCCGGGAAGGTAGCCGCCGGTCTGGGTGGCGGCGGGGGCGGCGGGGACGGCGGTGCCGGCCTGCTGTGGTGCGGCGGCGGGGGCGCCCGCGGTGGCTGACGCCGAGCCGTAGCCGATGCCCGCGGCGGCGAGGACGAGCGCGGAGGCGGCGGCGAACCGCTTCAGGATCCGGCGGCCGCGGTGCGGGGCGGCCTGGGTGCTGGTGGTGGTGTTCATGGCAGTTTCCATCCGTCGGCGAGGGCTTTCTGTTTCAGTCCGGACCACTCCTCTTCCGGTGGGGGTCCCACCGGGGTGCAGGCGGGGCCGGCCACGAAGGGCGGCACGAGGTAGCTCGGGGCGGCGAGGTTGGCGGGGGTGCCGAAGTCCAGGACCTCGGCAATGTTCCGGGCGGCCTGGTCGCGGGGCGTCAGGGGCGGCAGGTTCCAGCGCCACTCGATGGCCTTGAGGACCGAGGTGTGGTCGTAGACGTCGTGGGCGACGTAGCGGCGGCGGGCACGCGGGGAGACCACCAGGGAGGGGACCCGGAAGCCGCGAAGGGCCGTGGTGTCCGCGGTGTCGGGGGCCGTGGCCGGGGCGACGTGGTCGTAGAAGCCGCCCCATTCGTCGTAGTTGACCACCAACAGGGTGTTGGCCCAGCCGGGGCCGGAGGTGACCGCGTTGTAGACCTCGGCCAGGAATGCCTCGCCGGAGCGGATGTCGGCGTGCGGGTGGTCGTCCCCCGAGGTCCCGGACCCCTCGTCGGTGAAGCGCGGGTCTACGAAGGACACGGCCGGAAGGGTCCCGGCCGAACAGTCCGTCAGGAAGTCCGCGTAGGGGTGGGAGATGGGCTGGTACTTGGTGCCCCACAGCGCGGTGAAGGGGATGTCGCCTTAGTAGTACTTCCCGGCCACGCCGGCGGCGGCCAGCCGGTCCCAGATGGTGGGGAGCGTGGAGGTCACGGTGGAGTTGTGGATCCGGTCCGTGGCGGCGGCGTGCTGGTAAAAGCGGTTGGGGTACGTCTCGGCCATCGTCGCGGCGAAGTAGCGGTCGCAGACGGTCCAGTCGGGTCCGGCCTGGCGCCAGAAGTCCAGGTCCGGGGCGTCGTAGTAGCCCACCGCGAATTCGTCGTTCTCGCCGGCCCGGAGCCAGCCGTCGTTCTTGCCGTTGTTGAACTGGATCCGGCCACCCTCGTAGGAGTGGTCCGGGTCCGGGTGGCCGCAGCCCTGGAAATCGGTCAGGTGGTACGTCGAATGCGGGATGCCGTAGCGGTCCCTGAAACTCAGCCCGGACTGGTGGCCGTCGGCACCGGGCAGCCAGCCGAGGAAGTGGTCGAAGGAACGGTTCTCCATCATCACCACGATGATGTGCTCGATGCCGGAGGCGTCGGGCGCGGGCAGGGTCGGGGCGGCGGCGGTCGCGGCACGGACCGTGCCGGTGGTCGCAAGGGCGGTAGCCGCCGTCGCTCCCGCCACTCCGAGAAAACTCCGTCTGGAAAAAGTCACGTGATCATTTCCTTCGTTATCGGGCCGGACATTCTGGCTGCTGTCGTCAGCCGGTCCTGCGCAGGGGTAATCGCTGGAAGCGACGGAAAAGTTACGGTCCAGGGGTCCCCGCCCCGGAGGCAGCCGGATTCCTGACGGTCCCGTCGAAGGCCTCGGCCTGCCACATCCCGCCGGCCCCCGGGCAGTGCCCGGGCCGCAGGATGACGCCCAAAAGTAGATCACGGGAAGGTTACGGAACTGCCGGTTTTTCACGTCCGTCCGTGCTTGTTCACGCGATGTTTGCCTGAAGCGCCGGAACGTTCCCGGCCGGGCAGCACCTCCCGGGGCGCCTGCACTAGCATCGGAGCAACGGCATCCCGCCGCCGGCACACGCCGCCGATCCCTCCGCCGCAGCGCGGCCGGGACACGGCCGAAATCCCCGCAGGAGCACGCATGGACATCACCGACGTCATTCTCAACGACCACCACGACCAGCGCCGCATGTTCGCGATTTTGGAGGAGATGCGCGGCGCCGCCCCCGCGGACCTGGCCGCCGTCTGGGGTCGCCTGCAGATCCTGCTGGAAGTCCACGCCAAGGCCGAGGAGGAACTGTTCTATCCGGAGCTGCTGGCGCTGGGCACGGGGGAGGGCGGCAAGGACTCACCGGAGGACGAGACCACCGACGCCATCCACGACCACAACGAGATCCGTGACGCGATCGCCGACGTCGGGCGGCACGACGCCGGCTCCGACGAATGGTGGGCCGCCGTCGCGAAGGTGAACGAGGCGAACAGCGAGCACATGGGCGAGGAGGAACGCGAGGGCCTCACCGACTTCCGCCTGCACGCGGACCTGGACCTGCGGCACAAGCTGGCCGTGTCCTTTTACGCCTTCGAGGCAGCCCACGCCGGCGGCATCAAGGCCCACGACGTGGACCCCGACGAGTACGTAGAGCGGAACGAGCCGGGCTCACACTAGCGGCCCGACTGCCAACGGCCGGGCCTGGATGGCCCGGCCGTTCCGCTACCGACTTATACGGCCGCTATTCGGGGTTCTGGCCGTATTCGGCCGAGATCAGGATGGGCAAGTGGTCGGACGCGCCGCGGGGCAGCGTCTCCACCTTCTCGATCACCAGCCCCTGCGAGGTGGCGAAGTCGAAGTGGCCCTTGAAGACCTTGTAGCGGGTGTAGGTGCGCCGGTCGCTGAGCGAGAGCTCGTAACCGGCGTCCTTCATCTGCTCCGTCAGGTACTTCGTGAAAAACGGGTAGTTGAAGTCGCCCACCATGAGCGTCATCAGGCCGCCGCCCATGCTGAGCAGCTCGCCGTGGGCGGCGTGGATCTGGTTGCGGCGCAGCGAATTCGACGCCGTCAGCGGGGCCGCGTGGAACGAGGCGATGACCAGCGAATGGTTGGTCTGGTTGTCCACCATCCGGGTGCCGATCAGCCGCTCATGCGCCGGCGCCAGGACGCGGTCGTGCACGGACTTCTTCAATGAGAAGGTCTTGGTGTCGCCGGCGGTGAACCGGTCCGTGCTGTAGTAGATCGCCAGGCCCAGCCGGTTGCCACGCGTGGCGTCGGCCAGGCGCAGGTTTCCAATGCTTTCGGGAAGGTCTTCGGTGTCGCACTCCTGCAGGCACAAGGCGTCCACGTTGTAGTCGCGGGCCAGCGCCTCAAGTTCGCCGCTGGCCTTGTGTTTGCGGAGGTTATAGCTGATAACTCGGATCAGGGGGAGCACCTCTTCGCAGCATAGTCGGGGTTAACCTGCCCCCGAGTCTACCCAGTCCGGCACGGTGACGAGGCGATAGGGTGGTGGAATTCTCTGATTACGTTGCTGCGAAAGGGTCACCGTTGACTGCTGAAATGCCTGAGTTGGCCGAGGGCGACTTCTACTACGAGGTCCTCGGCGGAGGCCGCTACCGCTCGACCATCCACGCCCAGGGTGCCTGGAACGTCCACGAGCAGCACATGGCTCCGGCCTCCGGCATCATGGCCGACGCGCTCTCCCGGCACGACCCCCGGCCGGACATGCGGATGGCCCGGATCAGCTACGAAATCCTCGGACTGATCCCGGGCGGCGAGTTCGAGGTCACCACCACCACGCTGCGCCCGGGCCGCACCATCGAACTGCTCCAGGCGGAACTGACCGCCGGCGGCCGTGTCGCCATCCGGGCCACCGCCTGGCGGATCATCACCTCGGACACCACCGCGATCGCCGCCTTCGAGGACCCGCGGATCCCGGCCCCGGAGGACTGCGAGCCGTACGACGCCGCGCAGGTCTGGCCCGGCGGGTACATCGCCTCGCTGAGCATGCGCATCGCCGAGGGGCACCGGGCAGGGTCCGGCACCGTCTGGCTGCACACCGACCACCCGCTGACCGACCGGAACGACAGCGGTGACCTGGCCCGCCTGATCGGCCTGGTGGACACCGCCAACGGCATCGCGGCCCGGGTCCCGCCGGGCAAGGGCAGTTACGTTTTTCCCAACCTGGACCTGCAGATCCACATGTACCGGTTGCCGGAGGGACAGTGGCTGGGCCTGGACAACGAGGTGTCCTTCGGTACGGACGGCATCGGGCTGACCTCCACGGTGCTGCACGACCTGCAGGGTCCGTTCGGCCGGGCCGAGCAGATCCTGACGCTGCGCAAGAGCTAGTGGAAGACCAGCCAGCCCACCGTCGTGGCCAGGCCGGTGAGGACCACGCCCCAGGCGATGTCCACCAGCACAATCACCAGCGGCCACTTCTTGAGGGTCGCGGCGTTCGTCAGATCGTAGGTGGCGTAGGCGAAGCCGCCCAGCGCCGCGCCATAACCGAACGCTGCGGCCCAGCCGCCGCCGTCGAGCGCGGGGCGCAGGGCAAAGAAGACGATCCCTGCGATGTACAGCACGTAGAACACAACGGCGTAGCCTAGATGGGGCTTGTCCGCCATCAGGTGGCCCAGGTGGCGGCGGTAGAACCTGCTCGTCGACTTCAGCCAGACGGCGTCGATGACGGCGAACGCGGCGGCCACCACCAGGAATTGCAGAAAGACCATAAGGGAGCATAACCACATGCAGCAGGCCGGACCCCGGAGCCTCACCGTGTTCCGTCAGCCCTCCTCCCTCGGTGCCGCGGAAGACCTCGATTTCGCCCTCGAACTGCTGCGGCGGGTCAAGACCGGGGATGCGGGCCCGCTGCTGCGGCTCTACCGGCCCGTGCCCACCCTGGCGTTCGGGCAACGGGACGCCAATCTGCCCGGTTTCGACGCCGCGGCGCAGGCCTGCCGGGACCTCGGCTTCGAACCCCTCGTCCGGAAGGCCGGGGGACGCGCCGCCGCCTACCACCCGGGCAGCCTGGTGATCGACCACCTGGAGCCCGACGCCGACGCGATCGCCGGCGCCAAGGCCCGGTTCGCGCTTTTCGGTGGCCTGCTGGCGGAGGCACTCCGGGACGCCGGCGTGGACGCCACGGTCGGCGAGATCTCGGGCGAGTACTGCCCGGGCGAATTCAGCGTCCACGGCACCGACCCCCGGGACCCGACGCACCGGATCAAGCTGGTGGGCACGGCCCAGCGAGTGGTCTCCGGCGGCTGGCTGTTCAGCTCGGCGGTAATCGTCTCGGACTCGGCGCCCATCCGGGCCGTGCTGGAGGCCAGCTACGCGGCGCTCGGCCTCGACTGGGACCCGGCGACGGCCGGCGCCGCGGATGACCTGGTGCCGGGCCTCGATGTCGACGCCGTGGAAGCGGCAGTTCTTCGCGCCTATGGACGGTACGCGGCGCTGGAGGACGGCGACTTCCGGACCCTTACCGCCTCCTAGCGGTTCCTCTAACCCATCATTGGGCCCGGGCGGCCAGGATTTGTTCGCGCAGGATGTCCGCGTGCCCGCAATGCTGGGCCAGTTCGCGCAGCATGTGCAGGTACACCCACCGCAGCGGCAGCGGTCCCCGCCGGTTGCCGCGGACCAGGTCATCGGGCCCCAGCGCCGCGGTGCGGGCCCGGGAGCCGGCGCAGGCCTCGCGGTAGGCGGCCCGCACCGAGGCGATGGTGTCCTTCGGGTTCAGCACAAACGACTCGTCCGGCGTGGCCGGGATGCCGATCTCGGCGCGGCTGCGGCAGGTGATGGCCTCGTCGAACCAGACCTTCTCGACAAAGGCCGCGTGCTTGTGCAGCCCCAGGAGCGTGGTGCGCGAGGGTACCAGGGCAGCCCGTGCCTCCTCCTCGCTGAGTCCGTCGAGGCTGGCCTCCAGATCGGCCCGGTGATCGTCGAGGAACGCCTCGAACTGGGTCCGGAGATCCGCGGCGAACAGGTCCGGTTCCATGCTGGGATTGGTGCTCATGAGCCCACAGCCTAATGGGCCCCGCCCGGAAAACCGGACGGGGCCCAAGAGGTGTGGCTGCTGGGTGGTATTCCTCCCGTGGCGTCAGTGGCCCCGGTCGATCCATTCCTGCAGGTGCGGGGCCTCGGCGCCGATGGTGGTCTGGTCCCCATGCCCGGTCCGCACCACCGTCTCCGCCGGCAGGCTCAGCAGCCGGGAGGAGATGGACTCGATGATGGTCGGAAAGTCGCTGAAGGACCGGCCGGTGGCACCCGGTCCGCCCCGGAACAGGGTGTCGCCGGTGAAGACGGTGCCTTCGCTTTCGAGCCGGAAGCTGACCGACCCGGGCGAGTGGCCGGGCGTGTGGAGCGCCACCAGGCGGGCGCCGGCGACGTCGAACGTGTCGCCGTCGGCGATCGCGTGGTCCGGTTCGGTGCCGGGGAACACCCGGTCCCAGAGCATCCAGTCGTCCCGGTGCAGGTACACGGGGGCGCCGGTCAGTTTCCGGAACTCGCCCACGGCGGCGATGTGGTCGTCATGGCCGTGCGTGAGCAGGATGGCGGTGACCTTGCGGTGGCCGACGGCTGCGGCGATCGCGGCGGCGTCGTGGGCCGGGTCGATCACGACGCACTCGGCGTCGTCGCCCACGATCCAGACGTTGTTCTCCACGTCCCAGGTGCCGCCGTCGAGCGAGAAGGTCCCCGAGGTGACCAGCCGGTCGATCCGGAGGCCCTCCACGCCGCTGCTCACAGCTCCACCACTGAACGCAGGACGGCGCCGGAGTGCATCTTCTCGAAGGCTTCCTCGATCTGGTCGATGGCGATGCGCTCGGTGACGAAGGCGTCCAGGTCCAGCCGTCCCTGCCGGTACAGGTCGATCAGCATCGGGAAGTCGCGGGAGGGCAGGCAGTCGCCGTACCAGGAGGACTTCAGCGAACCGCCGCGGCCAAACACATCCAGCAGCGGCAGTTCCAGGGTCATCTCCGGGCTGGGGACGCCAACCAGCACCAAGGTGCCGGCCAGGTCGCGGGCGTAGAAGGCCTGCTTGTACGTCTCGGGACGGCCCACGGCGTCGATCACGACGTCGGCGCCGAAACCGCCGGTCAGCTCCCGGATGGCTTCCACCGGGTCCACGGCGGAGGAATCCACGGTGTGGGTGGCGCCCAGGTCCTTGGCCCGCTCGAGCTTGTTGGGGTCGATGTCGACGGCGATCACCGTGGTGGCTCCCGCGAGCGCGGCGCCGGCGATGGCCGCCACGCCCACCCCGCCGCAGCCGATCACGGCCACCGAGTCGCCGCGGCCGACGTTGCCGGTGTTGATCGCGGCGCCGAGGCCCGCCATGACGCCACAGCCAAGAAGGCCGACGGCGGCCGGGTCGGCCTCGGGGTCCACCTTGGTGCACTGGCCGGCGGCTACGAGCGTCTTCTCGGCGAAGGCGCCGATGCCCAGTGCGGCGGTCAGCTCCGTGCCGTCTTCCAGGGACATCTTCTGGGCGGCGTTGTGCGTGTTGAAGCAGTACTGCGGCTCGCCGCGGCGGCAGGCCCGGCATTCGCCGCAGACGGCGCGCCAGTTCAGCACCACGCGGTCCCCGGGGGCCACCGAGGTGACATCGGGGCCGACGGCGCTGACCACGCCGGTGGCCTCGTGGCCGAGCAGGAACGGGAAGTCGTCGTTGATGGCGCCCTGCTTGTAGTGCAGGTCGGTGTGGCAGACGCCGCAGGTGAGGATGTCCACCAGCGCCTCGCCGGGGCCGGGATCGGGCACCAGGATGGTTTCCAGGGTGACGGGGGCGTTCTTGGACCGGACGATTGCGCCCTTGACCTTGTGGACCATGGGAGAGCTCCTTTCGATGCCGCCGCCCGGCGCGGGGTGCCGGATACGGCGCGACGCGGGCCCCGGGTAAGCCGGAGTCCGCGTCGTGTCTGGTGTGGGTGTTCTCTGGTGCTGGCGGGTTAGGCCGCGAGGCGGCTCTTGACCTCTGCCGCGGAGGGGTTGGTGGCGGCGGTGCCGTCCGGGAACAGCACGGTGGGGACGGTACGGTTGCCGCCGTTGAGCTGCTCGACCAGTTCGGCCGTGCCTTCGACTTCCTCGATGTTGATCTCGGTGTACCCGATGCCCTGCGCGTCCAGCTGCTTCTTCAGCCGGTTGCAGTAGCCGCACCACGTGGTCGAGAACATGGTGATGGTGCCGGATTCGGGGGTGAAGTCCACGAAATTCTCCTCAGGTGGGTTGCCGGTGCGTGCCGGGACGGTCAATCGGACGTCTCTGGAATAACCGTATCCTGCGGGACGGTATTCCCGCAGGGAGGGACCGGCCGGGTGCTGGCCCCGATGCTGCACCTGTGCAGGCCCGGCCGGCCGGTGGCATGCTGGGGGCATGTGTGGACGCTATGTGATGGCCCGGGCCGTCGGGGACCTGCTGGCCGAGTTCGACGCCGGGCTCGAGGAGGAGATCGCCGTGCCGCCGTCGTGGAACGTCGCGCCGACGGCGGACGTGCCGATCATCCTTGAACGGCTGGTCGAGGGGGCGGAGCACCCGGCGCGGCAGCTCCACATCGCCCGCTGGGGACTGGTCCCGTCCTGGGCCAAGGACCCCGGCATCGGGTCGAAGATGATCAACGCCCGCAGCGAGAGCGTGCTGGAGAAGCCGGCGTTCCGGAAGGCCACGCGGTCCCGGCGCTGTGCCGTCCCGGCCGACGGCTATTACGAGTGGAAGGGCCAGGGCAAGGGAAAGCAGCCCTACTACGTGCATCCGAAGGACGGCTCGCCGGTGGCGTTCGCCGGGCTGTACGAGTGGTGGAAGGATCCGTCGAAGGCCGAGGGGGACTCCGGCCGCTGGCTGCTCTCGACGACGATCCTGACCACCGATTCGCCGCCCGAGGGTTACGCCGACGGGATGCTGGCGGAACTGACGGCCCTGCACGACCGGGTGCCGCTGCCGATGGACCGAGCCACCATGGAGGCCTGGCTTGACCCCCGGGCCGAGGACGCCGCGGAACTGGTCGGCATCGTCCGCGCCAACGCCCACGACGTCGCCGAGGGCTGGCGGATCGACGCCGTCGGCACCGCCGTCGGGAACGTCCGCAACGACTCCCCGGAACTGATCGAACCGGTCGGCAGCCTGTTCTAGGCCTGTTGCGGGGTTAGACCGTGACCCGGCCGGCCGCGTCGACAGTCCAGGTCGGGTTGAACGCGACCTCCCAGCGGAAGCCGTCCGGGTCCGCGAAGTAGCCGGTGTAGCCGCCCCATGGCTGGGTTTTGGCAGCCGCGACGATCGTGGCCCCGGCTGCCGCCGCCTCGCCCAGCACCCTGTCGACCGCGTCGGCGCTGTGCACGTTGTGGCTCAGGGTGATCGGAGGGATGCCGGCGGGGGAGTCCGTCCCGGCTTCGGCCCGCATCTGGCCCGCTTCCCAGAGCGAGAGGATGAGCCCTTGGTTGATCTGCAGGAAGAGCACTTCACCGGGGACTTCGCGGTGGACGGGCCAGCCCAGGCCCGTCACATAGAACCGGCGGGAGGCTTCCACGCTGCGGACGCCAAGGGAGATGAAGTCGACTCGTGGTTGCATCGTTCGATACTGTCATGCAGATGTCGACAAATCACGCAGAGGATAAAGCAGCCCAGGCCGATAAGGACCAGCTCGCCGCCGTGCGGGTGGCCGTGGACGAGGTTGACGAGCAGATCGTCGCGCTGATCGGACGCCGGGAGCGATTGATCCGGATTGCCGGGACGCTCAAGGCCGACAGTGCCGAAGTCCGCGCCCCGGGCAGGGTAGAGCGCGTTCTGGAACACGTGAAGGCAACGGCCGAACGCAACGACATCGACACGGACATCGTCGGAGAGACCTACAAGGCCATGATCGATGCCTTCATCCGCCTGGAGCTCGAGGTCTACAAGGCCGGCAGCTAGCTACAGGGATTCCTCCACCGGGACGTTGGCCTGGTAGTCCCGCCCGTCACAGTCGCTGTAGGCCGTCATCAGGTGCCCCTTGGGCAGGCCCAGTACCGTGCTAAGCGGGAAGTTACCCGTGATGGTGTTCCCGGAATGCTGAACGCCCTTGATGTCGAAGTTCTCCTCCGTGCCGTCATGGCTGAAGCAGAAGAAGGACACGGCCTCGCCATTGAGGAATTCGATCTCCAGCCGCCGTTGATGTGAATGATCCGGCGTCGCCGCGACAAGCCCCACCACGTAGGCGCCCGAGGCCGGAATATTGCCGTCTATATCGAAGGTCGCCACCAACGTTGAATCCTTGGCGGCGATGCTGACGTGCTTCAGGAGTGCGTTGTGCGAGCTCATAGGCCAATCCTGCCCCCGGACGTTGGCTCCGTCCACCCCTGATCTAGGTTTTGTCCCGGCCCCGTCGTAGACTTGTTCTATTCGAAGATATGTTCGAATAATTCACGAGGAAACCCGTCTGGCCTCCCGCCCGTGGCACCTGCACCTTCCGGCGCACCTGCCCGGCGGCCGTCCAGCCCGTTCGTCAACAACACTGCGCCCGGGAGGCATCATGGGGATGTTCAGCGAATCCGTGGAGGTGGCCTGCACCCCGGAAGGCCGGCCCGAGTCCCTTGTCTGGGCGGGACGCAGCTATGAGCTGTGCGCCGAGCCGGTGCGCTGGTTCGAACGGCGTGAGTGGTGGGCCGAAGAGCAGCGCGCACCGCTGGGCAGCGGCCCCGGCCTGGTGGACTCGGAGATCTGGCGGCTCGAGGTCCGGGACGCCTCGGCCCCGGACCAAAGCCTCACCCTCGACCTCAGCCGCCACCTGCGCAGCGGGCGCTGGCGTCTGCTGAGGCTCCACGACGCCCTGGCCGGGCAGCGGAGGCCCGCGTCGGCATGAGCTTCACCCACCTGCACGTCTCCACCGCCTTCAGCGCCCACTATGGCGTGTCCTGGCCGGAGGAACTGGCCGCGGCGGCCGCAGCCGACGGGGCGACGGCGCTCGCCTGCACCGACCGGGACGGCCTCTACGGCAGCATCAAGCACCTCAAGGCCTGCATGGCCGCGGGGCTTGATCCCATCGTGGGGGTGGACCTGGCGGTCTTTGCCGACGACGGCGACCTCCGCACCCAGGTGGGCGGCCGCGTCGTCGTCTTGGCCCACGGGGGAAACGCCGGGGCCGGGTACCGCGCCCTGTGCCGGCTGATCTCCGACGCCCACGCCCGCACAACGGGCCGGGCCGGCGGTACGGTCCCCGCCGCCGTGACCCGGGCCGAGCTGGCGTCACGGGCGCTGGACCCGCAGACGCTCGAACCGGTGCTGACGGTCCTGCTCGGACCGGACTCCGACGTCGGCCGCTCCATGGGCGGGCGGCGTTACCTGCGGCCGCGCACCCTGTTCAAGCAATGGCTCGATGCCATGCCGGCGGGAACAGTCACCGCCGAGGTGGTCTCCCAGCTGAGCGCCCCGGGGGAGCACCTCAGTACCGCCCACGCCGTACGGATGCTCAAGCTGGCCGCCGAACACGGCGTTCCCGCAGTGCTCAGCAACGCCGTGCGCTATGTCGCCGAGGACGGTGCCGCCACGGCGGACGTGCTGGACTCCGCCCGGACCCTGAAATCGCTGCCCGAACTGGCCGGAGAGCCCCTGCTCCAACCCAACGGACAGGCCTGGCTCAAAAGCGCCGCGCAGATGCTGGAGCTGGGCAAGGAAATCATCCACGCCGCGGGATTCGGCGCGGCCGACCTCAAGAGCCTGCTGGCCCATACCGAGGCGCTCGCGGACCGCTGCCGGATGGACCCGACCGCAGACATGGGCTGGAAGCAGCCGGTGGTTCCGGAGGCGGCCGTGATCGGGATCGAGGGGGACCCGCTGGCCGAGCTGGCGGCCCGCTGCGAGGCCGGCATCACCCGCCGGTTCCCGGGCCTCTCCGGCAACCGCGCCGGGGAGCTGCGGGCCAGGCTGGAGCACGAGCTGAGGATCATCGACAGCCTGGGGTTCGCCTCCTACTTCCTCACCGTGGCCGAGGTGTCCCGGATGATCACGGACATGGGCGTGCGCGCCGCGGCCCGCGGCTCCGGGGCCTCCAGCCTGGTCAACTACCTCATCGGCGTCAGCCAGGTGAACCCGCTGCAGCACGACCTGATCTTCGAACGGTTCCTCTCCCGGGACCGGGCCACGCTGCCGGACATCGACATCGACGTCGAAAGCGCCGAACGGCACAACGTCTACCGGAAGATCTTCGACCGGTTCGGCGCCGAGCGGGTGACCCTGATGAGCATGCAGAACGGGTACCGCGCCCGGGGCGCCGTGCGCGACGCCGGGCTGGCCCTTGGCATGGAGGGCGGCGACATCGACGAGATCGCCAAGCAGCTGTGGCGGTTCTCCGCCCGGAACTTCCGCGAGGCGCTGGTGGAGAAGCCGGAGCTGAAGGAGTTCGCCGGGCGGGTGGAGCAGCGGGACTACACCGGCAACCAGCAGCTGGACCTGCTGGTGGACCTGACCGAACGGCTGGACCGGCTGCCCCGGCACATCTCCATGCACCCGTGCGGGGTCATCCTGGGCGATGCCACGCTGCTGGACCGCACCCCGGTCCAGCCCAGCGGCCTGGGCCTTCCGATGAGCCAGTTCGACAAGCACGACATGGACCCCATGGGCATGCTGAAACTCGACGTCCTGGGCGTCCGGATGCAGTCCGCCATGGCCTTCGCCGTCCGTGAGGTCATCCGGCTGCACCCTTCGAAGGCGGACGTGGTGGCCGCCGGGAACCACCAGCCCGGGCCGGACGGCAGCGGGCCGGACTACATTGCCGAGGACGGCACCATCGACCTGAACGCCGTGCCGCTGGACGATGAGCCTACCTTCGACCTGATCCGCAGCACCCACACCCTGGGCTGCTTCCAGATCGAATCCCCGGGGCAGCGCGAACTGATCGGCAAGCTGGCTCCCCGGGAATTCAACGACCTCATCATCGACATCTCCCTCTTCCGGCCCGGGCCGATGAAGTCGGACATGGTCCGGCCCTTCCTGGAGCACCGGCACGGCTTCGCCCCGGAGGTGTTCCCGCACCCGGACCTCAAACCGGTGCTGCAGGAAACCCATGGCGTCACCGTTTTCCACGAACAGATCCTGAAGACCTTCGACGTGATGACCGGCTGTGGTCTGGCCCGCGCCGATGAGTTCCGGCGCGCCCTCGGCAACGAGGTGCTGGAGAACCAGGTGGAGGAATTCTTCCGCCGCGAGGCCAAACGGCGCGACTATTCCCCGGCGGTGGTGGACAAGGTCTGGGGAACCCTGAAGGCCTTCGGCAGCTTCGGCTTCTGCAAGGCCCACGGGGCAGCCTTTGCCGTGCCCACCTACCAGTCGGCGTGGCTGAAAACCCACCACCCGGAGGCGTTCCTCGCCGGGATCTGGGAACACGACCCCGGCATGTACCCTAAACGCCTCCTGGTGGCCGAGGCCCGCCGCATGGGCATCCCCATCCTGCCCCTGGACATCAACCGGAGCCAGGCCGAATACCGGGTGGAACCGGTCGTGGACGGCCCGGACCGGGGGAAACTGGGGATCCGGTTGAGTCTGAAGGGGATCTTCGGTCTCTCCGGCGCGGAACTCACACGCATCGTCGCCGGCCAGCCCTACGACTCCCTCGCAGACCTGCGGGCCCGGACCAGGATCAGCAAACCCAGCATCCAGCGGCTCGCCCAGCTGGGGGCCTTCGACTCCCTGCACCGGGCCGCCGGCGGCAACACCAACCGGGCCGACCTGGTCCACCACCTGCAGCAGTTGCAGACCAGGACGCAGCGCAAGGGAGCCGAGGTGATCGAGGGCCAGCTGGCCCTGCCGCTGGGCGACGTGGAACTGACCAATCTCAAGGGCGGCCGGCCCGCCCCCACCCTGGTGGACACCGTCCGGGCCGAGCTGGACCTGATGGCCGTGGACGTCAGCGCCCACCTGGTGGACAGCCACCGGCCGATGCTGGACCGGCTGGGCGTCACCACGGCGGACCAGCTCCTGAAGCTGCGCAACGGTACCGAGGTGCTGGTGGCCGGGGTGCGGGTGGCTACCCAGACCCCGCCGATGCGCGGCGGCCGGCGGGTGGTCTTCATCAGCATCGACGACGGGACCGGCTGCGTGGACTCGGTCTTCTTCCACGAGGCCCAGGAGCAGGCCGGGCCGCTGCTCTTCAGCACCCGGCTGCTGCTGATCCGCGGCACCACCCGCCGGACCGGGCCCCGCGGCATCAGCATCAGCGCCTCGATGGCCTGGGACCTCAGCCGCACCGACACCCTGCCCTTCCCCGCCGCAGGCACAGGCGCGGCTTCCGGCGCAGGCACCGGCACGGGCACAGGCGGCGACGCGCCCGAGGGCCCGCCGCTGGACATGGCGCCGGGGGCGCTGGACGGCATCCGGCGGACCCTCGCGATCACGGGGTTCAGCGGTTGAGAGCGGGTCCGGACGCGGCGGCGTATGAGCCGGAGCGCGTTGGTTGGGCGTCCGGAAATACCGATAGCATGGACGAGGCTGGCTGTGGTCCCCGTACGCCACAAGCTACGAAGCCTTAAAACCGTGAATAGGAGACACCCGTGTCAGATGCCCAGCAGATCACCCTTCTCGTCGATGGCGAAGAGACCCAGGTGACTACCGGGACCACCGGCGCGGAACTCTTCTTCGAGCGCCGCGACGTCGTAGTGGCCCGCGTCAACGGCGAACTGAAAGACCTGGACCAGCCCCTGCCGGCCGGCGCCGACGTCGAAGGCGTCACCATCGGCTCCCCGGACGGCCTGAACGTGCTGCGCCACTCCACCGCCCACGTCATGGCCCAGGCCGTACAGCAGCTGCGGCCCGACGCCAAGCTGGGCATCGGCCCCTACATCACCGACGGCTTCTACTTCGATTTCGACGTCGAGGAACCCTTCACCCCGGAGGACCTTCGCCAGCTCGAGAAAATGATGCTGAAGATCGTCAACCAGAACCAGAAGTTCGTCCGCCGCGTGGTGACCGAGGACGAGGCCCGCGAGGCGATGAAGGACGAGCCGTACAAGCTCGAACTGATCGGCCTCAAGGGCGCAGGCAGCGACGAGGACGGCTCCAGCGTGGAGGTCGGCGGCGGCGAACTGAGCATCTACGACAACGTCGAGCGCAAGGAAGGCACCGCGGTCTGGTGCGACCTGTGCCGCGGCCCGCACCTGCCCAACACCAAGCTGATCTCCAACGCCTTCGCCCTGACCCGCTCCTCCGCGGCCTACTGGCGCGGCAGCGAGAAGAATAAGCAGCTCCAGCGCATCTACGGCACCGCCTGGCCCACCAAGGAAGCCCTCAAGGCCTACCAGGAGCGCATCGCCGAGGCCGAACGCCGCGACCACCGTAAGCTCGGCGCCGAACTGGACCTGTTCTCCTTCCCGGACGAGCTGGGTTCCGGCCTGCCGGTGTTCCACCCCAAGGGCGGCATCATCCGCAAGGCCATGGAGGACTACTCCCGGCAGCGTCACGTCGACGCCGGCTACGAGTTCGTCTACACCCCGCACATCACCAAGGGCCACCTCTACGAGGTCTCCGGGCACCTGGACTGGTACCGGGACGGCATGTTCCCCCCGATGCACATCGACGCGGAACTGAACGAGGACGGCACCGTCCGCAAGCCCGGCCAGGACTACTACCTGAAGCCGATGAACTGCCCCATGCACAACCTGATCTTCCGCTCGCGCGGCCGCTCCTACCGTGAACTGCCGCTGCGGCTCTTCGAATTCGGCTCGGTCTACCGCTACGAGAAGTCCGGCGTGGTGCACGGCCTGACCCGCGTCCGGGGCATGACCCAGGACGACGCCCACATCTACTGCACCCGCGAGCAGATGAAGGACGAGCTGACCAAGACCCTGAACTTCGTACTGGGCCTGCTCAAGGACTACGGCCTGCAGGACTTCTACCTGGAGCTCTCCACCAAGGACCCGGAGAAGTTCGTCGGCGCGGACGAGGTCTGGGAGGAAGCCACCCGCACCCTCGAGGAAGTCGCGACCGAATCCGGCCTCGAGCTGGTCCCGGATCCGGGCGGAGCGGCGTTCTACGGCCCGAAGATCTCCGTTCAGGCCCGTGACGCCATCGGCCGGACCTGGCAGATGTCCACCATCCAGCTGGACTTCAACCTGCCGGAGCGCTTCGAACTGGAATTCCAGGCCTCCGACGGCACCCGCCAGCGCCCGGTCATGATCCACCGTGCACTGTTCGGCTCGATCGAACGGTTCATGGGCGTCCTCACCGAACACTACGCCGGCGCGTTCCCGGCCTGGCTTGCCCCCGTCCAGGTGGTTGGCATCCCGGTGGCGGAGGCGTTCAACGACTACATGTTCGACGTCGTCGACCAGCTCAAGGCCGCGGGCATCCGCGCCGAGGTGGACATCTCCTCGGACCGGTTCCCGAAGAAGATCCGCACCGCCAGCAAGGACAAGATCCCGTTCGTGCTAATCGCCGGCGGCGACGACGCCGAGGCCGGGGCGGTGTCCTTCCGGTTCCGGGACGGCAGCCAGGACAACGGCGTGCCGGTGGCCGAGGCCGTCCGACGCATCGTGGACGCCGTCCGCGAGCGGACCAGCTAGCGGGGGAGCAGCACGTGCAGGAATCCACAGGCGCCGGCCAGGGCTACCCGGGCGACGACGGCGTGACCGATGACTTTGGCCTGGCCGGCGTGCCGGACTCGTTCCAGCGCCTGTGGACTCCGCACCGCATGGCGTACATCAAGGGCGGCCAGCACCAGTTCAAGAACCAAGACGACTGCCCGTTCTGCGTCGCGCCGGAACGCAAGGACGAGGAATCGCTGATCGTCTACCGCGGCCGGACCTGCTACGTGGTGCTGAACCTGTACCCGTACAACCCCGGACACCTGCTGGTCTGCCCGTACCGTCACATCCCTGACTACACGGACCTGACCGTCGAGGAGACCGCCGAGTTCGCCGACCTGACCCAGACCGCCATGCGCGTACTGCGGAAGGTCTCGAACCCCACCGGCTTCAACCTGGGCATGAACCAGGGCGTCACCGGCGGCGCCGGCGTCGCGGGCCACCTCCACCAGCACGTGGTGCCGCGCTGGGGCGGGGACGGCAATTTCTTCCCGATCATCGCCCAGACCAAGGCGATGACCCAGACCCTCGGCGAGGTCCGCCGGCAGGTCTCGGAGGCGTGGCCCGCGTCCGCGGCCACGGAGCCCACGGCGGGAACACCGAATGCTGAATAAGCACGCCCGCGGGTTCTTCACCGCGCTGTTCACCCCGCTGGCCCGCTGGCTGCTGCGGATGGGCGTCTCCCCGGACGCCGTGACGATCGTCGGAACCGCCGGCGTCGTCGTCGGCGCCCTCGTCTTCTACCCGCTGGGCCAGCTCTGGTGGGGAACCATCTTCATCACCGCGTTCATCTTCTCCGACGTCATCGACGGGATCATGGCGCGGCTGCAGGAACGCGGCGGCCGGTGGGGCAACTTCCTGGACTCCACCCTGGACCGGGTGGCCGACGGCGCCCTGTTCGCCGGAGTCGCCGTCTGGTTCTTCACCGGCGGGGCCAACCCGGCCATCGCCGTCGCCGCCCTGCTCTGCCTGGTCCTCGGCATGGTGGTCTCCTACGCCAGGGCCAAGGCCGAGGCGCTGGGTTTCCACGCCAACGTCGGCATCGCAGAGCGTGCCGAACGGCTGGTCTCCGTGCTGGTGGTCACCGGCTTCACCGGCATCGGCCTACCGCCGGTGGTCCTGCTCGCCACCCTCTGCCTGCTCGCGCTGGCCAGTTTCGTGACGATCATCCAGCGGGTCGGCGCCGTCCGCCGGCAGTCGCTGGAGGAAGCCCGCGGCACCACCAGCGACCACGCCGCCTGAGCCGCGCCGGAGGCAGGTGTAACCCTGTCCCCGCCCCGGTTCAGGGGGCGTAACCCGAGTTCAACCGGCCCGCGGCGGGGGACTAGTATTACCCTTACCGGCCAATGGTTTCCGGTAATCCGGGGTGAACGCACACGGTACCCGTGTGCCGTCCGCACCGGGCGAGGTCATCTATCTACCCATAGGGGTTTTTGTGTCTACACCTGATGTAAGCAGCGAAGCCGGCGCGTCCGCCCAGAACATCACGGGCAGCAGCCGCGTCAAGCGCGGCATGGCGGAGATGCTCAAGGGCGGCGTCATCATGGACGTCGTCAACGTCGAGCAGGCCCGCATTGCCGAAGATGCCGGTGCCGTGGCCGTGATGGCGCTGGAACGCGTTCCCGCTGACATCCGCGCCCAGGGCGGCGTGTCCCGCATGTCCGACCCGGACATGATCGACCAGATCATCGACGCGGTCTCCATCCCCGTCATGGCGAAGGCCCGCATCGGCCACTTCGTGGAGGCCCAGGTCCTGCAGTCCCTCGGCGTCGACTACATCGACGAGTCCGAGGTCCTCACCCCGGCCGACTACGTCAACCACATCGACAAGTGGAACTTCAAGGTTCCCTTCGTCTGTGGCGCCACCAACCTCGGTGAGGCGCTGCGCCGCATCAACGAGGGCGCGGCCATGATCCGCTCCAAGGGCGAGGCCGGCACCGGCGACGTCTCCAACGCCACCGGGCACATGCGCAAGATCCGCTCCGAGATCGCCAAGCTCGCCGCCCTGCCCGAGGACGAGCTGTACGTCGCGGCCAAGGAACTGCAGGCCCCGTACGAACTGGTCAAGGAAGTTGCCGCTGCCGGCAAGCTCCCCGTGGTCCTCTTCACCGCCGGCGGCATCGCCACCCCGGCCGACGCCGCCATGATGATGCAGCTCGGCGCCGACGGCGTCTTCGTCGGCTCCGGCATCTTCAAGTCCGGCAACCCGGCCCAGCGTGCCGCCGCCGTCGTGAAGGCCACCACCTTCTTCGACGACCCGGACGTCATCGCCAAGGCCTCCCGCGGCCTGGGCGAGGCCATGGTCGGCATCAACGTCGACGAGATCCCGCAGCCGCACCGCCTAGCCGAGCGCGGCTGGTAACATTCGGGCGCTTCTCAATGGCAGGGGCGCCGGGCGCCCCGGCCATTGAGCCTCTGCGCCCTCTCTTATTAAGCCAAGAGAGTTAGGCGCGCTTCGCACCAAGCCCGCACGACGACGGCGGCCGGTCACCCTTTTGGGTGGCCGGCCGCCGTCGTTGGCTGGTATTCGACCAGTGGGCGATAGGGGCCGTTTTTTGCCTCGTAACCATTCCTGCTGCTAACCACTTGGGCGGCGCCGGGGGCTTTTGGCTGTGCCGTCTTGGACGACCGCGGCACCGGATGCGAGAGGCAGACCGTAAGAGAGATAGCTGCCTTCCACACGGCTGAGCTCGCTCAAGTTCCGGGCTCGCATTGGGCTCGACAATCTGTTCAACAATCCGCTGTACGGCTCGAGCGACAGCTGTCGGTCGGCGCAGCGCATTTTTGTGGGGACGCTCGAAGATGACTTACGAAACGTCTTGCCTCTCCACATCTCACTTCGTCCGACCCACGATTGCTACTGCTGAAACGCTCAGATGCTTCGAAAATGCGCTGTAAACCGGTGAATGTGCTACCCCTCGAACACTAAGAGCGTGGTCATCGAAGGGGAGGCTTAGTAGGAGCCGGTTACCCAGCGTGCCGACGTTAAATGTTCGAAAGGCTACGGCCGGGGTCTGCGGCCTGCGCAATATGAATGCAGTCTCAAACGCGAATGGGCTCTGCCCTAGAGACGAGTGCTCCACACAGAGCCAAGAAGCAGGGGCCTTTGCGTCTAGGTCTTTTCGTCTGAATACAAGAAGACCTTGTCCTGGAGGAAGCGGTCCAGAGAGTCAGGATCGATCTTAAGGTCAATTTCTCCTTGTCGAACCAGCCCAAGGGTCGGGACGGGAACTCGGAGACGTGTTGCATAAGTAGCGAGTGCTTCACGTTGGAACGGGTACACAGCCATCATGGCGACCCGTTCGAGGAACTCACCCATTGCGGCACCGGAGACTGTGATTGCTTCACTGGCCGACCAGATGGCGATAAAGCTGCTTTCGATCGAACAGTCTCCGGCAACGAACTGAAAACCGAACTGGGTTGCGAGCATGTCATCTTCAGTGACGCCGACCTCGAATCGGACACCTTGGCCGAGATTTTGGCCTGTATTCGGTTCTCCTCGGCGGGCCGAGAATGAGTCCTCGTTGACTGCCCGCAGCTGAAGAATCTGGACGAGTTCCCTAACGTCCTCGATTCTTCGAGGCCTCGACAGCTCTTTCATGCACTCAGGGCGAAGTCTGTGCGGCGGCTGATTGCCGCCGTGGAAACAGCAATGCCCGAGAATCCTATTGTGTAGGTCGAGGGCACATCCTCACTGAAGTTGCGCTTGTATTCAAGCGGAAGCGGTGTCTCAGCGGAAGCGGCCTCGTGCAAGGCAACTGGCAGCTCCACGAACTGTATCCAGCGGTCGCCGTGAACTTCGAGCTGCCCCGTGTCCTTGGCCACGTGATGAGTGACTAGAGCGCCGACTGCCTGTGCATAGTTGGAAATCCTGCTGAGGGAAGCGGGTGTGACCATTCGCTCGAACTCTGAAACGGCCTGTTGGCTGTGGCCCAAGAGCTTTGCAACTTCATCTTGCCTGAGCCCAGCCTCTTTGCGAATCTGCACCAGCTGCGCGACTAACTCGCGGTTTTGGCGGGAGAGGTACTTAGCGCGACGTCGCGCGCTCTTCGTTCCGATGCTTCGGTCGTGATCGGTTGGCATGCGCCCATGCTCCCATACAAGCTGTGCCTTGTGCAAAGCTGAGCGGAAATCCCTCTACGGTTCATCGGACAGATCGAGCAGGTCCATAACCAAGTCTTCGGTGTTGGAAGGCAGGTTCCATTCTGCCCGCCTGCCGAGATCGCAGCGCCGGTAAGCAAATTTCATCTGAGCGTCTTGGTCATCAGAAACCTGTTCGGAAGTCCCTTGCAAGTTTTTAAGATGCGCGTGCAAGGCTACGAGCACATTTTGCCACGGTTCGTCGGGCTCGTAGTGGTAGTGGCGGAACTGCTCGCCTTCGGTATTTGGGACATCGGGATCAAGCAGGGCTCGGAGTTCGTAAAAATTGGCGGCACCCCTCATGATTTTGATCGGTTCACCGTCATCGTACGGACTTGCGAGGCCATGCGCGGCGGACTCGAAGAGGTCCTCCAGTACTCCGAATATCGTGTCCTTCGGAACGGGAGGAAGCTCTCTATACCAGGCCCTTAACCTGGCGAGCTCAGAGCTCTCTTTTGGGTAGTACGCATGCCACTGATACGGAGAATTGGCATGCTGGCAACACCGAGAGAGGGTTGCGAGCTCTTGGCTCGCACCACGTCGATATACAAAAGTAAGGGGAGTATGCGGCCGAGGCCCGGGTTTCGGCGTTGAGGCTGCTTCCGGCACGTGTTCTCCTGACTTAATAGATTGGGAAGACACCGCGCCCCCGCTGACATCTTAGTGCTTCAGCCGTTCGGCCATTCGGTCTGGTCAAGGAGTATGTGAATCCCTCGATCGGTACCGCCCACCTTGCTGTCCTGACAACCCCCTAGATTTACAACATGTTTGTAGCCCAGAGCTAGCAGTCCCAGGTTCTGTCTTACCGTCTCTTACTCGCCTGAGTAGCGGAGCATCCATGCGAATGTCATTCACATCCACTGCACCCAACGTCGGGCCAGGTTTCGTATCTGGGAGTCGTGGCTGCAACCGGCGCAGAGACGACGCGGCCGAGGCAATTTGACTCCGCTAGCCGAGGATGGCACGCGGCTGCCCGGGGCGCGGGGCCCCTTTTACGCACGCTGCCGGATCACACCGCCCGGCGCCTTGCGCTTCTGAGATAGTACGGCGGCGGCCGGTCACCCTTTCGGGTGGCCGGCCGCCGTCGTTTGTTTAGTGGGCCTCAGTCGAGGCCGCGGCGCTTGAGCAGCGGTTCGAGCCGGGCGTCCCGGCCGCGGAAGGCCCTGAAGGACTCCAGCGGGTCGCGGCTGTTGCCGCGGGAGAGCAGTTCGGTGCGGAAGAAGTCCCCGTTGACCCGGGACAGGCCGCCGTTCTCCTCGAACCATTCGACCGTCTCGGCGTCGAGTACCTCGCTCCAGATGTAGGAGTAGTAGCCCGCGGCGTACCAGCCGCCGGCGAATATGTGCTGGAAGTACCCGGTCCGGTAGCGGGGCGGGATGAGGCTGTGGGCGACGCCGGCGGCGGCGAGGGCCTTCGCCTCGAATTCCAGGACGTCGTCTGGGACCTCGGATTCTTCCAGGACGTGCCAGGCCAGGTCCAGCAGGGCGGCGCCCAGATACTCGGTGGTGCCGAAGCCCTCGCCCCAGAGCGCGGCGGCGTCGAGCTTGTCCACGGTTTCCTGCGGCAGCGGCTCGCCCGTGACGTGGTGCCGGGCGTAGTTGGCCAGCACCTCCGGCCACATGATCCACATTTCGTTGACCTGGGACGGGTACTCGACGAAGTCGCGCGGCACCGAGGTGCCGGAGAACCGCGGGTAGGTCACGGCGGAGAAGAGCCCGTGCAGGGCGTGGCCGAACTCGTGGAAGGTGGTCCGCAGCTCGTCCAGGGTCAGGAGCGTGGGTTCACCGGCCGGCGGCTTGGAGACGTTCAGGTTGTTGATCACCACGGGACGGGTCCCCAGCAGGTCCGACTGCTCCACCAGCGAGTTCATCCAGGCGCCGCCCCGCTTCGATTCGCGGGTGTAGTAGTCGCCCAGGAAGAGGCCCAAGCCCGCGCCGTCGGCGTCCTTGACTTCCCAGACCCGGACGTCGGGGTGGTAGCCGGCCAGGTCGGTCCGCTCGTGGAACGTGATGCCGTAGAGGGCGTTCGCCGCGAAGAAAACCCCGTCCTTCAGGACCCGGTCCAGCTCAAAGTAGGGGCGCAGGGCCTGCTCGTCCACGGAGTAGCGTTCGCGCTTGACCCGGGCGGAGTAGTACGCCCAGTCCCACGCCTCCAGCGGGTGTCCGGCGACCTCGGCGAGGGCCTCGGCCTCGGCGTCGGCGTTCCGCACGGCGGCCGGGGCCAACCGGCCCAGCATCGCCTGCACAGCGGCGAAGTCGGGGGCGGTCTGCTGGTCCACGCTGAGCTCGGCAAAGTTGGCAAAGCCCAGCAGCGTCGCCTTCTCGGCGCGCAGGCGGACCATGTCCTTGACCAGATCCCGCACGTCCAGTGTCCCGCCGCTGCTGCCCCGGCCGATCGATGCCTCGTAGAGCCGGCGGCGGACCTCGCGGTTCTCCAACGCGGCCATGGCCGGCTGGTTGCTGGGCTGGATCAGGGTCAGCAGGAACTTGCCTTCGGCCCCGGCGGTGCGGGCGGCCTCGGCGGCGCTGGCGATGTCGTCGGCCGGCAGCCCGGCCAGGTCCGCGGCGTCGTCCAGCAGAAGCGACGCGGACTTCATGCCCTCCTTGACCCGCTGGCCGAACTCTGTGCCCAGGGTGGAGAGCTCGGCGTTGATGGCCCGGAGCCGGTCCTGGCCGGCGGCGTCGAGCTGGATCCCGGACTGCCGGAAAGCCTTCAGATACTCCTCCACCAGACGGGCGGATTCGGCGTCGAGCCCGTCCGTGGGGATTGCGGCGAACCGTTCGTAGAGGCCGCGGTTGAGGTAGATGGCGTCCTCGTCGGCGGAGAACGCGGGGGAGAGGCGGGTCTCCAGGTCGCGGATCTCGTCCGTGGCGTCGGCGGACACCAGTGTGAAGAAGGACGCCGCCGCCCGCTGCAGCAGGGCGCCGGAGCGCTCCATGGCGACGGCGGTGTTCTCAAAGCTGGCGGGCTCCGGCGTGTCGACGATCGCCTGAATCTCCGCGAGGTGTTCGGCCAGGCCGGCCTCGACGGCGTCGGCGAAGTGGCTGGCGCTGATGTCCGCGAAGGGCGGCAGTCCGTACGGCAGGGTGCTGGGGCTCAGGAGGGGGTTAGTCATGAAACGACACTTTCATGTTTGGTGGCGGTTCTCAATGGTCCGCGGCGCGTGTTGGGACGGTCCGGCCCGTACGATGTGGCCATGGGGACTCCACATCTTTCGCGCCCGGCCCGCGTCGCCGCCGCCCTGCTCTCGTTCGTCGTCGCTGCCACGCTGAGCTCCTGCGGGGTGCTGGCCCGACCGGACGGGGACGCCGCCGGGACCGCGAACGCCGGCGCCACAGCATCCGCGCAGTCGCCGGGCGCGCCGTCGTCGCCGCCGCCCAGCCCGACGCCGACCCCCACCCCGACACCCGGGAAGGGCCCCGCCTGCGCCGCCGTCCGGTGCACCTCCGTGCTGGTCACCGGCGACATGCTGGTCCACGCCCAGCTTTGGGACCAGGCCCGCGCCGACGCCCTGGCCGCCGGGGCCAAGGGCCTGGACTTCGGCCCGCTGCTCGAGGGCCAGCGCCGCTACATCGCGAAGGCGGACCTGGCTATCTGCCACCAGGAAACCCCGGTGGCCGGGCCCACCGGCCCCTTCTCCGCCTACCCGTCCTTCAACGTCCCGCCGCAGATCATCACCGCCGCCCAGCAGGTCGGCTACCAGGCCTGCACCACGGCCAGCAACCACACGATCGACCGGGGCACGGCCGGCCTGGTCCGCACCCTGGACGCCCTCGACGCGGCCGGCCTGCAGCACACCGGGTCCTACCGCACCGAGGCTGACTCGCAGGGCGTGCTCATCCTGCAGACCGCCGCTGCGAAGATCGCCGTCATCGAGGGGGCCTACGGCCTCAACGGCCAGACCCCCGACTACGCCTGGCAGGTGGACATGCTGGATCCGGCCGCCATGATCGCCAAGGCGAAGAAGGCCCGCGCCCAGGGGGCAGACATCGTGCTGGGAGTGACGCACGCCGGCGAGGAGTACGCCAGCGCCCCGAACGCCGAACAGCGCGAGGCCGCCCACGCGCTGGTGGACAGCGGCCAGTTCACCATGATCTACGGCCACCACACCCACTCGGTGCTGCCCATCGAACAATACAAAGGCACATGGATCGTCTACGGGCTGGGCAACGGCATCACGGAACTGTCGCCAACGTACGTCGTGAACAACGAGGGCCTCCTGGTGCGGGCGCAGTTCAGCCAGGACACGGCGGGAAAGTGGACGGCCTCGGACCTGGCCTGGGCGCCGTCGGTGATCGTCCGCGGCCCGTACCGCTGGTGCTCTGTGGCCGCCGACGCCCCGCAGGGCCCCTGCGCCGGTCCCGCCGCCGACGCCGCGACCCGCCAGCGCACGAAGACGGTGGTCGAATCAATGGGAGCGGCGACGGCCGGCGCCCACGAACTGCTGATCACCAAGGAGAAGTAGCGATGACCGACGAAGGGGCCGGATTCCTGCCGGCGGAGCAGGGAACGCCGCAGGGACGACGGCGGGAGGTCGGGCAGGGCGCCGCGCGGCTGGCTGTCTTTGAGTACGGCCGGGAGCCGGGGCCGGGCGTGCCGAGCCTGTTGCTGATCCACGGCTATCCCGACGACCATGAGGTGTTCCTGCCCGTGATCGCCGAGCTTGCCGGGACGCATCACCTGATCGCCTATGACACCCGCAACGCGGGGGAGTCCCGCGTGGACGCTGGGGACGGCGCCGGCTATTCGGTGGCCGCGCTGGTGGACGATGCGTTCGCCGTCCTCGCCGCCGTTGGCGTCGGGAACGTCCACCTGGTGGGCCACGACTGGGGTTCCATCCAGGGCTGGGCCGTGGTCAGGGATCCGCGCGCCGCCGGGGTCATCGGCCGCTACACCAGCATCTCGGGACCCGACATGGACCACTTCGCCCGCTGGATCAAAGCCAGGATCCGGCGTCCGCGTGAGTGGGGCAAGCTAGGCGGGCAGCTGCTCCGCAGCTGGTACCTGCTGGCGTTCCAACTGCCCGTCCTGCCGGAGGCGGCATGGCGGCTGGTGCTCACCCGCCGCTTCGAGCAGGCCGCGCACCGGCCGCTGGGGGACAACCCCGTGCGCGGCCTGGCCCTCTACCGGAGTAATCTCTTCGGCCGCGGCGCCCGCACCGGCCGGCAGCCGGGGGCAACCCGGCGGGTGCACATCCCGGTGCAGGTGGTGGTGCCTCTGCGCGACGCCTACCTCTCGCCCCACCTGGCCGAGGACCTCGACGGCTGGATCGATGAGCTCACGGTCGTCCGGGTCGACGGCGGCCACTGGTGGCCCGCCAGCCGCCCGGCCGAGTTCGCGCGCCTGCTTCGCGACGGGGAGCATGAGGCTTAGCCCTCCGACAGCTCCAGGGTCATGAACACGCTGTTCGGGTCGGCGCTGTAGTCGGCGAACGGCGGACAGACCGCGAAACCGTGCCGCAGGTAAAGCCTGCGTGCCGCCGCGAAGTACTCCTGGGAACCGGTTTCCAGGCTGACCCGGCCGAAGCCCCGCTCCCGCGCCTCGGCGAGGAGCCGCCCCAGCAGGCCGCCGGCGACGCCGCGTCCGCGGGCGTCCCGGGCGGTCCGCATCGACTTGATCTCGGCACCGCCCGCGCCGAGGTCCTTGAGGGCACCGCAGCCAAGGAGCATACCGTCCTCGCGGGCGGTCCAGAAGCTGATCGCGGGTCCGGCGAGGGCGCCGACGTCGAGCGCGTGGACGCTCTCGGCCGGCGACGTCGCGAACATGTCCGCCAGGTGTTCCTGGAGCAGGGTCCGGACGTCCGCGCGGTCCGGCGCGTCCGGGGCGTAACTGATCATGGCCGGTTCCGGGATGATGCCTAGCGCGGCCGGCGGGCGGCGTGCTCGCGGGCCAGGACGGCGTACCGGTCGTCCGGGGTGCCCGGCGTGAAGCTGCCGTACTTGCGTTCCACCGCGGTCTTGATCAGGAAGTCCGCCAGCGCCGGGTTCTTCGGGAGCAGGGAACCGTGGAGGTAGCTCGCCACGATGTTCCGGTAACGGGCGCCCTCATGGCCGTCGCCGCTGTTGTTGCCGGTGCCCTTGGCGGTGGTGCCCAGGGGTTCGACGCCGGGACCCAGGGTGGTCTGGCCGCTGTGGTTCTCGTAGCCCAGCACGGTCCCGAACTCGGGGGAGGAGACGCTGACGTTGCCGATCAGCCGCTCATCCGTGCCGTTGGTCTCGACGTCCAGGATGCCGATCCCGGGGATGACCGAGCCGGTCCGGGTCCGGAAGAACTTGCCGAACAACTGGTAGAGGCCGCAGATGACCAGCATGGGCGTGCCGTCCTCGGCGAGTTCGCGCAGCACCGTTTCCCGGGACAGCAGGTCGTCCTGGATCACCAGCTGGCCGCTGTCCTGGCCGCCGCCGCCGACGATCAGGTCCACGTTCGCCGGGAAGTCGTCGCCCACGTTGTATTCGAGCAGTTCGGGGGTGTAGCCGTGCCAGCGCAGCCGCTGTGCCAGGACCAGGGCGTTGCCCCAGTCCCCATAGATGTTCATGTCCCGCGGGTAGAGCTGGAGAACCCGGATGGTGCCCTTGCTGGGGGCGGCGGGTTCTTCCGGGGGAAGCTCGTGGCCGTGGGAGAGTTCGTGCTGCGGACCGGTTTCCGGGGTCACGAGACCACCTCCACTGTGGTGATTTTGGACAGTTCGCGGCGGATGGCCAGCATGGCTGTGTAGGTGCAGAAGATCCGCTTCGGCCGGTCCTTGGCGCCGCGGATGAACGCGGCCAGGGCCGGAGCGATCTCCGTGTCGACGGCACCGATGGCGACGTCGTCGTACTGCAGGCGCAGGGCCATGTCGTAGGCGCGGGAGCCGGTCAGCTGGTCCACGCCGCCCTCGCGGAGGGTGTCGAACTCGACGTCCCAGAGCCAGGACATGTCGCGGCCGTCCGCGTAGTTGTCGTTGATCGCGATCATCGTTGCGTAGCCCGCGGCCGGGAAGGACTTGAGCCCCAGCCGGAAGCCGCTCGGGTTCTTGACGAGCACCAGGTCCAGCGGCAGGCCGTCCACCACCAGGCTCTCGCCGCGGCCGAACGCCGGCGCGACGTTGCCCAGGGCCTTGAGCAGGCCGGCGTGGTCCGTGGCGGTGCCGCGGGCGGCGGCGATGGCGCGGGCCAGGGTCAGGGCCGCGGCGGCGTTGAAGATGTTGTAGACGCCGCGCAGTTTCATCGGCGTCGAAACGGTGGCGCCGTCGTAGTCGAAGTCGGCGTCGGCCGGGCCCACGCGGCGGAGGACGACGTCGGCGGCCGGCTTCGCGGGGGCGTCCGGGACCGGGCTGCCCGGGGCGGAGCGCATGTCGTCGTCGTTGGGGAAGGTGCTCAGAAGCGAGTCGTCCAGCCCGAAGTAGCGGACCTCCGGCCCGCCCGCGGCCGGGGCGGCGAGGCTGGCGGCAATCCGGGCCACCCGCGGATCCTCGCGGTTCAACACGACGGTCCCGGTGGTCTTCGAGGCGATGTGCTGCAACAGGTCCGCGGTCTTGTCGATCTCGCCGAATCGGTCCAGCTGGTCACGGAGGACGTTCAGCAGCAGGCAGTAGCGCGGCGGGACCTTGTTGACGAAGTGAACGGCGTGGGCTTCGTCGAGCTCCAGCACCGCGATGTCGGCGTCGAGCCTGCCGCGCCAGTCCACCTCGCCGAGCAGGGCGGCGGCGACGCCGCGGGTGAAGTTGCTGCCGGTGCGGTTGGTGAAGACCTTCAGGCCCTGGCTTTCGAGCAGCTCCACGACCATCTTGGTGGTCGTGGTCTTGCCGTTGGTTCCGCTGACGACGGCGACGCCGAGCGGCAGCGTGGCCAGGGTTCTCTGCATGAAACCGGGGTCGATTTTCTCGACCACCAGGCCGGGAAGGGCGGAGCCTCCACCCCTGAGCCGGGAGACCCGGCGGACGAGCTTGCCGAGCGGGACGCTGAAGTAGAGCATGCCTTGTAATATATCCCAGCCGCGGCATAGAACCCGGCCCGGGGGCCCGGCCCGGTGCGGCCCGCGGCGGACGGCAGCACTATGCTGGCAGGATGACCTCCCCACTCTTCCCGCCCGGCTCCAGCGTGGGCTCGGGCCTGCGCATCGGTGTCCTGGCGCTCCAGGGCGACTTCCGCGAGCACCTGCGCGCGGTGGAAGCCGCCGGCGCCACAGGCGTTGGCGTGCGCCGGCCCGCCGAACTCGACGGCCTGGACGGACTCATCATTCCCGGCGGCGAATCGACCACCATCGACAAGCTCTCCCGTGCCTTCGAACTCCGCGAGCCCCTCGTCGGCCGGATCCGCGACGGCCTGCCGGTCTACGGCTCCTGCGCCGGCATGATCCTGCTGGCGGACGACCTCACCGACCCGGCCACCGACCTCGCCGGGAACCCGCAGCAGACCTTCGGCGGCCTGGACATGACCGTCCGGCGGAACGCTTTCGGCCGGCAGCGGGAATCCTTTGAAACGGACCTGGAGTTCAGGGGACTGGAGTTCAGCGCCGGGGACGCCGGCGTCGCCCCCGTGCATGCCGTGTTCATCCGCGGCCCATGGGTGGAACGCGTGGGACCCGGCGTCGAGGTCCTCGCCCGGGTGGAACCCGCCGGCGCCGGAGCCTCCGGCGTGCTGGACGGGGCCGCTAGAATTGTTGCAGTGCGTTCCGGCAAGCTGCTGGCCACCTCCTTCCACCCGGAAGTGACAGGGGAAAAGCGCGTGCATGAACTGTTTATTCGAATGATCAGAGGAGAAGCGTAAAGCATGTCAGGCCACTCCAAATGGGCGACGACCAAGCACAAAAAGGCCATCATCGATAGCCGACGGGCCAAGTCGTTCGCCAAGCTGATCAAGAACATCGAAGTCGCCGCCCGGATGGGCGGGCCGGACCTCGCCGGCAACCCCGGCCTGGAACTGGCCGTCACCAAGGCCAAGAAGACCTCGGTCCCCAACGACAACATCGACCGCGCCATCAAGCGCGGCGCCGGCCTCACCGGCGAGGTCGTGGACTACACCGAGATCATGTACGAATGCCGCGGCCCGCAGGGTTCCGCCCTGCTGATCGAGTGCCTCACGGACAACAAGAACCGTGCCGCCTCCGAGGTCCGCCTGGCCATCTCCCGCAACGGCGGCACCATCGCCGACCCCGGCTCCGTCAGCTACCTCTTCACCCGCAAGGGCGTCGTGTCCCTGCCCAAGAACGGCCTCACCGAGGACGACGTGCTGATGGCCGTCCTCGACGCCGGCGCCGAAGAGGTCAAGGACAACGGCGAGAGCTTCGAGATCCACTCCGAGCCGACCGACCTGCAGGCCATCCGCGATGCGCTCAAGGAAGCCGGGATCGAATACGACACCGACGAGGCCGAGTTCGTTCCCTCCATGCAGGTCCCGCTGGACCTCGAGGCGGCCAAGAAGTTCATGAAGCTCGTCGACGCCCTCGAGGACCTCGACGACGTCCAGAACGTCTACAGCAACGCCGACCTCAGCGACGAAGTACAGGCCGCCCTGGAAGCCGAGTGACCCTTCGCGTCCTCGGCGTCGACCCCGGCCTCACCCGCTGCGGGATCGGCGTCGTGGACGTCGAACGGAACCGGCGCGCCACCATGGTGGACTTCGGCGTCGTCGGCACCTCACCCGAGGAAAGCCTGGACCAGCGGCTGCTGGTGATCGCCACCGCCATCGACGAGTGGCTGGACAAGTACCAGCCGCAGGTCCTGGCCGTTGAGCGGGTCTTCTCCCAGCTCAACGTCAGCACCGTGATGGGCGTCGCCCAGGCGTCCGGCGTCGTCATCGCCGCCGCGGCCCGGCGCGGCATCCCCGTCGCCCTGCACACCCCCTCGGAGGTCAAGGCGGCCGTGACCGGCAGCGGAACGTCCAACAAGGACGCCGTGACCAAGCTGGTCACCAAGATCCTGCGCCTGGACGCCCCGCCGCGACCGGCCGACGCCGCCGACGCCCTGGCCCTGGCCATCACGCATGCCTGGCGTTCCGGCGGGGGAGTCGCCGCGGCCGGTGCCGCCACCGCACGGATCCCGACGGCGGCCGCCGCGTCCCGCTCGGCGCTCACCCCGGCGCAGCGTGCCTGGGCCGACGCGGAGCTCAAAGCGCGCCGTGCCGCCAAGTAGCGGGCCAAACCTCCGCCCGCTTGGTACGGTATTCGTAGATATGTTCGGATAACTCAGGAGCCAGGCCTTGATCAGTTTTCTCCGCGGAACCGTTGCGCACGTCGGCCTCTCCTCGGCGGTGATCGACCTCAACGGTGCCGGCATGAGCGTCTACGCCACGCCGCAGACCCTCAGCAAGCTCCACGTCGGCGAGGAGGGCAAGGTCTTCACGTCCCTCATCGTCCGGGAAGACTCGCTCACCCTCTTCGGCTTCGCCAGCGACGACGAGCGTGAGGTCTTCGACATCCTGCTCAGCGTCAGCGGCGTCGGGCCCCGGCTGGCGCTGGCGGTCCTCGCCGTCCACGACCCCGAGGCCATCCGCGTCGCCGCGCACTCCGGCGACGGCAAGGCGTTCACCAAGGTCCCCGGCATCGGCCCCAAAGTCGCCGGCCGCATCGTCCTCGAACTCGCCGGCAAGCTGGTCCCGCACGGCACCGCCGACGCCGCCGCCCCGGTCTATTCGGTCGAGGCCGTCTGGAAGCCGCAGGTTGTCGCGGCCATGACCAGCCTCGGCTGGTCCGAGAAGGACGCCACGAGCAGCATCGACAAGTCTTTGGCCGACTCCCCGGAACTGGCCGAGCGCGGCAACGTCGCCGAGATCCTCCGCGCCACGCTGCGCTGGCTGGGCCAGGACGGCGCCCGCGCCGGGAACCGGGTAGGCACCCGTGGCTGAGCCGTCCCTCGTCGCCGGGGGAGAGGAACCCGAGGAACGCGCCATCGAGGCGGCGCTCCGGCCCAAGAACCTCCACGACTTCGTCGGCCAACACCGGGTCCGCAAACAGCTCTCCCTGGTCCTCGAGGCCTCCCGGATCCGGGGCCGCAGCGCCGACCATGTGCTCCTCTCCGGCCCTCCAGGCCTGGGCAAGACCACCCTCTCCATGATCATCGCCGCGGAAATGAACGCCCCGCTGCGGATCAGCAGCGGCCCCGCCATCCAGCACGCCGGCGACCTCGCCGCCATCCTGTCCTCGCTCTCCGAGGGCGAGGTGCTGTTCCTGGACGAGATCCACCGCATGTCCCGTCCTGCCGAGGAAATGCTGTACATGGCCATGGAGGACTTCCGCGTCGACATCGTCGTCGGCAAGGGGGCCGGCGCCACCGCCATCCCGCTGGAACTGCCGCCGTTCACCCTGGTCGGAGCCACCACCCGAGCCGGCCTGCTGCCCGGTCCGCTGCGTGACCGCTTCGGCTTCACCGGGCACCTCGAGTTTTACGCCGTCGAGGAACTGGAACTGGTGCTCCGCCGCTCCGCCGGCCTGCTGGACCTGAAGGTCAACTCGGCCGGGTTCAGCGAGATCGCCGGACGCTCCCGCGGCACACCCCGCATCGCCAACCGGCTGCTGCGCCGGGTGCGCGACTGGGCGCTGGTGCACGGCGTGGAGCAGATCGACGCCCGCAGCGCCTCCGCCGCCCTGGACATGTACGAGGTGGACAAGCGCGGCCTGGACCGGCTGGACCGCGCCGTCCTGGAAGCGCTGATCACCAAGTTCGGCGGCGGCCCCGTGGGCCTGTCCACGCTGGCGATCGCCGTCGGCGAGGAAACCGAGACCGTCGAAACCGTCGCCGAGCCCTACCTGGTCCGGGAGGGCCTGCTGGGCCGCACCCCACGCGGGCGGATCGCCCTCGCCCCCGCCTGGACCCACCTGGGCTTCGCGGTTCCAGCCGGGGTCTTCGGCCAGGAACCGCTGGACCTCTTCGAGGAAGACGGCGCCGGCGGGGAGCCGGCCGCAACCCATCCGTAACCGGCAATAGCACTCGCCCGGGGCGTTTTCCCTTTAGACTGGTATGACGCTCGGCACGTTCGGGCCTTCGTTTCCGCAGGGCGGCTCCCGCCAGCCGCCGCTGGCCGGCATGGGTTTGCTGCCGGGCCGTGCGCCGCGTGGCCAGGGACGAAGCTGACGGTGCTGTGAAACCAGCTTGCAAGTACAGAACGGAACTTTCCCCTTGGATCCAATGACAATTCTCCTGTTCGTCATGCTCGGCGTGTTCGTCTTCATGATGTTCCGCCGCAATAAGAAGACGCAGCAGCAGCAGGCACAGCTCCAGTCGAAGTTCGGACCCGGCGTTGACGTGATGACCAGCTTCGGCCTGTTCGGCCGCATCGTCTCCATCGACGACGCCGAGAACAAGGTTGTCCTGGAACTGTCCCCGGGCAACACCGCCACGGTCCACCGCCAGGCCGTGACCAAGATCGTCGAGCCGGTCGCCGCCGCCGAGGAGTCCACCGTGGTTCCCGACGACGCCTCCTCGCTCACCCTCGGCAAGGCCGACACCCACGACGCCGGCGTCACCGGTGCAGCCCCTGCCGCTGAGGCCCCGCGCGCCGAAACGCCGGAGGAAACCCTGCGCCGCCTGAACGATGAGAACAGGAAAGACAGCTAGTCTGCCTCCTGAGCTACCCGCGGAACCACGGTGCGCGGGCATCCGCCGGTGCGGGCCTGAGAGGTCTGCGCCGGCGGTTCTTCCGTAAACAATAGAAAGATCGACAATGGCACGAACTGGCCCTAAAAACTCAGCCCGCAGGGTGCTGGTCTGGCTTGGCGTTATCCTCGTCGCCCTGACCGGCGGCACCATGGCCGGACAGGCCAGCTGGGCTCCCAAGCTCGCCCTGGACCTCGAAGGCGGTACCCAGATGATCCTGGCGCCCAAGGTCGAGGGCAACACGGGCATCAACGAAGACCAGCTCAACCAGGCCGTGGCGATCATCCGCCAGCGCGTGGACGGCTCCGGTGTCGCCGAGGCCGAAATCTCCACCCAGTCCGGACGCAACGTCGTCGTCAGCCTCCCGGGTACCCCCTCCAAGGAAACCCGGGCCCTGATCCAGGCCTCCGCGGACATGAACTTCCGCCCGGTCATCCAGGCCGGCGCGGGCGCGGCAGTGCCCGAAGCCCAGCGCACCCCCGACGACAAGCTGCCCAAGCCCACCGCCGCTCCCGCGAACAGCAGTGACGAGAACTGGGTCACCGCCGACGTCTACAAGAAGTTCGAGGCGCTCGACTGCGACAACCCGTCCCAGGACAAGCAGGAACGCTCCGACCCGGCCAAGCCGCTGGTCACCTGCGAGCCCGCCGCGGACGGCAAGCCCGCGGTGAAGTACATCCTCGGCCCGGTGGAGGTGAAGGGCTCGGACATCAAGACCTCGTCCTTCCAGCTCCAACGCGGCGCCCAGGGCGCCGTCACCAACGAGTGGGCCGTCGACATCCAGTTCAACGACCAGGGCACCGCCAAGTTCAAGACCGTCACCGAGCGGCTGAACCAGTTCTACGTCGCCGCCGGCGGCGCCACCGGCTCGGACCCGAAGTCCCAGTTCGCCATCGTCCTTGACGACCAGGTCATCTCCGCCCCGCGGTCGCAGGCCGTCATCACCGACGGACGCCCGCAGATCACCGGCGGCTTCACCGAACAGTCCGCCAAGGCCCTCTCGGACCAGCTGCGCTTCGGCGCCCTGCCGATCAGCTTCGACATCCAGAGCGAGCAGCAGATCTCCGCCACCCTCGGCGGCGAGCAGCTGCGCATGGGCATGCTCGCCGGCCTCATCGGCCTGCTGCTGGTGGTCGTGTACTCGCTGTTCCAGTACCGGGCCCTCGGCTTCGTCACCGTCGCCTCGCTCGTCGTCGCGGGTGCGCTGACCTACCTCGCCATCGCGATCCTGGGCTGGACGGAGAACTACCGGTTGTCCCTGGCCGGCGTGGCCGGCATCATCGTGGCCATCGGCCAGACCGCCGACTCCTTCATCGTCTACTTCGAACGCATCCGCGACGAACTGCGTGAGGGCCGCGGCCTGGTCTCGGCCGTGGAGAACGGCTGGAAGCGCGCCAAGCGGACCGTCCTGGCCTCCAAGGCCGTGAACCTGCTGGCCGCCCTGGTGCTCTACTTCGTCGCCGTCGGCAACGTCCGCGGCTTCGCCTTCACCCTGGGCCTGACCGCGATCGCCGACCTTATCGTCGTCTTCATGTTCACCCACCCGACGCTGCAGCTCCTCGCCCGGACCAAGTTCTTCGGCGAAGGACACACCTTCTCCGGCCTGGACCCCAAGCGCCTCGGCGCGGTGCCGCTGTACCGCGGCGCGGGCCGGATCCGGACCCCAGAGGACAAGCCGGTCGCCGTCGTACGCGCCAAGAACACCAAGGCCGCGGCCGAAGCGGAACGGCGCATGACGATCGCAGAACGGCGTCTCGCGGAACGGCAGGGGCAGGCGGACCAAAGCCAGCTCGCCGGCTCCGGCAAGAACTCGTCCAAGGAGGGCAAGTAAATGGCCAGCTTCGCTACATTCGGTAACGAGCTCTACACCGGCAAGCGCTCCTACGACTTCGTCGGGTCCAAGAAGATCTGGTTCCTGATCGCCGCGGCCGCCGTTGCGCTCTCGATCCTCCTCCCGGTGGTCAAGGGCGGCTTCAACCTCGGCATCGAGTTCCGCGGTGGCTCCGAGTTCACCGTCTCCAACGTCAAGGACCGCGACCCGGGCCTCGGCGAGAAGGCGGTGCAGGATGTCGTCTCCGGCAGCCTGCCGCGGGTGGCCAACGTCGCCGGCAACACCATGCGGATCCAGACCGACAAGCTCACCGACGACGAGACGCTGAAGATCAAGGACGGCCTGACCAAGGCCTACGGCGTGACCGACAACGAGGTGACCTCCACCTTCGTCGGCCCCACCTGGGGTGCTGACGTGACCCAGCAGGCCCTGCTCGGCCTGGCCGTCTTCGTCGGTCTCGCCGCGGTGCTGATGGCGCTGTACTTCCGGACCTGGAAGATGTCCCTCTCCGCCCTGGCCGGCATGGCGGCGACGATGTTCATCACCGCCGGCGTGTACTCGCTCAGCGACTTCGAGGTCACCCCGTCCGCGATCATCGGCTTCCTCACCGTCCTCAGCTACTCGCTGTACGACACCGTGGTGGTCTTCGACAAGATCCGCGAGAACACCGCGGACCTGCAGGCCTCCACCCGGCGGACCTTCGCCGAAGAGGTCAACCTGGCCGTCAACCAGACCCTGGTCCGCTCCATCAACACCATGATGGTGGCGATCCTGCCGGTCGGCGCGATCCTCTTCATCGGCGCCGGGCTCCTCGGCGCCGGCACCCTGCGCGACCTGTCGCTCGCCCTCTTCGTGGGCATCCTGATCGGCACCGCCGCTACCATCTTCGTCGCCGCCCCGCTGTACGCGTGGCTGCGCCAGGGTGAGCCGGAGCTGGTCAAGCAGGCCAAGCGGGTGCAGCAGCGCCGGGCGGACAACGCCGCCAAGACCGCCGCTGCGACCGCCTGACAGGCCACCACAGCAGCACCGCCCGACGGGCCGGAGAACGTCCAAGACGCTCTCCGGCCCGTCGGCCGTTCGCGCCGGTTATCGAACTGTCTCGCCGCGGGAATACACTTGAGTAATTAACGGGTTGGAAGAGGTTGCTTTCTTGGAAGAACGTTCGACGTCGGCGCCTGCAGTACCGGCGGAAGAGGCCCACGGCCAGGGTTCACAGACTGGCGTGGCCGCTCCCGGACGCCCCGACGCGGCCGTGCCCGTCGACAACACCGGCACCCGTCCCACTTTCCCCGGCCGGCGCGAACGTACCCGCTCACGCCTGGCCCGCCTCACCGGCCGCGGCACCCCCGCCTACTCGCCGATCCTGGAGCCGTTGCTGCGCACCGTCCGCGCCAACAACCCCAAGGACGACTTCGAACTGATCCAGCGTGCCTTCGTGGTGGCCGAACGTTGCCATCGCGGCCAGAAGCGCAAGAGTGGCGACCCGTACATTACCCACCCCGTGGCGGTGGCGACCATCCTGGCCGAACTCGGCATGAACGGCACCACCCTCGCTGCTGCCCTGCTGCACGACACGGTGGAGGACACCTCCTACACCCTCGATGACCTCAAGGGCGAGTTCGGGCCCGAGGTGGCCATGCTGGTGGACGGCGTCACCAAGCTGGACAAGGTCAGCTTCGGCGAGGCCGCACAGTCCGAGACCGTCCGCAAGATGGTCGTGGCCATGGCCAAGGACATCCGCGTCCTCATGATCAAGCTCGCGGACCGGCTGCACAACGCCCGCACCTGGCGGTTTGTCTCCGCCGAATCCTCGGCCAAAAAGGCCCGAGAGACCCTGGAAATCTTCGCACCGCTGGCCCACCGACTCGGCATGAACACCATCAAGTGGGAACTTGAGGACCTCTCCTTCGCGGCGCTCTACCCCAAGGTGTACGAAGAGATCGTCCGCATGGTGGGGGAGCGCACCCCCGAACGCGAGAAGAACCTGGCGGTCATCCGCAACCAGATCACCGATGACCTGCGCGCGGCCAAGATCAAGGCCACCATTACCGGACGGCCCAAGCACTACTACTCGATCTACCAGAAGATGATCGTCCGCGATAAGGACTTCGACGACATCAACGACCTCATGGGCGTCCGCGTCCTGGTCGACTCGGTCCGCGACTGCTACGCCGCCCTGGGTGCGATGCACTCCCGCTGGAACCCGCTGCCCGGCCGGTTCAAGGACTACATCGCGATGCCGAAGTTCAACATGTACCAGTCGCTGCACACTACGGTGATCGGCCCCGGCGGCAAGCCGGTGGAAATCCAGATCCGCACGCACGAGATGCACCGCCGGGCCGAGTATGGTGTCGCCGCACACTGGAAGTACAAGGACCAGCCCAACCGCACGGCGGCCGGCCCCGGAAGCCCGCGCGACGGCGACATGGGCTGGCTGCGTTCCCTCGTGGACTGGCAGCAGGAAACCTCTGATCCGGGCGAGTTCCTGGACTCCCTGCGCTTCGAGATCAACGCCCGCGAGGTCTTCGTCTTCACCCCCAAGGGTGAGGTCATGGCCCTGCCCGCCGGATCCACCCCGGTGGACTTCGCCTACGCCGTGCACACCGAGGTGGGCCACCGGACGATCGGCGCCCGCGTCAACGGCAAGCTCGTCCCGCTCAACAGCGAACTCAACCACGGCGACTGGGTGGAAATCTTCACCTCCAAGGCTGAAGGCGCCGGCCCCAGCCAGGACTGGCAGCACTTCGTCAAGAGCGCCCGGGCCCGGAACAAGATCCGCCAGTGGTTCAGTAAGGAACGCCGCGAAGAGGCAATCGACCGCGGCAAGGACCTGCTCACCAAGGCGATGCGCAAGCAGAACCTGCCGCTGCAGCGCCTGATGACCCACGACGCCCTCGCCGCGATCGCCGAGGACTTCAAGTACACGGACATCTCCGGTCTCTACGCCGGCGTGGGCGACGGACACACCTCCGCCCAGTCGGTGATGGAACGCCTCGTCGAGAGCCTGGGCGGCAACGACACGCCCGAGGACGACCTCACCGAGGTCTCCATTCCGGCCCAGGTTTCCAAGACGCGGTACTCCGATTCCGGCGTCGTGGTCCGCGGCGTGGACGACGTCTGGGTCAAGCTGGCCCGCTGCTGCACCCCGGTGCCGCCGGACCCGATCCTGGGCTTCGTCACGCGCGGCTCCGGTGTCTCTGTCCACCGCACGGACTGCACCAACGTCTCCGGGTTGATGGACCAGCCGGACCGGATCGTCGAGGTCGAGTGGGCACCCACCCAGTCCAGCGTGTTCCTCGTGGAGATCCAGGTGGAGGCGCTGGACCGCAAGTCGCTGCTCTCCGACGTCACCCGGGTGCTCTCGGAGAACCACGTGAACATCCTCGCCGCCAGCGTCCACACCTCAACCGACCGGGTGGCGATCTCCAAGTTCGCCTTCGAGATGGGCGATCCGAAGTACCTGAGCCACGTGCTCAGCGCCGTCCGCCGGATCGACGGGGTCTTCGATGTCTACCGCACCACCGGCAACCGCCGCCGCAGCTAGCCCCGGAAGCTAGCCCTCACCAGCTGCCCCACTGCCCTCCCGCACCCTTTCCAGCACCGCAAGGGCCGAGTTCTTGTACGGCAGCCGCGGCACGGCCTCGACCGCCCGGACCAGCAGGTTCAGGCGTACGGGCAGTTCCGGAGCGGCCAGCAGTGCGGTGAGCGCGGGAACGGCGTGTTCGGGCCTGACGTGCAGGGCGATGTCGACGGCGGTGCGCAGCGGGCTGGAGACCATCAGCCCGCCCAGGCTCACCACATCCATGGTCCCGAGCCGAGTCTCGTGGAAGCTGCAGCCCCGGGCACCGCGGAGGCTGGAGATCCGCCGGTTGGCGTCCACCAGGAGCGCCAGCCGGTCCGGCTCCCGGGCGCAGCCGTAGATCCAGGCCGCGGTCATCCGGCCGGCCACCACCCGCTGCCGGATGGCGGCCGGGATCAGCGCCGCCGCGGCCCGTGCGCGGAGCTGCGGGGTGGCCGTGGCCCCGGGCGCCAGGAAGCCGCGCTGGGAGATCCGCGCCAGCACGCCGTCGGCCGCCATGGCCTGCAGCTCCGCCCACGAGAAGAGCGGCCCCGGCGAGTACAGCACGGGCGGGTCGAGCCCCGAGGGGACGGAGGGGACCGGCGGAAGGGTCATTGAGCCATCGTGCCGCGGTCCCCGGACATGGAACAGGCCCCGGTCCCGTCATGTGGATAACGGGGCCGGGGCCTGGGCAACACCTGTTCGGGCCGCTCGGCCCGGGGTATTAGGAGAGTTCGCTCGCGGAGCGCTCCAGCTGTTCCAGCCACGCCTGGCGGGCCTCGAGGGCCTCCCGGGCGTCCTTGATCTTCCGTTCGTCCCCGGCCTTTTCGGCCTTGGCGAGGTCCTCCTTCAGACCGGCGATGGCCGATTCCAGCTGCGAGAGCGCGCTGTTGGTGCGGGCCTTGGTCTCCGGGTTGGAGCGCTTCCAGTTCTCGTCTTCGGCGTGCCGGACGGCGTCCTCGACCTTGCGGAGACCGGCCTCGATGCGGCCCATGTCGGCGCGGGGAACCTTGCCGGCTTCCTCCCAGCGGTCACGGATCGACTGCAGTGCCTTCTTGGCGGCGGCGAGGTCCGTGATCGGCAGCAGCTCGTTGGCCTCGGCCAGGAGCGCCTCCTTCACCACGAGATTCGCACCGTATTCCTGGTCGATTTCTTCGTTGGCGGCCTGCCGGTTCGTGAAGAACACGTCCTGGGCGGCGCGGAAGCGTGCCCAGAGGGCGTCGTCGTCCTTGCGGCTGGCGCGCGGGGCGGCCTTCCACTGGTCCATCAGGCGGCGGTACTCGCCGGCGGCGTAGCCCCAGTCGGTCGAGGAGGAGAGCGCCTCGGCCTCGACGATCAGCTTCTCCTTCGCGGCCTTGGCGGCGGAGTTGTTGCTGTCCAGCTGGGAGAAGTAGGCGCGGCGGTGCCGGTCGAAGACGGTGCGCGCGGCGCGGAACCGCTTCCACAGGGCGTCCTCGTTGCTGCGGCCGAGCCGGACGCCGCTCTTCTGGGCGGTCTTCCAGTTCTCGAACAGCTCGTTCATCCGGGCGCTGGAGGTCTTCCACTGCACCTGGGACGGATCCTGCGCGGAGATCTGCTCGGCCTCGGCGACGATCGCCTCGCGGGCGGCGAGCTCGGCGGCGCGGACGGCGTCGTGCTCGGCCTTCTCGGACTTCTCCAGCTCGGTGATCTGGCCGGAGAGGGTGTCCAGGCGGCCCTCGGCGGCGCGCAGGTCGCCCACCATGTTCCGCTCCGCCAGCTGGTCGCGCAGGTGGGTCACGGTCTTCTGCATGTCCGCGGCGGGAGCCTTGGACGCGACGCGCTGTTCCAGCAGGACGATCTGGGCCACGACGTCGTCGTACTTGCGGGCGAAGTACGCCAGCGCCTCGTCGTCGCTCACACCGGGGTACTGGCCCACCGGGTGCTCGGCGCCGTCGATGGTGAGGAAGACGTGGCCGTCACCCTCCACCCGGCCCCAGCGGGCGGCCTCGGCGGCCGAGGTGCTCGGGGCGGCTGCGGCGACGGCGGGAGCTGCCGGCGACGGCGCTGCCTTGGGCCGTGCCGCGAAGGCGGCGGGGGAGGGAGCAGGGCGCGGGGCCGGCCGGGGAGCGGCCGCCGGAGCCGGAGCCGCGGGGGCCTCCGCCGCCGGGGCCTGTTCCGTCACCGGCGCGCCGGATTCGGTCTCGCTGGCAGCTGCTGCCACTGTTTCGTCGGATTTCTGACTGTCTGTCACCGCTAGAAGTCTTTCGCTTGGAGGGAAATACCGGGACCGATGCTCCGGGAGCACGGCTGGTTACTTCAGAGAGAACGAGTCTATCGTGACTGGTTCCACCGGCGCGCCGTCCGTGGCGCTGGTGCCGGGCTTGATGCCGGCCGCAGCGATCCCCGAGACCACATCCAGGCCCGAGGTCACCTTGCCCACCACGGTGTAGCCGCCGGCCGAGTCGGCGGGAATCACGGTGTCCTTGTAGACGATGAAGAACTGTGTCCCGTTGCCGTAGGCGTTGTTACCGGTGCGGGCCACCGCGATGGTTCCGGCCGGGTACTTGTTGTCCGCGGGGGTGTTCTCCAGGGGGCCCCACGTGTAGGCGGGATCGCTGGCGCCGTCGCCGGTCTTGGACCCGCACTGGAGCACGCCGAAGGAGTCGGCCGTGGTCAGGCGGTGGCAGCTGACGCCGGCGTAGAAGTTCTGGTCCGCCAGGGATTTGAACACCGCGGCGGCCTGCGGGGCCTTGGTCCCGTCCAGTTCCACGCCCAGGGTGCCGCGGTTCAGCTTGAGGTCACCGGTGAAGGTCTTCCCCGCGGCGGTCTCCGGCTTGGGGATGTTTTCGCCGTTGTTGGTGGCCGGGGTGGGCGTGGCCGACGGGGTGCTCAGGCCGGCCTCGGCGGCCTTGAACTCATCCTCGGTGGGGTTGCTGGCGAAGACGGTCAGCTGCAGGACCAGGGCCAGCACCAGCGCGGCGCCACCGGCGGCGCCGGCGATGATGTTGTCACGCTTCCGGCGCTTGTCCTGGTGCCGGCGCAGCTCGCGCTTGGCCTCCATCTGATGGACGCGCCGCTTTGCCTCGCGGGCACTGCGTGAACTCGCCGCCAAAAGTCCTCCTGGGGTCGGCCCGCAAGTACGGATACGTGCGGGAAAAAGCATAAACTGACTGCCGCACACAGTTTATGCACGACTGGCCGGTCCGCGGGCGACGCCGCGGCAGCCGGGTCCGCCGTCGTCACCAGAGGAGAAAATTCCACCATGGCACGCACCGCCTCCCTGTCCGGATTCCCCGAGTGGCTTCCCGAGGAGCGGTTGGTGGAACTCCATGTCCTGGACACGCTCCGGAAGACCTTCGAGCTGCACGGCTTCTCCTCGATCGAGACGCGGGCCGTGGAGACCGTGGGGCAGCTGCTGCGCAAGGGTGAGATCGACAAGGAGGTCTACGGCCTCAGCCGCCTGCAGGACGACGACGCCGACCCGGCCTCCGCGGCGACGGCGAAGACCGACCCCAACGCCCTGGCCCTGCACTTCGACCTGACCGTCCCCTTCGCCCGCTACGTGGTGGAGAACGCCGGGTACCTCGCCTTCCCGTTCCGCCGCTACCAGATCCAGAAGGTCTGGCGCGGTGAGCGTCCGCAGGAGGGCCGCGCCCGCGAGTTCACCCAGGCCGACATCGACATCGTCGGTGACGGGACGCTGCCGTTCCGCTACGACGTCGAAATCGCGCTGGTCATCGCCGAGGCCCTCAGCGCCCTGCCGATCCCCGACTTCCTGCTCCGGATCAACAACCGCAAGCTCGCCGAGGGCTTCTACACCGGCATCGGCCTGACCGACACCGCCGGCGTGCTGCGCAGCATCGACAAGCTGGAAAAGATCGGATCCGACAAGGTCGCCGAACTGCTGAAGACCGAGCTGGGCGCCACCGAGGAGCAGGCCCGCGCCGCCCTGGCCCTGGCCTCGATCCGCACCCCCGACACCGGTTTCGTGGAGCAGGTCCGTGCCCTCGGCGTCAGCAACGACCTCCTCGAGGAGGGCCTGAGCGAACTGGAACAGGTCATCTCAGCCGCCGTGCTGCGCGCTCCCGGCAAGGTGGTCGCGGACCTCAGCATCGCCCGCGGCCTGGATTACTACACCGGCACCGTCGTCGAGACCGTCCTGGTGGGACACGAACAGCTTGGCTCCATCTGCTCTGGCGGGCGCTACGACGCCCTCGCCAGCAAGGGCAACCGGACGTTCCCCGGCGTCGGCCTCTCCATCGGCGTCACCCGCCTGGTCTCGCGGATCCTCAGCCAGGACCTCGCGAAGGCATCCCGCTCCGTGCCCACCGCCGTGCTGGTGGCGCTGAACACGGACGAGAGCTGGGGCGCCGCGCAGGACATTGCCGCCCAACTGCGCACCCGCGGCATCGCCACGGAGGTCGCCGCCAAGGCCGAGAAGTTCGGCAAGCAGATCAAGTTCGCCGACCGCCGCGGCATCCCGTTCGTCTGGTTCACCGACGACGACGGCAAGCACCAGGTCAAGGACATCCGCAGCGGCGAGCAGGTCGACGCGGACCCCGCCACCTGGACCCCCGCGGACGAGGACCTGCACGTGACGGTCAGCCGCGCCTAGGCCCTCCCGATGAGGACTGCCGGGGCCTAGGCCCTGGCGGCGCGCCCCCGGCGGCGCAGGACCAGCAGCCGGACCACGACGCCGGCGGCCAACAGGGCCGCCATGACGGACACGGACGCCGCGGGCAGGGTGGCTGCCAGCACCAGGCAGCCGGCGAAGCCCAGCACGTTCAGCCAGCGCGGCGCGTGCCAGGCACGTTCGGGAAGCGTGAAGGCGGCCGCGTTGGTCACCGCGTAGTAGACCAGCACACCGAAGCTGGAGAACCCGACGACGGTCAGCACGTTCGAGGTCAGCAGCAGCACGATCACCGCCGCCGCGACCGTCAGTTCGGCGACGAACGGGACCGCGTGGCCGCCGCCCACCCGCGCCAGCACCGTCGGCAGGTCCCGTTCGCGTGCCATTGCCAGGGTGGTCCGGCCGACGCCGGTGATCAGGGCCAGCAGCGCGCCCAAGCATGCCGCGGCTGAGCCGAACTGCACCACCATGGCGAACCCGTGCAGCGGCGAGGCGGCGACGGCGTCCAGCAGCGGCGCCGTCGAGCGGGCCAGTTGCCCGGCCGGAAGCTGCCACTGCAGCAGCGCGGCGAGGCCGAGGTAGATCACGAACGCCCCGCCCAGCGCGCCAAGGATCGCGCGCGGAATGGTCGTGGCGGGATCCTTGACCTCCTCGCCCAGGGTCGCGATCCGGGCGTACCCGGCGAACGCGAAGAAGATCAGCCCCGCCGCGGGCAGCACGCCCCAGGCGGAGCCGTCCCCGAGGCCCCCGCCGGCGTCGATGCCCGTAAAGCCGCCGGCGTGCGGCCCGGCGGCCGCCGCGGCGGCCACCAGCGCCAGGGTGGCCAGCACCACGGCCAGCAGGATCTTGGTCACCAGCGCGGTGCGGGTGATGCCCATCAGGTTCACGCCGGTCAGGACGACGACGGCGGCCACCGCCAGCGGCGTCGCGAGTCCCGGCGCCACGTAGTGCCCGAAGGTCAGGGCCATCGCCGCGCAGGACGCCGTCTTCCCGGTCACGAAACCCCAGCCGGCCAGGAAGCCCGGCCACTCACCCAGCCGCTGCCGGCCGTACACATAGGTACCGCCGCTGGACGGGTACCGGGCCGCCAGCTGGGCCGACGCCACCGCATTGCAGTACGCCACCACGCCGGCTACCGCCACCGCTACGAGCAGCCAGGGACCGGCCAGGGCCGCGGCGGGGGAGACGACGACGAAAACGCCGGCGCCGAGCATGGACCCCAGCCCGATCGCCGTCGAATCGACCACGCCCAGGCGGCGCTGCAGCCGGGCGGGTTCGGGGATTGCTTGCGCCATGGCGGGCGTGGCCTCTCCAACGGGTAAACTCGGACGGGACCGTTCCCGTAGCGGTCCCATTTAATACCACCCTGTTTTCCTTCTGAAAGGCGAGCTGTGCTGCGCACACACGACCTCGGATCCCTTCGCTCCGAGCACATTGGACAAACCGTAACCCTCGCCGGCTGGGTCGGCCGGCGTCGTGACCACGGTGGTGTCGCATTCGTGGACCTGCGCGACGCGTCCGGCGTCGCCCAGGTCGTCGTCCGTGAGGAAGAGGTCTTCCACGGCCTGCGCAACGAGTACGTCCTGCAGGTCACGGGCACCGTCTCCCAGCGTCCCGAGGGCAACGAGAACCCGGCGCTGGCCACCGGCGAGATCGAGGTCATCGCCGAGACGGTCACGGTCCTGAACACTTCCGAGCCGCTGCCGTTCCAGATCGATGAGCACGTCGAGGTCGGCGAGGAAGCCCGCCTGAAGCACCGCTACCTTGACCTGCGCCGCCCCGGCCCCGCCCGGAACCTGCGCCTGCGTTCCGAGGCGAACCGGGTGGCCCGCGAGCTGCTGCACGGCGAAGGCTTCGTCGAGATCGAAACCCCGACGCTGACCCGTTCGACGCCGGAAGGTGCCCGCGACTTCGTGGTCCCCGCGCGCCTGGCCCCCGGCTCCTGGTACGCGCTGCCGCAGTCGCCGCAGCTGTTCAAGCAGCTGCTCCAGGTCGGTGGCTTCGAGAAGTACTACCAGATTGCCCGCTGCTACCGTGACGAGGACTTCCGCGCGGACCGCCAGCCGGAGTTCACCCAGCTGGACATCGAGGCCAGCTTCGTCGAGCAGGAAGACATCATCAGCCTCGGCGAGGGCATCGTGAAGGCGCTCTGGAAGCTCATCGACGTCGAGATCCCGACGCCCATCCAGCGCATCACCTACAACGACGCGATGGCCCGCTACGGCTCGGACAAGCCGGACCTGCGCTTCGGCCAGGAGCTGACCGAACTGACCGAGTTCTTCAAGGACACTAGCTTCGGCGTCTTCAAGGCCCCCTACGTCGGCGCCGTCGTCATGCCCGGCGGGGCCTCCCAGCCGCGCCGCACCCTGGACGGCTGGCAGGAATGGGCCAAGCAGCGCGGCGCCAAGGGCCTGGCCTACGTCCTCTTCAAGGAAGACGGCGAGCTCGCCGGCCCGGTGGCCAAGAACCTCAACGAGACCGAGCGCGCCGGCCTGGCCGACGCCGTCGGCGCCAAGCCGGGCGACTGCATCTTCTTCGCCGCCGGCGAGAAGACCCCGTCCCGGGCCCTGCTCGGCGCGGCCCGCGTGGAAATCGGCCACCGCACCGGCCTGATCAACCCGGCCGATTGGGCCTTCTGCTGGGTGGTCGACGCCCCCATGTTCGAGCCGGCCGCGGCCGCCGTCGCCTCCGGTGACGTCGCCGTGGGTGGCGGCCAGTGGACCGCGGTGCACCACGCGTTCACCTCGCCCAAGCCCGAATTCATGGACACCTTTGACACCGACCCGGAGACGGCGCTGGCCTACGCCTACGACATCGTCTGCAACGGCAACGAAATCGGCGGCGGCTCCATCCGTATCCACCAGGGCGACGTGCAGGAGCGCGTCTTCAAGGTGATGGGCCTCTCCCACGAGGACGCGCAGGAGAAGTTCGGCTTCCTGCTCGAGGGCTTCAAGTTCGGCGCGCCCCCGCACGGCGGCATCGCGTTCGGCTGGGACCGCGTGGTGGCTCTGCTCTCCGGCGTCGAGTCCATCCGCGACGTCATCGCCTTCCCGAAGACCGGCAACGGCTACGATCCGCTGACCGCCGCGCCGGCGCCCATCACGGCCCAGCAGCGCAAGGAGGCCGGGGTCGACTTCAAGCCCGAGGCCAAGAAGGCCGAGGCCCCGAAGAACGACGGCGCCAAGTAGCTTTTTGGATGCTGGCAGCAGCGGTTCCCCGGGACACCGGGGAGCCGCTGCTGCTTTTTCAGTGGACTGATGGCTGGCAGCGATGCCGCCGGGAGGAGACCGTTGATGCCGGAGCTTGTGCCGCGGCTGGAGTGGCTGATGGACGCCGCGTGGCCGGCATCTGAGCGGTCCGGGGCCGGCGGCTGGGTGTTGCGCGCCGCCTCCGGCGTGACCCAGCGTGCCAATTCCGTTTGGCCGCGTGAGCCGTGGGAGGACCCGGAGGCGCTGCGCAGGACCCTGGCCGAGGCTCGGCGCTGGTACCGCGACCGCCGCCTGCCGCTGATCTTCCAGGTGTTCGAGGGGCCCGGCCATGCGACGCTGAACGCCTTCCTGGACGCCGAGGGCTTCACCCGGCAGTCCGAGACGCTGATCCTGACCCGCCAGGTTAGTGGCAATGCGGCGGAAGGAGTCGCGGAGGCTGCTCCGGAGTCGGATATGGAGGTGCTGGACCACCCCTCGGAGGAATGGCTGCGGCTTTGGTGGAGCGTCGACGGCCGGGGCGGCCCGGAGAACCTGCCGGTGGCCCGAACCGTTTTGGAGGGCTGCCCGTCGCTGTACGCGCTGGTGCGGGACGAGCACGGGGAGCCCGCCGCCGTCGGACGCCTGGCCCTCCCCGTAGACGACGCCGACGCGGCCGCTGCTACAGCGGCCGGGATCTACGGGATGGCCACCCGGCCGGATGCCCGGCGCAACGGCTATGCCGGGCGGGTGTTGCGGACCCTCCTGTGCGAGGCGGAGGCCCGGGGCCGACGGGACTGCTGGCTGTTGGTGACGGCGGCCAACGCCGGTGCGCGGGAACTCTACGCCCGGGAGGGGTTCCCCCTGGCCGGCCGCTACCTCTACCGGCAGGACCGCCCGCGCCGCGCCCTGACCGGCTGCTGACGACTAACCGCTGACCACGGTCAGTCTGCAGGGGGTTATTTGGCCTTGCCTCCGTGTCCTCGCGTCCGACAGCCGCCGGTTCTCGCACCCAACGGACAGCCGTCCTGGCCCGCCGTTTAATGTCAGTGCCTGGACCTAATGTGGGCTTATGGAAGGCGCAACAGCGTTGTCGGCTGAAACCCGTGAGGCCCTGACGGCCCTCATCGGGTCCGCCGACGCGGTGGCGGCGGGTTTGGATGGCGGCGTCGATTCCGCAGACCCGCTGCGGAACTTGGCCGACGACTGTCTGAACGCCCTGGCCGAGTCTGCCCGGTGGGAAGCCCGGATGGCGGCGCTGAAGGTGCGGCTGATCGCGGACTACACTCGAGCGGCCGAGGCTCTGGCGCCGCCGGCACGGTCCCCTCAGGAATGCACGGCGCGGGAAATGTCTACTGTTGCCGAGATCGCCTGCGTCCTGACCGTCAGCGAGCGAGCCGCCGGTGCCCTGATCTCTGAGGCCCGGGCGCTGACAGCGGCGCTGCCACTGACCCTGGCCGCCCTGCGGGCCGGGACGATTTCCTGGCAGCATGCACGGATCATGGTCGACGAAACCGCGAACATTGACCAGGCCGGCGCGGCGGCGCTGGAAGCCCATTTCCTGGACCCGGATGCACCCACTCCCGCCCGCGGTTGTCCCGCCGGAGAACTCGTCCCGGGACGGTTCCGGGCCAAGGCACGCAGCTGGCGCGAACGCCACCACCCGGTCAGCATCGAAACCCGCCATGCCAAAGGCGTCGAGAACCGGCGTGTTGAATATTGCCCGGACCGGGACGGCATGGCCTGGCTGTCGGCTTACCTTCCCGCCGACACCGCTTCGGGCATCTGGGAGCGGACCACCGCTGCAGCCCGCACCCTCCAGGCGCCGGACGAGCAACGGACGTTGGGGCAGCTCCGGGCTGACGTTGCAGCGACCTGGCTGCTCAGCAGCGGTACCGGCCCAGGAACTGCCGAGGATGGAGCACCCGGCGCCCCGCCCTCCGGGGAGGTTCCGGCGCCGCGGGCGCAGGTCCTGATAACCGTCCCCGTGATGGCCCTGCTCGGCGCCACCGAGGAACCGGCCATTCTCGATGGACACGGGCCGGTCCCACCGTCGATGGCCCGCCGACTAATAGCGGACGGTGCCGACTCGTTTCGCCGGGTCTTGACCGATCCGCGCGACGGTGCCCCGTTGGAGATCGGGCGGACCAGCTACCGCGTTCCTAAGGCAATGCGTCAGTGGCTCAGACTCCGCGACGGTAAGTGTCCATTTCCGGGCTGCAGCAACGCTTCCCTGGACAACGACGCCGACCACCTATTGGCCTGGGCCGACGGCGGCGGCACCGGCGTCAGAAACCTGGGTCAGCCCTGTCGCAAACACCATCGCTTGAAGCACACCACCGCCTGGGCACCGACTGCCGCCGGGGCAAACCACCCGCCCGGGTGGACATCACCCGCCGGCCGGACGTACGCCAGCGAATACCAGGACTGGGAACCACCCCAGTGGCCACCGGCCGCCGTGGCTGTGGAGTGGCGCAGCTCCCAAGCGGACGGGTGGGAGGCCGAAGCGAGCGCTCCACAGGACCCTTGGCCAAAACACGGAGTAAATCTGCTGCAAGGGTTGTTGGAAGACCCTTTTCCGGAATGGGACAAGTGGCCGCCTGGTGAACCGGACGATGCGCCCTGGTTGGATTCCCAGAGCGTTTTCTCCGGGACGACAGAGACCCACTCAGACTGCCCGCTTAGCGTGGCGGGTCGGTGACCTGGATGCGCACGGCACACGCGTCGGCGGCGGCCTTCTTCAACACGGCCGCCCGCGGATCCGGGACATCCAGGAAAGCCAGCCGGGCCAGCGGCGCGTAACGCTTCAGGACCGGTTCGGCGAGCACCAGGTCCGCCAGAGTCCGGTCCCCGCCGGGCACCAGGTACTCGATGCGGTGCTCGGCGAAGATCCGGGCCGCGTGCGCCGCGACTGCCTCCACCAGGGCGTCGGCCTGGTTGGACCGGCGCCGGGCGAAGCGCTGCTGCGACCAGCCGCCGGCGGCCGTGCGCGATTGCACGTGCCGGGTGCCGGTCTTCGAGGCCAGCACCCGTCCCTCCGTCACGACGGCCACCGAATAACCGCCGCGGCGCACCAGCACCAGGCCCAGCGGCCGGGGCTGCGCGGCCAGACCGGCCAGCCGGGTGATCGCGTCGTCGCCGCGGCCCGGACGCCCGTCCGCGGGCCAGGGTGCCTGCAGGAGCGCCTCGGCACCGTCGGCGGCGCGCAGGAGCAACCCGTCGTCGGTGTCGGACTCCTCCAGGCTTCCGTGACTGGCCGCAAAGCGCTCCACCCAGCCGGCCAGCCGCTCCCCGGGGACGCGGGCCACACGTGACTCGGGGCTGGGCATAGCGGATCTCCCTTGGAATGGGCGGGCGGGAAGCGTGAGGGCGGTCGGCGGCCGTGCGGGGACCGTCCGGAACTAGAAGTAGCCTATCTATGTGGATGATCTCTTTGGTGCAGGGCAGGACAAGGCGTCCGCGAACAACGACTCCGACGCCGACGACTTCGGCGATGAGTCAGGCGACGGCGACTCCGCCCGCGGCCACTCGTCCCACGGCTCCGGCCGAGCCGCCCCGCGCAGTCCTCTGGCCGTCCGCATGCGTCCGCGGACCCTGGATGACGTCGTAGGCCAGCAGCACCTCCTGGGCCACGGCTCCCCGCTGCGGCAGCTCGCCGCCGGCAGCAACGCCACCGGACCGGCCGGCCCCAGCTCACTGATCCTCTGGGGCCCTCCCGGCACCGGCAAGACCACCCTGGCCCACGTGATCGCCAAGGGCCCGGGGCGGAAATTCGTGGAGCTCTCGGCGATCACCGCCGGGGTCAAGGACGTCCGCCGCGTGATGGACGAGGCTCTGACCGCGCGGGACCTCTACAAGACCACCACGGTCCTGTTCCTGGACGAGATCCACCGCTTCAACAAGGCCCAGCAGGACGCGCTGCTGCCCGGCGTCGAAAACCGCTGGGTGGTCCTGGTGGCCGCCACCACGGAGAACCCGTCCTTCTCGGTGGTCTCCCCGCTGCTCTCGCGCTCCCTGCTGCTGACCCTCAAGCCCCTCACCGACGCGGACATCGAGGGCCTGCTGCTGCGCGCCGTCGAGGACCCCCGCGGCCTGGGCGGCTCGGTATCCCTGGAGGGGGAGGCCCTGGCGCATCTCGTCCGGCTCTCCGGCGGCGACGCGCGCCGCGCCCTGACCGCGCTCGAGGCGGCCGCCGGCGTCGCGTTCGGCGACGCGGACGACGTCGACGGCGCCCCGGCCGACGGCGCGCCCGTCAGCATCGAGCTCAAGCACACCGAACGCGCCCTGGACGTCGCCTCGGTCCGCTACGACCGCGCCGGAGACCAGCACTACGACGTCGCCAGCGCCTTCATCAAATCCATCCGCGGCTCCGACGTGGATGCGTCCCTGCACTATCTGGCCCGGATGCTGGAGGCCGGCGAGGACCCGCGGTTCGTGGCGCGCCGCATCGTGATCTCCGCCGCCGAAGACGTGGGCATGGCCGACCCCACCGCCCTGCAGACCGCCGTCGCCGCCGCGCAGGCGGTGCAGCTGATCGGCATGCCGGAGGGGCGGATCATCCTCGCCGAGGCCGTGGTGCACCTGGCCACCGCGCCGAAGTCCAACGCCGCCTACCTCGGCATCAACCAGGCGATTGCCGATGTGCGGGCCGGGATGGGCAACGGCATCCCCGCGCACCTGCGCGACGCCCATTACCCGGGCTCCAAGCAGCTGGGCCACGGCAAGGGGTACAAGTACGCCCACGACGCCCCGCACGCCGTCGCCACCCAGCAGTACCCGCCGGATGACCTGGTGGGCCGCAACTACTACCAGCCCACCGCTAACGGCGCCGAACGGGACATCTCCACCCGGCTGGAGCGGCTGCGGAAGATCATCCGCGGCAGCTGAGCCGTGATAGTCTTGAACGTTGTCTGGCAAGGCACGGACGCATAATCCTCTGAACTCGCGGCAGTTTCGGCTGTCACGATGCTCTGCGGGTTGGCTCTGCGCCCAGTAGCAAAAGGCAGCGGTTGGCCGATGCTCTCCATCGTGGAGGCCAGTAACACTGACACACCGCAGATATTGGAAGGACACAAGTGGCTAACAACACTCGTGCTCGCCGTACCGCACGCCTCTCGCGCGCACTCGGCATTGCTCTGACCCCCAAGGCCGCCAAGTACATGGAGCGCCGCCCGTACGGCCCCGGTGAGCATGGCCGTGCCCGCAAGAAGCAGGACTCCGACTACGCCGTTCGTCTGCGTGAAAAGCAGCGTCTGCGCGCCCAGTATGGCATCCGTGAAGCCCAGATGACCCGTGCCTTCGAAGAAGCACGCCGCACCAAGGGCCTGACCGGTGAAAACCTGATCGAACTGCTCGAAATGCGTCTCGACGCCCTCGTGCTGCGTGCCGGCTTCGCCCGCACGATCGCCCAGGCCCGCCAGATGGTTGTGCACCGCCACATCATGGTTGACGGCGTCCGCGTTGACCGCCCGTCGTTCCGCGTCGGCGAGGGCCAGCTGGTCCACGTCCACAGCCGCAGCGAAACCATGCCTCCGTTCCAGGTGGCAGCAGCAGGCGCGCACCGCGATGTCCTGCCGATGGTTCCCGCCTACCTGGACGTCAAGCTCGAGTCCCTGCAGGCACGCCTGGTTCGCCGCCCGAAGCGCTCCGAAATCCCCGTGACCTGCGAAGAGCAGCTCGTCGTGGAATTCTACGCACGCTAGATCCAACGCGAGACCTACAAAGAAGCCCGTGGCAAGCGCCGCGGGCTTCTTTGTAGGTAAGGTACTTGAGGGAGTCCGCCGCCACGCATTATGGCGGGGCGGCCCCGCAGTAATCCACGGAGTTTCAAGGAGATGAACGTCTATGACTGGTGGCGATATTGCCGGCCTGATCGCGGCCGGGGTGTTTGCACTCCTGGTCCTGCTGCTCGCCGTGCCGATCCTGAAGCTCGGGGGAGTGTTCGACGAGGTGCGCAGCACCATCCGCTCGCTCAGCGACGGCGCCACCCCGCTCATGGATGAGGTCACCGCCACCGTCTCCACCACCAACCAGCAGCTGAAGAAGGTTGACGGGATCGCTGCCAACGTCTCCGACGCCTCCGCGAACCTCTCCGCCCTGTCCTCCCTGGTCGCGGCCACCGTGGGATCGCCGCTGATCAAGGTCGCCGCCTTCAGCTACGGCGTGCGCTCGGCGTTCTCCGCGCGCAAAAAGCCCTCCTCCGGCCGCCGCAGCCGTTGACCCGGCCCGCTCCCGCTGAAAGAAGCTGACATGAACAGGATTCTCTGGATGGGCATCGGCGTCGCCGTCGGCGTCATCGCGTTCCGCAAAATCACCCAGGCGCAGACCGCGCTGGGCCCCGAAGGCATGAATCGCGCCGTGGGCCGCCTGGCCGACAGCGTCTACGACTTCGCCGACGCCGTCCGAACCGGCATGCGCGACCGCGAGAGCGAACTGCGCTCGGCGCTGGGAGTCGACGACGCCGCCGCCCCCGCCCGGGACGCGCTGCGCCGCTAGGCCACCCGCCACCACCGAACCACCCGATGCCACCGGTGCGTCGCCACCTACGTTGTAAAGAATTATTGAAGGGTTAGTAACCAGGTTATGAAGTCGCAGGAGATCACCAAGCGCTGGATCGATTTTTTTGTCAGCAAGGGACACACTGCCGTGCCCTCCGCCTCCCTGGTCTCCAGCGACCCCTCCCTGCTGTTCACGGTGGCTGGCATGGTCCCGTTCATCCCGTACCTCACCGCCCGTGAGGAGCCGCCCTACTCGCGTGCCACCAGCATCCAGAAGTGCATCCGCACCGGCGACATCGAAGAGGTGGGCAAGACCGCCCGCCACGGAACCTTCTTCCAGATGTGCGGCAACTTCTCCTTCGGCGATTACTTCAAGGAAGACGCCATCAAGTTCGCCTGGGAGCTGCTGACCACCAGCGTTGACGACGGCGGCTACGGACTGCCGCCGGAGCGCCTCTGGGTCACCGTCTACGAAGAGGACGACGAGGCCAAGGAACTCTGGCTGAAGAACACCGGCGTCCCGGCCGAGCGCATCCAGCGGATGGGCAAGTCGGACAACTACTGGTCCACCGGCCAGCCCGGCCCCGCCGGCCCCTGCTCCGAGATCTACTACGACCGTGGCCCCGCCTACGGCATCGAGGGCGGCCCGCTGGCCGACGAGACCCGGTACATCGAGATCTGGAACCTCGTGTTCATGCAGTACCAGATCGACAATGTCCGCTCCAAGGTGGACTTCGACATCACCGGCGAACTGCCCAAGAAGAACATCGACACCGGCCTCGGCATGGAACGCCTCGCGATGATCCTGCAGGGCGTCGAGAACATGTACGAGACGGACCAGGTCCGCCCCGTGATCGACAAGGCCGCCGAGCTCTCCGGCAAGGCCTACACCTCCGCCGAGACCCCCGAGGACCCGCACCACACCGACGACGTCCGCATGCGCGTCGTCGCCGACCACATCCGCTCGGCCCTGATGCTGATCGCCGACGGCGTCACTCCCTCCAACGAAGGCCGCGGCTACGTGCTGCGCCGCCTGATCCGCCGCGCCGTCCGCTCCATGCGCCTGCTCGGCGTAGAGAAGGCCTGCCTGCCGGAGCTGCTCCCGGCCTCCCGGGATGCCATGAAGGGTGTCTACCCGATCGTGGAGACCGACTTTGACCGGATCAGCCGGATCGCCTACGCCGAGGAGAAGGCGTTCCTGCGCACCATCGCCTCCGGCACCGCCCGGCTTGAGGACGCGGTCAAGGAATCCAAGTCCGCCGGCCGCCCGCTCTCCGGCGCCGACGCCTTCGCGCTGCACGACACCTACGGCTTCCCGATCGACCTGACCCTCGAAATGGCCGAGGAAGCCGGCCTTAAGGTCGACGAGCCCGAGTTCCGCAAGCTCATGCTGGAACAGCGCCAGCGCGCCCAGGCCGACGCCAAGGGCAAGAAGGGTGCCCACGCGGACATGAGCGCCTTCCAGGAGCTCCTGACCGCAGGCGAGACCGTCTTCACCGGCTACACCGAGCTCGCCGGTGAGTCCACGGTCCGCGGCATCCTCGCCAACGGCCGCAAGGTGGGCCACGCCGCCACCGGCGAGGAGATCGAACTCGTCCTCGCCGAGACCCCGTTCTACGCCGAGGCCGGCGGCCAGGCCGCCGACACCGGCCTGATCACCGGCGACGGCTTCGTCGTCGAGGTCCTGGACGTGCAGCGCCCCATCAAGGGGCTCAGCGTCCACAAGGCGATCGTCCGCGAGGGTGAAATCGGCGCCGACGCCCGCGTCCTCGCCGCCGTCGACCGCGAACGCCGGCACGCCGCCGAGCAGGCACACACGGGCACGCACATCGTGCACGCCGCCCTGCACCAGATCCTCGGGCCGGAGGCGCTGCAGCGCGGCTCCTTCAACAAGGCCGGCTACCTCCGCTTCGACTTCTCCTGGGGCGAAGGCCTGAGCACGGCCACCCGCTCGGAGATCGAGGAGGTCGCAAACATCGCGATCCGCAACAACTACGAGGTTGAGACCAAGATCATGGGCCTGGCCGAGGCGAAGGCCCTCGGCGCCATGGCGCTCTTCGGCGAGAACTACGGCAACGAGGTCCGGGTCGTGGAGATCGACGGCGCCTGGTCCCGCGAGCTCTGCGGCGGCACTCACGTGTCCAACACCTCACTCATCGGCAGCCTGTCGCTGCTGGGTGAGCAGTCCGTCGGCTCGGGCAACCGCCGCGTCGAAGCCTTCGTCGGCATGGACGCCTTCCGGCACCTCGCCGCCGAACGCGCCCTGGTTACCGAGCTCACCGACATGCTCAAGGTGCCCTCCGGCCTGCTCACCGAGCGCATCGCCGGCACCCTCGCCAAGCTCAAGGCCACCGAAAAGGAACTTGAGCGGCTCCGCAAGGAGCAGCTCACCGCTGCCGCCGCGCAGCTGGTGGGCACCGCCAAGGACGCCTCGGGCGTGAAGGTCATCGCCCACGACGCCGGACAGATCGGCGGCGCGGAAGACCTGCGCGGCCTGGCCCTGGACCTGCGCACCCGGCTCGGCTCCGACGCCGCGGCCGTCGCGGTGGCCGGAGTTAGCAACGACCGCCCGGTGATCTTGGTGGCCACTAATGAGGCCGCCCGTGAGGCCGGGGTCAAGGCCGGCGCGCTGGTCCGCCTGGCCGCCGGCATTCTCGGCGGTGGCGGCGGCGGCAAGGACGACGTCGCCCAGGGCGGCGGCACCGACGCCAGCAAGGTGGGGGCTGCCCTGACCGCCGTCGTCGACGCCATCACCAAGCGCTAAAGGCCGCGGATGGTTGAAGCTATGGTGCCCGGCGGCTACCTCCGGGGCGTGAAGCTCGGGGTAGACGTCGGCACCGTCCGCGTGGGAGTGGCCGTGTGTGACCCTGACGGCATCCTGGCCACCCCGCTCCGGACGCTCAAGCGTGACGCCAAGAAGGCCTCGGACGTCAGGATCCTGGTCCGGGAGGCGCTCGAGCGCGATGTCGTGGAAATTTTTGTCGGCCTGCCCCGCACCATGAAGGGGGAGGAGCACGCCTCCGCGACAATGGCCTCCGACTATGCAAAGCTACTGGTCAGTACCCTGCGGGCGGCCGACGCCGACATTCCCGTATGGCTGGTTGACGAGCGTCTGAGCACCGTTTCAGCGCACCGGGACCTGCACCAAGCTGGCATGAGCAGCCGCGACCACCGTAAAGTGGTTGATCAGGTTGCGGCCGCAGGGATACTGCAACACGCAATCGATATGCAAAAGGCCAGGGGGACGGAAGTGGGTCGCCGCGTCAGCGCGGACCCGCAGCCGGGGCCGACCGGTGGCGGCGCTCAGGCCGCCCCGGACTTAGACGCGCATTCTGCACAACGCATTCTGCCCGAAATGGAAGGCTACAGTGAGCCCGGTCAACAATGACGAGTCCTCTGGTTTTGCCACTGGCGGCGCAGACCGCCCGCTGACGCGCAAGGAAATTCGGGCCCAGGAGAAGTTCCTGGCGACCCAGAACCACGAAGTCGTCCCGCCGCAGGCCTATGTCACGGGCCAGGAGGAGCAGGACGCCCCCGAGGCGCCGTCCCGCCAGGAGCCCGTGCACGAACCTGTCCAGGAGCCCGTGCACCAGGAGCCCGTATACGCCGAGCCCGTGCAGCAGGAGCCGGTCCACGCCGAGCCCGTGCCTGAGAAACCGGTCCACGAAGCGCCGGTCCACGACGCGCACACCGACCAGGTGCCCGTGCACGAACCGGCCCAGCAGCCCGTCCATGTCGAGCCCGTGCCCGCCGAAGAGGCGCACCACGAGGCCGGCTACGCGGCTCCCGCCTTCGCAGAGGCCGCCCACGAGGAGCCGGCCCAGGAGCTGCACGACGACGCGGCCCACGAGCCAGTCCACGAATACGCCGGGGGCCTCTCCCGCGAGGAAACCCTCCGCCGCGCCGACGCCCTGCAATACGGCCACGCCGCCGAGAGCGGCGCCTACTACGACGATCACCACGAGGACGCGGCCTACGCCGAACACCCCCTCGAAGACCACCACGACGAAGAGGAGCACGGCCGCGATCTGATCGGCGCCGCGAGCATCCCCGTCGCCAAGGGCCCGTCCAAGAAGGTCCGGCGCCGCCGCCGCTTCCTGGCCCTGGTCCTGACCCTCGCCGTCTTCGTCGTCGCAATCGTCGTCGGCGCCCAGTTCATCAAGCCGCTGCTCGGCGGCAACACCGTGGCGGACTACCCGGGCCCCGGCACCGGCGAGGTCACCATCACCGTGCCCGCCGGCGCAGGCCCCAAGTCCGTGGCCGCGGACCTGCAGGCCAAGCAGGTCATCGCCAACCCGGACAACTTCGTCAAAGCCTTCGTCGCTGCCGGCGGCGCCCTCACCCCGGGCACCTTCAGCATGCGCAAGGAAATGAACAACACCGATGCCGTCAACATCCTGCTGAACAAGGGCAGCGGCAAGGTCATGTACTTCGCCCTCAGCGCCGGCATGCGCATCAACGAATCCCTGCAGGCCATCTCCGAGGGCACCGGCGTGCCGGTCCCGGAACTCAAGGCGCTCAGCGACTCCCCGGCACAGTTCGGGGTTCCCGCGAAGGCCAAGAATCTTGAGGGCTTCCTGTTCCCCGGCGAATACCGGTTCCCGCTGGGCACCTCCGCCAAGGACGTCCTGACCAAGCTGGTCGGCAGCACCCTGGACGAGCTGAAGGCCCAGGGCATCACCGACCCGGCCAAGCAGTACGACGTCCTGACTGTCGCCAGCATCGTCCAGGCCGAGGGCGGCCAGGCCGAGTACGGTGACGTCGCCGGTGCCATCTACAACCGCCTCAAGCCGAACAACACCGAGACCGGCGGCCTGATCCAGTCCGACGCCACCGTCACCTACGGTCTGGGTATCCGCAGCTTCCACATCGACGAGGCGCAGAAGGCGGACAAGTCCAACCCGTACAACACCTACGCCAACCAGGGCCTGCCCGCCGGTCCGATCGGCTCACCGGGCAAGACCGCCATCGACGCCGCCGCCAAGCCGAAGACGAACGACTACCTCTACTGGGTGACGGTCAACCTGGACACCAAGGAGACCCTGTTCGCCAAGACACTGGCGGAGCACAACGTCAACGTGGCCAAGTACAACGCCTGGTGCAGCGCCAACCCGAACCGTTGCGTGTGACCGGACGGGCGGCCGTCCTCGGCCACCCCATCGGGCATTCGAAGTCCCCGGCCCTGCACTGGGCAGCCTACGCGGCGCTCGGCGCGGACATCGGCTACGAGGCGATCGACGTCACCGTCGACGCCCTGCCCGGGTTCCTGACGACGGTCCGCGCCGATGACAGCTGGCGCGGCCTGTCCGTGACCATGCCGCTGAAGGCCGCCATGGCCGCGGCCGTGGACGAGGTCCGCGGCGTGGGGGAGACCCTCGGCGTGGTCAACACCGTCGCATTCGAGCCCGGGCCCGCAGGTCCGCGCCTCGTCGGGTACAACACCGACGTCGCCGGCATCGTCAACGCCCTCCGCTACGCCGGCGCCCGGGACGCGCCGTCGGCCGCCGTGCTGGGCGGGGGTGGAACGGCCGCGGCCGCCGTCGCCGCCCTCCGCGAGCTCGGCACCGCCTCCGCCACCGTTTACGTCCGCGACGCCGGCCGGGCCGCCGAGGTCCGCGCCGCCGCCGCCGGCGTCGGCATCGACCTGCAGTTCCGGCCCCTCACCGAGGCCGCCCGTGAACTCCCCGGCTTCGACGTCGTGGTCTCCACCCTGCCCCCGCGGGCCGCGGACGGAACCGGGGCGGACCTTGCCGCCGCCGGCGCCGCGACGCCGGGCATCCTGCTAGATGCGGCGTACGACCCGTGGCCCAGCCGGATCGCCGCGGCATGGACCGCGGGCGGCGGAACGGTGGTCCCCGGCCTGGAAATGCTGCTCTACCAGGCAATCGAGCAGGTCCGGCTTTTCGCCGCCGTCGACGGGCCGATGCCCGCCGAAGTCATAGATGTGATGTGTGACGCAGTCGGGGCACCTCGACGGGTGTTCTAAGTGCCGCACATGGCAGGATGGAAGCTATGTTGCGTTGGTTGACCGCCGGTGAATCCCATGGCCCGGCACTGGTCGGAATTATTGAAGGCGTCCCCGCCGGCGTCGAACTCAGCAGTCCCCGGATCGTCGAGGCCCTTGCCCGTCGCCGGCTCGGCTACGGCCGCGGCGCCCGGATGAAGTTCGAACAGGACGAGGTCAGCATCCTCGGCGGTGTCCGCCACGGCCTGACCCAGGGCGGCCCCGTCGCCATCCAGGTGGGCAACACCGAATGGCCCAAGTGGGAACAGATCATGTCCGCGGACCCGGTGGACCCGGAGACCCTCGCGGACCAGGCCCGCAACGCACCGCTGACCCGGCCCCGTCCCGGCCACGCCGACTTCACCGGCATGCAGAAATACGGCTTCGACGAGGCCCGCCCCGTGCTGGAACGCGCCAGCGCCCGCGAGACCGCCACCCGCGTGGCCCTCGGCTCGGTGGCCGCGGCCTACCTCTCCCAGCTCGGCATCGAGCTGGTCTCCCATACCGTTTCCATCGCCACCGTCTCCGTCCCGGAGGGCAAGCCCCTGCCGGTGCCCTCGGACGTACTGGCCCTCGACTCGGACCCGCTGCGCTGCTTCGACCGCGAAACCTCCGACGCCATGGTCGCCGAGGTCGACGCCGCCCACAAGGAGGGCGAAACCCTCGGCGGCGTCGTCGAGGTCCTCGCCTACGGCCTGCCGCCGGGACTGGGCAGCTACGTCCACTGGGACCGCCGGCTGGACTCCCGCCTGGCCGCCGCCCTGATGGGCATCCAGGCGATCAAGGGCGTGGAGGTCGGCGACGGCTTCCTCACCGCCTCGCGGCGCGGCTCGGCCGCCCACGACGAGATCGTCAAGGACTCCGAGGGCCGGATCATCCGCACCTCCAACCGCGCCGGCGGGATCGAGGGCGGCATGAGCATCGGCGACGTCCTGCGCGTACGCGCGGCCATGAAACCGATCGCCACCGTGCCCCGGGCGCTCAAGACCGTCGACGTCGCCACGGGCGAGGCCGCCAAGGCCCACCACCAGCGCTCCGACGTCTGTGCGGTCCCGGCCGCCGGCGTCGTCGCCGAGGCCATGGTGGCGCTGGTCCTGGCGGAGGCCGTGGCCGAAAAGTTCGGCGGTGACTCGGTTGCCGAGACCGCCCGCAACCTCAAGGGCTACCTGGACAACATCCCGGCGTCCCTGGACTCGATCGGCCACTAGTGCCTGCCAGTGAAACGCCGCGCCGGCAGGCCGGCAGCCGGCGCCCGATCGTCCTGATCGGGCCGATGGCCGTCGGCAAGTCCGCCATTGGCCAGCAGCTGGCCCAGCACCTCGGCGCCCGGTTCATCGACACCGACGCCGAGGTGGTCAGTCAGCACGGCGCCATCGCGGACATCTTCGCCAGCCGCGGCGAGTGCGCCTTCCGTGAGATGGAAGCCCGGGCAGTGTCCCGTGCCGTGGAGGACGCCGCCGACTCGCCCACCGTCATCTCCCTCGGCGGCGGCGCCGTGCTGGACTCCGGCACCCAGCAGCTGCTCGCCGGCTGCACCGTGGTTTACCTCGAATGCGACGCCGGCACCGTGGCGGACCGGATTGCCCGGAACTCCGGCCGGCCGCTGCTGGCCGGGGACGCCATGGAACGCTGGCGGACCCTCTTCGCCACCCGCCAACCGGTCTATGAACGCCTCGCCGACATCGTCCTGGACGTCCGCCACGGATCCGTAGCGGACCTGGCACACCGACTTGAAGATGCGCTCCGGCGCCCCGCCGGCACCGCCGCGGCGGCCCCGGCGGCAACAAAGAAAGTGGAACTGTGAGCAACGAATCAACCACCATCCCCGTCACCGGCCAGTCGGCGTCGGAGAACTACGACGTCGTCGTCGGCCGCGGCCTGCTCGCCGGCCTCCCGGCGCTGCTGGGGGAGCGGGTCAAGCGCGTCCTCGTCATCCACCCGCGCGCCCTGCGGCTCACCGGCGACACCGTCCGCGAGGAACTCGGCACCGCCGGCTTCACCGCCCTGACCGCGGAAATCCCCGACGCCGAAGAGGGCAAGCACATCGAGGTCGCCTCCTTCTGCTGGCAGGTCCTCGGCCAAAACGACTTCACCCGCTCCGACGCGATCGTCGCCGTCGGCGGGGGAGCGGTGACCGACCTCGCCGGCTTCGTCGCCGCCACCTGGCTGCGCGGCATCAAGGTGGTCCACATGCCCACCAGCCTGCTCGGCATGGTGGACGCCGCCGTCGGAGGCAAGACCGGGATCAACACCGCCGAGGGCAAGAACCTGGTGGGCGCGTTCCACCCGCCCGCCGGCGTCCTGGCCGACCTGGACACCCTGGACACGCTGCCGAAGAACGAGATCATCTCCGGCCTCGCCGAGGTCATCAAGTGCGGCTTCATCGCCGACCCGGCCATCCTCGACCTGATTGAGAAGGACCCCGCGGCCGCCACCGACCCTCGCTCGGAGGTTCTGCGCGAACTCATCGAACGCGCCATCACGGTCAAGGCTCGCGTGGTCTCCGAGGACCTCAAGGAAACCGGACAGCGCGAAATCCTGAATTACGGCCACACCCTGGGCCACGCGATCGAACTCGCCGAACGCTACTCCTGGCGGCACGGCGCCGCCGTCTCCGTCGGCATGATGTTCGCCGCGGAACTTGCCCGCAGCGTCGGCCGGCTCAGCGACGCCGACTTCGACCGGCACCGGGCCATCCTGGAGAGCCTGGGCCTTCCCACCACCTACCGTCGCGACCGCTGGCAGGCACTGCTGGACGGCATGCGCCGGGACAAGAAGTCCCGCGGCGACCTGCTGCGCTTCGTGGTGCTCGACGGCGTCGGACGCCCGGGAATCCTCGATGTCCCGGACACCTCGCTGCTCTTCGCCGCCTACCAGGAGATTGCCTCCTGATGATCAGCGACAACGGCGGCACGAGCGAGTGGCCGGATGCCGGCTTCCCCGGCATCCGGATCAACCCGCGCACGCTCATGCCGGAACTGGTCAACGAGGAGGCCTGCGCCGACGCCCTCGCCGCGTCGCAGGACCCCACCGACCTGATCTTCGTCCGGCTCGTCGAGGGCCACCCCGGGGAGGCGGCCGAGCTGCTCGCCGAGGCCCGGTACAAGGACCCCGACTCCTTCCGGCTCCGGATGTTCGAGGCGGAGGTGCTGCGGGTCTCGCACCGCTCCGACCGCGCCGTCGAACTCTACCGGCAGCTGCTGGCCGAGGCACAGGGCACCCCCGAGGAGGCCTCCGTCCGGCAGCACCTGGGCCGCTCGTACTTCGCCGCCGGCAACAACGCCGCCGCCGTCGAATCCTTTGCCAAGGCCCTGGATCTCCGGGTGGCCGGCGCCGCCGACGCGGCCCTGATCTACTCCTCGACCGTGGCGCTGCAGCGCGCCCGGGATGTGCTGGACCTGGCCTCCTGAGGGACCCCGTCCGGCACCGCTGCCGCAAAGCCGGTAGAATGGATCTTGGATTTTTGAAAAACACGCGCGGAACCGCCCTTTGGGCGCGCCCGCATGGCATACACGGCTGGCGGCTTAGACCGGCCATTGACGAAACCTGAGGATACTGTGGCAACGACCAACGACATCAAGAACGGAACCGTGCTGAAGCTGGAAGGCCAGCTCTGGAACATTATCGAATTCCAGCACGTCAAGCCCGGCAAGGGCGGCGCCTTCGTCCGCACCAAGATGCGTAACGTCATGTCCGGCAAGGTTGTCGACAAGACCTTCAACGCCGGCCTCAAAATCGAGACCGCCACCGTGGACCGCCGCGACTACCAGTACCTGTACCAGGACGGCGCCGACTTCGTCTTCATGGACACCTCGGACTTCGACCAGCTGACCGTCCCGGCCGCCACCGTGGGCGACGCCACCAACTTCATGCTCGAGAACCAGATGGTCAACATCGCCATCCACGAGGGCAACCCGCTCTACATCGAACTGCCGCCGAGCGTCGTGCTGGAAATCACCTACACCGAGCCGGGCCTCCAGGGCGACCGCTCCTCCGCCGGCACCAAGCCTGCCACCCTGGAAACCGGCTACGAGATCCAGGTGCCGCTGTTCGTCGAGAACAACACCAAGGTCAAGGTCGACACCCGCGACGGCAGCTACCTTGGCCGGGTCAACGACTAGTGAGCGCCCGCGGTAAGGCCCGCAGCAGGGCCCTGGATGTTCTTTTCGAGGCAGAACAGCGTTCCGTCTCCGCATTCGATGTGCTGCGCTCCCGTCGTGAACAGACGGATCAGGTCATCAACCCCTACACCCTGGAAATCGTCGAGGGCGTGGTCTCCCACCAGGCTGCCATCGACGAGTTCCTCGAAACCTACTCGCAGGGCTGGTCGCTGGAGCGGATGCCGTCCGTGGACCGCATCATCCTGCGCGTGGGCACCTGGGAGCTCCTGTACAACGACGACGTCCCCGACGGTGTCGCGGTGAGCGAGGCGGTGGCGCTGGCCAAGACGCTCTCGACGGACGAGTCCCCGTCCTTCATCAACGGCCTGCTGGGCCGGCTGCAGCAGCTGAAGCCCTCGCTGCTGGCCTGATCCGGCCGGCACCGAAGCGCCCTCCATGACGGGGGACTCTGCGGCGAAAACTCCGGGCCGGTGCCCGCCATCACGGCGGGCACCGGCCCTTTCGCGTCTCCCCGGTGTGATGCACACCGCGTCCCGGAGGCCCGAAGCGCCGGGGCCCGTGTGGTAATTTGGGAGAGCAAATGTTCCTTTTTTAATTCCGTCCCGTGAGGCGGGGAAAGGGGAGACGAGCGATGACTTCTGTTCCGGAATCACCGGTACCGGCGACGGTTCAGCTGAGCCGCGTCGTGCTCAGCCAGGCCGACATCGACCGGGCACTCACTCGTATAGCCCACGAAATTCTCGAGTCCAACAAGGGCTCCCAGGACCTGGTCCTGCTGGGCATCCCGCGCCGCGGCTACCCTCTGGCCGTCCGGCTCGCCGCGAAAATCGCCGCTGCCGATCCCTCCGTGGATCCCGCCGCCATCGTCGGCCAACTCGATGTCACCATGTTCCGTGACGATCTCTCCCACCAGCCCACGCGGCCCCCGTACCCCACGCAGCTCCCGCGCACCGGCATCGACAACAAGGTCGTCGTCCTCTTCGACGACGTCCTCTACTCCGGCCGCACTATCCGCGCCGCCCTCGACGCCCTCGTGGACCTGGGCCGGCCCCGGATTGTCCGCCTGGCCGTCCTGATCGACCGGGGCCACCGCGAACTGCCGATCCGCGCCGACCACGTCGGCAAGAACCTGCCCACCTCCTCCGCGGAGAAGGTCCGGGTCCGGCTCGAGGAAACCGACAGTGCGGACGGCCGGCCCGTCAACGAGGTCGTCATCGAGGCAGCCGTCGAGGCCACCGCATGAGGCACCTGCTCTCCACCGGGGACCTCAGCCGCGCCGACGCGATCCGCATCCTCGATACCGCCGAGGAAATGTCCGCCGTTGGCGACCGCGAGGTCAAGAAGCTCCCGGCCCTCCGCGGACGCACCGTGGTCAACCTCTTCTTCGAGGACTCCACCCGCACCCGCATCTCCTTCGAGGCCGCCGCCAAGCGGCTCTCCGCGGACGTGATCAACTTCGCCGCCAAGGGCTCTTCGGTTTCCAAGGGCGAATCGCTCAAGGACACCGCCCAGACCCTCGCCGCGATGGGCGCGGACGCCGTCGTCATCCGGCACTGGGCCTCGGGTGCCCCGCACCGGCTCGCCGCCACCGACTGGATCGACGCCGGCGTCATCAATGCCGGCGACGGCACCCACGAACACCCCACCCAGGCCCTGCTGGACGCCTTCACCATGCGCCGGCATTGGTCGAAGCTCGCCGGCATCCCCTCCACCGGGGCGGACCTGACCGGCATGCGCGTCGCGATCGCCGGCGACGTCCTGCACTCCCGGGTGGCCCGCTCCAACGTCTGGCTGCTGCGCACCCTCGGCGCCCAGGTCACCCTCGTCGCGCCGCCCACGCTGCTGCCCATCGGCGTCGAACACTGGCCTTGCACCGTCAGCTATGACCTGGACCAGACCCTCGCCGGCGGCGTCGACGCGATGATGATGCTCCGGGTCCAGGGGGAGCGGATGAACGCCTCGTTCTTCCCCACCACCCGGGAGTACTCCCGCCGCTGGGGTTTTGATGACAACCGCCTCCGCGCCCTGGACACCCTGGGCCTGAAGGACACCATCATCATGCACCCCGGCCCGATGAACCGCGGCCTGGAGATCTCCTCCGCCGCCGCAGATTCGCCGCGGTCCACCGTCCTGGCCCAGGTCCGCAACGGCGTGTCCGTCCGGATGGCCGCCCTGTACCTGCTGCTCTCCGGCGACACCCGCGAGTCAGTCCCCACCCACTCCAAGGAGAGCCACTGATGGCACCGCAGCACCAGACCGGCAGCTACCTCATCCGTGGCGCCTCGATCCTCGGCGGACCGGCCGAAGATCTTCTCATCCGCGACGGCGTCATCGCCGCCCGCGGCACCGACCTCGCCACCGAGGATGGCGCCACCGTGATCGATGCGCACGGCCTCGTTGCGCTGCCGGGCATGGTGGACATCCACACGCACCTGCGCGAACCCGGCCGCGAGGACGCCGAAACGGTCGAAACCGGCACCCGCGCCGCCGCCCTGGGCGGCTACACCGCCGTCCACGCCATGGCCAACAGCAACCCCGTCGCTGACACCGCCGGCGTCGTCGAGCAGGTCTTCAGCCTGGGCCGCACCGCCGGTTGGGCCGACGTCCGCCCGGTCGGCGCCGTCACCGTCGGCCTGGCCGGCGAGCAGCTCGCCGAACTCGGCGCCATGGCCGACTCCCGCGCCCGGGTCCGGGTCTTCTCCGACGACGGCATCTGCGTCAGCGACCCCGTCCTGATGCGCCGCGCCCTCGAATACGTCAAGGCGTTCGACGGCGTCGTCGCCCAGCACGCGCAGGAACCCCGGCTCACCGCCGGCGCCCAGATGAACGAGGGCGCCGTCTCCGCCGTCCTAGGCCTCGCCGGCTGGCCCGCCGTGGCCGAGGAAAGCATCATCGCCCGCGACGTCCTCCTCGCCCAGCACGTCGGCTCCCGCCTGCACGTCTGCCACGTCTCCACCGCCGGGTCGGTTGAGATCATCCGCTGGGCCAAGTCCCGCGGCATCAACGTCACCGCCGAGGTCACCCCGCACCACCTATGGCTCACCGACGAACTGGTCCGCAGCTACGACCCCGTCTACAAGGTCAACCCGCCGCTGCGCACCGACGACGACGTCCAGGCCCTGCGCGCCGCCCTCGCCGACGGCACCATCGACGTGATCGGCACCGACCACGCCCCGCACCCCAGCGAGCACAAGGAGTGCGAGTGGGCGCAGGCGGCCATGGGCATGACCGGCCTGGAAACCGCCCTTTCCGTCGTCCAACACACCATGATCGAAACCGGCCTGATGGACTGGGCCGACTTCGCCCGCGTGACGTCCACCACGCCCGCCGCGATCGGCCGGGTGGAAGACCAGGGCCGGCCGCTGGAGGCTGGGGAACCCGCGAACGTCATCCTGGTGGACGCGGCTGCGCGCTGGAGCGTTGACCCTTCTAAGATGGCAACCATGGGCCGCAACTCTCCATTCGCCGGCCGGGAACTCCCGGGCAAGGTGATGGCCACCTTCCTGCACGGCCACCCGACCGTCCTCGACGGCGCGCTGAACACCCCCTTCCGCTGGGACGCCGCGGACACGGCGGGGCGCCCCTGATGGTCAAGGAACTCTCCCTGCTCCTGGTGCTGGTCCTCGTGGCCGTCGCGCTGGTGCTGATCGGGCTGGGCTGGCGCAACCGGCTCCGACGCCAGGCGGACATCCCGGCGCTGCCCGAGGCCCCCGTCGCGCTTGGCCCCGCCCTGGCCGAGGCCGAGGGCCAGTACGTGGCCACCACCACCGCGGGGGACTGGCTGGACCGCATCGCCGTCCACGGGCTGGGCCTGCGCACCAACGCCGGCCTCTCCGTGCACCGCGAAGGCGTCCTGTTCGACCGCGCCGGCGCGGGCCCGCTCTTCATCCCCGTGGAACGCCTCACCGGCGTCCGCCAGGAAAGCGGCATGGCCGGCAAGTTCGTGGAACAGGACGGGCTCCTGGTCCTGAGCTGGATGCTCGGGACCCGCGAGCTGGACACCGGATTCCGCAGCCGCCGCGCCGAGGACAAGACCGCCCTCCTGACCGTTCTCAATGATTTGATCTCCGCTGCCCCCCAGGCAGAAGCCGAAAGTGGAAAGTAACGACGTGACGCAACCAGTGATCGCAACAGAGCAAGACAAGTCCGAGTCCGGGACCGCCGCCGGCGTCCCCGCCGCGCCGGAGCCCGCCGTGCTGGTCCTCGAGGACGGCCGCATCTTCCGCGGCCGCAGCTACGGCGCCACCGGCACCGCCCTCGGCGAGGCCGTCTTCGCCACCGGCATGACCGGATACCAGGAGACCATCACGGACCCCTCCTACGCCCGCCAGCTCGTGGTCCAGACCGCGCCGCACATCGGCAACACGGGCGTCAACAAGGACGACGCCGAGTCCCGCCGCATCTGGGTGGCCGGCTACGTCGTCCGCGACGCCGCCCGCCGCCCCTCCAACTGGCGCTCCGAGCGGAGCCTGGACGAGGAGCTCACCGAGCAGGGCGTCGTCGGCATCCAGGGCGTGGACACCCGCGCCATCACCCGCCACCTGCGCGAACACAAGACCATGCGCGCCGGCATCTTCTCCGGCGACGCCGCCCGCGCCACGGACAAGGAACTGGTCGACGCCGTCCTCGCCATCACGCCCATGGAAGGCTCCCGCCTGGCCGAAGAGGTCAGCGTCGACGAGGCCTACACGGTCGAGCCCGCCGACTGGGGCTGGGAAGGTGAGCCGCGGTTCAGCATCGCCGCGATCGACCTTGGCATCAAGCGCATGACCCCCATCCGGTTCGCCGAGCGCGGCGTCCGGGTCCACGTCCTGCCGGCCACCGCCACCCTCGAGGACGTCAAGGCCGTCAACCCCGACGGCGTCTTTATGTCCAACGGCCCCGGCGACCCCGCCACCGCCGACACCCAGGTGGGCCTGCTCCGCTCCGTGCTGGACGCCAAGCTGCCCTACTTCGGCATCTGCTTCGGCAACCAGATCCTCGGCCGTGCGCTGGGCTTCGGCACGTACAAGCTGCGCTACGGCCACCGCGGGATCAACCAGCCGGTCATGGACCGCGCCACCGGCAAGGTCGAGATCACCTCGCAGAACCACGGCTTCGCCGTCGACGCCCCGCTGGCGGGCGACACGGTGGCCCCCGAGGAGCGCTTCGGCCGCGTCCAGGTCAGCCACGTCAGCCTCAACGACGACGTCGTCGAGGGCCTGAACTGCCTGGACATCCCCGCCTTCTCGGTCCAGTACCACCCCGAGGCGGCGTCCGGCCCGCACGACGCCGCCTACCTCTTCGACCGCTTCATCGACCTGATGGAGAGCACGAAGACCGCGGCCGCGAACGCCGGCACCACGACCTCCACCGACTCCAAGACTGAGGACAAGAAGTAATGCCCAAGAGAACTGACCTGAAGAGCGTCCTGGTCATCGGTTCCGGCCCGATCGTGATCGGCCAGGCGGCCGAATTCGACTACTCCGGCACCCAGGCACTGCGCGTCCTCAAGGACGAAGGCCTGCGCGTCATCCTCGTCAACTCCAACCCGGCCACCATCATGACCGACCCGGAGTTCGCCGACGCCACCTACATCGAACCGATCACCCCCGAGGTGGTCGAGAAGATCATCGCCAAGGAACGTCCCGACGCCGTCCTGCCCACCCTGGGCGGCCAGACCGCGCTGAACACCGCGATCGCCCTGGACAAGAACGGCGTCCTGGAGACGTACAACGTCGAACTGATCGGCGCCAACATCGCCGCGATCGAACTCGGCGAGGACCGGGAAAAGTTCAAGGGCGTCGTGGAGCGCTGCGGCGCCGAATCAGCCCGCAGCCACATCATCCACACCATCGATGAGGCGCTCACCGCCGCCGAAGACCTGGGCTATCCGATGGTGGTCCGGCCCTCCTTCACCATGGGCGGCCTCGGCTCCGGCCTCGCCTACGACGAGGGCGACCTGCGCCGCATCGTCGGCCAGGGCCTGCAGTACAGCCCCACCACCGAGGTGCTCCTCGAAGAGAGCATCCTCGGCTGGAAGGAGTACGAGCTCGAGATGATGCGCGACAAGAACGACAACGTCGTGGTGGTCTGCTCGATCGAGAACTTCGACCCGGTGGGCGTCCACACCGGCGACTCCATCACCGTCGCCCCGGCCCTGACCCTGACCGACCGCGAGTACCAGCGGCTGCGCGACATCGCGATCGCCGTCATCCGCGAGGTCGGCGTCGACACCGGCGGCTGCAACATCCAGTTCGCCGTCGAACCCGACACCGGCCGCGTCGTCGTCATCGAGATGAACCCGCGCGTCTCCCGCTCCTCGGCCCTGGCCTCCAAGGCCACCGGCTTCGCGATCGCCAAGATCGCCACCAAGCTCTCGCTCGGCTACACCCTGGACGAGATCCCGAACGACATCACGCAGAAGACCCCGGCGTCCTTCGAGCCGACTCTGGACTACGTCGTCGTCAAGGTCCCGCGCTTCGCGTTCGAGAAGTTCCCGGCTGCGGACCCCACCCTGACCACCACCATGAAGTCCGTGGGCGAGGCCATGGCGATGGGCCGCAACTTCACCGAGGCCCTGCAGAAGGCCCTCCGCTCCCTGGAGCAGAAGGGTTCGCAGCTGGACTTCACCCCGGTCCCGGAGTGGGAGGTTGCGGAACTGGTCGAAAAGGCCAAGCGCCCCACCACCGACCGCCTGCACCAGGTCCAGCGCGCCCTGCTGGGCGGCGCCACGGTGGAGCAGCTCTTCGAGGCCACCAAGATCGACCCGTGGTACCTGGACCAGCTGCAGCTGCTCAACGAGATCTCCCTCGAGATCCGCCAGTCCACCGCCCTGACCAAGGAGATGCTGCAGCGCGCCAAGCGGCACGGCTTCTCCGACGCCCAGATCGGCGCCCTGACGCACAACCCGGAGGCCGTGGTCCGCGGCGTCCGGCAGGCCCTGGACATCCGCCCGGTGTACAAGACCGTGGACACCTGCGCCGCCGAATTCGCCGCGTACACTCCGTACCACTACTCCTCCTACGACGAGGAAGACGAGGTTGCGCTGCACGCCAAGCCGTCCATCATCATCCTCGGCTCCGGTCCGAACCGGATCGGCCAGGGCATCGAGTTCGACTACTCCTGCGTCCACGCCTCGATGGCGCTGCGCAAGGCCGGCTACGAGACCGTCATGGTCAACTGCAACCCGGAGACCGTGTCCACCGACTACGACATCTCCACCCGGCTCTACTTCGAACCGCTGACCCTCGAGGACGTCCTCGAAGTCATCGCAGCCGAGGAACGCACCGGCGGCGTCATGGGCGTCTTCGTCCAGCTCGGCGGCCAGACCCCGCTCAAGCTCGCCCAGCAGCTCGCTGACGCCGGCGTGCCGATCCTCGGCACCTCCCCGGAGGCGATCGACCTGGCCGAGCACCGCGGCGCCTTCTCCCGCGTCCTCGACGAGGCCGGCCTGATCGCCCCGAAGAACGGCACCGCCGTGTCCTTCGAGGACGCCAAGAAGATCGCCGACGAGATCGGCTACCCGGTCCTGGTCCGCCCGTCCTACGTCCTGGGCGGCCGCGGCATGGAGATCGTCTACGACGAGGCCAACCTCTCCCGCTACATCGCCAATGCCACCGAGATCACCCCGGACCACCCGGTGCTGATCGACCGGTTCCTCGAGGACGCGGTCGAGATCGACGTCGACGCCCTCTTCGACGGCAAGGACCTGTACCTCGGCGGCATCATGGAGCACATCGAAGAGGCCGGCATCCACTCCGGTGACTCCGCCTGTGTGCTGCCCCCGATCACCCTGGGCAACAACGTGATCGACCGGGTCCGGACCGCCACCCGGGCCATCGCCGAGGGCGTGGGCGTCCGCGGCCTGATCAACATCCAGTTCGCGCTGGCCTCCGACGTGCTCTACGTGCTCGAGGCGAACCCGCGTGCGTCCCGCACCGTGCCGTTCGTCTCCAAGGCCACCGGGGTGCAGATGGCCAAGGCGGCCGCGCTGATCGGCGCCGGCGTCACCATCAACCAGCTCCGCAGCGCCTACAAGATGCTGCCGGAGTCCGGTGACGGCTCCACCCTGCCGCTGGATGCCCCCGTGGCCGTCAAGGAAGCCGTGCTGCCGTTCAGCCGGTTCCGGACCCCGGAGGGCAAGGTGGTCGACTCCCTGCTCGGCCCGGAAATGCGCTCCACCGGCGAGGTCATGGGCATCGACAAGCACTTCGACACCGCCTTCGCCAAGAGCCAGGCCGGGGCCAACAACGCCCTTCCCACCGAGGGCAAGGTGTTCGTCTCCGTCGCCAACCGGGACAAGCGCGCCGTCATCATGGCGGTCAAGCGCCTCTCCGACCTCGGCTTCGAGATCGTCTCCACCGGCGGCACGGCCGACGTGCTGCGCCGCAACGGCCTGCAGGCCACCCCGGTCCGCAAGGTCGCCGAGGGCAGCAGCGCCGAGGGCGAAGGGACCATCGCGGACCTGATCGTCGCGGGCGAGATCGACATGGTCTTCAACACCCCCTCCGGTGGCGAGGCCCGCAGCGACGGCTACGAGATCCGCGCCGCCGCGACGTCCATCGGCATCCCCTGCATCACGACCGTGGCCGAGTTCAATGCCGCGGTGCAGGCGATCGAGGCGATGCGGACCTACGAATGGTCGGTCACCAGCCTGCAGGAGCACGCCGCGGCCCTCGCCGAATCGCAGGAAGCCGCCCAGACCGCGGCGCAGCATGCCTGAGCAGGGCACGGACACCACGGCCGGCCGGGAGTCCTTCGGCTCCCGGCTGGGCCGGGCCATGGCCGTGCGCGGCCCGCTCTGCGTCGGTATTGACCCGCATCCGGCGCTGCTGAGCGCCTGGGGCCTGAACGACGACGCCGCCGGCGTCGAACGCTTCTCGCTCACAGTGCTCGAGGCCGTGGGTCCGCTCGCCGCCGCGGTGAAGCCGCAGGTTGCGCTCTACGAACGGCACGGCTCCGCCGGCATGGCCGTGCTGGAACGCACCCTCGCCGAGTGCACCGCCGGGGGAGTGCTCAGCATCGCCGACGCCAAACGCGGCGACATCGGCTCCACCATGGCCGCCTACGCCGACGCGTGGCTGCGGGACGGCTCGGCCCTGGCCGCCGACTCCGTCACCCTCAGCCCCTACCTGGGCTTCGAATCGCTGCGCCCGGCTCTGGACCTCGCGGCTGAGGCCGGCCGCGGCGTCTTCGTCCTGGCCCTGACCTCCAACCCGGAGGGCGCCTCCGTGCAGCACGTGGGCGGGGCGGATTCCGTGGCCCGGCGGATCGTCACCGCCGCGGCCGGGGAGAACCGGCGCTACGACGGCGCCATGGGCTCGGTGGGCCTCGTCGTCGGCGCCACCGTCGGCTCGGCCCTGTTCGACCTCGGCCTGGACCTGGAGGCCGTCCGCGGCCCCATCCTGGCCCCCGGCCTGGGCGCCCAGGGTGCCACTCCCGCCGACCTCAAGCGGACCTTCGGGGCCGCCTACGGCCAGGTCCTCGGCACCTCGAGCCGGGACATCCTGGCCGCGGGTCCGGACAGCGCCGGCCTGCGGGCCGCGGCCCAGCGCACCCTCGACGGGCTGCGGACCGCCTGACACGGGGCTGAACCGCTCCGCGCGGCTTCAGGGGGCGGTGAGGCCGGGGTCCTCCATTGCGTTCCGACGCTGCCAAAGGGTAGGTTCGGGAACAGCTACGCAGGGAGGACCCCAGTGAGTTTGCGACCCCTCACGCCGCAGGAGCGTGCCGATGCCCTGCGCAAGGCTGCCGCCGCCCGGGTCACCCGGGCCGAGGCCAAGGAGCGGCTGAAGTCGGGCCGGCTGTCCATCACCGAACTGCTCGGCGCCGCGGAAACGGACGAGGCGGTGGCCCGCATGCGGGTGGTGGAACTGCTCGAGGCCCTGCCCGGCATCGGCCAGGTCCGTGCCGCGGCGATCATGGAGCGGCTCGGCATCGCGGCCTCCCGCCGGGTGCGGGGGCTGGGAATCCACCAACGCGCCGCGCTGGTAGATTTTATAGACGAGAAGCAGCCCCGTTCGAAATAAAGCACCGCTAAAGGAATATGTGAGCAAGAAACCCGGACTGACAGTCCTCGCCGGACCGACCGCCGTCGGCAAAGGCACCGTGTCCACCTACATCCGGGACAACTACCCCGGCGTCTGGCTCTCGGTCTCCGCCACCACCCGCGAACCGCGGCCGGGCGAGCAGGACGGCGTGCACTACTTCTTCAAGACCGCCGACGAGTTCGACGAACTGGTGGCGAAGGGCGAACTGCTGGAATGGGCCGTGGTGCACGGCCGCAACCGCTACGGCACCCTCCGCTCCACCGTCGACGCCGCCATCGCCGAGGGACGCTCCGTCCTCCTGGAGATCGACCTGCAGGGCGCGCGCCAGGTCAAGCAGGCCGTCCCGGACGCTCAGTTCGTGTTCCTGGCCCCGCCGAGCTGGGACGAAATGGTCCGCCGCCTGGTGGGCCGCGGCACGGAATCCGCGGAAGAACAGCAGCAAAGGCTGGAAACCGCTAAACTAGAACTTGCTGCTGAACCGGAGTTTGACCACACCGTGGTCAACGACGACGTTCGCCGTGCAGCTGACGAGCTTGTTTCACTCATGGGGCTGACCCCGAACCCGTAACCTCGGCCGCGGGACGTATCGGCCCGTAAGAATTTGGAGAATTCGTGTCCACGAACCTTGAAGGCATCATCAACCCGCCGATCGACGAACTGCTGAAGGCAGCCGACTCGAAGTACGGCCTGGTGATCTTCGGTGCCAAGCGTGCCCGCCAGATCAACGCCTACTACGCTCAGCTGCACGAGGGCCTTTTCGAGTACGTCGGCCCGCTGGTCGACACCAAGCTGAACGAGAAGTCGCTGTCCATCGCCCTGCGCGAGATCAACGAAGGCAAGCTCGTTTCCACGCCGATCGAGGCCGCCGCAGAGTAATTGCTCTGCTGCCTGACGGAGGTCACGTGCGCATAGTCCTCGGAGTCGGGGGAGGGATTGCCGCCTACAAGGCGGCATCGCTCCTCCGGCTTTTTACTGAAGCCGGTCATGACGTCACCGTCATCCCCACCGACGCCTCCACCCGGTTCGTGGGGGTTGCCACCTGGGAGGCCCTCTCCGGGCACCCGGTGAGCAACAGCGTCTTCGACGACGTGCACACCGTCAACCACGTCCGGCTCGGCCACGAGGCGGAACTGATCGTGGTGGCGCCGGCGACGGCGGACCTGCTGGCCCGCGCGGCCACGGGGCAGGCCAACGACCTGCTCACCAACACGCTGCTGATGGCCGGCGGGCCGGTCCTGATGGCCCCCGCCATGCACACCGAGATGTGGCGCCACCAGGCCACGCAGGCGAACGTCGAGACCCTGCGCACCCGGGGCATCACCGTTCTGGATCCCGACTCCGGTCGCCTCACCGGCGCCGACTCCGGCCCCGGCCGGCTGCCCGAACCCGCCGCGATCTTCGCCGCAGCCATGGCGCTGGCCGAATCCTCCGGCATCCCCGACGCCCCGGAGTGTGCTGCGGCCCCCGGCCCTGTCGGCCCCACGGCTGCCGGCCCCGGCCCGCTGTCCGGCACCAGGGTCACCATCAGCGCCGGCGGCACCCGTGAACCACTGGACCCGGTCCGATTCCTTGGCAACCGCTCCTCCGGGAAGCAGGGCGTGGCTCTCGCCGCCGCCGCCCGCGACGCCGGCGCGAAGGTCCGGCTGCTCGCCGCGCACATGGACGTCCCCGCGCCCGAGGGGGTCGACGTCGTCCGCGTAGAAACCGCGCTGGAACTCCGGCAGGCCGCCCTGCGCGCCTCCGCCGAGTCGGACGTCATCATCATGGCCGCCGCCGTCGCCGATTTCCGCCCGGCCGAAACCTCCGGGACCAAGATCAAGAAGCGCGACGACACCGCCGACCCGGTCATCACCCTGGTCCGCAACCCGGACATCCTCAAGGAACTGGTGGAGGTCCGCGACACCGCTTCCCGCAACCAGCTGATTGTGGGCTTCGCCGCCGAGACCGGCGACGCCGACGGCGGGGTCCTCGAGTACGCCGAGGCCAAGTTGCGGCGCAAGGGCTGCGACCTCCTGGTGGTCAACCAGGTGGGCCGCGATGAGGTCTTCGGCCAGGACACCAATTCCGTAGTCATCCTTGCCCGCTCCGGCTCCGAACCCCAAGAGGCGTCGGGCAGCAAGTCCGATGTCGCTGCTGCCGTGATCGACCGCGTCAGCGCCGAGCTGAGCCGGGTGCAACCGCCCGCCTGACACCCGGCGTTAGCAAGGTCTCCCTCACCGGAGGTCACGCGCCGCTGTATGCCCGTTCCCAACCAGTAAGGTAGTTGAGTGACTTTACCGCTGCACATCCCAGACTTCCACGGGTCCACGCCCGCCTCGCTCCGGCTCTTCACCTCCGAGTCCGTGACGGAGGGACACCCGGACAAGATCTGTGACCAGATCAGCGATGCCATCCTCGACGCCCTGCTGGCCAAGGACCCTGAGTCCCGGGTCGCCGTCGAAACCCTCGCCACCACCGGCCTGGTCCACGTTGCCGGCGAGGTGACCACCGACGCTTACGTCGAGATCCCGCAGATCGTCCGCGAGACGATCCTGGGCATCGGCTACGACTCCTCCGCCAACGGTTTCGACGGCGCCCGCTGCGGCGTGTCCGTCTCCATTGGCCAGCAGTCCAACGACATAGCCGGCGGCGTCTTCAACTCCATCGAGGCCCGCGAAGGCCGCCAGGAGGACGACTACGACCTCCAGGGCGCCGGCGACCAGGGCCTCATGTTCGGCTACGCCAGCGACGAAACCCCCTCCTACATGCCGGTCCCGATCTGGCTCGCGCACCGGCTCTCCGAACGCCTCACCGAGGTCCGCAAGTCCGGCCAGCTGGACTACCTGCGCCCCGACGGCAAGACCCAGGTCACCGTGGGCTACGACGGCGATCGCCCGGTCTCGCTTGAAACCGTCGTGATCTCCAGCCAGCACGCCGAGGGCGCCAGCCTTGACCAGCTCCGGGCCGACCTCGCCGAGCAGGTGGTGAACCCGGTGATGGCCATGTCCAACCTGGACACCTCCCGCTCGCGCAACATCCTCAACCCCGCCGGCGCCTTCGTGATCGGCGGCCCGGTGGGCGACGCCGGCCTGACCGGCCGCAAGATCATCGTCGACACCTACGGCGGCATGGCCCGCCACGGCGGCGGCGCCTTCTCCGGCAAGGATCCGTCGAAGGTGGACCGCTCGGCGGCTTACGCCATGCGCTGGGTGGCGAAGAACGTGGTTGCCGCCGGCCTGGCCCGCCGTGCCGAGATCCAGATCGCCTACGCCATCGGCCAGGCCCGCCCCGTGGGCACCTACGTCGAAACCTTCGGCACCGAGACCGTGGACCCGGCGCGCATCAGCGAGGCGATCTCCGAGATCTTCGACCTGCGCCCGCGCGCCATCATCGATGCCCTCGACCTCAAGCGCCCGATCTACGCCAAGACCGCCGCGCACGGCCACTTCGGCCGCGACGAACCGGACTTCACTTGGGAGCGGCTGGACCGCGTGGACGCGCTGAAGGCCTTCTTCAACGCCTGATTCCACATTGTCAGTGCTCTGTGATGTGCTGTAGCCAGGCCGCCAACCGGCGGCCTGGCTACATGCTTTAACCCGCCCTTTCGGCCGGGCCCGCAGCCTTTTGAATGCCGTTGTGCCGGCCCGAAGCACCTGGGAAAGGAGAGACCCGTGAGCGAGTCACGCCGCGCCGCCGCGCCGGAGGAACCCTTCCAGCTCTCCCTCCTGCAGGGCTTCCCGGCCTCCGCCGCCGCGGCGGGTCCCGCCCTGGCCGCCGAACTTCCCGTGGCACGGGTGCAGTTGGAGAGCTTCCTGCCGCACCTGGACCGGCCCTTTGACTACAGCGTGCCCGCGGACCTGGACGCTGCGGCCCGGCCCGGCGTTCGGGTGAAGGTCAAGTTTGGCGGGCAGGAGCTTGGCGGCTTCCTGCTGGAACGCGTAGCCGCCTCCGACGCCGGGCATGAGATGGTGCCGCTGCACAAGGTGGTTTCCCCGGTGCCCGTGCTGACTCCCGGGGTGGCAGCGCTGGCGGAGCGCGTCGCGGCCCGCTACGCCGGCACCGTCAGTGACGTCCTGCGCGTTGCCGTGCCGCCGCGGATGGCGAGGCTGGAGAAGGAATTCGCCCCCGGCGGTGACCTGGACCCGGCTCTGTTTACCGAACCCGTGCCCGAGGATGCCGGGACTGAGGCACTCCCGCCGGACAAGGCGGCACCGGCGGCAGTTCTGCCGCCCTCGGGCTGGTCCGCCTACCGCAACGGCGGTGCGTTCCTGCAGCACCTGGGCGCGGGGGAGTCGCCCCGTGCGGTGCTCTCGGCGCTGCAAGGCTTCGGCCCCGCGGCGTGGCCCCGGCTGATCGCCGAAGCCGTCGCGGCCGTGCGCCGCTCTGGCCGGGGCGCCGTCGTCGTCGTTCCCGACTACCGGGACCTGGACCGGGTGGAGGCGGCGCTCCTGGAGCTGCTGCCCGCCGCGGACGTGGCGCGGCTGACCGCCGACGACGGGCCCACCCCGCGCTACCGGAACTTCCTGCGGGTGCTCAGCGGGGCGGCAGGCGTCGTGGTCGGGACGCGGTCGGCCGCCTACGCCCCGGTGCACCGCCTCGGACTGGTGATCTGCTGGGACGACGGGGACGACCTGCACATCGAACAACGGGCGCCGTACGCCCATGCGCGCGAGGTGCTCCTGCTGCGGGCGGTGCACGAAGGGGCGGCCTGCCTACTCGCCGGGCACGCCCGTAGCACGGAGACCCAGCGGCTGGTGGAGTCCGGCTGGGCACTTCCCGTCGAAGCGGACCGCACCGTGGTGCGCCGGACCGTGCCGCGTGTGGTGAATACCGCGGACAGCTTCGAGCAGGAGCGCGACCCGCTGGCCCGGATCGCCCGTCTCCCCGGCGCGGCATGGCGTGCGGCGAAGGAGGGCCTGGAACGCGGACCGGTACTGGTGCAGGTGGCCCGCGCCGGGTATGCGCCGTCGCTGGCGTGTGAGCGCTGCCGCGAACCGGCCCGCTGCACCGCCTGCAACGGCCCGCTGGCCATCAACGGACCCGCCGGCAGCGGCGCCGTCCCGGTCTGCCGCTGGTGCTGCACCGCGGCGGGTCATTGGCGGTGTGCCACCTGCAACGGCACTCAGCTCCGCCGGGGCGCCACCGGGGCGCTCCGGACCGCGGAGGAACTGGGCCGCGCTTTCCCCGGCAAACCCGTGGTGAACTCGTCCGGTGACCGGGTCCTGGCCACCGTCCCGGACACCAAGGCCCTCGTGGTCGCCACCGTGGGAGCCGAGCCCGTGGCGGCGGGCGGATACGCCGCCGCGCTGCTGCTGGACGGAGATTCCCTGCTGCGCCGCGAGAACCTTAGGGCGGGCGAGGACGCCGTGCGCCGCTGGTTCAATGCCGCCGCCCTGGTCCGGCCCGCCGCCGATGGCGGCCTGGTGGTGATCACCGCCGACGACGCCGCGGGCGTGGGTGCGCTGCTGCGTTGGGATCCCGCCGGTTATGCCGGCCGGGAACTCGGACTCCGGCAGGAACTGTCGCTGCCCCCGGCGGTGCGGGTCGCGTCCCTGACCGGGCCGAGGACGGCGGTCGGGCATTTCACCTCCGCCGTCGAGGCCGGCCTCGCGTCGCGGGGCATCACGCTGCGGACCGCCGGACCGGCGCCGCTTCCCGGCTCCGGGTTTCCGGCGCCGGGCGTGCCGGGTGCGGGGATTCCGGGTGCCGGTGGGCTGGGTGTCCAGGCCGGCGGCGCGTCCCGCGGCGAAGACGTCCGGACGCTGCTGTTCATTCCGTACGCCCAGGCAGCCGAAGTGACTAAGGCGCTGCGGGCCGTTAAGGCGGCCGCCGCGGCCAAGCGAAGCGACGACCCGGTGCAGGTCCGGCTCGACGGCGTGGACGTGCTGTAGATGGCGCCGATCCATGGCCCGGACGCCGTTGCCGCGGCGCTGCGTGACCTTGCCGCGGCCGAGAAGGTTGAGGACGGGGCGGAGCGTTGGTTCCGAAGCGTGTGGATGGCGGAGCAGCACCCCCTGGCGGCAGACGTGTGGGTTTTTTCGCCCGACTACCTGAGCATCCTCGTGGTGGATCATCCCTGGCGAGGGCTGGTACCGCCGGGCGGGAAGGTGGAACCGGGGGAGACCTCCCGTGAGGGCGCCGTACGGGAGCTGGCCGAGGAGACCGGGCTCGTCCTGGAGGTCGCCGCGGTCCCGGCCTTCGCTGCTGTCCGGTCCTACCGGGACGACTTGCCGCCGACGCTGAACCTCTCCTACTGGTCGATCGCCAGCCCTGGGACGGCCCGCCTCGTTCCGGAGGCGGACCAACCCGCCCTGTGGGTTGACGTCGGCAGCGCTTGGAGGACTTACCACGCCGACGACGCGCAGGTGATCTCGGGATTTGCGGAACGGAAGCGCCGCGAACGGCGAGACCTTTAGGCAGACGCCTCGGCTGCTGTTCCCAGAGGAACGCTGAGGCGATGACCGCGCCCACGTTGGTGAGGAGCTTGCAGTTCCGAACTGGAGTGCTCCCGTGATCGTGGCGGCCCGCACAGTAGAGTGAAGCCATGTTGCACTCAACCCGGCAGGGCTCCGGTAAGCCGCTCCTCCTGGTCCATGGTCTCGGATCCAGTGCAGGAAACTGGAACCCGATAGTCCCGGCGCTGGCTGCTGAACGAGATGTCATCGCCGTCGATCTGCCCGGGTGCGGGGAATCCGCCCCCCTGACCGGCGAGACGACCATCGCGACGCTGACCGATGCCGTCGAAGCCTTCATCGGCGAAGCGGAACTGGGCGACATTGATCTGGTCGGCAGCTCCATGGGGGCACGCATGGCCTTGGAAATGGCGCGGCGGGGGCACGCCGGGACCACGGTCGCGCTCGACCCTGGAGGTTTTTGGAGTGACCGCCAGGCCGCGATCTTTGGTGCCAGCATCAAGGCGTCCGTCGCGCTGGTGCGCCGCATCCAGCCGGTGCTTCCTTTCCTCACGGGAAACCCCGTGGGCCGCACGGCCCTGTTGGCTCAGTTCTCCGCGCATCCCTGGAGGCTGCCGCAGGACCTGGTGCTGCATGAGCTTCGCGGTTTCAAGACGTCAACCAGCCTGGACCCGGCCCTCGACGCGCTGATTCACGGCCCCCGCCAGGAAGGCGCTCCGGCGGGTTCACTCAAGGGCAGAGTGGTCATTGGATGGGGGCGAAAGGACAAGGTGACTGTTCCGGGCGAGGCGGCCCGGGCTATGGACCTTTTCCCGGATGCAACTCTCCACTGGTTCGACGACTGCGGTCATTTCCCGCACTGGGACCAGCCCCGGGAGACGGTGCGACTGATCCTGGACAGCACCGGCTGAGCGATCCGCCGCTAGATCAGCCCGCGCCCGGCAACTCCACCAACCGAGGTCCTACCGCCGTCGTCGGCCCTGCTCCCGCAGCGCCACCGCTTCCTCGGCCGCGGCGAGCAGCCGGCGCGCCGATTCGTCCCAGCTGAACTCCGCGGCACGGCGCACGGACCGGTCCTTCCTCGGCGCCGGATCTTCCAGGGCGCGGACGGCGGCCGGCGTGGACTCTATCGTTGTGAAGGCCGTCGATTCCTCCGGCCTCGGTGGCGCTAGTGAACTGAAGATCGAGAGCGAGCCGACGGGGGAGCACCCCCACGGTCCGGGCTGCGGCCGACCGTTTCGTTTCAAGCCGGTGCAGGTGCTGCCGTCGTGAGGATTGGTTGGTTCGCTGTCGACCTGCGTGCCGGGAACGCCACGTGTTCCGCACCCATGGTTGCTTCCCCGACCGACACGGTCCCCTGATGTCCCCGCAAGCTCTATACACTCGGTGTATAGATAGAGGCGTGAATAATTCGCTGACCTTGCTGGGCTTACTCAGTCGTGAACCGAGCTACGGATACGACCTCAAGCACTCCTATGACCGCTATTTCGGCTCCGGCAAGGCGCTTGCTTTCGGCCAGGTCTATTCGACGCTTTCCCGCATGGTCAGGGACGAGCTCATCCGGGCCCTCGGCGAAGAAACCGGAGGCGGTCCGGACCGCAAAAAGTATGAAATCACCCTGGCCGGCCAAAACAAGGTTCGGGAGTGGCTCTTCACGCCGGATGTACCGTCAGGGTCGCTCCAGAGTGAACTCTTTGCCAAGACCGTCATTGCTTTGCTGCTCGACGACGACGCCGACCGATTGCTCGATGTGCAGCGACGGGAGCACATGTCCCGCATGCGCGAACTGACCCGCATGAAACAGGATGCGGACCTCTTGCACGTTCTGGTCTGCGACCACGGCCTGTTTCATATCGAGGCCGACCTGCGCTGGATCGATCACACGAGCGCCCGCCTAACCCGACTCAAGAAGGAGCTTCACAGCGCATGAGCACCCTTAGGAATGTGGACATCATCCTCAGTGCCCGAAGCCTGCGGCACTCCTTCGGCCAAACGGAGGCCCTGCGCGGGATCGACCTGGACATCAAAGCGGGCGAGGTGCTGGCGATCATGGGTCCGTCTGGATCCGGAAAGTCCACGCTCCTGCACTGCCTCGCAGGGGTGTTGACACCCGACGCCGGGACGGTCACCTATCGTCCCGCCGACGGACAGCCGCTGGTCATTAGTTCTCTGAGCGAATCAAACCGTTCACGGTTGCGGCTGACGGACTTCGGTTTCGTCTTCCAGTTCGGCCAGTTGCTGCCGGAGCTCTCCGCGGCGGACAACGTCAGCCTGCCCCTGCTCCTCTCCGGTACCAAACGCAGGGAAGCCCTGCACAAGTCCACGGAACTCCTGGATCGTCTCGGTCTACAGGGCCTGGGCGCCAAGCTGCCAGGGGAACTTTCCGGAGGGCAGGCCCAGCGCGTCGCCGTCGCACGTGCGCTGGTGACCTCCCCCGCCGTACTCTTTGCCGATGAGCCAACCGGGGCCCTGGATTCCCTAGCCTCCGAAAACGTGCTGGCGCTGATGCTTGAGTTGGTCCGGGAAGCCGGCACCACGGTGGTCCTCATCACCCATGACGCGCGCACCGCGGCGTATGCAGACCGGGAAGTGGTGGTGCGCGACGGCGTCGTAGGCACCGGCTATCGGGTGACCGCATGAACTACGCGGTGCTCAGGATGGCCAGCCTCGGCAGCCGGTCCTCCTTCGGTCGGCTGGCCGGAATCGTCGGCGGAACCGCCGTCGGGGTATGCCTTCTCCTCCTACTGTGGGGTGGCGCCAACGGCTTGACCGCGCGCGACGACCGCGGCGCCTGGCTGCGCGAGACCGGCCAACCGTCCGCGGTAGCCGGGCCAAGCGGTGACACCAGCTCTCCCAGCCCGCCGGTGCCGGTGCAGCTGACCGCCGGCACGGTTCTTGTTGAACCCAACGGGAGTGAAATCTTTCGGGACCACCTGATTGAGCGGAGAGACGTCGCTGCTCTCGCCGGCACCACTGTTGGCATCCCGGGTGTGGGCAAACCGCCGGAACCGGGCGATTATGTTGCGTCTCCGGCGCTGCAGCACCTCATCGACATAACACCGGGCGACGAGCTGGGCAGCCGTTTCGGGAAGTTCGCAGGGGTCATTGACGATTCTGCTCTTCCTGGTCCAGACTCCCTGGTCGTCGTCAGGGGAGCGACGGAAGCCGAACTCCGCCAGAACGGCAGGGCCGTCCTAATCTCGGACTTCACCAGGAATCCCTACGGCGGGAGCGCAGCGGCTTACAACACCGTGCTCTGCGTGGGCGCACTGGCTGTGCTCTTCCCCGTGCTGCTCTTGATCAGCATCGTTACCGGTCTCGGCGCCGCCCAACGGAGGGAGCGTTACGCGAGCCTGCGCGTCATCGGCGCGTCGCCGCGCGTCGTTGCCACGATCGCTGCGGTTGAGACCGCGGTCCCGAGTCTGATCGGGGCCGCTGTGGGAACGGTATTGGCGGTAGCGTTGCGGCCCGCCGCAGCGCTCATACCCGTCAACGGCAGCAGAATGTTCGTCACCGATCTAAGCACCGGGTGGATGGCAGCAGTCGTCGTCGTTGTCGTTGTCGTTGTGGCCTCGGCCTTCGTTGCCGGGCACCGCACCCTTCGTGCCGGGATCGGACCCCTGGGTGTGACAAGGGCGGCGCATGAAAAAAGGCCCGCCGTGTGGCGGGCCGTGCCTGCCGCGGCCGGTCTTGCTGCCCTGGCCGCGGCCATCCTCGCAGACCGGAGTGGTGAGGCGGTTCTGATGCGGGTGTCCTCACTGCTTCTCATCGCCGGCTTTCTCCTTGTCCTGGTCGGCATCGTCGCCATTGGTCCCTGGCTGACCCGGCTGGTGAGCGGGCTGGCGTTGAAGGGGGCGCGGACCGCGGACGGAGTGATTGCCGCTGGCCGGATCCAACGGACCCCGGTTGCGACCTTCCGCTCGGTGTCCGGTCTGGTGGTTGCCGTCTTCGTCGTCTCGGTCTTTGCCGGCGGCGCCAGTGTCGTCGCCTCGCCTAAGACGCCACCGGCCACACCGGGCCTGATGCAGCCCAGCAGCCTCAGCGCCACGATCGCCACCGGAGCGAAGCCTGACCAGGTCGTTGAAACCGTTCGGCGGGCCGAAGAAACCTCCGGGATCAGGAGTGCTGTCATCGGCTACGGGCCGGCGGCCCTCTCCGAGAGGGGTGCCGCCCGCGAGATCTACTTTCCTGCGGGGGCCGCGGCGGCGCTCGGATTCAGAGAATTCCCGGCTGTGGACACGGTCGCCGTCGATGGGTCGTTCTTCTATTCTTGGTCGGTGCAGCCCCTCGAATTGACCGCGGCACCCACCGGCACGCTGGATGGCCTGGTTCCTGTCGTCGTCGTGATCGCTACCGACGGCACCCCCGCAGCGGTGGACCGAGCCAGGACAGTCTTGAACACTTCCGGCGTGACGGCCGCGCCGGCAGAGTCCCCGTCGGATATCACGCTGCGGTCGTCGGGACGCCTGATTCAGGGCCTGGCAGCTCTCGCCTATCTCGGTATGTTCTTTTCGATCGTCATTGCTGGGATCTCGCTGGCAGTCGCCACGGCCTCAGCCATGCTGGACCGGCGGAGGGTACTCGGGCTCATGCGGTTGATGGGGATGCCTGCGTCAGTCCTGCGCCGTGTGATCGCCCGGGAAGCCGCCGTCCCTCTCCTGACCGTTGTCTTAATCTCTGTAACTCTTGGCTGCGTCGTCGCTTGGCTGATGGTTACGTACCTCGATGACTCGTATCGGCTCACCTGGCCGGCGCCGGAGTATTTCGTCATGCTGGGACTCAGCCTGGTTCTGGCCCTCGGGGCCGTCGTCGCGACGTTCGGTCTGACCGGCAGAAGCTCCGCGCTGCCGTCCACACGTTTTGAGTGACACCCGGGCTGCGTCTGTTTCGCAGGGATGCTCTGGCATTATGTGGTGATGTCGTTCTCGTTGCGCCAGCCCACTCTCTCCGACTCTGACCGCATCGCCGTATTGCACGTGGAGACGTGGCGGGAGACGTACTCGCATCTGCTTTCTGAGGTCTTCTTTACGGAACGGCATGTCCAGGGGCGCCAGCGGATGTGGGAACACATTCTCGGAAACCCCGGCGGGGATCGGTGCGTCCGGATCGCCGAGGGCGACCAACAGCAGATCATAGGGTTCGCGATGACGGGGCCCAGTTTTGGCCCCGGTGATCAGGAACTTCCCCGCGACCGCCAATTGTTCTGCCTCTATGTGGCCGCGGCCCATCACGGCACTGGGGTTGGACAGGCACTGCTTGACACCACCGCAGGAAACGCTCCGACCATGCTGTGGGTCGCAAAGGACAATCCACGTGCGGTGGCCTTCTACCGTCGCAACGGCTTCGAGTTCGACGGCGTGGAGCAGCAAGATCCGGGCGCGCCGAAAATTACCGATGCCCGCATGGTCCGCTAACGCACAACATGATCGGTCTCGGTCCATCCCGCGGAATCGGGGCCGCGCAATAATGGCCGGATGCCCTCCACCCATGACATCGTTACTTTCCACGATCCCCCCGTCCCCGAGGGACAGTCGCCCTATGTGGGCGACGCCGGCCCTTCGCCTGACGTCGATGTCGTCGAGTCGAAGGCGATCTGGCCCGACCAGTTCCGCCACCTTGAGGACCGAGTCCGACGGGCGCTGGGCTGGCGCGTCCTGGAACTGGAGCACGTCGGTTCAACCGCTGTTCCAATGCTCCCGGCGAAGGCCATTATCGACATCGATCTTGTCGTTGCGGACCCCAATAATGAGCGGGCGTACGTCCCGGCCCTCCTGGATGGGGGTTTCGAGCTGCGCATCCGGGAACCTTGGTGGTTTGGTCATCGAGTACTTCGGCACGGTGAGCCCGCCTGCCATCTGCACGTTTTCGGTTACGACAGCCCAGAAACGGTGAAGCACCGGATCTTCCGCGACTGGCTGCGCGCCAATCCCGATGAACGTGATCTCTACGCGGCAGCCAAACAACAAGCGGCAGCGGAGGCCTTTTCCTCGGGCGAGCATTCGATGCAGTACAACGCACGCAAACAAAAGGTCATGAGGGAGATCTACCACCGGGCTTTCGTTGCCACGGGACTGCTGGACTCATGAGCGCAGGCTCCTGCTCGATCGGTACGCTCGTCCCCGTTGCGCCGCCCTCGTGCAAGGATGGGGTCATGACACCCAGCGACGGCGGGCGTAGAGTCGCTCACACTTCGGAGAGCAACGCAGTCGGCTTCGGTTCGCTCCCGGAGCGCCGGAATCAGCCATATACGTGAACTTTATCCGCGCTGATGCGGGTAACCGGGAAAAGTTAAAGGGCGGTGACATCGATGCGGACGAGTGAAGTGGACGACGGCGGCCGGCATCCCGGCACTCTGCTGGCCGTCAACGTAGGGCTCTCGGCAGTACTGGGCGCATTGATGCTGGTTCAGGTATGGCACTTGCCGGCGGCGGTGGCGAGGGCCGTTGCCCTCTTTCCGGAAGCAGTTCCGCTCGCCGCCCCCGCACTTGTCTGGGGCGTTTGCGCCATTGCCTGCTGGCAGGCTGTAGCCGTGGGAGGGTTGCGGCTCGTCCACCTTCCTCGCAGGCCGCAAGCAGAGGCGTCGACGCGCCGATGGGTCTTCGGAGTCATCGGCTGCCTGCTGGCGTTCGTAGTCCTCGATGGATTGGCCCTCACCCGGCTGAATGAAGCAGGCTTCACCCCTCCAGGGCTGATACTCGGACTTATAGCGAGCGGGTTCATCAGCCTGATCGCGGCTGCGGCCCTGGCTTTGTTCCTGGCAAGCGGTCCCTCACTTCGCGTAGCGATCCGCCGCTAGATCAGCCCGCGCCCGGCAACGCCACCAACCGAGGCCCTACCGCCGTCGTCGGCCCTGCTCCCGCAGCGCCACCGCCTCCTCCGCCGCGGCGAGGAGCCGGCGGGCAGATTCGTCCCAGCTGAACTCCGCGGCCCGGCGCACGGACCGCACGGACCGGTCCTTCCACAGCGCCGGATCCTCCAGATCGCGGACGGCGGCCGCGAAGTCGGCCGGCGAGGATGGATCCACGTAGCTGACCACGTCCGAACCCACCTCGCGGAAAATTGGGATGTCGCTGGCGATCACCGGCGTCCCATGTGACATCGCCTCCACCAGCGGCAGCCCGTAGCCCTCTGCTTTGGACAGGCTTACCAGCGCGGTGGTCCGGGCCAGGAGGGCTACGTACTCCTCGTCCGTGACCCCGTTGTGGAACACCACGTTGGCGCCCGCGGGCACCAGTGCCTCCAGCTCGGCACGGCGCTCGGGCGTAATCCGGCTCAGCAGGTGGAGCGTCATCTCCGGCAGCTCCGCCATGCCGCGGACCATTGTCTCAACGTTTTTGTAGGGCATGAACGAGCCCATGTACAGCAGCGTCTTCTCGGCCCCGGCGCCGGGATCACGAGGGGTCAGCCCCGGCTGGGGTGCGTTCCCGACGATCCGCACCGGGCGCCTGGTCAGCCGGTACTTGGCCATCAGCGCCTCGGTGGTGGCGCTGATGGTGGCCACGACATCGGCCCGGTTGAGCAGCACCCGTTGCGGCCAGAACGCCTTGTGGTACAGCCTCCACAGCACCCGGACGGGCGCCGGCAGGAAGCCGGGGGGAGCCGGGTGCTCGTAATAGATCAGGTCGTGGAGGGTCAGGATTAGCGCGTACTTCCGCCCCCAGCTGCCCATGGTCTGCATCGGGCAGACGACGACGTCGGCCCCCAGCGTGTTGACCTTCCGGGCGACGAACAGCTCGGCCGGGGAGAGCGGGCTGTTGATCAGCGTGTAGGGCACGTCCGGCAGCAGCGCGAGCTGGCGGGTGTCGCTGATCAGCATGGACACGTCGGCCACCTTGGCGGCGGCCGCGATCAGGCTGGAACCGTAGCGGCTGATGCCGTCGTGGTGGTCCAGCCGGGTGAAGCGGGCGTCGATGAGAATTTTCACGCGGCGTGGTCCTTCAGGAAGCGGCGGATGAAACCGGCGGCGGGTTCGGGGGTCTCGTAGTGGATCAGGTGTCCGACGCCGGGGATCACGTCCAGGGTGCCGTCGGGAAGGCGGGGGAGCAGTTTGTGCTGGTCCGGCAGGGCGGCAATCTCATCCTTCTCCCCGGCGATCAGCAACACCGGCAGCGTCAGACGCTCGGCGACCTCGGCCACGTTGTTTCCCACCGAGGCCTTGAAGGCCTCCAGCAGGCTGTCCCGGTCCGCGAAGGCGGAGAAGTAGGCGGTGTGCTGGGCGTGGACGAACTGCCGCAGGCGCTTGTCCCTGGTCTTGGCCATGGTCTCGCTCATCACCCGCACGATCAGCTGGTTGCGCAGCAGGGCGTTCCCCAGCCGGCGGGGGAGCCGCGCCGCGGCCTCGTAGTAGAGCACCGCGGCCTTGGTCATCAGTCCCTTCGGGCCCTCCAGGGCCGGCGCCGCGATCGGGTTGATGAGGATCAGTTCGGACACCGCGTCCGGGTGATGGGCGACGAAGTGGCTGGTGATGATCGAGCCGAACGAGTGGCCCAGCAGCACCGTTTCCGGTCCCAGCCCCAGGGCGGCCATGAAGTCGGCCACGAACCGCCCGTAGCCCTCCACGCTGTGCGCACCGGCGGCAAGGGCACCGGAGACGCCGAAGCCCGGCAGGTCGGGCATGACCAGGCGCATCTCGGGGAGCTGGTCCGCCACCCGGAGCAGGCCGTGGTGGTCGCCGCGGAAGCCGTGGATCACCAGGATGGTGCGGGTGTCCAGGGTTTCCTGCACGGGTTCATACGTCCAGTACGCCACCCGGGTCCCGTTAAGGTCCACGGTGGAGGCGGTGGCGCGGTTCTGCAGGGCGGCGCTGAGGAGCGGTTGCGGGGGAGGGGGCTGGGTCGCCACGAGTTCCATTCGTTGTGGTGGGGGGCCTGTGGTGGGGTGCAGGCGGCGGGGCGTCAGTTGACGTTGTCCGGATTTGACCCGGAGCGGAAGCCTCGCTCCAGCCCGGCGAGGGCGTCCAGGTCAGCCGTCGTCAGCTCGAACCCGAAGACGTCGTGGTTTTCGTGGATCCGGGCGTAGGAGCTGGCCTTCGGGATGACCACATTGCCCAGTTGCAGGTGCCACCGGATGATGACCTGCGCGGGGGAGCGGCGGTGGGCGGCGGCGATCTCCGTCACCACCGGGTCCTCGAGGACCTGGCCGCGACCCAGCGGGCTCCAGGCTTCCGTCACGATCCCCAGGGAGGAGTGAAGTTCGCGCAGTTCGGCCTGCTGCAGCCACGGGTGCAGCTCGATCTGGTTCACCGCGGGGACCACCTCGGCGCCCTGCAGCAGCCGGTCAAGGTGCGCCGGCTGGAAGTTGGACACGCCGATCGCGCGGACCCGTCCCTCCCGGTAGAGGGTCTCCAGCGCCCGGTAGCTGTCCGTGTAGAGGCCACGCCCGGGGCAGGGCCAGTGGATCAGGTAAAGGTCGAGGTACTCGAGGCCCAGCTTGGCCATCGAGGTGTCGAAAGCCCGCAGCGTCGCGTCGTAGCCCTGATCGTCATTCCACAGCTTGGTGGTGACGAAGAGGTCCTCACGCGTCAGCCGGGGGTGCCGCTCCCCGGAGCCGCCGGTGGCGCCGTCGAACGCTGCCAGCGCACCAATCGCCTTGCCGACGCCGGTCTCGTTGCGGTACATCGCGGCGGTGTCGAAGTGCCGGTAGCCGGCCTCCAGGGCCATGGTCACCAGCCCGGCGGCGTCGGCCGGCGGCACCTTGTACATCCCGTATCCCAGGCGGTCCATCAGCACACCGTTGTTCAGCGTCACCCGCGGCGTCATTCTCATAGCAACGACTCTACCTAGTACCCCGGCCTCTCCGGCGTTCTCTCCGCCTCAGCCGAGCCCCTCGGTGCTTACCAGCCGCCGGGCACTGGCCTCGTCCAGGATCAGGTCCGTCGCCAGCCCCGCGGCCAGGGCGCCGCGCAGTCCATTGATCTTGGAGGCGCCGGAGACCACGCAGATCCGCCGCCGGACCTGACGCAGCTGCGCCAGGTCCGGCCCGGTGGAGCGTTCGTTCAGGGTGATGCCGTCGGAGGAGCCGTCCGCGCGGAAGAACACGGTCGCTACGTCGCCCACGACGTCGGACCCGGCCAGGATGCTGAGGTCGTCCTCGTCGAGGTAGCCGCCGGCATAGACGTGGCTGGGGTAGTCGGCGTCGACCGATCCGACACCGAAAATGGCGATGCTCATCCGCGCCTGCAGTTGGAGGATGCGCTGCACGCTGCGCTCATTCCACATGGCCTGCTTGGTGGCGGCGTGGTCGAAGAACGCGGGCACCGGGAACTGTTCCACCCGCGCGCCGTAGGCGCTGCCGAAGCGGCGCATGATGTCCGAGGCGTAGGTGATGCCCGTGGTCTGCATGTTTCCGGCGCCGTTGAGCTGGACGATGATGCTGTCGTGCGTAATCTTCCGGGTCAGGTGACGGCTGACCGCGCTCAGCGTGGATCCCCACGCGACACCGATGATGGCGTTCGAATCAACCAGCGGGCCGATGGTCCGCGCGGCCTGCATGGCCACCCGGTCAAGGGTTTCCGCCTCGTTCAGGGTGTCCACCACCGGAACCACGTGGACGTCCACCTTGTATTCGGCCTTGATCCGGCTGGCGAGCTCCGGTCCGGTGTCCAACGGGCTGCGGATCTGGATCTGCACCAGGCCCGATTCCCGGGCCGCGGAGAGCAACCGCGAGACGGTCGAACGCGAGGTCCGAAGCTCCCGTGCGATCGCGTCCATGGTCAGGTCCTGGAGGTAGTACAACTGGGCCGCCCGGAGGGCGTCCGACTGGCGCGTCGGCGACATTGCGGCTCCCTTCTGCACGTTTGTGCATAGTGCTTGACTCCATTTTCCATTACTCCAAAGAATAGTCATGAACGGCGTCGTGCCAGAGGCGCGCCGCGCAGCGTCAAGCCCCAAGGAGCAGTGTTGGGAAACAAGGTCAGTTCCGGTCATCCGGCCCCCGGTCAGCAGCGCACATCGGTGCAGCAACTGCGGGACCGTCCGCACGCACAGGTACTCATCATCGGCGGGGGCATCAACGGAGTCGGGACGTTCCGGGACCTGGCGCTCCAGGGCGTCGACGTCGCCCTCGTCGAGCGCGGCGACTTCTGCCAGGGGGCCAGCGGCGCCTCCTCGCACATGATCCACGGCGGCATCCGCTACCTCGAAAACGGCGAGTTCCGCCTGGTGCAGGAGTCCGTGGTCGAACGCAACCGCCTGCTGCGGATCGCCCCGCACTACGTCAAGCCGCTGCAGACCACCATCCCGATCTTCAGCACCTTCTCCGGCATCCTCGCCGCACCGCTGCGGTTCCTCACCCACAAGCAGGGCAAGCACACCGAGCGCGGCGCCTTCCTGATCAAGGCCGGCCTGACCATGTACGACTTCTTCTCCCGCGACGGCGGCACCGTGCCCCGGCACCAGTTCCGCGGCCGGAAGAACGCCCTGGCCGAGCTGCCCCGCCTCCACCCCGGCATCAAGTACGCCGCGACCTACTTCGACGCCTCTGTGCACAACCCGGAGCGCCTCACCCTGGACGTGCTCCAGGACGGCGAGAAGGCCGGCGAGGCGGGCGGCAACGGCGCCCGCGCCAGCAACTACCTCTCCCTCGTCTCCATGGGCACCGCGGCCGACGGCAAGTCCGGCTCCGTGCAGCTGCGTGACGAACTGACCGGCGAGGTCTTCGACTTCACCGCCGACGTCGTGGTCAACACCACCGGTGCTTGGGTGGACCTCACCAACGAGGCCATGGGCGCCGCGTCGAAGTTCATGGGCGGCACCAAGGGCTCGCACATCGTGCTGGACCACCCGGAACTGCTCGAAGCCTGCCAGGGCCGCGAGATCTTCTTCGAGCACACCGACGGCCGCATCGTGCTGATCTACCCGATGGGTGACCGCGTCCTGGTCGGCACCACCGACATCGACGCCGACATGGCCAAGGACGCCGTCTGCACCGACGCCGAGATCGACTACTTCTTCGACCTGATCGGCCACGTCTTCCCGGACCTGCCGGTCAGCCGCGAGCAGATCGTCTACACCTTCTCCGGCGTCCGCCCGCTGCCGCGCCACGACGAAACCCAGCCCGGCTTCGTCAGCCGCGACTACCGCATCGAACGCCGCGGCGGCAACGGCAGCCCGGTGGTGCTGAGCCTCGTCGGCGGCAAGTGGACCACGTTCCGCGCCCTCGCCGAACACCTCAGCAACGACGTGCTGGCCGAACTGGGCCGCAGCCGCAAGGTCTCCACCGCCAAGATGGCGATCGGCGGCGGCGCCGGCTTCCCCGAGTCCGAGGAAGGCGTGCAGCGCTGGATCAAGGCCCACATGGCCTCCGGCCGCGACGCGGACCGGACCGCCGGCCTGCTCACCCGCTACGGCACCCGCGCCGAGGCCGTCATGGAGTTCCTCGACGCCGGTGAGGACCGGATGCTGCGCTCCACGCGTGAGCTGAGCGTCCGCGAGCTGGAGTTCATGGCCCGCAACGAGCAGATCGGCCACCTGATCGACGTGCTGATCCGCCGCACCTCGCTGGCGTTCCGCGGCCTGGTCACCGGCGAACTGCTCAACGAGGTCGCCGACGTCCTGTCCGGCCCGCTGGGCTGGGACGCCGCCACCCGCAGCGCCGAAATCACCCACGCCCAGGAGGTGCTGGAACGCTTCCACGGCGTCCAGGTCCACAGCCTGGTTGCCTAACACTTGAGCGGCCGGGGGCACTTTTCCCCCGGCCGCGAAGGCTGCCACCAGGGCCCGACGGGCCCGAAGGCAGTTGCCGGCCGGCAGCGTGAAACCGCTGCCGGCCACACGTCCCCTCCACCCGCGAGGGACGACAACAGAAAATAGAGGAGTCAAAGATGTCTCTTGGAATAGTTTTCCTGTCCGAAGTATTCGGTACCGCAATGCTGACCCTGCTGGGTTGCGGCGTTGTGGCCAACGTCGCGCTCAAAGGCACCAAGGGCAACAACGGCGGGTTCCTGATGGTCACCTGGGGCTGGGGTATTGCCGTCTTCGCCGGTGTCTTCGTGGCCGTCAAGTCCGGCGCGCACCTGAACCCGGCCGTGACCTTCGGACTGCTGCTCAACGGCAAGAAGGAGTACGCACCCGGCGTCGCCGTCGACTTCGGCTCAACCCTGACCTACTTCGGTGGCGAGCTGCTCGGCGCCTTCCTGGGCGCCGTCGTCATGTGGCTGGCCCACAAGCAGCACTTCGACGCCGAGCCCGAACCCGCCAGCAAGCTGGGTGTGTTCTCCACCGGCCCCGCCATCCGCTCCACCCCGTGGAACCTGATCACCGAGATCATCGGCACCTTCGTCCTGGTCTTCGTCATCCTGACCTTCGGCGGAACCCCCTCCGGCCTCGGCCCGCTGGCCGTCGCCCTCCTGGTGGTCGGCATCGGCGTCTCCCTCGGCGGCCCCACCGGCTACGCCATCAACCCCGCCCGTGACCTCGGCCCCCGCATCGCCCACGCGCTGCTCCCGATCAAGGGCAAGGGCTCCTCGGACTGGAGCTACTCCTGGATCCCGGTCGTGGGTCCGCTGGTCGGCGGCGGCCTCGCCGGCATCGTGGCGGCCATTGTGCCGATCATCGCCACCGCCGCCGCTTCCTAACCCGAACACCCCCGTACGCATTACCTTCAACCGCCAGGCAATACAGACAAGGACGTCAACGTGAACCAGTACGTAATCGCCATTGACCAGGGAACCACCAGCACCCGCGCCATCGTGTTCGACCACAGCGGCAACATCGTCTCCACCGGCCAGATGGAGCACGAGCAGATCTTCCCGCAGGCCGGTTGGGTGGAACACGACCCCGCGGAGATCTGGAACAACACCCGCGAGGTCATCGCCTCCGCCCTCTCCAAGGCCAACCTGACCCGCCACGACATCGCCGCCGTCGGCATCACCAACCAGCGCGAAACCGCCGTCGTCTGGGACAAGACCACCGGCAAGGCGGTCTACAACGCGATCGTCTGGCAGGACACCCGCACCCAGTCGATCGTGGACGAGCTGGCCAAGGACGGCGGCCCGGACCGCTTCAAGCAGAAGGTGGGCCTGCCGCTGGCGACCTACTTCTCCGGCACCAAGATCAAGTGGATCCTGGACAACGTCGACGGCGCCCGCGCCAAGGCCGAGGCCGGCGACCTGGTCTTTGGCAACACCGACAGCTGGGTGCTCTGGAACCTCACCGGCGGCACCGACGGCGGCGTGCACGTCACCGACGTGACCAACGCCTCCCGGACCATGTTCATGGACCTCGAGACCCTCTCCTGGGACCAGGAAATCTTGGATGCCTTTGGCGTCCCGGCGTCCATGATGCCCGCCATCAAGTCCTCCTCCGAGGTCTACGGCACGGTCCACACCTCCCAGCTGCTGCGCGAGGTTCCGGTCGCCGGCATCCTGGGCGATCAGCAGGCCGCCACGTTCGGCCAGGCGGCGTTCGACGCCGGCGAGGCCAAGAACACCTACGGCACCGGCTGCTTCCTTATCTTCAACACCGGTGAGGAGATCGTCCACTCCAAGAACGGCCTGCTGACCACCGTGGGCTACAAGCTTGGCGACGCCAAGCCGCACTACGCCCTGGAAGGCTCGATCGCCGTGACCGGTTCGCTGGTCCAGTGGCTGCGCGACAACCTGGGCATGATCAGCAGCGCCCCCGAGGTCGAGACCCTGGCTGCCGCGGTTGAGGACAACGGCGGGGTCTACATCGTCCCGGCGTTCTCCGGCCTCTTCGCTCCGTACTGGCGCTCCGACGCCCGCGGCGCGATCGTCGGCCTGACCCGGTACGTGAACAAGAACCACATCGCCCGGGCCGCCCTGGAGGCCACCGCCTTCCAGACCCGCGAGGTGCTCGACGCCGTCAACGCCGACTCCGGCGTGCCGCTGAGCGAGCTCAAGGTCGACGGCGGCATGGTCGCCAACGACGCGCTGATGCAGTTCCAAGCCGACATCCTCGGCGTGCCGGTGATCCGACCGAAGGTCGTCGAGACCACGTCGCTGGGCGCAGCCTACGCGGCCGGCCTCGCCGTCGGCTTCTGGAAAGACCTGGGCGAGTGCTCGGCCAACTGGTCCGAGGACAAGCGCTGGGAGCCGCAGATGGACGACGCCGAGCGCGACCGCCAGATGCGCCTCTGGAAGAAGGCCGTCACCAAGTCCATGGACTGGGTCGACGAGGACGTGAAGTAAGTCCCAGCGACGATGCCTTCACTGTTGAGGGGGCCCCGCCCGCTTCGCGGACGCCCGAAGCCGCTCCCGGGCCCCCTCAACAGTTCGGCATTTCCGGGCAGGACTCATTCAGCCGCTCGGATCGACGTGGCTCGGGTGGGGTGGGGTGCGGGTGCGCTAAAGTAGTCGTATGCGTGCGATCCTCCTGCTTAGCTAGCCGCCCGGCATCCCGGTGAGACCTCCGGATTGTCGAGCGGCAGCCCCTCCGTGTGAGGGGCTTTTGTGTGTCCGGGACGAAGTGCGGGCCCGGAGCAGGGGACCGAAGGATCAGGCGCGACCCGTCCTGATCGGACAAGATCGAAAAGAATAGAAGAGGCCAGCAGTGAGCGTTCAGCCGGAGACAGAGACCGGAACAGCAGCAGCCGTCGCAGGTGCCGCCCCCGAGGAGGGCACCTACAATTTCGCCGCCATGGAGGCGAAATGGCCGCAGGTCTGGGAGGACCTCAAGGTCTTCACCCCGCTCGACGACGGCTCCAAGGAACGCCGCTACGTGCTGGACATGTTCCCCTACCCCTCCGGCGACCTGCACATGGGCCACGCCGAAGCGTTCGCGATGGGCGACGTCGTCGCCCGCTACCTGCGCCAGCAGGGCTTCGACGTGCTGCACCCGATCGGCTGGGACTCCTTCGGTCTGCCCGCCGAGAACGCCGCCATCAAGCGCAACGCCCACCCGAGTGAGTGGACCTACGCCAACATCGACACCCAGGCGGCGTCCTTCAAGCGTTACGCGATCTCCGCCGACTGGTCCCGCCGGCTGCACACCTCCGACCCGGAGTACTACCGCTGGACCCAGTGGCTGTTCAAGCGCTTCTACGAGCGCGGCCTGGCGTACCGCAAGAACTCCCCGGTGAACTGGTGCCCCAAGGATCAGACCGTGCTGGCCAACGAACAGGTGGTCAACGGCGCCTGTGAACGCTGCGGTACCGCCGTGACCAAGAAGTCCCTGAACCAGTGGTACTTCAAGATCACCGACTACGCGGACCGGCTGCTGGACGACATGGAGGAACTGCGCGGCCACTGGCCCGAGCGGGTCCTGGCCATGCAGAAGAACTGGATCGGCCGCTCCGAGGGTGCCCACGTCACCTTCGTCGTCGAGGCCGACGGCGGCAAGCCCGCCAAGGACGTCACCGTCTTCACCACCCGCCCGGACACGCTCTACGGCGCCACGTTCTTCGTGGTCGCCGCAGACGCGCCGATCGCCGTCGAACTGGTCACCGACGAGCACGCCGCGGCCCTGGACGCCTACCGCGAACAGGTCAAGGCACTCTCCGAGATCGAACGCCAGTCCACCGAACGCGAAAAGACCGGTGTCTTCACCGGCCGCTACGCCATCAACCCGCTGAACGGGGAGAAGCTGCCGGTCTGGGCTGCCGACTATGTGCTGGCCGACTACGGCACCGGCGCCATCATGGCCGTGCCCGCCCACGACCAGCGCGACCTGGACTTCGCGAAGACCTTCGACCTGCCGGTCCGGGCCGTCCTGGACACCGGCGAGGATGACCCCGCCGTCTCCGGCACCGCCACCGCCGGCGAGGGCACCCTGATCAACTCCGGCGAGCTGAATGGCCTGCCCAAGGCCGAGGCCATTCCCGCCGCCATCACGATTCTGGAGAAGCTGGGAACCGGCGAGAAGTTCGTGAACTTCCGCCTGCGTGACTGGCTGCTGAGCCGTCAGCGGTTCTGGGGCGCCCCCATCCCGATCATTCACTGCCCCGACTGCGGCGAGGTCCCGGTCCCGGACGACCAGCTGCCGGTCACCCTGCCCGATGACCTCCGCGGCGAGGACCTGTCCCCGAAGGGCACCTCCCCGCTGGCCGCCGCCGAGGCCTGGGTCAACGTGGACTGCCCCTCCTGCCACGGCCCGGCAAAGCGCGACACGGACACCATGGACACCTTCGTGGACTCTTCCTGGTACTTCCTGCGGTTCGTCTCCCCGGATTACACCGAGGGGCCGTTCGATCCCGCGAAGATCAACGACTGGATGCCCGTGGGCCAGTACGTCGGCGGCGTCGAGCACGCCATTCTGCACCTGCTCTACGCACGCTTCTTCACCAAGGTCATCCACGACATGGGTCTGATCGAGGCCGACGAGCCCTTCCGGGCGCTGCTGAACCAGGGCCAGGTCCTCAACGGCGGCAAGGCCATGAGCAAGTCCCTCGGCAACGGCGTTGACCTGGGCGAACAGCTGGACAAGTACGGCGTCGACGCCGTCCGCCTGACCATGATCTTCGCCTCCCCGCCGGAGGACGATGTCGACTGGGCGGACGTCTCGCCCTCGGGCTCCGCGAAGTTCCTGGCCCGCGCCTGGCGGCTCGGCCAGGACGTCACCAGCGAGCCCGGCGTCGACTTCGCCGCCGGTGACCGGGCGCTGCGTGCCGTCACGCACCGCACCATCGCCGACGCCCAGGCGCTCCTGGACGCGAACAAGTTCAACGTCGTCGTGGCAAAGCTGATGGAACTGGTCAACGCCACCCGCAAGACCATCGATGCCGGTGCGGGCGGCGCGGACCCCGCCGTCCGTGAGGCCGTCGAGGCCGTCGCGGTGATCCTCAGCCTCTTCGCCCCGTACACGGCCGAAGACCTGTGGAACGTCCTGGGACACCCGGCTTCCGTTGCCAACGCGGGCTGGCCGGCCCACGACCCGGCCCTGCTGGTCCAGGACACGGTCACCGCCGTCGTCCAGGTGCAGGGCAAGGTCCGCGACCGGCTGGAGGTCTCCCCGGAGATCTCCGAGGATGAGTTGCGCGAACTGGCGCTGGCCTCGGAGAACGTCCAGCGCGCCATGGACGGCCGGGGGATCCGCACCGTGATCGTGCGGGCACCCAAACTGGTCAACATCGTTCCGGCCTAGCCGGACCGGAGTTATGCTGTCACCGGCCGTCGGCGTTTTCGCCGGCGGCCGGTCCACATTCCAAGGGGTGTTTCGTGCCTGACCGTGAGCCGCCGGGCTGGCCCTGGCTGCGGGAGCGCCTGCTTCGGCTGCGCCGCGCCACCCGGCCGGATGCCGCCGAGCTCGCCGTGGTCCCCGTCGTCCGGACCGCGGTGGTGACCGATTCCGCCGCGGCCCTCCCCGCCGACTGGGTGCGCGACTTCACCTCCGACGGCCGCCTTACCGTGGTGCCCATGCCGGTCATGGTGGGAGAGGAAATCTACGGTGAGGGCGAGGACGACATCGCCGATACCATCGCCGTGGCCCTGGCCGGCGGTGTGGTGGTCCGGACTTCGCGTCCGTCGCCGGGCCAGTTCGAACGCGCCTACCGCGAGGCCGCCGCCCGCGGGTTCGAAGCCGTGCTGTCCGTCCATCTCTCCGCCGAGCTCTCGGGCACCGCGGACTCGGCCCGGCTGGCGGCCGCCCGGGTGGATATCCCGGTGGAGGTGCTGGACTCCCGTACCGCCGGCATGGCCGAAGGCATGGGCGTCCAGAGCGCCGTCGTGGCCGCGGCCGACGGGCTGGACGCCGCGGCCGTGCGCGGCTTCGCCGAGGCCCGGCTGGCCCGCACCAAGGTGTACTTCTATGTCCCCAGCCTGGAGCAGCTGCGCCGCGGCGGACGGATCGGAGCGGCCGCGTCCCTCTGGGGAACCATGCTCTCGATCAAGCCCATCCTGGCGGTCGACGACGGCAGGATCGTCCCGTTGGAACGCGTCCGGTCCGCGGCCCGGGCGGTGGCGCGCTTGGAGGAAATCTCGGCCGACGACGCCCTGTCCCGTCCCGCCGGTGAAGCTCGAATCGCCGTGCACCACTTCGGGAACCCAGCCGAGGCCGAACAGCTGGCGGCCCGGTTGGCGGACCAGCTGCCCGGCTGCCCACCCGCGCAGATCAGCTCGCTGCCGGCCGTCCTCGCGGCCCACGCCGGGCTGGGGGTGCTGGCCGTCGTGGTGGGGGAGAGCAGCACCCCCGTCCCATCTCCGACGCCGTCTTCCGCTCCGAGCGGTCCGCCGGCCGGGCCTTAGCAGGGCGAGCTGTCCACATAGGCCTACCGGGACCTGCCAGCAGTGCTGCGTGGGCACCTAGCGTGGACGCATGCCGCGCCGCTCCCCGACTTCGACCCTTGCGGGTCCCCGCGCGGCCCGGCACCGTTGGGCGGCCAGCCTCGGATCGCCCGGGGACACGTCTGTTGAGGGGTCCGCAGACGATGCGCCCCTGCTGGATTCCTTCGATTCGTCCCCTGACGCCCGGCCGGACGACGAGATGCCGGAGTTTGCGCCGCCACTGGTGCGCTGGCGAACGGCCCGCGGGGCCGCCGTCCTGCTTGCTGTGGTTGCGGTGCTGCTCGGAGGCTGGTTCTGGTGGCGGGCCGCCGGCTCCGCTCCGCGGGTGGAGCCCCTGAGTGAGACGTCAACAACTGCCGCGGCCGTGGAGACTGCGCCCGCCGCACCGGTCGAGCGGGTCGTCGTACACGTCACGGGTGCCGTCATCCGGCCCGGGGTGCTCACACTGGCGGCGGGCAGCCGGCTCCATGAGGCAATCGCCGCCGCCGGCGGGGCCACGCCCACCGCGGACCTGGACCGGCTGAACCTGGCCGCGGCCGTGGAGGACGGCCAAAAGATCGTCGTGCCCGAACGGGGCAGCCCAGAGGCGCAGGATCCGCAGGGCGGGGCGTCGGGGGAGGGAGGCGGGTCCGCCGCTAGCAGCGAAAGCGGGACCGGCGGGACAGGTGGTGGCAGTGGAAGCGGGACCGGGGCACCCGGGAGCGGGACCGCGAAGGTCAACCTCAACACCGCCGACGCGGAGGAACTCGCCACGCTTCCGCGGGTGGGGCCGGTGCTCGCCCAGCGGATTGTGGACTGGCGCAAACAACACGGCCGGTTCACCCGGGTCGAGGAGCTCGACGCCGTGGACGGCGTCGGGCCTAAACTCCTCGAGGCCCTGCTGCCGTTGGTGCGGGTCTGACATGCCACGCGAGCTCCGGCAGCCGGAACACGGGCACCAGCACCGTCCCTGGCAAGCCTACCGGGACGCCGCGGTCTTCAGCCTGGCGCCGCAGCCGGAGCCGACGGACACTTCAGGTGCCCTGACGGACAAGCGCAAGCGAAAGAAGTCAGACGGGCAGGCACCGTCCTTGCGGGACGGCAGTGTCAGGAGGCGGCTGGAGGCACGCCTTGGCAAGACGCTGTCCGGCCTCCTCACCGGTACGCCGCATTCCCGCCAATCGAGTTCCGTGTCTGCCCGGCGGAACGGTCCTCCCGACAGCGGAGCCCGGCGGCGGAGCGACCTCCGCCTCGTGCCGGCCGCGCTGCTGGTCTGGGCCAGCTCCCTGGCGGGGGCGTGGATCCGGCCGCTGGATCAGGCGCTGATTTGCGCCGTGTTCCTCGCCGGTATCGGATTCCTGCTCGCCCGCAGATTGACGCGCGCACGGTGCAAGAAACGCCACGCCCGGAGAAGCGTAAGGGCGACCTTGGCCGTGGGGCTAGCCCTCGCCGCCGCGGCCGGATCGCATGCGGGAGCCGCCGCCACCGAACGGCAGCAGGGCGCCGTGGCTGAAGCCTTCGCCGCCCGCGCGTCGGTGGTGGCCGAGCTGGACATCACCGCCGCTCCGGAACGCCTCTCCGCGTCGCCGGGCCGAGGTGCCTCCGCGCGGTGGTCCGTCGAAGCTACCCTCCGCACCCTCATCCACGATGGCCAGCGCATCGGGACGGCCACACCCATGACCGTCCTCGGCGGAGAGGACTGGGCCGGCGTGGAACCCGGCCAGCAGATTCGCGCCACGGGAAACCTCAGGGCCGTCGAGGCCGGGCGCAGCGAGGCGGGGACGCTCTCCGCCAGTACGTCCCCGGTACCGCTGGCCAGGACGGACGCCACCGGGGGTGGTCCGGAGGCGGCGCTGTCCCGGCTGCGCGCCCGCTACACGGCGGCGGCCCGGACACTGCCCGGCGACGCCCGCGGACTCCTTCCCGGCATGGTCACGGGCGACACCTCCGCCCTGGACCCCGGGGTGGCCGCAGCGATGAAGACCGTCGGCATGACCCACCTGACCGCCGTGAGCGGGGCCAACTGCAGCCTGGTGCTGGGAGCGCTCCTCCTCGGTGCCCGGAGCCTGCGGCTTCCCCGGCCCGCGGCCGCGGGCTTGGCCCTGGCCGGGCTAACGCTGTTCGTGGCGCTGGTGGGACCGGACGCCAGTGTCCTGCGCGCCGCCTGCATGGGTGCCATCGGGCTGGCCGCCGTCGCGGCAGGCCGGTCCGGGCAGGCGCTGAGCCTGTTGTGCACGGCGGTGATCGTGCTGCTTCTGTTCGACCCAGGGCTGGCGGGTGACTTCGGGTTCCTGCTGTCGGTCCTCGCGACCCTCGGCATCATTGTGGCGGGACGGCCCGTGATGGCGTGGTTTCCGCCCGCGGTGCCCCGCGCCGTCGCTGCCGGTGTCGCCGTGCCGTTCTCCGCCCAGTTGTTCTGCGGCCCGGTGATCGTCCTGCTACAGCCGAGCTTTTCGACCTATGCCCTCGCGGCGAACCTTGCTGCCGCCGTCCTGGTGGCACCGGTGACGCTGCTGGGCACGGCCGCCGTTCTGTTGCTCGCGGTGTCACCGGCCCTTGCGTCTGTGCCGATGGCCCTTGCCGGGATCTTCGCCGCCGGTGTCGGTGCCGTCGCGCGGTTTTTTGCCGGGCTTCCGGGAGCCGCGCTGGCGTGGCCGGAGGGCGCGGTGGGAGCCTCGACCATGGTGCTGCTGTCCGTCCTCACCCTCGGCGCCGTGTGGCTGCTCTGCCACCCGGTGCGGGCCGGACGCCTCATGCTCGCGATGCACGGCGGGACGGTGCGGGTGCTGGCACTGGTGCTGGACGGGCGCGGGCGGCCTCTGCACGGCTTGGCGGTCCGCCGACGCCGTGGGACGCTTAGAGTCTGCACACCAACCCTCCGGAGGAATCACCAGTGGCTGCTGCCCAAAACCCACGCACCAAGGCCGCGGCCACGAACACCGCCACCTGGCGGGACGTGACGCCTGCTCCCGTGGTGCTGGTAGGCGGCCCCGAGGATTACCTGGCGTCCCGCGCGATGGACCGCCTGCGGCAACTGGTCCGTGCGGCAGCCCCCGATGTCGAGGTGACCCGCATGAGCGCCGCCGCCTACGAACCCGGCGCGCTGGCCATGAACGTCAGCCCGTCCCTGTTCGGCGAGCAGAAGCTGATCGAGGTCGAGGCGCTGGAGTCGATGAACGACGCCTTCCTGGCCGACGCCCTGAAGTACCTGGCGCAACCGGAAGCGGACGCCGTTATGGTGATGCGGCACGGCGGGGGAGTCCGCGGCAAAAAGCTGCTGGACGCTATCAAGGCCGGGGGCTGGCCCGTGGTCGACTGCCAGCCGCTGAAAAAGGACGCCGACAAGATTTCCTTCGTCATGACCGAGTTCAAGGCCGCCTCGCGCCGGATCGAGCCCGATGCCGTTCAGGCCCTGATCAACGCCGTCGGGGCGAGCATGGCCGAGCTGGCCGCCGCCTGCAGCCAGCTGATCGCCGACGCTACCACCGCCGTCGACGCCGACATGGTGGACCGCTACTACGGCGGCCGGGTCGAGGCCTCCGGGTTCAAGGTCGCCGACGCGGCCATGGCGGGCAACGCGCCGCTCGCTCTTTCCACGCTGCGCCATGCGCTGGATACCGGGGCGGACCCGGTGCCGATCGTCGCCGCACTGGCGGCCAAGCTCCGGTCCCTCGCAAAGGTTGCCGGGGCTCAGGGCTCGTCGTCCCAGATCGCCAAGCAGTTGGGCATGCAGCCCTGGCTGGTCGAGCAGGCGCAGCGGGACGTCCGCCGGTGGACCCCGGAGGGGCTGGTGCGCTCCATCCAGGTCACCGCCGAGGCGGACGCGCAGGTCAAGGGCCTGTCCCGGGACCCGGTCTACGCCGTCGAACACGCCGTCACGGTCATCGCCGGTTCCGTCCGCCGCTAGGGCCGGGCAGTACGTCGCTACGGTGCCGGAGCGTCACGAAAGCCGCGTTAACTGGCTGTGGCCGGCACCTTTACGGTGCCGGCCACAATCATCAGTTCAGCTGAACTGGAAAACCTTAGAGTGCGTTGACCTTCTTGGAGATCGCCGACTTGCGGTTTGCAGCGTTGTTCTTGTGCAGAACACCCTTGCTGACAGCCTTGTCGAGCTTCCGGCTGGCGGAAACCAGTGCAGCAGACGCGGCATCCTTGTCGTCGGACGCAACGGCGGTGTTGACGGCGCGGATGGCCGTCTTCAGCTCGGACTTGACTGCGTTGTTGCGCAGGCGAGCCTTTTCGTTGGTCAGGATGCGCTTCTTCTGGGACTTGATATTAGCCACGTGTGAACTCTCTTTTTCAATGCGGAAAATGGTCTAGAGGGCTTTCAGATTGGCCATTGACTGAGCGGCGTGGGGATACCTATGGCGACCAACCATCTGTGGCCGTCGACCTGCACGGACACACAGCTGTCAATAGTAGCAGAAACGGCTGTTCGATGACGAAATGCACAGCGGCCAGATTGCCGTCAGGACCAGCCCTGCCGGTCGCGGAGCGCCGTGGCCACTCCGCGGAACCTGCCGGCGTCCAGAATGGCACCCTCCCGGCGGACGGCCGCGGGGTCGATCTGCAGGACCCGGTCCAGCCGCGCCTCGCTGGGCCGCCACTGCCGGTCCCACGGCCCGGTGCCGATGTCCACGTAGTTTGCGGCCCGCCGCGGGTCGCCGTCGTGGTCCTTGCTGGTGAGCATCAGGCCAAGGAGGTAGCGTCCCTTGGTTCCCACCAGCAGCACTGGGCGGTCCTTGCCCTGGCTGTGGTCCTCCTCGAACGGCACCCAGGTCCACACGATCTCGCCGGGCTCGGGGACCCCGTTGGCGTTCGGCGCGTACCTGACCGTGGCCTTGCCGCGGAAGTCACCGGGATAGGTACCGGCAACGGGTCCGCCGCGGCGCGGGCCGGCAGGTGCCCCGGCCGGGCGTCGCCGCGCCGGGGGAGCGGCAGGCGCGCCGCCGATGCCCAGGAAACGGAGTGTGCCGCGGACGGCCTTGCCGAGGGAGCGAAGGTTCAATGCCATGGGCAAACCCTACCGGCGCCGGGGCGGGGCGGGCCGGAATGCAGACCCACGCGCCGGGACGTGGGAGACTAAGGGGACGAGAATTGCGGCCTTCCGCAGCCCGGCGCAACGCCGGCTGTTCAGCCCGCGGACAAAACCTTCACCAGTTCAGCCAAGAGTTAGGACCCTGCGTGTCTCCCATGGCCCGCACCGCCCCGGTGCCTGCCGCAACAGATCCGGCCCTCATCCGGAACTTCTGCATCATTGCGCACATTGACCACGGCAAGTCCACGCTGGCCGACCGGATGCTCCAGTTCACCGGCATCGTTCAGTCCCGTGACATGAAGGCCCAGTACCTGGACCGCATGGACATCGAACGTGAGCGCGGAATCACCATCAAGTCGCAGGCCGTCCGGATGCCGTGGGAGCTCGAGGGCACCAGCTACGCGCTGAACATGATCGACACCCCCGGCCACGTCGACTTCACCTACGAGGTGTCCCGGTCCCTGGCCGCCTGCGAGGGCGCCGTGCTGCTGGTCGACGCCGCGCAGGGCATTGAGGCGCAGACCCTCGCCAACCTCTACCTGGCGATGGAGAACAACCTCACCATCATTCCGGTCCTGAACAAGATCGACCTGCCGGCCGCCCAGCCGGAGAAGTATGCCGAGGAGCTCGCCAACCTGATCGGCGGTGACCCGGAGGACGTGCTGCGGGTCTCAGGCAAGACCGGCGCCGGCGTTGAGGCCCTCCTGGACAAGATTGTCCGCGACCTGCCCGCCCCCGTCGGCGATCCCGATGCCCCCGCCCGGGCCATGATCTTCGACTCGGTCTATGACACCTACCGCGGCGTGGTGACCTACGTCCGCGTCGTCGACGGCATGCTCCACCCCCGCGAACGCATCCAGATGATGTCCACCCGCGCCACCCACGAACTCCTGGAGATCGGTGTCAGCTCCCCGGAGCCCACGCCGTCCAAGGGCCTGGGCGTCGGCGAGGTGGGCTACCTGATCACCGGCGTGAAGGATGTCCGCCAGTCCAAGGTGGGCGACACCGTCACCAACATGGCCAAGCCCGCCACACAGTCGCTGGCCGGCTACGCGGATGCCAAGCCGATGGTTTTCTCCGGTCTTTACCCGCTGGACGGCACCGACTACCCGGTGCTGCGCGATGCGCTGGAGAAGTTGATGCTCAACGACGCCGCGCTGGTCTACGAACCGGAGACCTCCGCCGCCCTGGGCTTCGGCTTCCGCGTGGGCTTCCTGGGCCTGCTGCACCTGGAAATCACCCGGGAACGGCTGGAACGCGAATACAACCTGGACCTGATCTCCACCGCCCCGAACGTCGAGTACGAGGTCACGCTGGAGGACAAGAAGGTCATCCACGTGACCAACCCCAGCGAGTACCCCACGGGCAAGGTCGCCGAGGTCCGCGAACCGATGGTCTCCGCCACCATCCTCGCGCCGAACGAGTTTGTCGGCGCCATCATGGAGCTCTGCCAGAGCCGCCGCGGCGTCATGGGCGGCATGGACTACCTCTCCGAGGACCGCGTCGAAATCCGCTACCGGCTCCCGCTGGCCGAGATCGTCTTCGACTTCTTCGACATCCTCAAGTCCCGCACCCGCGGCTACGGCTCGCTGGACTGGAAGGCCGACGGCGACCAGGTCGCCGACCTGGTCAAGGTCGACATCATGCTCCAGGGCGAGCAGGTGGATGCATTCAGCGCCATCACCCACCGGGACAAGGCCTACGCCTACGGCGTGATGATGACCGGCAAGCTGCGCGAACTGATCCCGCGGCAGCAGTTCGAGGTGCCGATCCAGGCCGCCATCGGCTCCCGCATCATCGCCCGCGAGAGCATTCGCGCCATCCGCAAGGACGTGCTCGCCAAGTGCTACGGCGGTGACATCACCCGAAAGCGCAAACTGCTCGAGAAGCAGAAGGAAGGCAAGAAGCGCATGAAGATGGTGGGCCGCGTCGAGGTGCCGCAGGAGGCGTTCATCGCCGCCCTGACCACGGAAGAATCCAAGGACAAGGCCAAGAAGTAACCATGCCAAGCGCACTACCCCTCGGCGACCCCGCGCCTTCGGACGGGCTGTTGCCCGCCCAGGCGCTGGAGGGCGCCGGGGGCCGGGCCTTCGGGCTCTACGTCCACATCCCGTTCTGCGCGGTCCGCTGCGGCTACTGCGACTTCAACACCTACACCGCCACGGAACTCGGCGGCGGGGCGTCCCAGGATGCCTACGCCGACACCGCCGTGGCGGAGGTCGGATTCGCGGCCCGCGCCCTGGCCGCCTCCGGGCTGCCGGAGCGTCCGCTGAGCACCGTCTTCTTCGGCGGTGGCACCCCCACCCTCCTTCCCGCGGAAGACCTGGCCCGCATCCTGCGCGCCGCCGTCGACTCCTGGGGCCTTGCACCCGGCGCCGAGGTAACCACCGAGGCGAACCCGGACTCGGTGACCCGCGAGTCCCTGCAGCTGCTGGCCGACGCCGGTTTCACGCGGGTGTCCTTCGGGATGCAGTCCGCCGTGCCCCACGTGCTCAAGGTCCTGGACCGGACCCACACACCCAGCCGGGTGCCTCTGGTGGTCGAGTGGGCCAGGGAGGCCGGGCTGGCCGTCAGCCTCGACCTGATCTACGGCACGCCCGGCGAGTCGCTGGAGGACTGGCGCCACTCGCTGGAGACGGCCCTTTCCTACCGCCCGGACCACATCAGCGCCTACGCCCTGATCGTCGAGGAGGGCACCAAGCTCGCCGCCCAGATCCGCCGCGGCGAGGTCCCGGGAATCGACGACGACGACCATGCGGCCAAGTACGAACTCGCCGACGAGCTCATTTCCGCTGCCGGGCTGGGCTGGTACGAGGTCAGCAACTGGGCGGCGACGCCGGAGCAGGCCTGCCGCCACAACCTCGCCTACTGGCGTGGCGACGACTGGTGGGGGATCGGGCCGGGGGCCCACTCGCACGTCGGCGGAGTCCGCTGGTGGAACGTCAAGCACCCCGTCGCCTACGCGGCGCGGCTGGACTCCGGCGCCTCCCCGGCGGCCGGGCGGGAAACCCTGGACCCGGAGACCCGCAATATCGAGCGCATCATGCTCGAGGCACGGCTGGTGTCGGGCCTGGACATCCCCAGCCTGGGCGGACTGGAGGAAACCGGCCGGCACGCGGTCGCGGGATTGATCGCCGACGGGCTCGTGGAGCCGGCGCAGGCCTTCCGCGGCCGGCTGGTCCTCACGCTGAAGGGCCGCCTTCTGGCCGACGCCGTCGTCCGCCGGCTGCTGCCGGACTGACCCCGCCGGGCCAACGAACCGCACACATTAGACAAAAACGGGCACCCGGGGAGAAATCCCGGGGTGCCCGTCAGCGTGGGAACCGGCGCTACTTGATCCAGCGCAGGTTGAACTCGTAGCGGTGCGGCTGGCCGCGGTTGACGTGGATACCGGCAGCCACGGAGAAGCAGGCCAGTGCGATCCAGATGACCGTGGCCAGGACCGCGAACAAGTTGCCCACCACGGGGATGAACACCAGGAGGTTGGCGACCACGGCCGCGATCGTCGGCGGCAGGGTGAAGTTCAGCGCTTCCTTGGACTCCTGGGCGGTGAACGGTCCGCGGTCCTTGAAGATCAGGTAGATCAGCAGTGACGGGATGCAGCCGAGGATGCCGCCGAAGTGCGACAGGGTGGCCCACTGACGGTCCTCGCTGGCGGTCAGGGGAAGCGCATTTGCGGGAACGCCATGGTACTGCGACTGGCCGTGACCGGCCTGGGGGTCCGTGTGTTCGCGTGCGTCTTCTGCCACGTTTCGTCCTTTGGATTGCGGTGGAGCGTTGGTACCTGTGCGGGCGCGGCCACCGCCAAAACGCGGCGGCCACCGTATCAAGAATACTTGCTTGGGCGCCGTCGCCCGCCACCTCGCCGGGCGGACCCTACTGTCCCGGGGCGGTGAGGAAGTCGATGACCTCCTCCACCCGGCCCAGCAGCGAGGGTTCCAGGTCGGCGTAGCTGCGGACGGCGCCGAGGAGTTTCTGCCAGCCCAAACCGATGTCCTCCTTGGTGCTGTGCGGCCAGCCGAAGGCAGTCAGGATGCCGGTCTTCCAGTCCACGCCCCGGGGGATCACCGGCCAGCGTTCGATGCCCAGCACGGACGGCCGGATGGCCTGCCAGACGTCGATGTAGGGGTGGCCGACAATCAGGACGTTGCCGCGGGCGCCGGGGGAGGCCATGACGGCCTCGGCGATCCGGGATTCCTTGGAGTCGGCCACCAGGTGGTCCACCAGGACGCCGAGGCGGCGGCCGGGACCCGGGCGGAAGTCCTTGACCGCGGCGGCGAGATCGTCGATGCCGTGCAGGGGCTCGACGACGATGCCCTCGACCCGGAGATCGTCGCCCCAGACCTTCTCGACCAGTTCGGCGTCGTGCTTGCCCTCAACCCAGATCCGGCTGGCCTTGGCCACCTGCGCCCGCTGGCCCTCAACCCGCACCGAGCCGGACGCAGTGCGGGCCCCGGCCGCAGGCCCTGCGGCCGCCCGGGGTGCCGGCGGCATCAGCCGGATGGGCCGGCCCTCCAGGAGAAAGCCGTAGCCGAGGCGGAAGGTCCGGGACTTCCCGCGCCGGTCCTCGAGGGCCACGACGTGCATGCCGCCGGACTTCTCCACCCGCGTGACGGCACCCACCCAGCCGGACTGCACGTCCTCGAGGACCATGCCGCGCTGCACCGGAACCTCGGGCAGCTGGGAGGGGGCGGGGGCGGTGAGGTCCTGCGGGCCCCAGTTCTGATAGGACATCGGTTACACACTGCTTTGCATCGGGGCGGAACTGCAACGGGAACTGCATGAGGCCGGGTAGGTGGCCGGCCGCGCCGGGCAGCCGCCCGGGTTGCCACGGTCACGCCCGGAGCGAATCCAATGCTAACAACGCGGCCGGACATATTAGACTGGTTAGCACTGAGGCATGCCGAGTGCTAACCCCCGGGTTCTTCCGGGCGGCGGGCGCCGGTTGACGGTTGAGGCTCGATTGGAGGTGCGGCGTGAGCGAACCACGCAAACTCGAAGTGCTGCGCGCCATCGTGGAGGACTACGTCCATTCCCGTGAACCCGTGGGCTCCAAGGCGCTGGTGGAACGCCACCACCTGGGCGTTTCCAGCGCCACGATCCGCAACGACATGGCCGCGCTGGAGGACGAGGGGCTGATCACCGCCCCGCACACCAGCGCCGGCCGAATCCCCACGGACAAGGGCTACCGGCTCTTCGTTGACCGCATATCCGCGGTCAAGCCGCTGTCCCCGGCGGAGCGGCGGGCCATCCAGGCTCTGTTGGAGGGCTCCGAAGACCTCGACGACGTCCTGGACCGGACGGTGCGCCTGCTGGCGCAACTGACCAACCAGGTGGCCGTGGTGCAGTACCCGCTGCTCAGCCGGGCCCGGGTGCGGCACATCGAGTTCGTGCTGCTGGCACCGCGGAAAGTGCTGACAGTGCTCATCGCGGACACCGGCAAGGTCGAACAGCGCGTCATCGACGTCGGCCAAGACCTTGGCGACGAGACCCTCGCCGAACTGCGGGGCGTCTTCCTCGGCCGTCTCGGCGGCACTCCGTTGAGCCTGCTCCCGCAGACCCTGCCCGACGTCGTCGACAGCACCGCCCCCGCCCGCCGCGGCGCCGCCCAGGCGCTGGCCCGCGGACTTGAGGCGCTGGCCGCCAGCAGCCGCGAGGAGCGGATGGTCATGGCCGGCACGGCCAACCTGGCCCGCTCCAACGTTGACTTTCCGCTGAGCATCGGCCCCGTCCTCGAGGCCCTCGAGGAGCAGGTGGTCATGCTCCGGCTGCTCTCGGACATGGCGGAGGACCCCCGCGGCGTGACCGTCAGCATTGGTCGGGAGAACCCCTATGACGGGCTCTCCGAGGCCTCCGTGGTGGCCACCGGGTACGGCCCGGACGCCACCGCCAAGGTGGGCATCCTCGGCCCCACCCGGATGGATTACCCCACCACCATGGCCGCCGTCCGCGCGGTGGCCCGCTACCTTTCACGGATCCTCGGCCCCTGACCGGCCGGATCCACCACCAGTCTTGTCGCCCAGCACCGGCAGTACAAAAAGGAAGAGATACACACTTTGAGCAGCCACTACGACGTTCTTGGAGTCTCCCGCGAAGCAACCGGCGAGGAAATCAAGAAGGCCTACCGCAAACTCGCGCGGACCCTGCACCCGGACGTTAACCCGGGCGAGGACGCGTCCGAGCGCTTCAAGGCGGTCACCCACGCCTACGAGGTGCTCTCCGACCCGCAGAAGCGCCGCGTCTACGACACCACCGGCAACGAGAACGGCACGGACAACGGCTTCGGCGGCGGCAGCTACGCCGGCCAGGGCTTCGCGTTCCAAGACATCTTTGAGACCTTCTTCGGCGGCGCCGCCGGAGCCGGCGGCCCGGCCTCCCGCGTCCGCCGCGGCCAGGACGCGCTGATCAGCGTCCGGATCGAGCTGCGCGACGCCGTCTTCGGCGTCAACAAGAAGCTCGAGGTGGACACCGCCGTCACCTGCCCCACTTGTGAGGGCTCCTGCTGCCGCGAGGGCAGCCACCCGGAACGCTGCGACATCTGCGGCGGCAGCGGCCAGGTCCAGCGCCCGGTCCGCTCCATCCTGGGCCAGGTCATGACCACCGCCCCCTGCGGCAGCTGCGAGGGCTTCGGCACCGTCATCAAGGATCCCTGCAACGAGTGCGCCGGCCAGGGCCGGATCCGCAGCCGCCGGTCCCTGACCGTCAAGGTCCCCGCCGGCGTCGCCACCGGCACCCGGATTCAGCTCTCCGGCCAGGGCGAGGCCGGCCCGGCGGGCGGCCCCTCGGGCGACCTGTACGTGGAGATCCGGGTCAACAACGACGCGACATTCGTCCGCGAGGGCGACGACCTGCACGCCAGCCTCACCATTCCGATGACGGCCGCTGCCCTCGGCACCGAGCTGACCCTGGACACCTTCGACGGCCAGCAGGAAATCGACGTCAAGAGCGGCACCCAGTCCGGCGAGGTCATCACCCTGCGCGGCCTCGGCGTCACCCACCTGCGCGGCTACGGCCGCGGGGACCTCAAGGTCCACCTCCAGGTCGAGACCCCCGCCAAGCTCGACGCCGCCCAGGAAGACCTGATGCGCCAGCTGGCCAAGCTCCGCGGCGAACAGTTCACCGAGGGCAAGCTGGCCGCCAGCGGCGGGGTCTTCGCCAAGCTGCGGGACCGCCTCGGTAACCTGTAGCGGTGAGCAACCCGGTCTTCTTCACCCCCGCCGGAACCCTGGACCACCAGGCCCCCGGCTCCACCTTCGTGCTGGACGGCGCCGAGGCGCGGCACGCCGTCACGGTCAAACGCCTCACGGCGGGGGAGCAGGTCGACATCGCCGACGGCGCCGGCCGCCGGATCACCGGCACGGTCACCGCCGCCGGGCCCCAGGAGCTGACGCTCGAGTGCGCCGCGGTCAACGATGAGCCGCGCCCGGCGGTGCGGCTCATTCTGGTGCAAGCCCTGGCGAAGGGCGACCGGGATGAACTCGCGGCCGAGACCGCGACCGAGCTGGGGATCGACGCCGTCGTCCCGTGGCAGGCCGAACGGTCGATCGTCCGCTGGAAGCCCGAGCGTGCCGCGAAGGCGCACGCCAAGTGGCAGTCCGTGGTGACGGCGGCGGCGAAGCAGGCCCGCCGGGCCTGGATCCCCGAGGTCCGCGCCGCGGTGGACGGCGGCTCGCTGCAGGCGGCCGTGGCCGACACGGTGGCATCCGCCGGGCTGGCAGTGATCCTGCACGAGGACGCCGTCCGGCCCCTGCGCCGTGTGCTGGCCGACTGGCAGGAGAGCGTTGGTAGCGCGGACGACGCCGCGGCGCCGCGCGAGGTGCTGATGATTGTCGGACCGGAGGGCGGGATCAGCCCGCGGGAGGTTACCCGGCTCTGTGATGCGGGGGCCGTGACCGCGCTGCTGGGGCACCACGTGCTGCGGTCCTCCACCGCCGGGCCCGCGGCGACCGTGCTGGCTAGCGACGTCCTGGGCCGCTGGTAGCGGCTACCCGGCTGGCGGCTTAGCGGTCTATTTGACCGTGCTATTTGACGGGGCTATTTACCCGGCTATTTAACCGTGAAGCCGCGGGTGTCGACGTTGAGGTCGGTGGCCTTGCCGTTCGCGTCCACCTGCGCGACCCGCGCCTCGTAGCTGCCCGGCCCCAAGTTGAGGGTGAAGCTGAACAGGCCCGACTGCTGGGCATCCGCGGCCGCGGTCATCATGCCGCTCTGGTACGGGGTCTTGGCGGTGCCGTCGACCTTCTGGATCTCCCAGCGGAGCTTCCCGCCCGGTGATGTGCTGCGGCCGGAGATCTTCACCGCGCCGTCGGCCACGGTGGTGCCCTCCTGCGGGTCGATGATCCACACCGGCGCCACCATGCCGGCGCTGCGGGAGGTGGGCGCGCCCAGCCGGACCCGGTTGAACGCGACATAGTCGGTGTGGCCGTCCACCAGGATGACCACCTGGATCTGCTGCCCGGAGTCCGTGAGGCCGGCGCTGGCAGCGGCGGCGGTGGCCGTGTAGACCAGCTGCTGGATGGCGCGCTCGGCCATGTCGGCGTCGAGGTTGCTGTTGAACGCGTCGGAGGACACGTCCACCGTGATGGTGTTCTTGCCGGAGATCGAGGTGGCGAGCTTGCGGGGGTTCTGCCACGGGGTGAAGAAGTCAGGGTCCAGGGGCTTCTGGGACATCATCACCCGCAACGCGCGGGTCACGGGGTTGTCGTCCTCGGAGACGTCGCGGAATTCGCGGTAGAGGAAGACGTTGTTGTTGCTGCGGCCGATCCAGTACACCGGGGCCTTGTTGGAGGCCTGCGCGGATTCCAGCGGGGCGCTCGTGGCGGTGGTCCCGTCCGCGGGTCCCGGCACCGTCTGCGTGGGGGAGCCGGCGTCGGTGATGTCCTGCCGGGGGTTGGCGACGCAACCGGAGAGCACCAGGGACGCGGGCAGCACGAACAGCAGCAGGCCGCGGCGCATGCGCCGTGCCGCCGTCGCGGTCCTCGTGCCCTGACTGCTGGCGCCCTTGTTGCCGATTGCGGTGCTCCCTCTCCCTGAGGTCGTTGATGTGCGGGTCGTTGCCGGTCGTGACCGATAGGCCCAATCCAGCATGGCACAGGGGAGGTTTCCGCCGGCGGGGAAGCGGGGCGCCCGAACAAACTGCAACGGGAACGATATGAGGCCGATATGAAGTTGATACCTAAAGCCCGCTAACCGCACCCCCGGAGGCGTCGAAAGGGCCGTCGAAGATGCGTCGAAAAGGCTCTTCGGAAGCGGTCGACGACGACGGCGGCCCGGCCCTGGGGTGGCCCGTCCGGCCGGGCCGGGAGCGCGGCACGGCGGCGGTCTCCTGACGTAAGATGGGAGGACCGCCGGACCCGGCGACGCCGCACCTCACGGCGGCCAGACGGGAGCGGCGGCGACGAAGCATATCCGAGCTGGAGGGAACCAGAGGCCCGCGGGCCATCACCATGACTGAAGCAGCCAACGGCAAGGCCCGGACCACCGCGGGCGAACGCACCACCGGGGAATTTCCCCACTCCATCCCAGGCGTGCGGACGGAGGTCGTGGTCTTCGAGAACTCGGGCCAGATGGTGCAGTCGCTGGGCAGCCACGACGAGGCGCTGCGCTTCATCGAATCCCAGTACCCCGGCGTCGACTTCCACGTCCGCGGCAATGAGCTCTCCATCAGCGGCCCGCCGGCGGACGTGCCCCGGATCATGCGGCTCCTGAACGAGGTGCGCGGGCTGGTGGCCCGCGGCACGGTGATAACCCCGGCCGTCCTGCAGCAGCTCGTCTCCATGCTCCGCAGCCAGTCGCTGCAGAACCCGGTGGAGGTGCTGACCACCAACATCCTCTCCAGCCGAGGCAAGACCATCCGGCCCAAGACGCTGAACCAGAAGAAATACGTGGACGCCATCGACGCGAACACCGTGATCTTCGGCATCGGCCCCGCCGGCACCGGCAAGACCTACCTGGCCATGGCCAAGGCCGTGCAGGCGCTGCAGCAGAAGGAGGTCAGCAGGATCATCCTCACCCGCCCCGCCGTCGAGGCCGGCGAGCGGCTCGGCTTCCTGCCCGGAACGCTGAGCGACAAGATCGATCCCTACCTGCGGCCGCTCTACGACGCGCTGCACGACATGATGGACCCGGAGTCCATCCCGCGCCTGATGGCCGCCGGCACCATCGAGGTGGCGCCGCTGGCCTACATGCGCGGCCGGACCCTGAACGACGCCTTCATCATCCTCGACGAGGCCCAGAACACGACGCCGGAGCAGATGAAGATGTTCCTCACCCGCCTGGGCTTCGGCTCCAAGATGGTGGTCACCGGCGACATCACCCAGGTGGACCTGCCGTTCGGCACCCGGTCCGGCCTGCGGATCGTCGAGGATATCCTGCAGGGCATCGAGGACGTCAACTTTTCCGTCCTGGACGCCGCCGACGTCGTCCGGCACCGGCTGGTGGGCGACATCGTCAACGCCTACAGCGTCTGGGACGAAGCACAACGAAACCGGGTCAAGCACTCAGTTGCCCGGGACAAGCGGGGAGAACACGCATGAGCATCGAGGTCAACAACGAATCCGGCATCGCCGTCGACGAGGCCGAGCTGGTGGCGCTGGCCCGGTACGTCTTCGAACGCCTCTTTATCCACCCGCAGGCGGAGCTTTCCATCCTGCTGGTGGACGAGCCCGCGATGGAAAAGCTTCACATCGAGCTGATGGACGAGCCGGGTTCCACCGACGTCCTCTCCGTCCCGATGGACGAACTGACCCCCGGCACCCCGGACAAGCCCACCCCGCAGGGCATGCTCGGTGACATCGCCATCTGCCCGCAGGTCGCCGAGATCCAGGCCCAGAACGCCGGCCACTCCACCCAGGACGAGATGCTGCTGCTCACCACGCACGGCATCCTGCACCTGCTCGGCTTCGACCACGCCGAGCCGGAGGAGAAGGAAGAGATGTTCGGCCTGCAGCGCGAACTCCTGTCCGGCTTCACCGGCCGGGAAGCCCCGGCAGAGACGATTCAGTGACCCCACTGATCCTGGCCGGCATGTCGCTGGTCTTCCTGACTTTTGCCGCACTCCTGACCGCGGCCGAGGCAGCCTTCAACTACCTTCCACGGCACGACGCCGAGGCGGCGGTGCTGAACAGCCGCGGCACGGCCCTCAAACGGATCCTTGCCCAGCCGGTGGCGCACATGCGCGCCCTGCGGTTCTGGCGGATCTGGTTCGAGATGGCCTCCGCCGTGGCCGTGACCGTGCTGCTGCACAGCGTGCTGGACAACGTCTGGCTGGCCGGCCTGATCGCCACCGGCATCATGGCGATTCTCGGCTTCGTGATCGTGGGTGTGTCCCCGCGCCAACTGGGCCGGGTGCACTCCGCCGGGCTGGTGCGCTTCTCCGCGCCGCTGATCCGCTGGCTCTGCTGGGTGCTCGGCCCCATCCCGGGCTGGCTGGTCACCCTGGGCAGCGCGGTCGCCCCCGGCGCCCCGGCGGACAACGAGGCGTTCTTCAGCGAGGAGGAGTTCCGCGAACTCGTGGAACGCGCCAGCGAATCCGAGGTAATCGAGAACGACGAGGCGGAACTGATCCAGTCCGTCTTCGACTTCGGCGACACCCTGGTCCGCGCCGTGATGGTGCCCCGCACGGACATCCTCACCATCGATTCCGGCTCCAGCCTGCACCGCGCCATGTCCCTGTTCCTCCGCTCCGGCTATTCGCGGATCCCTGTGATTGGCGAGAGCACCGACCAGGTCCTCGGCATCGTCTACCTCAAGGACGTCGCCGCCGTGATCCACAACCTGCAACCCGGCGTCGAACCGCCCGCGGTGGACGCCCTGGCCCGCGAGGTGCGCTACGTCCCCGACTCCAAGCCCGTGAGCGAACTGCTGCGCGAGCTGCAGAAGGAGTCCACCCACGTGGCCATCGTCATCGACGAATACGGCGGCACGGCCGGCCTGGTCACCCTGGAGGACCTGATCGAGGAACTCGTCGGCGAGATCGTGGACGAGTACGACACGGAGTCCGCCGAGGCCGTGGAGCTGGGCGACGGCACCTACCGGGTGAGCGCCAAGATGAGCATCGACGACCTGGGCGAGCTCTTCGACCTGGAGCTCGACGACGACGAGGTGGACACCGTGGGCGGCCTGCTCGCGAAGGCCCTGGGCCGCGTCCCGATCGTGGGAAGCACCGTCACTGTCGACGGCGTAACCCTCCGCGCCGACCGGCTCGAGGGCCGTCGGAACCGCGTCAGCCACGTCATTGCGGCGGCCGCGCCAAAGGAAGACACTGACCTTGGAGAGCTACTCGACGAGGCCGACACAATGCAACAGGGAGTTCCACGTGAGCAAGCAGAATAAGTCCGACGGCGGAGCGCCCTACGGCGGGTACCGGGCCGGGTTCGCGGTGCTGGTGGGACGCCCCAACGCCGGAAAGTCCACCCTGACCAACGCCCTGGTGGGCCAGAAGGTGGCCATCACCTCGGCTAAGCCGCAGACCACCCGCCACACAATCCGCGGGATCGTGCACCGCGAGGACTCGCAGTTGGTCCTGGTGGACACCCCGGGCCTGCACCGGCCCCGCACCCTGCTCGGCAAGCGCCTGAACGAACTCGTGGCGGACACCCTGGCCGAGGTCGATGCGATCGGCTTCTGCCTCCCGGCGAACGAGAAGATCGGCCCCGGCGACAAATTCATCGCCGCCCAGCTGGCCGCCCTCGGCCGCAAACCCGTGATCGCGCTGGTCACGAAGGCGGACACCGTGGACCGGCAGGCCCTCACCGAGCAGCTGCTCGCCGTTGCCGCCCTGGGCCGCGAGGTCCTCGGGGAGGAGGGCTGGAAGGACATCGTCCCCGTCTCCGCCGCCGACGGTTTCCAGGTGGACACGGTCGCCGACGTGCTGATCAGCCACATGCCGCCGTCGCCCCCGCTCTACCCGGACGGCCACCTCACGGACGAGCCCGAAGCCGTGATGATCGCCGAACTGATCCGCGAGGCTGCGCTCGAGGGCGTCCGCGACGAGCTGCCGCACTCCCTGGCCGTCGTCGTGGAGGAAATCGTGCCGCGCGAGGACCGTCCCGAGGACCGGCCCTTCCTGGACGTCCGGGTCAACCTGTACGTCGAACGGCCCTCGCAGAAGGCCATCATCATCGGCAAGGGCGGCGCCCGGCTCCGGGAAGTCGGCACCAACGCGCGCAAGGGCATCGAGGCGCTGCTGGGCGCCCGGATCTACCTGGACCTGCACGTGAAGGTAGCCAAGGACTGGCAGCGGGACCCGAAGCAGCTGGTGAAGCTGGGCTTCTGACCCTCCCCGGCCGGCCCCAACCCGCGGAGGGCGGGGGCCGGTCACAGCTTTTCCGCCGCGGGGCACTAAAATGGGTAGACCCACTCCGCGAAGGAAGGCACCATCCGTGGTTCGACCCCGTGACAACCGTTCAGACGGGACCTTTCCACCGGCCCGGTCAGGCGCCGCTGCCCGGCACGCGGATGACCCCTCCGTCGGGCCCGCCCGGCACCTGGGCGCAACGCACCGGACCCCCACCTGGCTGAAGGCCACCACCATCGTGATCTCCGTGCTCCTGGTGGGCGTGATCGCGTTCGGGTCCTACTGGTTCATCCGGTTGCAGGGGAACATCAGCAAACAGGCCCTCGGCGCCGGCAACGGCCGCACCGAGGAGGCCGTTAACGAGGCGACGGACCGGATGCAGATCCTGATCCTGGGCTCGGACACCCGTGACGGTAAGAACTCCGAGTACGGCAGCGCCGAGGACTCCGCCGGCTACGGCCACTCCGACGTGATGATGATGATGGACATCTCAGCGGACAACAAGCGCGTCAGCGTCATCAGCTTCCCGCGCGACCTCCTGGTGGACATCCCCAAGTGCGTGGACCAGAAGACCAAGAAGGAATACCCGGCCCAGCGTCAGGCCATGATCAACTCGGCGATGTCCGAGGCCGGCATCGGCTGCGCGGTGGACACCGTCAACAAGCTCACCGGCCTCGAGATCGACCACTTCATGATGGCCGACTTCAACTCCGTCAAGGAACTCTCCAACACCGTCGGCGGTGTGGATGTCTGCGTCAGCGACGCCGTCTATGACCCCGATTCCGGCTTGCGGCTGCCCAAGGGCACCTCCAAGGTCCAGGGCGAGCAGGCCCTCTCCTTCGTCCGGACCCGGCACGCGTTCGGCGACGGCGGCGACCTCGGCCGGATCAAGGCCCAGCAGGGCTTCCTGTCCTCCCTGGTCCGCAAAATCAAGGACGACGGCACCCTGACGAACCCGGGCCGTATGCTCGGCATCGCCGATGCCATCACCAAGAACCTCACGGTGGACGATGGCCTGGCCTCCGTGCCCACGCTGCTCACCGTCGGCAACCGGTTGAAGAACATCGACATCGGCAAGGTCGCCTTCGTCGCCACCCCCACCGAACCGGCCGTCTCGGATCCCAACCGGCTGCAACTTGCCGAACCCGCGGCCTCCCAGCTCTTCGCCGCCCTCCGCAGCGACGTCGACCTGACCGACCCGAAGGCCCCGGCCTCGGCCGCCCCCACCGCGGGGGCCACCGACGCGGCGTCGTCCGCTCCCGCCGCGGCCGCCACGAGCGCCGCCGCCTACAACAAGGCCGCGCAACCGGTCACGGTCGCCAACGGCAGCTCTAATGCGGCCAACGCCGAGAAGGCGGTTGCCGCCCTCAACGCCGCCGGTTTCACCCAGACCGCGCAGTTCACCGCGCCCGCCGTCGCATCCACCGCCGTCTACTACGGCGGGAACTTCGCGGACGTCGCCGCGGACGTCGCCGCCCTGCTGGGGGTCCCGTCCTCCAAGGTCATGCCCGCGGCGAACGTCACCGGCGTCCAGGCCTACCTCGGGGCCGACTACGCGGCCAGCGCGCAGCCATCCACCTCCGCGTCCCCGCAGCTGCCGCCGGACATCGTGAACCAGACGGCCGGCGACACGGTCTGCCAGCAGGTCAACCCCGCCATGATCGTCCGCTGACCGGACGGACACGGCAGGTACGGAGGAGGCCCGGGCGTCAACGCCCGGGCCTCCGCCTGTATATACGTGCCTGTCAGATCACCAGATGCTGACGCGCTCCGCGGGGGCGAGCCACATGCCGTCCCGTTCCGTGGTCCCGAACGCCTCGTGGAAGGCGTCCAGGTTCCGGGCGATCTCGTTGGTGCGGAACTCGTTGGGGGAGTGCGGGTCCGTCGCGAGCCGCTTGATGGCCTCCTCGCTGCGGATCACTTGACGCCAGACCGCCGCCCAGGATGCGAAGAACCGCTGCTCCCCGGTCAGGCCGTCCAGTACGGGGGCCTCCCGGCCGCCGAGGCTGATCAGGTAGGCCTTGTAGGCGATGGTCAGGCCGCCGAGGTCGCCGATGTTCTCGCCGAGGGTCAGCTTGCCGTTGACGTGCCGGCCGGAGGCCTCGGCGGGGGAGAGGGCGTCGAACTGGGCCACCAGCTTCGAGGTGAGGGCCTCGAACGCGCCGCGGTCCGCCTCGGTCCACCAGTTGCGCAGCAGGCCGGCGCCGTCGTACTGGGAGCCCTGGTCGTCGAAGCCGTGGCCGATTTCGTGCCCGATGACCGCGCCGATGCCGCCGTAGTTGACGGCGTCGTCCGCGTCCGCGGTGAAGAACGGCGGCTGCAGGATCGCGGCCGGGAAGACGATCTCGTTCAGCAGCGGGTGGTAGTAGGCGTTGACCGTCTGCGGGGTCATCAGCCATTTCTCCCGGTCCACGGGCTTGCCCACCTCGTCCAGGTGCCGGTCGACGTCGGCGTTGTGTGCGCGCTCCACGTTGCCGAGCAGGTCGTCCTTGTCGATCACGACGGCGGAGTAGTCGATCCACTTCTCCGGGTAGCCGATTTTGGGCCGGAAGGCGTCCAGCTTCTTCAGCGCCTCCTGCTTGGTGTCCTCGCCCATCCAGGCCAGGCCGGTGATGGACTCGCGGTAGGCCTCGATCAGGTTCCCCACGAGGACCCGCATGCGTTCCTTATGTGACTCCGGGAAGTGCCGGGCCACGTAGATCTGTCCCACGGCCTCACCCAGGGCGGCCTCGACGACGGCGACGCCGCGCTTCCAGCGGTCCCGGTTCCGCGGGGTGCCGCTGAGAGTGGTGCCATAGAACGCGAAGTTGGCGTCCACGAATGCCGAGGACAGGTACGGGGCCGCGGCGCTGACGACGCGCATCGCCAGCCACTCCTGCCATGTGCCCAGCGGCACCGTCTCCAGCAGTGACGCCGCGCCGGTGAAGAAGTCCGGGGTGCTGACCACCAGTTCGGCGCGCTTGTCCGCGTCGATGCCGGCGGCGTCGAACCAGTCGTTCATGAGCGGGAAGAGCCCGGCCACCTCGTCGGCGGTCTTGAGGTTGTAGGTCTTCTGCGGATCGCGCAGGGACACCTTGTCCCAGTGGTGGGAGGCCAGGGCCGTTTCCAGTTCCGCCACGCGCCCTGCGGCGGCCTCCGCGTCCGCGACGCCGGCCAGCTGCAGCATGGTGCGCACGTGCTCCCGGTAGGCCGTGACCGTGGCGGCGAACTGTTCCTCCCGATAGTACGACTCATCCGGCAGGCCCAGGCCCGCCTGACCGGTGTACAGCAGGATCCGGTCCGGGTTCCCGGCGTCGGGGGCCGGGTAGATGTAGAACAGTCCGGACACGTCGGCCCGGAACAGGCGGCCGGCCAGCCGCAGCAGCTCGGCGACGGACCCGGTGGCGGCCACCTCGGCCAGCCGCTCCCGGATCGGTTCCGCGCCCTTGACCTCGGCGGCGTCCTCGTCCATGAAGCTGTTGTACAGGTCCCCGATCTTGCGTTCTATGCCGCCGGCGTCCCCGCCGCGGCTGCCGGCGGCCAGGATGATTTCCTGCACCGCGAGCTCCGCGCCGTCCCGCAGCGCCGTGAAGGCCCCGTCCAGCGGCCGGTCATCGGGGATGGCGGCGGACTTCAGCCAGCCGCCGTTGAAGTGGCGGTACAGGTCATCCTGCGGCCGGACGGCATCATCGATGGTGGACTGGTCAATCCCGGAAAGCGGCACTGCGGCTCCTTCTGTTCAGGCGCCGCCTCGGGCGTGATGACCGGGCCGGCGTCTGCATGGTGGACGTTGCTGGGGGTATCGCTCCTTCATCTTACGCACCGTGTTATCGTGAAAATGTGCGTGCAGAACTGCTTCTTCTTAGCTGCCGCGGCGGGGCCTCAGACGCGATCTAGCGCAAGGCCAAACCTCGCTGCGGAGTTTGTGTTGCCCGGCCACCCTTTCATCAGGAATCACAGAAAAGGCCCCGATAAGTAATGCGAAACGCACAGCAGTCCTCAGGTATGCCGGTCCACCGCTACGTCCCGTTCCAGGATCTGATCACGGTCGAACTGCCGGACCGGACCTGGCCGGATAAGGTCATCACCAAGGCCCCGCGCTGGTGCGCCGTTGATCTCCGCGACGGCAACCAGGCCCTGATCGATCCCATGAGCCCGGCGCGCAAGATGAAGATGTTCGACCTGCTGGTCCGGATGGGCTACAAGGAAATCGAGGTCGGCTTCCCGTCCGCCTCGCAGACGGACTTCGACTTCGTCCGCCAGCTCATCGAAGGCAACCACATCCCCGACGATGTCACCATCCAGGTCCTGACCCAGGCCCGCGAGCACCTGATCGAGCGGACCTACGAATCCCTGGTCGGCGCCAAGCAGGCAATCGTCCACCTCTACAACTCGACGTCGGTCCTGCAGCGCCGCGTGGTGTTCAACCAGGACGAGGACGGCATCCTGGACATCGCCCTGCAGGGTGCGCGGCTGTGCAAGAAGTACGAGGAAACCCTCGACGACACGCACATCACCTACGAGTACTCGCCCGAATCCTTCACCGGCACCGAGCTGGAGTACGCCGTGCGCGTCTGCAACGCCGTCGCCGACGTCTTCGAAGCCTCCGCGGACCGCCAGGTGATCATCAACCTGCCCGCGACCGTGGAGATGGCCACCCCCAACGTCTACGCAGACTCGATCGAGTGGATGAGCCGCCACCTGCACCCGCGCGAGGGGATCATCCTCTCCCTGCACCCGCACAACGACCGCGGCACCGGCGTCGCAGCCGCTGAACTGGGCTACCTGGCCGGCGCGGACCGGATCGAGGGCTGCCTCTTCGGCAACGGCGAGCGGACCGGAAACGTGGACCTGGTGACCCTGGGCCTGAACATGTTCGTCCAGGGCATCGACCCGATGATCGACTTCTCCGACATCGACGAGGTCCGCCGCACGGTCGAATACTGCAACCAGCTGCCGGTGGCCGAGCGCACCCCGTACGGCGGGGACCTGGTCTTCACGGCCTTCTCCGGTTCCCACCAGGATGCCATCAAGAAGGGCCTGGAGGCCCTGGAGCGCGACGCCGCCGCCGCCGGCAAGGACGTGGCCGACTACGAATGGCAGGTCCCGTACCTGCCGGTCGACCCCAAGGACCTGGGCCGCAGCTACGAGGCCGTGATCCGGGTGAACTCGCAGTCCGGCAAGGGCGGCGTGGCCTACCTGCTGAAGAACGAGCACAACCTGGACCTGCCGCGCCGGGCCCAGATCGAGTTCTCCGGCGTCATCCAGCGCCGCACCGACGCCGTGGGCGGGGAGGTCAGCGGCGCCCAGCTGTGGCAGGTGTTCCAGGATGAGTACTTGCCTTCCTCGGCCGCCGAAGGCCAGTGGGGCCGCTACGCGCTCGGCGCGGTCAGCACCGAGTCGGACGAGGACGGCACCATGACCCTCACCGCCGCGCTGAAGGTCGACGGGAAACCGCTGCGCCGCACCGGCACCGGCAACGGCCCGATCGCGGCGCTGCTGAGCATCCTCCGCGAGGACGGCGTCGACGTTCGCGTCCTGGACTACAGCGAGCACGCCTTGTCCGAGGGCGGCAGCGCCCAGGCCGCCGCGTATGTCGAATGCGCCGTCGGCGAGCGGGTCCTCTGGGGCGTCGGCATCGACGCCAACACCTCGATGGCCTCGCTGAAGGCCGTCATCTCCGCCGTCAACCGCGCCATCCGGGACGCCCGCGGCTAAACCGCGCCAACCCGCCAGCCCTGCCGCTGCGCCGTCGGAGACTCCGGCGGCGCAGCGTTGTTTCCGCGGAGCGGACGGCCCGTGGCGGCGATTACGCGAAGTCAGTGCGAAGATAAAACTGTGGCCCAACCATCCTCTTACGCCGCGCGCGCCTACCGGGACGACGCCGTCGTCCTGCGCACCCATAAGCTCGGCGAGGCCGACCGGATCATCACGCTGCTGACCAAGCACCACGGCCAGGTCCGCGCCGTCGCCAAGGGGGTCCGCCGCACCAGCAGCCGCTTCGGCGCCCGGCTGGAACCCTTCATGGTGGCGGACCTGCAGCTGATCTCGGGCCGTACCCTGGACGTGGTCACCCAGGCCGTCGCGAAGGGCGCCTACGGGACTGGCATCGCGGCTGACTACGGCCGGTACACGGTGGCCGCGGCGATGACGGAAACGGCCGAGAAGCTCACCGACGTCGACGGCGAGGCCGGCACCGCGCAGTACAACCTGCTGGTCGGGGCGCTGGCGTCGCTGAGCCGCGGCGACCACGCCCCGGAACTGATCCTCGATTCCTACCTGCTCCGCGCGCTGTCCACCGGCGGCTGGGCCCCCAGCTTCACCGACTGTGCCCGCTGCGGTGCGCCGGGGCCGCACACGGCTTTCTCGGCACCCCTGGGCGGGATGGTCTGCCCGGCCTGCCGTCCGCCCGGATCGCCCGCGCCGGCGCCGGAAACCGTCGTCCTCCTCGGTGCCCTGCTGACCGGAAACTGGGCCGCCGCGGACGCGTCCGTGGCCCTCCACCGCCGTGAAGCGGCAGGCCTGGTGGCCAGTTACCTGCAGTGGCACCTGGAGCGTGTCCTCAAATCCCTCAAGCATGTGGAGCGAACCTGACCGTGGCCCTCGGCAAGAAGAAAACCCCCACCCGTCAGCGCACCACCCCCGTGGTGGCCCCGTACCCGCACCCCTCCGGTGCGGTGCCGCCGGCCATTCCGGCCGAGCTGGTGCCGCAGCACGTCGCGATTGTCATGGACGGCAACGGCCGCTGGGCCAACCAGCGCGGATTGCCGCGGATCGAGGGGCACAAGGCCGGGGAGCCGGCGCTGCTGGACGTGGTGGCCGGGGCGATCGAGCTCGGCATCAAGCACGTCAGCGTGTACGCCTTCTCCACCGAGAACTGGCGGCGTTCCCCGGAGGAGGTGCGCTTCCTGATGGGATTTAACAAGGATGTGCTGCGTCGCCAGCGGAACCAGCTCGATGAATGGGGCGTGCGGATCCGCTGGTCCGGCCGGCGGCCGCGCCTGTGGGGATCGGTCATCAAGGAGCTCGAGGAGGCCGAGGAGTTCACCCGCGGCAACAGCACCTGCACCCTGAACATGTGTGTTAATTACGGCGGCCGCGCGGAGATTGCCGATGCCGTCTCGGCGATCGCGGAGGAGGTGGCCGCCGGGCGGCTGAAGCCCTCGGCGATCTCCGAGAAGACCATCCAGAAGTACTTGGACGAGCCGGACCTGCCGGACGTCGACCTGTTCCTGCGCAGCTCCGGTGAGCAGCGGCTCTCCAACTTCCTGCTCTGGCAGTCCGCCTACGCCGAGTTTGTCTTCCTGGACACGCTCTGGCCCGACGTGGACCGCCGGACCCTGTGGGAGGCCGTGGAGATCTACGCTCGGCGGGACCGCCGCTACGGCGGGGCCGTGGATGCCGCGGCTCAGCCGGCTTCGCCCTCCTCCGGGGCGTAGGCCGTAATCCAGCGGGCCAGCCGGGCGTAGGCGTCTGCCCGGACGCTGGGCGCGGAGAGAAACACGTCGTGCAGCGCGCCGTCGATCCGCTCCAGCGTGACGGTGCGGCCCAGGCTGAGGGCGCGCAGGGCGATGGTGTTGACGTCCAGCACGGCGTCCGTGCGGCGCATGGATTCCTTCCAGAACATGCCGTTGGCGCTGGCCCCTGAGATCAGTACCAGGATGGGCACGTCGATGTTCAGGCCCCGCGCCACCCGCGTCTGCCCGGCCAGCACGGCGCTGAGCCAGCCCGCCCGAACCGGGAAAGCGTGCGGCGGCCGGTAGGTGTCATCGAGCAGCCACTCGCCCTCGGCGGCGCTGCTGATGCTGCGCCAGTAGAACGGGCGCTCCGGCAGCCGGATCACCGACTCGGGGCGGAAGCGGGCCAGCGGCTCCACCATGGTCCGGGCCGCGCGGCGGACGGCCGGGCTGCCGTGCATCTCCAGCCAGGGACTGTCGAGGACCAGCTGGGCGGCGCTGCCCGGGTGCCGGCTGGCCCAGAGCGCGGCGACCAACCCGCCGGTGGAGTGTCCCATCAGCGTGACCGGGTACCGTCCGCCCGCCCCCATGGACCGGACGATCCCGATCGCCGTGGTGATCTCGGCGTCGTAGTCGGCCAGGTCCGCCACGTAGCCGCCGTGGGTCCCCGGCCGCAGGCTGCGTCCGTGGTTGTGCATGTCCAGGGCGAAAAAGTCGAAGCCGTGCCCGGTCCAGAATTCCGCGAGCTCCTCGTTGAAGAAGTAGTCGCTCCAGCCGTGCAGGAACAGCACCGCCCGGCGTGGCCGCCGGCCGGCTCCCAGCGAAGGGACGTGGCGGACCAGCGTGGCTTCGCGTTCGACGCCGTCCGGCCCGGCAGCGGCGAAGGTGCACGCGGCGAAGTCCTCGCCCAGGATGTCCTGCTGCCACCGCAGCCCCTTGTCGGCCACCGTCCGTCCTCCCTGCGCTGTCTGCCTAGGCCACGGCCGCTGCGGCGGCGCGCCCGGCGGCTCTGCCGGAGAACAGGCACCCGCCCAGGAAGGTTCCCTCCAGGGCCCGGTAGCCGTGGATGCCGCCGCCGCCGAAACCGGCCGCCTCGCCGGCGGCGTACAGGCCGTCCACCGGGTCGCCGGACGCGTCGAGTACCCGGGACTGCAGGTCGGTCCTGATCCCGCCCAGGCTCTTGCGGGTCAGGACCGAGAGCCGGACGGCCAGCAGCGGACCATGCCGGGGGTCGAGCAGCGGGTGCGGGTGTGCCACGCGCATGAGCTTGTCCGTGGCGAAGCGGCGCGCGGCGCGGATGGCGGCCAGCTGAGGGTCCTTGCCCAGGCCGCTGGCGAACTGGCGGTCCCGGGCCCGGATGGTGCGCTCCAGGTCGTCCGCGTCGATCAGGTCGCCGCCGGCCAGCTCATTCATCCGGCCGGCCAGTTCGCGCGGGGTTCCGGCCTGGAGGAAGTCGACCCCGCGGTCCAGGAACCGCTGCAGCGGGTTGTCCGGGGAGGGCCGCCGCCGGGTGGCCAGCAGGCGCAGGTCCTTGCCGGTGAGGTCCGGGTTTTGTTCCGAGCCGGAGAGGGCGAATTCCTTCAGCGCGATGCTGCGGTTCAGCACGAACCAGGAGTGGGTGTGCCCGGTGCCCAGGATGTGCCGGAGCGCGCCCAGGGAGTCGAAACCGGGGAACAGCGGAGCCGGCAGCGTCCGTCCGGTCGCATCGAGCCAGAGCGCCGAGGGGCCGGGCAGGATGCGGATGCCGTGCCGGGGCCAGACGGGGGAGTGGTTGTGGATGCCCTCGGGGTAATGCCACATCCGGTCGCCGTTGACCAGGGTTCCGCCGGCCCGCGACACCGCCCCCAGGAACTCTCCGTCCACGGAGGCCGGCACCCCGGAGAGCATCTCCGCCGGGGCGTTTCCGCCCGGCCACTGGGCGCGTACGGCCGAGTGGTTGCCGCCGATTCCGCCGCTGGTGACGATCACCGCCGCCGCGGAGGCCTCGAAGCTGCCCGCCTCTTCCCGGGAGGACTGTTCGCCGCGGGCGGCGGTGCTCGGTGCGAGTACGGCGCCGTGCACCCCGGTGACGCGGCCCGCCGTCGTCGTCAGCCCGGTGGCACGGTGCCGGAAATGGAAGCTCACCCGCCCGGCGGCCTGGCCCTCCCGGAGCTTGGCCAGGAATGGTGCCACGATCGCGGGGCCGGTACCCCAGGCGACGTGGAAGCGGGGCACCGTGTTGCCGTGGCCGTCTGGTCCGTAGCCGCCGCGTTCGGCCCACTGCACGAGCGGGAACAGTCCGACGCCGAGGGAGGCCAGCCAGGAGCGCTTCTCACCGGCGGCGAAGTCCACGTACGCCTCGGCCCACTGCCGGGCGGAGGCGTCCTCCTCGCGGTCGAAGCCGGCGGACGCGAACCAGTCGGCGAGGGCCAGTTCGGCGCTGTCCCGGACGCCCAGGCGGCGTTGTTCCGGGGTGTTGATCAGGAAGAGGCCGCCGAAGGACCAGTGGGCCTGGCCGCCGGCGGAGGCCTCGGGTTCCTGGTCCAGCACCGCCACCCGGCGTCCCGCCGCGTAGGCCTGGGCCGCGGCAACCAGCCCGGCCAGGCCGGCGCCCACCACCAGCACGTCCGCCTCAATCCGGGCGGGGGAGGGGGAGGGGGAGCCCGGGGAGGGGGCGGGGACTGCTTCATCGCGGGTCATGGCATCATGCTAGCGCCCGGCCCGTGACGGCCGCCCGCGCCGTTTGGATTTGTCGCGCCGGACCCGGAAAACTAGGAGCATGCGCCTTTATCCCACCTTCTTCCGGCTTGCCTTCTCCTGGATGGACGCCGAGCGTGCCCATAAGATCGGCTTCCAGGGCATCCGCCTCGCCCACCGCTGCGGTGCGGGCCGGGTGCTGCAGCGGCTCACGGCACCGGCGCCGTCGCTGCGGACCGAGGCGTTCGGCCTGACCTTTCCGTCACCGTTCGGCCTGGCCGCCGGCTTCGACAAGGAGGGCCACGGCATCGAGGCCCTCACGGACCTGGGCTTCGGCCACATCGAGGTGGGCACCATTACCGGCCAGGCCCAGCCCGGGAACCCGGCGCCGCGGCTGTTCCGCCTGATCGAGGACCGCGCCGTGATCAACCGGATGGGCTTCAACAACGACGGCGCCGCCGCCGTCGCTCCCCGGCTCCGTGCCGCACGCGCCGCACTGCAGCACCGCTACCGGACCGTGCGGCCGGTGATCGGCATCAACATCGGCAAGAGCAAGGTGGTGGAACTCGAGGACGCGGTCGCGGACTACCTGATCAGCGCGCGCAGCCTGGCGCCGGCCGCGGACTACCTGGTGGTCAACGTCAGTTCCCCCAACACCCCCGGCCTGCGGCTCCTGCAGGACGTCGAGACCCTGCGCCCGCTACTGACCGCCGTGGGGGAGGCGGCCGACGCCGCCGCCGGACGGCACGTCCCGCTGCTGGTCAAGATCGCCCCGGACCTCAGCGACGAGGACATCGACGACGTCGCCCGGCTGGCGCTGGACCTCAAGCTCGACGGCATCATCGCCACCAACACCACCATCGGGCGCACGGGGCTGGCCTCCTGCCCGGATGCCGTGGAGGCCTGCGGGGCCGGGGGTCTCTCCGGCGCGCCGCTGAAGAAGCGGTCCCTGGAAGTCCTGGCCCGGCTGAAGGCGGCGACCGGCGGCGCGCTGACCCTCGTCTCGGTGGGCGGGGTGGAAACGGGAGAGGACGTCCGTGCCCGGCTCGAGGCGGGCGCCACCCTGGTCCAGGGGTACACCGGATTCCTCTACGAGGGCCCGTTCTGGGCGGCGCGGATCAACCGGTACCTGGACAAGCATCCCGTCCGCTAGGCGAAGGGCCCCGCGGGACGCTGCGCAGGACATCGCACTCGATATCCCGCGCGGGACTCCAGGCAGCGCGCGCAGATGCGAAAACCCCCGGCAGCGAGGCTGCCGGGGGTTTTTAGTGGGCGGGTGGTGTGGTCAGGCCGGGTACTCGCCGCGGCCGACCTGGGGCTTGGGCATGCGCAGGCGGCGGAACTGCAGCGAACGCATCGAGCCGTACCAGACCGTGCCGCGTTCGACGACGCCGAACTTCTCGGTGAGGCGCTTCTTGAGCTTCCGGGACAGGAAGAAGACGTCGACGAAGACGGCCAGGAACATCACCCAGAAGGCACCCAGGACGTAGATCATCTGCTCGCTGCTGGCGGGCACCAGCAGGGAGATGACCACGAAGACCAGGGCACCGAACATCAGGTATTCGCCCAGGCTGTAGCGGGCGTCCACGTAGTCACGGGCGAAGCGCTTCTGCGGGCCCTTGTCCCGGAGCGGGAGGAACTTCTCGTCTCCGGTATCCATGGCCTGGCGCATCTTCAGCCGCTGCTCGGCCACCGCGGTGCGCTCCGCTGCGCGCGAGGCCTTGCGGTCCTGCGGCACCAGGGGCCGCTTGCGGGCCGCTTCCTGGGCGCTGCGCTTCGGGGTGGGCGCGCCCTTGCCGGCGGTGGGGGTCCGAGCCGCGGCCACCTGCTGGTCAACTACATCCTGCGCCGAGGGCGCTTCCTTTTTCCGTCCAAACACCCCTACAGACTACCCTGCAGGGGTGCCGCTCCCGGCCCGATGACGCGGCGGCGGACGCGGGCGCCGGAGCGCGTGCCGGTGACTGTCTCAGTGCCTGCGGCGGGGTCTGTGGCGCTGTTTGAGGTGATCGGGGACACGGGTAGTGTTTTGGCCATGACTTCATCACCCGCGGGCTCCCCGCAGCATTCAGCAGGCGGCACCACCCAGACCGTCGACACCGCAGCCCTCCGCCAGGCCGTCACCGAGGCCTTTGACGCCACCGTCGAGCAGCTCAAGGCGCTCGTCGCGATCCCCGGCATCGCCTGGCCCAGCTTCGATCCCGCTCCCTTGGATGCCAGCGCCGACGCGGTGGCCGAGCTGGTCCGCGGCAGCGGCTTCGATGATGTCCGCATCCTGCGCTGCGACAAGGAGGACGGCACCGCGGGCGGACCCGCCGTCGTCGCGCGCCGTCCCGCCGCGGACGGTAAGCCGACCATCCTGCTCTACGCCCACCATGACGTCCAGCCCACCGGCGACCTCTCGCTCTGGGAGACCGAACCGTTCACCGCCGTCGAGCGCGACGGACGACTCTACGGCCGCGGCGCCGCGGACGACAAGGCCGGCATCCTGGCGCACGTCGCCGCCTACTCCGCGGTCAGCCGGGTGCTGGGGGAGGACCTGGGCCTCGGCGTCACCTTCTTCTTCGAGGGCGAGGAGGAGGCCGGCTCGCCGACCTTCCGCGCATTCCTCGAGACCCACCAGGAACTGCTGCGCTCCGACGTGATCGTCGTGGCCGACTCCTCCAACTGGAAGGTCGGCATCCCCGCCCTGACCACCAGCCTCCGCGGCCTCGTGGACGGCACCATCGAGGTCAAGGTGCTTGACCACGCGGTGCACTCGGGCATGTTCGGCGGCCCCGTGCTCGACGCCCCCACCCTGCTCTCCCGCCTGATCGCCACCCTGCACGACGACGACGGCAGCGTCGCCATCGAGGGGCTGGTGGGCCGGGACGACGCCGCCGTGGACCTGACCGAGGAGGAATACCGCAAGGACGCGTCCGTGCTCGACGGCGTCAAGCTCGCCGGCACCGGAAGCATCGCCTCGCGCATGTGGACCAAGCCCGCGCTCTCCATCATTGGCATCGACGCGCCCGCCGTGAACGTCGCCTCCAACACCTTGCTGCCGCGCGCCAAGGCCAAGTTCAGCCTCCGCCTGGCCCCGGGCCAGAACCCGGACGAGGCCATGGAAGCGGTCCGCCGACACGTCGAGGCCAACGCCCCGTTCGGCGCCCAGGTGGTCTTCACCCCGGGGGAGACCGGCAGCGCCTTCATGACCGACACCTCCTCCCCGGCGGCCCGGCTGGCGATGTGGGCACTCGGCGAGGCATGGGGCGTCCCGGCCGTCGAGACCGGCATCGGGGGTTCCATCCCTTTCATCGCCGACCTCACCGAGCTGTACCCGGACGTCCAGATCCTGGTCACCGGCGTGGAGGACCCGGACTCACGCGCCCACAGCGCCAACGAGTCCCTGCACCTGGAGGACTTCCGCAACGCGATCATCGCCGAGGCGCTGCTGCTTGCCCGGCTGAACGCCGAGGGACTGGCCTGATACCGGGCTTCCGGGGAACATCCGGCGGACGAAGACGGTTATCCCAGGAGTTAGAGCTACAGCACTGATCGACGTAGCATGTAGCTATAGCCCATACCGTTAAAGCAGGGGCCGGCGCCGCCGGGCGGCGCCGCTCCGACCGTCGTCAGAAGGTAGGCCATGAGCACTACAACCAATGAAACCAGCACCGACACCGCAGTCCAGGAGAGCCAGGAACTGGCCAGCCACGAGGTGCAGCTGACCGACGTCGCTGCCGGCAAGGTCCGCAGCCTGCTGGAACAGGAAGGCCGCACCGACCTGCGCCTCCGCGTCGCCGTGCAGCCGGGCGGCTGCTCCGGCCTGATCTACCAGCTCTACTTCGACGAGCGCCTCCTCGAGGGCGACGCCGTCCGCGACTACGACGGCGTCGAGGTCGTCGTGGACAAGATGAGCGTGCCCTACCTCAGCGGTGCGAGCATCGACTTCGAAGACACCATCTCGAAGCAGGGCTTCACGATCGATAACCCCAACGCCGGCGGCTCCTGCGCCTGCGGAGACTCCTTCCACTAAGGTCAATGGCCGGGCTTTCAGCCCGGCCATTGTTCCGTCCGGGGACCCTAACGCAGAAACCCCGAAAAAGGTGCCGGACCACGGCGCGGACATGTGGGCGAAAACTCCCAGGGAGCGGTAAGCTCTACACCGAGTAGTAAAACTTTTAGTGTGCCCGGATCGTTCTATGCGGCCGGGCGACAGCAACAAGTAGGAAGGGCCGTCTGTGAGTTCGCAGAACCGAACCGGCAGCCGACGCAAACAGATCACTTCGATCACTGGCTTGGCACTAGCCGGCGCGTTGGCTTTGACTGGATGTTCACCAGAGGTACAGAAAGGGTGGCTGCCGACCGAGCGCGGCACCACCAACCACACTGACCGCATCATGGACCTCTGGGTCAACTCATGGATTGCAGCCCTGGTCGTTGGCATCATCACCTGGGGCCTGATGATCTGGTGCATCGTCGCGTACCGGCGGCGCAAGGGCACCGTCGGGTTCCCCCGCCAGAACAGCTTCAACCTCCCGCTCGAGGTCTTCTACCTGACGATCCCGCTCTTCATGGTCCTGGTGTTCTTCTACTTCACCGACAGCGACCAGAAGGCCATCGACGACCGCAGCCAGCCTGCCGACGTCGTCGTCGACGTCCGCGGCAAGCAGTGGGCCTGGGACTTCAACTACAAGAAGGGTGACGTCGTCACCGAGGACCTCCACGAGGCCGGCGTCCAGGCGCACCTGACCGGCAACGACGTCGACAAGGAAAAGCTGCCGACGCTGTACCTGCCCGTCAACAAGTCCGTTGACCTGGAGCTGAACTCCCGCGACGTCATCCACTCCTTCTGGGTTCCCGCCTTCCTGCAGAAGCGCGACATGATCCCCGGCAAGACCAACTACATCCGGTTCACTCCCACCAAAGAGGGAACCTACGACGGCAAGTGTGCCGAACTCTGTGGTGAGTACCACTCCGAAATGCTGTTCCGCGTGAAGGTCGTCTCCGAGTCGGAGTTCGCCGCCCACATGAACCAGCTCCGCCAGGACGGCAACACCGGCCTGCTCGGCGAAGAGTACGATCGCAACCCGGCCCCGACCGAGAACAAGTAAGGGGAGCGCGAAGTGGCAACAACCTACTCTCAGCCCTATGGGATCCTTGAGGCTCCCGTAGTACCCAAATCCAAGGGGCGCATCGTCGTCAACTGGATCACCTCCACGGACCACAAGACCATCGGGTACATGTACCTGATCGCGTCCTTCGTGTTCTTCTGCTTCGGCGGCGTCATGGCGCTGCTGATCCGCGCCGAACTGTTCGAACCCGGCATGCAGATCCTGCAGACCAAGGAACAGTACAACCAGCTCTTCACCATGCACGGCACGGTGATGCTCCTGATGTTCGCGACCCCGCTGTTCGCCGGCTTCGCCAACGTCATCATGCCGCTGCAGATCGGCGCCCCCGACGTCGCCTTTCCGCGGCTCAACGCGCTGGCCTTCTGGTTCTTCCTGTTCGGTTCCACGATCGCCGTCTCAGGCTTCATCACCCCGCAGGGGGCCGCCTCGTTCGGCTGGTTCGCGTACGCTCCGCTGTCCAACACGACCTTCAGTCCCGGGGTGGGCGGGGACCTGTGGGTCTTCGGCCTGGCGCTCTCCGGCTTCGGCACCATCCTCGGCGCGGTCAACTTCATCACGACGATCATCTGCATGCGCGCCCCCGGCATGACCATGTGGCGGATGCCGATCTTTACCTGGAACACCTTGGTCACCGCCATCCTGGTGCTCATGGCGTTTCCACCGTTGGCTGCCGCCCTGTTCGCTCTCGGCGCGGACCGCCGCTTCGGTGCCCACATTTTCGATCCGGAAAACGGAGGCGCCATTCTCTGGCAGCACCTGTTCTGGTTCTTCGGCCACCCCGAGGTATACATCATCGCGCTGCCGTTCTTCGGGATCGTTTCTGAGATCATCCCGGTCTTCAGCCGCAAGCCAATCTTCGGCTACAAGGGCCTGGTCTACGCAACGATTTCCATCGCCGCCCTCTCCGTGACTGTGTGGGCACACCACATGTACGTCACTGGCTCGGTCCTGCTGCCGTTCTTCTCCTTCATGACGATGCTGATCGCTGTTCCGACCGGCGTAAAATTCTTCAACTGGATCGGCACAATGTGGCGGGGCTCGATAACGTTTGAAACCCCCATGTTGTGGAGCATCGGCTTCCTGGTGACGTTCCTTTTCGGTGGATTGACGGGCATCATCTTGGCCTCGCCGCCACTGGACTTCAACGTCTCGGACACCTATTTTGTTGTTGCACACTTCCACTATGTGGTTTTCGGCACTGTCGTCTTCGCGATGTTCGCCGGCTTCTACTTCTGGTGGCCGAAGTGGACCGGCAAGATGCTCAACGAGCGCCTTGGCAAGATCCACTTCTGGATGCTCTTCCTGGGTTTCCACGCTACCTTCCTGATCCAGCACTGGCTGGGTGTGTCAGGGATGCCCCGCCGCTACGCGGACTACATGCCGCAGGACAATTTCACGTGGATGAACCAGTTCTCGACCTACGGTTCCTTCCTTTTGGGTGCCTCGCTGGTCCCGTTCTTCTGGAACGTGTATATCACCTGGCGCAGCAACGAAAAGGTAATGGTCGATGACCCGTGGGGCTTCGGCGCCTCGCTCGAATGGGCGACGTCCTGCCCGCCGCCGCGGCACAACTTCACCTCGCTTCCGCGGATCCGCTCGGAGCGTCCTGCCCTGGACCTGCACCACCCCGAGCTTTCCCAGAACTACACCGTCGACTCTCCTGCCCCGGCAGCAGCGGCGCTCGGTAACGCCGACCAGAAGGACGCCTAACTGTGAAAATCGAATCTAGGATTTTTGGACTCGGTGTCTTCTTCTTCATCCCGGTCGCCATCGTCTACGGCTTCATGACGAACTGGAGCGAGTGGGTCGGCATCCTGGGCATCCTGCTGGTCGCCGGCCTGGCTGGCATGATCGGCGCCTACCTGGGCTTCACCGGCAAGCGCGTCGGCCTGCGTCCCGAGGACCGCAGCGACGCCGAGATCCACGAGGGTTCCGGCGAACAGGGCCACTTCAGCCCATGGAGCTGGTGGCCGCTGGTCCTCGGCCTCGCCTGCGCAGGAGGCTTCCTGGGCATCGCGGTCGGTTTCTGGATCACCTTCATCGCCGGTGGCCTGGCCATCGTGGCGCTGATCGGCTGGGTCTACGAGTACAGCCGCGGAGACCACGCGCACTAGGCGCCGCACGGGCTTTCGCCCGGCACCGCTAACGACGACGGGGACCCCACCATCCGGTGGGGTCCCCGTCGTTTTTGTGTCTACCGGGTGTTAGGTGGCGGGTGTTAGGTACCGGCTCTGTCATGCCGGCTGGTAGGGCCTGGCCGGCCTCTCCGTCCCGCGGTGCCGGGCGGGGACGTCGCACTGGGCCGGCTGGGCGGGGGAGTGCGGCCTACTGCTCTGCCAGCAGGGTGCCAAGGTTATTGAGGGCTGCCTGCGCGTCCTCGGCGCTGCGGCCCGCCGGTATCCTGGCGGCGTCGACGGCCAGCTCCACCTCGCAGCCGCGTTCGAAGTCCTCCGTCATGACTTCCAGCAGGGACCGGGCGTCCACGCCGCGCTGGCCGGGCCGGGCGATCGTGACGGGCAACCCGGTGGCAGTGACGGCCCGGACAAACTCTGCCGCCGGCCGGGCGTGCAGTCCGATCTCGGCGTGGATGACGGCCTTGTGTACGGGCAAGGGAGGCTCCTGATGGGGTCAAGCGAAAGATGCAGCCTCAAGCCTAGCCGGGGGAGCGGATAGCCGGGAAACCGCGTTCCCGGATTGGTCTAGACCTGTGGCGTGGGTGCCCTACGCTTAATTCATGACAGCTTGCACGAGGCCCGGCCGTGGGAAGTAACGCCGCCCGGATGGCCGGCGAGATCGACCGGTCCAGCGGGGTTCCCATCTACGTCCAGCTGCGGGAAATCCTGCGGGCCCACATCGCCACCTCCTGCCCGCCGGGCTCGGCCCTGCCGTCGGAGCGGGAGCTCTCAGAGCGGTTCGGCCTGGCGCGCATGACCGTCCGGCAGGCCATCGACGCCCTCGTCGGTGAGGAGGTCATCGAGCGGGTTGTGGGGCTGGGGACCTTCGTCCGGAAACCGAAGCTGGACCTCCAGGTGAAGCTGACCTCCTACAGCGAGGAAATGCAACGCCGCGGGATGGTCCCGGCGGCCAAGGTCCTCAGCTTTGAACAGATCGGCGCCAGCGCGTTCCTGGCCCGCGAACTCCAGCTGGAGGAGGGCACTCCCGTGGTCCGCTTCCGGCGGCTCCTGCTGGCGGACAACGAGCCCATGAGCGTGGACGAGAACTTCATTCCCGCACACCGGGTACCGGGCCTGCTCGACGGTGAGCCGCCGACGTCGCTCTACAACGTCCTCAGCGAACGCTACGGCCTGGTGATGGAGTGGGGCGAGGACATGATCGAGGCCACCGCCGCCTCGCCGTCGACCGCCCGGCTGCTCAACGTCGAGGTTGGCTCTCCGCTGCTGAAGATCCAACGGCATGCCTTCGTGGCCCGCGCCATGGTGGACTACTCCGTCTCCTACTACCGGGCAGACCGGTACAAGCTCTGGGTCCCGTTGCAGCGGCCCGGCGTGCGTCCCACTAGGAACTACGTCAGCGGCTACCGGCCCTAGGCGCCACGGTGGCACCAGGCCAGTGCCCACGAAGCCCACGCAGACACAGAAGAGGCCCGGTCCATTAGGACCGGGCCTCTTCTGTGTCTTACGACGGGAGACTAGTGGCTGAGCGTCTTCTGCTCGGCGTTCGCCTCGACAGCCTCGTGGGCGCCGTGGTGGCTGTGGGCCGCCGCGAGCTCCGTGGGCGTGACCGGTGCAACCCGGTCCTCGAAGAACCAGCGGGAGAGCTTGGCGCGACGGTTTTCCTTGCGGTCCACCACGCCCTTCTCGTTCGGCTGGGCCGGGAGCGGCTTCGGAGACTCGAAGCCGACCAGCTTGTAGCGCTTGTACTCGTCCAGCGGGGCGTGAACCTCGATGAACTCACCGTGCGGCAGGCGCACGATGCGGCCGGTTTCGCGGCCGTGCAGGGCGATCTCGCGGTCCTTGCGCTGCAGCGCCAGGGCGACGCGCTTGGTCACGATGAACGCGATGACCGGGCCGATGAAGAACAGTGCCCGCAGCCAGTAGGTCACGTCGTTCAGAGCCACGTGGAAGTGCGTCGCAATGAGGTCGGAACCAGCCGCTGCCCACATCACGCAGTACCAGACGAAGCCGGCCATGCCGATGGCGGTACGGGTCGGGGCGTTGCGCGGGCGGTCCAGGACGTGGTGCTCGCGGTCATCCTTGGTGATCCAACGCTCGATCCACGGGTAGGTGAACATCACGGTGAAGAGGATGCCCGCCGGGACCAGGGCCGGCAGCAGGACGTTGAAGGTGAAGACGTGGCCGAAGAAGATCTGCTCCACGTGCCAGTTGCCGAACGTGCCGGGCATCAGGCGGAGGGCGCCGTCGACGAATCCGATGTACCAGTCAGGCTGGGTGCCTGCCGAGACGGGGGAGGGGTCGTAGGGACCGTAGTTCCAGATCGGGTTGATGGTAAAGAAACCGGCCATGAGGGCGATGACACCGAACACGATGAAGAAGAAGCCGCCGGCCTTGGCCGCGTAGACCGGGCCGAGGGGGTAGCCGACGACGTTGCCGTCGTTGCGTCCCGGGCCGGGGTACTGGGTGTGCTTGTGCACGACGACCATGAACAGGTGAGCGGCGATCATCAGGAGGATCAGGGCCGGAACCAGCAGGATGTGCAGCACATACAGGCGGCCGATGATGGCCGTGCCCGGGAACTCGCCGCCGAAGAGGAAGAACGAGATGTAGGTGCCGATCACGGGGATGGACTTGATCACGCCGTCAATGATGCGCAGGCCGTTACCGGAGAGCAGGTCATCGGGGAGGGAGTAACCGGTGAAGCCGGCGGCCATGGCCAGGATCAACAGGACGGAGCCGATGACCCAGTTCATCTCGCGGGGCTTGCGGAAGGCGCCGGTGAAGAACACGCGGAGCATGTGCACGGCCACGGAGGCAACGAACAGCAGTGCCGACCAGTGGTGCACCTGGCGCATGAACAGGCCGCCGCGGACATCGAAGGAGATGTTCAGGGAGGAGTTGTACGCCACGGACATCTCGACGTTCTTCAGCGGCATGTAGGAACCCTGGTAGTGGGTCTCAGCCATCGACGGATCGAAGAAGAAGGTCAGGAAGGTGCCGGAGAGCAGCAGGATGACGAAGGAGTACAGCGCCACCTCGCCGAACATGAAGGACCAGTGGTCGGGGAAGACCTTCCGGCCGAATTCGCGGAGGATGCCCGATCCGCCGACGCGCTGGTCGACGAAGTCGGTGATGCGGCCGCCCTTGGTCTTGGCGACGAAGGTGGGGGTGTCAGCTGTTGATGTTGCGCTCATGCTCATCACGCTCCCAGTAGCTAGGTCCAACAGGTTCTTTGAAGTCGCTCGTGGCGTAGAGGTAACCCTCATCGTCGACGGCGATGGGCAGCTGCGGGAGCGGCCGGCTGGCGGGGCCGAAGATGACCTTGCATTCCTGGGTCAGGTCGAAGGTCGACTGGTGGCACGGGCACAGCAGGTGGTGCGTCTGCTGCTCGTAGAGAGCGACAGGGCAACCGACGTGGGTGCAGATCTTGGAGTAGGCAACGATGCCGTTGTAGCCCCAGTCCTCGCGCCCCGGGGAGGGGTTGAGGGATTCCGGGTTCAGGCGCATGAGCAGGACGACCGACTTGGCCTTCTCGTTCAGCTTGCCCGACTCCAGCTCGTTCAGGCCTTCCGGGATGACGTGGAAGGCGGAGCCGATGGTGACGTCCGAGGCCTTGATGGGGGTGCCATCAGGGTCGCGGGTGAGGCGCTTGGTCTTGCCGTTGACCGGTGCCCACATGGTGTGGGCCAGCTTGTCGTCCGGACGGGGACCGAGGTCGCCGAAGACGGCCAGGGCCGGCAGCGGGGCGAGGGCGACGGCGCCGAGCAGGGTGTTGCGGATCAGCGGGCGGCGCTTGATGCCGGTTTCCTCGACGATGTCGTCGACGATCCGGACGGCGGCCTGGCGGTCCTCTTCGGTGCGGATGGCGTGACGCTCTTCCGACACTTCGTGGTCCGGCATGAGGGCCTTGGCCCAGTGCACGATGCCCGTGCCGATGCCCAGCATCGCGAACGCGGTGCCGATGCCCAGCAGGGTGTTCTGCAGCCGGATGGTGGCGATCGAGGAATCGTTTCCAAGATCGATGGCGAAGTACGCCACCAGGAATATCAGGGTACCAACGACGGATACGCCGAACAGGAGGGCCACTTGCCGTTCCGCTCGCTTTGCGGCCTTCGGGTCCGTGTCAGCCAGGCGCAAACGGTGCGGGGGAATTCCAGGATCCTGGAACTTCTCCACCTCGCTCTGACCAGCCGTAGCTACGGTGCCCGAGTGGTTCGGACTGCCGTCACTATGGTTGCCCATAATTCGCCTCATCCTTCTCTCGTCCCGGCTCTCACCGGGTTAGATTTCAATTCAACCTGCCGGCGGGCCGGCAGAAATTCTTACGGGGTGCGGAGCCTAGGAGGTCCGCGAGGTCAGCCAGATGGTGAAGGCGATGATGACGCCCAGGCCGGCGATCCAGACAAACAAGCCTTCGGAGACCGGGCCGAGGGCGCCGAGGTCGTTGCCGCCCGGGGAGCCGTTGGATTCGATCTGCTTGAGGAAGGTGATGATGTCGCGCTTGCCCTCGGGGGAGACGTTGGCGTCGGAGAAGACCGGCATGTTCTGCGGGCCGGTGACCATGGCCTCGTAGATGTGCTTGCCGGACACGTCGGCCAGGGCCGGGGCGAACTTGCCCTTGGTCAGCGCGCCACCGGCAGCGGCGGCGTTGTGGCACATGGCGCAGTTGGTGCGGAACAGCTCGCCACCCTTGGCGGCGTCGCCCTTCTCGTCGAGGACGCCGGCTTCCGGGATGGAGGGGCCGGGGCCCAGGGAGGCTACATAGGCAGCCAGCTGGTGGGTCTGCTCCTCGTTGAACTGGGCGGGCTTCTTGTAAGCCTGCGGACCGTTCATCTGCATGGGCATACGGCCGGTTCCCACCTGGAAGTCAACCGCGGCGGCGCCGACGCCGACGAGCGACGGGCCCGCCTGCGATCCGCTGGCACCCATGCCATGGCAGGTGGCGCAGTTGGCGGCGAACAGCTTGCCGCCCTCCTCCGCGTCGCTTGCGCTGAAGCTCGTGGTGTCGGCCTTGGCCTGGTTGACGGTGGTGGCGACGGCGTACAGCCCACCAGTGATGAGGAGGCCCATCAGCAACAGTGCAACTGCTGCCAGTGGGTGACGTCGCTTCTGCGAGAGTGCCTTCACGTGGTGGTTCCTTTTTTCGATGCTGCGTTGGCTCCGGGAGCCGCTTCTTGAAATTCTATCTCTTGTAGAAAGAGAGACAAGGGGTGGCTACTTGAGGACGTAGATGACCAGGAAGAGGCCGATCCACACGACGTCAACGAAGTGCCAGTAGTACGAGGTGACGATCGCGGAAGTTGCCTCGAAGTGTCCGAACTTCTTGGCCGCGAAGGAGCGTCCCATGATGAGCAGGAACGCGATGAGGCCGCCGATGACGTGGAGGCCGTGGAAGCCGGTGGTCATGTAGAACGCCGAGCCGTAAGCGTTGGAGGAGAGCGAGACGTGCTCGGAGACGAGCATGGCGTACTCGGTCGACTGGCCGGCCACGAAGAACGCACCCATGATGAATGTGAGCGTGAACCACTCATTCATTCCCCAGCGGGAGAAGCTCAGCGGACCGCCAAGGCGGCGCGGCTGAAGCCGTTCCGCGGCGAAGACGCCCATCTGGCAAGTGAAGGAACTTGCCACGAGGACGATCGTGTTAACGAGCGCAAAGGGGAAGTTGAGCTTGGCTGTCTCTTCAGCCCACATCTGTCCGGAGGTCGAACGGAGTGTGAAGTACATGGCAAAGAGACCGGCGAAGAACATCAACTCACTGGAGAGCCAGACAACGGTTCCAACGGAAACCATGTTCGGGCGGTTCAGCGTGGGGTGCGCCGGGGTACTGGGGGCATGGGTCGCAGATGTCACATAGACATTATGTCTGTAAAAGTCCTGTGTGCCCAACGCGAACCGCCTTTTGAGGGCACTTTTTCTACAAAGACGCGAAATCGCGCGGAAAAGTTCCGCGGGCCTTCGCATTGGGCATTGCGGCTCCCGGCTCGATAGCATCGGACCGTGACTTCCCAGGCATCTACACCGGCGGCAAGCAGGACCTGGCCGCGCCTTATCGGCGCCCTGATCAAGGGTGAGGACCTCACCGCCGGCGACACCGCCTGGGCCATGGCCTCGATCATGTCCGGTGAGGCCTCGCCGGCACAGGTGGCCGGGTTCCTTGTATCGCTGCGCGCCAAGGGCGAGACGGTGGCCGAACTCACAGGTTTGGTCGAGTCGATGATCAACTCCGCGAACCCGCTGGAGATCGCCGGGGAGAAGCTGGACATCGTCGGCACCGGCGGGGACCAGCTGAACACCGTGAACATCTCCACCATGGCCGCGCTCATCTCCGCCGGCGCCGGCGCCAAGGTGGTCAAGCACGGCGGTCGGGCGGCGTCGTCAGCGTCCGGCTCAGCGGACGTTCTCGAGGCGCTCGGCGTCCGGCTGGACCTGCCGATCCCGCGCGTGGCCCGCAACGCGGAAGAAGCGGGCATCACCTTCTGCTTCGCCCAGGTCTTCCACCCCTCCATGCGGCATGCCGCCGTCGCCCGGCGCGACCTCGGCGTTCCGACGGCCTTCAACTTCCTGGGGCCGATGACCAACCCGGCGCACGTCCAGGCCTCGGCGGTGGGGGTGGCCAACGAGCGGATGGCGCCGCTGGTGGCCGGGGTGCTGGCCCGCCGCGGCAGCCGCGGCCTGGTGTTCCGCGGCGGCGACGGCCTCGATGAACTGACCACCACCGGCCCCTCCCGCATCTGGGAGATCCGCGACGGCGACGTCGCCGAGCAGACATTTGACCCGCGCGAGCTGGGCATCCGTCAGGCGACGGTGGCGGAACTGCGCGGGGGCGACGCCGCGGCGAACGCCGCCGTCGTCCGGTCCGTGCTGGCCGGGGATCCCGGACCGGCGCTGGACGCGGCCCTGCTCAATGCCGCGGCGGGACTGGTGGCCTTCGACCTGGATGCCGCCGGACCGCTGACCGAGCGGATGGCCGCGGCGATGAAGCGGGCGGAGGAAGCGGTGCACTCGGGTGCCGCCGCCGCCGTCCTGGACCGCTGGGTGGCACTGTCCCGCGACTAAACCGTCGCCGTCCGCGCGCGGCGAGTAGGGCTTGAGACTTGAGTGCTCGAACCTTTAGTGCCTGAGCCTTTACTGCGTGAGGCGCTTACTGCTCGAAGCCGAGGGCGAAGGCCGCGTCGAGGTCGTGCTGGGAGTAAGCGCGGAAGGCGATGTGCGTGGTGGTGTGCACCACGGCCGGAACTTTGGAAAGCTTGTCCGCGATGACGTCCGCCAGGTCCTCATGCTTGGCCACCCGGGCGATCGCGATCAGGTCCCACTCGCCGGTGACGGAGTAGACCTCGCTGATGCCCGGGATCGACGAAATTTTCTCGGCCGTCTCCGGGATGGCGGAAGCGTCAGTCTTGATCAGGACGAAAGCGGTGATCACGTGGGGACCTTTCGGAGCGGGTGCATCATTGCCGGAGTGCCGTAGCGGGACCGAAGCCGCCGGCGCGGGCGGGCCCGGATGGTTGCAAGCCTAGTCCATCAGTCCGCGCTGCGGCGGGAGCGCAGCCGCCTCACGCCCGCGGCCAGGAGGCGCCAGCCGAGCAGGAAAACGGCGACGGCAATCAGGGCGACAATCACGAATGGGAGCACCACCACCTGGCCGGTGAGGGCCCGAAGCAGCATGCCGACCGCCACGGTGGCGAGCCAGACGACGACGCCGGACGGCCACGCCGCCAGCGGGCGGCGCCAGAGACGGAACACCAGCCAACCCGCCGCGGCGCCGGCCAGGAACGGCCACGCGGTGGCCAGCACGCCGGTGACGATTTCCCCGCGCTGGTGGGCGTCGCGGCCAATGGCGGCGAAGAGCAGGATCAGGAACGCGTCCGCGGCGGCCGCCAGGATCGCGGTGCGCGGCGAGGCGGCCGCGGGGCGGCGCCCGTCGAGGGACTGGTTCTGTTGCGGGGCGGGGGCGCTAAGGGGCATACCCCAAGTTTACCGGGATAGGCAGGACCGGATTCCTGTGCCCGGAGGCTCGACCGAACCCCGCCCGGTTCTCCGGACCGTGGATTTCGTGGCCCCGCGCAGCTAGCATGGGCGCGACTCATGACACCGGCAGAAACAGCACGAAGGGGGGGGCAAGGACCGGATCCTGCTCGATCAGGGTCAGGAAGGCGCTGTGCAGTTCGGCGCTGCCGTCCTGGCGGGTCAGCGTGGTGGCCAGGTCGAAGCGGAACCCGTCGACGTGCATCTCCGTCACCCAGTAGCGGAGCGAGTCCATGATCAGGCCCAGCGCAGCGGGGTGGCCGACGTTGAGGCTGTTGCCCGTGCCGGTCGTGTCGAAGTAAGCCGACTCCTCGCCCTCGACGAGGCGGTAGTAGGCCGCGTTGTCGATGCCCTTGAAGGACAGGGTGGGGCCCATGTGGTTTCCCTCGGCGGTGTGGTTGTAGACGACGTCGAGTATGACCTCGAGGCCGGCCGCGTGGAGCGCCTTGACCATGGCTTTGAACTCGGCGACCTGGCCGCCGCCGTCGCCCGCGGAGCTGTAGTCGCCGTGCGGGGCGAAGAAGCCGATGCTGTTGTAGCCCCAGTAGTTCCGGAGGCCCTTCTCCTCGAGGTGGCTGTCCTGGACAAACTGGTGGACGGGGAGCAGTTCGACGGCGGTGATGCCCAGGTCCGTAAGGTGCTTGATGGCGGCCGGGTGCGCCAGTCCGGCGTAGGTGCCGCGGATGTCCTCGGGGACGTCCGGGTGCTGCTGGGTGAAGCCCTTGACGTGGACCTCGTAGACCACGGTCTCGGCCAGGGGAGTGCGGGGTGCGACGTCGGGGGAGCCGGCATCCCAGTCGAAGGACGGGTCGGTCACGACGCAGCGGGGCGTCGAATCGGCCGAATCGGACTCGTCGAAGGCAGTCGGATCGTTTAGGTCGTGGGAGAAGACGGCCTGGCCCCAGTCGTAGCTGCCCTCGACGGCGGTGGCGTGCGGGTCCAGCAGCAGCTTGTTCACGTTGTGCCGCAGGCCGGCGTCCGGGTTCCAGGCGCCGTCGACGCGGATTCCGTAGCGGGTGCCCACCTCGACGCCGGGAACGACGGCGTGGAAGACGTGGCCGGTGCGTTCGGCGAGCGCGGTCCGGGTCTCGTTGCCGTCCCCGTCGAAGACGCAGAAGTCGACGGCGTCGGCCGTCTGTGAGTAGATCGCCACATTGGCGCCGCCCTCACGCAGCGTGACGCCCAGGGGATAGGGGAGGGAACGCGTGGCGGATGCCGAAGTCATGCGATGCTCGTTTCTCTACGAAAGTGTTAGCCCCCAGTATAGTAAGCATGCTGACGAAAGCTTGAACCGCGACGGCGGGATGTCACAGTGCAGTGGGGTATCGCTCAGGTCTCCACCGGGACGGGTCCGTGTTGGGCGGTGATGCCTACGCTGGTCAGTGCGTGGGCATCTGGAGATACAGCGGGTGCAGTTCCTGCCAGAGCCGCCGTGCGTCGCACCGGCCTTTACCCGCGAGGTGGGCCCTCAGGTCCTCAACGTGGATCTGGTCCCCGGCGGCGTAGGCGGCCAGGTTCGCCAGTGGCAGGCCGTGGTCCTCGAACACCAGCAGGGTCCCGGTGCCGTCCGGTGCCAGTGTAATCTCCATTAGTCCGTCGGGTTCATCCTCCGACGAGGTGGCGATCCGGATGCCCCTGCCCTGGTCGCAGGCCGCGATGCGGCAGGTGCCCTCCCAGCCGCTGGCAAAGTAGCGGGCACGGTATTCGCTCCCTACGCCGGGGGCTGCCGTCAGCGGCTCTCCCGACATCTCTGCCAGCTCGCCGAGCCAGGCGCCCAGTTCCCGAAGCCCGGTCAGCGCCTTCCATACGGTACCGACGGGCGCATCCAGGTGTTCCTCGATGCGGATGAACCCCGACGTGCCTGCGGAGTGCAGGGTCCCCAGCAGTCGCGGTGTGTCAGTTTCGGAGTCGGTCATGGGCCGAGCCTAGCCCGCTTCCGTCCTACAGTCGACGAACCAGGCGGAACTGTTCGAGGACCAGCAGGGTATCCTCGCGGACCGTGAAGCCCGGGTCACCCAGTGCCGCCCGCATCTGGTCGCTGTGCCAGAAGTTCTCATGTCCGGCGCGCCACTCGGCCACCGTTTCGTAGCCTTCGCCCTCGTCCCGTGCGTGGTCAAGATCCACGTCGGCCAGCGGCACCCGGCGCACACCCGTGGTCTCGATGACCGCAGCGGCACGGCCTTCCGAATCCAGGACCTGCTGCCGCGCCCCGACTATCGGTAATGGCTCGTCGGCGAGCGCGTACTCCACGGCGAGCGACGTCGTCGATGTCTTCCGGCCATCCAGGATGGCACCCACGAGTGCGTCCCTCAATGGTCCGGGAAAGGCGAACTCGGCGTGCGGCAGGTCCTCATCGGTACTCATAGCTCCCCATCCTCCATGGCTGGACGCTTCAGGCGAAACGGCGAAGATGGTTGCCTGCGGGCGCTTCCCCCGACGCGCAGGATCGGGTTGACTGACAGTAGGGTCCGTCCGTGGACCTCTAAGGGGGAGATTGTGGGATCAAAAGGAACGTTGTTCATCGGCTCCGGAGTGGCCCTTCTGGCGGTAGCGCTCATCATGATGCCGTTGCCCCTGTTCGATGCGCTTTCGGGCCGGAGCGGGCCGGGGGTGGCCCTCATCGCCGGTATCGTATTCCTGCTCGCAGGGCTGGGGCTCCTGGTGACGGGACTTCGACGCCGGTCCCGCAACCTGCGCACGCCGCGCACCTACGCGACGAAGGAGCCGACATCCCTCGACGAGGACCGGCCGGCCAACCCCTATGCACTGCCGAAGTCCTACGGAGCCATTCCGCCTCTCCACTGACGCGGCCGGGCGCAGGTGTGGGATGCCCTACCGCAGGCATCCCACACCCCGGGCTCACCGGACGGTAACGCTGACCAGCAAGTCCTTGAGGCGGTCATAGTCTTTGGTCTTCATCCATGCCTTGGCAGCCCCTTGGCTGGGAAACGCCGGGTCGGCGAAAATCACCCGCGTAAAAAGCCCGTCCCCGCCGGAACCTACCAGACCGCACCAGGAGGAGACGCCGTCGCCCTCCTGCAGGGAGCGGGGATCCGTGAGGCCCATGGAGTAGGTCTCGCCGCCGGGGGAGACTTCGCTGACAAAGCCGAACGCTGCCTGTCCGCCGTCGGCTGTGGGAATGCCGGGAGCGGCGGCGCGGTCCAAGACCGTGCGGGAGACGGGGCCGCCGGCGCAACCGGCCGTAACACCCCGGGCCAGTAGGACCCGTTCCTTGCCGTTCTGGTCCGTGACCAGGGCCTCCACGCCGGGCAGCCCTGCTGGGGGCGTCGAGGTTTGCACGGTCCAGTCGGCAGGGTAGGCGAAGCTCATTCCGCCGTCCGGAAAGGTGTAGACCTTCGTGTCGCCGGCGTCGCGGCCCTTCGCAGTGTGCGGAGGGACGGAGGCCTTGGTCGTTGCTTTAACGGACGACGTCGACGTCAACTCGGCGGTGTCCCGCACCACCGGAGACCCGGCGGAGCTCATGCCGGCGTTACCTGGGTAGGGTCCGCACGCTGTGAGCGCGAACCCAAGGCCCAGACCGGCGGCCATGACAACGGGCAGCAGCCCTTTTCGGTGATTCAACATCTTCGTCCCCATTTCAGTTGCGTCGGACATTTGTCCGTGTGAAATGAAGGTTTCCGGGGGACGCCGGATCTTTACGGCGTTGGTACATTCGACCGCGCCCGGTTACCAGCCGCCGGTGCCGGGTGCGCCCTTGAACGGGCCCACGATGTTGGCGGTGATCCAGCCGCCGTAGAAGCCGCCCTCCTGCGGGGTGACCCGTTCGCCGTCGATCTCGCAGGCGTCCATCAGGCCGGGATAGAGCGCCACCCGGCCACGCAGGGATTCGAAGCCCTCAGCCGGCTCCGGGTACGTCCAGCCGGCCCGATGTGCCGTCGCTGACCCGGAGACGACGTCGAAGTACCGGGCCTCGCCCTTGAATTCGCAGAAGCTGGACCCCTCCGCCGGCCGCAGCGCCCGGGCCGGGAAGGCCTCGATAGGCAGGTAGTACACCGGGGGATGGCTGGTTTCCAGGACACGGACCGAATCGGTGGTGTCGGCGATGACCTGCCCGCCGAAGCGCACCACCACGCGTTCGCTGCGGTGTTCGACGCGAGGGGGCCGGGGATAGTCCCAGACGGATTCCTGCCCGGGGGCCGGGGGAATGGGACGGGGATGCCGGGAGAAGAGGTTCATTGGGGTGCTCCGGTCCTGCGTCAGGCGCCTGTGGCGCTGAGGCCGTGGTGAGCGCGCGCCTGCATCGCATGCCCATAGGCGAGGGACAGTGCCCAGGCGATCGGGGTGCCGTCGGCAGGCTTGTACGTCCGTGCCCTTTTCCACACCGAGGCGTACACGTTCTCAAGGACTGCCTGGGCGGCGGGGGCCTCGGGCACGACTTGCCGAATGAGGCCGTAGCACCGGGCCGAGGTGAGGGCGTAGAACCCCTCCAACGACGGCTTGTCGGCGGCAGCCACCCCGGCGATGAGGCGGATAAGGTCAGCATTGCGAACATCGACCTCGGGCGCCCCAGGCCCGGCAGAGATGGTAGCCGTCACGGTCACTCCAGACTCTCAAACATCTTTACTAGTTTGTCTACTATTACGCCTACTTAGCATGTTGTCCACAACGAGGCCGCGCGAATGGCGGGGGATGATAGGAATGCGGGCTAACGTAGGGGAGTGGCGTCGACGTCGGCCCAGGCAGGGGAGGAACAGGGTGTCCGGAGCATCCAGTGAGAATGGTCCCTTCTTCCATGGCACGGTCGCGGATCTGCGGGTGGGGGACCTGCTGACTGCGGGCCGACGGTCGAATTACCGTCCCGAGGTCGTGATGAACCACATCTACTTCACGGCCCTCGTCGATGGCGCCGGGTTGGCGGCGGAAATCGCTGCGGAGTTGTCCGACGGCGCGTTGCGCCCCCGTGTTTACGTCGTCGAACCCATCGGGGCGTTTGAGGACGACCCGAACGTGACGGACAAAAAGTTTCCGGGCAACCCCACCCGGTCGTATCGGAGCGCTGAGCCGCTGCTGATCACCGGGGAGATCTTTGAGTGGACCCGTCTTACGCCCGAGCAGCTGCAGATGTGGCGCGAACGGCTTTCGGTTCTGTTATCCGACGGCCACGGCGAGATCATCAACTAGCAGCTCTTTCTTGTGAGGAACCTGTCCCACGCCGAGCAGCGCAACCGCCGGCAGCACGACTTTTCCGTTCGTGGTGATGGGGGAGACCAGCCTCAGGTACTCCCGGTGCATGGCGGCCTGAACGGACGGGGCCTGGCTGCGAACAATCTTGCCGATTCCCCCGACGCCGCCAGCCGGACCGGCCCACAGGTCTTCGGCGTCGATCATGAACTCCCAGGAGAGGGTCCTCGTCTGCACGGCTTCCAGGCCCGCGCGTTGGAGCAGCTCCCGCACGCCCGGCTCGGTCCGATCAAAATCCTTGTCCACCGGAAGTCTCTCCTGGCCGGCTGCCGTTACCCCGCTGGCATTCACCACGTCCGCCCACAGGGTGTTGATGGCCGAAAGCTCGGAGGGCCAGATGGTGACGCCGACCGCGCCCAGCGGGCGGCATATCCGGATGAGTTCGGCGACGGCGGCCCGGGGATCCCCAACATGGTTGACGACGAAATTGGCGAGGACGGCGTCGAAATCGGACGAGGGGAGTGGCAGGTCAGGCAAACCGCCCGGGAGCAGGTCGGCCTGGGGTGCCGCGCCGCGGGCCATGGAGAGCATCCCGGCATCCGGGTCCACGCCGGTGACGTCGGCGCCCAGTTCGATCGCCACGGCGGCGAGGTTTCCGTTTCCGCACCCGACGTCTGCCAGCCTGCGACCGGACAACGGGCCAAGGATCCCGGCTGTTGCCTCAAGCAGCGGCGCGATGGCACCCGCGCACAGGTGGGCGAAACTTTGCGCGTACGAAGGCCCGACGCCGGACCAGGCATCTGCGCTATTTTGATCGGTTCCTGCTGCTGCCACGAATTCCCCTGGTCGATGATGTCTTCCCGGCATCCAGTGTGGTCCACGTGCGGGGCGAAACGGTGACGACGCGGTACGCGGCGCCCGGGAAGGCGGTGGGCGGAGAGGGGCAATTCAGCTTTACTTTACATAATGTTGATTATCGGCGTTACGGCCGGGAACCCGGGAGGGGCTTAGCGCAGTGCCGCTGTCAGTTCGATTTCCACGCGCGCGTTGAGCGGAAGTTCAGCGACAGCCACCGTGGTGCGCGCCGGAAACGGCTCATTGAAGATGTCACGGTACACCGAGTTCATCGCCGCAAAGTCAGCCATCGACGTCAGGTACACGTTGACCTTGACGACGTCGTCCCAGCCCGGGCCGGCTTCGGTCAGAACCTGCTCCAGATTATGAAAAACCCGCCGGGTCTGTGCTTAAGCGTCGCCGTCCACCAGTTCGCCGGTGGACGCACCGATGGGCGTCTGACCGGACAGGAACAGCACACCCAGTCCGGGTGCCGTGGCGGCCTGTGAATACGGTCCAATGGGCTTCGGTGCCGTCGATGCGAGAACACTCTGCCGGGTCATGGACACCAGTTCCTTTCCTGCGGTGAACTTTCAAGGGTTTAGTTGTCTGCGGTCTAGTGGCCCACATAGGTGGCCAGATGTTGGCCCGTCAGCGTGGACCGTGCGGCTACCAGCTCAGCCGGTGTGCCCTCGAAAACGATCCTGCCGCCGTCGTGCCCGGCACCCGGACCCAGGTCGACGATCCAGTCCGCGTGCGCCATGACCGCCTGATGGTGCTCGATGACGATCACCGACTTGCCCGAGTCCACCAGCCGGTCCAGCAGCGCTAGAAGGTTCGCGACGTCGGCCAGGTGCAGTCCGGTGGTCGGCTCGTCGAGGATGTAAATGTCGCCCTTTTCGGCCATTTGGGCCGCCAGTTTGAGCCGCTGACGCTCGCCGCCGGACAGGGTCGTCAGCGGCTGGCCCAGGCTCAGGTAACCCAGTCCCACGTCGGCGAGCCGGTCCAGGACCTTATGGGCGGCGGGGGTGGCTGCCCCTCCCCCGCCGAAAAAGTCCTTCGCCTCGGCCACGGACATCGCCAGCACCTCGGCGATATTCCGGCCGCCCAGCGTGTACTCCAGGACGGAGGCCTGGAAGCGTTTGCCGTCGCATTCCTCGCACGTGGATTCCACCGTGGCCATGACGCCCAGGTCCGTGTAGATCACGCCCGCGCCGTTGCAGGCCGGGCAGGCGCCCTCCGAATTGGAGCTGAACAGCGCCGGCTTGACGCCGTTGGCCTTGGCGAACGCCTTCCGGATGGGCTCCAGCAGCCCGCTGTAGGTCGCCGGGTTGCTGCGCCGCGAACCCTTGATGGCGGCCTGGTCGATCACCACCACGCCGTCGCGCCCGACCACCGATCCGTTGACCAGCGAACTCTTCCCGGAGCCGGCGACACCGGTCAACACGCACAGAACGCCCAACGGCAGGTCGACGTCGACGTCCTTGAGGTTGTGCGTGGACGCGCCGCGGACCTCCAATACCCCCACCGGTGTCCGCACCGGGTCCTTGACCGCGGCCCGGTCATCCAGGTGCCGGCCGGTAACGGTGCCGCTCCCCCGCAGCCCCGCCACGGTGCCCTGGTAGACCACCTCACCGCCGCCCGCTCCGGCGCCGGGCCCCAGGTCGATGACGTGGTCCGCGATGCCGATGGTCTCGGGTTTATGCTCTACCACCAGCACCGTGTTGCCCTTGTCCCGCAGCTGCAGCAGGAGCCCGTTCATTCGTTCGATGTCGTGCGGATGCAGGCCGATCGAGGGCTCATCGAAGACGTAGGTGATGTCCGTCAGCGAGGATCCCAGGTGGCGGATCATCTTGGTCCGCTGCGCCTCTCCCCCGGACAGCGTCCCGGCCGGCCGGTCCAGGGACAAGTACCCCAGGCCGATCTCCGCGAAGGAATCCAGCAGGTGCTGCAGGCCGCCCAGCAGCGGCGCCACGGACGATTCCCGGAGCTCCCGGATCCAGCCGGCCAGGTCGGTGATCTGCATGGCGCAGAGTTCGGCGATGTTCTTGCCGTTGATCCGCGCGGACCGGGCCTCCTTGCTGAGCCGGGTCCCGTCGCACTCCGGGCAGGACTGGAATGTGACCGCCCGCTCCACGAAGGCGCGGATGTGCGGCTGCATCGCCTCCGGATCCTTGGACAGCATGGACTTCTGCATCCTGGGGATCAGGCCCTCGTATGTGAGGTTGATACCCTCGACCTTGATCTTGGTCGGTTCGCGGTACAGCAGGTCATCCAGCTGCTTCTTGGTGAACTTGCTGATCGGCTTGTCCATGTCGAAGAACCCGGAGCCGCTGAAGATCCGGCCGTACCAGCCGTCCATGCTGTAGCCGGGAATGGTCAGCGCCCCGCCGGCCAGCGACTTGGTCTCGTCATACAGGGCGGTCAGGTCGATGTCGGACACGGACCCCATGCCCTCGCACCGAGGGCACATGCCGCCCAGGTAGACGACGTTCTGCACCACATTCTTCTCCACCCGGCCGGACCTCTCGGTGCTCATGACACCGCTGGCCTTGCGGGTGGGGACGTTGAAGGAGAATGCCGTGGGCGGCCCGACGTGAGGGGTGCCGATCCGGCTGAAGAGGATCCGGAGCATCGCGTTCGCGTCCGTGGCGGTGCCCACCGTGGACCGGGGGTTGGCGCCCATCCGCTCCTGGTCCACGATGATCGCCGTCGTCAGCCCCTCGAGGAGGTCGACGTCGGGGCGCGCCAGGGTGGGCATGAAGCCCTGCACGAAGGCGCTGTAGGTCTCGTTGATCATGCGCTGGGACTCGGCCGCGATGGTCGCGAACACCAGCGAGCTCTTGCCGGAGCCGGAGACGCCGGTGAATGCGGTCAGGCGGCGCTTCGGGATCTCGACGCTAACGTCTTTGAGGTTGTTCTCCCGTGCCCCCTGCACCCGGATCAGGTCATGGGTGTCCGCGACGTGGGCCGCCGCCGGGGCCGGCTCCCCTGCTGGTGTCATGCTGCCGCGTCTCCTTCCATTGGGCGTGCAGGGCCAGCTTAGAACAGTCGGTGGCGTTATTGGGCGGGAACGACGGCGGCGGGCGGCGGCCGGATCCGGGGCGCCATTGTCTAATCCCCCGGGCTCCCACAGAATGAACCATGACGGTCTACCTGAGGTCCCTGGAAACTGCTGTCCCGCCCACTGTCCTGATCCAGTCCGAAGCCCGTGACGTTTTCGCCGCCCAGCCTGGCCTCAGCAGGCTCGGCGCACGCCTGGTGGCCACGTGTTTCGACGGCGCCGCGATCGATACGCGGTACACCGCCGTCGATGAACTGACCACGCGCAGCACCGCCGCCGACCCGCAATTCTTCGACGCCGCGACCGGGATGCTGCTCAGCCCGGGCACCAAGACCCGCAACGACATCTTCGCCGTCGAGGCCAGCAAACTCTTCGTCAAGGCCGCGGAAAAGGCCGTCGACGCCTGCGCCGGCATCGCCCGTGAGGACATCACCCACCTGGTCACCGTCTCCTGCACCGGGTTCTTCAACCCCGGACCCGACTACAAGATCGTCCGCGGCCTGGGCCTCAAACCCTCCGTCCGGCGGTACCACCTCGGGTTCATGGGCTGCTACGCCGCGTTCCCGGCGCTGCGGGCCGCCGCCTCCTTCTGCGAGGCGGATCCGGACGCCGTGGTGCTGGTGGTCTGCGCCGAGCTCTGTTCGCTGCACGTGCGCACGTCGAACGACCCGGACACCATCATGGGCTCGGCCCTCTTCGCCGACGGGGCGGCCGCCGCCGTCATTACGGCCCGGGACGTTCCGGACGCGCCGGCGCTGATGACCCTGGACCACTTCGAAACCGTGCTCACCCCCGTGGGCGAGGAGGCCATGGCCTGGAACATTGGCGACGCCGGCTTCGAAATGGTGCTTGGCACCTACGTCCCGCACATCATCGACGAACACATCGTCGGCGCCCTGGAACCCCTCCTGGCCCGTGACCCCTCGCTGACCGGCGCCGCGTACGGCGACATCCGGCACTGGGCCATCCACCCGGGCGGCCGCAGCATCCTTGACAAGGTCGAGACCCGGCTGGGCCTCAGCGAGGAGCAACTGCGGCCGGCCCGGGAAACGCTGCGCAACTACGGGAACATGAGCAGCGCCACGGTGCTTTTCGTCCTCCGGCACATCCTGGACCTTCCCGCCGATCCGCGAGCGGACGACGGCGACGGGCGCGGCGAGCGGATCTGCTCGATGGCGTTCGGTCCGGGGCTGACCGTGGAGACCGCGTTGTTCACCAAGATCACCGGGGCGCGGGAGGATTCGCCACGCGCATCCGAGCGGGCCGCTGCGGCAGCCGCGTCCGCCCTGGCCTGAGATCTTCCGTGCTGTTGCGTGTCCGTGCGGCCGATGCCGTCGAGGAAATGGACCGGGACGACTGCGATCCCGGGCGGCTGGAGCGCACCTACGCGCAGTTTGACCTGGTGAACCGCGCCTTCTCTGGCTGGCAGGGGATCTACCGGCAGCACCTCAGGCCACTGCTGGCCTCGGGGATGCCGGTGTCCCTGCTGGACGTCGGCTGCGGCGGCGGAGACGTCGCCGTCCGGCTGGCCCGCTGGGCCGCCCGCGACCGGCTTCCGCTGCGGGTCACGGCCGTGGACCCGGACCCGCGGGCCGCCGCCTTCGCCAAGGCCCGGGCTGCCGCGCGAAAGGCCCCAGGAGTCAGCTTCCGGAGGCAGGACACCACCGGGCTCCTGGCCGCCGGGGAGCGGTTCGACGTCGTGGTCTCCAACCACGTCCTGCACCACCTCCCGGACGACCATCTGCCCGGGTTCCTGGCCGAGTCGGCGGCGCTGGCCGGCCGGCTGGTCCTGCACAACGACCTGCGGCGCAGCGCGTTTGCCTACGGGCTGTTCTCCGGCGCCGCCCTGCCGTTCCGGGGATCCTTCATCCGGGCCGACGGGCTGACGTCCATCCGCCGCAGCTACACGGCCGCCGAACTGCGCGCCGCCGCTCCCCCGGGCTGGAGGGTGCGGCCCGGCTTTCCGTTCCGCAACCTCCTGCTGCTGGAGCGCCCCGCCAGTGAGGTCCCTCGCGGCACCGGGAACCCTCAGGGTGCATCGGGCGATTCCGCGACGCCGGGCCGTCGCCCGTGATCGACGTCGCGATCGTCGGCGGCGGGCCCGTCGGCCTGTTCCTGGCGACGTTACTCGTGCAGCGCGGAGTTTCCGTGACTGTCCTGGAGCGCCGGACCGCCGGGACCGGCGGGCACTCCCGCGCCATCGGCATCCACCCGCCGGCCCTGAGCGCCCTGTCGCGCGCCGGGGTGGACCAGGAGCTGATCCGCCGGGGCGTCCCGATCCGGCGCGGAGTGGCCGTCAACGAGGGCCGGACCCTGGCCGGCATGAGTTTCGACGCCGTGCCCGGGCCTTACCCGTTCGTGCTGTCCCTGCCGCAGAACAGCACGGAAGAGGTCCTGGCGGCCAGGCTGCGCGGCCTGGACCCCGGGGAGCTCCGCTGCGGGGTACGGGTGACGGGCCTTGCGGGTAGGGGGCGGGAGGGCGGCCCGGTGCGGGTGCGCACCGACAGCGCCGGCCACGAGGAGGAGTTCGAGGCGTCCCTGGTGGTCGGCGCCGACGGCGTCCGTTCCACGGTGCGCTCCGGCGCGGGTCTCAAGACACACGGCAGGGACTACCCGGACTGGTACCTGATGGGCGACTTCGACGACGGCACCGACCTCGGCCCCGACGCGGCCCTCTTCCTCGCCGCCGACGGGATCGTGGAGTCCTTCCCGTTGCCGGGCCGGCAGCGGCGCTGGGTGGTGCGCCTCAACGGGCGCACCCTCCCAGGCGACGGGGCTCACGGGCTGGCCGGGGAGGTACGACGGCGCACCGGCGTCAGTATCGACGCCGGCAGCAACACCATGCTGAGCACCTTCGGTGTGCGCTCGCGGCTGGTCCGGCGGATGGCCGCGGGGCGCTGCGTCCTTATCGGGGACGCCGCCCACGAGATCAGCCCGATCGGCGGTCAGGGAATGAACCTCGGCTGGCTGGACGCCGTCGAGCTGGCCGGCCTCATTCCCTCGTTACTGGCCACCGGGCGGTCCACTGACCCGTCCATGGCGCCCGGGGTGCGGGCGTTCGAGCACCGCAGGCTCAGGGCCGCGGCCCGTGCGGTGCGGCAGTCCGAGATCAACATGGCCTTGGGACGGCCGTTGCCGGCGGGTGTCCTCGCGGCCCGGAACGGGGCAATCGCGGCGGCTGCGTCAATTCCGGCGCTGAACCGGTGGACGGCCCGCCGCTTCTCCATGCACTGAGCCTCTTCACTGGGCGCTGACGTGCGGGCGGCGCCTACTCGGGGGTGTAGTAGCAGTCGTAGCTGTGCTGGCTGATGATCAGGCCGTCGCGGAGTTCGAAGACCGAGGCGGTCCGGGCGCGGATGGTCTCACCCTTGTCCCACAGTGGCAGGTCCAGCTGCAGGACGGCCGACCATTCCGCCTCCACCACCACGCGGTTCTCCTGGCAGGTGGTCCGGCGGACGTCGAAGTGCTGCCCGGTCACGACCTCTCCGCTGCGGTCTGCGGCGGCGAGCACCTGGTCCCGGGTCCGGGTGCTCCCGGCGGGGGCCAGCAGGTGGGGCGCCTCCGTCAGGACATAGTCCTCGGCGAGAAATTGCTCCAATGCGGCGGACCCGGTGCCGGACTCGATGGCACGGAGCAGGCCCAGCACACGGTCCAGGGGCGCGGCGTCAGTCATACCTTGAGACTAACCGAGTGACCAATCGCCCCAGACCCGGCATCTCCCCGTGCCGGCGCCTGCCGTGGTGCGGCACCTGGGCCTACACTGGCCGCATGGGCAGCGCTCCGATCCGCCGCAGGCCACCGCCGGAACGGCGGACGGCACAGAATCAGCCACGTCGGGCCCGCGCCGCGCTGACACTCGCGCCGCTGCTGGTGTCCGTGTTTCTGGCCGTGGCCTGCACCGGTCCCACGGGCCCCTCCACCACGGGGACGTCGTCGCCGGCCGCACCAACGCCCGGGTCCTCCGTCCCCGGCACCGCGTCTGCCCCGACCGGCACCCCGTCCGCTGCACCCGTGACCGCGGCGATGAACCAGTTCCGGGACAATTACAGCAAGCAGATCGTCGAAATCCAGCTGACCAACACCACCTCTGCCGCCCTCACCGTCGAGGCGGCCGACGTGACCACCGCTCTGTTCGCCGGTGCCATCGGCTGGACGGCTCCGGGCGGCGGGACCGAACTGCCGCCGGGCCAAGCCAAGAGCCTCCCAGCCCCGCTCCCGGCCCCAGCCTGCCCGGCGGCCGGCGAAGCGTCCGGCAATGCCGGCACCGAGGCCACGGGTGCGGCATCCGGCAGCGAAGCGAAGGCCGGCGAGGCCACCCTGCGGCTCCGTGACGCCACCGGGGCGGTCAGCCAGGTCACGGTTGCCGTCACCGACCCCTTCGGGGTGCTGACCCGGAACAACGTTGAGCAGTGCGTGGCGCAGGCGGCGAATGCCGTCGCGGGTTTCCGGTTCGCCCCGGACCTGCGGCCCACCGCAGACGGCCGCGCCGCCGTCGTCGACCTCGTCATCACTCCGCGAATCGCCGGAGATTCGACGGTGAAGCAAACGCTCACCATCGATGGCGTCGGCGGCACCACGCTGCTGGAGGAAGATGCCGCGGCACCGTGGCCGCACGGACTGCAGATCACCGCCGACCAGCCCGAACGCGAGGTCCCGCTGGGGCTGCGGCCGGCACGGTGCGACCCGCACGCCGTCGCCGAGGACAAGGTGGGCACGCTGATACCGCTCCATGTCACCGTGGCCGGCCGGGCAGGCACACTCAAGATCGCTGCCGGGCCGGCGCTGCGCGGCAGGATCTACGATTTCGTCACCGCCGCGTGCGGTCGCCAGTAGTCTGGAGCCATGCCAGCAGACGCCAGCAACCTCAGTCCAGACACCGATCCGACCAGCGCGGACACCGATTCCGCCGGGACTCTCTCCCCCGACGACCGGATCCGGGAAACCGTCCACCGGATCCTCGAGGCCGGGGTGCTGCCGCCGATCGTGCAGGCCGGCCACCCGGTGCTCCGGCAGAGCGCGGCCCCGTTCACGGGGCAGCTGGACGCCCCCACCCTGTCCGCCCTGATCGACATGATGCGCCGGGCAATGCACAAAGCGCCGGGGGTGGGTTTGGCCGCCCCGCAGCTGGGCATCCCGCTTCGGCTGGCCGTGCTGGAGGACACGTTCGACGTCGACCCGGAGGTCGCTGCCGTCCGGGGTCGGCAGCCGCTGGAGTTCTTCGCCATGCTCAACCCCCGCTACGAACCCCTCGGCACAGAGCGAAAGGCTTTCTACGAGGGGTGCCTGTCCGTCAACGGACTGCAGGCCGCCGTCCTGCGCCCCGAATCGGTGCGCCTAACCTTCACCGACCCCGACGGCGAGGTGACAACGCGGGAGTTCACCGGCTGGCAGGCCCGGATCGTCCAGCACGAGACGGACCACGTCAACGGCGTGCTGTATCTGGACAGGGCAGAACTGCGGTCCCTGACCACGAACACCGAATACGCCGCCCGCTGGGCGCAGCCGGACATCACAAAGGCCCGGCAGGAACTGGGATTCCTGCCGGGCCTTGGGTGACTCGCGGGCCTAGGGCTCGGGGCTTAGGACACTGCGTTAGTGGCCGTCGGCAGATACCGGCCCCACCACTGCAGGATCTGCTCGAACCGCTGCCGGCGGTGATGCGGCGTGCCCGAGCGGGACAGCTCGTGGTTCTCGCCCGGGAAAACCAGGAAGGCCGTCTCCACGCCCTGCTGCTTCAGTGCCGTGAAGTAGCGCTGGCCCTGTTCCACCGGGCAGCGCAGGTCCTCCTCGCTGTGGATCACCAGGGTGGGAGTGCGCACCTCGCCGATCCGGGCCATAGGGCTCTGGGCTTCCATCTGCTCCGCCGAGCGGCCGGTGTACTCGCCGCCGAAGAACCAGCCGATGTCGGCCGAGCCGGTGAAGCTTACGGGGTCCAGGAAGCCGCGTTCGACGATTGCGCCCTTGAAGCGGTGGTCGTGGCTGATGGTCCAGGCCGTCAGGTAGCCGCCGTAGGAGCCACCCATGATGCCCAGCGCGCCGCCGTCGAGCTCCTCGAACTTCTCCAACGCACCGTCGAGGAAGGCCAGGACGTCCTGCATGTCCACGGTGCCCATCCGCTCCTTGATGCTGCGCCCGTGCTCCTGGCCGTAGCCGGCAGAGCCGCGCGGGTTGCACATCAGCACCGCGTACCCGGCACCGGCGTAGACCTGCGCCTCGTCGAAGAGCGCCCCGGTGAACTGCGCGAAGGGGCCGCCGTGGATGTTCAGCAGCACCGGGTGCGGGCCGCTGCCCTCGGGCATGACCAGCCAGCCGTGCACCGGGTAGCCGTCCGGTGAGGCAAAGGTGAGCTCCTGCGGCACCAGCACGCCGGCCTCCTCCCGCAGCGGAGCCGAGAAGTCGGTGAGCGTCCGGGGCTCGCCCCGGCTGAGCACGGCGAGGTCGCCGGAGGTCCCGGCGTCGGTGAAACTGATCCAGACGGTTCCGGCTGCTTCCGCGGCGCCGGTGACCACGCGCGGACCGGTGGTCAGTGCGGTGCTGCTGCCGTCGGGGCCGACGCGGAGCAGCTCAACGGCACCGCGCGCATTGTTCATCACCAGCACGCCATCCGTCCCGGCCGGTTCCAGCGGGCCCGCGATGTCCTGGGTTTCCGGGTCGCTGAGCCGGACCGCGTCCCCGCCTGCCGGGGGCATCACGTAGAGGGCGGTGTTGCGGGCCACGAAGTCCAGTCCCTCCGGACCGAGGTCCTGGGCCAAGAAGTAGAGGTGGCGGCCGTCGCGGCTCTCCCGGACGGCACCGATGGACAGGGTGCCAGTGCCGGCGGCAGCGGGCCGGACCTCTTCCGGGGCGGGGGCCTCGTCGGCGTTGGCAGCGGCGCCGACCGGGACACGGTAGATCCCGGTGACCAGGTCCCGGTCATGTCCCTCGTGCAGGGCGGCGGTGAAGTAGACGTGGCTGCCGTCGGCGCTGAAGACTGCGCCGTCATGGTCGGTTGCCGCGTGGGTCAGCTGGTGGGCTTCCGGCAGTTTGCCGGAGGACTTCGTGTCCTCGGCGTCCTTGGACGCGTCCTTGAGGGCCCGGCCGGCCGGTGCCACCCAGGGTTCGTCGGTGAGCGCCGGGACATCCAGCAGGAAGAGCTGCTGGGGCTTGTCGGCCGTGTAGCCCACGCCGTTCATCCGGTACTGGTAGTCGGTGATCAGCCGGGCGTCCTCGCCGCCTGCGGAGACGCCGTCAACCGTGCCGTAGCGGCCGTCCTCCGGGGTGCGGGCGGCGAAAACGATGCTGCGGGAATCCGGGGACCAGGCGAAGGCGCCCACTCCGAGCGGTGCGTCGGTGACGGCAACGGGTTCGCCGCCGCCGGCCTCCACGATGTGCAGTTGCGGCTTCCCGCCCGCCGCGGCGCGGATGAAGGCCAGGACCTGCCCGTCCGGGGAGATGGCGGGCGCGGTGTCGCGGAAGCCGCGGGTCAGCCGGCGCGGTGCCCGGTCCGCGTCCGCGGAGACGGACCACAGCTGGCCCACGTAGGAATCGGCGTCGAAATCGGGGCGCACCACGGACACGACGGCGTGGGTTCCGTCGGGGTGGACGGCGGGCGCGGAGACAGACTTGAGCAGGGTCACATGTTGGGGTTTCACGAGTGCGAGCCTAGCCCCGTCCCGGCGGCAGGTGAAATACCTCACAGTCCGGCGTTGCGCCGGCGTCGCCCAGCCGCGGCGGGAGGCGAGGGAGTTCTCCGGGAGTTCCGCGGGCTCCTCCGGCCGGAGGCGGCCGGCCCTACGATGGAGACTATGCTTTCCGCCTCCCGCGCCCTCCTCGCCTGCCCGCTGTGCCGGGGAGGCTTCCTTCCCGGGGCGGCCGACGGCGGCGGCCTGGTCTGCGACGCCGGGCATTCATTCGACGCCGCCAAACAGGGCTACATCAACCTCCTGACCGGCAAGGGCACCGTGTTCGAATCGGACTCGGCTGACATGGTGGCGGCCCGGCACGACTTCCTGTCCGCCGGCCACTACCGGCCGCTGGCCGACGCCCTCGCGGAGTTCGCCGCGGCTGCGCTGACGGGCGCCGGAGGCGGGGCGGCGGGGGAAGCCAGCACCGCTGAAGGCGCTCCGGAAGCCGGACCGGCCATCCTGGACGCCGGCACCGGCACCGGTCACTACCTCCGCGCCGTCCTGGACCGGGTTCCCGCCGCCGCCGTCGGGCTGGATATCTCGAAGTTCGCCCTGCGCCGCGCGGCCCGGCTGAACCCCGTCGCGGCGAACCTCGTCGCCGATATCTGGCAGCCGCTGCCCGTCCGGGATGCCGCCGTCGACGTGGTCATGGTGGTATTCGCGCCCCGCAACGCCGCCGAATTCGCCCGCGTCCTGCGCCCCGGCGGGAGGCTGATCGTGGTGACCCCGCGCCCAGGACACCTAACGGAGGTCGCAGGCACCACGGGCATGCTGGCCATCGAACCGGCCAAGGAGGAACGGCTGGCGGCGGGTCTGGCCGGGCATTTCACGGCGTTGCCCGGACGCGACGTGGACATCGCCCTGGACCTCACGCCCGACGACGTCGTGAAGCTCGCCCTGATGGGCCCCGCCGGGCATCACCTGGACCGGGCATCCCTCCAGGAGACCCGGTCTCGCCTGGCCGCCCGCACCGCGGTGACGGCCCGGTTCCGGATCAGCGTCTTCACGCCGCTGGAGAGGGAGCAGCGGCCGGAACCGCGCCCCGCCGGCGGGTAACGACTTCACTACGTTCCCGGCTGCTCCCGCACCGGAACCCCAACGGGCCCCGCATCCCGCCTACGATGGGAAGACGTTACGGGGCCGCGTCTGCGGCACCGTACCAAGAGAACATCCAGGGGGAAACGATGTTTGAATGGCTGGCCGACAACTGGTGGGCGCTGTGGCTCACGGTGTTCCTGGTGTTCGCCGTGGTGGAGATGCTGACGCTCGACCTGTTCTTCATCATGCTCGGCGGCGGCGCACTCGCGGGCCTGGCCGCCTCCCTCGGCGGAGCGGACCTCTGGCTGCAGATCGTCATCTTCAGCGTCGTGTCCCTCCTGATGGTCGGCTTCGTCCGCCCCGTCGCCCTGAAGCACCTGCGCAGCAGTCCCGCGGACCAGCGCAGCAACATCGAACGCCTCATCGGCGAACCCGCCGTCGTCCTGGAGCAGGTCAGCTCCTCCGGCGGCCTGGTCAAGATCGGCGGCGACGTCTGGACCGCCCGGCTGGACTCCGGCGTCCTCGAACCCGGCCAGACCGCCACCGTCAGCGCCATCGACGGCGCCACCGCCGTCGTCGTCCCGCGTGGAGGCGCTGAAGTCCTGGACCGGACACTGGACCCGGGCGCCCCCGACTCCGGCGCCTAGGCCCGCAAGCACACAACGTGAGATCCCGCGGCGGACCCGCCGCACAGCAAAACCACATATCTGGGGAAAAGGTGATGTATGGATATCGCAGTCGCAGTTGTACTGCTGGTACTCGTGGCGTTCGTGATAATCGTGTTGGTCAGGTCGGTGCGGATCATCCCGCAGGCCCGGGCCGGCGTGGTGGAACGGCTCGGTAAGTACCAGCGGACGCTGAACCCCGGGCTGACCATCCTGATCCCCTTCGTTGACCGGCTCCTGCCGCTGCTGGACCTGCGCGAACAGGTGGTCTCCTTCCCGCCGCAGCCGGTGATCACCGAGGACAACCTGGTGGTCTCCATCGACACCGTGGTCTACTTCCAGGTCACCGACGCCCGCGCCGCCACCTACGAGATTGCCAACTACATCCAGGCCGTGGAACAGCTCACCACCACCACGCTGCGCAACGTGGTGGGTGGCCTGAACCTGGAGGAGGCACTGACCTCCCGCGACCAGATCAACGGCCAGCTCCGCGGCGTGCTGGACGAGGCCACCGGCCGGTGGGGCATCCGGGTGTCCCGGGTGGAGCTCAAGGCCATCGATCCGCCCCACTCCATCCAGGACTCGATGGAGAAGCAGATGCGCGCCGAGCGTGACCGCCGCGCCGCGATCCTCACCGCCGAGGGCACCAAGCAGTCCGCGATCCTCACCGCCGAAGGCCAGCGGCAGTCCTCCATCCTCAAGGCCGAGGGCGACGCCCAGGCGGCCATCCTGCGGGCCGACGGCGAGGCCCAGGCCATCCAGAAGGTCTTTGAGGCGATCCACCAGGGCAACCCGGACCAGAAGCTGCTGGCCTACCAGTACCTGCAGACGCTGCCCAAGCTGGCCGAGGGCAGCTCGAACAAGCTCTGGATCATCCCCAGCGAGGTGGGCGAGGCCCTCAAGGGCATCGGCGGCGCCCTGGGTGGCCTCTCCCCCGAACCTCCGGCCGGTGCGCCGGCTGCGGGTGGGGCACCGACGACGCCGGCAGTCCCGGCAGCTACGTCGTCGACGGGCACTGCAGCGGGCGCCGCGGAGCACTGACCGCACTCCCTGCGAAATCTTGGGAGCGCCGGGCCGGCAGCGGCCCGGCGTTCTCTTTGCCGCTTTGCCTTTACCGCGTCCCCTTTGCCGCGTTCCCCTTTGCCTGGTGGCCTCCGGCAGAGTATAGTGGAGTATTTGTCCGGCCGGTTCACACTGCTGGAACAAATAGGCTTCGCTGAGCGTTATATCCGGTGGCAGAACACCGCGGCACAACGGCAGGTCCTCCGACCGGCCGCGCCGCCTGCAACGGGTTCACCGGAGAACGCAATGCACACAGTAGTCCGGCGGGTTCAGCCCACGGACTAGCGCAGGGTTCCGGCCCTGCGAACCGATCATGAGGGAGAAAAAATGAGCGATCGCAGCCTGCGGGGTATGCGCCTGGGCGCACAGAGCATGGAGACCGAATCCGGCGTCGAGCCCGCTCCGCGCCAGCGGGTCGAATATCGTTGCGCGGACGGCGAGCAGGTATTCGTCACCTTCTCCTCCGAGGCCGAGATTCCCCCCGTATGGGTTTCCAAGACCGGAAAGGAAGCGCTCCTGGTTGACGGCGAGCGTCCGGTCAACGGCAACGAAAAAGCTGTCCGCACGCACTGGGACATGCTTCTGGAACGCCGCTCCCTGCCGGAGCTGGAGCAGATCCTCGAGGACCGGCTCACCATCCTCCGCGAACGCCGCGGGGAACGCCGCTCCGCCTAGGTCATGACACAAAGAAAGCCGGGCTGGAACCCCTCAGGGGTTCCAGCCCGGCTTTTTGTTTGTCTGCTTTGCCTGCGCCGTTGTGCCGGTCGGCCCCTGGCTACTTGGGGCCGAGCTTGTGGCTCAGGGTGTTCCAGCGGGCGGTCAGGCCCCACTTGGTGACGTTGATCATGGCTTCCACCACGATGTTGCCGCTCATCTTGGAGGCGCCCAGCTCACGCTCGACGAAGGTGATGGGGCGTTCGACGATGGTCAGGCCCAGCCGGGCGACGCGCCAGGCCAGGTCCACCTGGAAGCCGTAGCCCACCGAATCGACCGAATCCAGGTTCAGCTCCTCCAGGGTGCTGCGGCGGAACGCGCGGAAGCCGCCGGTGACGTCCTTGATGTTCACGCCGAGCATGATGCGGGCGTAGGTGCTGCCGACGCGGGAAATCGCCTGGCGGTACAGCGGCCAGTTGACCACGCTGCCGCCGGGAACCCAGCGGGAACCCATCGCCAGGTCGGCGCCCTGCTCCACGGCCTCGATCAGCTGCGGCAGCTGCTCGGGCTTGTGCGAACCGTCGGCGTCCATCTCCACGAGGATGTCGTAGCCGGCGTCGAGGCCCCACTTGAAGCCCGCGATGTAGGCGGCACCCAGGCCGGCCTTGCCCGCCCGGTGCAGCACGTGGACCTGGCTGTCCTCAGCCGCCATCCGGTCGGCCAGCGCGCCGGTACCGTCGGGGCTGTTGTCATCGACCACCAGCACGTCGGAGGCGGGCACGGCGGTGCGCAGGCGTCCAAGGGTCTTGGGCAACGATTCCAGCTCGTTGTAAGTCGGGATGATCGTGAGGACACGCACAGCGGGGCCTTTCCTTGGAGGGAGCGGTCGGCAGGCCGGGATGGTCGGCGGGAGCCGACGACGGGCACAGCTTCCCATTATAGACAGGGAGTCCGGGCGCCGGCGGGCCGTTCGGGCCGCGCCGGCGGCGGGTCAGCGGCCCAGCGAACCGCTCGCGTAGAGTTCAACGCCGTCGCGGACGGTCTGCAGGCAGACCGGGTCGCTGCCGGTGTCCAGTGCCGGGAGCAGCGGCGTGCGGGCGCGCGGGTCGGTGCTCCAGGACTGCACCCGGCCGTCGGCCACCTGGACCATGAGTTCCTCGACCTCCCAGACCGCGAAGCTGGCCGGGGCGCCGGGGACCAGCTGGCCCGCCATCGGGTTCCGGTAGCGGGCCGCGCGCCAGCCGGCGCGGGTGTGTCCCAGGAAGGCTGCCCGCGCGGAGATGCGTTCGCCCTCGTCGTGGTGTTCCAGGCAGGCCCGGACGCTGGACCAGGGGCTCAGCGGGGTGACGGGGCTGTCGCTGCCGAAGCACACCGGCACGCCGGCGGAGTAGAAGGACCCGAAGGGGTTCATGCCCTGCTGCCGGCCGCCGAGGCGCCGCGCGTAGAGGCTGTCCGGGCCGCCCCACAGGGCGTCGAAGACCGGCTGGGCGCTGACCGTCACCGAGTACTTGGCCAGGCGCTCGATCGCGGCGGCGTCGGCCAGTTCGACGTGTTCCAGGCGATGGCCGGCGGCGCGCACGCGCTGCTCGCCCACCTCGGACGCGGCCTGGTCCAGCGCCTCGAGGGCGGCGTCCAGGCCGGCGTCGCCGATCACGTGGAAGCCGGCCTGCAGGCCCAGCTGCGAGCAAGCGGCGATGTGGGCGGCGGCCTCATCGACCGAGAGGTACCGGGTGCCCCGCTCCCCCGGTGCATCCGCGTAGTCCTCGCGCAGCGCCGCGGTCCGGGAGCCGATGGAGCCATCCATGTTCAGGTCACCGGCCAGGCCGAGGACGGAGACGCCCAGGTCCGCCAGGATGGACCTGGCCTCGGCCTCCGAGCCGGCCAGCTGGCCCCAGTACGGCAGCACCTCGGCCGTGGCGGGGCCGGGACGGCCGGCGTCGTTCCAGCCTGCGGCGATCCGCAGGTCCTCGACGCCGCCGATATGCGGGGCGCCCATCTCGGCCAGGGCCACGTAACCGTTGGCGGCTGCCCGGGCCAGCGCCGCCTGCTGGTAGCCGCGCAGCGCGGCGGCCGGGAGATCCCGGGCGGCGCGGCGGGCGGCCGTGTGCGCGGCCCGCTTGACCTGGCCGTCGGCGCCGAAGCCGTCGAGTCCGGGCAGCCCGGCGGCGGTGGCAAGGGACGCGGAGACCAGCGCGGAGTGGACATCAACCCGGGACAGGTAGACCGGGCGGCCGCCGGCGGCGCGCTCAAGTTCCTCGCGGCCGGGCAGGGTCGGATCGGACCACTGGGACTCGTCCCAGCCGTGGCCCAGGATCGTCCCGCCGTCGGACCCGGCTCCCGTGCTGCTGCCGGATGCCGCGGCGGCGTGGCGGGCGACGGCGTCGAGCAGCTCGGCGCCGGAGCGCACCTGGCCCAGCTGCAGGGATTCGAGCGCGATGCCGGTCTCGGTCAGGTGCACGTGGGAATCGACGAAGCCCGGGGCCAGCAGCGCGCCCTGCAGGTCGACGATGGTCATCGAGTCGTCCGCGATGGAGGTGGCGGCCTGCTCAGACCCCACCCACGCCACCGTGTCCCCGTCCACCAGCATCGCCGTCGCGAAGGGGTCGGCCGCGGTATAGACCGAGCCGTTGCGGTACAGCGTGACCTTACGCTCGGTGGTGGCGGGCCGGGACTCGGAGGGTGAAGCGGTCATGGACAATGAACTCCTTACTGCGGGCCGCCGGGCACTCCGGCGGCGTGACTGCGGTGGGCGGCCGGAACCGCCGTGAATCTGGTGGGGGCCAGGGAGCTGACCGGCGTTAGGCGACGGCCGAGTAGGCGACGACGCCGCGCTTGACCAGGCTGATGGCATCGGAGCAGAGCCGCGACACCCTGGGTTCAAGCCCGGGGATCTTGGCCAGCTGGTCCAGCAGGTCGATGATTTGCTTGACCCAGCGGACGAAGTCGCCGGCGGCCAGGTCCGTGCCGCTGAGCACCTCCTGAAGGTGCCGGCCCTTGGCCCACTTGAAGACCGGCCAGACCAGCCCCAGCTCCGGTTCCCCGGTCAGGGGCAGCTTGTTCGCCTCCTCGACGTCCTCCAGCGCGGACCATTCCCGGACCACAATGTCGACCGCGGACTCCAGCGAAACGCTCGGCATCTTGGGCCGCAGGCCGCGGTCCTCGCGTTTCGCCTGGTAAACCAGCACGCTGGCGAGGGCCGCGATCTCGGCGGCATCCAGGTCACTGAACGCTCCGAGGCGCAGCGACTGGGAAATCAGCAGGTCCTTCTCGCCGTAGATCCGGCGCAGCCGCTGCCCGTCAGGGCTGATCGAGACCGTTCCGGACTCCCCTGTTTCCAGGTAGCCGTACGCGGAGAGGACACCGCAGACCCTGTCGAAGGTCTTGGCGATGGTGTTGGTCCGGCCCTGGATCTGGCGGACCAGGCCGTCGGTCTCCTGCCGGAGCTTCCACCAGCGCTCGGACCAGCGGGCGTGGTCCTCGCGTTCGCTGCAGCCGTGGCAGGGGTGGGCACGCAGTTCCCGCCGCAGCTCGGTGATCTTCCGCTCCAGATTGGGCGCCGCGGCGGCGCGGCCGAAGTCCTCGTTGCGATTCGGCGGCGCCGGCGGCCTGTTCTCCCGCAGCGCGTTGTGCACGGAGGAGGCCAGGTCCCGGCGGGACTTGGGCACCTTGGCGTTGAACGACTTCGGGATCCGCACCCGGGTCAGGGGGCTGATGGGGCCCTCGAGGTCGTGCAGGCCGATCCGGCGCAACTGGTGCTCCATGGTCATGACGGCCGGTCGCGGTTCGCGCGACTGGTGGTCGGAGCTGAGGACGACGGCGAGACCGGGCGTGCGGCCGGAGGGCACGTCGACGACGTCGCCGGGCAGCAGCCGGCTCAGGGAGTCCTCGGTGACGGATTTGCGGGCCCGCGAGGAGTTCTGCGACGCCGACTTTTCGGCCTCGGAGAGGGCCCTGCGGATCCGGATGTATTCGGTGAAGTCGCCCAGGTGGCAGGTCATGGCCTTGTGGAAGCCGGCCAGCGACTCCTCCCGGCTGCGGACCTGCTTGGCCAGGCCCACTACGGACCGGTCGGCCTGGAACTGCGCGAACGAGGATTCGAGGATCTCGCGTGCCCGGGCCCTGCCGAATTGGGCCACGAGGTTGATCGACATGTTGTAGGTGGGCCGGAAGCTCGAGTTGAGCGGGTAGGTGCGGCGGGAGGCGAGGCCTGCGACCGCCGCCGGGTCGGTGCCGGGCTGCCAGAGCACGACCGCGTGGCCCTCGACGTCGATGCCGCGGCGTCCGGCGCGGCCGGTGAGCTGGGTGTACTCCCCCGCCGTGATGTTCACGTGCGCCTCACCGTTGAACTTGTCGAGCTTTTCAAGCACGACGCAGCGGGCGGGCATGTTCACACCCAGGGCCAGCGTCTCGGTGGCGAACACGGCCTTGACCAGGCCGTCGACGAAGAGCTTCTCCACTACCTCCTTGAAGGTGGGCAGCATGCCGGCGTGGTGGGCGGCCAGGCCGCGAAGCAGCCCGTCCCGCCAGCTCCAGAAGCCCAGGACGTCCAGGTCGTCGGAGGGAATGTCCTGGGCGGCCTCATCCACGCGGCTGGCGATGATCGCCTGTTCCTTCTCCGTGGTCAGCCAGAGCCCGGCCGAAACGCACTGGGCAACCGCGGCGTCGCAGCCGGCCCGGGAGAAGATGAAGGTGATGGCGGGGAGCAGATCCATCCGGTCCAGGCTGGCGATCACCTGCGGGCGGCTGGCCTTCCGGACCGGGCTGCGCTGCGCGGACTGGGGCGCCTCGTCGCGCTGGTTCCGGTGCCGGCGCTGGCTGCGGCCGCCGTGGCCGAACCGTCCGCGGAAGTTCATCTGGCTCTCGGCCTTGGCCATCGAGAGCAGTTCCGGGTTGACCTCGAAGCCGGCCTTTTCGGTGATGGCCCGGCGCTTGGCGGGCGCCGCGGGGCGGCTGCCGCCGTCGTCTGTCGTGCCACCCTCGAGGGTGCCGGCAACGGTGACCCCGTCGCCCGCGGCGACGTCGTCCGCATCAGACGGCCCGGCGGCGGCGACCTCGTCGAAGGTGGTGTCGCCGGCAAAGAGGTCAACGATCTTCCGGCCCACCATGACGTGCTGCCAGAGCGGGATGGGCCGGTGTTCGGAGACGATGACGTCGGTCTGGCCGCGGACGGTGTCCAGCCAGGCGCCGAATTCCTCGGCGTTGGATACGGTGGCGCTGAGCGAGGCCACCTGGACCTCGCTGGGGAGGTGGATGATCACTTCCTCCCAGACCGCACCGCGGAACCGGTCGGCGAGGTAGTGCACCTCGTCCATCACCACGAAGCCCAGGTCGTCCAGGGTCTCGGAGCCGGCGTAGAGCATGTTGCGCAGCACCTCGGTGGTCATCACCACCACGGGGGCCTCGCCGTTGATGCTGGTGTCACCGGTCAGCAGGCCGACGTTGTCGGCGCCGTACTTGCCGGCCAGCTCGGTGTACTTCTGGTTGCTGAGGGCCTTGATGGGCGTGGTGTAGAACGCCTTGAGGCCGCGCTGCAGGGCCAGGTAAATGGCGAACTCGCCGACGATGGTCTTGCCGGCGCCGGTGGGCGCGGCCACCAGCACCCCGCGGCCGGCCTGCAGGGACAGGCAGGCCTCGCGCTGGAACGGGTCAAGGTCAAAGGCGAGCGAACGGGTGAAACCACCCAGGTAGGTCCTGGCCTCGGCGGCCCGTTCGACGCTGGCCCGGTAGCGCTCGGAGGGCGACTCGGGCTCAGGGTTCAACGACATGCTTCCAGCCTAATGCGCTCCGGCCTAGAGATTCTCCAGTTCGGAGCTGGGGGTGGCGCGGTCGGCCGTGGCCTCGGTCTCGGCGTCGATCTTCGCCGCCTTCTTCTCGCGGCGCCGGTCGTTGAGCAGGCACAACCCGATCGCGGTGAAGAACAGCACCAGCATCGGCACGGCCAGGTAGAACATGCTGGTCGCGTCCGCGCCGGGGGCGGCCATCGCCGCGAACAGGCAGACCAGGAAGACGGTGATGCGCCAGCTCTTGAGCAGCTGGCGGCCCTTGACCAGTCCGGCCAGGTTGAGTCCAAACAGCACCACCGGCAGCAGGAACGCGATGCCGAAGGCCAGGAGCAGGCGCAGCACGAAGGACAGGTAGACCTGGGCGCTGATGAAGTTGGAGCCGCCGGAGGGGGTGAACTCGGTGAGAACCCGGACCGCATTCGGCAGCACCAGCCAGGCCAGCAGCACGCCGCCGACGAAGAGCGGGACGGCCGCGGCCACGAAGGAGAGCGCCAAGCGGCGTTCCTTTTTGTGCAGCCCGGGCACGATGAAGGCCCAGAGCTGGTAGATCCAGACCGGGCTGGCCACCAGAAGGCCGAGGAACACGGAGACCTGGATCATCAGGTCGAAGGAGCTGGCGACGCCGTCGAAGTTCAGCGACGCCTGCCGGCCCTCGTGCTCGTTGAGGTCCCGGATCGGTTTGATCAGGGCCGCGAGGATGGGCTGGTAAACCAGGAAGCCGACGACCGTGCCCAGCACAACGGCGATCGCCGACTTAAAGAGCCGGTTGCGCAGCTCTTTGAAGTGATCGATCAGGGCCATCCGGCCCTCGGGGTTCGACCGACGGTTCATGGTCACTGCCATGTGGTTCTAGGCGCGCGTGGACGGGGGAACGTCGGTCCCGCCGCCGGGGTGGCCTTCGGGGCCTGCGGTCCGGGGGTGGTTGACCACGCGGCCCTCGACGGCGTCCGGGTCAACCTCGGCCTCGGGCTTGCCGTCCTTTTTCATTTCGCGGACCTCGGACTTGAAAATCCGCATCGACTGACCCAGGCTGCGGGCCATCCCCGGCAGCTTCGGCGCTGCGAACAGCACCAGTGCCAGGACGATGATGATGATGAGATGCCAGCCTTCAAGCCTCATGCTGGGTGGTCCTTTCGTTTAGGTACATCCTAATGACTAACGGATATCGAGGTCCCGCAGTGCCTGCGGCTGGCCACGTTCCGTTTTTCGCCGGATCCGGCGAATGCGCCGGGCTTCCTGCCGTGCCGCTTTGGATGCATGGTAATTCTGACGCATCAGCGCGGGAGCGGCAAAAACCGCCGCGCCCGGAGCCGTCACAGGACCCGGGGCGCCGTCGTCGGCCGTTCCGCCGTCCGAGCCTAGGCCGTCCACATGAACAACGGCTGAACCGGGAGTGGACGGCGCCGCCCCGAAGGCCGCGAGCCGGTCCCCCGCTTCACCGAGATCCTTGAGGGTGGCCATGAACTGCCGGAACAACCGCACGCCGAGCACACCGATGAAGAGCAGCGACAACGCAATCAGCGCCGTCCAGAGCAGGATCCAGGACCACCAAGGCATGCTGTTCAGTCTAGCCGCGCTGCCGCCGCTGGTGCGCCGGAGCCGGGGGGTGTCCGGCCGCGCCGTACGATTCCAGCGCGGCGGCCAGCCAGCGGGCGGCGTCGGCGGCGAGCCCCGAAGGGGCCACCACGCGGGCGTCGCCGCCGTGGCGGGCCATCAGCATCGGCACCCAGTCGGTGCTGCCGAAGCGCACCTCGGCCAGGAGGTTGCCCCTGGGCAGCGGGGCGGTGCGTTCGGCGTAGTATTCGTCCGCCAGGCCAGCGCCGCGCGGTGTCAGTTCGAGGACCACAACGGCGTCGTCGTCGTTCGGGGTGAAGAGCTTCACCGGGAAACCGTCGGCGGGCGCTCCGGCGGCGGTCACCGGGCGTCCGTTGGGGCGCAGGTCCTGGATCCGGTCGAGGCGGAAGTTCCGGACCGCCCGTGCCGAGTGGCAGTAGGCCTCGAGGTACCAGGTGCTGTCCAGGGAGTAGAGGCGCAGCGGGTCGATGTCACGTTCGGAGACGGCGTCCCGTTGCGGGGCGAGGTACTGCAGGTGCAGCTGGGAGCCGGAGCGGATGGCCTCCCGTGCGGTCTCCAGCGCCGCCGAGTCCTGCGGGGTGACCTCGGGACCGGAGAGGGCGGCGGCCTTGAGGCCCTCCTCGCCGGCGGCGGCCATGAGCTTGAGGGTCACGGACTCCAGGGCTCCGCCCTCCGCGATGCCCGGCAGCCCGTTGAGCGCCTCCAGGCCGGTGAGCAGCGCGCAGGCCTCATCGACGGTGAAGCGGACGGGCCGGGTGAGGTCCAGGTCCTGGATGATGAAGACGTGGTCGTCGTCCCAGCGGATGTCCAGCAGGTCGTCCGGGTAGCCCTCCGGGAGGCCGGAGCAGATCAGGATTTGCAGGTCCTCCTCGAGCACCTTCCGGGTGACGCCAAAGCGGTCGGCCACTTCGCTGATGTGCAGTCCCTGGTTGTGCACCAGGAACGGGATCAGCTGGAGCATGCGCTTGAGCTGGTCTTCGGAGGTGCGTTTGCGGGTGCGCTTCCCTGCCTGCGGTCCGGCGGGGGCGAAGTCGACGGCGGGCACCGGGGCGGCCGCAAACTCCGCCGCGGCTTCCAGCCGGCGCAGCACCGCGTCCCGCAGCGGGGCCGGGCCGGCGACGACGGCCTTCGCCCCGTACGCAGCGAGCTCGGCGGCCAACGTCTCCTCGTCCCGGTACGGCACCAGCAGCCGGTCGTAGCCCTCGCGCTGGGCCGCTCCGCCGTCGTCCGCTCCACCGTCCGCTCCGGTCGCCGTGTCCACTGCGCCGGGGTCCGCCGCGTGCCGCCGCAGCCCCGGCAGGGAGCCCGCGGCGACGTCGACGGCGGCGTGCCGGACGGGCAGTTCGGGCAGGGCCGCGAGCTGGTCGCGGACGTTGAAGGCCGGAGGCGGAGTGAAGGTTTCCTGCTCCAGGACCGTGACGGCGGAGGTGAACCGGGAGAGCCGGAAGAACCGCTTGTCCTTGCGGCTACGGTCGTAGCCGATCAGGTACCACTGGCCGAAGCGGCTGCCAAGGCCCCAGGGTTCCACGGTGCGCTGTTCCTCGCGGCCGGTGCTGCTTGCGCGGTAGGCGAACGCCACCGGGTGCTGGGCGTGGACGGCGGTGACCAGGTCTTCGAAGCCCTGCCCGGCGGGGCGGATCCGGGGCTGGACGCCGGCGGGGAGCTCGGCGTCGGCCAGGCCGCCGGCGGCCTGGAGCTTGCGGACGGCGTTGCGGGCGGCGGAGCCCAGCGCTGCCTGCTCCCACAGCTGGGCCGCCAGCATGAGGACCGCGGATTCCTCCGGGGTGAGGCTCACGTCCGGCAGTCGGTTGGATTCCTTGCCGATCCGGTAGCGGGTGGTGGCCGGGTCGTCAGAGCCCCAGCCCTTGTCCATGACGGTCTCCACCTCGAAGCCGAAGCGGCGGAGTTCGTCCTTGTCCCGTTCGAACATCCGCCCGAAGGCGGCCTCGGAGCTGGTGGTGTCGTGGTAGACCTTGCGGCGCAGCTCTCCGCGGCGCAGGCCGTAGGTGGTGTTCAGCAGCGCGATCAGCAGGTTCAGGAGACGTTCGGTACGTGAGGCGGACACCCCGCAAGGCTACTAAAGTTCCGCGGCATTAAACGGCGGAAGCGCGGCACCCGGGGAAGTTGTTTCCTCCTGGGTGCCGCGCCGCCGCGGAAGGTGCCGGACTTAGGGCCCGGCGGGGGTGGTACGCCCTTAGCGGACGGCCACGAGGTCGACCACGAAGATCAGGGCCTCGTTGGGGCCGATCGCTCCGCCGGCGCCACGGGAGCCGTAGGCCAGTTCGGAGGGGATCTCGAGCCGGCGGCGGCCGCCGACCTTCATGCCCAGGAGGCCCTGGTCCCAGCCCTGGATGACCTGGCCGACGCCGACCCGGAAGTCCAGCGGTGCGCCGCGGCCCCAGGAGGCGTCGAATTCTTCACCGGTGGACCAGGCCACGCCCACGTAGTGGGTGGACACGGTGTCGCCGGCCTTGGCCTCGGCGCCGTCGCCCTCGATCAGGTCCTTGATGACCAGCTCGGTGGGGACATCGCCTTCCGGGAAGTCGATCTCGGGCTTCTGGCGGTCGAGGTTGCGCTGTCCAAATGACATGTGTGCTCCTTCGGGGGTGCTTGGGTGTGGTGCGGAATGCGGAAGGGTTACTTGACGCCGAGGATGTCGACGACGAACACGAGGTCGCCGACCGGCTGGCCGCTGGCGGCAGTGGCGTCGGGGTAGGCGAGGGCCTTGGGAACGACCAGGAGGACGCGGGAGCCGACGGTCTTGCCGGCCAGGCCCTGGGTCCAGCCCTTGATCACGCCGTTGAGCGGGAAGGAGGCCTTCTTGCCGCTGTCGAAGCTGGAGTCGAAGACCTTGCCGTCGGCGAGGGTCGCTCCGACGTAGTTCACCGTGATGGTGTCGGTCTCCTTGATGGCCTGTCCCTTGCCCTTGATCAGGTCCTGGGAGACGAGCGCGGTCGGTGCCGCTACGCCGTTGACGGAGATGACCGGAACACCCTTGTCGTTATCCTTTACGGTCGGCAGGCCGGCCGGCGGCGTCACGGCGTCGCCTTCGGGCTTGTCGAGGACCTTCGGGGCGTCCTTGGCGGCGAGGATCTTGATGACGATCAGCTGCGAGGGCTGCGCGGGGGCACCCTCGGCGCCGGCCTGGCCGGGGACGGCGAGGGCCAGCTGGGAGCCGACCTTGGCGCCGACGAACGCGTTGTAGATGACGGCGCTGCCGGACTTCAGGTCGTCGTTGAGTTCGAGCTTCTCCGGGTCCTTCGGGAAGGTGTCCTCAACAGTGGAGCCGTCCTTGCCGTTGAACGCGACGATCGAGATGTCTGCGACCTGGTTGGCCTTAACCTTGTCGCCGTTGCCTTCGGTGACCACCTTGATGGTGGGGTCCTTGACCTCCAGCGGCTTGGTGAAGTCGACGCCGGGGGCCTTCTTGTCACCGTTGTCGGTCAGTTTCAGCGAGTCCAGCTTCGCGGTCTCGCCGGCGGACTGGCTGGTGGGCTCCGGGGCCGCCTTGTCGCCGCCACCGCAGGCGGTGAGCAGCAGCAGTCCGGGAAGAAGAATTGCTAGTAGTCGGCGCACGTAAGAACTTTCGTCGGGGCAGGATGGACGCCATGCCGGGCTCATGCCGGCGGCAAGGCAAGCGGTTGCCGGGAAACGGCACCTTCTCCAGAGTAACGCGGAAAGCTGGGTATCAGCCCATAGAGTCCAGCAGGGCATCCACCCGGTCGTCCACGCTGCGGAACGGATCCTTGCAGAGGATGGTCTGGTGGGCGCGGTCGTTGAGCTTGAGGTGGACCCAGTCGACCGTGTAGTCCCGGCCCAGTTCCTGGGCCCGCCGGACGAAGTCGCCGCGGAGCTTGGCACGGGTGGTCTGCGGCGGGGCGTCGACTGCGTCCTTGACCGCGGTGTCGTCCACCAGTCGCCGGGCTGCGCCGCGGGACTGGAGCAGGTAGAACAGCCCGCGGCTGCGCGAGATGTCATGGTAGGTCAGGTCCAGCTGCGCGATCCTGGGGGCGTCCAGTTCCAGACCGTGCCGGGTCCGGTAGCTGTCCATCAGCTTCTTCTTGATGGCCCAGTCCACCTCGGTGTCGATGGCGCTTGTGTCCCCGCTCTCGATCGCGTCCAGCGTCCGCTCCCAGAGGTCCAGGATCAGCGGGACGTGGGCGTTGTGCGCGCCCTTGTCCGCCACGAACTCGGTGACCTTGTTGAGGTATTCGCGCTGGATCTCCAGGGCGGTGAGCTGCCGCCCGTTGGCCAGACGGACCAGGGCCCGGCCGGTCAGGTCGTGGGAAATCTCGCGGATGCTCCGAATCGGGTTCTCCATCCGCATGTCGCGCATGATTACCCCGGCCTCGATCATCCGCAGGATCAGGTCCACCGTGCCGACCTTGAGGAGCGTGGTGGTCTCGGACATGTTCGAGTCGCCCACGATCACGTGCAGGCGCCGGTAGAACTCGGCGTCGGCGTGCGGCTCATCCCGGGTGTTGATGATCGGCCGGGACCTGGTGGTGGCCGAAGAGACGCCCTCCCAGATGTGGTCCGCGCGCTGGGAGAACGCGTAGGTGGCGCCGTGCGGGGTCTTCAGGATCTTGCCGGCACCCGCAATCAGTTGGCGGGTGACCAGGAACGGGATCAGGATCTCGGCCAGCCGGGAGAACTCGCCGCGGCGCGGGATGAGGTAATTCTCGTGGCTGCCGTAGGAGTTTCCGGCCGAGTCGGTGTTGTTCTTGAACAGGTAGACGGTGCCGTTGAAACCCTCGGCGGCGAGCCGCTCCTGCGCCTCGGCCACGAGGTCATCCAGGATCAGCTCGCCGGCGCGGTCGTGGGCGATCAGCTGCACCAGGTCATCGCACTCGGCGGTGGCGTACTCCGGGTGCGATCCAACGTCCAGGTATAGCCGTGAGCCGTTGGTGAGGAACACATTGGAGGAGCGTCCCCAGCTGACCACCTTGCGGAACAGGTAGCGGGCCACTTCCTCCGGGGCGAGCGGCCGGGACTCCGGGCTCGAATAGGAGATCCCGAATTCGGTTTCGATGCCGAAAATTCTCTTGTCCATGTTAGTTTCCCTCCGCCAGCAGCGCGGCAAGTTCGGCGTCGTCGAGCCGGCGGAAGGCCCGCCGGGTGCCGCGCGCGGTTTCCGAGCCGCGGTCCAGGACGGCCACCTCGACGGCGGTGACCGGCAGCGCGTCCGCGTCCCGGTCCGCCACGAGGCCGGCCAGCGCGAGCCGGATGGCCCCGCCGAAGTCGAGGTCCCCGCGCCAGCCGTCGGCCACGGCCTCGGAAACCTTGTCGGCCTGTCCGCCCATCACGATGAAGCCCTGTTCATCGGCGATCGAACCGTCGAAGGTAAGCCTGTAGAGGTGGTCCGCCTCCTGGACGGGTCCCACCTCGGCGACGGCCAGCTCCACCTCGAAAGGCTTCTGCTCCGCGGTGAACACGGCCCCCAGGCTCTGGGCGTAGACACTGGCCAGGCCGCGCGCGGTGACGTCCTCACGGTCGTAGGAGTAGCCGCGGACGTCGGCGTAGCGCACCCCCGCCTGCCGGAGGCTCTCGAACTCGTTGTACTTGCCGACCGCGGCGAAGGCGATCTTGTCGTAGATCTCGCCGATCTTGTGCAGCGACGGGGAGGGGTTCTCCGCCACCAGGGCGATGCCGTCCCGGCAGCTGACCACCACCACGGACCGGCCCCGGGAAATACCCTTCCGGGCGAAGTCGGCCCGGTCCTTCATGAGTTGTTCCGGGGAGACGTAGAACTGCTGGGTCATCTCAGGCCTCCCTCTGTGCGGCCGTGCGGGCGTCGATGATGCCGCCGGCCACGGCGGCCAGCTGCGCTTCGGGGACCCGGACCGCGCCGGCCCGGTCGACGGTGTAGACCACGGGCCAAAGCTGCCGTACGGGGTCGGGCCCGCCGGTGGCGGAGTCGTCGTCGGCGGCGTCGTAGAGGGCCTCGACGGACACCTGGACGGCGTCGGCGCCGCTGAGCCCCGGCCGCCACAGTTTCTTCAGCGCGCCGCGGGCGAAGACGGAGCCGGAGCCGACGGCGTGGTGCTCCTGCTCCTCGTAGCGGCCGCCGGTCACGTCGTAGGAGAACAGCCGGCCGATGCCCGCCGTGCGGTCGAAGCCGGCGAACAGCGGGACCACGGCCAGGCCCTGCATGGCCATCGGGAGGTTGCCGCGGACCATGGCGCCGAGGCGGTTGGCCTTGCCGTCCAGGCTCAGCTGGGTGCCTTCGATCTTCTCGTAGTGTTCGAGCTCGACCTGGAAGAGCCGCGTGATGTCGATGGCGATGCCGGCGGTCCCGGCGATGCCCAGCACAGAGTAGCGGTCGGCGGGGAAGACCTTTTCGATGTGCCGGCTGGCGATCATGTTGCCCATCGTTGCGCGCCGGTCCCCCGCCATCAGGACTCCCCCGGCGTAGGTCAGGGCGACGATCGTGGTGGCGTGTGGCACGCCGGCCAGGGCCGAGCCGTTGCCGGGAAGGTGGCCGGCGGTCAGTCCCGCCGGGGCGCCGGACCCCGCAGAGAGTGCGTTGTAGGGCAGCAGTTCGGGCCGCGAGCGTTGCAGGTGCTCGGCGAATGAGGACGACGCCCCCGCCATCACCTGGTCGGCTGAATTGTCCAGCATTGGTGCACTCCCTCCACGTAGTGAATCAATGGCTGCCGCGGCCCGTCCGCGGCCCGGGGCTGGCTACTGGCCGCCCTTTTGCACGAATGCGCGGACGAACTCCTCGGCATTGGATTCCAGCACGCCGTCGATTTCGTCGAGCAGGTCATCCACGCCCTGGGTCGCCTCAGATGCCTGGGCCTCGGGCGCGGCGGGCGGCGGGGCGACGTCCTCCTCGACCTCGGTGTCGCGGGACTGCGGCTGCATCTGCTCCTGGCCTGCCATGATCTTCTCCTTCGCTGTCCGTCCCGCTCGGCGCGGGACTTCCTGTAAGCCATATTGCCACGCTGCCGGACCCTGCGGGGGCTTTGGCGTCAGGAGGCCGGCGCCTGGCCCAGCAGCTCGGCCAGGAACGCCCCGGCGTCCTGGTGCCGGTCGAACAAAGCGCCGGTCAGGGCCTCGGTTCCGCGCAGCGGTTCGCGGGTGGGGACGCGCTGCAGCTTGCCCCGGCCGGGGAGGTCGAAGATCACCGAATCCCAGCTGGCACCGACCAGGTCGTGCCCGAAACGGCTGACGCAGCGGCCTCGGAAAAAGGCCCGGGTGTCCGACGGCGGCTCGCCGACGGCGCGCTGGATCTCCGCCTCCGTGGCAACCCGTTGCATCCGGCCGCGGGCGAGGAGCCGGTGGTAGAGGCCCTTCTCGGGGCGGATGTCCGCCCACTGCAGGTCCACCAGGCCCAGCCGGGCATCGGACCAGTCCAGCCCGTCCCGCTGCCGGTAGCCCTCCAGCAGGGACAGCTTGGCCAGCCATTCCACGGAGGACGCGGCCGCCGCCCGGTCGCCGTCGAGCGCGGTCAGCGTCGCAGCCCACCGGTCCAGCAGCGCGCGGGTGTGCCCGTCGCCGTCGACGGCGTCGCCCACCCCGGTCTCCTGGGCGAGCTTGGACGCGGCCTCGTGGTACATCCACTGGATGTCCAGGGCGGTGACGCGGCGGCCGTCCTTGAGCCGAAGCGTGGCGGTCAGGGCCGTGTCGTGGCTGACGGACTGCAGCGCCGCCACCGGGTCGTGGACCTCGATCCGCGGGGCCAGGCCCGCTTCGATCAGGCTGAGGACCGCCGCGGTGGTGCCGAACTTGAGGTAGTTGGCGGCCTCGCTCAAGTTGGCGTCGCCGATGATGACGTGCAGCCGGCGGTACTTGTCCGCCGTGGCGTGCGGTTCGTCGCGGGTGTTGATGATCGGCCGGCGGATGGTGGTTTCCAGCCCCACCTCGGTCTCGAAGAAGTCGGCGCGCTGGCTCATCTGGTAGCCGGCGCGGGAGCTGTCCTGGCCGAGACCCACGCGGCCGGCACCGCACATGACCTGTCGGGTGATGAAGAACGGCGTCAGGCCGCGGACGATGTCGCCGAACGGCACGGAGCGCGGCATCAGGTAGTTCTCGTGTGAACCGTAGGAGACGGACTTGTTGTCCGTGTTGTTCTTGTAGAGGTTGATCGGCGGCAGTTCCGGGTCGGCGGCCAGCCGGCGCACGGCGGCCAGGGCCACCAGGTCACCGGCGGCGTCCCAGACGACGGCGTCGTGCGGGTTGGTGACCTCGGGGCTGGAATACTCCGGGTGGGCATGGTCGACGTAAAGCCGGGCCCCGTTGCCCAGGACCATGTTCATCAGCAGCGAGCCGGACTCGTCCTCGCCGTCGCGCTCCAGCTCGCCGCGGCCGTAGGCCAGCGCCACCGACTCGGCATCAAGCACCGGCGGCCGGTCGGTCAGCTGCTCGGGATCCGCCGCGGCCCGCTCCACCGTCCAGCCGCGGGCGTCGTGCAGCGGCTCCTCGTCGGTGTAGTCCCAGCGGGTTTCCGCTCCGCCGGCGGCCCGCTGGCGGGTGACCTGGGCGTAGGCCTGGATCACCCGGGCGGACATCATGGTGGCGTTCGCCCCCGGCGCGGACGGGGCGTGGATCCCGTATTCGGTTTCTGATCCCATCACCCGCATCACGCCGCCGGCGGGCAGGGCGCCGGTTCCGGCGGCGGGGCCAGCCGTCACAGGTACTGGCCTGTGGTGGGCATCGTCTCGATTGTCTTGCCGGGTTCCTGGCCGGCCTTGCCTTGGACGATGGTGCGGATATACGTGATGCGTTCGCCCTTCTTGCCGGAGATCCGGGCCCAGTCATCCGGGTTGGTGGTGTTGGGCATGTCCTCGTGCTCGCGGAATTCGTCCACCACGGCGTGCAGCAGGTGGTCGATCCGCAGGCCCTTCTGGCCGGTGGTGAGCAGGTCCTTGATGGCGGACTTCTTGGCCCGGTCCACCACGTTCTGGACGACGGCGCCGGAGTTGAAGTCCTTGAAGTAGAGCATCTCGGTGTCGCCGTTGGCGTAGGTAACCTCGAGGTATTCGTTGGACTTTTCGGTGGAGTACATCGCCTCGACGGTGCGCTGGATCATGGCGTCCACGGTGGCCTGGACGTCGCCGTGGTGCTCGGCGATGTCGGACTCGTGGAATGGCAGATCCGTGGTGATGTATTTGTTGAAGATGTCCGCGGCGGCCTCGGCGTCGGGCCGCTGGATCTTTACCTTCACGTCCAGCCGGCCGGGGCGCAGGATGGCCGGGTCGATCATGTCCTCGCGGTTCGACGCGCCGATCACGATCACGTTGTCCAGGCGCTCCACGCCGTCAATCTCGCTCAGCAGCTGCGGCACGATCGTCGTTTCGACGTCTGAGGAGATGCCGGTGCCGCGGGTGCGGAACAGCGAGTCCATCTCATCGAAGAAGACGACGACGGGGCTGCCGTCGGACGCCTTCTCCCGGGCGCGGGCGAAGATCAGCCGGATGTGCCGTTCGGTCTCGCCCACGTACTTGTCCAGCAGCTCCGGGCCCTTGATATTGAGGAAGTAGCTCTTCATGTCGCTCTTGCCGGCGCGTTCCGCGGCGCGGGCGGCCAGGGAGTTGGCCACGGCCTTGGCGATCAGGGTCTTGCCGCAGCCGGGAGGGCCGTAGAGCAGGATGCCCTTGGGAGCCTTGAGCCCGTGCTCGCGGTACAGGTCCGGGTGCAGGAACGGCAGCTCGACGGCGTCGCGGATCTGCTCGATCTGCGGGCCCAGGCCGCCGATGTCCTGGTAGGTGATGTCCGGGACTTCCTCGAGGACCAGGTTCTCCACCTCGGACCGCGGGACCTTCTCCAGGGCGTAGCCGGTGCGGGTGTCGACCGAGAGCGCGTCGCCCACGCGGAGTTTCTGGGTCAGCAGCGAGCCGGAGAGCCGGACGACGCGTTCCTCGTCGGCGCGGCCCACCACCAGAGCGCGATCGGAGCCGAGGAGTTCCTTCAGGGTGACCAACTCGCCGGCGCGTTCGTAGCCGAGGCCGGCCACCACCAGGAGCGCCTCGTTCAGGAGCACCTCCTGGCCGACCGCCAGCTGGCTGATGTTTACCAGCGGGCTGATGCCCACGCGCATCTTGCGGCCGGCATTGAAGATGTCCACCGATTCCTCGGTGGTGGCCTGGCCGCCGCCGTTGGGCACGTGCCGTTTCGGGTTCAGCTGCAGGATGGTGCCGAAGCTGTAGGGCGGCTGGCCCTCCTGGTCGAGGGCGTTCTTCAGCCGAAGGATCTCGGCCTTGGCGGTCTCCAGCATCCCCACGAGCTTGGCGTTGTTCTGCGTGGCGGCGGCAAGCTGCCGGTCGATGTGGCGCAGCTTGTCGCGGAGGATGTTGATTTGCCGCTCGGCAACGGTGGCCTCGGCGGCGGTTCGCGCTGCGTCCCCGGTGTTCCCCTGCTGCCCTGCGGCGGCGGGGAACTGCTCATCGGGCGTGCGGCCCTGGTCGGTGTTCGGAGTCTCCATCGTGCATCAGCCCCTTCAGTACAGCTATTAAGACCATAACGCGAAGAGGGCCGACGCCGGGGAAGACTTCCGAAATACGGACTAGTTCGTGACCTCGGGGCCGTCCACCACGTTGGTGCCGGCGATCGCGTCACGGGCCGCGCGCCGTAGCTTCTTGTCCGACACGGCCCGCTCCCCCACCGCGCCGGGGGTCCAGGCGTTGACGTCTTCGGCGTCGAACTCGGTCTTGGACGGGCGGCGCTTGACGGAGATGCCGGTGACGCCGTCGGCGAGGCGGCGGGTGACCAGCAGGAAGCCGGTGTGGGCCACCATGCGGTGGTCCGGGCGGACGGCCAGGCCCTCGAGGTGCCAGCCGCGGACCATGGATTCCCAGGCGTCGGGTTCGGTGAAGCGGCCGTCGGCGCGGATGGCCTCGGCGGTGCGGGACAGCTGCGTCACGGTGGCAACGTAGTTGATCCAGACGCCGCCGGGCGCCAGGACGGTCGCGACGGCGTCGAGGCACTCCCAGGGCGCCAGCATGTCCAGTACGACGCGGTCCACGGAGCCGGGTTCCTCGGTCTTGACGACCTGTTCCTGGAAGTCGCCCAGGGTGATCTGCCAGGCCGGGTGCGGGCCGCCGAAGATCGTTTCGACGTTGCCGCGGGCGATGTCGGCGAACTCTTCGCGCCGTTCAAAGGAGTGCAGGTAGCCGTTGTCGCCCACCGCGCGGAGCAGCGAGATGGACAGGGCGCCGGAGCCGACGCCGGCCTCGACGACGCGGGCACCGGGGAAGATATCCGCCATGGTGACGATCTGGGCGGCGTCCTTGGGGTAGACGACCGCCGCGCCGCGCGGCATGGAGAGGACGAAGTCAGAGAGGAGCGGCCGGAGGGTCTGGTACTGCTGGCCGACGTTGTTGACCACCACGGAGCCGTCCGGCTTGCCGATGATCTCGTCGTGGTTGAGGAAGCCGCGGTGGGTGTGGAACGCGCCGCCGGTCTCGAGGCTGATGGTGTTCATCCGGCCGCGTTCGTCCGTCAGCTGCACCCGCTCGCCCACCCGGAACGGGCCGCGGCGGCGGTTGGCGCCGGCCGGGGTCAGCGGGGGGACGTCCCCGTGAGGGGTGGCGTTGGCGGCGGTGTCGCTGCTCATGGGATGTTCCTCGCTCCTGTGACGCTGGGTGGCCGCGGATTCGGCGGCGGCCCGTGGGTTGGCCGGAGATTCACGGCCGGCAGGTAACTCTACCGGTTTCCGGCGGGGGTGGGGGTTTCCGGCGGTCCGGCGACGGTCAGCCGCGCTGTTTGCCGGTGAGGGTGTTCAGGACGGTCAGCTGGCGCAACAGGCCGGTGACGCGCCCGTCGTCGTCGATTACCGCGTAGTCCGAGCCCTCCAGCTGCGCGAGGTACGTTAGGAGTTCCGCGCCCCGGTCCGTCCCCTTGACGTAGGCGCCGGCGGTGAGCGGGTAAGCCACCGCCGTCGCCGGCGTCGTGTCGGCGAGACCGGCGGGTACCTGCGCGGCGGAAGCGGGGTCGACGACGGCGGAGGGACGCCCGTCCGGGCCGTAGAGGACGACGGCGGGGCTGCCGCCGGGCGAGAACCGCAGCACTTCGGCGACGCTGGCCGCGGCGGGGAGGCCGATGGCAGGTTCGGCCAGTGCGGCGGCGGCCACGAGCGGAAGCCGGCTGCGGTAGCGGGCCTGCTGGATGGAGGCGGTGGCGCCGAGCCAGAGGAAGCTGCCCACGAGGAGGGTGATCAGCAGCAGGGAGGTGTCCGGCCGGTTGCCGCTAAGCAGGGGCAACGCCACGAACCAGATGACCAGGGCCGCCACGATGATTCGGCCGGCCCAGCCGGCGGCGATGGTTCCCTTCTCGTGACTGCCGGTGGCCTTCCATACGGCGGATTCCACCAGGCGGCCGCCGTCGAGCGGAAGGCCGGGCAGAACGTTGAAGATGCCGATCAGGAGGTTGGCCCAGACGAAGATATTCGCCAGGGTGTCCGCGACGCCGGTCAGCTGGCCGCCGGAGACCACCAGCCAGCCGGCGCCGGCCAGAACCAGATTCGCGACGGGGCCGGCCATGGCCACCAGCACGGACTTCCCGGGCGAGGCGGTGAACTCCTCGAACTGGGTGTGGCCGCCCCAGAGGTTGAGGACGATCTTGCTGGTGGGCCAGCGGTACATCCGGGCGGTGAGGGCGTGCGCCAGCTCATGGATCAGCACCGAGATCAGCAGCAGCACGGCGTAGGCGAACGCCACGAGGTAGGCGGTTGCGCCCAGCCGGGGGTTGTTGTGCGCCAGCACCGGGCCGTAGGCGATCACGGTAAACGCGGCGATCGCGAACCACGAGTAGGCCAGAATGACGGGGATGCCCGCGATCCGGCCAAGCGGAATGCCGCCGCGCAGGGAGAACGGCTTGTCCTCGGCCGGCTTATCGGTGCGCTGCCTGCCTGCCGGGGGTCCGGACGGTTCAGTCATTGCGGCCACCGCCGCTGAAGGCCGGGGCGGGGGCGGGGGTGGTTTCGTGGCGCAGGGTTACGAGTTCCTGGAGGTCCGCGACAGTGCGGCCGGCCAGGGTGTCCCAGGTGGCGCGGCGGGGATCCTCCGGCAGCGGAACGATGTGCGGGATGGCCACCGTGGTGACGCCGGAGGCGACTGCGGCGGCGACGCCCGGGGCGGAGTCCTCGAGAGCTACGCAGTGGTGCAGTCCCAGCTCCGGGTCGGCCTCCTGCAGCAGTTCCACGGCCTTGAGGTAGGCCTCCGGGTGGGGCTTGCCCTGGGTGACGGTGTCTCCGGTGACAAGGAACTCGAAGTAGGGCTTGGGCAGGCTGGCCACGATTTCACGGGCGAGCGGCGCCTCGGACATCGTCACGAGGGCGCAGCGGATGCCGGCGGTGTGCAGTTCGTCGAGCAGTTCGCGGGCTCCGGGACGCCACGGCACTTCCTCGCGAACCAGGCTGACCACATGGCCGGTGAGCGTGTCGATGATCTCGCGGATTTCCAGCTGTACGCCCGCGTCCTGCAGGAGGCCGGCGGAGAACACCAGGGACTGGCCCACCAGTTGCATCGCCTTTTCGTGCGACCACTGCCCTCCGTGTTCCTCGACCAGCGCGTGCTCGGCGGCGATCCAGTACTGCTCGGTGTCCACGATGGTGCCGTCCATGTCCCAGAGAGCGGCTTTGAGCAGGGGTGTGGAGGCTGGCGATCGCATGCCTTCCAGTCTACGGTGCAGTGTCAGGGGCCGATTCAGTGCCGGTGTGCCGGCCGCTCCCTGGCGCGGGCCGCTACGCCGAGGGCGAAGACGCCGGACTCAGAAGGCCGGCCTGACTGCATTCGTCCGGAACTTGGACGTAGGGTGAACTCATGAATAGCTTCGACTCGGACACCCCGGAAACGGACGCCCTGCCTGAGCCGGAACGGTTGCTGCAGCCCGTTCCGGAGGGCCAGCGGATCACGGTGATGCTGGCCGCGTTCGAGGGCTGGAACGACGCCGGCGAGGCCGCGAGCGACGCCCTGCGCTACCTGAACAAGCTCTGGGGTGGCAAAAAGGTCGGCACCATCGACGCGGACGAGTACTACGATTTCCAGTTCACCCGCCCGGTCATCCGACGGACCGCCTCCGGCGACCGCAAGATCAAGTGGCCCTCCACCCGGATCTTCAAGGCCAGCGTGCCGGGCTCGAACGTGGACGTCATCTTCGTCCAGGGAACCGAGCCGTCCTATAAGTGGCGCGCCTACACCGCCGAACTCCTGGTCCACGCCGAGGCGCTGAACGTCGACTACGTCATCCTGGTGGGGGCGCTCCTGGCGGATGTGCCGCACAGCCGCCCCATCCCGGTCAGCGCCTCGACCGACGACGCCGCCCTGCGCGAACGGATGGACCTGGAGGCCTCGCAGTACGAGGGCCCGGTGGGGATTGTCGGCGTCCTGTCCGAGGTCGCGCTGCTGGCCGGGCTGCCGACCATCTCGCTCTGGGCCGCCGTGCCGCACTACGTGGCGCAGGCGCCCTCGCCGAAGGCCCAGCTGGCGCTGCTGCACCGGATCGAGGAGCTGCTGCAGCTTCCGCTGGACACGCAGGAGCTGGTGGAGGACGCGGACGCGTGGGAACGCGGCGTGGACGAGCTGGCCACCGAGGATCCCGAGATCGCGGCCTACGTCCGGCAGCTGGAGGAGGCCAAGGACACGGCCGACCTGCCGGAGGCCAGCGGCGAATCCATCGCCCGGGAGTTCGAGCGGTACCTGAAGCGCCGGGGCAAGGACAAGCCGTAGGAACTCCTTAACCTGCAAAGCGCCGGCGACCCTGCCAGAGGGTCGCCGGCGCTTTTGCGTTGGTGGTTGCCTAGAGCTCGATACCGAGCAGGGCGTTGACGGCGTCGGATACGAGGGCTGCGTCGGTGGCCGAGGCCGGGGTGTCACCGGCGGCCAGGGCGGCACCGGCCCAGGCGTCGACGGCGGCGAGTGCCTCAGGGGCGTTGAGGTCGTCCGAGAGCGCGGCGCGCATCTGTTCGATCAGGGCCTTGGCGGATCCGGCGGGTGCGGACACGAGGGCCTTGCGCCACGAGTCGAGGCGGCCTTTGGCTTCCTCGAAGCCTTCGGCCGTCCAGGACCAGTCGCTGCGGTAATGGTGGGCCAGGATCGCCAGGCGGATGGCGGCCGGTTCCTCGCCGGCGGCACGGAGCTTTGAGACGAGCACCAAGTTGCCCTTGGACTTGCTCATCTTCTCGCCGTCGAGGCCCACCATTCCGGCGTGCGCGAAGTGCTTCGCCAGCGGTGTCCCGGTCAGGGAGTAGGCATGGCCGGCACCCATTTCGTGGTGCGGGAAGACCAGGTCCGAGCCGCCGCCCTGAACGGTGAACGGTGCGGGCAGGTACTTCTGCGCGATGACCGTGCACTCGATGTGCCAGCCGGGGCGGCCCTCCCCCAGTTCGCCACCGGCCCAGCGGGGCTCACCGTCGCGGGCCACGCGCCAGAGCAGCGGGTCCAAGGCCTGCCGCTTGCCGGCGCGGCCCGGGTCGCCGCCACGCTCGGCGAAGAGTTCGAGCATCTCCGCGTCGGAGAGGTGTGACACGCAGCCGAGGGTCCAGGCGTCGTGGTTCTCGGCCGAGTGCTTGCCCGCGGCTTCGACGTCGTAGTAGACGTCGCCGTCGGGCTCACCGTCCGTGCCGGCAACCCAGTAGGCCAGGCCGCGCTCAAGCAGGGATTCGATGGCGGGGACGATCAGCGGGATGGCCTCGACCGCGCCGATGTAGTCATCCGGGGCGAGAACGTTGAGGGCTTCCATGTCCGTCTGGAAGAGCTCGATCTGGCTGGCGGCGAGGTCGCGCCAGTCGACGCCGGTCGCCGTCGCCCGCTCCAGCAGGGGGTCGTCGACGTCGGTGACGTTCTGGACATAGGCGACCTTCTGACCGCCGTCGCGCCATGCCCGGTTGAGCAGGTCAAAGGCGACGTAGCTGGCAGCGTGCCCCATGTGGGTGGCGTCGTAGGGCGTGATGCCGCAGACGTACATGGACTGCTCCCCCGCCGCGTCGAGGGTTACGGGGCCGCCCTGGGCGGTGTCGAAGAGACGCACGGCGGGCATGGTGCCCGGCAGCTGAGGAACGGGGCGGGAGGTCCAGGATTTCACAGACCAAGCCTAGTGCTAGGCGCTGATGACATTGAAACCGAGCAGTAGGTACAGCGCCAGGCCCAGGAGGATGCGGTACCAGACGAAGAGCCGGTAGCTGCGGGTGGAAACGTACTTGAGGAACCAGCCGATGATGACGTAGCCCACCACGAAGGCGATCACGGTGGCCAGGCCCGTTTCGGGGAGGCCGTAGGGGCCGCTGAGGCCTTCCTTGGTGAGCACCTTGTAGAGCTGGTAGAGGCCGCTGCCGAAGACGGCGGGGATGGCCAGGAGGAAGGAGTAGCGGGCGGCGGCCTCACGGGTGTAGCCCATGAAAAGGCCCGCGGTGATGGTGCCGCCGGAGCGGGACACGCCCGGGATGAGCGCGAGGGCCTGGGCGAAGCCGTAGAGGATGCCGTGCTTGTAGGTGAGCCGGCTGAGGTCGCGCTCCTGCCGGCCGGTGGCGTCGGCCACCGCAAGGATCATGCCGAAGACGATCAGCATGGTGGCGACGATCCAGAGGCTGCGCAGCACGGATTCGATCTGGTCCTGGAAGAGCAGGCCGAGGACGATGATGGGGAGGCTGCCGAGGATGACCAGCCAGCCCATCCGCGCGTCGGGGTCCTGGCGGGAGACCTTGCCGGTGAGCGAGCCGAACCACGCCTTCACGATCCGGACGATGTCGCGCCAGAAGTAGACGATCACGGCGGTCTCGGTGCCCAGCTGCGTGATGGCGGTAAAGGCGGCCCCGGGGTCCGAGGCGTCCGGGAGGAACTCCCCGACGATCCGAAGGTGGGCGCTTGAGGAAATCGGGAGGAACTCAGTCAGTCCCTGCACAAGGCCCAGAAAGGCCGCTTCTATCCAGTTCACGTTTATAGACCCTACCGGTACGGCCGGCCGAAGCACCGTAAGCTTGCAGGCATGCAGCAGCGTTATGTCGGCAACAGTGGGTTGCGTGTCTCGTCCCTGTCCCTTGGCACCATGTCCTGGGCCGGTGAGACCGATGAGCAGGATGCCGCTGCCCTGCTCCATACCTTTGTCGACGGCGGCGGCACCCTGATCGACACCGCGGCTTCCTACGCCGGCGGCCGGGCCGAGGCGATGCTCGGCAGCATGCTCAACGACGTCGTGGCGCGCAGCGAGGTGGTCATCTCCACCAAGGCGGGGCTGACGACGTCGGGCGCCCGCCACAGCGTGGACACCTCGCGCAACGCCCTCCTCTCCAGCCTCGACGCCTCCCTCGCCCGGCTGGGCACCGACTATGTGGACCTCTGGTTCGCCCAGGCCTGGGATCCCAACGTGCCGCTGGACGAGACCCTGGCGGCCCTGGAGTACGCGGTCCGCTCCGGCCGGGTTCGCTACGCGGGCGTCTCCAACTTCTCCGGCTGGCAGACCGCCAAGGCTGCGGCGGTGGCCGGGTTCCCGCTGGTGGCCAGCCAGGCCGAGTATTCGCTGCTGCAGCGCAAGGCCGAGGCCGAACTGATTCCCGCGGTGGAGGACGCCGGCCTGGGCCTGATGGCGTGGGCTCCCCTGGGACGCGGCGTGCTGACCGGCAAGTACCGCGGCCACATCCCGGCCGACTCCCGCGCCGCCCAGTCGAAGCTGGCCGCCTATGTCGAGCCGTACCTCGAGGGAAGCGCCTCCAGCGTGGTCGAGGCGGTTGCCATGGCGGCGAAGGGTCTGGGCCGCAGCATCCTGGACGTGTCCCTGAGCTGGCTGTTGTCCCAGCATGGCGTGGCGACGGCGGTAGTGGGCGCGCGCACCCCGGTGCAGTTGAAGGAAATCCTCGACGCCACGCTCGCACCCCTGCCGCCGGAGATCGCGGTGGCGCTCGAGGACGTCTCCAGCCCGGCATAGGGCCAGGTTAGGCTCCTCTCCGTCCGTCGCTGATCCACTGCGGCGGGCACTGCAGAGAGTCGATCTTGGATCGCCACCGCTCTATGGCTACCAACCCTGGCCCGTCCTATGGCCGAGGGCAAGCGACCTCTCACGATGCTGGCCCGCTACTGATCATCCGTCATGTGCCGGCCCTGGGCACGTGCCTTTTCGTCTCGCACGATTTGTAGGCAACTCTCAGCCCGCACTTCCCGTTTTCTCCACGTTGGGCGGCGCTTCCATACCTTCCGATCGCTGCCTTCATTGTCTGAAGTAGTGGTTTTGTCGGGGTTTTTGGTGGGGGTCGAGGTGGGGTGGCGGGATGTACCAGGGAGTCCCGGTTCGGGTTTGGGTGGTCCATTGTTCTTTGTGGATCAGGTGATGGTGGTGCGAGCACAAGAGGACACCGTTGTCTGTGCTGGTCGGGCCGCCGCGGGACCAGTAGTCGATGTGGTGGGCTTCGCACCAGGGCGCCGGGATGGTGCAGCCGGGGAAGGTGCAGCCCTTGTCGCGGGCGGTGATGGCTTTGCGGATGTGGGGCGGGAAGATTCTGCTGGTCCGGCCGATGTCCAGGACCCGGCCCTCGGTGCCGAGGAGGACGGGAATGATGTCCGCGTCGCACGCGATCTTGCGGATGGTGGCGGCGGTGACGGGTCCGGCGAAGGCTAGCGACCCCGACGCGGTCCCGGTCAGTCCGAGGGGCGCGGACGCTGTCAGGCTCTTAGAGGCAGGTCCAGAACTCGCCGTGAGGCGGGTGAGGAGGTCGCGGTAGTCGATAGTGACCATGACCTGGGGTCGGAGACCTCCGGCGGCGGGCAGGCCGCCGCCGGCGAGGGAGATTTTGGAGCCGGCGACCAGGCCGTCGAGCAGCCGTTGGGGCCGGGTCCGGAGATCCAGCCGCTCGTCGGGCACACCGGGTTCGGCGGCGAAAGCGTCCCCGCCTCCGGCCGGCGTCCCCGTACCGCTATTGGTTCCGGTGCGGGGGTTGGTGGCGGTGTTCATGACCGTGAGGAGGTGTTCGAACTGGTCGGTGGTCGCGAAGATTTCCAGGTGCTGGAGACCATGCCTGGGTCGGCGGATGAACGCGCCCTGTAACTGGCGGAGGAGTTCTTCGGTGGGCTCGGCGCCGTCCTGGTCGAGGCCGTCGACCCAGCGGCGGGCGACCCGGGTGAAGAAGTCCGGGTCGTGAACCGCAGCGACAGTGGTGAGGGTTTCTTCCATCCGGGTCAGTGTGGCGGTGTCGGCGAGGAGCCGTACCCGGTCGAGTGCTTGCGTGATGATGGTCGCAGACCGGGACGGGACCTCCCCTTCCGCGAATGCCGCGGCCAGTTCCTCGTGAACGGCTGGAATTCGCTGGCCGGTCAGCCCGACACGGGGCAGCAGTTCCCCGGCCAGGCATAGTCGCCGGTGGGCTTCGGGGGTGCTGATCCGTAAGCGGTCCCGCAGGAAGTCCGTGGTCCGCCGGTACCCGTCCCCCACCGGCCCCGACTTTGACCGCTCAGAAGCATCGGCTGAGTCTGCTGCCGCGGCTTGGGTGCGGGTCCGGTCGACCGCGCCCACCGCCACGACCTGCAGGAACTCCACCGACCGGGCGAGCTCCTCCACGTCCCCGGCGAAAGCCGCCGCCTCGGCGAAACCCAGGAGCCCGGCGTCGTCAACAGCGGACGCACAAACGTCCCGCAGCGAGGCGGCGATATCCCCCAACGCAATACCGCCGCGCCCGTCATTGACCGGCCGGTAAGCCGGAAGAAGCGAAACCGCGAAGGGAGTTCCCATGCATTAACGATGCCAAGGGGGTCTGACATTATTGACCGCTGACGCGGCGGGCTGGGCGGGAAACCCAGCCGTGGAGTTAGGGGTCTCCCCTAGTCCTGGAGGAGCTCGAGGTCTTCCTCGTCGTCGACGGACTCACGCTCGTCGTCGTCGTCTTCGTCATCGTCCTCATCGAGGACCTCCAACGGCGTGACTTCGCCGTACGCTTCGTACAGGGAGTCGTCGTAGACTTCAAAAGCATCGGCAACGGCAAAGAAAGCCGCCTCTACCGCCGGATCACCGTCGCTACGCTTCGACGCTGCGGCGGCCAGATGCTCCTCCAAAGCGGAAGTGAGTGACTGAAGCGCGACACGCGGATCGATGCTCATGACTTCACGTTAGCCCGAAAAAGACGAAAATGGAGAGCGATGAGGGAACATTTTCTGAACAGCTCGGTCCGTCGGGAACGGGACTATGCACGTCAGTACGAATACCTCGTACTGACGGTCAGCCCTGAGGATTCCCTGCCCGAGGCGCGCCGCCTGCTGGCCGCCCACTCCGAATACGGCAAGTGGGAATTGGAACGCAGCGTCCTCTACGTTGGCGGGAGCCGGCGCTTCTGGCTCCGCCGCAAGGTCATCCAGGTCCAGCGGACCGTCTAAGACCCCCAAAGACCTCTAAGCGGCCCCAAAGACCTCTAAGCGGCCCCAAAGAACCCGCTACCCCTCCATCGGCCCCAGCCACGAGTTGGCCACCGTGTTGTGCGCCGACTCGTCGTCGGACGGGTGGAACATCCCCGCCAGTACGTCCCGGTAGAGCCGTTCCAGCTCCGAGCCGCGGAAGTAGCTGGACCCGCCCGAAACGCGGATCGCCAGGTCCACCACTGTGCGGGCGGTCTCCGTGGCGCGCACCTTGACGCCCACCAGCTTGGGGAACCACTGTCCGCCGTGGTCGGCGAGGGCATCGACGTCGGCCGCCACCGTGGCGAGGTAGGGGTAGAGGGCGTCCATGGCCATCGCCGCGTCCGCGACCTTCCAACGGATGTCCGGGTCCTGGGCGTAGCTGCGGCCGCCGTTCTTGTAGGAGGTGCGCCGCTTGACCGCCTCCACGCCCAGCTGCAGCGCGCGCTCCCCCAGGCCGGTGTACACGGCCGCTAGGAGCGTCTCAAAGCAGGCGAAAATGGCGAAGATGAGCGGGTCCGCGTTGGGTCCGACCGGCAGTTTCCGGAAGATCCGCTCCGGCGGCACCACGGCACCCTCGAGCAGCGTGGTGTTGGACTGGCTAGCGCGCATTCCCAGCGTGTCCCAGTCAGAGAGGATCCGGTAGCCGGGGGTATCGCGGTGGATGAAACCGTGCACCAGTTCGCCCTCGCCGTCCCGGGCCGAGGCGTTCTTGCCGAAGATGCCCAGCCGGGTCCAGGCCGGTGAGAGGCTGGTGAAGATCTTCCGCCCGGTGAAGGCGTAACCGCCGCCGGGCTGCGGGGCGGCCTCGGTGCGGGAGTCGAAGAGCACGGAGTCGTTGCCGGCCTCCGAGTTCCCGAACGCGAAAATCTCCCCCTGCGCCGCCTCCTTCAGGATGAAGTCCAGGGAGGAATCCCCGCGGGCGGCCAGGACGTGGGCGACGCCGGTCCACACCAGGTGCATATTGATCGCCAGCGCGGTGGCGGGCGCCGCCGTCGCGAGCCGCCGCTGCAGTTGCGCCGCACCCGACAGCCCGAGTCCCAGCCCGCCATCGGACGCCGGCACGAAGATCTTCAGGTACCCGGCGTCGGCCAGGTCCTGCAGGTCTTCGGTGAAGAAGGCGTTGTCGCGGTCGTAGCCGGCCGCCCGGGCGCGGATCTTGTCCAGCAGCGCGTCGGGGAGGATTTCTTCGGGTGTCACGGCGTGGAGGGGCCTTCTGTCGGGAACGGCGGTGCCGTCTAGTAGTTGGTCAGCAGCGTGTTCAGCACCCGCGCGCCGAACTTTAGTGAATCGGCCGGTACGCGCTCGTCGACGCCGTGGAACATGCCGGTGAAGTCCAGCTCGTCGGGCAGCATCAGCGGTGCGAAGCCGTAGCCGGTGATGCCTAGCCGGCTCAGCGACTTGTTGTCCGTGCCGCCGGAGAGCGTGTACGGCAGCACCTTCGCGCCCGGGTCCTCGGAGTGCAGCGCATCGATCATGGAGTCCACCAGGTTCCCGGCGAACGGGACCTCCAGGGAGACGTCGCTGTGGACGTAGCTGACGTCGACGCCGGTGCCCGCGAGTTCGCGGACGATCTCGAGGACCTGGTCCTGCTGGCCGGGCAGCGTGCGGCAGTCCACCAGGGCCTCCGCGGACTCGGGGATGACGTTGTGCTTGTAACCGCCCTTGAGCAGGGTGGGGTTGGTCGTGTTCTGCAGCGTCGCGCCGACGAAGCGGGCCACGGTGCCGAGTTCCTGGAGGATCTTGTCCGGATCGTCGGGATCGAATTCGACGCCGGTGAGCTCCGTGACGCCGTCGAGGAACTGGCGGGTGGTGGGCGTCAGCTCAATCGGCCAGCGGTATTCGCCGATCCGGGTGACGGCGGCGGCCAACCGGGTCACGGCGTTGTCCGTGTTGATCTGCGAGCCGTGGCCCGCGCGGCCGTGGGCCACGAGGCGCAGCCAGGAGATGCCCTTCTCGGCGGTCTGCAGCAGGTAGGTGCGCTGCCCGCCGATGGTGGCGGAGAAGCCGCCCACCTCCGAGATGGCCTCGGTGGCGCCCTCGAAGAGTTCGGGGCGGTTGTCGACGGCGTAGCGGGCGCCGTACGCGCCGCCGGCCTCCTCGTCGGCGAAGAACGCGAAGATGATGTCGCGCTTGGGTTTGCGGCCGGTGCGGGCGAAGTCACGCAGGACCGAGAGGATCATGGCGTCCATGTCCTTCATGTCCACGGCGCCGCGGCCCCAGATCAGGCCGTCCTTGAGCTCGGCACCGAACGGGTCCACGGACCACTGCTCGCGCTGGGCCGGCACGACGTCGAGGTGGCCGTGCACCACAAGGGCGGGCGCGGAGGGATCCTCGCCGGCCATGCGGGTGACAACATTGGCCCGGCCCGGGGCGGACTCGAAGATCTCGGCTTCCAGCCCTACCTCGGAGATGAGACCGGCGGTGTATTCGGCCGCGGCCCGCTCCCCCGGACCGGATCCATCACCGTAGTTCGAGGTGTCGATCCGGATCAGCTCCTGGCAGATCCGGACGACTTCATCTTCGGGCCGAATGTTCGTCATCTCGCTCCTCGTGGCAGTGGCTCAGTGCTCCGTTCAGCCTACCCACAAGCCCCGATTATTTGTTTCCGAATCTGCGTGCTAGAGTCTTTCTCGCTGCTTCCGAGAAAAGCAAAACGCTGAGAGGCGGAAATCTTCCCGGAAATACCACCTGCGCGGGTGGCGGAATGGCAGACGCGCTAGCTTGAGGTGCTAGTCCTCGAAAGGGGGTGGGGGTTCAAGTCCCCCTCCGCGCACAAAGGGAAAGCCCCCGGAATCCAAGGATTCCAGGGGCTTTTTCTATTCCCGTCCACGCGAACTCGGACTTCGCCCACGCGGCGGAGAGCAGCCCGTATCCCTCCGCACACATTAGGTTTAGCAGGAGCGACCTGCACGGCACCGATCCACGGGGGGAACACCATGGCCAGCAGCACCGAACACGCCGACGTCACCGACAACGTCCCCGACGAACTCTTCCAGCGCCGGATATTCCGGTCCTGGGCTGCGGCGGTATGACCCGCGGCGGGCGGGAGTCGCCAGTTCCTGATAGGAAAGACACCGTGACTTCACCTGAGGACAAGCTCTACGACATCCACAACCGTCCGGCCGACTGGGACCTCCGGTTCTCCATGATCATCGGACTGATTATCCAGACGGCCGCCGGAGCGGTGGTCCCGTTCCTGATCCTCTACTGGGCCGGCGTCCGCCAATGGGCACTCACCGGGATCCCCTTTCTGTGCCTGATCGCGGCGCTGTGGCTGAGCGTGCGGTACCTGAAGTGCCGCGGCGCGAAAGTCAGGGCACTGTACGCGGACCACGGCGGAAACACGGCCGGCACCAGCGACATGCTCTTCGGCCAGATGACCTACAGCATCGAACCCGACGGCCGCTGGAAATGGCCCGAACCGTCCTCGAGCACAGACTAAAGACACACCCCCGAGGTGTCCGTGAAGATCCGCGGCCAGCTCGCCGGCGCCGACGCCATCAAGCGCGACCTGGCGAAGGCTTCCGACTTATCATCGCTGCAGTCCTGGCCGGTGCGGGACGACCACTACGCAGGGCCGGTCCGAGAGCACCTCGACGTCCTGCCAGCTCCGGCGTCCCGCCCACGACCCCTAGATGTACTAACCCGGTTGGTTAGTGACGCGGGTGTTGGGCGAGGCGCCCTTGAGTGCGGTGTGGGGCCTGCGGTGATTGTAGTACTCGAGGAAGTCCGGGTAGCAGGCTTGCCGTTCGGTTTCTGAGGTGTAGGTCTTCGCGTAGGCCCATTCCTCTTGGAGGATGCGGTTGAAGCGTTCGACCTTGCCGTTGGTTTGCGGCCTGTAGGGGCGGGTGCGTTTGTGGCTGATGCCTGTTTCTGCCAGGACAGCGGCAAACGCCCGGGATCGGTAGCAGGAACCGTTGTCCGTGAGTACCCGCTGGATCTTGACGCCGCGGTCGGCGAACGCGGCGATGGCGTTGCGCATGAATGCCGAGGCGGTTTCCTTGGTTTCATCGGGCAGGATCTCGGAGTACACAAACCGGGAGTGGTCATCCAGGGCGTGGTGCAGGAAGGTGTAACCCCGGACCTGGCCCCGGTCCTTGCGCCGGCCATCGGCGAGGTTCCTGGCCCGGGAGTTCGCCTCGCCCTGAACCCGCCCGTGGACGCGGTGCCCGCCGCCGTTGGGGATACGGCCCAGTTTCTTAATATCCACGTGGATCATCTCCCCGGGCCGGGGGTATTCATACCGGCGGGCACGCTCACGGCCGCGGACCCGGATCCCCGTGGCAGGGTCAGTGAACCGCAGCGGCGGGCACAGGTACCGGGTCAGGATGCGGTGGACCGTGGAGACGTTCAGATGCAGGCAGTACGCGATCCGGGCCGGACCCCACCGCCGGCTCACCCGCAACCCGAGCACACGCCGCTCGGTGCGGACCGGGGTCCGGTGCGGGCAGGTCAGCGGCCGGCTCCTGCGGTCCTCCAGGCCCTCTTCGCCCAGCTCCCGGTACCGTCGGGACCAGCGCGCCGCCGTCGGGACAGAGACATTGAACCGCTCCGCGGCCCGCCGCAACGGCCACCCATCAACCACGATGCACCGGGCCAGCTGCAGACGCCCCGCATGGGCCAGAAACGCGTTACGGTGGGACACGAGGACCTCCTGGTTTGTGTTCGCTCTCGACAAGCACCACACAACACCCGGAGGTCCTCTTATTGCTTCACATCAATCCCGTGTCACCAACCTGCCGGGACAGTACACCTAGACCCCCAGCAGCCCCGCCGCGTCCTGCCCGGACAGCGCGGCCAGCACGCGGGGCCGAAGGCCGGGCCACTCCTCGGTCAGCAGCGACAGGATGACGAAGTCGCGCCACAGCCCCGCAAGGTTGCGGGAGGACCGGCGCCGGGTGCCCTCGGCCGTGAAGCCGAAGCGCACCAGGGAGGAGAGGGAACGCTGGTTGCGGGCGTCGACGTCGCACTCGATCCGCCCCGCACCGCAGGAGAACAGCCAGTCCAGCAGCGTGATCTTGACCTCGTGGTTGACCTTGGCGCCCCACAGCTGCGGGTCCAGCACGGTCCGGCCGATCTTCACGCACTCGGTGCCGCCGTCGTAGGAGGTGATACCCGTGGTGCCGACGAACCGCGACTGGCCTTCGGGCAGCTTCTTGTACACCGAGAAGATCTGCAGTCCGGAGAACCGGCGTTCCACGAAGGCGGTCAGTTCGGCCTCCCCCACAGGCCGGGCCTCGCTGTCGCTGAAGCCCTGTGACCAGATCACCTCCTGGCCGAGGAGCCGGGCCAGGGGCTCGATGTCCAGCGCGGTAAACGGTGCGAGGACGAACCTGCCGGTGACTGTTTCCAGGCTCGGCAGAGTGTCGGGGATGAGCAGCGCCATTGCGGCCTTTCTCGTGCGCCGTGAAGCGACGGGGAGGGTGGTGTCGAAGGCCGTTTTTATGTGCACAATTGCGGCGGCAAGAGAAATTATCACCCCGGTGGCACCGCGCGCAACGACACGCTGGCGGACCCTCCGGCGGGCGGTTCAGGTGGACCCGTGAGCCTCGCCCAGCAGCTCGTGCAGGCCCGCCACGCTGCGGGCCAGGCTGAGGCCCGGAGCGGCCGCGATCAGCGGCAGCAGGAGCCGGTTTTCCTTGTCCAGGTGCAGCGTGAAGACGCGCTGCAGGGCACCGGCGACGACGGCGGCCGCCACGTCGTGGGCGGCCCTCAACTCCTCCAGCAGGCCGACGATAACCTGATGCTCCGCGAGCATCCCGTCGACCAGCAACTTGCCCTCCGGCAGCGCACCCGCCCCCGCGTACAGTGCGTCCTCTTCTGCGAGCGCGTGCGGGACGAGTTCGTCCTCACACCATTCGACCAGGACGGCATGTGCCTCGTGCTCCCCTACCGTGTCGCCGGCAGCCACCGCATGGATGAGCGCCGCTGTGAGCTTCTCCAGGCGCCGGTGCATCCCTGCGTGGTGGGCGGTGACGGCGGCGAGGGCCGCGTCGTCGTCGGTGGTCATGGCATCTCCCTCTCCCGTAGGACGTTCCGGGACGGTGGGCCCACTGTAGGTCCGGGGCCCGCGCGGAGGACAGGACCGTTGGGCCCGTGTTTGGGTTGTTCCCGGGCCGCCGCGCTAGCGTTACTGCCTATGGTTGACCTCGAACACTTCCGGCGCCTCCTGACCGAGGAGCGGGACCGGAAACTGGCCTTGCTCCCCGCGCTGCGCCGGGACATCAGCTCCGTGAATGCGGCGCGGCAGGACGCCAACGTCGACGACGAGCACGACCCCGAGGGCTCGACCATCGCCTTCGAACTCTCCCAGGCCTCGGCCCTCATGGCGCAGAGCCGCGACAGCCTCGCCCAGATCGAGACGGCGCTGCTGCGGATGGACGAGGGCCGCTACGGCATCTGCGACGTCTGCGGCGGACCCATCGCCGAGGGCCGGCTCGAGGCCCGGCCGTGGACTCCGTACTGCATCACCCATTCCTCCGGAAAGGCCTAGCCCCTTCATGCATCCGACAGCCGCCGCTGCCGCCCCCTTGCTGAACCTCACGGCAGCCGACGCCGCCGGGACCTGGTGGGACCGCATCATCGCCGGGTTCGGCCACGCCCCCTCCCCCGTCGTGACCGCCACCGAACTGTGGCTGGTGATCGGCGTCGCCGTCGCCGTGTCCATCCCCCGGGCCAGCTGGCGTTACTTCGGCCTGCTGGCGACCGTCACCCACGAACTCGGCCACGCGTTCGCCGCGCTGATGACCGGGCAGCGGCTCGGCGGCATCCGGCTATGCCTGGATCACTCCGGCACCACCACCAGCTACAGCCGCCGTCCGCTCGCCGCCGTGTGGTCCACGTTCTGGGGCTACCCCGTCCCCGCCGTGGTGGGCGCCGCCATGGTGTGCTGCGGGTTCACCGGCTGGGGGCCGGCCGCGATGTCGGTGGGGACCCTGATCCTGATCGCCTCCTTCCTCTTCCTCCGCAACGGGATCGGCATCCTGATCACCGCGGTGGCCGTCCTGGCCGCGGTGCTGCTGGTGCTCTTCGTACCCCCGGCCTTCATTGGCCACGTGATGATCGGGCTGGGGCTGGCCCTCCTGGTCGCCGCCGTCCGCGACCTCGGCAAGCTTGCCGCCGTCCATACCCGGCACCGCAGCCGGCTTTCAACGTCGGACGCTTACCTGCTGGCGCGGGCCACCCGCATTCCTGCGCCCGTGTGGCTGGTGCTGTTCGCGGTGGTCGTTGCGGCGGCGTGGTGGGCCGCCTGGCAGCCCATGGGTCCGGTGCTGGCGGCGCTGCCCGGCTAGGCTGCCGGAACGCGGTCCACCCGGGCTTAGGCTGGGGGCATGAGCGAAGAGACGACGACGGACCAGACCTTCAGCACGAAGGGCGCCTATGTCACCGGAGGGGCAGAGTTCACCCGGGACACCAACTACATCGAGGACCGGATTACCCGTGACGGTGCCCCCGGCGCCAACGGCGAACCGGGCTGGCCGGTGGAGGCGGGCCGCTACCGGCTGATCGCCGCCCGGGCGTGCCCCTGGGCCAACCGCACGGTCATCGTCCGCCGCCTCCTGGGGCTTGAGGACGTCATCTCCCTGGGCCAGCCCGGACCCACCCACGACTCCCGCTCCTGGACCTTCGACCTGGACCCGGACGGCAAGGACCCGGTGCTCGGCATTGAGCGGATCCAGGACGCCTACTTCCGCCGCTTCCCGGACTACCCGCGGGGTATCACCGTCCCCGCGATCGTGGATATTCCGAGCGGCGGAGTGGTGACGAACAACTTCCCGCAGATCACCCTGGACTTCTCCACCGAGTGGACCGAGTTCCACCGCGACGGAGCTCCGGACCTCTACCCGGAAGCCCTTCGGGAGGAGATCGACGCCGTGAACAAGCGCGTCTTCACCGAGGTCAATAACGGCGTCTACCGCTGCGGGTTCGCCGGCTCGCAGGAGGCCTACGATGCCGCCTACGACCGGCTCTGGACGGCGCTGGACTGGCTGGAGGAACGCCTCACGGGCCAGCGCTACCTGGTGGGAGACACCATCACCGAGGCGGACGTTCGGCTCTTCACCACATTGGCCCGTTTCGACGCCGTCTACCACGGCCACTTCAAGTGCAACCGGCAGAAGCTCAGCGAGATGCCGGCCCTGTTGGGCTACGCCCGCGACCTCTTCCAGACCCCCGGGTTCGGCGACACCACGGACTTCGTCCAGATCAAGCAGCACTACTACATCGTCCACGAGGACATTAACCCCACCGGGATCGTGCCGAAGGGACCCGACACCTCCGTCTGGCTGACTCCGCACGGCCGGGCGGCACTGGGCGGCCGCCCCTTCGGCAACGGCACGCCGCCGGGACCCGTCAAGGCCGGCGAAGAGGTCGCCCCGGGCCACGGCGCGGCCTGACCGTGACCGTGACCGAACAGCATCCCGGTTACCTTTCACCCGGCTCCTCCGCTTCCACCGGCCACGCCGCACCGGAGTTCGCGGCCGTCCGGGAGCTCTTCGACACGTTCCTGGCCGAAGACCCCGCCTACAGCGCCCAACTGGCCGTCTACCGGCACGGAACCCGGGTCCTCGGGCTGAGCGGCGGGCCGGGACTGGCCACGGACAGCATCACCGGCACGTACTCGTGCTCCAAGGGTGCGGGCGCCCTGGTCATAGCACTGCTGGTCCAGGACGGCGTGCTGGACCTGGACGCACCGATGGTCAGCTACTGGCCGGAATTCGGGGCGCACGGCAAGGACACGCTCACCGTCCGGCAGGCCCTCTCGCACCAGGCCGGGGTCCCGGGAATCCGCGGCGGCCTGCCGCTGGCTGACTTCGCGACGGCGGAGGGCGGGCGCCGGCTCGCCGCCGAGGTGCCGCTCTGGCGTCCCGGGACCGCCTTCGGGTACCACGCCCTCACCATCGGGATCCTGATGGAGGAACTCTGCCGCCGCGTGACGGGGAGCAGCCTGCAGGAACTCTTCGACGAACGGATCCGGCGGCCCCACGGCGTGGACTTCTTCCTGGGCCTTCCCGGGGACCAGGAGACCCGCTACGTGGACGTCCCCTATGACGATGAGCCGCCGGCAGACCCTTTCAGCCTGGACGGGATCACCAGCAACGCTCCAGTCAGTACCATCATGGAGCTTCCCAACCACCGCACCATCCGCGCCGGCGGCATGAGCAGCGCCGGCGGTGTGGGGTCGGCGGACGGGCTGGCCCGCCTCTACGCCGCGGCGCTCACCGGCGTCGACGGCGGCCAGGCCTTCCTCACCCCCGCCACGGTCGGCGTCATGGCAGAGGAACAGGTGTGGGGACTGGACCGCTGCTCGGCCCAAAGCAACGCGTTCGCCGTCGTCTTCATGAAGCCGCAGCCGGACCGCGACTTCGGCAGTGCCCTCGCCTTCGGGCACGAGGGTGCCAACGCCGCCCTCGGCTACGCGGACCCGGCCTACGGGATCGGCTTCGGCTATGTTCCGCACCGCGCCGAGGAGGGCCGCACCAACGGCCGGGCGCAGCGGTTGTCCACGGCCGTCCGGCAAGCCTGCGCCGCCGCCGACAGCTGAGGCGCAGGCTGAGTTACACAGCTGGGACTTACCGCGAAGGCAGGCGGGCCGGCCGCGCCCGGAGGTTAGTCCAGTTGTCGCAGGCCGCCCCGGACCCTAGGGTGGGCCGGATGGCTAGTGACGAGAATTCCGACGGCGCAAGCCACCCCTCCCGGTTCGACAAGGCGCTTCGCGCGGTGCGGGCCAGCGTGTCCGCGGCCCTGCTGTGGCCGCGGCTTCAGCTCGCCATCAAGGCTGCGCTGGCCGCGGGCATCGCCTTCGCTATCGCACCGTTCATGCCCGGCTCCGCCGCTGACTACCCGTATTACGCTCCACTGGGCGCCCTCGTGGCCATGTATGAGAACGTGTCAGGTTCGATGCGCCAGGGGGCACAGACCCTCGTGGGCCTGGCGATCGGCATTGGCCTGGCCTTCATGCTTTTCAGCCTCGGCCAGCCAAGCCCGTTCACCGTGGCCCTGGTGATGGGCCTGGGCGTGATTCTGGCCGGCCTGCCCAAGATCGGGTCCGGCAGCGACTGGATTCCGACGGCGGCGCTGCTGGTGCTGCTGGTGGGCGGCCACAACCCGGACAGCTTCTCCTTCGGCTACCTGTTCCAGATGGGGGTCGGCGTGACCGTGGGGATCGTGGTGAACCTGCTGGTTTTCCCGCCCCTGCACTTCAAGGCCGCCGCCCTCAGCCTCGCCGAACTGCGGCTGGCCTTGGCCCGGCAGCTGTGGGACATGGCGACGGCCCTGGAGGAGAACTGGCCGCCCGAACACGAGGACTGGTCCCGACGCTCCGACGCGCTCGCCGCGCACACCCGCTCCGTCCGTGCCGCGGTGCAGAAGGCGGACGCGAGCCGGCGGGCCAACCCGCGACGGCGTTTGCACCCCCGCGACGTGGATGCGGACTACCGGGACCTGCGCGACCTCGAACGGCTGACCTTCCACATCCAGGACGTCACCCAGGTGCTCTCCGACGTCATCTGGGCAACCGACCACCCGTTCGTGATCCCGTCCGGTCAGGAAGTGCCGCTCGCCGCCGCCATGGCCCGCGTCGGCGACGTCCTCCGGTCCACCGAGGAGGAGGACACCGAACGGCAGGCCGAGCGCATTGCCGAGGCGGACAGGGCCGTCGACGCGCTGACGCGACAGGTCTCCGACGGGGACCACACCCCTGGGGCCCCGAACGCCGTCGAGTCCGTCCTACTGAGCCTGCACCGCATGCTCAGGGTTGTGAAGTCCGCCGCCCGGGACTGAAGGCTTGGGACAGAGAGCCCGGACCGGGATTAATTAACGAACGACGGCGGCCGCCCCCACCTCGGGGACGGCCGCCGTCGTCGTTGATGAACCCTCAGGCCCAGCCCATCAGGCCACTCACGCCAGGGGCGTGACGGAACCGCTGAAGTGCTTCCGGCCGGAGCGCGGGCTCCACGCCACGTACTCCGAGCCCTGCCAGGTCCCCTCCTCCGCCTGCGTGGTGCTGATGTCCAGTGCCACGCGGGCCGGCAGGAACACTGGGGCCTCGAAGCGGACGTCCCAGCGGAAGGCGTCGCCCTTGGCGGCGCCGACGTCGGCCAGCGCGCGGGACGCCAGGTACATCCCGTGCGCGATCGAGCGGCGCATGCCCAGAGCCTTGGCGCTGAGCACGCTCAGGTGGATCGGGTTGAAGTCACCCGAAACCGCGGCGTAGGCCCGCCCGGTATCCACGCCCAGCTGCCAGAGCGCCGTCGGGTCCGGCGCGGTGAACGCAGCCGGCGCCGGGGCCGTGGAAGGTTTGTCGATGCCCGGCAGGAACACACCCTTGGCGAGGTAGGTGGAGACGCCCCGCCACCGGACGGTGTCCGCGGCGTTGCCGTCCTCGCCCGCCCCGCGGACCTCGGCCACCAGGTCCAGCTGGGTGCCGGCGCGGTGGCCTCGCAGGTTCTCCGCCCAGGCCCGGATGTCCAGCGGCTCGGTGAACAGCACCGGCGCGGACTGCTCCACCGTGTTCTCGAGGTGGATCATGCCCAAGAGCGGGAGCGGGAAGTCGTCCCGGTTCATCACGGACATCGCCAGCGGGAACGCCAGGGCGTGGATGAAGCCGGCCGGCAGGACGTCGCTGGCCGTCTCGCCGATCAGGTGCTGGTAAGCGGTGAGGTTGTCGACGCCGGCACGCACCCCGCGGACCTCGTGGCTTTCGGCCGGCAGCGCGGTGCCGCCATGGGCCCCGAGCAGCCGACGACGCGCCGCGGAGGCGGCAGCGTTGACGTACAGCTTGGACAGCGAGGGCATCTCCGTTAGCAGGACAGGGGCCGGGCTCATGCTCCCACCAGGTTCTGGCCGCAGACCCGCAGCACCTCCCCGGAGATCCCGCCGGCGGCGTCGCTGGCCAGGAACGCGATGGCCTCGGCCACGTCGCCGGGCCGGCCGCCCTGCTGCAGGGAGTTCAGGCGGCGCGCCACCTCGCGGGTGGCAAAGGGGATCTTGGCGGTCATCTCGGTTTCGATGAAGCCGGGGGCGACGGCGTTGATCGAACCGCCGTGCTCGGCGAGCAGCGGTGCGGTGGCGCGGACCATGCCCATCACGCCGCCCTTGGAGGCGGCGTAGTTGGTCTGCCCGCGGTTTCCGGCGATGCCGCTGGTGGAGGCCACGGAAACGATCCGCGGCGAGGTCCGGAAGTGCTCGGAGGCGAGCAGGGCCTCGTTGATGCGCAGCTGCGCGGCGATGTTGACCCCGATCACCGAGCTCCAGCGGGACTGGTCCATGTTGGCCAGCAGCTTGTCGCGGGTGATGCCGGCATTGTGGACCACGATGTCGAGCCGGCCGTGGCGCTGCACGGCGTGGTCGATGATCCGCTGGCCGGCATCCTTGCGGGTGATGTCCAGCTGCAGGGCGGTGCCGTGCACCTCGTTGGCGACGGCCGCGAGATGGTCCCCGGCGGCGGGGATGTCGATCACGATCACGGTGGCGCCGTCGCGGTGCAGGGTGCGGGCGATCGCAGCGCCGATGCCTCTCGCGGCGCCGGTGACCGCGGCGACCTTGCCGGCCAGCGGCTTCTCCGGGTCCGCGGGCAGTTCGCCGGCGTCAGAGGTGACGGTGAGGAACTGGCCGTCCACGAACGCTGAGCGGCCGGAGAGGAAGAACCGCAGGGCGCCGAGCGTACCGGGGCTGGTGGTCCGGGCGCCGTCGGCCAGGACGATGCCGTTGCCAGTGGCCCCGGCGCGCAGTTCCTTGGCGAGGGACCGGAGCAGGCCGTCGACTCCCTGCCGGGCCGCCGCGGCGGCCGGATCAGGGGCTTCGGCGGCGGAACGGGAGACCGTAACGACGCGGCCGCCGGCGGCGAGGTCCCGCAGCGAGGCGGCGGCGGTTAGGACGGGCCGTTCCAGGTCCTCGGGCCGGGCGGCCTCGTCGAGGACCAGGATCATGGCGCCGAGCTTCTCCCGGGGCACGGCGTGGCGGCGGACGTCGAGGTCCCACGCCAGCAGCGCCGCGGCGAGCTCGTCCGCACCGGTACCGGCGCCCTGGACCAGGATGGGTCCCTCGATCAGCGGCTGGCCGGGCCGATAGCGGCGGAGTTCCACCGGCTGCGGCAGGCCGAGTTTCTTCGCGATGTCACGGCCGAGGCCGCGGCTCACGAACTGGGTGTATTTGTCAGTCATCCGGTTCCCCCTAGTGTGCTTCCAGAATGGCGACGACGCCCTGGCCGCCGGCGGCGCAGACGGAGATCAGGCCGCGGGCGGGGCGGCCGCCCACGGTGCCCTTGCGGTGCAGCATGGTCGCCAGCGAGGCGACGATCCGTCCGCCGGTGGCGGCGAACGGGTGGCCGGCCGCCAGCGAGGAGCCCTTGACGTTGAGCTTGGCCCGGTCCACGGTGCCCAGCGCGCCGTCGAGTCCCAGCCGGGTCCGGCAGAATTCCTCGTCTTCCCAGGCCGCGAGCGTGCTGAGCACGGTGCCGGCGAAGGCCTCGTGGATTTCGAAGAAGTCGATGTCGTCGAAGGTCAGTCCGTGGCGGGCCAGCAGGCGCGGCACGGCGAAGACGGGGGCCATCAGCAGGCCGTCCTTGCCGTGGACGAAGTCGACGGCGGCCGCCTCACCGTCGAGGACGGTGGCGAGCTTGGGCAGGTCGTGGGCGTCGGCCCATTCCTCGGAAGCGAGCAGCACCGTGGCGGCACCGTCGGTCAGCGGGGTGGAGTTGCCGGCAGTCATGGTGGCCTCAGCGCCGAGGTTCTTGCCGAAGACCGGCTTAAGCGTGGCGAGCTTCTCCAAGGTGGTGTCCGCGCGCAGGTTGGAGTCCTTGCTCAGGCCGCGGTACGGGGTGATGAGCTCGTCGAAGAACCCGTCATCGTAGGCCGCGGCGAGGTTGCGGTGGCTGTTGTAGGCCAGTTCGTCCTGTGCCTCGCGTGTGATCTTCCACTGCGCGGTGGTCAGCGCCTGGTGTTCGCCCATGGACAGGCCGGTGCGCGGCTCGCCCGTGTTGGGCGCGTCGGGGGCCAGGTCCTTGGGCCGGATGCGGCTGAGGATCTGGAGCCGCTGCGGCAGGGTCTTGGCGCGGTTGAGGTCCAGCAGGATTTCCCGCAGGCCCTCGCTGACGGCGATCGGTGCGTCGGAGGCGGAGTCGACGCCGCCGGCGATGGCGGAGTCGATCTGGCCGAGCTTGATCTTGTTGGCCAGGCCCAGGACGGTCTCCAGTCCGGTGGCGCAGGCCTGTTGCAGGTCGTAGGCGGGGGTCTCGGCGGAGAGGGCCGAACCCAGCACGGCCTCGCGGGTGAGGTTGAAGTCGCGCGAGTGCTTCAGGACGGCGCCGGCGGCCACCTCGCCGATCCGTTCGTCCTGCAGACCGAAGCGGGCGATAAGCCCGTCCAGCGCCGCGGTCAGCATGTCCTGGTTGGAGGACTTTGCGTAGGCGCCGCCGGTGCGGGCGAACGGGATGCGGTTGCCGCCGACGACGACGGCCTTGCGCAGCTGCTGCGCCGGCGCCGCCGGGCGCGCCGCGGAGTCCTGGGGGCCGGGTGCGGGCGTTCCGTTTTCAGGCATGGGCTGTCTCCTAGGGATCTGAACGGTTACTGATACCCAGCGTACCTGATACGCTGGGTATCGTGAACACCCTGGAAGCTGACCCAGCCGCGCCCGGCACGTCCTCCGGCACGCCCGGCGCCGCCGTCGACGGGCGCGCCTCCCGCTGGCAGTCGCACCGCGAGGAACGCCGCCGCGAACTGATCAAGTCGGCCCGTCGCGCCGTGCATGCCCTGGGCAGCGAGGCCTCGATGGAGGACATCGCCGCCGCCGCGGGGACCTCCAAGTCGGTCTTCTACCGCTACTTCGGGGACAAGGCCGGCCTGCAGCAGGCCGTCGGCGAGGTGGTCCTGAACCAGATGCAGCGCCGGATCGGCGAGGCAGCCCAGGCCGCCCAGACCCCGCGGGAGGGCCTCTACGCCATGGTGTCGGCCTACCTGCAAATGGCCGAGACCAGCCCCAACGTCTACACATTCGTGACCCGGTCCGCGCCCGGCGAACCCGAAAGCCAGAACGGGCCCGCTGCCGCCGGCGCGCTGGGCCACTTCTTCGATGCCATCAGCGAGATGATCGCCGCCCCCATGCGCCAGCAGCTGCGCGCGGCCCCGGGCAAGGAGGCCGTGATCGGCTACTGGCCCAACGCCGCGATCGGCCTGGTCCGCAACGCCGGCGAACAGTGGCTGGCCAGCCCCGCCTCCCCCGCCAAACCCGGGCAGGAGGCGATGGCGCGGCAGATCACCGACTGGCTCTGCTTCGGCATCGCCCCCGAACTTTCCGACCTGCCCTCCCCCTGAACCGGACCACTAGCACCAGCGCCAGCCCCCGATCCACCCCGGCCCCGCGCCGGAACCGCACCACCTGAACGATGTCAGTGCCAACGAAGGAATCGACATGACTGAACTAGCCGACCGCACCGCGGCCACCACCAGCTCCACCCGCCCCGCCACCCAGGCCACCGGCAGCCCGCAGGGCACCGGCAGTCCCGCGTCGGGTGCCTCCCGGGACGCGGCCCCCGCCGTCGACGTCGCCGCACTCGGCGAGCAGCTGCTGGGCAAATGGGCCGACGTCCGCCGTCAGGCCCGCGAACTGGCCGGCCGCGAGGAACTGCACAAGATCGAGGGCCTGACCCACACCGAGCACCGCAAGCGCGTCTTCGGTCAGCTCGGCATCCTGGTGGACAACGGCGCCGTGCACCGGGCCTTCCCCAAGGAACTCGGCGGCGCGGACGAACATGGCGCCAACATCGCCGGCTTCCAGGAACTCGTGGTGGCCGACCCGTCGCTGCAGATCAAGGCCGGCGTCCAGTGGGGCCTGTTCGGCTCCGCGGTCAACCATCTCGGCACAGAGGAACACCACAGGAAGTGGCTCCCGGGCATCATGAGCCTGGAGATCCCCGGCTGCTTCGCCATGACCGAGACCGGCCACGGCTCCGACGTCGCCAGCATCGCCACCACCGCCACCTATGACCCGGCCACCGAGGAATTCGTCCTGCACACGCCGTTCCGCGCAGCCTGGAAGGACTACATCGGCAACGCCGCCAACGACGGCCTGGCCGCCGTCGTGTTCGCCCAACTGGTGACCCGGGGCGTCAACCACGGCGTGCACGCCTTCTACGTGGAGCTGCGCGACCCGGACACCAAGGAGTTCCTGCCCGGCGTTGGCGGCGAGGACGACGGCGTCAAGGGCGGCCTCAACGGCATCGACAACGGCCGGCTGCACTTCACCCAGGTCCGGGTCCCCCGCACCAACCTGCTCAACCGCTACGGCAACGTCGACGCCGACGGCACCTACACCTCGCCGATCGGCAGCCCGGGCCGGCGTTTCTTCACCATGCTGGGCACCCTGGTGCAGGGCCGTGTGTCCCTGGACGGCGCCGCCGTGACCGCGTCCAAGCTGGCACTCAAGACCGCCATCCAGTACGCCACCGAACGCCGCCAGTTCAACGCCTCCTCGCACACCGACGAGGAGGTGCTGCTGGACTACCAGCGGCACCAGCGCCGCCTGTTCACCCGCCTCGCCACCACCTACGCGGCCGGCTTCGCCAGCGAGCAGCTGCTGGAGAAGTTCGACGACGTCTTCTCCGGCCGCGCCGACACGGACGAGGACCGCCAGGACCTGGAAACCCTGGCCGCGGCCCTGAAGCCGCTGAGCACCTGGCACGCCCTGGACACCATCCAGGAATGCCGCGAGGCCTGCGGCGGCGCCGGCTTCCTGATCGAGAACCGCTTCGCCTCGCTGCATGCGGACCTTGACGTCTACGCCACTTTCGAGGGCGACAACACCGTCCTGCTCCAGCTCGTGGCCAAGCGGCTGCTGGCCGATTACGCCAAGGAGTTCCGCGGCGCCGACTTCGGCGTGCTGGCCCGCTACGTCGTCGGCCAGGCCGGCGGCGCGGCGATCCACCGCACCGGCCTGCGCGGCGTAGCCCAGTTCGTGGCGGACACCGGCTCGGTCCAGAAGGCGGCCACCGCCATCAAGGACGAGGCCAACCAGCGGGCGCTGCTCACCGAACGCGTCCAGGCCATGGTGGCCGAGGTCGGGTCCGCGCTGCGCGGGGCGAACAAGCTGCCGCAGGAGAAGGCGGCCGCCCTGTTCAACAGCCACCAGGACGAACTCATCGAGGCGGCCCTGGCGCACGCCGAGCTGCTGCAGTGGGAGGCCTTCACCGAGGCCCTGCACCGGGTCACCGACCCCGGCACCAAGACCGTTCTGACCTGGCTGCGGGACCTGTTCGGTCTCTCCCTGATCGAGAAGCACCTCTCCTGGTACCTGATGAACGGCCGCCTCTCGATGCAGCGCGCCCGCACCGTGGGTGAGTACATCAACCGCCTGCTGGTGAAGATCCGCCCGCACGCCCTGGACCTGGTGGATGCCTTCGGCTTCGGCCCCGAGCACCTCCGGGCCGCGATCGCCACCGGCGCCGAGAAGACCCGGCAGGACGAGGCGCGCGAGTACTTCCGGCAGCAGCGCGCCAGCGGCCAGGCTCCGGTGGATGAGAAAACCCTCCTTGCCCGCGAGGCACGGGAGCAGAAGGCGGCCAAGGCGGCGGGTAAGGCCAAGGCCAAGCGCTAAGACCGCACCTGCGTCTGATAGAACGACGGCGGCGCCGCCCCCAGGGGATGGGGACGGCGCCGCCGTCGTTAATCTGCCGTGCCGATTTACCGGATTACTGCCGGCCGGACTCCTGCCGGAGGGCTACTGGGGCAGGACCGAGCGGTAGACCTCGAGGGTGGTCTCCGTGATCGACTCCCAGGAGAAGTGCTCCTCGGCCCGGCGCCGACCGGCCTGGCCCATGGCGCGGGCACGCTCCGGATCGGACACGACCTCGGTGAGGGCTGCGGCAAATTCGCGCACGAACTTCTCCGGATCCAGCGGGGTGCCGGTGCCGTCGGTGACCTGTTCGAGGTCCACGAGCAGTCCGGTCTCGCCGTGCTGCACCACCTCGGGGATGCCACCGGTGGCACTGGCCACCACGGCGGCTCCGCAGGCCATCGCCTCAAGGTTGACGATGCCGAGCGGCTCGTAGATCGAGGGGCAGGCGAACGCGGTGGCGTGGCTGAGGACCTGGATGAGCTCGTGCCGCGGCAGCATCCGCTCGATCAGCACCACGCCGCTGCGCCGGGCCTGCAGGTCCTCGATGAGGCGCGCGGTCTCGGCTGCCAGTTCCGGCGTGTCCGCGGCGCCGAGGCAGAGCACCAGCTGCACGTCTGCCGGGAGTTCAGCGGCTGCCCGCAGCAGGTACGGGACGCCCTTCTGCCGGGTGTTGCGGCCGACGAAGACCACGCTGGGCCGGGCCGGGTCGATGCCGAGGGCGCGGATGGCGTCGTCGTTCTCGTCGCGGTTCCACAGGCTGACGTCAATGCCGTTGTGCACCACCCGCACCTTGGCGGGGTCCACGTCCGGGTAGCTGCGCAGGATGTCCTGCCGCATGCCCTCGGAGACGGCGATGATCGCGGCGGCGGACTCGTAGGCGGTCTTCTCCACCCAGGAGGACACGGCGTAGCCGCCGCCGAGTTGCTCGGCCTTCCACGGCCGCAGCGGTTCCAGGCTGTGGGCGCTGAGCACGTGCGGGATGCCGTGCAGCAGGGCGGCGATGTGGCCCGCCATGTTCGCGTACCAGGTGTGCGAGTGCACAAGGTCCGCCCCGGCGACATCGGGAACAATCCGGAGGTCGACGCCGAGGGTCTGTACGGCGGCGTTGGCGCCGGCCAGGTCCTCCGGGACGGGATAGGAGGTCACGGTGGCACCGTGGTAGTCGGGGTCGCGGGGGGCGCCGAAGGCCCGCACCTGCAGGTCCACGTGGCTGGCCAGGACGCGGCTCAGTTCGGCCACATGGACGCCGGCGCCTCCGTAGATTTCGGGCGGGAATTCCTTGGTCACTATGTCTATTCGCACATTCACCAAGGTAGTCGTTCGGGCTGATCTGTTCTAGTGTGAAGAGGTCCGGGCACACCGGGCTGTTTTGGGGAGTTACGAAGGCGTTCAGGAGCGATCACCATGCCGCAGCAGAAAAAAGTCTTGGCCATTGTCCTTGCAGGCGGCGAGGGGAATCGACTGATGCCGTTGACGGCGGACAGGGCCAAGCCAGCCGTCCCCTTCGCCGGCAGTTACCGGCTCATTGATTTCGCTCTTTCGAACCTCGTGAATTCCCGCTATTTGCAGATTGTGGTGCTCACGCAATATAAATCCCACAGCCTGGACCGTCATATTTCCGAAACCTGGCGGATGTCCACCCAGCTCGGCAATTACATCGCTTCCGTCCCCGCCCAGCAGCGCGTGGGTAAGAGCTGGTTCCTCGGCAGCGCCAACGCCATCTACCAGTCCCTGAACCTGATCCACGACGCCAACCCGGACATCGTCGTCGTGGTCGGCGCCGATCACGTCTACCGCATGGACTTCGCCCAGATGGTGGCCCAGCACGTCGCCAGCGGCGCCAAGGCCACCGTGGCCGCGGTCCGCCAGCCGCTGCACATGGCGGACCAGTTCGGGGTGATCGAGGTGGACCAGAACGACCACCAGAAGATCGCCGCGTTCGTCGAGAAGCCCTCCTCCACCCCGGGCCTCGCAGCCGACCCCAGCCAGTTCCTCGCCTCGATGGGCAACTACGTCTTCGACGCCGATGCCCTCGTGGATGCCCTGCACGTCGACGCGGAACGGCTGGACACCAAGCACGACATGGGCGGGGACATCATTCCCTACTTCGTGGACAAGGGCGAGGCCGGCGTCTACGACTTCACCACCAACGACATCCCGGGCTCCACCGAACGGGACCGCACCTACTGGCGTGACGTCGGTACCATCGACTCGTTCTATGACGCGCACATGGACCTGATCTCCCCCGTCCCCGTGTTCAACCTCTACAACTCCGAGTGGCCGATCTACACGCGGCAGAGCATCTCCCCGCCGGCGAAGTTCGTCCGCGGCGAGGGCAAGACCGTCGGCACCGCCCTGGATTCCATCGTCGCCAGCGGCGTCGTCATCTCCGGCGGCATCGTGGAGGGCTCCGTACTCTCCAACGACGTCTACGTCAGCACCGCCAGCCGGGTCCTCGACTCGGTCCTGATGGACAAGGTGCAGGTGGGCCCGGGTGCCGTCGTGAAGCGCGCAATCGTGGACAAGAACGTCCGGATCCCCGCCGGCGCGGCGATCGGCCTGGACCCGGAACTGGACCGTGCCCGCGGCTTCAAGGTCACGGACTCCGGCATCACCGTCCTCGCCAAGGGCCAGGAGGTCCCCGAGCCGGGCGAGGCCGAACGAGCCCTCTCCGCAGCGAACCTTTACCAGGTGCCGGACGCCGTCCGGACGGCCACCGAGAACTGGCCGGCCGGCAGGGAGTCGATGGAGAAGGTGGGCGAGGTGCACGCCGCCGCCGTCGGCGTCGAAACCCCCGCCGCGCCGCACACCCAGGCCCCGTAACCGAAGGGGGGCGTCGGAAGGAGCCCTGCGCTGCCGGTAAAATTGGCACAATGAGCTCCCCCGACCTGCCCTCCGAACCGGCCAGCGACACCCCTGCTGAGGCCGTGCCGGTGGCCGACCTCAGCCCCGAAGAGATCGCCGCCTGCCTCAAGGTGCTGAACACCATTCACGCCTACGACGACGAGCACCCGGACTACGTCGCCGTCCGGCGTGCCACCGGCAAGATGTTCAAGGCGGTCAAACGGCACCGGCGGACCACCAAACGGGACCTGATCGCCGAGGCGGACCGGGCAGTGATCGCCCAGACCGCCACCGCCGCCCCGGACCGGATCGACGACGAGACCCGCGGCAATAAGCTGGCCACGTCTGCCACCGGAGAGGTTGCCGGCCACCTGATCCGGTCCCGCCCCTGCTACATCTGCAAGCAGCACTACACCCAGGTGGACGCCTTCTACCACCAGCTCTGCCCGGAGTGCGCACTCTTCAGCCACAGCAAGCGCGACGCCCGCACCGACCTGACAGGACGCCGAGCCCTGTTGACCGGCGGCCGGGCAAAGATCGGCATGTACATCGCCCTCCGGCTGCTCCGCGACGGCGCCCACACCACCATCACCACCCGGTTCCCCAAGGACGCCGCCCGCCGGTTCGCCGCCATGGAGGACAGCGCCGACTGGCTGCACCGGCTGCGGATCGTGGGCATCGACCTGCGCGACCCCTCCCAGGTGATGGCCCTGACCGACTCCTTGGACGCCGCCGGCCCGCTGGACATCATCGTCAACAACGCCGCCCAGACCGTGCGCCGCTCCGGCAACGCCTACAAGCCCCTGGTCGACGCCGAGGATGAGCCGCTGCCGGCCGAGCTGCAGGCCGCGAACGGCGGACCCGAGCTGGTCACCTTCGGCCACGCCCACGACAAGCACCCCCTGGCCCTGGCCTCCTCCGTGCTGGACCACCCCGTGCTGGCCGGGGACGCCCTCACCTCGCTGGCGCTCTCCACCGGCTCGGCGTCGCTGGAGCGCATCGCCTCGGGCACCGCGATCGACGCCGGTGGCCTGGTGCCGGACCTGGCCACCATCAACAGCTGGACCCAGGTGGTGGATGAGGTGGACCCGCTGGAGATGCTCGAGGTCCAGCTGTGCAACGTCACCGCGCCGTTCCTGCTGGTCAGCCGGCTACGGCCGGCGATGCGTCGCTCGGACGCCCGGCGTAAGTACATCGTGAACGTCAGCGCCATGGAGGGCCAGTTCTCCCGGGCCTACAAAGGTCCCGGCCACCCGCACACCAACATGGCCAAGGCTGCGCTGAACATGATGACGCGCACCAGTGCCAAGGAGATGCTGGAGACCGACGGGATCCTGATGACCGCCGTCGACACCGGCTGGATCACTGACGAACGCCCGCATTACACCAAGGTCCGGCTGATGGAGGAAGGTTTCCACGCCCCGCTGGACCTCGTAGACGGCGCCGCGCGGGTCTACGATCCGATCGTCATGGGCGAGGCGGGCGAGGACCAGTACGGCGTGTTCCTGAAGGACTACAAGCCCAGCCCCTGGTGACGCCACGGGCCTAATGGCCCTAATCCGCGCGGGGGCGCCTCCGTACCGTGGACCTGTGACTACGACGACGCCTCCGCCGGATTTCAACCTGTCCATGGACCAGTGCTGGGCCCTCCTCGACAGCGAGGTGGTGGGCCGGGTCGCGCTGATCGTGGACGGCCATCCGGAGGTCTTCCCGGTGAACTTTGTCCTAAACCGCCGCTCGATCGTTTTCCGCACCGCCGGCGGCACGAAGCTCTGGGGTGCGATCACCGCGAAGCCGGTGGCGTTTGAAATCGACGGGTATGACGCGCACGAGGAAACGGCCTGGAGCGTCATGGCCCGCGGCGAGGCAGAACTGGTCGAGGACCAGGCCGAGAAGGACGCGGTGGATGCCCTGCTGCTGGAACCCTGGCAGCCGGGCGAGAAGAGCTACTACGTGCGGGTGCCACCCAAGGCGCTGACCGGCCGCCGGTTCAAGGTCACCCAGCCCGACGTCTGGAAGACCCGGCTGGCGGACCCGCGGCGCGCCTCCTTCGAGTAGCGCGTTCCGGCAGCGCCGCCGCGGGTGCCCCATTAGCGCTTCAGCCTAGTGCCGCTTCTCCGGCGTATGCACCACGAGGACCGGGCAGTGCGCGTGCGCCACAAGGGCAGAACTGACCGAGCCGAGCAGCAGTCCGCCGAAGCCGCCGTGGCCGCGCCGGCCCAGCACCATCAGGTCCGCGTTGCGGGACTCGTCAATGAGAACCCGCCGCGGGTTGCCCTGCACCAGCCGGGATTCGACGTTCTCCGGGAGCGTGTCACCGAAAGCCGTGGTCAGCGCCTCCTGCAGGATCTCCCCGGCCCGGACGTCGAAGTCGTTGATGCCCATCGCCACATACCCGTCGTAGACCGGCGGGAAGTCCCAGCAGGCCAGGGCGGTAACACGGGCGTGGAAGGGATCGGCCAGGACCCGAGCCTGCCGGAGGGCCTCCACCGAGGCGTCCGAACCGTCGACGCCCACCAGGATGCTGCGGATGCCCTGCGCCTCGTTCATCTGTGTTCCCTTCGCTTGCCCGTCTGCGTTGCCATTTAGCCCTGCCCGAACCCGTCGCGCCGGTGGGGCATGGCTTCAAACACTACGGCGACGGCGTAGCCCGGCTAGGGCCAAAGGTCACCTTTGCCCCGTGCGCCGCGCCGTGGGGCGAACGGCCCTTTACGTCGGTAACCGCCGGGGATGAGAATGGCCGTGGCAGCGGTTTACCAACGGAGATCCCGTCGGCAGAGCCCGCCCGGGGACACGGTTCCGGGCGCACCGCCGCCGCCGTGGTTTCGGGGGGAGCCACAGTTGCATGAAGGTTGGATCGTCAGTCCGCCGCAGTCCACTGCCGGCAGGACGCGTGAACAGGGCGCCGGCCGGGCGCCGGGGTCCGTCAGGCTCCCGGGCGGCTTCGGACGGCGGCCGGATGGGAAACACATGATTGCCTGGGCAGATGCCGGTCTCACCGCACCAGAGGGCACCGCGGCGGTGATCCGGGTCTTCATCCTCGACGACCACGAGCTGGTCCGCCGCGGATTGCAGGAACTCCTCGAGGGCGAGGGATTCCACGTCGTCGGAAGTTCCGGCTCCGCCGTGGAGGCCACCCGACGCATCCCGGCCTTGCACCCGGACGTCTGCGTCCTGGACGCCCGGCTGCCGGACGGAACCGGGATCGAGGTCTGCCGCGACGTCCGCTCCATCGATCCCTCGCTGAGCTGCATCATCCTCACGAGCTTCGACGACGACCAGGCACTGCGCGGCGCCGTCCTCGCCGGTGCCTCCGGCTACATCCTCAAGGAGATCGGCGGGACTGACCTGATCGGGGCGCTCCGGCGTGCCGCGGCCGGCGAGTCGCTCTACGAAAAGGGCGTGGCCGAGGGCGTCATGGAGAGCCTGGTGGAACCGGAGGAAGTCGATCCGCGGACCGCCGCGCTGACACCGCAGGAACGCCGCGTGCTAGAGCTCGTTGGCGAGGGACTGACCAACCGGCAGATCGCCGCCGAGATGTTCCTCGCCGAGAAGACGGTGAAGAACTACGTCTCCTCACTGCTGGCCAAGCTCGGCTTCGAGCGGCGGACCCAGGCCGCGGTCTTCATCGCCAGCCCGGCCGCGCAGCACGCCAACGGCGCCTGAGCCGCTCGAGAGCGGGACGGACCACTCCACGCTGGTGCCCGCGTCCGGGGCGGACACGATCACGCACTCGCCGTCGAGCATCCGTGCCCTGTCCTCCAAGTTGGCCAGGCCGTTGCGGGCCGCCGCGTTGGTGAAACCCGACCCGTTGTCCGTCACCACCACCGTGACCCGGCCCTTCATGACCGCCACCGAGACGGAGATTGCGTCCGCGCCCGAGTGGCGGATGGCGTTGCTCAGCCCCTCGGACACCACGGCCACCACGTTGTCGGCCTTCTCCGCCGGGACGGTGTCGATGGGCCCCGTGAGCGTCAGCCGCGGCGTGAACGGCAGCGACTTCGCCGAGCTCCTGGCCACGCGGCGGATCCGGCCGCTGAGCGGGTCGGAGTCGGTCTGGCTGTGCCGGAGCGAGTAGATGGTGTCCCGGAGGCTGCGGATGGCCTCGTCGAGCTCGCCGGTGATGTTCCGGATCCGTTCCGTGGCGAGGTCGTCCTTGGTGAACCGGGCCAGGCTCTGGACGCTGAGGCCGGCGGCGAAGAGCCGCTGGATGACGAGGTCGTGCAGGTCGCGGGCGATCCGGTCGCGGTCGGTGAAGACCAGCAGTTCCTCACGGAGCCGGTGCACCCGGGCCAGTTCCAGGGCCAGCGCCACGTGCGAGCCGAAGACGGCCCCCATCTCCCGGTCGGTCCGGTCGTACGGGGCGGCGTCGGTCTCCCGGGCGAGCAGCAGCAGGCCGTGATGGGCGCCGCGGGCGCTCAGGCCCACGGCCAGCAGCGGTCCGGTGCTGTGGTCATCGCACAGTTCCAGGACCGCTGAGGCGGAGGGAAAGAGAACCGGATCGCCGCCGGACAGAACCTCCTGCAGTTCCGGGTGGTCCAGCAGAAGCGGTGCACCGGTGAACTCTGCGGCCTGCTCCCCCGCCGCGCCGACGACGACGTGACCCGCGGCTGTCTCCGTCGGGGCGACGATCAGCGCGAGCCGGGATCCGGACTCGAGCCGGGCCCGTTCGACGATTGGGTCGAGATCAGATTCGAGGTGGTCGCCGTCGCCGGCGAGCATCGTGCCCGTGACGTCCATCGATGCTTCCAGCCAGCGCGCCCGGCGGCGGGCGTCGTCGTAAAGCTTGGCGTTCTCGATCGCGACGGCGGCCGCTGCAGCCAGCGCCACCGCCAGCGCTTCGTCCTCGTCGCTGAAGTCCTCGCCACCGGCCTTCTCGGTCAGATAGAGGTTGCCGAACACCCTGTCCCGGACCCGGATCGGCACGCCCAGAAAGGTGCTCATCGGCGGATGGTTGGCCGGGAATCCCGTTGCCACTGGATGCGCGCCGAGGTTATGGAGCCGCAGCGGCTTCGGGTCGCTGACCAGCAGGCCCATGACGCCGTGGCCGGTGGGTTGGCGGCCGATCCGGGCCGCGGCCGCTTCGTCGATGCCGACGGTGACGAAATGATTCAGTGTGTTGTCCTCGCCCATCACGCCGAGGGCGCCGTAGCGGGCGTGCAACAGGGTGCAGGCCGACTGCACCAGCCTCTCCAGCACGGCGTCGAGGCTCAGGTCCTCTGCGAGGGCCACGACCGCTTCCAGCAGTCCGGCCATGCGTTCCCTGGACTGCATGAGTTCCCCGCCCCGGGTGACGAGATCCCTGAGTACGTCTTCGGCCTTGGCATTTCCGGACGCTAAAGGGTCCGGTCCCTTGTCGAGAGACTGCATTGTGCCCCCAAAAAACTGTGCCAAAAATCTGACTCCACCATCCGCGCTGATGGTTTGCTGTCAGAATACTCCCACCCTCGGGAGCCGGGGGCCAGAGCCGAAGGGCGATCGTTACTCCGCCGGGACGTTGGTCCCTAGATTGCGGCGGGCGTTCTGGCATAAGCTCGCCGCCATGAGCACTGACCCGCAGCAGACAGGGCACACCGTGGACAAGAAAGACACCACCTCAGGACCGCACGCCGTCGAGAACCTGGACAACCACGAGTGCTGGCGGCTGCTGCGCAGCGTCAGCGTCGGCCGGATGGCGGTTTGGGTGGATGACCACCCCGACATCTTTCCAATCAACTACAAGGTGGACCACGGCACGCTGGTGTTCCGCACCGCGGACGGCACGAAGCTTCAGGCCGCCACGGGCGACACACCGGTGGCGGTGGAGGCCGACGGCGTCGACGCGGACTCCGGGGTCGCGTGGAGCGTGGTGGTCAAGGGCCAGGCGGCCCCGGTGAAGAACCAGGAGGAAGTGCTGGACACCGTGGGCCTGCTGCTCTTCCCGTGGCAGGCCGGCAAGAAGGAGCACTTCGTCCGGATCACCCCGGACTCCGTCACCGGCCGCCGCTTCAAGATCGTGCCACCGCTGACCTGGTGGACGCCGCTGGACGACGCCACCCGCTCCGGCATGGAGTAGCCGGAGGCCGAGGAGACCACCACAGCAGCCGGACGCCGGCTCAGGCCAGGCGGGTGATCTCCACCGTCACGGACAGCGACGAACCGCCGCCGCCGGAGAGGATGCCCTTCAGCGGAGGCACGTCCCGGTAGTCCCGGCCGCGGGCCACGGTGACGTGGAAGTCGCCGGCCGGCTTGTGGTTCGTCGGGTCCCAGCTGCGCCACTCGCCGTCCCACCACTCCAGCCACGCATGCGACTGGCCGGCAACGGTCTCGCCGATGGACGCCGTCGAGCGCGGGTGCAGGTACCCCGAGACGTAGCGGGCGGGGATGCCGCAGCTGCGCAGCGAGCCGATGGCCAGGTGTGCCAGGTCCTGGCAGACGCCCTGGCGCTGGTTCCAGGCCTGCTCAGCGTTGGTGGTGACGCCGGTGGAGCCCTTCATGTAGGTCATTTCCCCGCGCATCCACTCGAATACGGCCATGGCCGCCTCGTGCGGGTTACGGCCGGCGACGACGCCGGGGACGATGTCCAGGACCTCGGCGCCGGGACCGGTCAGCTGCGACTGCGGGATCCAATCGCTGAACTGGTCCAGCGTCTCCGGTGCGGTGAGCACGTCCCAGCCCACGATGTCGGCCTCGGAAGGGATCCGCTCCACCCGGTGCACTTCCACGGTGGTGGTGGAGAGGACCTCAAGGTGCTCGTGCGGCATCTGCATGTCGAACGCCGTGACCCTGGTGCCCCAGTAGTCCCGGTAGCTGCTGAGCGCCGCCTGCGAGGGTGAGACCTTCATGGAGGACTCCAGGACCACCTGCTGCGGGTCCGTCAGGGGCGTCATCCGGGCCTCGTTGTAGGAGAGGGTGACGCGCTTGTTGTACTTGTACGCGGTCCGGTGCGTGATGCTCAGCCGGGTCATGAAACTTCTCCCACCCAGGCCAGTTCGTCTGCCTGATTGAAGTACTTACGGGAAATGGCGTCCGAGGCCTGTGAAACGGCCTTCTGCACGCGCTCCATGTGCTCGGGCAGCTCGGACATCAGGTCATCGGTCCGGTGGAACTCCAGGAAGGTGCGGGCCTGGCCCACGATCCGGCGGGCGTCGTTGATGAAGCCCACGCGCTGGGCCGAGGGGTCCAGCTTGGCCAGGCAGTCGTCCGCGTCGCGCAGCGCGTACACAATCGAGCGCGGGAACAGCCGGTCCAGTAGCAGGAACTCGGCTGCGTGCTGGTCGCCGAAGGCGGCACGGCGGGTCCGGAGGAACGATTCGTAGGCGCCGGCGCAGCGGAGCATGTTCACCCAGGACATCCCGGCGGAGAGCACGTCGCGGGTGGAGAGCATGCGCGCGGTCATGTCGGCGCGTTCCAGCGAGCGGCCAAGGACCAGGAAGAGCCAGCTCTCGTCGTGGCTGACGGTGGTGTCGGCCAGGCCGCTGACCATGGCGGTGCGCTCCAGCACCCAGTTGCAGAACCGGTAGGTGCCCACGACGTCCTTGCGGTGCTGGTTCAGCCCGTAGTACGTGGTGTTCAGGCTCTCCCAGAGCCCGGAGGACACGGTCTCGCGGGCGCGCCGGGCGTTCTCCCGGGCCGCGCCGAGGGACCCGGCGATCGAGGTGGCGCTGTGCTTGTCGTAGGCCAGGGCGTGCAGCAGCTCGTCCAGGCCGAACTCCTCGGACTGCGGCCGCGCCCCCATGACGGCGAGCAGTTCCTGCGCGACGCTGCGCTGCTCCTCCATCGGCAGGTGGTTCAGCCGTTCGAGGTGGACGTCCAGGATGCGGGCGGTGCCGTCGGCCCGTTCGACGTAACGGCCGATCCAGAACAGGGACTCGGCAATACGGCTAAGCATTCGCGGCTACCTCCTGCGGCTCGGACATCTGCTGCTGTTGCTGCTCTTTCTGTCTGTCGCGCCAGTTGCTCTCGACCGGCCAGACGGAGACCCGTTCACGGATGGCGATGGCCGGCTTCGGGATGACTTCCACGGGAACCTGCGCCGAATCGGCCAGCACCCAGGTGTCCTTGGAGCCGCCGCCCTGGCTGGAGTTCACAATCAGTGAGCCTTCCTTCAGCGCCACCCGGGTCAGGCCGCCGGGGAGCACCCAGACGTCGTCGCCGTCGTTGACCGCGAAGGGGCGCAGGTCCACGTGCCGGGGGCCGAACTTGTCGCCGCTGAGGGTGGGGACGGTGGAGAGCTGCAGCACGGGCTGCGCGATCCAGCCGCGAGGGTCGCTGATGATCCGCTTGCGCAGGGCGTCCAGCTCCTCGCGGGAGGCGTCGGGCCCGATCACCAGGCCCTTGCCGCCTGAGCCGTCCACGGGCTTGACCACCAGTTCATCCAGCCGGTCGAGGACGTGTTCGCGGGCTTCCTTCTCCTCCAGACGGAAGGTGTCCACGTTCGCGATCACCGGTTCCTCGTTGAGGTAGTAACGGATCAGGTCCGGGACGTAGCTGTAGACCAGCTTGTCGTCGGCGACGCCGTTGCCCACGGCGTTGGCGATAGTGACGCCGCCGGCGCGGGCGGCGTTGACCAGGCCGGGGCAGCCGAGCATGGAGTCGGAGCGGAACTGCAGCGGGTCGAGGAACTCGTCGTCGATGCGCTTGTAGATGACGTCCACACGCTGCTCACCGGCGGTGGTGCGCATGTAGACGCGGTTGCCGCGGCAGATCAGGTCGCGGCCCTCCACCAGTTCGACGCCCATCAGGCCGGCCAGCAGGGTGTGTTCGAAGTAGGCGCTGTTGAAGACGCCCGGGGTCAGGACGACGACGGTGGGGTCGTCGACGCCGGAAGGCGCGGTCTTGCGCAGGGCCGAGAGGAGCCGGCGGGGGTATTCCTCGACCGGGCGGACGCGCTGCTGGCCGAAGGCCTCGGGCAGGCCCTTGGCCATGGCGCGGCGGTTCTCCAGGACATAGCTGACGCCGGAGGGCACGCGGACGTTGTCCTCCAGGACGCGGAAGGTCCCGGCCTCGTCACGGATGACGTCGATGCCGGAGATGTGGACGCGGACGCCGCCGGCGGGTTCGAAGCCGTGCACCTGCCGGTGGAAGTGGGCGCTGGTGGTGACCAGTTGCCGCGGGATGACGCCGTCGGAGACGACGGCCATCTTGTCGTAGACGTCGTTCAGGAACGCCTCGAGCGCCTTGACCCGCTGGGCCACGCCGCGTTCCAGGACGGTCCACTCGTCCGCCGGGATGACGCGCGGCACGATGTCCAACGGGAAAGGCCGCTCCTCCCCCGCGAAGTCGAAGGTGACGCCGCGGTCCAGGAAGGTGCGGGCCATCGAATCGGCGCGGGCGGTGACGTCGGCGAGGGAGAGTTCGCGGAGCGCCCCGGCCACCTGGCCGTAGGAAGGGCGGGCCTGCTGGCCGGGCGCGAACATCTCGTCGTACGCCCCGCTGCGGCCCGCGGCCTCGGAGTAATCCTGAAAAAGGTCAGACATGCCCACTAGCCAACCATTTTTTGGTCCCGATTTCATATCGGCGCACCCCTTGTGGCGTGTTGCAGCCCACGCGGTGCCGTGGTACAGCTCACGCCCGGTCCGGGCCGAGTGATGGCGGCCGTTCCGGTGGCAGGGCAGGCAGGGTTGTCCCGCCGAAATGGGGATTCCGGGCCGGATGCGGCACAGTAGACCCGTGCCCCGAGACCTTCACCCCCTCACCGCCTCCCTGCGCGGCCTACCGCCGCTGCTTCCCGGGCTGCTGGCCTGCGCCACCGCCGTCGCGGCTGCCCTGGCGGTCCACGCGCTGGTGCCAGCGCTGCCCGCCATGACGGTCGCCGTCATCCTTGGCCTCCTCGCCGCGAATCTCCCGGGCATTTCCGCCTGGACGTCCGGGCCGGGCCGAGCGGGGCTGGGGTTCGCCGGGAAGCACCTGATGCGAAGCGGCATCGTGGTCCTGGGCCTCAAGGTCAGCGTGGTGGACGTCCTCGGCCTCGGCTGGCCCGCGCTGCTGCTGATCACCGGCGTCGTCCTGGTCTCCTTCGCCGGCACCTACGGCATCGGCCGGCTCTTCCGGCTGCCCCCGACCGTGTCGCTGCTCATCGCAACCGGCTTCGCGATCTGCGGCGCCTCCGCGATCGGGGCCATGGCCGCGGTTCGCCGCATCCGCCAGCAGGACACAGTGTTGCCGGTGGCCCTGGTAACGCTCTGCGGCACCCTCGCGATCGGCGTCCTGCCGCTGCTCACCGGCCCGCTGGGGCTGGGCCCGCAGCTCTTCGGCGCCTGGGTGGGGGCATCCGTGCACGACGTCGGCCAGGTGGTGGCCACCGCGCAGACCGCCGGCGCCGCGGCCCTGGCGGTGGCGGTCATCGTAAAGCTGACCCGGGTGCTGCTGCTGGCCCCGATGGTGGCCGTCGCCGGCCTGCACCACCGGCTCCGCGACGATTCCGGCGGGACCATGCCTCCGGTGGTGCCCCTGTTCGTGCTCGGCTTCATCGCGATGGCCGCGCTCCGCTCCACCGGAGTGCTGCCCGCGGGCGTGCTGGAGGCGGCCGCCCTGTTGCAGGACATTCTCCTGGGCATGGCCCTATTCGGGCTGGGCTCCGCCGTCCGGGTCCGCGAACTGCTGCGGACCGGCACCCGGGCGCTGCTGGCGGCCCTCGCGGCGTGGCTGCTGATCGCCGCCTTGGGCCTTGGCGCAGCGGTCCTGATGTTGCCCGGGCACTGAGCTGCGCGGGGCGCCTGCGTGATTAGATAGCAGCGTGTCCAACCAGAATTTGACCCGTGAAGAAGCGGCCGCCCGCTCGGCCCTGATCACCACGCACAGCTACGACGTGTCCCTCGATGTCCGGCAGGCCGCGGACCCCACGGTGGCCGGCTACCCCAGCCGCAGCGTCATCACCTTCGCCGCCGCCGAACCCGGGTCCAGCACGTTCCTGGACTTCATCAGCTCCGAGGTGCACAGCGTGTTCCTCAACGGCAAGGGCCTGCCTGTGGCCGACGTGGTCGAAGGGTCTCGGATCCGGCTGGACAACCTGCAGGCCGAGAACCAGGTGACCGTCACCGGCACGGCGCTGTACAGCACCTCCGGGGAAGGCATGCACCGCTTCTTCGACCCCGCCGACGGCCAGTGCTACCTGTACACGCAGTACGAGCCGGCCGACGCCCGCCGGGTCTTCGCCAACTTCGAACAGCCGGACCTCAAGGCCGAGTTCACCTTCCACGTGATGGCGCCGTCGGGCTGGCAGGTCGCCTCCAACGGCGTCGAGGCCGCCCGCACCCAGCTCACCAGCGATCCGGCCACCAGCCGCTGGGACTTCGCCCCCACCAAGCCGGTCTCCACCTACATCACCAGCGTCCTCGCCGGCCCCTACTTCCGCGCGGACAGCAGCTGGGAGGGCACCCTCTCCGACGGGACGGCGCTGGAGGTGCCCCTGGCCCTGTACTGCCGGGCGTCGATGGCCTCCTCCTTCGACACCGACGAGCTGTTCCGGCTCACGGGCAACGGCCTGGACTTCTTCAACCGCCTCTTCGACTACCCCTACCCGTGGGGCAAGTACGACCAGGCGTTCGTCCCCGAATACAACCTCGGTGCGATGGAAAACCCGGGCCTGGTGACCTTCACCGAGAGCTACGTCTTCACCTCCCGGGCCACGGATTCGCAGTACCAGGGCCGGGCGAACACCCTGCTGCATGAGATGGCGCACATGTGGTTCGGCGACCTGGTGACGATGCAGTGGTGGAACGACCTCTGGCTCAAGGAATCCTTCGCCGACTACATGGGCACCCTGGGCGTGGACCGGACCACGGACTGGGACACCGCCTGGGTGAACTTCGCCAACAACCGCAAGGCGTGGGCCTACGTCCAGGACCAGCTGCCCACCACCCACCCGATCGTGGCGGACATTCCGGACCTGGAGGCCGCGAAGCAGAACTTCGACGGCATCACCTACGCCAAGGGCGCCTCGGTCCTCAAGCAGCTGGTGGCCTACGTGGGGTTCGAGGACTTCATCGCCGGCTCACGCCGCTACTTCCGCGACCACGAGTTCGACAACACCACCCTGGCCGACCTGCTGGCGGCCCTCAGTGCCGCCTCCGGCCGCGACCTGGGCCCCTGGGCCCGGCAGTGGCTGCAGACCTCGGGGATCTCCACGCTCACCCCGGAGATCACCGACGAGGACGGGATGCTGACCGCCGTGAGCGTACGGCAGGACGCCACCGACCCGGTGACCGGCTCCCCCGAACCCCGCCCGCACCGGCTGCGGATCGGCCTCTACAACCGGGACGCGGGCGGCTCGCTGGTCCGCACCGACAGCCTGGAGACCGACGTCGACGGCGGGCACACCGCCATCCCGCACCTCACCGGAAAGCACCGGCCGGAGCTGCTGCTGGTCAACGACGAGGACCTCAGCTACGCCAAGGTCCGGCTGGATCCGGTGTCGGAGGCCACGGTCCGGGAATCCCTGGACCGCATCACCGACCCAATGGCCCGCGCCCTCTGCTGGACCGCACTCTGGGACTCGGCCCGGGACGCCGTCACGCCCGCCGCGGACTACGTGGCCGCCGTGCAGCGGTTTGGTCCGGCGGAGACCGGCATCGGCGTGCTGCTCGCAATCCTGGGCAACGCCGCCACCGCCGTCGAACGGTACGTCCCCGCCGCCGAGCGGGACGCCGTGCGCCGCGCCTTCCTGGATACCGCCGTCGCCCAACTTGAGCAGGCCGCCCCCAGCTCGGACCAGCAGCTGGCCTGGGCACGCACCGTTGCCGCGGCCAGCCGCTATGACGACAGCCGGCTGCCCCTGCTGCGGGGCCTGCTGGACGGCAGTACCGTGATCGAGGGGCTGGCGGTCGACGCCGAACTCCGCTGGAACCTCTGGCACGCCCTCGCCGCCAACGGCCAGGCAGACCCGCACGAGCTCGACGCCGAACTCTCCCACGACAACACCGCCTCCGGCCGCTCGGGCCACGCCACGGCCCTGGCCGCACGGCCCGATCCGCAGGTCAAGGCCAAGGCGTGGGAGGCCGCGGTCAACGGCACGGACCTATCCAACCAGCAGCTCAGCGCTACGATCGCCGGCTTCACCACAGCGCCCGCGGAACTGCTGGCCGGCTTCGTGGAGCCCTACTTTGAGGCGCTGGAGCGAGTCTGGGGCAGCCGCAGCATCGAGATCGCCAGCAGGATTGTCCGCGGGCTGTACCCGGCGGGCCAGGACCTCAACGGCCACGCCCCGGCGGAGCACCCGGTGGTGGTCCGGACGGACCGCTGGCTCACCGAGCACGCGGACGCGCCGCGGGCCCTGCGCCGGATCGTCATCGAGCAGCGCAGCCACCTGCTGCGGGCGCTCACCGCGCAAGCCGCCGGCTAGCGCCCAGCCGGCTAGCGCCCCCGCCGGCGAATGCACCCCGGCGAGCAACGGCAGCCGGCCACCTGCAGGCTGCCAAGGCGGCGGGTGCGGGCTACGGGACCCGGTGCAGCCACTCCTCGGTGGCGAACTTGGCCTCCACCCGTGCCCGCGCGGCGTCGAGTTCGACGTCGGTGAGCTCTGCCGGCGTCGCGCCGTACCGGTCGGTGAACACCTCGATCATCGCCGCCACGATGTCGGCCCGGCTCAGGCCGGTCTGGCGGCGCAGCGGGTCCACGCGCTTCTTGGCGCTGGTGGTGCCTTTGTCGGACAGCTTCTCCTTGCCGATCCGCAGCACCTCGACCATCTTGTCGGCGTCAATGACGTAGCTCATGGTCACGTGGTGCAGCATGCCGCCGTTGGCGAGCCGTTTCTGCGCGGCGCCGCCGATCTTGCCCTGGTCCGTGGCGATGTCGTTGAGCGGGACGTAGAAGGCGTTGATGCCCACCTTCTCCAGGGCGGCGAGGACCCAGGCGTCCAGGAAGCCGTAGGAATCGGCGAAGCTCAGCCCGTCCACCAGCGTCTGCGGAAGGTAGAGCGAATAGGTGATGCAGTTGCCGGCCTCCATGAACATGGCGCCGCCGCCGCTGATCCGCCGGACCACGCTGATGCCGTGCCGGCTCACGCCCTCGGGCTGGACCTCGTTGCGGACCGACTGGAAGCTGCCGATCACCACGGAGGGCTCCTCCCAGTCCCAGAACCGCAGGGTGGGGTTGCGGTGTCCGGCGCCGACCTCTTCTGTGAGGACCTCGTCGAGGGCGACGTTTACGTGCGTGGGCAGCACCGTGGGGGCGATGACGTTCCAGTGGTGGTCACCCCAGCCGGTGGCCTTGGCCAAGGCCCTGCGCACGGCGATCGCGATGGCCTCGGCGGACAAGCCGAACAGCACGGTGCCCTCGGGCAGTGCCGCGGTGACGGCGGCGGCGAGGTCGGCCGCCGGGCTGTCCGCGGGGAGCCCGGTGAGGGCCCGGTTGATCTCCGGCAGCGCCTCGTCGGGTTCGAGGAAGAAGTCGCCGCTGATGGACACGTGGCTGAGCACGCCGTTGTCCACCTCGAGGTCGGCGACCACCAGCTTGCCGCCGGGGACCTTGTATTCGCCGTGGCGGCGGCCGCCGTCGCCGTTTCCGTCTGCCGCTGCGGGGGTGGAAGAGGAGGAAGTCATAGCCTCAATCCTGCCACGCGCGCGGCGGCGGGGCGGGACGGCGGTTAACGCGAAAGGCCCGCACCGTTGCAGGTGCGGGCCTCCCAAGACCTTGGAGCAGAATTACTTCTTGCCGCCGAAGCCCTTGAAGCGAGCGTTGAAGCGCTCGACGCGGCCTGCGGAGTCCATGATGCGCTGCTTTCCCGTGTAGAACGGGTGGGACTCGGAGGAGATTTCGACGTCGATGACCGGGTAGGTGTTGCCGTCTTCCCACTCGATGGTCTTCGAGGAAGACACGGTGGACTTGGTCAGGAACTTGACGCCGGAAGCCAGGTCGTTGAAAACAACAGCTTCGTACTTCGGGTGGATATCTGCCTGCATAATTGGACCTTTGTTCGCGCAACTGGATTTTGCCAGCTGCCAGGTATGAGTTGGATTTGGCATGCCGATCACACGGCACGGCCAGCTGTCAATGATACCGCAGTCCCGGACCTCCCGCGAACGCCGGGCCGCGGGGCCGGCGCCAGGCACCGGTGCAGGCCAGGGTGCAGCCTCAACGGGCGCGGAGTTCCCAGAACGCGACGGCGGAGGCGGCGGCGACGTTGAGCGAATCCACGCCGGGACGCATCGGGATCTTCACCGCGAGGTCGACGGCGGCGAGGGTCTCCGGGCTCATGCCGGCACCCTCGGTGCCGAGAACCAGCGCCAGCTTCTCCGGATTGCGGGCGGCGAGTTCGTCGACGTCGACGGCGTCGTCCGTGAGCTCCATGGCGGCCACGGTGAAGCCATGGTCCCGGAGGACGGCAAGGTCCGCGGGCCAGTTCTCCAGCCGCGCCCAGGGCACCTGGAAGACCGTGCCCATGCTGACCCGGACGCTGCGGCGGTACAGCGGGTCCCCGCAGCGCGGCGTCACCAGCACCGCATCCAGGCCCAGGGCCGCGGCGGAGCGGAAGATGGCGCCGACGTTGGTGTGGTCCACGATGTCTTCGAGCACTGCGATGCGGCGGGCGCCGGCGAGCAGTTCGGGCAGCGGCACGGGGGCGGGCCGGTGCATGGCGGCCATGGCCCCGCGGTGCAGGTGGAATCCGGTGATCTCCTCCAGCAGGGCGGCCGGGCCAACGTAGACCGGGACGTCCGGGTACTGCTCGAAGACGTCGGCCAGGTCCGCCAGCCACTTTTCCGCGAGGAAGAAGGACCGGGGCCAGTGGCCGGCGGCGAGGGCCCGGCGGAGCACGCGGGAGGACTCGGCGATGTAGAGGCCCTCGGCGGGTTCGCGGATCTTGCGGAGATGGACGTCGGTCAGTTGGGTGTAGTCCGAGACGCGGGGATCATCCGCGGACTCGAGGTGGTGCAGGGGCATCTCAATTCACCAGCTTCGCAATCATGAACCCGAGGGCCACCAGGCCAAGGGTGAAGATGACGCCGCGCAGCACGTTGGGTGGGAGCCGGCGGCCCACCTTGGAGCCAATGAACCCGCCGATCAGGGAGCTGACGGCGATCAGAGCCACGGCCGGCCAGCTGATCCGGTCGAACGCGAAGAGCAGGTAGGACGCCGCCGCGACGATGTTCACGCCGAGGACCAGGATGTTCTTCATGGCGTTGGCGTTCTGGATGGTTCCCGCCATGAAGACGCCGAGGATCCCGACCAGGAGGATGCCCTGCGCGGCCACGAAGTAGCCGCCGTAGACCCCGGCCAGGTAGACCAGCACCACCAGCAGGACGCTGTGCCGCTTGTCCCTGGCGGCGGTTTCGGGGTCCGATTCCCGGCTCTGCACCCAGCGCTGCAGCCGGGGCTGGAAGGCCACCATGAGCAGGGCCAGGACGATCAGCGCCGGGGCGGCGTACTGGAAGACCACCTCGGGAAGGTGCAGCAGCAGGTAGGCGCCAGTGATACCGCCCAGCAGGGAGGCCGGGAGCAGGCGGATGAGCTGGCTGCGGCGGCCGGCGAGTTCCTTGCGGTAGCCCCAGGCGCCTGCGGCATTGCCGGCTACCAGTCCGGTGGCGTTGCTGATCGAGGCCGTGACCGGCGCGAAGCCGAGGGCGATCAGCACCGGGAAGGTCACCAGCGTGCCGGAGCCCACGACGGAGTTGATGGTCCCGGCCCAAAGGCCGGCGAAGAAGACAAAGATGCTGCCAAGAAGGTCCACGCGCGTTCAGGGACCCCGCTTAGCGGCGGGTGGTGGCGGTGTAGCGGCCCCCGGTTTCGGTGACATCCAGCTCGACGCCGAAGGTCTCGCCGAGATTCTCCGCGGTGAGCGTCTCGCGCAGCGGGCCGGCCGCGACGATGCCGCCGTCGCGGATCAGCAAAGCGTGCGTGAAGCCCGGCGGCACCTCTTCGAGGTGGTGGGTCACCAGCACGATGGCCGGGGCATCCTCGTCCGCGGCGAGCTCGCTCAGCCGCTGCACCAGGTCCTCGCGCCCGCCGAGGTCCAGGCCGGCGGCCGGCTCGTCGAGGAGCAGCAGTTCGGGGTCCGTCATCAGGGCGCGGGCGATCTGGACGCGCTTGCGTTCGCCCTCGGAGAGGGAAGCGAAGGGGCGGTTGAGCAGCGGGCCCATCCCCCACTCGTTGAGCAGGGCGAAGGCGCGGCGCTCGTCGTCCTTCTCGTAGCCCTCGCGCCAGCGGCCGGTGACCCCGTACGCGGCCGTCACGACCACGTTGAGGACCTTTTCGTGCTCGGGGATCTGGTTGGCCAGCGCCGCGGACGACAGGCCGATGCGGGGCCGGAGTTCGAAGACGTCGACGGCGCCCATGACCTCGTCGAGGATGCCGGCCTTGCCGGAGGTGGGGTGCAAGCGGGCCGCGGCGACCTGCAGGAGCGTGGTCTTGCCGGCGCCGTTGGGGCCGAGGACCACCCAGCGTTCGCCCTCCTTGACCTGCCAGTCCACCTTGTCCAGGAGCGTCTTCGCCCCGCGGACAACGCTGACGGCGGCCAATTCAAGAACTTCACTCATAGGAGTAGACACTAGGACAAAAAAGCTGACGATTGATAACCGGAGCGGCGCACCGCCCCCTGCGCCAACGTCCGGGTCCGGCCCCGTGGCCTGACCGGTGCCCCGGCAGCGCTCCGCCCGTGCCGTGACCGGCGTCACCGCGGCTCCTTCGCGGCGTCATGGATGCGGGCCGGCACCCGCCCTCTCGATAGGATTGGGGCCATGATTTCCCACGTGACCGCGGTCAGTTACGGCCCCGCCCTGTCCGACGACGACCTCCGCCAGATCCGCGGCGCGCTGGCCGCCGCCGGACTGGCCATCACCGCCGAGAGCACCGCAGGCGACGGCCGCTACACGGTCCACACCGCGGAGTGCACGACCTCGGAACCGCTGACCGACGCCGCACTGGCCGGCCGGCGGGAGGCCGTCTCCCCCGCCGTCGGCGCCGGGTTCGGCACCGCCCTGGTGCCGGACGCGCTGCGGACGGCACCACGGAAGCTCCTGCTCATGGACGTCGATTCGACCCTGATCAAGCAGGAAGTGATTGAACTGCTGGCGGCGTACGCGGGCAAGCGCGAGGAGGTGACCGCCGTGACGGAGGCCGCGATGCGCGGCGAGCTGGACTTCACCCAGAGCCTCCACGCCCGGGTGGCCGTGCTCGCCGGCCTGCCGGCTGCCGTCGTGGACGATGTCCGCGCCGAGGTCAGCCTCAGCGAGGGGGCCGCAGAGCTGGTGGCGGCCTTCAAGGCGGCCGGCCATGCCGTGGCGGTGGTCTCCGGCGGCTTCAACCAGATCCTCGGCCCGCTGGCGGCCGGCCTGGGGCTGGACCATTGGATCGCCAACGAACTCGAAATCGTCGACGGCGCCCTCACCGGCCGCGTCCTCGGGGACGTCATCGACCGGGCGGCCAAGGAAAAGTACCTCCGCGAGTGGGCGGCGGCCGAGGGCATCCCGCTGGAGCACACGATCGCCGTCGGCGACGGCGCCAACGACCTGGACATGCTCGGCGCCGCCGGCATCGGAGTGGCGTTCAACGCCAAGCCCGCCGTCCGCGCCGCGGCGAATGCCGCCGTCGACATGCCCTACCTCGACACGGTCCGGCACATCGCGGGGGTTTAACCGGGGTCTGACTGGGGTCTGATCCCGGACACACCGGACACGGCAAAGGCCGGGGCGCCTGCCCGGCGGTTTCTAGGGGTCGTTGCAACACCTGCTGGTTAGGTGGGTATTAGTAAATCACGCAGACGCTCGGCTGGAGTTTTCCAGCCGAGCGTTTTGCGTGGGCGGCCGTTGAGTTCCTGGGCTACGTGTTCGAGGTCTTCGGGGCCGTAGGCGGAAAGGTCCGTGCCTTTGGGGAAGTACTGGCGCAGCAGCCCGTTGGTGTTTTCGTTCGAGCCGCGTTGCCATGGGCTGGCCGGGTCGCAGAAGTAGACCTGCATGTCGGTGGCGAGGGTGAAGGTTTTGTGCCCTGCCATTTCCGCTCCCTGGTCCCAGGTCAGTGAGCCGCGCAGGTGCGCCGGCAGGGCGGCCATGGTGTTGATGAGTCCATCGCGGACGGTTTCGGCCGTGTGGTTCCCGGGCAGGTGGACGAGCATGACGTAGCGGGTGGTGCGTTCGACCAGGGTGCCGATCGCTGACTGGTTCAGCGCACCGGTGATGAGGTCTCCTTCCCAATGCCCGGGCACCGCGCGGTCCTCGACCTCTGGTGGCCGCTCGGAAATCATGACCATCGGATCCACGAACCTGGGGGTGCGTTGTTCCCCTGTCCGGTGGGATTTACGGCGGGTCCGGCCGGTGCGCAGCGCCGCCTGGACTTCGCGTTTAAGCCCGCCCCGCGCCTGGACGTAGAGGGACTGGTAAATCGTCTCGGGACTCACGCGCATCTCCGGGTTGTCGGGGAACTCCTCGACCAGTGTGTGGCTGATCTGTTCCGGTGACCAGCGTATGAGCAATTTCCCCTTCACATAGTCACGCAGGTCCGACCCGCCCGCGAGCTTGGCCATCTTGGGGCGTCTCCGGCGGGCGGCGGCTTTCCGGTGAGCCCCGTGCGGCAGATACCCCATCCGCGCATCGGCGTTCCGGCGCAGCTCCCGGCTGATCGATGACGGCGCACGACCAAGCGCCTGGGCGATTGCCCTGATTGAGGAGCCTGCGGCCTGCAGATCCCGGATCAGTTCCCGCTCCTGCACACTCAGAAACCGCGAATCGATGGTCTTCTCCAGCGCCGACACCGGCATCGCAGGAACGGGCGCCATTCCGAGCCCGGCAGCGGGCGTGGTCATTGTGGTCACACCACGTTTGTAATCGACCATGCGACCATCAGCGTAAATACGTCGGCCGTTGGACTTACGGATCCCAAGGTCCCACTCCGCCGCCGTCCTGGGATGCACGCCGACCATCGTGGCCGCCTCCCGCCGGCTCCAGCCGGTACCGCGCAACCGGAAGTACTCGTCCCGTCCCTGGTGCGGGCGCGCCCCCGGCTTCCCCTGACCTTTCAAGCCAGCTTTACGCACCCAGGCAGCGCACGTATCCGGGCTGAATCCAAGCTCCCTGGCCGCTGCCCGCGTGCTCCTCAGCCGGTCAAACACGGTAAAGAACTGATCCTTCTGTTCCTGGGTGTATCTCTTGCTGGTTCGTGGCTTTGCCGTTAAAGACGACACGGTCGTTGCAACTCCCAAAAATTCTGGGTGTTGCAACGACCGCTAGAACCCGCCCCCCGGCCTTTGCCGTGTCCGCGGAAGATTCCGCGCTGGAGAAGTGGCTAGTTGCTGCCGCTCTTCTCGAAGTAGTCGGAGCCGCCGACGTACTCGGTGTGGCCGCTCTCGACGTCGGCGGTGGCCATCTTGGCGACCTCGGCGGCGAATTCGTTGACGGAGTACAGCTTGCCGGCCTCCGCGCGGCGGGCCTCGATGGCGCCGGGGTTGGAGCGGTCCAGCAGGGTGGCGGTGACGGTGCCCTCAATCATGTCGCCGGAGACGACCACCAGGGAGATGCCCTTGTCGGCCAGGCTCGGGACCAGCTCGCGCAGCGCATCCTCGCCGGCGCGCTTGCTGCGGGCCACCGGCTCGTACTCGGGCATGGTGGGCACCGTGTCGATGAAGTGGGCCTGGTGGCTGGTGACGAACACGACGCGGGAACCCTCCGGCATCAGCGGCACGGCGGCGTTGAGCATGTTGACCTGGGCGTCCCGGTTGAGCTTGAGCGCGTAGCCCTCCTCCATGCCGCTTTCCATGCCGCCGGAGGCGTTGAGGACCAGCAGGTTCAGGGAGCCGAAGTTTTCCATGGCGACGCTGGCAAGGGCCTGGACGCCTTCCTGGGTGGTCAGGTCCGCCCCCACAGCGGCGGCCCGCCCGCCGGCGGCCTCGATCTCCGCGACGACCTTGTTGGCCCGCGGTGCCTTCTGGCGGTAGTTCACGATCACGGCGGCACCCTCGGCGGCCAGGAATTTCGCCACGTCAGCGCCGATGCCGCGCGACGAACCGGTGACGATCGCGGTCTTGTTCTCCAGCAGTCCCATTCGAGCTCCTTTGTTCCATCCATCCAAATTGCGTGGGGTCTGCTGTCCATCATGCCAGCGACGCCGGGCAAAGCGGTTGTACGGGACCCACAAAGAAGCCGGAGCAGCCTAGTTCCGGGGGCCGTCCGCGGAGTCCCCGGAACAAGCTGGCCGGGCCCGGCCGCCCGCGCGGAGGGACGGGCCCCCGGTAGGATCACACCGCCGGAAACCTAGCCCCGGTCCACCCGGATCTTTTTGCTGGCTTCCGCGGGGGCCGTTACCGGTGCGGGGGCGCGGACCTCGAGGACCCCGTCCTTGTAGGTGGCGGTAATGTCCTCTTCCTTCGCGCCGGCCGGCAGGGCGACGCTCCGCGAGAAGGAGCCGTAGCGGAACTCCGAGCGGTAGCCGTTCTTGCTCTTGTGCTCGGACTTCTCCTCGCGTTCGGCCCGGATGTGCAGCATGCCGTCGCTGACCGAGACGTCCACGTCCTCGTCCTGGTCGATGCCCGGGACCTCCGCGCGGACCACCAGGGTGCTGCCGTCCTGGAACTGCTCGACCTTCATGGACGGCGTCATGGACAGATCACCGTCGAGGAACCGGCGGACGGGTTCCAGCATGTCCGAGGGAGCCCATTTGCTGAGTTCGGTCACGATCTTTCCTCCTGGGTGCACGCCCCGCCTCGGTGTGGTGGGGGCTGTGCGTCCAGTACATGACGGCGCAGGCGGGGCGGCTAGGGCCAAAAGGCCGACGGCGGCGCCGGCCCCCGCAGGGTCCGGCGCCGCCGTCGTTCACTTCCGGGACGTACCCGGGGGGTAAGGCTAGTGGCCCATCCCGAGGCCGCCGTCGACCGGGATCACGGCGCCGGAGATGTAGGCGGCCTCGTCGCTGGCGATCCAGCGGACGACGTTGGCCACCTCCGATGCCTCAGCGAAGCGGCCGGCGGGAACCTTGGTCAGGTAGTCCTTCTGGGTGGCCTCCGGCAGTTCGGCGGTCATGTCCGTGTTGATGAAGCCGGGGGCCACCACGTTGGCGGTGATGCCGCGGCCGCCGAGTTCGCGGGTCAGCGAGCGGGCGATGCCCACGAGGCCGGCCTTGGAGGCGGAGTAGTTGATCTGGCCGGGGGCGCCGTAGAGGCCCGAGACGGAGGAGATCAGCACCACACGGCCCTTGCGCGCCCGGATCATGCCCTTGGAGGCGCGCTTGATGACGCGGAAGGCTCCGGTGAGGTTGGTGTCGATGACGGAGGTGAAGTCGTCCTCGCTCATCCGCATCAGCAGGGTGTCCTTGGTGATGCCGGCGTTGGCCACCAGCACCTCCACCGGGCCGTGGGCCGCCTCGACCTCGGCGAAGGCCGCGTCGACGGAGGCCTCGTCCGTCACGTCAGCTTTGACGCCCAGGATGCCCTCGGGCAGGGCGGATTCGCTGCGGTAGGTCACGGCCACCTTGTCACCGTTGGCGAGGAAGGACTCGGCGATGGCCAGTCCGATGCCGCGGTTGCCGCCGGTGATGAGGACGCTGCGTCCCGTGGAGCTTGCTTCGGTCATGGTGGTCTCCGGGATTCTGCGGCTCAGTGGCGCCGCTCGGGGCTGGGTTTCCTGCCTTCGATCTTAGCCAGTGTTCAGGGCCCGGCGCCGTTTGGGCGCTTCCGCCGATGGTGCGAGAATTGACGGTGAGCCTATGGAGCGTGATCTGACAGCTGTGACAAACAAGAACCGGCCCGGCGGCACCACGCCCGGCGAGGACTTCGAGGACACCGAGGTCCACAGCATCACCGACGCCGCCACCGCCCACTCGGAAGAGATGCGTTCGCGGATGGTCAAGTATGCCCTGGCTATGGGCATCCGCATGGTCTGCCTGGTTCTGATCTTCGTGGTGGACGGCTGGTTCAAGATCCTTCCGGTGATCGGGGCCGTGTTCCTGCCCTGGTTCGCGGTGGTGGTCGCCAACGGCAACGACCAGGCGGAGGTGCACAGCGAGTCGCTGATCGACTACGTGCCGCTGGGCCAGTTGGAGGGGCCGCCGCCGGCGGAGTCCTTCGGCGACATGCCCGACGACGGGCCGGTCACCCTGCTCCAGGGCGAGATCATCGACGACGACGATGACGACGAGAACCACAGACGGGCCGCTTCATGAACCTCCTCGACCTGGCCGGCGGGACCGCCGCGCCGGAGACCGCCATCTGCTCGCGCAAGGCGTGCCGTGCCGAGGCACAATGGCGGCTGCTCTGGAACAACCCGAAGATCCACACCCCCGACCGGCGCAAGACCTGGCTGGCATGCGGGGACCACCGCGAGTGGCTGGAGGATTACCTCCGGACCCGCGGCCTCTGGAAGGAAACCCTCCCCCTCGTGACTGACGAGTCCCCCGCGACCCCGGGCGGGGCCGCCTGAATGTACCGCTTTCTCTTTTCCAGCAAATGGCTGGGCTATTTGCTGCTGGCCGCCATCTTCGCCACGGCCTGCGTGTTTCTGGGCCGCTGGCAGATGGACCGCCGGGCCGAGACGCTGGCCGAGATCAACCGCGTCGTCTCGAACTACTCGGCCACCCCGTTGCCGTTCACCGAGGTACGTAATGAGTTTGTCCGGCTGGATCCGGAGCGCGAATGGACGCAGGTGGAGTTGCACGGCGTTTACGACACCGCGGGCCAGCGGGTGGTGCGAAACCGGCCCCTGAACGGCCAGCCCGGCTACGAGGTGGTCGTCCCGCTGAAGCTCGACAACGGCGACACCGTGGTGATCGACCGCGGCTGGCTGCCGATCGGCAACAAGACCCCCGGCAGTCCGGACTCGGTGCCGGCGCCGCCCGAAGGCAACGTCACGGTCGTCGCCCGGCTCAAGCCTTCGGAGCCGACCCTGCAGCGCGGGGCCCCGGAGGGGCAGCTGGCCTCCATCGACCTGCCCACGTACGCCGGACAGCTGGGCTACCCGGTGCTGACCGGCGCGTACGGACAGGTGGCCAGCGAGAGCCCTGCGGCCGCGACCATGCCGCTGGGCTTCCCGAAGCCGTCCACGGACGAGGGCACCCACCTGTCCTACTCGCTGCAGTGGTTCGCGTTCGGCGTGCTGATGTTCTTCGCTTTCGGTTACGCGGCCCGGCAGCAGGCGCGCAACGCCGCGATCGACGCCGAAGACGCCGAGGAGGCAGAGGCCCGGGGCGAGGCGGCGTACCACTCGGCCGCGAATGCGCCCCGCCGTCGTCCGGCTCCCCGGAAGCGGAAGAACGCCACGGCCGAGGAAGAGGAAGACGCCATCCTGGACGCCCAGGGCTTCTGAGCGAGGACAGCATGGCTTCCGATCCCGTGATTGGGGCCCAAGCGCAAGGTGCGGTGCACGCTAGCGGATCGGCACGGCTGATTTGCGTAGCGTGCGTCTAAGCGAGGAACGAGCGAGCACGCGGCAAATCGGGCGAGCCGGGCCGCGAAAGCGACCGGGGACGGCAGCCTAAGCCAGCGTGATCAGGTCCAGGTAGTCCTCGTTCCAGAGGTCCTCGACGCCGTCGGGCAGCATGACTACCCGCTCCGGGTTCAGCGCCTCGACGGCCCCCTCGTCGTGGCTGACCAGGACGACGGCGCCCGTGTAGTTGCGCAAGGCGCCGAGGATTTCGCCGCGGCTGGCGGGGTCCAGGTTGTTGGTGGGCTCGTCGAGGAGGAGCACGTTGGCGCTGGAGGCCACGATGGTGGCCAGCGCCAGTCGGGTCTTCTCACCGCCGGAGAGCACGCCGGCGGGCTTGTCGACGTCGTCCCCGGAGAACAGGAACGAGCCCAGGATGCCGCGGACCTCGGAGTCGTTCATGTCCGGCGCCGCGGAGCGCATGTTCTGCAGGACGGTGCGGTCGACGTCCAGGGTCTCGTGTTCCTGGGCGTAGTAGCCCACCTTGAGGCCGTGGCCGGCGACCACCTTGCCGGTGTCCGGCTTGTCCACCCCGGCGAGCATCCGCAGCAGGGTGGTCTTGCCGGCGCCGTTGAGGCCCAGGATGACCACCTTGGAGCCGCGGTCGATCGCGAGGTCGACGTCGGTGAAGATCTCCAGGGAGCCGTAGGACTTGCTGAGCCCGTCAGCGGTGAGCGGGGTCTTGCCGCAGGGCGACGGGTCCGGGAAGCGCAGGGCGGCCACCCGGTCGTTCTCGCGGACCGCCTCGAGGCCGCCGAGGAGGCGCTCGGCGCGCTTGGCCATGTTCTGCGCGGCAACCGCCTTGGTGGCCTTGGCACGCATCTTGTTGGCCTGGTCCATCAGGACCTGGGCCTTCTTTTCGGCGTTGGCGCGTTCGCGCTTGCGGGCCCGCTCGTCGGTCTCGCGCTGGGTCAGGTAGCGCTTCCAGTCCATGTTGTAGATGTCGATCTGCGCGCGGTTGGCGTCGAGCAGGAACACCTTGTTCACCGTGGCTTCGAGCAGCTCGGTGTCGTGGCTGATGACGATCAGGCCGCCCTGGTGGTTCTTGAGGAAGTCCCGGAGCCAGGCGATCGAGTCGGCGTCGAGGTGGTTGGTCGGTTCGTCCAGGAGCATGGTCTCGGCGTCCGAGTACAGGATGCGGGCCAGCTCCACGCGGCGGCGCTGGCCACCGGACAGGGTCTTCAGTGGCTGGTTCAGCAGCCGGTCCGGCAGGGCGAGGTTGGAGCAGATCGCGGCGGCCTCGGCCTCGGCGGCGTACCCGCCGGCGGCGAGGAACTCGGACTCCAACCGGTCGTAGCGGTTCATGGCCTTGCGCTGGATGGCAGGGTCGTCGCTGGCCATTTCCTCGTGCGCGGTGCGGAGCTTGCCGACGGCGATGTCCAGGCCGCGGGCGGAGAGGATCCGGTCGCGGGCCAGCTGCTCCATGTCCGGGGTGCGGGGATCCTGCGGCAGGTAGCCGATTTCGCCGCTGCGGGTCACCTTGCCGGCCGCCGGCAGCCCCTCGCCGGCGAGCACACGGGTCAGCGTGGTCTTACCTGCACCGTTTCGGCCTACGAGGCCGATCTTGTCTCCCTTGTCGATCCGGAAGCTCACCTGGTCCATAAGGAGGCGGGCGCCGGCGCGCAGTTCGAGATCCTGGACGGTAATCAATGCAGCTAAGGCCTTTCACAACAGGGAACGCCGCGGCGCGGCGGTCATGCCTGCAAGGCGCCGGGGCGGTGGGGCCGAGAACACGGCCTTTCCCAGTCTACCGGCAGCACCCCCGACGGCCCGCATCGGAGCGGTGGGCGGCCAGGCTGGCCACCTTTGGCGGAGTCCCCCAGCGCCGGGGCCCACCACTAGTGGAGGGGCTACAAAAACGGGTCCCCGCGCAGGACGTACCGTCGGAGTCAGGACCCGAATTCCGTGACGAACAGGACACAGCATGGCCAGCACCGAGAACACCTCCGCCCCGACCGGCACCCCCGCGGCGGCGCCCTCACCAGCCGTTCAGTCATCCACTGGTGACGGCACTGCCGGAACCGCTGTGGCACCCGCCGCACGCCGCCGCTGGGACGCCACCGACCTGGCCCTGGTGGCCGTCTTTGCCGCCCTGGTGGCGGGATCCGCCCTGGTCGCGGCCATCCCGGTAAGCGGGCTCGGCGTACCCATCACCCTGCAGACGCTGGCCGTCATCCTCACCGGACTGGCCCTGGGGCCGGCCCGGGCGTTCGCCGCCGTCGGCCTCTACCTGCTGCTGGGCTTCGCGGGCCTGCCCATCTTCAGCGGCGGCCGCGCCGGCCTCGGCGTGCTGGCCGGCCCCTCCGGCGGCTACATCATCGGCTTCCTGTTCGGCGCCACCGCCGTCGGCGCCCTGACCGCCGTCGTCCTCCGCCGGACCTCCGCGGTAGCGGCTGCGGGCCGACGCGGCACACTGCGCCCGGTGCTGCTGTTCTGCGCCGCCATGGCCGCCAGCATCGTCTTCATCCACGGCCTGGGCATCCTGGGCATGATGGTCAACGCCAAGCTGAGCCTGACGGCTGCGTTCCTGGCAGACCTGCCGTTCTACCCCGGGGACATCATCAAGAACGTCCTCGCCGTGATCATCGCCGTGGCCCTGCACCGGGCGTTTCCGGACCTGCTGCTGCGCCGGGTGCGGCGCGGCGCCGCCCGGCCGTGAGCATCGTCCTGGACCGTCCCGCGGTCCGGATTGACGTCGATGGCCGGGCCGAACCGAAGACCCTGCTGGAGCTGCCCGCGCTGACCCTGGCCGAGCACCGGATCGGGATCATCGGCGCCAACGGGTCGGGGAAGTCGACGCTGCTGCGGCTGCTGAACGGCCTGGTGCTTCCCACCGCGGGCCGGGTCACCGTGGGCGGCCTGGATACGGCCCGGGAGGTGCGGGCGGTGCGCCGCCGGGTGGGATTCGTCTTCACCGACCCGCTCTCCCAGCTGGTGATGCCCACGCCGCGGGAGGACGTGGAGCTCTCGCTGCGCCGCCTGGTGCGCAACGGCGCGGAACGGCATGCCAGGGCCGAAGCTGTGCTGGACCGTTTCGGCCTGCTGGGCCTGGCGGACCAGAGCGTCTACGAACTCTCCGGCGGGGAGCGGCAACTCGCGGCTTTGGCCGCCGTGCTGGCCGTGGAGCCGGAGATCCTGGTGCTGGACGAGCCGTCCACGCTGCTGGATCTGCGGAACCGTGAGCTGCTGCGTACCACCCTGGCCGGACTCGGGCAGCAGGTGGTCCTTTCCACCCACGACCTGGAGATCGCGGCGGACATGGACCGCGTGCTGGTGATCGACGCCGGGACGGTCGTCTTCGACGGTGCGGCGCCGGCGGCGGTGGACCGCTACCGCGCCCTGTGCGGGATGCCGGCGCGGCCGTGAGGGGCCACGGCTTCCTCCTGGCCGGCTACGTTCCCGGCCGCTCGATGGTGCACCGTGCCCCGTTGTGGACGAAGTTCCTGCTGGTGCTGCTCTGCGGCGCGGGGTCCTGGCTGGTCTCCGACTGGGCCGTGTCCGCGGCAGCCCTGGCCCTGCTGTCCGCCGTCTTCCTGGCCAGCGGTGCCGGGGTCCGGCGGCTGGCGACGGCGGTCCGTCCGGTGCTGCCGGTACTGGCGCTGGTGAGCGCGTTCCAGTGGTGGCAGCTGGGCGGCCCCACCGCGGCGCGGATCGTGCTGAATGTGCTGGTCTGCGTGGTGGCGGCCTCGATCGTGACGGCCACGACCCCGGTGCGGGAGCTGCTGGACGGCGCCGCCTCCCTCGCCCGGCCGTTGGAACGGTTCGGCGCGGATCCGGAGCGCTTCGCGCTGACGATCGCCATCATGGTGCGCAGCATCCCCTTCATCGCCGGGGCGTTCGCCGACGTCCGGGACTCCGCCCGGGCCCGCGGCCTGGAGCGCAATCCCCGGGCTTTGGTCCTGCCGGTCTTCATCACCACGGTGGCCTTCGCCCGGCAGACCGGTGAGGCGCTGGCCGCCCGCGGCCTGGGCGACGCCGACGCCGGCTAGGCGAGCCTCCGGTAGCGGAACAGTGCCGCCGTGCCCATGCCGCCGGCGATGCTGATCATCGCCAGCGCCAGTTGACCGTCTGTGCCGGCGCGCCGTGCCTGGGCGAGCAGCCGGGTCACGAGCACGGCCCCGGACGCTCCGTAGGCGTGGCCCAGTGCCAGGGCTCCCCCGTCCCGGTTGGCGCGGTTCGCGTCGATGCCCAGCCGGTCCAGGCAAGCCAGGGTCTGGGACGCGAAGGCCTCGTTGAATTCCACCAGGTCCACCGCGTCCGCCACTGTTCCGGTCCGGTCCAGCAGCCGGGCCGCCGCGTCGGCGGCGCCCAGGCCCAGGAGCCGTGGGTCCACCCCCGCTGTGTTCGTGCCGAGCACCAGCAGCCCGTCGTGGGCGCCCAGCTCACGGGCGCGGGCCAGGGAGGTGACCACGACGGCGGACGCGGCGTCCGCGTCGAAGCAGGAGTTCCCGGCCGTGACCGTCCCGCCGAAAACGAACGCGGCCGGGAAACGGGCGAGGACGGCCGGTGTCAGGGAGGCGCGCGGCCCGTCGTCGTCGGTCACCGTGCCGGTCCCGCCGTGCGGCTGCAGGTCCACCGGGACGGTTTCGGCGTCGAAGGCTCCCGCCGCGGCGGCCGCCAGGACCCGGCGGTGGCTGCGGAGCGCGAACTCGTCCTGCCGCTCCCGGCCGACGCCGCAGGCCTCCGCCACGTTCTCGGCGGCGGCGCCCATGTCAGGGTCGCCGAACCGCTCCGGCGCGAACCGGGCGCGGCGGTAAAAGACGGGTTTGCCGTCCGGGCCGCGGCGGGCGCGCAGCGGCGCGGCGCTAATGCTTTCCACGCCGCCGGCCAGGTATAGCTCCGTGCCGTCCCCGGCAGCGACCAGGCGGGAGGCCAGCACGATCGCGTCCAGACCGGAGCCGCACTGGCGGTCGACGGTGAGGCCGGGCACGGTAACGGGAAGGCCAGCCTCGAGGGCGGCGAGCCGCGCGACGTTCCCGCCGCCGCCCACCGCGTTGCCGATCACGACATCGCTGACCTGCGCGGCGGGGACGCCGGCGTCGGCCAGCAGCCGGCCCAGGACGGGGGCGAGGAGCCGGTGCGCCTCGAGCCGGCCGAACGCGCCGTGGGCACGGCGTACAGGAGTGCGGAGCGCCCCGATGATCACCGGCTGCCGCTCCGGGGGCAGCGCCGGGCACGGCTCAGCCAAGGCGCCGGGCCCGCGGGTCGCCGTCGGCAATCCAGGACAACAGCAGCGCCCGGCTGGGCTTGCCGCGGTCCGTCAGCGGCAGTTCCGCCAGGAGGTAGTAGTCCAGGGGACGTTTGCTGCGCGGCAGCATTGACTCCAGCCCGGTGCGCAGCTGCGTGGCGGATAGACCGCCGTGGGCCGGAACGACGCCCGCCACCAGCCGCTGCCCGCGGACCTCGTCGGCTTGTCCAGCCGCGACGGCGGACGCGACACCGGGAATGGAGGCGAGGGCCAGCTCCACCTCGTGCGGGTAGACGTTGGTGCCGGCGGTGTTGATCATCTCGGACCGGCGTCCCAGCAGGTGCAGGGCACCGTCCTGGAGGTAGCCCTGGTCGCCGACGGTGTACCAGCCGTTCACGGTCCGGAGGGCCGCGCCGTCGTCGCCCCAGAGGTAGCCGTCGCTGACCATGCCGCTGCGCACGCAGACGTCGCCGGGGGTTCCGTCCGGGACCGGGTTCCCAACCTCGTCCAGGACGCTGAGTTCGACGCCGGGAAACGGCGTGCCGATCAGGGTCCCGGCGGGCGGGGCCGCCGCGGAGCCGCCCGGGCAGAGGCCGCCGCCGGCCACGAAGCTTAGTTCCGCCGCGCCGTAGTACTCGAAGATGGTGGCGTTGGGGGCCCAGCGCCGGGCGGCCTCAAGGGTGCGGGCGTCCAGCTTCGAGCCGGCGCAGATGATGCTGCGCAGCCCGGAAGCATCCACGCCGCCGGCCAGGCCGCGTTCGCTGAGCAGCCGCAGCATGGTGGGGACCAGGACCAGCCGGGTGATCCCGTCGTGGCTGATGGCGGCGTGGGCGTCGCCGACGTCGAAGCCGGTCAGGGTGTGGAACTCGGTGCCGGCGTAGAGGCACTCGGCCAGCGCGTAGAGGTTCAGGCTGGCGGCCATGGTCCCGGGCGCGAGTGTCCGGTCGGCGGGCCGAAGGCCGAAGAACTCAATCGAGGACTCAAAGGAGACCTGCCAGGACCGGCGGGACCGGGTGAAGGCCTTGGGCAGGGACGTGGTGCCGGAGGTCAGCCCGATCAGGAACGGGGTGTCGGGCGGCCCGTCGACCAGGTCGCCGGCGGAGGCGCCACCGGCAGCAGGGTCGGAATCGTTGGGCTGGCCGCCGGCGTACTCCCCGATCCGCTCCGTGATGGCGGCGCGCAACGCCTCCGGCCACGTGGCGTCCAGGACGGCGCAGCGACGGGATCCCGCGACGGCGGCGGCGAACGCCGCGACGAAACCGGTGGAGTTGGGTTCGGCCAGCACGGATACCGGCGGCGCCGACGCAACCAGGCCGGCGGCCTCGTCCCGCAGCTGCGCCCAGGTCAGCCGCGCGCCGCCGACGACGACGGCGGTGTCGTCGGGGCGGAGGTCGGCCCAGCGCTGGAGTCGGTCGAGAAAAGGCATCGGGGCAACTTTACCGGGACGGCACCCCCGCGCGGGCAGGACCGGCTACTGTGACTGCATGAGCTTCAATGACAACGTCCAGCTTGACCCGTCCCAGGTGCAGGACCGCCGTGGCGGCGGCTCCGGCCTCAAGATCGGCGGCGGGATCGGCGTCGGCGTCGTCCTGCTGCTGGCCCTGCTTTTCGGCATTAACCCGAACGTCCTCGGCGGCCTGACCTCCGGCACCCAGGACCAGACGCAGAGCCAGGGCACCGCTCCCGCCTGCACCACCGGCGCGGACGCCAACAAACGGCTCGACTGCCGGATCAACGGCACGGTCAACAGCCTCAACGCGTTCTGGCCGGACTACCTGGCCCAGTACGGCAAGCAGTACCCCCGGCCCAAGACCGTGATCTTCGAGAACGCCACCAGCACCGGCTGCGGCAACGCCACCTCCGACGTCGGCCCGTTCTACTGCCCGGTGGACCGCACCGCGTACTTCGATCCCGGCTTCTTCCAAGAGCTCGTGGACCGGTTCGGTTCCTCCGGCGGACCCCTTGCCCAGGAGTACGTCGTCGCGCACGAGTTCGGCCACCACATCCAGAACCTGCTGGGCACCATCGACCGGGCGCAGCAGGACCCGCAGGGCCCCCAGTCCGGCGGCGTCCGCGTGGAGCTGCAGGCCGACTGCTACGCCGGCCTCTGGGTGAAGCACGCCACCACTACCAAGGATCCCGCCTCCGGCCAGCCGTTCCTCGCGGCCGTCACGGACAAGGACCTGCAGGACGCGCTGTCCGCGGCCTCTGCCGTGGGCGATGACCGGATCCAGAAGGCCGCCACCGGCCGCGTGTCCCCGGAGAGCTGGACGCACGGCTCCAGCGCCCAGCGGCAGAAGTGGTTCTACCAGGGCTACACCACCGGCGACATCAACCAGTGCGACACCTTCAAGGTCGCCGCTCCCTGACGCCGGCCTCCCGGCCAATAACGACGGCGGCCGCCCACCTTCGCTGTGAAGGTGGGCGGCCGCCGTCGTGGTTAAGCCGTTGCCCGGCGGCAGTGGGGCTTAGATGTTGAACCCGAGGGCGCGCATCTGGTCCCGGCCGTCCTCGGTGATCCGTTCCGGACCCCACGGCGGCATCCAGACCCAGTTCAGCCGCCAGTCGTCGACGATCCCGTCGAGGGCCTGGCCAACCTGCTCCTCGATCACGTCGGTGAGCGGGCACGCGGCCGTCGTCAGCGTCATGTCGATCAGCAGGGCGCCGTCGTCGTCGGAGTACTTCAGACCGTAGAGCAGGCCAAGGTCCACGATGTTAACCCCGAGTTCGGGGTCAATCACGTCCTTGAGCGCCTCCTCGACGTCCTCGAGGCCCGTGCGGGCCGTATTCGTTTCGGTCATGGCGTTTAGTCCTTACTAGACCTGTGCTGCCGCGTCGGCAGCGATGGTTGCAGCTCCGGCACCCTGGACGTAGCGGTCGTAGCCTTCTTCTTCGAGCCGGTCGGCCAGCTCGGGGCCGCCCTCCTCGACAACCTTGCCGTCGACGAACACATGCACGAATTCCGGCTTGATGTAGCGCAGGATCCGGGTGTAGTGCGTGATCAGCAGCGTGCCCATGTTGCCGCCGGACTGGGCGCGGTTGACACCCTCGGAGACGACCTTCAGAGCGTCTACGTCGAGGCCGGAGTCGGTCTCGTCGAGGATGGCGAACTTCGGCTTGAAGAGCTCGAGCTGGAGGATCTCCACCCGCTTCTTCTCACCGCCGGAGAAGCCCTCGTTGACGTTGCGCTGGGTGAAGTCGGCGTCGATGCGCAGCTGCTCCATGGCGGCCTTGACGTCCTTGGTCCAGGTGCGGAGCTTGGGAGCCTCCCCGTCGATGGCGGTCTTGGCGGTGCGCAGGAAGTTGGTCATGCTCACGCCGGGGACCTCCACCGGGTACTGCATGGCCAGGAAGAGGCCGGCGCGGGCGCGCTCATCGACGCTCATCTCCAGGACGTCTTCGCCGTCGAGGGTGATGGAGCCGCTGGTGACGTTGTAGCGCGGGTGGCCGGCGATGGTGGACGCCAGGGTGGACTTGCCGGAGCCGTTGGGGCCCATGATGGCGTGGATCTCGCCGGTCCGGATGGTCAGGCTGACGCCCTTCAGGATTTCCTTGGTGCCCTGCTCGGTGTCAATGCTGACGTGCAGGTCCTTGATCTCAAGAGTGGACATGTGTCGTGTTCTCCTCTGTCCGGCTGCCTCTGCGGCCGGATGGTTCTCGTCGAAAAAGTGTGGGTACTGCCTGTTGCGGTGGACTGCGGTGCGGCGGCGGTCAGCCGGCGTTGGGCGCCTCGGCGCCGTTCAGCACGGTGCTGACGTCGACGTAGACGTTGCCGTCCGCGATCGTGACGGCGAAGACGGGCACCGGGTCGTAGGCCGGCAGCTGCAGCGGCTGGCCGGAGCGCAGGTCGAACTGGGAGCCGTGGCCCCAGCACTCGATCGCGCACCCTTCCACCTCGCCCTCGGAGAGGGAGATATCCGCGTGCGAGCAGGTGTCCCCTATCGCGTGGATCTCCCCCATCGAGTCCTTGACCACGGCTACCGGGTAGTCGTCGATCAGGATCCGCAGGGCCTGCTTGACCTGGATTTCGCTGGCAGTGCATACCAGCTCGCCCTTGGGCTGTTCCGTCATGTGTCCGTCCTGTTCCGTGTCCGCCGCTGCCGCGCCCTAGTTGTCCGTCGCGGCGAGCTCGCGCTCGACGGCGGCCGTGAGGCGTTCCTCGATGGCGGGGACCTTGATCTGCTGGATGATCTCGTTCAGGAAGCCGCGGACCACCAGGCGGCGGGCCACCTTCTCCGGAATGCCGCGGGCCATCAGGTAGAACAGGTGCTCGTCGTCGAAACGGCCGGTGGCGCTGGCGTGGCCGGCGCCGGCGATCAGGCCGGTCTCGATTTCCAGGTTCGGCACGGAGTCGGCGCGGGCGCCGTCGGTGAGGACCAGGTTGCGGTTGGCCTCGTACGTGTCGGTGCCTTCGGCTTCCTTGCGGATCAGGACGTCACCCACCCACACGGTGTGCGCGTTCTTGCCCTGCAGCGCGCCCTTGTAGAGCACGTTGGACTTGCAGTTGGCGACGGCGTGGTCGACGAAGAGGCGCTGCTCCAGGTGCTGGCCGGCATCGGCGAAGTACAGCCCGTACATTTCGGCTTCGGCGCCGGGGGCGGTGAAGCGGGCCGACGGCGTGACGCGGACCAGGTCGCCGCCGAGGCTGACGACGATGTGCTTGAACTTGGCGTCGCGGCCGAGCTTGGCCTGCTGGGAGGAGGCGTGGACGGAGTCGTCCGACCATTCCTGCAGCGAGATCACGGTCAGTTCGGCGCCGTCCTCGACCAGGATTTCGACGTTCTCGGAGACGACGGCGCTGCCCTGGTGGTCCAGGACGACGACGGCCTTGGAGAACTTCTCCGCGGTGATGACGATGTGCTGCGCGGCCGGGGCGTCGCCCTGGCCGGTGAGCACGAGGGTGACCTCACCCTCGGCCTGGACCTCGGCCGGGATGGTGACGGCGGTGGCGCCGGCGAAGTTCTCCCAGGCGTTGGCGGAGACCCGGTCCTCCGGGATCGCTGCGGAGCCGATGCGGGCGTCGCCGCGGTCCAGGGTCTCGACCCGGACGCTGTCCGGTGCGGTGACGGCAACGGCCGGGGCCGCGCCGTTCAGGACCTCGGTGTGCAGGCCGCGGAGCCGCTTGAGCGGGGTGAACCGCCAGTCCTCCTCCATGCCGGTCAGCGGCTTGAAGTCCGCCAGCGTGTAGGAGGTCAGACGGCCGGCGCGCGAGCTGTCCGGGACGCCGACGCCGCCGCCGTGCGAGTGGGCCTTGACGGCGTCCCCGCCCAGCGGCGCCTTGGAATCGGCGGTGTTCAGCGGGGAGAGGTTTTCGCCCTCCTCGGTGAAGCCGTCGATCAGCGGCTGGGTCGAGGGCGCGCCGATGCGGGCCTTTTCAGTAGTGATGTCAGTCATTAACCGACCGATCCTTCCATCTGCAGTTCAATCAGGCGGTTCAGCTCCAGCGCGTACTCCATGGGAAGCTCACGGGCGATCGGCTCGATGAAGCCGCGCACGATCATGGCCATGGCCTCGTCCTCGCGCATGCCGCGGGACATCAGGTAGAAGAGCTGCTCTTCGCTGACGCGGGAGACGGTCGCCTCGTGCCCCATGACGACGTCGTCCTCGCGGATGTCGATGTAGGGATAGGTGTCCGAGCGGCTGATGGTGTCCACCAGCAGGGCGTCACAGCGCACGGTGTTGGCCGAGTGCTTGGCGCCTTCGCGGACCTGGACCAGGCCGCGGTAGGCGGCGCGGCCGCCGCCGCGGGCCACAGACTTGGAGATGATCGAGCTCTTGGTGTTCGGCGCGATGTGGACCATCTTGGAGCCGGTGTCCTGGTGCTGGCCCTCGCCGGCGAACGCGATCGAGAGGGTCTCGCCCTTGGCGCCCTCGCCGACCAGGTAAACGGCCGGGTACTTCATGGTGACCTTGGAGCCGATGTTGCCATCGACCCACTCCATGGTGGCGCCCTCTTCGCAGATGGCGCGCTTGGTGACCAGGTTGTACACGTTGTTGGACCAGTTCTGGATGGTCGTGTAGCGGACGCGGGCGCCCTTCTTGACGACGATCTCGACGACGGCGGAGTGCAGCGAGTCCGAGGTGTAGATCGGCGCGGTGCAGCCTTCGATGTAGTGGACGTAGGAGTCCTCGTCGGCGATGATCAGGGTCCGCTCGAACTGGCCCATGTTCTCGGTGTTGATCCGGAAGTAGGCCTGCAGCGGGATGTCCACGTGGACGCCCTTGGGCACGTACACGAAGGAACCGCCGGACCAGACGGCCGTGTTCAGCGAGGCGAACTTGTTGTCGCCCACCGGGATGATGGTGCCGAAGTACTCCTGGAAGATCTCCGGGTGCTCGCGCAGGGCGGTGTCGGTGTCCAGGAAGATGACGCCCTGGGCCTCGAGGTCCTCGCGGATCTGGTGGTAGACAACCTCGGACTCGTACTGGGCGGCGACGCCGGAGACGAGGCGGCTGCGCTCGGCTTCCGGGATGCCCAGCTTCTCGTAGGTGTTCCGGATGTCCTCGGGCAGGTCTTCCCAGCTGGCGGCCTGCTTCTCGGTGGACCGCACGAAGTACTTGATGTTGTCGAAGTCGATGCCGGAGAGGTCCGCGCCCCAGGTGGGCATGGGCTTGCGGTCGAAGTACTTCAGGCCCTTGAGGCGAAGGTCGAGCATCCATTCGGGCTCGTTCTTCTTGGCCGAGATGTCACGGACGACCTCCTCGTCGATGCCACGGCGGGCGTTGGCGCCGACGTCGTTCTTGTCGGCCCAGCCGTACTCGTAGGTGCCAATTCCGTGCAGCTCGGGGTTCTTTTCCAGAATCTCCGAAATCACAGTGGATTCAGCAACCTTCTTCTCTGATAGTTGGTCCGTCATCACGGCCTTTCTTGCAGATGGTTGGATACTTCGTCCGGGTTGCCCGGAGCATCGGGACCGGTGGTCCCGACGGCGGCCGGACGGCCCGTAGGTATGTGGGTGGTGCAGACGTGGCCGCCGCGCGCCAGGGTGGAGAGCCGGCGGACGTCGACGCCGACCAGCCGGGAGAACACCTCGGTCTCGACGTCGCAGAACACGGGGAACTGGGCGGCGAGCTGCTGGATCGGGCAGTGGCCCTGGCACAGCTGGACGCTGGAAAGCGCCGCTGGCAGGGGTGCATTGGCCTCGATCGTCTGGGCGGACGCGACGAAGCCGTCCCGGCTCAGGGCGTCGGAGAGTGCCTGGGCGCGGGCGGTGATGTCGCTGCCCGCGGCCTCGATCGCGGGGGCGTAGCGGTGCTCCATCGCCTCGAAGCGTTCGACGGCGAACTCCCGGACGGCGTCGTCCCCGGCGGCCGCGCCGAGGCGGCGAAGGGCGGAGGCGGCGATGTCCAGGTAGTCGTTGCCGAGGCTGGACTGGCCCTGGGAGCTCAGCACGTAGCGGCGGGCGGGACGGCCGGCCCCGGCGCCCGCGCGCGCGACGCGCTTGACCTCGATGACACCGCGGCGGGACAGGTGGTCCAGGTGCCGGCGGACGGCGGCCGGGGTGAAGCCCAGCAGTTCGCCGAGCTCGGCCGCACTGATCGGGCCATGCTCCAGTACCGCGCTCAGCACGCGGTCCCGGGTGCGCTCCTCGGCGTCCGCGGCGGTGACCGGCGGCACTGGAGTTTCCCGCGACCCGGGGCCCGGGCGCGCCTGATCCCCACGCGCGGGAGGCGCGGCGGAAGCAGTCACAGAACTCATGGAATACACAACATAATCATGTCGTAATTTAGTCCGGCGTTCCAGTAAGGCATGGCTTCCCCGGCGGCGGCGACCCTCACGACCCGGGTCACGGCCTGCTCCCAGCTTCGCGACCTACTACATCCCGTAGAATGTTCCGGTGCGATCTCCCGAATCCCCCGCCCTGACCATTCAGGGTCTCATCAAGGATGTTGGCCCCGTCCCCAGCCTGGACGGCAAGATGCTGCGGGTGGTCAGCGACGTGTCCCTGGTGGCCGAGCGCGGCCAGGTGACGGCCCTGCTGGGCGCCAACGGCGCGGGCAAGACCACCACCATCGAGTGCGCCCAGGGAATGCAGAAGCGCACCGGGGGCAGCATCAGCCTGCTGGGACAGGACCCGGACACCGCGGGCGCCGAGCTGCGCTCCCGGGTGGGGGTAATGCTGCAGGACGGCGGCCTCCCGCCGTCGGCCCGTCCCATTCCTCTGCTCCACCACATCGCCGGGATGTACCGCGACCCCTGGCCGGTCGAGGACCTCGTGGCCCGGCTGGGCATCGACAGCTTCAGCCGCACCGGCGTGCGGCGCCTCTCCGGCGGGCAGAAGCAGCGGCTGGCCCTCGCCGCCGCCCTGGCCGGCCGGCCTGAGGTCCTGTTCCTCGACGAGCCCAGCGCGGGCCTGGACCCCCAGTCCCGCCAGCTGGTCTTCGACCTGATCGGCGAGCTCCGCGACAGCGGCATGGCCATCATCCTCACCACCCACCTGATGGATGACGCGCAGCGGCTGGCCGACTACGTCTACATCATCGACAACGGCCGCAACGTCGCCGAGGGCACCGTCGCCCAGCTCCTGCGCCACGAACTGACCCCCGACGCCCCCGGCGGCAACGTTCGCACCCTGCTCTTCGAAGCCGAGCCGGGCCTGGACCTGACCGGCGTGATGCCCGCCGCCGTCGACGTCCGCGAGACCCGGGCCGGCAGCTACAGCGTCTCCGGCGCCCTGACCCCGGCCGACCTGGCCGCCGTCACCGCCTGGTGGGCAGCCCGCGGCATCATGCCGGCCTCGATGAGCCTGGCCGCCCGCAGCCTGGAGGACGTGTTCCTCGACATCTCCGGAAGGGAGACCCGATGAGCTCCGCCCCCGCCCCGCAGGCCGCCACGGCGCCCGCCCCGCTGGGCAGCGAACCCGCGCCGCTGGTCCGCCGCATCCTGCTGCAGGGCCGCTATGAGACGGTCACCATGCTGCGCAACGGCGAACAGCTGATCCTGGCCGTCATCCTGCCGCTGATGGCCCTGATCGGCCTGGCCGTCACTCCCCTGCTGGACGGCCTCGGCCACAGCCGGGTCAACATCGCCGTGCCCGGCATCCTGGCCCTGTGCGCCATGTCGACGGCGTTCACCGGGCAGGGCATCGCCACCGGCTTCGACCGCCGGTACGGGGTGCTGCGCTTCCTCTCCAGCACGCCCCTGGGACGCACCGGGCTGATCGTCGGCAAGATCCTGGCCGTGCTGGCCGTGCTGGTGGTCCAGGTGCTGGTGGTCACCGCCGTCGCCCTGCCGATGGGCTGGCGTCCCGAAGCCGCCGGGCTGCTGCCCGCCCTGCTGCTGCTGGTCCTGGGTGCCGCCGCCTTCACCTCGCTCGGCCTGCTGGTGGCGGGCACCGTGCGGCCGGAGGCCACGCTGGCCATCACCAACCTGCTCTGGATCCTCCTCGGCGCGCTCGGCGGCATCGTCCTGCCCGCCGAACGGCTCCCCGCCCTGGCCCAGGCGGTGGTGCACTTCCTGCCCTCCGGCGCGCTGGGCCAGGCGCTCCGCGACGCGCTCCTGACCGGCACCGTCAATGGTTTTGCCGTCCTTATCCTGCTGCTGTGGACGGCCCTCGCCGGCGCCGCGGCGGCCCGTTGGTTCAAGTGGAATTGAGAATGATGTGAGCACGGTATCCCGCCCCGCCCGGATCCTGTCCCGGATGTCCTCCCGGCTGCCCACCACCGTCAACCCGGCGATCCGCCGGCTGGCGCTGCTGTCGCTGATCGGCCAGACCGTCCTGGTGGTCACCGGCGGCGCCGTCCGCCTCACCGCCTCCGGCCTCGGCTGCCCCACCTGGCCGCGCTGCACCAGCGACTCCCTGGTCAACACCCCGGAGATGGGCATCCACGGCTTCATCGAGTTCGGCAACAGGCTCCTGACCTTCGCCCTCGCCGCAGTGGCCGTCGCCATGCTGGTCTACCTGTGGAACCTCCGCAAGGACCGCCGCGACCTGTTCCTGCTGGCCCTGGGCCTGCTGGCCAGCATCCCCGCGCAGGCCATCATCGGCGGCATCACCGTCCTGACCCGCCTGAACCCCTGGGTGGTGGGCCTGCACTTCCTGGTCTCGATGGCCCTCGTGGTGCTCGCGACCCTCCTCGTCAACCGCGCCTACGGCCGGACCGGCCGGGCCCGCAACCGAACCCTCCCGGCCCTGCCGGGTGCCGCGCGGCCGGTGCTGACCGCCGCCGCCCTGTTCTCCGCCGTCGCCGTCTGCCTCGGCGTCGTGGTGACCGGTGCCGGGCCGCACGCCGGTGACGCCGACGCCCCGCGCAACAACCTCGACTGGGACCTCGTCTCCCACATCCACGCCGTCCCGGCCTACCTGGTCACCGCCGGCGCCCTGTTCGGCGTCTACCTGGTGCTCCGCGGCAGGATCACCGGGCCGTTCCGGACCGCCGCGTTCCTGCTCCTGGGTGTCACGGTCCTGCAGGCGGTCATCGGCTTCACGCAGTACTACAACGGCATCCCCGCGCTCCTGGTGGCCGCGCACATGCTCGGCGCCGCCCTGCTGATGGCGGCCTCCACCAACGCAGCGGACCTGGCTCACAGCAGCCCCCGGGCCTGACCCGGTACCCTGACCCTGTAACCGCCGGAATCACGGCGGAGGAGGGCAGGGAATGTGGGCGCGGTCGTCGAGGGAATCCTGAACATCAGCCCGGCGCTGGCCTTCACCATCGTGGCCTGCCTCGTCTTCGCCGAGGACGCCATCTTCGTGGGCTTCGTGATCCCGGGTGAGACCGCGGCCGTCCTCGGCGGCGTCATCTCCAGCCGCGGCGAGGTCCCGCTCTGGGGCATGGCCGCCGTCGTCGTCGCCGCCGCGATCGCCGGGGACACCGTGGGCTACGAGATCGGCAAGCATGTGGGCCCGCGGCTGTTGGACATACGGATCATGAAGCGGCGCCGCCGCGGCCTGGCCAAGGCCCAGGCGTTCCTGCGCCGGCGCGGCGGCTCGGCGGTGTTCCTGGGCCGGTTCGTGGCGTTCTTCCGCGCCGTGATGCCGGCGCTGGCCGGAGCCTCACGGATGCATTACCCGCGGTTCCTGGCCTTCAACGCCGCCGGCGGCCTGGTCTGGGGCGCGGGATTCGTGCTGCTGGGCTTCTTCGCGGGCAACTCCTACGACGCCGTCGCCAAGGCAGCCGGGCAGGACATCACCGCGGTCATCGTGGTGCTGGGAATCGCCGGCCTCATTATCTGGCACCTGCGGCGCTCCCGCAGGGCACGGCGCGAACCGGAACCGGCGGCCTCCGAGGAGGCCTAGCGGACCGATCCCAGCCGGGGTGTCCTGGCCGGGAGTCCTAACCGACGAGCGCGGAGCCCACGAAGGGGTCCACGGCGAGGGCGATGAAGAGCAGCGTCAGGTAGCTGATGGAGCCGTGGAAGACCTTCATGGCGCCCTTGTTGGACACATCGCCGCCCTGTGCGCGGGCGTAGAGGGCGTGCGACTCGTAGAGGAACCAGGCGCCCGCGGCGATCGCGGTGATGGTGTAGACCCAGCCGGCGCCGCCCACCGGGATCAGCAGCAGCGAGCACGCCACCATGGCCCAGGCGTAGAGCACCACTTGGACGGAGACCACCCGGGCGCCGGCGATCGCGCCGAGCATGGGAACGTTGGCGTTGCGGTAGTCCTCGCCGTAGCGCATGGACAGCGGCCAGTAGTGCGGCGGGGTCCAGAGGAAGATCACCATGAACAGCACGACGGCGGGCCACTGAACGGTGTTCGTCACCGCGGCCCAGGCGATCAGCACGGGGAAGCAGCCGGCGGCGCCGCCCCAGACGATGTTCTGCGCGGTCCGGCGCTTGAGGATCATGGTGTAAATCACCACGTAGAAGACGATGGCGCCCAGGCCCAGCCAGGCCGAGAGCGGGTTCGCGCCGAACCAGAGGATCACGATCGCCGCGGCGCCCAGCAGCCACGAGAAGACCAGCGCCTCGCGGGGGGTCACCTCGCCGGTGACCAGGGGGCGGTTCTCGGTCCGGTGCATCAGCTTGTCGATGTCCCGGTCGATGTAGCAGTTGAAGGACCCGGCGCTGCCGGCGGCGAAGGCGCCGCCCACCAGGGTGGCCAGGATCAGGCCCAGCGACGGGAAGCCGCGCTCGGCGTAGATCATGGTGGGGAGGGTGCTGACCAGCAGGAGCTCGATGACCCGCGGTTTCGTGAGCGCCAGGTAGGCCTTGGCCTTGCGGCGGAAGCCGATCCGGGCCTGGGGGACGCTCAGCGGCGTTTCTGTTGTGCTCACGGTGGCAGTCACTCTGTTCTGTCTGCTGTTCTGTCTGCTGGATCAGTCGGCCAGGCCCGCAGGGTCCCGGACCTAAGGAAAAGCCACGGACCGGACGGCGGCCGACGGTGCCCGGGCGGGGCTCGATTCCCGCCGGGAACCGCGCGGCGCGCAGGCCAAATAGCGCCCCTTCCGGAGCCTCCGACCATCATACCGTGGCGGCGCGCCGGTCCCCGACCCGCCCGCCGCCACCTCCGCCCCGGCCGGGCGGGAAGCGGCTCGAATTCAGCTACGCGGGAAACCCGTCCAAATCCCGACATATACGCCTCAGGGCCGCCGGAATGGGACTAAGCTGGCTGACAGATCGGCTCGCGCGGGCATACCGCCCCGGCGGCGTTCCACGCCCCAGCGCTTGCGACTGAGTGATAGATCAACGTTTCGATGGTGAACGGCTGGTACACCCACGCGGGCACCTCGTGTGCCCCGGCGGACGCCTCTCGAGGCCATGCCCCGTACCTCCGGCCGTCAGCACAGAGAGGGGCCCGGTTTACGTGCCACATTTGGAAGAGCAAGAACTGTCATGGACCAGCCTGGACCAGAAGGCCGTGGATACCATCCGGGTCCTGGCCGCGGACGCGGTGGAGAAGGTCGGCAACGGCCACCCGGGCACGGCCATGAGCCTGGCCCCGGCCGCGTACCTGCTCTTCCAGAAGCTGATGCGGCACGATCCGTCGGATCCGCAGTGGCTGGGCCGGGACCGGTTCATCCTCTCCCCCGGGCACACCTCCCTCACGCTGTACATCCAGCTCTTCCTCTCCGGCTATGGCCTGGAGCTGAAGGACCTTGAGGCGCTGCGGACCTGGGGTTCGCTGACCCCGGGCCACCCGGAGTACAAGCACACCAAGGGCGTGGAGATCACCACCGGCCCGCTGGGCCAGGGCCTGGCCTCCGCCGTCGGGTTCGCTTACTCCCAGCGACGCATGCGCGGCCTGTTCGACGCCGAGGCTCCCGCCGGCGAGAGCCCGTTCGACCACACCGTCTGGGTCATCGCCTCCGACGGCGACCTCCAGGAAGGCGTGACCTCCGAGGCATCGTCGCTGGCCGGACACCAGGAACTGGGCAACCTCGTGGTGATCTACGACGAGAACCACATCTCCATCGAGGACGACACGGACGTGGCGTTCACCGAGAATGTCCTGGCCCGCTACGAGGCCTACGGCTGGCACACCCAGCGCGTCGACTGGACCCGCACCGGAGAGTACAAGGAGGACGTGGCCGAACTCCACGCCGCCCTCCTCGCGGCCAAGGCCGAGACGAACAAGCCTTCCATCATCTCGCTGCGCACCATCATCGGCTGGCCCGCACCGAAGAAGCAGAACACCGGCAAGATCCACGGCTCCGCCCTCGGCGCCGACGAGGTCGCCGCCCTGAAGCAGGTCCTGGGCTTTGACCCGGAGAAGTCCTTCCAGGTGGACGAGGAGGTCCTGGCCCACACCCGCGCCGTGGCCGACCGCGGCGCCGTGGAGCGCAAGACCTGGCAGGAAGGCTTCGACGCCTGGCAGGCCGCCTACCCGGAGTCCGCCGCCCTGCTGCAGCGCGTCGAGTCCCAAACCCTGCCCGAGGACTTCGACGCCGCCCTGCCGGTGTTCGAGGCCGGCAAGGACGTCTCCACCCGTGCCGCGTCCGGCAAGGTGCTGAACGCGATCGGCCCGGTCATGCCCGAACTCTGGGGCGGCTCCGCCGACCTCGCCGAGTCGAACAACACCACGATCGAGGGCTCCCCTTCCTTCATTCCCGCGTCCCGCCAGACCGAGGCGTGGAAGGGCAACCCCTACGGCCGCGTCCTGCACTTCGGCATCCGCGAACACGCCGCCGCGTCGATCGTGAACGGCATCACCCTCGCCGGGCCCACCCGGGCGTTCTCGGGCACGTTCCTGATCTTCTCCGACTACCAGCGCCCCGCGATCCGGCTCGGCGCCCTGATGGGCGTGCCGTCCCTGTATGTCTGGACGCACGACTCGATCGGCCTCGGCGAGGACGGCCCCACCCACCAGCCGGTGGAGCAGCTGGCCTCCCTGCGCGCCATCCCGGGCCTGGACGTCGTCCGCCCCGGCGACGCCAACGAGGTCTCCGCGGCCTGGCAGGCGATGCTGACCAACCACGCCAACCCGGCCGGCATCGTGCTGACCCGGCAGAACATCCCCACCTGGGACCGTGGCACCGGTGAGGCAGAGGGTGACACCTTCGCCTCCACCGCCGGGGTCGCCAAGGGCGGCTACGTCCTGGCCGAAGCGTCCAAGGACGGCGCCACCGCCGAGGCGAAGGTCATCCTGATCGGCACCGGCTCCGAGGTCCAGCTGGCCGTTGCGGCCCGCGAGGCGCTGCAGGCCGAGGGCATCCCCACCCGTGTGGTCTCCATGCCCTGCGTCGAATGGTTCGAACGCCAGGACGCCGCCTACCGCGAATCCGTGCTGCCCGCCGCGGTCAAGGCCCGCGTCTCCGTCGAGGCCGGCCTGGCCCTGACCTGGCGGAGCTACGTCGGCGACGCCGGCCGGTCCGTCAGCCTGGAGCACTTCGGTGCCTCGGCCGACTACAAGCGCCTCTTCCAGGAGTTCGGGATCACCGCCGAAGCCGTCACCGCCGCCGCCAAGGAATCCCTGGCCGGCCTCACGGCCTAACACTCTTCATCCCCTGGGCCGCCGCCCACCGGCGGCGGCCCCAGATTTTTCAGGAGTAACCCATGAACACCACCCCCACCTCTACCCCCACGCAAATGCTGTCTGACGCCGGCGTCTCCATCTGGCTTGACGACCTCTCCCGCGGCCGCCTCACCACCGGCACCCTGCGCAAGCTCATCGAAGAGAAGAACGTCGTTGGCGTCACCACCAACCCGAGCATCTTCCAGGCCGCCATCACCTCCGGCCACGACTACGACGAGATCATCAAGGAAAAGGCCGCCGCCGGCGCGAACGTCGAGGACACGATCTTCTCGATCACCACCTCCGACGTCGCCGACGCCTGCGATCTCTTCGCCCCCGTCGCCGCGGCCACCCACGGCGTCGACGGCCGCGTCTCGATCGAGGTCGACCCGCGCCTGGCCTGGGACACCCAGGGCACCATCACCGAGGCCAAGGAACTCTACGAGCGGGTCAACAAGGACAACGTCCTGATCAAGATCCCCGCCACGCTTGAGGGCCTCGAGGCCATCACCGCAACGCTCGCCAGCGGCATCAGCGTCAACGTCACGCTGATCTTCTCCCTCGAGCGCTACCGCGCCGTGATCAACGCCTTCCAGAGCGGCCTCGAGCAGGCCAAGGAGAACGGCCACGACCTCTCCACGATCCACTCCGTGGCGTCCTTCTTCGTCTCCCGCGTCGACTCCGAGATCGACAAGCGCCTCGACGCGATCGGAACGGACGAGGCCAAGACACTCAAGGGCAAGGCCGGCCTAGCCAACGCCCGCCTGGCCTACCAGGTCTACCAGGAACTGTTCTCCACCGAACGCTGGGAACTCCTCGCCGACGCCGGGGCCCGCCCGCAGCGTCCGCTCTGGGCCTCCACCGGCGTGAAGGACCCCGCGTACCCGGACACCCTCTACGTCACCGAGCTCGTCGCCCCCGGCGTGGTGAACACCATGCCGGAGAAGACCCTGGACGCGACCTTCGACCACGCCGCCGTCACCGGCGACACCGTCACCCGCGGCTACGACGACGCCAACGCCACCCTCAACGCCCTCGATGAGCTGGGGATCTCCTACAACGAGGTCGTCGCCCAGCTCGAGTCCGAGGGCCTGGAGAAGTTTGTGGCAAGCTGGAAGGAACTGCTGGCCGACGTCGAGGGCGCCCTCGCCGCTGCACGGAAGGACGCCTAGTCCCCATGACCACTCTCAGCTACGACGCCGCGGGAGCAGCCCGCTCGGCCCACGAACACCACCTGCCCGCCCTGCTGGAGGACCGGGTCGCCACCCGGATCTTCGCCAAGGACCCCACGCTCTGGGGCGCCGACGCCGAATCCGAGGCGTCGGTCCGGCTCGGCTGGGTGGAGGCCGCCACGGTATCCCAGCCGCTGGTCCAGGACATCCTGGCCCTTCGTGACGAGCTCCACGCCGAGGGGGTGACGCGCATCGTCCTCTGCGGCATGGGCGGCTCCTCGCTGGCCCCCGAGGTCATCGCGGGCACCGCAGGCGTCGAGCTGACGGTCTTGGACAGCACCGACCCCGAACAGGTCTCCGCCGCCCTCGCGGACCGCCTGGCCGAGACCGCGATCGTGGTCTCCTCCAAGTCCGGCTCCACGCTGGAGACCGACTCGCAGCGCCGGATCTTCGAGCACGCCTTCACCGAGGCCGGCCTGGACGCCAAGAGCCGCATCATCATCGTCACGGATCCCGGCTCGCCGCTGGACAAGTCAGCCCGCGAGGCCGGCTACCGTGCGGTGTTCAACGCCGACCCCAACGTCGGCGGCCGCTACTCGGCACTGACCGCGTTCGGCCTGGTCCCCTCCGGCCTGGCCGGCGTCGACATCCAGGCGTTCCTGGACGAGGCCGAGGAGACCGCGGAGATCCTCAACGAGGACAGCGAGGACAACATCGGCCTGGCCCTCGGCGCCGCCCTGGGCGGCACCAGCCCGCTGCGGAACAAGATCGTCATCGCCGAGGACGGCTCCGGGATCAAGGGATTCGCCGACTGGGCCGAGCAGCTGATCGCCGAATCCACCGGCAAGCTGGGCACGGGCGTGCTCCCCGTCGTCGCCGGCCCTCACGCCCCGGAGGTCACCTCCGGCGCCGCCGACGTGCTCGTCGTCCGCCTCGTGGCGGCCGAGGCCGACGTCGAACTCTCCGGCGACCAGGCCGCCATCGCCGGCGGCCTCGCCGCCCAGATGATGACCTGGGAATTCGCCACCGCCGTCGCCGGCCGGCTGCTGGGCATCAACCCGTTCGACCAGCCCGACGTGGAGGCCGCCAAGGTGGCCGCGCGCGGCCTGCTGGACGCCCAGCCCGAACCGACGCCCGCCAACTTCACCGACGGCGCCATCGAGGTCCGCGGCGGGGAGTGGCTGGGCGGGGCCGGGACGGCCGCCGAGGCCGTCACCGCGCTGCTCGGCCAGCTCGGCGCCGACGGTTACCTCAGCGTCCAGGCCTACTTCGACCGGCTCAGCTACGCGCCGCTGGAGGGCGTCCGCGACGAGCTCGCCGCGGCCACCGGCCGGCCGGTGACCTTCGGCTGGGGCCCGCGCTTCCTGCACTCCACCGGTCAGTTCCACAAGGGCGGGCCCGCGATCGGCGTGTTCCTGCAGGTCACCGCGGCCTCCGCGACGGACCTGGCCATCCCGGACCGGCCGTTCAGCTTCGGCGAACTCATCTCCGCCCAGGCCGCCGGCGACGCCCAGGTACTCTCCGAGCACGGCCGTCCCGTCCTCCGCCTGCACTTGACCGACCGGGCCGCCGGCGTCGCCCAGCTGCAGCAGCTGGTCCGCTCGCTGCCCGGCGCGGCAGGCACCGGCCACTCCCCCTCGTCCACCGAAAGCTAAGGCACCAGACCAACCATGCCATCCACGCACAACGGCGGTCAGAAGGCCGCGGGCCGGGGGCGCAATCCGCTCCGCGACCCGCGGGACCGCCGACTCAACCGCATCGCCGGCCCCTCATCCCTGGTGCTCTTCGGCGTCACCGGTGACCTGGCCCGCAAGAAACTCATGCCGGCCGTGTACGACCTGGCCAACCGCGGACTGCTTCCGCCCAGCTTCGCCCTGGTGGGCTTCGCGCGGCGGCAGTGGGAGGACGAGGACTTCGCCGCCGAGGTGAAGGAATCGGTCAAGAGCTATGCCCGCACCCCGTTCGACGAGACCGTCTGGGAGCAGCTGTCCGAGGGCATCCGCTTCGTCCAGGGTGAATTCGACGACGACGAGGCGTTCGAACGGCTGAGCGACACGATCAACGAGCTCGACGAACGGCGCGGCACCCAGGGCAACCACGCCTTCTACCTCTCGATCCCGCCGAAGGCGTTCGAGCTGGTCTGCCGGCAGCTGTCCAAGCACGGCCTGGCCCAGGCCGAGGGCGACAAGTGGCGCCGCGTGGTGATCGAGAAGCCGTTCGGCCACGACCTGGAGTCCGCCCGGCAGCTCAACGACATCGTCGAGTCCGTTTTCCCGCCGGACGCCGTGTTCCGCATCGACCACTACCTCGGCAAGGAAACGGTCCAGAACATCCTGGCGCTGCGCTTCGCCAACCAGCTGTTCGAGCCGCTCTGGAACGCCAACTACGTCGACCACGTGCAGATCACCATGGCCGAGGACATCGGCACCGGCGGCCGCGCCGGCTACTACGACGGCGTGGGCGCGGCCCGCGACGTTATCCAGAACCACCTGCTGCAGCTGCTGGCACTGACGGCCATGGAGGAACCCATTTCCTTCAACGCCGACGACCTGCGCGCGGAGAAGGAAAAGGTCCTGGCCGCCGTCCGGCTGCCCGAGGACCTGTCCGGCCACTCGGCGCGCGGCCAGTTCGCCGGCGGCTGGCAGGGTGGCGAAGAGGTGCTCGGCTACCTGGAGGAAGAAGGCATCCCCAAGGACTCCAACACCGAGACGTTTGCCGCCATCCGGGTGGACATCAACACCCGCCGCTGGTCCGGGGTCCCGTTCTACCTGCGCGCCGGCAAGCGCCTGGGCCGCCGGGTGACCGAGATCGCCGTCGTCTTCAAGCGCGCCCCCAACCTGCTGTTCCGCGACCACGGCGAGGACACCTTCGGGCAGAACGCCGTCGTCATCCGCGTCCAGCCGGACGAGGGTGCGACCATCCGCTTCGGGTCCAAGGTTCCCGGCACGCAGATGGAAGTCCGCGACGTGACCATGGACTTCGGGTACGGCCACTCGTTCACCGAGTCCAGCCCGGAGGCCTACGAGCGGCTGATCCTGGACGTGCTCCTGGGTGAGCCGCCGCTCTTCCCGCGGCACCAGGAGGTGGAGCTGTCCTGGAAGATCCTCGACCCGTTCGAGGAACACTGGGCCGCCAAGAAGGAACAACCGGAGCCGTACGCGCCCGGCAGCTGGGGCCCCGCCTCCGCCGATGAACTGCTTGCCCGCGACGGGCGGACCTGGAGAAGGCCATGATCGTCAATCTTCCCGATACCACCACGTCCAAGATCTCCAAGGAGATCATGTCGCTGCGCGAACGCGGCGGGGTGATCGCCCTTGGCCGTGTGCTGACCCTGGTGGTGGTCACCAAGTCCGGCCTGGAGGAGGAAGCCATCCAGGCGGCCAACGAGGCCAGCCGGGAGCACCCCTGCCGGATCATCGTCCTCGCCGACGCCGGGGCCTCCGCCCCGACCCGCCTGGACGCCCAGATCCGGGTGGGCGGCGACGCCGGTGCCTCCGAGGTGATCGTGCTGCGCGGCTACGGCGAACTGGCCGAGGAGAGTGAGTCCCTGGTGGCCGCGCTCCTGCTGCCGGATGCGCCGATCGTGGCCTGGTGGCCGCACGGTGCCCCGCGTAACGCCTGCGAGACCTCCATCGGCCGGATCGCGCACCGCCGCATCACGGACTCGGCCAACGAGCCGGACCCGTACGCGGCGCTGGAGAACATCCGCAGCACCTACAAGGCCGGCGACACGGACCTGGCCTGGACCCGCCTGACCAACTGGCGGATCCAGCTGGCCGCCGTGCTGGACCAGGTGGATGCCTCCCCGGTGACCGCGGTCGCCGTCGAGGGCGCCTCCGACTCCCCCAGCACGCTGCTGCTCGCGGCGTGGCTGACGCTGGCACTGGACGCCCCGGTGACGATCGTCGCCGACCCGGCAGGCACCGGTATCCGCCGGGTGCGGCTCTGCCGGACCGGCGGGGACGTGCAGTTGTTCCGGCCCGGCCTGGATGTGGCCGAGCTGAGCCAGCCGGGCCAGCCTGTGCAGCGGATCTCGTTGCCGCGGCGCAGCCTCAAGGACTGCCTGGCCGAGGAGCTCCGGCGCCTGGACCCGGACGAGGTCTTCGGCGAAGTGATTACCATTGGACTGCCGCGTACCAACCTAAGGAGTGTCCGTCCCAGTGAGCGTTGAGCCCAGAGTTAGCATCCACCCCGACTCCAAGGTCCTGATGGCGGCGATCGCCGCCCGGCTGATCACCAAACTGGTGGACATCCAGGACAAGCACGGCGAGGCCACGGTGGTCCTGACCGGCGGCACCATGGGCATCGGATCGCTCAAGGCCGTGGCCGAATCCCCCGCGGTCCGCGCGGTGGACTGGTCCAAGGTCAACTTCTGGTGGGGCGACGAGCGCTTCGTCGGCCGCGACGACGCCGACCGGAACGCCCGCCAGGCGCAGGACGCCCTGCTCGCGCACATCGACGTGGACCCCGCCCGGGTGCACGTCCCGGGGTCCTCGGACGAATTCGACACCCCGGAGGAGGCGGCCGCGGACTACGCGCGCCGGCTGGCCGAGGCCGCCGCCGCGGAACACGCGGCGGACATGTCCGATGATCGTCCCGAAGAGCCGGGCAGCCTCCCGCGGCTGGACATCGTTCTTCTCGGCGTCGGCCCGGACGCCCACGTGGCCTCGCTGTTCCCCGAGCAGGCGGGCATCCGGGAGAAGCAGCTGACGGTGGTGGGGGTCCGCAACTCCCCCAAGCCGCCGCCGCTGCGCGTCTCGCTGACGATGCCGACCATTAATACCGCCGATGAGGTGTGGATGGTGGTGGCCGGTGACGACAAGGCGGGAGCCGTGGGCCTGGCCCTGGCCGGCGCCAACCCCGTCCAGGTCCCGGCGGCGGGACCGCGCGGACGGCTGGAGACGCTCTGGCTGATCGACGAGGAGGCGGCCTCACGCGTCCCGGAGCAGCTGGTCCGGAAGAGCGCGTCGGGCGCGTAGTTTTTCCAGCGCTCCGGCCAGGACGTCTTCGGCGTCCTGGCTGGAGCGCCGCTCTTTAACGTATTCGAGGTGGGTCTTGTAGCTGTCCCCCGGCTCGTCCTCGAGGGCGAAGCGCGCCTCGTCCCGCGTGGCCGGGCAGCCGCAGCGGCGGCAGTCCCAGACTCCCGGGATCTGGTCCTCGGGGAGCCGGGCGAAGACGACGGATGTCTCGTGGCCCTTTGCGCAGCGGAAGCACACGCTGACCCGGGGCGGGGTGGCGCCGCCGTCGAACGGCTCGTGGCGGGTGGATGCGCCGGCGACCGCGCCGACGCGGATACCCCTGAAACCTGTCGCAGAATGCAGCATCGGGAACTCCTGGCTACTGTCATGGTCCGTTGGCGGTTGCCAGCGACAGTGTAAGCAGGAAGTTCCCGATGCGGTCAGGGCCGGAGGGCCCGTATGAAATTATCAGCGCGGGCCCCCTTGAGGGGGTCCGCGGGCGGCGCTAGGAGTCGGCGCCGGTGCTGAAGCGCATCAGCAGGCCGAGGGCGATGATGACCACGCCCCAGGTGACGCCGAGGACGATCGTGAACCGGTTCAAGTTCCGCTCGGCCACGCCGGAGGAGCTGAGCCCGGAGCTCATGCCGCCGCCGAACATGTCGGACAGACCGCCGCCGCGACCCTTGTGCAGCAGGATGAGCAGGGTCAGCAGGAGGCTGGTGATACCCAGCAGCACCTGCAGGATGACATGAAGAACGTCCACGACGGCCTTTCGAAAGAGGGGATTGCGGGAACCGGTGCCTGCGGCGGACTACTCCGCCGTGAGGTGGCTCTCGAACCTGACAATATTAGCAAACTCGGCCGCGTCCAGGCTGGCACCGCCTACCAGCAGCCCGTCCACGTCGCGTTCCTTCAGGATAGCGGCAGCGTTGTTGGCCTTCACGGAACCGCCGTAGAGCAGGCGCGTCTTCGCGGCCACGGAACCGTCGAAGAGCTTTTCGAGCTCGGCGCGGATCGCGGCGCACATTTCCTGCGCGTCCTCCGGTCCGGCGACCTCGCCGGTGCCGATGGCCCAGACGGGCTCGTAGGCCACGACCAGTTCGGCGGCCTGCTCTGCGGTGAGGCCCTCGACGCCGGCGCGGAGCTGGGCCAGGGTGTGCTCGACGTGGGTACCGGCCTGGCGGACCTCGAGGCCTTCGCCGACGCACAGCACCGGGGTGAGGCCGTGGCTGAAGGCGGCCTTGGTCTTGGCGTTGAGGACCTCGTCGGTCTCCTGGTGGATGGTGCGGCGTTCGCTGTGGCCGACGAGGACGTAGCTGCAGCCCAGCTTGGCGAGGAACGCACCGGAGATGTCACCGGTGTAGGCGCCGGAGTCGAACTGGCTCAGGTCCTGGCCGCCGTAGGCCACCTGCAGGTCGTCGCCCTGGACCAGGGTCTGGACGCCGCGGAGGTCGGTGAACGGCGGGAAGACGGCCACCTCCACGCGATTGTAGTCGTGCTTGGCGTCCGAGAGCGTCCAGGCGAGCTTCTGCAGCAGGGTGATGCCCTGGACATGGTCCATGTTCATCTTCCAGTTGCCCGCGATGAAGGGCTTCCGGTCGAACTTGCCGTTGGTTGACGTGGTCACGAGGTCTCCAAAAGTCGTTGCGGTGAAAAAGGGGCCGGCCGGGCACCCGTGGGCGCCCGGCCGGCCGGAAGGGTCTAGCGGTCCAGCACGCTCAGGCCGGGGAGGTCCTTGCCTTCGAGGTACTCGAGGCTGGCGCCGCCGCCGGTGGATATGTGCCCGAACTGGTCGTCGGCGAAGCCGAGGGTCCGGACCGCGGCGGCGGAGTCGCCGCCGCCCACCACGGTGAAGGCACCGGTCTTCGTCAGCGCTTCGGCGACGGCACGGGTGCCGTCGGCGAAGGCCGGGAATTCGAAGACGCCCATAGGGCCGTTCCAGAAGACGGTCTTCGCCTCGGCGATCTTCGCGGCAAAGGCTGCAGCGGAGTCGGGTCCGATGTCCAGGCCGATGCCGGAGGTGCCGAAGCGGCTCTCCTCGATCGCGTCCGCCTGCACGGTCTCGTGCTCGGCGTCGGCGGCGAACTTGCCGGCCACGACGACGTCGGTGGGGATGACGAAGGTGGTGCCGGCGTCGGCCGCGCGCTCCAGGTAGTCCTGGACGACGGGGATCTGGTCCTCTTCGAGCAGGCTGCCGGCGACCTTGTGGCCTGCGGCCGCGAGGAAGGTGAACAGCATGCCGCCGCCCACCAGGATGGTGTCGGCCTTGCCGATGAGGTTCTCAATCACGGCGAGCTTGTCCGAGACCTTGGAACCGCCGAGGACCACCACGTAGGGCCGCTGGGTATCCGTGGTGAGCCTCCGCAGCACCTCGACCTCGGTCCGGACCAGGTCGCCCTGGTAGGACGGCAGGCGGGTGGCGACGTCGTAGACGCTGGCGTGTTTGCGGTGCACGGCGCCGAAGGCGTCGTCCACGAAGGCGCCGTTGCCGCCGGTGAGGGCGACCAGCTCGTCCGCGAAGGCGCCGCGTTCGGCGTCGTCCTTGGAGGTCTCCCGCGCGTCGAAGCGCACGTTCTCGAGCACCAGCGCCGCGCCGTCGGACAGCCCGGCGGCGGCCGCCGTGGCGGACTCCCCCACGGTGTCGTCGGCGAGGGCCACGGGGAAGGAGGCGAGCTCGGCCAGGCGTGCGACGGCGGGCTTGAGCGAGTACTTCTCCTCCGGGGCGCCCTTGGGGCGGCCCAGGTGCGCCGTGACCAGCAAGCGCGCACCGGCGTCGGTGAGCTTCGTGAGGACCGGCAGGGAGGCCTTGATCCGGCCGTCATCAGTCACTGTAGAGCCGTCGAGCGGCACGTTCAGGTCACATCGGACCAGAACGTACCGCCCGCGGACACCTTCAGCGATCAGTTCGTCGAGGGTGTGGAATGTCATGGCTCTTACCCTAGCCCAGCTTGGATGCGACGAGCTCCGTGAGGTCGACGAGGCGGTTGGAGTAGCCCCATTCGTTGTCGTACCAGGACACAACCTTGACCTGGTTGCCGATGACCTTGGTCAGGCCGGAGTCGAAGATGGACGAGGCCGGGTCACCGACGATGTCGGAGGAGACGATCGGCTCGTCGGTGTAGGTCAGCAGGCCCTTGAGTTCCGGGGTCTCGGAGGCGGCCTTGAGGGCGGCGTTGACTTCCTCGACGGTGGTCTCGCGGGAGACGGTGACGGTCAGGTCGGTGGCGGAGCCGGTGGGGACGGGAACGCGGATGGCGTAGCCGTCCAGCTTGCCCTTGAGCTCCGGGAGGACCAGGCCGATGGCCTTGGCGGCACCGGTGGAGGTGGGGACCATGTTGATGGCTGCGGCGCGGGCGCGGCGCAGGTCCTTGTGCGGGCCGTCCTGCAGGTTCTGGTCGGCGGTATAGGCGTGCACGGTGGTCATCAGGCCACGCTCGATGCCGAAGGCGTCGTTGACGACCTTGGCCAGCGGGCCGAGGCAGTTGGTGGTGCAGGAGGCGTTGGAGATGATGTGGTGCGCATCGTTGTCGTACAGGCCGTCGTTGACGCCCATGACGATGGTGATGTCCTCGTCCGAGGCGGGTGCGGAGATCAGGACCTTCTTGGCGCCGGCGTCGATGTGCTTCTTGGCGTCGGCGGCCTTGGTGAAGAAACCCGTGGATTCGATCACGATGTCCACGCCGAGCTCGCCCCAGGGCAGGTTCGCGGGATCGCGCTCGGCCAGGACCTTGATGGTCTTGCCGTCGACGACGATGTTGCCGTCCTTGACCTCGATCGACTGGGCTAGTCGGCCGCCGACGGAGTCGTACTTGAAGAGGTGGGCCAGGGCTTCCGGGCTGGTGAGGTCGTTGACGGCAACGATCTCGAGGTCGGCGCCCTGTGCGAGGGCGGCGCGGAAGTAGTTGCGGCCAATGCGGCCGAAGCCGTTGATACCAATACGTGTCGTCACGTTTTCAGTCTCCTTGGTGCTCTCTCAAGCACGATTAGTTGAGTAGGCGTTCAAGCCAACTAACAGATCCCGCACGCCATTGGGCAGAGATGATTACCAGATCGGAGGGCGACCAGCCACGTTGCTGAAGGCTAACCGCCTTCCGTGATCCATCTTACGTTTAAGGTGGCCCGCCCCTGCAACAAAAGGGGCGGGCCGTCCGTGATTCGGCCCTTTGCGCAACAAAATGTGAGGTTTGTTACACGCGGGTTTCCGTCGGAGGTCCGACTAGAGGGTGATGAGGCCGGTCGCGTTGCTGCGGGCGGCGTCGAAACGCTTGGCGACGTCGGCCCAATTCACGATGTTCCAGAACGCCTTGACGTAGTCGGCCTTGACGTTGACGTAGTCCAGGTAGAAGGCGTGCTCCCACATGTCCAGCATCAGCAGCGGGGTGGTGCCGAGAGCCACGTTGCCCTGCTGATCGTAGAGCTGCTCGATGACCAGGTTGCCGCCGATCGGCTCGTAGGCCAGGAAGCCCCAGCCGGAGCCCTGCAGGCCCAGCGCCGCGGCGCTGAACTGGGCGCGGAAGGCGTCGAAGGAACCGAACGCGTCGTCGATCGCAGCGGCCAGCTCGCCCTCGGGCTTGTCGCCGCCGTCCGGGGAGAGGTTCTTCCAGAACACGGAGTGGTTGATGTGGCCGCCGGTGTGGAACGCAAGATCCTTGGAGAGGCGGTTGATGTTGGCGAAGTCGCCCTTTTCGCGGGCCTCGGCCAGCTGGGCCAGCGCGTTGTTGGCGCCGGCGACGTAGGTGGCGTGGTGCTTGCTGTGGTGCAGCTCCATGATCTTCGCGGAGATATGGGGCTCCAGCGCGGCGTAGTCATAGTCGAGCTCTGGCAGTACGTACTCGGTCACAAAATCCTCCAATGTCGTGGACCCGACGGTCCGGTTTTGCTAACTCTCGGATTGTGCCTCCGGATGCTTGGACATCCGGAAGATTGTGGGTGGACCCGTTGGGCATAGCCTCCGCTGGCGGCGAGGTATTCCCGTGCCCTGGATCCGATTCTGTCGCTGATCCGCGGGTGCCGCTACTCGTCCAGCATCTCGGGGGTCACGTTGGCCTCGGTGCCCGGGACGCCGAGGTCCTGGGCCCGCTTGTCCGCCATGGCCAGGAGGCGGCGGATGCGGCCCGCGATTGCGTCCTTGGTCATCACCGGGTCAGCCAGGCGGCCCAGCTCGTCCAGGCTGGCCTGCTTGTGCGCCACGCGGAGTTCGCCGGCGTACTTCAGGTGGTCCGGGACGTCGTCGCCAAGGATCTCCAGGGCACGGTCCACGCGGGCGCCGGCGGCGACGGCGGCCTGGGCGGAGCGGCGCAGGTTGGCGTCGTCGAAGTTGGCCAGGCGGTTGGCGGTGGCGCGGACTTCCTTGCGCATCCGGCGTTCCTCCCAGACCATGAGCGCGTCGTGCGCGCCCATCCGGGTCAGCAGCGCGGCGATGGTGTCGCCGTCGCGGATCACCACGCGGTCCACTCCCCTGACCTCGCGGGCCTTGGCCTGGATACCGAGCCGGCGGGCGGCGCCGACCAGGGCCAGCGCCGATTCGGGGCCGGGGCAGGTGACCTCGAGCGCCGAGGAGCGGCCCGGTTCGGTGAGCGAGCCGTGGGCCAGGAACGCGCCGCGCCAGACGGCCTCGGCGTCGGCGGCGGAGCCGTTGACGACAACGGAGGGCAGGCCGCGGACGGGACGGCCGCGGGCGTCCAGCAGGCCGGTCTGGCGGGCCAGCGCCTCACCGTCACGCACCACGCGGACTATGTAGCGGCTTCCGCGGCGCAGGCCGCCGCCGGAGACGACGATGATCTCGCTCTGGTGGCCGTAGACTTCGGCGATCGCGGCGCGGAGCCGGCGGGCGGTGGACGCCAGGTCCACCTCCGCCTCGATCACGATCCGGCCGGAGATGATGTGCAGGCCGCCCGCGAAGCGCAGCATGGCGGAGACCTCGGCCTTGCGGACCGAGGATTTCTTGATGTCCAGCCGGGAAAGTTCTTCCTTGACCGATGCTGTCAGTGCCATGGCACCTTCCTACCTGTTTCCAAAAATGTCGTGGTACGCCGTCGCTAGGCGCAGCGGATCATGCACGGGCCGGCGGCTCGACGCCCTAACCTTACCCAAGACCACCTCGGCCCCGAGCATCGCGGCCGCCCGTTCGAAGTCGGCGACGTCCGGCACGGAGGCAGGGTCGGCGAGAACGACGTCGACGGTGAAGTCGGGCGCGTAGTCCCGCAGCACCCGGAGGTGGTCCGCGGCGGACATGCCGGCGGTTTCCTTGGTGTTGGTTGCCAGGTTCATGGTCAGGCAGCGCCGGGCCTCGGTGTTGCAGAGCGCGGTGCGCATCTCCGGCAGCAGCAGGTGCGGCAGCACGGAGGTGTACCAGGACCCGGGGCCCAGGACCACCCAGTCCGCGAGCTCGATCGCGGTGAGCGCCTCGACGCAGGCGGGGGCCGCCTCCGGCAGCAGCCTCACGGCCTCGAGGGTGCCGGCGACGGCGCAGCGGGCCTGGCCGCGGATGGTTTCCAGGACGGGGGTGCCGTCCGGTCCCGGGACCCGGGCCTGGCCCTCGATGGTCAGCGGGGTGGTGGACATCGGCAGCACCTGGCCGCGGGCGCCGAGCAGGGCCCCGGCCCACTGCAGCCCGGCGACCGTGTCGCCGAGGAGTTCCCAGAGGGTCACGATCAGCAGGTTGCCCATGGCGTGTTCGTCGAGCGAGCCGCCCGTGCCGCGGCCGGGCTTGAAGCGGTGCTGCATGACGTCGCGCCAGGTCCGGCCCCAGTCGGTGTCATCGCACAGGGCGGAGAGCGCCATCCGCAAGTCTCCGGGGGGCAGCACGCCGTACTCCTCGCGCAGCCGCCCGGAGGAGCCGCCGTCGTCCGCGACCGTGACGATCGCGGTGAGTTCGGAGGTCAGCAGGCGCAGCGCGGAGAGCGAGGCGGCCAGCCCGTGGCCGCCGCCGAGCGCGACGACCGAGGGGCCCTTGTCCTGCTGGCCGGCGGAGGCGGCGCTGGCGGCCGGGACCAGGGGCAGGGGGCCGGTGAGGAGCGCCATTATTCGCGGCCCAGATCCCGGTGGGTCGTGGTGACCGTGACCCGGGGGTACTGGGCCAGCCGGCGGGAAAGTTCGACGGCAACGGCGACGGAGCGGTGCTTGCCGCCGGTGCAACCGACGGCGATCGTGGCGTAGTGCTTGTTCTCGCGCCGGTAGCCGTCCAGGACCGGTTCCAGGGCCAGCACGTAGCGTTCCACGAAGTTGCTGACGCCCTCGGCTTCCAGCACGTAGTCGCTGACGTCCTTGTCCAGCCCGGTGTGCGGGCGCAGCTGCGGGACCCAGTGCGGGTTGGGGATGAAGCGGGCGTCGGCGACGAAGTTCGCGTCCACCGGCAGCCCGTACTTGAAGCCGAAGCTCATGACGTTCAGGCGCAGCGCCACGGGGCCGGTCTCGCTGAAGAGTTCGGTGATGGCGGTGGCGAGGCCATGGACATTCAGCGGGGAGGTGTCCAGGACGATGTCGGAGGACTCGCGCAGTTCGCGGAGCAGTTCCCGTTCGGCGGCAATGCCGTCGAGGATCCGGCCGCCGCCCTGCAGCGGGTGCGGCCTGCGGCCCTGTTCGAAGCGGCGGACCAGGACGTCGTCGCTGGCGTCGAGGAACAGCACGCGGAAGGTCACGCCGCTGGCCTCGAGGTTGCGCAGCGCGGCGCGGATGTCCGCGAACAGGTCCTTGCTGCGGACGTCGACCACGACGGCGAGCTTGGAGATGGACCCCGGGGCGTGCGAGACCAGCTCCGCGAGGGTTCCGAGCATCTGCGGCGGAAGGTTCTCCACCACGTACCAGCCATGGTCCTCAAGCGCGTCGGAGGCGGTGCTGCGCCCGGCGCCGGACATGCCGGTGACCACCAGCAGCTCCGCCTCGACGGGTTTCACCGGGGTCAGGTCGTCCTCTGCTCCGGTTCCCGCAGGTGACTCTGTCATCGGTCGTGCCCCATCTCTGCTGTCTGCTCTGCCGTCGGCACGGCGCGCGGGGCAAGTGCTGCCGGCCGCGCGTCGTGCATCAGCCTCTAACCCTAGCCAAGTTTGCCGGTGCGGGCTAAGTTTCCAGGATTTCGCCGGTCGTCATGTTGATCGCGGGCGCGGCGGGTTCGTCCCCGCCGTCGCCGGCGTCGAAATGCTTCACGATCGCGGCGGCCAGCGCGGGGCCGATGCCCTTGGCCGCGGTGAGCTCCTCGACGCTGGCGGCCTTGATGCTCTTGACCGAGCCGAACTGGTTCAGCAGGGCCTTGCGCTTGGATTCGCCGAGGCCGGGCACGCCGTCGAGCACGGAGACGGTCATGGCCTTGCCGCGCTTTTGCCGGTGGAAGGTGATGGCGAAGCGGTGGGCCTCGTCGCGGATCCGCTGCAGCAGGTAGAGCCCGGCGGAGGCGCGGGGCAGGATGACCGGGAAGTCGCTGTCCGGCAGCCACACCTCTTCGAGCCGCTTGGCCAGGCCCACCACATAGACGTCATGGATGCCGAGGTCGGCGAGGGCCTTGGCGGCGGCGTTCACCTGGGGCTTGCCGCCGTCGACGACGACGAGGTTGGGCGGGTAGGCGAACTTCGCCTTGGGCGCCGGCGTCGTGGTGTCGGTGACCGGGCCGGAGCCGGTGGTGGTTGAAGGGGCTCCGGCGGACGGGGCACCGGCGGCGGGGGCGACGGCGGCGGCCTGGGCGGCCGCCAGCGGACCGGCGCCGGGCTCCACGTCCGAGCCGGGGGTGGCGGCCTGCTCCTGCAGGTAGTTGCGGAAGCGGCGGGTCAGGACGTCGTGCATGGCCGCGGTGTCGTCGTTGGCGGCGGGGCCGGTGACGGAGAACTTGCGGTAGTCCGACTTCTTCGGCAGGCCGTCCTCGACCACCACCATGGAGCCGACCACGTTGGTGCCCTGGACGTGCGAGATGTCAAAGCATTCGATCCGCAGCAGCGCCACCGGCAGGTCCAGCGCCTCCTGGAGTTCGTTCAGCGCCTGGGACCGCATGGTCAGGTCGCCGGCGCGGCGGGACTTGTGCAGCTTGAGGGCGTGTTCGGCGTTGTCCCGGACTGTGGAGAGCAGCGTGGCCTTGTCCCCGCGCTGCGGAACCCGGATGTCCACCCGGGCGCCGCGCAGTCCGCTGAGCCACTGCGCGAGCTCCTCGGCGTTGCTGGGTTCGGCGGGGACCAGGACCTCACGCGGGAGCCGGCCTTGGACTTCGCCCTCCGCGCCGTAGACCTGCTGCAGGAGGTGTTCGACGAGGTCCGGGGTGGTGGAGTCCTCCACTTTTTCCACTACCCAGCCGCGCTGGCCGCGGATCCGGCCGCCGCGGACGTGGAAGACCTGAACCGCCGCCTCCAGTTCGTCCTCGTAGAGGGCGAAGACGTCGGCGTCGGTGTCCTCGGCGAGGACGACGGCGTTGCGTTCGAAGACCTTTTTCAGGGCGACGATGTCGTCGCGCACCCGGGCCGCCAGCTCGTAGTCCAGTTCGGCCACCGCGGCGGCCATGTCCTTTTCCAGCCGGGAGACGAAGCGCTTGGCCTCGCCGCCCATGAAGGCGCAGAAGTCCTCGGCCAGGACCCGGTGGTCCTCCGGGGAGATGCGGCCGACGCAGGGCGCGGAACACTTGTCGATGTAGCCGAGCAGGCAGGGCCGGCCGCTGGCCTCGGCGCGTTTGAACACCCCGGGGCTGCAGCTGCGGACCGGGAAGACGCGCAGCAGCGTGTCCATGGTGTCGCGGATGGCGCCGGCCGTGTACGGGCCGAAGTAGCGGGTGCCCTTGCGCCGGTCGCCGCGCATCACCTGCACGCGCGGGTACTTTTCCGACATGGTGACCGCGAGGTAGGGGTAGCTCTTGTCGTCGCGGAACATGACGTTGAACCGCGGCTTGAATTCCTTGATCCAGGTGTATTCGAGCTGCAAGGATTCCAGTTCGCTGCCGACCACCGTCCACTCCACGCTACTGGCGGTGTGCACCATGGCGTGGGTCTTGGGCAGCAGGCCCGCGGGGTTGGCGAAGTACGAGTTCAGCCGGGAGCGGAGGTTCTTGGCCTTGCCGACGTAGATGACCCGGCCGTGCGGGTCCCGGAAACGGTAGACGCCCGGATTGGTGGGGATTTCCCCGGTCTTGGGGCGGTAACTCGCTGGATGTGCCACTAGTTCATTCTACTGAGCGGTACGCCCCACCCCCGCATCGGGGCAAGCCGCACCCCCGCAGCTGGGGTTTGCGCTACTCGACGGTTTTGCTCTGGTTGTAGGTGGTGGCGCGTTCCTGGCCGCTCAGCTCGGCGATGGCGTCCATGATCTTGTCCGTGACCTGGCGCCGGGCGGGGAGCGAGTGGTCCGGGCCGGTCTTCTCGAAGTAGAGCGGCTCCCCCACCTTCATGGTGAAGTGCTGCGGGCGGACCTTGTTGCTGTCCGCCGGCTGCAGGTTCTCGGTGCCGATCAGGCCCACCGGGATGACCGGGGCTCCAGTGGTCAGGGCGAGCCAGCCGACGCCGGTGCGGCCGCGGTAGAGGATGCCGTCGCGCGAGCGGGTGCCCTCGGGGTAGATGCCGATGCCCGTGCCGGCCTCGAGGATGTCCAGCAGCGTTTTCAGTGCCTGCACGCTGGCGGCCTGCTCACCGCGCTCCACCGGGATGGAACCGACGGCCTCGAAGAAGCCCTTCATCAGGCGGCCCTTGACGCCGCTGGTGGTGAAGTATTCGGCCTTGGCGAAGAACGCCACCGGCCGCGGCATGAGGGCCTGGACGATGACGCTGTCCAGGAAGGAGAGATGGTTCGGCGCCACGATGAACGGCCCCGTGGTGGGGACGTTCTCGAGTCCGATGACCGTGGGGCGGCAGGTCGAGCTGACCAGCCCCCGCGTGGTCCAGCGGATCGCGTCAAACATTGCCATCGGTGTGCACCTCGTTCAGGGCCTGCAGGGCACCGGTCCGGACGGCGTCCAGCCGGGTAATCGTGTCGGTTAGGTCGGAGGTGCTGTGCACGACCGCCACCGCGCCCGCCCCGGCGAGTTCGCCGTCGAGCGCAAAACCCCACCCTACCCCGATGCACTCCAGACCGTTGGCAGCCGCTCCGGCGACGTCCTGGGCCCGGTCCCCCACCATGACGGCGTGCCCGGTGCCGAGGTCGGCGAGGGCGGCGCCGACGATCCCGGCCTTCCCGGCCGGCCCATGCGCGGCGGCGGACTCGTCCGCGGCGGAGCCCCTAATGGTGTGGAACAGATCGGTCAGGCCGTGGTGGTCCAGGACAATCCGGGCCAGGTGCTCGGGTTTCTGGGTGGCGACGGCTGCGGACCGGCCGTCGGCGGCGAAGGTCTCCAGCAGTTCGCGGATCCCGTCGTAGACCCGGCTGCGGGCGATGCCCTCGGCGAGGTAGTGCGCCCGGTAGAGCCGGATGACGTCGTCGAGACGCTCGGCGGGGACGCCGGCGATCTCCAGCAGGGAGTGGCTGAGCTTGGGCCCTACCATCGCGTCCAGGTCGGCGGGCGCCGGAACGGGCATTCCGAGTTGCCGCAGCGCGGCGGCGATGCCTCCGGTGATGCCGCCCGCCGGGTCCACCAGGGTGCCGTCCAGGTCGAAGATCACGGGCACGGGGGTAGGCATCACGGGCCTTAGTTTCTCACGAGGGCCCGGAAGGCCGAAATTCGTCCAAACGAACGGGAAACTGATCGCCGGTCGCCGCTGTGATCGCCCTGCGACGCGCACATGCCCTGTCGCGCCCGGTATTCCGGGTGCGACAGGGCATGTGCGTAGCGCCAGCCGCCAGGGCCCGCCGCTGCTAGCCGAGGATTTCGGCGAGGAACGCCGCGGTGTGGCTGTCCTTGGACTTGGCGACCTGTTCCGGGGTGCCGGAGGCGACGATCCGCCCGCCGCCGGAGCCGCCGTCGGGGCCCAGGTCCACGATCCAGTCCGCGCTCTTGATCACGTCGAGGTTGTGCTCGATGGTGATCACGGTGTTGCCCTTGTCCACGAGGCCCTGCAGCACCATGAGGAGCTTTCGGATGTCCTCGAAGTGCAGCCCGGTGGTCGGCTCGTCCAGTACGTAGACGCTGCGGCCGTTGGAGCGCTTCTGCAGTTCCGCGGCGAGCTTGACGCGCTGCGCCTCGCCACCGGAGAGGGTGGTGGCGGGCTGGCCCAGCCGCACGTACCCGAGGCCGACGTCGACCAGGGTGCGCAGGTGCCGGGCGATCGGCGAGAACGCGGCAAAGAACTCGGCGCCCTCCTCGATCGGCATGTTCAGCACGTCCGCGATGGTCTTGCCCTTGTAATGGACCTCGAGCGTTTCCCGGTTGTAGCGGGCGCCGTGGCAGACCTCGCAGGGGACGTAGACGTCCGGCAGGAAGTTCATCTCGATCTTCAGGGTGCCGTCGCCGGAGCACGCCTCGCAGCGGCCGCCCTTGACGTTGAAGGAGAACCGGCCGGGCAGGTAGCCACGGACCTTGGCCTCCGTGGTCTCGGCGAAGAGCTTCCGGATGTGGTCGAAGACGCCGGTGTAGGTGGCCGGGTTGGACCGGGGCGTGCGGCCGATGGGGCTCTGGTCGACGTGGACCACCTTGTCCAGGTGCTCCAGGCCCTGGACGCTCTTGTGCCGGCCGGCCACCTGCTTGGCGCCGTTGAGCTTGGTGGCGAGGACCTTGTAGAGGATCTCGTTGACCAGCGTGGACTTGCCGGAGCCGCTCACGCCGGTTACGGCGGTGAAGAGCCCCAGCGGGAAGGACGCGTCCACGTTGAGGAGGTTGTTTTCCTTGGCCCCGACGACCTTTAGCTCGCGCTTCTTGTCGTACTTGCGGCGCTTCTTCGGCACCGCGATGGACTTCCGGCCGGAGAGGTAGTCGCCGGTGAGGGACTCGGTGTTCTTCAGCAGGTCCTGGTAGGAGCCGGAGTGGACCACCTTGCCGCCGTGCTCGCCGGCGCCCGGTCCGATGTCCACCACCCAGTCGGCCTCGTGGATGGTGTCCTCGTCGTGTTCGACCACGATCAGGGTGTTGCCGAGGTCCCGGAGCCGTGTGAGGGTTTCGATGAGGCGGCGGTTGTCTCGCTGGTGCAGGCCGATCGAGGGCTCGTCGAGGACGTAGAGCACGCCCACCAGGCCGGAGCCGATCTGGGTGGCCAGCCGGATGCGCTGGGCCTCGCCGCCGGACAGGGTGCCGGAGGAGCGTTCCAGGTTCAGGTATTCGAGGCCGACGTCGAGCAGGAAGGTCAGGCGGGCCTGGATCTCCTTGAGCACCTGGTTGGCGATCTGGGCCTCGCGGCCGGTGAGCACCAGGGTGTCCAGGAAGTGGGCGCACTCGCGCATCGGCAGGGCGGCGACCTCGGCGATGGACTTGCCGTTGATCAGCACGGACAGCGACGCCGGGTTCAGGCGCGCGCCGTTGCAGGCCGGGCACGGGACCTGCCGCATGTATTCTTCGTAGCGGTCGCGGGCCGAGTCGGAATCCGTCTCGGTGTGCTTGCGGTGCACGTACTGCACGACGCCCTCGAAGCCGGTGCTGTACTTGCGTTCCCGGCCGAAGCGGTTGCGGTACTGCACGACCACCTTGTGGTCCTTGCCGTGCAGCACGGTCTGGCGGGCGTCCCTGGAGAGCTTCTCCCACGGGGTGGTCATCGAGAAGCCGACGTCCTTGGCGAGGCCGCTGAGGAGCCGGACCCAGTACTTGGTGGTGGCGGCGCCCAGAGACCAGGGAGCGATCGCGCCCTCGGCGAGGGACAGCTCCGGGTTGGGAACCAGGAGTTCCTCGTCCACCTCGAGCCGGGTGCCGATGCCGCTGCAGACGGAGCAGGCGCCGAACGGGTTGTTGAAGGAGAAGGAACGGGGCTCGATCTCGTCCAGGGCGAGGGGGTGCTCATTGGGGCAGGCGAGGTGCTCGGAGAACGCGCGGATCCGCTCGGGATCGTCGGCGTCAAGGTCCACGAACTCGGCCAGGACTCGGCCCTCGGCGAGCCCCAGGGCGGTCTCCACCGAGTCGGTCAGGCGCTGGCGGATGCCTTCCTTGACCACCAGGCGGTCCACCACCACCTCGATGGTGTGCTTGAACTGCTTGCCCAGCTTGGGCGGGTCGCTGAGCTGCACCAGCTTGTCATCCACCCGGGCACGGGAGTAGCCCTTGGCGCTGAGCTCCTTGAAGAGCTCGACGAATTCGCCCTTGCGGCCGCGGACCACTGGCGCGAGGACCTGGAACCGGGTTCCTTCGGGCAGTTCCTGCAGCTGGTCGACGATCTGCTGCGGGGTCTGCTTGGTGACGGGCTCGCCGCAAACGGGGCAGTGCGGGCGCCCCACACGGGCCCAGAGCAGGCGCATGTAGTCGTAGATCTCGGTGATGGTGCCCACGGTGGAGCGGGGGTTCTTGCTGGTGGACTTCTGGTCGATCGAGACCGCGGGCGAGAGGCCCTCGATGAAGTCGACGTCGGGCTTGTCCACCTGGCCGAGGAACTGCCGGGCATAGGCGGAGAGCGACTCGACGTAGCGGCGCTGGCCCTCGGCGAAGATGGTGTCGAACGCCAGGGAGGACTTGCCGGATCCGGAGAGGCCGGTAAAGACGATCATCGCGTCGCGCGGCAGGTCCAGGTCCACATTGCGCAGGTTGTGCTCGCGGGCGCCCTTGACCACCAGGCGGGACAGGTCGGGCCGTTCCGGCACCGCGGTGGCCGTCCGGGCCGTCTTTCCTTCGGTCCGGGACACGGTTTTTCCGGGCTCCGGCGCGGTGGCGTCAGGCTGGATAACGACGGCGGGTTCTTCAGCTACGGCTTTAGGCACGCTTACCATGCTAATCGAAAACTTCTTCGAATCGCTATTCGGGCGGGGCGTGTGCTAGGGCACGCCGATCAGGGGCCGCTCGGCGCCGGTCAGTGGCGGTCGTAGGCGGCGGCGAGCAGCTGGACGGCCTCGGCGAAGCTGGCGCCCTTGGCCCGGGCGGCGGCGGCGTAGTCGGCGGCGGACTCGGCGAGGGACCCCCAGGCCTCGTCCCGCGCGCAGACCACCGTGCCGTTGCGGCCCTGGGTACTGACGATGCCGGCGGCCTCAAGTTCCTTGTAGGCGCGGGCCACGGTGTGCGGCGCGACGCCCAGCTCGGCGGCCAGGCTGCGGACGGCGGGGAGCCGGGTTCCGGGGGCAAGCGTGCCGTCGTCGGCCCGTTCGATGATGTTCAGCCGCAGCTGCTCGAACAGGGGGACGGAACTGGCGGTGCTGGGCTTCCAGGTGCCCGGGAAGGAGGCCGTGCCGGCGGACGGAGGGGTCACCGGCCGGACTCCAGGGCGTCCTCGGCGGCCTGCAGCCCGGCGAACTGGGCACGGCACAGCGCGGCGTAGTGGCCTCCCCGCTCGGTCAGTTCCTGGTGGGTGCCCTGCTCAACGATGCGTCCTTGGTCCATGACGAGAATTAGATCAGCGTCCCGGACGGTGGACAAGCGGTGGGCAATCACGAAGCTTGTCCGGTCCTCCCGGAGCCGTGCCATCGCCTCCCGGATCTGCAGTTCGGTCCGGCTGTCTACGGAGCTGGTGGCCTCGTCCAGGACGAGGATGCTGCCGCCGGCCAGGTGGGTGCGGGCGATCGAAATCAACTGGCGCTGGCCGCGGCTGAGCGAGCCGCCGTCGTTGCCGAGCACGGTGGCGTACCCGTCCGGGAGGGCGCGGACGAACTGGTCGACGTGGCTGGCTTGCGCGGCGGCGATGACGTCCGCGTCGGAGGCGCCTGGCCGGCCGTACTCGATGTTGTCCCGGATGGTGCCGGTGAAGAGCCAAGCGTCCTGCAGGACGGTGCCGATGCCCGCACGGAGGACGTCCCGGGGCAGTTCCGCGATGTCTACGCCGTCGATGGTGATACGGCCGGCGTCGGGCTCGTAGAAGCGCATCAGGAGGTTGACCACTGTGGTCTTCCCGGCCCCGGTGTGGCCGACGATCGCCACCGTCTGGCCGGGTTCGGCCATGAAGCTGAGGTCGCGGACCACCGGTGCGTCGGGGCGGTAGCCGAAGCTGACCCCCTCGAAGCGGATCCGTCCCGCGGGAAGGGCGGTGTTGGCGCCGTCGGCGGTATCGACGGGGATTTCGTCCGCGTCGAGCAGGGCGAAGACGCGCCCGGCGGACGCCAGGCAGGACTGGATCAGGGTGAGCATGCCGCCGATCTGCCCCATCGGCTGGCTGAAGAGCCGGCTGAACTGGATGAAGGCCTGGACTCCGCCGATGCTCATGGTCCCCGCGGCCACCTGCAGGGCCCCGATGACGGCGACGGCGATGTAGTTGAGGTTCGCCACGAACAGCATGAGCGGCTGCACCATGCCGGAGAGGTACTGGGCGCTGGAGGCGGCCCGGTAGAGCCGCTCGTTCCCCGCGCGGAAGACGGTTGCGGCGGCCTCTTGGCGGCCGAAGGCCTTGACCACCTCGTGCCCGGAGAAGAATTCCTCGAGGTGGGCCTGGACGGCGCCGGTGCTGCTCCACTGTTCGCCGAAGTGCGCCTGCGACCGGCGTGCCACCAGGACGGTAACCAGGGTGGACACCGGCACGGAGACGAGGGCAATGAGCGCCAGCAGCGGCGAGAGCCAGATCATCATGGTCAGCGCGCCGATGAGCATCAGGACGGACATGATCAGCTGGTTGAGCAGCTGGTTCAGGGACTGGGAGACGTTGTCGACGTCGTTGGTGGCCCGGCTCAGCACGTCGCCGCGGTGCTGGCCCTCGAAGTGGGCGGAGGGCAGGACGTGGATCTTGCGTTCGACGGCGGCCCGGAGGCCGTAGCTGAGCCGCTGCACGGCGGTGGCGGTGAGGGCGCCCTGAATCCAGCTGAAGAGGGAGGCGCCGAGGTACATCAGCGCCACCGCCAGCAGCAGCCGGCCCAGGTGCGCCTCGTCGAAGCCCCGGCCCATGACGCCGCGGACCACGATGTCGGTGGCGTCGCCCAGGTACTTCGGTGCGGCGACGTTCAGGGCGGCGAAGCCGCAGGTCGCCGCGACGACACCGGCCATCCTGAGCCGCATGGGCCGGAGCAGTCCGAGCAGCCGGGCGGCGGTCCGCCGCCGCGGCGGGGGTGGCGGCGTGACGGCCGTGTCGGTTTCGGACGTGTCGGCGCCGGCGGCGGTCACAGGCTGTCCGCCAGGATCAGCTGGGAGGCGGCGATGTCCCGGTACGCCGCGGAGCCGGCCAGCAGCGCGTCGTGGCTGCCCTGCGCGGTGACCCGCCCCTCCTCCAGCACCAGGATGGTGTCCGCGTCCACGATGCTGGCCACCCGTTCGGCCACCACCAGCACGGTGGCGTCCGCCAGCAGGGGTTGCAGGGCGCGGCGCAGCCGTTGGTCGGTGCCGTAGTCCAGGGCCGAGAAGCTGTCGTCGAAGAGGTAGACGTCGGCGTGGCGAAGCAGGGCCCGGGCGATGCAGAGCCGCTGCCGCTGGCCGCCGGAGAGGTTGGCTCCGCCCTGGCTCAGCTGGGCGTCGAGGCCGCCGTCGACTTCGCGGACGAAGACGTCGGCCTGCGCGGACTCCAGCGCCTCCCAGAGTTCGGCGTCGGTGGCGTCGGGGCCGCCCACCCGGAGGTTCCGCGCCACGCTTCCGCCGAAGAGGTGGGAGTGCTGGGGCACCAGCGAAATCCTGCCTCGCAGCTGGTCCAGCGGCAACGTGGCAATGTCCACCCCGCCCAGGGAGATGGTGCCGTGCGTCGGGTCCAGGAATCGTGGCAGCAGGTTCACCAGCGTGGTCTTTCCGCTGCCGGTGGCGCCGATGACCGCGGTGGTGGTGCCGGGGCGGGCCGTGAAGCTGATCCCGGAGAGCACGGGCTTCTCGGCCCCGGGATAGGCGAAGGCGACGTCGCGGAACTCGACCGTCCCGGCGGCGGCACGGGGTTCGGCCGTCCGGACTGCTGCGGTGACGGCGGCGGTGCCGGGGTCGGCGATGGACGGTTCGGTGTCCAGCACCGCCTGGATCCGTTCGGCGCAGACGGCAGCCCGGGGCGCCGTCGTGAACACGTACATAGCCATAACAATCGCGATCATGATCTGCAGGATGTAGGCGATGAACGCGGCCAGTGCGCCCACCTTCATCTGCCCGGCGGCGATCCGATGCCCGCCGAACCAGACGACCGCCACCGAGGACAGATTCACCACGATCATGATCAGCGGATTCATTCCGGCCACCAACAGCGCCGAATCCAGGTTGTTGCGGGTGAGGTCCCGGTTGACCGCGGCGAAGCGCCGCATCTCGTACTCCTGCCGCACGAAGCTGCGGATCACGTTGGCGCCGATGATCTGCTCCCGCAGCGTCCGGCCGGCCCGGTCGATGAGCTGCTGGCCGGCCCGGTACAGCGGGATCAGCCGGCGGACGATCAGGAACATAATCGCGGCCAGGAGCGGGATGACGGCAACCACGATGCCGGAGAGCGCCACGTCCTGGTGGACGGCCAGCACGATGCCGCCGACGAAGCTGGCGGGCGCCGCCACCAGCATGGTCAGGACCAGCAGGGTCAGGTTCTGGATCTGGACGACGTCGTTGGTGGCCCGGGTGACTAGGCTGGACGCGCCGAAGCCGGCGATGTCCTGCGAGGAGAGGGTCTGCACGGTGGCGAAGAGGTCGCTGCGCAGGTCCCGGGCGACCCGCATGGCGACGACGGCGCCGAGGTAGCCGGCGGCGAGGGCCGTGACCACCTGCACCGCGGCGACGGCGGCCATGATGGCTCCCAGGCGCGGGATGGCCGGGGTATCGCCGGCGACGATGCCCTGGTCGATGATCGCCGCATTCAGGGTGGGAAGGAGCAGGTTGGCGGTGGTCTGGAGCAACTGGAGCCCGATGATGGCCGCGACCGCGCCCCGATGCGCAGCCAGCGCCCGTCTGATCAGGGCAAACAGCATAGAACCTCCAACGTCGGGTCACGCAGCGTGATGGCGGACGTCGTAGCCGTCGCCCGCCGGGCCGGTACCGTCCCCGGCCTGGCGGCGGAACGGTACCCGGAAGCGGAGAGTCAAGCGGCCGCCCCCAGACCGCTTTGTCATTGTATGCCTACGACTCACCGGAAGTTGTCACGCGGCGTGTCACATCCGTCAATCGACGAGGGAGCCGCCGCGCTTGCGGGCGACGGCGAAGACCCTGCGGAACTCGAAGACCGTCCCGTGCGGCCCCCGCGGGTAGGCCTCACGGAGCATCGCGCCGTACTGCGCCCCAAAGCGTTTGGCGTCCGGGCCGTCGAGTGCGTCGAGGACCGGCCGCAGTCCGGTGCCGCGGACCCATTCCAGGACGGCGTCCGGACCCTGGAGCACCTGGAGGTAGGTGGTTTCCCAGACGTCCGCGTCGCAACCGGCATCGAGCATCAGCTTCAGGTAATCGGCGGGCTGGCCGACGACGTCGTCGTGCCGGAGGACACCGGCGAGCGGCTCGGCCCACTCCCCCGTCCCGGCCAGGGAACGCATCAGCGCATGCGAGGGCGCGTCGAAGTTGCCCGGGACCTGGAGGGCGAACCACGCCCCGGGCCGGAGTGCGGCCAGCCACTCCTTCAGCAGCCCGCGGTGGCCCGGGACCCATTGCAGGGCCGCGTTGGTGACCACGACGTCGGTTTCGGGGCCGGGCTGCCAACCGGCGATGTCGGCCTGCTCGAAGCGGAGGCCGCCGCCGGCCAGCGCCGTGGCACCTTCCAGCATCTCCGGTGAGGAGTCGATCCCCACCACATCGGCTCCGGGCCAGCGGGCGGCAAGAGCGGCCGTCAGATTGCCCGGTCCGCAGCCGAGGTCCACCACCTGCCGCGGCTCCTCGGCCCGGATCCGCCCGGTCAGGTCGAAGAAGGGCCGATCCCGGTGGTCGCCGAACTGTTCATATTTGGCCGCATCCCACTTCATGAGTTCCCCGCCTCGCAATTCTTTCACCGCGGTGTTCTCTCACCGCAGTGTTCTTTCACCGCCGTGCTCTATTACCCGCGGTGCTCTTTCAGGGGAAGCCTAAGCCCGGGCGGGGGCCTCCGGGGCATCACGGTCCGCTGTCCGCGCGGCGCCCGCCACGAGTTCCTCGATCCAGGAGCCCAGCTCCGTCAGGGTCCGGGCCGAGAGGCCGTGGCCGCCCGGGTCCCGCCGGGAGCGGGTGGCCGCGGATGATTCGCCCAGCAGGTACCGCCGGGTGCGGTCGAGCAGTTCGGCGGGGATCACCCGGTCCTGTTCGCCCTGGGCGACGAAGACGGGCGTCCCGGCGAGCAGGCCCGGGGTCACGGGGACTCCGGCGTCGAAGGGCAGCGTGCCGTAGAGGATGGCCGCGCCGGCATAGCGGCCCGGGTCGGAGAGCAGCAGCCCGCCGGCGAAGGCGGCGCCGCCGCTGAAGCCCACCAGCACCACGGGGCGGCCGGCCGGGGCGGCCCCGTCCAGCCACGTCCGGAACCAGGCCATGGTCCCGGCCAGGGATTCGGCCACCGGACGTCCGATGCTGCGGTTGGCGAACCAGGCATACCCGCCGCCCTCGGCGATGGGGGCCCGCACGGCGGCATAGGCGGCGCCCTCGGGCAGCGCTCCGGCCAGGCCCAGGATGTCGCGTTCGTTCGATCCCCGGCCGTGCAGCAGGACCACCAGGGGAGCCTCCGGGTCGGCTGACCCGGCGGTTGCCACCGCCGGCGCCGGATAGGTGTCCGTCATTTACTTCGTCACCTTCAGGCCGGTGTCCCAGGTGAAGTCGGGGAATGCGGGGCTGGCCTGCATGGTCATGAGGACGAACTGGAAGCCCTCGAGTTCGCGGGCGCGCTTGAGCGGGCCGACGGCGAGGGGCCGCATGCCCGCATCGCTCACGAAGCCGGCGACGGCGGCGGTGGCCGCCCCATCGTCGCCGGCGATGAAGACGTCCAGCGGCTGCCCGGCGGACTGGCCGGTCATGAGGGTTCCGGCGAAGGTGGTGTTGAAGGCCTTGACGACGGACGCTCCGGCGGGGGCCAGTGCGGCAATTTCCTCGGCCGCGGAGCTGCCCGGGGCGACCACGAGGGAGTCGAAGGTCTCGAAGTTGACGGGGTTCGTGATGTCCACGATGACCTTGCCGGCCAGGGCGGCGCCATAGGTCTCCACGACGGCCTTGGCGGCGTCGAACGGAACCGCGAGGATGACAAGGCCGCCGGCCGGGGTGCTGCCGATGCTGCCGTGGCCGACGCCGGCGCCGAGTTCACCGGCCAGCGTCCGGGCCTTGTCCGCGTCCTGGCCAAGGATTTCGACGGTGCGGCCGGCGGCGAGGGCGCGGGTGGCAATGCCACGGGCCATGGAGCCGTTGCCGATGATGGTGATGTCAGTCATGGGGTTCTTCTTTCCAAAGAGGCGTGCCAGGAGGTTTTTCATGGGGTTCTGTTCTGCCGGGATCTAATCTATAAGTTGAAGCTACAACTAAACGTACTCCGCTTCAGTTGAATGTTCAAGTGTTTGCGGCGGACCGCGCGGAATCCTGCCTGACGGCCGCGGCACTAAGCTGGAAGGCAATGAAACTCGTAGATCAACTCCCCGCCCCGGCCGCCCGCGTTTCAGGCGGCGCGGGTGTGGACCCGGACGAGCTGTACACCCGCTTCGTCGAGTGGACGGAGAGCCGCGGTATCGCCCTCTACCCGGCCCAGGACGAGGCCGTCATGGAGCTGGCGTCCGGCGCCAACGTCATCCTCGCCACCCCGACCGGTTCGGGTAAATCGCTGGTTGCGATTGCCGCCCACTACCAGGCGATGGCCCGCGGACAGCGCAGCTACTACACCGCCCCGATCAAGGCCCTGGTATCCGAGAAGTTCTTCGCGCTCTGCGACATCTTCGGCGCCGAGAACGTCGGCATGATCACCGGCGACTCCGGCGTCAACCAGGACGCCCCGATCATCTGCTGCACGGCCGAAATCCTGGCCAACATCGCCCTCCGGGAGGGTTCCACCGCCGACCTCGGCTCCGTGATCATGGACGAGTTCCACTTCTATTCGGACCCCCAGCGCGGCTGGGCCTGGCAGGTGCCGCTGCTGGAACTGCCGCAGGCCCAGTTCCTGCTGATGTCCGCGACCCTCGGCGACGTCAGCCGCTTCGAAACCGGCATCACCGACCTGACCGGCCGCCCCACCACCACGGTCAGCTCCGCGGAGCGGCCCATCCCCCTGCACTTCTATTACCAGCAGAGCCCGGTGCACGAGACCCTGGAGGAGTTGCTCTCCACGAAGCAGGTTCCGGTGTACGTGGTGCACTTCAGCCAGCTGGAGGCGATCGACCGGGCCCAGACGCTGATGAGCATCAACGTCTGCACCCGGGAGGAAAAGGACCGGATCGCCGAACTCATCGCCGGCTTCCGGTTCGCGCCCGGGTTCGGCAAGACCCTGAACCGGCTGGTCCGGCACGGCATCGGCGTCCACCACGCGGGCATGCTGCCCAAGTACCGCCGCCTCGTCGAGCAGCTGGCGCAGGCCGGGCTGCTGAAGGTCATCTGCGGTACGGACACCCTCGGCGTGGGCATCAACGTGCCCATCCGCACCGTGCTGCTCACCGCCCTGAGCAAGTACGACGGCGTCCGCACCCGCCTGCTGAACTCCCGCGAATTCCATCAGATCGCCGGACGCGCGGGCCGCGCAGGCTACGACACCGCCGGCACCGTGGTGGTCCAGGCGCCCGAGCACGTCATCGAGAACGTCAAGGCAATGGCCAAGGCCACGGCCAAGTTCGGCGACGACCAGAAGAAGCTCCGCCAGGTGGTCAAGAAGAAACCGCCCGAGGGCTTCGTGTCCTGGGGTGAGCCGACCTTCCAGCGGCTGGTCGAGTCCGTGCCGGATCCCCTGGTCTCCAGCTTCACTGTCACGCACGCGATGCTGATGAACCTGATGGAACGCCCCGGCGATCCCTTCCAGGCCGCCCGCCGGCTGCTGACCGAGAACCACGAAACGAGGCCGGCCCAGCTGAAGCTGATGAAGCGCGCCCTCGGCATCTACCGCGAACTCCTGGCGGCGGGCGTCGTCGAGCGGATCCCGGCCGCCGAGCAGGGCCCGGACGGCCGGTCGGTCCGGCTGACCGTGCATCTGCAGGCCAACTTCGCCCTCAACCAGCCGCTCTCCCCCTTCGCCCTGGCGGCGCTGGACCTGCTGGACCCGGAGTCGGCGTCGTACGCCCTGGACGTCGTCTCGGTGATCGAGTCGACGCTGGAGAAGCCGCGGCAGATCCTCTCCGCCCAGCAGAAGAAGGCCCGCGGCGAGGCGGTCGCCGCGATGAAGGCGGACGGGATCGACTACGACCAGCGGATGGCCATGCTGGAGGAGGTCACCTACCCGCAGCCCCTGGCGGAGATCCTCGGCGAGGCGTTCGACGTCTACCGCAAGGCCGCGCCCTGGATCGGCGACTTCGAACTCGCGCCCAAGTCCGTCATCCGCGACATGTATGAACGGGCCATGAACTTCGGCGAATTCGTCCAGTTCTACGGCCTGGCCCGCTCCGAGGGGATCGTGCTCCGCTACCTGGCGGACGGCTTCAAGGCGCTCCGCCAGACCGTGCCGCAGGACGCCCTGCGCGAAGACCTCGAGGACCTGATCGCGTGGCTCGGCGAGCTGGTCCGGCAGGTCGACTCCAGCCTGCTGGACGAATGGGAGGAACTCACCTCCGGCGCCGCGCCCACCCCGCACGACGCTCCCCCACCCCCGCCGCCGTCGCTGACATCCAACGTCCGGGCCTTCCGGGTGATGGTGCGGAACGAGATGTTCCGCCGCGTCGAGCTGTTCGCGGACGAGGCCGCCACCGACCTCGGGGCGCTCGACGGCGCCGCCGGCTGGGACGCCGAGCGCTGGGAAGACGCCCTGGACGACTACTTCGACGAACACAATGACATCGGCACCGGGCCGGACGCACGCGGACCCGGGCTGCTGATCATCACCGAGGAGCCGGGCCGCTGGAAGGTCCGGCAGATCTTCGACGATCCGGAAGGCAACCACGACTGGGGCATCTCCGCCGAGGTGGACCTCGCCGCCTCCGACGAGGCCGGCAGCGCGGTGGTGCGGGTGACCGACGTTAACCGTCTGTAGCCGCTAGTAAACTGCAGTCCATGACTGTAATCCGGCCCGCGGCCGCCTCCGACGTCCCCGCCATCCTGCAGATGATCCACGACCTGGCCATCTACGAAAAGGAGCCGGACGCGGTCCGGAACACCCCGGACATGCTGGCCGGAGTGCTGTTCGGGGAGAACCCGCGGGTCTTCGCCACCATGGCCGAGAACGAGGCGGGCGAGGTCCAGGGATTCGCCTTGTGGTTCCTGAACTACTCCACCTGGGAGGGCGTCCACGGGATCTACCTCGAGGACCTGTACGTCAAGCCGGAAGCCCGCGGCGCCGGGCACGGCAAGGCCCTGCTGCAGCACCTGGCCGCTACCGCCGTCGAACGCGGCTACGCCCGGGTGGAGTGGAGTGTCCTGGACTGGAACGAGCCCTCCATCGCCTTCTACAAGAACCTCGGCGCGGCGCCGATGGACGAATGGTCCACCTTCCGGCTCACCGGCGACGCCCTGGCAGCGTTCGGTTCCCGCGCGGAGGCGGCCCGTGGCTGACACCGTGGCCCCGGCGCCCGCCGCTCACGCCCCGCTGCCCGTCCTCGAGTCCGGCTCCGTCCCGCACGTGGTCAAGGGCCGGCACAACTACCGGGGGATGCGCACCACCGAACACTACTTCGAGGTCCCCCTGGACCACGCGGATCCCGCGGGCGAGACCATCACGGTCTTCGCCCGGGAGTACGTCTCCGCCGACCACACCGAAGAGCAGGCGCAGGATCTTCCCTGGCTGCTCTTCCTGCAGGGCGGCCCCGGCGGCCGCGGCAACCGGTTCCCGTCCCTGGGCGGCTGGAGCAAGGCCGCGGCCAAGGACTTCCGGATCCTCATGCTGGACCAGCGCGGCACCGGCCTGTCCTCCCCCGCGGACCGGCACACCCTGCCGCTGCGGGGCAGCGAGCGGGACCAAGCCGAGTACCTCACCCACTTCCGCGCCGACTCGATCGTGGCCGACGCCGAGGCCATCCGCCGGACCCTGGGCGCGGCCCCGTGGACCATCTACGGGCAGAGCTACGGCGGCTTCTGCGCCCTGACCTACCTGTCCTTCGCCCCCGAGGGTCTCCGCGAGGTGCTGATCACCGGCGGCCTCGCTCCACTCACCGGTCCCGCGGACCGGGTCTACCAGGCCACGTTCCGCCGGGCCGCCGCCCGCAACACCGAATACTTCGGCTGGTACCCGGAGGACCGGGAGACCGTGAACCGGATCGCCCGGCACCTGCGGGAGACGCCGGAGGTGTTGCCGGACGGCAGCCCCTTGACGGTGGAGCGGTTCCAGATGGTGGGTTCCTTCCTGGGCGGCAACACCCGCGTGGACGGCCTCCACCACCTGCTGGAGGACGCCTTCACCGCCACTCCCGACGGCGACCGGCTCTCCGACACCTTCCTGGAGCAGGTCCGCGGCCTGGTCACCCGTGCCGCCAACCCGCTCTACGCGCTAATGCACGAATCCATCTACGGCCAGGGCGAGGCGACGGACTGGGCGGCGCTGCGGGTGCTGCAGGACCACCCGGAGTTCCGCCCGGACGTGCCGGCCCCGTTGCTCACCGGCGAGATGGTCTACCCCTGGTACTTCGAGCAGGACCCGGCGCTGGAGCCGCTGCGCGCCGTCGCCGCCCTGCTGGCGGAGAGGGACGACTGGGCGCCGCTCTACGACCTGGACCGCCTGGCCGCCACCACGGTGCCGGTCGCGGCCGCCGTCTACACCGACGACATCTATGTGGACCGGGACCTGTCGCTGGAAACCGCCCGCGCGGTGCGCGGGCTGCAGGTCTGGGAGACGGACGAGTTCCACCACGACGGCATAGCCGACGACGGCGAGGCGATCTTCGGCCGCCTGCTGGGGATGGCGCGGACCCGCACGGCCTGACACCGCCCCAGACCGCACAGCACAGCCAGCCTGTGACAACAATGCCCGGGGAAGCGTTCGCTTCCCCGGGCATTGTTGCCTGCGCGACCGGCGCTAGCCGGTACTAGCCGGCGCTATTCGGCGTCGGTGAGGCTCTTGCGGGAGTCTTCCTCGAGCCGGGCGTCCAGCTTGGCCGTGGTGGCCTTGGAGCTGTAGAGGCTGGCGACGACGGCAACGATGATCGTGCCGACGATGACGCCGAGGGAGACGAAGGTGGGGATTTCCGGGGCCCACTCAATGTGCCGGCCGCCGTTGATGAAGGGCAGCTCGTTGACGTGCATGGCGTGCAGGACCAGCTTGACGCCGATGAAGGCCAGGATCACCGAGAGCGCGTGCTTGAGGTAGACCAGCCGGGTCATCAGGCCGCCCAGCAGGAAGTACAGCTGGCGCAGGCCCATCAGGGCGAACAGGTTGGCGGTGAAGACGATGAACGCGCTCTGCGTCAGGCCGAAGATCGCAGGGATGGAGTCCACCGCGAACAGCAGGTCGGTCAGGCCGATGGTGACGAAGACGATCACCATGGGGGTGAAAACCTTCTTGCCGTCCACCACGGTGCGGATCTTGCCGCCGTCGAACTTCTCGGACATCGGCAGGACGCGGCGGATCCGCGCGATCAGCGGGTTCTCCCGGTCCTCTTCGTCCTCACCCTCGTCCTGTGCCTGCTTCCAGGCGGTCCAGAGCAGGAACGCGCCGAAGATGTAGAACACCCAGCTGAACTGCTCGATCACGATCGCACCGAGCATGATGAAGATGCCGCGCAGGATCAGGGCGATGATGATGCCCACCATCAGGACTTCCTGCTGGTATTTCCGGGGCACCGAGAAGCGCGCCATGATGATGATGAAGACGAACAGGTTGTCGATGCTCAGGCTGTACTCGGTGACCCAGCCGGCGATAAATTGGCCGCCGTACTCGGGGCCGGTGAAGAGGAACATGGCGCCGGCGAACAGTAGCGCCAGGCCAATGTAAAACGAGACCCAGAGGCCGGCTTCCTTCATTGACGGCTCGTGCGGTCGCTTGAGGACCAGCAGCAGGTCGATGGCAAGGATCAGGCCGAGAACGACGAAGGAGCCGATCTCAAACCAGAGGGGAAGTTCAGGCACGTAGAAACCTTTCGGAGGGCACGACTCAGCGGTGTAAGTCTCTCCGGCCCCACAGCGGCCAGGAACGGATTCCTGGATCTGGTGTGGTGCCCGCTACGTCCGGCATGGCGTCCGTGCCATGCGTGCTGACGATCGTAGCGCTTTGGGATACTCCCCTACGTGCCTCCCAGTTTACCTCAGGCGTGACCTGCCGACTGCATCTGCCGGAGCTCCTTCTTGAGGTCGCCGACCTCGTCGCGGAGCCGGGCGGCGAGCTCGAACTGCAGCTCGCCGGCGGCGGCGTGCATCTGCTCGGTGAGCTGTTCGATCAGGCCCACCAGGTCCTCCGCGGGCGCCGCGGCGAGACCGTCGGCGCGGACCTTCGCTCCGCCCTTGCCGCCGTTCTTGCCCTTGCCCTTGCCGGCGCTGGCGAGCAGTTCGCGGGTGTCCGCGTCCTCCTTGGCCAGCTGGTCCGTGATGTCGGCGATCTTTTTCCGCAGCGGCTGCGGGTCGATGCCGTGGTCCTTGTTGTAGGCGACCTGGATGGCGCGGCGGCGGTTCGTCTCGTCGATGGCCTGCGCCATCGAGTCGGTGATCTTGTCCGCGTACATGTGCACCTCGCCGGAGACGTTACGCGCGGCGCGGCCGATAGTCTGGATCAGCGAGGTGGCTGAGCGGAGGAAGCCTTCCTTGTCCGCGTCCAGGATGCTGACCAGGGACACCTCGGGCAGGTCGAGGCCCTCACGGAGCAGGTTGATGCCGACGAGGACGTCGAACACGCCCATCCGCAGCTCGCGCAGCAGCTCCACGCGGCGCAGGGTGTCGACGTCGGAGTGCAGGTACTCCACCTTGACGCCGTGGCCCACGAGGTAGTCGGTGAGGTCCTCGGCCATGCGCTTGGTCAGCGTCGTGACGAGGACGCGTTCGTTCTTGGCGGTGCGGGTCTTGATCTCGCCGAGGAGGTCGTCGATCTGGCCCTTGGTGGGCTTCACGATCACCTCGGGGTCAATCAGGCCGGTGGGGCGGATGATCTGCTGGACGAAGCCGTCCGCTTTGCCGAGTTCGTACTTGCCCGGCGTGGCGGAGAGGTACACGGTCTGGCCGACGCGTTCGAGGAACTCGTCCCACTTCAGCGGCCGGTTGTCCATGGCGGAGGGCAGCCGGAAGCCGAAGTCCACCAGGTTCCGTTTGCGGGACATGTCTCCCTCGTACATGGCGCCGATCTGCGGCACCGTGACGTGGGATTCGTCGATGACCAGCAGGAAGTCGTCCGGGAAGTAGTCGAGGAGGCAGTGCGGGGCGGTGCCCGGTTCACGGCCGTCGATGTGGGCGGAGTAGTTCTCGATGCCGTTGCAGAATCCCATTTGCTGCATCATTTCGAGGTCGTAGGTGGTGCGCATCCGCAGCCGCTGTGCCTCGACGAGTTTGTTCTGGCTCTCCAGGACCTTGAGCCGGTCGGCGAGTTCGTCCTCGATCCGCTTGATGGCGCGGCCCATCCGCTCCGGCCCGGCGACGTAGTGCGAGGCGGGGAAGACGTACATCTCCTCCTCGTCGCGGAGCACCTCGCCGGTGAGCGGGTGCAGGGTCTGGATGTTCTCGATCTCGTCGCCGAAGAACTCGATCCGGATGGCCAGTTCCTCGTACATCGGGATGATCTCGACGGTATCGCCGCGGACCCGGAAGGTGCCGCGATGGAAGTCCATGTCGTTGCGGGCGTACTGCATGGAGACGAACTTCCGCAGCAGGTCGTCGCGGTTCATCTCGGCGCCCCGGCGGAGCGTGACCATCCCGGAGATGTACTCTTCCGGCGTGCCGAGGCCGTAGATGCAGGAGACGGTGGCGACCACGATGACGTCGCGACGGGTCAGCAGCGCGTTGGTGGCCGAGTGCCGGAGCCGTTCGACCTCCTCGTTGATGGAGGAGTCTTTTTCGATGAAGGTGTCCGTCTGGGCGACGTAGGCCTCGGGCTGGTAGTAGTCGTAGTACGAAACGAAGTACTCCACCGCGTTGTTGGGCAACAGTTCGCGGAACTCGTTGGCCAGCTGGGCGGCGAGGGTCTTGTTCTGGACCAGCACCAGGGTGGGCCGCTGGACCTGCTCGATCAGCCAGGCCGTCGTCGCGCTCTTACCGGTACCGGTGGCGCCCAGGAGCACCACGTCCTTCTCGCCGTTGTTGATCCGTTCGGTGAGTTCGGCGATCGCCGCGGGCTGGTCACCGGCGGGCTTGAACTCGCTGATGACTTCGAAGGGCGCCACGACACGGTTGATTTCCTGGGCAAGGCTCATGAATCTAATTTACCGCCGGGCACCGACAGGAACAGCGGATTCAGCTTTGGGCGGTACGGCCGCCCCCGGGGAGGCCGTACGACGGCGGCTGCCAGCCGGTGCGGGCCGCCCACTCCTCCATCCGGGGAACGGCGTACGCGGTCAGCCAGTTCTCCTTGTCCGCGGCGTACCCGGCGGTCGACCGGTCCACCTCGTGCAGCCGCGCGGCGCGGCGCTTCTCCGCGAGGTAGGCCGCGCGGGCGCCGTCGTCGTCGCGCAGCCAGTCGCGGAAGCACAGCGCGAACCGCCAGCCCGGGGAGCCGGCGGCCCGGAGGTGCAGGTTCACGGCCCGGCCGGGGTCGGCGCTGCCGTGCAGCCGCTTGTCCCACCGGGCGGGGTCCGCGTCCGCGGGTTTGGGGTGGTCGGCGAGGACGCCCGGCCAGACCGGGAAGCCCGCACCGGTCAGGGCGGCTGCCAGCCGGTCGGCGGCGGCCATGTCCGCGACGCCCAGCTGCAGGTCCAGCACGTCCTTGGCAGCGAGGCCGGGCACCGCGGTGGACCCCACGTGGTCCAGCGTCAGGGCCTCCTCCCCTGCCGCCACCCGGAGCCGGGCGATGATCCGGGCGGCCTGCGCCGGCCAGTCCGGGTTGGCCGGGGTCAGCGCGGGACCCCCGGTGCGGGCCGCCACGCGGCGCCGGGTGAGGTTTTCCGCGTAGGGGGTGAGGCGGAACTTCCAGAGCCGATCCACGGCGTCGCGGAGCTCGTCCTTGGAGCCGGCGTTTTCGAGCACGACGTCGGCGGCGGCCAGGCGTTCCTCCCGGCCGGCTTGGGCTGCGATCCGGCTGAGGGCCTGCTCCTCGGTCATCTTCCGGTGCTCCACCATTCGCCGGACCCGGACCGGTTCGGGAGCGTCGACCACCACCACCAGGTGGAAGTGGGCGCCCTGCCCTGTCTCCACCAGCAGAGGGATGTCCTGGACCAGCACTGCGCCGGCGGGGGCCGCGGCGGTGAGGGCCGCCGCCCGCTCTCGAACCAGGGGGTGGATGATGCCGTTGAGCACGGCGAGCCGTTCCGGATCGCCGAACACGAGGGCGCCAAGGCGGGGCCGGTCCAGCCGCCCGTCGGGTCCCAGCACCGCGGAGCTGAACGCCTCCACCACCTTCGCGAGCCCCGGCGTGCCCGGCTCCACCACTTCCCGGGCCAGCGCGTCGGCGTCGACCAGGACGGCGCCGAGCTCGCGCAGCCGTGAGGCCACCACTGACTTTCCCGAGGCGATCCCGCCGGTCAAACCGATCTTCAGCACACCTCAAGACTAAACTGAACGGGTGCCTGACGACGCCGAATTCCAGGAGAGCCGGGCCACCGCCTACACCGTCCCCGCCGGTCCGGAGTTTCGGCACGAGCTGGAGATCAAGCGCTCGCGCTTCATCACGGTGATCGCCCGCACCGCCGGCGAGGACCAGGCCCGTGCCGTGGTCGCCGGGCTGCGGCGGGAATTCCACGACGCGCGGCACCATTGCTCGGCGTTCGTGCTGGGTCCGGACCGGGACGTCCAGCGCTCCAGCGACGACGGCGAGCCGTCCGGCACCGCCGGAATCCCCATGCTGGAGGCGCTCCTGAAACGCGAAACGCTACCCGGCGCCGCGGACCTCAGCGACGTCACCGCCGTCGTGGTCCGCTACTTCGGCGGCATCCTCCTGGGCGCCGGTGGCCTGGTCCGCGCCTACTCCGAATCGGTGTCCGCCGCCCTGGAGCTGGCGCCCCTGGTGCGCCGGCAGCGGCTCAGGATCTGCTCCGTCGCCGCGCCGCATGCCACCGCCGGCCGGCTGGAGAACGACCTCCGCGCCGCCGGGTTCGTGATGACGGAGGCGGCCTACGAGCAACGGGCCACCGTCTTGCGGCTGGCGCTGCCGGACGACCCCGCCGGGCTGGGCCGCGCCGCGGAGCGGGTGGCCGCCCTCACCGCCGGCGGATCCTCCCTGCAGCCGGGCGGGACGGAGTGGGTCGATGTCCCGCTCCCCTGACGCCGCAGAGCCGATCGACGTGCCGCCGATCGACGTCGTACTTGTCGACGTTACGGAGGCCGTGCTGGAGTGGCTGCTGGCCGTCGCGCTGGCAGACGCTGACGCCGACGAGGTGACGCCGCCGCGGGGAGGGTCTCCGGGGTGGAACGCGGACCGCGTCCGGTGGTTCCTCGCCTATCACCGGGCGGCGGCCGGGCTCGAGGGGCCGGCCCGGGAGAAGACCTGGGCGGTGACGGCCGGCGGTACGCCCGCCGGGGCCGTCCGGCTGAAGGCTGTGTCGGCCCCGGGGACTGCCGGGGGCTCCCTGGTGCTGGAAACCGGGATCTGGCTGCGCCGGAGCCTGCGCGGCCAGGGTATCGGCCGGGAGGCCTTGCGGTTGGTAACAGTGCAGGCGGCGGCCACCGGGGCCGCAGTCCTGACGGCGGACACCGCCACCGGCAACGCCGCGGCCCGGTCCCTGCTGGCGGGCCTGGGCTCGACCCTCGCCGACGACGACACCCGGGTCACGGCCCGGATCCCGCTCCCCTAGGATCTCAACCCAACTGACTGGCAGCTGAGGCCGTTATGAGCATTGAAAACGGCCCCGGGAGCGAGTCAGTTGGGTGTGCCACGATGGGAGGAAACGATTCCAACGCGAGAGACGGGAGCAACGGCATGAGTGGGAACTATGACCTGGGGCGGTTCGTGACGGCGCAGGACGCCGGCGGGACGTACCGGCAGGCGCTGGCCGAACTGGACGCCGGGGCCAAGCGCAGCCACTGGATGTGGTTTGTCTTCCCGCAGGTCGCCGGCCTGGGCATGAGCGCGACGTCGCAGCGGTATGCCATCGCGTCGCTGGGCGAGGCCCGAGCCTATCTGGCGCATCCGGTGCTCGGACCCCGGCTGCTGGAGTGTGCCCGCGCCGTGCTCGGAGTGGATGGCCGCAGCGCCGAGCAGATCTTCGGCGGCATCGACGCCCGCAAGCTGCAGTCCTCGGCGACGCTGTTCCTCCGCGCTGATCCCGGGCAGCCGGAATTCCAGGAACTGCTCGACCGGTATTTCGACGGCACGGCGGACGAGGCCACGGACCGGATCCTCGCCGGCTGAAGACGCCGCTTAAACCACCAAGGGCCCCTGCATGGTGCAGGGGCCCTTGGTGTGTGGCCCGGGAAACCCGGGCCGCTGGCAATTAGTTGCCGGTCAGCTTCTCACGCAGGGCGGCGAGAGCCTCGTCGGAAGCGAGCGTGCCGCCACCGGTGTTGGACTCGGACGCAGCCGGCTCCGAGGAGTAGCTGGTGGTGCCGGAGTCGCTGTCACCGGACGTCGCGGCAGCGGCGTCGTCGGCAGCGTGCTGGGCAACCTGCTTCTTGTGGGCTTCCCAACGGGTCTGGGCGTCAGCGTACTGCTGCTCCCAGGCGGCGCGCTGGGTCTCGTAGCCCTCGAGCCACTCGTTGGACTCCGGGTCGAAGCCCTCCGGGTACTTGTAGTTGCCCTCTTCGTCGTACTCTGCGGCCATGCCGTACAGAGCCGGATCGAATTCGGTGCTGTCGGCGTCGACGCCCTCGTTGGCCTGCTTGAGGGACAGCGAGATGCGGCGGCGCTCGAGGTCGATGTCGATGACCTTGACGAAGAGCTCGTCACCAACGGAGACGACCTGCTCGGCCAGTTCAACGTGGCGCACGGCGAGCTCGGAGATGTGAACCAGGCCTTCGATGCCGTCTTCGACGCGAACGAACGCACCGAACGGAACCAGCTTGGTGACCTTACCCGGAACAACCTGGCCGAGGGCGTGGGTGCGGGCGAAGGTCTGCCACGGATCTTCCTGCGTAGCCTTGAGCGACAGGGAGACGCGCTCGCGGTCCAGGTCGACCTCGAGAACCTCGACGGTGACTTCCTGGCCAACTTCGACAACCTCGGACGGGTGGTCGATGTGCTTCCAGGACAGCTCGGAGACGTGAACCAGGCCGTCGACGCCGCCCAGGTCCACGAAGGCACCGAAGTTGACGATCGAGGAAACGACGCCGGGACGGACCTGGCCCTTTTCCAGCTTGTTGAGGAACGTGGAGCGGACCTCGGACTGGGTCTGCTCGAGCCAGGCACGGCGGGACAGCACAACGTTGTTGCGGTTCTTGTCCAGCTCGATGATCTTGGCTTCGATCTGCTGACCGATGTACGGAGCGAGGTCGCGCACGCGGCGCATCTCGACGAGGGATGCGGGCAGGAAGCCGCGCAGACCGATGTCGAGGATAAGACCACCCTTGACAACTTCGATGACGGTACCGGTGACGACGCCGTCTTCTTCCTTGACCTTCTCGATGTCGCCCCAGGCACGCTCGTACTGAGCACGCTTCTTGGAGAGGATCAGACGGCCTTCTTTGTCTTCCTTGGTGAGCACCAGGGCTTCGACCTGATCGCCAACGGAGACAACGTCTCCCGGGTCAACGTCGTGCTTGATGGACAGCTCGCGGGAGGGAATGACACCTTCGGTCTTGTAACCGATGTCGAGCAGGACTTCGTCGCGGTCGACCTTGACGACGGTGCCTTCAACGAGGTCTCCGTCGTTGAAGTACTTGATGGTCGCGTCGACAGCTGCGAGGAAATCCTCAGCGGACCCGATGTCGTTGATCGCGACGACAGGGGTACCGGACTTCTCGGTAGAGGTGATGGTCATGTAGTAGGGGCTCCGTTGTGGATAGTGAGTCGGTCAGGCAGACCGTCCAGCCCGCATCGGCGACACGGGGAGAAAGCACGGCAGATCGCAGGCGATCTGCCGGGTCATCCTGATTCTGTGGATTTGGTTGCGCACACGTAGTACACGCCCGTTTAGTCTAGTGCCATCCGCCAAGCCCGGTCAAAGCGCGTGCGGGCACGCCGCAGCCCGGCATCGGGCGGGTGCCGGGCTGCGCGTGGTCCGGAATGGCACCTCCGCGGGCGGGCCGCCTAGAAGTGCGTGAGGCAGTGCGGGGGGCGTTCGACGGCGAACATCCGGGCGGCGCGGAACGCGGCCGACGGCGTGAGCTCCCGGATCCTGCCGGCCGCCGCGAGGGTGACCGGGTTGACTCCGCCGACGAATACCGAGGACAGGTCGGCGATGTCCAGTTCCAGGTCCGCGGGCCGGTCGGCGCCTTCCCCGGTGACGTCGGTGACCGTGGCGGTCCCGCCGTCGACGTCGAGGGCGAAGGTGCCGCCGGCGATCCCGAGGCCGTCGGCAACCGTCAGCACCAGGCGGCCGTCGGCCGGATAGTGCCGGGCGGCCAGGGCCCGGGGCACGTCCAGGATGCGCAGCCAGAGCATGTCGCGGGGTTCGGAGGCCTCCACGCAGCGGGGGTCCCTCAGTGCCCACGGCAGCGGGTCGTCCACGGGAGCTTCCTGCCAAATGACGCGCTCCACGAGGTCGATGGCGCCGAGGTACTGCCACAGTTCCAGGTAGGCGTCCCGGGTGGCGGCCACCAGGTCCACGACCTCCATGGTGGCCGGCATGCTGGACCAGCCGCCGAACTTGTAGGAGACGTACCCGTCCACGGTCCCGTCCGGGCCATAGTGCAGCGCGGTCTTGATCTTCGGGTCCTCGTTGGCCTCCCGGCTGACCTCACCGGAGACGAACTGCCGGTAGAACTCGTGCCGGCCCACGGAGCCGGGGGTCTGGCGGTGGACCCGGTCGAAGATCTGCGGGGCGAGCTCCAGGAGGACCTTGGGATCGGCGACTTCCACGCTGCCCACGGGCACGTGGTTGAGGACGAAGCGCGCGCTGGTGTCCACCTTGATGGACTGTTCCGCCGTGGCGACCCCGTAGCCGAAGCGGCCGTAGATGGAGGCCTCCGAGGCGGTCAGCGCCGCCACGGCGAGGCCTTCCTTCCGGGCGAGCTCCATTTCCTGCACCATCATGCGGCGCAGCAGCCCGCGCCGGCGGTGCGAGGTCCGGACCGTCACGGCCGTCACCAGCCGCGCGTCGAGCAGGCGGCCGAAGCCGATGTTGAGCGTCTTGGTCATGGTGCCGAAGGTGGCCACGGGGATGTCGGCGTCGAGTGAGTGCGCGGCGACCCGGCCGGTCTGGTAGGCGCCGGTCATCATCCGTCCGTCGGTCCGCTGCATGGCGATGCCGCGGTCCACGCGTTCCTCCGTGCGGCGGTCGTCGTGGAAGCCGAAGGCGACGGCGCGCATCCAGGCGACCGCTTCCGGGTAGGCCGTCTCGCCCTTGGCCGCGGGCGTGAAACGCCGGATCTCATACTGTTCTGACACGTGCTACTCCCCCTGATGACTGTCTAAAACGTAAAGCCGGTGTGAAACGTAAACCCGGTGTGAAGCCTAGACCCGGCGGCCGGGCCCGCGCGGGCCCGGCGCCCCGGCTAGTGTCCGGCCTCGTACCAGCTGGTGCCGATGCCGATTTGGACCTCCAGCGGCACCGACAGCTCCGCGGCGGCGCCCATCTGCTCGGTGACGAGCTTCTCGACGGCGTCGCGTTCGCCGGCGGCCACTTCCAGAACCAGTTCATCATGGACCTGGAGCAGCATCCGGGATTTCAGCCCCTGCTCGGCCAGGGCCCCGGAGACGCCCAGCATGGCGCGCTTGATGATGTCCGCCGCGGAACCCTGGATGGGCGAGTTCAGCGCGATGCGTTCGGCGTTCTCGCGCAGCTGCCGATCGGTGCTGGTCAGGTCCGGCAGGTACCGGCGCCGGCCCTCGATGGTGGCGGTGTAGCCGTCCACCCGTGCCTTCTCCACCACGCCGCGGAGGTAGTCGCGGACGGCGCCGAACCGGTCGAAGTAGTCCTTCATCAGGGTCCGGGCCTCGTCCACGGAGATCTCCAGCTGCTTGGACAGGCCGAAGGAGGTCAGCCCGTACGCCAGGCCGTAGGACATGGCCTTGACCTTGGAGCGCATGGCGCTGGTGACCTGGTCCGTGGGGACGTGGAAGATGTTGGAGCCGACAAAGCGGTGCAGGTCCTCGCCGTCCTTGTACGCCTGGATCAGGCCGGCGTCGCCGGAGAGGTGCGCCATGATGCGCATCTCGATCTGCGAGTAGTCGGCGGAGAGCAGGCACTCGTACCCGTCGCTGACCACGAAGATGCCGCGCACGCGCCGGCCCTCCTCGCTGCGGATCGGGATGTTCTGCAGGTTCGGGTTGTTCGAGGAGATCCGGCCGGTGGCGGCGACGTTCTGCGCGTAGGTGGTGTGGATCCGGCCGTCCTCGGCCACGGACTTCTTCAGCGACTCGAGCATCTGCCGGAGCTTGGAGGATTCGCGGTGCGCCATCAGCTGGACCAGGAACTCGTGCCCGGTCTTCTCCAGCAGGTTCTTCAGCGAGGCCGCGTCCGTGGTGTAGCCGGACTTGATCTTCTTGGTCTTGGGCAGGCCGAGTTCCTCGAACAGGACCGTCTGCAGCTGTTTGGGCGAGCCGAGGTTCACCTCGTGGCCGATCGCGGCGAAGGCCTGCTGCTGGGCGTTGTCGATCACCCGGGCCAGGTCGGAGAGCTGTTCGTCCATGCGCTGCATGTCGATGCCGATGCCCGCGAGTTCCATGTCCGCGAGGACGCGGCTGACCGGCAGTTCCAGGGTGGTCAGCAGGTCCAGGGCGCCGCGGTCCTTGAGTTCGTCCTCGAAGAAGCGGCTGAGGGCCTGGACGACGGCGGCGACGTGCACCAGCGCACCGGCGGAGGCCTCGTCGTCGCCGTCGAACGCCAGCTCCAGCTGCCCCGCCTTCGCCTCCTCCTTGGAGACGGTGAGGTTCAAGTGGTGCTGGGCCAGTTCGGCGAGCTCGTAGCTACGGCGGTCCGGCTGGATGAGGTAGCCGGAGATGGCGGTGTCATCGACCACGCCGTCCAGTTCCATGCCGCGGGCGGAGAGCGCCTTGAGGGCGCCCTTGAACCCGTGCATCACCTTCGCGGCCGAGGGGTCCCTGAGCCAGGCGGCGAGGACGTTCTCGGTCTCGGCATCCTGGGTGGTGAGGTCGAGGTAGACGGCGGATTCGCCGTGGACGATCGCGACGGCGGCCGCGTCCTCGCCGATCCGGCCGGGGACCAGGTCCACGGCGACGGCGGCACGCTTGTCCTCCGTGCCGGCCAGGAATGCGGAGAGTTCCTCGGCCGTGGCGGGGACGGTGTAGTCCGGGGTGGCCAGGGTTTCGCGTTCGGCCTCGGTGACCTCGCTGCCGTAGAGGGCGAACAGCCGGGTGCGGATGGTCTTGAATTCGAGAGTGTCGAAGAGTTCCTCGAGCGCCGCCTGGTCCGGCCTGGGATCCGCGAGCTCCTCAAGGGTGACGGGCAGTTCCAGGTCGGTCCGCAGCCGGTTGAGCTTGCGGTTGCGCTTGACGGCGTCGACGTTGCCGCGGAGGGCGTCGCCGACCTTGCCGCCGATCGAGTCGATGTTCTCCAGCACGCCCTCGAGGCCACCGTAGAGGTTGATCCACTTGGCCGCGGTCTTGGGCCCGACGCCGGGGACGCCGGGAAGGTTGTCGGCGGTTTCGCCCACCAGGGCGGCCAGGTCGGAGTACTGGGCGGGGCTGACGAAGTACTTCTCCTGGATGGCTTCCGCGTCCATCCGGGGAATGTCGCTGACGCCCTTGCGCGGGTAGAGGACGAAGACGTTGTCGGTGATGAGCTGGAAGGCGTCGCGGTCACCGGAGACCAGCAGGACCTCGAAGCCGGCCGCTTCGCCCTGGGCGGCGAGGGTGGCCAGGATGTCGTCGGCTTCCCAGCCCGGGAGCTTGATGGTCTTGATGCCCCAGGCGCCCATGACCTTGTCGATCAGGTCGATCTGCCCGCTCATTTCGCGCGGGGTCTCGTTGCGGCCGCCCTTGTAGCCGTCGTATTCGGCCTTGCGGTGGGTGGTGTCGTCGGAGACGTCGAAGGCGACGGCGATGTGCGTGGGCTTCTGCTCCTTGATCAGGTTGATCAGCATGGAGGTGAAGCCGTGGATGGCGTTGGTGTGCTGGCCGGTGGCCGTGGAGAACTTGTCGGCGGGCAGGGCGAAGAACGCGCGGAACGCCATGGAGTGTCCGTCGAGCACCAGGAGCCGGGGCTGGTCCGTGATCGGGATGACGGGGACCTCGGTGGCCGAGGGGTGGTCGGCGAGGCTGTGGCCGGCCGCCTTGGCCGGCGCCTTCCCGGCGGGGCTCTCCGCCGCCGGTGCGGCTGGCTGAAGGGTGTCCACTGCGGACGCGGAAGGGGCCGGTTTGGTAGTTTCGCTCACAGGTGCCAGCCTAGTTGGCATGATCGACAATTTCACGCCGGCGCCGTACGCCGCCGAACTGGAAGCCGCCGGCATTCCCGCGGAACTGCATGGCTGGCTGGGCCGGATGGGCGTCGGGTCCCTGGTGGTGAAGATGGGGATCAAGTTCGTGGAACTCAGCCCGGAACGCACCGTGGCCACCATGCCCGTTGAGGGCAACACCCAGGTGGCCGGGATCCTGCACGGCGGAGCCCACGTGGTGCTCGCCGAGACCCTGGGGTCCTTCGCCGCGGCGATGCACGCCGGCCCGGGCCGGCACGCCCTCGGCGTCGACGTCGGCGCGACGCACCACCGGTCAATCGCCTCCGGCACCGTGACGGGAACGTGCACGGCCATCCACCTGGGCCGCACCCTCACCACGCACGAGATCGTGATGACGGACGAGCAGGGCCGCCGCCTCTCCACCGCACGCATCACCAACCTGCTGCGCGACAACGCCCCCGACGCAGCCCAGTAGCCGGGCACTGAAACGGGCACTGACGCCGGCCAGTAGCCGCCGGGCCCGTCGGCTCAGCCGGCCGGCTTAGCCTGTCGAGTCAGGAGCGGGCGGGCAGCCGGTAGCGAAGTTCCACCACGCCCCGGCCCATCGTCCGGGATCCCAGGAGCTCCAGCGGCGCCGTCGGACCGGCCAGGGGCAGCAGCGGCTTGCCGCGGCCCAGTGCCACCGGGATGAGGGAGAGGATCAGCTCACCCAGGAGACCGGCGTCGGCGAATTGCGCGGCGAGCACTCCCCCGCCGACCACCCAGACGTTCCGGCCCTTTGCTGCGGAGCTGAGGTCGTCGGCGAATTCGGTGACGGGACCCCGCACGAAGGTGATGTCCGCCCCGGGCACCGGCCGGAGTTCGTGGTGGGTGAAGACCCAGCACGGGATGCCGGGGTACGGCCAGCCCTCGGAGAGGTGGTCCAGCAGCCAGGCGTAGGTGCCGCCGCCCATGACGACGCACCCGACGCCGGCGAGGAACGCGTCGTAGCTCTCGGCGCCGCCGTCGAACCCGTCGAACTGCAGCAACCAGTCGAGGCCGTCCGCCGGGGTGGCGATGTAGCCGTCCAGGGATGCCGCGACGAAGTACTGGAAGTCAGCCATGGGCACAGCCTAGCCAAGGGCACGGGGCGTTCCCAGCCCCGAAGGTCCCTCCCCGCCGCTACGTGGAGCCGCTACTTGGAGAAGTAGGGAATGATCAGGTACAGCCCGGCCAGGACGGCGATGCCGCAAAGGCCGAAGCAGGCGTAGGACAGGGGCCGGACCCAGCCGGGCTGCTCGGTCCTGCTGTCGCCGGCGATGGCCGTGAGCCGCACCCCGAGGGAGTACAGGACGGTGATGATCACCGCGGCGACGAGGGTGGCGCCGGCCACCTGAAAGAGTTCAAGCCATTTCATTTCCGGCCACCTTTGGACTTGTTGCCGCGGCTGACCGCTGCTGCCTTCTTCTTCGCGAACCGGATGGCCTGGCCGGCCTCTTCGACCTCGACGGCGTTGTGGCTGCCGACGTGGGACTTCCGGGAGGCGACAAACATGTAGACCACCGCGGCGGTGCCGGCGACGGCGGCGATGACGAACCCAACCGTTCCGGTGTGCACGAGCAGGGCGGTGAGGGCGCCGACGATGCCGGCGGCGGGGAGGGTGAAGAGCCAGCCGATGACGATCTTGCCGGCGGTGCCCCAGCGCACGGTGGTGCCGCGGCGGCCCAAGCCGGAGCCGATCACGGAGCCGGAGGCCACGTGCGTGGTGGAGAGCGCGAAGCCCAGGTGCGAGGAGGCCAGGATGGCGGCGGCGGTGCTGGTCTCGGCGGCGAAGCCCTGCGCGGGCTTGACCTCGGTCAGGCCCGAGCCCATGGTGCGGATGATCCGCCAGCCGCCGGAGTAGGTGCCGATGGCGATGGCGAGGGCGCAGGCGGCGATGACCCAGAGCTGGGGTCCGGTGCCCGGTGCCTGGCTGCCGGCGGCGATCAGGACCAGGGTGATGATTCCCATGGTCTTCTGCGCGTCGTTGGTGCCGTGGGCGAGGGCCACCAGGCTGGAGGTGAAGATCTGTCCGGTGCGGAAGCCGCCGCGCTTCTGGGTCAGCTTGCTCCCGGTCTCGGGATCGTGCCGGGCGGTCAGGGCGTAGGCCAGCCGGGTGCAGATGTAAGCGACGAGCGCGGCGATCACCGGGGCGAATACGGCGGGCAGGAGCACCTTCTGCAGGACGGAGGTGAAGTTCACCGAGTGCAGCCCGATGCCGGCAATCGCGGCGCCGATGAGGCCGCCGAACAGCGCGTGCGAGGAGCTCGAGGGCAGGCCCTTGAGCCAGGTGATCATGTTCCAGAGGATCGCGCCCATGAGGCCTGCGAAGATGATGTCCGGGGTGATCTGGATGCCGTCCGAGCCCTCGCGGATGATGCCGCCGGAAACGGTCTTGGCCACCTCGGTGGACAGGAATGCGCCCACGAGGTTCAGCACCGCGGCGAGTGCGACGGCGGTGCGGGGCTTGATGGCACCGGTGGCGATGGGCGTGGCCATCGCGTTGGCAGTGTCATGGAACCCGTTTGTGAAGTCGAAGAACAGCGCCAGTGCTATGACTAGCGCCACCATTACGGTGATTTCCACCTGTTGCCCAATCTGCAGAGTCGACGGTCAGCAGTTTCATTCCCCGTGGCGGCCTTGTCATTCACTGTTCACCGGCCGTTTGGCAGGTGCCACTTGCGCGGTTCACCAAAGCTGTCCTGAAACCCTATAGATCGTACGTGCCAACGGGGGCACGGCAAAACAGCAGGGGAGCCGGCTCCGGCGCCCGGGGGCCGCCGAAGCGGCGGCGCCGGCTTAGGGGCGCGGAAGGTCCTCGCTCGTCCCGGCGTCGAGCCCGACGGCGATCCTGGCCTCCAGGGCCGCCGTCGTCGCGTCCGGGAGCACGATCAGCCCGTCCAATTCCCGCCGCGCCCGCTTGTACGCCGTCTGCCGTTCGGCCGGGGTGGACCCGGCGTCGGAGGCGATCCGGAGCAGCTTCCGGGCGGTGGCGAGCCGGTCGCGTTCGGGGCCGGTGAACTTGCTGTCGCGGATCCGCCGGGCCTCGCGTTCGGCGACGTCGAAGGCCACCTCGAAGGCGTTGACGGCGTTCCGGTACTCGGCGAGCCGACCGGCGGCCGGCGGCTCCGTTCCCGCCGGTCGGAGGCCGTCCGCATCCCGCTTGGCGCGCAGGAAAGCCACCGTGAGGGGTTCCCGGACGTCCGTCATGGCCGGGAAGTCGATGAGTTTGCCGACGTCGAGCTCATAGTCCAGCCAACGGCGGTTGACGGCGTCGTGGGCGTCCAGGACCTGCTGCACTTCAGCACGGCTGCTCTGTTCCGCCTCGGCCTGCCGGTTCTTCAGACGGTACAGCTCCACCCGGCGCCGGTGCCGCCGTTCGGCGGCCTTCCGCCAGGCGCCGGCCCAGCTGCCCCCGAGGGCGCTGAGCGGGAACACCAGCCACCAGTAATGGCCCACGAAGGTCAGTATCGAATCCACCGCCCCATCCTCGCACCGGCCCGGACGCGGGAAAAGCCCCCTCCGTGGAGGGGGCTTCCCGTCGGCAGGACCGCTCAGTCGCCGTGCTTGACCTTGTGGACCCGTGTCACGACGGTGGGACACGGGACATTCAGGAGCACCGCGTGTGCGGTCGAGCCGAGCACCAGCCGGGAGAAGCCGCCGCGTCCGCGGCTTCCGATCACCAGCAGGCGCGCCTCCCCCGCCAGGTCCGAGAGGGCCTTCGCGGGGTCGGTGTCTGTTTCCAGGCGCTGATGGACCACCAGGTCCGGGTACTTGTCGTGCAGCCCGGCGACGGATTCGGCCAGCACCACCCGGTCCTCCTCGACGATCGTCTCGGCCAGGCCGCTCTCGGGCAGCTGCCGTTCCACCCAGCGGGCCGGGTTCCGGAAGGCCAGGACCGCAGTCAGTTCGTCGCCGCCCCGGTCCGCCTCGGCGGCGGCGTAGGCCACGGCCTGCAGGGATTCTTCGGAGCCGTCGACGCCGACCACCACGCCCCGGGTGCCGGTGCCGCGTTGGGTGGGGATAACCGCCACCGGACATTCCGAGGCGGACGCCACCTGCAGCGCGCGGTCCGTCATGGGGCCGCCGTCGAGCCAGTGCCTGTCGTGGCCGCCCACCACCACGAGGGCGGCGGACTGGGACGCCTCGCGCAGCGCCGCGCCCGGGCTGCCGTGCCGCAGTTCGGTGTCGACCGCGACGTCCGGGGCCTGCTTGGCGGCGGCGGCCTTGGCCTTCTCCAGCAGCTCCAACCCGGACTGGCGGATCAGCTCGTGGTACTGGAAGTCCGGGGACATCCAGCGGTCGTCCACGGCGTGGACGCAGAGGACCGGGGCGTTGTCCGCGGCGGCCCGTTCCAGCGCCCAGGCCAGCGCGGCTTCGCTGCCCGCGGACCCGTTGACGCCGACGACGATGGGTTTACTCATGCTGATCGCTCTTTTCCGTCGTAGGCCAGGCTGGCCGCCCCGCCGCGGGCGGTCCCGGCAGCGCACCCTTCTGTGACCGCTGCGCCCGGACGCCGCAGGGGCCGCTGCCGTGGCCGCTGCTGTCTGGCATGACGCGCCGGCCGCCCCTGGGAGCCGCCGACACCTCAGTGTGTCCCGGGTCCGCGGGGCGGGTTAGGGCCTTAAGCCCCGCACCTTTTTCGGGGCAGGCACGCCGCTGCGGCGGGCCTAGAAGCCGCTGGGTTCGGTCTCGAATTCGGGTTCGCGCGGCGGTCCCTCGTGGTGGACCGGCCGGACGGCGGAGGTCTCCTCCAGCCAGATCAGGGCGTCGTAGCGGTCCCCCATCCGGGTGGGCACGTAGTTGCCGCGCTCGCGCTCCGGGTGGTAGACGACCCCGATTGCCCGGTGCCCCAGCCAGGTGGCCAGCCACGGGCCGGTGCGGTCCTCGCCGAAGTCCAGCACCGCGGGCACGCCCAGGGCCTCGTGCAGGAACGCCTCGTGGCTGTCCGGCCGGGCGACCGGGACTTCCAGGATCCCGTTCCGGGGTCCCCCACGCCCCGGCGGCCAGCACGGTACCGCGGTGGCCGGCGAAGCCCACCAGCGCCACCCCGTCGGCCGAGTGACGTTCGCGCAGCAGCTGCCCCACATTGATCAGCCCATCCACCGCCATGTCCGTGGCCCGCGCGTCGCCCACGTGCGTGTTGTGGGCCCAGACGATCCCGCGGGACTCCGGGCCCAGGTGGTGGCTGAGCCGGTCGATGCTGTCCGCCATGTGGTGGTCCCGGACATTCCAGGACTGCCGGTCGCCGCGGACCATGATCCGGTAGTAGTGCTCGGCGTTGGCCGCGACCTCCGCATTCTGGACGGCGTCGAACGCGTCGTCGTCCTCGTGCTCCGCGGCGTCGAAGGCCCGGGCGCGGATCTCCCGGAGGAGTGCGACGACGTCGGCCTCGCAGGACTGCGGGACGAGGCGCGTGCTCCAGGCGTACTGGTGCGGGTCCTCGTGGTGCGGCAGGAAACACTGCCAGGCGCGCATCGCCGCGGGGACGGCGTCGGGCTGGTGGGCCTCGAGCCAGGCGATGATCTCCCGCAGCGAGTCCCAGAGCGAGTACACGTCCAGCCCGTAGAAGCCCACGCGCCGGGACAACGGCCGGTGCAGGTTCCAGGACCGCAGCCAGTCCAGGAACGCCGCCACCTCCTCGTTCGCCCACATCCAGGTGGGCCAGCGCTGGAATCCCGCCAGCAGCGAATGCACGCCCTGCTCCGCCCCGGTGATGCCGCGCACCCACTGGTTGATCCGCCAGCAGTCCGGCCAGTCCCCCTCCACGCCGATCCAGGTATAGCCCTGCTCCTCGATCAGCCGGCGGCTCAGGGTGGCCCGCCAGGTGTAGAAGTCGTGGGTGCCGTGGGAGGCCTCCCCGATGGCGGTGAACCGGCAGCCGGCCGCGCGGCGGACGACGGCGTCGAGGTCCCGGTCGCTGCGCAGCGGCCGGGCCAGGGCGTGGATCTCGCTCAGGACCGCGGAGCGGGTGACCTGCGCGCTCACCGCGGGTTCCCCAGGTCGACCCGTTCCAGGTACTCCGGAACCCGGGCGCGCCAGCCCAGCTCCCGTTTGATCCGCAGCCGCAGGGCGTCCGCGGCGTCCGGCTCTCCGTGCGTGACGTAGGCGATGCGCGGGGCACTCGGTGCGGCCTTCATCCAGGCGATCAGCCCGTCGGTGTCCGCGTGGGCGGAGAGGTTCTCCATCTGGATGACCTCGGCCCGGATGGTCAGGTCCTCGCCGTAGACCCGCACGTTGCGCTCGCCGGCGGCGAGCGCCGCTCCCCGCGTCCCGCCGGCCTGGTAGCCGCTGAGGACGACGGCGTTCTTCGGGTCCGTCCCGTACGCCGCGAGGTGGTGCAGCACCCGACCACCGGTGAGCATACCGCTGGCGGAGATGATGATCATCGGTCCGCCGCGCAGGTTCAGCAGCTTCGAGTCGTCGACGCTGCGGGTGAACGTTGCCACGGTGTACATGCCCCGGTACTCCTCGGGCCGGAGCCGGTGTTCCTCCGGGTGGCGCTGGTACATGTCCGAGGCGTCGATGGCCATGGGGCTGTTGAGATAGATGGGGATGTCCGGGATGGCGTTCTTCCGCCGCAGCCTGGAGAGGTACAGCATCAGGGTCTCGGCGCGACCGACGGCGAACGCGGCGAACAGGACCACGCCCCCGCGTTTGGCCACCCGCCGAACGATCTCCCCCAGCTGTAGTTCCGGGTCCGCCTCCGCGTGCTTCCGGTTCCCGTAGGTGGATTCGGTGACCAGGACGTCCACCTCTCCCAGCGGCCGGGGCGGATACATGAACGGATCATCGCTCCGGCCAAGGTCCCCGGTGAAATGGACCGACTGCGAGCCGAAGCGGACGTGCACCTGGGCGGCGCCGAGGATGTGGCCGGCCGGCACGAACGTCAGTTCCATGCCGCCGCCGAGGTCCAGCGGGTCATCGAACTCCCGGACCTTGAAGCTGTTCAGCGAGCGGACCGCGTCTGCCGCCGTGTAGAGCGGGAGGGCCGGCGAGTGGCTGGCCGAGCCGCGGTGGGTGGCGTTCTTGGCCTCCTCCTCCTGGAGGTACCCGCTGTCCGGCAGGATCAGCTTGCACAGTTCCGCGGTGCCGTCGGTGGCGTAGACGGGACCCTTGAAGCCGTCCCGGACCAGGGCCGGGACATAGCCCGTGTGGTCCAAGTGGGCGTGGGTGAGGACGACGGCGTCGATGGAGTGCGGCGGTACGGGAAACGGGGCCCGGTTGCGTTCCCGACTGCGCTTGTAGCCCTGGAACAATCCACAGTCCACCAGGACGCGGCGGCCGCCGGATTCGAGCAGGTACCGGGAACCGGTCACGGTGTCTGTCGCACCGAAGAACCGCAGGGAAGGCCGGTCGTGTGTCATGGTGCGTTCCGTTCCCGAGTCCGTCACCCCCACCTTCCGCGCAATCGCCCACGCTCCGTAGGGCCGAAAGTCACGGCGCAGCGGAGCCCTGGCCCCCGTGCAGACAGCCCAATGGGACCACCGACTGGCATCGCCAATCGGGCACCGCCGTCCCCGGGACCCGATACCGGGCAGTAGGCTTTTTTGGGGTGGCCGACTTGTCCCGCAGCCGCCGCAAACCACTGCCCCCGGACCCGTCAGCGGCCGGACCCCCTCCCCACGGCAAGGACCAGGCATGAAGCAGAAATCTCTTCCGGAACCACAGGTGCCGGGCCTCCCGTGGGCGGACCGGCCCTGGACCGCCCACTACAGCGACGGCGTTCCGGCCGACCTGGTGCTGCCCACCGGGTCGCTGGTGGACATGGTGGAGGCGTCCGTCCGGCGCTACGGCAGCCGGACGGCGCTGGAGTTCTTCGGGGCGCGGACCAGCTACCGGGAGCTCGGCGCGCAGATCAACCGCGTGGCCGCCGGGTTGCAGAAGCTGGGAGTGGCCGCCGGGGACCGGGTGGCCCTGGTCCTGCCCAACTGCCCGCAGCACGTCATTGCCTTCTACGCGGTGTTGCGCCTGGGGGCCGTCGTCGTCGAACACAACCCCCTGTACACGGACCGCGAGCTGCGCCACCAGTTCGAGGACCACGGCGCCACCGTCGCAATCGTCTGGGACAAGGCCGTGGACCGGGTGCTGCGGCTGCCGGCGGACATTGGCCTCCGCACCGTGGTGTCGGTCGAGCTGATCCCGGCCATGCCGCTGGGCAAACGGCTGGCGCTGCGGCTTCCGCTGCCCTCCGCACGGAAGGCACGCGCCGCCCTGGCCGCCGGGAAGCCGGCGCGCGGAACCCGGGCCGCCGTCGTTCAACGGCAGGTACTGCCATGGCACCGGCTGCTGGACGCCGGGCGGCTCAAGCGGCGCCACCAGCGGCCCGCGCCCGGGGACCTGGCGGTCCTGCAATACACCAGCGGCACCACCGGCGCGCCGAAGGGTGCCATGCTCACGCACGCGAACCTGCAGGCCAACGCCGCGCAAGGCCGCGCGTGGGTACCCGGCCTCCAGGACGGCAAGGAAACCGTCTACGCCGTCCTGCCGATGTTCCATGCCTACGGGCTCACGCTCTGCATGACCTTTTCGCTGAGCATCGGGGCGCGGCTGGTCCTCTTCCCGAAGTTCGACGCCGGCCTGGTCCTGAAGGCGCACCGGCGCTCGCCGGCGACGTTCCTGCCCGCCGTCCCGCCGATCTACGACCGGCTCGCCGCGGAGGCCGCCCGCCGGGGCGTGAGCCTGCGGGGCATCAGGTACTCCATCTCCGGGGCCATGAACCTCCCGGTGGCCACGGTGGAGACCTGGGAAAAGGCAACCGGCGGGAACCTGATCGAAGGCTACGGCCTGACCGAGACCTCGCCGATCTCCATAGGCAACCCCTTCGGCCCGAGCCGCAAGCCCGGCACCGTGGGCGTCCCCTTTCCGCTCACCGACATCCGCGTCGTCGATCCCCGGAACGTCGCCGTCAACCGGGCGCCCGGCGAACGGGGCGAACTGCTGATCCGCGGGCCGCAGGTCTTCGCCGGGTACTGGAACCGCCCGCAGGACACCGAGGAGGCCCTGCTGGAGGGCGGCTGGTTCCGGACCGGTGACATCGTCTCCGTCGACAAGGACCACTTCGTGACCATCCGGGACCGGATCAAGGAACTGATTATCACCGGCGGCTTCAACGTCTCACCCACCGAGGTCGAGGACGTCCTGGCCAGGTTCCCCGGCGTCGCGGAGGTCTCCGTGGTGGGCGTGCCCCGGCCCGGCGGCGGCGAGGACGTGGTGGCCGCCGTCGTGCCCGACGCCGGCGGCACGGTGGACCCCGGCGCCCTGCGGGACTTCGCGCGGGAACACCTGGCAGCGTACAAGGTGCCGCGGCGGGTGGTGGTCATGGAGCGACTGCCGCGCTCGCTGATCGGTAAGGTCCTGCGCCGGGAGATCCAGGCAGCCCTCGCCGAACGCGCGGCCGAATAGCCCGCCCCCTTCGATTACCTGCGGCGCTCCGGTCCGGCTGAGAGTCGAGTCTCACGTGGGCGGGTAGGGTGCGTAGAGGAGTTGTGCCCGCCGCCGGGCTTACGGCGGCGTCTGCAGAAGGGAAGTTGTCGTGGCTCGCAAGACACCTGAGGTACAGGAACCGAACGAAAAGGACCTGGAGGTCGGCGACCGGCCCAAGCACTGGGCGGCCGGAGTTCCCGGCGTCTACCACTCCATGGAGCCGGCGATCAAGCGGATGGGTCCCAACCGGACCCGCAAAACGGTCCTGAAGATGAACCAGAAGGACGGCTTCGACTGCCCCAGCTGCGCCTGGCCGGACCCGCACCACCGCAAGGCGTTCGAGTTCTGCGAGAACGGCGCCAAGGCCGTCACCTGGGAGGCGACGCCGCTGGTGATTCCGTCGTCGTTCTGGGCCGAACACTCGGTCAGCGAACTGCGCGACCGGTCCGATTACTGGCTCGGCATGCAGGGCCGCCTCACCGAACCGGTGTTCAAAGCCGCCGGCGAGGACCACTACACGCCCGTGTCCTGGGATGAGGCAATCCGGATCGTCACGGACAAGCTCCACGGCCTGGCGTCCCCGGACGAGGCGTCCTTCTACACCAGCGGCCGCACCTCCAACGAGGCGGCCTTCCTCTACCAGCTGCTGGTGCGCGGCTACGGCACGAACAACCTCCCGGACTGCTCCAACATGTGCCACGAGTCCTCCGGCTGGGCGATGGGCCAGACCATCGGCATCGGCAAGGCGACCGTGAACTTCGACGACTACGCCGACGCCGACCTGATCATCATCATGGGCCAGAACCCGGGCACCAACCACCCGCGCATGCTGACCGAGCTGGAGAACTGCAAGCACAACGGCGGCGAGATCGTGGCCGTGAACCCGCTCCCCGAGGCCGGGCTGCACCGCTACAAGAACCCGCAGAAGGTCCGCGGCGTGATCGGCCACGGAACCTCCATCGCGGACCAGTTCATGCACATCCGGATCGGCGGGGACATGGCCCTGCTGCAGGCCGTCTCCAAGCGCGTCCTCGACGCCGAGGACCGCAACCCTGGGACGGTTCTGGACCACGCGTTCCTGGCCGAGCACTGCGAGGGCCTGGACGAACTGAAGGAACACCTCGCGCAGCTGGACGAGCGGGAGGTCCTGGAGGCCACCGGGCTGCGCTCCGAGGAGATCGACGAGCTGGCCGCCCGGTACCTGAAGGCGGACAAGGTCATCATCACCTGGGCCATGGGCGTCACGCAGCAGAAGAAGGGCGTGGCCACCATCAAGGAGATCATCAACCTCCTGCTGCTGCGCGGCAACATGGGCAAGCCCGGGGCCGGCGCCTCGCCGATCCGCGGCCACAGCAACGTCCAGGGTGACCGGACCATGGGCATCTGGGAGCAGATGCCGCAGTCCTTCATGGAGGCCCTGGGCAAGGAGTTCGACTTCGAGCCGCCGCGCGAACACGGCGTGGACGCCGTCGAAACCATCAACAAGATGCGCGAAGGCGAGATCAAGTTCTTCATGGCGATGGGCGGCAACTTCGTCGCCGCCGTCTCGGACACCAACGCCGCGGAGGCCGCCATGGCCGGCACGGAGATGACCGTGCAGGTCTCCACCAAACTCAACCGCTCCCACGTGGTGACCGGCGCCGAGGCGCTGATCCTGCCCACGATGGGCCGGACCGAGATCGACATCCAGGAATCCGGCGAACAGTTCGTCTCCGTGGAAGACACCGTCTGTGCCGTGCACCCCTCGTGGGGCAGCGTGGAACCGGTCTCCCACCACCTGCTCTCCGAACCCGCGATCCTCAGCCGCCTGGGCAAGGCGCTGGTGGGCGATAGGATCGCGGCGGACTGGGACGGCTTCGAGAAGAACTACGACCTGATCCGGGACCACATCTCCCGCGTGGTGGGCGGCTGCCAGGACTACAACGAGCGGATCCGCCAGGAAGGCGGCTTCATCCTCGAGAACGGTCCCCGCGATTCGCGCACCTTCGCCACGCCCACGGGCAAGGCTGTGCTGACGGTGAACTACCTCGAACACGTCGAACGCCCCGAGGGCACGCTGATCCTGCAGACCATGCGCTCCCACGACCAGTTCAACACCACCATCTACGGGCACAACGACCGGTACCGCGGCATCAAGAAGGGCCGCCACGTGGTGTTCGTCAACCCGGACGACATCGCCGAACTGGGGCTCGCGGACGGTCTGTACGTGGACATCCACGGCGTGCACGACGACGGCGAGGAGCGGGTGCTGCGCAAGTTCCGCGTGGTCTCGTACCCGACGTCGCGCGGCTGTGCCGCCGCGTACTACCCGGAGGCCAATGTCCTGGTGCCGCTGAACCACACCGCTGAGGGGAGCAACACGCCCATCTCGAAGGCTGTGATCGTGCGGCTCGAGGCCAGCGCGGACCAGGAAGCTGACGGCCCGGGCCGCCTGCACGCCGCTCCCGGTGCGACGGTGTCCGCCTAGCACCCCTCCGGAAAAGCCGGCAGGCCGCGTCCCTTCGGGGATGCGGCCTGCCGGCTGTTGTGTGTGGGTGCGTTGGGTGCGGGCTACTGGGCCCGCTTGGTCCAGCCCTTTTCGTCCGGGCCGCCCTCTTCGCCGTGCTCGCACAGCTCGATCACCTTATCCGCGGCCGCCGTGACAGCCTCGTCGACGCTCTTGCGCCCGTGGGTGGACGCCGTCCCGGCGGCGAAGCCGACGACGAAGGCGCTGACGGCGTCGGCGTGCGGACCCACGGCCTTGACCGATTCGTCGGCGAGTTGCACCAGCTTCTCGTGGTCCACCTCCAGGTCGAGGATTTGGAGGGCCTGGATCAGGCGCGCGCTCCAGTGCCGCAGTGAGCTGTCTTCATCCCGGGGCAAAGTCATGTATTACTCCTCTTCGTCGGTGCTGCATCGGTGCGTCCGTCGTGCGGTGTCCCTCAAGGGGTAGCACCGATCAGGGCGCAAATGAAACGCGACACAGCCCCCGCGCCGGAATGGATGTGCCCCGCGTGCCCGGGCGTAAGCTCATGCCATGGCGAGATTCTTCGATGTCCACCCCGACAACCCGCAGCCGCGCTCCATCACCCAGGTGGTGGAGCTGCTCAAGTCCGGGGGCCTGATCGCCTACCCGACGGACTCCTGCTACGCCCTCGGCGCGCAGCTGGGCAACCGGGAGGCGCTGGACCGCATCCGGGCCATCCGGCACCTGAACGACAAGCACCACTTCACCCTGGTCTGCAAGGACTTCGCGCAGCTGGGACAGTTCGTCCAGATCGACAACGACGTCTTCCGGAGCATCAAGGCGGTGACCCCCGGCAGCTACACCTTCATCCTGCCGGCCACCAAGGAGGTCCCCAAGCGGCTGCTGCACCCGAAGAAGAAGACCGTGGGGGTGCGCATCCCGGACCACACCGTGGTCCAGGCGATCCTGGCGGAACTGGGCGAACCGCTGCTCTCCAGCACCCTACTGCTGCCGGACGAGGAGGAGCCGCTGACGCAGGGCTGGGAGATCAAGGAGCGGCTGGACCACGTGGTCGATGCCGTCATCGACTCCGGCGAGTGCGGCGCGGAACCGACCACCGTGATCGACTTCTCCGGCGGTGCCGCCGAGGTGGTCCGACGCGGCATGGGCGACCCGTCCCGGTTCGAGTAGCCGCACGGGTTCACAGCGTTCGACCCCGGCCCGGCTAGGATCGGGGCATGGCCAGGCTTACCGCACCCGACACCATCTATCACGCCTCCTGGCTGGAGGCCTTTGCGGAGTTCGACGGCGCGCACCAGGATGGCGGCGGGATAGAGCATCGGCCGGACGCGGACCTGGCGGGTTCCGCCGCGTTCGCCGCTTTTGTTGAGGCTCTGCGCCGGGACGCGCGACCGGAGACTCCGCGGAAGCCCGGCTATGTGCCCTGCACGTATCTCTGGATTGTGGAGGGCGGCGACTTCGTCGGTTCACTCGCGGTCCGCCACCACCTGAACGAGTTCCTCCTCAACGAGGTGGGGCACATCGGCTACAGCGTTCGTCCGTCGGCGCGGCGGCGCGGTCATGCCGCGGGCGCCCTGGCGGAGGCGCTGCCGATCGCCCGCGGCCTGGGAATCGAGCGGGCACTCTTGACCTGCGACGAGGAGAACGCTGGCTCCCGCGCCACGATCGAAAGGAACGGCGGCGCCTACGAGGACACCCGGAACGGCAAGCGCCGCTACTGGATCGAGACGGCCTAGCGCTACGCCTGTTCGGCGGTGACGTCGCCGACGCGTCCGTCGGCTCTGAGAGAACGGCGTCGGCCCAGCAACAGCACCAGGGCGGCGACGACGATCACCGCCGCGCCGCCTGCACCCGCTACGGCGCCGGGCGAACTCCACGGTGAGGGCCCGGCGTCGTTCCCGACTCCTGTGCCGTTCCCTACCCCGGCACCGGCCGGGCCCGCAGGAGCGGAGGCCGGTACCGGCGCCGGCGGCGCGTAGCGGGAGACCGACCCGTTGCCCACGCCGGTGCCCGGCGTCGCCGCGATGATGCTGCCGTCCGGGGCCACCGCGAGGTGCCCGGGGCGTCCCTCGGTCGGGATGGTCGAGTCGACGGTCCGCGAACCGGGCTTGATCACGGATATTCCTTCTGCGAGCACACTCGAGACGTAAAGCGTCCCGTCGGGTCCGAGGGCCGCCTCGCTGGGGCCGCCCGGGACATAGATGGTGTAGCCCACCCGGTCCGCCCCCGTCCCGATGACCGCCACCTTGTTCGTGCTGATGTTCGTGACGTAGACCGTGCCGTCCGGGGCGACGGCGATGCCGTGGGGATTCTCCGTCGTACCGGCCACTGCCCCGGTGGGAATCGTGTGGGATGCCGCGGCCTGGCCGGCGGGAACGATCGAGACCGTGCCCTCGATCTGGTTGACCACGTAGGCGGTGCCGTCCGCGCCGACAGCGACTTCCACGGGCCCCACCCCGACGCCGATGACATGGTCCACCGCCGTGCCGCCGGGGGCCAGGACAAGCACCGTCTTGTTATCCGGGTTCGGCACGTACACTTTTCCGTCGGGTCCGACGGCGATGAAGTGGTTGCCCCTCCACACCGGGATGGTCCGGGCGACGGCCGCGGCACCGGGAGGCACGACGCCGATCTCGGCCCCGCCGACGGAGCCACCCTGCTGCTGGGCCACGTAGAGCGTTCCGTCCGGCGCCAGGGCCAGTCCGGCCACGTTGGGGCCGGTCGTGATCCGGCGCGTAGGGCCCGGCTCGCCCGGCGGAATCACCAGGACCCCGCCGAAGCCGTTGTAGCCGCCGTTGTAGCCGCCGATGTACGCGGTTCCGTCCGGGCCAACGATGACGTCGACCGGCGTCCCGCCCGTCGATACCACCTCCGCCGGCGCCAAGGCAGCCGGCGCCGCGGCATCCTGCGCCGCAACGGCCTGCCCTGCCCCGCCGCACAGGGCAGCTCCCACAGCCACAACCGCCAGCCAACGTCCTCGTGCCACCACTACCCCCAAACAGTGGGCCGCCCGGCGCGGCCAACCCCCGAAGCCTACTACCGAAGGGTTTCCCCCGGGCCAATGTCCGCCCCCGGGCTTACACTTAGATTCGAACATATATTCGAACTAAGGTGTGTTGTGGGCGCAATTATCGGACCCCGCGTGATAGACGCGGGCACTTCCCTCCTCTCGGTGCTGATCTCGCCGGTCCCGGTGGCGGCCGGCTATCCCTCGCCCGCGCAGGACTACTTCGACGGCCGCATCGACCTGAACGAGCACCTGATCAAGGACATCACCAGCACCTACGTGGTCCGGGTCTCCGGGGACTCCATGGAGGGCGCCGGGATCAGTGACGGGGACGAACTGATCGTCAACCGGGCGCTGACACCCGTGGACGGATCCGTCGTCGTCGCGGTCCTGGACGGCGAGCTGACCATCAAGCGGCTGAGGATCACCCGCAACGGCGTGGTGCTGCAGGCCGAGAACCCGGCCTACCCGGACATCAGGGTTCCGTCCCTGTCC